>NZ_CP080525.1:0-3327500 GCF_024746815.1 Mesorhizobium sp. AR07
ATGAGCGTGGCTGAAAAATCTGAGAAGAAATCCGGCGGCCTTGGCGAGACCGTCAGCGTCATCGTCCAGGCGCTTTTGCTCGCCCTGGTCATCCGCACGCTGTTGTTCCAACCCTTTTCGATCCCGTCGGGATCGATGCGGCCGACGCTTCTGGAAGGCGACTATCTGTTCGTCACCAAATGGTCCTACGGCTATTCCCGCTACTCGCTGCCTTTCGGCCCCGACATATTTTCGGGCCGCATCTGGGGCTCCGAGCCGAAGCGCGGCGACGTGGTGGTGTTCAAGTTCCCGCCTGATCCGTCTGTCGACTACATCAAGCGCGTGGTCGGCCTGCCGGGCGACAAGATCCAGGTCAAGGACGGCCAGCTGTTCATCAACGACGTCGGCGTGCCGCGCGTGAAAACCGGCCAGATCGACAATCCCGACATCACCGAGGAATCGCGCCCTATCGATGTCTATAGGGAGACCTTGCCCAACGGCGTCAGCTACGACACGCTCGACTTGAATCCGAACTCGATCGGCGACAACACCAAGGAATTCAACGTGCCGCCCGGTCATTATTTCATGATGGGCGACAACAGGGACAATTCCGCCGACAGCCGCTTCACCGTCGGCTACGTTCCCGCGGAAAATCTGGTTGGCCGCGCCAATCTTGTTTTCTTCTCGATCGCCGGCAAGGCGAGCCCGCTCGAAATCTGGAAATGGCCGTCGCTGATGCGCGCTTCGCGCCTCTTCCATTTCGTCAATTGATGGCTTTGAAGCGCCCGACAGGCGAAACACTGGCCGGTTTGGTGAAGGCCAAGACCGGCCATGTCTTCAAGGATATCCGCTTGCTTGAGACCGCGTTGACTCATTCCAGCGCGGTCAAGGCGGCCAGCAACAATCAGCGTCTCGAATTCCTTGGCGACCGCGTGCTTGGCCTTGTCGTCGCCGACATGCTTTTCGCAAAGTTCCCCGACGCGCCGGAAGGTGAAATCGCGCCCCGCTTCAATGCGCTGGTCGATGCCAAAACATGCTCCGAGATCGGCATCGAAATGCAGCTGGAGGATCTGGTTCGGGCCGACGCTGCCTTGAAGACGCGGTCGCGTGGCTCGGGCGGAAACTATCTGGCGGATGCGGTCGAAGCGCTGATCGCAGCGGTTTACGTTGACGGTGGCATCGACGCCGCGCGGCGGTTCGTCCTGCGTTACTGGGAGCCGCGCTCGCGCACGGTCGTGGCAAAGCCACTCAATCCGAAATCCGATTTGCAGGAATGGATTGCCAAGACCAGCGACGCGCGCCCCGAATATGTCATCGAAAAACGTGAGGGACCCGACCACCAGCCGGTCTTCACTGTATCCTTGCAAGTCAGCGGCTTTGCGCCTTCTATCGGAACCGGCGGCTCCCGCAGGACCGCGGAAGAGGCGGCGGCTTCGGCATTTCTTTTGCGCGAAGGCGTCTGGGCCACCGCATCGGCCCAAAAATCGGAGCCGATTTTTGGAAAGCACGATGCGTAGTTTCAAAGTTCCAGAGCGTCCTTTGCGCGTCCAAGAGGAGGCGCGGCGCTCTAGAGCAATTCCAGGAAAAGTGTGGAACGGTTTTCCGTCCGGAATTGCGTCGAAACAAAGAGATGGAGCGGTTCTGCGTTTCCGTGAAACGATGAACCGCTCTAATGAAGGGAGCGCGGCATGACCGCCACCGAAGAGCCGGCAGCCGAAGCTGCCGCCACGCATTCCGGCTTCGTCGCGCTGATCGGGGCGCCCAATGCGGGCAAGTCGACACTGGTCAACCAGCTGGTCGGCGCCAAGGTGTCGATCGTCACCCACAAGGTGCAGACGACGCGCGCAATCGTGCGCGGCATTGCCACCCATGACAATGCGCAGATCGTCTTTGTCGACACGCCCGGCATCTTCAAGCCCAAGCGGCGGCTCGACACGGCGATGGTGACCACCGCCTGGGGCGGCGCCAAGGACGCCGATATCGTGCTGCTTTTGATCGACGCCGAGCGCGGCATCAGGGGCGATGCCGATGCCATCCTCGAACGGCTGAAGGATGTGCGCCAGCCGATGGTGCTGATCCTCAACAAGGTCGACCGGGTCAAGCACGAGGCGCTGCTGGCTTTGGCCGCGGCGGCGAACGAAAAGGTGCCGTTCAAGCGCACCTTCATGATCTCGGCGCTGACCGGTTCCGGCTGCAAGGACCTGCTCGATTATCTCGCCGAAGCCTTGCCGGCTGGTCCCTGGTATTATCCGGAAGACCAGATCTCAGACCTGCCGATGCGCCAGCTCGCGGCCGAGATCACCCGCGAAAAACTCTATCTAAGGCTGCATCAGGAACTGCCCTATTCCTCCCATATCGAGACCGAGAAATGGGAAGAAAAGCCGGACGGCTCGGTGCGCATCGACCAGACCATCTTTGTCGAGCGCGACAGCCAGAAGAAGATCGTGCTCGGCCACAAGGGCGAGACCATCCGCGCCATCGGCCAGGCGGCGCGCATGGAGATAGCAGGCATCCTCGAACAGAAGGTGCACCTGTTCCTGTTCGTCAAGGTGCGCGAGAACTGGGGTGACGATCCCGAGCGGTACCGCGAGATGGGGCTGGAGTTTCCCCGTTAGGATCGATCAGTGCTTGCCGACCACGCGCGGACGACGTGATGTGGCCTCGGATGATCGGGTTTGAACTCTTGCTGAGATGACAGCCATGGCGACCCCGTCCGATTCGCCCGCGATCGAGATCTATGCCGCGGGCAGCTTGCGTCATGTGCTGCCGGCGCTGGTCTCGGCGTTTTCCGAGATGACGGGCGTTGCGGTGGAAACCCGCCATGGCCCCGCCGGCCTGCTGCGCGAACGCATCGAACAGGGCGATCGGCCCGACCTGTTCCTGTCCGCCAGCATCGATCATCCGGCGCGGCTTGCCGAGCTTGGCCTGTCCGGTCCGCCGGTGGTCTTTGCGCGCAACACCATGGCGGCAGTGGCTCGTCGCGCCGCAAATATGACATCAGGCAATTTCGTCGACCGGCTGCTTGATCCCGCGATCAGGATCGGCACATCGACGCCGCTCAAGGATCCGTCCGGCGACTATGCCTGGGCGATCTTTCGCCGCGTCGAACAGGTCGTGCCGGGCGCGTTCGACGTTCTCGACGCCAAGGCGATGAAGCTGGTCGGCGCCTCCGAGACGGCGCCAACGCCCAGGCCCTATGATCCGGTTGCCAATGGGTTGGCGGACGGATCGATCGATGTCTTTCTCGGCTATCTCACCGGACTGATGGGGCTCGTCGCCGAACTGCCTGATGTCGAGATCGTCGACATTCCGCAGGTGGTGAATGTCATGCCGGAATATGGCCTCGCGGCGATCGAGAATTGCCGCGCGGAGGCCTTGTCCTTTGCGCTGTTCGTGATGTCCGCCGCTGGCCAGCTTCTGTTGCGGCAGTTCGGCTTCACGCCGGTCGCCTTGCCGCAACAGGCCTGATCCCGACCCAACTCGAAAACATCGCTGTCGGTTTTTTCCGTCGGCCACGTCGCATTGCCGAGCGCCACCCAACGTTATATGCGTAAAAATATATCGATGGCGCGGGTCTTGCGCGTTTCCAGGAATCCGGGAGGTCTGATGTCTTTTCACCGCAGAATGGTCATGGCGTTGTGTCTGGCCCTGGCGTTCTGGCCGCTATCGGCCGCGACAGCGTTCTCGCGCACCGTCACCGACCAGCTCAACCGCAGCGTCACTGTTCCCGACAAGGTCGAACGGATCGTCGTGCTGCAGCACCAGACGCTTGATCTTCTGGTCGAGCTCGGCGCCGCCGACAGGATCGTCGGCGTGCTGCAAAAATGGCCGAGCCTCATTCCCGGTATCGACAAATACGCGCCGCGGCTCAAGGGCCTGCCGATGCCGGGGGACCTTTCCACCGTCAATGTCGAGGAAGTGCTGAGCCTCAAGCCCGATGTTGTCTTCGTCACCAACTATGCGCCGCCGGCGATGATCGACCAGCTTTCGAAGGCGGGACTGGCCGTGGTCGCCATTTCGCTGTCGAAGGGCGAGGGGGTCGAGGCGCCGAAGCTCAACCCGACCTTCGCCGACGACGACTATGCCTATTCCGAAGGCCTGAAGAATGGCGTCAAACTGATCGGTGAGATCGTTGGCGAAAGCGCACGCGCCGACAAGCTGATCGACTATGCCTTCGCCAAGCGCAAGATGGTCGAGGAGCGTGTCGGAGCGATCGGCGATGCAGACAGGGTGCGCCTCTATATGGCCAATGCCGACATGGGCACGTACGGTTCCGGCAAATATACCGGCGTCATCATGAAACGCTCGGGTGGCGTCAACGTCGCCGCCGGCGTGCGCGGCGCAACCAAGGTGTCGATGGAGCAGGTGCTGGCCTGGAATCCGCAGGTCATCTTCGTGCAGGATCGCTACGCGCCGGTGGCCGACGAAATCCGCAACGGTGCAGCTTGGCAGCATATCGACGCGGTGACCAAGGACCAGATCTACATCACCCCGGAATACGTCAAACCGTGGGGCTATCCGCTGCCCGAGGCTTTTGCGCTCGGCGAATTGTGGATGGCGAAAAAACTCTATCCCGACCGCTTCGCCGATATCGACATGCAGAAGGAAGTCGACGCCTACTACCAGCAATTCTATGGCCAGGCTTACACCGGTCCGAACTAGGGCATGAGCACCACCGAGATGGCTGAGCGGGCGCCTGCGAGCCGTTTGATGACGGTCGTCCTGATCGTGCTGCCGGTGCTTTTGTTCCTGCTGTCGTTTCTCATCGGCCGCTTCCCGGTGCCGCCGCTGACGGTCATCAAGGTGATTGCGGCGCAGATAGTCCCGATCACGGCCGATTGGCCGGCGGTCGTCGAGTCCGTGGTTTTCGATGTCCGGCTGCCGCGCATCCTGGCCGCCATGGTCGTCGGCGGCGGGCTGGCGATGTCAGGCGCCTGCTACCAGGGCGTCTTTCGCAATCCGCTGGTGTCGCCGTTCACGCTTGGCGTCTCGGCGGGCGCAGGTTTCGGCGCCGCCATCGCCATTCTCCTGTTCGGCCAACGCTACGCCACGCAGCTCTCGGCTTTCATCTTCGGGTTGGTTGCGGTGGCGTTCTGTCTCGGCATGAGCCGGCTCTACCGGCTGAACTCGACCATCGTGCTGGTGCTGGGCGGCATCATCGTCGGCTCACTGTTCTCGGCGCTGCTGTCGCTGCTCAAATATGTCGCCGACCCCAACTCGAAGCTGCCGGTCATCGAGTTCTGGCTGCTGGGCTCGCTGTCATCGGTGTCGATGGCCGATATGGTTGCGGTGCTCATCGTGGCGGTCCCGTCAGCCCTTGCGCTGCTCAGCCTGCGCTGGCGCATCAACATTCTTGCCATGGGCGACGAGCAGGCGCGCATCCTCGGCGTCGATGCCGACCGGCTGCGCATCGTCGTCATCGTGTTGTCGACGCTGATTGCCGCCTCGACGGTGTCGATCAGCGGCATCATTGGCTGGGTCGGGCTTGTCATCCCGCACTTTGCCCGCATCCTCGTCGGCCCGGATTTTCGCCGGTTGCTGCCGGCCACGCTGTCGCTCGGCGCCTGCTATCTCCTGGGCATAGACGATCTCGCCCGAATCATGACGGCGGCCGAGGTTCCGCTGGGCATTCTCACTGCCTTGGTGGGAGCGCCGGTGTTCATCCTCCTGCTCGGCCGCGGTGGACTGGGATGGGCGTGATCCTGGCCGCCGAGCGGATCGCTTTCAGCTATCCCGGCAAGAGCAGCCCGACCTTCCAAAATCTTTCCTTCGGCGTTTCGCCCGGCGAGATTATCTGCGTGCTCGGCCCCAACGGTGTCGGCAAGTCGACGCTGCTCCGCTGCCTGGCGGGTCTGGCGCCGACCAGCTCCGGAACCGTGCGGCTCGATGGCGAGCCGATCGCAACACTGCCGCGCGCCGAGGTCGCCAAGCGGCTGGCGCTGGTGCCGCAGAGCTACGAAACGGTATTTGCCTTCAGCGTCCGCACCGTCGTCGAGATGGGGCGGGCGCCGCATCTCGGCTGGTTCGACACGCCCGGACGCGAGGTTGCCGGACTTGTCCGCGACGCCTTGCACACGCTCGGCATCGCGCATCTTGCCGATGCCGCCTACACCGAGATCAGCGGCGGCGAGCGGCAACTCGTGCAGATCGCGCGCGTGCTGGTCCAGGCGCCGAAGCTGATGATCCTCGACGAGCCGACCGCGCATCTCGATTTCGCCAATCAGGCCCGCTTCCTGTCGCTGACGCGGCGCCTGGCGAAAGCCGGCCTTGCCGTCATCTTCACCACCCATGCGCCGGACCATGCATTCGGTCTCGCCGACCAGACCCTGATCCTGTCGCCAAACTACCCGCCGTCGCTCGGCGCGACCAGGGACATCCTGACCGAAGCGATGCTGTCCCGGACCTATGGCGTGCCGATCCGCCTGATCGGCGATGGCGGCCACATCGCCTGTATCGCCGAGGTCGATTGAAAGACCCGAGCCCCTACTTGTCGCCCAGGGACGTTGCGTCTCAATGGACGCGCGACCAGCTCACATTCTTGCAGACGAGACCGCCGATGCCCGCCATGGCGAGGGACAAGGCGATGGCGATGGCGGCAAGAAGGGTGAGGGGCGTCACGGAGGAATCGTCTTCAACGGTTGGCTGCTGTCACAATCAATAACGCGACAGCGCTTTGGGGAGTTTCGATCGCCGTCGCAAAATGCCCGCCAGCCCGGCTGGCGCCGTCGATGCCTCGTCGAGACGACAGAGCATGATCAATCGAACGCGCGTCATCTGGAGATGAGGGTGGCGGCAAGAATCAGGCCGTTTTCGGGGAAAACAAGGTAAATATTCCGCATTTTTCCTACCATAATAGAAATGTGATGCGTGGAAGTATAGTTAGCCGGGAAATTATTTGAGTATATATTGAATATATGACGCTGTGCCGATTGTGCCATTCGCCATGTCGATAAGTGTTATTTGTGCAACACGGCATTAATCTGTTCACGGAATCGCCGTTATTTCTGGAATCGTCATTGAAGCCAGATGATCGATGGGTATGTTCGCCGCTGAAAAGGGCGAGCGGTGCGAGCCTTTTTCGTTGTGGGGGTGAGGCGGAAAACATTGCCGCCGGCCACAAATCTGAAGCCATTTTTGAAACTATGACTGGAGAGGTCAGAAAATGAACATCAAGAGCCTCCTTCTCGGCTCAGCCGCGGCACTGATCGCGGTGTCCGGCGCGCGCGCCGCCGACGCTGTCGTCGTCGCCGAACCGGAACCGGCCGAATACGTCAAGATCTGCGACGTCTACGGCGCCGGCTACTTCTACATCCCGGGCACCGAGACCTGCCTGCGCATCGGCGGCTATGTCCGTTATGACATCGGCGCCGGCGATGCCGGCTCGTTCGATGGTGTCAACCATGTTCCGGACCACCGGAACGCAGGCGACACGCACTCGACTTACTACAAGAACACCCGCTTCACGCTGAAGACCTGGACTGGCCAGGAAACCGAGCTCGGCACCTTGAAGACCTACACCGAGACCCGCTTCAACTACGGCAACAGCAGCGGCGACTTTAGCAATCAAGCTGCGACCAATGCGAGCAGAGACGACTGGCAAGGCCGTAACAAGTCTCTCTCGCTGCGTTTCGCTTGGATTCAGCTCGGCGGCCTGCGCGTCGGCAAGGACGATACGGCTTTCGATACGTTCACCGGCTATGCCGGCAACGTCATCCAGGATACGCTGGTTCCGTATGGCGGGCAGGAGAGCAACGTCGTTCAGTACTACTTCGACGGAGGCAACGGCCTCACGGGGGTGGTCTCGCTCGAAGAAGGCGCTGGCAGCGTCGGCACCATCGACAGCTATGTTCCGCATGTCGTCGGCGGCTTGAAGTACAAGGGCGACTGGGGTGCGATCACGGGCGTTGTCGCCTATGACAGCAACTACGAGGAAGTGGCCGGCAAGGTTCGTTTGGACGTGATTGTCAGCAAGGAACTGTCGCTGTTCGTCATGGGCGGTTACGGCTCGGACAACAACCTCAAAGATCCGACCAACGCCCTCAATGCCAAAGGTCGCGGCTTCTACAAGCAGTGGGGCGGCAACTGGGCAGTCTGGGGCGGCGGCACCTACAAGTTCAACGACAAGACCGCGTTCAACGCCCAGGTCTCTTATGACGACTGGAAGAACCTCGGCATCGCCGCTAACATTGCCTATACCGTTGTGCCCGGCTTTACGGTCACGGCTGAAGTCGACTACCTCAATGCTGGAAAGTTCGGCGACCCCGACTTCAACAACTGGACCAAGGCCAACAAGAAGAGCAGCCTCGGCGGCATTCTCCGCTTCCAGCGCTCGTTCTAACGGATCGACTGACCTTACCAGGCCGCCCGCAGCATATGCTGCGGGCGGTTTTTTTTATGCACTGTCACGGTGCCGGTCTGTCAGGTGCCAAAAACCCATACCTTGATTTCGCCATCCAACCGGTGAAAAGCTCTGGAAATGGAATGGCGCGACGAGGGAATCATTCTCGGCACCCGCAAGCATGGCGAAACCAGCGCCATTCTCGAGGTGATGACACGCGCGCATGGCCGCCATCTCGGCCTCGTCCGTGGCGGTCGTTCGCGCAAGCAGCAGCCCGTCCTCCAGCCCGGCAATCGCGTCGACCTGTTGTGGCGGGCGCGCCTTGACGAGCATCTCGGCACGTTCCAGGCCGAGGCGATCGAGATGAACGCCGCCCGGCTGATGGACAGCGCGGTGGCCGTCTATGGGCTGCAGACCATGGCCGCGCATCTGCGCCTGTTGCCCGAGCGCGACGCGCATGAAGGTCTCTACGAAACGCTTGCCGTGATGATCGTCCACCTCGACGATGCCGACGCCGCCGGCGAACTGGTGGCGCGCTTCGAGCTTCTGGTGCTCGACGAACTCGGCTTCGGCCTCGATCTCAGTCAATGCGCCGCTACCGGCACGCGGCAGGACCTGGCCTATGTTTCGCCGAAATCGGGACGTGCGGTGTCGCGCGAAGCCGGTGCGCCATGGCGCGACAAGATGCTGGCGCTGCCGGCCTTCCTGCAGCGCGGCTCGGGCCTGCGCGCCGATCCGGCGGCGGTCGACGACGCCTTCCGGCTGACCGGCTTCTTCTTCACCCGCCACGTCTATGAGCCGCGCGGCATCGAGCCGCCGGACGCTCGCACCGGCTTCCTCGCGGCACTGCGCAAGCACCATGCGACGCGCAAGGCCATCGCCGGAGAAACGGCCGCCAGAGAAATCATCACATGAGCGAAGTCGAATTGTATCCGGGCCGGGTCTCGCCGCTCGGCCTCGGCACCATTCCGCATGCCGACATCTTGAAATACACTGGTCTGGACCTGCTGCAGCGCATCATCGACGGCAAGTATCCGGCGCCGCCGATCTCCTTCCAGCTCAATTTCGCGCTGACCGAAGTTTCGGAAGGCCGTGCGGTGTTCCGTGGCGTGCCCAACGAACGCCACCTCAACCCGCTGGGCAGCGTGCATGGCGGCTGGGCGGCGACGCTGCTCGATTCGGCACTGGCCTGCGCCGTGCAGACGCTGCTCGAAAAAGGCGAGGCCTATACGACGGCGGAGTTCAAGGTGAATTTGACGCGGCCGATCACGCCGAAGACCGGCGAGGTGGTCTGCGAAGGCAAAGTCGTCCACAAAGGCCGTACGCTGGCGGTGTCGGAAGCGACGCTGAAGGATGCCGGTGGCAAGCTGCTGGCTTTCGGCACCGAAACATGCTCGATCTTTCCTGCAGCCAACCTGGCGGCGCGTTGAGTTTGCGGCCGTTTGGCCGCCGCATTTGAATGTCAATGAGACTGGACGTCAGTGAAGGCTGGCCTGGTTTGGGGGAACCGCCATGTTTGAAAGCCTGATCGGCCTTGTCGCCATCATCGCCTTGTTCGTCATCATTTCGCGCCAGCAGAGCCGCATCGGCCTGGTCGAGCGCGAACTGGGTGCGTTGCGCAGCCTTGTCCTTTCCGGCGCCGTGCCGCCCGTGGCCAAGCCCTCCGAACAGGCCGCGGCCGACAGCGTGCTCGCCGATGTGACTCCCGCCGTCGCGGCGACGGCCGATGTCACCTCGCCAGCGGTGAGCGAGGAGGCCACCACGCAAGCACCGGGTACAGAGGCGGAAGCCCCAGCCGGCGAGGTCGTGTCCGGCCCATGGGCGGCAGGCGAGGCGGCGCCGAAGGCAGCGGAACCTGCGGGGCCGGCCGCAGTGGCGAAGGCCGCCCGCCAGTCCGATGTCGAGACCGCGCTCGGCACCCGCTGGGCGGTCTGGGTCGGCGGCATCGCGCTGGCGCTGGGCGGCCTGTTCCTGATCCGCTACACCATCGAGGCCGGCATTTTCGGCCCCGGCGTGCGACTGACCATGGCCGGGCTGCTCGGCCTGGTGCTGGTCGCCGGCGGCGAGTTCATCCGCCGCACCGGCTTCAAGGTGCCGGTGCAAGGTGCCGCCGGCGCCTATATTCCGGCGATCCTGACCGCGGCCGGCGCCTTCATCCTGTTCGGCACCGTCTATGCCGCGCATGGCATTTACGGCTTCATCGGCCCCGCACTCGCCTTCACGTTGCTCGGCGCCATCGGCGTGGCAACGATCGCAGCCGCCCTTGTCCATGGCCAGGCGCTGGCCGGCATCGGCCTTATCGGCGCCATGGTGACGCCGATGCTGATCGCCTCGCAGGCCCCCAATCCGTGGGCGCTGTTCGGCTATCTCTCAATCGTGCTTGCCGCCACCGGCGTCATCGCCCGCATGCGCGACTGGAAATTGCTGATGGCGGCAGCCTTTTTCGGCACCGGTGTCTGGACCATCCTCTACATGACCGATGCGCCGGGTGCGAACCTCTCCACCATCCTGTTCATCGACGCCGTCACGCTGGCCGTGCTCGCCCTCGTCTGGCTCGGCCGCCGTGGCAATGAGGCCGGACCAGCCAGGGCTTTCGACTGGCCGTCCATCGTGCCTGGCCTGTTCGTCGCGTTCTCGGCGCTGGGCCTGTCGGTCGACCCGGTCTTCGCTGCCGCCGGCGATGCCTTGCCGGGCGCCGTGCTGATCGCCGCAATGGTGGCCGTCGCGCTCTACCGCCCGCTGGCGCTGCCGCTGCTTCATGCGGCCGGGCTGGCGACGGTGCTGATCTATCTCGGCATCATTCCGCCGACCTCGATCGCCTCCGACTTTTCGGGCAGTGCCTTGAGCGTCAATGGCCTGCCAGTGGCCACGTCCAACGCGCTGACATTGCGCATCGGCATCGTGCTTGGCCTGGTGTTCATCGGCGCCGGCTTCTGGGCCGCCCGCAGGTTCGCCGCCGCGACATGGGTCCGCGCCGCCTCGTGGGCCGCATGGGGCGTCATCGCGCCGCTGGTCATCCTGCTGGCGCTCTGGTTCACCTTCGGCAATCTCGACCGTGACTTTGTCTACGCCGCCGTCGCGGCACTGCTGGTCGTGGTTTTTGCCGCCGGCGGCGAATGGATCGCACGCAGCGAGGAACCGCCGCTCAAGGGCGGCGTGGCGGTTTCGTTTGCCCTGAGCGGCGCGGCCATCGCCGGCCTCTTGATGCTGCATATGGCTTTCGATTCCGGCTGGACCACCATCCTGCTGGGTGCCGCGGCCATCGTGCCGGCGCTGGCCACGCGCTGGCGCTCCTATCCGGTGCTCGGCTGGATTTCGGTTGGCGCGGCGATCGCCGTGCTCGGCCGCGTCGCCTTCGACCCGACCATCGTCGGCACCGAACTCCTCTCCACGACGCCCGTCTTCAACTGGCTGCTGCCGGGCTATGGCATACCGGCGCTGGCCTTCGGCTTCGCTGCCTGGCAGCTTGCCCGCACCACCAATGGCCGGCCACGCCTCGCCATGGAAGCGGCTGCGGCATTGTTTGCGCTGCTCACGCTGGCCATGCTGGTTCGTCACGCCATGCATGGCGGCGTCATCAACAGCACTGCGCCGACGCTCGCCGAACAGGCGATCTACACGCTGATCGCCATCGGCGCCGGCGCCATCCTGGTGGCCATCGACAGGCGCTCGCCAAGCTCGGTGCTGCGCTATGGTTCGATGGCGGCCGGCGTGGTCTCGGTCGCCTTCGTCGTCATCCAGCATTTTTTGGTGCTGAACCCGCTGTTCACCGACGAATCGACCGGCCAGATCCCGGTCTTCAACCTTTTGTTCCTCGCCTATCTCCTGCCGGCAGTCGCCGCCGGCGGATTGGCGCTTTATGCCCGCGGCAAGCGGCCGAAATGGTACTCGGCAATGCTGGCGCTGGTGGCGGCGCTGCTTGCCTTCGCCTACGCCACGCTCTCCGTCAGGCGCCTGTTCAAGGGCGAGTTCATTGGCCTGTGGAGCGGTCTCGGCCAATTGGAAACCTACACCTATTCGGCGCTGTGGCTGGTGATAGGCGTGGCATTGCTCACCGCCGGCGTCTGGCTGAAGTCGCAGGTGCTGCGCGTTGCCTCGGCGGCGCTGATTGCGGTCGCGGTGCTGAAAGTCTTCATCTTCGACATGTCGGAGCTGGAAGGCGTGTTGCGGGCGCTGTCCTTCATCGGCCTCGGCGCGGTGCTGATCGGCATCGGCCTGTTCTACCAGCGGCTGCTGACACGGGCGGCGAAAGGGAGTTGAGGCGGCTGGGGTGTCGGGATATTCAAAATGGAATATTTGATGGACGCGCTGGCGACGCAACTGCAGCGCGAGACCAACGCTCCAAGCAAGACGGAAGCGGTGCGGACCGCGCTTTTGCACGAGCTCGAGCGCAACCGCGCCCGCAAGCCGCTGCGCGAGAGGATTTGCCGTTCTTCAAGCTCAGGCAGCTGCATTGGGACTATCCGATCCCAACTTCGACATGAAGGCGTTTATGGACGAGGCGTGGGAAGACTGATGTTCGTCGGTGCTTAGGTGATCGTTGCAGTTCTTGGCAAAGAACCGGGCAGCGAGGAATGCTCAAGCAGGTCGCCGGCTCCGGCGGTCCGCTACAGAGTTCCGCGCTTCTATGATTTTCTTCAGACGGATATGACGTAAGCCGGAGTTTCAACGATCGATAGCCGGGAATAAAACGGGCTCCTGCATCGTTATTGCATTGCTTGGGTGACCGGGGCGGCGGACCGCTTCGCGCTGGCCGCTTGCGCCGTGCCGAGAAGGCGCGTTCAATCGGGATCAACAAGGGCGACCTCAGAACCAGCGGTCATGGACGAAAAGAAGGCAGCAATCCTTGGTGAAATACCGCGCCTGCGCCGTTATGCGCGCTCGCTTTTGCGCGACCGCGACGCTGCCGACGATCTCGTTCAGGATTGCCTCGAGCGGGCGCTTGTCCGGCTCGACAACTGGCAGACAGGAGAAAGCCCCCGCAGGTGGCTGTTTACGATCATGCATCATTTGTTCATCGACCAGATGCGCAAGGTGAACCGTCGCGGCGAGGCGGCCATGCTGCCGCTGGAAGCGAGTGAGGCGGTTGCCCAGCCTGCCGAGCAGGTGGAGAGCATTGCGTCACGCGAGATCATCGACGCGTTGCAGGCGATCAGCCCCGACCGCCGCGCGGCTCTTGTGATGGTTGCCATCGAAGGGTTTTCCTATGCCGAAGCCGCCAACATTCTGGGCGTTCCGGCGGGTACGCTGATGTCACGCATTGCGCGCGGGCGTGAAGAACTGCGCGGGTTGCTGGACGACACGGCGCGCCGCCGCGCGATAAGGATCGTCGAGAAATGATCCGCCGCGACTTTTCCGAACGTGACATCCACATGGCGCTCGATGGCGAACTGCCCGGCGACGAGCGCGCCGCCTACGATACCTGGCTCGACGCCAATCCCGAGATGAAAGCCAGGAGCGCCCGCTTCACCGCCGATCGGGCGGCATTGCAGGCCACCTTCGCCGGCGTACTCGACGAAGCCGTGCCAGTGCGGTTGCGCAAGGTCGTGCTCGGCGAGACGCCGGTCAAGGCTGCGGTGTCACGCTCGCGCTGGTGGCTGGCCGCCGCGGCGGCCGTGCTTGTGGCCGTCGGTGGGCTTGGCGGCTATCGTGCCGGCATCGACGGCATCGGGCAGGAGAATCCAGCGGAAGATCGGCTGGCCGAACAGGCAATCGCAGCCCATGTCATCTATGCCGCCGAAAAGCGGCATGCGGTCGAAGTGCCGGCCAGCGACAAGGATCATTTGCAGACCTGGCTGTCCAACCGGGTAGGGCTGAAACTGGTGGCGCCTGACCTGACCGCGAACGGTTTCCAGTTGATCGGCGGCCGGTTGCTCCCGGCCGGCGACAGCAAGGCGGCGATGCTGCTCTACGAGGATGACAAGGGCGAGCGCATATCGCTCTTCGTTACGGCGGAATCGGCGGAGAGTGCCAAGGGAACCTACGCATCGGCGCAAGACGGTCCCCAGGCCGTCTACTGGCTGGACAAGGGCTATGGCTGCGCCGTGGTCGGCTCGCTGCCGCGCGAGCAATTGGCCGTCGTGGCAAAGAGCGCCTACATGCAACTTCTGACCGGCTTGGCCAGTTGAACAGCATCGCTTTCAAGGGTGACGCCAATCCACAAATAGTGATCCCGTACAAAGCGTTTTGCATCGCCGCGCTGCTGCCGAATCTGTCACAATTCGGCCCTATTCGAGGTGCGATAGCGCTTTATGGCCATCAGCGGTTCGGCTGATGTCCGGAACGTTTTCGAGTAGGGCATTTCCCACCAACAATCGGGGTTTTCTCAAGCCGCATGCCTGCCGAGATCCGCACGGCCCGCGCGTCTGACGTCGATGATCTCGCCGCCATTGAGAAAGCTGTTTTCCAAAGCGACCGAATTTCGCGTCGCTCCTTCCGCCTGTTCATCGAGCGCGAGACCGCCGAGACGCTGGTTGCCGAAATCGATGGCCGCGTGGCCGGCTATGCGATCGTGCTGTTTCGCAAGGGAAGCGGTGTGGCGCGTCTCTACTCGATCGCCACCGGTCCGTTCTTCGGCGGGCTGGGCGTTGGCCGCATGCTGCTTGAAGCGGCGGAAGACGCCGCCTTCGAGCATGGCCGCATGATGCTGCGTCTCGAGGTGCGCGAGGACAACAGCCGAGCCATCCACATCTACGAGCGCGCCGGCTATCGCAAGATCGGCCGCGAACTCGCTTACTATGAGGATGGTGAAACGGCGCTTCGCTATGAAAAGACCTTGCGCGGTGACATTCCGGTCGCCACCAACGTGCCGTTCTACCCGCAGACCTGCGAATTCACCTGCGGCCCATGCTGCCTGATGATGGCGATGGCCAATTTCGACCGCGGCTTCGTGCCGGATCCGGTCATGGAAATCCGACTGTGGCGCGAAGCGACGACCGTCTTCATGATGTCGGGACCCGGTGGCTGCGAGCCGTTCGGCCTCGCCGTCTCGGCGTACGAAAGCGGGCTGGCGACGGAGATCCATGTTTCCTTCTACGGCGCGCTGTTCCTGCAGTCGGTGCGCAGCGAGGACAAGCGTCGGGTGATGGAACTGGCCCAGGTCGACTTTCGCCGCCGCGCGGAACTTTACGGCATCCCGGTGAATTACCGTCCGTTCACAATCGACGACATACGCGCCGCGATCGCCGAAGGAAAACTGGTGCTGGTGCTGATCAGCGGCTTCATCATGTTCGGCAAGAAGGTGCCGCACTGGGTGCTGGCGATCGGCGATGACGGCGACCATATCCTGATCCACGATCCCTGGGTCGAGGACGAAAGACAGGAGACCATCCTTGATGCCGCCAACATTCCCGTGCCTTACGGCATCTTCATGAACATGGCGCAGTTCGGCCGCGACGGACTGCGTGCCGCCATCACTCTGGGAAAGCGCTGATAACAATGACCTGGGTTATTCTTACAGGCAGGCAGAGCGATCTCGACCAGGTGGCGACACCCCACAAGATCATCACCAACCGCGATTATCTCGCGCATCCGTCGCTGTTTCGCGGCCAGCGGCCGAAGGTCATCAACCTGTCGAACAATTACGCCTACCAGAGCCGTGGCTACTATGCCTCGCTGCTGGCGGGTTCGCGTGGCCACAAGGTCATCCCGACCGTCGAGACGATGATCGACCTGTCGGAACGCAAGCTCTACGAGCATGCCTTGCCGGAACTGGAGCTGGCGCTCAACAAATGCCGCAAGGATCTCGACGGCGCCTTTCCGACCAAGGTTTGCATCTTCTTCGGCATCGGCCCTTCCAAGGTCTGGGACCGTTTCGCCAAGCTGTTGTTCGACTGGTTCCGCGCGCCGGCGCTCGAAGTCCACATCAAGGACAGCGCCGAATGGGCTTCGATCCGCAAGATCGGCTTCCATCCGCTGGCACGGATGACCGAGGACGAAGAAAAGAGCTTCATCCAGTGCCTGGAGACCTACACCAACCGCGAGTGGCGCGACACCAAGGGCCGCACGCCGGCGCGCTATACTTTCGCCACGCTGGTCGATCCGCATGAGGAATTGCCGCCGTCGGAGATCTCGTCGCTGCGCTATTGGGCCAAGATCGCCGAAAAGATGGGTGTCGAAATCGAGCCGATCACCAAGCGGGATCTCGCCAAGCTTGCCAACTACGATGCGCTGTTCATCCGCGAGACGACCTCGATCTCCAACCACACCTATCGCTTCGCCCGCCGTGCCCAGCAGGAAGGCATGCCGGTCATCGACGATCCGCTGTCGATGATCCGCTGCACCAACAAGGTCTATCTCAACGAACTGATGGCCTACAACAAGGTGCCGGTGCCGCCGACGGTGATGATCGCCGGCGCCTCGGACCTCGAACTGGCGGCACAGACGCTGGGCTTTCCCCTGGTGCTGAAGATCCCGGATTCGTCGTTCTCGCGCGGCGTCAAGAAATGCGAGACCTTCGGGGAACTGAAAATGCTCGCCACGGAATGGCTGGAAGATTCCGACCTTTTGATCGCGCAGAAATTCATTCCGACCGAATATGACTGGCGGGTGGGCGTGCTCGGCGGCCAACCATTGTTTGCCGTTCACTATCTGATGGCCAAGAAGCACTGGCAGATCGTCAATCACAAGGCCAACGGCAAGCCCGATCAGGGCGGCATCAAGACCTTCACACTGAAGGAGACGCCGGCGCATGTCGTCGAGACGGCGGTGAAGGCGGCGCGCTGCATCGGTGACGGGCTCTACGGTGTCGACCTCAAGGAAACCAACGACGGCGTCTTCGTCATCGAAGTCAACGACAACCCCAATCTCGACCATGGCTGGGAGGATTCCGGCGAGAAGGATGAGGTCTGGGTGCGGTTGACGCAGTGGTTCCTGGAGCGGCTGGACCGGCCGGGGCGGTAAATCAATCGAGGGGGAAGATGCTTTTCATCGTGATCGAGGATTTTACCGGCTGCGATCGCAAGGAGATCTACCGTCGCTTTCGCGACCGGGGCCGCCTGAAGCCGGACGAGCTTGTCGTGCACCATAGCTGGATCGCGGCGGACATGAGCCGTTGCTTCCTGCTGGTAGAGGCCGATGATGTCCCGCTGCTGCAGCGCTGGGTCATCGAATGGGCGGATCTGGTGGAATTCGAGATCGTTCCGGTGGCGACGAACAAGGACATGGTGGAGGCATTGAGCGGCCATCTCTGATCATGGCCGTGGTCAGCGGAGTGCCGGCGAGCCTGCCGCGCGCACGCATTCCTCGATCAGCCACTGGCGAAAGGCGGCCACCACGTCACGCCTTGTGCTGCGCTCTGGTATCGTCAGGCAGTAGGGCTGGCGCAGCTCCAGCGCCTGGGCGAGGGGCCTGATCAGCCTGCCGTCCTCAATCGCCTCGGCGCAGAAGACCCCCTGGGCGAGCGCGACGCCGAGGCCCGAGATGGCGAGATCGAGTGCGGCCCGCGACGAATTCGCCGAAAGGCCGCGTTGCGCTGCCCGGCCAGGCTCGATGCCCGCCGCTTCGAACCAGTTGCGCCATGACGGAAACGATGCGCCCGTCGGCCCCCAGTCGGTATGGATCAGCGGCAAACCGGCGAGGGTGGCGGCGTCCAGAGATTTGATGGTCGCCGCGACATCCGGTGCGCAAACGGGGTAGACGGCATCCCTGACGATGTCTTCCGTTGCCTGGTCGCGGTAGTGCGAACGGCCGTAGGAAAGCCTGATATCGATCAGGTCGCGGTCGAACGATACCGGATCGTCTTCGCCCCTGAGCGATATGTCGACAGCGCCGTGGGCCGCGACAAAACCCACCAGGCGCGACGACAGCCAGCCCATCGCCATCGATGGCGGCACCGACACCACCAGCCGGGAGCGGAACTCGGCGCCGCCCAGTTCGCGCGACACGCTGCCGATCTCACCGAATGCCGTGGTCAGCCGAGGCAGTATTTCCCTGCCGGCGTCGGTGAGAACGACACGGCGGTTGACCCGGTTGAACAGCTTGCGGCCCATCTGGTCCTCGACGGTCCGGATCAGCTGGCTGACCGCCGCCGCCGAGATGGAAAGCTCGTCGGCCGCGGCGGCAAAGCTGCCGGAACGCGCAGCCGCTTCGAAAGCCTGGAGCCCGCGCAAGGATGGAAAAGCGATCATGATGCCCAATAGATAAGATGACCTTATCTAAATCGCAGAATTCCTCGTTTTCAGGAAGCTTTTTTGTTGCTTACTCTAGGCCTTCGACATTCCAGCTTGGATGACGCCCGTGGACCATCGCGACGTAATTGCATCGCTGACGCAGGAAGAGCGCAATCGCCTGACCGCCAAGTCGGATGTCTCGGGTCTCGTTCAGCTTGGTGCCCATTGGGGTGCGATCGTGGTCATCGGATCGCTGATTGCCGCGAAGGTGCCGTTCTGGCCGCTGCTGATGCTGCCGCAGGGCATCCTGATCGTGTTCCTGTTCACGCTTCTGCACGAGACGGTTCATCGCACCGCCTTCGAAACGCAGTGGCTGAACGATGCCGTGGCGCGGGTCTGCAGCCTGGCGATCGCGCTGCCGGCGGACTGGTTCCGTTACTTCCATTTCGCTCACCACCGATACACCCAGGACCCGGACAACGACCCGGAACTGGCTTTCCCCAAACCGGAGACATGGCGGCAATACCTCGTCCATGTCTCCGGCATTCCGACGTGGTGGGGCCACTTCAAGACGCTTTATGGCAATGCGATGGGCAGGGGCCGGGAAAGCTACGTTCCGCCAAAAGGCTACGACAAGGTGCGCATCGAGGCGCGTGCCATGATTGCCTTTTATGCCGTGGTCGCTCTGCTGGCCGTCTATTTCCGGCTCACGGTGCTTCTCTATGTCTGGATCGTGCCGGCTTTGCTCGGGCAGCCATTTCTGCGCCTCTATCTCCTGGCCGAGCACGGCCGCTGCCCGTTCGTCGCCAACATGCTGGAAAACACCAGGACCACGCTGACCAACTGGCTGGTCCGCAAGCTGGCGTGGAACATGCCGTTCCATGCCGAGCATCATGCCTATCCCGGCGTGCCATTTCATCAGCTGCCGGAGTTTCATGCGCTGATCGGGCGGCATTTGGAGGTAGTCGAGCCGGGCTATATCAGCTTCCACGAAAAATATATCGAGACATTGCGCTGATGCTGCCTGCCTCAGCCGGTCTGGCTGTGCAACGCGCGCGTTTTCAGCAGGCGCAGTATATCCGCTGCCCTTGACGGCACGCCGATCAGAAAGCCCTGCGCCTCGACACAGTCATTGCCGCGCAGAATGTCGAGCTGCACTTCGGTTTCGACACCCTCGGCGGTGACGGTGATGCCAAGTTCCGCGCCCAGCCCGATGATGGTGCGAACGATCGCTGCGGTGTCGCGATTGCCGATGTCGCGAATGAATGAACGGTCGATCTTGATCTTGTCGACCGGAAACCGCCTGAGGTAGCCGAGCGAGGAATAGCCGGTGCCGAAATCGTCCAGTGCGATGCGGATGCCCAGCGCGCGCAGCTCACGCAGCGTCTTCAGCACTGTCTCGCTTTCGTCCATCAGAACGGTCTCGGTGATTTCCAGTTCCAATCGGCTGGCGGACACACCGGAAAAGGCGAGAGCCGAGATGACGCCGCGGGCAAAGCCGCCGCTTTTGAGCTGCACGGCCGAGACATTGACTGCGATGCGCAGGCCGGGAGGCCAGCTCGCCGCCGCCGCGCAGGCCGTCCTCAACGCCCATTCGCCAAGCGGCACGATCAGTCCGATTTCTTCGGCGACGGGAATGAATTCGTCGGGCGCCACCGTGCCGCGCGCGGGCGAATGCCAGCGCATCAAGGCTTCCGCACCGACGATTTCGCCGGATTCTATATTCATGATCGGCTGGAAATCGAGATCGAATTCCTGGCGTGGCAGCGCTGTCTCGAGATCGATCTCAAGCGCCCGGCGTGCTTGCACCGTGGCGTCCATTCCGGGCTCGAAGAAGCGGTACAGGTTGCGCCCTTCGCGCTTCGCCCGGTAGAGCGCCGTATCGGCGTTCTTCAGCAGCGTATCGGCATCCCCGCCGTCGTCGGGGAAAATGGCGATGCCCAGGCTGACGCCGACATGCATGTCCCGGTTTTTGTCGCGAAACGGCTTTGCGACCACCTCGACGATGCGCTTCGCCAGTTTTTCCACCTCGGCCAGGCTTTTGAAATGGGACTGGATGATGACGAATTCGTCACCGCCAAAACGGGCGACGACGTCAGTTTCATTGCGCAGGCAACGCTGCAGCCTCTCGGCCACGCTCTTCAGCAGCCAGTCGCCAGCCGGATGTCCCCAAGTGTCGTTGACAGCCTTGAAGCGGTCGAGATCGAGCGAGAAGATTGCCAGCGGTGCCGCTACCGCGTCTTCCAGCGCAAGGTCGAGCCGTTCGCGAAACATCGAGCGGTTGGGCAATCCGGTCAGCGTATCGTGATGCGCAAGGTGCGTCATGCGCTCTTCGGTGCGGCGGCGTTCGGTAACATCGTCGAAAGTCGCCACCCAACCGCCGCCGCTCATCGGCTGGCGTGTGACCAGAACCGTCCTGCCGTCGGTAAGATACCGATATGTCGAATGCATTTTTGCCGCCACCAGGCAGGCTTCGGTTTTGGCGACTTCGCTGTCGACGTCGATCTTCGCATAGATGCCGAGTTCCAGCAGCCGTTCGAGCGCGTCGCGGTGGGCCGTTCCAAACGGAAAGTCGGCTGCGGTGACGTTGTAGAGTTCCAGAAAACGCTCATTGCGCACGATCAGCCTGCCGTCAGCATCATACATCAGCAGGCCTTGCGACATGTTGGCCAACGCCGCGTCGAAGCGGCGATGCTGCTCCTTGAGATCCTGTTGGGCGCGCCGCTGTTCGGTGATGTCCTCGTAGATCGAGACCCAGCCGCCCAAAGCCAGCGGGCGATGCGAAATGCTGATGATGCGACCATCCGAAAGCGTCTCCTCATAGGTCGAGGGTTTCGCCTGGTCGATATAGGGCTTGCGGATGGCATAGAGTTCGTCGGCGCTTTGCGAGGCGATGCCGATGTCGACGCTGTGCCGCAGGATGTCGAGGAACCGGATGCCAGGTCGCATCACCTTGGCGTCGAGACAGAAGATGTTGATGTAGTTGCCGTTGCAGATGATCATGCGCTCGTCGGCGTCGAACATGCACAGCCCATGCGACATGTTCTCGACCGCCGCCGAAAAACGTTCGTTCTGTTCGCGCAGTTCGTCTTCCATGCGGCGCGGCCGATCCACGCCTTCGGCCCCCGGTTCCGGGACGGCCGAACCATCCTTGGCATCAGCGACGGGCATAAGGCGCGCCTGCGGCTCGTGATTGAACAGGCTACTGTGGTCGCCGCCGGTTAATTTAGCGTTTTTCAGCCGGCCGCTTGCGCCGGAACCTGGCGCCGCGACTTCTCGATCGCCGAAAACCGCTCGAGGAACGCATTCTGCGCCCAGGTCACGGAGCGTGGCGTGAAATCGAAGCGATCGGCATTGAAGCCGCGCGGACGGCCGAAGAATTCGGTCGCCTCGGCGGTCGAAAAACCGGCAAGCAGCGTTGCTTCGAAATAGGCGGCGATCTGGTCGGCGCGCTTGATGTCCTTGCGCAGCGCCGCGGCCGGTTCCGGCGGCAGCGAAAAGCGCGAATGGATGGCGCGCTGCAATCGCAACTCGCAATCCTTGTAGCTGCCGCCCATCACCGATTTGAACGGCGAGATCATGTCGCCGATCACGTATTCGGGGGCGTCGTGCAGCAGGGCTGCCAGCCGGGCATCGGCCGAAGCCTCGGGCACCAGATCGCAGAACAGCGCCTCGACCAGCAGCGAATGCTGGGCAACCGAAAAGGCATGCTCGCCGCTGGTCTGGCCGTTCCAGCGGGCGACGCGGGCGAGCCCATGCGCAATGTCCGATATCTCGATGTCGAGCGGCGAGGGGTCGAGCAGGTCGAGCCGGCGGCCGGACAGCATGCGCTGCCAGGCGCGTGCCGGCGCGCCGACGCGATCGGCCGCCATCAGGCCTCCTCCGCGCTGACGGCTTCCTGCGGGAAGCTGAACTTCGCCCAGCCGGGAATGGCCATCGTAACCGGCACGTCTCCCGCCATGATCGGTTGGCCGGCGTCGAGCGCTGCCTTGACCCTGTCGATGCGCGCAATGGCAAGCCCGGTCGTGCCGGCGCTCGAGCCCAGCAAGCCGACCGGCCGCCCGTCGACGGTGAGTTCCGTCCCGGCGGCCGGCAGCGGCAGTCCGGCCTGGACGATCAGCACGCGCCGCCTGGCCGTGCCGCGGTGCTGCATGCGCGAGACGACCTCCTGGCCGACATAGCAGCCCTTCTTGAAACCGACACCGCCGGTCTCGTCCAGCAGCACGTCATGGGGGAAGGCATCGCCGAGTTGGTAGTCGCTGCCGCTTTCGGCAATGCCCCCGGCGATGCGGAAGGCCTGCCAGGCCGCGTCGTCGCTGCTCGCTGCCGCATCACCATAGGAGCGGCTCACATGATCGTCGGGGAAGCGTCGGTCGACCACGGCTGTTGATTGAGCCGCCGTTGAATCGGAATGTGAGGCCGTTGACTCACGTCCCCATGCCACGGTGACAAGCGCCTGATCCGCCTTGGCAATCTCGACCTTGGCGCGCAGCTTGTAGAGCGTCAGCCGGCGTACGAAATCATCTGAAATGTCGGCGCGGCATTCGAGGCGGAATGCACTTTCGCCGGCGCGCGAGACCAGGAAATCGAACAGGATCTTGCCTTGCGGCGAAAGCAGCGCTCCGGGCTTGGCTTCGCCGACGGCCAGTATGTCGAGATCCGTGGTCAGGATGTTCTGCAGAAAATGCTCGGCATCAGGACCCGAGACGGAGATGATTGCGCGGTCTTTGAGCTGGGCGAAGGGCATTGGCGAAAGCAGCCTGATCTTGCAAAACGGTCGGCCTTTACGTAAGCCGCTGGCACTCCCCCCGCAAGAGAGCATGACCATGACCTACGACCTCATCCTGACAGGCGGTACCGTGGTCAACCATGACGGCGAGGGGGCGCGCGACATCGGTGTGAAGGACGGGCGCATCGCTGCCATCGGCGACCTCGGCCGGGCCTCGGCCGGGGAGATGATCGACTGCCGTGGCCTGCACATCCTGCCGGGCGTCGTCGACAGCCAGGTGCATTTCCGTGAGCCCGGGCTTGAGCACAAGGAAGACCTGGAGACCGGCTCGCGGGCGGCGGTGCTGGGCGGTGTCACCGCCGTGTTCGAGATGCCCAACACCAATCCGCTGACCACCAGCGAGGCAGCGCTTGCCGACAAGGTCCGGCGTGGCAGTGGCCGCATGCATTGCGATTTTGCCTTCTGGGTCGGCGGCACACGTGAGAATGCGAAGGACGTCGGCGAGCTCGAGCGGCTGCCGGGGGCCGCCGGGATCAAGGTGTTCATGGGCTCGTCGACCGGCGACCTGCTGGTCGAGGATGACGAAGGCGTGGCATCGATCCTCAGAAACACGCGCCGCCGTGCCGCCTTTCACTCCGAGGACGAATTCCGGCTGCGCGAGCGTCTGGGCGAACGCATCGAAGGCGACCCGTCATCGCACCCGGTGTGGCGCGACGAGATCGCCGCCTTGCGTTGCACCGAACGGCTGGTGCGCATCGCGCGAAGCGTTCGCGCCCGCATCCATGTCCTGCACATCTCGACCGCCGAGGAGATCCTGTTCCTCGAACAGCACAAGGATGTCGCGACCTGCGAGGCGACGCCGCACCATCTGACGCTGAGCGCCGACGACTATGCGCGGCTCGGCACGCTGATCCAGATGAATCCGCCGGTGCGCGCCGCGCGCCATCGCGACGGCATCTGGCACGGCATTGCGCAAGGCATCGTCGATGTGCTCGGCTCCGACCACGCACCGCACACGCTGGCCGAAAAGGCCAAGCCCTATCCGGCTTCGCCGTCGGGCATGACCGGTGTGCAGACGCTGGTGCCGATCATGCTCGATCACGTCAACGCCGGCCGACTGACCCTGCAGCGCTTCGTCGACCTGTCCAGCCACGGCCCGCAACGCATCTTCGGCATGGCAAGAAAAGGCCGCATCGCGGCTGGCTACGACGCCGATTTCACCATTGTCGACATGAAGCGGCGCGAAATCATCACCAACGCACAGGCCGGTTCGAAAGCCGGCTGGACGCCTTATGACGGCAAAGAAGTGACCGGCTGGCCGGTTGGCACCGTCATTCGCGGTCATCGCGTGATGTGGGAAGGCGAAATCGTCACGCCAAGCCAGGGCAGGGCAGTGGAGTTTTCCGAGGCGCTGCCAGTCTAGGCTCCCTACCTCCCCCTTGTGGGGAGGTCGGACCGAAGGTCCGGGCGGGGGGGTTGGCGCTGACCCCCACCCCGCTGCTTCGCAGCGACCCTCCCCACAAGGGGGAGGGTAAGAACCTCAATCCCCGGCGACGAAGAACGTCCATTGCCCGGTGGGCGTGATGCCGACGCGGTAGAAGATGTAGGCGCCGAACTGCTTCATGTCGTCGAAATCGCCGGCGGTGACGATCTTGAACAGCTCGACCCGCTGCTTGGCATCGAGCTTGTCCAGCGGCAGCGCGAAGAAATACGGCCAGACATAGAGTTCTTCCGGTTTGCCGGCATCGAGGTGGACGTAGCCGGCATCGAGCACTTCCTCGAGGATGGCCAGAATCTCCTGGCCATCCTGATCGCCCGAAAGCCCTTTGAGGAAGGCAATGGCGTCGCCGTCTATATCGGTCAGCGACAATTGCGTCGTGCTGGCGCCCGTGCCGATCAAAGGCCGCAGTTTTTCGATGTCGCCGCTCTTGCAGGCTTCGACGATCAGGTCATGCATGCGCCGCACCGGTTCGGGCAGTTTGCCGAGATCGTAGACGACCTCAGGCAACGGCGTGTCCGGATCGACGCGCGGTCTGGTCGCGCCGCCGTCCGCCGGGCTGTCCGGCTCGGTCTCGGCCGGAGCCGCCGGCTGGCTGGTTGATGGTGGCGTTCCGACCGGGTCGGGTATCGGCACGGTGCTTCCGGGCGGCGACAGGTCGTCATCCGCCGATGGCTGGATCGGTGAGGGAAGCTCTTCGCGCTTGATCTCGCTCAACGCATGAGCGGGGCTGCTCGCGAGACACACAACCAGGGGAAACGCGGCGCAGCAGGCGGCGAGACAGATGCTAAGGATCAAGCCGTTCGGCTTGCCTGACATCGAAAATTTCACTGCCCGCTTCTCCTTGATTCCGGGCATTGTGCCCGAGCGGCATATGGTCAAAGAACCGGACGTCGGTTCAGTGCCGCAGCCGTTCAGGTTCGAAGGCGCCAGCAATCACCTTTTCACGCATACGGTCGAGCAGGGCAAGGGCCGAGGTCTCGCCATTGGCACGCAACATCTCGCCGAACGCCGTCTCGAGCGCTGCCTCGGCAATGATCTCGGGCTCTATGCCGGCGGAGAGACCCTCCGCCCAGGCTTCGCTGTGGCTCTCCACGGCGGTCAGGCGTTTCTCTTCCCTGACCAGCGCGTCGATGTCGTTGACACCATGTTCCATATGCGATGTCCACCCTTTCAAGCGGCGATCCGTCGATGTGGATCGGGCTTGATCTGTTCATTTCACACGCAGGGCCAATTAAGTATTTGTAAATACGACATTTTTTTGATCGTTTTTTACAAAGTCCGATCGCCTTGCGCGAAGCTGCGTTCAACTCGGGTCAAACTTAGCCGATTAGGGCGGCCCGCGGGGCGAAAACCTTCAGTTTGAGTTAATTCCGCATTCTCAGGGTAAGGTTTCATTAACACTGTTGCAGAAGTGCCACATAAGAATTGCATCAAGATATCGCCTGGCACAAGCCGGATGTGTCGGTCGCCGCCAGGGATGGTCCGGATATCTGTTGATGAGCAGGTCGGAATGGCCAGATCAGTTGCCGTAACGCGAGGCGATGTCGCGCGAAAGGGTCTCGCCTTCCTTCATATAGCGGCTGATGGCTTCGGTGGCCGACGGCGTGCACTGCGTGTAGATGCCGCCGAAGGAGCGATAGCCGCGATTGAAGCTGGCAATGAAGCGTGCGCGTCGTTCGGCGTCCGGATTCTCCGAATCGAGCAGCTTCGCCATCTCGACACGCCACTGGTCGCCTTTCTCACCGCATAGATTGCGCAGGAAATGCAGCGACCCCAGAACTTCCGCCAGCCGCATGAGCCCAGGCTCGAACGGCGACTCGGCGCTGAGCGCCGGCCGCGCCGGGACAGCCGCGCTGACGGCAAGACATACGGCGAGGAGCAGGGATGGACGGTTCATAAGCCTTCTCCGCCTAACGGCTTAAGCCGTTGTGGTCTGCCGAATGGCGTAGGCCGTTCTGGCTCTGCCAAACAGCATAAGCCTTTGTGGCGAAACAATTTGTCGCCCGCAAGGCGATTTTCAGGGCTGCTGCCCGGCGTTTCCGCCGGGATCCAACAAGTCTTCGGCGACGGCAAACACCGAGCCGGCGAGCGGCAGCGCCGCCATTTCGCTGAGCGTATAGAAGGCGGCCGTTTCGGCATCGTCGCTGGCCACCGCCTCGCCGCCGGCATGGGCGGCGCCGAACACCGTCAGCCGGTAGTCGACCGGATGGCCGTCATCCCTGCCGTCGATGTGGATTTCCCGAAGCGGGCGAAAATCGGTGGCCTGCAAGCCGGTTTCTTCCAACAACTCGCGACGTACCGCATCCTCCAGGGTCTCGTCAGGTTCGACCTTTCCCCCTGGAAAGGCATAGAGCCCTTGCGAAGGCTGCCGCGCCCGCTTGACCAACAGCACGGTGTCGCCGCGCACGACGGCGACCGAGACTGCCGGAAGTATCTTGCGTGTCTCTTTCATGGATTCTCGGTTCAGGCTCATTTGCAGGCAGGTCTGTTGTGGACCGCCCAGCATGCGGAAGCTTTAGCGGTTGCGCAACGCCGGTTCCATCGCCACTTTCAAACCGAACCATTCGAAGGGTGCCAGTCGACCATGT
Source organism: Mesorhizobium sp. AR07 (assembly GCF_024746815.1). Lineage (GTDB taxonomy): Bacteria > Pseudomonadota > Alphaproteobacteria > Rhizobiales > Rhizobiaceae > Mesorhizobium. The sequence goes on from NZ_CP080525.1 coordinate 27,245, forward strand.
GCGGACGTTTCGCCTTGACCGCAACGCCGGACCAGACCGCCGCCTTTCTTGGGCTGGCGGAACTGGAGGATTTCCCAGCACGCTTCAACATCGCGCCGACGCAGCCGATCCTGATGGCGACCGCCGGCGCTCCGCGGGCGCCCGGCTCCAATCTGCCGGACCGCCAGTCGATGCTGGTGCGCTGGGGGCTGATCCCGACCTGGGTGAAGGATACCAGGGAGTTTCCACTGCTGTTCAACGCGCGCTCTGAAGGCGCAGCCGAAAAGGCTTCGTTCAAAGCCGCCATGCGCCATCGTCGTGCTTTGGTGCCGGCGTCCGGCTTTTACGAGTGGCGGCAAACCGGCGGCAAGAAGGGGCAACCTTACTGGATACGGCCCCGGCATCGTGGGTTGGTTGCCTTTGCCGGCCTGATCGAGACCTATGCCGAGCCGGGCGGTTCGGAAATGGACACCGGCGCCATCCTGACCGTCAACGCCAATGCCGACATCGCGCATATCCACGACCGCATGCCGGTGGTGATCGATCCCGGGGACTTCGCCCGTTGGCTGGATTGCCGCGCGCTCGAGCCGCGCGATGTCGCCGACCTGTTGCGGCCGGCGCGGCTTGATTTCTTCGAGGCGATTCCGGTCTCCGACCTCGTCAACAAGGTCGCCAACACCGGATCGGAGATTCAGGAGAGGGGCGAGATCGGGCCGGAGCCCGAGAAGGCCAAGCGCCAGAAGCCCGGCGCGGACGACAGTCAGATGACGCTGTTTTAGAGCCTGATCCTGAAAAGTGGCCCCGGTTTTCGGGAAAGATCATGCTCAAACAAAACGAAGCTGTTGTTATGAGGCGCGCATGTCAGCGCCATCATGTCCGGCGCCTTTGGTGCCGGCCGCGCACCACTCAGGCAGCGCGAGGCGATACGATCTTCTGCGCCGGCTTTTTCTTCTTCGCGGTGTGGAGGAGGGCGGCGACGATCGCGGCCGGGCCGATCGCGCGGTAGTGGTTGGCCAACGCCGGTTGCTTGGCGCGGTTTGATTCCTGCTTGCTTCGGAGCATGTCTCTCTTCCCAGGTAACGTTTTCGTGTCTGCGTTTGATGGCCGATTCTGACCAAATCGTGACGCCTGCTGAACTAGCCGACGAATGTCTCATGACTGTGCCGACATGTTTAATAAAATGTTTCACCGCGTCTTTACCTGTGATCCAGCGACGTTTTTGCCGAAACTAGCGACTTGACGGCAACACCGGCCAAGGCGATAAAGCCGCCCATGAAAACGTCTTTCGCCATTTGTGGCATTTGCATTATTGGCTAGCCTCGCGCTGGTCCGGACGTTTTCGCCTCATCTTTCCCCAGATTGGACAAACGCCCCGGCCAGCAGGCTGGAGTCTGAATTGCGCCTCGGCGCGTGCCCGACTCCAGTCAAAGCATGATCCCGAACCGAAGGTCCGCGAAGCGAAAGTAGGAACCGGTTTTCGGACCAGATCATGCTCGAACAAAGTAACGAACCGGGAAGGCACGAATGTCTGACGCATCGCAGGGCTTGCGCCTCTACAACACGCTGACGCGGACGAAAGAGGATTTCGTCGCGATCGATCCGTTGAACGTGCGCATGTATGTCTGCGGTCCGACCGTCTACGACTTTGCCCATATCGGCAATGCGCGGCCGGTGATCGTCTTCGACGTGCTGTTCCGCCTGTTGCGCCATCTCTATGGTGAGACGCACGCCACCTATGTGCGCAACATCACCGACGTCGACGACAAGATCAACGCGCGCGCCCTGAGGGATTTCGGCGGCGAGATCGCCTCAGGCGCGCTTTCGCTCAACGAGGCGATCCGGCGGGTCACCGAAAAGACCGCCGACCAGTTCCATAGGGATGTTGCGGTTCTCGGCTGCCTGGAGCCGACGGTCGAGCCGCGCGCCACCGAATTCGTCGAGCCCCGCGCCGACGGCAAGGCCGACATGATCAGCTTGATTCAAAGCCTGATCGAACGCGGTCATGCCTATGTTGCCGCTGGCGAAGTGCTGTTTGATACGGCGTCGATGCCGGATTATGGCCAGCTGTCGAAGCGCAATCTCGACGAGCAGCAGGCCGGTGCCCGCATCGCCGTCGACGTGCACAAGAAAAGCCCGCAGGATTTCGTCCTGTGGAAGCTGTCGTCACCGGAGGAGCCGGGCTGGAATTCGCCCTGGGGCAGGGGCCGGCCGGGCTGGCACATCGAATGCTCGGCGATGTCGGCCGCCTATCTCGGCGAAGTCTTCGACATCCATGGCGGCGGCCTCGACCTCATCTTCCCGCACCATGAGAACGAGATCGCCCAGTCGCGTTGCGCCCACGGCACCGACGTTATGGCCAACATCTGGATGCACAACGGCTTCCTGCAGGTCGAGGGGCAGAAGATGTCGAAGAGCCTGGGTAATTTCTACTCGATCAACGAACTGCTGGAGACGGAGACCTTCGGCGGCCGCAAATGGCCGGGTGAGGTGCTGCGGCTGGCAATGCTGATGACGCATTATCGCGAGCCGATCGATTTTTCGGTGCGCAAGCTGGAGGAGGCAGAGAACATGCTGCGCAAATGGAAACGCGCGGCGGACCTGGCGCCGGCGGCGGTGGGGCGGTTGCCCGGTGAGGTCATCGGTGCGTTGTCGGACGATCTCGCGACCTACGCTGCCTTCCAGGTCCTGACGCAGCTGGCCGGCGAGGCCGCGGACGGCAACGAGGCGGCCGCTGCGCTGAAGGCATCGCTGCTGTTTCTTGGCTTCGATGTCGCGTCGGCCGAAATCGATGAAGGTGGCGTTGCCAAGGCGATCGCCAATCGCCTCGCGCTCATCGCCGCGAAGAACTGGACCGAGGCCGACCGTATCCGCGACGACCTTTTGGCACAAGGTGTACAGTTGAAGGACGGCAAGGATCCCGTCACCGGCGAACGTGTGACGACCTGGGAGGTGAAGCGGTGAGGGCGGCGCGAAACACCCCCCTCTGTCCTGCCGGACATCTCCCCCTCAAGGGGGGAGATTGGACGTCACTTCGGCTTTCGCCAATTGTCAACGTTGATAGTTGGGCACCTCCGGTGAGGTTGCCGATCTCCCCCCTTGAGGGGGAGATGCCCGGCAGGGCAGAGGGGGGCGAACCGCGATGACGCATTATCCAGTGCCCGCCAACAACCGCAGCAATGCGCGCAAGATGCGCAAAGCTATGACCGATGCCGAACTGAAACTCTGGAATGAGATTCGCGCACATCGGCTCATGGGGCTGGCGTTTCGACGCCAAATGCCGATAGCCGACTACATCGTCGATTTTGCCTGCTCCAGCAAGAAGCTGATCGTCGAGTTGGATGGTTCTCAGCATGCTCAGGCTGAAGCTTCGGCATCCGACGCCATGAGAACTGCCAAGCTCGAAGCGCTTGGCTGGACCATCCTGCGCTTCTGGAACGACGACGTCATTCGCGATATCGACAATGTCTGCCAGCACATCGTGATCGTGGGCGGTTCGGCTGATGCGGTGATGCTGGCGCGTGAACCAGCAAGGGAGGCAGTTCAATGATCGACCATCTCGGCATTACTGTTGCCGATTTCGACGCTTCGAAGGCTTTCTACGACAAGGCGATGGCGCCGCTTGGCGCGGCGCTGCTTTACATGGTGCCGCAGGAGTATACCGGCGGCGTCAAGGTTGGCGGTTACGGACGCGAGCGGCCGGTGTTCTGGCTGAGTTCCGGCAAGGACAAGCCGAAAGACCACCAGCACGTCGCCTTCACCGCGCGCAGCCGCGCCGAGGTCGATGCCTTCCATGCCGCCGCGCTTGCGGCCGGCGGCAAGGACAATGGCGGGCCGGGCCTGCGCCCGCACTATCACCCGAATTATTATGGCGCCTTCGTCTTCGATCCCGACGGCAACAATGTCGAGGCCGTTTGCCATGCCGCGGAGTGACCGGCGATGAGCCTCGACAACCGGCCGATCTACACCGGCGGCTGCCAGTGCGGCGCGGTGCGCTTTCGCGTCGAGGGCGCGCTCGGCGACGCGTCGATCTGCCATTGCCGCATGTGCCAGAAGGCGTTCGGCTCGTTTTATGCGCCATTGGTGTCCGTGGGCGACGCCAGGCTCGAGTGGACGCGTGGCGAGCCGAAATATTTCCGCTCGTCAAACCATGTCGATCGTGGCTTCTGCCCGCATTGCGGCACGCCGCTGACCTTCACCGCGCCCGATGGCGTCGGCCTGGCCATCGGCGCGTTCGACAATCCGGCTGAAATCGTGCCGATGGTCCAGTGGGGCATCGAGGCAAAACTGCCCTATGTCGATACGATCCCGCAATTGCCGGGCGAGGACACGATGGCCGACATGTCGTTCGCTTCCTATCTGGCCGATCTCGTCTCCTACCAGCACCCGGACCACGACACCGAACAATGGCCGCCAGAGGAAAAATCATGACCGAGACAGTAAGAACCGGTGGCTGCCAGTGCGGCGCCGTGCGTTTCCGCATTCATGGGGCGCTCGGCCGTCCGTCTATCTGCCATTGCCGCATGTGCCAGAAACAGTTTGGCTCGTTCTTCGGGGCGTTGGTGACCGTGCCCAAGGACGGCGTCGAATGGACCCATGAAGAACCGAGCTATTTCCAGTCGTCGGTCAACATCGATCGCGGCTTCTGCGCCCGCTGCGGTACGCCGTTGACCTATCGGCAACCCGGCGGACTGGAGATCGCCATCGGCGCCTTCGACGATCGCTCCGATCTCGCCCCACAAATCCAGGTCAATTACGACGCGCGGCTGCCCTGGGTGGAGACGATCTTCGATCAGCCCGTCCACCAGGACCCCGACTACTATGCCCGGCAGGAAGCGATCATCTCCTTCCAGCATCCCGACCACGAAACGGCGGACTGGCCGACCAAAGGTTTGCAGCTATGAGCAGTCAATTGCGCACCCTCTATCCCGAGGTCGAGGCGTTCGATTCCGGCATGCTCGATGTCGGCGACGGCCATCAGGTCTATTGGGAACGCTCCGGCACCAAGGGCGCCAAGCCGGCGGTATTCCTGCATGGCGGGCCGGGCGGCACCATCTCGCCAAAACACCGGCGGCTGTTCGACCCAAAGCTCTACGACGTCATCCTGTTTGACCAGCGCGGCTGCGGAAAATCGACGCCCAACGCCTCGCTCGAGGCCAACACCACCTGGCATCTGGTCGCCGACATCGAACGCCTGCGCGAGATGGCCGGCTTCGACAAATGGCTGGTCTTCGGCGGCTCCTGGGGCTCGACCCTGGCGCTGGCCTATGCCGAAACGCACCCTGATCGCGTCAGCGAACTGGTGGTGCGCGGCATCTACACGCTGACGCGTGCGGAGCTCGAATGGTATTACCAGTTCGGCGTCTCGGAAATGTTCCCGGACAAATGGGAGCGGTTCCTGGCACCGATCCCCGAGGCCGAGCGCGGCGACATGATGGCCGCCTATCGCAAGCGGCTGGTGGGCAGCGATCGCAAGGCGCAGATCGAGGCCGCCCGTGCCTGGAGCCTTTGGGAGGGCGAAACGATCACGCTTTTGCCCGAACCCGAGACCAGCGGTCCGTTCGGGCAGGATGACTATGCCATCGCCTTCGCCCGCATCGAGAACCACTATTTCGTCCATGCCGGATGGCTGGAAGAGGGGCAGTTGCTGCGCGATGCCTGGAAGCTCGGGAATATCCCCGGCACCATCGTCCACGGCCGCTACGATATGCCGTGCCCGGCGCACTACGCCTGGGCGCTGCACAAGGCCTGGCCAAAGGCGGATTTCCACCTGATCGAGGGCGCCGGTCACGCCTATTCAGAACCGGGTATTCTGGATCGGCTGATCCGGGCGACGGATCGGTTCGTGGGGAAGGTATAGTCGATGCTCGGCGATCCTTCCCACCCCCCTCTGCCCTGCCGGGCATCTCCCCCGCAAGGGGGGAGATTGGCCGTCATTACCGTTTTCGCCAATCTGCGACGCTGCAAGAAAGGCTACTTCGCAGAAGCTGCCGATCTCCCCCCTTGCGGGGGAGATGTCCGGCAGGACAGAGGGGGGTGCTCAAGCACCTTGCTTTCATGAAAAAGGAAAGACTGTTCCTCTTCGACACCACCTTGCGCGATGGCCAGCAGACGCCGGGCATCGACTTTTCCGTCGAGGACAAGATCGCCATCGCAAAATTGCTCGACGCTTTCGGCCTCGACTATGTCGAGGGCGGCTACCCCGGCGCCAACCCGACCGACACCGCCTTCTTCCAGGAGAAGCGCACGGCGCGCGCCAAATTCGTGGCCTTCGGCATGACCAAGCGGGCAGGGGTGTCGGCGTCCAACGATCCTGGGCTTGCGGCACTGGTGCAGTCGAAATCGGACGCCATCTGCTTCGTCGCCAAGAGCTGGGACTATCATGTCCGCGTCGCGCTCGGTTGCACCAACGAGGAAAACCTCGAATCCATCAAGGCCTCCGTCGAGGCGGCGATCGCCGCCGGCAAGGAGGCGATGGTCGACTGCGAGCATTTCTTCGACGGGTTCAAGGCCAATCCCGACTATGCGCTGGCCTGCGCCAGGACCGCCTATGATGCGGGCGCGCGCTGGGTGGTGCTGTGCGACACCAATGGCGGAACGCAGCCATCGGAAGTCCGCGCCATCGTCGAGAGCGTCATCGCCTCCGGTATTGCCGGCAACAATCTCGGCATCCATGCCCATGACGACACCGGCCAGGCGGTCGCCAATTCGCTGGCCGCGGTCGAGGCCGGCGTGCGCCAGATCCAGGGCACGCTCAACGGCATCGGCGAGCGCTGCGGCAACGCCAATCTGATCTCGATCGTGCCGACACTGGCGCTGAAGCCGGCTTTCTCGACACGCTTTATGACAGGTATTTCGGCGGAGGCTCTCACCGGCGTCTCCAGGCTGTCCCGCGCCTTCGATGAACTCTTGAACCGCGCGCCGGAAGCACAGGCGCCCTATGTCGGCGCCTCGGCCTTCGCCACCAAGGCCGGCATCCATGCCTCCGCGCTGGCCAAGGAGCCGGCGACCTATGAGCATGTGCCCCCGGAAACGGTCGGCAATCGCCGCCGCGTCATGGTCTCGGACCAGGGCGGCAAGGCCAATTTCCTCGCCGAGCTGAAGCGGCGCGGCATCGATGTGCCCAAGGACGACCACCGGCTCGATGCGCTGATTGCCGTGGTCAAGGAACGCGAGGCCGAGGGCTATGCTTATGAAGGGGCCGATGCCAGTTTCGAGCTGTTGGCGCGCAAGATGCTGCACGGCCTGCCGGAATTCTTCAACGTGACCTCGTTCCGCTGCATGGTCGAGCGCCGCTTCGACGCCAACGGCCAATTGAAGACGGTGTCCGAAGCGATCGTGAAAGTGCTGGTCGACGGCGAGGAGAAGATGTCGGTGGCCGAGGGGCATGGCCCGGTCAACGCACTCGACATCGCGCTGCGCAAGGATCTCGGCAAATTCCAGGGCGAGATCGCCGACATGGAGCTTGCCGACTTCAAGGTGCGTATCCTCAATGGCGGCACCGAGGCGATCACCCGCGTTCTGATCGAATCGCATGACGGCACCGGTGCGCGCTGGTGGACGGTCGGCGTGTCCGAAAACATCATCGACGCCTCGTTCCAGGCGCTGATGGATTCCATCGTCTACAAGCTGATGAAGAACCGCGAGATGGCTGGCCTGGTCGCGGCGGAGTGATGCTTGGGTTCCTCGCCCCTGCGGAGCGGGGGAGAGGTGGCCCGGCGTAGCCGGGACGGAGAGGGGAACGACATTCGCGAAGCCAGAGCCCGGTGAAGAACAGGGCGCGAGACTGGCCATGATATGAAGTCCAATTGAGGTTGTTGAACAGCGAGTTCCCAGCCGTCCCGAAGTCCCGAAGACCCCTCTCCGTCCCGGCTTTGCCGGGCCACCTCTCCCCACTTCCGTGGGGCGAGGAACCGAGCTCTGCGAAGGCGGTTGCCGAGTAGAGCCGCCAGGGCCCCTTGAACCATCAGCGAAAGTCCATTGATCCATCAGAAGTTTGCGATGGTCTTGGCAAGGTGGCTGGGCCATAGCGTTGGCCCATGGCCACTGACGCACTTACCCTGGACGCCGATTCAAAGGCCCGTCGCGGCTTCCTGCTGGCACTGGGCGCCTATCTCCTGTGGGGGCTGCTGCCCTTCTACATGAAGGCGGTCGCGCATTTGCCGCTCGCCGAAGTCATTGCTCATCGCATCGTCTGGTCGGTGCCGATCGCCGCGGCGGTTCTGGTCTGGGCCGGCCGCACGGCGGATTTCAAGGCCGCACTTCGCTCGCCCCGCACCATCGCCATGGCCGCGCTGACGGCGGCGCTGATCTCGGTCAACTGGGGCATCTATGTCTGGGCGATCGCGGTCGACCGCACCGTCGAGACCGCGCTCGGCTACTACATCAACCCGCTGGTCAGCGTCGTCGTTGGCGCGCTGCTGCTTGGCGAGCGTCTCGACCGGCTGCAGATCGCGGCGGTGGTGCTGGCGGCGGTCGCCGTCGCGGTGCTGACCATCGAGGGCGGCAAGCTGCCCTGGGTGTCCCTGGCCCTGGCGTTTTCCTTTGCCGCCTATGGTTTCTTCCGCAAGACACTGCCGATTGGCCCGAGCCAGGGTTTTTTGCTCGAAGTGCTTTTGCTGTCGGTACCGGCCCTAGGCTACATCGCCTACCTGATCGCGACCGGGCAGGACCATATCGTCTCCGGCAATGCCACCGACACGGCGTTGCTGATCGGCTGCGGACCGGTCACATCGATACCGCTGCTGCTGTTCGCCTTCGGTGCCAAGCTGCTGCGCCTCTCGACCATCGGCATCATGCAATATATCGCGCCGACCATGGTGTTCCTGATCGCCGTCCTGATCTTCAACGAGCCTTTCGGCACCACCCAGGCCGTCGCCTTCGCCTTGATCTGGGTTGCATTGGCGATCTATTCCTGGTCGATGCTGACGAGCGCGCGCAAGGCTTCCGTCCGATAAGGAACTTCGATGTACCTGCTCCACATTGGCAACAAGAACTATTCCTCATGGTCGCTGCGGCCGTGGGTCCTCATGCGCGAACTGGACATTCCGTTCGAGGAGCGGCTGACGCCATTTCCGACCGGATCGAGTTGGGATCTCTACCGACCGTTCTCACCCAGCGGCCGGGTGCCCTGCTTGATAGACAACAGCCTGATCGACGATGGCTGGGCGGTCTGGGATTCGCTCGCCATTGTCGAATATCTGGCCGAACGCCACCATGGCGTGTGGCCTGCCGAGGCCAAGGCGCGTGCCTGGGCGCGCTCGGCGGCTGCCGAAATGCACTCGAGCTACACGGCGCTGCGCGGCGCATGCCCGATGAATTGCGGCGTGCGGATAAAGCCGTCCCCGATGTCCGATGCGCTGAAGCAGGATCTCTTCCGCCTCGGCGATCTGTGGAACGATGGCCTTGCTCGTTTCGGCGGACCGTTTCTCGCCGGCGCTCATTTTACGGCCGTCGACGCCTTCTTTGCCCCGGTGGCGTTTCGGGTCCAGTCCTATGGGCTCTCCTTCGAGGGAGCGGCTGCCGGCTATCCGGCACGGCTGCTTGCCTTGCCGGCGATGCGCGAATGGTACGCTGCAGGCCTTGCCGAGACGTGGCGCGAGCCCGACCACGAAGCGGAAGTCCTTGCCGCCGGCACCCTTGTCGAAGATCTTCGCGCTTCGGCGTAGAAATCGCTGGGCTGCTGTCACAATCCCCGGCCAAGCCGTCTGACGAACAGATAGGTGGCGGCCGCGATAACCAGTGATACCGCGGTCACCACCCAGAAGCCCATGGGCGTGTCGACCAGCGGCAGCCCGCCGACATTCATGCCGAAAAGGCCCGAAATGATGGTCATCGGCAGCAGCACCGCCGTCATGACAGAGAGAACATAGAGCAACTGGTTCGACTGCATGGTCAGCTTGGCCATCAGCTCGTCCTGCAACAGCCTTGTGCGCGCCTGCAACTGCTCGCCGTCATGATAGAGAGTATGCGCCCGTTGCGAGAGCCTGGCCGCCATGTCGTTGATCGGGTCGGGCAGTTCGTCGCGATGCGAATGGTCGAGATGCCGGAACAGATTGGTGAGCGTTGCCATCTGCCGGTGGATCACCACCAATTGCCGGCGCGCCTCGACCAGTGCTTGTCGCTCATTGTGCCATGCATCGCGCACGACCCGGTCCTCGATGCCGTCGAGCGTGTCGCCCAGCTTGCCGAGTTCTGCCGACATGCCGTCGAGCGACTGGCCGGTGACCGCCTCGATCAGTTCCGCCGGCGAACGGAATTTCCGCGATCCATTTTCAACCGTCTTGCGGACGGCGTCGACCGATTCCAGCGGCTGCTTGCGAGCGCCGATGAGCATCGTGTCGTTGAAGGCGAAGCGGAAATGGACGAGCCCGCGCGCCTCCGAAAAGTCGTGTCTGAGATCCGGCAGATCGCCATAGAGCCAGCCATCCTCGAAGTCGATGTGGCAGCCATGGCTGGGGGCAAGGAAGGCGTCGCGCACCGGTCCCGGCAAAGCCCTTTCGGCGCCGATCTCCTGGCGTGCGTGCAGGTCGGTGACCTGATAGCTGCGCCAGGTCCAGCGCGCCTGTGCCAGGTCCTTGGTGCGCAGGCCCTCAGTGGTGAAATGGTAGACGAAGAACAGCCCGTGCTCGTCGGGCAGATAGGGCGAAAGGTCAGTGCCTTGCTGATTGGGAGCGATGTTCATTGTCGCTTCTCCAGATGCAGGTTCAATCCACGACCCGCGCCGCGGCGCAATTGCGAAGTCCTAGCATGGGGGAACCCGGTTTCGTGTGACAGTTTCTTGACGTCACGACCGCCGTGCGGCAGGCAGCTGGGGAAGAGGGTAGGGCAGTAGGGCAGTAGGGCAGTAGGGCAGTAGGGCAGTAGGGCAGTAGGGAGAGGGCCACACTCCAGGCAATTCACATACTGCCTTACTGCCCTATTCCCTTATTCCCCTAGAGTTTGTCGATCACCGACTGCACGCCCTCGGTCGGCGCGTCGACGGAGGAGCCTGCCACCATGATGGCGGCGACGATTGCTTCGGGGTCGTTGACCACCAGCGGCTTGACCCGCTGCGCGGTGTGGATGAAGCCCTCGGTCGTCATGTGATCGAGCAGCGCCAGCATCGGATCCCAGAATCCACCGACATTGCCGAAGACGATCGGCTTGCGGTGATGGCCGAGCTGCGCCCAGGTCATGACCTCGACGATCTCCTCGACCGTGCCGATGCCGCCGGGCAGCGCCACAAAGGCGTCGGATTTTTCGAACATTCTGTGTTTGCGCTCGTGCATATTGTCGGTGATCACGAGCTCGTCGAGCCGGTCAAGCGCGGTTTCGGTCGCCTCCTTGTTGATCAGGAAGCGCGGAATGATGCCCGTCACCTTGCCGCCGGCACGCAGGGCGCCCTCGGCGACGGCGCCCATGATGCCTTTGGTGCCGCCGCCATAGACCAGCCGCAGACCAGCTCGCGCAATCGAGCGCCCGAGCAGGTGTCCGGCCTTGGCATAGGTTTCATCACGGCCCGGAGACGAGCCGCAATAGACGCAGACGGATCGAATCGTGTTCATGCCGATGATTGGTGATTGGGTCTGAAAGCGTGGTCAAGCCCCGGGACGGGCTTTTTCTTGTCGGTCTTGGCAAAACAGGCTAGACCGGCATTAGGTGGCTAAGGGGTAGGTTAATATGGCAATTAATCCATTGAAGGCGTTCTTGTTCGCGGCGGGTGGGACCGTCGCGGCCGCAGGAACCGCCTATGTATCGGGCGCACTCGACCCATATCTCAACCGCACGCCGCCTGCGGAAGTAGCGGCGCTGACACCGCCCGCGGCGCCGAAACCGGCCGCTCCCGGCACGGAAGCGCGGCTGCCGCCAGCGGCGGTGCCGGCCGCTCCAGCCGCTGCGCCCCAGGCAACGGCGCCAGCGGCGCCCGGCACCAATGCGATGGCACCGGCGACGGGTACGGCGGTACCCGCTGCGCCGGCCACGGCCGGTCCGATCGCGCCGTCCTTCGATGTCGTGCGTGTCGAGAGCAATGGTTCCATCGTCGTCGCCGGCAATGCGGCGCCCAACTCGAAAGTCGAGATCCTCAGCGGCCAGCCCGTGCTCGGCTCGACCATCGCCGGGCCTGACGGCGCCTTTGTCATCGTCCTCGACGATCCGCTGAAGCCGGGCGACTATACAATTGCACTGCGCGCGACCACTGGTGGTGTCGTGACCGCCTCGCCGCAGACCGCCGTCGTTTCGGTTCCCAAGGATGCGGCCGGCCAGGTGCTGGCCATGGTCGAGGAGCCGGGCAAGCCGGCCCAACTGCTTACCGTTCCGGCGCCCGAGACAAAGCCAGCCGCGCCGGCGGCCGGCAACCAGGCTGCCGCGCCAGCTGCCCCGGCAACCGCAGCGCCTGCGACTGCTGCTGCGGCGCCAGCCGCACCGGCGGCAACGACACCAGCGCCGGCCGTGGTTGAAGCAACGCCGGCTCCGGCAGCACCGGCAACGCAGCCCGCTGCATCCGTGGCCGAACCCAAGATCGTCGTCGAGGCGGTCGAGATCGACGGCCACAAGATCTTTGTTGCCGGCCTCGCCGATGCCGGTCGCAAAGTGCGCGCCTATGCCAACGACATCCTGCTCGGTGATGCGCGGACGTCGCCGGACCGCCACTTCCTGGTCGAAGCGACGCGCGACATTCCGGTCGGCAGCTACACCATCCGTGTCGACGGCCTCGATGCCGACGGGGTGAAAGTGGTGGCCCGCGCCGCCGTACCGTTCGAGCGCGAGCCGGGTGAATCGGTCGCCGCCGTGGCGCCGGCAGAGCTCAAGCCCGCTGAGGCAAAGCCGGCCGCGCCTGCTGTTGTCGCGGCTGTCCCGGCGGCACCGGCCACCGAGGCGCCAGCCTCGGCCGCAGCCCAAGCTCCGGCCGTTGTGGCGGCGGCAACGCCGCCAAGCGATGTCCCCGAGACCGTGGCGCCCAAGCTCGAGCATGCCGACGGTGCCGTCATCATCCGCCGCAACGACACGCTCTGGCGGATTTCACGGCGCGTCTACGGCCATGGCGTGCGTTATTCGACCATCTACCTCGCCAACCGGGACCAGATCAGCGATCCCGATCGCATCTGGCCGGGACAGGTGTTCAAGGTCCCGGAAAAGTCGAAGGAAGGCGAAGCCGCCGACCTCAAGTCGATGGGCGAGCAGGCGACAACAGCGCCGACCAAGACCAACTAACGCATTGCCTGGCTCGCCTCGGACTCGATCTATATTTCGCAAGTTCTGCCCCATCAGGGCAATTGCTTCAGGTTCCGAACGTCAGTGGCGCCCCTCACCTGCCTGCCGGCATCCTCTCCCCGTATAGTGACGGGGAGAGGGGCGCTGTCATCGACGATTTCGCCAATTGTCGGTGCTCAAATTGTCAGTGCTGAAGAAAAGGCGCCAGCGTTGCGGCCAGCTTCTTTCTCCCCGTCACTATACGGGGAGAAATGCCCGGCAGGGCAATGAGGGGCGGCGCCAACTTCGACAAATGGTGATCTCCCCACAAATTGGAAACTGTCGTTGGTCTGAAGCGATTGTCCTGCTCTACCCATCGGGTTAGCTTGCCCTCGACACGGTCATCGTTTATCGCCGATGGACGATGACCGAATCCCTCTTTGAAGCAGGCGGAAGCTGCCGCGCGCCGGAAAACCCCGCCGTGGACAGCCGCGCTATCGCCGCCCGCATCGCAGCACTTTCGCATCCGGCACGCATCGAAATCCTGAAATATCTGTCGGGCAGCAACTCCTGTTGCTGCCGTGAGGTGGTCGATCATCTCGATCTGGCCCAGTCCACCGTTTCCCAGCACTTGAAGATACTGGTCGAGGCCGGCCTGGTTCGCTTCGAGCCCGACCGGCAGCGCTCGCGCTACGAGGTCGATCGTGCAGCGCTCGCCGGTGTGTCCGCATCGGTTGCCGCGCTCGTCAATTCCTGCTGCTCCGGCCGCTGAAAAATAAGAAGAAGGCACAAAAAATGGCCGAAAAAACTGTCTCCGACTCCTCGACCTTCAAGACGCTGCTCAATCTGTGGCCTTACATGTGGCCGGCCGATCGCGCCGATCTCAGGGCACGGGTCACCTGGGCGACGCTTCTGCTGGTTGTCGCCAAGCTGACGCTGGTCGCCGGTCCCTATTTCTTTAAATGGGCGACCGACGCGCTGGCCGGCGACGCCAAGTCGGTGCCGCCGCTGCCGACCTTCCTTTTGGCGCCGGTCATGCTGGTCGTCGCCTACAATGTCGTGCGCCTGGTGCAGCTTGGCTTCAACCAGCTGCGCGACGCGCTGTTTGCCCGTGTCGGCCAGTACGCGGTGCGCCAGCTCGCCTTCCGCACCTTCGTTCATATGCACGAACTGTCACTGCGCTTTCATCTCGAGCGGCGCACCGGCGGCCTGTCGCGCATCATCGAGCGCGGCACCAAGGGCATCGAGACGATCGTGCGCTTCATCATGCTCAACACGGCGCCGACCATCCTCGAATTCGCGCTGACCACCGGCATCTTTGCCTTTACCTATGGCTGGAAATATGTGGTCGTCGTCGCCGTCACCGTCTGGATCTATGTCTGGTTCACGGTCCGCGCCAGCGACTGGCGCATCTCGATCCGCCGCGACATGAACGACAGCGACACCGACGCCAACACCAAGGCGATCGACTCGCTGCTCAATTACGAGACGGTCAAATATTTCAACAACGAAGGCATGGAGGCCGAGCGTTTCGACCGTTCGATGGCGCGTTACGAGATCGCGGCGACGCGCATCTGGACCTCGCTCGGCTGGCTGAATTTCGGCCAGGGCATTATCTTCGGCCTCGGCACCGTCATCGTCATGTGCATGTCGGCGCTGGAAGTGCAGGCCGGCACGCAGACGGTCGGCGATTTCGTCTTCATCAACGCCATGCTGATGCAATTGTCGGTGCCGCTCAATTTCATCGGCTTCATCTATCGCGAAATCCGCCAGGGACTGACCGACATCGAGCAGATGTTCGATCTTTTGGATGTACCGCAAGAGATCGTCGACAAACCCGACGCAAAGCCGCTCGTCGTCAAGGCAGGCACGGTCGAGTTCCGCGATGTGCATTTCTCCTATGACCCGAACCGCAAGATCCTGAAAGGCATCAGCTTCGAGGTGCCGGCCGGCAAGACGGTCGCCATCGTCGGGCCGTCGGGCGCCGGCAAGTCGACCATCTCGCGGCTTCTGTTCCGCTTCTACGACGTCCAGGCCGGCCAGGTGCTGATCGACGGCCAGGATGTCCGTGACGTGACGCAGGAAAGCCTGCGGGCTGTGATCGGCATGGTGCCGCAGGACACCGTGCTGTTCAACGACACCATCGCCTACAACATCCGCTATGGCCGCATCGGCGCGAGTGAGGACGACATGCGCAAGGCGGCCGAACTTGCCCAGATCGGCCCGTTCATCGAGCGGCTGCCCGATGGCTACAAGTCGATGGTCGGCGAACGCGGGCTAAAACTCTCCGGCGGCGAGAAGCAACGCGTGGCGATCGCCCGCACCATCTTGAAAGCACCGCCGATCCTGATGCTGGACGAAGCGACGTCGGCACTCGACAGCCACACCGAACAGGAGATCCAGGCCGCGCTCGATCTGGTCAGCCGTGGCCGCACCACCATCGTCATCGCCCATCGGCTGTCGACGGTGATTTCCGCCGACGAGATCATTGTGCTGCATGACGGCCAGATCGCCGAGCGCGGCACCCATGCCGAGCTGATGCGCAAGCATGGTCTCTACGCCTCGATGTGGGACCGCCAGCGCGAAGCGACCGAAGCCGAGGAGCGGCTGCGCATCGCCCGCGAGGGCGACGAGCTTGGCGTCATCGTTCGCCGCCGCACGTCGGAGGTGTCATAGCGTTTTACCTTCTCCCCCTTGTGGGAGAAGGTGGATCGGCGCGGAGCGCCGAGACGGTTGAGGGGTGCTGGAAGAAATGTCGTCATTGCCAAGCTGGAACACCCCTCATCCGACCTCGCTTCACGAGGCCACCTTCTCCCACAAGGGGAAAGGGAAAGGTGTCGAAAATTTCCACTTGACCTCAACTTAAGTTGAGATCGTACGCCGTTCTTGGAGCCCGCAAACGCCATGATCCAAGAACGGAACAGTTGAAATGAACGACATAAATCAGAATGTTAACGACGGCAGCGTGTTCAGGGTGGACAAGTTCGTCGTCCCGGCCGCCGCCCGCGAGGAGATCCTCACCAAGGTCAGGACAACGCATGAGCTGCTGCGCCGGCAGGATGGCTTCGTGCAGGACTTCCTGCTCGAGCAATTCTCGGGGCCGGGTGAGTTCAACCTGGTTACGATCGTCGAATGGGAGAGCCAGGCGGCCGTCGACAAGGTCGTGCCGATCGTCAAGGCCGCGCATGAACGGATCGCCTTCAATCCGCGGGAGACGATCGCCCGGCTCGGCGTTCGGGCCGACATCGCCAACTATCAGCGGATTCCCGGGCTCTAATGCATGTCGCCCAAAAGTGCGCAGCGGTTTTGGGACAACGACATGCACAAACAAAAAAGCTTAAAGCGCGTCGACTGGATCCGTTTCAACGCGACGCGCTTTAGCCAGGCCAGCCGACGCCAGGCGCCGGCGCTTCAACGCCGAGCACCTGGCCGGTGCGGGCATCCCCGGTCATATGCTCGAAGCCGCGCCATTCGGCGGCGGCGATGAACAGCGTTCTTCTGTCCGCGCCACCCAGCATGCAGGCAAAGCAGCCGCGGTCGACATCGACCGTCTGCAGCACCTCACCGCCTTCGAGCACCCGCACGCAGCGCTTGTTGGGCACATCCGCATACCAGGCGGCGCCTTCGGCATCGAGGCAGATGCCGTCGGGAAAACCGTCGAGATCGGCCCAGACCCTGCGGTTGGCGAGGCTGCCGTCAGCGGCGATGTCGAAGGCGGTCAGCCGGTTGGCGTGCGATTCGGCAACGATCAGCGTCTTGTTGTCCGGGGTTACCGCCATGCCGTTGGCAAAGGCGATATTCTCCGCCACTTGCCGGACCGCGCCATCCGATGTGATCAGCACGATGGTGCCGGGGCCGAAATGCTCGCCGGGAGCCGGCGCCGGGCCGCCGCCATTGACATAGATGTTGCCGCGCCCGTCGACGACGATCTCGTTCCACGGGCTTTTCGACAGGCCGCGCAAATCGGCGTGGGTGACGAGTGCGCCGTCGGCTTCCTGCCTGAGCAGCAGCCCTTCGCGACCGGAGACGACGAGCAGGCGGCCATCCGGCAGCCAGTCGATGGAATAGGGCAGGACAGCCGGCACAGTGAGCACGATCTCGCGATTGCCGTCGGCATCGACGGCGACGATTTCGCCCGTGCCCCAGTTGCAGACCCACAGACGCCCATCATGCCAGCGCGGCGATTCCCCGAAGGCGAGGCCGGCTGTAATGAGGCGCGCTTGGGGGACCGATTGTTTCTGCATTTGCGGGAACTCCTTGTGTTGCGGGCGTCATCATGGCCGAAAGAGGCCATGAACGACGCTGTCTCACCAAGGACGGGCGAAGGGGCGGTTTGCCGACAGCAGCCCTACTTTTCGCTCAGGAAGAAATTTCCATCGGCATGGCCATTGGCGCCGCAGCCTTGGCAGGCAGCCCATCGACTGTCATCAAGGTGCGCCCCGCTCAGATGTCGGATCATGAGCGACTGACCTTTTCCACGCGCTGTGAACCGGCGGTGGCCTGAATTCCGATGGCAATGACGCTGACAGCAAGCACATCACCGCTTCTGCAAGTTGCGGCCAATGTGGCCATGCCGATTGTTGCGTTGCGGCGAAGGGGGCTTTCGGCTATTGAGGCCGGACTTGAAACGGAGCCCGCCCCAGCCCGATGAGCCTTGTCGATACGGTCAAGAACGCGTTCGTACCGATCCATCGCGAAGGCTATCCCTTCATCGCGGCCTTCGGCGCGGCAACGCTGTTCCTCGGCTATTTCTCCTCGATCCTGTTCTGGATAGGCCTTATCCTGACCGCCTGGTGCGTCTATTTCTTCCGCGATCCCGAGCGCGTCACGCCGGTCGACGACCGCCTGGTGGTGAGCCCGGCCGACGGCATCATCTCGGCGGTTGGACCGGCCGTGCCGCCGCGCGAACTCGGCCTCGGCAATGTCGAGATGACCCGCATCTCGGTGTTCATGAACGTCTTTTCCTGCCATGTGAACCGCGCCCCGGTGCGCGGCCGTATCGCCAGGATCGAACATCGGCCCGGAAAATTCCTCAATGCCGAGCTCGACAAGGCCAGCACCGAGAACGAGCGCAATGGTCTGGTCATCGAGAGTCCCAACGGCACGGTCGCCGCCGTGCAGATCGCGGGCCTGGTGGCGCGCCGCATCGTCTGCTGGGCCGAGGCCGGCGGCACGATCGGCACTGGCGAGCGTTTCGGCCTGATCCGTTTCGGCTCACGCGTCGACGTGTTCCTGCCGCTGACCGCCACGCCGCGCGTTGCCGTTGGCCAGACGGCGGTCGGTGGCGAAACCGTGCTGGCCGAATTCGGCGGTGTCGCCGGCACCCCTCTCGTGCGGATTTCCTGACCGGTGGGCACGCAATACAAGAAGTTCGAAGCCCATGGCAGCGGCGGCCCGCGCATCCGCGAAATCCCGATGCGCATGGTGCTGCCCAACCTCGTCACCGTGCTTGCCATCTGCGCCGGCCTGTCCGGCATCCGCTTCGGCTTCGAAGGCCGCTTCGAGCCGGCGGTGGTGATGGTGCTGCTGGCGGCGTTCCTCGACGGCATCGACGGCCGCCTGGCGCGGATGCTGAAGGCGACCTCCAAATTCGGCGCGCAGATGGATTCGCTGGCCGACATCGTCAACTTCGGCGTGGCGCCGGCTCTGGTGCTCTATGCCTTCCTGCTCGATCGTGCGGGATCGCCGGGCTGGATCGCGGCACTTCTGTTTGCCATCGCCTGCGGGCTCAGGCTTGCCCGCTTCAACGTGCTGGACGAGGATACCGATCGCCCCGTGTGGCAGTCCGAATATTTTGTCGGCGTGCCGGCGCCGGCGGGCGCCGTGCTGGTGATGCTGCCGCTCTATCTCTATTTCCTGCGCACCGGTCTGGAACCCAGTCGCCCAGCCGCCTTCATTGCCACCGGCTTCACGGTCCTGGTCGCCTTCCTGCTGGTCAGCCGGCTGCCGGTCTATTCCGGCAAGAGTCTGAAGATACCGGGCGACAAGGCGCTGCCGATCATCCTTGGCGTCGTGCTCTACGTGCTCTTGCTGATGACCTATCCCTGGTACACGCTGACCGCTTCGGTCGCCGGATATCTGCTCTTCCTGCCATTCAGCGTGCGCGCCTATTCGAAGCGCGCCAAGCAAGAGGGCGAGAAAGTGCCGCCTTCCGATATAGGGTAGGGTTGCTCGAAACCTCGAGAGGGGGGCGCTGTCCCACGGCGTGGGACGGGACCGCTTTCTTTCTATCCTAAGCCGCCACACCCAGTCCCAGCCTGTCGATCGCCAGCTTTCTCGTCGTCGCATAGTCGGTCTTGCCGGAACCCAGGACCGGAATTTCCTCCACCTTGACGATGTCGTTCGGCACCATCAGTTCGGCGGCACCCGCCTGTTTGCCGAACTTGCGCAACTCGTCGGGATTGGCATCGTCGGCGGTGGTGACCAGCACGATGCGCTCGCCACGCTTCTTGTCCGGCACCGCCACCGCCGCATGGCGTTCTTCCGGCCACAGCGACTGCACCAGCATCTCGACAGCCCCCAGCGACACCATCTCGCCGGCGATCTTGGCGAAGCGCTTGGCGCGGCCGCGAATAGTGATGAAGCCTTCGCGATCGACAGCGACGATATCGCCGGTGTCGTGCCAGCCGGTCAGCGGCTGCAATTCGCCCGGGCGATCCGCGGTCATGTAGCCCATCATCAGGTTGGGTCCGTCGAGCCACAGCTGGCCGGCGTCGGAGATGCCCTCGACAGGCTCCAGCTTCATGCGCATTGCCGGCAGCAGCCGGCCGACCGTGCCGTCACGGCCATGGATGGCGGTGTTGACGGCAACCACGGGTGCCGCCTCGGTCAGCCCGAAACCTTCGATGATCTCGGCCTGGAAGCGCTCGCGATAGACGCGGCGTGTCTCCGGCTTCACCGCCTCGGCGCCGGCAACGACGAAACGCAGGCTGGAAAAATCGCCGTCCTTGGCGGTGCGCGCATAATTGGCGAGGAACGTGTCGGTGCCGAACATGATGGTCGGCTTCACCTTGCGCGCGACCTCGGGGATGATCTTGTAGTGCAGCGGCGAGGGGTAGAGGAACAGTTTCACTCCGGTGACCAGCGGCAGGATGGTGCCGCCCGTCAGGCCGAAGGAATGGAACACCGGCAACACGTTGAGCAGAATGTCGGCCGGCGAGATGGTGATACGCGCCTCGGCCTGCATGGCGTTGGCGAGCAGGTTCCTGTGCGACAGCACAACTGCCTTGGGCGTCCCTTCCGAACCCGAGGTGAACAGGATCACCGCCGGTTTTGCCGCATCCTGCCGTTGAAGCGGCCAGCGCCACAGCAAGGCGGCGGCAAACTTGTCCAGCGCAGTGACGCTCTCCCGCACATCTTCCAGCCATAGCAGCCTGGCGCCACCCTTTTCGACCGCCGCGACGATATCGGCAAGGTCGGCCTTTTCGACGAAGGCGCGCGACGAGATAACGGTACGGATCATCGCCGTGCGCACGGCGGCCGTGACGCTGGCCGGCCCGGCGGTGTAGTTGATCATCGCCGCCACGCGGCCGGCAGACAGCAGGCCGACAAACGACAGCACCACGCCATTGGCGTTGGGCAGAAGCAGGCCGACCGCTTCGCCCGGCGCCGTCACCGCCTCGAAACGGCGGCCCAGGACGCGGGCGCCAATGAACATCTTGCGGTAGCTCAGCGCCCCGGAAATGACGTCCTCGATGATCGGGTGCGAGGCGCCGACACGGGCTGCGGCATCGCGCATGGCCAGGAACAGCCCACGATCGAGGTCGGTGCCGAAAAGCCGGGCCTCGGCGACACGGTCGAACAGCGCGTTGGTGTTCGAGGCCTGGTCCGGGTTGCGCGCCACCAGTTCGGCAACGGTCATCGGCTCCAGCACGCTGATCGACAGTTGCGGAAACCAGCGCCGTGGCGCCTTGTCCGCCGGCGTCAGCGACACTGGCAGGCTGCGCGCGCCGGCGACGAAGATCGGCACGATGCGGGCGTCGGCCTGCATGGCGATGCGGGTGACGGCGCGAAACAGCCGAAACGTCTTGACGTCGGGCTCGACCGCATCCGGCAAATAGACGGCCAGCCGTCCCTTGCCCTTCAGCACGCGCACCAGCCGGCGGCTGACGAAAACATGTTCGGCGTTGAAGGCGATGGTACGGCCAAGCTCGCGCCACGGTTCAAGCCATGGCGACCGCGCCGAGATG
The DNA here is from genome assembly GCF_024746815.1 of Mesorhizobium sp. AR07. Taxonomy (GTDB): domain Bacteria; phylum Pseudomonadota; class Alphaproteobacteria; order Rhizobiales; family Rhizobiaceae; genus Mesorhizobium. The sequence goes on from NZ_CP080525.1 coordinate 48,583, forward strand.
TCGTCGAGTATGTGCAATGTGTCGTCCGGCAGCAGCGACAGCATCAGCGCCGGCTCGAAACGCGATTGATGCGAGATGACATAGATGACAGGGACCTGCGCCTTGCGGGCGATCCTGATGCGGTTGTCGCCGATCCGATAGGCGAGCTTGAACGGCACATAAAGCAGCGCCTGGGTGAAGCGCAGGCCGAGGCGGAATTTTTCCACCACGCCGATCAGCAGCCAAGCCACAACGAGACCCGCAAGCAGCGCCAGTGTCAGGATCATGCCGCATCTCTCCCAACGATTTTAGCATCGCGGCTCTTTAGCGGCCGCTTCAGCCAGAGCCTAGACGATGTGGGAGCAAGGTCAATGCGGATGAATGCGACCTTGCCTTCCCCCTTTGTGGGGGAAGGTGGATCGGCGCGCAGCGCCGAGACGGATGAGGGGTGTTGGAAGGAATGCAGCGTAAAAAATCAAAGGATTTGAGGCGCTTGAGTCAGCAACGTTGCACTTGGTCCAACACCCCTCATCCGACCGAGCTTCGCTCGGCCACCTTCTCCCGCAAGGGGCGAAGGTGAAGAAGGCGCTATGCCGCCTTCAATCGCCCACTGATGAAACGAAACTCCTGCGTCTTGCCGCCATAGCCATAGGCGGCGGCAGGCACCTCATGCACGAAGGCATAGCTTTCCTCGTGCACGCCGCCCAGCAGGCGGCCGAAGGCGTCGAAGATCGCCTTCAGATAGGCTTCCAGCTCGAGCTTGGTGTTGGTGCCGTCGACCACCTTGATATCGAGCCAGAACGTGTTGCTGCCGTGCTCGGCCAATGACCTGCCGCCGGCGAACCAGTGCTGCGGATCGATGTAGGATACGGCGACGGCGGTGATCGTCGGATCCTTGCGCAGCTGCGTGGCGGTGATCTCGGTCACTTCCCTGGCGATGCTGGCGGACAGGGCGGCATCAGGCTTGCCGGTGACGCTGACGGTGATGATGGGCATTTTCGTCTCCTTGGTTTACGCGGCGTCCGATCGCCGTTGGAGGGACCATGCCATCACAGTCGAATCAAAAAAATCGAATTGTTTTTAATTGAAGGTTCGATATCATCGAATTGTGGAAACGCTCGACCCCGACCTGCTAAGGACCTTCCTCGCTTTCGTCGACAGCGGCTCGCTGGCGCAGGCGGCGTCAACCGTAGGCCGTTCGCCCTCCGCGGTCACCGCTCAGATGCAGCGGCTGGAGGAGGTTGTTGGCGAACCGCTTCTGGTGCCGCAGGGCAGGGGGCGCGGCCTGACGCCTGCCGGCGAGGACCTCATCAGCCATGCCAGACGCATCCTTGCCGCTCATCGTGAGGCATGGCTGGCGCTGAAGGGGGCACGCGCTGCCGGGCATGTTGCGATCGGCACGACGCAGGATTTCGCCGACAGCGGCCTGCCCGGGCTGCTCCGCGCCTTCGCCGTCAGCCATCCGCGCGTCAGGATTGAATTGCGTGTCGGCCGCTCCGCCGAACTGGCGCAAACGCTCCGGTCCGGCGGGCTCGATCTGGCGATCGTCATGCGTCAGACGGCTGCGCCGGACGAGGTCGGCGTGCTGCGCGAGCCGATGATCTGGCTGTGTTCGCAAAAGGGACTGGCCTCGCGGCAGGATGAACTGCCGCTGGCGCTGCTCGATCCGTATTGCGGCTTTCGCGAAGCCGCGCTTGCCGCGCTCGATACGGCCGGCCGCAATTACCGCATCGCCGCCGGCAGCGCCAGCCTGGCAGGCCTGCGCACGGCCGTGAACGCGGGTGTTGCGCTGACGCTGCGGACGCCGCGCTTTGCCCATTCCGGCATTGTCGAAGCCCCGCGCGACCTTGGCCTGCCACAGGTGCCGGTGGCTGAGTTCGCCATCCGGTTGCGCGCCGGTGCCGATGGTCCGGCAGCCGACCTGGCTGCACTGCTCGGCGGCAACCTTGCCTTGTCGGTTGCCTCCGGCTGAGCACCAAAGAAAAAGCCGACCTTGCGGTCGGCTTGGAGGTAGGACGGGCCGAGGGGTTTGGGGGGACTTGGGGTGGCCCGTCGCACCAACAATGCCTGACCGGGATGATGGTTCCGTGACTGTCTCACTTTTTAAGAAACATTTGACGCCGTGCGTTGGGCGCGGGCCGTCCGCCAGTCGCGGCCGGCATGGGCAAACACCGCGCAGAGCACGATGGCGCCGCCGATCATGCTGGCGGCGGGAGCGATCTCGCCCAGGAACAGGAAGGCAAACAGGATCGCGAACGGCACTTCGGCCGAGCCGAGCAGCCCGGATTCGGCTGCCGGAATGAGCCGCGCGCCTTCCGTCCACAGGATCGAGGACAGCGCGAACGAGGCACCAAAGCTGACGAGTAGAACGGCGTCCCTTGGTGAAACCGCCAGCGGATCGGTGACGAACCAGCCGAGCACGAACAACAGGAAGGCCGACACGGCGCCGGCCCAGACAACGGGCGTGTCGCGGAAGGCGCGCACCATGATCATGTAGAGCGCGCTGCCGATGGTCATCAGCAGCGCCAGCCCGTCACCGAACAGATTGCCGGTGCCGAAGCCGGACCAGACCATGATCGCGACGCCGCACAGTGACACGGCGGCGGCGACCATCGTCTGCAAGCGAAAGGGTTCACGTGTCAGGACCCAGGCCAGCAGCGCGGTGACGAAAGGCGCCGTGGCATAGATGACCGCGACATTGGCGACGAAGGTGAACTTGAAGGCCGAGATGAAAGCGATGCTGGCCAGAGCCCCTTCCACCGCCAGCAGCCAGCCGCGCCAGCCCAATCGCAGGGTCTCGCGCCCGCCCGAGCGGTGCCGCCGCCACAACACATAGAGCGCGACCAGGATCGAGCCGACAAAGCCTCGCCAGCAGATGATGGTCAGCGGGTCGGCGTGGATCGACTTGGTCAAGACGCCGGTGAGGCCAAACACGGCCGCCGATGACGACACCAGGATGATGCCAAGCGTACGCTCCGCGGCGGTGTCGGTGGTGGCTGCCACATCAGTCATGCCGCCAGCCTACGCCGTTTGCTCCTGACATCGTAGCGTCAGCAGTGATAGCGATCCACATCATAGCCGCTTGCGAAAGTGCTCGCCGCCGACGATCAGCAGCCCGGCGGCAACGATGAGTGCGGCGCCCAGGAACACTTCGCGGCGCGGCACATCACCCCAGATCGCAAAGCCGAGCGCGAATGCCCACAACAGCGAGGTGTATTCGAGAGGCGCCAGGACAGAGGCCGGCGTGCGCTTCATGCCCTCGAACAGAAGATATTGCGCAAGCCCGCCGAGCGCACCGACGCTGGCAAGGAGCAGCAACTCGGGCCAGTCCGGCGTCTGCCACCAGAGCAGCGCCGGCACCGCCGAAAACACCAGGAAATAGAAATTATTGAGCAGGAGCTGGATCATCGAGCGCTCGGCAAGCGCGGTCTTGCGCAAGAGCACGATGGCGATGCCCCACAAAACGGCGGCCGCCAGCACCAGCAGCACCGGCACGGACAGGCCGAGATGGGTCGGATCGCAGGCGACGAAGACGCCGGCAAAGCCGATCAGCACCGCCAGCCAGCGCAGCATCGGCACCTTTTCGCCGAGCATGACCACTGAAAGCACGGTGACGATGATCGGCGCTGCGTAATAGACGGTGGTCAGTTCGGCGAGCTGCAGGCTGCGGGCGGCATTGTAATAGCAGAGCCACGCGGCGAGCGTGAAGGCGCTGCGCACCAGCATCGGCCGCACGATCGGCGAGCGCGCCGTGTCTGCAAACAGCTGCCGTCCGCCGATCGCCACGCAGGCGCCCAGAATGGTGATGCTGCGGAAAAACATGATCTGCCAGACGCTCATGCCGGCGACCAGCAGCTTGATCGAAGCGTCCTGCGTCGAAAACAGGAAATAGGCGGCGCCGGTCAGCAGGATTCCGGCGAGAACCCTTTCGCGTGTTTCGAGAATGGCGATATCGGCCATAAGGCGCGGGACCAAAATTGCGGGAAGCGACAGCATGCTGTGAAGCGACGCGAGGGGAGTGGAAGGTAAGCCCTCTTATCAAGCTATACGGATGAAAGTCAGGGTAGCGCTACGCCAGCCCGATGCTTGCGTTGGGGCAGGGAATGGCGATCTTGCTTCCAGGAAGCAATCGGCACTTATATCTGACAAAGCCGCGCCGCTGGCCGGCCACGAGAGCGAAGGAACGGAAATGGATGCGACAGAATTGAAAGCCATGCAGGCGCCTCTGAAGCAGGCCTATCGCGACGACGCTTCGCAAGCCCTGATCACGCTTCGCGCCAAAGGCTCGATCGACGACCAGTCGGTCGCTTGCAAGGTGGAGACGGGTAGGGCGATCGCAATTGCCGGGCTGCATCCGGCGACCGGTGGCTCGGGTCTCGAGCTCTGCTCAGGTGATATGCTGCTGGAGGCACTGGTGGCCTGCGCCGGGGTGACGCTGAAGGCGGTGGCGACGGCGCTCGAGTTCAAGCTGGGTGCCGCCACGGTGGAAGCCGAAGGCGACCTTGATTTTCGCGGCACGCTCGGTGTCGCCAGGGACGCGCCTGTCGGCTTTCGCGCCATCCGGCTCAATTTCAGTCTCGACACCGATGAGCCCCAGGAGCGGATAGACTCGCTCATAAAGCTGACCGAGCGCTATTGCGTGGTGTTTCAGACCATCAGCCAGAAGCCGGAACTGACAGTGAGCGCACGGCGCTGACGCTGCCACTCTCCCCAGGGGCAGGGCAATCGCATATGGATTCTTGCGAAGAAGGACCCCCACCCTAACCCTCCCCACAAGGGGGAGGGAATGCGGCCGCGCGCCTTTACCCATCATCCCTGGCGTCGTGCTTGGCCAGTTTGCGGAGATTAGCGTCTACAAGAGTCTCCCTCCCCCTTGTGGGGAGGGGTTAGGGGTGGGGGTACTCGTAGGGCGAAAACCTCGGCTTCCCATATGCGATTGCCCTGCCCCTTGTGGGGAGATTGGCAGCCGCAGCGCCGTCCGATGCTTACTGCGCGGCCGGCTGTTCGGCGTCGCCCTCGTCGGTGAAGGGCGAGGCGCTCGGTACGCACTGCACCGACCAGCCGGTCGGTGTCGGCTGCTTCTGATATTCGGTGATGGCGGCGGTGCATTGTTCGCGCTTGTCGAAGGTGCTGGGCAGCACGACCATGCCGCCCTGTGGGCCGGCGATTACCAGATACCAGACCAACGCTACGGTCGAAGCCATGGGGAATTTCCTTGTTCTGCCCAGCCAGGGCGCTTGTTGCGGGAGTCGTTTCTTCTACCAACTCCGCGGAAATGACGAAAGCATGACCGCAGCGCACCCTTTCCCCCTCGGATCACAGCCGCGTGATGATATGGCGGATCTTAGTCCCAATTTTTGAAACCCAATCGGCTCAGTTGGTTGCAAAACAATAGAACAGGCCGTCGCCACCGGTGCCCTTCAGCGCCGCCTGGCTGCAGCCGCCGCGCGAGGCATGCGAGGAATTCCAGGATTTGGCGGCCGCCGAATCGTCGAGGCCGGTGCGGTCGTGATGGCCCATCATGGCTGCGCCTTCGGCCCCGCTCAGCGTCCAGTCGCCGCAGGTCTGGTCGGCGATCCTCGTGCCGTCGGGCTTGGAGCCGGTCAGCATGTCATGGCGGTTTGGCGTGTCGCCACGGCCGTTGACCACTTCGCCCTTTTCATTCAGCGCCATCTGCTTGGTGATGCCGTTGGCATCGCTGTGCAGGGAAGCGACGTCGTTGGCGATCTTGACGCCCTTGGCATTCACCCACGGCCCCTTGCCGATGCGGTCGCGCGCATCGGTGTCGCTGGTCGACAGATAGGCGGCCCAGCTCTTGCCGGTGACGCCGGCGGCTTCCGCCAGCGAGGCGCAGTGCGCGTCCGCACCCTTGAGGCCGCCGAGATCGGCACCCTTGCCGGAGCCGACGCTGGTGACGAAGAAGCTCATCGTTGCGTCTTGCGAATAGGCGGCGCCCGAGGCTGCGATCATGACGGCGGCGGTGGCGAGAAGCAGTCTGCGCATGGTGGTTCCTCCGTTCAGGGCTCGAATGTCAGACATTCGAAGAACGTAGGTAGTGCCGAAAATCTTCCGGCAAAAGAACAGCTATTCCGGCTGACGATAGGTCACGAATCGATTGTGCTTGGCCTGGAAGATCAGTCCGGTCTCTTTCAGGTCCGGGCTGGCCAGCGGCACGATGCGTTTGGCGATTTCCGAAGGATGTGGCAGCGCTTCCGGATCCTCGCCGGGCACCGCCTGGGCACGCATGGCGGTGCGGGTGGCGCCGGGGTCGGCGGCGTTGACGCGCAGCGGCAGGCTTTGCGTTTCATGCGCCCACGAGCGCATCATCGTCTCGACCGCCGCCTTGGAGGCCGCGTAGGGCGCCCAGAAGGCACGCGCCGAGTGTGCTGCGTTGGAGGACAGCACAATGGCGCGGCCGGCGTCGGAGAGCCGCAGCAGCGGGTCGACCGAGCGGATCAGCCGCCAGGTCGAGGTGACGTTTATGGTCATCACCTTCTCGAAGGTCTTGGCCTCGACATGGCCGATCGGCGAGATGACGCCGAGCACGCCGGCATTGGCGACGAGAATGTCGAGCTTGCCCCAGCGCTCATGGATGGCGCCGCCCAACCGGTCGATGCCGGCCATGTCGGCGAGATCGAGCGGCACCAGCGTCGCCTGGCCACCGGCCGCCTTGATCTGGTCGTCGAGTTCCTCAAGGCCGCCGACGGTGCGCGCTACAGCGATGACATGCGCGCCGGCGGCGGCAAGCTCCTTGGCGATGAAATAGCCGATGCCGCGCGAGGCGCCGGTGACAACCGCGACGCGGCCGGCAAGGTCGAGGGCAGGGGTCACCGGGATACTCCGAAAGCTAGCGTTCTATGTCGCTCTTGCCGAGTTCGGCCCCCGCTCTTCAGCCCCTGCCATTGGCGAAAGCTGAGATGGGGGCGCAATCTCCCCCCTTGCGGGGGAGATGTCCGGCAGGACAGAGGGGGGTGGGAAGGATCGCCGCCTCGCAACTCAATGGAGAATTCAGCAGGCAAGGGTCTAAAGGCGTGCTTTTGATTGATTGACAGGCCGGAGGGACAGCACCCCCCTCTGCCCTGCCGGGCATCTCCCCCGCAAGGGGGGAGATCGGCTGCTTCGAGGCTGGCGCGCCAAAGCGAACGCGACGAAATTTGCAAATCGGCGAAGTTCACAGTTGCCGCAAGAGCCTACGACCCGCTCGTCGCCAGCAGCGACAGCGTGCGCACATTGTCGTGGCCTTCGAAGTCGAGCAGGCGGGTCGGGTACTGGCCGGTGAAGCAGGCGTCGCAGAATTGCGGCTGGTCGTTGTCGCGGCTGGCCTCGCCGACGGCGCGATAAAGGCCGTCGATGGTGAGGAAGCCGAGCGAATCGACCCGGATGAATTCGGCCATTTCCTCCACCGACATGCGCGATGCCAGAAGCTTCGATTTTTCCGGCGTGTCGACGCCATAGAAGCAGGAGGCGCGCGTCGGCGGCGAAGCGATGCGCATGTGCACTTCCCTGGCGCCGGCGTCGCGCACCATCTGCACGATCTTCTGGCTGGTGGTGCCGCGCACGATGCTGTCGTCGACCAGCACCACGCGCTTGCCCTCGATCATGCGGCGGTTGGCGTTGTGCTTCAGCTTGACGCCCATGTGGCGGATCGAATCGCCGGGCTGGATGAAGGTGCGGCCGACATAGTGGTTGCGGATGATGCCGAGCTCGAAGGGAATGCCGGCGGCCTGTGAAAAGCCGATCGCCGCCGGGGTGCCCGAATCCGGCACCGGCACGACGATGTCGGCCTCGACGGGGCTTTCCTGCGCCAGTTCGGCGCCGATGCGCTTGCGCACTTCGTAGACATTGCGGCCTTCGACCGACGAATCCGGCCGCGCGAAATAGACATATTCGAAAATGCAGAAGCGGGTCTTCTGCGGCTCGAACGGAAACAGGCTCTCGATGCCCTTGGCGGTGACGACGACCATCTCGCCGGGCTTCAGGTCGCGCACGAAACGCGCGCCGATGATGTCGAGCGCGCAGGTTTCGGAAGCCAGGATCCAGGCGCCGTCGAGATCGCCGAGCACCAGCGGGCGAATGCCGAGCGGGTCGCGGCAGCCGATCATCTTCTTGGATGTCATCGCAACCAGCGAGAAGGCGCCCTCGACCTGGCGCACCGCGTCGATGAAACGCGAGTTCAAATCGCGCTCCTTGCTGGTGGCGACGAGGTGCAGAAGCGTCTCGGTATCGGAGGTGGAGGAGAAGATCGCGCCCTGTTTCTGCAGCGCGCGCTGCACGGTCATGGCGTTGGTCAGGTTGCCGTTGTGGGCGACGGCGAAGCCACCATCGGCCAGTTCGGCGAAGAACGGCTGGATGTTGCGCATGCCGGCGCCGCCCGTCGTGGCGTAGCGCGTATGGCCTATGGCGCGGTTGCCTTGCAGGCTGTCGATGACGCGCTGCTTGGTGAAGGTGTCGCCGATCAGGCCGATATGGCGTTCGACATGGAACTGCGTGCCGTCATAGGAAACGATGCCGGCCGCTTCCTGGCCGCGATGCTGCAGCGCATGCAAGCCCAGTGTGACGATGGCTGCCGCATCCTGCCGGCCGAAAATGCCGAACACGCCGCATTCATCGTGGAAATGGTCGTCGGCCTCGGCGGAAAGCACGTCGTCTGCGTCTGCCATCTTAAGCTCCGCTAAAATCGCCATATAATGCGGGTTCGCGTCGAAAGCAACGCGTGCCGTGAGCCGTTCACACCATCGTCAGTTCCCAGCGCCTATTCCGGCGTCAGTTCGCCGGTGCTGCCGGTGCTGGATTGGCCGGGGCGTTGTCGGCCGGCGGCGGTGCGGCTTCATTGTCGTCGGGAGCGGGCGTGTTGGCATCGTCGCCGCCTGCTGGAGCATCCGCCGCCGGTGCATCGGGAGCCGCGGGCGTCCCAGTCGCCGGCTGATTCGGATTGAGCTTCTTGAGGATGGCGTTTTCCGAATCCTTGGGCAGCAGGCTTTCAAGCTTGGCGCCGATCTGCTCCAGCAACGGCCGCGACTTGGCATCCATGACCCAGGCCGGTGCCTTGGCGCCGGCCAACCAGTTGAAGAACAGCAGCGCGACGGCAACGACCAGAATGCCGCGCGCGGCGCCGTACAGGAAGCCCAGCGTGCGGTCGAGCGCGCCGATCCTGGAATCGATGATCCAGTCGGCAAGCTTCATGGTGATGACCGAGACGACGATCAGCGCGATGACGAAGACGACGCCGGCGGACGCCGCCATGGCGATCTTTTCATTCTCGATGTAGGGCTTGAGGTAAGGCAGGACCGGCTTGTAGAAGAAGAACGCCGCCGCTGCGGCTGCTGCCCAGGAGACGACGGACAGGATCTCGCGCGAGAAGCCGCGAACCATGGCGAGCATCGCCGAGACCAGGGTGAAGCCGACGAGAATTCCGTCAAGCAGCGTAATCGGCATGTCTTTCGCCCCACTCCATGAGCCGCATTATAGCGCGGAGCATCGGGTTTTCCCAAAACCGGTTCCCACTTTTGGGTCCGATGCTCTAGTCTTGCTCGTCCACGCGGCTTCGGCGTGAGCCGGCTATGCGTGCCACGAGGTCGGCAAGCTCGGTCGGCTGGAAAGCACCGGCTCCGATCCCCCCGGCAAGTTCCTCGCTGCCCAAGGGCAGAACCGCGCTTCCAAAACCCAGCTTTTCGGCTTCCTTGAGGCGCTGTTGCGCATGCGCAACCGGCCTCACGGCGCCCGAAAGGCTGATTTCGCCGAAATAGACGCAATCGGCGGGAAGGGCAAGACCGGTGAGCGAGGAAACCAGCGCCGCCGCCACCGCCAGATCCGCCGCGGGCTCCGAAATGCGATAGCCGCCGGCGACGTTGAGGTAGACATCGTGGCTGCCGAAGCGCACGCCGCAATGGGCTTCGAGAACCGCCAGGATCATCGACAGCCGGGCGCCGTCCCAGCCGACGACGGCGCGGCGCGGCGTGCCGAGCGAGGAGGGCGCGACCAGCGCCTGGATCTCGACCAGCACCGGCCTTGTGCCTTCCATGCCGGCGAAAACCGCCGCACCCGGCGATTTCGCATGGCGTTCGCCAAGGAAAAGTTCGGATGGGTTGGCAACCTCGCGCAGACCCTTGTCCGACATCTCGAACACGCCGATCTCGTCGGTCGGTCCAAAGCGGTTCTTCACCGTGCGCAGGATGCGGAAATGATGGCCGCCTTCGCCCTCGAAGTAGAGCACGGCGTCGACCATGTGCTCGACGACGCGGGGCCCGGCGATCTGGCCTTCCTTGGTGACATGGCCGACCAGCACGATCGCCGCGCCTGTGGATTTCGCATAGCGGATCATCGCCTGGGCGGCGGCACGCACCTGGGTGACGGTGCCAGGCGCCGAATCGGCGAGGTCCGTCCACAGCGTCTGGATCGAATCGAGGATCACCAGGTCTGGCCGCTTGCCGTCGGCTATTGTGGCCAGGATGTCCTCGACATTGGTCTCGGCGGCAAGCTCCACGGGTGCCGAGGCAACGCCGAGCCGCTGTGCCCGCAGCCTGATCTGCGCTACGGCCTCTTCGCCCGAGACATAGACGATGCGGTGGCCCTTGGATGCCAGCGCGGCCGCGGCCTGGGTGAGCAGCGTCGATTTGCCGATTCCGGGATCGCCGCCAACCAGCAGCGCCGAGCCGCGCACGAAACCGCCACCGGTGGCGCGATCAAGCTCGCCGATGCCGGAGATGATGCGCGGCGCGTCCTCGATGTCGCCGGACAGCGTGGTCAGCACCACCGCGCGCCCCTTGCGGGCGTTGCGCGTGTTGGCCGGTCCCGAGCCGATACCGCCGGACGTGCCTTCCTCGACCAGCGTGTTCCACTCGCCGCAGGCATCGCATTTGCCGGCCCAGCGCTGGTGCACCGATCCGCAATTCTGGCAGATGAACTGAACGCGGGATTTGGCCATGCTCTTACCGTCTCGCCTGCTGGCAAGCGCAGTGATCCTTCGCGCCCCCCTCTGTCCTGCCGGACATCTCCCCCACGAGGGGGGAGATCGGACGGCGCGTCGGGTATCGCCAATTTTCAAGGTTGCAGGAAAGAGCGCCGGCATGAGCGACAGCCAATCTCCCCCCAAGTGGGGGAGATGTCCGGCAGGACAGAGGGGGGCGCCGTAGAACGCCATGATCCCGCATCTTGGTTGCGACGCCGATCAAAAAGCTCACTCGAACCTTTCCGGCAGGTGATGTTCCTCGGCAAGGTCGGAGAAACGGGTGAACTCGCCCTGGAAGGCAAGGCTGACAGTGCCGGTCGGTCCATGGCGCTGCTTGGCGATGATCACTTCGGCCTTGCCCTGGACTTCGACCATCTTCGTTTCCCAGGCGAGATGCTCGGGCGTGCCTTTCTCCGGCTCCTTGTTCTTAATGTAATATTCCTCGCGGTACACAAACAGCACCACGTCGGCGTCCTGCTCGATCGAACCCGATTCGCGCAAGTCGGACAGCTGCGGATGTTTGTCGTCGCGGCTTTCGACCTGACGCGAGAGCTGTGACAGCGCGATGATCGGCACGCCGAGTTCCTTGCCGAGCGCCTTCAGTCCGGTGGTGATCTCGGTGATTTCCTGGACGCGGTTCTGCGACGCCTTGGCGGACGAACCCTGCATGAGCTGGATATAGTCGATGACCATCAGATCCAGTCCGCGCTGGCGCTTAAGGCGGCGGGCGCGGGCGGCGAGCTGGGCAATCGAAATACCACCCGTCTGGTCGATGTAGAGCGGGCGCTTGTGGTTCTCCTGCGTGTAGGCGACAAGCTTGCCGAAATCGGCTTCCGTCAGGTCGCCGCGCCTGATTTTCGACGATGGAATTTCGGTCTGCTCGGAGATGATGCGGGTGGCCAGCTGCTCCGACGACATTTCGAGCGAGAAGAAGCCGACGACGCCGCCATTGGCCGCCTTGACCGAGCCGTCGGCCTGCTGGGCAGGCTCGTAGGCGGCAGCGATGTTATAGGCGATGTTGGTGGCCAGCGACGTCTTGCCCATGCCTGGACGACCAGCGATGATGATCAAATCCGATGGCTGCAGGCCGCCCATGCGGTGGTCGAGATCGCGCAGGCCGGTGGCGATGCCGGACAGGTGGCCATCGCGCATATAGGCGGCACTGGCCATGTCGACGGCGTTCTTCAACGCATCTGAAAAACTTTCGAAACCGCCGTCGTAGCGGCCGTTTTCGGCCAGCTCGAACAGCCGCCGCTCGGCATCCTCGATCTGTTCGGTGGGCGCCATGTCGACCGGCGCGTCATAGGCGATGTTGACCATGTCCTCGCCGACGGTGATCAGCGCGCGGCGCGTCGCAAGGTCATAGATGGCGCGGCCATAGTCGGTGGCGTTGACGACGGTGACGGCTTCCACCGCCAGCCGCACGACATATTGCGCCATCGTCATGTCGCCGACCTTCTCGTCGGCCGGCAGGAAGGTTTTCAGCGTGATCGGCGTCGCCACCTTGCCCATGCGGATGAACTCGGACGCCACCTCATAGATTTTGCGATGCAGCGGCTCGTAGAAATGGCTGGCTTTCAGGAAGTCCGAGACGCGGTAGAAGGCGTCGTTGTTGACGAGGATGGCGCCGAGCAGCGCCTGCTCCGCCTCTATGTTGTTTGGCGCTTCGCGATAAAGCGGTGTTTCCGCGACGCCGAATTTTCGCGCTGCCTCTGCCATGATATCCCCGATCTTGATCCCGACCCGTCGCTAGCAGAGGCGATTGATCGGGCATAAGTAAACTTTGACTTATCCCGCTTGTGCACACGATTCACAGCGTCGAAAAAATAACTGCCTGGCTGGGTGCGAAATTCGATTGACGAATCGAGCATCGACGATACCGCCAGGAAAAGAACGAAACAAGAAAATAGAGGACGTCTGTCGGGCAAAAGTGGTTGGGTTAGAGCTGACCGAGGCGCGCCTCGATGAACCGGCGCTCCGCCGGTTGCCGCGTCAGTTCAAGCGCCCGCCGATAGGAGGTTTTTGCCGCATAGGCCAGGCCAAGCCGGCGCTGCATGTCGGCGCGCGCGGCGTGCGCCAGGTGGTAGCCGTCCAACCCGCCTTGTCCCATGACCGTCTCTATTGCCGCCAGCCCGGCCTGCGGTCCGTCGCGCATGCCTATGGAAACGGCGCGGTTCAGTGCCACAACCGGCGAGGGGTCGACGCGGCCGAGCACATCATAAAGCGCGACGATCTGCGCCCAGTCGGTCTCGGCCGTGCCTGCCGCCTCGGCGTGAACGGACGCAATCGCCGCTTGCAGGATATAAGGTCCGATGCGGCGCGAGGCGATCGCCTGGCCGATCAGGCCATCGGCTTCGGCGATCAGCGCACGGTCCCACAGCGCGCGGTCCTGGTCCTCCAGCAGAACAAGGTCGCCGGCAGCGTCGACCCGCGTCGCGCGCCGTGCCTCGTGCAGCAGCATCAGCGCCAGCAGGCCCTGCGCCTCGGGCTGGTCGAGCAGTTCAACCATCAGCCGGCCGAGCCGGATCGCCTCGGTGCACAGGTCGGCCCGCGTCAGGCTTGGTCCCTGGGTTGCCGCGTAACCCTCGTTGAAGATCAGATAGATCACCTGCAGCGCACTCTCGAGGCGCGCCGGCAGTTCGCTTCGGTCGGGCACTTCGTACGGAATGGCCTCGTCGCGGATCTTCGCCTTGGCTCGCACGATGCGTTGCGCGATGGTCGGCGCCGGCATCAGATAGGCGCGGGCGATCTCTTCGGTGGTCAAGCCACCCACTTCGCGCAAGGTCAGAGCGATGCGCGCATCCGGCGCCAGCGCCGGATGGCAGCAGACGAAAATGAGCCGCAATTCATCGTCCTGGATGTCTTCGGGCATGGCCGGCTCCGGGATCGGCTCGGCCAGAGCCGTGAGCTCAGGCAAGGCGCCGGTCAGCCGCGCTTCGCGGCGCCAGCGGTCGATGGTCCTGAAGCGGCCGGCCGAGACCAGCCAGGAATAGGGATTGGCTGGCACCCCCTGGCGTGGCCATTGTTCGGCGGCTGCGGCGAAGGCCTCATGCAAGGCCTCCTCCGCCGCGTCGAAACCGCCGAGCAGGCGGATCAGCGTCGCCAGCACACGCCGCGCCTCAGTGCGGTAAACCGCCTCCAGGGCGTCGTGCGGGCCGGCGGTGCTCACAGAACCGGCGGCGGCTGGCTGAAATCGACGACCGGGCGGACTTCGACAAAGCCGATCGTTGCCAGCGGATGGCCGCTCGCCACCCGCACCGCTTCGTTGAGATCGCGGGCTTCGATGACGATGATGCCGCCTAGGATTTCCTTGGTCTCCATGAACGGGCCGTCGACAGACGACATCTTGCCGTCGCGGACCTGCACGGTCATCGCCTCTTCGGGCAGCACCAGGGCCTCGGCGGTAACGAAATGGCCGCTGGCCTTGAGAACCTCGTCATATCCGGCGCATTCGGCAAGTGCTGCATTGGCCTCAGGGCTGCCGCCGAACAGCGTCTTGGGGTGATAGTAGATGAGACAGGCATAACGCATGGTGGGGTTCCTTATCTTGGTTCCTGGATCAGGCGTCGAGGATCGGCGCGAAGCCGCCATGCACCCGGCGCTGGTTGTCGTAGGGCATGATGTCGGCATACATGCGCGGATCGGCAATCACCTTTTTCCAGGCGTCGTCGCGCACCTGCTTCGACGGCCATTCGATCCAGGCATAGACGACAGCCTCGTCGCCCGTCGCTTTGACGGCGCTTCGGTAATCGGTGACCTTGCCGTCGGCAACATCGTCGCCCCACGCTTCGACGACGCGGGTTGCGCCATGTTCCTTGATCACCGCCGCCTGCTCTGCCGCCATGGCAAGGTAGGCCTGCTTGTTGGCGGCCGGCACTGGCACCAGCGAGCCATCGACATAGCCGGTCTTGCCACGCGTCCCCAGGTCGATGAACGGCGTGAAACCGCCGATGATCATGCGCTGGCCGTCAAAGGGCATGGACGCACCAATCTCCGCCATGCGCGGATCGCTCATCATCGTCCGGTAGGCAGCGTCCGCCGCTGCCTTGTCGGCGTATTCGTGCCACGAAAAGGTGATGACTTCATCCGGTTTGGCCTTCACCGCACCCTTGAAGTCGGTGATCTTGCCGCCGGGCACGTCATCGCCCCATCCTTCGACCATGCGGGTGACGCCGAATTCCTTCAGCACCGATGCCGCCTTGGCGACATGCCTGCGATAGGCTTCCTTGTTGGCGGCGGGCACCGCGGCGACGAATCCTGCGATATAGCTCATTGCGTTTCTCCTGCTGGCTGATGTCGTTTGACGTCTCGAAAGGTCCGAGAACGCCAATGGTCGAACAGCACAGCCCGGATTCGACATCGCTCCTGAATTTTGCTCCTGAATTTTTCTTGGGCGCGGCCGAAACGCCGCTGCCGGCCTATTCGGAAGCCAGCCTGTCGCCCCAGTCCAGTCGCCGGGCCAGCTTGAAATCAGCGCCGTCGCGCTTGGTGAACAATCGCTCGCTGGCGGTGCCGTCTTCCTGGCAAAGCTTGAGCAGAACCTTGCCGGAGCCGGATTTCGGTGGCGCAAGAACCCGTGCCTGGCTGGACATGGGCACGTCTCGGGAGGCCGCGACATAGATGAACTTCTCATCCTCCCACGGCACGTCGGCGTCCTTGGCCAGCCGGTGCAGGCGCGAGCGGGCGACGCGTCGGGAAAAATGGCACCAGTCGGGCGAGGCGAGCGGGCAGGGCACTTGGTGCGGGCAAGGCGCTAGCACATGGGCGCCCGCCTCGATCAGTTGCCGGCGCGCGGCAAGAATGCGTTGCCAGCCGGCCGGTGTGCCCGGCTCGACGATCAGCAGCGTGTCGGCGGTGAGCTGCCAGAGCCGGTCGATGAGCTTCGGCAGGGACGCCGGGACAATTTCGTCGAGCACGTAGGCGCACGTGACCAGATCGGCTGGCTCGAGGTCGGCAAGGTCGATGGTGGCGTCGCCGGCAAGCCATCTGGTTCGGGTTCGGATGGTGTCGGCCGCAAGCGTCTCGCCGACCTTGCGCACCGCGGTGCTGGCTTCGAACAACACCGCCTGTTCGAGATCGGGCCACAGGTCGGTCGTGGCCCAAAGCACCGTACCAGGGCCGGCGCCGACATCGAGCAGGCTCTTGGGTTGAAAGCTGGGCTTGGCGTCGCTCAGCGCGTCGAGGCTGGCGCGGACCGCGGCGTAGGTCGCAGGCAGCCGCGTCGCCAGATAGGCTTGCACGGCCACGCCCTCGGCCATATGCAGCCGGCCGTCGCGCAACTCGGCGCGGTAGCGGTCGGACAGCGTCTTTGCCGCCTGCTTCAATGTCGCCAGCGGAACGTTTTCGAGCAGGCGCTCGATACCCTGGCGAAGTGGGGCGGGCAACTCCATGCTCAGGCTCCGCGCGGCGCGATGAGGATCACCGAGGCCCCGACAATGCAGAGCGCGGCACCGGCGAGGTCCCAGCGGTCGGGGCGCACGCCTTCCACCAGCCATAGCCAGCCAAGCGACGCCGCGATGTAGATGCCGCCATAGGCGGCGTAGGCACGGCCGGCGGCATTGGCGTCGACCAACGCCAGCAGGAAGCCGAACAGGGCAAGCGAAGCGAGGCCGGGAAGCAGCCACAGCGGCGACTTCTCCAGGCGCCACCAGGCCCAGAACGAAAAGCAGCCGGCGATCTCGGCCAGAGCGGCAGCGATGTAGAGGACGTAGGTCATGAAAAAGGTCCCGTGGCGATCACGGGACCTTTTTCAGTGCAGGGGCGGGCAATGGCAAGCGGCAAACCTGTTTCCAATGCATGTCGCCCAAAAGTGGCCCTGGTTCTGGGAGAACGACATGCACAAAACAAAGACCTAAAGCGCGTCGCATGGGTCCGTTCAAACGCGACGCGCTTTAATCCGCAACCTTGCGGCGGCGAGCCGGCTTGGCAGCCGGGCTCTTTTTGACGGCAGCCGTCTCACGGTGCCCCATGTCGCGCATCTCAAGCGCCTTCTCGCACTTGGCCATGTAGTCGCGCGTCATCGGCAGCGTGTCGTTCTTCTTGGCAATCTGGATCTGGAAGATGACGAGATCCTGCCAGCGGAACGCGGCTTCCGAGGCGGCCAGGTAGAACTCCCACATGCGGCAGAAGCGCTCGTCGTAGATCGCCTTGGCCTTGTCGCGGTTGGCGGCGAAGCGCTCGCCCCAGTGCTTCAGCGTGTCGGCATAGTGAAGCCGCAGGATTTCGACGTCGGTGACGACCAGGCCCGACTTCTCGATCGCCGGCATGACCTCGGAGAGCGAGGGGATATAGCCGCCCGGGAAGATGTATTTGCGGATGAAGGCGCTGGTCGCCCACGGCACGCCCGAGCGGCCGATCGTGTGCAACAGCATGACGCCATCCGGCTTGAGCAGCGTCGCGCTCTTGTCGAAGAAGGTGCGGAAGTGATTGACGCCGACATGCTCGAACATGCCGACCGAGACGATGCGGTCGAAACGTTCGTTGAGTTCGCGGTAGTCCTTGAGCTCGAAATGCACGTGGCTTTCCAGCCCTTGCGCGTGCGCCCGGTCGGTGGCGACGCCATGCTGTTCGGTCGACAGCGTCACGCCTTGCACGTCGACGTCGAACGCCTTGGCCAAATAGAGGCCGAGCCCACCCCAGCCCGAGCCGATGTCGAGCACCGTCTGGCCGGCCTTCAGCCTGAGCTTGGCGGCGATGTGACGCTTCTTGGCGGCCTGGGCTTCATCGAGTGTCATGTCCGGCTGCTCGAAATAGGCGCAGGAATACTGCATGTCCTCATCGAGGAAGAGCCGATAGAGATCGCCCGACAAATCGTAGTGCCGCTGCACGTTGCGGCGCGAGCGCGATGCGGTGTTGATCTGCTGCAGGCGGCGGAAGGCGTGGCGCAGGCCTTCGATGGCCTTCGACCAGGTGGCATCGATGCCGCCGCTGCCCATATTCTGGAAGGCGATGCGCATCACACCCAGCACGCCACCTTCGAGAATGTCGAGTTCGCCGTCCATGTAGGCTTCCGGCACCGCCAACATCGGATCGAAGGTGATAGCGCGCTCGGCGTGCGCGGTCTTGATGTGCATGTGCACCGGCTCGCCGCTGCCGTCGCCAAAAACCACTGTCGCGCCCTTGGGGCCGGTTACCTTGAGATTGCCCGTGCGCACCAGGCGGTCGAGAACGCGCTTCAAGAGAATATTCATGACCAAATGTCCCCTCTCGGTCAGACAAGCTGTCTCGACGCATGATCCCGAAAATCGAAATCGATTTTCGGAAGGATTATGCGCCAACCAAAGCTCCACAGCGTCCTTGCGCGTCCAAAGGACGCGCGGCACTGTAGTCTGCATCAATATATAGAGGTTCGAAAAGTTCCATTTGGCACAAAAATGCCCGGGCGAGAGGCCCGGGCATTGGTCCAGTACGGCTGAGGCCGGCTGAAATCGAAGCTGGGTGCGGCAGGCCCGGCAGGGCGCGCCGACACCTCAAATCGTCAGGCGTTGTCTTCGCCGCCTTCGAACTCGGTGTTCGGGTCGAAGAAGTTTTCCGGCCGGGCGTTGTCGTTGATGTCGTCGCCATAGATGGCTTCGGCGGTGGTCAGCGTCTCGCCCTTGGCCTGACGCTCGGCCTCGTCGGCCGTGCGGGCGATGTTGAGCGCAATGGTGACTTCGACTTCCGGATGCAGCGCGATCGCCACATTGGTGAGACCGATGGTCTTGATCGGCTGGTTGAGCAGGATCTGGTTGCGGTTGACCGTGAAACCTTCCGCCGTCAGCAGATCGGCGATGTCGCGGGTCGACACCGAACCGTAGAGCTGGCCGGTTTCGCCAGCCGAACGCACGGCGATGAAGCTCTTGCCGTCGAGCTTTTCGGCAACTTGGCCGGCTTCCGACTTGCGCTCTAGGTTGCGGGCTTCGAGCTGCGCGCGCTGGCCTTCGAACTTCTTCTTGTTGGCTTCGTTGGCACGCAGCGCCTTGCTCTGCGGCAGCAGGAAGTTGCGGGCAAAGCCGTCCTTGACCTTGACGGTATCGCCCATCTGGCCGAGGCGGGAAACGCGTTCGAGAAGAATGACTTCCATGGTTTTGTTCCTTCGGTTGGGCGCTGATCGGAGGGATCGACGCCGAATGTCTTGGGAACAGGTCAGGAAGCTTGGGCGCCTTGGCGCCGGTGTCGCTGTCCTGCCTGTCCAGGCAGTTAGAGGTTTGACCTCAACTCGGGATTTGAAAGCGAACCTGCGGCGCCCGTCGCCAGAGGACAGAAGCGGGCGGCGAACCGCCCGCTTGGGGTAAGATTTAGCGAACCACGTAGGGCAGCAGGCCGAGGAAGCGGGCGCGCTTGATCGCCTTGGCGAGTTCGCGCTGCTTCTTCTGGCTGACGGCGGTGATGCGCGACGGCACGATCTTGCCGCGCTCGGAAATGTAGCGCTGCAGCAGACGCACGTCCTTGTAGTCGATCTTGGGCGCGTTGGCGCCGGAGAACGGGCAGGTCTTGCGGCGGCGATGGAACGGGCGCCGGGTCGGGATCTGGTTGATGTCGACCATTATTCTGCACCCCCTTCAAAGCCTTCGCGCGGACGGCGCGGACCACGATCGGCACCGGCGTCGCCGAACGAGCGCGGCGGACGATCGCCACGGTCGCCGCGATCACGGTCGCCGAACGAGCGCGGACCACGATCGCCACGGTCGCGGTCGCCGAAGCCGCCGCGCTCCGAGCGCTCTTCGCGCTTCTGCATCATGGCCGACGGGCCTTCCTCATGCGCCTCGACCTTGATGGTCAGGAAACGCAGCACGTCCTCGGACAGGCCCATCTGGCGCTCCATTTCGTTGAGCGCGGCCGGCGGGCAGTTCAGGTCCATCAGCGTGTAGTAAGCCTTCCGGTTCTTGTTGACCCGGTAGGTGAGGGACTTCAGTCCCCAGTTCTCGACCCGGCCGACGGACCCGCCATTCGCGGAGATGACACCCTTGTACTGTTCGACAAGCGCATCGACCTGCTGCTGCGAGAGGTCCTGCCGGGCAAGAAACACATGTTCGTAAAGAGCCATTATGGTTCTGTGCCTTTCTTCGTTTCTCTCCCGGTTCCCGGCGGCAAAAGCCTCTGCAACTTCTCTGACCCGCCGTTCCCGGTAAAAGAGGGGCGGGGAAGAAAGGAGCATCACGAGACGGTCGAGAGCGGAGACACGGGAGGCGGAAGCGCTTCTGGCTTCACACGAAGGTCTTGGAAAACCTCCGGCCCTCCGTTCAGCCCCCAGCAAGGACCGGCAGATTGCGGGCGTCTATACAGCAATCCGGCCGCAACGCAAGGGCAGACGGGCATTTCGTGTCGCAGGCGGCGGAAAAACCAAGCAGCAACAACGGCCAAGCCTTGTGGTTTCCGGCAACCAGCCCTCGCCTCGGATCCGAGCGGCTATTATGCCGTCAACGAACCGACCAAGTTGCCCAACGTGTTCGAGCAGATCGCCAACAAGTTCTCGAAGCTGCAACTGACGAATTGAAACTACGGCCCGAGAGCGTCGGGCCGGTCCTGAACGGATCGGTCCGCTCAACTCGTGTGGGCGACAACCTTGTCGACCGTTTCGGGGAAGAAGTCGGGCGCCGCGAGGCGTTTGCCGAACATCATGTCGTATTGCAACAAGCGGAAATCGCGGATCGCCGGGTCGATCTCCTTCTGCCTTGCCCAGTCGGGCGTGGCCTCGCCCGTCGGCATCAGCAGCAGGTTGCGGTCGACGACGCGGTAGCGTTCGCGCACCTCGCCCAGGAAGCCCGTGTAGTAAGGGTGGGTGATGCCGGCGGTGGTGAGGATATGATAGGGCAGGAACGCAGGGCTCACCGCGCCCAGGTTCTCGACCGGACCGGAGCGGTTCGACCAGATGACCAGCGGCGTCTGGTGATGGTCGAGTGCTGCTTGCGGCGTCGGTTCCTTGCGTGGCGCGACGTTGTCCTTCAGGAAGCCGGTCTCGACGTAGACCGGACCCAGCGGCGGCAGATGGTCGCCGAAGAAGGCGATCACCGTGGGACGGGAGCGCTTCTTTGCCCATTCGACCAGCCGCTCGAGGCCGCGATCCGCATCGGCCGAGCCCTCGGCGTAGCTGAGCAACGATGCGCGCGCCCTCTGGCTGATCGGCGCCTGCACCGTGTGGGTCGGATTGGAGTAGCGGTTCGGCTCGTAGGGGCCGTGGTTTTGCAGGCTGACCGCAAAGAAGAATACCGGTTCTTCGCTTTCGTCGGCCTCGCTGATGATCTCGTCGGTCATCGCCGCGTCGGAAGCCAGCGGCCCGCGCTTTTGCATCGGCGGCAGCGTCTCTTCGGATTTGAAATCGTCGAAGCCGAAATCAGCGTAGACCGCGCCGCGGTTCCAGAACCAGTTGGTGCCGGGGTGGATGGCGCGCGCCCGATAGCCCTCGCTCTGGAGGAAGGTCGCGAGCGAAGGTGTCGGCGTGCGCACATATTGCTGATAGGGGATGCTGCCGGCCGGCAGGAACGCGTTGGAGAAGCCGGTCAGCGCCTCGAACTCGATGTTGGCGGTCATGCCGCCGAATTCGGGCGAGAACATCGAGCCCGAGCGCAGCGCCCGCACATTGGGGATCGGATCGGGGGTGATGGTGACGCCGGGCAACTTGGTCGGATCCCAGAAGGATTCGCTCATGACGACGATGATGTCGGGCTTCTCGGCCGGCACCGATGCGGTCACATCGGGCTTGTCGATCGCCGCGATTGCCTTGTTGGAATAGCCAGGCGGCGCCGAGACATGCGCCATCGGCACGTTAAGGGCAAAGGCCAGCGCAAAGCCGTTGGAGGCATAGTTTTCCTTCTGATCCCACATGATCGGCATGATCTGCAGCCGGTCCCTGGTCCACGAGAAGGTGGCATAATCCATGATCGAAACGAAGAAGGCGAGCAGCGGCACCGCCAGCGTCAGCCGTGCAAGGCGACCCTTGTGGCTGAGTGCGGGAACCTTGCGGCGCCACAGTCGCCAGCCATAGACGAGCAGCGACAGGCCGGCGACGATGCCGACCACCATGGCGAGCGCGGTCATCGGCCGCTCGCGCACCAGCAGCGGCAGCAGCGCGAAGATCTGGCGGGCATAGAGGAAATCGGTCGGATAGAGCGGATCACCGAGATAATGCGACTTCTGATGACCGACAAATGCAAGAGACAGGGTCAATGGCGCGACGATCATCAGACTCTGGTGGCTGCGCCCGAGCACGGCATCGAGGCCGACCAGGATCAGCGCAAACACGACGATGGTGGTCCAGCCTGGCTTGAGCGGCTGCAGGAAGAAGGAGACCGTGCCGGCAAAGTCGCCGCGCACGATCAGTTCGACGGCAAACACCAGGACGGCCGCAATCGCCAGGCTGATTAGCCCATAACGCACGACCGGCCATCTCCGGCCCGGCAGATAGCCGGTGGACGGGTCGTCCTCCAGAAACTGTGGCACGGCCTTGCCGGCGCGTTTGGAACTCTTTGTCACTTAACTTCCCCACCCAGCGACAAACACGTCACTCGACTGTCATAGAATTGTTACGCAAAGCTAGCGCCTGTGGCAGAAATAAGAAGAGCCAGCAAATGAATCGTGAGCGATTTTCATCAGGAGTGATTGCCAAAAAGCCTTTCGGAACAGGCACTCGGCCGGCGATGTTGGCTCCAGACAAGGTCGAAGTGGCTTGACTTGGCGGCCCGCCTTGCGTCACAGGCAAGAAAAACTCGTCTATAAGGCAAGCAAAACCAGCCCTTGGAGCCCTCGCATGGCCGTTGCATTCACCTTTCCCGGACAAGGCAGCCAGGCTGTCGGCATGGGCAAGGATCTCGCCGACGCCTTTCCGGAGGCGCGCAGGATCTTCCAGGAAGTTGACGACGCGCTCGGCGAAAGCCTGTCGAAGCTGATCTGGGAAGGGCCGGAGGAGACGTTGACGCTGACCGCCAATGCGCAGCCGGCGCTGATGGCGGTGTCGCTGGCCGCGATCAGGGCGCTGGAATCGCGCGGCTTTTCGCTGAAGGACAAGGTCACTTATGTTGCCGGCCATTCGCTGGGCGAATATTCGGCGCTCGCGGCCGCCGGCTTCGTTTCGGTTGCCGATGCCGCCCGGCTGCTGCGCATCCGGGGCAACGCCATGCAGGCGGCGGTGCCGGCCGGCGAGGGCGCCATGGCGGCGATCATCGGACTGGAACAGGCTGACGTCGAAGCCGCCTGCGCCGAGGCCGCCCAAGGGGCTGGCCCAGGGGCTGGCAAGGACTCGGTTTGCCAGATCGCCAACGACAATGGCGGCGGCCAGCTGGTGATCTCCGGCACCAAGGCCGCGGTCGAACTGGCGGCAAGGCTCTGCACGGAAAAAGGCGCCAAGCGCGCGCTCATGCTGCAGGTCTCTGCGCCTTTCCATTCGGCGCTGATGGCACCGGCCGCGAACGTGATGCGGGAAGCCCTGGCCGGCGTGACCAAGAATGTGCCGGTCGTCCCAGTCGTCTCCAACGTGTCGGTGACGCCCTCGATCGACCCCGACGAGATTGCCCGGCGTCTGGTTGAACAGATTACCGGCCGCGTACGCTGGCGCGAAACGGTGGAATGGTTCGGCGCAAACGGCATCACCACGCTTTACGAGATCGGCGCCGGCAAGGTGCTGTCGGGCCTGGCGCGGCGCATCAACCGCGACATCGTCACCGCGTCGGTCGGCTCCGCGGCTGATGTCGAAGCGGCGCTCGCGGCGCTTGGCTGAACCTGTTGACTTGAATTCACCAACGCGCGGCCACATGAATCCGTGCATCGCAGCTAAGGTGCGGCATGCCCACATCGATCCGTCTTTCTCCAGAAATTGGGCAGCGCCTCGACGCTCTTGCGTCCAAGACCGGCCGCAGCAAGGCCTATTTTGCGTGAGTTCATTGAGCGCGGCCTTGAGGACATGGAGGACTACCACCTTGCCGCCGAGGTGTTGGCGCGGATCAGGAGCGGCGAGGAAGGTATCATGAAAGCCGACGACTTCTGGCGCGGCGATGTTTACAGATAGCCGTTGTCGGGTTTGAGAGAGGAAAAGACATGTTCGAATTGACTGGTCGCAAGGCGCTCGTCACCGGCGCATCCGGGGGCATCGGCGAGGCGATCGCCAGGGTGCTGCATGCGCAAGGCGCCATCGTCGGCCTGCATGGCACGCGCGTCGAGAAACTGGAAGCGCTGGCCGCCGAGCTTGGCGACCGGGTCAAGCTGTTCCCCGCCAACCTGTCCAACCGCGACGAGGTCAAGGCGCTCGGCCAGAAGGCGGAGGCCGATCTCGAAGGCGTCGACATCCTGGTCAACAATGCCGGCATCACCAAGGACGGGCTGTTCGTGCGCATGTCGGACGCCGACTGGGACACCGTGCTCGAGGTCAACCTGACAGCCGTGTTCAGGCTGACACGCGAACTCACCCATCCGATGATGCGCCGCCGTCACGGCCGCATCATCAACATCGCCTCGGTGGTCGGCGTCACCGGCAATCCCGGCCAGACCAACTACTGCGCCTCCAAGGCCGGCATGATTGGTTTTTCCAAATCGCTGGCGCAGGAGATCGCCACCCGCAACATCACCGTCAACTGCGTCGCCCCGGGCTTCATCGAATCGGCGATGACCGGCAAGCTCAATGACAAGCAGAAGGAGGCGATCATGGCCGCGATCCCGACGCGCCGCATGGGTACCAGCGTTGAAGTCGCGTCCGCCGTCGCCTATCTCGCCTCCAACGAAGCCGCCTACGTCACCGGCCAGACCATCCATGTGAACGGCGGCATGGCGATGATTTGAACGAGGTCCGGCCGAGTTGTGGCCGGCTTGTGAAAAGCGACCATTTCACCTTGGACCTTAGCCGATTTTCGTGTAATGCGGCCCGCAACCCGACGGTTCGGGCAAAAACCGGTCCGTTGCCGTTGCGTTTCCGGCAGGACCATCTTTCAGCTTGATTAGCGGCATTCTGCCCGCTAACGAAGACAGACAAACAAAAGACGAGGATGCCCCAAATGAGTGACACCGCAGAGCGCGTCAAGAAGATCGTCATCGAGCACCTTGGCGTCGATGCCGACAAAGTGACGGAGCAGGCGAGCTTCATCGATGACCTGGGCGCTGACAGCCTCGACACGGTCGAACTCGTCATGGCGTTCGAAGAAGAATTCGGCGTCGAGATTCCGGACGATGCGGCCGAGACCATCCTGACCGTAGGCGATGCGGTCAAGTACATCGACAAGGCTTCGGCCTGACGCTTTCCGCAGTCATCACCGGGGAGAACCTGCGATGAGGCGTGTCGTCGTCACGGGCCTTGGGTTGCTGTCGCCGTTCGGCATGGGCTTCGAGCACAGCTGGAAGGAACTTTTGACCGGCCGCAGCGCTGCCAAGCGCATCACCGAGTTTGAAGTGGAGGATCTTGCTTGCAAGATCGCCCACGTCATTCCGCGTGGTGATGGCAGCAATGCCACCTTCAATCCCGAGGCCGTGCTCGAGCCGAAGGAATTGCGCAAGATCGGCGACTTCATCCTGTACGGGATTGCCGCAGCCGACGAGGCGCTGAAGGATTCCGGTTGGGAACCCAAGACCCATGCCGAGCAGTGCGCCACCGGCGTGCTGATCGGTTCCGGCATCGGCGGCATCGAAGGCATCGCCGAGAACGCGATGATCCTCAAGGAGCGCGGCCCGCGCCGCATCAGCCCTTTCTTCATCCCGGGCCAGATCATCAATCTCGTCTCCGGACAGGTTTCCATCCGACACGGGCTGAAAGGCCCGAACCATGCCGTCGTCACGGCCTGTTCGACCGGTGCGCATGCCATTGGCGATGCTGCCCGGTTGATCATGTGGGGCGATGCCGACGTCATGGTTGCCGGTGGCGCCGAAGCGCCGGTAACGCGGCTGTCGATCGCCGGCTTCGCCGCGTGCCGGGCGCTGTCGACCGATCGCAACGATGCACCGCAAACCGCGTCGCGCCCCTATGACCGCGACCGCGACGGCTTCGTCATGGGCGAGGGCGCCGGCGTCGTCGTGCTTGAAGAACTCGAACATGCCAAGGCGCGCGGCGCGAAGATTTACGCAGAGGTGACCGGTTACGGTCTCACCGGTGATGCCTATCACATCACCGCGCCCGCTGAAGACGGCGACGGTGCCTTCCGTTGCATGACGGCGGCGTTGAACCGGGCCAAGCTTACGCCTGCCGATGTCGACTACATCAACGCGCACGGCACCTCGACCATGGCCGATACGATCGAGCTCGGTGCCGTCGAGCGGCTTGTCGGCAATGCCGCGTCGAGGATTTCGATGTCGTCGACCAAGTCGTCGATCGGCCATCTGCTGGGGGCGGCGGGTGCTGCCGAGGCGATCTTTTCGATCCTCGCTATCAGAGACAACGTCGCGCCTGCGACCATCAATCTCGACAACCCGGAGCGCGAAACCGCGATCGACCTGGTGCCCCACAAGCCGCGCGCTCGCCAGATCGACGTGGCGCTGTCCAATTCCTTCGGCTTTGGCGGCACCAACGCATCGCTCGTCTTCCAGCGCTACAATGGCTGACCGTCCGACTGCCGGGCGACGCTTCAGCGTGCCGTCAATTTTGCCATATTCGCCCGTACTCTGCCGCAGGGGATTCGTTGAGCGATCAGACGGTAGGGCGAAATGAACACAAATCCGGCGGGCAACGGAGAATTCGGGCAACGGCCGGCGACATCTGGGCCGATCGTGCCGAAGACGGCTAGCGAGGCCCTGCGGCCGGAAGCCGGCACGCCACCGCCGAAGCGCTCGCGCGCTTCACGCAGCCAGGTGGTCGTGTTCATGAACTTCGTCATCTCTTTGGTGATGCTGATGGTTCTGGCGGCGGGCGTCGCACTCTATTTCGGCAAGCAGGAATTCACTGAAGCCGGCCCCTCGGCCAATGGCGACACTTTCCTGGTCAAGCCTAACACCGGCGTCCAGGACATTGCCGACCAGCTCGAACGCCGCGGACTGATCAGCGACGCCCGGGTATTCCGCCTTGGCGTGCGCGCCTTCGGCAATGATTCGGCGCTGAAAGCCGGCGAATATGAGATCAAGCCCAGGGCTTCCATGCGCGACATCATGGAGCTTTTGAAGAGTGGCAAGTCGGTGATGTATTCGCTGACCATTCCAGAAGGGCTGACGGTCGAGCAGGCGCTGGAGCGCATCGCCGGCGAGCCTGCGTTGAGCGGCGATATGCCTGCGACCACTCCACCCGAGGGCAGCCTCGCCACAGACACGCTGCGCTTCACCCGGGGCGCGACGCGCAAGCAGATGGTCGACAAGCTGCTGGCGGATCAGAAGAGGGTGGTCGAGGATGTCTGGCAGCGGCGCGCGCCGGACCTGCCGCTGGCCAACGTCGAAGAATTCGTCACGCTGGCCTCGATCGTCGAGAAGGAAACGGGCAAGGGTGACGAGCGTTCACGGGTTGCCGCCGTCTTCCTGAACCGGTTGGCCAAGGGCATGCGCCTGCAATCCGATCCAACCATCATCTACGGTCTGTTCGGCGGCAAGGGCAAGCCCGCGGACCGGCCGATATATCAGTCGGACATCCAGAAGCCGACGCCCTACAACACCTATGTGATCAACGGCCTGCCACCGACGCCGATTGCCAATCCGGGCCGGGCGGCACTGGAGGCGGTGGCCAATCCGTCGAAGACCGACGACCTCTATTTCGTCGCCGATGGCACCGGCGGACACGTCTTTGCCGCGACGCTGGACGAGCACAACGACAACGTCGCCCGCTATCGCGCGTTGCAGAAGAAGCAGGCCGATGACGCCGCCAAGGCCGCCAACACCACCGGTGCCGGCGACAATACCGCCAAGCCGGCTGACGCTGGCGGCGGCAATGGTGATGGCGGCGGCGATGCGGGCGCTGCCCAGTAAGATGAAGAAGGGCCTTGCCCACAAGGCAACGCCCTGACATTTGGAAGAGCGCCGCGCGTCCGATTTCGACGCGCCTGCGGCGCAATAATTTTCAAGCCGCACTTGCTCCTCTCCGGAAAAACCGGCTTCGGGGTGATGCGCCAGGGACTTGTGGGCGATATGAATTTGCAGAGCATGACCGGTTTCGCACGTGCCGTCGCCGAGCATGAAGGCACCTCGATCGCCTGGGAGGTCAAGTCCGTCAACGGCAAGAGCGTCGAGGTGCGGCTGCGGCTGCCGCAAGGCTTCGAGCGGCTGGAACCGGCCGTCAGACAGACGCTTCAGAAACGTTTTGCACGGGGCAATTTCCAGGCGACGCTGACCATTGGCCGTGCCGCCGGCGCGCAGGCGCAGCCAGTCGTCAACGAAGCCTTTCTGAAGGACCTGGCGGGGCTCGCCAAGCGGCTGCAGGAGCAGTTCGATGTTGCCCCCGCGACAGCAGACGGATTGCTTTCGCTGCGCGGCGTGCTCGACATTCCCGAGACTGCCGAAACCGAAGAGGTGCGCGCCGCGCTCGATGCCGCGATCATGGCCGCGCTCGAGGTGGCCCTGAAAGGACTGGAACAGGCACGACAAAGCGAGGGGGCGGCGCTGGCTTTGCTGCTGGCGGGCCATATCGACACAATCGAGGCGCTGACACTGAAAGCCGAGGCGGATCCGTCGCGCGAGACGGTGGCGATCCGCGAACGCATCGCCGAGCAGGTCAAGCTTCTGATGGACGCTTCCGCCAATCTGGACGCAGGCCGGCTGCACATGGAGGCGGCATTCCTGGCCACCAAAGCCGATATTCGCGAAGAGATCGACCGGCTGAAAACCCATGTCGCATCGGGTCGGGCACTGCTTGAGGGCGGCGGCGCGGTTGGCCGCAAGCTCGATTTTCTGGCACAGGAATTTAACCGCGAATCGAATACGTTGTGCTCGAAGTCGAACGCCGCAACGGTCACCGCGATCGGGCTGGAACTGAAGGCCGTGGTCGACCAGTTTCGTGAACAGATCCAGAATCTGGAGTAGCCAATGGTTGCCAAGGATTTAGGGTCCCGCATTCGCCGCCGGGGCCTGATGCTCGTCCTGTCGTCGCCGTCCGGCGCCGGCAAGTCGACGATCGCGCGCAACCTTCTGGAAAGCGATTCCAGCCTCGAACTGTCGGTCTCGGTCACCACCAGACCGCGCCGCGGCAGCGAGATCGAGGGCGTTCACTACCATTTCCGGACGATGCGCGATTTCGAGCGGCTGCGCGATTCCGACGCGCTGCTTGAATGGGCCGAAGTGCACGGCAATTGCTATGCGACACCGCGCGAGCCGGCCGAACTGGCGCTGGCTCAAGGGCGCGACATGCTGTTCGACATCGATTGGCAAGGCGCCCAGCAGCTCAAGGAGAAGATGCGCGCCGACATTGTCTCGATCTTCATCCTGCCGCCGTCGATGAAGGAATTGAAAGCGCGGCTGAAGCGCCGCGCCGAGGACCAGGAGGCGGTGATCGAGACGCGGCTGAAGAACGCCCGCAACGAGATCGAACACTGGAAAGAGTATGATTTCGTCATCGTCAATGACGATCTCGACCGCGCCTTCGCCGAAGTGCGCGGCATCGTCGTCGCCGAGCGGCTAAGACGCGATCGCCGGCCGGGCCTGTTCGATTTCGTCTCGGGACTGCTGGACGAGAAGACGGAGTGACGCTTCTTCCTTCTCCCTATAAACGGAGAGAAGAGAGCTACACCGCGTTGGTCAACCGCACGAATTCCTCGACGCTGAGCGTTTCGGCGCGGCGTGTCGGATCGATGCCGGCGCGTTCGAGCAGGGCCTCGCCGCCGAGGCTTTTCACGCTTTGCCGCAGCATCTTGCGGCGTTGGCCGAAGGCGGCTTCGGTGACGCGGCCGAGTTTTTTCACATCGGTGGGCAGGGGTGTCGCGCGCGGCTCCAGGTGGACCACCGAAGAGGTGACTTTGGGTGGCGGCGTGAACGCCTGCGGCGGCACGTCGAAGGCGATCCTGGCCTGCGTGCGCCAGCCGGCCAGCACGCCAAGCCGGCCATAGGCATCGCTGCCGGGTGTGGCGACGATGCGCTGGGCCACCTCACGCTGGAACATCAGCGTCATCGATGCATAGAAGGGCGGCCATTCGCCGACCGTCAGCCAGCGCACCAGCAGCTCCGTGCCGATATTGTAGGGCAGGTTGGCGACGATCTTTACCGCGCCGCCAATGGCGGTCGCGCTGCCCGCAAGCCCCGCAAAGTCTGTTTTCAGCGCATCGCCGGCAATAATCTCCAGCCGGCCCGGATAATGGTCCGACACTTCGGCCAGCGCCGCAAGGCAACGCTCGTCGCGTTCGATGACGATGACGCGGCGAGCGCCATGCAACAACAGCGCCCGGGTCAATCCGCCGGGTCCCGGCCCAACCTCGATCACCGTGGTGTTTGTCAGGTCGCCCGCGGCACGTGCGATCTTGCCGGTCAAATTGAGGTCGAGCAGAAAATTCTGGCCGAGCGCCTTTTTCGCCTGCAACTCATGGCGCTCGATGATTTCGCGCAGCGGCGGCAGTCCGTCGATGCTCATGCGCCCAGGCTCAAGCGGGAAGTGCTCATGCGGCCGCGGGCCTTTGTGTCGCTGTCGGCAAGCCGTCTGGCAAGCTTCAGCGCCGCCATCAGGCTGTCGGGCCGCGCCACGCCCTTGCCGGCTATGTCGAAGGCGGTGCCGTGGTCGGGCGAAGTGCGGATGAAAGGCAGGCCGAGCGTGACATTGACAGCCTCGTCGAAGGCCAGCGCCTTGGCCGGGATCAGCGCCTGGTCGTGATACATGCACAGCGCTGCGTCGTAGCCGGCCCGTGCCCGGGCATGGAACAGCGTGTCGGCGGGCAGGGGGCCGAAAGCGTCGATGCCATCGGCACGCAGGATGTCGACCGCGGGGCGTACGATCCGCTCGTCCTCGAGACCCATGGCGCCGCCTTCGCCCGCATGCGGATTGAGCCCGGCAATAGCCAGCCGTGGCCTGGCGATGCCGAAGCGGTTGGTAAGATCGGCGGCGGTGATGCGCGCGGTGGCGACGATCAACTCGGTGGTCAGCGCCTTCGGCACTTCCGCCAACGCGATGTGGATGGTGACGGGAACGGTGCGCAGATCGGGGCCGGCCAGCATCATCACCGGCATCGCCTCGACGCCGCTGTGCCGGGCTGCCAAATGCGCCAGATATTCGGTGTGACCGGGAAAGCGAAAGCCGGCATCGTAGAGCGGTTTCTTGGCAATCGGGCACGTGACGACGGCCGACGCTTCGCCGGCAAGGCAGTCGGCAACGGCACGATCGATGGCCTCGATGGTGGCGGCCGCATTCGCTGGGTCCGGCCGGCCGGGGCTGTCGATGCAGCGGGCGGCCAGCGGAACGATCGGCAGGGCGCGGGCAAACACTTGCGCCGCTTGCGCCGGCGTCGTTTCGACAACCGGCAGCGAAATGCCGAGGAGCCGCGCCCGTGAAGCAATCAGTGCCGGATCGGCGAGCAGGTAGAAGGGAGGCAAGCCGGCCGCGTCACGCGCCATGAAGGCGCCAACCGCGATCTCCGGCCCGATGCCGGAGGGGTCGCCGGCGCTCAACGCGAGCGCAATCACCGCGCGCTCCACGTCAACGCTTGACGATGCGGGCTTTCGCCTTCAGCTCGTCGACGTACTTCTTGCTAAGTTCGTCGGCGTTCTTGTCGCCGGAACTTTCGCCCTGGAACACCATCTGGGCGACCTTGTCGTCGGACACTTCGCGCGACGAGCAGATACCGATGAATTCGACGCCGCGCTCGGTCTCGCGCGTGACGGTGGCGCCGCCGACCTTGGTTGCCTTGATCTGATCGGCCCAGTCCGGCGGCAGTTGCGGTGCCAGTACCCGGCCCAGATCGCGAACGGTGACGTCGATCAGGCCCTTGGCGAATTCGCGCGTCGTGTTGCAGCCGTTGAAGCGGGCACGCATGGCGTCGGCCTCGCGCTTGCGCTTGGCCAGCGTCGCGCTGCGCTCGGCCGCTGGCACCACGAAGATGACCTGCTGCAGCATATACTCGGTGGCGCTCGGCTTGGCGCCGCCCTTTTCGAGCATTTTCCTGACAATATCCTGTTCGCTGACCGCGCCAGTGCCATCGCCGGAACGGTAACGCGCACTCAAGGCCTGGTTCCAGGCCATCTGGGCGCGGATGAATTCCTTGAAGTGGCCCTTGCTGACGCCTGACTTCTCCATGACGCCGTCGAGCTGGCTGAGCTGCATCTTGTTGCTCGAGGCGAAGCGCTGGTAGGCCGCCTCGACCTGCGCGTCGCTGACGCGGATACCAAGCCGCTTGGCTTCGGCCATGCGCAGCGTCTGGTCGATCATTTCCTGGGCGGCGTCGCCCTTCTTGCGCTGCAGCTTCAAAAAGGCGGCGCGATGCGCGATGTCGCCGGTGGTGACCGGAATGTCGTTGACGACGTACTTGATCTCGCTGGCGAAAGCCGGCGGCGTCATCACGGTCATCGACACGGACGTCGCCGCGATAAGCAACGCGAACCCTGCTGAAAAAAGATATTTCCTCATCGTTGGCATTCCCAATTCTATCCCGGTTCCGCCCAATTTTACCTTTTCCGGGTACACGAAATCCGTGCCAGCCCTATGCGGCGAAACGATGTCGCCGGCTGTTACTGGGTGGTGGCGAAGGCACTGCTCGACGAGCCGAAATCGCCGAGGGTGCGGAACGACAGGTTGAAGCCGATGGTCTGCGACACTTGCCTGGTATTCAGGTCGCGCGACTGCGAGAACGTCATCAGATAGGTGAAGCAGGAATCATTGTAGGCGAAGCCGACCCCGTCGCTGACCAGAACGCTTTGCTGGATGTCGTAGGTCCCGGACCCGAAGACGCGCCAGTTCTGGTTGAGATTTGTCGACGCACCAAGCGTGACCTCGTGGCGATCGGTCGTGAAACCGTAAAGCGGCTGTGCCTGGATGAAGGCGTATCTGGCGGTCAGCGACACCGGCAGGCCGTAATAGGCGGCCTTTAGCTCGGCGCGGCGCATCTCAAAGCTCCGTTCGTCGAAACGGCCGCTGACCGAGGCCGCGAATCCGTTGGGACTGTTGACGCCGAACAGGCCGACATAGTCCGATGTGCTGGTCTGGAGGCCCGAATAGGCACCGACATTGACCAGATCTGGCGCGGCGAAGGAATTCTCGCCGCCGAGCTGATAGGATTGGCCGAAAATGGCATTGGTGCCCCAGCCATTGTTATAGGAGCCGGAATAGCGCAGGCCGACATTGGCGCGCGAACCGCCTTCGACACGGTCGTAGCCGGAGAACTTGTCGCGTTCGAACAATGTGGTCGCGTCGAAGACCATGCTTTGCGCGTCTTCGTTGGGGACCGCGAGACCGCCGACATATTGCTCATTCGGGCGCATGAAGACTTGCGCCATCGGCTCGAACACATGGCTCGAATTGGCACCCGAAAACAGCACGGGCCAACGCATCTCAAGCCCAGCGGTCGCCATGTAACGGGCAAACGACGAGCGCATATCGTCCTGCTGGCCCAAATTCGTTGCCATCTGGTTGACGGCGGTAAGCGAAGCCGACGATGCATTGACGTAGTCGGTGTCGCCCTGCAACGCCAGCAATGGCGTCAGCACCAACCCGTCATCGGTGACGAAGCTCCGCTTCCACTCGGCCTCGGCGGTAAGACGTCCAGATTCGCCTTCGATACCGCGGACACGTTGGACACCCGACGATGGTGTGTAGGGGGTGAAGTAGGTCTGATCGAGATCGTCGCGGCGGATGACGCGGGCGTTGACATTGAGCGACAACTGGCCGCCGGCCACCGACACGTCGGGAATATAGGCATAGTCGAGCGACGGCAGCACCCAGGGCTGCTGGTTGCTGCGTGAGGCGATATTGCTGTTGGGCGTATTTTCCTGCACCTCGAAGTGCATGGCGCGCAGGTCGAAATAGTTGCGGCCGTTGAGACCCGTCAGGTAGAGCGACGACTGATGGACGCTGTCGTTGTAGTTGTTGATGTTGTAGGTGTTCGAGAAGTTCTTGTCGGTCTGCAGCAGCACATCCCAGCCGAAATTCCAGCGCGGATTGATCGCGAACTGGCCCTTGGTGCCCATCATGCCGCGGAATTTGTTCGGATCGCCAACTTCGCCCGAATTGATGTTGTGGCCAAAGGTGCCGGGGAAAGAAGCCGAGTCAATAAGGGCATCGGGATCCCGCTGCTGAATCCCGGCGATCTTCAAACTGTATGCGCCATTGTCGAAGCGCTGGCGCCACTCGGCCTCACCGAGGAAGCCCTGCTTGGTATAGCCCGTGCCGGTGACCGTGAGGTCATAGGTCGGCGACAATGCGAAATAATAGGGAACCTTTACGCCGACGCCGAGATCGCTCTTGTAGACGATGCTGGGGATCAGGAAGCCGCTCTTGCGCTTCACCGTCGGGTCGGCAATCTCGAACGCAGGCAGATAGGCGATCGGGAAGCCGAAGAACTCGAAATTCGCGTTCTCGAAGCGAACCGTCTTCTTCTCGCCGTTCCAGATGATCTGCTTGGCCTTGACGCGCCAGGTCGGCGCTTTGTCGGGCTTGTCCTCGCACGGTTCGCAGGCGGTGTAGACGCCATTGTGGAACGTGGTCAGCACGCCGCCCATGCGCTCGGCGCTTTCGGCGGCGAAATAGGCCTTGTCGACGGTTTCGACGCGCAACGCGTTGACGAAGCCGTCGGCAAAATCATCGGTGATGTCGATATGTTGCGAATTGATCTTGGTGCCGTCGCTGTTGATGACCTCGACATTGCCGCTCGCCACCATTCGCTTGGTGTTGCGGTCGTATTCGACCCGCTGGGCGACAAGGCGATTGCCACCGTAATCGATCTGCACGCCACCGACGGCGGTCACCGTCTGGTTGTCGTTGTTGTAGACAAGCGTGTCGGCGGCCAGCAGCATCTGCGAGCCGGCCGGAACCTTCGCCGCCATGTCGCCAACGTCCTGCGCAAGTGCCGGCATCGCAACGGCACAGGCAAGCACGCACGCCAAGGCGGTCGCCGCATAGAGGCGCGCCAAACCGGCCTGCCTGTTGCTGGGCAAAAACGCCTCCCTCACTAGCCGTCTTCCTTGTATAGCAGGAAAGTCACCCCAAAGAACATAGCCACCACGACCGGCACCCAGGCTGCCACGACAGTCGGCACGAACCCCGCCACGCCGAATGCCTTCACCAGCACCGAAACGACATAAAGCAGAAACCCGGCGACGATGCCACCCAGAATCATCGTCGCCGACTGCCCCATCCTAGCAAATCGCATTGAAACCGTTGCCGCAATCAGCGTCATGGCGACGAGGAGAAACGGCAACGCCACCAACGAATCAAACTGCATGGCAAAGGCATTTGCCTTGAGGCCGAAGGAGCGGGCAACCTCGATCTTTCCGGGCAGGTCATAGAAGGGGATGGTTTCGGGGCGCGCCAGCCGCTCCTGCACGAATTCGGGCTTCAGATTGGTCGGCACGCGATCGCTAGCCGACGCCTGGATCGTGCCGTTCTGGAACGTCTTGACGTCCTGCAATTCCCAATAACCGTCGCGCAGGAAGGCACGCGCGGCGTCCTTGCGCTCAACGATGTTGCCTTGCGGGTCGAGAACGAAAAAGACGACATCGGCCATCTCCAGGCCCTGGTTGAGGATGGCCCGCGCGCCGATGATGGTGTCCCCGGAACTGGTTTTCTGCCGAATCCAGGGCGCGGCATCGGCCGAAACCGTGTTCGACTTGCCGGAGCGCAGCTCGGTTTCGATCTGCTCGGACCAGGAAAAGGCGTGCGCGGCGAGCGGGTTGATGACGCCGACCGACAGGACGCCGAACAGCAACGCTCCGATGCAGCACGGCAGCAGGAATTGCCAAGCGGAAACGCCGGCGGAACGCGCGATGACCAGCTCGTAGCGCCGGTTGAGTGACACCAGCGTCGCCATCGCCGAGAAGAGACCGACAAACGGCACAGTCTGCAGCATGATCATCGGCATCCGCAGCGCGGAAATGGCCACTGCCGTCCCGTAAGTGAAGCCGGGCAGGCCGGTGGTGCGGCCGGAAAGCTCGGTGAAATCGATCAGGAACACCAGCGCCAGCAGGCCGAGGAAGAACCAGACGGTGATCGTCACATAGCGGAAGAAGAAATAGCGGCCCAGCGTCCAGCCCATCAGCTGACCCCTTGCCCTGAAGCACCGCTCCTGGACAAACGCAGTTTCAGCGCGGTCCAGCTATCACCGATGCGGGTGGCGAAGTTCGTCATCCAGTCCGCCCAGGCTATCGGCAGTTCCATGGTCCGGTTGGAGACGATGAACCAGATCGCCACCGCCGAAGCCACAATTGGCACGCCATAGACCATATAGGCATATTCCGGAATCTCATCGGCCTTGCTGGCTGCGAAGAAGCCCAGCCAGCGCACGAACAGCGATATGGCGATCGCCGTGATCAGCGGATTGATGCGCGCCTCGCGGTGCGAGCGCGCGTCGCCGGCGACCGCGAGCGCGATCAGCGCGAAGACCATGGAATAGGTCCATTCCGAAAACCGCTGGTTGAGTTCGGCCCGGAATTCGTTGGGAATTTGCTGGTAGCTCTTGTCGTTGGGGTTTGGATTGAGCAGGTACTGGGTCGTCTGGTCCTTCGGCAGGAGCGTCACCTCCGAAGCCGCAGCCATGAAGGCCGACATGTCGAAGGCATAGGATGTGAACCGGATGACCGACAGGTCGCCGGTCAGCGTTTTGCGATGGATGACGCCGTCATTCATCATCAGCACCTTTTCGCCGCCGCGTTCGATGATGTTGCCGGTCTTGGCGTAGTAGACAAGGTTGACCCCTTCTTCGCGCGAATCCGCTACGAAGATGCCGCCCAGCCGATTGTCGGGAAGCCGCTCGCCGATCTGCAGGAACAGCCCGTCCTCGATCTTGCGGAAGGTGCCTTCCTGGATGATCAGCGACAACAGATCTGCGTGCGACGCCGCCACCAGGGCGCGGTTTTTCTGCCGTGCATAGGGGTCGATGCCGTTGTCGACGGCAAAGGAGAAGACGCTTGCCGCGAGGGCCAGAAGCATGATCGGCCGCACGATCGTCCAGCGCGAGGCGCCCGCGGCATTGACGACGGCAAGCTCGGAATCCGAATTCATGACGCTGAGTGTCTGTGCCACCGCCACCACCAGCGCAAAGGGCACGACGATCGGGATGATGGAGGGAAGGATGAGAGCGGCGACCTCGAAGAAGGTCAGCGACGACTGGCCGCTGTCGGTGACCAGATCGATCTTGGCCAGCACCTGCGTCGTCCACACGATGGCCAGCGTCCACACCAGAGCGGCCATGAAGACCACGAAAGTGCGGCGCATGATGTAGCGTTCAATGACCTTCATGAAGGCTTTTCTCGATCTTTTCGAACGGCATCATGCCACCACGCAAGGGTAGCTGTCCGGCGGCGCCTGCACAACTGGCTCCATCAGGTGATCGGTCCGGTCCCGACCCAAGTCACCCGCCCCGGCGTGCCGGAGTGTCGTTGCGAATGGATAAGAAAGGGCGAACATCGATGGTTAACAACAGGTTGCGGCAAAGAGCGGAGCCGTGCCGCGACGAATCGTCATCGATTCCGTAGGTGATATGGGATGCGAATTCGGCAAAGTCTTGCCAAATGCCGGAAAACGACCAAATGTCGCGCATCGCTTCGAACCGCTTCCCCAAAAGCTATGCATTCCCCGAAAGCAGGACATGATGAGCCAGAGACCGTCGATCGCCTTCGCCAAATTTTCCGCGCCCAAGAAGGGCAGCGTCTTCGTGCTGTCGGCGGATGAGGACGGCCTGAGCGACGCCGCCAAGGCTTGCGATCCCGGCAAGACGCTGGAGCGGGCCTTTCCGGTGGCCGAGTTCACCGGCAAGTTCGCCAGCGTGGTGGAAGTGCTGGCACCCGAAGCAACGTCGCTCGACAGGCTGGTGGCGGTCGGCGCCGGCAAGGTGTCGGGGCTCGACGAATATGCCTGGCTGAAGCTTGGCGGCACAATCGCCGCGTCGCTGCGCAAGGCGACAGATGCAGCGGTGGTGCTCGAAATTGTCGGCGCCTCGCCGAGCGGCAAGGACGCGGCAAGCCTTGCGGCGGGCATTCTTCTGCGCAGCTATTCCTTCGACAAGTACAAGACCAGGAAGGACAAGGATAACGGCAAGGCGGAGCCGAAAAAGCCCGTCAAGGTCACAATCCACACCGCCGATCCGGCCGCTGCGAAAAAGGCCTTCGCGGACGCCGAGGCGGTGATCGACGGCGTACTTCTGGCGCGTGACCTGGTCAACGAACCGGCAAACGTGCTGGGGCCGGTTGAATTCGCCGCCCGCGCCAAGGAACTCGAGGCGCTCGGCGTCAAGGTCGAGATCCTGGCCGAGAAGGAGATGAAGAAGCTCGGCATGGGCTCGCTGCTCGGCGTCGCGCAAGGCTCGCCGCGCGGCGCCCGCATGGCGGTCATGCAGTGGAACGGCGGCAAGCCGAAGGACAGCCCGGTCGCCTTCGTCGGCAAGGGCGTCACCTTCGACACCGGCGGCAATTCGATCAAGCCAGCCTCGGGCATGGAGGACATGAAGGGCGACATGGGCGGCGCCGCCGCCGTCACCGGTCTGATGCATGCGCTGGCCGCCCGCAAGGCGAAAGCCAACGTCGTCGGCATTATCGGGCTGGTGGAAAACGCCGTCGACGGCCATGCCCAGCGCCCCGGCGACATCGTCACTTCGATGTCGGGCCAGACCATCGAGGTGCTCAACACCGACGCGGAAGGGCGCCTCGTGCTGGCCGACGCGCTGTGGTACTGCAACGACCGCTTCCAGCCGAAATTCATGGTCAATCTGGCGACGCTGACCGGCGCCATCATGGTGGCGCTTGGCCAGCACTATGCCGGCCTGTTTTCGAACAATGACGAATTGGCTGAGAGGCTGACGGCGGCTGGCCAGGCGACGCAGGAGCGGCTGTGGCGCATGCCGCTCGGCGCCGAATACGACAAGCTGATCGATTCCAAGAACGCCGACATGAAGAACATCGGCGGCCGCTATGGCGGCGCCATCATCGCCGCGCAGTTCCTGCAGCGCTTCGTCAAGGAGACGCCGTGGGCGCATCTCGACATCGCCGGCACGGCGATGGGCTCGCTGTCGAATGAGATCAACCAGTCCTGGGCTTCCGGTTTCGGTGTCAGGCTGCTCGACCGGCTGGTGCACGACAATTATGAGCAGTGAGCTGATACAACCGGTATAGACTGCAGCGATGGCCGACGTCCTGTTCTACCACCTGACCGAATCGACGCTCGAGGATGCATTGCCCGGCCTCCTGGAGCGCAGCGTCGATCGCGGTTGGCGCGCCGTGGTGCAGACCGGCACCGAGGAGCGCCGCGATGCGCTCGACCAGCATCTGTGGACTTTCCGCGACGATTCGTTCCTGGCGCACGCGACCGATCGCGAGGCCTATCCCGGTGAACAGCCGATCCTGTTGACCACCGGCGACGGCAATCCGAACGATGCGAAAATCCGCTTCCTGGTCGACGGCGCGGTACCGCCCGAGCTTGGCGGCTATGAGCGTGCCGTGTTCCTGTTCGACGGCCATGACGCCGCCCAGGTCGAGGCGGCGCGGGGGCACTGGAAGACGATGAAGGATGCCGGCCATGCCGTCACCTACTGGCAGCAGACACCGGACCGCCGCTGGGAGCGCAAGGCGTAAAAGGGGCATCGGCGCCCGTCTTGTAAACGACACTGTTGTGGCCGAACGATCCGATTTAAGTGTTGGAAAAAGCGCAACTCACGCGGCGGGCTGAGAATGCGGATCAAGATCATCGGGACCGGGCGCGCCGTGCCGGCAGCATGCGTGACGTCGCGCGCGCTCGACGAGCGGCTGGGGCTCGGCCATGGCCAGCTCGAAGCCGCCACCGGCGTCATCGAGCGCTATGTCTGCGAGGCGGAATCGCAGGTCGACCTAGCCTGTGCGGCGGCGCGTCTGGCGCTCGCCGATGCCGGGATCGAGGTCGGCGATATCGATCTTATCGTCGGTGGCTGCGGTGTACCTTACCAGCCATTGCCGTCGACCGCGCCGCTGGTCATGCAGCGGTTGGGCATGGCCGATGGCTCGGCCGCGGCTTTCGACGTCAACAGCTCTTGTCTCGGCTTCCTCACTGCCTTCGAGACCGCCGGGCGCATGATCGAGGCCAGGCAATGCGAACGGGCGTTGGTCTTCTCCTCGGAAATCGCCTCACGTGCCTTGCCGTGGAAAGACCAGCCGGAAATCGCGGCCCTGTTTGGCGACGGCGCGGCGGCGGCTGTCTTGTGCCGGTCGGCGCCCGGGGAAAGCGAGGTGGTGGCCAGTCTGATGCGCACTTATCCGTCGGCCTATGAGGCCTGCGGCATCGGTTCCGGCGGTACCCGCTTCGATTTCCATCGCCAGCCGCAGGAATTTGCCAGCCACGCTTTGTTCCACATGGACGGCAAGGAGCTGTTTCGCGTGACCTCGCGCCATTTCAACGGCTTCGTGACGGACCTGCTGGAACGGGCCGGCTGGCGGCATGAGGATGTCGACCTCGTCGTGCCGCACCAGGCCAGCCCCTTTGCCTTGGCTCACATGGCGCGCCAGACCGGATTTGCGCCGGAAAAGCTCGTCGACATCGCGGCGCATTACGGCAACCAGATCGCAGCCTCGATTCCCTTCGCGCTCGACATTGCCCGCCGAGAGCGGCGCATCGCGCCGGGCACAAAAGTGCTCTTCCTTGGAACATCGGCCGGCGTGTCGTTCGGCGGCATGGCGTTGCGGGCATGAGGCGCGTGCTCGTCACAGGCGCCAGCGGCTTTCTGGGCGCGCATGTCGCGGCGCGGCTGGCAGCAGTCGGCATGTCGGTGCTGGCACAAGGCCGCGATGCCGGGCGCTGTGCGGCGCTCGAAGCCGCCGGCCATGCGGTCGTCCGTATTGACCTGTCGCAACCGTTCGATGCGGCGGTCGACGCCGCTTTCGGCGAACCCGATGCCATCGTCCACTGCGCGGCGCTTTCGGCACCCTTCGGCAGGCCGGCGGACTTCGAGACGGCCAATGTCACGGCAACCCGCAATCTGGTCGATTTCGCGCGGCGGCAGGGCGTGCGCCGCTTCGTCCAGATCTCCAGCCCCTCGGTCTGCTTCGCCTTTCGCGACCAACTCGGCGTGTCCGAGGACATGGCCTTGCCCGAGCCGGTCAACGCCTATGCCCGCACCAAGCGGCAGGGCGAGGGGATCGTGTTGGCGATGTCCGGGATCGGGCCGGTTGTGCTGCGGCCGCGCGGCATCTATGGCGCCGGCGACCGCGCGCTGCTGCCGCGCCTGCTTGGCGCGGCGCGGCAGCGTCCGCTGCCGCTGTTTCGCGACGGCCAGGCGCGCATCGACCTCACCCATGTCGATGATGTCGTCGACGCGGTGTTCGCGGCCCTCGCGGCCGGCAGCGCCGCCGACGGCCAGATCTTCAACGTCTCGGGTGGCGAGGTGCTGCCGGTGCGCCGCATCGCCGAGGACGCCTGCGCCCGCTCAGGTCTGACAGCGCGATGGCGAAAAATGCCCTTGTGGCCGGCGATGCTGGCGGCGGGCGTGATGGAGGCGGTGGCGCTGCGCTTGCCGGGCCAGCCTGAACCGCCGGTCACCCGCTACGGCCTCGGCCTGTTCGCCTATGCCCAGAGCCTCGATATTGCCAAGGCCGGCCGCATCCTTGGCTGGGCGCCGAGAGTGTCGTTCGAGGAGGGGCTCGATCGCACATTTGGTAAGACGGAAAATCAGGGCGCAATCGGGAGGGCAGCGTGAAAATCGTCTTCGCCAACAGCGCCTGGGTCAGTGCCGCCGAAAGGCTGATCCTGCGCGGCGGCAGCTGGACGAGCGTGCGGCTGCGCGTCCGCTATGGGCTCATCATCCATCCCCGGGCCGGCCCGATGCTGATCGATACCGGCTATACGCCGCAAGCGATCAGCGGGGACGGCCGCAGCGCCGCATTGCGCCTCTATGGCGCGGTGCTGAAGCCTCGGCTCAATGCGGCGGAGCAACCGTTGCCGGTGCTGGCACGGTTCGGCCTGACGCCGCAGGATGTGCGCACGGTCATCGTCACCCATTTTCATGCCGATCACATGTCCGGCCTGTCGCTGTTCCCCAATGCGCGCTTTATTGCCAGCGATGCCGCGTGGTCGCGGTTGAAGGCGCGCACGGCCTGGCAGAATTTGCGCCACGGCGTGTTCACCGAGCTGTTTCCAGCGGATTTCGAGGACCGGCTCGACGGGCTGTCCACGAAGGCACGGATCGCGCCGCGCGGCGGCATTCCTGGCGGCGCCGATCTGTTCGGCGACGGCAGCGTGGTCGCGGTCGACTTGCCCGGCCATGCCGATGGCCAGTTCGGCCTGTTGTTCACCGAAACGGAGCGTCCTTTGCTTTACGCGGTCGATGTGCAATGGCTGCTCGCAGCCCTTGTGGAGAAGCGTACGCCCGGTTTTCCGGCGAGCCTGCTGGCCGAGGATTTCGCCGCCATCGAGCCGACCAGCGACGGGCTGCGGCGTTTTCTTGCGGTCGGCGGCGAGGTCATGTTCTGCCATGATCCGCAGCCGACGCCATACGATCTGGGCAGCGAGGGCGGATGAACGGGCTCGGCGAAGCGCTCAAATCGTTTGCCGTCACCCGATGGGTGTCGCGCAAGAGCCGCAAGGACTTCGAGCGCTGGCAGGCGCGCGCCTTGCGCCGCTGGCTCGACCGCGACTTGCCGCTGGCGCCCTTCTATGGCAAGGCGCCGCGCCATCTCGGCGATTTGCCGGTGACCGACAAGGCGCTGCTGATGGCGAATTTCGAGCGCTTCAACATCGGCGGCGTGTCGGCTCGCGATGCCTGGGCCG
This sequence comes from Mesorhizobium sp. AR07, assembly GCF_024746815.1. GTDB lineage: Bacteria > Pseudomonadota > Alphaproteobacteria > Rhizobiales > Rhizobiaceae > Mesorhizobium. The sequence continues at coordinate 91,224 of NZ_CP080525.1, forward strand.
CCGCTTCCGCCGATGGCCGCCTCGGCGAGCTGACCGTCGGCGCCAGCACCGGGACATCGGGCAATCGCGGCCTGTTCGTCATTTCCGAGGCCGAGAAATACCGCTGGCTGGGTGCGATCCTGGCAAAAGCCGTTCCCGATCTGCTCTGGCGAAGGCAGCGCGTGGCGGTGATCCTGCCGCAGAACACCGAGCTCTATGACAGCGCCCGCCAATCCCGGCGCATCGAGCTCGGCTTCTTCGACCTGACGCTCGGTCCGGAAAGCTGGCGCGAGGCACTCGAGGATTTCGCGCCGACGGTGGTCATCGCACCGCCCAGGATGCTGCGGCACTTCGCGACCGAAAACTTCCGGCTGGCGCCGGTCCGCGTCTTCTCGGCGGCCGAAACGCTGGACCCGGTCGACCGGCCGGTCATAGAGACGTTCTTCGGGCACAAGCTCGACCAGATCTACATGGCGACGGAAGGGTTGTTCGCGGTCACGTGCCGGAAAGGCGGGCTGCATCTGGCGGAAGATTCGGTGTTCTTCGAGTTCGAGCCGATTGGCGACGGCCTGGTCACGCCGCTGGTCACCGCCTTTCGCCGGCAGACGCAGATCATGGCGCGTTATCGGATGAACGATCTGCTGCGCCTGTCCAGGGCGCATTGCCGCTGCGGCTCGCCGCTGCGCACGGTGGACGAGATCGTCGGCCGCATGGATGACGCCTTCCGGCTCGCTTCCGTGCATGGACCGATCCTGGTCACGCCAGACATTTTGCGCAACGCGGTGCTGAAGGCTGATCGCCGTATCGACGACTTTCGGCTGATCCAGACCGTGCCGGAAACCGTCGAACTGCGGCTGGCGCCCGACCTTGCAGACGACGCGGCACAAGCCGCATTGGCGGCGGTGTGCGCGCTGTTGGCTTCGCGCCAGGCGATCGCCGCGGTCAAACTCGTGCGCGCGCCACTGTCGTTGGAGACCACCCGAAAACTGCGCCGCGTCGAATGCCGGCTGACGCCGGAGGCGGCGCCGTGAGCCTCGCAATCGTCGACGAAAGTCAGGCCGACCGGGTCGAGAACAGCGCGCGCCAGGTCGAGGCCTTCGTCGGGCTTTTCAATGAGGTTCCGGTGCGCGACCTCGTGCGCAACCTGTCGGTCAAGGTCGAGGCTTTCGAGGTCGCCGGGCGCGCCTTTCCGCTGACATTGAACGACGCCAGCGAAGCGCCGAACTGCTACATCTGCTGTCCATCCAGCGCCTACATCGACTATGCCATCGACGAGACGCGCAACTTCGCTGCAAGCCCGTTGCTGCAGCGGACGGTTCGCGCGCTGATCCGTGCCTGCGCGCCGCTGGTCAAGGCGAGCGGCCTCGATCACCAGGTGCAGGTCAACAACTGGCTCTTTTCGACCAATCCGGTGCCACGACTCGAGCGGCCTGCGATCGCCGCGATACGGGCAGGCCTGACGGCGTGCTTCCCCGACCGCGCCATTGTCATCCGTTCGCTCAATGAGATCGCTGATCCCTCGACCATCACGGCACTGTGGGCTGAAGGTTTTCGCATGCTGGCGGCGCGGCAGATTTATATCTTCGCCGATCGAAGTGCGGCGCCGCCGATGACGCGCGACATGAAGCGCGACCGCACCCGGCTGCGCACCACGCCTCTGAGCGTCGTCGGTGACAGTGACTTCAGCGAAGCCGACTACATCCGGAGCGAAGAGCTCTACGCCATGCTCTATCTCGACAAATACACGCCGCTCAATCCGCACTACACGGCCCGATACATCGGCGAGATGCATCGCCGTGGCATCCTCCGGCTTGCCGGCCTGCGAGACGGCGGCGGCAGGCTCGTCGCCGTTACCGGCCTGTTCGAGAACGGCGGGACGCTGACCCAGCCCATCGTCGGCTACGACACCAGCCTGCCGATCAATGACGCGCTTTACCGCATGGTAATGGCAATGGCACAGGACCACGCCACGGCGCGCGGCCTGTTCTTCAACATGAGCGCCGGTGCCGCCGACTTCAAACGCCGGCGCGGCGCCGTGCCGGCGATCGAGTACAATGCCGTCTATGTCGGTCATCTGCCACTTGGCCGTCGCCTTGCGGTGCGGATCATGGAAACGGTGCTGGCGCTGATCGGCATACCGTTGCTTCGGAGATTTGAGCTTTGAGCGGACGCCAGGAGAAGAGCGGGTCGAAGGACCACTGGCAGGCGGTGGCGCTGTCCGCTGATGTCGGCCGCAAGCCAAAGCGCATCCTGCTTGATGGCGCGCCGGTCGTGCTGTTCCGCTCGAGCACTGGGATATCAGCCCTGTTCGACCGCTGCGCTCACCGGCTGGTCGAACTGTCGACCGGCAAGATCGTCCAGGGCGATATCGAATGTCCCTATCACGGCTGGCGCTTCGACGGCGACGGCCGCTGCACCGCCATTCCCGGCCATTTCGGCGCGATGCCGCACCACCGGGTGCGGCGCTATCATGCGATCGAGCGCGATGGCGTTGTCTTCGTCGCGGTCGGCTCCCCCGTGGGCGAACCCTATCTCCACTGCATGCAGGGCCAGGATGTGATCGTGCGGCGCGTGCGCTCCTCGACGCAATCGACGGTCATCGACGCCGCGGAAAACATTCTCGACGCCACGCATACGCATTTCACCCACAAGGGCCTGCTGCGCGGCCTCAGCGCCAAACGCCATCTGGTCCGTGTCGAGGTCACCGGCGGCGAGGGCTGGGTCGAAGCCTGCTATACCGGCGAAGAGCGCCAGCAAGGATTGATAAGCCGGCTCCTGGAAGGCGAGCGCACCAAGACCATCGGCCGCTTCCGCCACCCCGGCATCGCCGAGCTGGAGTACTGGGGCAAGGGTGGCCTCGTGCTGGCAACGACCTTCCATCTGCGCCAGGCCGATGAGCGGACCGTCGAGGGCGTCGGCTGGCTGATCGGCCAGCGCCGGGGCGGGCTCGGCCACCTCAAGGCGCTCGCCTTCAAGCCGTTGTTCAACATTGCGCTGGAGCAGGATCGCAAGGTCTTGAAATCGGCGAGCGACAATGCGCGTTTCCCGCCTGAAGTGTTGCCGGCCATCGGTCCGCTGGATTTCCTGCGCCGCGACATCGCGGCCATCATGGACGGCAAGATGCCGTCGGCCGCCGCAGCCCCCCAAATCCACCAGATTGAACTCTAGGATTCAACGGGGATCAGCCCTGAAGCGGCCCGTTCCATTCGATGTCGCGCGTCGACGCGGTCTGCAGGCTGATGCGCTGGCGCAGCGCGATGCCGGCGACCTCGGCCAGCGCGCGCCACTGCGCCCGTTTCGGCGCGGGATCGCCGGGCCAGTCGAGCAATTCGCCGGCATCGCGCATGGCCTGGGCAAAGCGCCCGATCTGCCGAGATCGCAGGGCCGCCGGCAATCCGTAGATCCACATCGCCAGCCGCACGGTCTGCTGCGTGGTGATGTCGGGCCTTACCTCGTCGCCGCCATCGAGCACCGCATCGGCGAAGCGCTGTGGATCGCGGAAGAAATGCAGGCCGCTGGTGGCGCGCGGATTGCACTCCAGCGGCAACACCCGGCCGTCCTGTTCGCGCATCAGGTCGAAGGAGATCTGGCCGGTCCATTTTGTGCCGGCAACGAAGCGCTCGACAAAGTGCCGCGCTGCGGCGTCCTCGACCAGCTCGAAACAGATGCCGGCGCCCTTGCCGGCGCGGTAGAGAGAGCTATAGAGCGCCAGCGCCTTGAGCTTTCCGTTTAGCGCCACCGCATAGGCGCTGATCTCGTCGCCGATGACAAAACGCTGCGCCACCCACGGGACCGCGGGTGAAGGGGTGATGGCGTCGAGTTCGTCCGGTGACGGGCGCAGCAGGACGTGACTGGCAAAGCGCGACCAGACCGGCTTGAATACCAGCTCGCGCGACTGGCCGCGCACGGTTTGCAGATCGTCCTTGCTTTGCAGCAGCGTTGTCTCCGGCACGGCGAGGCCGAGGCTTTGCGCCAGCCGAATGAAAGTGTGCTTGTCGTGCACCTGCGTCAACAGCGCCATGCCGGGCGCAAACAGCCGGGCCGGCATGGCGCGGTCGCGCCAGATCTGGCCGAGATGGAAGATCTCCTCGCAGGTCGGGATGACGAGGTCGACGGCTTCGGCGCGCACCAGCGCCTCCACGGCATCGGCATGGGCATCCCCGGCGAAACGCGGTGGTGGCAGGCGGTGATAGGCCGCGCATGCCTTGCTCGCCGCCGCGATCGGCCGGGCAGGGCTGTCGGCCAGGATCACCCGCCACCCTGCGCCGTCAAACAGGCGCGCCAGGTGCAGCGCCACCGGCGCCCGGGCTCCGGTGACCAGCACGGTCCTATTCGGCATGGCACATCAAGGGAATGTCGCGATCGTTTCAGTCGCAGCGAGCGTTGCGCGAAATCGCAAGCATTGGCAACGCAGTCCCGCTGACTTCATCTGGCCATCGCCTTTTGATCGTCGGGACGCTATTGGCAGTGTTTGCGTTACCTGTGGTGATATGCATGCGCTTTCTCTTTGTCCTGATCCTGCTCGCCGGCATCGGCGCCAGTTTCATCTATCCCTTTGCGATGAGCAATTTCTCCGGCCATGAGATCGGTACGTGGCGGGTCTACGAGCAGGGTCGCTTCAAGCCGGTGACGGTGCCGCTCGCCGGCCGCGACGCACCGGTGCGGGTGCTGGTCGATCTGACCGCGAGGGCCGAGCGCATCGTTTCGCAGCAGCGCACGGTGCTGACGCTGACATCGGCCACCAATGGCCGCACGGTGCTCGCCTCGACGCTGCGGTTCAACCATTCGGACAACCCGCGCCAGGCCAGCCCGCAACTGCCCGACAAGATTTTTCGCGATGAGGCCGGCCTCATTCCAACAGTCAGCCCCGGTCAGTATCTCTTCACCGTCGGCCCGGGCGATGCCGAGGACATTCCGATGCGCGCGGTCGATCTGATCCTGCGCTCCGGTGCCGGCGAGATCGACAGCCGCGCGCGGCCGGTCGGCTTCGCGCTGATGGCGATTGGCCTGATCGGGTTCTTGCTGACCTTGCGCTTTGGCGGCGGCCGGCCGGAAAATCCGAACTCGCAGCCGCCACCGCCGCGCTGGGGCAGGGGCACCACGTGAACTACCGCCACGCCTACCACGCCGGAAATTTCGCTGATGTCGTCAAGCATGTCGTGCTGACGCGGCTGCTCGACTATCTCAAGCAGAAGGACAAGGCGTTTCGCGTCATCGACACCCATGCCGGCATCGGCCGCTACGATTTGTCGTCGATCGAGGCGCAGAAGACCGGCGAGTGGCAAGGCGGCGTCGGTCGTCTGATCGATGCCTCGTTCGCCGCGCCGGTGGCGGCACTGCTCGCGCCTTATCTGGAAACCGTGCGGTCGCTCAACCCAGATGGCGGCATCCAGAAATATCCGGGCTCGCCGCTGATCGCACGCCATCTCATGCGCAAGCAGGATCGGCTGTCGGCGATCGAACTGCATCCCAAGGATGCAGGCAGGTTGAGGACGCTGTTTGCCGGCGATTTCCAGACCCGTGTCATCGAGCTCGATGGCTGGCTGGCGCTCGGCGCGCATCTGCCGCCGAAGGAAAAGCGCGGCCTGGTGCTCATCGATCCGCCGTTCGAGGAAGCGGGCGAGTTCGACCGCCTCGTCGACGGGCTCATAAGGGCGCACAAGCGCTGGCCCGGCGGCATCTATGCGCTGTGGTATCCGATCAAGGACCGCAAGGCGATCATCGCCTTTCGCAAGGCGCTGAAGCAATCCGGCATTCCGAAGTTGCTCGACATAGAGTTCGAGATCAGGCCCGCGTCTTCGGAACCCAGCCTCGACGGCAGCGGCCTGCTGGTGGTCAACCCGCCTTTCACGCTGGAGGGCGAACTGCGGACGCTGCTGCCGGCCCTGCACAGAGTGCTCGCCGTGGGAAAGCCGGCGCACTGGTCGCTGGAATGGCTGGCCGGCGAGCAGGCTTGATCGCCAGGGACAGCAAGATGCGTTGCGGGCATGCCGGGGTGGCGAAAAAGCTGCGGACGCCAGGTCAAGGCTGTTCACCATCGTCAGAGCAACCGCTTGACCGCCGCCAAGCGAATCCGCACAGTGCGCGCAACCGACCATATGAGGCTGCCATGACTCGCTTCGCCAAATCCGCACTTGCTGCTCTGATTTCGCTCTGCACGCCGCTAGCCGCGCCTCTCGGCGTCACGCAAGCGGTCCAGGCCGCCGACCTTGGCGTCTATTCCGACGACGATGGCGGCGTCTGCGGCCAGCCCTGGGTGCTGAACAAGATCACCAGCCGCTTCTCCCACCAGGTGCATAATGTGCCGCATCTGCCGGACGTGCAGATCACCGATTTCCGGCGCATCCACCAGCATCGTTATCTGGCGGCCAACGAAAGCTGGCCGATCGGCCGCCGCTACTGCGGCGCCACCGTCAGCCTGTCCGATGGCCGCAATCGCACCATCTGGTACCTGATCGAAGAGGGCCAAGGTTTTGCCTCGATCGGCGACAATGTCGAATTCTGCGTCTCGGGATTCGACCGCTGGATGGTCTACAACGGCCGCTGCCGCGTCCTGCGCTAAACGCGGCTTTCCCGTTTCGTTTCCTTTTCGCGCCCGCAACTCGATCGGCGGCGGGCGCCTTCCTGGTAGCAGCGAGCCGGGTCAACCGCGCGGCGGGCGGTGTTATGATCGGCGCCGCGTCGCAGTGTTTGCCGCGCGCTGAGGAGTTTCACGCAATCGCAGCGCTATTTTCTGCGCGGCTTCGCCTCGGCCTGATCGAAAATTTTGCGCAGGAAACCGACGTGACCGCGGAATGCGCGCCGTCCACTCGTCGTCGCCCTGACCCGCGTCTGCGGCCGGCGGCCGACGAACAGTTTTTCGACATCGATATAGCCAGCCCTGGCCAGCGTATCGAGATGCGCGCCGAGATTGCCGTCGGTGGCGCCCACGATGGCCTTCAGCCGGGTGAAGTCCAGCACCTCGCGCCTTTCCAGCGCGTTCAGGGCGGCCATGATCCTGAGCCGCGTGCTCTGATGGATGATTTCGTCGGCGCTCATGAATTGGCTCCGATGCAGCGAAGCCAGAAACGATCACCGATGAGGTCGATGCCATGGGACGCCGTCCCGGCGATCTCGGACAGCGACAGCGTCGCTTGCTCTTGTGCGATCGACATCGAAGCACTCCGCATCTCTCGTAGAATACTCTGCGATGTAGAGTCATCTGTCAATTCTTCGTGGCGAACGGGCGATGAGACCATGCTTGACAAGGTGATGCAGCAATCGGTCGTCGCCTTGCTCTCGTGATCCGTGTAGATCGTCCGCTGTAACCAAAGTTTAAGCTGCGAAAATCAGTTTATTGCTTCGCTGGCTAGAGAGCCGCGAGTCAGATATGCATTGCCCGCCGAGGTCATTCACGGCCGTCGGCGTAACGCAAGGGGCATGACATGGCGAAGCAGTCGTCTAAGGCGCCGGCATCCAAGACACCGGCAAAGAAAGCACCCGTGAAAGCCGCGACGGCGAAGGTCGCGGCAGCAGTGAAAAAGGCAGCGCCCGCGGCCAAGCCGAAGGCAGCGCCCGCGAAGGCAGTGGCAAAGCCTGCTGCGAAGGCCGCACCGGCCAAGAAGCCGGCAGCAGCAAAGGCCGCGGCAAAACCGGCAGTGAAGAAGGCAGCGCCCGCGAAGGCAGCGGCAAAGCCGGCTGCAAAGGCAGCAGCACCGGCCAAGAAGCCGGCAGCAGCCAAGGCGGCGGCGAAACCCGCTGCCAAGAAGGCGGCGCCTGCTAAGGCAGCGGCAAAGCCGGCGGCCAAGGCAGCACCGGCCAAGAAAGCGGCGGCTGCTGCGACAAAGCCCGCCGTGAAGAAAGCCGCGGCCCCCAAGGCCAAGGCAGCACCGGCAAAGGCGAAGGCGCCGGCCAAGAAGTAGACCAGGACTTGTTGGAGCCTGCGTGTCCTGCTGGATGCGCAGAGAAGGCTCCGACTTCTGCAAACGGCACATGTTCATTCCGGAAATCGCAAGCGGTTTTCGGGCTATGCGCAGCATCGTGGAGGAAGAGGACCAGGGCAGCAAAGCGAGGCGCCGGACAGGCTGCCTCGTTTGCTCGCGCGGTTCGGGTTTCCTTCGCGCCTGGTCATGATACGAATGCCCCGCCGCGAGGCCGGGGCTGCAAGGCATTGAAGCAGGGCCGGCCGTTCCGCTCTGTTGCGGTTTTCTTGATCCCGTGTGGATCGCGTATTCGCCCGTAGCCTGGTCACGATGGTCATGGCAGGAAACCATCGCCGGTTTTCTGGCAGCTGGTTTTTTCGTCGCCTGGCCATTGCCGGCCAGTCGCTCCCGGTTGAAAGTGCCGGCCGGCGAACAGGAACCCGATCATGCCCAGACTGCTCTATGCCTCTTCTTCTCCCTATAGTTCCAAGGTGCGCATGGCAGCAGCCTATGCCGGCATCGCCATCGATCTCGTGCCGGTCAAGACCGAGGACAAACCGGCCGAACTGATCGGCGCCAATCCACTGGGCAAGATTCCGGTTCTGATGCTCGATGATGGCCGCTCGATCCATGACAGCCGTGCCATTACCCAGCACCTCAACCGTGTTTCGAAGAGCGCGCTGTTTCCGCGCAATCCCGACAAGCGGCTCGAGGCGGAGATGCTGGAGGCACTGGCGGACGGCATTTGCGACTGCGCGCTGTCGATGGTCTATGAGCGGCGCACGCGGCCGGAGGAAATAGTCTACCAGCCGTGGCTCGACCGGCAATGGGCGAAGATCACGGCAGCGCTCGATCTGCTCAACGCCAACCCGCCAAAGCTGCCGAAGAAGATCACCGCTGGCCACATGGCCTTGCGCGCCTGCCTTGGCTATCTCTCACTGCGCTTTGCCGGAAAGTGGGAAAAGGGCCGCGCCCGCTTGACGCGCTGGGCGGCACGCTTCGACGAGAAGTTTCCGGAGCTGAAAGGCTGTATTCCCGGATGATCGCTTGATCATCCCCGGGATGATCGCTTGATCACCCATTGACCCATCGGACACAAAAAAAGCCGGGCGCAAAGGCCCGGCTTTTTCGTGTCGTGGCTTGAACGACTTAGAACTTCATGCCGACGCCGAAGGTGACGCGGTTGTCGGTGGCCTTGACCTTGCCGATACCGCCACCGAAGTCCTTGCTGCCGAAATCGGTGTAGCGATACTCGACGCGGCCGAACACATTGTCGGTCAGCTTGATGTCGGTGCCGACACCCGCGGTCCAGCCGAGCATGGTAGCTTTATCGCTGGCGCCCAGGACGGTATCCTCCACCTTCAGGCTCTTGCCGGCGAGACCGCCGGTGCCATAGAGCAGGATTTGCGGGGTCACGGCGTAGCCAAGGCGGGCACGCAGCGAGCCTTCGAAGCCGCCCTTGGAGTTGATGCCGTTGTCGCTACCCTTGACGCCGTTGTAGCCAAGTTCGGCTTCACCGCCGTACACAAAGTTCTCCTGCTGCCACTGGTAGCCGCCGAAGACACTGCCGACGAAGCCCTTGGTAGTGGTGTCAATGCCGAAATCCTTTTCCTTGGTACGGCCACTGAAGCCATAGCCAACATTGAGACCGGCATAGGGGCCTGCCCACGAAGCGACCGGAAGTTCGGCAACCGGCGCGGGTGCCGGCGGCTCTTCCTGGACGACGTCCGCGGCATAGGCGGTTCCACTGAGGGCGAAGAGCCCGAGCGCCACGGCCAGCGGCCGTGCGAATTTGAAATTGGCTTGCATTGTTCTTTACTCCTTAAGCCACAGGACACAGGCTTGTTTCTCACGATCGCCATCGACCCGTCCGGGGGGTGAAACGGATCTGGCGTTCGTCGGTTCTAAATGTCGTGTCAAAATACGGCTGAAGCGAACCTGAACTTGGGTCATTCCCCGGCGCGAATGAGGCGGAACCTTGACGTTGCATCTTCGCAACAGCGAAATGGCAGGAGCCGTTCCATGCTGCGCTGCACACCGCTTGGTGCAAGGAGTCCAGCGTCCTATATTGCGCTTGGGTGGTTCCGAGTCCAAGACGAGTCGGGAGCCCGGATCGGCCGCTTCGCCACAATGCTGCCCCAGGTGCGAACGCCATTTAACGCATGCCGGGCCATATTTCGCCGGCACCGTTTTTTCGGACCGAAATTGAGGATTGACACCATATGAGCAAAGCCACTGCCACGGCTCTGGTGACCGGCGGGGCGAAACGGATCGGCAGGGCGATCGTCGAAGATCTCGCCGCCCACGGCTTTGCCGTCGCCATCCACTGTAACCGTTCACGCAATGAGGCGGATGCGTTGGCCGGCCTGGTCAACCGGGCCGGCGGCCGCGCCGCCGTGGTCGCCGCCGACCTGACCGATATGGACGCCGTCAGCGACCTCGTCGGCCAGGCCGATGCGGCGCTTGGACCGATCTCGCTGCTGGTCAACAATGCGTCCCTGTTCGAGGACGATTCGGTCCTGGACTTCGACTGGCGGGCCTGGGACCGGCACTTTGCCGTTCATGTGAAGGCGCCGGCGCTGCTGGCGCAGAATTTTGTCCGGGCATTGCCGGCAGGGCAGGAGGGTCTGATCGTCAATATGATCGATCAGCGCGTCTGGCGGCCGACGCCGCGCTATTTCTCCTACGCGCTGTCGAAGTCGACGCTGTGGACGGCCACGCAGATGATGGCACAGGCTCTTGGGCCGCGCGTCCGCGTCAATGCCATCGGCCCAGGGCCGACCCTGAAGAATGTTCGCCAGGACGACAGCGATTTTGCCGCACAGCTCGATGGCCTGATCCTCAAGCGCGGCCCCGAATTGCCGGAATTCGGCGCCACCATCCGCTATCTCTGGGAAGCGCGCTCCGTCACCGGCCAGATGATCGCGCTCGATGGCGGCCAGCATCTTGCATGGCAGACGCCCGATGTGACAGGCATGGCGGAATGAGTCCTGTAGACCACAAAAGCAAGCCGCGCGGCGCCGCCGACGATCTGCCCCCCGATATCGACCTTGAGGACGAGGCGGCGGAAGAGATTGTTGCGCCTGCTGGGCCTGATGTCGCCTTCACCGCCATCGACTGGGCGCCGCATGCCGGCGACGCCGAAGGCATGGTCGGTGCCGAGGTGATCCAGACGCTGGTCAAGCGGCTGCCCAATGCGCCCGGCGTCTACCGCATGATGAACGCCGCCGGCGACGTGCTCTATGTCGGCAAGGCGCGCAGCCTGAAGAAGCGCGTCACCAATTATGCCCAAGGCCGGTTCCACACCAGCCGCATCGGCCGCATGGTGCGCGAGACGTCGACGATGGAGTTCGTCGTCACCCGCACCGAGATCGAAGCGCTGTTGCTCGAAGCCAATCTTATCAAGCGCTTGCGGCCGCGATTCAATGTTCTGATGCGCGACGACAAGTCGTTTCCCTATATCCTCTTGACCGGCGACCATGTCTCGCCCGGCATCTACAAGCATCGCGGCGCGCGGTCGCGCAAAGGTGATTATTTCGGCCCCTTTGCTTCGGCTGGCGCCGTCGGCCGCACCATCAACTCGCTGCAGCGCGCCTTCCTGCTGCGCAGCTGCACCAACTCCTTCTACGAGAACCGCACGCGGCCGTGTCTTCTGTACCAGATCAAGCGCTGCGCCGGCCCCTGCACCGGAGAGGTTTCGGCCGCGGACTATGCCGAACTGGTCGGCGAGGCGAAGGACTTCTTGTCGGGCCGCAGCCAGAAGGTGAAGACGGAAATCTCGGCCGCCATGCAGCAGGCCTCGGAGACCCTCGATTTCGAGCGCGCCGCCATTTATCGCGATCGGCTGGCGGCCCTGTCGCATGTGCAGAGCCACCAGGGCATCAACCCGGCGACCGTCGACGAGGCCGATGTCTTCGCCATCCATCAGGAGGGTGGTCAGGTCTGTATCCAGGTGTTCTTTTTCCGCACCGGCCAGAACTGGGGCAACCGCGCCTATTTCCCCAAGGCCGATCCGGCGCTGGAAGCCGCCGAGGTGCTGGGCTCGTTCCTGGCGCAATTTTACGACGACAAACCGACGCCGCGCGCCATTCTTCTGTCGCACGCCGTCGAGGATCAGGAATTGTTGGCCGAGGCGCTGTCGACCCGCGCCGGCCGCAGGGTCGCGATCTCGGTGCCGCAGCGCGGCGAGAAGAAGGACCTGACCGACAACGCCTTGCAAAATGCACGCGAGGCGCTCGGCCGCCGGCTGGCCGAGACCTCGACACAAGGCCGGCTGCTTGCCGGTTTTGCCGAGACTTTCGGTCTTGCCAAGCCGCCGGTGCGCATCGAGGTCTACGACAATTCGCACATCATGGGCACCAATGCCGTCGGCGCCATGGTCGTCGCCGGGCCGGAAGGGTTCGTGAAGAACCAGTACCGAAAATTCAACATCCGCTCGACCGAGATCACGCCTGGCGACGATTTCGGCATGATGCGCGAGGTGATGGAGCGACGCTTTTCGCGGCTGCTCAAGGAGCATGGCGATGTCGCGACCGACGACGCGGCTGCGGCGCAAGCGGGTGACGACATCGAGGACGACATTTCCGGCAGTTTTCCGGCCTGGCCCGACGTCATCCTGATCGACGGCGGCCAGGGCCAGATGACGGCGGTACGAAAAATCCTCTCCGATCTCGGCATCGAGGACCGCGTCGTGGCCATCGGCATCGCCAAGGGGCAGGACCGCGACGCCGGCCGCGAGCGCTTCTTCGTCAGGGGCAGGGACTCGTTTTCGCTGCCGGTCCGCGATCCCGTTTTGTATTTCGTGCAGCGGCTGCGCGATGAGGTGCACCGTTTCGCCATCGGCTCGCACCGTGCGCGCCGCAAGAAGGAGATGGTCAAGAGCCCGCTCGACGAGATCAGCGGCATCGGTCCCGGCCGCAAGCGGGCGCTGCTCATGCATTTCGGCACCGCCAAGGCGGTCAGCCGTGCCGCCATCGAGGATCTGAGGAAGGTGGACGGTATTTCCGAACAGGTGGCGAAACTGGTCTACAATCATTTTCATGAGAGTTGAAAATGTATGGGAGTCAGGTCTGCCTGTTGGTCGGACGGCCTGCGCCGTCCGGGCGTTTCGGGATTGGCATCCAATGGCATACGGCGCGGCCTATGTCGCACCAAAGCGTGCTAAAGCGGCATAGATGCCTAGGAAGCCGAAGCCGCCGAGACCACCCTTGTCGTGCGTGATCTGCGATAAGCGCATGAAGCGAACGCGCCACAATGGCCAGAAGCTGTATTGCGGAAAGCGATGCACGAAACGTGCTGCCGAGTTGCGCGCGGCGGCGCGGTTGCAGGCTTCGGGACATTGCGACGTTCGTAGGTATCCGCCGATGTTTTAGCGAGGCGGCGGGAAAGTTGCGCAATTTGTCGTGAATAATTATTTCGACGGGAGCTGATGCATGTCCCCAAAAGTGCGCGGCGGTTCGTGCTTTTCGGCTGGCCAATCGATTTTGGCCTGTTGACCCCCTACAACAGCTTCTGATTTGAGTAGGCAGGCAGAAAGAAGTTCCCCAGACATGGCCAAGCGCGCATTCAACCTGCCCAACATGCTCACCTACGCCCGCATCGTCGCGGTGCCGCTGGTGGTGCTGTGCTTTTTTCTCGAGGGACATCTGAAGTCGAGCGATTTCGCGCGCTGGTCGGCGCTGATCATCTTCCTGCTCGCAAGCATCACGGACTACCTGGACGGCTATCTGGCGCGCGCCTGGCAGCAGACCTCCAACATCGGCAAGATGCTCGACCCGATCGCCGACAAACTGCTGGTCGCGACCTGCCTGCTGCTTTTGGCTGCCGACACCGACCGCCATGCCGGTATTGCGGGATGGTCGCTGTGGGCGGCGATCATCATCCTGTGCCGCGAAATCCTGGTTTCGGGCCTGCGCGAATATCTGGCGGCGCTCAAGGTCTCGGTGCCGGTGACGCAGCTGGCAAAATGGAAGACCGCCATCCAGATGGTCGCCATCGCCTTCCTGCTGGCGGGGCCTGCCGGCGACAAGATCTTCCCGCTGACCACCCAGACCGGGCTGGTGCTGCTGTGGATCGCGGCTCTGGTCACGCTCTACACCGGCTACGACTATTTCCGCGCCGGCCTCAAGCACATCATGGACGAGTGAGATGACGACCCGGCTCATCTATTTTGCCTGGGTGCGCGAGCGGATCGGCCTGCCCGAGGAAGACGTCGACTTGCCTGCGGGCATCGAGACCGTCGCCGACCTCCTGCGCTGGCTGAAATCGCGCGGCGAGGGCTACGAGCACGCGCTGCAATATCCGGAAGTGATCCGCGTCGCCATCAACCAGGAACATGTCGACCACCGCGAGAAGATATCAGGCGCCCGCGAGATCGCGCTGTTCCCGCCGATGACCGGGGGCTGACCCACATGTCGGCCGCAATGGTGCCGACGGTGCGCATCCAGCGCGAAGATTTCGACGTCGCTGCCGAGATCGCCGCACTGACGCAGGGTCGCGCCGACATCGGTGCGGTGGTTTCTTTCTCCGGCCTATGCCGCGACGAGCAGGGCACGCTCTCGGCGCTCGAACTCGAGCATTATCCAGGCATGGCGGAGGCCGAGATCGCCCGCATCGCCACAGAAGCGGCTCAGCGTTGGCCGCTGCAGGGCCTCACCGCCATCCACCGCCACGGCAAGATCGCGCCCGGCGAGAACATCGTGCTGGTGGTGGCCGCCTCGGCGCATCGCCAGGCGGCGTTCGAGGCGGCGAACTTTCTCATGGACTACCTCAAATCGCGCGCGCCCTTCTGGAAGAAGGAGCATCGCGCCGACGGCTCCGACGGTGGCTGGGTCGAGGCCAGGGAAGCCGACGCCAAGGCCGCACAGCGCTGGAAACCGTCCGAATAAATCCTGCCGCAGCCATGCATTGACCGCAATCCTTTGGCCAATTGACCGCGGTTGGTCAGCCCAGGGCATTAGCCAGCCCCGGGCAAGGGAGATGGTCATGCTGGACAGGATCGCCGAGTTCTTCGTCTTCGGTTTCGTGCCTTTGATCGTCGGCATGTTGGCCGTGCCGGAACTGTCCGTCGCCGCCGAAAGGGCCGTGCGAGGCGAGGTGATCTACCGCGAGCGCATCGCCTTGCCGCCCAGCGCCGTGCTCTCCGTCCAGCTTGCCGACGTCTCGCTGGCCGACGCGCCGGCCACGATCATCGGCGAGCAGAAAGTGAAGCCGGCCGGCCAGGTGCCGATCAGCTTCGAGATCAAATTCGATCCTTCCGTCATCCGGTCGCAAATGACCTATGCGTTGCAAGCCCGGATTACCGTCGACGACAAGCTCCTGTTCATCTCCGATATGCGCCATCAGGTCGATCCGCTGACCGACGCGCCGCAGACCATCATGCTGAAGATGGTCGCGCCGAGCACCGAGCCGACGGCTTCCGTCTTCGGCCAGGTCTGGCTGGTCGACTATGTCGACGGCATTGGCGCCATCACCGCGCCGCAAGCGACGTTCAGGGTCAGCGAGGCCGGCAAGGCAGGCGGCAGCGGCCCCTGCAATACCTATTTCGCCACCGCCAAGGTCGATGGCCAGGCGATCGCCATCAGCGACATCGGCTCGACCTACAAGGCTTGCGCACCGGAGGTGATGGCCGAGGAAAAGGCGCTGTTCGATGCACTGGCCAAGGCTGCGTCATACAGGATCGATGCCGGCAAGCTCGTCATATCGGGCAAGGATGGCCACGAGATCCTGCGCTTTAGCGCCGCGAGCTGAGGCACCTTGAGGCCCGGGCGCATGGCCTGACGATGCATCTCGATACGCTGATGCCGGGCTGAAACAGATGCTCTCACCCGGCTCGTTCGAACACGGCGCCGTAGTGATAGGGCGGCACCTCGACCAGTTCGGCAAGCCTGAGGCCACCCGCCTCGGCGGCCGCGATGGTCTGTTCCGGCGACAGCCTCAATTCGGTCTTGGGTCCGCGAGGCTCGCCCTGGACGATCGTTGTTTCGCGCGGACGCTGGTGCCAGTTGACGATGGCGAAACGGCCGCCTCGGCTGAGTGCGGCCCGCACCGCGCGCGCCAAACGCGGCCGGTCCGGAACGCCGTGAAAGGCGTTGGCCATGAAGATGAAGTCGGCGAGTCGAGGCACCAGGCTTGCAAGCTCATAGGCGTCGCCGGCGACGAAGTCGCAATTCGTCGCGCCGCTTTCGACCAACCGGCGTCGGGCGGCTTCGAGCAGATCGGCATCGATATCGATAGCGACGACATGACAGCCCACCTTGGCGATCGGCAGCGTGAACCAGCCGTCACCGCAGCAGAGATCGATCACCTCCATGCCTGACTTGATCCCCGTTGCCGAAAGCACGGCGGCCGGGTCTGGCCACAGCGCCTCCCACCAGTCGCTGTTCGGCATCTCCGTGCCTTGGAAGAAACCCGGAATGGCACTGGTCATGTAGAGCTCGGCTCCATTGTCGGTCACTTCAGTTCGATGTCTCAACCCTAGCGCATGTCGCCCCAAAATAGTCCCGGTTTGAGAGAACGACGTTGCATTCGTGCGCGACACCTGACCACTGCGTAATGAAAAAGGCCGGCGAAAACGCCGGCCTTTCTGGATCAGACTTTGTGATGTCTGCTCAGCCGACGATTTCGGTGTCCGAGAACCAGTACTTGATCTCTTCGGCGGCGGTCTCCGGCGCATCGGAGCCGTGCACCGAGTTTTCGCCGATCGACAGCGCATGCACCTTGCGGATGGTGCCTTCGGCGGCATTGGCCGGGTTGGTGGCGCCCATCACTTCGCGGTTCCTGGCAATGGCATTCTCGCCTTCCAACACCTGCACGATGGTCGGTGCCGACGACATGAACTCCACCAGTTCGCCGAAGAACGGGCGGTCCTTGTGGACGGCATAAAAGCCTTCCGCCTCACGGCGGCTCATCCACACCCGGCGCGAGGCGATGACGCGCAGGCCGGCCTCTTCCAGCATCCTGGTGATGGCGCCGGTGAGGTTGCGCCGGGTTGCGTCCGGCTTGATCATGGAAAAGGTGCGTTCGAGCGCCATGGGTCGTCCTTGTCTGTGAATGGAATTGAGAGTGGCGGGCTCTATACAAGCCGCCCGGCCCATTGCCAAGGGGTGAGGCCAAAGGGGTGAGGGATGGTCCGCGAAGCGGATGGAAAGCCAATTGCTTGGCTTTCAGAGTAACGAACGCCCGGAGCGATGCGAAGGGCCGGAACGCTGAGCGTTTCCGCGCCGGGCCGGCGCCGATGGGGCGGACCGGCAAGCGAGATCGGATGGCTGTAATGCGGTGCTTTGCTTGCTATAGTCGCGTGTCGGCGCCGCGCTGAAGTCGGCCCGAATGGAGACACCATGAGCATGACAGACGATCGTCAGGAACGCATTCGCAACCGCGCGCATCAGATCTGGCTGCAAGAGGGGCAACCGGCTGGCCAGCATGATCGCCATTGGCATCAGGCGGCAGCCGACATCGACCAGGAGGATGCCGCGGGGAAATCGGCAGCCAAGAAGCCCGCCAAGAAGGAAGCCGGCGCCGGCAAGGCAAAAGCCGATGCCAAGGAGGCGAAGGCCGCCAAGCCGAAGACCAGCAAGCCAAAAAAGGCGGCCAAATAAGGCCTGGCTGTCTCGCTGCGGACCTTCCTCGCAAAGGGTTGACGGCTGTCGTGCTGGCCTTGTGTAGGGCCAAGCGCTACGGCGTCATGCCGCTGCCGCCACCTTTCGTGCCAACCCGCCGTGCAGGTCGAGGCAGCGGGCGAACCACTGCGCCACCACGTCGCTGTCGTCGAGCAACTGGTAGGGCGAGGCTATGCGCGCCCATTGCAGGGCACCGAAGACGATGTAGTCGGCAAACAGCGGTGACCTTCCGCCGATGAATGGCTGATAGGAGAGCATCGAGCGCAACGGTTCCAGTGCGGCTCGAAACGCTGCCAGCCCGGCGTCGCGAGCGGTGACGACGTCCTCCAGCCGCTTGCCGAGGCGCTGCTCGCGGCTCCGGCGGAAATAAGCGGCGTTCTCCTCGTCCTGCATGGCATGGAGGTCGATTATCGCGGCGGTGGTCACATAGGGATGGATGGTCAGTTGCGACCAGCGCTCGACGAAGCGCGCCATCGCCTTGCCGCCTTCGCCGCCAAACAGCGTCGGCCGATCGCGATAGGCTTCGTCGAGATAGAGTGCGATGGCGAAGGAATCGGCGACGACCTTGTCGCCGTCGCGGATCACCGGAACGGTTTTCGAAACACCGCCTTCGACAGCGGGCACCTCAAGAAAACGCGTCGGCGCGGTTGAGATGTCGAGCCCTTTGTGGGCAAGCGCCATCGCCACCTTCCAGCAATGGGGGCTGAACGGACGTGCGGTGTCGCGTCCGACGAGGTCATAGAGCAGAATGGTCATTGGCGTCGGCCTCCTCGCGGGTTAGGTAGGCGCCCGCATCGACGCGAGCCGAGGGGAAACCATGAGACAGCATTTCATGATGTTTGCGGCCTATAATCAATGGGCCAACAACCGCATCTATGATGCCGCCGCCTTGCTCGACGAAGAGGAATTCAACCGCGACGTCGGGGCCTTCTTCGGCTCGATGATGGGTACGCTCAACCACCTGCTGACAGCCGATCGCATCTGGATGAAGCGCTTCACCGGCGAGGGCGACGCGCCGACGACGCTGGACGCCATTCTGCACCGGGCCTTGCCTGGACTGCGGATGGCGCGTGAAGCCGAGGACAAGAGGATCATCGACTGGGTCGGCGGTCTCGGCGACAAGGCGTTGGCGGGCCGCTTCACCTATATGACTGTCTCCGACATGCGCACGGTCTCGCAAAGGCTGGCGCCGGCGCTGGATCATGTCTTCAACCACCAGACCCACCACCGAGGCCAGGCGCATACGATTCTGACCATCCTGGGACGGCCCAGCCTGGGTCTGGACCTCATGCTGTTCCAGCGAACCGAGGAGGGCAGGTCTTTCGCCTGATCCGGGTGATGTTTTCGTTGCAGTCCGAAAGTTGAGCGGCCGGCGCTGACTATCGCTGCATTTTGTGCTGCAGCATTGTCTTTACGTCCGGCCACTCGGAATCGATGATGCTGAACCGGACGGAGTTGCGCTTCCTGCCGTCCGGCATGATGCGCTCATTGCGAATGGTTCCCTCCTCCTTCGCTCCTATTCGCAGAATGGCTGCCCTTGACGCGTCGTTCAGTTCGTCCGTGGTGAATTGCACGCGGACGCACTGCATGACCTCGAACGCGTGGGTCAGGAGAAGATACTTCGCCTCGGTATTGATCCCCGACCGCTGAACCGAGTTGCTGAGCCAGGTATGCCCAATCTCCAACTTTCTGTTGGTGCGATCGATCTTCCAAAACCGTGTGCTTCCGCAGATCTGTCCCGTGCTGCGCAGGACGATTGCGTATGGCATGACAGTGCCGGCCTGTCGCCCAGCCAAGGCGTTGGCAATATATCCGTCGATCGTGCCCGGTCCCGGAACCACCGTGGCCTTCAAGTTCCACAGCTCACCATCCGCTGCTGCGCTCAGAAGCGCCGACGAATGTTCCTGCTGAAGCGGCGTGAGCTCGACGGTCTTGCCGACCAGGGTGGGTTGTACGGATTGTAGGTAGGCATCCATATCAGATGGCTCTCAACTCCGGACATTGCTTCTGATCGGTTGATTCTTTCGGTGGACAGCCAATCCGACCATCCGACGCTCGCGCGAATGGATTTCCGGACGCCTCGACGCTCAGCCGCGGATCTCGCTGTCCAACTGGCTCTGCGTCAAAGCCGCCTCCGTCATGACCCACTGTTTGAACAGCGACACCTTGCGCGCGGCAGGGACCTTGCGAGGGGAAACAAAATACCAGCCAGCCATGTTCGGGTGGTGGACGGCGAAGGGCGCCACCAGTTTTTCGGCGCGGATATCGCTGGCCATATAGGCACGATTGGCCACCGCAAAACCCATTCCGGCGTTGGCCGCCTCGTAGGACATCATGCATGAGTCGAAGTAAATGCTTCTGGTCTCGCTGAGCACGAAGCTGGCGCCGGCGAAGCCAAGCCAGGATTGCCAGTTCTGCGTGCAAGTGTCGGAATGCAGCAGCGTGAAGTGCTTGAGGTCGTCCGGTGTCACCTTCGACAGCGGCTTGTCGCCGAGGACCTCATGGAACAGCTTGCGGCTGCACACCGGCGTCAGGTCTTCCCGAAACAGCAGATCGGATTGCAACCCGTGAAACTGGCCGTCGCCATAGCGGATTTCGAGATCGAACTCGGAAGTCGTGAACTCATGCGTCGCGTAGGATGTCGAGACCCGCATCACAATATCGGGATATTGCCGCTGGAACATCGGCAGGCGCGGAAATAGCCAGCGTGCCGCGAAGGTCGGCAGCACCGATATCTTCAACACATGCTCCTGCGATTGCCCGGTCGCTTCCATGCTGGCGGCGACGATTCGCTCCAGCGCCTCGCGAACGCGCGAGACATAGGTCTCACCCTCCGGCGTCAACGACACCGCGTTGCCGCCGCGCTGGAAGATCTTGAAACGCAGTTGATCCTCCAGGCTTTTCACGCGCTGGCTGACCGCTGAAGCGGTGATGAACTGTTCCTCGCCGGCGCGCGTGAAATTCCCGTGCCTCGCAGCACTCTCCACGATTTTCAGCGAATTGAGGTTGACCTGACTGAGCAGACGCACGGGCTTCGACCTTAAGCTGGGCTTACTCTAGCACCAGCATTCCTAATTTTACAGGGGTAGGTGAACTAATCGACTGTTTACCAAGTGTTGCCCCCATCCTGGAGAAGTACAATGAACGCACATACAATTCCCGAACTGCGCTATGCGATGAGCCGAGAAGCCATCATCGGCCATGAAACAGCCTGGAAAGTGTCCAGCTTCGGCGTCGCGCAGTATCTGCACGGCTATGACCCGGCACTGCTTGCCGCGATCGAGGAGGCTGCTCTGAAGCTCAAGGCCAGCCATGCCGTGCACAAGCACCTCGACCTGACTTTCATCACAGGCGCCGACCGTTTCATCCCCGAAATCAAGGAGTTGCTGCACGACAAGCTGCGCCTGGAGCGGCTGTCCGACATGATGGGCACCAAGCTGGAGCCCTATCCGCTGTCGATCGTCGGCTCGACCGTCACCTTCATGAACCCGAAGGACGGCGCCGTGGAATGGCATTGCGATGGCGTTCCGGTCACCGAACTCATTCCGCTGTCGATCAGCAATCCGCTGGTCGGCGGCCATCTCGAAATCTACTGCGACGACTCCGAAACCGGTCGCGCCATCCTCGAATCCGGCCGCGAGATCCCGCGCAACCGTGTCATGCGCATCGATCACAAGATGAACTACGCGACGCTCGGGCAGTTCCTTGGCATCCTGCATCGCACCGCGCCGATCCAGTTCGGCGAGCGCGTCACGCTGGTGCTCAACCAGCGCTCTGTCGCCAAACCCTATGTCGACGACAACCGCATGTTCTATCTTGCCGCCGACAACGACCATGACCGCGAATGGGTCAATGAACTGGCCGAGGACGTCTGGACCAACCAGTTGCCGGCCTATCGACGGTTCGAGGACGAGCGTCCCGTCCCGGTGTCGCCCGAGGCGCCGATTCCGGGCGGGGCCAGGGACACATGGTAATGAGCCATGATCCCGAAAAGTGGGAGCCGGTTTTCGGACAAGATCATGGTCGAACACAGAGATAGAGCTCCATACCGATTCCTTCGGCATGGATCAGGCTCGGTATCCGCGCTGGTCTTCGCTGCCGGCGCGGTCGCGTTGTGGTCGACCAATGCGCTGGTCGGCAAATCCCTGCTGGCCAGCCACCCCGTGTCGCAAGTGCAGTTCCTGCAATTTACAGGAGCCGCGCTCGTCTTCGCCGCCATCCGGTTGATGAGCCGGGAAAGAGCCGCGCCGCTCACGGCGACGGCCGCGCTCGTGCCTCTCGCGGTCGGCTTCATCGGTCTGGTCGGCACCATGGTGCTACAGTACATCGCCTTCGCTTCGATGCCGGTCATCGAGGCCAATCTGGTGGCCTACACCTGGCCGTTGATGGTCGCGGCGGCGGTCATCGCCTTGGAAAACCCGCGGCGCCCGGCACTGCTGGGCCTTGCCGCGGCCGTGGGGTTCATCGGCGTCGCGCTGGTGATTTCGGGAGGGCGCGACCAATCCTGGCTCCAGGGCGATCTCGTCGGCTATCTCGCCGCATTCGGCTCTGCGCTGTGCATGGCCTTCTATTCGGTCATGGTGGGGCGGCTTGCCACCTCTTCGGATCGCCTGTTGTTGCCGTCGTCGCTGATCGGCGTCGCGTTGACGTTTCTGTGGTGCGTTCGCGCCGGCGGCGCCTGGCCCACCGGCGCGGACCTGGCTCTCGGCCTCTATCTCGGCGCCGGTCCCATGGGGTTGGGCTATTACTTCTGGTCACGTGCCTTGAAGCTCGAAGGCAGCGGCAGGGTCGCGGTCGTCGCCTATCTCACGCCGATCGCTTCGACGCTGCTGCTGACCTTGTCTGGCGAGCGGCTGACGATGACGGCCATTGCCGGAGCCGTGCTCGTCATCGGCAGTTGCGTCGCGGTCGGCGTGGAACGTTCGGAGGCCGAAAACCATGTTTGACGAAAATGAACGTCTCGCCAGGCAGGAAGCGCATTGGCTGATCAAGGAATTTGGCGCCGAGGCGCCGCTTTACGCCGCGATGAAGGCCGAAAAGGCGATAGAACAGAAGGATTTTGGCCGTTGCGCCCGCTGGAAGCGTATTCTAGAGATATTGGCCGACAGCCATACTGCGAACTCTGTTAGTTCCAAGTATTAGATTTTCTAATTTGCGCAATGTCGGTTTTCCATGAAAAGTATCTTTAGCGAGTCTTGATTCCTTGTCGAGACTTGGCGGTCCGTTGGGGGACTCGGTCAAAGAGATACATCGGCATAAGTCTTCGCTGGGGTGGACGACTTTGTCGCAAATAGGATGAAAGAATTGTCAAACATCGATGATAAGACCGTTATCGAGCTAACGGCCGATATTGTCTCGGCCTATGTCGGCAACAATCCGCTTCCGGCTTCCGGCTTGCCTGAGCTGATTGCCAGCGTCAGCGCTGCGGTTCGCAAGCTCGCCGGCGCGGCTGTCGCCGAAATCCCAAGCCTGGTTCCGGCCGTGAACCCGAAGAAGTCGGTGTTTCCCGACTACATCATCTGCCTTGAGGACGGAAAGAAGTTCAAGTCGCTCAAGCGGCACCTCAGGACGGATTACGGCCTGAGCCCGGACGACTATCGTGCCAAATGGGGTCTGCCGCCAGATTATCCGATGGTCGCGCCGAATTACTCGGCGACACGTTCGGCGCTGGCAAAGTCGACGGGACTTGGCCGCAAGCCGGCAGCAGCGCCGGCCGCGGTGGTCAAGGCCACCAAGCGCGGCAAGGCGACTGCCTGAGCGCAGCTTGACTGCAGCGGCAAGCCGCTGACCGGCTGCTTTGACGGCGCCCTGCGGGCGTCGTTTTCAGGCCTTGTGCGACCAACTGGCCCGCAAGGTCTTGCGAAGCGTCGATGTCCGGTGCAAAAGCCCCGCCATGCTGATCATCAACGACCTTTCGCTCCGCATGGCCGGACGCCTGCTTCTCGACCATGCCTCGCTGACCTTGCCGGCCGGTACCAAGGCCGGCCTTGTCGGCCGCAACGGCACCGGCAAGACGACGCTGTTCAAGGCCATCACCGGCGACCTTGCTTCCGAGACGGGCTCGATCAGCCTGCCGAAGAACACGCGCATCGGCCAGGTGGCGCAGGAAGCGCCAGGCACCGAGGACCCGCTGATCGAGATCGTCCTCAAAGCCGATCTCGAACGGACGGCACTGCTCGACGAGGAAAAGACGGCGACCGATCCGCACCGCATAGCCGACATCCACATGCGGCTGGCCGACATTGACGCGCACTCAGCCGAGTCCCGCGCCGCCACCATTCTCGCCGGCCTTGGCTTCGACGACGCCGCGCAAAGGCGCCCCGCCTCGTCCTTTTCCGGCGGCTGGCGCATGCGCGTGGCGCTCGCCGCGGTGCTGTTTTCCGAGCCCGACCTCCTGCTGCTCGACGAGCCGACCAACTATCTCGATCTCGAAGGCACGCTGTGGCTGGAAAACTATGTGTCGAAATACCCGCACACGGTGCTTCTGATCTCGCACGATCGCGACCTGCTCAACCGCGCCGTCAACTCGATCGTCCATCTCGACCAGAAGAAGTTGACCTTCTGGCGTGGCGGCTACGACCAGTTCGAGCGCCAGTATACCGAGCAGAAGGAACTGCAGGAGAAGGGCCGCGTCAAGCAGGAAGCTGCCCGCAAGCATATGGAATCCTTCGTCGAGCGCTTCCGCGCCAAGGCCTCCAAGGCGAGACAGGCGCAGTCGCGGATCAAGGCGCTGGAGAAGATGAAGCCGATCGCGGCGATCGTGAACGATACGGTGCGGCCATTCTCGTTCCCGGAGCCGGTCAAGACGGTGGCTTCGCCGATCGTGGCGCTGAATAATGTCAATGTCGGCTACACCGAAGGGCAGCCGATCCTGAAGAAGATGACGCTGCGCATCGACGCCGACGACCGCATCGCACTGCTCGGCGCCAACGGCAACGGCAAGTCGACCTTCGCCAAATTGCTGTCCGGCCGGCTCAAGCAGGAGAGCGGCACCATGACGGTGGCGCCTGGGCTGAAGGTGGCGATCTTCGCCCAGCACCAGCTTGATGATTTGCGGCCGGACGAAAACGCCTATGAGCATGTCCGCCGGCTGATGCCGGAGGCGCCGGAATCCAAGGTGCGCGGCCGCGTCGCCCAGTTCGGCCTCACCACCGAAAAGATGAACACCCCCGCCAAGGATCTGTCGGGCGGCGAGAAGGCGCGGCTGTTGATGGGCCTGTCGGCCTTCGAGGGCCCGAACCTGTTCATCCTCGACGAACCGACCAACCATCTCGACATCGACAGCCGTGAATCGCTGATCCATGCGCTGAACGAATTTCCGGGTGCGGTGATCCTGATCTCGCACGACCGCCATCTGCTGGAGGCGACGGCCGATCGGCTGTGGCTGGTCAAGGACGGTGCGGTCAATCCCTATGACGGCGATCTCGAGGATTATAAAACACTGGTCACCGGTGTCTCCGGTGACCGCCGTGGCAAGCGCGAGGCGGACAAGGCGTCAAAGGCTGACCGTCGCCGCGATGCGGCTGCGCGTCGTGCCGCCTTCGAGCCGCTGGCCAAGGAAATCCGCGCCACCGAAGCGCTGATGGACCGCATCCGCAAGCGCATCGACGGCATCGAGGACGAACTGTCCAATCCGGCCGTCTACGAAAAGGATCCCTCGACAGCGACCCGGCTGGCCAAGGAGCGTTCGCAGCTTGCCCAGACGCTGGCCGGCCACGAGGAAAAATGGCTGACCATGTCGGCGGAATATGAAGAAGGCACGGCGGAGTGATTACCCTCCCCCTTGTGGGGAGGGTCGATCCGCGAAGCGGAGCGGGGTGGGGCAGCGCGGCGGTTCACCCCACCCCGGCGCTGCGCGCCGACCCTCCCCATCAAGGGGAGGGTAAGAGCTGGCCCTACACGCCGCGCCCGGAACCGGCTAACTTGACCCCATGAACCAGCACGCGAACCTCAGAATCGGCCATTCAGCCTGTCCGCATGATTGTCCCTCGACCTGCGCGCTTGAGGTCGAGCTGCTCGATGGCAACCGCATCGGCCGTGTCCATGGCGCCAAGGCCAACAGCTACACGGCAGGCGTCATCTGCGCCAAGGTCGCCCGCTATGCCGACCGCGTCCATCATCCCGATCGTCTGCTGAAACCGCTGGTGCGGGCCGGCGCCAAGGGCGACGGCGCCTGGAAGGACGCGAGCTGGGAGGCAGCGCTCGACCTCGTCGCCGAAAAATTCATCGCGGCAGAGGAGAAATACGGTTCGGAGACGGTCTGGCCCTATTACTATGCCGGCACGATGGGGCTGGTGCAGCGCGACGGCATCGACCGGCTGCGCCATGCCAAGAAGTATTCCGGTTTCTTTGGGTCGATCTGCACCAATCTCGCCTGGACCGGCTGGATGATGGGGGCCGGCGCCTTGCGCGGGCCCGATCCGCGCGAGATGGCGAAATCCGACTGCGTGGTGATCTGGGGCACCAACGCCGTGGTCACCCAGGTCAATGTCATGACCCACGCCATCAAGGCGCGCAAGGAGCGCGGCGCCAGGATCGTCGTCATCGACGTCTACGAGAACGCGACGATGAAGCAGGCCGATCTCGGCCTTGTGCTGAAGCCTGGCACCGATGGCGCGTTGGCCTGCGCGGTCATGCATGTGCTGTTCAGGGAAGGCATGGCCGACCGCGCCTATCTCTCGAAATACACCGACGACCCGAAAGGGCTCGAAACGCACCTTCGCACCCGAACGCCCGAATGGGCGGCTGGTATCACGGGTTTGACGGTCGCCGAAATCGAGGCCTTTGCTCGCCTCGTCGGCACGACCAAGAAAACATATTTCCGCCTCGGCTATGGCTTTGCGCGCCAGCGCAACGGCTCGGTCAACATGCACGCGGCCGCCTCCATCGCCGCCGTCACCGGCTGCTGGCAATATGAGGGCGGTGGCGCCTTCCATTCCAACTCCGGCATCTTCAAGCTCAACCAGGATGTGCTGGAAGGCACGAAGATGCGCGATCCCTCGATCCGCTATCTCGACCATTCGCGCATCGGCCCGGTGCTGACCGGCGCCAGCGATGCGCTCTATGGCGGCCCGCCGGTGACGGCGATGCTGATCCAGAACACCAACCCGGCCAATGTCGCGCCCGAACAGCGTCTCGTGAAGCAGGGTTTTTTGCGCGACGACTTGTTCACCTGCGTGCACGAGCAGTTCATGACCGACACGGCCAGGCTCGCCGATGTCGTGCTGCCGGCGACGATGTTCGTCGAGCACGACGACATCTACAAGGGCGGCGGCAACCAGCACATCACGCTCGGCCCCAAGCTGATAGAGCCGCCGGAAGGGCCGCGCACCAACCATTTCGTCATCGAGGAATTGGCGCAGCGCCTCGGTGTCGCCGACCGCCCGGGTTTCGGCCTGACCGAGCAGCAGCATATCGACATCATCCTGGGCAAGCGCGGGCTGGGCAGCTTCGACAGCTTGAAGGAAGACAAGTGGATCGACCTGCAACCGGATTTCGAGGCCGCACACTTCATCAACGGATTTGGTCATGCGGACGGAAAATTCCGCTTCCGCGCCAACTGGACCGGGCAGGCGGCGCCCAACCGGCCGCCAAAAAGCATGGGCCTGTTCGGGCCGGTGGAGCGGTTGCCGGAATTTCCTGATCATGTCGACCTGATCGAGGTCGCCGACGAGGCGCATCCGTTCCGGCTGGCGACATCGCCGGCGCGCAACTTCCTCAACTCGACTTTTTCCGAAACACCGGTGTCGAAGGCAAAGGAAGTGCGGCCGGAACTGCTTCTGCATCCCGACGATGCGGCGGCTCATGGGCTGGCCGACGGAGACCGTGTCGAAATCGGTAACCAGCGCGGCGAGGTGGTGCTGCACGCAAAACTGTTCGACGGCATCAAGCGCGGCGTCGTGATTGCCGAAGGCATCTGGCCGAACAGCGCGCATGAGCGCGGCGAGGGCATCAACGTGCTGACCGGCGCCGATGCACCCGCACCCTATGGCGGCGCTGCCTTTCACGACAACAAGGTGTGGCTGCGCGCGGCCGGGTAAGGTCGGCAATTCTCATCCGGGCAAGGGCACCGTCAGCCCGACCTTGACGCGGTCCATGGCGACGAAGGTCCGGAACTTCCGCACATTGTTGCTGTCGAAGAACAGTTTTCGCGTCAGCGCCTCATAGGCGCCCATATCGGCCACGGTGATGACCAGAATGAAGTCGGCCTCGCCTGTGACGTAGTAGCACTGCTGTACCTCAGGGGCGGCCGAGAATTGCCGCTTGGCCGCGTCGATCAGTTCGGTGCGCTCGCTCTCGAGTTCCACCTCGACGAAGATGGTGATGGGCTGGCCGACCGCCGATGGCTCGACTAGGGCAACATTGCCGGCAATGACGCCGGCCTGTTCCATGCGCTTGATGCGGCGCTGCACCGCCGGCGCCGACAGGTTCACGGCTTCGCCGATCAACCGCTGCGGCGTCGTGTTGTCCCGCTGCAGGATGGCCAGAATGGCGAGATCGAAACTGTCGAGCGAGGGCGGGGACAAAGGCAATGGAGGCATCCTGACGAAACAAACTTGCATTTCGAGGGTCGTATTACAGCGCTCTTTGCGCCTCTCCTGCAATATATTATCACTGAACGCCAAGGAGGCCGCCAGTGTTCCTGCTCAACCAGAATGCCTTGCACCGCCGGCCGCTCGATCCGGCCGATGCCGAAACGCTTGGAGTTGCCGGGGCCGACACGGTCGAGCGTTTTCTTGCCCATCGCGACAATCACCTGATGACACCGCTGCATGCGCTGCCGGCGCTGGCTACTGAACTTGGCCTCGGTGCGTTGCATATCAAGGATGAGGGCCTGCGCCTCGGCCTCGGCAGCTTCAAGGCGTTGGGCGGCGCCTATGCCGTCTTCCGCCTGGTGCTGGAAGAGGCCAGCCGGTCGCTTGGTCGGCCCGTCGATGTGGCCGATCTCAACCATCCGGATGTGCGGGCGGTCGCCGCAACGATGACGGTTGCCTGTGCGACCGATGGCAATCACGGCCGCTCCGTCGCGCAAGGTGCGCAACTCGTCGGCGCGCGTGCGGCTATCTTCGTCCACGCCGGCGTCAGCGAGGCGCGTATTGCCGCCATCGCTCGCTATAGCGCCGAGATGATCCGCGTCGACGGCAATTATGACGACTCGGTCAGGCAAGCCGCTCAGGTTTCGGCAGAGAAGGGCTGGACCGTGGTGTCCGACACTTCCTGGCCGGGTTATCAGCGCATTCCCGGCCTGGTCATGCAGGGCTATACGGCGATCGTGCGCGAGGCGCTGCGCCAACTCCGGGAGCCGCCAACGCACGTCTTCGTCCAGGCCGGTGTCGGCGGCATTGCCGCCGCGGTGGCTGGCCATCTCGCCATCGTGCTCGGCGACGCCAGACCGATTTTCATCGTGGTCGAGCCTGCGCGTGCCGCCTGCGTTGTCGCGGCCGCGCAGGCCGGGCATCCGGTCAAGATCGCGCATGGTCAGCCGACGGTGATGGTGATGCTTGAATGCTACGAGGCCTCGCTGGTCGCCTGGCGGGTGCTGGCGCGCGCCGCCGACGCCTTCATGACGGTGGATGAGGACGAGGCCATCGCGGCGATGCGGCGGCTGGCACGGCCGGCCGCCGGCGATCCGGCGATCGTCGCCGGCGAAAGCGGCGGTGTCGGCCTTGCCGGGCTGATCCGGGCGGTGGCCGACAACAAGGCTGCTCTCGGACTCGACGGAAAATCCCGAGTGCTGGTGATCAACACCGAAGGCGCCACCGACCCGCATCGCTATGCCGAACTGGTTGGCATGTGCCCGGCCGATGTGCTGGCCGGCCAGGCGCTTTTGGGAGCAACGTCGTGATCGCGATCGAAGCGCGGCGCCTGCTTGGACGCATCCGTGAACTCGGCGACGTCGGCCGGGATAGCGAGGGCAGGCTGGTTCGCCTTGCCGCCTCCGATGCCGACAGGCTGGGCCGCGACCTCTTCGTCGGCTGGCTCAGGCAGGCCGGGCTCGATGTCGCCGTCGACCGGGTTGGCAACATTTTCGGCATCTGGCAAAGCGCGGTCAATGCCGGGCAGGCGCTGCTGCTCATCGGCTCGCACATCGACACCGTCATCGATGCCGGCATCTATGATGGCTGTTATGGCGTGCTTGCCGGGCTGGAGGTGATCGAGACGCTGAAAACATCAGGCTTTTCGCCGTCGCGCCCGGTCGCTGTCGCCGCTTTCACCAACGAGGAGGGCGTGCGCTATACACCCGACATGATGGGCTCGCTGGTGCATGCCGGCGGCATCGGCGTCGACACGGTGCTGGCGGCCGTCGGCACCGATGGCAGCGTGCTCGGCCAGGAGCTTGCCCGCATTGGCTATGCCGGCGACCGGGAACCCGGCTTCCTTAAACCGCACACCTATCTGGAACTGCATATCGAGCAGGGACCGGTGCTGGAGCGCGAGGGCCTGCCGATAGGCGCGGTCGAGAATCTGCAAGGCATCTGCTGGCAACGCATTACCATCGACGGCATCGCCAACCATGCCGGCACCACGCCGATGTCGATGCGTAGCGATGCCGGCCACGCCGCCGCTCGGATCATCACTTACATGCACGACCGGGCCAAAGGCTCGAACACGCCGACGGTCGCCACCGTCGGCACGATGCGCTTCGAGCCCAACGCCATCAATGTCATTCCCTCGCGCGCCATCTTCACCGTCGATCTGCGCGATCCCGATGAACAGCGCCTGCAGGCGGAGGAGGCCGCGCTTGCTGCCTATCTCGAGCAGCTTTCCGCAGCCGAAGGCGTGACGATCTCGGTGGAGCGGCTGGCGCGCTTCGAGCCCGTGATCTTTGATATCGGCATTGTCGAACGGATCGAGGCCGCCGCGAGAAACCGTGGTCTCGGCGTCAAACGCATGACGTCCGGCGCTGGCCACGATGCGCAGATGATGGCGCATCGCGCCGGCGGCTATGATCTTCGTGCCGAGCGCCGGTGGCATCAGCCACAATCGGCGCGAGCACACCGAAGATGCCGAGCTTGTTGCCGGCGCCAACATCCTGCTTGATGTGGTCACTGAGCTTGCCAAGTAGGTCAGGAGGGGCAGAAAAATGTCCGAATTCGATCTCGGCGCACTGAAGCGGGAGATGACCGGCTGGCGCCGCGACCTGCACGCGCACCCCGAATTCGGCTTTGAGGAAAGGCGCACCGCGGCCTTCGTTGCCGCCAAGCTGCGCGAATTCGGCCTCGACGATGTCACTGAAGGCGTCGGCGGCACCGGCGTCGTCGGCACGCTGAAGCGCGGCAGCGGCAACCGGGCAATCGCGCTCAGGGCCGACATGGATGCGCTGCGCATCACCGAGCAATCTGCCGTGCCCTACCGTTCCGGCAATCCGGGCATCATGCATGCCTGCGGCCATGACGGTCACACCACCATGCTGCTCGGTGCTGCAAAACGCCTGGCCGGCGAGGGCGGTTTCGACGGCACGGTGCGCTTCATCTTCCAGCCGGCCGAGGAATGGGGCAGGGGCGCGCTCGCCATGCTCGACGATGGGCTGATGCAGCGCTTCCCGTTCGACGAGATTTTTGGCCTGCACAATATGCCCGGCCTGCCTGTCGGGCATTTCGAGACCCGCGCCGGCCCGATCATGTCGGCCGAGGATATCTTCGAGATCGTGCTGAAAGGGCTCGGCGGCCACGCGGCCCGCCCGCATTCGGGGAACGAAACGCTGGTCGCCGCCTGCGCGCTGATCATCAATCTGCAGACCATCGTCTCGCGCCGGCTGAGCCCCGCCGACATATCGGTGGTCTCGGTGACCGAGCTGATCACCGACGGCACCCGCAACGCACTGCCCGGTCGTGCTCGCATCCTCGGCGATGCGCGCAGCTTCCGCCCCGAGGTCAGCGCCGAGATCGAGCGGCACATGCGCATCATCGCCGAGGGCACGGCAGCCGCATACAATGTCACCGCCGAGATCAACTACAGCCGCGAATTCGTGCCGCTGCACAATGATGTCGAACTGGTGGATGCGGCGTTTGCCGCCGCAAGAAGCGTTTTCGAGCCCGGCAACATCGCCGTCGCCCGCGAGCCGATGACCGCTTCGGAGGATTTTGCTCGCTTCCTCGAGCATGTGCCGGGCTGTTTCGTCTTCCTCGGCAATGGCGAGGCGTCCGCGCCGCTGCACAATTCGAGCTACGACTTCAACGATGACGGGCTGTTGTTCGGCACGAATTTCCATGTCGCCGTCGTCAGGCAAAGACTGGGCGGCGAAGCCGGGAGATGATCGCGGTTTGATTGCCAGGCCACGCTCGCCGCTGGCCCAAACATCATCGCTATCGACAGCCAGCTCCCGGGTCTATTGAGCGCCCCCAGTCTCTGTTGAACTCCTGTTGATGGAGATCGGATGCCGATGACCAGGATTTCGCTTCTGGGAATTCCCCACGACGACAATTCGTCCTTCTTAAAGGGGTCGGCGCAAGCACCCGCCCATATCCGTCCCGAATTGTTCTCCGATGCCTACAGCATGTGGAGCGAAACCGGTTTCAATCTGACCGACAGGCTTGTCGATCATGGCGACATCCGCTTCGACGCCGCCACCGATCCATGGGACCTGATCGAAAGCGAGGTTGGGCGTGCGTTGGAGCCGGGCGATCCGCTGATCTGCCTCGGCGGCGACCACGCCATCTCGTGGCCGATACTGCGCGCTGTGCGCCGCCTGCACCCCAGCCTGACCATTCTGCACATCGACGCGCACCCCGACATCTACGATGCCTATCAGGGCAATCCGCGCTCCCACACCTCGCCCTTTGCCCGCATCATGGAAGAGCGGCTTGCCGACCGCCTCATCCAGGTCGGCTTGCGCACCGTCAACGACCATCATCGCGACCAGTTCAAGCGGTTCGGCGTCGAGGTGATCGAGGCGGCGCGGTTCAGCGACAATCTGCGGCTCGATCTCAGGACGCCAGTCTATATCTCGATGGACCTCGACGGCCTCGACCCGGCTTTTGCGCCAGGGGTCTCGCACCGCGAACCCGGCGGGTTGACCACTCGTCAGGTCATCAACCTGATTCAATCCGTCAACCAGCCGATCGTGGCGACTGATATCGTTGAATTAAACCCGCTTCGCGACATCGCCAATCTGACCGCCGTCGTGGCGGCAAAACTCCTGAAGGAGATTGCCGGGATGATGATCAAGACGCGCGTCTGACGAGCCGGCGACCTGCGGCTTGTGCCGGTCGTACGCTTTTAACAAAGACAATCGCCCGATGACGCGAGGGAAAGACTCAGCTAGCTTCTGCTGTGCGGCGGACCTTTTATCCGCTTGGCCGGCGCTTCCTCCTCCTCCCAAGCGGCGCCGGCCTTCTTCCCCAACAGCCACCTTTGTCGATGCTAAATTAGCGAAAGTTAAATTTAGAGCGTTTGCGCTTGCCGGAAATTAGTGTCTTTCGGTCATGAGTCCGGCATGCCTTTTGGGGTGCGGGAAGACCGATGCGCGGGCGTGGATGGATCAAGGCGTTGCGTCAGGACGAGGCCCGGCAGGTGCGTGCGCGCATCGCCGAACTGGAGCGCGACCTGATGGCGACTTCCCCCCAGGGGCGCCACAGGCGGTACGATGCAGGACACGAACTGCGCAATGCCAAGTTCCACTTGGAGCGTCTTGAGGAATGCATAGCCGAAATACCCGAAAAAGGTGAGCGTTAGCGGGAGCCATCGCCGCCGCGCAATCTGGCCAGCAGGCAACGGAACCAAATGCCGTCTCCTCGGGTTGGTCCTGCTCCAATGGAGGATTGCACCATGATCCGTCTGCTTGTCGCTGGCGCTTTGGCCTATGTCACCTATCGCATCACCAGGAAGCTGGTCGAGGACGTGCCCGATACAATCGACCCGCTGCTGGTGCCGCCGTCGCAATATGATCGTGAGGCCTTGCGTCGGCAGTCAGTGGCGATGGGGATCGACCCGCAGCGTTAGGGTGGTCGTTCACAATACATCCTCGCATCGACGTTGCGAACAAAGCGGAAACGATGCTTGATGGGCGATGAACCTCGCCACCTCTGATTCGACCTTTCGGGAACCGACCGTCCTGCCTGCCTATCTCGCTCGGCTGAACGACGCGCAACGTCAGGCCGTCGAGCATGGCGACGGCAAGATCGCGGGGCCACTGTTGGTCATTGCCGGCGCCGGCTCCGGCAAGACCAATACGCTGGCGCACCGCGTTGCCCATCTGATCGTCAGGGGTGCCGACCCGCGCCGCATCCTGCTGATGACCTTTTCACGCCGCGCCGCGTCCGAAATGGCCAGGCGCGTCGAGCGCATCGCCGGCGAGGTGCTAGGCCGTGACGCCGCGGTGATTACCGATGCGCTGACCTGGGCCGGCACCTTTCACGGCGTCGGCGCCCGGCTTTTGCGCGACTATGCGCTGGAGATCGGCCTCGACCCGGCTTTCACCATCCACGACCGCGAGGATTCCGCCGACCTGATGAATCTGGTCCGGCACGAGCTGGGGTTCTCGAAGACGGAAGCGCGCTTTCCCACCAAGGGCACTTGCCTCGCTATCTATTCGCGTGCCGTCAATGCGCAGGCGCCACTCGGCGAAGTGCTGGGGTCCGCCTTTCCCTGGTGCGCCGGCTGGGCGGAGCAACTCAAGCAATTGTTCGCTGGATATGTCGAGGCCAAGCAGGCGCAGAACGTGCTCGATTACGATGACCTGCTGCTCTACTGGGCGCAAATGGCAGCCGAGCCTGAGATAGCGGCGCATCTCGGTGGTCGTTTCGACCATGTGCTGGTCGATGAATACCAGGACACCAACCGTTTGCAGGCCTCGATTCTGATGGCGCTGAAACCCGACGGCGCAGGGCTGACGGTGGTCGGCGACGATGCGCAGTCGATCTATTCGTTCCGTGCCGCCGAGGTGCGCAACATCCTCGACTTCCCCAAACAGTTCGCGCAGGCCGCCGACGTGGTGATGCTGGAGCGCAATTACCGCTCGACCGAGACAATCCTGGCCGCCGCCAATGCGGTGATCGGCGAGGCCTCGGAGCGCTTTACGAAAACCCTGTGGTCGGAGCGCAAATCCGCCGACAAGCCGAAACTGGTAACCGTGCGCGACGAGGTCGAGCAGGCCAACTTCGTCTGCAACACCATTCTGGCCGAGCGCGAGGCCGGCACGGCGTTGAAATCGCAGGCGGTGCTGTTTCGCGCCTCGCACCACAGCGGGCCGCTGGAAATTGAACTGACGCGGCGCAATATTCCCTTCGTCAAGTTCGGCGGCCTGAAGTTCCTCGATGCCGCTCACGTCAAGGATGTGCTGGCGGTGCTGCGCTTCGCCGAAAACCCGCGTGACCGCGTTGCCGGCTTCCGCGTGCTGCAACTGATGCCCGGCATCGGCCCTTCGGCCGCCGCGCAGATCGTCGACACCATGACCACGGCGCTGGACGAGGCGATGGGGCTTGCCGGCTGGCGCCCGCCGCAGCGCGCCGCCGATGACTGGCCGGGCTTCGTCACGCTCTATTCCGGCCTGCGTTCGGGCGCCAGATGGCCGGCAGACCTCGAACAGATCAGGCTGTGGTACGAGCCGCATCTGGAGCGCATCCATGAGGACACGATCTCACGCCGGGCCGACCTTTTGCAACTCGAACAGATCGGCTCGGGCTATGCCTCGCGCGAACGCTTCCTCACCGAACTGACGCTCGATCCGCCGGACGCGACGAGCGACCAGGCCGGACCGCCGCATCGCGACGAGGATTATCTGATCCTGTCGACCATCCACTCGGCCAAGGGCCAGGAGTGGAAGAATGTCTTCGTGCTCAACACGGTTGACGGCTGTATCCCGGCCGATCTCGGCGTCGGCACCAAGGAGGACATCGAGGAGGAGCGCCGGCTGCTCTACGTGGCGATGACACGGGCCAAGGACAATCTCAACCTGGTCATGCCCCAACGCTTCTTCCCGCATGGCCAGGCGGCGCGCGGCGACCGCCATCTCTACGCCTCGCGCACCCGCTTCATCCCGGCCTCGATCCTCGCTGCGTTCCAGCAGGTTTCGTGGCCGAGCGCGCAAGCGGCACAGGGCAGGGCGGCCCGGCCCGAGGTGCGCGTCGACATCGGCGCGCGCATGCGCGGCATGTGGAAATAATCACGGGGGATAGCACCTTGTCCCAACCGCCGATCAGGATCGCCATCGCCGGTGCGCTGGGCCGCATGGGCCGCCAGATGGCTGATACCGTGCAGGCCGACGCGCGGCTGGCGCTCGCCGCCCGCTTCCATCGGCCGGGCATTTTTGGCGAAGGGCTGGTGAGCCGCGACGAGGCACTTGCCGTGGCTGACGTGGTGATCGACTTCACCACACCGGCGGCCTCGGCTGATCTGGCAAGGTTTTGCGCCGACCGTAGCGGGCCGGCTCTGGTCGTCGGCTCGACAGGGTTCGATGCCGCCGAGTTGGCGACCATCGCCGATGCCGCGAAGAGCATCGCAATCGTGCGCTCCGGCAGCTTTTCACTTGGGCTCAACATGCTGGTCGGATTGGTCGAGCAGGCGGCGCGAGCGCTCGATCCCGACGACTGGGATGTCGAGATTGTCGAGGCGCATCATCGCCACAAGATCGATGCGCCGTCGGGGACGGCGCTGATGTTGGGGCAAGCCGCTGCCAGCGGGCGCGGCATCGAACTGGATACGGTCGCAAGGCGCGCCCGCGATGGTGTCACCGGCGCGCGGCCGGCAGGCGAGATCGGCTTTGCGGTGATGCGCGGCGGCAGCATCGTCGGCGAGCACAGCGTCAGCTTCTGCGCCGAGGGCGAGACCGTGACCTTGTCGCATTCGGCCGGCGACCGCATCATGTTCGCCCGTGGCGCCATCGCCGCGGCCCTCTGGGTGGCGGCGCGCCCGCCCGGCGAATATGACATGCGCGACGTGCTGGGACTGAGCGCCCAGGGATAGCGACGAACTGTTGCCGGCTCTCGTTTTCGGCGGCTTGCTCTGTCATTCTCATGATCGGCCAGCATCGGGTTACCGATCCGTAAGGTTTGCTATGACTTTCAGGACGGCCTTGAAAGGTGGATGAAAGGTTGGTGTCATAAATGTGGGAGGCGCCCCATATTTGTCGCGAAAAAGCGATGGGAGAGAGAGGGGCGCGGAAAACGAACAAAGGGAAGAGGCCATGTCGCTCGCGCGAATACTGCTTGATTCAGCCGCCACAACCGCACTCGTCGCCACCATGGCATTGTCCGCGCCGTCCGCGCGCGCCGCCGACAAGGTTTCCATCATGGTCGGCGGCTATGAGAAACAGATCTATCTTCCCGCCAAGCTTACGGAAGCGCTCGGTTACTTCAAGGACGAGGGTCTCGATGTCGAACTGCTGAATGAACCGGCCGGCGTCGATGCCGAAAACGAAATGCTCGCCGGTGCCGTGCAAGGAGTTGTCGGCTTCTACGATCACTGCATCGATCTGCAGGCAAAAGGCAAGTTCGTCGAATCCATCGTCCAGTTCAGCCAGGCGCCGGGCGAGGTCGAGCTTGTTTCGACGAAACACCCCGAGATCAAATCACCCGCCGACTTCAAGGGCATGAGCCTGGGCGTGACCGGTCTAGGCTCATCGACGAATTTTCTTACGGAATATCTCGCCGTCAAGAACGGTTTGAAGCTCGGTGACTTCACCTCGGTTCCGGTCGGCGCCGGCACCACCTTCATTGCCGCCATGCAGCAGGACAAGATCCAGGCAGGCATGACGACCGAGCCGACGATCACCCGACTGCTGAAGACCGGCGAAGCTTCCGTTCTCATCGACATGCGCACAATGGAAGGCACCAAGGCTGCTCTCGGCGGCACCTACCCGGCCGCCTCCCTCTATATGCAGACCGATTGGGTCGAAGCGCACAAGGACATCGTGCAGAAGTTGGCCAATGCCTTCGTCAAGACACAGAAGTTCATCAACACGCATAGCGGCGCCGAGATCGCCGACAAGATGCCGAAGGACTATTATGTCGGCGACAAGGAAGGCTACGTGAAAGCCCTTGATGCCGGCAAGGCTATGTTCACCCCCGACGGGATCATGCCTCAAGGCGGGCCGGAGACGGTGCTGACGGTTCTTTCAGCCTTCAAGAAGGAACTGCAGGGCAAGCAGATCGACCTCTCCAAGACTTACACCTCGGAATTCGTCAAGAACGCCAAGTAGCGGACCACGCCGGCGCGATGCGCGATATCGCGCCGGCAGCCATCGGTTTTCCACGTCCGTCGGCTCTGGCCGACGGCGGGCGTCCGCTCGAACCCGGAGTTCCATCATGACCCATGAAAAGACCACACCAGCCATTGAACTGATCAATGTCAGCCGGCGGTTCCTCTCGCCCACCGGCAAATCGCTGACGGCACTGCGCGATTTCACCATGACCGTCGAGCGCGGCGAATTCGTCGCCGTTGTCGGTCCGACCGGTTGCGGAAAATCCACGACCCTCAACCTTGTCACGGGGCTGGCAAGCCCAAGCGCCGGCGAGGTTCGTGTCATGGGCGCGCCTGTCAAGGGAATAGACCCGCGCATCGGTTTTGTTTTCCAAAGTGATGCCCTGTTTCCCTGGCGAACCGTGATCGAGAACGTTATGGCCGGCCCGCTCTTTCGCGGCAGGGCGAAGTCGGACGCCACCGCCGCGGCACGCGACTGGCTTGCCCGGGTCGGCTTGTCGCGTTTCGAGCAACACTATCCACATCAGCTCTCCGGCGGCATGCGCAAACGTGTGGCGCTGGCCCAGACCTTCATAAACGGCCCGGAGATCCTTCTCATGGACGAGCCGTTTTCGGCGCTTGACGTACAGACACGCGTCCTGATGCACGAGGAACTGCTGCGCCTGTGGTCCGAGGCAAAGGCTTCGGTGGTCTTCGTTACGCATGATCTTGAGGAGGCGATTGCGCTTGCCGACAAGGTCTATGTCCTGACCGCCGGGCCGGCCACCGTAAAGTCGGTCTACACCATCGATCTGCCGCGCCCGCGCGTGGTCGCCGATATCCGCTACGAGCAGAGCTTCATCAATTACTCGCGCACGATCTGGGCCGACCTCAAGGAAGAGGTCGAAACCAGCTACGCGCGCGCCGCGGCCTGAGGAGGAATGCCATGACCGATGCTGCCATCGACATCAGCGCAGGAGCTTTCAGGCCGGGCACCTCCGATGCGGAAATCGAGGCGGCCGCCGCGAAGGCGGCACGGGATCGCCGCCGCACCGTGATATTCTGGCGGGTCGGCATTCTGGTCGCCTTTCTCGGCCTGTGGGAAATTGCCGCGCGTAAAGCCTGGATCGATCCGTTCTTCTACGCAATGCCGAGCGCGATCGCGCAGCGGCTGTACGAATGGACGACAGAAGGAACGTCCGAGGGACCTCTGTGGTACCACCTCTATGTCACCATGGAGGAAGCGGTCATCGGCTTTGTGACCGGCTCGGTTGCCGGTATCATCATCGGCGTCGCGCTCGGCCGCAACCGGATGGCCGCCGATATCTTCTCCATCTACATCAAGGTGATCAATTCCATTCCGCGCGTGGTCCTGGCGCCGATCTTCATCATGATCCTCGGTCTTGGCCTCGCTTCGAAAGTGGCTTTGGCCTTCGTGATGGTTTTCTTCGTCGTGTTCCACAATGCATTCCAGGGCGTCCGGGAAGCCGACCGGGCGATGATCGCCAACGCGCGCATCCTGGGTGCATCCAACTGGCAGTTGACCCGCTCGGTGATCGTCCCTTCGGCGATGAGCTGGATCTTCGCCAGCCTGCATGTCAGCTTCGGCTTTGCCATCATTGGCGCGATCGTCGGCGAGTTC
Source organism: Mesorhizobium sp. AR07 (assembly GCF_024746815.1). Lineage (GTDB taxonomy): Bacteria > Pseudomonadota > Alphaproteobacteria > Rhizobiales > Rhizobiaceae > Mesorhizobium. The sequence continues at coordinate 130,484 of NZ_CP080525.1, forward strand.
GTCGGCTCGCGCTACGGCATTGGTCTGCTGATCAACATCGCCAAGGGATCCTTCGACGCCGCGGGCATGTATGCCGCGATCGTCATCGTCATGGTGGTGGCGCTCGGTGCCGAGTATCTGATGACCCTGGTCGAGGATCGCCTGGCGAAATGGCGTCCGCAGCCACTGCATGAGACGCAATGAGCGTTGACTGACGCCAAAGCGCGTCGCGTTGAACGGATTCAGGCGACGCGCTTAGTCTTTATTTTTATGCATGTCGTTGCCCCAAAGCCAGGGCCACTTTTTGGGCGACATGCATTAGCTGCTCGCCAGCGGCAGCCGCACTTCAACCACCAGACCGCCGGCCGCGCCATCCCCGAGGGTGACGCGGCCGCCGGCATTTTCGACGACCTCGCGCACGATGGCGAGGCCAAGCCCGCTGCCTTCCTCGGTCGATCCGGCAATGCGGTAGAAGCGCTCGAACACGTGGTCGCGCTCGTCCACTGGAATGCCAGGCCCGTCGTCGGCGACCGTCAGCACGGCCTCGCCGTCGACGGCCGCCAGCTTCACCGTGACGCTGCCGCCGGCTGCCGAATAGCGCAGCGCGTTGTCGACAAGGTTGACGATCATTTCGCGCAGCATGGTGCCGTCGCCAATGACCGGCACGGGTCCGGCCTCCTCGAGGCCGAGATCGATGTTGCGACCGATTGCTGTCGGCGCATGCGTTTCCAGCACATGGCGGGCGGCTTCGGTCAGGTCGGCGCGCGGCCGCCGGCTGCCCGGCTCGGCGCGCGACAGCGTCAGAAGCTGCTCGGCCAGCCGCGCCAGTCTGCCGGCACTTGCCTGCAGCGCCACCAGGGCTTCCTGGCGCGCCTCGGCGGCACTTTCGCGAAGCGCGTAGCTCGCCTGTGTCGACAACAGCGCCAGTGGTGTGCGCAACTGGTGCGCCGCATTGGCGATGAACCGGCGTTGGGCCGCCATCTGCGCCCGCACGCGCTCCATATAGGCGTTCAGTGCATCGATCAGCGGCCGGATTTCGCTTTGCGCGCCTGGCACTTCGACCGGGTCGAGGTCGCTGCGGCTTGGCGAGCGCACGACATCGCGCAACCGGATCAACGGCGCAAGGCCTCGATGCAGACCCAGCAGAACGAACAAGCCGGCAATCGCCACCAGCGCCAGCTGCTGGGCAAAGGCGCCGAACCAGAGGCGCCGCACCATGGTATCGTGTCCGGCAAGTGTCACGCCAACGGTAACGGTGATCGGCGAATCGTCGCCGGCGCCGACCACCGTGTGGCTGAACGTAAGCAACCGCAGCCGGTGGTCGCGATAGGTCGCCTCTGTGTTGGCGGACTTCGGTGCCTCCGGCAAATCAGGATAGCCGGTCAGCAGCCGCCCCGCAGCAGTCTTGACATGGTAGTAGACACTGTCGCGGTCGCCGGTGTCGAACAGCTCGAGCGCCGCCGGCGGTATCGTGGCGTCGAGCACGCCGTCGGACATGGCAACACGTTCCGCGATAGCGCGCGCCGAGCCCATCAGCATGCGATCGGTGACCAGATCCGCGGTTACCAGCGCGTTGCGGTGGCTGGTCCACAGATTGATGGTGGCGAGCCCGACGAGCGGCAGCACCACCCAGGCCAGAAGCTGCAGGCGGAGACTGTTAATCCTCATGGCGCAGCAGATAGCCGAGGCCGCGCAAGGTGACGATACGGACGCGTGTCCCTTCGAGCTTCTTGCGCACACGATGCACATAGATCTCGATGGCGCTGGGGTCGGCATCGGTCTCGAAATCGTAGATCGCCGCCGACAGTGCCGCCTTGCTCACCGTGCGGCCGGCCTTGACCATCAATTGTTCAAGCACCGCGTGTTCGCGCGGTGTCAGCGCCAGCGTTTCACCGGCCAGCGAGAACAGCCGCGTGTTGGTGTCGAACATGAGATCGCCGCACGTGACGACAGGCGCGGTGCGGTCATTGGCGCGGCGCAGCTGCACACGGATGCGTGCTTCGAGTTCCTCGATCTGGAACGGCTTGGCCAGATAGTCGTCGGCGCCTTCATTGAGGCCCTTGACCCGGCCGTCGAGGCTGGCATTGGCGGTCAGCACGATCACCGGCACCCGGTTGCCGCGCGCGCGCAGCATGCGCAGCACTTCCAAGCCCCCCATGCGTGGCAATGCCAGGTCGAGGATGACAAGCGCGTGGTCGCCAGCGGCCAGCGCATGCTCGACATCCTCGCCGTCATGGACGATATCGACGACATAGTTCGCCTGACGCAGGGTCTTGCCCAGCCAGTCGGCCAGTTCGCGATTGTCTTCGACGAGCAGCAGCCGCATTTCTATCGCCGTCCTGGAAAGCAGGTCACGCGGAATTCCGTCTGTTCTTCGACCGGCACAGCGAGGTCGCGTCCGATTGATGATCGTGCACAAGCGATAATATCGATCCATCGGCAAGGCAAATGCGCGGCCGACCTGTCCCAGGCAAAAACAGAGCCGGCTTGTCATCCGGCTGACGTTAGGCCCTCACAATTCGACCCCGTTCGACACTCGGAAAAGAGTTGTGGCTCCTGTAAATCCAGGCAAATCGAACCGACCGGTTCGTTTTCTGTTGACGGACCGTGCAGCACGTGGTGAACGCCGGCTCAGCGAATAGCCGGGTCGTTCGGCGAGGGACATCTGCTAACCATCTGATATCGAGTAAGAAAATTGTGACCGCCGAAGCCGTTAGCCGGATTTCAAGGCCTGGATTCGGGTCGCGACGGAACATCTTCGTGATTGGAATCCGCAGCAAGGCAAACCCATTTCGGGGTGGTCCGAGCGACGCGAAATTCCTCCCAAGGGCACGCCACTAGACGGACAGGACAAAGACATACTGGAGTAAATAAAATGACCAAGATCGCTCTTACCGCCGCCGCCATCCTCATCGCCACGGGCACTGCTTTTGCCGGCAGCGACAATTATGGCTCGGCCAACGCCAATCAGCCCGCCGCTACTGTCGACAACTCGTTCACGGCCTCGATCCAGAAGTCGAACTCGACCGTCGAGAAGCCGATCACGCAGGGCAGCGACCGCAACCTGTTCGGCAACCGCTAACCGGCTCCCGAACCAGTCGCAACCAACCAATCAAATCAGGAGTAAATAGAATGACCAAGATCGCTCTCACCGCCGCCGCCGTTCTCGTCGCCACGGGCACCGCCTTTGCCGGCAGCGACAATTACGGCTCCAACAATGTCAACCATCCGGTTGCCAGCCAGTCGGTTTCCAACATCGACACCACGCCCACCGGCTCGATCCTGAAGTCCGAAAAGGCACAGGCTGACGCCAATGCCAACGTGCCGGCTCAGTCTGGCCAGGGCATCTGGGGCCGTTAATCTACGACGCAGACCTTGAATACAAAGAGCGGTGGGCTTGGCCCGCCGCTCTTGTTTTTTGCGCACAAGGATAGCCATCAGCCACGGCGTGCGCTGGCCAGCCGATCTCCGCAGTCGGCGAAAAAGCTCCATGTTCAGGAATAAAACCGGACTGCATCGGGTCTTGTCCCTAGCGGAACCGTCCTCCCAAGACGCCGCTCAACGGAAGAACCAGGAGACTTGAAAATGAACAGGATTGCTCTCATCGCCGCTGCCATCCTCGTTGCCACGGGCAGCGCTTTTGCCGGCAGCGACCACTATGGCTCCAACAATGCCGACCAGACGGTTGCCCCAGTTGCCAACGTCGATCATGCCGTCACTGGCGCGGTCAAGACCATGGGTGTGGCTGGGTCCAAGGCTGCCGAGATCAAGACGAAGACCACCACCGACTGGCCCGAATCCGGTCAGGGCATCTGGGGCAACTGATCTCTGGGGCTGGCCAGCCGCACTGTCCGGCATTGGAGTCTAGCCTGGATCCTTCGGCCGCAGACAATGTGTCAGCCGGGCCGAGGACAGGCCGGACCAGTCGCCCTCGAAGACGAAGCGCGCAAGGGCCGCGGTCGGGAATTTTTCCTCGAGCCCCTTGCGCGCCTTGGCCTCCGACCCCGGAGCGGCCAGCTGTTTGGCCAGATCTTCCAGACCTGGATTGTGGCCGACCACCAGCAGGTTGTCGCTCGAAGCGTCGGCCTGACGTATCTGGCTCAGAATATTCGCCGCTGAAGCAGCGTACAGCGTCTCGGCGAACGTGACCCGGGGGTGCACAGGCAGCTCCGCCGCCACCAGCCGCCAGGTATCACGGGTTCGCAGCGCCGACGACACCAGCACTAGGTCCGGCAGCCAGTCGCGCGCCGCAAGCTCGCGACCCATCAATTGCGCTGCCTTCAATCCGCGCCCGGCAAGCGGCCGGTCGAAATCATCGAGGTCAGGGTCGTCCCAGCTCGATTTTGCGTGGCGCAGGAGAAACAGCTGTCTCATCAATTTGATTCCGCCCAAGGGATATCGGCATGAAAATCTTTGCCATATCCACCGCCATGCTTTGTGCCCGCTTCGGTATCGAAAGCTGCGGAAAGGGCACCCAAGATAAACAGCCCGACACGCCGCTCACCCTTGTCCCATCGGACGGCAACATCCGGCCCGCTGATGGCCCAGGCACCAGATCGTATATGAATTGCATCGACAACGGAGCCTGGCTCGTTGCCTTGGGCTCGATACAGATAAAAATACGCCGTGGCGTTTTGCGGGTCTCCCGCCTCATCATACTCGAAAACGCCGGCCAGGTCGCCTTTGGTCCGGACCGCACTGTCGAATACATCCATGGCTCTCGGATCCTAGAACAACGTCGAAACATCGCGCGCGCCATGCACGATGCGTACGATCTCGATCCGCCGCTGGGCGAGACGATAAAGAATTAGATAGTTGCCGATGGTCAGCGCTCGCGTATCGGCGCCGATGTCGGGTCTTCGCGGTCCGGATTCGGGAAAGGTGGCAAGCTGCAGGATGCGCTCGGCGATGGCATTCAGAAAATGATCGGCCGCATGCGGACTATGCTCGGCAATGGCGAGCCAGATATCGATAAGATCATTTTCCGCCGCCGGGCTGCGAATGATCTGTACGGCTGCCATCGGCCTATTTCTTGACGGAGTCGACGAGACGGCTGCGGGCTTTCCCCTTGATGTCCTCGATGTCGAAAGCAGCGAATGGGCCGCTCTCCAGTCCCTCAGTCCAAGCTTTGCGCAATCGCTCCAATTCGGCCTCGCGGAGCGGCTGGCGCAACCGCCACTCGCGTAGCGCCTCCCGGATTACTTCGCTTGCAGATCCATAGCGCCCGCTGTCGACGGCGTCCTTGACCATCTCCAACAGTTCCGGGGAAAGCGCCACACTGACTTTTTCGACTGTCGCCATCGAACTGTCTCCTTGGCAAGAAGGTAGCAATATTTGCTACCGCCCTCAAGGATTCAAGGCGTGATGCGCGCCAAATGCTCGAGGTCGGCTTCCTCGCGCAGCGGGTCGGGCGCCATCACCACCGAGATGCCGTTGTCGGCATCGTCGGCAAAGTGGGCAAGCACGGTGCGGCCAGCCTCCATGCGCGCCTTGCCTTCGGCGACCAGCCCGAGCGCCAGCGGATAGAGCCGGTGCTCGGCCTTCAGCACGCGGGCGGCCAGCGCATCCACATTGTCGCCGACCATTACCGGTACGGCCGCCTGGGCGATGATCGGGCCATCATCCATCTCGGGCGTGACGAAATGCACCGTGCAGCCATGGATGCGCATGCCGGCGGCCAGTGCGCGCGCATGGGTGTCGAGCCCCTTGAACGCCGGCAGCAGGGCAGGGTGGATGTTGATCATGCGGCCCCGCCATTTCTGGACGAAGCCGGGGGTGAGGATGCGCATATAGCCGGCCAGCGCGATGATCTCGGCATTGAATGCCGCAAGCGCTTTGTCGATCGCCGCGTCGTGCGCCTGCTTGCTGCCGTGGTCGGCGCGGGGGATAATCTGTGTGGCGATGCCGCGCGCCTTGGCGATGCCGAGACCGGCGGCGTCGGCCTTGTCGGAAATGACGCCGACGATCTCGGCCGGGAAGGCCGGGTCGCTGGCAGCCGCGATCAGCGCGGTCATGTTGGAGCCGCGCCCCGAAATCAGGACAACGGTACGTTTCCTCTGCGCGCTCATAGGCCGATCGAGCCCCGATAGATGACGCCGGCGTCGCGGCGCGGCACGATGCGGCCGATCGGCGTCACCGTCTCGCCGGCTTCCTGCAGTACGGCGGCGACCTGCGCCGCCTGGCCGGAAGCAACCGCCAAAATCATGCCGATGCCGCAATTGAAGGTGCGCATCATTTCTTCCGGCGCGACACCGCCGGTCTTGGCCAGCCACGAGAACACCGCCGGCACGTCGATCGCCGCGAGGTCGAGTTCGGCCGAAAAGTCCTTAGGCAGCACGCGCGGAATGTTTTCCGGGAAGCCGCCGCCGGTGATGTGCGCCAGTGCCTTGATGCCATGCGTGCCGCGGATCGCCTTCAGGATCGACTTGACGTAGATGCGGGTCGGCTCGAGCAGCGCCTCGGCCAGCGTCGCCTCATCGTTGAACGGCGCCGGATCGCTCCATGCCAGCCCGCTGACGGCGACGATGCGGCGCACCAGCGAAAATCCGTTCGAATGCAGACCCGAGGAGGCGAGCCCAAGCAGCACGTCGCCCTCGACGATGTCGTCGGTTGGCAGCAACTGTCCGCGTTCGGCCGCACCCACCGCAAAGCCGGCGAGGTCGTAGTCGTTGCCGTGATACATGCCGGGCATTTCCGCCGTCTCGCCGCCGATCAGCGCGCAGCCGGCCTGGCGGCAGCCTTCGGCGATGCCGCCGACGATCGCGGCGCCCTGGTCGGGATCGAGCTTGCCGGTGGCGAAATAGTCGAGGAAGAACAGCGGTTCGGCACCTTGCACGACGATGTCGTTGACGCACATGGCGACGAGATCGATGCCGATCGTGTCATGCTTGCCGGCATCGATGGCGATCTTCAGCTTGGTGCCGACGCCGTCATTGGCGGCGACCAGCACCGGATCGGTAAAGCCCGCAGCCTTGAGGTCGAACAGACCGCCGAAACCGCCGATCTCGCCATCGGCGCCCGGCCGGCGTGTCGCGCGCACCAGCGGTTTGATCTTCTCGACCATGAGGTTGCCGGCATCGATGTCGACGCCGGCCTCGGCATAGGTGAGCCCGTTCTTGCGCTTGCCAGTATCGCGCTTGCTCATCTTTGGTGCCCGTTCAACAATTTTCCTTGTTGCGGGCTCTTCGCATGAACGGTTTCGGTCCGCAAGGATGACAACCATCTCGGCCAACAAAACCGTGGACAGTGAGGCAGTGCATACAGCGTTGGTGATTGGCGAAGGCGAAGCGCCAGCCGATCTCCCCCGCAAGGGGGGAGATCGGCCCGCACCGCAGCTTTCGCAAATCGTCAACGTCGGAGAATGAGCCCCGTGGTCCTTGCACCCACCCTCCATCTCCATCATCTATCTCCGACCAAGAGGACGGGCCGCGCCTTTGACCATCCCCAACCTGATCACCATCCTGCGCCTCGTCCTGGTACCAGCAGTGGTCCTGGCGATGCTGCAGGCACGCTGGGACTGGGCTTTTGCCGGGTTTTTGGTTGCCGGCATTTCCGACGGCGTCGACGGTTTCATCGCCCGCCGTTTCAACCAGCAGTCCAGGCTCGGCGCCTATCTCGACCCGATCGCCGACAAGCTGCTGCTGGTTTCGGTGTTCGTGGTCATGGGCTTCATCGGGCAATTGCCGCTATGGCTGGTCGTCACCATGGTGTCGCGCGACGCGCTGATCGTCTGCGCGGTCCTGTTGTCCACCGTCATGGCCCATCCGGTCGAGATGAAGCCGCTTTTCGTGTCGAAGGCCAATACCGCCATCCAGATCGTGCTGGCGGCGGTTGTGCTGGGCGAACTTGCGCTGACGGTTCATCTCGACCCGCTGAGGCCAGCCCTCATATTGCTGTCCGGGGTCTTGACCGTGGCTTCGGCCGCGGCCTATCTCGTGGCTTGGCTGAGGCATATGAGCGGCTATGACGAAGGCTCCACTCCCGACATCTGAGAGAGAAGCAGCGGTGATGGAGGCTGCGGCTGCCGATCTTGCCGCGTCCTCCGCTTTCCGCCGGCAGATATTCTTCTGGCTCGCCGGCGCTGCCTTGCTGGCGCTTTTCCTCTATGTTTTCAGCAACATCCTGCTGCCCTTCGTCGCCGGCATGGTGCTTGCCTATTTCCTCGATCCGGTCGCCGACCGGCTGGAGCGGCTTGGCCTGTCGCGCATCATGGCGACGGTGGTCATTCTCATCACCTTTCTCGTCGTGCTGGTGCTGGCCTTCGTCATCCTCATTCCGGTGCTGGCCACGCAGATGGCTGATTTCGCAGCCAAGCTGCCGGAATATCTGACCAAGCTGCAAGGTCTGCTCACCTCCTTCGATCCGAAATGGCTGGAACAGAAATTCGGTGTCAACGCCAACGGCCTGCGCGACGGGTTGAGCTCGCTTTTGTCGTCCGGTGTCGGTCTCGTCACCACCGTGTTCACCTCGCTGTGGAGTTCCGGCGTGGCGCTGGTTTCGGTGGTCAGTCTGTTCGTGGTGACGCCGGTCGTCGCCTTCTATATGCTGCTCGACTGGGACCGCATGGTGGCGGTCATCGACAGCTGGGTGCCGCGCGACAATGTCGCGACGGTGCGCGCCATCGCCAAGGACATCAACACCGCCACCGCCGGCTTCGTGCGCGGCCAGGGCACGCTCTGCCTGGTGCTGGGCGCCATGTACGCCACCGGGCTGACGCTGACCGGGCTGTATTTCGGCATCCTCATCGGCCTGTTCGCCGGGCTGATCTCGTTCATCCCCTATGTCGGCTCATTGACCGGGCTGGTGCTGGCCGTCGGCGTCGCCTTCGTCCAGTTCTGGCCGGACTGGACGATGATCGTCGCCGTCGCCGTCGTGTTTTTCATCGGCCAGTTCATCGAGGGCAACATCCTGCAGCCGCGGCTGGTCGGCAAGAGCGTCGGCCTGCACCCGGTATGGCTGATGTTTTCGCTGTTTGCCTTCGGCGCGCTGTTCGGCTTCGTCGGCCTGCTGATTGCCGTGCCGGCTTCGGCGGCAGTGGCGGTGCTGGTGCGCTTTGCCATCGCCCGCTATCTCGAATCGCCGCTTTACAAGGGCCATGCGACAGAGCCCTTGCCGCCGCTGCCGACCGATCGCGGCGGCGGCCACCGCACGCAACCGCGTCGCTGAAGTGACTGTCCAGAAAACCGATCCGCCGCGCCAGCTGCCGCTCGATCTCGGCCACGGCACCGGCTATTCGCGCGACGATCTCGTCGTCTCCGGCACCAATGCCCAGGCGGCGGCGCTGGTCGACCGCTGGCCGGACTGGCCCTCGCCGGTGGTGGTGCTGGCAGGTCCCGCCGGCTCCGGCAAGACGCATCTGGCCTCGATCTGGCGCGTGCGCGCCAATGCGGTGGCGATCGACGCTGGGCGCATTGGTGACGCCATCGCCAATCTCGGCGCCCGGCCGGCGCTGATCGACGATGTCGATGCCGGCGCGGTCGATGAACAAGGCCTGTTCCACCTGATCAATGCCGTGCGTGGCGCCGGCTCGACGCTGTTGTTGACCGCGCGCCGCTTTCCATCGGCCTGGGGTGTCGCGCTGCCCGATCTCGCCTCGCGGCTGAAGGCGGCGGCGACGGTCGAGATCCATGAACCCGACGACCTCCTGCTCGCCGGCGTCATCACCAAGCTGTTCGCCGACCGCCAGGTCGAGGTCGAAGCGCATGTCGTGCAGTATCTGGTGCGCCGCATCGAGCGCTCGCTGGCGACCGCGATGCGCATCGTGGAACGGCTCGATCGCACGGCGCTCGAGCGCAAGACGCCAATCACCCGGGCGCTCGCCGCCGAAACCGTCAGCGCCATGGACGAGGGGCAGGGCGAGTTCGAGATCTAGGCCGTGCGGTAGTTTGGCCTGATGCGATGAGTTGGCCAACGATGATCGCTCATTCATTGCGGCATCTTGAAATGGACCATTCAATGGTCTATTTTCAAGATATGGACCAGAGAATGGTCCATGGGGAGCGATCATGCAGATATCTGTTACGGATGCGAAGGGACAGCTGACCGAACTGGTGCGTCGTGCGGAGGCAGGTGAAGAGGTCATTTTGACCCGACACGGCCATGCGGCGGTGCGGCTGGTTCCCATCAAAGCGGCACCCGACAAGAAAGGCCGTCGGGCGCTCCTGGAAACAGCGCGGGCAAAAGGCGCCGCCAAAGCGAAGGAGGGACCGTCAGCCGCCCGTAGTCAGGATTTCCTCTATGGCAATGACGGCTTGCCCGAATGATAGCGGTCGACACGTCGGCGCTGATGGCGATCGTGCTTGACGAGCCGGAGGCGGGCGCATGCATCGCTGCGCTGGAAGCGGAAGACGACGTTCTGATTTCCGCCGGCACCGTGGCCGAAGCACTGATCGTCGCGGCACGACGCCAGGTCGGTGAAGAGTTGTCCAGCCTGATCGATGGACTTGGTTTCGAGATAGTGGCGGTAACACCGGCCTCGGCGCGTCGCATCGCCGACGCCTATGCTCGATGGGGAAAGGGCATTCACCAGGCTGGGCTCAATTTCGGCGACTGTTTCGCCTATGAGATAGCCAAGGAGCAGGCTTGCCGTCTGCTTTATGTCGGAGCCGATTTTTCGAAGACCGATGTAGAAGGCGTGCTTTAGACGGCGGCCAAAGTTCGCGCGCGCTTCCAATCCGTGTTCCGCAGCGCTCAAGCGCGGCGATAGCCCGCGAGTTGGGCGTCGTCGACGTCAGGCAGATTGATCACGATGTTCTCCGGGGTGCGGCAGGCCAGCCACCACAATTCTTCCGTCGTGCTCATATTCGCTTCGAGATGCGGCAGGAACGGCGGCACGAACATGAAGTCGCCCGCCGACAATTCGACGAATTCCCGGTAGTTCTCGCCGAAATAGATGCGGGCGTTGCCCGACAGCAGATAAGCGCCGGTCTCAGCCTCGCCATGGTGGTGCGGCAGCGAACGGAAGCCGGGCGCGTTGCTGGCCTTGCCGAACCAAAGCCTGGTCGCCGAGGTGTGTTGCGGCCCAACGCCGGTTACCAGCGCCATGCCGCCGGACTGGCTGGTCTTGGTGCTCTCCTGGCCTTTCCGGGTGATTACCGGCCTGTCGTTTGCTGCCATTTTTGAAGCGCTCCCGTCGCGGTCGTCAGACTTGCACCGGAAAACCGTCGCGGCAAGACCCACGGTCGTGCCCATGGCTCTCGATATTACATTTCGGGAGAAAATGGTCGGAGTGGAGAGATTCGAACTCCCGACCCTCTGGTCCCAAACCAGATGCGCTACCAGCCTGCGCTACACTCCGAACGGTCTGTTGCCTATTCATTTCGGTGTAACATGGCAAGTGCAAAAACCTTGCCGCCGTCCGCATTGCGCAGTAATGACGGGCGAAGGGTGGCGATGCTGCCTTGCACAATAACGAGGTGGCCATGTCCGCGCGCATTTTCAGCCCAGCCAAAACCGCGATGCAGTCCGGCAAGGCCAAGACCGGCCACTGGGTGCTCGAATTCGATCCCGAGGTGCGCAAGAAGATCGACCCCCTGATGGGTTACACCACGTCGGGGGACATGAGAAGCCAGATCAGGCTTACCTTCGACACCAGGGAAGAGGCGGTGGCCTACGCCGAAAAGGAAGCACTCGCCTACCGCGTCGAGGAGCCGAAAGAGACCAAGCGCCGCCAGATTTCCTATGCGGAGAATTTCCGCTATGACCGCAGGACGCCCTGGACGCATTGAACGGCGGCCAACGCGCACAAGTATCCAGCCGGCCGGGCGGCCGGCCAGCGGTCCCGTAGCTCAGCTGGATAGAGCACCGGCCTTCTAAGCCGATGGTCACAGGTTCGAATCCTGTCGGGATCGCCAAACATTTTCAAAGGCTTGCGCCAATTGGCCTCATCAAGGCCGTTGGGTCTGTCATCCCGCGACTGCCAGCGCCACGACCCTGTGCAACAGGCATTGAGCCTGGGCTTGCCGCCCTTTCGGCACGGCGATCCGGATTTATTTCGTGATCCGGCGGGGTTGGAACCTTAGCTCCCATCACGCGTTCGGGGCCTTGTATTCGCGGCGCCTCATAAAAAGGCAATGTGCGGGCCGGCGAATCGGGTGGGATAAAACAGGTGCGGGTTGGGGGAGGAGAAGCCAGGCTATGTCGAACCGTGAAATTGGAACGTCCCCCGCGTTGGGGCGGCGTATCGCCGAACTCAAGGCCAGGATGCAGGATGCCGAAATTTCCGATCATGAAATGAAGACGTTTCACAAGGTCGCCGCCATCATGGGGGCAGGCGACGGCTCCCTACGGCTGGATGCCGACGACCTGATCGCGGCATCCTTCGTCGTCGAGACGCTGGGTGGGCCGGCGCCCAGCCGCTGATAGTCAGGATTCCCCTGCATCAGCCCGAAGTCCAGCAAGGGACTGTTCTCACCGCAGGAGCGAGCACGGCTGCCGTCCGCGTCGTTGGCCTCCGGTTGCCGTGCCTGCCGATATCGAATTGGAAGGAAAGTCTTATCAATTTGTTTGCGTTGGTGCGTCATAGTAGTGGCGACTAACGGAATGGACCGCGATGAAGCTCGATCTGTCGCCGACGAGCTGGGGCAGGGTGTTCGCTGTTACAATAGTCGGTACGGCATTCTTCATTGCCGTGGCGTTCTTCGTCGATTCCTTCAATTTCCCCTATCTTTCACCCGAGGCGGTGTGGCGGGCGCAACTGACCGATCTGATGCTGCCTTTGGTGCTGGGCGGCTCATTTCTGTCTTTTCTCATGTGGAAGATTCGCCAACTGGCCATCGCCCAGCGCGACCTCACCGTCATTGCCGCCACAGACAGCCTGACGGCGGTATTGAACCGCGGCGCCTTCTCTATGCTGGTCGAAGCCTATCTCGAGCAGACCCGCAAGCAGGAGCGGGCCAATTCGGGGGCACTGCTGATCATCGATGCCGACCATTTCAAGGCAATCAACGACCGCCTGGGCCATGATTGCGGCGATCAGGCGCTCAAGCTGATCGCACAGGCGATCAAGGGGCAGCTGCGCGGCGGCGATATCGTCGGCCGCATCGGCGGCGAGGAGTTCGGCGTGTTTCTTCCCGGCGTCGATCCCTCGCAATCCTGGGTGGTTGCAGAAAGCATTCGCCGGCGCATCCGTGAGATGGACTTTTCGCCCGATGGCAAGCCTTGCCCGCTTTCCGTCAGCATCGGCGGCACAAGCTTTTCGGGGCCGACCACGTACGAACAGATTTTCTTGGCGGCCGACAGACGGCTTTACGCGGCCAAGTCGAACGGGCGCGATCAAGTCAGCTTCGATCCGGCAGGGGACCCTCTGGTGCCGCTGCCCGGCGTCGCCACGGTGCACTGACACCGGAGAAGGAAGCTGGCGCGGACAACTTCCTTGATGCCCCCCCCTATTGCTGTGCTCCTCCGCGTCGGTGATGTATGGGTCACCGCTGAAAACGTTCCTGCTTTCCTGAGTCCCAAAGCGTCCGGGCCGACGGTCCAGTCCCGGCCTTTCTCTATGCCGGCGAAGAATGGCGGAACGGTTTTCAGGCAAGATCAGCGCGGCAACCATGATTCATCTGTTCAATGGCTTTCAGAACCCCTTTGGCGGCAGTGACCTCGAAACCTTGGAGCTGTACCGGCTGTTGAGCGCTGACTCGGAGGTGCGTCTGTGGGCAACCTCCTCCAGGGCGTCCAGTGAACTGCTGCGGCAATTTCCGATCCACCGTATCTCGCCGCTAACGCGGGATGTGCCGGACGGCGGCACTTACGTCTTCCTCGGCGCGCATTGGCGCAACAAGATGTGGCCTTACCTGATCCCGCGGCCGCGCCGGCTGATCTATGTCTTCAATACCTTTCACCCGAAAGTCATGGCGCTGACGACGCGCATGCCACGCATGCTGAACTGGCCCGACGCCGAACTGGTGCTGATTTCCGATTTTCAGAAGCGCATGCTGCGGGTCGACGGCGTCGTGCATCCGTCGCCGATCGATATCCGCCGTTTTTCACCGCGGCTGGCCAGACCGGATGGCCCATTCACGGTCGGGCGGCTGAGTCGCGATACGCCAGGCAAATATCATGCTGACGATGTGCCACTCTATGCGGCATTGCTGGCGGATGGCGTCACGCTGCGGATTCAGGGCTCGATGCTGCTAGAGGAGAGGCTCAAGCCGCACCCACAACTCGAGCTCTTCCCGCAAGGCCGGTTTGCGGCCGAACAGTTTCTGCAGACACTCGACGTGTTCTATTATCGCACCGGCTCGGATGTGGAGACGTTCGGCCGCGTGGTATTCGAGGCGATGGCCTGCGGTTTGCCCGTGGTCTGCCATTCGCATGGCGGCTATGCCGACCATATCAGGCATGGCGAAAACGGCTTTCTGTTCGAGACGACGCAACAAGCGGGGCAGATCCTGGCCGAACTCAAAGCCGATCCGGGGCTGCGGGCGACAGTGGGTCGCGAGGCGCGGCGGAGCGTCGAGCAGCTGTTTTCACCTCAGGCGCTTCGACAGCGGCTGGATTTCTATCTGCGTTAGCGGCACGTCATCGCCTGGGCCTTGCGGACACCCTCGGCGCAACAACCATGCCCGGCCGGTTTGTCATCGATCTCGACATCGCGCTAAAGCTGGCATGCAAGCGAACCACCAGGGCGGACGGCATTTGCGCCACAGACTGAGCAGGACTTCCTACCGATGACATTGATGGGCGCGGCGGCACTGCTGATCCTGATCCTGACTTACGCCGGTGTCGCTATTGGCCGCATCCCGGGCCTGCGTCTCGACCGGGCCGGGATCGCGCTGCTCGGCGGGGCAGCGATGATCGCCATCGGTGCGCTCAGCATGGAGGATGCCTATCGCGCGATCAATTTCGACACCATCACGCTTCTGCTCGGCATGATGATCGTGGTGGCGCATCTGAAGGTCTCCGGCGCCTTTCGCGGCCTTGGCGCCATCGCCATAGAGCATGCGCATGCGCCCTTCATGCTTTTGGTGATGGTGACGCTGCTCACCGGCGTGCTGTCGGCCTTTCTGGTCAACGACGCCATCTGCCTGGTCATGGCGCCGATCGTCGTCCACGTCACCCGCGTCATCAACCGCAACCCTGTCCCCTATCTGATCGCCACCGCCACCGCGTCGAATTGCGGCAGCGTCGCCACCATCACCGGCAATCCGCAAAACATGGTCATCGGTGCGCTGTCGGGCATTTCCTATCCTGCCTTTTCGGCAGCACTCGCGCCGGTCGCCTTGTTTGGGCTCGTCGCGGTCATTGTCATCATCCGCATCGTCTACCGGACTGAATTCGCCCGCACGGCCCAATTGACCCCAGAGGTCTCGCGTGGCCGCATGCATAAGGGACAGGTGCTGAAAGCGGTGGTGGTCTGCATCGGATTGGCCGTCGCCTTTTTTGCCGGCGTGCCTGTCGCCAAGGCGGCACTCATCGGCGGCGCCATCCTCTTGCTCACCCGTGCCATCAAGCCGGAACGCATCTACCGCGAGATCGACGGGCCGCTGCTGTTCATGTTCGCCGGCCTGTTCGTGGTCGTCGCCGGCGCGGAAAAGACGCTGCTGACGCCCGACATCATTGCCTCGGCCAAGAACCTCGGGCTGGACGATGTCTGGCGGCTGTCCGGCTTCACAGCGGTGCTCTCTAATGTCATGAGCAATGTCCCGGCCGTGCTGGCGCTGCGGCCCTTCATACCCGGCCTCGAAAATCCTGAACGTGCCTGGCTGGTGGTGGCGATGAGCTCGACGCTGGCCGGCAATTTCACGCTGCTCGGTTCGGTCGCCAATCTGATCGTCGCCGAACAGGCCAAGGCCGCCGGCACGCCGCTATCCTTCGGCGCCTTCTTCAAGGTCGGTTTGCCGCTGACGCTGATAACGCTCGTCGCCGGAACGGAATGGCTGGCGCTTGGATTCTAGGCCTGGCTGCTTGAAGTTCGCGCTCGGACAAGCGTGGCGGCGGCATGTCCGGCTGCCTCGATATAATCGGGGTTGCGATGGATCAGCATGATCGAAAAGCAGCCGTCTATCAGCAGCACGATCTCGCGCGCCAAGGCTTGCGGCTCCTCGACGTCGTAGTCTGAAAATTCGCCAGCCAGCCATGTTTCAAAATTTGACTTGTGTCGCGACCCGACCTTGATCGCCGGATGCCCAGGCATCGAAGCGAGTTCCGCGGCCGTGCGCAGGAAGCCGCACCCCTTCCATTTGGGATGGCGCGCGGCTCTCGCCAGATTGCTGAAGATCGCCTCGACCTTGTGATCCGCGCCGCCTTCCGCCGCATCGAACCAGCCGGCCATCAGCTTCAGATTGGGCTGGTCGCGGCCATCGAGATAAGCGGCGATCAGGTCGTCCTTGCTTTTGAAGTGATAGTACAGCGTTCGCTTGGTGAGCCCCGCCTTTTCGGCGATGGCATCGACGCTGACGCGGCCGATTCCCTCGGCATAGAAGAGTTTCGTCGCGGCTTCGACGATGCGCTTGCGGGTAGGTCTTTGTGATTCAGGCATAAGCTGAAGTATACCGACTAGTGAATATACACAAGTGGCGAAGGGCGTAAGCTTCCGGCCCATGAACATCAATGGAGAAGGAAGCCAGATGACCGATCTTGTCCTGAGCGAGACCCGTGACGGGGTAACCGTCCTCACCCTCAATCGTCCGGAAAAACTGAACGCGCTGAACTATGCCCTGATCGATCGCCTGCTTGCGGCTCTCGATGACATCGAAGTCGATGACGGTGTCCGCGCGGTCATTCTGACCGGCGCGGGCGAGCGGGCGTTCTCGGCGGGCGGCGACATCCACGAATTCTCGGCCAGCGTGGCGCTTGGCGCCGATGTCGCGATGCGCGACTTCGTCATGCGCGGGCAACGCCTGACGGCAAGGCTGGAAGCATTCCGCAAACCCGTCATCGCCGCCGTCAACGGCATTGCTTTCGGCGGTGGCTGCGAGATCACCGAGGCGGTGCCGCTCGCCATCGCCAGTGAGCCGGCCTTGTTCGCCAAGCCGGAAATCAACCTCGCAATGCCGCCAACCTTTGGCGGAACGCAGCGCCTGCCTAGGCTCGCAGGGCGCAAGCGGGCGCTCGAACTGCTTTTGACCGGCGACTGGTTTCTGCCGCAGCGGGCGCTTGAATTGGGTCTCGTCAACCAGGTGGTGCCGCATGGCGACCTGATGCCGGCCGCAATCGACCTGGCCAGGCGTATCCTGCGGCACTCCGGGCTGGCGGTCGCGAGCATTCTCACGGCGGTAACGCGCGGCCTCAACCAGAGCATCGCCGAAGGCTTGCTGGTCGAGGCCGAGCAGTTCGCACACATGGCTCCGACCGCCGACCTGCGTGAAGGGCTCGACGCCTGGATCGAGCGGCGCCAGCCCGGCTATGACGGCTCGTGGACCCATATTGCGCGGCCTGACGAGGCCAGGCGCGCCTCGTTGGCTTTGGATCAGGCCGCGGATCAGGGCGCTACGTCCACATGGCCTTTCATGTTGGGGTGGAAGCGGCAGAAATAGTCGACCGGTCCCGCAGCCTTCAACGTCAGGCTCGCTGACTTTTTCGGC
Organism: Mesorhizobium sp. AR07; assembly: GCF_024746815.1. Taxonomy (GTDB): domain Bacteria; phylum Pseudomonadota; class Alphaproteobacteria; order Rhizobiales; family Rhizobiaceae; genus Mesorhizobium. The sequence goes on from NZ_CP080525.1 coordinate 147,985, forward strand.
GGGATCATCACCTCCCAGCCGCCCTTGACGGTCGCCGTGTGGGCGAACATGTCCTTGTTCACCCACTCGATCGTGTCGCCCACCTTCGCCTCGACGATGGCTGGCGAGAACACCAGTTTGTCAATGGAGACCTGGATGGTTTCAGCCTGGGCCGGAACCATGCCGAAGGCCAGCGTCAACGCGATCCATGGATGGCGTTTCGACATGCCCCTGTCCTTACTTCAGCATGCCGGCAACATGTTCGGCATGCTGCTCATGGCCCTGGAATATCTTCAGGCCGGTTTCCAGCAGGCTCTTCAGTTCGGCATTGCTGGCCGAGGGGATGAGCAGGGTTTCGAGAGCGCCGTTGACCTGCTTGTGATAGGCGACCTCGTTGTCGACATAGGCCTTGTCGAAGGCAGCACCGTCGAGCTTGGCGAGCTTGGCCCTTTCTTCGGTGGCCGCCTTGCTCAGCGCCTGGCTGGTGGCGTTGTCTTCCGGCGTGACCTTCAGCTTCTTGACCAGGTCGAGCGCCTGCACGTTCACGGCTTCGTGGTCGCGCACCATGTCGTTGGCGAAATCCAAGACCTCCTTGTTCTTCGATTTCGCGATCGCCAGCTTGGCGGCCTCAACGTCGATGACACCGGCCGTGTAGGCGATGTGGGCGATCTGCGGGTCGGTCGGCTTGTCGGCCGCTTGTGCGAACGGGGCAGTTCCAAGCAGCAGCATGGCGGCCAGGGCGGCAGTGTGTCGGATAAGCATGGCATCTCCTTCGCCTGACGCGGAAATCGCGCCGGACAGCGTTTTTCGGTTGACGGTCATTGGATGCTGGGCAGCGGCAAACGTTCCCAGGAATCGGCGAAAAGGTCAGCTTTCCAGGCCGAGCCGCCGCATCACGGCGCTGGTCAGCCTTTCGCAGCGTCGGCCGGCAAAGGGGAACGCATCGAGCAGCACCGGACCGATCTGGTCCTCCAGCGCCTTGCGCACCAGGGCGCGAGCCCGGTGCAGTCGTGTCTTGACGGTTTGCGGCCGCACGCCGAGAAGGTCGGCGGTCTCTTCGATGCTCATCCCCTCGAGCACCCGCGCGATGAACACCGTCCGATAGACATCGGGAAGGCTGTCGGTGGCCTGTTCGACCAGCTGGAGGATCTGCCGTTGCGCCATCGTCCGTTCCGGATCGTCGCTGGGGTTGAGGGGGAACCGGATGATCTCGGCTTGCGGGTTTTCCGGCATTGCCACCGCTCTGCGCCTGTTGCGCAGGCGGCCGAGCGCCTCGTTGATGACGATGCGCGACAGCCATGTGGCGAGCGAGGAGTAGCCGCGAAAGGCATCGAGATGGGCGAAGGCCCTGACATAGGCCTCCTGCACAATGTCCTCGGCCTCGCTGTCGTTGCGCACCACGCCGCGAGCGATGCGGTAGAGCCTCTGGTTGTGCGTCTTGATGATGGTGCGGAAAGCGTCGCCTTCACGCGCCAAGGCGCGGCGCACGAGCTGCATGTCGCCTGAAGCGACAGAAGGTATGGCCGTCGAGACAGCAGGCATGGCCAGTTTCCTCAATCCAATCCCGGACCGGAACCCGATTGAGAGATTGGATGGCATTGCCGGCAAAAGGTTCCCGGTCATTTGCGCCAGGTCCGGCGGCGGCTACCGTACCGCTTTCGGCCAGGGCTTGTCAGCAACCTGCAGTCGCGCCGTGGCCGCCAGCAGATCGGTCTGGGTGATCAGCCCGAGAATCCGCCTGTCGTCGTCGACGATGATGACGGCATGGCTGCGGCCGTCGGTGAGCACAGGCAGCAGACTCATGGCGGCGAAACCGGCGGCTGCTGTCGTCGCGGGCGACTTGACCGATCCAACCGTGCCGGAGGCCAGCGCCAGTTCCCGCAATCCCACGGTGCCAGCCAGCCTTGCCTCTGCGTCGACGACCGGCAAGGTACGGATGTTGTGATCAAGCAGCAATTGGCGCGCCGCGTCAGTGGGGGTGTGCGCGTCGACCGAGATCACATCGCGCGACATGATGTCCTCGCACAGAAGGGTCTCGTGCACGCGCACCATCGCCTGCAATTCGACCTGCCGAAGCAGCCGGTCGAGATCTTCGCGATCGATATCGAACGTCTCGTCGAGCGCGCCAAGCGCGGCATCGATGTCCTGCGGCTGGAAGCCGACGCGCAACTGTGCCGGCGGATCGACGGTCCCGTGACTGTTCGTCGGCGCCGCGGCCGGCACGTGCGGATAATTGCGCCGGGCAAGCTTGTGGAAGCCGTAGCCGAGCGCCACCAGCACAATCGAATTCAACGCCACTGGCACGAATGGAAACAGGAAGCCGGCGCTGATGACGGCGGGCCCTCCCAACACCGCCGTCAGGGCGGCGGCCCCGCCCGGCGGATGCAGGCAGCGCGTGAACGACATGGCGGCGATGGCCAGCGCCACCGCGATGCCGGCGGCAAGGGCAGTTTCGTGGATGAAATGCGCCACGATCACGCCGATCAGTGCCGATATCGTATTGCCGCCGATGATCGACCAGGGCTGCGCCAGCGGGCTGGCCGGTACCGCGAACAGGAGCACGGCCGACGCGCCCATCGGCGCCACCAGCAGCGGCACCTGCGGGCCGTTGCCGAGCACGAGACCGCCGATCGCGCCGGTCAGTGCAATGCCGATCGTCGCGCCGATGCAGGCGACGATGCGCTCGCGCAGCGTCGCGCCGGCAAGAATGGGAACAAAAAGGCGAAAGGCCATGACGTCGGGAACTCTGCCGGTATTCCAGGGGAAAGTCGAAACCGTGATGATCGCACCGCAATGGGGCGGCATGGTCGAAGTTGAAAGCCAAATTGATCCGCGAAAGCGCGGCTTTGAGAAATAGAATTCCCTGACGTTGTCGCCGCATCCACCCGCAGTACCGACCTGGCTGTGCAAGGCGAAGTGGCGGTTCACCCCTCTTTCGAGCTGCTTGTACTGATCCGCTGATTCAGTTTGGCAGGTGCCCCGCGTTCAGGCGGCCGCCGCCGCGGTCAGGCCGCGCAGAATGTCGGCCTTCAGGTCGTCGACATCCTCGAGGCCGATCTGCAGACGGATCAGCGGGCCGTCATAGGCGGTTTTTGCAACAACGCGGTCGCCGAGCCAGACCGGCACCGCAAGGCTCTCATAACCGCCCCAGGAATAGCCAAGGCCGAAGATCCGCAGCGCGTCGAGGAAGGCGTGCTGCTGCTTCTGGCCGCCGCCGGCAAGCACGATGGAAAAGATGCCGCTCGAGCCGGAGAAGTCGCGCTTCCACAGGCCGTGGTCGGGATGGCTGGGAAGGGCAGGGTGGAGCACGCGCGCCACGCCTTTCTGGCCCTCGAGCCAGGAGGCGATGGCGAGCGTGCTGCGCTGATGGTGCTCGAGGCGTACGCCCATGGTGCGCAGGCCGCGCAGCACCTGGTAGACATCGTCGGGCCCGGCGCAGCAGCCAAGCGTGCAGAAACTCTCGTAGAGCTGCTCCCAGCAGCCTTCATTGGCCGACACCGTGCCAAGCAGCACGTCGGAATGGCCGGCCGGGTATTTCGTCGCTGCATGGATCGAGATGTCGACGCCGTGGTCGAGCGGACGGAAATACAATGGCGTCGCCCAGGTGTTGTCCATCATGACGATGGCGCCGACGGCGTGCGCGGCCTTGGCGATGGCCGGGATGTCCTGCACCTCGAACGTGTTGGAGGCTGGCGATTCCGTGAACACCACCTTGGTGTTGGGCTTGATCAGTGCGGCGATGCTGGCGCCAATATCGGGCGCGTAATACTCGACCTCGACGCCCAGCCGCTTCAGCATCGTGTCGGCGAAGTTGCGCGTCGGGTGATAGACGGAATCGACGATCAGCAGATGGTCGCCCGCCGACACGAAGGCGAGCAGCGGCACCGTCACCGCCGCAAGGCCCGACGGCACCAGGATCGTGCCGGCCGAGCCTTCCAGCGCGTCTATCGCCTGGGCGAGGGCATCGGTCGTCGGCGTGCCGCGCGTGCCGTAGGTGTATTTCTGGCTGCGTGCCGCCATCGACGCCGCGTCGCGAAACAGCACGGTCGAGGCATGCACCACCGGCGGATTGACGAAACCGAAATAGTCATGCGGATTGTTGCCCGAATGGGCCAGCCGCGTGTTGATGCCCATGCTGCCGGTAACCTGGCCGTCGCCGTCTTTCGCCATTCTGCTTCGCCTTGTTTGACAAGGCGCTAGCCATAGTGCGGTGGCAACGGCCGTGCAACCGGCCTGCACCCGCCAGGAACCGACTTCGGATGTACCAATTCGTCTGGTGAAAGGCGCGCGGTCTTGCCCTGTCTGAACGCATTGCGCCCTTGGGGCGATCGGCTCTTGAAGACGGTCGGGAAAGATATATGATTGAATGCTAATATTTTCGCCGGACTGCCTCGATCAGACGCTGCCGGATGATCGTTCCCGGTTGACCTCCTGATCTCCTGCGATCCGGGCATCTCGCACGCAGAGACCGGCCATCTCGCTTGCAGAGAAATGAATGCAGCCAAGGGGAGGAATGCCATGACCGACGTCAAGTGGATGATCAAGGCGCGCGAGTTCGTCAACTGCAACTGCGCCTATGGCTGCCCGTGCCAGTTCAACGCTTTGCCGACGGATGGATCCTGCCGGGCGGTGGTCGGCGTGGAAATCGAAAGCGGCTATCATGGCGACACCAAGCTGGATGGCTTGCGCTTTGCCGGTGTCTTCCGCTGGCCTGGTGCAATCCACCAGGGTAGGGGCGAGGCGGCAGTGGTGATTGACGAGCGGGCGACCGAGGCGCAGCGCGGAGCGCTGCTCCGCATTCTCAGCGGTGAGGACACCGAACCCGGCGCGACCATATTCCAAGTCTTTTCGACCACGCTGGAGACAGTCCACGATCCGATCTTCGCGGCAATAGACTTCGAAGTCGACGTCGATGCCCGAGCGGCTCGCCTGGACGTGCCGGGCGTAACCTCGGGCCATGGCGAGCCGATCAAGAATCCCGTCACCGGTGCGCAGCATCGGGCGCGCATCGACCTGCCGCACGGCTTCGAATACGCACTCGCCGAAGTCGGGCGCGGCTGGACCAAGGCAATCGGCCCGATCAAGTTCGAACTGGCGGACTCGCATAGCCATTTTGCCAATTTGCACCTCTCGCAAAGCGGCATCGTGCATTGACCTGATCCGATGAGCGACACGGCCCTCGAGGCGGTGCTGCGGCGCGACCGCACGGTCGTGACGGCTGCGCTCGTCATCATTGCCGTGCTCGCATGGGCCTATGTGCTGTGGCTCGCCGCCGACATGGCCATGCAAGATGCTGCCACGCCGAGCGCCGCAGGTGGTGACATGGGTGGCATGGACATGTCGGGTACGGACATGGGTGGCATGGACATGGGCGCTGTGGTGGCGCCTGGTTTCCGGGCCTGGGCGCCAGCCGATTTCGCTTTCATCTTCGCCATGTGGGCGGTCATGATGGTTGGCATGATGACGCCGTCGGTCGCCCCGATGGTGCTGCTCTATGCCGGGGTCGGTCGCAAGGCGCGGGCGGGTGGCCGGCCGATCGCATCGACTGCATGGTTTTTTACCGGCTATCTGCTTGTCTGGGTTGCCTTCAGCGTGGCGGCGACCGGCGCGCAATGGCTGCTGGCCAGTCTCACCTTGCTGAGCCCGATGATGGCAACCAACAGTACGGTTCTCGGTGGCCTCGTTCTGATCGCCGCCGGCCTCTACCAATGGACGCCGATGAAGGGCGTCTGCCTGCGGCAATGCCAGGCACCGATCGCATTTCTGGCCAGTCATGGCGGGTTCCGCTCCGATCCGCTCGGTGCGCTCCGGTTCGGGATCGTTCATGGCGCCTATTGCCTCGGCTGTTGCTGGGCGTTGATGGTGCTCCTGTTCGTCGGCGGCGTCATGAACGTGTTGTGGATCGCCGGCATCGCCATCCTCATTCTCCTGGAGAAGACCGTCCCGACCGGGCAGCTGATCCCGCGCATCTCCGGCGCGCTGATGGCGGCGATCGGCGCCTGGCTAGTCGTTCAGGCGCTCTGAGCATGTGCTCCTCCCGTTTCCGGGCGGCACCGCCATGCGACCCTGTCTCTCGCCATGTGACAGTCTTTGAACATGCCAACTTATCCTGGGAAAAATCAATTCATCCCGGGATGAATTCAGCAATGCGCAGTAAATCCGCGGGAAGGATTTTGCTGGCATGGTCCGGATCTGCGCCGACCGGACTTTGCCGATTTTGTTTGCCCGGCTTGCTAATTTCCTGGTGCCCTTGGCTGCAATTCAGGCATTTGCCGGCGCTGGTTTTCAAACTCTTTCAAATTCGGTCATTTTCCTTGACCTCACGGGAATTATCGCCTTCGATGCCATTTGTGAATGGGAGGCGGCGCGTCGGTTGCGATGCGGGGTTCCGGGAATGGGCCGGGATGGGAGCTGCGTTCACACGGGAAAAAGATCAGGGTTTGCCTGAAAAACAGAGAAAAGGGTCTGTGGGTCATGAAACATATTGCTATCGGCATTCTTGGCGCCGCCACGCTCGGGTTGATGGCGTCGGCCGCCTCGGCAACGACGCTCGACACCGTCAAGGCGAAAGGCTTCATCCAGTGCGGCGTCTCGACCGGCCTGGCCGGTTTCTCGGCGCCGGACGACAAGGGTGAATGGCAAGGCATCGATGCGGATTTCTGCCGCGCTGTCGCGGCCGCCGTCTTTGGTGACGGCACCAAGGTCAAGTTCACCCCGCTCAGCGCCAAGGAGCGGTTCACCGCGCTGCAGTCCGGCGAGGTCGACATCCTGTCGCGCAACACCACCTGGACCATCAACCGCGACACCGCGCTCGGCCTGAATTTCGTCGGCGTCACCTACTATGACGGCCAGGGCTTCATGATCAACGCCAAGAAGCTGCCGGGCGTCAATTCCGCGCTGCAGCTTTCCGGCGCCGCCGTCTGCGTGCAGAGCGGTACGACCACCGAGCTCAATCTCGCCGACTATTTCAAGGCCAACAAGATGGAGTACAACCCGGTCGTCTTCGAGAAGCTGGAAGAGGTCAACGCCGCTTATGACGCCGGCCGTTGCGACGTCTACACCACCGATCAGTCGGGCCTTTATGGCATTCGTCTGACGCTGGGCTCGCCGGCCGACCACGTCGTGCTGCCCGAGATCATCTCGAAGGAGCCGCTCGGACCGGCCGTTCGCCAGGGCGACGACCAGTGGTACCACATCGTCAAGTGGACCTATTTCGCGCTGCTGCAGGCAGAAGAACTCGGCATCACCAAGGCCAATGTCGATGAAATGAAGAACTCGGCCAGCCCGGAGATCAAGCGCGTGCTCGGCCAGGAAGCCGACACCAAGATCGGCACCGATCTCGGTGTCTCCAATGACTGGGTCGTCAACATCGTCAAGGCCACCGGCAACTACGGCGAAATGTTCGAACGCAATGTCGGTTCGGGCAGCCCGCTGAAGATCGCCCGCGGCATCAACGCGCTGTGGACCAAGGGCGGCCTGCAATACGCTCCGCCGATCCGCTGATCGAAATGTGATCCGGAAGGCAGATCCTCTGCCTTCCGGTTTCTCTTTCCAGGGGACGGTCGCATGGCATCGCAGGAAGTTCTTCGCGAGGAGCCAAGTCGTGCTTCTCTCATCAACGATCCGAAAGTCCGCAGCATTTTCTATCAATGCCTGGTCGTTGCCTTGCTGGTGGCCGGCGTCTGGTGGATCGTCCACAACACCATCGTCAACCTGACGAACCTGCACATTGCTTCCGGCTTCGCCTTTCTAAAGGGCCGCGCCGGCTTCGACATTTCCGATTCGGCGATCGCCTATACGTCGGACTCCACCTATGGCCGGGCCATCGTCGTCGGCCTGATCAACACGTTGATCGTCGCGTTTGTCGGCATCATCACCGCTACAATCATCGGTTTCATCGTCGGCATCGGCCGGCTGTCGAAAAACTGGCTGATCCAGAAGATCTGCACCGTTTATGTCGAGGTGTTCCGCAACATTCCGCCGCTGCTGGTCATCTTCTTCTGGTACTCCGGCGTGCTGGCCGTGCTGCCCGCGCCGCGCGACAGCATCCACCTGCCCTTCGGATCCTTTCTCAACCAGCGCGGCTTCTATTTTCCGCGCGCCATCTGGGGCGACGGCTCCTGGCTCATCCTGGTGGGTCTGCTTGTCGGCATTGCCATGTCCTGGTTCGTTGCCCGCAAGGCCAAGCAGCGGCAGATGGCGACGGGCCAGCAATTCCCGGTGTTCTGGACATCGCTGGCGCTGGTTATCGGGCTGCCGCTGCTCGCCTATGTGCTGAGCGGCTTTCCGGTAACCTTCGATTTTCCCAAGCAGTCGACCTTCAACCTGAGCGGCGGTTTCGTCGTCAAGCCGGAGTTTCTGTCGCTCTATCTGGCACTGTCCTTCTATACCGCCGCCTTCATCGCCGAGATCGTACGCGCCGGCATTCGCGGCGTCGCCAAGGGCCAGAGCGAGGCCTCGGCAGCGCTGGGCCTGCGCTCCGGCCAGGCGTTGCGGCTGGTGGTCGTGCCGCAGGCGATGCGCATCGTCATTCCGCCGCTGGCCAGCCAGTATCTCAACCTGACCAAGAATTCCTCGCTCGCCATCGCCATAGGCTATCCCGACCTGACGGCGACGACCGGCACGGTGCTCAACCAGACCGGCCAGGCGGTGGAATGCGTGGTCATCATGATGGTGATCTATCTGGCCATCAGCCTTCTGACCTCGCTGTTCATGAACTGGTTCAACGCCAAAATGGCGCTGGTGGAGAGGTAGGGACATGCAAGAACATGATATGTCCTGGGTACGCACCGAAATGGCGCTGGCGCAGCCGGCGCCAGCCGGCGTCGTGGGCTTCAGTGCCTGGGTGCGCAAGAACCTGATCGCCTCGGCGGGCGACACCATTCTGACCATAGTCGGTATAGCGCTGGTGGTGATGATCCTGCCGCAGATCATCAACTGGGCCTTCATCAACGCTGTGTGGACGGGACCGAACCGGACCGTATGCGCCACGGTGGCGCAAGGCGGTATCCAGCCGGACGGCTGGTCCGGTGCCTGCTGGGCCTTTGTCAACGCCAAATTCGGCCAGCTCATGTTCGGCACCTATCCGATCGAGGAGCGCTGGCGGCCGATCCTGGTTGGGATATTGCTGGTCGTCCTTATGGTGCCGATGCTGATGCCGAGCGTGCCGCGCAAGGGCCTCAACGCCCTGCTGCTGATCGTCGTTTTCCCCATCGTGTCGTTCTTCCTGCTGGTCGGGGGCGTGTTCGGTCTCGAACATGTCGAGACCGCGCGCTGGGGCGGTTTGCTGGTGACATTGTCGCTGTCTTTCGTGGCCATCGTCGTGTCGTTGCCGCTTGGCATCATGCTGGCGCTTGGCCGGCGCTCCAGGATGCCGATCGTCAAGATGCTGTGCGTCATCTTCATCGAAGCCGTACGCGGCATTCCGCTGATCACCGTTCTGTTCATGGCCAGCGTCATGCTGCCGCTGTTCCTGCCGCCGGGGGTCACCTTCGACAAGTACCTGCGCGCGCTGATCGGCGTGTCGCTGTTTGCCGCCGCCTATATGGCTGAAGTGGTGCGCGGCGGCCTGCAGGCGATTCCCAAAGGCCAGTATGAAGGCGCCGATTCACTCGGCCTCGGCTATTGGCAGAAGATGTATTTCGTCGTCATGCCACAGGCGCTGAAGCTGGTCATCCCGGGCATCGTCAACACCTTCATCGGCATGTTCAAGGACACCAGCCTGGTCACGATCATTTCGATGTTCGACCTGCTCGGCATCGTCAAGCAGAACTTCTCCGACGCCAACTGGGCGACGGCGCAGACGGCCAAGTCCGGCCTGATCTTCGCGGCCTTCGTCTTCTGGCTGTTCTGCTTCGGCATGTCGCGCTATTCAATGTACACCGAACGTCGACTCGACACCGGCCACAAACGCTAAACAAAAGAACAAGGGGATCCTGTCATGGCCACCGAAAATGCCGTCAGCGCGGAAGAGATCAAGGTCAACGCCGCCAAGATGCAGATTTCCACCACCGATGTCGCCATCGACATCATCGCCATGCACAAATGGTATGGCGAGTTCCATGTGCTGAAGGACATCAACCTGAAAGTGATGCGCGGCGAGCGCATCGTCATATGCGGCCCGTCGGGCTCCGGCAAATCGACGATGATCCGCTGCATCAACCGTCTGGAAGAGCACCAGAAGGGCAAGATCATCGTCGACGGCAAGGAACTGACCAACGATCTGAAGAAGATCGACGAGGTGCGCCGCGAGGTCGGCATGGTGTTCCAGCACTTCAACCTGTTCCCGCATCTGACCATTCTGGAGAACTGCACGCTGGCGCCGATCTGGGTGCGCAAGACGCCGAAGAAGCAGGCCGAGGAAATCGCCATGCATTTCCTCAGGCGCGTCAAGATCCCGGAACAGGCCAACAAATATCCCGGCCAGCTCTCCGGCGGCCAGCAGCAGCGCGTGGCGATCGCCCGCTCGCTGTGCATGAACCCGCGCATCATGCTGTTCGATGAGCCGACCTCGGCGCTCGATCCGGAGATGATCAAGGAAGTGCTGGAGACGATGGTTGGCCTTGCCGAAGAAGGCATGACCATGCTGTGCGTTACCCACGAGATGGGCTTTGCCCGCAAGGTCGCCAACCGCGTGATCTTCATGGACCAGGGCCAGATCGTCGAGCAGAACACGCCGGCCGAGTTCTTCGACCATCCCCGCCATGAGCGGACAAAACTGTTCCTGTCGCAGATCCTGCATTAGGCCTTTGACAACCAGAGAGAGCCCGGCTGAAACAGTGCCGGGCTCTTTTGCGTATGGATGGGCAGAGGCGGGCGGTTCGTGTCGCGCCGGGGTGCGTTTGCAAGGCCGCCATTCATGAAAAAGCTGGGACGTTTTCTAGGCCTTCTGTTGATCGTCGTTGCGCTCACCGTGACGCTGGGCACTCTGGTGCCGCGGCCGCTGTGGCGGGCGGCTGCCGCCAACCCCGCCACGCGCCATATCCTGGTGCTGAAGAACCCGATCCACACCGACATCGCCATCCCTGTCGATGACAGGGTGCGCCAGCGTTTCCATTTCCTGGTCGAGGCTGGCATCCCGGCCGATAGTCCGGAGGTCCGCTACATCGTCTTCGGCTGGGGCGGCCGCGCGTTCTACCTTGAGACGCCAACGTGGTCCGAACTCAGGGCTGTTCCGGTGATGAAGGCATTGACCCTCGACGCGTCGGTCATGCATGTCGATGTCGCCGGCGCCATCGTCGAACCGCATCCGGATGTTGCCGGGTTTGACATCGGCGAGGAGCGTTTTGCGGCGCTGCTCGATTTCATCGATGCGAGTTTCCAGCGGGATGTAGAAGGCCCGATTCGTGTGCCGGACGCGGCCTATTCCAGGTTCGACGGTTTCTATGAAGCCAACGGCCATTTCAACGCGCTGGTCGGCTGCAACACCTGGACCGCGGCGGCCTTGCGCACCGCCGGTCTGCGCACCGGCTGGTGGAATCCGCTGCCGGTCTCGCTTGGGCTGTCAATGCGGCTGTATAACTAAGCTGCATCGGCACTGCTGCCAGCAAGAGAACTCTTGCAATCGCCTCATTCCTTCGCGCCCCCCTCTGTCCTGCCGGACATCTCCCCCACGAGGGGGGAGATCGGACGTCGCCGTCGGTTTCGCCAATCTCCAGCGGAGAAGGACGAAGCGCAGCGACCGAAGCTGCCAATCTCCCCCCAAGTGGGGGAGATGTCCGGCAGGACAGAGGGGGGCGCTGTCCCTCCAGTCTATCTAATTTTCAAACCTGTTTGTCCTGATCCGGCGCCTGCCAGCCATAAAGCCAGTCGAGATCGGCGGCGAGTTTGTCCGGCGAGCGCATTTTCAGGAACAGATTGCGGGCGATAGCCACGGGACCTGAGGCATGCCAGGCGAGGCGGTTGAGGGCGCCGCGACGAGCGACCCTGGCGACGCGTGGCCGTCGCCAGTTCTCCCAGATTTGAAGACCTTGTGCGGGATCTGCGGGGAAGTCGGCAATCGCACTCGCAAGCGTCGCGGCATCCTCGATCGCCATGGCGGCACCTTGCGCCGCGAACGGCGTCATCGCATGCGCCGCATCGCCGATCAGCGCCATGCTCGGCGCCGTCCAGGGCTGTTTCCTGTCGACCGTATGGATCGGCCATGCCGTCCACGGACCGGCTTCCTCGACCAATCGGGAAAGCGCTGCCGCAGTACCGCGCAGGGCGCTGGTCAGAATCCTTGCGTCTGCGTTGCCGGACCAGGCCTCGGCAATACGTTCACCCTTGGTGAAGGCGGCGAGATTGAAGGCGGCACCCTTGCTGACGGGATAAGCGACCATGTGGAAGCCGGGATGCAGGAAGGTGGTGACGCAATTGGTTGCACCGATCGCGGCAAAGGCCTGTCCGGCGGCGCTGTCGGCGGGAACTGTGGCACGCCAGGCCAGCTCGCCCGAAAAGTGACTTGTTGATGGCGCCCCTTTGGGCGTGTCGACAAGCCCGCGCACCGATGACCAGACGCCATCGGCGCCGACCAGCAGGAAGCCCGCAGCCTCGACTGTCTCGCCGGCCATCTCGGCAGCCACGGTGACGCCATGGCTGCTTTTGGCAACGCTGCTGACGCGCGCCCCGGTGGTCAGAACAATATTCGACATCTCGGCAACGCGCGCAGTCAGCGCGCTCTGCAGATCGGCCCTGTGAGCGACGAGATAGGGTGCCTGCCAGCGGGTCTCGGCGGTTTGTCCTAGCGGCACGCGTGCCAACTCGCGCAGCGTCGCGGCGTCCTTCAGCACCACCGCTTCCGGCCGCACCGCTGCTGGCAGCAGCCGGTCGAGCGCGCCAAGCTGGCGAAGAATGCGTGTCGCGTTGGAAGAAAGCTGGATGCCGGCGCCTGCCGCTTCCAGGCGCTGCGCCTGTTCGAACACCCGCACGGCATAGCCGCGGTCGGCGAAGGCAAGTGCCGCGGTCAACCCGGCGACGCCGGCCCCGGCGATGACGACTTGCCGGGAACGCGTGTCGTCCATCGGGCTTGTCGCGAAAGAATCAGGCAGCCTGGTCGACGTAGATACAGCCGGCCGGCAGCGTTTCCGTCGCCTTCAGCTTTGGCGAATAGCGGTAGAGCGTCGAGCAGTAGGGGCAGACTTTCTCATTGTCGCCGCCCATGTCGAGAAACACGTGCGGGTGGTCGAAAGGCGGGTTGGCGCCCGTGCACATGAATTCCTTGACGCCGATGTCGATTGCCGGGTGGCCCGCATCGTTCTGAAAATGGGGAATGGAACCGCCTGCCATCGTCGTCTCCTTAACGCAGTCTCTTCTGCATCTGGATCATATCAAGTCTGTTTGCAAGTTCGATGAAATCAAACTGTCGCAAAAGCCTGTCAGAGGATAAGTTAAGCCGGTTAACCGGCTGAGCGGGTGGGAAGAGTAGGAATCATGAACGAACTGAAGCCGGTGCAGAGCGAATTCGTGAATGTCGAGGTGGCCCGCCCCGAGGGTGGCAACCCGGATCGTTTCGTCAACCGGGAGTTTTCCTGGCTGCAATTCAACCGGCGCGTTCTCGAGGAATCGTTGAATCTCAATCATCCGCTGCTGGAGCGTGTCCGCTTCCTGTCGATCTCGGCGGCCAATCTCGACGAATTCTTCATGGTTCGCGTCGCCGGTCTTGCCGGCCAGGTGCGCGAGGGCATCACGCTGAAGAGCCCTGACGGCCGCACCCCCGAACAGCAACTCGAGCAGCTGCTGCGGGAGGTCGAGCGGCTGCAGGAAGACCAGCAGAAGAGCCTTTCGGCGCTCACTGTGCTGCTCAACAAGGAAGGCATCGAGAGCATCACCCGCGATGCGCTGACCAAGGACGAAAAGGTCTGGCTGGAAGACCATTTCCAGGAGCAGGTGTTTCCGGTGCTGACGCCGCTGTCGATCGACCCGGCACATCCGTTCCCGTTCATTCCCAATCTCGGTTTCTCGATGGCGCTGCAATTGCGCCATCGCAAGAACGGCGAAGAGATGAGCGCGCTGTTGCGCCTGCCGGTGGCGCTGAGGCGTTTCATCCGTCTGCCGGACCGCAAGCAGCATGTCCGCTTCATCCCGCTGGAGGAGGCGGTCGGCCTCTACATAGGCAAGCTGTTCCCCGGCTATGAGGTCAAGGGCTCCGGCACATTCCGCATCATCCGTGACAGCGATATCGAGGTCGAGGAGGAATCCGAGGATCTGGTGCGCCTGTTCGAGACGGCGCTGAAGCGCCGCCGCCGCGGATCGGTGATCCGCATCGAGTTCGACAGGCTGATGCCGGCGGAACTGCGCGACTTCGTTGCCGGCGAGCTTGGCGTGTCGTCGAGCCGCATCAGCGTCCTGACCGGGCCGCTGGCGCTCAGCCAGATTTCCGAGATCGTCGCCGTCCCCCGCGACGACCTCAAGTTCACGCCCTACAATCCGCGCTTTCCCGAGCGCATCCGCGAGCATGGCGGCGACTGTTTCGCCGCCATCCGCGAGAAGGACATCGTGGTCCATCACCCCTACGAATCCTTCGATGTGGTGGTGCAGTTCCTGCGCCAGGCGATGGCCGATCCGGAAGTGGTGGCGATCAAGCAGACGCTTTACCGCACCTCCAACGACAGCCCGATCGTGCGCGCGCTGGTCGATGCGGCCGAGGCCGGCAAGTCGGTCACCGCGCTGGTCGAGCTCAAGGCGCGTTTCGACGAAGAAGCCAACATCCGCTGGGCGCGCGACCTCGAGCGTGCCGGCGTGCAGGTCGTGTTCGGCTTCCTTGAACTGAAAACCCATGCGAAAATGTCACTGGTGGTGCGACGCGAGGACGGCAGGCTGCGCAACTATGTGCATCTCGGCACCGGCAACTACCATCCGGTGACCGCGCGCATCTACACCGATCTGTCCTTCTTCACCACCGACCCGACGATTGCCCGCGATGTCGCCCAGCTGTTCAATTTCATCACCGGCTATGCCGAACCGACGGATGAAATGCGGCTGGCGATCTCGCCGTTCACGCTGAGAAGCCGCATCCTGAAGCATATTGCCGATGAAATTGCTCATGCGGTGGAGGGGAGGCCGGCGCGCATCTGGATGAAGATGAACGCGCTTGTCGACCCGATCATCATCGACGCGCTCTATGACGCCGGCCGCGCCGGCGTCGAGATCGACCTCGTCGTGCGCGGCATCTGCTGCCTGCGGCCACAGGTGCCGGGCCTGTCGGAAAACATCCGCGTGAAATCGATCGTCGGCCGTTTTCTGGAACACAGCCGCATCTATTGCTTCGGCAACGGCCATGGGCTGCCCTCGGATGAGGCCATTGTCTACATCTCTTCGGCCGACCTCATGCCGCGCAATCTCGACCGCCGCGTCGAGACCATGGTGCCGATCACCAATCCAACTGTGCATGAACAGATCCTGGGCCAGATCATGCTGGGCAACATCATGGACAATCAGCAAAGTTTCGACGTATTGGCTGATGGAACCTCCCGGCGCGTCGTGCTGGAGGAGGGCGAGGAACCGTTCAACGCGCAGGAATACTTCATGACCAATCCGAGCCTGTCGGGACGGGGTGACGCGCTGAAGTCGCATGCGCCCAAACGCATTGCGCAGTTCAAGCGTCGCAAGAAGAACGCCGCAGCGTCCAGCTGATGCTGTCTGATTCCCAGGGCCGGTTGCAGGACCGCCGACCGCTGTCCATCATCGACATCGGGTCGAATTCGATCCGCCTCGTCGTCTATGAGGGGCTGGCGCGCTCGCCGACCATGCTGTTCAACGAAAAGATGCTGGCCGGTCTCGGTCGCGGCATCGTTTCGACCGGCAAACTCGACCCCGAGGCGGTGACACGCTCCATGGAGGAGTTCCGCCGCTTTCGCGCGCTCTCCGACCAGGCCGGCGCCGAGCATATGTATGTGCTGGCCACCGCCGCCGCCCGCGAGGCGGTCAATGGTCCCGATTTCATCCGTCGCGCCGAGGACGTGCTCAAGACCGAGATCCGTGTGATCAGCGGGCGTCAGGAAGCCCATTATTCGGCGCTCGGCGTCATTTCCGGCTTCCATCCGGCCAATGGCATCGCCGGTGATCTGGGCGGCGGCAGCCTCGAACTGGTCGACGTCAATGGCGAGGCGATCGGCGACGGCATAACGCTGCCGCTGGGCGGCCTGCGCCTGCAGGACATGGCGAAGAACTCGCTGACCCAGGCGGCCAAGATCACGCGCGATGAACTGGCCAGGGCCAAGTTGTTGAAAGGCGGGCAGGACAGGCCCTTCTACGCCGTCGGCGGCACCTGGCGAAATCTTGCCCGGCTGCACATGGAGATGACGAACTATCCGCTTGGCGTGATGCACCATTACGAAATCGGTATCGAAAGCGCCGCCAACTTCCTCCGGCAAGTGGCGAAGGGCGAGATCGAGAAGGTCAAGGGCATCGAAGGCGTCTCGAAGAACCGCCGCTCGCTGCTGCCCTATGGCGCCATCGTGCTGCAGGAGATCATGGCGGCGATGCAGCCGTCGAAGATCATCGTCTCGGCGCTCGGCGTGCGCGAAGGCTTTCTCTATTCGCTGCTCGACGAGGCCGAGCAGAAGGCCGATCCGCTGATTTCGGCTTCGGAGGAGCTCGCGCGGCTGCGCTCCCGCTCCGTCACCCATGCGCATGAGCTGGTCGACTGGACCGCCAGGACCTTTGCCGCCTTCGGCATCGACGAGACCGAGGACGAGGCGCGCTACCGCCACGCCGCCGCATTGCTGGCCGATATCGGCTGGCGCGCGCATCCCGAATATCGCGGCAAGCAATCGCTCAACATCATCGCGCACGCGTCCTTCTTCGGCGTCGACCATCCCGGCCGCGCCTTCCTGGCGCTGGCCAACGCCTACCGTCATGACGGTATCTTCAACGAATCCATCGCACCCGAAATCAAGGCGCTGGCGACGCCGCGTTATCTGGAGCGAGCGCGGGTGCTGGCGGCGATGATGCGTGTCGTCTATCTGCTGACGGCCTCGATGCCCGGCATCATGCCCAGGCTGAAATGGGAACAGCGCGCCAACGGCGTGCTGGCGCTGGTCTTGCCCGCGTCGCTGGCCGATCTCTACGGCGAACGGCCGGCCGGGCGCCTGGCGCAACTGGCAAGGATAACCAACCGCCGGCTGGTGCTGGCCGTCGAAGGCGGCCCAAGCGTTTCGGTGAAATAGGGCGTTTCGGTGAAATAGAGCGTTTCGGTGAAGTAGGCCTTACGCCGAACCGCGCCCGTCGATGGACCAGGCGCCAGCCCCGGCCATCGCCAGTGCCAGGAAACCGC
The DNA here is from genome assembly GCF_024746815.1 of Mesorhizobium sp. AR07. GTDB lineage: Bacteria > Pseudomonadota > Alphaproteobacteria > Rhizobiales > Rhizobiaceae > Mesorhizobium. The sequence goes on from NZ_CP080525.1 coordinate 165,218, forward strand.
CTGATATGGCGATGTCCTTCATCAGCATCTGCTGGTGCAAGAAGGTGAGCATCGCGTCGCCGCCGCCCTGGCCGTAATGGCCGGTGAAACCGGCGACAATGCAGAAGGCGGCGAGCAGCAGTGCGGAGATCCGGGTCTGGAAACCGACCAGGATCAGCAGCCCGGCGATCAGTTCGAAAAAGCCTGTGCCCCAGGCGGCGAGTGTCGGCAGCGGCAGGCCGAGCCCGGCGAAATAGCCTGACGTGCCGGCAATGTCGGAAAGCGCTTGGAGACCGGAGGGCACGAACAGGACGGCAAGCAGCAGCCGGGAAAGCAGAAGCAGTGCGTTGCGGGGCATGCTTGTCACCTCCGGTGTCGATCGTCGGGCACAGCCGATCAGCCGGCCGCTCCCCCATGTCTCGATCCTACCAGCGATGCGGGCGCAAATCCCGGCCGGCGGATCGAGATGGATGGATCTGTGCACTGACAACGAAAAAGCGGCGCGGAAAATTCCGCGCCGCTTTTGTTTGCATGGCTTGGGAGGGAAGGTTCAGCCGCGCTTGGCGTCGACCGAGTAGGCGCCGGCGCCGAGCACCGCCAGCAGCAGGAAGCCGCCGGTGAGGCCGAGGTTCTTCTGCAGCATCAGCATCTGGATCTGGTCGGAGAAGTTGAGGTGCGCAATCGCGGTGGCGGCGAGCGTGAAGATAGCGAGCACGATCGCTACGATACGGGTCTGGAAACCGACCAGGATGGCGAGGCCGCCGAAGAATTCGAGCAGGCCCGAACCGACCGCAGCGACCGTCGGCAGCGGCAGGCCGATGCTGCCGAACCACTGCGCGGTGCCGGAAATCGCGGTCAGCTTGGCAAGGCCCGACAGGATAAACAGGATCGACAACAGGATGCGGCCGACGAGGATCGTGCCCGAGGCGTTGGACGTGGCGCCGGTGCCGGCGAATGAAGTGTTGGTGGACATGGCTGGTCTCCGAATAGGTTGAGTGACCAGTCAGATAGACGAAGCCGGCTGTTCACCAAAGCCATCGATCCGGCAACACATTGTTCACAGACGGTACATTCCCGTGAACGGGCGAAAGGCGCGAAATTCATGTCGGGGGATGCGGTTGCGGAGGAAATTCTCCCGCCGAACACGATCTTACCCCGGATGCGTCATGTCCTCCGGCCGCACCAGGCGCTCGTAGTCGGCCTCGCTGACCAGCCCGGTCGCCAGCGCTTCCTCGCGCAGCGTGGTGCCGTTCTTGTGCGCGGTCTTGGCGATCTTGGCGGCATTGTCGTAGCCGATGGTCGGCGCCAGCGCCGTCACCAGCATAAGCGAGCGGTCGAGCGCGGCTTTGATGTTGTCCTCCCGCGCCTCGATGCCGACGACACAATTGTCGGTGAAGGAGACTGAGGCATCGGAGAGCAGCTGCACCGACTGCAGGAAATTGTAGGCCATCAGCGGATTGTAGACGTTGAGCTCGAAATGGCCCTGGCTGCCGGCGAAGGTGAGGGCGGCATTGTTGCCGAACACCTGCACGCAGACCTGCGTCATCGCCTCGCATTGGGTCGGGTTGACCTTGCCAGGCATGATCGACGAGCCCGGTTCGTTTTCCGGCAGCGACAGTTCGCCGAGGCCCGAACGCGGGCCGGAACCGAGGAAGCGGATGTCGTTGGCGATCTTGAACAGGGCGGCGGCGCAGGCGTTGATGGCGCCATGCGAAAACACCATGGAATCGTGGGCAGCGAGTGCCTCGAACTTGTTCGGCGCGGTGACGAAGGCGATGCCGGTGATGGCAGCGATGCGGTCCGCTACCCTTTCGGCGAAGCCGACGGGTGCATTGAGGCCGGTACCGACGGCAGTGCCGCCCTGCGCCAGCTCCTGCAGGCCGGGCAGCGTCAACTCGATGCGCTTGATCGACGAGGCGACCTGCGCGGCATAGCCCGAGAATTCCTGGCCAAGCGTCAGCGGCGTCGCGTCCTGCGTGTGGGTACGCCCGATCTTGATGATGTGGGCGAAGGCCCGGCTCTTGGCGTCCAGCGCCTTATGCAGATGCTTCAGCGCCGGCAGCAGGTCGTGCACGATGCGCTCGGCGCAGGCGATGTGCATCGCCGTCGGATAGGTGTCGTTCGACGACTGGCTCATATTGACGTGATCGTTGGGATGCACCGGCTTCTTCGAGCCCATGACACCGCCCAGCATTTCGATCGCCCGGTTGGAGATCACCTCGTTGGCGTTCATGTTGGACTGCGTGCCCGAGCCGGTCTGCCAGACCACCAGCGGGAAATGGTCGTTGAGCTTGCCGTCGATGACCTCTTGCGCCGCCTCGACGATGACCTTGCCGATGGCCGGGTCGAGCCGCTTCAGCTCCATGTTGGCTTCCGCCGCCGCCCGCTTGACGACGCCGAGCGCGCGCACGATCGACACCGGCTGCTTTTCCCAGCCGATCTTGAAATTGCCGAGCGAACGCTGCGCCTGCGCGCCCCAATAGCGGTCGGCGGCGACTTCGATGGGGCCGAACGTGTCGGTCTCGGTTCTGGTCTTTGGCGTGCTCACAGGGTCTCTCCTTGTCGAAGTCGGCAACGGCGTATCGCGTTGCACAAAGGGCTTCAAGCGGAGAATGCGGGCGGGACGGATGCAAATCGGTTGAAACCATTGAGAGGAGAGTTGAACGCTCACCCAGCCGTATAGCCGCCGTCGATCGCAAAAATGCCGCCGCTGGTCCAGACCGCCTCGTCGCTGGCGAGATACACCGCGATGCCGGCCAGATCGTCGGGGCGGCCGATGCGGCCCAGCGGATAGCTGCGCTCTACATAGGCGCTCAGCTCCGCCTTTGCCTCGACCGGAAGGTTGTCGACCGTCCTGCGCCGCATGGCGGTGTCGACAGTGCCAGGCGCGATGGCGTTGACGCGGATGCCGCGCGGACCGAGTTCGAAGGCCAGCGATTTGGTCAGCGAGTTCAACGCGCCCTTCGACAGGGAATAGAGACTCGACGGCCGCTTCGGGATCATCTTGTTGGCGAAATAGGAGGAGATGTTGATCACCGAAGCGCCGGCCGCGAGATGCGGCAGCAGGCCCTGGCTGAGGAAGAACACCGCCGTCACATTCAGCGCCAAGGATTGCTGAAACTGCGCCTCGCTGACGGTCTCGAACGGCACCAGGAAAGCCACCCCGGCATTGTTGACGAGGATGTCGAGCGGCCGGCCGGATTTCTCCACGTGCCCGACCACGGCGGCGATGCAGGCTGATGTAGCAAGGTCGGCCGACAGCGTCTCGACGCTGCCGCCGAGTTGCTTGGCTGCAGCATCGAGCTTTTTGGCGTCGCGGCCGACGATCAGGACGTCCGCACCTTCGCGCGAAAAGGCCTCGGCGATCGCAAGGCCGATGCCGTCCGACCCACCAGTAACCAGCGCGCGCTTGTTGTGAAGTCGCATTCGACGCTCCGAAGGATCCTTTGCCCTCGAGAGCACCGCATATTAGCGGCCGCGGTCAAGCCATCGGCCTATCCCATGGTATGAACTTCGACCTCGGTCTGTTCGCCTTGTTCACCGCCCAAGCCGCGAACGCGATGTCGGCGAGAGACGCAAGGTCTCGGATGGCCTGGTGAGATCCGGCCGCGCCGCCTGCCAAAACATTTGCCATGCCGGCGAGCCGGCGAGTGCGGCCTCATGCCGGGCGTGCGCTTCCGCGCTGTCAAATCCCATGACGCTGATAAAGACGTTTTCTCTGGCCCGCACAGGCAGGCGCGGAAAGCTGTTTTCGGCATGTTCCGTCACGAAAGCAGCGAGAAGGCGTGCGCCGGGTGCCGTCATCAGCGGCGCCATTTCTGTCTCGAAGCGATTTGTGAAATCGGTCTCGGCGCCAGGCCGCAAATGATGAATCTGGATGACTACAATGCTCGTCAGGGGCTTGTTCCGGCTCGGCTTTTGGTCAGTGGTCAAGCCTGCGCGCGGTGAGTCCGAGAGGTCGAAGCCGGCGGCTGGTCTTGCTGGCTTCAGCAGCAAGACATCGTCGGAATCGATCATTGTCGCATTGGCCGCATTGCTGTGCGCCGACCAGACCGGCCCGCCATAAAAGGCGGTCAGCGCATCCTTGCGCGCGTCCATGCCGTCGAAGCCGCGCATCCAGACGAACATGTCAGCACGGTCGAGATCCCGGAACTGGCCGATGATGGTCATTCCTGCCTCCTCCTGGCCCTCGATCAACCTGTTGTCGAAGATGTCGATGAGTGCATCGCGCTTGCCGGGCTTCAGTGTGTACTGCCGCAACTCGACGACAGGCGAGGCGGACACCGCCGGCTCCGTCGCGACATTCAGGGGCAGGTTCATCCGCGTTCTCCAAAACAGGTTGATCGTCCTGTTTATAAACAGACCGGTTGTCCTGTTTTGTCAATATGCTATCTTCCCCTGCCTTCTCCCTTGTGGAGAAGGTGGATTGGCGCGCGGCGCCAAGACGGATGAGGGGGCTGGACGGCGCGCCGTCTGTGCCAAGCTGGAGCACCTGATCCGCCTTCATTTCGTTCAGGCACCTTCTCCCGCAAGGAGAGAAGGGGAGATTCGCGATGGCACGGCTTGCCCGAAAACGCATCAACGACCCCGAAGGCATGCGCAACAAAGTGCTCGATGTCGCCGGAGAATCGTTTCAGGCGCGCGGCTATCACGCCTCCAGCCTCGGCGATCTGATGGCGGCTGCGGGTGTCAGCGGCGGCGCGCTGCATCACCATTTCCCGACCAAGAAGGCGCTGGCGCTGGCGGTGATCGAGGAGCGCGTGGCGGCAGCGGTCGAGGAGACATGGATCGCACCGGTGCTGGCGGCGGCGTCGGCGCGCGACGGCGTGCGAGCGGTGTTCGAGGCCGTCGCGGCCGGGCTGGAGCAGCAGGGTTTCGTGCGTGGCTGCCCGCTCAACAATCTGGCGCATGAACTGTCGCTTGCCGATCCGGATTTCCGGACTGCCCTTGCCGCAATCTTTGCGGCGTGGCGCCAGGCGATTGCCGACAAAGTCGAAGCCGATCAGCAGGCGGGCAGGGAGCAAGGCACCGACCCACGGCGCTTTGCCGCCCTTGCCGTGGCCACTTATTCCGGCGCTATGTCGATGGCCAAGACGGCGCAGGATGCCGGCCCGTTGCGCGATTGCCTGGCGGCGTTGGAGTGGGGCGCCTCCCAGCCTGCATCGCCCCAGGGCGAGCCGGTAGCGAGGCGGCGTCGCAGGGTGCTGCGACGATACGGAGCCCTTTGAGGCAGTCTGGAAACTGGACGGACGGGCGCCGCTTGTGTTGAAATTCACCTCATGATGAATCACCGCTCGCCTGGTTTGTTTTCCCGACGCGGCTTTCTGGCCCAGGCCGCGGGTTTTGCCGTGGCCGGTGCGTTGTCGCGCCCGGCTCTTGGCCAGACCGCGCAGAGCGTTCAGCCCATCGACGCCACCTTCCTGTTCATTGCCGATGTCCATGCCTGTCGCATGGCGAGCGGCTTGAGCCCCAACTGCCAGATGGAGGGCAAGACCGATGCCGCGCTGCTGCGCAACGTTGCCGCGCTGAACGGTCTCGGCGACAAGGAATGGCCGGCCGAGATCAACGGCATCGCCACCGGCCTGCGTTCGGCCGGCAGCCGCATAGGCACGCCGCTCGGCCTTGTCGTCGGCGGTGACATCACCGACGATGGTGGCGGTCAGATCACCCAGCCGAGCGAGGGCACGCAACTGCTCCAGTTCAGCCAGCGCTACCAGCAAGGCGTCGGCACCGATCGCGTGCACGTGCCGGTCTATGTCGGGCTCGGCAACCATGATCTCGACCAGAACGGCCCACCGCACCATGTCGACTGGTACCGGCGCGAAATGCGCGACTATGTCGAGGTCAATCACCGCGCCGGCGTCTTCTTCAAACCGCCGGTGCCGGCCACCGACTACGACGTCGAGACCGATTGCTATTCATGGGACTGGGGCGGCCTGCATCTCGTCCAGACGCACCGCTTCGCCGGCGACACCGGCCATGGCGCCGACAGCAGCCTGCCATGGCTGAAGCAGGATCTGGCAACCTACGCGGCGGACGGCCGCCCGGTCATCCTGTTCCAGCACTATGGCTGGGATACATTTTCGACGGAAAGGTGGGATGCCGCCAAGAAGACCTACGACGATGATGGCACCGGTGCCCCGCATTGGTGGGGCGAAGCCGACCGCCAGGCGTTGCTGGCTGCTCTGAAAGGCTACAATGTCGTCGCCATCTTCCATGGCCACCAGCACGAGACGTCGCTGATCTACCGCCGTGACGGGCTCGACCTCATCAAGCCGAAGGCTGCCTATATGGGTGGTTTCGCGCTCGCCAGGGTGACCAGTGACGGCATCGACGTGGCGCTGGGCGAGGTAACCGGCGACCATGGCGAGGTCGCCTTCACCAACGCTTTCAGCAAGGGCTGGAACATCTGAAGAAGGCGGCCTTGGCGGCCGCCTTCTTCCGATAGCCAAAGCCGTTCCTCGATGCGGGATCAGAACGCCTTCTTGACCTTGTCCTGACGTCGCCATAGGCCTTCTGCACCAAGGCTAGGTCCTCTTCCGCAACGGCTCGCGCGGCCTATCTAAAGACGACGGGTGAGGCTAGGTTTCTGGAGATTTCGATGACCGTTTCTTCCGCACTTTCCGGTAAGGTCGCTCTCATCACCGGCGCTTCGTCGGGTATCGGCGAAGCCACGGCTTCGGCGCTGGCCGCTGCCGGAGCAAAGGTGGCGATCGCTGCCCGCCGCGCCGATCGGCTCGAGACACTGGCCGCGCGCATTCAAAAGGTCGGCGGCACGGCGCTGCGCATCGAGGCCGACGTCACCAGCAATGACGACGTCATCGCCATGGTCGACAAGGTGGTGGCCGAATGGGGCCGGCTCGACATCCTCGTCAACAATGCCGGGGTGATGCTTCTGTCGCCGGCCGCGGAGGCGACACTCGACGATTGGCGCCATATGGTCGAACTCAACCTGCTGGCGCTGATGGGCGTTACCAAGGCGGCGCTGCCGCATCTCAAGGCCGGCAAGGGGCATATCGTCAATGTCGCTTCGGTCGCCGGCCGCGTCGCCAATCCGGGTGCCAGCGGCTACGCGGCGACGAAGTTCGGCGTCGTCGGCTTTTCCGAGTCGCTGCGCCGCGAAGTCTATGCCGACAAGGTCCGTGTCACCGTCATCGAGCCCGGGCTGGTGCGCACCGAACTCGGCGACCACATCACCAATGCCGCCTCGAAGGCCGGCCTCGACCAGCGCCTTGCCACCATGGAAGCGCTGACCGCCGAGGATGTTGCCGCCGCCATCTACTATGCGGTCAGTCAGCCGGCTCGAGTCAACGTCAACGAGATTGTCATCAGGCCGACCGACCAGGAGCGCTAGCACCACCTTGTGCCAGAGTTGACGAAAGCCAAGGATCGGCATAATACGTAACCAAATGGATACGTATTATGCCGCAGGCTGAGTCCGACCATTCTGTTTTCCGTGCCATCGCCGACCCGACGCGCCGCGCCATCCTCGACCGCTTGCGGCGAGGTCCGGCGCCGGTCAACGAACTCGCCTCGGCCTTTTCGCAGAGCCGGCCGGCAATCTCCAAGCATCTCAGGGTTCTGCGCGAGCTGCGCGTCGTCTCTGAACAGAAGCATGGCCGCGAGCGGCTTTACCGGCTGGAGCCGGCGGAATTGAAGGACGTGGCCGACTGGATCTTGCCCTATCGCGACTTCTGGCAGGCGAGTCTCGGCAATCTGAAAACCTATCTGGAGAACGAATGATGGCCAACAACGACAAACCGCGCGCCATCGCCGATGTCTCGACCGGTTCAATTCTCGCCACTGTGACGATCGCGGTGCCACCGGAGCGGGTGTTTCGCGCGTTGACGGCGGATGACCAGATACCGCTCTGGTGGGGGTCGGACGAACTTTACCGGACGACCAGGCATACCGCCGACGTGCGGCCAGGTGGCGCGTGGCGATCGGAGGGCATGGGCGCCGACGGCCGGGAGTTTCATGTCCAGGGCGAATATCTCAAGGTCGAGCCGCCGCATCTTCTGGTGCTGACATGGAAGGCGCCGTGGGACGGCGACAACGTCACCACCGTCACCTATACGCTCGAAGCGGTCGATGCCGGAACGCGGCTGACTCTACGCCACGATGGGTTCGGTGCCCGCCAGGATGCCTGCCGCGATCACGGCTTCGGCTGGGAGAGCGTGCTCGGTTGGCTGGCCACCTTCCTCGGTGATCAGGCGGGCGCCAAGCCAAAGGCGGTGTTCCACTGCCGACTGATCCCGCCTCGGTCCGACTTTGCCTTCACCATGACCGATCCAGAAAGGGCGTTGATGAAGCAGCATTCGGACTATCTGCGCAGCAAACTGGGCGAGGGGGGTGTCATTCTGTTTGGGCCGGTCGCCGATCCCGCCGGTCCCTGGGGGCTCGGCATCGTGCGTGCCGACGATGAGGCTAGCGTCAGGGCGCTGACGGAGGGGGATCCGATGATCCGTTCAGGGTTGGGCTTCCGCTACGAGATCCTGCCGATGATGAGTGCCGTGATGTAAGTTTGGCACCAAAGAAGGACGCCGTGTGCCCTTCCGCGCGCAGCAGGCTTTTTGCCATTGGCTCCCTCTTGATATTGGTCCCCCGGCCCCGGCTTTGCGCCGCTCCATTGGGTGCAAACCACACAAGATTTGACACGCTTGCAAAACAAGCGTAGAAGGAATTCGTCGATATTTGTTTGACCGACTTTTGTTATCCGCGCACGCATGCGCGCCTTTGACGAACTTCCCCATCAAAAATCGAGACAAAAATCGTTGTGCATTCGCACGGCGATTAACGAATATTTGCCATGGAAAGGGTTCGTCATGAGCACCGGCACAGTTAAATGGTTCAACGCCACCAAAGGTTTTGGTTTTATTCAGCCTGACGACGGCTCCGCCGACGTTTTTGTCCACATCTCGGCCGTAGAGCGCGCCGGCATGCGCGACATCGTCGAAGGCCAGAAGCTCGGCTACGAGATGGTCCGCGACAACAAGTCGGGCAAGATGTCCGCCGACCAGTTGAAGGCGGCCTGAAAACAGAATTCAGCTTTCCCGGTGACCACGGATGTACTGGCACCGGTGAATGGCGAATTCGGGCGCATGGCCGCGGAGACCTGAGTTTCCACGGCATGTCATGCGCATGAGAAGGGCGTTCTTTGTGCATCCATCCCTGTGCATCCTTCTGGATGTCGCTGGATGCGCGGCGCTCTCATGGGAGGTCAGGCGGTGCCTGGCCTTTTTCATTTTGCGCGTCTTGCCGCCGAAAGTGCGCTGCGCGTCGGCTTGAACGTGCTAAGGGACGCTCAAGCAATTTGAATCCGCTGCCTTATTGCCTCGTGCCTGGTCGTGACCGAAGCACTATCGGCACCAGGCTCCTGACAGGAGAAAGATTTTGACCGCCAATTCGAAGACAGCTCCTGATCAGCCCGTGTCCCTGTTCAGCAAGACGCAGACCCAGTCGATGTCGCTCAACCGCATCAATTCCGAGCGCGATGCCGTCAGCGAGGCGCGGGAAGCCAAGACCGCGCGCCTGCGCGAACAGCGCCTGGAAAAGGAAGCTGACGAGATGGCGGCGGCTGCCGCGCTCGCCGCTTTGCCGAAACGCGCTGGAAGACGCTGATGGCCACCAAGCGCGTGCCTCCGAAACTGATCCCCGCCGACTCGACGATCGCCGATGTGGTCGAAGGCCTCAACAAGCCGGTCGAATACGTCCGGCGCGTGCTTGAGAAGCTCGAGCGCTGCAAGCGCGCCCATGGCGATGCCCAGGTGCGGCTCGGCGTGCGCGGTCGCGCCGAATGCCCGAACTACCTGATCGAATATGTCCGCGAAGACGCCAAGACCCATGAGCGGGTGACCTATCAGGATGCCGCCTACAGCGGCAGCACGCATCGCGAGCTGGCGCCGCACCACATCGCGGAAGTCAGGAACTGGTCACCGGAAGAAATGAACATCACGGCGGTTTCGGCGCTGATCGGCCGCTTGCGCAATCCGCGCGCACCATCATCGCGTTTCGCCGACGAGGACTGACATGGCCATAAAATTCTCCGCCAAGGACCAGGCTGCTACGCCAGTTGCCGCTGCCAAGCCGGCCAAGCCGGTTGCGGCGCCGAAAGCCGGCGAACCGGCTGAAGCCGCGACCGATCTGTTCAAGTCGCCGGCCGAAGCGCCGTCGCGCAAGGCGGCCAAGAAGAAATAGCGCCTTGCCGCAAGACGCCGACCGCAATCCTGCCGGGCCGGGGCTGTTTGCCCTGGCTGCCACTGCCAGCGTGTCGTCGTCGCAACGCGGCAGCGCTCCTCTGTTCGACTGCCAGAGCTGCGGCGCCTGCTGTTCCTATTCGCCCGAGTGGCCGCGCTTTTCCACCGAGGATGACGCGCAGCTCGATCGCATCCCCGAAAAATATGTGGCGGCCGACCTGTCGGGCATGCGCTGCGAGGGGTCGCGCTGCTCGGCGCTCACCGGCGAGGTGGGCAAGTCGACCGCTTGCGGCATCTATGAAGTCCGCCCGGATGTCTGCCACGCCTGCATGCCTGGCGACGACGAGTGCCTGATGGCGCGCCGGGCGCACGGGTTGCCGGTGGAGCTGCCAATCTCCCCCACGAAGGCAGAGCAATCGCATATGGATTCTTGCGAAGAAGGACCCCCACCCTAACCAACCGGGCGAGCCACGGGTCTCGCCCGTCCTTCGGACCCCCACAAGGGGGAGGGAACGCTGCCGCGCACCTTTACTTCCTCTTTGGCGCCGGAAGGCGGGTAATTTGCCGAGTTCAGCGCCAACGGAAGTCTCCCTCCCCCTTGTGGGTGTTTGGACCGGAGACATCGCGAACAGGTGTGCGAAGACATCGCGAACAGTTTTGCGCGTTTTGCGCGAGGGGGTTCGGGATGCCATTCGGGGACAACAGCGCGATGAAACAGAAATTGGAATTCGTCAGGTTGGCGAGCGCGGCGGGTGCGAATGTGAGCGCGTTGTGTCGGCGCTTCGGAATCGGCCGGACGTTGGCCCACAAGCTGATCGCTCGCTATCGAGCGCAAGGCGATGCGGGGCTTTTGGAGCGTTCGCGGCAGCCCCATTTGAGCCCACGGCGCAGCGCCCCTGAGGTCGAAGCGGCAGCCCTTTGGGTGCGTGCGGCGCATCCGGCCTGGGGTGGGCGCAAGATCGCGCGTGTGCTCGCTCGCGAGGGTATCGGCACCCCTTCGCCCTCGACGGTGACCGGCATCCTGCGCCGCAACGGGATCGAGCTCGGATTGCAGGGCGGCGGGGCGCAGCCTTTCATCCGCTTCGAGCACGAAGCCCCCAACGATCTGTGGCAGATGGACTTCAAGGGCCATGTCGCCCTGCGCACCGGCCGGCTGCATCCGCTCACCGTGCTCGACGACCATTCGCGCTTCTCGATCGTGCTGTCGGCCTGCTCCGATCAGACCACCCAAACCGTGCAAACGCGCCTGATCGAGGCCTTCCGTCGCTATGGCCTGCCGTGGCGCATCGCCACCGACAATGGCCCGCCCTGGGGCGATGGCGGCCGCAACAACTTCACGCTGCTCACGGTCTGGTTGATCGAGGCCAGCGTCGCCGTCAGCCACTCCAGGCCTTGCCACCCGCAGACACTCGGCAAGGACGAGCGCTTCCACCGAACGCTCAAGGCCGAGGCGCTGCAGGGACCACCCTTCGCCGATCTCGCCAAGGCTCAGCACGCCTTCGACCAGTGGCGCCATGTCTACAACGCCCAGCGTCCCCACGACGCGCTGGACGGCGCCGTGCCGCTCGACCGCTACCGGGCCTCGCAGCGCCAGTATCGCGAAATTGTCGAGCCGTTCGAATACGCCAAGGACGATCTCATCCGCCGCGTTCAGCAGCATGGCTTCGTCTCTATTCTCGGCCGCAAAATGCGCCTCTGCAAAGCCTTCGCCGGAAAATCCGTTGCCTTCCGTCCGACCGCAACAGACGGCCTCTTCGACGCCTGGTTCAGGCACCAGAAAATAGAAACCATCGACCTCAATGCCATGGCTCGATAGCATGCAAAACTGTTCGCGATGTCCTCGCACACCTGTTCGCGATGTCTCCGGTCCAAACAGTGGGGAGGGGGCAGGGGTGGGGGTATATCGTAGAGTGGAAGCCTCGGGCTTTCTATCTACGATTGCCCTGCCCACGAGGAGGGAAATTACGCCAATCGCCCCAGCTTGTGCGCCGGCCCACAGCTCGTTACCTTCCTCGCAGGGCAGGGCGCCGGAGGAAACCATCGTGAGCATCGAATTTCTGTTGACGTCGCTGATCGTCGTGGCTTCGCCCGGCACCGGCGTTCTCTATACGCTGAGCGCCGGCCTTTCGCGCGGCGCGCGCGCTAGCATCATTGCCGCCTTCGGCTGCACGCTCGGCATCATCCCGCATATGGCGGCCGCCATCACCGGCCTCGCGGCGCTGCTGCACACCAGCGCGCTTGCCTTCGAGACGCTGAAATATCTGGGCGTCGCCTATCTGCTCTACATGGCCTGGAACACGCTGAAGGAGAAGGGTGGCCTGAGCGTCGAGCAGGATGTGACGCCGCGCTCGGCCGGCAAGGTGATTGCCACCGGCATCCTCGTCAACGTGCTCAATCCGAAACTGTCGATCTTCTTCTTCGCCTTCCTGCCGCAATTCGTCAGCACCACCGAACCCAATGCACTGTCGAAGATGCTGGAGCTGAGCTCCGTCTTCATGCTTTTGACCTTCGTGGTTTTCGTCGGCTACGGCGTCTTCGCCGCCTCGATCCGCAACCATGTCGTGTCGCGACCAAAAGTGCTGACCTGGATGCGCCGCACCTTCGCCGGCGCCTTTGTCATGCTCGGCGCAAAACTGGCGTTGGCGGACCGGTAGTTTTCCAACGAAAAAGGGCGGCATCTCTGCCGCCCTTTCCCTAAGCTTAGCCAGATTGGCTGGATTAGAAGTCCATGCCGCCTCTCAAGCCCGCTTGCGGGCTTGAGCAATGTCAGTTCATGGGCGTGCTTTATGGACTTCTTAGAAGTCCATGCCGCCCATGCCGCCCATGCCGCCGCCGCCCATGCCGCCAGGCATGCCGCCGCCAGCCGACTCCTTCTTCGGAGCCTCCGCGATCATGGCTTCGGTGGTGACGAGCAGGCCGGCGACCGAAGCCGCGTCCTGGAGAGCCGTACGAACGACCTTGACCGGATCGACGATACCCATGGCGATCATGTCGCCATATTCGCCGGTCTGGGCGTTGTAGCCGAAGGTCGCGCCCTTGTTCTCAAGGATCTTGCCGGCAACGATCGATGCTTCCGCACCGGCGTTGGCCGCGATCTGGCGGGCCGGAGCCTGCAGCGCACGACGAACGATGTTGATGCCAGCAGCCTGGTCGGCATTGGCGCCGGTGGCCTTGATGTTGGCCGAAGCGCGCAACAGGGCGACGCCGCCGCCTGCAACGATGCCTTCTTCGACGGCCGCGCGGGTCGCGTTGAGGGCGTCATCGACGCGGTCCTTCTTTTCCTTGACTTCGACTTCCGTCGCACCGCCGACGCGGATCACCGCAACGCCGCCGGCAAGCTTGGCCAGACGTTCCTGCAGCTTCTCCTTGTCGTAGTCCGAGGTGGTCTCCTCGATCTGCTGCTTGATCTGGGCGACGCGGCCCTGGATCTCGGCCTTCTTGCCGGCGCCGTCGACGATGGTGGTGTTCTCCTTGGAGATCGACACCTTCTTGGCGCGGCCGAGCATGTTGAGGCCGACGTTCTCGAGCTTGATGCCGAGGTCTTCCGAGATGACCTGGCCACCGGTGAGGATGGCGATGTCTTCCAGCATGGCCTTGCGGCGATCACCGAAGCCCGGCGCCTTGACAGCGGCGATCTTCAGGCCGCCACGCAGCTTGTTGACGACGAGCGTGGCCAGGGCCTCGCCTTCGACGTCTTCCGAGATGATCAGCAACGGCTTCGAGGTCTGCACGACGGCTTCGAGAACCGGCAGCATGGCCTGGAGGTTGGAGAGCTTCTTCTCGTGCAGGAGGATGTAGACGTCCTCGAGCTCGGCAACCATCTTGTCGGCGTTGGTGACGAAGTAGGGCGAGAGGTAGCCGCGGTCGAACTGCATGCCTTCGACGACTTCGAGTTCGGTCTCGGCGGTCTTGGCTTCCTCAACCGTGATGACGCCTTCGTTGCCGACCTTCTGCATCGCTTCCGCGATCATCTTGCCGACCGACTCGTCGCCATTGGCCGAGATCGTGCCGACCTGGGCAACTTCCTCGGAGGTCTTGATCTTCTTGGCAGCCTTGCCGAGCGCCGCGACGACTTCGGTCACGGCCAGATCGATGCCGCGCTTCAGGTCCATCGGGTTCATGCCGGCGGCAACCGCCTTGTGGCCTTCCTGGACGATCGACTGCGCCAGAACGGTCGCGGTCGTGGTGCCGTCGCCGGCGATGTCGTTGGTCTTCGAAGCAACTTCGCGGACCATCTGCGCGCCCATGTTCTCGAACTTGTCTTCAAGCTCGATTTCCTTGGCGACGGTGACGCCGTCCTTGGTGATGCGCGGGGCGCCGAACGACTTGTCGATGACGACGTTGCGGCCCTTGGGGCCGAGCGTGACCTTCACCGCGTCGGCGAGGATGTTGACGCCGCGCAGCATACGCTCGCGGGCATCACGGGAGAATTTTACGTCTTTGGCAGCCATTTTTAGCTCCTGGCAAGGGCTTCGATTGAGCCCGGGAATTCAGTTGACGGAAAGGCCTGATATCAGCCGATGATGCCCATGATGTCGGATTCCTTCATGATCAGAAGGTCTTCGCCATTGAGCTTGACTTCGGTGCCCGACCACTTGCCGAACAGGATACGGTCGCCAGCCTTGACGTCCAGCGGGACGAGCTTGCCGGCTTCGTCACGAGCGCCGGAGCCGACAGCGATGATCTCGCCTTCCTGCGGCTTTTCCTTTGCCGTATCCGGGATGATGATCCCGCCGGCGGTCTTGGATTCGGATTCGACCCGGCGAACGACCACGCGGTCATGAAGCGGGCGGAACTTCGACTTTGCCATTTTTTCTTCCTCGATGAGAACGGTGAGAACAGTTCCTCCGTCCGGCGGCGCCGGACATATGGTTAGCACTCACCGTTGGCGAGTGCTAACGTGGCGCTGAAATAGGCCGCCGACCGGCGAGAGTCAAGGCGCGACACGCCGCCGAAGCGCGCGAAATTCGCATTCGGCGATGTCGCCGCGACGGCTAGAGAAAGAGCCGCAGCTGGGTGTGGATGATCGACCGGTAATCCTCGATGGTCTGGCGACTTTCCGTTTTGCCCTCGGCAAGCGCCAGGCGCACCACACCACCGGCCAGCTGGAAGATCAGGACAACCATGCGTTCGAACTGCTCGCGCTTCTCGGGTTCGAGCAGGGGGCTGACATGGTCGCAGAACATCTTGGCCTGATGCCGGGTTTCGGCGATGTCGAGATTCTTGAGCGCCTTGTCGGCCTGGATGGCGTTCTGCAGATCCTGGATGGCCGGATCGCTGGCGACACGACTGTGATAGTCGTCAAGCAGCCGGTCGGCAGCCGTGATCACATCCTTGGCCTCGCTTATGTCGGTGATGATCGCTGTCAATCGTGCACGACTGACCTCGGAAAACCGCTCGTAGAGCATCGCCAGGATCGCCGATTTGTTGGGGAAGTAATGATAGACGGTGGCGATCGGCCCGCCCGCCAGCATGCCGACTTCCTTCATGGTGACGGCGTCGATGCCCTTTTCGCCGATCAGCCGCATGGTTGTCGACAGGATCGCGTCAATGCGCTCGCGGCTGCGCTCCTGCTTGGGCTTGCGCCTTAGCCTTGTCACCGTTCGTCTTGCTTCCGTCATGCACCGATCTTCCGCGACACCTCGGGCTCCATGGTTGACAAAGCAATATGATCAAGTATCAGTTTTGTAAATGCTGACAGGTTGTCAGCTTTTTTCGGTGTGGCAAGGGACGTTGGGAGGCAGCTTTGGCATCTGGTGACGTGCATACCGGAAGCGGCGACTGGCTGGTCGGCAATCCGACCGGCGGACAGCTTGCCTCGGCCCTGTGGGTCGGTTCGGTTGGTCTGCTCATCCTCGGCCTGCAGCCTGTGCTGCTCGGCGCCCTGTACACCGAGGGCCATGTCAGCGGCGATGAACTGGCGCTGGTCGCCACCGCCGAGATGATCGCCATTGCGATCGGTTCGGCTGTCGTGGCGATGCTGCTTTCGGCCCACAACATGCGCTGGAAAAGTGCTGTCCTCCTGCTCCTGCTGGCGCTGGCGAATGTGTGGACGGCCCATGCTTTGACCGCAAACACGCTGATCGCCGCCCGCGCCCTGGCCGGGCTCGCCGAGGGCGGCCTAGTGGCGGTCGCCACCGAACTCATCGCTCGCTCCCGACGCGCCGAGCGCATCGGCGGCTATTTCGTCACCATGCAGACGCTGGCGCAATGCGCGCTTGCCCTGCTGCTGGCGCTCTATGTCATCCCGGCCGCAGGGTCGGCAGGCGGCTTCATCGTTCTCGCCGTCGTCTGCTTTGTCTCGCTGGCGGTGGCCTTCATTGTCCCCGCTGACTACGCCGATCTGCCGAAGGAAGAGAATCTGGCCAATGTGCTGACGGTGCCGTCGATCACCGCGCTGCTGTCGGTCTTCTGCTACTTCATGTTCTTCGGCGCGGTCTGGGCCTTTCTGGAGCCGCTTGGCGCGCAATACGGCATCGATGGCCGCACCGTCGGCCTGATCGTCTCGGCCAGCCTCGCGGTTCAGGTCCTTGGCGCGATGACGGCGACAGTGTTCGAGGCGCGCATCGACTACCGCCTTGCCATCGCCGCGATCGGTGTGGTCGCGCTTGTCAGCTCCCTGGTCCTCGCCAGCGGACCGGGTCTCGCGACATTCTGGGCCGCCGCTCTGGTCATGGGCTTCATCCTGTTGTTCATCGTGCCCTACCAGATCCGCCTGGCGATCACCGCCGACGAGACGCGCACCGCCGTGCTGCTGGTGCCGGCGGCGCAGCTTTTTGGTCTGGCGATCGGGCCGATCGCGGCGTCGCTGCTCATCGACGGCAAGGATTTTCGTCCGGTGCCGGAATTCGCCGCCGCCAGCGCTGTTGCCAGCGTCGCGCTGCTCGGCCTGTTTGTCCTCGTGGCGCGGCGTCGCCGCGCCGTTGCCTGAGGAGGCAACATGTCGAACAGCTGGAGCAACTGGTCGGGCTTTGTCACGGCCGAACCGCGGCTGATTGCCAGTCCCACTGACGTCGGCGAACTCAGTGATCTCGTTCGTGGCGCACCCGGCCCGGTTCGCGTCGTCGGCGCCGGCCACTCCTTCACGCCGCTGGCGAAGTCCGAGGGTACGATCCTGTCCCTGGAGAGACTGGAAGGGCTGGTCTCGCACGACGCCGAAAGACATCAGGCACGTGTGCGGGCAGGGACCCGGCTCGGCTCTCTTATGCACATCCTGCAAGGCATCGGCCAGGGCCTGCCCAACATGGGCGACATCGACCGCCAGGCGATCGGCGGCGCGCTCGGCACCGCCACGCATGGCTCGGGACCGGCGCTGGGCGCCTACCACACGCAACTGGAAACGGTGCGGATTGTCGACGGGCTCGGCGAGATCCGCGACTTCACCAGGGCAGGGGACCAGGAGGCGATCCACGCCATCGGCGTCGCGCTCGGCGCCTTCGGCGTGATGACGGAGGTGACGCTGAACAACATTGCGACCTATCGGCTGCGCCGCCGCAAATGGGTGCTGCCGATCGCCGACATGCTGCGCGATTTCGAAACGATGATGGCCGCGCACCGCTCGGCCGAATTCTACTACATTCCGTTTTCCGGCTACGCGCAGTTCATCGCCAGCGACTTGAGCGACGCAGCGCCCACCGCACGACCGCCGGAGGAAGACGAGGCGGGGCTGAGAACGTTGCGCTGGTTGCGCACCGGGCTC
The DNA here is from genome assembly GCF_024746815.1 of Mesorhizobium sp. AR07. Lineage (GTDB taxonomy): Bacteria > Pseudomonadota > Alphaproteobacteria > Rhizobiales > Rhizobiaceae > Mesorhizobium. The sequence goes on from NZ_CP080525.1 coordinate 183,092, forward strand.
GCCTGGCTGCCGTCGCTCCGCCGCCGGCTGATCCGCGACGCCGTCGCGAAAGTGCCGTCCGAGGACTATGTGCAGGATTGGCTCAACGTCTATGCCAGCGACCGGCAGACCAAGTTCAACGAGATGGAATATCATCTGCCGTTCGAGGAAGGGCCGAAGGCATTGGCCGAAATCATCGAACTGACCGAGAAGCGCTTTCCCGACGTCTATTTCCCGATGGAAGTGCGCTCGGTCGCAGCGGACCAGTTCTGGCTTTCGCCATTTTACAACAGGCCGACCTGCTCGATCGCCATCCACCACGATGCGGCGAGCGATCCGTTGCCGTTCATGCAAGCGGCCGAGCCGATCTTCCGTAGATATGGCGGCCGGCCGCATTGGGGCAAGATGCACAGCCTGAAGGCGGCGGAGCTGAAAAAGCTCTACCCGCGCTGGGACGACGCGATGGCGGTGCGCCGCGACATCGATCCGCAGAACCGCTTCATCTCGCCCTACATGGCCGGCCTGTTCGGCGTCGAACGATGAGCGCCTATTTCGGCACGCTTTCTGATGCGCTGAAGGACGCCGGCATCTTCCAGCCCTGCCTGCTGCTCGATCTTGACCGGCTGGACCGCAACATCGCGCTGGTGAAAGAGAGGCTTGATCCCGGCCTTGCCGTGCGGCTGGTCGATAAGTCGCTCGCCTGCCTGCCGCTGCTGTCGCACATCGGCAAAGCGCTGGGCACGATCAGCTTCATGACTTTTCATCCGCCGATCAGCGAGGCGGTGCTGAAAGCGTTTCCAGATGCCGATCTGCTGTACGGCAAGCCGATGCCTGTCGGTGCGGCAAGAGCTGCGCTTTCCGAACGCGAAGCGGCTTGGTCTCGCGTCTGCTGGCTGATCGATACCCAAGAGAGGCTGGCGGATTATGGCGCGCTCGCTGACGAACTCGGCATCGAGCTGCGCATCGCCTTTGAGATCGATGTCGGGCTGCATCGCGGCGGCTTTGCCAGCCCGGAGGCCTTGTCGAAAGCACTAAGTATTTTGCCGGCTCATAAACGGTTGCATTGCGAAGGCGTCATGGCCTACGAGGCGCATGCGCCGCACATTCCCAGCCTGTTCGGCGGGCCGGCCAAGGCACTAGTGAAAGCCTCGCAACAGGCCACCGCCTTCGTTGCCTGCCTCGGCCCCGACCAGCGCCGTATCCTCAATATCGGCGGCAGCAAGACAGCACTCCTTCATCATGGCAGCGCCGCCAACGAGGTGTCGATGAGCTCGGCCTTCGTGCTGCCCAGCGATTTCGATACGCCCGGCCTCGAAGGTTTCCAGCCGGCGGCCTTCATCGCGACGCCGATCCTGAAGGTGGTCGAGCCGATGCTGCCCGGCCCGCTGGCCGTCACCCGCCTGCTGCGGGCGCTCGGCCGGTTTCCGCGCAAGGGCTGCTATCTCTATGGCGGCAAATGGATGGCCGAGCCGGTCTTTCCCCAAGGCATGAAGACGAACGGCCTGCTCGGCCTGTCCTCGAACCAGCAATTCATGGGCCTGCCGGCCGATGCGACCGCAAAGCCCGGCGACTACGCCTTCCTGCGCCCGACACAGAGCGAGGCCGTGCTGCAGCAGTTCGGGTCGATCGCGGTGTTTTCCGGCGGAAAGATCGCCGATCGCTGGCCGGTGCTGCCGATGGCGTGACCGACGGTTCAGCCGCCGTTGGGCATCGGTGCGTGATGAACGGCGATTGTTGGCGATCCCGAGCAATGCTATGGAACGAAGGTCGAAAAGGACCTTGGAGCGGCAAACGGTAAGCCCGCTTCCTTCCACCGAGTGGAAGCTCCGTTCTCATCCAACATGGGAACCCACGGCAAGCCCGGGGCGTGCTTTACGCCCGGCTTGGCGTTCGGGGTTTTCGCTGATCGGCGTTCCTTCGTGCGCCAGGCGCTCACCGAAGGAGAAGAAAAATGCCCATCATTCGTGCTAACACCGGCGTCATCACCCAGATCAACGTCTTCACGGTGCCCGAGGGCGGCCAGCAGGCGTTGATCGACCTGCTACGGGAGGCGGCGATGAGTTGCCGTGGCATTCCCGGCTGGATGTCCGCCAGCCTGCACCGAAGTCTCGATGGCACGCGTGTCGCCAACTACGCGCAGGCGCAGGATCAGGCCGCCATGCGGCGTGTCTTTGAGCATCTGCAAGCGCACGACTTTCTTGAGCGGAACAAGACGCTAGGGCTGGCTCATCCCGGCCTCTATGAGGTCGCTCTCACCGTGGAGTAAGCCCCTGCGGTCGCACTCGGCGGGCTGGGCTCCCTTAGGGAGCTCAGCCCGTTTCCCAGCCTAGGCCTTCACCGGTATCCAGATCTCCAGCCCGCCATTGCCGCTGCGCGGATCGAACTCTGGGCCATAGCGCTCGAATTCGGGAGCATCCGCGATCTCGTGGCCGGAGGCCGGCAGCCATTTGTTCCAGATGGTGTTGACCGTGCGCCGGATGGTCGAGATGTGTTCGCGGTGGGCAAAGACCGCATATTTCTGCGCCGGCACGCGCACCCGGCTGAGCTCCTTTGGCAGGTCCGAAAAATCCGACACTTCGACGCCGGCGATGTAGTCGAAATTGCCGGAATCGTCACCGTTGACGCAGACGCCATAGGCGACGTCGCCCGTCTCGCCAGGGATGTTGCCGATATAGGGGCCAAAGCGTTGCCACTGCATCGGAATGGCGGCGCTGGTTTCGCAGCTGTAGCGTTCGCCGAGGCCGGCGATCAGGAATGGCCGGCTGGTCTCGAAGCGCGGCGGTTCGAGGCTGGCAAGAAGTGACTGGTCCATCAGGATCGGCTCCACGAGGTCGAGGTTTTTGAGCGTGCCTTGCGCGCGTACCAGCTCCGGTGTGGTGCCGAACTGGTCGCGGAAGGCACGGGTGAAAGCCTCATGCGAATTGTAGCCGGCGTCGAGCGCGAGCGAGAGGATGTCGGGTGCCCCCCCAGCCAGCTTGCGCGCCGCCTCGGTCAGCCGGCGTGAGCGCATGTAGCCCATCACCGAGCGGCCGGTGGCGGCGCCGAAGGCCCGTGTCACATGAAAGCGCGACACGCCACTGCTTTGGGCGACATCGTCGAGCGAGACCGCCTCCGGCAGATGGCTCTCGACGAACCACAGCGCTTTTTCGGTCGGGTTCATGGGGCTCCTTCCCGCATTGGCCGGCGCATCTTGCCGTTTCTGCACGCGGCGAGTTTGATCGAAATTGCGCCGAGCGCAAAATCGGAATGAAGGTTATTGGCGCGACCGGCTGTCCTGCTTGTCGAAGTCAATGACACGTAGCCGCGGTCTTCAGCGCCTGGGCACGGGAAGTCGCGGGCAAATCCCCGATCCGGCGAACGGAAGCATAGAACCTGGGATAATCGCCGGAACACAAATCGAACAAGCGAAGAAACGCCGGAACCTGTTCGCCGTAGACGGCAGTCGCGGCGAGCTTTGCGTTGTTGATCTGGCTACCGAACCAGGCGTCGTATCCGCGGTATCCGACCCATCGCTTGTCGCGCATTTGCCTGTAGCGCGTCCGCAGCCTGTCGATTGCGGCTGCCTTGGCGGCGGCCATCTGCTCCGCATTGCCCGAACTTTCATAGACCTGCCTCAACTCGTCCCGGGTTTTCGACACCAGTCCGAGAAAATCCGCCTTGCGCCTGCGATCGAGTTCGTAGCGGCGCAATCCGGCGCGATTGCCGGTGGCACGGAGCCATTTCCTCACGCCGCTGGTCTCGACCGCAACCGCGAAAGCCTCGTTGAATGCGGAGTCGCCATTCACGTAGATTTTCTGATGCGCCAGTTCGTGGAAAATAAGGCTGGCGAGATACGTGTCGTCCTGACGAAGCATGGTGCTCAGCAGCGGGTCGCTGAACCAGCCCAATGTGGAATATGCGGTGATGCCGGTGACATAAACATCCAGCCCCTGTCCATGAAGCTCGGCGGCAGTTTCAGTTGCGGATTTCCGGGAAAAGTAACCCCGGTAAGGAACGCAGCCGAAGACTGGAAAACACCATGTTCGTGGCGTCAGCGAGAATTGCGGCGCGGCAAACACAGCCCAGGTCACGTCGTCCCGACGGATGTCGACATAGCTTCGATAGCTGCTGTTATCGGGCAGTGCCAGTTCATCTGTCGCAAACCGGCGTATAGCGTTCGCCGACGTCAACCTGGCGCGCAATGCCTCGGGCGTCGAAGGATCGTGAATGAGTTTTCCAACATTTTCGCGCGCGGCCATGATCTGCACATGACCCTCCATCGATTGCGCGTAGTAAGAAATGCTCGTGCAGCCGGTCGCCAAGGCCGCCATGATCACCGCGGCAAACATGCGAAGAACGCGTTTCACGGTTTGCCCCCCCTTGCTCATTTGCTCATGCGGCAAATGTCCCGATCCCCGCTCTCAAACAGGCGCACCAATTTTCGTCAAGGTCTGCAGGGCAGCGGGCCGGACTTTCGACTTCGGCAGGGTCTGCAATGCGGCCATTCGCCTGCGACGGACGGAAATCCACCGCGCTATCGGCGGAGCCGCGAATCTGTGTTAAGCCGCCGGTCAACCAAGCAAAGGACGACACCTGTGAGCGAACCGACCGTGGCCGAGGCGACCGAAAGCATCTATGCCTCGCTGCGGGCGGACAATGCCGACATCGACGCGCATATCGCGACGCTCAAGGCGGCGCTGACACGAGAAGGGATGAAACAGGCGGTGTTCGATCCGACCAAGTTGGCGCAGAACAACCGCTCGGGCCGCAAGCTGATGCAGGCTTATTTTCGGCAGCGCGGCGTGAGCGTGAGGTTTTCGGACTAGTTGAGGCTGCAGAAGCTCCCACGGGCCGGATAGGACGTCGGCGTCGACGCTTCGGTCCGTGAGCATCGGAAGCGCAGAAAACGCCGCTAGATGGCCGCCGGAGTAGAGTTTCCAAACAGGCTCTCAGACCGTCCAGAAATAGCGCACGATGTGAAAGAACACCGGGGCGGCGAAGACCAGGCTGTCGGTGCGGTCCATCATGCCGCCATGGCCTTCGATCAGATGGCCCCAGTCCTTGACGCCCTGGTCGCGCTTGATGGCCGAGGCGACCAGCCCACCCAGAAAACCCATCGAGCAGGCGACGAAGGCCACGGCCGCCGCCTGCAGCGGCGAGAAGGGCGTCACGAACGACAGCAGCGCGCCGAGCAGGCTCGCCGACACCAGTCCGCCGATCAAGCCTTCCCAGGTTTTCGACGGCGAGACGTTCGGCGAAAAACGGTGTTTTCCAAACAGCTTGCCGAAGATGTATTGCAGCACGTCGCTGCCTTGCACGACGATGATCAGGAAGGCGATCAGCAACAGGGTGCGGCCCTCGAAGCCTGGCACGTTGAGTGTCAGCAGCGCCGGAACGTGACTGACGCAATAGACCGAGATCATCACCGCCCATTGCTGCGCGGCGATCCGCTCGAGAAAGCGCTCGGTGTCGCCATGCAGCGCGGTGATCGCCGGCATCAGCAGGAAGCAGTAGACCGGAATGAAGATGACGAAGAGCCCATACCAGGCGGTCCACACCAGCCAGTATTGAAACGGTATGATGATGCCGAACATGCCGAGCAGCACCCAATGGTCGCTGCGGCTTGTGTGCGTCAGGGTCACGAATTCGCGCAGCGCCGCGAAGGAAATCAGTGCGAACAGGATGGTCATGCCGTAGCGGCCGAAGAAGAAGGCGACCGTCATCAGCGCCACCATCACCCACCAGGCATTGATGCGCTGGGTGAGATTGACCAGCGTTGAGCTGAGCGGCTTCGGTGCCCGCGCGGAAAGGATGGCGGCGACGATGCTGGCGGTGGTCAGCACCGCCAGCAGGCCGATGATCAGAATGGAGATGTCGTGACGCATCAATCGTCTCGCTCGGGGCGCGGGTTGAGCGCCAGAAGCGTGGCGTGGGCGCGTTGGAGAAAGACGCGGCGATCTTCGCCAGGGGCCACCGCCACCGGCGCGCCAAAGACAACACGGCACAGCAGCGGCACCGGCAGGAATTGGCCCTTGGGCAACACGCGCGACATGTTCTCGATCCAGCACGGGATCAGCTCGACCTCCGGCCGCGCCATCGACAGATTGTAGAGCCCTGAGCGGAAGGCCAGCAGCGGCTCCTCGGTCATGTTGCGCGTGCCCTCGGGAAACAGGATCAGCGAATGGCCCTGGTCGAGAACCGACAGCATGATCTCGATCGGGTTTTCTTCAGGTTTCGTCCAGTGCCGGTTGATGAGCACCGACGACAGCATGTCCTCGGCGATGAAGCGGCGCAGCCGCGACTTTCCCCAATATTCGCCGGCCGCGACCGCGTGGGTGATCGCCCGCTCACTCTCGCTCAGGCAGGCCGACAGCAGGATGAAGTCGCCATGGCTGGTGTGATTGGCGAAATAGATGCGCTGCCGGTCGGACGGCAGGCTGCCATTCCAGATCGGACGCACCCCGGTCACCGCCCAGGCCAGCGCCGAGAGGCTGACGGAGGTTGCCGTTTGCAGCAAGGTGAAGGTCGTGAGCGAAAGTTTGTTCATCGCGGCGCCCAAAATCCAGCCGCCAGAAGTGCCGCGGCAAAGAGGGCCAGGGCGGCGCGCTGCTTGAAGAGTAAGCGATGGGTGCCGGCCATGCGGTCATCGAGCGGGCGTGTCGTTGGCTGGAGAGGCTTCAGGCTCATGCGCGCCAGTACCTCATCCACCGCGGCACCACCGGCAGCCTCGTCATCGTGGCTGGCCATCAGCCGGAACAACAGCGCGTCGAACACCAGAAGCGCCGACAGCGCCAGCACGGCAACCGCGCTCGCGGCGGCGACCGACAGGGCGACGGCCGCAGGCGAGGTCTCGAAGGCGCCGCGCGCTGAGGCAGCCAAGGGCGCTAGAATAGTGGCGGCCACCACAAAAGCGGCCGGCCATGTGGCCTGCCGCATCAGCATACGGGCGAAGCCCTCGGCGCGTTCCTGATAGGCATTGTCCGTCATGACGTCGCCCGCTCCGGGACCTCGTCAAGATGGATAGGCCGGCCGGTGGCCATCAGCATCTCGCGCGCAAGGGCCAGCGTCCTGGCTCTGCCAGTCGCCACCAGCCATTCGGCGACAACGCCAGCGCTGCGCTGGAAACCGAGCGCACAGCAGACCAGCACCGTGCCGTCGCGGCGCGCGCTCTCCAGCGCGCTCGCTGCCTGCTCAAGTAGCGTCACTGGCGGCGGCAACAGATCGATCATCGGAAAGCTGATCCAGCGGCAATCCGCTCCCGCCGGTCGTTCAAGTTCGGCGGCGAGGTCGATGACCGTGCCGACGCCGTTGGCCTCGCTTGCCGAGGGAAAGCGGCCGAGAAAAACGCCGTCACCGACGGCTACGAACGGCGGCAGCTTGTGCGTCCATATCGCGGCATTGACCCGGGCGCCCAGCCGGTAGGGACAAAGCAGGACGCGGCTTGCCAGCGACACATGGCCTTCCGCGCTCTTCTGGAACAGCTTTGCACCGGCCCCGGCATAGGCGAGGGCAACGATGGCCAGCGCCAGCGCCGGCCAGAGCAGGATAAGTGCTGTGGCGGACAACAAGGCGCCGGGCGCGGCACCGGCCAGCGCAAGGATGGCGCCCAGCGCATAGAACAGCGCCAGCCGGCGCGCTTTCGCATCGCTGGTCAGGCAGGCGCCTGAAAACGGCAACGCGCCAGTGCGCGGAAACAGCCACAGGGCGAAAAACCCGAGCAGCACGCCGGTCGGGATGTCGATGAAATGATGCTGCCAGGTCGTCAGCACCGAGGCGCCGATCAGGAAGCACCAGCCATGCCAGAGCGGCAGGAGAAGCCCACCAAGCCGGTGGCGCCAGTGGTCCCAGATGATCACCAAAAGGGCGATGTGCAGCGAGGGCGCCTGGTTGAACGGCTTGTCGAAACCGCCAAGCACGGCAAACAGGAAGCCCGGCAGGCCGGTCGTTGCAGGCCGCACGAATGTCGCGGTTAGCGGGAACAGGATGAAGCAGGCGACAGCGACGATCTGCGCGGTGAGATAACGCCCGGCCAGGCGGTCGACGCCTTGCATGCTGTCGTTGAGCAGCAGCGACAGTCCGTAGAACAGATTGATCGACCAGTAGGGCACGATGGTCCAGGCGAGGAAGGGGATGCTGTGTTCCCAGGAGAACACGATGCTGCCGACATCGCCATGACGCGAGGCCAGCCAGTTGGCGAAGCCGTAGCTGAGGTAGAAGAACGGCGCCAGGAAGGCCAGCCAAAGGGCTGCCCTGACGACCACCCGGCCATAGGGTTCCGCGCGCAGCGTGGATGCAGGCGATGACACCATCCTGGTCAGCAGCGCCTTGCGACCGAGACGGTGAAGATGCCCCATTGGTCGATGCGCTGATCCAGCTTCTCGAAACCGGCGGCTTCGACGAGCTGGTCCATCTCGCCTTGCGTGCGCCGGCGCATCACCCAGGCCTGGCCGCCGCGATGCGAGGTCAGGCTGCGGGCGATCATCTCGAGCTGCGGATGCCAGGGCTGGTTGGTGTAGAGCAACAGGCTGCCCGGCTGCATGGCGCGGGCCAATCCGCCGAGCGAGCGGGTGATCATCGCATTGTCGGAGAACAGTTCGTAGAGGCCGGAAACGATGGCGAGGTCGGGCGCCGGATCGGCGGCGGCGAGCATGTCGGCATCGAAAGCGTCCGCACGCTGGAACGAGACGCTCGCCGGCAGTTGCCGCTCGGCGATCAGCTTGCGGCCAAGCTGGAGGTTGAGGTCGGAATAATCCTGCAGGCGCACGCTCGCCGGCTGCTCGGGGCTTTTCACGATGGCATCGAGAACATAGCGGCCGTGGCCGGCGGCGATGTCGAGAATGTGCGCCGGCCGCCCAGTGGCGTTGAGCGTCGCCACGCAAGAGCCGATCAGCTCTTCGAGATGCAGCTTGCGCTGGCGGATGCCGCGCCACCCGATGGCTTCCAGGAAGAAGCGGTCGACGACGCGGCCAACAGGTGTAAGACCCCGCGCGTCGTTCTCGTAGACGTAATCCAGCGTCGAGCCTGAATCGAAGCCGGTGGTGATGCCGGCCTTCATGCCCGACGAGACCCAGGCGCCCATGCGGATGGAGGCACGGCTGAATGCCCAGTAAAGGCCCTTGGGCGACAGCAAATCGAGCGGCGAGGCAAGCCTGTCGGCCTCGTCGCGCGTGTAGCCGGCAATGTCCGCCTGCTTCAGGTCGACCGGCGCGTCCGGCGAGGCGAACTGCTTTGCCAGGAACGGCCGGATCAGGTCGAGGGCAATTGCCCGGTCGCGCTCGCCCAGCGTGTCATGGAAGAAACCCGGCAACACATGGCGTTCCTTGGCGCGGCTGCCGAGATTGACGAAGAATTCGTGCTGCGGGCCATGGCGCACCACCCAGTCGCTCCCCGAAAGCAGAAGCTGCGTCGGCACGGTGATGGCGCGGGCATCCGCAACGATGCGTGCCGCGTGCTGGTAGAGTTCGACCAGGATGTTGGAGGCGATTGGCCGCGTGATCAGCGGATCGCTCTCGAAGGAGGCGATGCGCACGGGATCATGGGTCAGGAATTTCGCCTTGACGTAGGAATTGACGAAGAAGCGCCCCTTGATCTTCTGCCAGAGCGCGATGCCTTCCTTCGCGAAGGGCACGTAGAGCTTGACCGAAAAGGCCGGTGAGGCCAGCACCATGGCACGCAGCTTCGGCGCATAGTCGTGCACCCAGGCGGCGGCGAGCACGGCGCCGAAGGATTGCGCGATCAGCGCGATATCCTGCGTGGCGAAGCCATCCCTGGCGGCGATCTCGCGCATGAAGCAGTCGATGTCGCGCACCAGGGCCGCGAAGGAAGGGGCATAGCCGCGCTCGCCGGACGAGCGGCCATTGCCGCGAGCGTCCCAGGCGTAGAAAGCGTGGTCCGGCATCTGCAGTTCGTCGACGAGATGGGCCATGCGGCCGCCATGTTCGTGGCCGCGGTGGAAGAGCACCACCGCACCCTTGGCAGCGGCGGAAGCCGCCGGCCAGAATCGGTAGAAGATCTCCGTCCCGTCATGGCTGCGGAAGACACGCTCTTGCGCTTGCCGCTCAAGGCTTTGCGCAGCCGCGGCGGCGATCGGTTCGTGCATCATGGTCTTTCCCTCTGGCGGCATTGGCGAGCCTCGATGCTTAGCTGGCGCTGCCAATAAGGCCGGCGCGTATCCGGTTTATGGCGGTCAACAGCGAAAGCGTTGCCATGGCCGGAAACACAAGCGGCGCGATGGATGTCGGCCACAGCCCGGTGGCGCACAGCACGGCGACCACGCCCAGCGCTAGCGCCCTGTCGCTCTTGCCGAACGGCCCGGCATAGTTTCGCCCGATCCTGGCGGCGATGCCGAGCACGCCGGCGAACTCGGTCAGCACGGCTGAGATGGCGAAGGCGACGACGCCCCATGGGCTGAATTCCGGAAAGGCGGCGAACGGCAGGATCAGCGCGAGGTCGGAAACGACGTCGCACAATTCGTTCAGATACATGCCGAGCGTCGAGGCCTGCCCGTGTTCCCGCGCCAGCATGCCGTCCACGGCATTCAGCGCCATGCGCACGAACATCACGACGGGAACGAGCAGCAGAAGCGAGCGCCATTCATGCGGGATGGCGATGGCCGCCCCGGCCGCGATCGACATCACGGCCGCCAGGATGGTTATGCTGTTTGCGGTAACGCCCATTGCCGCCAGCCGATTGACCAGCGGCCGCAGCCGTCCCTGGAAAGCCGGCTTGAGAGCGTAGAGCGTCGGCATTTCATCGATCCCCCGATCTTGATCAGCGGCTGTACATCAATATGTCACACACGACCAGCGTACAGACGCGGCGCACTCTCGGTGCGCGCATCGGACTGGCATAGCCAGTCGTTCACCAATCGCTAACCATGATTGCGCTGCATGGCTGTCATCCACATTTGCCGGCTTCTGCTGCAACGCGACATCTTGAATAGTAAGCACGCTTATTATATATATCGCTCATGGTTTCAGATGGTTTGGACAGATTGGGATTTTTGATCCACGATGTGCAGCGGCTGATGCGCAAGCGGTTCGAAACGCGTGCCAGCGGGCTGGGCCTCTCCTCGGCGCAATGGCGCCTGATGGTGCGTGTCGCCAAGGAGGAGGGCATCACTCAGGCACGGCTGGCCGAACTGCTCGAAATTGAGCCGATCAGCGTCTCGCGCCTTGTTGACCGGATGGAAGAGGGCGGCTGGATCGAACGCCGGTTTGATGCCACCGACCGTCGCGTGCGCATGATTTTTCCGACGGCCAAGGCAAGCGAAGCCTACGCCGAAGTCAAGAGCCTGGCTGGCGAAGTCTATGAGGAATCGCTGGTCGGCGTTTCGCCGGAGGACCGTCGCATCTTGATCAGGGCACTTGATGCGATGGCACAAAATCTCGCGGACGGCGACCCGTCGTCTGACGAAAAGATCAAGAATACAGAGGGTGCAGCAGCATGAACGCGGTAGCCAAGATAGACGAGAAGGTAACCGAGCTGGAAATGGAAGCGCCGGCGCAGCCGGCCGCAGCCCCGGTGGCGGTTGCTCCTCCTGTACAGCCGGCCCCGGCGCCGGTAAAGAAGAAGCGCCGGCTGGGTCGCTCTCTGCTGATGATTGCATTGCCTGCGGCCCTGGCTGTCGGCGGCGGTTACGTATGGGTCACCGGCGGCCGCTACCAGGAGACGGAAAACGCCAACCTGCAGCAGGCCAAGGTGTCGATCGCTTCCGACACGGCCGGCCGCATCGTCCAGGTCGACATTGCCGACAACCAGCTGGTCAAGCGGGGCGACGTGCTGTTTGCCATCGACCCCGAGCCCTACAGGATCGCATTGGCCCAGGCCGACGCGGCGGTTGCGGTTGCACGGGTCGGAATTGAGCAGCTGCGCGCAGCCTACAGCCAGGCGATGGCTCAACAGAAGTCCGACGCCAGCGAGGTCGCCTTCGCCCAGTCGCAATTCGACCGCGCCGCCGACCTCGCCCAGAAGGGCATCAACGCCAAGTCGTCGCTGGATCAGGCCAAGAACGATCTCGACAAGGCCAAGCAGCAGTTGGCCGTTGCCGAGCAAGGCATCATCAGCGCCAGGGCTGCACTTGCCGGCAACCCCGACATCGAGACCGACAAGCACCCGACCGTGATGGCCGCGCTCGCCGCGCGCGACAAGGCGGCCTACAATCTGGCGCAGACCACGGTCAAGGCGCCGGCCGACGGCGTCGTCAGCCAGGCCTCTTCGTTCAAGGTCGGTCAGTATGTCGGTTCCGGCACGCCGCTGTTTTCGCTGGTCGAGACCGGCGACACCTGGATCGAGGCCAATTTCAAGGAAACCCAGCTGACCCATATGACGCCGGGCCAGAAGGCCGAGATCGTGGTCGACACCTATCCGGGGCGCACCTTCGAGGCGACGGTCAAGGCGATCGGTGCCGGCACGGGTGCGGAGTTCTCCTTGCTGCCGGCGCAGAACGCCACCGGCAACTGGGTCAAGGTCACGCAGCGTATTCCGGTGCGCCTGGAGCTGATTGACGCCGACGCCAAGATGGCGCTGCGCACCGGCATGAGCGCGGCCGTCACCGTCGACACCGGCGTTGCCCGCGGGTTTCCCGCGATATTCGGTCACGCCACGGCTGGCGAGGCGGCGAAGTAATCGGCGGAAGCCCGCGGGGAACCAAGCGGGTGGAAGCAAGTAGCAGGGATTGGTCTGATGGGAGGAGTGAGAAGGATCAGCATCTAGGCCGAGCTACATCGCGGCTTGACCGAAATCTGAAATCTTCGACACGGAACCGTCGGTCCTCATGTTTCCGGGCGGCAGGCATCCGCTCATCAGAGACTTTCGGTCGATGTAACCCCCACATCGATAAATCGCGTCCCACCGCGATGAAGGTCTCTCAACGGAAGGCGTTGCCGCCCGGAAACCCGTTGTACACGTTTTCGTTACCTGCTGGAAGTTCTTTGCCATGAGCGCGCCTGAACCCTTCAAAGAAGTGCCGCATCGCGGCCTGATCACGGTCGCGCTCATGCTGGCGACGATCATGCAGGCGCTGGACACGACGATCGCCAACGTCGCGCTGCCGACCATGACCGGCGATCTCGGCGCCTCCCCTGACAACATCAACTGGGTGTTGACCTCCTACATCGTTGCCGCCGCCATCATGACGCCGGTCACCGGCTGGCTCGCCGACCGCTTCGGCCGCAAGGAACTGTTCCTGACGGCGGTGGTCGGCTTCACCGTGTTCTCGATGCTGTGCGGCATCGCCTGGAGCCTGGAGACCATGGTCTTCTTCCGGCTGATGCAAGGCGTGTTCGGCGCCGCGATCGTGCCGCTGTCGCAGACCTTCCTGCTCGACATCAACCCCAGGGAGCGCCACGGCCAGGCGATGGCCATCTGGGGCGCCGGCATCATGCTGGGTCCAATTCTAGGCCCGACCCTCGGCGGCTGGCTGACCGAGAACTTCAACTGGCGCTGGGTGTTCTTCATCAACCTGCCGGTCGGCATCATCGCCTTCCTCGGCATGGCCGCCTATTTGCCGGCCGTTGCCCGGCGCGTGCGCGGTTTCGATTTCTTCGGCTTCGCCATGATATCGCTCGGCGTCGGCGCGCTTCAGCTGCTGCTCGATCGCGGCGGCGAGGTCGACTGGTTTTCCTCGGTCGAGATCTGGGTCGAGCTTGGTCTTTCGCTAACCGGCTTCTGGGTGTTCATCATTCACACGATGACGGCGGAACATCCCTTCATCGACCCCAAGATCTTCCTCGACCGCAATTTCGTGACCGGGCTGGCGTTCATCTTCGTCATGGGTGTGCTCATCCTGGCAAGCATGTCGCTGCTGCCGCCAATGCTGTCGACCATCTTCGGCTATCCGACCGTCACCATCGGCATCGTCATGGGGCCACGCGGCGTCGGCACCATGATTTCGATGCTCGTCGTCGGGCGGCTCATGAGCAAGATCGACGCCAGGATCCTCGTCGTCATCGGCTTTCTCCTGACCGCGCAATCGCTCTACACCATGTCCAGCTTCACGCCGCAGATGGACAACTGGCTGATCATCAGCTCCGGCGTCATCCAGGGGCTGGGAATGGGAATGGTGTTCGTGCCGCTGTCGACCGTGGCCTTCGCCACGCTTGACGTGCGGTTCCGCACCGATGCCACGGCCTTGTTCAGCCTGGTGCGCAATCTTGGCTCGTCCATCGGTGTATCGGTCGTGACGGTTCTGCTGGTGCGCAACACGCAGGTCAATCACACCGAGCTTTCCGCCTTCATCAACCCGTTCAACCCCAATCTGTGGGCGGTCTCTCCGGCCGCCGCGAGCGGCGATCCAATGGCGCTTTCGCAGGTGGACCGCATGGTCAATCTCCAGGCGATGATGATCTCTTACGTCAATGACTTCAAAATTCTGATGGTTATGACGCTGCTTGCCATCCCGTTTGTTTTCCTGCTGCGCAAGCCAAAGCAGGCGCCGGTCGGCGGCGCACCAGCCGCGCATATGGACTAATACTTGTCGCCCTTGAGGTTGTAAGTCTCCATGGCAACCAGCCTGGAGATCATGATCATGCAGCCTGCATTCCCGGTGTTCGATCTCGGCGGTTCGAAACTCCGGCACCGAGGAGAAAAAGGCGCTCGGCGCCGAAGTTCAAGGCGACGACCAATTAGGGCTAGGCGCGGGTCATGTTGCGGCGGTTGTCGGCCGAATTCATCCTGGTATTGAAGAATACTGAGTCCGGAAGATCAAAAGAGGTTCGAGAACAGCCCTTGGCTTCAGGTATCCAGGCTCCATGGCGCCGATTTCGATCCGATTCATCTGTCATTAGTATCTCGGTAACACTATGGGCGGACTTTCCGTCTGCAAGCGATTGGTATTTTTTCCTAGACACCAAATCGGAGGAACTCTGTTTGGTCACGAAATCATCCAGGCTAGCTGCCGAGGAGCCCGAGTCGACCAGTCTGGCCGTACTGGCAAAACTGGCGACGGCTTCCTACGAAACCCTTGAGCACGAGCTTCGGGCTACGATCGTCGAACTCGAAGGGCAGGCGCTCCGATTCAAGACGTTGATAGACAATATCTCGCAAGGCATCTGCTTTTTCGACGCCGATGAACGGCTGATCCTGTCCAACCGCCGCTATGCGGAGATCTACCGCATCGCGCCCGAGCAATTGCAGCCGGGCCTGACACTGGGTGAAATCGTCGAACGCCGCGTCGCTGCCGGGACATCCGCCATGGCTGCCGACGCCTATCTCGCATTGGCCCGGTCGGTCAATTCGAGTACCACTTCAAGGGTCTGGACCGCCAACCTCGCCGACGGCCGGACAATTCAGGTCTGCCATCAACCTATGCCCGACGGCGGCTGGGTTTCCGCCCATGAGGACATTACAGAACTCACTGCGAATCGTCTGATTGCGGACGAGCGCATCTCGCTGCAAACGCTGATCGACTGGGTACCCGGCTATCTGTGGGTCAAGGACACCGAAAGCCGCTTCGTCGTGGTCAACAAGGCCCTTGCGTCCGACAGTGGCCGGGAGAAGACAAGCGACATGATCGGCTTGACCGATTTCGATCTCCATGCCCCCGAACTTGCGCAGAAATTTCGCCTCATCGAGCAAAATGTCCTCAACAGCGGACAACCGATGATCGACGAGGAAGAATTTGTTGTCGATGCTTCGGGCGTCGGCAAGTGGCTCTCGTCGACGAAGGTTCCGCTGCGCAATGTTCAAAATGAGATCTTCGGTCTGGTTGGCATCGCCCACGACATCACTGCCCGCAAGCAAGCCGACGTCCTCCGTAACGGGCAAGCGCAAATCTTGGAAATGATCGCTATGAGCGCTCCGCTCGAGGACGTGCTCGACCGCCTCATGCGCCTCGTGGAATCCCAGCTGACGGGCATATTCGGTTCCGTCTTGCTGCTCGACAAGGACGGCAGTCACTTGCGGCACGGCGCGGCGCCAAGCTTGGTGAAAGACTATACGAACGCCATCGACGGGATCGCCATCGGTCCCAAGGTGGGATCCTGCGGGACCGCCGTCTACAGGCGGGAGCCTGTCATTGTCGCCGACATCATGCGCGATCCGCTGTGGGAGGATTACCGCGAACTGGTGGCGGCCTATGGCTATCGCTCGTGCTGGTCGACCCCGATTCTGTCGCATCAGGGCGCGGTGATGGGTGTCTTTGCGATGTATTCGATGACGGTGCGCGAACCGGCCGAGGCCGAGACCCGGCTGATTGATTTCACGACCCGCATCGCCGGAATCGCAATTGAGCGCAAACTGGCTGAAGATCAGATCCACTTCATGGCCAACCATGATGTGCTTACCGGGCTTCCCAATCGCGCCTTGCTGGAGGACCGGCTTTCTCAAGCGATCTTGTACGCGCAGCGATACGATCGCTGGGTGACGGTGGTGTTCATCGATCTGGACAACTTCAAGCTCGTCAATGACACGCTCGGCCACAATGCCGGAGACGAACTCCTGAAGATTGTCGCCAGCCGTATGGTCGAATGCGTAAGGGCGACCGACACCGTCGTGCGACTTGGTGGCGATGAATTTGTCATCGTGCTGTTCGACCAGCCCACGAATGTCGATCTCATCTCAGAGACTTTGCAAAAGGTCCGCACAGCGATTGCCGAGCCGGTTCATCTTGGAGAGCATCGGCTGAGGGCGACAGCCAGCATCGGAATCGCAAACTATCCCAAGGATGGGGCGCGCCCGGATACGCTCCTGGCCAACGCCGATGCAGCCATGTATCGGGCGAAGGAATTCGGCCGCGACAATTTCCAGTTTTACGCTCCCGAATTCAACTCGAGGGCTCATGAGAAATTCGTGCTTCAGGAGGAATTGCGAAACGCCTTAGCCCGTTCGGAATTCACCCTTCTCTATCAACCGCAAGTCGATCTTCGGTCTGGGCAGGTCTTTGCGGTCGAAGCGTTGATACGCTGGAACCATCCGATACAGGGCGTGGTGGCGCCGATCACGTTCATTCCGACGGCCGAGGAGACAGGTCTGATCGTGCCGATCGGCGACTGGGTTCTGCATGAAGCCTGCCGACAGAACAAGGCCTGGCAGGATGCGGGTCTGCCGCCGATGACGGTCTGTGTGAATGTGTCGGCGCGGCAATTCAGGGAAAGGAACCTAGTCGGCCGTGTCGTCAACGCGCTTAGGGACAGCGGTCTGGAGGCCAGATATCTCGAACTGGAGGTGACCGAAAGCCTTATCATGCAGGATATCGAATTGGCGGTCGCAACGATGAACGAGTTGCAGGGCCTGGGCGTTCAGATCGCGATCGACGATTTCGGAACGGGCTATTCCAGCCTCAGTGCACTCAAGACCTTTCCAGTTGCGCGGCTAAAGATCGATAAGTCTTTCATCAACGACGTCGCCGACGACGAAAACGATCAGGCTGTTGCCAGCGCCGTGATTTCGTTGGGTCAAAAGCTGAATATGAGGGTTATTGCCGAGGGCGTCGAAACCGACGATCAGGTGGCCTTCCTGCTCAAAAACAATTGCGATGAAATGCAGGGCTATCATTTCAGCAAACCGGTCTCCGCGCGGGACATCGAGAATTTGCTCAACCACAAGGATTGACGGATCAGCCATCGGACTCCCGCGCAGCTTGACGAAGAAGACAGCGGCCGACGGCGACACGCCTGCTCTTATTTCCCGAGCACAAGGCTCCAATAGCGCAGAGCGCTGTCGCGGCCGTCGCGCACATAGGCAAGGCCAAAGCGGGTGAAGCGCGGGTCGAGCATGTTGCGGCGATGGCCGGGCGAATTGACCCATATGTCGAACAGTTTCTGCTGGTCGAAGCGGCCCTCGGCGATGTTCTCGGCGGCCGCACCGGCGATGCGATTGTCCTTGGCGCGCGAAGCAAAGTCCTTGCCCCAGCCGGTGGTGTGGCTCATGCGACGGCGCTGCGCCATGTAGCCGGCCTGCTGCAGGGCGGCCTGCTCGAGCTGCGGGTCGGGAGCCAGCGGTGGGAGCCCCGCCGAAGCGCGGATGCTGGCCAGCGTGCCGGTGGCAGATGAGGAGACGCCGGCGCCTTCGCCGGTCGGCAGCGAAACGGTGCCGCAGGCGGCGAGCCCGGCGAGGGCCGCGAGGCCGATCAGCAGCATACGCCTGTTCGGTGCCTGGCGCGGTTCGACGGAATGGGAATGGGTGGCAGGGGTCATTCCTGTCTGAATAGTCGCGATCATGGCTTTTGACGGGCAAGCGGTGAAAATTACGCGAGAGCCCAATTACGTTGGTTTTCGCGAAATGCATCGCGCAGTGTTGAAGCGCCTTGGGCGGAGCCGCACGGTTCGGGCTGCCTGCGCATTGCCTGGCTAAGCTGCGGTGCCGAGATTCGTTTCCAACGCAGATGGAACTCGGCCCGCCCGGTCGCCTTCGGTCCGTTCCCACCAGGAGCCCAGCGCGTCGATGAGCGGCACAAGCTTGCGGCCCGGCGCAGTCAGCTCATAGTCGACGTGCAAGGGATAGCCCGAGCGTGCCGTTCGCCGCACGATTCCGGCGTCCTCCAGCTTGCGCAATTCCAGCGCCAGAATGCGGTGCGACACGGTTGGGTTGTCGCGCCTCAGGTCGCTGAACCGCTTGGTGCCGTCCTTGAGGTAGTAGAGCAGCAAGGTGGGCCAGCGACCGCTGAGCACACGCATTGTCTCTTCGATCGGGCAGCGTGAGACGACGTCTTTCATCGGTGAATCCTGGTTACAGAATTGTGCGTAATTTACTTGGGGCGACAAGCGGTTAGGGTCAAGTTTCGCTGCGCGGCGTGATCCCTTAAATCATGGAAGAAAACAAATGGAACCTATCCTCCTTTATGGCTTCCCGGCGGGAAGCTCGATGGGGCTCGTCGCCGCCTTTGAACGCGTCGGGCAACCCTACCGCCTGTGTCGTGTCGACATGCTCGCCGACATGAAGAACGACGCTTATGCCAGCATCAATGGCCGTCAGGAAACACCGGTTTTGATCACTGACGAAGGCACAGTGCTCACCGAAACCATGGCCATCGCGGCATGGCTCGAAGCCCGCGACACGCAACGTCGGATCAGCTACGACCCCCGCTCGCCGCAAGCCGACCGCATGCATCAGTTGATGGCCTTCGTGAACACCGGTTTCACCGCCGCCTTCAGCCCGCTGTGGGTGGCATTTGAGATGGCTGAGGCTGAACCGGCGCTGAAGGCGACGTTGCGCGACTTTGGCCGCAAGGCCGTTACCGAACGCCACGGCCGCCTTGAAGCGATGATCGGCGATACGGACTTTCTGGTCGGCGATAGGCTGACGCTGGCGGATGCCACGCTGATTGGTGTGGCGCGCTGGGCGGAATTCCACCAGGCGATCGATGGAGCTGCCTATCCCAAGCTGTCCGGGTTGCGCCGCCGCATAGAAGCCGATCCGGCCGTGCGATACGCGCTGGCTGTCGAGGACGGCGAAAAGCCGGCGGGTTCGGGCGCGTGCCTTGGTCATGTCCCGCTGGCCGAGGTGATCGATCGCTTCGCTGCTTAGCTTCTGTCAAGTGATCAGCCGCGCGGCGCCAATGTACAGGTGCCGCCCGGCGCCAAAGTCTGTTTCCATCCGGTGTAAAATTCGTCCAGAGATCACCCGGTCCATGGACTTGGCGACAACCGGCCCTAAATCGACTAGGATAACGCCTGTACGAGAAGTGGCAGCTAGGGCGGCCATCCAGGCGGTGACCGCCCCGACACACGGGAGGAAGGTTATGGCCGGCTTTCATGTCATGGCGGACGCACGCGGGATGCATGTGCAGCCCACGGTGCGTAGCATCACCACGGCGGATCTCGGGGATGCGCTGCGCCTCGGTTTCGAGGATTTCTGGGCAAAACCGTCGCATTACGTGTTCCTGTGCCTGATTTACCCCGTTGTCGGCCTGATCCTGACGCGATGGACCTCTGGCGCCAACGCCATCCAGCTCATCTATCCCCTGATGTCGGGGTTCGCTCTGGTCGGCCCGTTTGCCGCCATCGGCCTTTACGAGATCAGCCGCCGGCGGGAGCTCGGCATGAACACCTCCTGGCGGCATGCCCTCGACGTGCGCCGCTCGCCGGCGATCCCGTCGATCGTGGTGATCGGCATCATGCTGGTGGCGCTGTTCCTGTTGTGGCTCTACACCGCGCAGTCGATCTACACGGGCCTGTTCGGCGACCAGCCGCCGGCATCGATCGGCAGCTTTGTCCGCGAGGTGCTGACGACCGGCAAGGGCTGGACGCTGATCCTCGCCGGCAATGCCGCCGGTCTCGTCTTCGCCGTGGTTGTGCTCGCCACCACCGTGGTTGCCTTCCCGCTGCTGCTCGACCGCGATGTCGGCGTCGTTTCGGCCATCGAGACCTCGACGCGCGCCGTGATGACAAACCCGCTGCAGATGGCACTGTGGGGTTTGCTGGTCGCCGTGCTGCTGGTGATCGGCTCGATCCCGCTGTTTGCTGGGCTCGCCGTGGTCATGCCGGTGCTCGGCCATGCCACCTGGCACCTCTACCGCAAGGTGGTCGAGCCGGAGCGGGCGCAGCAAATCCGGCGACCGATGTAAGGAACCACTCTCAGCGTTGCGCTTCGGTCGCCATCTTCAGCGCCAATGCCGTCAGCACGGTGCCCATCATCAAGCGCTGGATGACCAGCCATAGCGGCCGGCCGGCGAGGAAGGCGGCTATCGAGCCCGCCGTCACCGCGATGATGGCATTGACGCTGAGGCTGATCGATATCTGCGTCGCCCCGAGCACCAGAAGCTGCGACAGGACATGGCCTTTGCCCGGGCTGATGAATTGCGGCAGCAGCGACAGATAGAGCACGGCCACCTTCGGATTGAGCAGATTGGTCATCAAGCCCATGGCGAACAGCTTGCGCGGCCGGTCCTTGGGGAGCTCGCGCACCTGGAACGGCGAGTGTCCGCCCGGCTTCACCGCCTGCCACGCCAGCCACAAGAGATAGAGCACACCGGCAAAGCGCAGCGCGTCATAGGCGAAGGGTACGGCAAGCAGCAGCGCGGTGATGCCGAATGCCGCCGCCAGCACATAGAAGACAAAGCCGAGCGCGACGCCACCAAGCGAGATCAGCCCGGCTTTCGGCCCTTGCGACAGGGAACGCGAGATCAGATAGATCATGTTCGGGCCTGGCGTCAGCACCATGCCGAGGCAGACCAGCGCGAAAGCGAGATGATTGGCGGTTTCGGGCATCTGTTCGTTTCCCAGCGCGCCGCGGTGGATGTGCGGAACCGAGTCGCCAACATCTGCCCGCACCGGCAGGCGCGCGCAAGAGCATGGTGGCGCCAGCCGTTGCGCCAGAAAAGCTGTCTTGGCTAAGGCATATCGCCCAAAAGCGACCTTGGTTTTGAGAACAGAGAAGCGATTAGACCATACTTAACAGACGCTGCTAGCCGTGCAAATATCCTCCTACAAAAAGGCAGGTCTTTAGACCTCCCTCCTCTATTTTTCCGCTCGCGAATGACGTTACAGGTAGAAATACGATGGCTGATAGCCAAGCCAATAACAGTATCAAGAAAACCAGGACCGTAAGAGTTTCTATGTGGAACGTTTCCTTATCGGACGCTGAATTTTGGTTCTCAATTTCGAGCTGGGTGCTCGTGATCTCCGCAATTGGTGTGGGGTTGGCCACATACGGCGTCACGTGATGGGCACTGCCAAAGAATATTTCGCTAACGAACGCATTGCGGAAAACGAGGCTGTCGCAGCACGGGCAAATGAGGCGGCAGCAAACGCAAATGCGAGAGCACTTGAGGCACAACTAGCTCTTGAGAGGTTCAAAGCGCCGCGCGCTCTTTCTAGTGAGCAGCAGCGCGATATCGCAAATAGGATGTCGAAATGGGCGGTGCTCGAAAAGTCAGGAGAGAAGCAATCCATCGCCGTTTTTTCGGTGAGCGATAGTATGGAATCGAAATGGTTAGCGAACCAGCTGGCTGAAATTTTGGGCCCCGACGGTGCTAAGTGTTCGATAAATCGGAATTCCGTGATGTATGGCGCATCGTATAATGTTCGCGGTGTCGGATTATTGATTAGTTCAAGCCCGCGGGGCGCAGCAGTAGCGACAGATTTGCTTAATTCTCTCACCGAAAATGGTATTTCTGCGTTCATAGTCCCGCAAAGACGTAGCGGCTGCGCTGAGATGAAAGGGGAGGAGGACAAAGACGATACCAATCCGTGGTGCTCGTCCATTTCGTTGATGGTCGGTGAAAAACCCTCATAATCGCGAACAAAGATCTGAGGTGCGTCGCCTGAATCCGTTTCGGCGCCCCTGGATCAGCTGACGATGCGCAGGTTCGACAATTCGTTGCCGATTTCCTTGAAATCATTCGACAAGGTAGCGCCGGTCGCATTCCAGAACAGTTTGGCAGGCTTGCTCGCGTCCGTCGGGTCCTTGCGGAAGCGCGAGTCCGACGAGCAGGATTTCAGCGCATCGATCGCCTGCTTGTCGCTGGCATTGGTGGTGGACAGGTCGAGCGCCACCGTCATCACCAGGATGTTGGCTGCCTTGGCGTTGTTGCAAAGCGTTGCCATCTGCTCATTGAGCGCGTTGGTGTAGTTGCCGTTCGAATAGTTGAACTGACCAATGGCGCTCGACGTGCCCATAAACAGGCGGCCGACCGAAGTGCTGTTGTAGCCGGGGTTGAGATAGCCGTAGGACGCATAGGTCGACTTCGAATCGGCGGGGTCGGAAAAGCCCAGCGACGACGGTGTGTAGTAGGTGTTGGCGCCGTCGGTCAGCACGATCACGACCTTGTCGTTGCCTCTGTCTGTTTCCGCGCGTCCTTGCGTGAACGGCTCGCCGCTCGACACAACCCGCCAGCCCCAGGCCATGCCCTCGGGAACATTGGTGCCGCCATTCGGCTGCATCAGGTCGATTGCGGCCTTGATCGCGGTGAGGCCATCGGCGACGCTGACATCGGTCAGCGGCGTAATCGCGGTGGTGGTGCAGCTGTAGTTCGGGCCATTTCCGGCCGGAAGCGCCGGCGCATCGATCGGCCGCGGCTGGAAGTATTTGGTCATGTTGCGCAACTGGGATTGGCCGGTCGAGCTCGAAGGGTCGTCGTTCCACCAGCTGTTCACGGCACCGTAGGTCTTCGGCGCGGCTTCGTTGGGATCCTGTGTGATCTTCCAATGGTTGCCGGGTTCGTCCGGGGCAAACATCGGCACGAACATCGTCGCCGGATCGCCGACACCTATGCCGGTGTTCGCCGAGCCGCCGGACGGCGCAGCGTCGTTGATATTGTAGGGATAGGGCCGGGCCTCGACGCAGCCTTGCCAACTGGCGAACGGACCATAGGAATCGATATAGTCATATTCATCGTGGCTGCTCTTGCAGGTGCTGTTCGAGTTGTATTGGTCGCACACCACACGCTTGCTGCTGGTGACGCGCTCATGGTTGGTGACGACCTTCATGTCGCGGTAGAGCGAAAACCGGGTCAGCATCTGGCCTTCGTCGGCACCCCATCCGGAGCCGCGCTTGTACCAGATGCCATTGGTCTGCTGGGCGTACTTACCGGCCGTGTTCAGCGTCGACCAGTCGAAGTTCTCGTTCGATACCGGCGACAGGCCTTCGGTGTCCATCCACGACGCGTTGCCGTTGCCTGGGCCGACATTGACCGAGGCGGCGAATGGCACGAGACCGAATTGCACCGGCTTGTCGACCTGCTTGATCATTGCCGCCTGCTGGGCCAGCGTGTCGACCAGCTGTTTGGCCGCATTCTTGAGGAGATCGATGCGCTTTTGCCCGGAGCCCGTTCCCGGCGTGGTCATCGATCCGGAATTGTCGAGCACCAGGGCGACTTCCAGAGTGTTCTTCAGCCGCACTTCCGAGGTGACGTCGAAGCTGATCTTCTGGTTCGCGGCGGCTTCGGATTTACCGATGAGCTGGCCGAAGACAGGATAGAAATAGGGCTTGTAGTCCAGCCGCGCGCTCATCTTGAGCAAGCCGCCGCCGCTGGTGTTGCTTGGCAAGGTGACGCTAAGCGTCGCGTTGGCGGGATTGACGTCGTTGAGGTTGGCGTTGAAGAAGTTGAGCGCGTAGGCTCTCAGCTGGTCGTCGGTCGCGCCTTCCGTCAGTCGGCGCGCCGTGGCGAAGTTGGCGGCGTCGAGCGCATTCGCCACCGCTTGCTTTTCACGGTTCATCTCGGTGAAGTCGACCGCCATCGCCAGGCCGCCGATCAGCGGCACCATCGCAACGATTGTCATAAGAGCATAGTTGCCGCGCCTGTCGCGGCAGAACCGACGCCAAAGTTCATGCATGTCTTGCAGCGGCCCCCGCCGACGGATTCTCGATCGACGCCAGCTTTTCACAAAACGCTGAAGGAGGGGTTTGGGAAACCGCTCGATTGCCTGGTCATCGCTTCACCAACCGCTAACCAATCCGGCGACCTCATTCGTCAACCGGCGTAGCCCCCTCGGGCTGGTGCGCATCTCGTATTGGCAAAATGCCGATCGGCTGACGATACGCAGCCGCCCGGGCGAAAGCTGGTGACAGGCCGGAGCGGTTCGGTTAATCCCAACCGGCTGCGGCGAACCGTCGGTCGTGGCACTTGCAATGAACATGACTGAAGGAAACGGCATGGCGGATTCGCCTGAAATCATCGGCTCGCTGGAAGACGTGTCGAAGGCCTATTCGGCAATCCTGTGCGACGTCTGGGGCGTTGTGCACAATGGCGAACGGCATTTTCCTGTCGCGGCTTCGGCGCTGGCGAGGGCTCGAGCGGCAGAAATCCCCGTCGTCCTGATCACCAATTCGCCGCGCAGAAGTGCCGATGTCGTGGCGCAGATGAACGCGATCGGCGTTCCACCATCAGCCTACGACCGTGTCGTCACGTCGGGCGACGTGACCCGCGACCTGATCGCCGAGGGTCCTCGAAAAATCTTCCATATCGGCGCCGACCGCGATTTCACGCTCTATGACGGTCTCGACGTCGAGCTTGTCGAGGAATTCGAGGCGTCGGGCGTCGTCTGTACCGGTCTGTTCGATGATGAGGTCGAGAAGCCTGAGGATTACACAGAGCTTCTGCGGCGACTGCGGGCCAGGAACCTGCCCTTCATCTGTGCAAATCCCGATATCGTGGTCGAGCGCGGCGAACGCATCATCTGGTGTGCCGGCGCGCTGGCACGCGATTATGCCCAGCTCGGCGGTCGTACGCTGATCGCCGGAAAACCTTACGCGCCGATCTATAAGCTGGCGATGAAGGAGGTTGCGGAGATTCTTGGCCGGCCTGTCGAGCGCGGCGAAGTGCTGGCCATCGGCGACGGCATGATGACCGATGTGAAGGGCGCCGCCGACAATGGTTTCGACGTTCTCTATGTCTCCGGCGGTATTCATGCCCGCGACTATGGCGACGCATCGCAGCCGGATCCGGCAAGGCTGGCGACGTTCCTGGAGAAGCACGGCTATCGTCCGGTGGCCGTCATTCCGAAACTGCGGTAGGTGACGATGCCAGCCTTCCAGCACATTTTGGCAACCGCGCCACTGCCCGCGCAATTGCGTGGCGGCGTGGTGGCGATCGGCAATTTCGATGGTGTCCATCGCGGCCATCAGGCGGTGCTCGAGCGCGCATTGGCGGAAGCCCAGCGGCGCGGTGCGCCAGCCCTGGTGCTGACATTCGAACCGCACCCGCGAAAAATCTTCAGGCCTGACATGCCGTTGTTCGTGCTGACGCCGCCGCCCATGAAGGCGCGGCTCCTGTCGCGGCTGGGTTTTGCCGCGCTCGTCGAGCAGCCGTTCACCCGCGATTTCGCCTCGCTGTCGGCAGAAGCATTCGTGACCGACGTGCTGGAGAAAAACCTTGGCATTACCTATGCCGTGACCGGGTTCGATTTTCATTTCGGCAAGGATCGTCAGGGTGGCCCTGCCTATCTGATGGCGGCCGGCGAGCGTCATGGTTTCGGCGTCACGCTTGTCGATGCCTTTCGTGACGAGGGCGCCGAGGTGGTGTCGTCGAGCCGCATCCGCGGCTTGCTCGGCGATGGCGCGGTGGCGGAGGCCGCCGGACTGCTTGGCTATCGTTTCACCGTCGAAAGCGAGGTGGTGGGCGGCCAGCAGCTCGGCCGCACGCTTGGCTTTCCAACCGCGAATATGCGGCTTTCCGCTGAAGCCGCGCTGAAGGAGGGCATCTATGCCGTCCGCTTTCGTCGCGCCGACGGCACGCTTCATGACGGTGTCGCCAGCTTCGGCCGTCGCCCGACCGTCGACGACGATGGCGCGCCGCTTCTGGAAACCTTCGTCTTCGATTTCTCCGGCGATCTCTACGGCGAGGTCTGCCAGGTTTCTTTCTTCGGTTTCCTGCGCCCGGAGGTGAAGTTCGAAGGGCTCGATGCGCTGGTGGCGCAGATGAAGCGTGACGAAGCCGAAGCACGCGCGCTGCTTGCCGGCGTCAAGCCGCTCTCCGACCTCGACGCAGCCATGACCTTTTAAAGTCTGTTGGTTTCCTGCGCGCTGCTCTACTTTTTCAGCGCCAGGCCGACGGCGATGAAGGTCCAGCCCTGGAAGATCAGGTCGATCGCGAGAAACAATCCGAGCACCCACAGGCTGTTGACCGGCCAGCCCATGGCGATGATCAGGCCGGCAAGCGCGCTGATGACACCGGCCGCGACGATCCAGCCCCAGCCGCGTTCCGGCCGGTGGCTGTAGCCGACCCAGGCCCTGAGCGCACCGGAAGCGACGAGCGCGATGGCCAGCAGGAACGTCAATACCGCCGAGGCAAGCAGCGGATTGTAGAAGGCGAAAAAACCGGCGACGGCATAGAGAAGTCCGCTGAGCAGCCAGTAGAAGAAGCGGCCCCAGGCCTTGACGCCGAACGCATGCACGATCTCGATGACGCCGGCCATCAGCATCAGCCACCCCACGACATAGACCGAAGCCACCGTGGCGACGAACAGATTGCCGAAGGCTATGCCGCCGAAGATGAGCAGCAGCACGCCGAGCGCGACAAACCATCCCCATTTTGTCCGTGTCTGTTCGATCGCGGTTTTCAAGGCGTTGCCATGCAGGGTCATTGTCGCGGTCTCCATCAAAGGCTGCGGGGTACTGCCAGATGGAGGTTAGTCCCGGTGCCGGCCAACGTCCAGCCGATGACCGACGGCGCGATCACGGCAATCCGCGATCGGATGTCTCGGGTTTAAATCAAATTTTACCAAACGGCCGTCAAAGCTGTCATCGGTAATAGTGTGCGTTGTGTTAGTGGAGTGGCCATGAGTCCGGTCGGGAAAATCTCTGTGATGTTGGCCGCTGCGGTGCTGGGTAGCGCGGGCGCCGCCAATGCGGGCGAGGGCAGCTGGCTGTCCGGCGACTGGTATCTGACCGTCGGCGCCACGGGCATGGTCGCGCCGAACTTCGATGGCGGCAAGAAGTACCTGCTCAGTGCCTCGCCGATCGTCTCTCTGGGCAAGGCCGGACCGGCGGCCCGCTTCACCTCGCGCAACGACAACATCTCATTGGCGCTGGTCGACGATGGCAGCGTTCGTGCCGGCCTGACCGGCAAGTTCCTGTTTTCCCGTGACGATGGCAACGCCGATGAATTGAAGGGCCTCGATCCGGTTCGCTGGGGCGGCGAGGTCGGCGGCTTCTTCGAATTCTATCCGACCGATTGGCTGCGCGCCCGCGCCGAACTGCGCCACGGCATTCGCGCGCACAACGGCTTTGTCGCCGATATCGCCGCCGACGCCTTTTATGACGTCACGCCAACTGTCCGGATTTCGGGCGGGCCGCGTGTTTCATTTGCCTCGGCCAACTATTTCGACGCCTATTACGGCGTCGACGCGCAGGAGGCCGTCGCCTCGGGGCTCAGCGAATATCATCCCGGTGGCGGCCTGAAATCGACCGGCCTCGGCGGCGCCATAACCTGGAAGGTGACGGAGCCGATGACCGCCAGCCTGTTTGGCGAATATTCGCGCCTGATGGGGCCTGCGGCCGATTCCAGCCTGGTCAGGGAGCGCGGCGACCGCAACCAGTTCATGATCGGCGTCTCGACCACCTATCGCTTCAACTTCACGATGTAAGAGACTGTTTGGTAATTCTACTCCGGCGGCCATCTAGCGGCGTTTTCTGCGCTTCCGGTGCTCATGGACCCAATGTCCACTGCGCTAAGGTTCTCAAAACCACCACCATATGACTCGCCGGAGCGAATTTCGAACAGTCTCTAAGTGAATCGAACGAGGCGCTTTATTCCTGCGCCTATCTCGGCTAAAAGCCCACCGATGACGAGCTTTTCGCGCCTTCACGCGCTGGCGATACGAATTACCGGCCCGGTGTTCCGGGCGGCCTGAGCGCCGCCGGAGCCGCCTGGAATCTTGCGCGCGGCCTCTCGCGCTTTTTCCAGATCATCAACGCATATCGCCCAAAAGTGGCTTCGGTTTTGGGAAAGCGATAGGCGTCAAGGCAAAGACTTCAACGCCGCAGGCCGTCTGGCCGGGCACGCACATGGCAGACCAATGACCGACGAAACGCCCAACAGTTTAACGATCGACTATTCCAAGACGCTTTATCTGCCGCAGACGGATTTTCCGATGCGCGCCGGCTTGCCCGAAAAGGAGCCGCTGCTGGTCCAGCGCTGGCAGGATATGGACCTCTACCGCAAGCTGCGCGAAAGCGCTGCCGGCCGCACGAAATACGTGCTGCATGACGGCCCGCCCTACGCCAACGGCAACATCCATATCGGCCATGCCCTAAACAAGATCCTCAAGGACGTCATCACCCGCTCGTTCCAGATGCGCGGCTACGACTCGAACTACGTGCCTGGCTGGGACTGCCATGGCCTGCCGATCGAATGGAAGATCGAGGAGCAGTACCGCGCCAAGGGCAAGAACAAGGACGAGGTTCCGGTCAACGAGTTCCGCCAGGAATGCCGCGAGTTCGCCGCGCACTGGATCACCGTGCAGGGCGGCGAGTTCCAGCGGCTCGGCGTCGTCGGAGACTTCAAGAACCCCTACACGACGATGGCTTTCCATGCCGAGGCACGCATTGCTGGCGAACTGCTGAAGTTCGCCATGTCGGGCCAGCTCTATCGCGGCTCCAAGCCGGTGATGTGGAGCGTCGTCGAGCGTACCGCACTGGCCGAGGCCGAGGTCGAGTACCAGGACTATGAGTCCGACACGATTTGGGTGAAGTTTCCGGTCGTCAGCCTGGTCCGGCCCGTCGATGATGGCGAGACCAAACTGACGGAGGGAGCGCTCGATCTGCTGCAGGCGCACGTCGTCATCTGGACGACGACGCCCTGGACGATCCCTGGCAATCGCGCCGTCAACTACTCGCCACGCATCGGCTATGGCCTCTACGAGGTGACAGTGGCCGAGAACGCGTTCGGCCCGCAGCCGGGCGAAAAGCTGATCTTCGCCGACGCGCTGGCCGAGGAATCCTCTGTCAAGGCCAAGGTCACCTTGAACCGGCTTCGCGATGTTTCGGCGCAAGAGCTTGGAAGTCTTACGCTTTCGCATCCGTTCAAGGGCTTTGGCGGCGGCTACGAATTTCCCGTGCCAATGCTTGCCGGCGACCATGTCACCGACGATGCCGGCACCGGCTTCGTCCACACCGCGCCCGGCCACGGCCGCGAGGACTTTGACGCCTGGATGGACGCAGCAGTGGATCTGCGCGCCCGCGGCATCGACAGCGCCATCCCGTTCACCGTCGACGATGGCGGCTTCTTCACCAAGGACGCGCCGGGCTTCGGCCCGGACCGCGAGGGCGGGGCCGCACGCGTCATCGACGACAATGGCAAGAAGGGCAATGCCAACCAGGCGGTCATCGACGAACTGATCAAGCGCAATGCGCTGTTCGCGCGCGGCCGGCTGAAGCACAGCTACCCGCATTCCTGGCGGTCGAAGAAGCCAATCATCTTCCGCAACACGCCGCAGTGGTTCGTCTATATGGACAAGGACCTCGGCGACGGCTCGACGCTGCGCAGCCGCGCGCTGAAAGCGATCGACGATACCCGTTTCGTGCCCGCCGCCGGCCAGAACCGCATCCGCGCCATGATCGAGGAGCGCCCCGACTGGGTGCTGTCGCGCCAGCGCGCCTGGGGTGTGCCGATCGCCGTATTCGCCGACGCCGACGGCAATGTGCTGAAGGACGAGGCGGTCAACCAGCGCATCATGGACGCCTTCGAGAAGGAGGGTGCCGACGCCTGGTTCGCCGCCGGCGCCAAGGAGCGTTTCCTCGGCAATCACGATGCTTCGAAATGGAAGCAGGTGATGGACATCCTCGACGTCTGGTTCGATTCGGGCTCGACGCACGCCTTCACGCTGGAGGATCGCCCGGATCTGAAATGGCCGGCCGACGTCTATCTGGAAGGCTCCGACCAGCATCGCGGCTGGTTCCATTCCTCGCTGCTGGAAAGCTGTGGCACCAGGGGCAGGGCGCCTTACGACACTGTCGTCACCCATGGCTTCACCATGGACGAGGATGGGCGCAAGATGTCGAAGTCGCTCGGCAACACGGTCGTGCCGCAGGATGTCATCAAGCAGTCGGGCGCCGATATCCTGCGTCTGTGGGTGGTGACCACCGACTACTGGGAAGACCAGCGGCTCGGCAAGAACGTGCTGCAGACCAACATCGACGCCTACCGCAAGCTGCGCAACACCATCCGCTGGATGCTGGGCACGCTTGCCCACGACGATGGCGAAGAGGTGCCGCTGGACAAAATGCCGGAGCTGGAGCGGCTGATGCTGCACCGGCTGGCCGAGCTGGATGAAGTCGTGCGCTCGGGCTACGACGCCTTCGAGTTCAAGCGCATCACCCGCACGCTGCTCGACTTCATGGTTGTCGAACTGTCGGCCTTCTACTTCGACATCCGCAAGGACGCGCTCTACTGCGACGCACCGTCGAGCGTGAAACGCAAGGCCTCGGTACAGGTGGTGCGCCATCTCTTCGACTGTCTGGTGAAATGGCTGGCGCCGATGCTGCCCTTCACCATGGAAGAGGCCTGGCTCGACCGCCATCCGGACGCCGTCTCGGTGCATCTCGACCAGTTCCCGCAGATACCGGTGGACTGGAAGAACGAGGCGCTGGCGGAAAAGTGGCGCAAGGTGCGGCAGGTGCGCCGTGTCGTCACCGGCGCGCTGGAGATCGCGCGCGCCCAGAGGGTGATCGGTTCGTCGCTGGAAGCCGTGCCGGTCGTCACCATCGACGATGCGGCGCTCGAGGCGGCGATATCGGATGTCGACATGGCCGAGATGGCGATCACCAGCGAACTGGTAATCGTGCATGGGCAGGCGCCGGCAGGCGCCTTCACGCTCGACGACGTCAGGGGCGTCGCCGTGGTGGTCGAGAAGGCGCAGGACCGCGGCCTGGTGAAATGCGCACGGTCCTGGCGCTACACCGCCGATGTCGGGCAGGACGCTGCGTTTCCTGATGTTTCGGCGCGCGATGCGGCGGTGCTGCACGAGTTGAAGGCGCTTGGCCGGCTTTGATTGGCCGGCCGATCGGAAAGGCTCTATCGGTGCACAAATGCCACGCTGGGCGGGTGAAAACCGCCCACGCGTTGCCCTTAACGAGTGGTTGAGGTAAACACGCGAAACTCCGGAAGACAAATTGTCGCCGGATTTCCGTCGCAAGTGCTTGGACGATGGGGACCGGACATCAGGCCGGTGGCAATCGAGAGGCTGTCTAGAGTGGGACTTTTTGGCATGACCGAGAGATATAACGCGCGCCTTGCGCTGCTGGCGCCGCTTGTCGCATCGGGCCTGGCTCTGTCCGGCTGCATGGGCTCTCCGACCTACGGCACCGACAAGACCGCCGGCGCACAGCTGGCCGGCGATATTTCCAGCGCCTTTTCGTTTGCGCCGAAGCACAAGGACCAGATCGACTACAAGCCGCGTCCGACGCTGGTGAAGCCGGCGCCAGGCCAGAAGGACGCGCTGCCGGCGCCGCAGGACAGCATCGAGACGGCGAGCGCCGAATGGCCCGAATCGCCAGAGCAGCGCCGCGCCCGCCTGCGCGCCGACGCCACCGCCCATCAGAACGATCCGGCTTATCAGTCGGAGATCGTCAACGACGTCCAGACCGACCCCGAAGCGGTAAAAAAGATGCTGGCGGAGTCGGGTTCGGGCCATCCGCCGCGCTGGACTCCAGCCGATTCCGACAAGGGCCGCGCCGCCGAGATCCAGCGCCGCCTTGCCGAAAGCAAGCAGGGCGACCCGAACACCCGCAAATATCTGAGCGAACCGCCAGTGCAGTATCGTGTCGCGGCAAGCACCGCGCCGCAAGATCAGCTTGGCGAGGACGAGTACAAGAAGGAACGCCGCCTGAAGAAAGAGGCGGAAGGCAAGAAGGGCAGCGGCTGGTTCGACTGGCTGCCGTCGCTGTAAAACGCGCGGTTCAGCCGCGCCGCTCGCGGAAAAATTCCTTCAGCAGCAGGGCCGCTTCGGTCTCGCCCATGCCCGGGTAGATATCCGGCGTGTGGTGGCAGGTTGGCGAGGCGAAGAAGCGCACGCCGTTGACCACCGCGCCGCCCTTGTCGTCGGTCGCGCCGAAATAGAGCCGGCGCAGCCGGGCGAAGGAAATGGCGCCCGCGCACATGGCGCAAGGCTCCAGCGTTACATAGAGATCATGGCCGGTGAGCCGCTCGCTCGAGAGTTTGCGGCAGGCTTCGCGGATGACCAGCATCTCGGCATGCGCCGTCGGGTCGGCAAGCTCGCGTGTGCGGTTGCCGGCGCTGGCGACAATGCCATCGCCGCTGGCGATGACGGCGCCGACCGGCACTTCGCCGCGCTGCGCCGCAGCTTCCGCCTCTTTCAGCGCCAGCGCCATGAAATCCGGCTGCTTCACGCGATTTCCATTCCGATTGTCTCCTCGCCACTCTGGAGCAAGTCCGTTTCAGGATGAACCGCACTTGCTCCAGGCTTTTGGTTTTCGTTTGTCCTTTGGGAAAAACCGGTCTCCACTTTTCCCTGACAAACTCTGGTGATCCTGTTATTGAGCGCATGACCTCGAAAATCGGACTCGGCTTTCGAGAATGATCATGCGCCAAATCAAAAGTGCTACAGCGTTCGTTGCGCGCCCAAAAGGATGCGCCACGCTGTAGCAGCGCAAACGGGCAAAGGCCACATGGACGACAACGACAAGAAATTCCGACCCAAGAAGGGTCCGGTCAAAAGCGGCTCGAACGCCGCGGGACCGCGCAGCCGTGACGGCGCCGCCGGCAAAGGCGGCAAGCCGTCCTTTGGCGCCAAGAAACCCTACGCACCACGCGGCGACGGGCCGATGGCCGCCGAAGGCGAGCGGCCGAAGCGCGACTTCAAGGGCGGCGACAAGCCATTCAGCAAGGGGCCGCGTCCCGAAGGCAAGCCATTTGAAAAGCGCGAAGGGCCGCGTAAACCCTATGCGCCGCGCGGTGACCGCCCAATGGCGGCCGAAGGCGAGCGCAAGCCGTATGAAAAGCGCGAAGGACCGCGCAAACCCTATGCGCCGCGCGGTGACCGCCCAATGACGGCCGAAGGCGAGCGCAAGCCGTATGAAAAGCGTGAAGGACCGCGCAAGCCCTACGCGCCGCGTGGCGACCGTCCGGTGGCCGCCGAAGGCGAGCGCAAGCCGTATGAAAAGCGCGAAGGACCGCGCAAGCCTTATGCGCCGCGTGGGGATCGCCCGGTAGCGGCCGAAGGCGAGCGCAAGCCGTATGAAAAGCGCGAAGGACCGCGCAAGCCCTACGCACCGCGCGGCGACCGTCCGGTGGCGGCGGCAGCGGAGGGCGAAAAGCGTTTCGACCGTCCCAAGCGTGATTTTGGCGATCGTGCGCCGCGAGACGCCGGCGATCGTCCGAAGCGTGACTTCGCTGACCGCCCGAAGCGTGACTTCGGCGGCGACCGTCCCAAGCGCGACTTTGGCGATCGGCCGCAAGGGGCATCGGGCGCTGGTTTCAAGCCGCGTCCGCGTTCCCCGGACGTGCCGGAAGAGGCAGGCGAACGCATCGCCAAGCGGCTGGCGCGTGCCGGCCTCGCCTCACGCCGCGATGCCGAGGAGCTGATCGCTGCCGGCCGCGTCAAGGTCAATGGCCGCGCGCTGACCTCGCCGGCCTTCAATGTGATGCCCGACGACATCATCCATCTCGACGGCATGGAAATCCCGCCGATCGAACGCACGCGCCTGTTCCTGTTCCACAAGCCGGCCGGCGTCGTCACCACCAACCGCGATCCCGAGGGCCGCAAGACCGTCTTCGACGTGCTGCCGGCTGAATTGCCGCGGCTGATGACCATCGGCCGGCTCGACATCAACACCGAAGGCCTGCTGCTGCTCACCAATGATGGCGGCCTGTCGCGCGTGCTCGAACTGCCGGCCACCGGCTGGCTGCGCCGCTACCGGGTGCGCGTGCATGGCAAGGTCGAGGAAAGCGCGCTCGCCGGCCTGCGTGAAGGCATTGCCGTCGACGGCGTCTTCTACGGCGCCATCGAAGCGACGCTCGACCGCGAGCAGGGCACCAATGCCTGGCTGACGATCGGCCTGCGCGAGGGCAAGAACCGCGAAGTCAGGAACATCCTCGGTTCGCTCGGTCTCGATGTGACGCGGCTGATCCGCATCTCCTACGGGCCGTTCCAGCTCGACGACCTCGCCGAGGGCCATGTGCTGGAGATCAAGGGCAGGGTGCTGCGCGACCAGCTTGGCGAGCGCCTGGTCGAGGAATCCGGCGCCAATTTCGATGCCGAGATATCAAAGCCGTTTTCCAACAAGCCGGTGCGGCGCACCGAAATCCGCGAGCCGGAGCCGGAACGGCCGAAGTTCACCCGTGACGGCGAGCGCCGGCCGATCGGCGAGGGCGGACTGATCAAGAACCGCAAGCGCCGCGAAGGCAGCCGCGACGAAGCACTGGGCAAGCTGTCGACCAGTCCCGACAGGGGCTCCGCGCCGGAAAAGAGCTTTGGCGAGCGCGGCCCGCGGCCCGAACGCAGCTTCGGCGACAAGCCCCGTGGCGGCTTCGGCGACAAGCCGCGTGGCGGTTTTGGCGACAAGCCTCGTGGCGGTGGCAAGAAGTCCGAGCGCGAGCAGCGGCCGATCGAGCCGCCCGGCCAGCGCAAAGCCAATGTCTGGATGGCGCCCGGCGCGCGGCCGATCGGCAAGGGCAGGGCAGAAGCGGACGCCGCCAAGGCGGCCGAGGCCAAGGCGCGCAAGGCGTCGTTCAAGCCGTCTTATGGCAAACCGGCCGGCGCAAAGCCGTTCGGCAAGCCGCGTGGCGAGCGTCCGGGCGGCGCCGGTGGCGGTGAGCGGCCGCGCGGCGGCCCCAAAGGCCCCAGAACGAGATGAGAATTGTCGGTGGTGAGTTTCGCGGGCGTCCGCTGGCGACGCCCCGCACCAGCGCCATTCGTCCGACGACCGATCGCACACGCGAGGCCGTCTTCAACGTGCTGGCGCATCGCTTCGCGGAGCAACTGGACGGCGCGCGCGTGCTCGACCTGTTCGCCGGCACTGGTGCGCTCGGCCTCGAAGCCCTGTCGCGCGGTGCGTCTTACAGCGTCTTCATCGAGGAATCGGCGGAGGGCCGGGGCCTGATCCGCGACAACGTCGAGGCGTTCGGTCTGACCGGCCGCACCAAGATTTTTCGTCGCGATGCGACCGGCCTTGGCGAGGCCGGCACGCTGGCGCCGTTCGGCCTCGTCTTCGCCGACCCACCCTACGGCAAGGGCCTTGGCGAGCGCGCTCTGCAGTCCGCCAAGGCCGGCGGCTGGCTTCGCCCCGGCGCGCTGTGCGTGGTCGAGGAGGCGGCAGTGGCTCCCTTCGAGCCAGGCCCCGGCTTTTCCGTGCTTGACGAGCGCAACTATGGCGAGACGGTGATCCGCTTCATCGAGGCCGCCTGATACGCCTTGCACCCATGGCCGGCCTCTTTGCCGCCGCCTTTGCCGGCAACATGACCAACAATTCACTTTGCTTGTCGCCAGCACCATGCCTATCGTCCTGCCAGGAAATCGGAGCCATTGATGACAACTAAGGCTGAATGGCTGCGCGGACCGCTGCTGGCGACATCGCTGGCTTTCGCTATGACCGGCCCGGTGCTGGCCGACAGCCCCGTGTCGCCCAACACGAAGCCGGCCGCGTTCAAGGTGACGGATTTCCTGCTCGACAACGGCATGGAGGTCGTCGTCATCCCCGACCACCGCGCGCCGATCGTCACCCATATGGTGTGGTACAAGATCGGCAGCGCCGACGAGCCGCCGGGCAAGTCCGGCATCGCCCATTTCTTCGAACATCTGATGTTCAAGGCGACGACCCATCATGCGGCCGGCGAGTTCGACCGCGCCGTCTCCGACATAGGCGGCTCCAACAACGCCTTCACCTCCTACGACTACACCGCCTTCCACGAGACCGTGGCGCCATCGGCGCTCGAGCTGATGATGAGCTTCGAGGCCGACCGCATGCGCAACCTCATCCTCACCGACGATGTCATCAAGACCGAGCGCGACGTCATCCTCGAGGAGCGCCGCTCGCGCATCGACAACAATCCGCAAGCCGTGCTGGACGAGGAAGTCGACGCCACGCTGTGGCAGAATCAGCCCTACCGCATCCCAGTCATCGGCTGGATGCAGGAGATGCAGCAGCTGAACCGCACCGACGCCACCGCCTTCTATGACAAATACTATCGGCCCAACAACGCCGTGCTGATCGTCGCCGGCGATGTCGAGCCGGACAGGGTGAGGGCGCTGGCCGAAAAGACCTTCGGCAAGGTGCCGCGCGGTCCTGATCTGCCGCCGCGCATCCGCCCGGTCGAGCCGGAGCAGAACACCAAGCGCACGGTCACGCTCGCCGATGCCCGCGTCAGCGTGCCGAGCTTTTCCACGCAATGGGTGGTGCCGTCCTATCATTCCGGCAAGCCGGGCGAGGCCGAAGCGCTCGACCTGCTGGCGGAGATCCTTGGCGGCGGCAACCGCAGCCGGCTCTACCAGGCGCTCGTCGTCCAGCAAGGCATCGCGTCCAGCGCCGGCGCCTACTTCCAGGGCGCCATGCTCGACGACACCAATTTCACCGTCTATGGCTCCCCGCGCGGCGATGCCAAGCTCGCCGACGTCGAAGCGGCGGTCGATGCCGAGGTGGCGCGTATCGCCAAGGACGGCGTCACATCGGCGGAGCTGGAAAAGGCCAAGGACCGCTATGTGCGCTCGATGATCTTTGCCCGCGACAAGCAGGATTCCATGGCCAACATCTACGGCTCCACGCTTGCCACCGGCGGCAATGTGCAGGACGTCCAGCAATGGCCGGACCGCATCCGCAAGGTCACGACAGACGAGGTCAAGGCCGTCGCCGCGCGCTACCTGGTGCTCGCCCGGTCGACGACCGGCTATTTGCTGCCGCAGCAACAGGCGGGGAATTGATTTGACCGAGCATCTCACCCTCACGCGCGCAGGGCAGCCGGTTCGGCTGCCGGCTGCGTACCAGGCCCGTTCCGGGCACCATCCTTCGCTCATTACAGATGCCGGCTCCGCCCCTCACCTGCCTGCCGGCATCCTCTCCCCGTATAGCGGCGGGGAGAGGGGCGCCATCATCAATGGTTTCGCCAATCACCAAGGTTGGAAGAATGGGGCCGAGACCGCGGCCAGCCCCCTTCTCCCCGTCACTACACGGGGAGAAGGTGCCGGCAGGCGGATGAGGGGCGGCGGCGACTTCGACAATTGTTCGTCTCGAGTACAAGTTGGAAGCCATCATTTGCCTGAAGCTATTGCCCCAAAGCGTGCGGTTGCGCCGCTGATAACCTTACTCCTCTCCATCCTCTTCCTGATCCTGCCGGCGCTCACCGCACGCGCGATGGACATCCAGTCCGTCACCTCGCCAAAAGGCATCACCGCCTGGCTGGTGGAGGATTATTCGGTGCCGATCGTCGCCATCCGCTTCGTCTTCGACGGCGGCTCGACGCAGGATCCGGTCGGCAAGGAGGGCTTGGCCAATCTGATGACCGGCCTGTTCGACGAAGGCGCTGGCCCGCTCGACAGCGAAGCCTTCCAGATCAAGCTCGACGACGCCGGCGCCGAGATGAGCTTCGACGACAGCCGCGACGGCGTCTACGGCTCGATGCGCATGCTGGCCGAGCAGCGCGACGAGGCGTTCGACCTGTTGCGGCTGGCGGTCAACGAGCCGCGCTTCGACCAGGCGCCGATCGACCGCATCCGCGCCCAGATCCTGTCCGGCATCATCGCCGGCGAGAACGACCCCGATACGGTGGCGCAGAAGAAATGGGCGCGCGCACTCTATGGCGACCACCCCTATTCCCGCTCCGACCAGGGCACAAGGCAGAGCATCGCCACCATCACGCCGGATGATTTGAAAGCCTTTCACAAGGCGGTTTTCGCGCGCGGCGGCCTGCATGTCGCCGTGGTCGGCGCCATCGACCCCGAGACTTTGAAGAAGAAGCTCGACATGGTGTTCGGCGACCTGCCGCAAAACCAGGCGCTCGCCCCCGTGGCCGATATCGACCCGAAACTGGCGCAGCATGTCGAGGTCGACTACGACCTGCCGCAGACCTCGCTGCAGCTCGCCTATCCCGGCGTGAAGCGCAAGGCGCCGGATTTCTTTGCCGCCGTGGTGATGAACGAGATTCTGGGCGGCGGCACCTTCACCTCGCGCCTGTTCCAGGAGGTGCGTGAAAAACGCGGGCTGGCCTACAGCGTCAACTCCT
The DNA here is from genome assembly GCF_024746815.1 of Mesorhizobium sp. AR07. Classification (GTDB taxonomy): domain Bacteria; phylum Pseudomonadota; class Alphaproteobacteria; order Rhizobiales; family Rhizobiaceae; genus Mesorhizobium. Next base: position 221,598 of record NZ_CP080525.1, read on the forward strand.
CGCTGTTCAACCAGGACCACGCCAGCGCGCTGATCGTCAGCACCGGAACCCGCTCGGACCGGGCGGCCGAGACGCTGGGAATTGTTCGCAATGTTATCAAGCAATTGGCGCAGGACGGCCCGACCGAGGCAGAGCTGGCGGCGACCAAGAAATACATGATCGGCGCCTACGCCATCAACAATCTGGACTCTTCGAGTTCCATCGCCTCGACGCTGGTCGAGCTGCAGCTTGACGATCTCGGCATCGACTACATGCAGCGCCGCGCTGCCTACATCAACGCGGTGACGCTCGACCAGGTCAAGGCGGCAGCGAAAGAACTGCTGTCGGCCGAGCCGACCATCATGGTCATCGGCCCGAAACTGGCCGAGGCCGGCAAGGGATGAGAGCCGGTTTCTCTTTTCCGGGCGCCGGCGCTGCCCCTCATCGCCCTGCCGGCGTTCGTCATTCGAAAAGCCAAGCAATTGGCTTTTCGTCCGCTAGTGGACCATTCCTCAACTCCCCGTATAGGGACGGGGATGGCCGCAACCTCGGCGCCTGTCTTGCAACGCTGGTGATTGGCGAAATCGGCGATGCCAGCACCCCTCTCCCCGTCACTATACGGGGAGAGGATGCCGGCAGGCAGGTGAGGGGCGGCGCCGATTTCGGCAATTGGCGGTCCCCGCCTGGAAACCGACATTGGGCAGGAGCCACCCAAAATGGCGCCTAGCTTCGGCATCGCCTTTGGTGGCGGCGGCGCGCGCGGGTTGGCGCATATCCACGTCATCGAGGCGCTGGACGAGTTGGGCATCAAGCCGGTGGCGATTGCCGGCTCTTCGATCGGTGCCATCATGGGCGCCGGCATGGCCGCCGGCATGACCGGCAAGGACATCCACGACTATGCCCGCTCGATCCTCGGCCGCCGCGCCGAAGTGGCGAGCCGCATGTGGCGAGCCCGGCCGGGCACCATCGCCGAGGCCATGCAGAACGGCATCCGTGTCAGCCAGTTCAATGTCGAGCGCATCCTGAAAGCCTTTCTGCCAGAGGCCATTCCCGAAACCTTCGCCGAGCTGAAAATCCCTCTGAAGGTGACGGCGACGGATTATTTCGCCCACAAGCTGGCCGTGTTCGACGACGGTGACCTGCACTCGGCGCTGGCGGCCTCGGCGGCGATACCCGCCGTGTTCCGTCCGGTGATGCGCGACGGACGGCTGCTGATCGACGGCGGTATCTACAACCCCGTGCCGTTCGACTTGATCGAAAACGACGCCGACATCATCATCGGTGTCGACGTGGTCGGCGCACCGGAAGAGGCCGATCGCAAGCAGCCGACCTCCGTCGACCTGATGTTCGGCGCCACGCAGCTGATGATGCAGTCGATCATCGCCAACAAGCTGAACCAATGCCGCCCCGACATCCTGGTCCGCCCGGCAGTGTCGAGATACCGTGTGCTCGACTTCCTGAAGATCGACGCCCTGATGAACGAGACGGCCGATATCAAGGATGAGCTGAAGCGCGAGGTGGAGAGGGTGCTGGAGGCGCGAGGCGGGAAGAGCAAGCGCGGCAAGCGGGTGGCTGGGTGACATTCCCGATTAAACAGGTCTATTTCAATCGCCGATATGCGGGGAAGAGGTTCTTCGAACTGGACTAAGCTCTCAATGTCGGATTTCGGTATCGGACCAGAGGTACTTATCTCCAAACAAGCGTAACGTAGAAATATCATGGGATTTGGGGTCTTCATCCACCGCTCAGATTCGATCTACGATGACAGCCCAGCTGAGCAGTATCAGTTTCCGCGCCTATATCTGCGTCGTGTGGAAGCGTGTGTTGGCGATTGGATCATCTACTACGAACCTAGCAAGGTAGATGACACCCGTGGCTATTTCGCCCTAGCCAAAATCCAGCAGGTTATTCCTGACCCTGTGGCGCCTGGTATGTACCTCGCTTTGATTGAGCCCGGATCCTACCTCGATTTCGCCAATCATGTTCCGTTTAACGGGGCGGATGGCCTCGTTGAGCGGGGTCTGCTTAACGACCAAGGACGGATTTCTGGTCGTGCTCAATCGGCGGTCCGTCCACTCAGCCGAAGCGACTTCAACCGCATTGTCGATTTGGGCCTAGGCACGAGCGAGTCGTTGCTCCCGCGCGTCGATGAGATCGGTACATCGGTCGGCAGCTTCCAGGATGAGCAGGCTCCATTTCAGTTCGAGCAGAACCGCGATCGTGTGAGTTACATCGGATCGCGAATCGTGCGGGACCGCATTTTCCGTCGCATCATCTTACGCGCCTATGATGAGCGTTGCGCGATCACAGGATTAAAGTTGATAAATGGCGGCGGCCGGGCAGAGGTTTCTGCCGCGCACATTCGACCGGTCGAAATGAACGGACCTGATGTCGTCAATAATGGGATCGCATTGTCCGGTACGGCGCATTGGATGTTCGATCGCGGATTAATCAGCTTGTCCGATGATTTGGAAATCCTGATCTCACGACAGGTCAACGACCCCGACAGCGTGCATGGGTTCATAAACAAGTCTCGCCGCGCGCTTCCGCCTCGCCGACACTTCGAACGCCCGCATCCTCATTTCTTGCAATGGCACCGCGAGCACTGCTTCAAGCAATGATACGGTATCTGCGTTTTTCTGGAGCGCTGAGCGTCGGTACTTGAACCCAATCATCGACGACAGTTCAAAGGGGCTTAAGGCGCGTCCCCTCAGTCCTTCGCCCGCTCCACATACGCCCCGTCGGCCGTCATCACCACCACGCGGGTGCCCGGCGCGATGTGCGGCGGCACCAGTGTGCGCACGCCGTTGGAGAGCACGGCCGGCTTGTAGGACGACGAGGCCGTCTGTCCCTTGGTTGTCGGCTCGGTTTCCACCACTTCGAAGGTGGCGCGCTGCGGCAGCACCAGGGAAATGGCAATGCCATTGAACTGTGACACCTGCACGGCCATGCCTTCCAGAAGGTAAGGCGCCATGTCGCCGACCACGGCTTCCGACACCGCCACCTGGTCGTAGCTTTCCGGGTTCATGAAATGAAAACCTTCGCCGTCGCGATAGAGGAAGGTGTGCTCGCGCTCTTCCACATAGGCGCGCTCCACCTGTTCGGTGGTGCGGTAGCGCTCCGAAACCTTCACCCCGTCGCCGATGCGGCGCATGTCGAGCTGCGTCACCGGCGTGCCCTTGCCTGGGTGGATGTTTTCGGCAAAGAGGATCACATAAAGCTTGCCGTCCTTGTCGACGACATTGCCTTTGCGGAGCGAACTGGCGATGACTTTCACCACGGTTTTAAATCCTGCAAGAGTTGTTGACTGGCATTTGCCGGCTTGTGCGGCGCTGGATGGGGGCCTAGCGCATCTTGGCTTGAACCGCCAGCCCCCAATGCGAACGGACGCGGGGCGAACTGACGTGGGGCGAACTGACTCGCCTGCAATCCGGCCATGACCGCGGCCTCGCCCTGGTGGACGCCGCATGTCCACGCCGACCGCCGCCCGCGGCTGATGCTGCGCAACGCCATCGCCGCCAGCCTGCGCGACTGGTTCGCCCGGCGCGACTTCGTCGAGGTGGAGACCGCGGCCCTGCAGGTTTCGCCCGGCAACGAGGCGCATCTGGCGGCTTTCGCCGCGGAAGTGGTCGGGCCGGATGGTGCGCGGTCGCCGCTCTATCTCCACACATCGCCGGAATTCGCCTGCAAGAAGCTGCTTGCCGCCGGCGAGCAGCGCATTTTCAGCTTCGGTCCGGTCTACCGCAACCGCGAGCGCGGCCCCTTGCACCATCCCGAGTTCACCATGCTCGAATGGTACCGGGTGGGCGAGGCCTATGAGAGCCTGATGCAGGATTGCGCGGCCCTTCTGGCGCTGGCCGCGACAAGGACAGGGGTCACGCGCTTTTCCTTCCGTGGCCGCGACTGCGATCCGCTCGCCTCACCGGAACGGCTGACGGTGGCGGACGCCTTCAGCCACTATTCCGGCATCGATCTGCTGGCCACGGTCGCCGCCGATGGCGGCACCGACCGCGACGCGCTCTATGCTGCCCTGGTCCGGGCCGGCCTGCGCACCGCGCCCGATGACAGCTGGGCCGATTTGTTCAGCCGGGTGATGGTGGAAAAGGTCGAGCCGTTTCTCGGGCAGGGCCGGGCGACCATCCTGTGCGAATATCCGGTGGCCGAGGCGGCTTTGGCCCGGCCGAGCCCAAGGGATCCGCGTGTCGCCGAGCGCTTCGAGCTCTATTGCTGCGGCGTCGAGCTCGCCAACGGCTTTGGCGAACTGACCGATGCCGGCGAGCAGCGCCGGCGCTTCGTGATCGAGATGGACGAGAAACAGCGCATCTATGGCGAGCGCTATCCGCTGGATGAGGATTTTCTCGCCGCCCTTGCCATCATGCCGCAGGCCAGCGGCATCGCGCTCGGCTTCGACCGGCTGGTCATGCTGGCGACCGGCGCGCAGAAAATCGAGGATGTGATCTGGACGCCGGTGGCGACGTCTTGATTCACCGGCTCGTTGCCGGCCCGTCTGCTCAATGCGCGAAAACCTGCTCCAGTGAGCGAAAACCCTTGAATTCCAGCGCATTGCCCGAGGGGTCGCGGATGAACAAAGTCGCCTGTTCGCCGGGCCCGCCCTTGAAGCGGACCATCGGCCGTTCCAGCCAGTCGATGTCGTCGCGCGCCTCCAGCCGCGTCGCCAGACGCTGCCAGTCGTCCATCAGCAGCACGGCGCCGAAATGCGGGATCGGCACGACGATGCCGTCGACCTTGCCGTCACTGGCGGCTTGCGTGGCCTGCGGCCGCAGATGCGCCGACATCTGGTGTCCGAACAGATCGAAATCGACCCAGGTCGCCGATGAGCGGCCGATCGCGCAGCCCAGCACGTCGCCATAGAAAGTTCGGGTTTCATCGAGATCACGGACCGGGAAGGCGAGATGGAAGGGCGTCATCAAAATGCTCCGAACAGACAATAGGGGCGGGTTGCGATGCCTCGGTTCGCGATTGGAACCGAGGACCGGCGCATTTTGATTGAAGTCCATGCCATTGCACAAGCCGGACCGGAACAATAGATGGGTGGCAGCGGCCGAAGCTCGCCGCCCCAGCAGGATTTTACACATGACCGATACATCAGACGCAGCAAAATTGACCGACCGCGTCGCGGCTCTGGTCGAGGCTGCCAAAAAGGCCGGCGCCGATGCCGCCGACGCGGTGGCCGTGCGCGGCCGCTCGACGGGTGTGTCGGTGCGGCTCGGTAAGGTCGAAGGCACCGAATCGTCAGAGAGCGAGGACGTCGCGCTGCGCGTCTTCGTCGGCAAGCGGGTCGCAAGCGTTTCGGCGACGGCGGCCTCGGACCCGAAGGTGCTGGCCGAGCGCGCCGTTGCCATGGCGAGAGTTTCGCCCGAAGACCCCTATCAGGGCCTGGCCGACCCAGCGCTGCTTGCCAGACAGACGCGCGATCTCGACCTGTTCGATGCCACGGAAGTCTCCGCCGACCAGTTGAAGGAAGCAGCACTCGCGGCGGAAGCAGCGGCACTTGCCGTCAAGGGCGTGACCAATTCGGCGGGCGCCAGCGCCGGCGCTGGCCTGGGCGGCCTGGTGCTGGCCACGTCGCACGGTTTCCTCGGCCACTATGTCGGCTCGCGGTTCTCGCGTTCGGCCAGCGTCATTGCCGGCGAGGGCACCGGCATGGAACGCGACTATGAATTCTCCTCGCGCCAGCATTTTGCCGACCTCGATGCGCCCGAGGACATCGGCCGCAAGGCCGGCGAACGCGCCGTACGCCGCATCGGCGCGCGCAAGGCGGCAACCGGGCCGATCGACGTGGTGTTCGACCCGCGCGTCGCACGCGGCATCGCTGGCCATCTTGCCGGCGCCATCAATGGCGCCTCCGTCGCGCGCAAGACGTCGTTCCTGCGCGACATGATGGGCAAGCAGGTGGCCGCATCCGCGATCACCGTCACCGACGAGCCGCTCAGGCTGCGTGGCCAGGCTTCGCGTCCGTTCGACGGCGAGGGCATCGAGGGCGAAAGGCTGTTGATGGTCGAAAAGGGCGTGCTCAACCACTGGTTCCTGTCGACATCGGCCGCGCGGGAACTTGGGCTCGTCACCAATGGGCGTGGCGCGCGCGGCGGTTCTTCGGTTTCGCCGTCATCGACCAATCTCGCCATCGAGCCGGGCGAGCGCTCGCCGCAGGACCTGATCGCGTCGCTCAAGACCGGCTTCTACGTCACCGAAGTGTTCGGCCAGGGCGTCGACATGGTCACCGGCGAGTACAGCCGCGGCGCCTCCGGCTTCTGGATCGAGAATGGGGCGCTTGCCTATCCCGTCGCCGAGGTCACCATCGCCTCGAACCTGAAGACCATGTTCCTCAACATGGTGCCGGCTGATGACCTCGACCGCAATTTCGGCACCGCCGCCCCCACGCTCCTGATCGAAGGCATGACCCTTGCAGGAGCATGACCTGACCACTGCCGGTGCCGCTTCCGACGCCACTGGCGATCTGCCGCTGCTGCGCGATGCCGCCCGCGAGGCTGGGGCCATCGCCATGCGCTACTTCGGCAACAGCCCGCAAGTCTGGATGAAGGGCGGCACATCGCCGGTCAGCGAAGCCGATCACGCCGCCGACGCCTATCTGCGCGAGACGTTGCTGGCGGCACGACCGGATTATGGCTGGCTCTCGGAAGAAACAGTCGACGATCCGGTGCGGCTTTCGGCGCGCCGCACCTTTGTCGTCGATCCGATCGACGGCACGCGCGGCTTCCTGGAAGGCCAGCGCACTTGGTGCGTCAGCGTTGCCGTCGTCGAGCATGGCCGCACGCTTGCCGGCGTGCTGGAATGTCCGGCGATGAACGAGACCTATTGGGCGCTGCCCGGGCAGGGTGCCTTCCGCAACGGCAAGCGCATTGCGGTGCGCAAGCTGGCGGATACGGCCGAGATTTCCGGGCTGAAGCAGCTGACCGACCTGATGCCGGCCGACTGGCAGGCGCGGCTGAAGCGGGCGCCCTACAGCCCTTCGCTCGCCTATCGGCTGGCCATGATCGCCAGCGGTTCGCTCGACGCCACTTTCGTCAAGCCGAACGCGCATGACTGGGACATCGCCGCCGCCGATCTCATCTTGCGCGAGGCCGGCGGCCAGTTGCTCGACCAGCACGGCCGCGCGCCGCTCTATGCCGGCGAGGTGACCCGCCACGGCGCGCTCGCCGCCGGAAGCGGCGAACTGCTGGCCGTGCTCGCCGCCGTCATCGCCGGGTTGGATGCGTGAAAGCGTTTTCGAAGGTTCCAAAGTCGGCGGCTTTGGTCTAGACCTGTCACAAACTCACGATATGTGAAGGACCGACATGGCCGCGGAAGACGGAAAGAAACAGCTTTTGCATCTGGTGTTCGGCGGCGAACTGAAGACGCTTGGCGGCACCGAATTCCGCGATCTCGATGCGCTCGACATTGTCGGCATCTATCCGGACTATCAATCCGCGCACACAGCGTGGAAAGCCAAGGCGCAAGCCAGCGTGGACAATGCCCACATGCGGTATTTCGTCGTTCATCTGCACCGTCTGCTGGACCCCGACAGCAAGGCTGCCGGTTGACTTCGATGGAGCATGATCTGGCGAAAGAGCCAGCCGCCGAGGCCGCGCCCAAGAGCAGGGGCCGCAGCCGCACGACCAAAGCCTTCTGGCGCAAGATTCGCGAACCGCTGGCGCAGTCGCGATTCGTCAAGAACGCCATCGCCTACCTGTTCGCCCAGTTCGTGCGGTTCGTGCGCCTGACCAATCGCGTCGTCGAGGGGTCGGCGCGGTTTTCGGGCGGCGCCTATACCGAGTTCGAGCCCGGCATCATCGCCCTGTGGCACGGCCAGCATTTGTTGACGCCAGCCTACTATCCCAAGCGCAAGCCGCTGGTCGCCATGGTCTCGCGCAGCGCCGATGCCGAGCTCAACGCGCTGATGCTGGAGAAATTCGGCATCGAGGCGGTGCGTGGTTCGGGCGGGCGCGAAAATGCCAGGCATCTCGACAAGGGCGGCGCAAAAGCCCTTATCGCCCTTAAAAAGTCGCTCGCCGCCGGCAAGAACGTCGCCATGATCGCAGACATTCCCCACGGCACGCCGCGTGACGCGGGGCTTGGTATCGTTCTCCTGGCGCGCCTCTCCGGTCGGCCGCTGCTGCCTGTCGCCATCACCACCAGCCGCCGCAAGGTGCTGGAGAAGAGCTGGGACAAGACCACGATCAACCTGCCGTTCGGCCGCTCGTCGATCGTCATCGGCGCGCCGATCTTCGTGCCGCCCGGCGCCGATGAAGCCGAGATGGAGCGCAAGCGCCAGGAAGTCACGATCGCACTCAATGCCGCGACCGCCGAGGCCTACCGTCTCGTGGATGGTCCGCGATGAGCGGTCGCTGGGCGCGAGCCATGCTGTCGGCATACCGTTTCGCCGGTGCCGCTGCCTATCCGCTGGTCGGACCCTATGTCGCCTGGCGCACGTCACGCGGCAAGGAGGATCGCAGCCGCCGCCGCGAGCGCTATGGCGTCGCCGGCCGGCCGCGCCCCGAGGGGCCGATGATCTGGATCCATGCCGCGAGCGTCGGTGAGACCATAGCGGTCGTGCCGCTGGTCGAAAGCATTCTCGACTACGGCGTCAACATCGTGCTGACGACCGGCACGGTGACCTCGGCGCAGGTCGCCGACGAGCGGCTCGGCGATCGCATCATCCACCAATATGTGCCGCTCGACCTCAAGCCGGCGGTCAGCCGGTTCCTCGATCACTGGCAGCCGGATCTGGCGATCATCGCCGAATCCGAGATCTGGCCGATGACCATCCTCGAGCTTGGCGCGCGCCGCGTGCCGCAGGTGCTGGTCAATGGCAGGCTGTCCGACCGCTCGTTCACCTCCTGGAAGAAACGGGCCAACATCGCCGAGGCGCTGTTCGAGAATCTCGCCCATGTCGTTGCCCAATCGGATGTCGATGGCGAGCGCTTCCGCTCGCTCGGCGCCCGCCCGGTGACCGTGTCGGGCAACCTCAAGTCCGATACCTCACCGCCGCCTGTCGATGAGCGGGTGCTGGCGACGCTGCGGCGGCAGATCGGCGCGCGCCCGACCTGGGCGGCGATCTCGACCCACGACGGCGAGGAGGTGGTCGCCGCGGAAGTCCACGCGACGCTGCACAAACGCCACCATGGTCTTCTGACGATCGTCGTTCCGCGCCATCCCGATCGCGCCGGGGCGCTCGAGGCACAGATTTCCGGCATGGGCCTGAAGGTCGCGCGGCGCAGCAAGGGCGACAGGATCGCCGCCGATACCGACATCTTGCTTGGCGATACGATCGGCGAGATGGGGCTCTATCTCAGGCTGACCGAGATCGCCTTCGTCGGCCGCTCGCTGACCTCGGAGGGTGGCCAGAATCCGCTGGAGCCGGCGATGCTCGACACGGCGGTTCTCGCCGGCCGCAATGTGCAGAATTTTCGCGAGGCTTACCAGCGCTTGCTCGACAGCGGCGGCGCCAAGCTGGTGCGCGATCGCGACATGCTGGCCGGCGCCGTCAATTTCCTGCTGACCAACGAAGTGGCGCGTCACGAGATGATGGCGGCGGGCGTGGCGACCGTCGACGAGATGCGCGGTGCGCTGGCGCGCACGCTGAAATCGCTTGAGCCCTACATCCAGCCACTGGTCGTCAAGTCGCGCCTGAAGGGCGCGAACGGGCGCTGACGTGGCTTCCGAGGCACCACCATTCTGGTGGGAAGAGCCGGACTGGCGGGTCCTGGCGCTGTCGCCGCTGTCTGCCATCTATGCGCTCGCCGCCGGCCGCGGCATGCGGCGGGCCCGGCGCGAGAAGATCGAGGCGCCGGTCCTGTGCGTCGGCAATTTCACCGTTGGCGGCACCGGCAAGACGCCCGTGGCGATCGCCTTGGCCGAACAGGCCAAGCGCATGCATCTGAAACCCGGTTTCCTGTCGCGCGGCCATGGCGGCTCCTTCGCCGAGCCGCATGTCGTCGATATCGATCACGACAGCGCCAGGCATGTCGGCGACGAGCCGTTGCTGCTGGGCGAACATGCGCCGGTGGCGGTGACACCGAATCGCGCCGCCGGCGCCCGGCTGCTGCTGGAAAGACATGGTTGCGATTTCCTGATCATGGACGATGGCTTCCAGAGCGCGCGCATCCACATCGACTATGCGCTGGTCGTCGTCGATGCGCGCTACGGCATCGGCAATGGCCGCGTCATTCCGGGTGGCCCGCTCCGGGCCAGGATCGTCGACCAGCTGGTCTTCACCAGCGGGCTGTTGAAGATGGGCGAGGGCACCGCCGCCGATGCCGTGGTCCGCCAGGCCGCGCGCGCCGCCAGGCCGATCTTCGAGGCCCATACCGAACCGAGCATCAAGCAGGGGCTGGCCGGAAAGCGGTTCCTTGCTTTCGCCGGCATCGGCCATCCCGAGAAATTTTTCGACACGGTGCGCGAAGCCGGCGGCGAGCTGGTGTTGACGCGGCCGTTTCCGGACCATCATTTCTATGGTGAGGACGAGCTCGCCGAACTGGCGGCGACGGCGCGCACCGAAGGGCTCGGCCTCATCACCACGGCCAAGGACGCAGCCCGGCTGCGCCATGGCGCCCCGCAGGACTTTCTCGACCGGCTCGAGGTGCTCGAAATCGACACGGTTTTCGAACTCGACCACGTTCCCGAGCGCATCATCGACGAAACGCTCGATGCCTGGCGCCAGCGCAAGCTGAAGGGCTAAAGCGGTTCACCGTTTCACCGAAACGGCGAACCGCTCTATCTCTTTGTTTTGACGCAATTCCGGACGGAAAACCGTTTCACACTTTTCCTGGAATTGCTCTAGCTTCGCTTACGCATCTCGGGATGCACCTCGATCTCGCGGCGCAGCGATGCGGTGGCGCTGACGTAGGGCTCTTGCCTGGCGACGCTCCAGTATTTCAGCTCATCGAGCGGAATGCTTTCGCCGGTCACCGCGCAGCGCACGAATGCGCCGGGGCTGGTAACCTGGAAGTCGCCATCGAGATAGCGGATACGGGCTTCCTTGCCGCCAGGGCCTTCGAAACGGTTCATCATGCAATGGCGCCGAGGTTCATGAGGATTTCATCGCCATAAATTGCCGGCAAGGTCAAGCATGTGACAAGCCCGAGACAATGCTGAACCCCTATTGTCAGGCGGAAAACGCTGTTGATAGGGCACAATGGACATTCCTTCCGCCCGCCTTGCCGCCTTGCTCAGGGAAGCGATGACGCCGCAAGCCGTGCCGTCGGCAAAGGCCGATCCGGTCAAAACGGCACTGGTGAAGGCGCTGGTGGCGCCGCCGGCGCCGTCCGACGCGCTTGTCCGCCCGGCAGCGACACCGGCTTTGCCGATGCTGTTGCCGGCAACAGCCGCAAGAGCGCAGCAGACGGCCTCGACCGAAATAATGCAGGCCTATCTGGCGCTTGCGGAACCGGACAGCGAATCAGCCGGAGATCCAGCGTCGGCAGCGACGGCGGCGACTGCAACGAGGAGACCGGCGGAGGGTGACACTGCCCAACGTGGCTTGGCGCCGCCGCTGGCAAAGGTCGAGGAGGGTGCCGTCGTGAGGCCGGCAACCCTGCCATGGCTGACGCTTCTTTCGCCCGCGGTTTCGCCGCCGCGCCGCGCTTCCATCGCCAGTGCGACGACGGCGCGAGGGCAGGTTGCCGCCCGGCCGGGTGATCCGGCGCTACTCGAACACAGGCAGATGAGCGTTGGTCTGGTGTCTCTGGCCGCCGGATTCCTGGCCGCCGCGATCCTTGGTTTTGTGCTGCTGGTGCTCCGCTAACTCTCGGCTTCGATGAACGTCTCGATTCTTTCCGGCGCAAGCCCTGCCTGCACCGCGATGCGGCGTGCCAGTTCTGCCGCGGCGGCACGCGGCCGCCCCGTCGGCCGGTCGAGCCAGTACGAGACCGGGTTGAGCGCGGTGCGCTCATCGACGGCCGTAATGCGGCGCGACTTCAGCTGGTGCCCGGTCAGCGGCGGCCGCGCCAGCGCGATGCCGAGCCCATAGGCGGCGGCGTCGAGCACCAGATTGTAGTCCTCGAAACGGCGGTCCTGCGGGCGCGGGCGGTAGTCCATGCCTTGCGCCGCAAACCAGGCGCGCCAGGCCGAGGCGTCGGAATCATTGATCAGCGGAAATTTCAGCAACCGGGCCGGGTCGCCACGGCCGATCTCGCGGGCAAGCTCGGGCGACGCAACGGGAAAGACATATTCCTCGAAGAGCTGCACCGAGACACGGCCCGGAATGCCGCCGCGGCCGCATCGGATCGACAGGTCGATGCCCTCGTCGGCAAGGTCGGCCTGGCGGATGTCGACATCGAGCACAATGCGCAGCTTCGAGGGATTGTTCTCCAGCGCCGCCATGCGCGGCATCAGCCACAGCCCGCTGACCGAGGGGATGGAGGTCAGCCGCACCACGGCGGTGCCGCGCGGCTCGACCCAGCGGTCGGAATGGCTCGATATCAGCGCGAAGGCTTCCGCCGTGCGCAGATGCAGCCTGTTGCCTTCGATCGTCAGCGAGACACCGCGCGCGCCGCGATCGAACACTTTCAATCCGAGCCAGTCCTCGAGCTTGGCGATCTGCCGGCTGACGGCGCCGTGGGTGATGTTGAGCTTTTCCGCGGCCGCCGAAAAGCTGCCGGTCCGTGCCGCCGCGTCGAAGGCGCGCAGCGTTTCGAGCGGCACCATTGTGTCTGAGCTGTGATCCATAGTCACAGCTGATCCTCGATTTGGTCGTTTGTCAATCAGCTCGAGAAAGCGTTTTCTGCGTGTCAGGGCATGAGCACACGAGGATAGTGAGATGAGCGCGATGACCAGCACGTTGAATCCGACACAACGGATGGACAGCACCGCAGCCATCGCGGTGGCACTGACGGTGGTCGGTTGGGCGTCCGCCTTTCCGGCGATCCGCGCCGGTCTCGCCGCCTTCGGACCGCTGGAACTCGGCGCGCTGCGCTTTGCCATCGCCGCGGTACCGGCGGCGATCTTCCTCGCCGTCAAGCGACCGGCGCTGCCAAGGCTCGACGAGTTGTGGCGCCTGGCCTTTGGCGGTGCCATTTTCGTGGCGCTCTACACGGTCATGCTCAATTTCGGCGAACTGACCGTTTCGGCCGGCGCCGCCGGCTTCATCATCAATGTCAGCCCTATCTTCACCGCCATCATGGCCATGGCGCTGCTCGGCGAACGCTTCTCGGGCATGGCCTGGGTTGGCACCGCCATTTCCTTCGCCGGCATCGGCGTCATCGCGGTGGCCGACGGGCATGGCCTGCATTTCAACGCCGGCGCACTGCTGGTGCTGGGTTCGGCGCTCTGCTCGGCCGTCAACACCATCGTCCAGAAGCCACTCTTCGCCCGCCATCATCCGCTGACCATTTCGGCTTCGAACATGGTGCTCGGCGCGCTCTGCCTGTCGCCCTTCCTGCCGAGCGGCTTTGCCCAGGCGGCGGTCGCCAACACGGCCGGCCTCGGCGCCGTCATCTTTCTCGGCATCGTGCCCAGCCTCATCGCCTATGCCGCCTGGGCAACCGCGCTGTCGCGCCTGCCGGCCGCACGTGCCTCGAACTTCCTCTATCTGGTTTCGCCGATGTCCGCCCTCATCGGCTTCTTCTGGCTGGGCGAAGTGCCGACACTGCTCGGGATGCTTGGCGGGGCACTGGCGCTCGGCGGTGTGATCGTGGTGAATTTGAAGAGGTAAGTCAGAGGGTTATAAGGATTGCTTGAATCGAAAAGGGCCGCTGAAGAGCGGCCCTTTTCGGACCCCCACCCCGCTGCTACGCAGCGACTTGCCGGGGCGAGCCACGGGTCTCGCCCGTCCTTCGGACCCCCACAAGGGGGAGGGTAAGGCTCTGCGCGCTACCTCCCCCTTGTGGGGAGGTCGGACCGAAGGTCCGGGTGGGGGTGCTTGGCGCCAACCTTATTGAAACCGAAGGTCTTCACCGCCGCCCAAACAACCTCTCGATGTCCGCCAGCTTAAGCTCGATATAAGTCGGCCGCCCGTGATTGCAGGTGCCGGAACCTGGCGTCGCCTCCATCTGCCGCAGCAGCGCATTCATCTCCTCGGCCTTGAGCAGCCGGCCGGAGCGCACCGAGCCGTGACAGGCCATGGTTGCCGCGATCTTGTCCAGCCGCTCCTTCAGCGTGTCGACCGTGTCGTTGTCGGCGATCTCGTCGGCGAGGTCGCGCACCAGTTGCTGGACATTGGTCTCGCCCAGCATCGACGGCGTCTCGCGCACCGCGACCGCGCCTGGGCCGAAACGCTCGATGCCAAGGCCGAAGCGGGCCAGTGTCTCCGAATGCATCGCCAGCCGTTCGGCATCTTCTTCCGGCAGATCGACGATCTCCGGCAGCAACAGCATCTGTGACGGCACGGCGCGCGAATGCAGCGCGTTCTTCAGCGCCTCATAGACCAGCCGCTCATGCGCCGCATGCTGGTCGACGATGATGAGCGAATCCTTGGTTTGCGCGACGATGTAGTTTTCGTGCACCTGCGCGCGCGCCGCGCCCAGCACAGCGCCAAGCAGCGTCTCGGCCGCCTCGCTCTGCCCGGCGCGCGCATCGGCGCTGGCAAGCGGGCCGGTATCGAACGCCGCCTGCTCGTTTTCACGCAGGCCGCGTTGATCGAAGCTCTCAAAACCCATGTCGAGCGGCCGATGCGGCGAGCGCGCCGGGTCGAAGCCGGCTGGGCCGGAGGCATGATATGATGCCTCGTAGCTGCGGTGGCCATTGGCAGGCCCGCCGTGACCGTAGGACGCGGCACCAGGCCGGAACGCCGCCATCATGCCGGCGGCCCCCGTGGTGGCGGCACGGATGCCGGCATCGGCAAGTGCCTGTCGGATCGACCCGACGATCAGCCCGCGCACCAGTCCGGGATCGCGGAACCGCACATCGGCCTTGGCCGGATGGACATTGACGTCGACGATACCAGGATCGAGCGTCAGGAACAGCACCGTCACCGCATGGCGGTCGCGCGGCAGGACGTCGGCGAAGGCGCCGCGAATGGCGCCGGCAATCAACTTGTCGCGCACCGGGCGGCCGTTGACATAGGCATATTGCTGCAGCGCGTTGGCGCGGGTGAAGGACGGGATCGACACGTGACCGGTCAGATGCACGCCTTCGCGCATCGCCTCGATGGCAATCGAATTGTCCGGAAAGTCGGCGCCCATCACCTGGGCGACGCGACGCAGGCTGCCTTGCGTGCTGTCGTCCGTCGCCGGCAATTCCAGCGTCGAGCGGTCGGAGCCGGCCAGCGTGAAGCGCACGGCGGGGAAGGCGATGGCGATGCGCTTGACCACGTCGCTGGTCGCAGAGCTTTCGGCGCGCTCGCCCTTCATGAATTTGAGCCTGGCCGGCGTGGCGAAAAACAGGTCGCGCACCTCCACCGTGGTGCCGCGATTGGCCGCCGCCGGCTTGACGGGCAGGACGCGGCCGCCCTCGATGCCGATCTCGGCGGCACTGTCACTTGTTGCCGGGCGCGAGCGGATCGACAGCCGCGACACCGAGCCGATCGACGGCAGCGCTTCGCCACGGAAGCCGAGCGAGCGGATGTCGTTGATATCCTCGGTGAGCTTGGAGGTGCAGTGACGCGCGATCGCCAGCGCCAGCTCCGGCTCGGAAATGCCGGAGCCGTCATCGGTGACGCGGATCAGGTTCAGCCCGCCGCCGGCAGTGACGACCTCGACCCGCGAGGCGCCGGCATCGAGCGCATTCTCGACCAGTTCCTTGACCACGCTTGCCGGACGCTCGATGACTTCGCCGGCGGCGATCTGGTTGATCATCGTTTCGGAAAGCTGGCGAATGGGCATCGGAGCACTATAGGCGGATTCGGGGGGCGCGGGAGAGGCATTATCACGAGAGCGGTGGATCAGTTCGCGGCACGGATTTCACGCACGCCCTTGCGCAGCCGCCGGCGCAACAGATTGCGCAGCGTCACCCCGTCGCCATAGCCGACCTTCCCGGCGATCTCGTCGACGCTGTCGGATGTGGTCTTCAACAAATGCACAGCCTGTTCAACGCGCAGATCCTGAAAATAGGACAGCGGCGTCTTGCCAAGCACGTCGTTGACCCGCCGCGACAGCGTCCGCTTGCTGGCACCCAGGGCGGCGGCCGCCTCGTCGAGGTTGAAGCCGGCGGCGAGACGGCCGCGCGCCCAGCGCTCGAAACGCTCGACCAGCGGGTTCGAATGGGCGAGGTGGTCCGAGATCGCATAGGCCGATTGCAGTGGCCGGCTGTCGACGATCAGATATTTCGCGGTCAGCGCCGCAAGCTCCGGACTTGTCTGGCGGATAACCATCAGAGCGAGATCGATATGGCCGAGTGCCGCTCCGGCGGTTGCGAACTGCCCGTCGTTGATCAGCATGCGCGAGGCGTCGAGCCGCACTTGCGGGTAGAGTTGCCGGAACATCGGTGCCAGCCACCAGGTCGTGGTTGACGGCCGCCGGTCGAGCAGGCCGGTTTCCGCCAGGATGAAAGTGCCGATACAGGCGGCCCCGATGCGCACGCCGGTATCGGCGGCGGCGCGCAGCGCCCTGGTCGCTCTGGCAACGTCGCTTCGCTTCAGCGCATCGCCAAGCGGGCCTGGCATCTTTTGGCCGATCGCGGGGATCACCAACCAATCAGGAGCCGGCTCGCTGCCCATCGAGACGATCGGCACCTGCAGGCCTTGCGCGGTGTGGATCGTCTCGCTCACCCCGACAATGTTGGTCGCGAAACGGCCGGGTGGGGATGCCAGCATCCCAGCCAGTTCGTTGGCGGTGCCGAACACGTCGAGCATCGTGGCCAGTCCGGTGTCGAAGACGCCATCAAGCGCAAGGACGGAAATGTTCATGGCAATAATGATATCAAAGATGTCATTTTTGCCAATACGTTTTCCAGATCGATTCTGCGACTGTTGTTTGGACGGCCGCCTTGGCCGCACAACGACGAGGAGAAGACGATGATCAAACTTGCATTGTTCGCACGCTTCGAAGCCAAGCCCGGCAAGGAGAAGGACGTCGCCGCGTTCCTCAAGACCGGGCTACAACTGGCCAATCAGGAAGCCGGGACGCCGATCTGGTTCGCCTTGCAGCTTTCGCCAAGCGTCTTCGGCGTGTTCGATGCCTTTCACGACGAGGCAGGTCGGCAGGCGCATCTCACCGGCGAGATTGCCAAGGCGCTGATGGCCAATGCCGAGACGCTGTTCGCTGGCCCGCCGACCATCGACAAGATCGATGTGCTCGGCCTCAAGAATGACGGTTCGGTCTGATCCAGCATACGCAATCCGGTCACGCGCCGGATTGCGCTGGCGGGCCTACGCCTGCGCGGCCAGCCAGTCGCGCACCTTGCGGGCGTTGTCGCTGAGCTCGCGGTTCTTCGGCCAGACGACATAGAACGCCTTGCCGGTCTTCAGCACATGATCCGTCACCGGCACCAGCAGGCCGGATGCAATCAGGCGCTCGGCGAGGTGTCGCCAGCCGAGCGCGATGCCTTGCCCTTCCATGACGCCCTGGATCACCAGGCCGTAGTCGTTGATGCGCAGGCCGCGCGCGGTATCGTCGAGGCTGCCGCCGGCCGACTGGAACCATTCATCCCAACTTGCCGCCTCGCGGTAGGGTTCCTCCAGATGGATGAGGCGGTGAGTGGCCAGTTCATCGACGGTTCTGGGCATGCCGAATTTCGCCAGATAGCTGGTGCCGGCGACCGGGAAGATTTCCTCGTCGGCAAGCGCCAGCGAATGATAGTCCGGCCAGTCGCGTGGCTCGCCACCGCGCACGCCCAGCGGGATGCCCTCGGCGATGATGTCGAGGTCGCGATCGGCGGTCTGGATGCGCAGGTCGATGCCCGGCAGTTCGTCGCGGAACTGCTGCAGGCGCGGCATCATCCAGAAGGAACCGAAGGCCGTCGACGCCGCCAGCGTCACATGGCCGCCGGTCGCCTGCAGGCGCAGATCCTCCGCCGATTTGCGGATATGCGAAAGGCCGAGCGAAACGTCGGCGTGGAAGCGCTCGCCGGCCTCGGTCAGGACGACCTGGCGGTGGCGGCGCTGGAACAGCTGGGCTCCCAGCTGTTCTTCCAGCCCGCGCACCGCATAGGAGACGGCAGCCTGCGTCATGCCGAGTTCGCGCCCGGCGGCGGTGAAACTCGACAGCCGCCCGGCCGCCTCGAAGACGATCAGGCTGCCGGCGGAGGGCAGGAGGTGGCGCAGGCTTCGCATAAGCTGAGCTTATACAAGAGATCAGGATTTTCCAGCGTCACATCGGCATTTTGTCTGCGTAGATTGACTGCGGGAACAGATGGAGGCTCCATGAACGCACCGGCCGCCGAGACGATAGTCGAACCCGCCAAACGCCGTGAGCGCGGCGGTGGCCGCATCGCCCGGCGCGAATTGCGCTCGCATGGCTCGGAAGGGCTCAGCCGGCCTTACATCGTCCGCAACATCCCGACCTACGACATCCTGTCGGAAGAGAATTTGCTGCGCATCGAGGCGACCGCCGACCGCATCCTGGCCGAGATCGGCATAGAGTTCCGCGACGACCCGGTTGCTCTGGCGCATTGGAAGCGGGCGGGGGCTGATATCGATGGCGTGCTGGTCAAGTTCGAACCGGGCATGCTGCGCGAAATCCTCAAGACCGCGCCGGCAAGCTTCACCCAACACGCCCGCAATCCCGCCAACTCGGTCGAGATCGGCGGCAAAAGCGTCGTCTTTTCGCCAGCCTACGGTTCGCCCTTCGTCATGGATATCGACAAGGGCCGCCGCTACGGCACGATCGAGGATTTCCGTAACTTCGTGAAACTGGCGCAGTCGTCGCCATGGCTGCATCATTCCGGCGGCACCATCTGCGAGCCGGTCGACGTGCCGGTCAACAAGCGCCATCTCGACATGGTCTACAGCCATATCAAATATTCCGACCGCGGCTTCATGGGCTCGGTGACGGCAGAAAGCCGCGCCGAGGATTCGATCGACATGGCGCGCATCGTCTTCGGCCGTGATTTCGTCGACCAAAACTGCGTCATCCTCGGCAATGTCAACGTCAACTCGCCGCTGGTCTGGGACGCGACGATGACCACGGCGCTGCGCGCCTATGCCCGCGCCAACCAAGCGGCGGTCATCGTACCGTTCATCCTCGGTGGCGCCATGGGCCCGGTGACCAATGCCGGCGCCATCGCCCAGTCATTGGCCGAAACCATGGCCGGCTGCGCGCTGACACAACTCGAGCGGCCGGGCGCGCCGGTCATTTTCGGCAACTTTCTGTCGTCGATGTCGCTGCGCTCGGGTTCGCCCACCTTCGGCACGCCCGAGCCGGCGATCGGCTCGATGGTCATCGGCCAACTGGCGCGGCGGTTGAACCTGCCGCTGCGATGTTCCGGCAACTTCACCACGTCGAAACTGCCCGACGCGCATGCGATGAACGAAGGCACCATGTCGATGCTGGCGGCGGTGCATTGCGGCGCCAATTTCATCCTGCATTCGGCCGGGTTCCTCGACGGGCTATTGTCGATGTCCTACGAAAAATTCGTCATGGACGCCGATTTCTGCGGCGCGCTGCACACCTATCTCGATGGCGTCAAGATCGACGATAACCAGCTGGCGCTCGACGCCTTCAGGGAAGTCGGGCCGGGCAGCCATTTCTTCGGTTCGGCCCACACGCTGGCCAATTATGAGACGGCATTCTGGGATTCCGAGATCGCCGACAACGAGCCTTACGAGAAGTGGGAAGCGGCCGGATCGGAAGATGCCGCCATCCGCGCCAACCGGCGCTGGAAGAAGGCGCTGGCCGAATACCAGGCGCCGCCGCTCGATCCTGAAATAGACGAGGCACTGCAGGATTTCATGAGCCGTAAAAAGCTCGAAATGGCGGATGCCTGGTACTGAGCACGAGAGAAGGGCGATCAACGCCACGCGTCGGACAATGCTGAAAGGGAGGGAAAAAATGACACTGTTCAGAAGCAACGGCGATCGTGTCCCGGACGCGATCCTGGCGATGGCCAGGGAGGCACGCGAAGGCGGGATGGACCGTCGCGAGTTTCTGGCGCTGGCAAGCGCGTTCGGCGCCTCGACGGCCATGGCCTACGCCATGATCGGCCTCGCCGCGCCAGACCGGGCCCTGGCCGAGGAGCCGAAGAAAGGCGGAACGCTGCACATATCGATGTCGGTAAAGGCGCAGAAGGATCCGCGCACTTACGACTGGGTGGAACTGGCCAACATTTCGCGCTGCTGGCTGGAGCCGCTGGTCCGTTATACCAGACAGTTCACATTCGAGCCGGTCCTGCTCGAAAGCTGGGACATCAACGACGACGCCACCGAATATGTGCTGCATGTGCGCAAGGGCATCACCTGGAACAATGGCGATGCTTTCGGCGCCGATGACGTCGTCCACAATCTGGCACGCTGGTGCGAGAAGAATGTCGCCGGCAATTCCATGGCCGCACGCGTCGGTGCGCTGATCGACGAAAAGGCCGGCAAGGCCAGGGATGGCGCGATCACCAAGGTCGACGACAACACGGTCAAGCTGAAGCTGAACGAGCCCGACATCTCGCTCATTCCAAACTTCACCGATTATCCGGCCCTGGTGGTTCACCGCACATTCGACGCCGGCGGCGCCGACCCGGTCGCCAAGCCGATCGGCACCGGCCCTTTCGAACTGGTTTCCTATGCGGTCGGCCAGAAAGCGGTCGTCAAGCGCCGTGAAAACGGCAAGTGGTGGGGCGGTGAAGCGCCTCTCGAGAGTGTCGAGTTCATCGACTACGGAACCGACTTCAACGCCTCGGTGAATGCATTCGAGTCCGGCGAGATCGACCTCAATTTCGAGACCCCTGCCGACTTCATCGAGATACTCGACAAGATGGGCCTGGAAAAGTCCGAGGTGGCGACGGCGACCACGCTCGTTGCCCGCACCAACATCACCCACAAGCCCTATGACGACAAGCGGGTGCGCAATGCCCTGCAAATGGCCGTCGACAACAGCGCGGTTCTCGAGCTTGGCTATGCCGGCCGAGGCACCGTCGGTGAAAACCACCACGTCAGCCCGATCCATCCGGAATACTACCCGCTGCCCAAGAAGACGCGCGATGCAGCCGGCGCCAAGAAGCTGATGGCGGAAGCCGGACAGGCCGACTTCGAGCATGAACTGATCACCATCGAGGACGACTGGCAGAAGAACACCGGCGACGCGATTGCCGGCCAGCTGCGCGATGCCGGGATCAAGGTGAAGCGCACGGTACTGCCGGGTTCGACCTTCTGGAACGACTGGACGAAATATCCCTATTCCATGACGATCTGGTACATGCGCCCGCTCGGCGTTCAGGTTTTGGCGCTCGGCTATCGCAGCGGCGAGGCCTGGAATGAATCGGCGTATTCGAATCCCGATTTCGACGCCAAGCTCAAGCAGGCCCTCTCGCTCATCGACGCCGCCAAGCGGCGCGAGGTCATGAAGGATGTCGAACAGATCCTGCAGGATTCGGGCGTCATCATTCAACCTTACTGGCAGAAGCTCTACAGCCACATGAACAAGAAGGTGAAGAACTACGGCGTCCACCAGACCTTCGAGATGGATCTCCAGAATGTCTGGCTCAACGGCTGAAACAAGGCGCCGCGGGACTTCATGAGTCGCAAAAAAGCCGATATGCAGGATACGTGGTGTTGATCGCTTCAAGCCATCAAAAGCCGGAGATTCTGCATGAGACTGACAGTGCTCGTTGTCGCCCTTGCGGTAGCCGTGCCCACGGCCGCCTTCGCCGGACCGGCGTCCGACGAGGTGAAGTTCTTCTATGTGCCGGCGGTCAAGTTCGAGGCCGACGAACAATACCGGGATCGCTTCACCGAGCCGGTGACGAAACTGTTCGATCTGAACGACCAGGCGATCAAGAAAAACCCAGGCGAAGTCGCCTGCATCGACTTCGACCCTGGTCTCGACGCCCAGGATTTCGATCAGAAGACCGTCTCGAAAACGCTGAAACTGGTTGAGAAGTTGGATGGCGACAACGCCGAGGTTACAGCATCCTTCAGCCTTCTTTCCGAAGGCGATGATTCCAAACGTGACATGGTCTGGTCGCTCAAGAAGATCGACGGCAAGTGGAAGATATCGGACATCGCCTCGAAGACCAGCGACTGGAAGCTCAGCACGCTGGAATGCATGGCCGGCCAGGATTGATGCGATGGCCCGTCGCCCGTCCCTGGCACTGTCGACCGTGTGCCTGCTGGCGGTGGGGCTGAGCGCCGCGGCCGCGCAAGGACTGTTTGGCGCGCCGCCGGCAAATGCGCCGGCTGACACCGCGCCAGCCGACGGCGGGGCACCGCCGGCAAACGCACCCGGCGGAGCCGTGGAACCGGCAACGCCGCCGGTTGGATGGTCTCCGGCCGAAGCCGCGCCCGCCGCACCGATCCAACCGGGTTCGCCGACAGCCGTGGTGCGACCGTTTTACGATCAGGTCGGGCTGGAGATCGATCCGGCGCAGCGCAGCCATTTCATCGATCCGGCGAAAACCGTGCTCGACAAGAGCGATGCGCTGCGCAAATCGGGACAGGGCGAGTGTCTCGATCCCAACATGGCGCTGGACAATGCCGACTATGACAAGGCCGGGATCGACAAGAGCCTGAAGACGCTTGAAGCCATCAATGGCGACCAGGCCAAGGTCATCGTCGCTTTCGTCGTCGCGGGCAATCCGCACCGGCTGGAATGGAAGTTCAAGAAGGTCGACGCCGACTGGAAGATCACGGACCTGCTGTCGGTGACCGGCGAATGGGCGCTCAGCCAGTACCAGTGCGAATGAACGGGAAACTAGCCGCGCCCGCGATAGGGCGCGACCCCGGTGTCGGGCAGCCAGGCGCCTTCCGGCGGCGCGCCGGTCTGCCAGAACACGTCGATCGGAATGCCGCCGCGCGGAAACCAGTAGCCGCCGATGCGCAGCCACAGCGGCTTGGTCGCCGCCACGATGCGGCGGCCGATCATGACGGTGCATTCTTCATGGAAGGCGCCGTGGTTGCGAAACGAGGTCATGAACAATTTCAGCGACTTCGATTCCACCAGCAGCCCGTCGGGGGCGTAGTCGATGACGATATGGGCGAAATCCGGCTGGCCGGTGACCGGGCACAGCGAGGTGAATTCCGGGCAGGTGAAGCGCACGATCGCCGGCGGTCCGTCGCCGCGCGCGAACGGCACGGTTTCCAGGACCGCCTGATCGGGGCTTTCTGGCGTCTCGACCCTGGTGCCGAGCTGGGTAAGGTTCTTGGTTACGGTCATGGGCAGCATTTCCTTCGATTTGCCGCTCATTAGCACAATTTGAAACAGCAGGAAGACGATGACCAGCAACGATCCGCTTCTCCAGCCCTATCAGCTCAAGCACCTGACGCTGAAGAACCGGGTCATGTCGACCAGCCATGAGCCGGCCTATTCGGAAGACGGCATGCCGAAGGAGCGTTATCGCCTCTACCATGCCGAAAAGGCCAAGGGCGGCATGGCGCTGACCATGACCGCCGGCTCCGCCATCGTCTCGCGCGACAGCCCGGCTGCATTCGGCAATCTACATGTCTATGACGACAGGATCGTGCCGTGGCTGGCTGAGCTTGCGGACGCCTGCCACGAACACGACTGCAAGGTGATGATCCAGATCACCCATCTCGGTCGCCGCACCGGCTGGAACAAGGCCGATTGGCTGCCGGTGCTCTCGGCCTCGCCGGTGCGCGAGCCGGCGCATCGCGCTTTCCCCAAGACCATCGAGGACTGGGACATGGAGCGCATCGTCGCCGACTATGCCTCGGCCGCCCAGCGCTGCCACGCCGCCGGCCTCGACGGCATCGAATTCGAAGCCTACGGTCATCTGCTCGACGGCTTCTGGTCGCCGGCCACCAACCAGCGCGACGACGAGTTCGGCGGCTCGCTCGACAACCGCTTGCGCTTCACCGACATGGTGCTCGATGCCGTGCGCGCTGCGGTCGGCGAGAAATTCGTTGTCGGCATTCGCATGGTCGCTGACGAGGACTTCGACAAGGGCCTGTCGAAACAGGAGGGCGTCGAGATCGCCAGGCGGCTGGCCGGTTCCGGCAAGGTCGATTTCCTCAACATCATCCGCGGCTCGATCGAAAGTGACGCTGCGCTAACCAAGGTCATCCCTGTGACCGGCATGCGTTCCTCGCCGCATCTCGATTTCGCCGGCGAGGTGAGGGCGGCGACAAAGTTCCCGACCTTCCATGCGGCGCGGATTTCCGACGTTGCCACCGCGCGCCATGCCATCGCCACCGGCAAGCTCGACATGGTCGGCATGACCCGCGCCCACATCGCCGATCCGCACATCATCCGCAAGGTGATGGAAGGCCGTGAGCACGAGATCCGTCCTTGCGTGGGCGCCACCTATTGTCTCGACCGCATCTACGAAGGCGGCGAGGCGTTGTGCGTCCACAATGCCGCGACCGGCCGCGAGGCCGATATTCCGCACATCATCGCCAGGACCGAGGGGCCAAAGCAGAAAATCGTCGTCATCGGTGCCGGCGCCGGTGGGCTGGAGATTGCACGGGTCGCGGCCGAGAGAGGCCACAAGGTGACGGTGCTTGAAGCGTCGAGCCAGGCCGGCGGGCAAGTTCGGCTGGCGACGCAGAATCCGCGCCGCAAGGAATTGATCGGCATCATCGACTGGCGGCTGGCCGAGCTCGACCGGCTCGGCGTCGAGATCCGCTATGACACCTGGGCGGAAAAGGACGACGTTCTGGCGCTGTCGCCCGACGTGGTGGTGGTCGCCACCGGCGGCCTGCCACAGAACCCGCCGCTGACGGCGGGCGACAATCTCGTCACCTCGAGCTGGGACATCATGGCCGGCAGCGTCAAGCCGGCCGAAAACGTGCTGCTTTTCGACGACAATGGCGGCCATCAGGGCATGGGCGCGGCCGAACTGATCGCCAATGCCGGCTCGAAACTCGAACTTGTCTCGCCGGAGCGCTTCTTTGCCCCGGAAATGGGCGGCATGAACCACGTGCCCTACATGCGCGCCTTCCAGGAAAAAGGCGTCACCATCACCATCAACACGCGGCTGCGCTCGGTGCGGCGTGAGGGCAATCAACTGGTAGCCGAACTGGCTTCGGATTTCGCCGAGGGCTGGCGCGGCGAGCGCTGGGTCGACCAAATTGTGGTCGAGCACGGCACGCTGCCGCTCGACGATCTTTATTTGTCCCTGAAGCCGCTGTCGAAGAATGGCGGCGCGGTGGATTATGAGCGGCTGGTCAGCGGCGGCGACATCTTTCCCAAGCGCAACCCGCAAGGTGGCTTCGTGATGTTCCGCATCGGCGACGCCGTCGCCTCGCGCAACATCCATGCCGCCATCTATGACGGCATCAGGTTCGGTTTGCGGATCTGAAAGTCATCATCGCGGAATTGGTGGCGCGCGGCCGGACCTGCATACGAGAGCCCGTGTACGTCGATCGGACCGCGCGCCCGCACGTCATTGGCTCATCGCCAGACAACGTACGATTCTGTGAATTTGTGCCGCGTCTCAGACCATCCTCGCGATGGCCATGCACAGTACGGTGACGACCAGCAGCCATGCGGCGATGCGTTCGCCCGCCGCCATTCTGGCGCGCAGTTGCGTTTCGGTTTCCGCATTCGCGCCGGCAAGCCGTCTGCTGGGCGCTCCGACCATAGCGCCGAGAACGCCGGCGGCAGCGAAGGCGGTCAGGATGCCTAGCGCCAGCACCATTTCCATCGAGCCGAAAGAGGCGCCGTGGAAGAAGTACCAGAGCAGCGCCCCGGTCAGGAAAACCAAGCCGGCCGCGCCCATCTGCGGCTGGATGAAGCGCTCGGCCCGGATGTCGGGATCGCGCGCCAGGGTGATCGTGGTGCCGGCCGGCCCAGAAAACACCGGCCATGACGTGAAGACCGATAACGACGATGTAGACATATTGCATGATCGAGGCTCCTCTCGTCCGCCATCGCCATGTAGTTAGATATCTAACGATTAGATGTCAATGTATAAACTGCCACCAGTTCCATCGGCCTGTCCCTTGTTCTAGTGTCTTGTCATGACACCCTTCGAACGCCCGCCAGTCGGCATGAATCTCGGCCGCACCGCCAAGCTCGTCGCCCAGGCCTTCGACGCCGCTTTGGTCGAGGCGGGCGGCACTTTGCCGGTCTGGCTTACCTTGCTGTCGGTCAAGTCGAGCAAGCTTGCCAACCAGCGCGAACTTGCCGGCATGATCGGCATCCAGGGTGCGACATTGACCCACCATCTCAACGCGATGGAGGCGCAGGGCCTGCTGACGCGGCGCCGCGATCCCGTCAACCGCCGGGTTCATCTGGTCGAATTGACCGCGGCCGGAGAAGCGATGTTCGAGACATTGCGCAAGGCAGCCCTTGGCTTCGACAAGCGGCTGCGGGTGGGGTTGTCCGACGAGCGCCTGGCGGAGTTCGCGCAGGTGCTGGCGGCGTTGCGGGCCAATGTGGAAAGCTAGGGCAGGGCTGATGATTGCCTCAGTCGTCGTAGCCCTGGATTGTTCCAAAAGCGTAGTGGCGCAATTTTAGCGCGGTGATCAGGTTGGTCAGCTTCGTCTTGCCATCAAACCGGTCCTGAAACATCTCGTCATGCATCAGCAGGATCAGTTTGCGCGGCTTGACGAAGCGGCCATAGCCGAACAGGTGATCGATCTCGCTGACCAGATGGTCGACGCTTTGCACCGGCTCGCCGCTGTCCTTGTGCACCCATTCGTGGTCCCAGCCGTAGAGATAGAAGCCCGAGGCCGCGACAAACTCGTAATCGGGCTCCTCGCGGCCCTCCTGGGCCAGGCCAAGGGAGGTGTCGTTTTTCGACATTGAGGGCAGCCGGAACACGTCGCGCCCCGGCAGCCGGGCGTGCACCATTGGCTTCAGGCCGAGCACCGCGTTGGCCCGCATCATGTCGGCGACGACGCCTTCGGTGTCGGCGTAGTAATGCTGGTAGCGGTTGTTGGCATGGCTGTAGCTATGGTTGCCGAGCGTCACCTGCGGAAGTCGCTTGGCGCGCTGGACGAGCGCCTTGTTGGCAGCACTTGCCTGCGCATGCATGCCGACCATGAACATCGTCGCCAGAACCTGCTCGGCTTCCAGCACGTCGAGGATGTTGCTGGTGCCGTTCAGCGGACCATCGTCGAAGGTGAGATAGATGGTGCGATCCGCCGCATGGGCGGGGGATGCGAAAACCAGCAGTGCCGCCAGGACAAACCGAAACGGTGTCATTATCAGCACTATCCGGTTGCGATCACGACAGGCGGCCATGTCCATGACGGCTTGTCAAGGTATCTCGGCAAGGCCTAGGCCAGGCTTCCCTGCAGCACCGTCAGCCTGGCTTTCTTCGGCATGCGGGCCGTCAGCCATTCCAGGGCCTTGTCCCGCGGCATCGGGAAGGCGATGGAATAGCCCTGCACCTGGTCGCAGCCGATCGCCATCAGCGAATCGAGTTCGGCTTCGGTTTCCGCACCCTCGGCAACGATCGAGATGCCGAGGCCACGCGCCAGCTCGGTGATGGCGCGCACGATCTTCGAGTTGTCGCCATTCTCATGGATGTTCTGGACGAAGCGGCGATCGATCTTCAGCCGGTCGATCTCGTTTGGATTGACATGGCTGAGCGAGGCATAGCCGGTGCCGAAATCATCGAGTTCGAGATGCACGCCGGCTGCCCTGATGTGGCGCAGCTTGGCGGCGATGCCGGTCTTCTCGTCGTCGAGAATGACGGATTCGACGATTTCCAGTGACAGTTTCTGCGGCGGCAGCCCGGCCTTCTCCAGCGTCTCGAACAGAAACGCATCGAAATCATGCTCGCGCAATTCGGTCCCGGAAACATTGACGGCAAGCCGCCCGAAGGCAATGCCGTTGCGGTTCCATTCGGCCGCTTCGTTGATCGCCTTGCTGATGACGATGCGGCCGATCTCGGGCATGAAGCCGCATTTCTCGGCGACCGGAATGAATTCGCCAGGTGGGATCATGCCGCGCTCGGCATGGTTCCAGCGCACCAGCGCTTCAATGCCGCTGATCGTGCCGTCGGTCAGCGAAACTTGCGGCTGGAAATAGACCTGGAACGCCCGCTCCGAAATGGCGACCTTCATGTCGTGCTCGAGCTGCTTGCGGTAGTCGAGTTCGCGGCGCAACTCCTCGGAGAAGAACGAGAAGTTGCCGCCCCCCAGTTTCTTGGCGGAATAGAGCGCCAGATCGGCGTGGACCAGCAGATCCTGCGCATTGTCGGCGTCGATCGGATAGACGGCGATGCCGGCGCTGGCGCCAGGAAGAATGGTCGTACCCTGGAACACGATCGGCTCGTTGATGTGCGCCAGGATGCGCCGCGCCAGCATGTTGATGTCTTCGGTGCCGCCGGCGCCGGCAAGGATCATGACGAACTCGTCGCCGCCCAGGCGCACGCACAGATCCGACGCCCGACAGGAATCGCGCATGCGCTGCGCCGTGACAACAAGCACATAGTCGCCGGCGGCGTGGCCGAGCGTATCGTTGATCTGCTTGAACCGGTCGAGGTCGAGCTGGACGACGGCGAGGCGCTCGCGACGCCGATGCGTGCCCTTGATCAGCGTATCGAAATGATCGGTCAGGAACGTCCGGTTGTGTAGGCCGGTGAGGCCGTCATGCACCGCGATGAAGGCCATCGAATTGCGCGCATCGATCAGCTCATGCGTCTTGCGCAGGATGGCGTTCGACATCGGCCTGAAGATGAACAGAGCCACCAGCAGAATGACGGCGAGGGTGGCATAGAACAGCGTGCGATGGAGAGCGAGCAGCTTGTCGGAGCGCTCGTCGGCATCGGCACTGATGCGCTGGCCAAGTGCGGCGTAGCCCGACAGGGTCGCGTTGGCCACCGAGGCGTCGAGATTGACGCGCTCGCCCCCACCCTTGTAGCCGTCACTGGCGCCCGTCAGCTGGGATTCAAAGGATGAGATCAGCCGCTCGCCATTGGCGACAAGGCCCACCGAGAAATAGTCGAGATGGAACGGCTTGGCGAACAGCACGCTCTCGATCGATTTCGGGTCCAGACGGGCCGGCGACATCGGATCGGCGTTCGTCTGGTCGAGCAGGAGATCGTAATTCGTCTCGAACTCCGCCGTCGCCTGCTTGAGTGCGCTGACCAGCGCCGGCTGCTTGTCGCGCGAAGCGGCACCCGTCGCGCTGGCAAGGAAGACGATGCGCTGCGACAGCGCCTTTTGCGTTCCGACGATATCGAGCAAGGTGTGATTGTGCTGTTGGGTGGCCATCGTCTGCTGCAGCAGGATGAACGAGGCCACCACCATCGCGGCAATGATCAGCAGGGCCAGCCAGTAGCCAGCCTTGATCAGCAGTATGAGCTTGCCTGAAACGGTTTGCACCGGCTGCTGCGACATTTTCGGGGGCGGCCCTCTCGCCAACGGATTCTTGCTGCGAGGACCATTGGCCTGCAAATGTTAACAGGTTTGGAAATCGACAGCCGACCGGCAAGGGCAAGACTCGGAAAGATCGCCAAATGGTTATCGGCTCGTTTAGCGTCGAGTCCGCATTTGAGCGGTCGTCGGTCGGCACCTTTGTCGTCGCGTCGCTTTGGCGGCTGCATGACGATCCACATCGGGACGCTTGCCACCGATCCGGTCGTTTTTGCGATGGATTTTTCGCGCGGACGAGACGACAGTCGGCCCACATCAAACGAGGCCCGATCATGACCGCAGCATTTCTCACACACATCGACAGCGAGCTCGCGGGGCTGAAATCGGCCGGCCTCTACAAATCCGAGCGGGTGATCTCGTCGACCCAGTCGGCTCAGATCGAGGTCGGCGGGCAGAAGGTGCTCAACTTCTGCGCCAACAACTATCTCGGCCTTGCCGACAGCGCCGATTTGCGCGCGGCGGCCAGCCAGGCGCTTGACCGCTACGGCTACGGCATGGCCTCGGTGCGCTTCATCTGCGGCACGCAGGAGGAGCACAAGCAGCTCGAGGCGACGATTTCATCCTTCCTCGGGCTGGAGGACACCATCCTCTATGGCTCCTGCTTCGACGCCAATGGCGGCCTGTTCGAGACACTGCTCGGCGAGGACGATGCGATCATTTCCGATGCGCTCAATCACGCCTCGATCATTGACGGTGTGCGGCTGTCGAAGGCCAAACGCTTCCGCTATGCCAACAACGACATGGCCGATCTCGAAGCGCGCCTGAAGGAAGCCAGGGATTGCCGCTTCCGGCTGATCGCCACCGACGGCGTGTTTTCGATGGACGGCATCATCGCCAATCTCAGGGGCGTCTGCGACCTCGCCGACAAGTACGATGCCATGGTGATGGTCGACGACAGCCATGCGGTCGGCTTCGTTGGCCGGAACGGCCGCGGCTCGGCCGAACATTGCGGCGTCGAGGGCAGGGTGGACATCATCACCGGTACGCTCGGCAAGGCACTCGGCGGCGCATCCGGCGGTTACACATCGGGCAAGAAGCAAGTGGTCGATTGGCTGCGCCAGCGCTCGCGGCCATACCTGTTCTCCAACACGCTGATGCCGGCGATCGCCGGGGCTTCGATCAAGGTGTTCGACCTGATCCGCAATGGCGACGCCTTGCGCGAGCGCCTATATGCCAATGCGGCGCGGTTCCGGTCGCAAATGGGCAAGCTCGGCTTCACCTTGGCCGGAGCCGACCATCCGATCATTCCGGTGATGCTGGGCGACGCGACATTGGCACAGGAGATGGCGGCGCGCATGTTGAAGCGCGGCATCTATGTCATCGGTTTTTCCTTCCCGGTGGTGCCGAAGGGGCAGGCACGCATCCGCACGCAGATGTCGGCGGCGCATTCCAGCGCCGATATCGACCGCGCGATGGAAGCGTTTGCCGCCGTCGGGCGCGAACTCGGGATCATTGGATGAGGCTTTACCCTCCCCCTTGTGGGGAGGGTCGACGAGCGACCGCTTGCGAAGCAAGTGGTCGGGAGACGGGGTGGGGGTACGCACAGATCTCCACCAACAACTTTGGACCCACCCGGCCCTTCGGGCCACCCTCCCCACCAGGGGGAGGGCAAGGAGCTAGATATGTCGAACATGATGAAGGCGCTGGTGAAGGCCAAGGCCGAACCGGGCATCTGGATGGAAGAAGTGCCGGTGCCGGACATCGGCCCCAACGATGTGCTGATCAAGATCAAGAAAACCGCGATCTGCGGCACCGATGTGCATATCTACAATTGGGATCAGTGGGCGCAGAAGACGGTGCCGGTGCCGATGGTGACCGGCCACGAATTCGTCGGCACCGTCGCCGATTTCGGCGCCGCGGTCACCGAATACAAGGTTGGCCAGCGCGTGTCGGGGGAAGGTCACATCGTCTGCGGTCATTGCCGCAACTGCCGCGCGGGCAGAGGGCATCTGTGCCGCAACACGCTCGGCGTCGGCGTCAACCGGCCCGGCGCCTTCGGCGAGTATCTGGCGATCCCGCAGCACAACGTCGTGCCGATCCCCGATGACGTACCGGACGAGATCGCCGCGATCTTCGATCCCTTAGGCAATGCGGTTCACACCGCATTGTCCTTCGATCTGGTCGGCGAGGACGTGCTGGTCACCGGCGCCGGGCCGATCGGCATCATGGGCGCGCTCGTCGCCCAGTGCGTCGGCGCGCGAAAAGTGGTCATCACCGACATCAACCCGGTGCGGCTGGCGCTGGCGAAAAAGCTCGGCGTGCAGCATGTCGTCGACGCCTCCCGGGAGAAGCTGCGCGACGTCATGCCGGCGCTCGGCATGACGGAAGGCTTCGACGTCGGCCTCGAAATGTCGGGCGCCGCCCCCGCCTTCCGCGACATGATCGACACCATGAACAATGGCGGCAAGATCGCCATCCTTGGCATTGCGCCCACCGGCTTCGAGATCGACTGGAACAAGGTCATCTTCAAGATGCTGCATCTCAAGGGCATCTATGGCCGCGAGATGTTCGAGACCTGGTACAAGATGATCGCGCTGGTGCAAGGCCCGCTCGATGTTTCCGGGCTGATCACGCACCGCATCGGCATCGACGATTTCCAGACCGGTTTCGATGCGATGCGCAGCGGCAGTTCGGGCAAGGTGGTGATGGACTGGTAGGCGACTAATGAAGGGCGTTGCGATCCTTCGCGCCCCCCTCTGTCCTGCCGGACATCTCCCCCACTTGGGGGGAGATTGGCTGTCATCACGGACTTCGCCAATCTCCAACGTTGCAGGATTGAGCTCAGCGCCGAAACTGCCAATCTCCCTCCTTGTGGGGGAGATGTCCGGCAGGACAGAGGGGGCGCTGTCCCGCCAACGTATCAGTGTGTTCTCGACTTAGCCCTTACCCAAAGCCGCCTCCAGCGCAGCCAATCCTTCCGCAATCGCCGTGCGCTCGCTGGCGCTCAGCTTCGCCAGCAACCCCCGCTCGAACGCCTTCGCCAGCGGCACCATCTCGCGATACGCGGCAAGCCCGGCCCTGGTCAGCGTCAGATGCTCGACGCGGCGGTCGTTTTCGTCAGGCGTGCGGGTCAGCCAGCGTCGCCGTTCGAGCTCGGCGACGGCGCGCGACACCTTGGTCTTGTGCATGGCCGATTGCTCGCCGAGTGCTGTCGCCGTCATCGTGCCGTGCTGGCCGAGCCCGGAAAGGGTGCGCCATTCCGGGCGGGTCAGGCCATGGCTGTCCTTGTAAATCCCTGCGAATTCGCGGCTGACGGCATCGGCCAGCCGATAGAGCCGGTAGGGCAGGAAGGATTCCAGGTCGAGGATTTCCGGTTCCATGGTTGCATATCCCGGCGGAAGCATTGGCATTGATAGTTACATTTTCGATGGTTACAAATGAAACCAGTTTGGTCAATTGGGATCTATTCCGGGAGGAAGCGATGGCCTTTTCCTACATGCCGGGCTTCGGCAACGACTTCGAAACCGAAACCTTGCCCGGCTCGCTGCCGCAGGGACGAAACTCGCCGCAGCGGCCGGCCTATGGCCTCTATGCCGAGCAGCTTTCCGGCTCGCCCTTTACCGCCCCTCGCGGCACCAACGAGCGCTCCTGGCTCTATCGCATAAGGCCGAGCGTCAAGCACACCGGCCGCTTCAAGCCGGCGAATTATCCGCTGTGGAAGAGCGCGCCCAATGTCGGCGACCACGAGCTGGCGCTTGGCCAGTATCGCTGGAACCCGGTGCCGATGCCGAAAGAACCGACCGATTTCATCGCCGGCATGCGCAGCATCACCACATCAGGCGATGTGCTCGGACAGACAGGCATGGCGGCCCACGTGTATGTCGCCAACCGCTCGATGGTCGACGATCATTTCTTCAATGCCGACGGCGAGTTGCTCATCGTGCCGCAGGTCGGCGCCCTTCGCTTCGTCACCGAGATGGGCGTCATCGAGCTTCGACCCGGCGAGATCGCGGTGCTGCCGCGCGGCCTTGTCTTCAAGGTCGAACTGGTCGATGCCGAAGTGCGCGGCTATGTCTGCGAGAATTACGGCGCCAAGCTGACGCTGCCCGATCGCGGCCCGATCGGCGCCAATTGCCTCGCCAACCCGCGCGATTTCAAGACGCCTTGCGCCTGGTTCGAGGAGAAGGAGACGCCGTGCCGGCTGACGGTGAAATGGTGCGGAAATTTCCATGTCACCGAGATCGGCCATTCCCCGCTCGACGTCGTCGCCTGGCACGGCAACTACGCGCCCTACAAATATGATCTGGCAAATTTTTCACCGGTCGGCGCGCTGCTGTTCGATCATCCCGATCCGTCGATCTTCACCGTGCTGACGGCGCCGAGCGGCGAGGAAGGCACCGCCAACATCGACTTCGTCATCTTCCCGCCGCGCTGGCTGGTGGCGGAGGATACGTTCCGGCCGCCCTGGTATCATCGCAACATCATGAGCGAGTTCATGGGCCTGATCCACGGCCAGTACGACGCCAAGGAGGAAGGTTTCGTGCCCGGCGGCATCAGCCTGCACAATCTGATGCTGGCCCATGGGCCGGATGCGCCTGGTTTCGAAAAAGCCTCGCGCGCGGACCTGAAACCGGTCAAGCTCGACAACACCATGGCCTTCATGTTCGAGACCCGTTTTCCGCAGATGCTGACCCGCTACGGCGCCGAACTGGAAACCCGGCAGGACAATTACATCGACTGCTGGGCAGACCTGAAGAAGCGTTTTAACGGCACGCCCGAGGGCGACTGGTCTTGAGCGGCGAGCCAATGCCGGACCGGCTGGTGCTTTTGGGCTCGAAGGGCGGCCCGGCGCTGCGGCCGGGCGGACCGTGGCCGAGTTCGTCGCTGCTGCGGATTGGCGGCCGGCTCATCGTCGTCGACTGCGGGCTTGGCGTGACGCGCGCTCTGGTCGACGCCGGCATCGGCCTGAAGGCGCTCGACCTGATCTTCATCACGCATCTGCATTCCGACCATGTGCTGGAACTCGGGCCGCTGATCCACACCGCCTGGACGGCGGGTCTGGCGACGCCGGTTGGCGTGTTTGGCCCGCCCGGCACCGGCCATTACTGGCGGCGCTTTTGTCAGGCGATGGAATTCGACATCGAGATCCGCATCGTCGATGAGGGCAGGCCGGATATTCGCGAGCTGGTGTCGATCAACGAATTCGGCGAAGGCCAGGTGCTTCAGCAACGCGGCCTGAAGGTTTCGGCCCTGCGCGTCGACCATCCGCCTGTGATCGACTGCTTTGCCCTGCGCTTCGAACATGGCGGGAGAAGCGTGGTGTTCTCCGCCGATACGGCCTTCTTTCCGCCGCTCGCCGATTTCGCCCGAAGCGCTGACATTCTCGTCCACGAAGCCATGCTGGAAGAGGGCATCGAGCGGCTGGTGGCCAAGACCGGCAATGGTGCGCGGCTGAAGGACCATCTGCTCGCCAGCCACAGCTTTGCCGAGGAGGCCGGGCGCATTGCCAGCGATGCCGGCGTGAAGAGCTTGGTGCTCAATCATCTCATTCCGGCCGACGACGCCGGGATCGTCGAGGCCGATTGGATCGCCGTTGTCAGGAAAACATGGGCCGGCGACTTGACGATCGCCCGCGACGGCCTTGTTGTGGAGCTAGCATGATCGCGAACCGAAGGACCGCATTAGCGAAAAGTGGGAACCGGTTTTCGGAAAAGATCATGCGTAGAAGAAAAGTCCAAAGCGGCGCCGAAGCCGCGTCAGGAGAGGAAACCGCATGAAGCTTGCCACATTGAAGGACGGGACGCGCGACGGAAAACTCGTCGTCGTCTCGCGCGACCTGACACGCTTCACCGACGCCTCGTTCCTGGCGCGCACGTTGCAGGCAGCGCTCGACGACTGGCGGCGCATCGCCCCGCATCTCGCGACAATAGCGGAATCGCTGGAGAACAATGCGATGCCGTCGGAGCGCTTTCACGAACATGACGCCCATTCGCCGCTGCCGCGCGCCTATCAATGGGCCGATGGCTCGGCCTATGTGAACCATGTCGAGCTGGTGCGGAAAGCGCGCGGCGCCGAGATGCCGGCGAGCTTCCGGACCGACCCGCTGATCTACCAGGGCGGTTCGGACTCGTTCCTTCCGCCGCGCGATCCGATCCGCATGGCTGACGAGGCCTTCGGCATCGACATGGAGGGGGAAGTCACGGTTGTCGTCGACAACGTGCCGATGGGCGCCAGCCTCGATGAGGCCCGTGCCGCGATCCGGCTACTGATGCTGGTCAACGACGTGACGCTGCGTGCGCTCACCGGGCCGGAACTAGCCAAGGGTTTCGGCTTCTTCCAATCGAAACCGTCCTCGGCCTTTTCGCCTGTCGCGGTGACGCCGGACGAATTGGGGGACGCCTGGGATGGCGGCAAGGTCAGCCTGCCGCTGCTCGCCGATCTCAACGGCAAGCCGTTCGGCCGCGCCAATGCCGGCATCGACATGACCTTCGATTTTCCGGCGCTGATCGTCCATGCCGCCAGGACAAGGCCACTGGCCGCTGGCACGATCATCGGTTCCGGCACCGTATCCAACAAGCTCGACGGCGGGCCGGGCAAGCCTGTCTCAGCCGGCGGCGCAGGCTATTCCTGCATCGCCGAACTGCGCATGATCGAGACCATTGTATCAGGCGCGCCCAAAACGCCATTCCTGCGCTTCGGCGACACGGTGCGCATCGAGATGAAGGACACGACCGGACGTTCGATCTTCGGCGCCATCGAGCAGAAGGTCGAGAAATACGAGAGGTGAGGGGATGACGGGGTTCTATCTTCTGGCGGGTGCCTGGGCGCTTGCCATGCTGGCGGTCTTCATCCTGGCGATCCGGCTGAGCTATCGCATCGAGGCGCGCTCGCCGGACCTGACCAACCGCAGCGGCTTTGCGCGCAAGGTGATGATGTTCCACACAGTTACCAATAGGGAGGTCGCGCGGGACGCGGAAACGCAGGGCATGCGGCGGCGCATGAACCGGCTGCTGCTGATCGTTCTCGCCGGGTTTGTGGTTCTGTGGGCGGGTCTGTCTCTGGTCCGGTCAGTGGAATGACGTGATGAAGAGTTCCTGCTCGACTATGACATCAAGCTGAGGAAGGCGGAGGTCGAGAGGCTGGGGCTTTAGTTGCCAATTCCCATCTTAAACAATCGGCCTATCAACCGCTGAAGTGGTGCCGATGCGAGGCAGAAGGTCGACCTTCACCGGAGGCGGGAGGAGGCGCGCTACCGGTTTGCCGCGTCGGGTGATCACGATCTCTTCACCTGCCTTCGCGCGCCTTACGAGTTCCGACAGTCTAGCTCTGGCTTCGGTTATGGAGACGTTCACGGCTCGACCTCTTGTGATCGGAATTTAAACCAAAGCCGATCGAGCCGCAAACGAGCTTGAAGTTTCAGGCCGCCTTACCATCAACCTTGATCACGCCGCGCTTGATCTGGTCCTGCTCGATGGATTCGAACAGGGCGCGGAAATTGCCTTCGCCAAAGCCCTCGTCGCCCTTGCGCTGGATGAACTCGAAGAAGATCGGCCCGATCACGGTTTTGGAAAAGATCTGCAGCAGGATCTTGGTCATGCCGCCGTCGACCACGCCTTCGCCGTCGATGAGGATGCCGTGCTTCTTCATCCGCTCGATCGGCTCGTTATGGCCGTTCACCCTGGCATAGGACATGTCGTAATAGGTTTCCGGCGGCCCGGGCATGAACTTCAGCCCGTTTTCGGCCAGTCGGTCGGTGGCGGCGTAGATCTCGTCGGTGCCCACCGCGATGTGCTGGATGCCTTCGCCATTGTACTTCTTCAGATATTCGGCGATCTGACTGGTCTCGTCCTTGGATTCGTTGAGCGGGATGCGGATCTTGCCGCAGGGCGAGGTGATGGCGCGGCTGACCAGCCCGGTGATCTTGCCGTCGATGTCGAAGAAATGGATCTGCTTGAAGCCGAACAGATTGCGGTAGAAATCCCACCATTTGTCCATCTGGCCGCGATAGACATTGTGGGTGAGGTGGTCGAGGAAATAGAAGCCGACGCCTTGCGGCCGCGGGTCGCGCGCACCGAGCCACTCGAATTCGGCGTCGTATGCCGAGCCCTTCTTGCCATAGGTCTCGATGAAATAGAGCAGCGAACCGCCGATGCCGACGATTGCCGGCACGTCGAGCGCCTTGTCGTTGCCTTCGTAGGGCGTGGCGCCCTTGGCAACGGCGTGGTCGAAAGCATGCTTGGCATCGACCACCCGCCAGGCCATCGAGGCCGCGCAAGGGCCGTGCTTGTCGGCGAACCTCATCGCGTGCGAGCCCGGCTCGGCATTGACGACATAGTTGATGTCGCCCTGGCGCCAGACGGTGATGTCCTTGGTGCGATGCCTGGCCACCGCGACATAGCCCATGCGGGTGAACAGTTCGGCAAGCTTTTCGGGCTCGGCATGCGCGAACTCGACGAACTCGAACCCATCGGTGCCGGCGGGGTTGTCCTTGCTGATCGTGGCGGGCGGGGCGTCGTGCGTGGAAGGGACCCATGATATTCCTCCGGATTTGGCTTGGCCTGAAAAGGCCATCTGATGCCATCATAGCGCGGAGCCGGTGCATGGTGCTTGCATTCAAACGCTTGAAATGATCATCTCATGCGTGAAACGTGCATGATGATGGACAGAACCATGGATGAGACGCGCATTGATCAGTTTGACCGCAAGATAATGGCGCTCTTGCAGGGCGATGCGGGCCTGACCAACAACGATCTCTCGGAGCGGGTGAACCTATCGGCATCGCAATGCTCGCGCCGCCGCCAGCGGCTCGAGGAGGACGGCTATATCAAGGGCTACCACGCCCTGCTCGACCGCGACAAACTCGGCTTCTCGCTGGTCAACGTCATTTCGGTGACATTGGCCACCCACAACCGCGACAACGCACGCCGCTTCGGCGAACTGGTGGCGCGACTACCTGAAGTACAGGAGGCCCACGCGCTGACCGGCGAGATGGACTATATCCTGAAAGTCGTGACGCCCGACTTGAAGTCACTGTCCGAGTTCGTCAACGGCGTGCTCCTGCCGCATGAATCCGTGCAGCATGTGAAGACCGCGATCGTGCTCGAGACGCTGAAGGAGACAGGGGCACTGCCGATTTAGTCTGAGCGGATTCCACTGATACGTTGGCGGGACAGCGCCCCCCTCTGTCCTGCCGGACATCTCCCCCTCAAGGGGGGAGATCGGATGTCGCATTGGCTTTCGCCGACTTTCAACGCTGCAGAATGGTGGCGAGGTCAAAGCTGCCAATCTCCCCACTTGAGGGGGAGATGTCCGGCAGGACAGAGGGGGGCGTGAAGGATCGCCACAGTGCGGAATAGGGAGGCTGTTTATCCCTTCGACTGCTGGATCAGCCCATACAGATTGGTGCAGCGCGCACCGGAGCGGCAATAGGCGAAGACCGGGCCGTCGAGTTCGTCGAGCGCTTCGGCCTGGTCCTCGACATTCTCGGCCGTGATCTGGCCGCTGATGACGGGGATGTAGCGGAAGGCGAGGCCCGCGGCTTCGACCGCTGCCTTGACGTTGTCGGCCGAGGGCTGGCCGGGCTGCTCGTCATCGGGCCGATTGCAGATGACGCTCTTGAAGCCGGCGTCCTTGATGGCGGCAACGTCTTCGGGCTGGATCTGGCCCGAGACCGAATAGTCCTCGCTGATCTCACGGTATTCCATGGCGCTATCCTCGCAATCTGGTTTGGTGGGAGTCTTGCCACTCCCTGATGGGATCGGCAACCGTGATTTGCTAAGCTGATGCCGGGCGAAGAAGCCGCGCTCTGGCGAAACGCGCCACGACAATGCCGGCGATCACCGCCGCGACGAAGATCGGCGTCGCCGAATAGCCAAGGCCGAGGGCCGGAATGGCGCCGCCCGGGCAAAAGCCGGCAATGCCCCAGCCGATGCCGAAGATGGCGGCGCCGCCGACCAGTTGTCCGTCGATGGTGCGCCTGGTGGGCGGCGCGAAGGCGGTCTCGAACACCGGCGCCTTGCGCCAGCCGAACACCAGGCGGTAGCCGGAGAAGGCGACAGCCAGGCCGCCGCCCATGACGAAGATCAGGCTCGGATCCCAGCTGCCGGCGATATCGAAGAAGTTCAGCACTTTGGCCGGATTGATCATGCCGGAAACAGCGATGCCGAGGCCGAAAACCCCGCCGATCAGGAAGGCCGAGACGAGCTTGTTCATGGCATCAGCCTCCGATCACATGACGAATGATGAAGACGGTGATGAAGGCAGTGACCATGAAGGTCGCGACGGCAACGATCGAGCGCTGCGACAGGCGTGCAATGCCGCAGATGCCGTGGCCGCTGGGGCAGCCGGCGCCGAAATGCACGCCGAGGCCAACCAGGAAGCCACCGGCGACGAGGGCCAGCGTCGGCACCGGCACGCTGAAAGCGATCTGGCCATCGACGGCCATGAACAGCAGCGGCGCCACGATCGCGCCGGCGAGGAAAGCGGACCGCCATTGCCAGTCAGGCGAAAGCGGTGGGATCACGCCGGTCAAGATGCCGGTCATCCCGGCAATGCGGCCATGAAAAGCCATCAGCAGCACCGCCGACAGGCCGATGAGAGCGCCGCCGAGCAGCGACTGGAAAGGCGTGAAATCTGTCATGACGATGCCGGTTTTCGAGCTGTGGTCGATCTGCGTTGACCTGGTTTAGTGCAGATAGACATTTCCGGCGCAAAATCCAGCCGGGCTATCTCAGCCCGGCCAGATGAATGGTGTCGATCAATCAGCTGCCGAGAATGGCGCCTTTGATCTGGCGGATGTTGTTGTGCATCATGTCGATATAGGTCGAGGCCGGGCCGTCGGGCTGCGACAGCGCATCCGAGTATAGCGTGCCGCCCACCTTGATGCCGGTTTCGCTGGCGATCTGCTCGATCAGGCGCGGGTTGGTGATGTTCTCGACGAAGATCGCGGCCGCCTTGTCCTGCTTCACCTGGTCGACCAGCTTGGCGACATCGGCGGCGGACGGTTCGGAGTCGGTCGAGATGCCTTGCGGGGCAAGGAAGGTCAGGCCGTATGCGTGCTCGAAATAGCCGAAGGCATCATGCGAGGTGATGACGACGCGCTTGTTTTCCGGGATCGAGGCGATCGCCGCTTTCACTTCACCTTCGACCGCGTCGAGCTTCTTGGTGTAGGCGGTGGCATTGGTCTGGTAGCTGACACAGCCATCGGAGTCGGCGGCGCAGAAGGCGTCGGCGATGTTCTTCACGTAGATCCTGGCATTGGCGATCGACTGGAAGGCGTGTGGATCGGTGACTGTCTTGCCGCCGCCGGTGCCGGCACCTTCGGCCGCGTCGGCGTCGGCGAATTCAGGCTTGAAATCGATCGGCGTCACGCCCTTGGTCAAGGTGACGATCGAGGCCTTGGTGGCGCTGGCATCGACCAGCCGTTGCAGAAAACCTTCGAAATGCAGGCCGTTGACCAGCACGATGTCGGCCTTGGCCATGGCCACCGCATCGGCCGGGCTCGGCTCGTAGACATGCGCGTCGCCATCGGGCCCGACAATGGTGGTGATATCGATGCGGTCGCCGCCGACATTTTTCGCGAAATCGGCAATGACGGTGAAGCTGGCAACCACTTTCAGCGGTGCGGCGAAGGCCGACGATGCGCCAAAGGCGGTTAATGTTATAACGCTCATCGCCAGGGCGGCGCGGATCGATTTCAGCATGGACGGGTCTCCTTCTAGGGGCGGGGGATCAGGCCGTTCTGTGACGGTGGTGGATGATGCGCGCGCGAAGAATGCCGCGCGTGCCAAACAGGATCGAGGCGAAGTAGACGATGCCGGCGGACAGGATGATGGCCGGGCCGGACGGCAGCGACGCGTGATAGGACAGGAGCAGCCCGGCGATGCAGGAGGCAAAGCCGATCAGCACCGCAAGCACGCACATCGGCTCAACGCGCACCGTCCAGAACCGGGCGGCCGCGGCCGGCAGCATCATCAGCCCGACCGATAGAAGCGTGCCGAGCGCCTGGAAGCCGCCGACGAGGTTGAGCACGACAAGCCCGAGAAAGATGAAATGCACGGGGCTGCCGAGCCGGCTGACCGAGCGCAGGAACAGCGGATCAAGGCATTCGGCGACCAGCGCCCGCCAGAAGATGGCGAGGCTGACCAAAGTCACCGCGACAATGCCGCCGATCAGCGTCAGCGCTTCGTTGTTGAGCGCCAGCACGGTGCCGAACAGCACATGCATGAGGTCGACGCTGGAACCGCGGATCGACACCATCAGCACGCCGATCGCGAGCGATATCAGATAGAAGGCCGCCATCGAGGCGTCCTCGCGCTGGATGGTGAAGCGCGACACGGCGCCGGCGCCGAGCGCCACGATGATGCCGGCGATCAGGCCGCCGATCGTCATTGGCAGAATCTCCAACCCATAGAACAGGAAACCGGCGGCCGCACCCGGCAGGATGGCATGCGCCATGGCGTCGCCGGACAGGCTCATGCGCCGCAGCATCAGGAACACGCCGATGGGGCAGGCGCCGAGCGACAGCATCAGCGAACCGATCAGCGCTCGCTGCATGAAGCCGAAATCGGCGAAGGGCGCGATGAAAAGACTATAAAGTGTGTCCATCACGCAGCCCTCGGTCCGGCGCCGTGATGATGGTCATGCCCGTGCGCATGGTCGTGCCCAGGGGCATGGTCGTGTCCTTGGACATGACCATGGGCGTGCTCGTCTGGCTCGCACCACGGCGCATTCTCTTCCCAAGCCTCGTGGAAACGGCGGGCGCGCAACAGGTTTTCCGGCTTCAGCGTTTCCCTGGTCTCGCCCCAGGCAATCGGCTGGCGGGCCAGCAGCAGCGTTTCGGGGAAATTCTGTCGCACCAGATCCAGATCATGGACCACCACGAGGATGGTGCGCTCCTCGCCATGCCAGCGCTTGATCAAGGCGATCAGGTCGCCGACCGTCTTGGCGTCGACGGCGTTAAATGGTTCGTCGAGCAGGATGAGGTCGGCGTCCTGCAAGAGCACACGGGCAAACAGCGTGCGCTGCAGCTGGCCGCCCGACAGCGTGTCGATCGGGCGCTTCTCGAAGCCGCCGAGGCCGACCGCCATCAGCGCCTGGCTGACGGAATCGCGATCTTCCTTGGTATGGCGGCCAAGCAGCCCGCGTCGTGGCCACAGGCCGAGCGATACCAGGTCGACCACCCGCGCCGGAAAGGAGCGGTCGAGCTCCGATTGTTGCGGCAGATAGGCGGCGCGCACGCCAGGCGCGCGGATGACTTCGCCGGCCATCGGCTTCAAGACGCCGACAATGCCTTTCATCAGCGTCGATTTGCCGGAACCGTTGGCGCCGACCACGGCCGTCAGAGACCCCTTGCGGATCGTGCCGTCAAGATGATGGATGGCCGGATGGCTGCCGTAGCCAAGCGTCAGGTCGCGGAATGTCAGGCAGGTCTTTGTCATTCTGCGATCCATGGGGCGTCGAAATGCGGCTGCTGGCAGCGGCCGATTGGATATGTGATGTTATTACATTAGTCAACAAGTCAGTCGCGCGCAATTGCGCTTGCAGGGTCAACTTGCCGTGTGCGGATGCCACGCGCCATTGGCCCAAGGGGATTCGACCGGGCGACCTTGCCCGAAGCCGGCGGCAACTCTAAAGAGGCGCAACCGACACAGGAAGGAACCAAGCAATGAGCATTCGTCGCATCGATGTTGGCCCGCGTATGAGCCAGATCGTCATTCACGGCAACACCGTCTATCTGGCCGGCCAGGTTGGCCAGCCGGGCGGCAACGTTGCGTCGCAGACCCGGGACATCCTGGCGGCCGTCGATGAACTGCTCGCCAAGGCCGGCACCGACAAGACCAAGATCCTGCAGGCGATCATCTGGCTCGCCGACATGAGCACCTTCTCCGAGATGAATTCCGAGTGGGACAAGTGGGTGCCGCAAGGCAACACACCGGCCCGCGCCACCGGCGAAGCAAAGCTCGCCGGACCGGAATATCTGGTCGAGATTATTATTACGTCGGCGGTTTAAGTCTTTACCCTCCCCCTTGTGGGGAGGGTCGCTGCGAAGCAGCGGGGTGGGGGCCGGCGCCGACCCGCACCCCCACCCCGTCAAGCCATCATTGCTTCGCAATGCCGGCTCGCCGACCCTCCCCACAAGGGGCAGGGTTAAGAGAGCCTACCCCTGCGACGGCCTGAACCTTGCCACCAGCGTGTGGCTCTCCGCCGCATAGGTGAAGCGGACATGAGTGACGGGGTGCTCGGCGCTCCAGGTCCGCCGCCCGACCACCAGGCAAGGCGCTCCAGGCTCGATGTCGAGTGCCGCCGCGATCTGCGTGTCGGCGCCAACCGCACGAATACGGTGTTCGGCTTCGCTCCACGGCACGCGGCCGATCAGCCATGGCCCCGGTGCCGAGCTGAGAAATTCCTCGTCGGCCGCTTCGGGCACGGCGGTCAGGTTGATCAGCCGCTGCTCATGCGCGAACGGCCGCTTGCCGGCGAAATGCCGGCATTCCAGTGCCAGCACCGGTCCGGCCCCACCGAGCTCCAGCAAGGCGCGATCCTCTGCGCTGCTGCGCCTTTTGTGTCGCGCTACCCGCTCGTAGCGATAAGACAG
Organism: Mesorhizobium sp. AR07; assembly: GCF_024746815.1. Taxonomy (GTDB): domain Bacteria; phylum Pseudomonadota; class Alphaproteobacteria; order Rhizobiales; family Rhizobiaceae; genus Mesorhizobium. Next base: position 265,439 of record NZ_CP080525.1, read on the forward strand.
GCCGAGCGCCTCGACCTCGATGCGGATATCGTGGATTTCCAGCACCGCCGCTTGTGACTGCGGCCGGCGCACAAAGCTGCCGGAGCGGCGGCGGCGCTCGATCAACCCCGCCTTGGCAAGCTGCGACAGCGCCTTGTTCACCGTCATGCGCGAGCAATTGTATTGAGCGCTTAGTTCGTGCTCGAACGGGATGCGATGGCCGGGCGCCCAGGCCCCGGACAGGATCTTTTCGCTGATGTCGGACAGGATGCGCTGGTGCAGCGAGATGGTCTCGGTACCTTCCGCATCCGATGTCTCGATCATGCTCATGCCGAAAGCGCCGTCATCACGCCGCGAAAACGCTCGGTGATGGCCTCGCGCCTGGCATGCCTGCCGCCTCTGACCTGCTTCTGGCCATGCACCCAGACGCAGTCGACCTTGCTGCCATTGGCGAAGATCCAGGCATCGAGGATCGCGTCGCCGGTCTTGCCGGCCAGCGAGGGATTGCTGGCGTCGAGCGAGACCAGATCGGCGGCTGCGCCGGCGGCGATTTGCGAGGCCCCGGCACCAAGGGCGACGCTGCCGCCGTCGAGCGCGGCATCGAACAGCGCGCGCCCGGTCGAACCGCCGGCGACCGCCAGCACATTGCGGGCGCGATGCGCGAGGCGCTGCGAATATTCGAGCTGGCGCAACTCGTCGGGCAGACCGATCAGCACGTTGGAATCGGAGCCGACGCCAAAGCGGCCGCCATGTTCCGCGAACAGCGGCGCTGCAAAAGTGCCGTCGCCGAGATTGGCCTCGGTGATCGGGCAGAGGCCGGCGATCGCGCCGCTCTTGGCCATGCCGACCGTTTCGGCATCGGTCATGTGCGTGGCGTGGATGAGACACCAGCGTTGGTCGACTTTTGCATGACCAAGCAGAAATTCGACCGGCCGTGCGCCGGACCAGGCCAGGCAATCCTCGACCTCTTTCACCTGCTCGGCGATGTGGATGTGGATCGGCCCATCCGGCGCCATGGTGGCGACTTGAGCCAGTTCCTCAGGGGTTGCGGCGCGCAAACTGTGCGGAGCGACGCCGACGACCGCCTGATTCAACGCGCGAACCGATTCGCGGCATTTCTCAACAAGCCTGGAGAACCTGCCCACATCGTTGACGAATCGCCGCTGGCCCTCGTTTGGCGCCGCGCCGCCGAAAGACGAGTGCGCATAAAACACCGGCAGCAGCGTCAGGCCGATGCCCGTTTCGCTGGCCGCCGCCGCGATGCGCTCGGCCATCTCGGCAAGGTTGGCATAGGGGTTTCCATCGCGGTCGTGGTGCAGATAGTGAAATTCGCCGACGCGTGAAAAGCCAGCCTCCAGCATCTCGACATAGAGCTGGGCTGCAACCGCCTCGACCTGATCCGGCGTCATCGACAGTGCGAAGCGGTACATCACCTCGCGCCAGCTCCAGAAACTGTCGGCGGAAGGGCCGCGAAGCTCGGCCAATCCGGCCATCCCGCGCTGGAAGGCATGGCTGTGCAGATTGGGCATGCCGGGCAGCAGAATCGCGTGGCGTTCGTCGCCGGCCAATGCGGCGCTTCCAGGTTCGACGGCCCTGATGCGCCCGTTGGTGAAAGTGATCCGCACATTGTTGTGCCAGCCATTGGGAAGGAGCGCCTGTTCCGCGAAGATATCAGTCACTTTTCTCTCCGGTTCTCTGTCTCTCATGCGATGATGGCACTTGCAGTGCGTTTCAATATGTATATACATAATCGCCACCGATTGAAACGGAAAAGATCATGGCTGCAGAGAGCAAAAGCCGGGCACTTCGTCTGTGGCGCAATGCGCGCCTGGCGACCATGGCCGAAAATTCTGCCGGACTTGGCGTCGTCGAACATGGCGCGGTCGCAGCGCGTGACGGCCGCATTGTTTATGCCGGCCCCGAATCGGGGATGCCCGCAACGCTTGCCCAAGGCGCCGAGACGATCGATTGCGAGGGACGCTGGATCACGCCCGGCCTGATCGATTGCCATACTCATCTTATTCATGCCGGCAATCGCGCCAACGAGTTCGAGATGCGGCTGGCCGGTGCCACCTATGAAGAAGTCGCCAGGGCCGGCGGCGGCATTGTCTCTTCGGTCAAATCCTTGCGTGCCGCCAGCGAAGACGATCTGGTCGCGCAATCGCTGCCGCGCCTCGATGCGCTGATCGCCGAGGGTGCCACCACCGTGGAAGTAAAGTCGGGCTACGGGCTCGACCTCGAAAACGAGAAAAAATCGCTGCGTGCCGCCCGCCAGCTGGGCGAACAGCGGCCGGTGACGATCCGCACCACTTTTCTCGGCGCCCACGCGCTGCCGCCGGAAGCCAAGGGTGACAAGGACGCCTTTATCGATCTGGTCGCAAAGGAAATTCTCCCGGCGGTTGCCGCCGAGGGGCTGGCCGATGCCGTCGACGGTTTTTGCGAAGGCATCGCCTTTTCGCCGGAGCAGATGGCGCGCGTCTTCGACGCGGCCAAGGCGGCGGGCCTGCCGGTCAAGCTCCATGCCGACCAGCTGTCCAACCTGCATGGCGCCGAACTCGCCGCCCGTTATGGTGCGCTGTCAGCCGATCATCTCGAATACACCGATGAGGCGGGCGCCATGGCGATGGCGAAGGCGGGGACCGTGGCGACGATCCTGCCCGGCGCCTACTATTTCATCCGCGAAACCAAGAAGCCGCCGATCGGCCTGTTTCGCCAGCACGGCGTCAAGATGGCTGTCGCCACCGACAACAATCCCGGCACCTCGCCGCTGACCTCGCTGCTTCTGACCATGAACATGGCGGCGACCTTGTTCGGCCTGACTGTCGATGAATGCCTGGCCGGCGTCACCCGCGAGGCCGCCCGCGCGCTTGGCCTGCTGGGGCAAACGGGCACGCTCGAAGCCGGCAAATCCGCCGACCTGGCGATCTGGGACATCGAGCGCCCCGCCGAACTCGTCTACCGCATGGGCTTCAACCCGCTGCATGCCCGCATCTGGAGAGGACAATGACCGAACTGACCCTGAAGCCCGGCAATGCGACACTGGCCGAGTGGCGCGCCATTTACCGTGGCGCCGTGCCCAAGCTTGACGATGCCTGCCGGCCAAAAATCAAGGCGAGCGCCGAGGCCGTCGCAAGGATCGTTGCCAAGGGCGAGCCGGTCTATGGCATCAACACCGGCTTCGGCAAACTGGCCAGCGTCCGCATCCCCGCCGGGGACCTCGAGACCTTGCAGCGCAACATCGTGCTGTCGCACGCCGCCGGCGTCGGCGAGCCGATGCCTGTCGCCGTTTGCCGGCTGATGATGGCGCTGAAGCTTGCCAGCCTGGCGCAGGGCGCCTCCGGCGTGCAGCCGCGGACCATCGAGTTGCTCGAAGCAATGCTGGCCAACGACGTCATCCCGGTGGTGCCGGCGCAAGGCTCGGTCGGCGCCTCAGGCGACCTCGCGCCGCTGTCGCACATGACGGCGGTGATGATCGGCGTCGGCGAATGTTTTACCCCGCACGGACGCGTGCCGGCCAAGGTCGCCTTTGTCTCGCATGGGTTGGAACCGGTGACGCTCGGCGCCAAGGAAGGCCTGGCACTGCTCAATGGCACGCAGTTTTCGACGGCCTATGCGTTGGCTGCTCTGTTCGAAGCCGAAGTGCTTTATCAGTCGGCGCTGGTCGCCGGCGCCTTGTCGACCGACGCGGCAAAGGGCTCGGACGCGCCCTTCGATCCGCGCATTCATGCCTTGAGAAAGCATCGCGGCCAGATCGAGACGGCGGACGCGCTGCGCAATCTGATGGCCGGCAGCGCCATCCGTGAATCGCACCGGGTTGGCGACGAGCGCGTGCAGGACCCCTATTGCTTGCGCTGCCAGCCGCAGGTCATGGGCGCGGCACTCACTGTGCTGCGCCAGGCGGCGGATACGCTCGGCACCGAGGCCAATGGCGTCACCGACAATCCGCTGATCTTCGCCGAGGATGACACGGCACTTTCGGGCGGCAATTTTCATGCCGAGCCGGTGGCCTTCGCCGCCGACATGATCGCGCTCGCCGTCTGCGAGATCGGTTCGCTGTCGGAGCGCCGCATTGCCATGCTGGTCGATCCCGCGCTGTCCGGCATGCCGGCCTTCCTGACGCCGAAGCCCGGCCTGAACTCCGGCTTCATGATCCCGCAGGTGACGGCGGCGGCTCTTGTCTCGGAAAACAAGCAGAAAGCCTATCCTGCCAGCGTCGATTCCATCCCGACCTCGGCCAACCAGGAAGACCATGTTTCGATGGCGGCGCATGGCGCGCGCCGGCTGATCGGCATGGTCGAGAACGCGACGGCCGTTATCGGCATCGAATTGCTGGCAGCCGCGCAAGGCTGCGATTTCCATGCGCCGCTGGCATCGAGCGGTGCCCTGGAGGCGGTGCGCAAGCTGGTCCGCGCCGAGGTGCCGCATCTCGACAATGACCGGCATTTCCACCCAGACATCGAAAAGGCGATCGCCATGGTGCGCGGCGGGGCGGCTGTGAAGGCTGCCGGCGCGGTGGCGCTGCCCGGGATAACTTCATGAGGCAAATGTCTTTAGCAGTCGGTGTTCCTTCGCGCCCCCCTCTGTCCTGCCGGACATCTCCCCCACAGGTGGGGAGATTGGCAGCTTCGGCGCTTAGACTAGTCCTGCAACGTTGGAGATTGGCGAAAGCCTCAATGACGTCCAATCTCCCCACTTGTGGGGGAGATGTCCGGCAGGACAGAGGGGGGCGACGTAGAACTCCAAAGTGTGGAGGTCTCTCATGACGTCAGCTTCCTGGCTCACCGTCACGCCCGGCACGGCCCCGTTGCTGGTGTCCATTCCGCACACGGGTATCGATCTCGCCGGCCTCGAAAACCGGCTGGTGTCGCCCTGGCTCGGTCGCCGCGATTGCGACTGGTGGATCGACAAGCTCTATGATTTCGCCGGCGGTCTGGGTGCGACGGTCGTGCATACGTCGATCTCGCGCACCGTCATCGACGTCAACCGTGATCCGTCCGGCGCATCGCTCTATCCCGGCCAGGCAACCACTGGTCTGTGCCCGACCGAAACTTTCGATGGCGATCCGCTCTATCGCGAAGGCGAAGAACCGGGACCGTCGGAGATCGACAAACGCCGCGAGACGTACTTCGTGCCCTACCATGCTGCCTTGCAGGCCGAGATCGATCGGTTGCGTGGCCTGCACGAACAGATCGTCATCTATGATTGCCACTCGATCCGATCCGTGCTGCCGCGCCTGTTCGAAGGCACGCTGCCGGTGTTCAATCTCGGCACCAATGACGGCAAGAGCGCCGATCCGACCTTGCAGGCGATGGTCGGCCAGATCCTGGCAGAGACCGGCGAGACCTTTGTCCTCAACGGCCGCTTCAAGGGCGGCTGGATCACACGCCATTTCGGCCAGCCTCAAGATGGCGTCCATGCGCTGCAGATGGAGCTGTCCAATCGCGGCTACATGCCTGAGCCGGAGGGCAGGGGCACACCAGACAATTGGCCGGTTCCCTACGATGCCGAGTTCGCGGCACCGATCCGCGCCACGCTGAAGAAAATCCTCGAGACCGCGACGTCCTGGGCACGCGGCTGAAATTCGATCCTTTTATGGAGTGACGCCATGAACAATCCTCGCCACAACATCCGTGAAGTCCGCAGCCCGCGTGGCACGGAAATCAGCGCCCGCTCCTGGCTGACGGAAGCGCCGTTGCGCATGCTGATGAACAATCTCGATCCCGACGTCGCTGAAAACCCCAACGAACTAGTCGTTTATGGCGGCATCGGCCGGGCGGCGCGGACCTGGAACGACTTTGACCGCATCGTCGCCTCCTTGCGGACGCTGGCCGATGACGAGACCTTGCTGGTGCAGTCCGGCAAGCCCGTCGGCGTCTTCCGCACCCATCCGGATGCGCCGCGCGTGCTGATCGCCAATTCCAACCTGGTGCCGCACTGGGCGACATGGGAAAAGTTCAACGAGCTCGATAAGAAGGGCCTGATGATGTACGGCCAGATGACGGCCGGCTCGTGGATCTACATCGGCACGCAAGGTATCGTGCAGGGAACCTACGAGACTTTCGTCGAGGCCGGCCGCCAGCACTATGGCGGCAATCTCCGGGGCAAGTGGATTCTGACCGGCGGTCTCGGCGGCATGGGCGGCGCTCAGCCGCTCGCCGCTGTCATGGCCGGCGCATGCTGCCTGGCCATCGAATGCGATCCCGACCGCATCGATTTCAGGCTGCGCACCCGCTATGTCGACGAGCGCGCCGACACGCTGGACGAGGCGCTGGAGAAGATCGAGCGCTGGACCAAGGAGGGCGAAGCAAAATCGGTCGGCTTGGTCGGCAACACCGCCGACATCGTGCCGGAACTGGTGCGGCGCGGCGTCCGACCCGACATGGTCACCGACCAGACCTCGGCGCATGATCCGCTGAACGGCTACCTGCCCAAGGGCTGGACCCTGGCTGAGTGGCGCGAGAAGCGGACATCCGACCCGAAAGCGGTCGAGAAAGCCGCCCGCGCCTCGATGCGCGAACATGTCGAGGCGATGGTGGCGTTCTGGAACGCCGGCGTGCCGACGCTCGACTACGGCAACAACATCCGTCAGGTGGCCAAGGAGGAGGGGTTCGAGAACGCCTTTGCCTTCCCCGGCTTCGTGCCGGCCTATATCCGTCCACTGTTTTGCCGCGGCATCGGCCCGTTCCGCTGGGCAGCCCTGTCCGGCGACCCGGAGGATATCTACAAGACCGATGCCAAGGTGCGCGAACTGACGCCCGGCAACACCCATCTGCACAACTGGCTCGACATGGCGCGCGAGCGTATCGCCTTCCAAGGCCTGCCGGCGCGCATCTGCTGGGTCGGCCTTGGCGACCGGCACAGGCTCGGCCTCGCCTTCAACGAGATGGTCGCCAAGGGCGAGTTGAAGGCGCCCGTCGTCATCGGCCGCGATCACCTCGATTCCGGCTCGGTCGCCTCACCGAACCGCGAGACGGAATCGATGAAGGACGGCTCGGACGCGGTGTCCGACTGGCCGCTGCTCAACGCGCTGCTCAACACGGCGTCGGGCGCCACCTGGGTGTCGTTGCACCATGGCGGCGGTGTCGGCATGGGCTTCTCGCAGCACGCCGGCATGGTCATCGTCGCCGATGGTACGCGCGAAGCGGCCAGGCGCCTGGAACGGGTGTTGTGGAACGACCCGGCGACCGGTGTCATGCGCCACGCCGATGCCGGCTACGACATCGCCATCGAGTGCGCCAAGGAGCACCAGCTCAATTTGCCCGGCATTCTCGGCTGATTGGCTGAACCGATGCGCATCCTGCGGGCAGCCGAATACCGGTCGATGCCGTGGAAGAACGGCGGCGGGGTGACGACGGAAATCGCCGTCTCGCCACATAATGCCGGGCTCGACGATTTCGACTGGCGCATCTCGATGGCGCGCGTCGAAGGCAGCGGTCCGTTCTCGCAATTTGCCGGGATCGATCGCACGCTTGCCGTGCTCGAAGGCGAGGGCATCGTCCTCGATATCGCTGGCCGCCCGCCGATATCAGTCACCAAGGCAACCGCCCCGCTTTCCTTCCCGGCCGACGTGCCGACAGCGGCCGCGCTGATTGGCGGGCCGATCACCGATCTCAACGTCATGACCCGCCGCGGCCGGACGACGCATTCGGTCGAACGCCTCGTCGTTTCGACCCCTGTGGACATCAGGCCGGAGGCCGGGACGACTCTCATCCTGTGCCTGGATGGGGAAGTCCTTGTGTCCGGCGCCGAGCCAGTTCGCCTCGGACCGCTCGACACGCTTCTGCTCGGCGCGGACACTGCCAGTCTGCCCATTCAGTCTGTCCGCGAAACGACGCTGTTCGTGATCCGGATCGGCGGCATCTCCGGCAACGATTAACGCTTGTTTCCAAACATGATCGCGACGCCGGCGAAATATAGCGTAAGCTGCTGGCGGCATCACGAAAAAGCCCGAATTCTCTCCGTCGATCAAGCGTGACGGGAAGAGGGGCGCTCGTCATTGATTTTTTGCTGAGAGATGACGCCCTGTCGTGGTGCGGAAACAAACTTTCGGCAAGTGAGATTATGCAACCAATTGCATTTGAATCGGTTTTAAGGCCATTGCCGTGGCGGTGACGCCGCCTAGTGTCCGCATACGGAATTTTCAATGAATATTCAGACGAACCCTGCCCAAATCGAGAAGACAAGCGCTAGCTTCCCGGCCATCACGGAAGAGCCGATCCGATCCAATTTCCTGCCCGAAGAGCGTCTTCGCCTGCTTGGCGAAAGCCTGGCAAAAGGCGACCTCACCGATCTGTTCGGCCTGACGCCCTTCGACTTTCAGGCCCGTATCCGCGACAGCGCCAAGAAGATTCTGGAAGTCTACCGCTCGACCAATGCCGCGCAGGCGCGGGGCGAGACGATCACGCCGGCGGCGCAGTGGCTGCTCGACAACAACTATCTGGTCGAAGAAACCATCTTCCAGGTCAAGCGCGATCTGCCGCGCCGCTTCTATCGCCAGCTGCCCAACCTGAAACTGCCCGATGGCGGCAGCGTGCCGCGCGCGCTGGCGCTGGCCTGGACCTATGTGGCGCATTCCGACAGTTCCGTCTCGGCGACGATGTTCAAGTCCATCGTCCAGGGCTTTCAGTCGGTCGAGCCGCTGAAGATCGGCGAACTCTGGGCGCTGCCGTCGCTTCTGCGCTTCGTCCTGATCGAAAATCTCCGCCGGCTGGCGGTCAGGGTCAACCGCACCCGGCAGATGCGCCAGATCGCCAACGATGTCGCCGACAAGGTTCTGGCGACCGACGGCAGTGCCGACCGGCAGTCGATCCTGTCCAAGTTCAGCGCCCATGCGCAGGACACAACCTTCGCCACCCAGCTGCTCTACCGCTTGCGCGATGGATCGCAGAATGCCGGCAAGGCCCTGGAATGGCTGGAAGGCGAGCTTGAAAAGACCGGCTCCGACGCCGAGGAAATCATCATTTCCGAACATCACACGCTGTCCAGCGGCAATGTGACGACCGGAAACATCATCCGCGGCCTGCGCCTCATCAACGACGTCGACTGGACGGTGTGGTTCGAGGGTGTCAGCCGCATCGACACCGTGCTGCGCGAGCGCACCGATTTCGCCGCGCTCGACTTCTTCTCGCGTGACCAGTACCGGACCGCGATCGAGGAGCTGGCGCGCCGCTCCGACCTTTCGGAATATCGCGTCGCCGAAAAGGCCATCGAACTGGCCGGCCACGCCGCCGGCGAAGGCGAAGCCGCTCCTGCTGCATCGGCCCACACCGATGTCGGTTTCTTTCTCGTCGGCCCACGCCGGCTGGAACTGGAGAAGGCGATCGGCTACCGGCCAACGATCAGCCAGACGATCAAGCGTGCCTTCCGCAAGACCGGATGGCTTGGCATCGTCGTACCGGTGTTTGCGCTGACGGCCCTGCTTCTCGTCCTCTCCGGCAACGCGCTCGCCAATCTCGGCCTGTCGGTGCCGTCGATCGTCTTGATGCTGGCGCTGTTTGCCGTGCCGGCGAGCGAAGGCGCGCTCGCCTTTTTCAACACCGTCGTGTCGCTGTTCCTGAAACCGACGCGCCTCGTCGGCTACGATTACAGGCACGGCGTGCCGCCTGAGGCGCGCACGCTGGTGGTGGTGCCGTCGCTGATCGGCTCACGCGACGACGTCGAGGAAAACATCCGCAATATCGAGGTGCATCACCTCGCCAACACGGCGGATGAAATCCATTTCGCGTTGCTGTCGGACTGGCCCGACAGCAAGGCCGAGATCGATGCGGCGGATACCGAAATCCTCGAATTCGCCCGCGCCGAGATCGCTCGCCTCAACGCCCGCTATCCCTCTGAAGGCGCACCGCGCTTCTACATCCTGCACCGGCGCCGGCTCTTCAATGCGGCGCAAGGGTCCTGGATGGGCTGGGAGCGCAAGCGCGGCAAGCTGCACGAGCTCGACCTTCTGCTGCGCGGCGACAGCGACACCACATTCCTGCCGCTCGACATGCCGCTGCCGGAAAACGTCGTCCATGTGATGACTCTCGATGCCGACACGCGCACCACGCGCGATGCTGTCGCGACCCTGGTCGGCAAGCTCTGCCATCCGCTCAACCGACCGCATTTCGATGCCGCCAGGCGCGTCGTCACGGCCGGCTACGCAATCCTGCAGCCGCGCATCACCGCGTCGCTGACCAGCGGCGATGACGCGTCGTTCTTCCAGCGCGTCTTCTCGGCCAATCGCGGCCTCGACCCCTATGTCTTTGCCGTGTCCGATCTCTATCAGGACGTTTTCGGCGACGGGTCCTTCACCGGCAAGGGCCTTTATCATGTCGACGCCTTCGAGGCGGCGCTGCAAGGCCGCATCGAGGAAAACACAATCCTCAGCCACGACCTGCTGGAAGGCGCGCTGGCGCGCGCGGCGCTGGTCACCGATATCGAACTGGTCGAGGACTATCCGACCCGCTATTCGGTCGACGCCTCGCGCCATCATCGCTGGGCACGTGGCGACTGGCAGCTTCTCGGCTTCATGCTCGATCCGCGCTCCGGCGTGCCGGCTCTGTCGCGCTGGAAGATGATCGACAATCTGCGCCGCTCGCTGACGCCGATCTTCTGGGTGATGGCGGCGATCGCCGGCTGGACGCTGCTGCCCTTCACGCAAGCCGCGCAATGGCAGGCCCTGCTGATCCTCAGCCTGTTCATGGCGCCGACATTCGACATCGTCAACGCCATCCTGCCCAAGAGCGGCGACCAGACGCCGCGCGGCCATTTCTCGGCCCTGGCGCGCGACGTTGCCTTCGGCACCGCCATGGTGGCGCTGAAGATCGTGCTGATGGCGCACAACGCCTGGATGATGGGCGATGCCATCGTCCGCACGCTCTACCGGCTGTTCGTCAGCCGCCAGAACCTCTTGGAATGGCGCACCGCCTCGCAGGCGCACAAAAGCGGCGACAACGATGTCGGCTCCTACTATGGCATGATGTATGGCGCCGTGATCATCGGCTTCGTCGGCCTTGCGATTCCGGTGCTGGCCGATTCCACCGGTGCGTTCGTCGCCTTCTTCTTCGCCCTGTTCTGGATCGCTTCGCCGGCCATCGCCGCCTGGATCAGCCGCTCGGCCGAAACCGAGGATCGGCTGCGCATCTCGGCCGCCGACATCCATGCGCTGCGCACGGTTGCGCGGCGCACATGGCACTATTTCGAAAGCTTCGTGACGGCCGAGCACCACAATCTGCCGCCGGACAATTTCCAGGAAAGCCCGGCGCCTGTGGTGGCGCCGCGCACCTCGCCGACCAATATCGGCGTCTACCTGCTGTCCGTCGTCTCTGCCCGCGATTTCGGCTGGATCAGCCTGTCCGACGCCATCACCCGCATCGACGCCACCATGACGACCATCGAGGGCATGCCGCGCGACCGCGGCCACCTCTTCAACTGGTATGACACGACGACGCTGAAGCCGCTTTATCCGCTTTATATTTCCGCCGTCGACAGCGGCAATCTTGCCGGCCATCTGGTGGCGGTGGCGGCGGCTTGCGCCGAGTGGGCGGAAGCGCCCTCCGTTCATCTCCAGGGCGATTTCGAAGGCATTCTCGACACGGTCACCATCCTCAGCGAGAGCCTCGACGAACTGCCCGACGACCGCCGCCAGCTGCGGCCGTTGCGCCAGCGCCTCGCCGACCGTCTCGACGGCATGCGGCGTGCGGTCGACACCATCAAGGCGCAGCCGGAAATGGCGTCGATCCGCACTATCAACCTCGCCGTCCTGGCGGGCGAGATCCGCAAGCTTGCCGCTGCGATCCATACCGAGGCGGCATCGCCCCAGAGCGACATCATCGTCGACTGGGCGGCCAGGCTCGAGGCCACCTGCGAGGCGCATGTCCATGATGCGCACAGCGACGACAATGCCGTCGAGGCACTGCGCGCCAAGCTCCTGACCTTGCGCGAGCGCACGCGCCGCTTCGCCTTCGAGATGGATTTCTCCTTCCTGATGCGGCCCGAACGCAAGCTGCTGTCGATCGGCTACCGCGTCGAGGAACACCAGCTCGATGAAAGCTGCTACGACCTTCTCGCGTCCGAGGCGCGGCTGACCAGCCTGTTCGCCATTGCCAAGGGCGACCTGCCGACCGAACACTGGTTCCGGCTTGGCCGGCCGATCGTCGAGATCGGCTTCCAGGGCGCGCTGATGTCTTGGTCCGGCTCGATGTTCGAATACCTGATGCCGCCGCTGGTGATGAAGGAGCCGCAAGGCAGCATTCTCAACCAGACCAGCAAACTGATCATCAAGCGCCAGATCCAGTATGGCCGCCAGAAGAACGTGCCGTGGGGCATTTCGGAAGCGGCCTACAACGCCCGCGACCGCGAACTGACCTATCAATACACCAATTTCGGCGTGCCCGGTCTCGGCCTGAAGCGCGGCCTCGGCCAGAACACGGTGATCGCGCCTTACGCGACCGTGCTCGCGGCTCAGTTCAACCCGCGCGAGGCCGTGCAGAATCTCGCCCGGCTGCGGGAGATCGGCGCGCTTGGCCGCCACGGTTTTTACGACGCCGTCGACTTCACCCCGCAGCGCGTGCCCGAGGGCACCGATCATGTCGTCGTGCAGAACTACATGGCCCACCATTCGGGCATGTCGATCGCGGCGGTCGCCGACGCGATCTTCGAAGGCCGCATGCGCGACCGCTTCCACAGCGATCCGGTCATCGAATCGGCCGAGCTGCTGCTGCAGGAGAGGGCGCCGCGCGACATCCCGACCGCGACCGTCAGGACCGAGGCCGACGAACGCGCCAAGGACGAGACCGAAGTCGAGAGCCCCGACACCCGCATCGTGCTCGACCCCTTGCGGTCGCTGCGTTCGACGAGCGTGATGTCGAACGGCCGCTATTCGGTGATGGTTACCGCGACCGGTTCGGGCTACAGCCGCTGGGGCGATCTCTCCGTCACCCGCTGGCAGCCGGACCCGACCGAAGACCGGCTCGGCTCCTACATCTTCCTGCGCGATGCCGGCACCGGCGACTGGTGGTCGGCGACGGCGGAGCCGAAGCGGGCGGCCGAGGAAAAGGCGCAGACCTTGTTCTCGGACGACAAGGCGAGCTTCGTCAAAACGGTTGGCACGTTGCGCTCCGAGGTCGAATGCATCGTCGTTTCGGAAGGCAATGGCGAGGGCCGCCGGGTCACGCTCTACAATGACGGGCCGTCCGATCGTCACATCGAAGTGACCTCCTTTGCCGAATTGGTGCTCGGCCTGGAGGCGTCGGACAACGCACATCCGGCCTTCTCGAAGATGTTCGTGGAAACCGAAATAGCCTCGAACAACGCGGCGATCTTCGCCACGCGGCGCAAGCGCGAAACCAGCGAGCCCGATATCGCCATGGTGCATTTCGTCACCGATCCGTCCGGATCGGCGCGTGATGCCGAAGCCGAGACCGATCGGCGCGCCTTCATCGGCCGTGGCCGCACCATTGTCGACGCGGCCGCCTTCGATCCGGGCGCCAGGCTTCGCGGCCATTCAGGCTTTACGCTCGATCCCATCGCCTCGCTGCGCCGCCAGGTGCGCGTGCCCGCCAACAAGAAAATATCGCTGACGTTCTGGACCGTCGTCGGCGCCAATCGCGCCGAACTGGAGGCAGCCGTCGCCCGGCTTGACCATCAGGAGAGTTTTGCCCGCCAGGCCATGCTCGCCTGGACGCGCAGCCAGGTGCAGACCCGCCACATGGGCCTCAGCCTGACCGATGCCGCCAATGTGCAGAAGCTGGCGCGCTACCTGATCTATCCGGATCCGTTCCTGCGTCTTCCCGCCGAATCCATCGCCTCGGGGCTGGGCAAGCAGTCGAGCCTGTGGCCGACCAGCATTTCCGGCGATTTTCCGATCTTCCTGGTCAGGATCGGCGACGTCGCCGATCTCGAAATCGTCGCCCAGGCGTTGCGTTTCCAGGAATACATGCGCACCCGCGGCATGATGATCGACTTCGTCGTCGTCAACGAGCAGGCGTCCTCCTACGTCCAGGACCTGCAGCGGGCGGTCGAGACGTTGTGCGAAAACAGCCGCTTGCGCGGCAAGGAACTCGGGCCGCGCCAGCACATTTTCGCGGTGCGCCGCGACCTGATGGACGAGACCACCTACAAGACGCTGCTCGCCGTCGCCCGCGTCGTGCTGCACACGCGCAACGGAACCATCTTCGACCAGATCGAGCGCGCCGAGGCAGCGGCCTTGCAGGCGCGCGACGCCCTGCAGCCGGCAGGGTTGCTGGTTCCGCGCGAACTGCCGTCGCCTGTACCCATGGCGCATGCTTTTGCCTCGCAGGCCGTGGTGGATGTCAGCGCCGATGGCAACGGCCTCAGCCAGTGGAACGGCTTTGGCGGTTTCGACGGCGACGGGCGGCACTATGTCGTGCGCCTGGCCGGCCGGCGTACGACGCCGCAGCCGTGGATCAACGTCGTCTCCAACGCTTCGTTCGGCTTCCACACCTCCGCCGAGGGGGCTGCCTTCACCTGGAGCCGCAACAGCCGCGACTACCAGCTGACGCCATGGTCGAACGACCCGGTCTCGAACCGGCCGGGCGAGGGCCTCTACATCTACGATCAGGCCAGCGGCAAGGCGTTCTCGCCGCTCGCCGCCGTGGTGCGCGATCCCTCGATGACCTACGAGGCCTGGCACGGCCAGGGTTTCTCGACCTTCCGCGCAAAGCGCGGGCCGTTGTCGATGGACCTTACCCATGTCGTCGACCCGGTCGACCCGGTCAAGATTTCGCGGCTGCGCATCCAGAATTCCGGCTCGGTGCCGGCGCGGCTGCGTGTCTATGCCTATGCCGAATGGGTGCTCGGCGGCCATCGGTCGCGCACGGCGGCAACCGTCGTTCCGTCACGGGACGCTGCCAGCGGTGCGTTGCTGGCGCAAAATCCCTACGGGCTCGACTTCAGCGAGCGGGTGGCCTTCCTCGCCGCCGACGGCGGCGTGCACTCGGTGACATCAGACCGCTCGGAGTTCCTCGGCCGGCACGGCTCCAGCGAACTTCCGCAGGCGGTGCTGAGCGGTGCTGCCCTGTCGGGCCGTGTCGAGGCCGGCGACGATCCTTGCGCGGCGATCGCCCGCGACATCGAGATTCCGGCCGGTGGCGACGTCACATTGCTCTGGCTGCTTGGCGACGCCGAGTCCGTCGAGGAGGCCAGCGCCCTGGTGCAGGAGCATCGGGTCAAGGATTTCGACCAGCGGCTGGCCGACAACGAACGCGAGTGGCGCGGCTTCCTCGACACCATCCAGGTCGAGACGCCGGACAAGGCGCTCGACGCCATGGTCAACCACTGGCTGCCCTATCAGAGCCTGGCCTGCCGCATCCGCGCCCGCTCCGCCTTCTATCAGGCCAGCGGTGCCTTCGGCTTCCGCGACCAGCTGCAGGACACACTGGCACTGCTGGCGCATGATCCGCAGCTGGCGCGCGACCAGATCCTCAATGCGGCGCGGCGGCAGTTCCCCGAAGGCGACGTGCAGCACTGGTGGCTGCCGCGCACCGGGGCAGGCGTGCGCACCACGATCTCCGACGACGTGGTCTGGCTGGCCCACGCCACGGCGCGCTACCTGCTGGTCACCGGTGACGCCACCATCCTGAAGGAGCAATTGCCTTTCATAGATGGACAGGCGCTGGGCGAGGGCGAGCACGATGCCTTCTTCACCCCGGAAATTTCGAAGAAGACGGCGTCGCTCTACGACCATTGCGCGCGGGCGCTCGATCTTGCCATCAAGCGCAGCAGTCCCGCCGGGCTGCCGCTGATCCTCGGCGGCGACTGGAACGACGGCATGAACCGCGTCGGCGAGCACGGCAAGGGCGAGAGCGTCTGGCTCGGCTGGTTCCTGCTGAAGACGCTGGGCGACTTCGCCGCCGTTGCCAAGACCGAAGGCGATGCCAAGCGCGGGCAAGCCTGGGCAAAGCATGCCGATGCGCTGAAGCGGGCGCTTGAAAGCACGGCATGGGACGGCGAATGGTACCGGCGCGGCAGCTTCGACGACGGCACGCCGCTGGGTTCACGCACGTCCGAAGAGTGCAAGATCGACTCCATCGCCCAGTCCTGGAGCGTGCTTTCGGGAGAGGGCGATCCGGCACGGTCGACGACGGCGATGGAGCAGGCAACCAAACTGCTCGTCGACGACAAGCTCAAGATCGTCAAACTGTTCACGCCGCCCTTCTCGAAGACGGACAAGGACCCGGGCTACATCAAGAGCTATCCGCCGGGCGTGCGCGAGAATGGCGGCCAGTACACCCATGCCGCCACATGGTTCGTCATCGCGCTGGCCGAGATGGGACGCAATGACGAGGCCTATCGCTGTTTCTCGATGCTGAACCCGGTCAACCATGCGACCGACGAGGCCTCGGCCGAGCACTATCGCGTCGAGCCCTATGTCGTCGCGGCCGATATCTATGCCGGGGACGACAATGCCGGCGACAATAGGGGCGGCCGTGGCGGCTGGACCTGGTACACCGGCTCGGCCGGCTGGCTCTACAGGGCGGCGGTAGAAGGCATTCTCGGCATCGAACGGCGCGGCAAGCGTGTTCAGTTCAATCCAAAACTTCCTGGCCACTGGGACGGGTACTCGGCAACCCTCAAGATGCTGGGAGCCGAACTCAGGGTTCGCGTCATCCGCGACAATAAGGCCAAGGCGGTTTCGCTGGAGCTGAATGGGGCAAAGACCAAGGGTTCGACAGTCGAGCTCAAGGGTGGCGAGGTTGCCGAAGTCGTCATCAGGATACCGACCTGAGGCAGGTCGCCAACAGTATTCCCTCGGGCTCAAGCCCGGGGGCGGAGCAAGTTTCGGGCTCGCGATATAGGCTGGCGGGCGCCATGCTGCCCGGCATTGTCAGTGGCCAGACCAAAGTCTTGGCAGTAAAAAAACTCATAAAATCAATGGCTTGATGCGGGCCGTATGAATTGTCCCAAGCAGCGAGGCTTGGCGTCCCTTTGCCTTTGGAGAGCTGCGAGGCCGCTTTGTTTCGTTCTATACTGTGCAGAAGGCGATTTCGGCCTTGGTCATCCGCCCGACATCCTTGGTGATTAAAATTATGGCAGCACGTGCCAACTGCCATGATTTCGCCGCATGCCTGACATTTTACCTGTCTTCTCAAACCGTTAGGTGATCACGGCAGATTTCGGAACGTCGCCATCTTTTGTTCGCGAAATGGGAACTGAAGAGGTACACGGCCATTGTTTTGCAACGTATCAACCGGTACGAGTCAAATGATGCAGTGCACAATAAACAGCGTGGCGGAGTAACTGGGGTGACCCTTCTGCAAATCTACTGGAGAGCGCTCGGTTATCTGGCCGCGGACAGGAAACGCGTCGCGTTGATCTGTTCGGCCAATGTCGCTCTCGCCATCATCGCCATCCTCGAGCCGATCATGTTCGGCCGGGTGATCGACGCGATTTCCGAACGCGGTTCGGTGTTTACCACGCTTGCCCTGTGGGCAGGCCTGGGTGCCTTCAACATCGTTGCCTTCGTCCTGGTGGCGCGCGGCGCCGATCGCTTTGCCCACAAGCGGCGCAGCGAGGTGCTTTGCCAGTCTTTCGAGCGCGTGATCACCATGCCGCTTGCCTGGCATCATCAGCGCGGCACCTCCAATGCCTTGCACACGCTGTTGCGCGCGGTCGAGACGCTGTTCAGCCTGTGGCTCGAATTCATGCGTCAGCACCTGTCCACGGCCGTTGCGCTGTTCCTGCTGATCCCGACGGCAATCAGCATGGATCTGCGCATGTCGCTGGTGTTGCTGGCGCTCGGCGCTCTCTATGTCGGCATCGGCCGGCTGGTGATGAAGCGCACCAAGGCAGGCCAGGCCGCCGTCGAGCGGCACTACCACCAGGTGTTTGCGCATGTGACTGACTCGGTCAGCAATGTCGCCGTGCTGCAGAGCTACAACCGTCTTGGCCACGAGGCGGAGACGCTGCGCCGCTATGTCAAGAACCTGCTTGACGCGCAGAACCCGGTGCTCGACTGGTGGGCGATGGCCAATGCGCTGCATCGCCTGTCGTCGACGATCTCGATGATGGTCGTGCTTTTGATCGGCGCCTATCTGGTCACCCATGGCCAGCTGCGCATCGGCGACGTCATCGCCTTCACCGGCTTTGCCACGCTGCTGATCGCCAGGCTCGACCAGATGTCGGCGTTCGCCAACCAGATTTCCGAGGCCCGGGCCAAGCTCGAAGACTTCTATCACCTTGAGGACTCCGCGGCCGACGCCGCCGAGCCGGACGGCCTGCGCGATCTCATCAACGTCACCGGCCATGTCCGCTTCGAGAATGTCGGCTTCGAATTCGCCAATTCGGGTCAAGGCATCGACGACGTGTCGTTCGAGGTCCAGGCCGGTCAGACCGTCGCCATCGTCGGCCCGACGGGCGCCGGCAAGACCACGCTCATCAATCTGCTGCAGCGCGTCTTCTCGCCGTCGCATGGCCGTATCCTGATCGACGGCGTCGACACCCGCACCGTGACCCGCAAGTCGCTGCGCCATTCGATCGCCACCGTGTTCCAGGATGCAGGCCTGCTCAACCGCTCGATCGAGGACAACATCCGTGTCGGCCGCGCAGACGCTACCAATGACGAGATCCATGCCGCCGCCAACGCGGCTGCCGCGCAGGACTTCATCCTGTCCAAGAGCAATGGCTACGACACGCTGGTCGGCGAACGCGGCGGCCAATTGTCGGGTGGCGAACGCCAGCGTATCGCCATTGCCCGCGCCGTGCTGAAGGACGCGCCGATCCTGGTGCTCGACGAGGCGACCAGCGCTCTCGACGTCGAGACCGAGGATCGCGTCAAGGAAGCGATCGACGAGTTGCGGCGCGACCGCACCACCTTCATCATCGCCCACCGTCTGACCACAGTTCGCGACGCCGATCTGGTCGTGTTCATGGACAAGGGCAGGGTGATCGAGATGGGCGGCTTCGCCGAACTGTCGATCCGCAATGGCCGCTTTGCCAGCCTGCTGCGCGCCGGCGGCCTGCTCAACGACGAGGAGGTTCGCCGCCTCAGCCGCACCGTGCAGCAACAGCAGGAAGCCGCCGCTTGAACTTCGTTTTTACCTCCCCCTTGTGGGGAGGTCGGACCGAAGGTCCGGGCGGGGGGCTGGCGCTGACCCCCACCCCGCTGCTTCGCAGCGACCCTGCCCTCAAGGGCAGGGGAATCGCACATGAGTAGATCGGGTCACTTGCGTGGTGGAGAGAAATTGATTCTGACGGACCTCTTGAAGACAGGAGGTCATGATGGTGTTTGTGGATATATTCGACGAGGTTCCGGACCCTCGAGACTTCACGGCCCAGCACGAATTGCCAGAGATTTTGTTCGTGGCGCTGGCGGCGGTGCTTTGCGGAGCGACGCACTGCACGGAGATGGTGCTGTTTGCCAAGTCGCGGCTCGATCTGTTGCGGCAGTTCATCCCCCTCAAGCACGGCGTGCCCAGCCACGACACCTTCAGCCGGGTGCTGGCCGCACTCGATCCGGTGGCCTTCAACGCCGCCTTCATGCGCTTCATGGCCGCCTTCGGCACACAGGCGCACATCGATGTGCCGAAAGGCCAAGTCGCCGTCGACGGCAAGAGCCTCAGGCGCGCCTACGCCAAGGGCTGCGCCCACATGCCGCCGCTGGTGGTTACAGTCTTTGCCTGCGACACCTTCATGAGCCTGGCTCAGGTCGTGGCACACAAGGGTGGCGAGGTCGAGGCTGCGATCGAGGCGCTCAAGCTGTTGTCGCTCAAGGGGTTGACCGTCACCGGCGATGCCTTGCACTGCCATCGCCGCATGACCAAGACCATCCGCGAAGGTGGCGGCAACTATGTGCTGGCCATCAAGGGCAACCAGTCGAAACTGGCAGTACAGGCCAATGCTGCCCTCGACGCGGCAGCTGCGAGCAAAAGAACCAGGTTCCATCAGGTCGACGAGGATGCCCATGGCCGCCACGAGGTGCGCCGTGCTTTCGTCGTCCCCTTCGCCCAGACGCCGGGCCAGAACGCGCTCGTCGACCTTTGCGCCGTCGGCCGTGTCGAAAGCTGGCGCACCGTCGATGGCAAGACCACCCACAAGGTCCGCTGCTATGCGTTGTCGCGCACAATGCCGGCCAAAGAACTGATCGCCTCCGTTCGCCGCCACTGGAGCATAGAGAATGAGCTGCACTGGCAACTCGACGTCCTGCTCTGCGAAGATCGCATCAGGGGTCGCAAGAACAACGCGCCGGCAAACCACGCCATACTTCGGCGCCTTACTCTCAACATCCTTAGAGCCGACCCGGAAAACATCCCGCTCAGCCACAAACGACTCAAAGCACGGTGGGCCGATCAAGACCTCATCAGCCTTATCACTCATATGCGATAGCCCTGCCCACAAGGGGGAGGGTAATAGATCTGCGACACCACCGCTCGATTGCCCCAAACGCGCCGGCGGTCTATGTAAAGCCGCATGAGCGATACGACTTCACGCCTGACCGGCTGGATGGATCTGGCCAACCCGACGCGCTTCGTCGGGCTGGCCGACAAGGTCGTGCCATGGTTGGCGTCCATCGCCACGCTTATCCTTGTCGTAGGGCTCTATATGAGCTTCGCCGCGCCTGAGGATTTCCAGCAAGGCATCACCGTTCGCATCATGTACATACACGTGCCTTTCGCCTGGCTCGCCATGATGTGCTACACGCTGATGGCGATTTCCGCACTCGGCACGCTGGTCTGGCGCCATCCGCTGGCCGATGTCGCGCTGAAATCCGCGGCCCCCATAGGGGCTGTCTTCACAGCACTGGCGCTGATCACCGGTTCGATCTGGGGCAAGCCGATGTGGGGCACCTGGTGGGTCTGGGATGCACGGCTGACCTCGGTCTTCGTGCTGTTCCTGATGTATCTCGGCATCATCGCGCTGACCCGCGCGCTCGACGATGCCGGACGCGCTGCCTGGGCCGCCGCCATCATTACGCTGGTCGGCTTCATCAACATCCCGATCATCAAATTCTCGGTCGACTGGTGGAACACGCTGCACCAGCCGGCCTCGGTGTTCCGGCTTGGCGGACCGACCATCGATCCCAGCCTGCTGTGGCCGCTGCTGGTGATGGCCGTCGGCTTCACGGTGCTGTTCTTCACGCTGCATCTGATGGCGATGCGCACGGAAATCCGCCGCCGCCGGGTTATTGCGATGCGGCGTGTGGCGGCACGGCAGGCTAACTAACCTCGGTCGAGTTCCTTCGCGCCCCCCTCTGTCCTGCCGGACATCTCCCCCTCAAGGGGGGAGATCGGCTGCCACTTCGGCTTTCGCCAATCTCGACTGCCAGAGGAATGAGCGGGAGCGTCAAAGCTGCAAATCTCCCCCCTTGAGGGGAGATGGCCGGCAGGCCAGAGAGGGGCGCTGTCCCGCCAGCGTTACCCGGTCTGCCTGTGCGCGGGCCGTTTGCCTCACCCCATCCGCCCGCGCGCTGCCACCGGCAATGTCTCCAGCACCTTGTCGCCGTCGATCAGATTGACCTCGTTGAACAAGTTGGTGACGACGCAGCAATGATCGGGCACGACGCGCACGCGTTCGCCGATGCGCAGCTTTCCATCGCCCGAAAGCGTGACGGTGCCGTGCTCCTCGCTCAAGCCCGTCACGCGCGCTCCCGAAACGCCGAGCAATTCGCCGAAATCGGCGAGCCCCAGCGTGTCGCTGGACAGCGCCTTGCTACCGGCATCGAGGATGGCGCGCGTTGCTGTCGGGTGGCTGACCACTGTCGACATCACGGTCAGCGCGCAATCATCGAGAGTGCCGACGCCTTTGGCGACCTGGTAGCGGTCGAGATAGATGTAGGTGCCCGGGCGATATTCGGTGACGACCGATGCCGCACTGGAGCGCCACATGTCCGGCGTGCCGCCGCTGGAGATGCGTTCGCAGGCGAGACCCGAAGCGGCAAGCGCCTGCCTGGCGTCGGCGAGCCAGGCCCCGGCCTCCGCCGCGCGGCCGGCGGCCGGGTAGGTCATCAGTCCGCCGAAGGCGAGCCCACTGGCCTTGTCGATCTGCCTTGCCAGCGCCACGGCGTCTTCAGCCGTCTGCACGCCGCAGCGGCCCATGCCGGTGTCGCATTCGACCAGCACCGGCAGGCGGCGGCCGGCATCGCTGAAGGTCGCGGCCAGTCCTTCGATGGTCTCCCTGCTGTCCGCCGTCACCGACAAGGTGACCCTGCCATGCAGCGCCAGAAGCCGCTCCAGCTTGGCCCGCCCGAGGATGTTGTAGGGAAGAAAAATATCGGCAAGGCCGGCGTCGGCCATCACCTCGGCCTCGCCGATCTTCTGGCAGGTGATGCCGACGGCGCCGGCCGCGACCTGCTTCTTCGCCCAATAGGGCAATTTGTGCGTCTTGATATGCGGCCGCAGCTTCAGCCCGTTCCTGTGGGCATGGGCCTGGGCGCGGGCGATGTTGGCTTCGGCGCGCGCGGCGTCGATCAGGATCGATGGCGTATCGAGGTCGTGGATGGTCGGCATCGTCTGTCACCTCATGGAAATCCGCAGGTTTTATGGCCTCGAACGGGCGTGATGTCACCCTGCCAGCGGACCGGATTTGTGGTCCATGCGCGCAAGCCGCAAGGTAGGGCCGGGGGCAAGATGGATCGACACCGCGCCGGGCTTCGGCTATGCGATTTGCCAGAGCAATTCCAGGAAAGTGGGAAACGGTTTTCCGTCCGGAATTGCGTCAAAACAAAGAGGTAGAGCGGTTCGGCGTTTCCATGAAACGGTGAACCGCGCTAGACAAGTCGACACGAAGGACCATGATCATGAAACGCTCCGCCATCAACGACATCATCCGCGAAGCCGACGCGTTCATCCGCTCGTTCGGCTACATCATGCCGCCCTTCGCCTATTGGTCGCCGCGGGAGGCGAAGGCGCGCCAGGTCGACTCCTCGGCCGTGTTCAGCTCGCGGCTCGGCTGGGACATCACCGATTACGGCCAGGAGAAGTTCAAGGAGCTCGGCCTGTTCCTGTTCACCGTCCGCAACGGCCGCTACGAGGACATGAAGAAGGGCATGGGCATGCTCTATGCCGAGAAGATCATGATCTCGCGCAAGGACCAGCTGTCGCCGATGCACCGCCACAACATCAAGGCCGAGGACATCATCAACCGCGGCGGCGGCAAGCTGGTACTGGAACTGTTCATGCACGATCGCGACGGCGGCATCGATCCCAAGGCCGAGGTATCGGTGCCTGTCGACGGAACCATCCACAGGCTGCCGGCCGGCGGGCTCCTGAAGCTCGACCCGGGCCAGAGCGTCACGCTGCTGCCCGGTGTTTGGCATGCCTTCTGGGCCGAGGGCAAGGATGTGCTGATCGGCGAGGTGTCGACCGTCAACGACGATCTCACCGACAACGTGTTTCGCGAGCAGATCGGCCGCTTCTCCAACATCGACGAGGATGTTGCCCCGGTGCACCTGCTGGTATCCGACTATGAGAAGTGGCTGGGTTGAGGAGGCCCGGCTGCCCGCTAGTTTGTCCGATTGAGAAGCGCGCGTAGCCTGCGCACTTCGGCGATCAGGCGAGGAACATCCTGACGCGCGGCGGCCATGAAATCCTGGTCCGCGATGGTGGCGCCGCTAAGTTCGATATCTTCGCCCCGATCCTTTCCTCCGCCGGTTTGAATGAAATTCGATCCGCCCAGAAAGTCCCGGCCTTCGACCCATGATTTCCATGGCCCGGCCTGAGTCGCGGCAACCCGGGCCTCCATCTCTTGAAGTTCGAGCTCGGACAGCGACGTGTTCATGGCGGCCTCTTTCTTTTTGGGTGTCTCACGCAGCCTCAATGACAGCAGCTTGGCGCTGGCTGCACGCTCGTTCTGCACAGGCAGGACGAGCTGATCGGCACATCTGCCTTGGCGAGTGCGCTGGCGAGCCTTGCTTGCATGCCCGGTAGCTCATTGGTTTCGCCACGCCGTTTCAGGCACTCCACCAGCCCGTGCAGCGCCCAGACATTGTTCGGGTGCTGGGCGCAGCGCTGCACCGTGCCGCTCAGGCCGAGATCATCGCGATAGACCTGTTCGGCTTCCCGCGCGTGGCCCTGGTCGAGAAGCAGCGCCGCCAGCGCGTGGCGTGGCGGGTGCATCCATGCCCACGGCTCGGTGTAGGACAGATTGTCGTCAAGCTCGACCGCTTGCCGCAGATGGCCGTAGGCCTCGTCATGCCGGCCCTGGTGGTAGGCAAGCTCGCCCTCGAGGAGAGCCGCGCCGACTTGCAGCGAGGCGCGGGTCGGGTTGCTGAGGAAGCGCCGTTCGGCAGGAATGCCTTCCAGATGCCGGTGGAATTTTTCGCGCTCGCGTTCCGCCTCTGTGAAATTCCCGAGCGTGGCATGCGCCACGCCCTTGGCGTAATGCTGCATGGCTGAAGTCAGCACATAGAGGCCGGGCTCCTCGGTCATCGGCTCGTCGATGATCTCCTGCCAGCGGCCGAAGCGCACCTGCACATGCGATTTCATCGCATGGTAGCCTTCCACCGTCTGGGTGAGCTTTGGCCGGTCGGGAAGGCTGACGACATCACGCGTCACCAGGCCGCGCACTCTGTCGGCGGCCCATAGGGCCGGCCGGTACTGGCCTGACAACATGCAGGTGAACATCATCAGATGCAGATCGTGGCAGCAGCCGAGCAAATAGTAGGTTGGCTCGTCCGCATAGGCGAGATAGAGGTCGTTGGCGCGCACCGCCTTTTCGCTGGCAAGCTTCGCCTTCTCGTACTCGCCGCACAGCACATAGATATGCCCCGGCATGTGGTTCATGTGCCCGGCATCGGGGCACATCTCGCCCAGCAGATCCGCCGAGCGCATGCCGCGTTCCGGCATGGTGGACATTTCCAGCAGATGGATATGCAGGTGAACGATCGCCGGATGCTGAGCAATGCCGGCCTCGTCGGCAAGCCGGATCGACCGCTCGCAAACCGCGAGTGCCTCGACTACGTCCGAGTTTGGCGCCGGCGCGCCGGTCTTGAGGTTCCACAGCCGCCGTACCGTGCGCATCATCAGCGCTTCGACCAACAGCGCCATCACATCGTGGTCGTCTGGAAACTCCTGGTAGACCAGCCGCATCGCGGCGGCGTAGGCGTCATCCCACTGCTCGAATTCCTGTGGCGTCACCCGCTGCGGCTTCTGAAAACGGCAGGCCAGCGCCTCGATCAACCGCCTTTCGACGCCACTGGCGGCAGCCGCATTGGCGCGCGCCAGCTGGACATGCTCGAAGCAACGCTTGGTCGCGCTGTTCGCCTCGGCCTCGCCATGCTCCTTCCAGGTCAGATTGTAGAAAGGCCCGGCCGCATAGGCGATGCCCCAATGGACCATCGGGCAGCGAGGATCCGTTTCGAGTGCCTTTTCAAAGCACTTGATGCCTTCCTCATGGTTGAAGCCGTAGCACCAGTTCAGGCCGATATCGAACCAGCGCTGTGTTTCCGCTGAGTGGGTGGAGATGGGGCGGCGGTAGGCGCCTAGGTCGAAGCGGTCCATGGAGTCTCATTCGTTTATGCTTGGCGGTGGCCGGGGCCTCGCCGGAGACGTGGCGATCGATGTGTGCCGGATGCGCGCGTATGAAAACGGTCAACCAAAGTGTGGCAAGTAGACATATAATTGATGCGAAAAAACTTGGCTGGGGAACCTGGATTCGAACCAGGACTAACGGAGTCAGAGTGTTTTAACCTCTGTTGATTCTAAACAGTTTTCAGCCAATCCGTTGCATATCTGTTGCATGGAGCACATTGTACCCCACGGTACTAGGCGGCAATCAATCGGCTTTCGATGGCCTTCATGGCAGCGGCATCACCCTCGTCATCCTTAAACAAATAGCCGTAAAGGTCATACGTTATCTGGATCGACGCGTGGCCCATAAGTTCTTGGACCTTTTTTGGTTTGAAATTCTGCTCAATGAAGAGCGCCGCAGCGGCATGTCGCAGAGCATGCAGACCGTATTTGGCCTCCATGATCGGCTCGCCGTCTTTGTCCTTCTTTCCGCTATCCGACGTAATGCCCGCCGTGACCTGTAGCGGGAAGAAGCCGCGCTTCAGGATGTTCTGGTGATATTCGATGTTGCCTACGCCATTCGGGAAAACGAGGTTGTGTTCGCCTTTAGGGCAAACCTTCTGCCATTCTCGCAAGACGGCAACAACGGTCGGGGGAAGGGGGATATCCCGCGTTCCGGCCTCCGACTTCGGCGGGCCGAACTGATTACGACTATCTACTCGCTGGCGGACTTGCAGGACGGCGGCGTCTAAATCGATGTTCTCCCATTTCAACCCGCGCAACTCAGATCCTCGCAGGCCTGTGAATACTGCCGTGAAGATGAACGGTTTCCATTTCTCGCCGACGTTAGACAGGATTGCCCGTAGCTCGGCTCGTGACGGCATCTCAGGGCGTTCCTTCCCACGCTGGGGTGTCTTCACCCTAACTGCGCTGACTGGGTTGTGTGCGGCCTTGCCGCGCCGCTGCGCCTCGATGAAGATACAAGACAGCGACACCATGATGCGTTTGACCATCGGACGGCTGCGCGTTTCCATCAGCCTGTCTTTGAATGCCTCAATCGCAGGTGTATTCAAGCGAGAGAGTTTCTGCGCACCGATCAGTGGAACAATATGCAATCTGACGTGCTGCTCGTATGCGGCCAGCGTCGATCGCTCGAGTCCTTCGCTGGCACCGTACTTGAGCCAGAGCTTCGCGGCCTCGGCAACCGTTATGGAGACCGAGTCCGCTACGTGGGTTCCCTGGCCGACCTCATTGCTGGTCTTGGTCCAGAACGCTGTAGCTTCCGCCTTTGTGGGGAACTGCCTGGATCGGCGTTTGCCTTCACCATCCTTATAATCGCACTGCCAGACTACGTTGCCGGTATCGACCAATGTGCGTTTCCGAATCGATGCCATCGCGTGCCCCTGTGCTTGTGGCGGGACCGTGCACGACTAACGGAAATTATGCAACTGATTGGGACTCCAAGAAAATTGGTTGACATCAAATAGGTAAAGCGGTATTGTGGGAGTACAAGTGGGAATTTGCGCTGAAGCCTGTTGACAGGCGAAGCGAAAACGCCTATATTGTATACGTCCGCGCTTGTAGCGGCGACTGGCGTCTCCCGCCGATATAAAAGGCGGCCCTAACCCCAATCAAATTTCGGCTTTTTGAGCGCGCTTTGGCGCGTGTGGATTTCCACGCCTCGTGGTGTTGGAACAGGGGAGAACTATGGATCATTCAAACGACAATCTAGCCGCAGATATTCTGCGCGGCGCTGACGCAATAGCCCAACACCTGGGTTTCCCGCGACGGGCCATCTACCACTTGGTGAGCAAGGGCGGCTTGCCGTCTTTTCGCTTGGGCGAGACCGTTTGCGCTCGGAAGAGCACGCTGGCGAAATGGATTTCCGCACAAGAGAGGGCTGCAGCATGAGCACCATCCGAGACGCAAATCTGGAATTCTTTGCCAATGCTACAGGGGTTATGCCGGCGAGAGGCCCCCAGCTAGTCTTACTGCGCGAAATGCAGGGTGCTGCGCAGAATCTAGCGCTAATGATTGAGCGCGAGATTGCCGGCGTTCGCGATGGCTATGGAAAATGGACGGCTAGCAATCCGGTATTTGGGCTTGCTAACGACATACGAGAAATCGCCTATCAAATTGATACCGGCGTCAGCCGAGCCACGGCAGCAACAGCTTCAATTCCGATAATGTCCACAGAGGAAGCTCTGGAATTGGAACTTGAGAACGCAGCTGAATTGGCCGCCTAGCCCCAACACGCGCCCTGGCCACCGCCCATTCGCAACCCCTTGCCGCTGTGCTGCGGGGCGCGTCTCTCCATTACAGTGACCAAGAACTCTCTTCCCCAAAGGAATCGAGATGCAACTAGAAGACATACCTGAGGCCACTATCCGCAGGATGATGGACTACACCGCTGCGTCCACCAGCCTATTGCGAAGCGGCCGACATGATTTCCGGATCCCGTTCATCGTCGCTGACGAGTGGGCACGTAAGGGGCATTGCGTCCTCTCTACCAACCGACTTGCTCGGGAGTTTAACTCCACTCGCCGCACCATGTGCAGAGCGGTAGACAGGCTGCGAGCAGCCGGCGTCATTAGGGAAATTGATCGCACGAAGGACGGCCGGCCAATATATGAGCCTTGCCTGGAAATCGGTGACGAATGGCGTGCCGCGAAGGAGGCACGCGCCAATGACACCCACTAAGGACGTCGGTTCCCTAGACCAGTTCCAACTCGTTCTCTACGCTTCCAAGGGCGCCGAACCGCCGTTGAACGGTACCGACATCACCGTGCTGTTGGAGCTTGTCGACAGGTTCAAAAAGAAAGATGGCGTCACCTTCCCATCAAGCGCAGGACACCTTGCCCGCGAAACCGGACGCCCTGTCCGTAGCGTGCAAGAGTCACTGCGCCGGCTGCAGGATATGCATCTTGCACGGATTGTAGAGCAGGGCACGGGCACCCGCGGCAACACCTACAATTTCAATTTCGATTGGGTTCGTGAGGTAGCTGCTGAGATTAAATCTGAGATTGAATCCCGTGCGGTTGCACGTAAAAAGCGCAAAAAGAAAAACCCCGCTAGCGACGCGGATAATCGCGTAGGTAGCAATGAAACTCTACCTACGCGGAAATCCGCGCCACTAAGAGACATTGTTACGCGGAAATTCGCGCACCTAACTGGTGTACCTACGCGGGAATCCGCACCCCAAACCTACGGGGTTCCTACGGGAACCTACGTAGGTGGTGCTGATGCACCGCCGTTTGGCTACGCCACGTCGGGCATCGCCCCACTTAAGAAAGATGGCAAACCGGACTTCACAGTCTATCCAGATGTCGAGCGATGGGTGATGATTACCAGTGTAGAGGAGGAAAGTCTCGACGATGTAGAAGACGGCAATTCGAAGGTATTGACTGTCTTCTACGTTACGGATTGCGGGATTCAATCCTACATCTTCCTTACCACGGAAAGCGATGACGATAGAGAGCAGGCTGACGGCCAGGAAGTGCTCGCTAGCGTCTGCGCCGCAGTCGGCTTAGATCAGATTGAAGATGCCAAGGAGCTTGTAGGGCGGCGAGCTAAGCTCGTTCTGCACTATCACAATGGCTCCTTCGTGAGTTGTGTGCCGCGGCACACCAACGACGACTTTCAGCAAGCAGCATAGGCGGAGGAAGAATGATGTCGCGCACCATCACTATTGAATCCGGAACCGTTCAAATTCGCAGGATTCCGTGGCCGGAGTTCTTTCGTATCCGGCCTGACAGGCGGCCGGCGAATGATAACCACCGGAGGGCCGGCACGGAACGGGTCGGACGGACCCCCAACTGTCCATCCGACCCGGCACCCCGCAGCCCAAGTCAACCAAGAAGCGCGCCTGAACATGAACGCCGCCTGAACGGGTAGCCCCATGTGAATCTGGATGGCGGTGGGCCAGGCGTCTTCACCGATGCGATCGGCGGAGATGTCCTTGCGCTTTTTGAAGCAGATCGAGCCGCAGCACGGTGCAAACCAAAACATTACTGACGCCACCGACACTAAAGTTTTGACAAGGACGGAGGCTGCGCGTTCTGCCGGCATGTCGGAGAGACAGCAGGTAACGGGATCGAAAGGGCTCAGGGTCGGCCCACGACCAGACCCGCGTCACCCTCATTCGTGGACTTTTTTCTAGGGTTTTGATTTTTTCTACCCGGTCTGGCGACCGGTTTATTCGAACCTGGGGACGATACGTCGTATGGAACAAATACTAGATCTGACCGGCCTGCCGGCGCGCTTCGATGGGGCGCTACGTGGTAAGCGGATAGCCTGGCAAGCCTTTGCCGAGCTAACGGGCGCCGACGAGGCGGCCGGAGTATCGACAATGATTGAATTCGCGCGCGACCAGTATTGTGCGGAAGGTGTCAGGCCGATCATGTCGGGCGGAAGTGAGTATGTCCGCCAAACAGGAGCACTCGCTGCCCGCCCCATCCCGGAAGGCGCCACGCTGCGCCGCAAGCTTCCTCGGCCATGCCCGGAGCCACGGCCCAAACCGCAATATTGGCTCGGCCGTATGTGCACGTTTGCAAGGCGCTACACCGATCCAACGCGCCGTTGGAGGGGCTGGAAGCCGAGACCGCCAGAGCAGGCCACTGTGCCGTTTCTGGCCCTCTTGGCGCCGTTGTCAGCAACAGCACTTGCGAAACATTACATCGCCTCGCTCGCCGTGCCAAAGGTGGTCATCCGGGCACCCGTAGCCCGCCGCAGGCCTATTGCCGAAGAGCATGTAGCAGGCCGCCTCTCTGCGCGGCACGTGAACGCTGCAGATTGGTTCCAGCGAGACATCGAGGCGGGTAGCAGCGCATTTGTCGATGGCGCACGCATGCGGACCTCCTCGGGTGAGATGGTTCCGTCCGGAAGCCGGGATCCTGAATCGTTGTGGCCAGCGGAGGCCTCCGCTGACCGGGCCATCCGGTTACGCAGCCGGTTCCGCACATTGGGGCCCTTGGCGATGATTGTATGGCGTGCGCTGCAGGGCGCTGAGATGGCTGAACTGGCACCAGCATGGAAATTCCCGCAAAGGTACGTCGCCGCGGCTGGCCGCATCAGGTTGCGGGCCGGTTTGGAGCTTTGCGCCCGCATGGCGGAGCGGGAAGTCGATCGCCTTGCACAATGGGAAGTGCTCGAAGTAGCGAGCTCGGCCTGCGATGAATGCAGCAAACTGGAAGCAAAACGAAGAATGCGCGTGCTGATTCCGGCAAATGACAACAATCGGCAATGCATCGCTGCTTGATTTTTTTAGTGTTTCTGGCTTCGCGCGAGGGTCATTGCAGGTTTTTGCTATATTACAATTATGGAAATCAGTCTAGCGTCGCCCCCCAGGTCGGCGCCGCCGTTATTGTCGCCAGCATAACGGCACCCCGTCATTGGTCCAGTAGGCCAGGCGGGCCCCTTTCCCAAATCCACATGGCCGCTGCCGGCAATGTGTTGATCGACCCCGCTGCCGCTTAACCGCAGGCTGGCGGGGTTCCGTTTCGTCGCCTTCGGGCGGCATTTTTTTACGACCATCAACCCCGAACCATCAAACGTTGGACCATGAACGCACAACATTACCATGCGCTGCCGGAGGCGCTTTCACTGCTCGACCTTCCGCGAGGAAAAGTCCGCTCGACGGTCGAGCGCCTGAAAGCTGCCAATTCGATCACCCGCGGCAACTTCGGTGGGCACGAGTCGCCACCGATCACCGCCCGTGACGTCGCAACGATCCTTCTGGCGCTTGCATCGCCCACCGCAAGTGGGGCTGCCGTAACGGCAACCACGCTGGGCCGCTTGCCCATTTACTACGGCTCCGGGCCGCCAACTGCGCTGGATGCCATCACGTCGATCGTAGAGGTTGGCGCCTTCATGCGGTGCGCCGATATCCCGCAGGACGGAGAGTTAATCCTCGGCGTGGGCAGGCCGGAAATGATCGTCAGATCCGGAGACACGGTTTGGCACTACCGGCCAGACGTGCTCCCGCTCCCCGCAGCGCGATTCACACTCACCATTCCAATTAAAACCATCGCCGACATTTCTCGGCGTCTGCTCATCAATTGAAGGAAAAACAGTGTTCGCAAAACTGAAAAAGACCGACACATACAAAATCCCCAGCCCGTCGGACGTTCCGGAAGTCGCCGCAATGGAGGTTCGCCGTGCCGAACTTGATGCTCGCCGGGCTGCTCTGGACGTGGAGCGAAATTCACTCTGGGCCGTCGCACAGGATGGCACGGACGACGGCGATGATGCTGTTGCGGCCATGCTCGGCGACGCGCCCGACGCCGCGAATCCGTCCAAGCAGAAAGCTCGTGCGCGGCTTGTCGAACTAGCAAAGGAAACTGCCACCATAACGAAGGCGTTGGATGTGCTTGGAGGACGCATGGCTGCGGCTCGCAACGCGGCCAGCACGGCTGTAGTCGCCCAGGTCAAGCCAGAGTATGCTCGCCGCGTCCAGGCGCTCGCTAGTGCCCTCGCTGAGGCCGCCAAGGCGGCAGTTTCGTTCCGCGCGCTCTGTGACTCGCTGAACGATGCCTCCGTCTCCTGGCTAAGCCTTACACCACTTCAGCCCAATCGTGTGCTAGGCGACCCGCGCGACCGTCACGGCGTCCTGGCCCAGTGGTTCCGGGAAGCGGAACAGGCCGGCTACATTTCGAAAAGTGATTTTCCCGAAGGACTTAAATAATGATCATTGAATTCGCCAACCGCGAACGCGCCGTTCGTAACACCGACGGTAGGACCAAGCTGCGCGCGACTAGAGTGAAAAGCGCGACAGGGACCCGCACAGAAATGCTTCCCGAAGATCCTAGGGAAGTGGTCAAGATCCTGCACGAGCGCCGCGCAAAGCAGACGCCCGCTCAGCGCGCTAGGGCAAAAATGACAGCCGATCTTAAAAGTCGAGGCCACCGTGCTGGGTAAGGTCATCACCTTCACCGGCAGGTTCGGCTTTATCGCAACCGATGCCGGCAACGTCTATTTCCGCGCCGCTGATGCCAGCACCATCGAGCGCGGCGATAACGTTCGATACGACACAGCTAACGGTCCTGATGGCAGGCCCCGTGCCGTCAACGTTCGTGCGGTGGATCCTGCAGCCGTGGCAGAGGTGGACCGAGTGTTTGGGAACAGCGATGATGGCTGACGAAGGCTTTTCAGTAACAGGTCGTCGCCTGGTCGGGTACGCTTTAAGATGGGGTGCCATTGGACAGGTACGAAAAGGCGGCGAGAATCTCGAAGAGGTGGTCAAGCGCGGTAGCTTCGCCGCCTCAATCGCGGCTGGCGGGGTTAGGCTATGCATCGACCACGACTACGGTGCTATGGTTGCCAGTCAGGCAGACGGCACGCTGACGTTGGTTGAAGACCACGTCGGCCTTCTAGTCGATGCTGTTGCCCATAACACCGAACACGGCGACCTTGCGATGTCCGCTACCCGCAGCCGCAGCAAGGCGGGCCTATCAGTTGGCTTTGTGCGTGCCATCGATAACGTGTTCTACCGCGGTGACGTTAAAACGCGCGAGATCATTGATTGCCATCTTCGCGAAGTCAGTGTCTGCAGGAATCCGTGTTACCGCTCGTCGGAGATTCACGCCGGCAGGCTCCGCATTGAACGATTCCTAGCCGACAGCCAGGCAGCCAACCGACGTGCTCGGCTTGACCAACTAGCGCGCGCCGAGGCCGAGATGGCGGCAGCCGTCAGAACACTTGCATGACTACCATGGGTAGGGGTGCCAGGCGGGTTGTAGGGTGCCGTGCCAAGGACCGGCTGGACCAAGCAACGATAACCCAATTACAGATATTCCTACGAGTACGCGCGTGTGACTCACGCGGGCGCGCGCGCCGCGCGCGCGAGGGGATGGCCATGGGGGGCTATGCCGGATCGCTAAATCGGCCGACTTTTGCGTACCGGCTGGACCCGATTACGCACGCAGCAACCAATCAGGATATGACCTTAAAATGCCCAAACCCAGAAAAAGCTTGGAGCAATTGCGGCTCACCGGCACGTTCGGGAAGAACCCCGGCCGATATGCAGCACGCTATGAGCCGCCTGACGACCGAGCCATTGGAGAGCCCTATGATTGGCTTCCGGAAGATGCGCGGGCAGCGTGGAGGGAGATGGTACCAAATCTCCCCTGGCTGCGGCGCTGCCATCGCGGCATTGTTGGTATTACAGCGATACTTGCCGGCAAGATGATGAACGATGCGCTGAGCCTGTCGGGTATGACGCTGCTCAACCAGTGCCTTGGCAAGCTTGGCGCATCGCCAGAGTCATTCCCGAAAGTGGGTTGGTCGCCGCCTATGGGTGACGAAGAGG
This sequence comes from Mesorhizobium sp. AR07, assembly GCF_024746815.1. Classification (GTDB taxonomy): domain Bacteria; phylum Pseudomonadota; class Alphaproteobacteria; order Rhizobiales; family Rhizobiaceae; genus Mesorhizobium. Next base: position 299,165 of record NZ_CP080525.1, read on the forward strand.
ATCCTGCTGAGAAGTATTTTAGGTAGACACCCGCGGCACTGCCTGTTGCAAAACGGTAAATTAGCTAGCACCGTAACTTTTGCGAATGGGAATCGCTATCCGGGGGGGCTGGCGTTTTGAGTGGCGGTGGATTGATATTAGAACAAAGGGCACTAAAATTAGACTCTCGAACAGGTGCCCACATTGACAACCACTCAAATCGCACGCCCCTAACCCCCGGAGTCGTATCCCACTGCCAACAGATCGCCGGGAAATTTCCAAATGCTCGAGCCCGACCTACACGGCCTACCGCGATTTATAATTGTCATGGGCTGACCTTTGGCAGCCGAAGAACAGGTATTGTAAGTCCAGCAGTGCTTCGCGCGATGATCGCACAGGACGACTATGTTAAGGTCGATGCAAACGACATTCACGTGGGAGACATCGCGTTATACATCGAATCAGGCGACATTTCACATTCAGGCATCGTTGTGGAATTGCGCCCAGCCTTTACTACAAAGGTCCCTTGGATATTAAGTAAGTGGGGCGACGCACCTGAGTACATTCATGCGGCACGCGAGTGCCCATACACTGCAGATGTGATCGAGTACTATAGGATTGTTAGATGACTATGGAAAACCTAGATTTATCTTCAGTTGAAGACCATTACATCTTCTCAAATACCCCAATGTACCTTGTGCGTAGACTTAAGGAGGACGCCGCCGTCGCGTCCGCAGCCAAGCAAAACTCGCCTCAGTTTCTTGCGGACCAATACAAGACACAGGTCCGAAAGCCACCTGAAAATGTGAGGGAGGCTGTGATTCCATATGTATGCCTGGTTGCTCTTTTTTTGCAGAAACAAGCGGCGAAGCTGAAAGAGATGACGGCGTTAAGTCCGGATCCGTCGTATAAATTTATCGCAGAGGTAAATCAGATATTGGTACAGACATTGGTTCCGACTAATGTTTTTTCTGGAAATTTTCCGCAAGAAACATTGAGTAACAATTTCACAATAAACCCCAGTAAAACTGCCACTAGCTTTAGCTCGATAGTTGTAAAATGAAAATAATATCATTTATATGTTGCGACTTTAGCGTGGAGGACTCTCGCACAAATCGTATCAGCATACTGAATGTGATCGATGAGATTCAAACTCCCGCGCTTCCGGTACTGGTGCCCAAAATAACTATTGTTGCTATTGCCACTCGAGACGCTTCCGAGCCCAGCACAGCTGAGGCAAAAATTGTGTTCCTTAGTAATGGGGTTCGGCTGTTTGAAATGCCTGCGCCTGTTCAATTCCACGACAAATTTCGGGCCCGAGTCGTGGCCGAAATTCAAGGGATAATAATTCCTGGCAGCGGTAAGCTCAGAGTAGCCTACTACCAAGGCGATAACGAAATAGCCAGTTGGGACATGGCTGTCGTCCTCGTTGGGGCACCAACTATGGATCTTTTCAACACTACCTCTCCACAATGATCCCGACCAACGCTGATCTTTGATCGGTTGATATTCGGCCGCCCACCTAGGCGGCCTTTTCATTTTAGGAACCCCAACAAAATGACCAAATCTACCAAACGCGCCTCGGCGCGCACGAAGACGGCTGTCAGCAATCCGGAAGCCGAACTTCTCGAACTTCTCGAGCACACGGTCGCGGCAGCGGCGCTTACGAGCTTTGTCGACAGCATGCGCAGCCTCGGATTCGACGACGCCTTCGTAGTCGCCGCGCTCCTGGCAGGCGCGGGCAGCCTGATCAACGGACTTCCGGAAAAAGAGCCATGGGCCGCTCATCTCGAGCAGATGGCTGGGGCCGCGAGGGCAGCCGATGTCCGTTAATGGCGACGACCTTGTAATCTCGGTATCCACCGACACATCGACAATTCGGCGTCAGCTTACGCAGCTAGGCCAGGATATCGGTCAGACCACAAGCAAAATCTCGAATCAATTCGAGACGATGGGACTGAGCATCGATAAGTCGATGACACCCGTCCAGAGGCAGATTAACCAGCTTGTTGGCATCCCTGTGCCAACCAAAATCAAAGAATGGACCGGCGCGCTCGCCAACACGGGCACGAGCCTAGGCCATGTAGCAGATGGTGCTGGTCACGTCAGCACGCAGATGCAGGCGATGATGCATGCAACTCGCTCCATGACGGAGCAGTTGGCCATGGGCGTGCCAATCACGCAGGCGTTAACCGGTCAGCTAAGTCACCTTAGCTATGTTGCAAGCCAGCCTGGCGGTATCACTGGTGCCCTCAAAGAGATGGGTGCCGGGGCAGTCTCCCTGGTGACGAAGTTCCCATGGGTGACCGCTGCGGTGGCCGCCGCAGGCGTTGCGTTTGTTGCGTATGAGGAATTAGGCGGCAAGACGGTCAAATCGGTCGACGACGCACTTGCCGAGCATCAGAAAACAATCAAGGCACTCCGCGAAGCTTACGGCATCGCAGGAGATGGCGCCGAAGATTACGCGCGTCGCAGCGTCTCGTCGCTCGAATCGGCACAGCGCCGCTCGCTGGCGGCACTACGAGAGTCGGTCGCAGCCGCGGATAAGCAGGTTAAGGCCGACCTGTCGGACAGCGGTGGTTTTAGCGGGTTCGGCTTGCTGCAGAAATTCGGGCTGCTCGGAAACAATGACCTTAATGCGGTCAATGCCAAGTTCGCCGCATTCGCCGAGCCTATCCGCAAGTTGCGCGAGGACATCAAGGCCGGCAAGCCGGATTTTGATGCTTTCCAACAGTGGCTTGACCGTATCGTCGCCACCGACCCAGGACATTTGCGGCCGATCGCCGACGAGATCCTCGGTGTGATTGAGAAGGCGGCAGGAGGCCGCGAAGCGCTCGACAACATGTCGGTGGCACTCGGTCAGCTAACCCAGCAGCAGATCGACACCGCCCACATTGCCGCGCAAATCCACGGCATTGAGGCGGCTGCCAAGGACGCGCAAGGCGCGGTCGGCGCACTCAAGGCCATGCTTGCCGACATGGAGCGCCTTGGCAGGGGCGAGGGCTCTCGCGGTGACGCTATCGGCGGCAAGGGTTCGCTGGACAGGGCGCAGGCTTCGTTTAACGACCAGCTGGCCCTGTGGCGTCGCTTCGGTCGTGACAAGGACGCCGGGCTAACAATGCCAGGCCCCAAGAAGGCCAAGGGCTCCAAAACCCCATCGCTAACCGCCGCCGACCAGTTCAGCAACGACCTTCAGTCTATCACGGACAGAACGACTGCGCTTAAAGGGGAAATCTCGTCGCTCGGCCTCTCATACGAGGCACAGACCAAACGTAAGATTTCCCTTCAACTCGAGCAGACCGCGCTGAAGCAGGTTCGCGAGGAAGCCCGCAAGAAGGGCGACGTCGACTGGCAGAATGCTCAACTGACGCCCGACCAAATCAAGAAAATTGACGAGGTCTCTGCCGCTTATGCGCGGCAAGCCGAACAGTTAAAGGAAGCGCAAGCCGCGCAACAGCTACAGCGTGATGTTTTACAAGGCGTCTTCGACGATCTGCGCACGTCGCTTCAGGCCGGCCAGTTGGGATGGAAAACCTTTGGCGACATGGCAATACATGTCCTCGATAAGATCGTCTCCAAGATCGAAACCGATCTAATCGACAGCATTATGCATGCAAGCGGCGCTGGCGGTGGAGCCGCAATACTAGGCGGGCTCGGCACGCTCGGCCTGTGCCCTGCGAATGACAACCAAAACCAATTTAGGAGGGCTGCATAATGAGCGCCTTTTATTGTGTAGCTTATACGGATCATATCGAAATCCTGACGGACGGCGCATTTTATCACCCAGACGGCACGCTGATCACTACGCTTGAGAAGGTGTGGCGATCGCCGTGCCTGCCAGTAGCCATCGTCGGGCGAGGATCCTGTGAGTTACAGGCTTTTGCTGAGACCGTTCTCGACGCCGACAACGCTTCGGTCGACACAGTATTTGATCGTGCGGCCGCTCTTGCTGCTCGGTTGAATGAAATTGAGCGCACTGAGCAGTTCGAGGCCGTTGTTGCGGGGATTTCCGAAACGCACGGCCCGCTGATGATCTACTTTAACACGTACCAAGCCTATCCGCAGTTTGATCCATTCAAACCTTACGTCGTCGGCCCGGTATTCGGTGGCGGGTCTGTGCCTGCCGCTGAGGACATCATCGGCTTAGATATTGCCTATGGCCTAGCCGTGTGCGGCGTTCAACTGTTCGAGGCTATGCGCAAAGTGCCAGGACCGAACCCCACCAGGCCAGACTTTCCGGACGTCTATGGAATCGGGGGCCACGTTGACTTGACCGTCATAGATGCCGAAGGCGCCAAAACAACGCGGCTGCACACTTGGCCGGAAGATGTGGTTGGGCAGAAGATCATGCCCGGTGGCGTGTTGCGGGAGGCTGCTTGATGATGAATTATCCGGTCACAGACGAAGAGATAGCGTTCAACAATGCCGCCCTTGGGAAGGTGTCGATGAAGCCTGTCTCGGAACTCAGTATGTGCGTCCCACAGGGAAAGTCGGAACCGCATGTTTTCGTAGACGGTAAGTTAGTCGGCTCAGCGACGAAAATCCGGTGGCTTCTGGATTATTGGGAAGGCAATATCACGCCTTCGCCAAATGAAGTCGAAGCTATGTTTTCGCTGCAATAAGGGCTGCGCTGCCGCCATTGATCTTAATTTCATTGGTCCCATCGATATATGAGCCCAACACAAAGCACTCGACGGTATTTCCATTTTCGAGTGTCAGCGACGCTTGGCCGCTCATAGTAACTTTTGCATAATCGGCCAGCGATGTGAATTTGACCGTCGCATTAACATCGATTGACCCGAAATTTATTCTATAGATAACAGGCACGCTGCCCATTTCGGACGTGATGCTTCCGCTCCCTTCAAGCCTCTCGGTGTGAATCGGCACGTATTTCCCTCCCGTTTAAGCGGCCTCATCAGGAGGCGCGCGTTGGTCGCGTGTCAATCGCAGCTAACGGGATATTCGAGAAAAACCCTGTGATCTAAAATCCGCGAAGTTGCGTTGTTCGCAACTTCGCACCATGTTGGTGACACCCGAACGGGAGGTGGCTGTAACCACCTCCCGCCCTCCGGGGAGCCAACTGGAACTCGGGGTCTGCAGCCTAGTCACTTGTTACGAGACAGCTGCGGGCCCCATCCAGCAATCCCAATGTACAGGTAGTGAGCCATCGGCGCCTGCTGTGGCGGACCCAATTCACAGGCTTTTTGTTCTATTTTTGTTCTGATGTCCGATGGGTGGCAGCATGCGCAGTACGGCCTTTGTCATCCTTACATGCGGCGCAACCTTAATGAGTCAATCTGGCTTAGCAGACGGCTTCACACTGTACGGCGACGGGACAAAATCATGTGGCTCATATATCGCCGCGACTACAGGCAATCCGCCAGGGCAAACTAACCAATGGTCCGAGTCTGGAAAGACATGGCATGATGAAGCCTACGCATCAGCACAATGGCTTGATGGCTTTATATCGGCGGCCAATTTGTTAGCTGGATGGACCATCGACGGTGACATCTATTCACGCATTCCTTAATGCGTTCCGCTTCGTCGTTAGTGAACTTTGGTGCCTCTGCGATTACCTTTTCCGCCTCCTTCAGTTTCGTCTCTGCACGTCGATGCTCCGCAACCGCTTTTGCAATCGTTCCGTCTGACACGGCTTTACGCTGCTCGTCCTTATCCATGAACTTGGTGGCCTTGGCCGCAGCGCTTACCGCTACCTTCCCGCCTTCAACGGCGGCGATCAGTTCTTGAGAGGCATCACGCTGGACTGTAGCAGCTGTCCGTATGTTTCTGTCCGATGTGTTGAGAAGTTCAGCCGCCTGCTTTTGCGTAACAAGTGGCAAATTTTCCGCTTGGTCTGAACGACGATCCCCCCCATGCTTCATCGTCGCCAGCTTAGCGGCCACCATCGCGCGTTGGCTTTCATTGAGGTGACGTCGCTTAAGGTTTAGAGAAACCACCAAGGCTAGCGGATCGCCTAACTCACCAAGATAGTCACCGCATGCCATGACATCCCCAACCGAAGTTAGAATGGCGCCGCGCTGACCAGTATCTCGCGATCATTGCCGAGTTTCCTGATCAAATCCCACAGTTCTTCATGCGTGATGCCGTTTTCCACGGCAAAAACCGCCTCCTCATGAACCTCGACGACATCGCGCTTCGGCCGCTTTTTGGTCATGACCCCACCCCTGGTTGCGACCGCTGTTGCGCAAGGGTGATATTTCGTCGACTGCGGGAATTGACGAAGCGGCCCGACAGTCCGTCGTTGGGGTAGGTTTGGCTGACCGTCGGGCCTAACCGACTCGGGCAAGCCGGCTAGCGCAACCGTAATATTAGCAAATCCTCAACAAAACCCTGCGCGGACGTTTTCCCCCGCTGATGGCCCATTTCGGGACGGGGGTGTGCTGGCATCGATCTTGCGTCGGACGGGGTACCGGGTGATCCCGGCCCTGATCGCGTACCTGATCAGGTAGTAGGCTCGCCGGGCTTGAGGTGCTTGGGGTCTTCGCCCGGCGAGTTCACCGCAATGGGGATCGCCTGATCGATGATATCGCCCGCCGAAAGGAAGTTCATCTTCCGCGGCGAACATGCTGGAACTTAAGCGGAGCCGGGAGCTTACTTTTGGATGGACAAGCGTACCGCCAGCAAATTTCCCGGGCCAATTTCGAAATCGCACCAGCGGGGTGATTACTTTCCAGTCCTATTGCTACTTGGCACCTATGTGCTCGTGGGCGCAGTTGGGATCCTATATGCGATTGTACGACTATCGCATCAGTTGTAGGTGTTATTGACCGGATTTCGAGGACGACGGAACCTATCGCCGCTTGTCACATCGCTGTGGAACCTGACAGGCCCGGCGAGGCCACCTACGGTTGATTAGGCCGATTGGCTTAGTTGCGCGATTTCTAATATATCCATAATTTAATCAACGCGGGGAGCCTCTACTAACCCCAACCCGCGTGGCCGGCGCGGCTCGCAACCCCCCGAAGCATGCCCGCGCCGGCCAGACGGTCCCACCTTGGTCCGCCGCAATTTAGCGATAGCTGATTCTTGACGTCGCATCATGTCGGCGCAAGTCGGAGGTCGGGCGGGTAGATCGATCTATGGGCAAGGCCAAGTCTGACTTAAACCTTCCAACACCCCGTTGCTTTTCGATTCCTGCCAGTTCGCAGGGTGGGCCTGCGCCCAATTCACAAATGCTTGTACGTAGGCGCCATAAGTAGGGGACGGGTCGCTGACACAGATCACACCCAACCTCCCGAGCCCGGCCTGCTTCGCTGCCAATTCGTTGTCTACCATCGCGTCGGCGAAGCCGCCGACATACCCGAGACAATAGCCATTACCAAAGGTTCCATAACCTGCTTTGCAAGCCCCCAATAGGCTTTGGACATTTTCAATCGCGTCTGCTGCATTCGCTTGATGTGCGAACAGGGCTGACATCAAAAGTGCCGCTGGGCCGATCAAGTTCCGTTTCATGTTGCCCCCCCCGCTCGATTTTGGAATTCATAACCTAGGCTAACATCACCGATCAGAGCAACAGCATTGCGCGTTTCCCAATATGCAGAAGCGTGCAACCCCAAAACATGACCCTACGCAATTCCGAGATGCTCACTGTGGGGCCGAAGAAGCGGTAGTGGCCAGCGCCGCACTATTGGATTTGGAAGCGACCGACACAAACCGCACAACTGAAATGTGTTGCCAGTTGATCGTAACTGGACCTTGGGGAGTGTCGACCCAAAGAAAATCGTCACCGCCGTGTACGTATCGTGTGCCGTCGCAGTCAGCGAACCAAGCGCCCGGTTTTGGTAGTGTGATTTTCGAAATGTCTTCTACCTCGAAAAACCGGCCTGACTGCATCAGCATATCTTCATAAAGAGATTGAGCCCTTCGAAGCGCTTCAACAGCCTGTTTCTGCGCAATGCCGGCAATGAAACCGCCGACCAACGACAGCGCTGCGGCTTCGGCTGCAAACGTCATGCTAGGCGTACCAATGACCCCTAGCATGCCACCAGAGTGCCCTAGAACCCTTAGGGCCGGGGCTTGAATGGCGGCAATTTCTGCTACCTTCGCCGCAACGTATAGTTTGATCCGGCCCACGTGGATCCAGGCGCCAGAGGAAAGCATGACCCTCATTGCGCCGACTTCCTCCGCAGATTCAATTGATCCGTCTGTACCTTCGGCAAGCATCTCAAAGCCCCTCCCGTTCCCCGGCCGCGACATGCTCTGCGGTCAGGCAGAAGTCGAGTTGCTGCCGGGGGGATAAACGTTCTATTCTGCGACTGGATGCCGGATCGGGCGTGCTGATACTCGAGGATCGGCTTCGACGCATCGGAGCCAGAGCGCGTTCTGGCGTAGTAACTGGGACGCGCTTTCTATGTGGGGCCGTGTGGCGTCGAAGCTCTTGTCGGTAGATTACGATCATTCGGCGTCGGTGTCGGCGACCCAAATTGATTCAGTGATCGGGCCGCCCGAATTGCGAATGATTGGACCGCTTGGTGGCTCCGACTTTGCACCTTCGCGAAACCTAGCCAAATTGGGATTGAAGAAGGGGGAACTGGGGGCGACGCGAGCAACTGTATTGATTGCAGCCTTCGCTTTGAGGCGACGCGTCGCTGCCCGTTTCTGCGCACGCGCCTTTCTGGCTTGCAGAGCGTGGCACTTAAGTCTTTTGGCCATCGAATGTTCCATATTCCCCCGTCACCCGGGAACCATTGCGCAACAGGGGCATGTAAGCAAGTTGCGCCACCGCTACGTCCGCAGTTTCACGCCTGTTTCGTTGATGAACTCCACGCCGGCCAACTCAAGGGCACTGCGGATCGCGGCTAGGTTGTTTGGGGACGGAATGCGGCGACCTTTTTCAAATTCTCTGATGGTGCTTTCGCTCAGGTTGGATCTCGTTCCAAGCCTTGTTTGTGACCAATCAAGAAGACCTCTTGCCGCGCGAGACTGCTCTGAGGTGATAGACATTATGCCTCCCTGTTTCTGATTTCCGTTTATCACAAACGAAAAGCGTTGACGCCATCAAAAATACGCGCTTTACGTATATGGTAAACGGAAATCGTTGAATCATCGAGGAGCCGAACATGAACGCCGACACAGTTAACAATGCCGACCAACCGGACGACACCTGGGCCTTCAAACTCGGCGAGTGGATCACCCACCGTGACCAGCCGATGCCGTCACTCGTCTTAAGCCGAGTGCGGACATGTAAGGGCAATGAGATTTACGGCGTGCGTTCATTCGCAACCGTGGATCCAAACAGGGACAGGATGATGCTAGGTGATAGTCTGGTCCCGATGACTGACGATCATCCCGACTGGCGCGACTGCCTGCTGGCAGACACACCGTTCGATCCACGCGTAGCAGCCTGACCGCGCGGCATCGCGACGACAGAAGCCCGCCTCGCGCGGGCTTTTTCTGTTGCATATCTGTTGCATGGATCAAATCGCAACACGTTGAAAATCGCGGTAATGCGCGGAATCTGTTGCAAGGCGATGCAACAGGAAAAAGCCGCTTCTGCGCATTTCGTAGTTTCTATCTCGTTGAATTTATTGAGGTTTTATTTGGCTGGGGAACCTGGATTCGAACCAGGACTAACGGAGTCAGAGTCCGTGGGTCTACCGTTAACCTATTCCCCAGCAGGCGCGGTCATGAACCGTGCGGGCCGAGCGGGCAAGCCGCTATGAGCGCTGCCTTGTAGCCGCCAGCGGAAAATAGTCAAGCCTGCTCGGCAGTTCAATCGCCAGGTTTTATCAGCCAGTTCGAGGCGCCACGTCCAGATGCCGCGCACGGACCTCGATTCCAACTGCGCGTATCAGCTCTCCCTGCGGCTGAACTGCGACCGTTCAAAAAACAGCACGACGCCCAAGCCCAGAATCAGCGGGATGATCAGATAAAACAGCCGGAACACCAGCAGCGCCGCCAGCACACCGACCGGATCCATGTCGGATAACCCGGCCAGGAACACCACTTCGAACACGCCGAGCCCGCCAGGCGCATGCGAGATCTGCGCGATCGAGAAGGAGACGAGGAAGACGCCGAGCACGACGAAATAGCCGGGATTGTGGGCTTCGGGCAGGGCGAAGAAGATGATCGCGGCGGCCGCCAAGAGCTCGATCGGGCCGATCAGCAATTGCCTGGCGACGATCGGCAGCGCCGGATAGTGCAGCTGGAAGCTGCCGATCTTCAGCGGGCGCAGATGCAGCCAGCTGCCGAATATGTAGGCGGCGACGAGCAGCAGCAGGGCGATCCCCGCCGCCTCCGACAGCCCGTGATGGGCAATGCCGGAAAAGCGGTCGATGATCTGCGGCTCGAAGACCAGGACGAGGCCGGAGGCGAGAATCGTCGACAGCACGAAGGTGATCCAACAGATCGCCACCAGCACGCCGACATCCTGGCCGCTCAGGCCCCTGGTGCCATAGGCGCGGTAGCGGATGACGGCGCCGGAAAACACCGAGCCGCCGATGTTGTGCGACAGCGCATAGGTGGTGAACGAGCACAGCGTGACGAACAGCCACGACACTTTTTTCCCAATATGCAAAAGCGCGATGTGGTCGTAGCCGGCGAGCGAGGCATAGGCGACGACCGAACACAGCGCCGCGAGAACCCAACCACGGGTTGGAATGGCAGTGATGCCTTCCCAGACATCGTCGAGCGAGATGCCGCGCAGCTCGTGCCAGAGCAGCAACAGCGAGAAAATCACCGCCGCGATGCCGACGACCGGCCAGAAGTAGCGTCTCCAGTTCATTGCCTGACTGCCATGCGTTGCCGATCCGCTTCCTTTTCTGTCGAGAGGCCGGCAGCGCCGGATTCTTCCGCTCATTTCAGAAATGCCTCATTGAAGCCGGCTATTCAACCGCGAACGTTTTCGGCGCCGGCAGCCAGCAGGATTTGTCTGTGTCGAGAGCGGCTGAAAGGGGCGCCGGCAGGTGTTGCGCTACCAATCCTGGCTTGCGGATACATTACGCGGCGCGGCCGGACAGGCGAGTTTGCGCGGCCAGCCGGCAAAATTCGGCACGCGGCTCTTGGTGATCGGGCACAGCACTGTTAGGCTGGCGGCAACTTAAAACACGTCAAAGCGCCTGCGGCGTCCGTCATCGGTTCGCGCGGCGCCGGAAGGAACGACAGTGGAAGACCGCGACACCGGCGCCGGCGCGCCGGAGGTGGGCGCGTCCAGCGCTTCCCCAGGGCCGGCTGGCTCGTGGCGGCAACGCCGCCCGTCGGAGCCCCGCTCCGCGGACGGGCAGGCTGATGACGCGACCCATAACCAGAAGGGCAAGCCCAAGAAGCGGCGCAAGCGCAGGCGCGGGCGCAAGGTTTTTGCGCGCGACGATGCGCATCCCGCACAGGTCAGATCACCAGTGCCCGGCAATGCCGCTGCCTCGATAGCCAAGGCGTCTCAACCGCCGGAGTCGGTGGCCGCGCCCGTCGCTTCGCCGGCACGGCCGGAACAGGGCGTGCGTCGGCCGCCGCTGCACGAACTTCCCGTGTTTGCGGCACTCGATCTCGGCACCAACAATTGCCGGCTGCTGGTTGCCGTGCCGACGCGGCATGGCCAGTTCCGCGTCATCGACGCCTTTTCGCGCATCGTCAGGCTGGGCGAGGGGCTCACCGCCAATGGCCGGCTCGGCCAGCCGGCGATGGACCGCGCGGTCGAGGCGTTGAAGATCTGCGGCGACAAGCTGCGCAACCGCAAGATCCGAAAGGCCCGGCTGATCGCCACCGAAGCCTGCCGCACGGCCGACAATGGCGTCGAGTTTCTCGACCGCGTCGAGCGCGAGGCCGGCCTGAAACTCGAGATCATCGATCGCCAGACCGAAGCGCGACTGGCGGTTTCCGGCTGCGGCTCGCTGGTCGAGCGCGACACGCAAGGCGTCGTGCTGTTCGATATCGGCGGCGGCTCGTCCGAAATCGCGCTGATCGACCTCGCCGGCCGCCGTTCGCCAAGGCTCGCCAACCATATCGTGTCGTGGACGTCGCTGCCGGTCGGCGTCGTTTCGCTGGCCGAGCGTTTTGGCGGCCGCACGGTGACGCGCGAGACCTTTGCCGCGATGGTCGACGACGTCGCCGGCCGGTTGGCCAGCTTCGATGGTCGCGACCGGCTGAGCCATCTCAAGGCCAGTCCGAATTTTCATCTGCTCGGCACGTCGGGCACGGTGACGACGCTGGCCGGCGTTCACCTTGATCTCGAACGTTACGATCGCCGCCGTGTCGATGGCCTGTGGATGGATCGCGACAGCGTCGACCGCATGGTCGAAAAGCTGGTCGGCTGGGATTTCCAGCAGCGCTGCGCCAACCCTTGCATCGGCGCCGATCGCGCCGATCTGGTGCTGGCGGGCTGCGCAATCCTCGAAGCGATCCGCGCCGTGTGGCCGTCGGAACGATTGCGCGTCGCCGACCGCGGCCTGCGCGAGGGCATATTGAGCGAACTGATGGCCGACGACGGCGTCTGGCGCAACGATGGGCGTGGCAGAGCATGATCCCGAACCGAAGGACCGCGTCAGCGAAAAGTGGCAACCGGTTTTCGGGAAAGATCATGCTCGGACAAGATTTGAGCATGATCCCGAAAAGTGGCCGCCGGTTTTCGGCAAAGATCATGCTCCAACAAGAAATTAGCCAATGACCAAGAAACCGGAAAAACCAGGATCTGCCAGCATTCGCGTGCTGAAGACGCGGATCAAGAAGAAAAGCGGCCTGAAGGAATCGTCGCGCCGCTGGCTGCAGCGCCACATCAACGATCCCTATGTCCAGCGCTCCAAGGCTGACGGCTATCGCTCGCGCGCGGCCTACAAGCTGATCGAGATCGACGACAAGCACCATCTCCTGAAGCCCGGCATGAAGGTCATCGACCTCGGCGCCGCACCCGGCGGCTGGTGCCAGGTCGCCGCCGCGCGCACGAAATCGACGGCGGAGAAGCCGCATGTCGTCGGCATCGACTATCTGGAGATGGATGCCGTGCCCGGTGCCCCGGTGCTGTTGATGGATTTCCTCGACCCGCTGGCGCCGCAAAAGCTGGCCGAGGCGCTGGGCGGTGACCCCGATATCGTGCTGTCCGACATGGCGGCACCGACGACCGGCCACAAGAGAACCGACCACATCCGCACCATGCATCTGTGCGAAGTGGCCGCCGATTTCGCGCTGTCGGTCCTGAAGCCGGGCGGGCATTTCCTCGCCAAGACTTTTCAGGGCGGTGCCGAAAACGAGCTGCTCTCCATGCTCAAGCGCAATTTTCGTTCGGTCCATCACGTCAAGCCGCCGGCGTCGCGTGATGAATCGGTCGAGCTTTATTTGTTGGCGAAGGATTTCAAAGGGCGAGAGGTGGTTAGCGAGTAGCGAGTAGCGAGTAGCTCCTTTCCTTCTCCCCCTTGTGGGAGAAGGAAAAGCGATCAATTTCCCGGCGGGCTCACTGGTTCCAGCGTCTTCGGCGTGGTCAACCGGCCATGGCCGGAGACGGCGTTGCCGGCATCGGGCGCCAGCCGCATGAACGACAGCGACGCGGCGGCGGAAATCGCGGCGACGACGAAAAACGCGGTGTGGAAATCCGCCAGCGTCAGCGACCTGTCATTGAGGCTCGTGGACACTTCCAGGATGCCGCCGGCCACCGCCACGCCAAGCGCGATCGAAAGCTGCTGGAAGACAGCGGCGATCGGCGTCGCCTTGCTGGTGTCCTCGGCCGAAACCTCGGCATAGGCAAGCGCATTGACGCCGGTGAAGAACATCGAGCGGATGAAGCCGCCGACGAGAAGCATGGCCAGCATCAGCAGATAGGGCGTGTCGGGGGTGAACAGGCCGTTGATGGCAATCGATCCGGCAGCAACAAGCGAGCCGACGATCAGCACGCGGCGAAACCCGGCGACGCGGAAGATCAGCGCGGTGACGAATTTCATGCCGATGGCGCCGATCGCCGAGATGAAGGTGATCATGCCCGACTGGAAGGGCGTCAGTCCGAAGCCGATCTGGAACATCAGCGGCAACAGGAAGGGCACGGCGCCGATGCCGATGCGAAACAGTGAGCCGCCAAGCACCGAGGCGCGGAACACCTGGTTGCGGAACAATTCGAGCGCGAGCAGTGGATTTTTGGCACGGCGCGCGTGCAGCAAATAGAGCGCTCCCGAGAGCAGGCCGACCGTCACCGTGATGATACCGACGAGCGGCGGCAGATAGGGCAGGCTGACCACCGACAGGCCGAACACCACGCCGGACGCCGCAAGCCCGCTCAGCACGAAGCCAATGAAATCAAGCGGCGGGGTCTGCGTTGGTTCGGTCTCCGGCAGGAAACGCGTCGCCAGCCAGATGCCGGCCAGGCCGATCGGCACGTTGATCAGGAAGATCCAGTGCCAGGTGAAGTAGGTGGTGATGAAGCCGCCGATCGGCGGTCCGACCAACGGCCCGACCAGCGCCGGGACGGTCAGCCAGGACATCGCCGCGACGAGTTCGCTTTTCGGCGTTGCGCGCACCAGCACCAGGCGCCCGACCGGCGTCATCATGGCGCCGCCTATGCCTTGCAGGAAGCGCGAAACCACAAAAGCCGGCAGCGAACCGGAAAGCGCGCAGGCGATCGAGCCGACGATGAAGACCGCGATCGCGGCCCGAAAGACATTCTTGGCGCCGAAGCGGTCGGCCATCCAGCCGCTGATCGGAATGAAGATCGCCAGCGACACCAGATAGGCCGTCAGCGCCAGCTTGAGTGCGATCGGGCTGGTGTGGATGTCTATGGCAATCGCCGGCAGCGATGTCGCGATGACGGTCGAATCCATGTTTTCCATGAACAGTGCGACCGCCAGGATGAGCGGGATGGTGCGATTCACAAAACGCGTCCGAACTTGATTCTTGTACGGTCGACCGGGGGCAGCCAATACGCAGGGCGGTTATCATGGGTTGGCTCTGATGTCGTGTTAATTTGCTGTCACTTTTGTGCGACCGCAACCACGGGTGGCACAATCAAGTGTTCGAAGCCGTTGTTGTGCAACGCAATGATCGGCTTTTCATCGGCTGCGGGACGTGTTACCAGCCAGCGCCAATCCTGAAAGGGAAGAACGAGTCGGCGCTGTCCATTTCGGTCCAGCGCCTTTCATGCATTCTAAGGACTGGCCATGGCAAAAATCATCGAAACGTCCACCGGCGCACTGGCGCTGACTTTTGACGACGTGCTGCTGCAGCCCGGTCATTCCGAGGTCATGCCTGGCGAGACCGATGTCCGCACCCGCATCGCCGGCGACATCGACCTCAACGTACCCATCCTGTCGGCGGCGATGGACACCGTCACCGAGGCGCGCCTTGCCATCGCCATGGCCCAGGCCGGCGGCATCGGCGTCATCCACCGCAATTTCTCGCCGGCCGAACAGGCAGAGCAGGTGCGGCAGGTCAAGAAGTTCGAATCCGGCATGGTGGTCAACCCGGTCACCATCGGCCCCGACGCCACACTTGCCGACGCGCTCGGCCTGATGCGCACCTACTCGATCTCCGGCATTCCGGTGGTCGAGAATGGCGGTACCGGCGGCCACAAGATCGGAAGGCTGATCGGCATCCTGACCAATCGCGACGTGCGTTTTGCCTCCGATCCGGCGCAAAAGGTTCACGAACTGATGACCCGTGATAACCTGATCACGGTCAAGGAGAACGTCGATCAGGACGAAGCCAAGCGGCTTCTGCACCAGCACCGCATCGAAAAGCTGGTGGTCGTCGACAGACAAGGCAATTGCGTCGGGCTGATCACCGTCAAGGACATCGAGAAGTCGCAGCTCAACCCGCATGCCACCAAGGATGCGCAGGGCCGCTTGCGCGCCGCCGCAGCCACCAGCGTCGGCGATGACGGTTTCGAGCGCGCCGAACGCCTCATCGATGCCGGCGTCGACCTTCTGGTCATCGACACCGCGCATGGCCACTCGCAGCGCGTGCTGGACGCGGTGACGCGCGCCAAGAAGCTTTCCAACTCGGTTCGTATCCTGGCCGGCAACGTCGCCACCGCCGCAGGCACCCAGGCGCTGATCGACGCCGGCGCCGACGCGGTCAAGGTCGGCATCGGCCCGGGCTCCATCTGCACCACCCGAATCGTTGCAGGTGTCGGCGTGCCGCAGCTGTCGGCCATCATGTCGGCGGTCGAGACGGCTCATAAATCAGGCGTCTCGGTGATCGCCGATGGCGGCATCAAATATTCCGGCGATCTCGCCAAGGCGCTCGCCGCCGGCGCAAGTGCCGCCATGATCGGCTCGCTGCTGGCCGGCACCGATGAAAGCCCGGGCGAGGTCTATCTGCATCAGGGCCGCTCCTTCAAGGCCTATCGCGGCATGGGCTCGGTCGGCGCCATGGCGCGGGGCTCCGCCGATCGCTACTTCCAGGCCGAGGTGCGCGACACGCTGAAACTGGTCCCGGAAGGCATCGAGGGACAGGTTCCTTACAAAGGACCTGTGTCTGGCGTGCTGCACCAGCTTGCGGGCGGGCTGAAAGCCGCTATGGGTTATGTTGGCGGTCGCGACCTTGCCGATTTCCGTGAACGCGCCACCTTTGTGCGTATATCCAACGCCGGACTTCGTGAAAGCCACGCCCATGACGTCACGATTACCCGCGAAAGCCCGAACTATCCCGGCGGAGCCTGATCCGTACGGGATCGGGCGGAGCCTGACGGCGACGATCCTGCGGCTGTCGCGCCACGCGGCCGCGCTCTGTTTTCTGTCGGCGGCGGTCTTCATCGCCATGACGGTGCTGGAGTTCTTCTACTTCCGGCAATTGAGCGGCGGCTTGCCGTCGCTCGACATGCGGTTTTACGGATTCACGCCGGACGAAGGTATGGCCTGGATGACGGCGCTCGGCCGGCGTGGTGGCGAGACCATTCTCGTCTGGCACTATCTGACCTTCGATCTGTTGTTCCCGGCGCTGTTGTCGGTGACGCTGGTCAGCCTGATCCTGGCCACCGGCCGGAGACTGAAGAATTTCCGCGTGCTCCCGGGGCAGATGCAGTCGATCTTCGCTCTGGTTCTGGTGCTGCCCTACACGCTGGCCGACTACGCCCAGAACATCGCGGTGGCGCGGCTGCTGTCCGATTTCCTGTCGGCCAACCCGGATTCGCTGTCACTCGCGTCGTCGCTGATCGTCACCAAATTCACGCTTCTTGCCGTCCCGGTGGTCGTCATCGCGATCTTCACCCTGGCGGGTCAGAAATGGCGCCAGGGTTGATGCCGGGCCGGGCAGGGAGCACTTCATGAACCAGACCACGATCTTCTGGCCTGTTCTGGCGCATGTGCTGGTGATCTACATCGTCTACGTCGCCCTGGGTCGTCGCAGATACTTTGCCGTCAAGTCAGGCGAAGCCAAGGTCGGCCAGTACAAGGTGCGCTCGACCGAGCCGGCCTCCAGCATTACCGTTGCCAGCAATCTCATCAACCAGTTCGAACTGCCGGTGCTGTTTTACGTGCTGTGTCTGACGCTGCACCTGACCAACGGCGTCAACTATCTGACCCTGGCGCTGATGTGGATTTTCGTCGCGTCGCGCTATTTCCACGCCTGGGTTCACCTCACCAGCAACAATCTGCTGCTGCGCAGCCGGTCTTTCTTCTTCGGCGCGGTTGTGCTGGCGCTGGCCTGGATCTGGTTCGCGCTGCATCTACTCGGAGTGGTTTGAGCTGCTGTTTACCCTCCCCATGGGGCAGGGCAATCGCATATGGGAAGCCGAGGTTTTCGCCCTACGAATACCCCACCCCTAACCCCTCCCCACAAGGGGGAGGGAGACTCTCGTAGGCGCTGATCTCGGCAAACTGCCGAAGTTCGACGCCGAGTATGATGGACAAAGGCGCGCGGCAGCATTCCCTCCCCTTGTGGGGGTCCGAAGGACGGGCGAGACCCGTGTCTCGCCCCGGCAAGTTAAGGTGGGGGTCCTTCTTCGCAAGAATCCAAATGCGACTGCCCTGCCCTTGTGAGGAGGGTCGTTCCGCAAAGCGGAGCGGATAGGGCGCCTACAGGTCGAACACCGCGATCTTGCGCTTGTCGAACTTGATGCCGATCTCGCCACGCACCAGTTTCAGCGCTGCCTCGCCGAACACGGCGCGCCGCCAGCCTTGCAGGGCTGGTACGTCTGCATCCTCGCCCTCGGCCGCGATGCGATCGATGTCGTCGCTGGAGGCCAGCACTTTCGAGGCCACGCCCTGTTTTTCGGCGACGATCCGAAGCAGCACCTTCAACAGTTCCGCCGCCGCGTTCGAGCCTTCGGGCGGCTGGAAGCTCTTCGGCAGTTTCGGCATCTGCTCCTTGGGCAAGGCAAGGGCGGTGTTGACCGCGCCAAGCAGGGCCGTCGCCGTCGAGGAGCGCTCCCAGCCCTTCGGCGTCGTGCGCAGTTTGCCAAGGGCTGCCGCATCGCGCGGTGCCTGCTGCGCCACTTCGTAAATCGCATCGTCCTTGAGCACGCGGCCGCGCGGCACGTCGCGTTCGCGGGCCTCACGCTCGCGCCATGCCGCCACGGTCTGCACGATTGCCAGTTCCTGCGGCTTGCGCAGCCGCATCTTCAGCCGCTTCCAGGCGTCCTCGGGATGCGGATCATAGGTCTCGCGCGAGGTCAGAACTTCCATTTCCTCGTTCAGCCAGTGGGCGCGGTTTTCCCGCTCCAGTTCGGCGCTGAGGTGCTGATAGACCTCGATCAGATGGGTGACGTCGGCCAGAGCATAGTCGAGCTGCTTGTCGGAAAGCGGCCGGTGGCGCCAGTCGGTGAAGCGCGACGACTTGTCGAGCCGCGCCCCGGTGATCCGCTGCACGAGCTGATCATAGGAAACACTGTCGCCGAAGCCGCAGACCATCGCCGCCACTTGCGTATCGAAGACCGGATGCGGAACAAGATCGCCGAGATGGACGATGATTTCGATGTCCTGCCTTGCGGCGTGGAAGACTTTGACCACGGCCTCGTTGGCCATCAGCCTGAAGAACGGCTTCAGGTCGATGTCGGGCGACAGCGGATCGATCAGCGCCGTCACGCCGGGTGCGGCCATCTGGATCAGGCACAGGATCGGCCAAAAGGTCGTCTCGCGGATGAATTCGGTGTCGACGGTGACGAAATCCGACTTTTCGAAAGCGGCGAGAACGGTCTCGAGTTCTTTCTGGGTGGTGATGACGGGCATCAAATCGCTTTTGGCAGGAGTAAGGTCTTCCTAGATTTCAGCCGGAAGCGCTTTCGTCAAGCTGTGGCGCCATCGTCATGAGGGTCCCGGCCCATCGGAATCGCCGTTTCTTCTGGCCAGCCGGGCGAAAACCGTCGAGGTGCGCAACAGCGCGGTGAAGCGGCTGCGCCTGCCTGCCGGCACGCTGGACCGGGCCTGCATGCGGTAGAGAATGACGGCGATGAAGATCGCATAGACCATGGCGCTGAACACGAACAGCGCGCTCGGCCCGAAATGCTGCATCGCGGTCGAGGCGGCGAACGGCCCGCCAATGGCGCCGAAGGAATAGAACAGCATCAGCGCCGCGTTGATCAGCACGAATTCGCCGGTGTCGGCGCGGTCGTTGGAATGCGCCGCCGACAGCGAATAGAGCGGCATGGCGAAACAGCCGAAGATGAAGATGATGACGAAGTTGAGCGCCGGATTGCTGCCGGCGAGGAACACCAGCGCGAGTGCTGAAACCATCGCGCAGCAGGTCGTGATCAACAGTACCCGGCGCCGGTCCCAGCGATCGGAGAGGTAGCCGAGCGGATATTGGATGATGGCGCCGCCGAAGATGCCGACGCTGACGAAGGTGACGACATCCGCGACCGACATGCCGATCTGCTCGGCATAGACCGGCGACAATGTGCGAAAGGCACTGTTGGTGACGCCGACGGCGATGCAGCCGAAACAGCCCAGCGGCGAAATCCGCCAGACGCGCGCCAGGTCGAGCTTGACGTCCTCCGGCGGCGTCGGGTTGGAGCGGTCGCCGAGCGAGACCGGCACCAGCGAGAGCGTGATCATGATCGACATGATGGCGAAGATGGTGAAGCCGCCGGCGCCGAAGATCGGGATCAGGAACTGGGCGCCGGTCACGGAACCGGTGTCGACCATCCGGTAGATCGCCAGCACGCGCGCACGGTCGGTGTTGGTGACGCCGGAATTCAGCCAGCTTTCGACGATCGTGAACAGCCCGGCGAAGCAGAAGCCGCCGGCAAAGCGCACCGCGCACCACATCACCGGATCGATGACCAGCACCAGCAGCAAGGTGCCGACCGAGGCGATCGCCGCCAGCGCCGAAAACGCCCTGATATGGCCGACTGCCTTCATGATGCGGGTGATGGCCAGGCAGCCGAGCAGGAAGCCGGCGAAATAGAAGGTGCCCATGAGGCCGATATCGGAGGCGGAAAAGCCCTCCTGCGCGCCGCGCAGCGCGATCAGCGTGCTCTGCAGCCCATTGCCGCCGAGCAGAATGCCGGCGGCGAGAAGAAGCGGGATCAGCGGGCGGATGGAGGACATGAAGCGGAGCAGTTGCGTTTGAGTGATCCTTCTTGGACCATCGTCCCCGCCATTGCCAGCCGCTTGTCCCGTCGCCAACAGGCTGATGGCCCTCACATCGCTGTTGCCACCCCCTCCAGCTTCAAAACAGGCAGCGCACAGTCCGGCGGAGAACCGTTCAGTCCTGGCTGGCTGGCGTCTGTGCCTTCATCCGCGACGGTCTGGAGGTCATGTCCGTCGGCACCGTGGCCTTCTCCGAAGGCGCCCTTCGCCCAAGTGATCCGGCGGTCAGCAGGCTGAGCGCGATGAACGGAATGCCGATGGCAAAGGCCGAGCGGATGCCCCAATGGTCCGAGACAAAGCCGAGCAGCGGCGGACCGAGCAGGAAGGCGACGAAGGAGATCTGCGACAGCGCCGCGACATTGATTGCCGCCGGGCGATCCGTCCGCTGAGCGGCGGCGGAGATAGCCAGCGGAAAGAGGGCGCTGCTGCCTATACCCAGAAGGGCAAAGCCCAGCATGGACAGGAACGGGGCGGGCGACAGGAAGACAAGCAGCACGCCCGCCGCCATGCAGGCCAGCAGCACGCGCGCCACCCCGCTTGGCGAGTGGCGGTCGACGAAGCTGTCGGCGAAGAAGCGTGTGGTCGCCTGCGAGAACGCGAACAGCGCCACCGAGAATCCAGCAACAAAGGGACCCGAGTCGAAAACGGTGCGCATGTAGATCGACGACCAATCTATGCTGGCGCCTTCCAACAGCATCGCCGACAGCGTCACCGCGACGAGGACGAGGATCGGCAGTGTCGGCCGGGCCAGCATGGGTGCCTTGTCGCCGGTGCCGGCGAAGCGGCTGGGCGCCGGTTCGTAGCCGCCGAGAAACAGCGCCATCGCCATCGCCACCATCGGCACGACAACAGCCAGATGGAGTTGCGGCGAAATGCCGAGATGACCCAGCGCCGCGCCGAACAGGCCGGCGCCGAAAAAGCCAATGCTCCAGAACGAGTGCGCCCGGTTCATGATCCGGCGCTTGAGCAGGAACTCGGTTCTGTCGGCCTCGACATTGAGCATGATCTCGATGCTGCCGATCATCAGGCCGACCGGAAAGAGCATCAGGAACAGCGCGAGCGGGCCTGACGCGTGCACGGCGATGGCGTAGGCGACCGCCACAAAGGGGACCAGCCCGAGCAGTGCGCGGCGGAAGCCGACTCGCTCCAGGATCGGTGTCGCCAGCGTCAGCGCGGTCAAGGTGCCGATCGGCGTTCCGATCAGGCTGAGCCCCAGCGTGCCGTCCTCAATGCCCATGGCGTGCTTGATGTCGGGCAGCCGCGGAAAGATGTTGCCCATGGCGAACGAATAGATCGCAAAACCGGCATAGACCCGGTGCTGAGGGGCAAGGCTAAGGCCAAATGTCATCATGGTGCTTTCGACAGGGATAAACCAGCGGCTGGTCTGTCTAGCCGCTCGACATGCTTCGCTTCTTGCATAAACGTGCAAAACATGCAAGAATGTGCATGGAGAAAGCAGGATCGTGCAATGCTCACCGATGAACGGCACCGGCTTATCCGCGACCGACTTGCGGTTGAGGGAAGAGTGCTGGCCGGCGAACTGGCGAGCCTCTTCGGGGTTTCGGAAGACACGGTCCGACGCGACCTGAGGGAGCTCGCGAAGGCAGGGCAATGCCGCCGTGTCTATGGTGGCGCGGTCGCACCGGCGCCCTTCGCAGCCGCGTCGATCGGCCTGCGCGGCGGTCATGCGATAGAGGAGAAGGCGAGGCTGGCGAGCACGGCGGTCACGCTGCTCTGCGCCGGGCAGACCCTATTCGTTGACGGCGGCACCACCAATGCCGCGATCGCCAGGGCCATTCCGCGTGACCTCGAGCTGACGATTGCCACCAATTCGCTCGGCGTCGCCTCGGCCCTGTCTGATCACACTTTGGTCGAACTGATCGTGCTGGGCGGCAGGTTCGACCGCAATCTTGGAACCTGCGTCGGTGGCGACACACTGGCCGCTGTCGCGCAGCTTGGCGCCGATCTGTTTTTCCTGGGCTCCTGCGGTCTCGATGCCTCACGCGGCGTGACGGCCTTCGATTCGGCGGAGGCCGAGGTGAAGCGGGCGATGGCCAGGAACAGCGCCGGCATCGTCATCGCCGTCACCAACGACAAACTGGCCACTGCAGCGCCCTACCGTGTCGCCGGACCCGAAGCAGTCCGCTATCTGGTCGTCGAAAAGACCGCGCCGGCCGCCATCCTCGCCGATTTCGAACGCCAGGGCGCTGAAATCCTCTTCGCTTGAGGAGCGCGCGGCGCGCCTGCGTCCGGGTTTCCCCCCAAGGTTTCGAAAGCGGGTGTCGAAAACGGGTGCTTGCCTTGACAAATCCGGCCTCCCAGGCGCTTTTCGCGTAAATTTTGAGGCTGGGCCGTGATGCGCTGGGATGGTGCCGAAGTCCGATTGGCGTAAACGGCGATCACAACCCGGATCGATTCCGTTGCTGCCTGTCTTCGAGAAAGCCACGGAAGCGTTGCCGGATCGACGGTGCGTTTGGGATGATGTGTCCGCCCTCGTGCTCCAGGATCAGCGGATTGCGGAATCGCGATGCAAGGTCGATTGAGGCGATGGGTGGCACGATGGTGTCCGAACGGCCAATGATGTGCACCGAGGGCAGGTCGTAGTTCGATCTCTCGCCATACAGCCTGGCGAGATCAGGATCGGCGCTGACGAATCCGCCGACCATGATGGCAAAGTCGAAGGCAAGCGAACGGTCGGGGTTTTTGCCCGCCGTGCCGGAGGGCTCGTCGCCGGGGTTATCGCCGCAGCGCAATCCCACGAGCAGTGCTGCCAGGGCCGCGCCTTGGCTGAAGCCGAACACGCCATCGAAGGGTCCTTGCCGCGCAAAGGCCGAACCGATTGCGGCGCGCGTTCTTTGCCAGCCCTCGTAGCGCTTGGCGCCGGGGCCGGCGCCTGCGTTGGCCGCCGTGCCCTCCGCGCTTTGCGCATGCCACCAGCCGAAATCGCCTTCGGCCAGCGATGGCGCGTCCATGCGGACAAACTCGACCAGCTCGTCCAGCCCGTCGGCAAGCGGGGCCATCTGGCGTCGCAGGATTTGCGCGCTGCCGTGATAACCGTGCAAGCAGAGGATACGCAGTCTTTCCATCTTTTTTGCTCCCCGATCACGGCCAATGTACAGCATCCTGATCCGTTCCGAGGTGAGCTTGCCGGCTTGTCCGCCCGATCGCCGAAACGACGGGCGGACAAGCCGGATTACCTCCGGGGTTGCTTAGCCGACGCGTGCTAGTGCCCGTACGAGGCCGTGAAGCTGGCCGTTCCAAGAAGCTTGCTGCCCAATCCCTTGTTCAGCACGAACGAATAGAGCGCCGTAGTGCCGGTTTTCGGAATTCCCGCGGCCGCTTGTACGTCATCGACCGCAACCGCGTACAAGGTGAACACATAGCGATGCGGCTTGTCGCCGACAGACGGGCACGGGCCGGTATAGTTGCCATTGGCACCGGTCACGCCTGTGTCGAGAAAATCGGTGGTGCCGCCAAAGGCCGGCGCCGGCAGTTTCGAAAGTGAATTTCCGGCGCCCTGCGCGAGTCCCGTCGCCGTCGGCGGAATGTTGTAGACGGCCCAGTGCCATAGTCCGCTGCCGGTTGGCGCATCCCGGTCGCGGACCTGGAGCGCCAGCGATTTCGTCCCGGCAGGGATGTTCGCCCATTGCAGGGCCGGAGAGACGTTCGAGCCCGTGCAGCCAAAGCCGTTCAGAGTGAACCTGGTTTCGAAACTGCCTGAGGACAGATCCGGGCTCGAAAGCGTGAATTTCGATCCTGCCTCGGCCTTGCCGGCAAAACCGCCGAGCGTTGCCGCGACAAATGCCGCCGCTATCGACATTGCGGCGCGAGCCAGCATGGGTTGCCGGCGCCGGCCGGCAGGGCTGCCCTGACGATCGTGCGGCGGCGATGATTTGATGTTTTGATGAATGGTCATGACCGAGCTCCAGATGTGAGGAGTGGTCTTCGTAAGAAGCCGGACCTTGCCTGGCCAGCGCTTCGCCGGCACGAGACTGTTGCAAAAGCTGCATGAATGGGTCGATGGAGGGGCCGCCGGGCGAGCCCCTCAGGCGGCTCTGGCCCGGAGGTTTTCGGCGTATTGCCTTTTGATGAAATCGAGAAATGCCCGGACCCGATGCGGAATATAGGACCGTGACGTGTGAAGCAGCCAGATCGCGTTGTCGAAATCGGTCGGCGTCGCCTCGTGCCTTGGAAACAGGTCGATCAACCGCCCTGCCGCCAGGTCGGCACCGACCAGCCAATCCGGCAGCAGCGCCGGCCCCAAGCCTTCTTGTGCCGCGCGCTGCAGGGCGAGGGAATTCGACATCGTCAGCCTGCCGTGGATATCGATCCCGTCGATCATGCCGAGAGCATCGCGGAACCGCCACTGCGCCGAATAGCCTGGCACCGGGCAGCGGAGGCAGTCGTGCGTCACCAGGTCCGCCGGCGTCAGCGGAGCGCCATGCTGCTTGAGGTATGCCGGGCTGGCACAGACGTGATAGCGGATCCGCGCAAGACGGACACCGACCAGCGAGCTGTCGGCGGCCTGCCGCAAGCGTAGCGCTACGTCGACGCGCTCGGCCACGAGGTCGATGATGGAATCGGTCAGCCGCAGGTCGATTTCGAGCTTGGGGTAGGCCTTGCGAAGTGCCGTGAGCATCGGGACCAGGACCGAATAGCCATAGCTTACCGACGCCGTCACCCGCACGACGCCTTCAGGCTGGCCGGCGAGATCGCGCGCCTCGTCGGTTGCGCGCTGCAGATCCTTCAACAGGCCCCGGACGCTCTCGTGATAGGCCGCGCCAGCCTTGGTCAGCGCCAGCCGGCGCGTCGTCCGCTCCAGCAACCGTACCCCCAGGCTCTTCTCGAGCGCGGCAATGGAGCGCGTCACCGCCGACGGGTCCGTCGAGAATTCGCGCGCCACGGCGGCGAAGCTCCCCAGCCGAACCACTTCAACGAAGGTCTTGAGCTGTTCAGTGTCCATGCTCGGCATCTTGCCAGATGTGCCATGCTCCTGGCGAGGCAATTGTTGCCAGTTCGGCAATAGTCCGTGGTTTCGAACCAGTCAGGCCAAACCGCTCGATGGATTCAGCCGGAACGGCGCAACCCGTTCCGCGGTCGCTTGCCACAGGGTTTGCTGCGCCTGTCGGTCGCCGCCCGGCGCCAAGGGCACGAGCGGCCGCGCATCGTTGACCGAATAGTAGCCACCGGTCGTTTCGGCGAAAGCGGGATCACTGGCCAGACGCACGATGATGCCCGCGCCGCGTTTGGGATTACCGATTCCCAGCCATGTTAGCAGCCGTTCGAGCGGCGCGGCGAACCACAATTCGCGCCCGAGCCCGGTGACGTTGAACCCGGGGCAGAGGCAATTGACCGCGACGCCGGTTCCGCCCAGCTGGCGTGCAAGCTCCAGCGAGAACATGATGTTCAGCATCTTGGTCTGGCCGTAGATTTTGGACGAGCCGCGCGCGGTGAACGGGTGCATGTCGACGAGTGCGGCAAGCGGATCGAACCCGGCAGCCTGTCGCGACGCCTCCGACGCCACCGTGACGATGCGCGACGGCGCCGACCGAACCAAGGTCTCGCGCAAGATGCTGGTCAGCAGCCATGGCGCCAGATAGTTGACCGAGACCATCTCGGGCATGCCGTCGGCGGTAACGCGCGGCTCGAAGGCATGAAGCCCGGCATTGTTGATCAGGACGTCGATCCGTGGGTGGCGCGCGACGATCTCGCGCCCAAGTGCGGCGACCGATGCCATGTCGGCGAAATCACCATAGTGGACATCGACCCGCGTGCCCGGCGCGGCCGCCTCGATCAGCGTCAGCGTTGCATCGGCCTTGGCCTGGCTGCGCGCGGTGAGAACGAGGTGCGCGCCTTGCCGGGCGAGTGCGATCGCCGCGATCTGACCAATCCCGCTGGTGGCTCCGGTAATGACAATGGTGGGGGTTGACTGAGGTAAGGTGTTTCTCTTTTTAATGGATAAATATCCACTATATAGATGATGGATTTTTGTCAACCATTGTGACAGGAGTCCGGCAGCCGAAACGCCAGGTGAGGGAGTTATGACTTCGCACTCCGCCAAAACGCCCCTGAGCGAGGAGCAACGCGAACAGCGCATCCTCGCGCTCGGTGGCACGCTTAACGCGCTGGTCAGCCAGTCCCGGGCCTTGATGGCGCGCGCCGGTGTTGCCTTTCATGCCGAATTGCAGCCGGCGGCTTTTCATATCGCGCTCTGGCTCGACGCCTTCGGCCCGGCCAAGCCGAGTGCCGTGGCGCAAGCCGTCGGCATGGATCGCAGCGCGACAAGCCGTCTGACCCGGGAGCTGACGCGCCTGGGGCTGATCGAGACAATCACCGATCCATCCGACCGCCGAAGTGTCGTCCTGTCGCTCAGCACCGACGGCCGTCGGCGGATGGCAGCGGCGATGCACGGCAAGGGCGACACATTTCGCCAGCGGATCGCCTCCTGGAGCGACGAGGATCTCCTGTTGTGTACGCACCTTTTACGAAGGCTCCTCGGGTGATGACCGGGCAGCCGAGCAGGAAGCCGGCAGGCCGGCGTCACCGCAGCTCGGTTCGGCGCAAGTCATCCGAACGTCGGCGGCTCAATCCGGATGGTCTCCATGATTGCGCGTTCCACGGTCAGATTCACCGACCTTTCCGTAAGGGGACGCGTGCGATGGGCCACGCCCTTCTTCACGCAATAGAGGTCGTTTGGCCCCAGTTCGATCGTTGCATGATCAAGGTCTATCGCCAGCCTGCCCTCGATACACATGAAAACCTCGTCGGAATCGGGATGCAGGTGCCAATAGAACGCCTCGGTCATCACGCTCATCCGCACCACATGGTCGTTCACGTCGCATAGGGGATGGTTTCGGTAGGAAAGCGTGGTCTCGCTCTCTACTGTGAGGTTCTTGACGTGTTCCGCCATTGCGTTCTCCAATCAGGATCGATGGGACGGGCCATTCGGCGCGACCGGCAGGATATACGCCACTCCTCCTGACAGGGGCCGTCAGCATTCGCCACGCATTCAGTGGGCGCTTTTGATGCGTTTGCGCACTGCCGGGCCAAAAGCCGGGTAGAGATGCCACCCTCGGCCCGCTTGCCTTGACAAATCCGGCCTCCCATGCGCTTTTCGCGCAAATTTTCAGGTCGGGCCGCGATGCTTCGGCCCACAACCCAGCACCCCGGACTTTACCAATGACAATGCACCGTTACCGCAGCCATACCTGTGCCCAGTTGAGGAAGAGCGACGTCGGCTCTTCCGTTCGCCTGTCGGGCTGGGTGCATCGCGTGCGCGATCATGGCGGCCTGCTCTTCATCGACCTGCGCGACAATTATGGCCTGACCCAGATCGTCGCCGATCCGGATTCGCCGGCCTTCAAGGTCGCCGAGACCGTGCGTGGCGAGTGGGTCATCCGCGTCGACGGCGAGGTCAAGGCGCGCTTGCCCGAGACCACGAACGCCAATTTGCCGACCGGTGAGGTCGAGATTTTCGCCCGCGAGATCGAGGTGCTGTCGGCGGCCAAGGAATTGCCGCTGCCGGTGTTCGGCGAGCCCGACTATCCCGAGGATATAAGGCTGAAATACCGCTTCCTCGACCTGCGCCGCGACACGCTGCACAAGAACATCCTGGCGCGGACAAAAATCATCGCCGAGATGCGCAGGCGCATGGGCGAGGTCGGCTTCACCGAATTCTCGACGCCGATCCTGACCGCGTCGTCGCCGGAAGGCGCGCGCGACTTCCTGGTGCCGTCGCGCATCCACCCCGGCACCTTCTACGCGCTGCCGCAGGCGCCGCAGCAGTACAAGCAGCTGATCATGGTCTCGGGCTTCGACCGCTATTTCCAGATCGCGCCGTGCTTTCGCGACGAGGACCCGCGCGCCGACCGCCTGCCGGGCGAATTCTACCAGCTCGACCTCGAAATGAGCTTCGTCGAACAGGACGATGTGCTGTCCACCATGGGGCCGGTGATGACGTCTGTCTTCGAGGCCTTCGCGGACGGCAAGCCCGTCACCAAGGACTGGCCGCGAATCTCCTATGACGTCGCCATGCGCAAATACGGTTCCGACAAGCCGGACCTGCGCAACCCGATCGAGATGCAGCCCGTCTCCGACCATTTCCGCGATTCCGGCTTCAAGGTGTTCGCCAACATCCTGGCCAACGATCCGAAAGCCGAGGTGTGGGCCATTCCGGCCAAGACCGGCGGCAGCCGCGCCTTCTGCGACCGCATGAACTCCTGGGCACAGAGCGAGGGCCAGCCTGGGCTGGGCTACATCTTCTGGCGCAAGGAAGGCGACAAGATCGAGGGCGCCGGTCCGCTGGCCAAGAACATCGGCGAGGAGCGCACCGAGGCGATCCGCCTCCAGCTCGGCCTTACCGACGGCGACGCGGCCTTCTTCGTTGCCGGCGATCCGAAGAAGTTCGTGTCTTTCGCGGGCGCCGCGCGCACCCGCGCCGGCGAGGAACTGAACCTCGTCGACCGCGATCGCTTCGAGCTGTGCTGGATCGTCGATTTCCCGTTCTTCGAATGGAACGAGGAGGAAAAGAAGATCGACTTCGCCCACAACCCGTTCTCGATGCCGCAGGGCGGCATCGATGCGCTGAACGGAGACGATCTGCTTGGCATCAAGGCATTCCAGTACGACGCCGTGTGCAACGGCTTCGAGATCGCCTCTGGCGGCATCCGCAACCATCTGCCCGAGACCATGGTCAAGGCGTTCGAGACGGTCGGGCTCGATCGTGCGACGGTCGAGGAGCGCTTCGGCGGCCTCTATCGCGCCTTCCAGTATGGTGCACCGCCGCATGGTGGGGCGGCATTCGGCATCGACCGTGTCGTCATGCTGCTGGTCGGAGCGAAGAACCTGCGCGAGGTCACCATGTTCCCGATGAACCAGCAGGCCTACGACCTGTTGATGAATGCGCCCTCGGAAGCGAGCCCGCAGCAGCTTCGCGAACTGGCGCTGCGCGTCGCGGTGCCCAAGAAGGACGCCTGACGCCCGCTTTGGGCGATGCTTTAAAGAACCGCCTGAACCGATTCTTTCGATTCACTAATTAGTCCCAACAAAAAAGCCCGGCATCACTGCCGGGCTTTTCCGTATATTGAGATCGCTTCGATCAGTCTTCGTTCGCCTTGACGGCAACGCCGAGCGTCTTCGGCAGGTCGAGCGGGTTGGACATCGCACCCGCCATGATCAGCGCGAACGGCACCGATGCCGGCGGCACGGCCGAGACTTCGAGGCTCTTCGGCTCGTCGAGATATTTGCTGACCGCGGCCGTAACTTGCGCCGTCAGTTCCGGATTGTTGAGCTGTGCCATGCCGAACGGCACGATCGCCTTGGCCTGGTTGGCGATGTCCTTGCCGGACATGCCCTGCTGCTTGCCGACATAGTCCAGCACCTTGTTGGTCAGCGAATCGTCGTCGAAACGGATCGAGGCGCTGTTGAACGAAAGCTGCTGCAACAGGCCGAGCATGGCCATGCCTTGTGCCGAATTGTCGGCGCCTGCAGGCTGTGCCGCCATCTTCTTCTGCATCTCCTGCAGCGACTTGATGAAGTCCATCGTGTAGCCGCCGAGGTTGAAGGTCATGCCGAGCTTACCGGCATTCTCGACGGAGATGTCATACTTCGTCAGTTCCATCTTGCCGTCAGTCGGCTGCCAGGTGCCGGCCATCTCGAAATTGCCGGCGATGTTCTGGTAGCCGAGCGCGTTGATGACTTCCTTGGACTTGGGATCGTCGACTAGCGAGAGATCAGCGTTGAACTTTTCCGTGGTGCCGGTGAACTCCATCGCCTTGCCGTCCGCAGGCGGCGTGATCTCGATGGCAAGCCCGTCCATCGAGAAGGCGGTCTTGTCGGCGACCTTGACCGTCATGTTCGAGAGTTCGGCCGACTTGTACATCATCAGCGAGCCCAGCGGGCCGGTGGCGCCGTCGGCCGGAACCGTCATGTCGTGGATGACGAAGGGGCTGAGGTTGAGGGTGACGCCGTCCTTTGAGTGTTCGAATGCCGACGTCGACACGGTGGCGATATCGTAGCCGCCATTCGCCGCGGTGACGCCTTCGAGTTTGACGTCGCCGATGGTGAGCGCTTCCTTTTCCGACGCCGGCTTGATGGCAACGCCCTGCAGCACCATGCTGGTGTTGTCGCCGGTCACGCCGGTCCAGGAAATGTTGACGCCCTGGGCGGAAAGTGCCGCCTTCAGCCGGTCGGCGACTGCCGTATCCTGTGCAAGGGCCGCGTTCAGCGGCAGCGTGAGCAAAAAGGTCGAAAGAGCGAATTTCCTGAGAGTTGAGCGTTTGATTGTCATCGCAAGGTCCCTGAGAGTGTCCTGAAATTGTTTTTCAATTCTTTGCGCCATCACCATTCCGTGACGAACTGGACGGGAAAAAGGCGTATCCCGGTACAATGGTCAAAAATCGCGGTGAAAGGCAAACTCGATCCCACCGTCTTTGCGCAAACCGGTGAATTTGTCATGAAGAGCCGGTTGCCTGACATCGTCGCGCTTGGCCATAGAGCCCGCGTGTAACAGGCTGATGTTGGTCGATATCCCCCAGCGTACGGTTTCATGTTGCAGAAGGGGCGGTGCATCTGCCTGCCTCTTGCCGCGAATCACCCGCTCGGCTAGTCCCAGCCCATGGCAAAGAGGCTTTTGCCGCCTGAAAATGGCGGTGGCGATCATATCGAACCGGTCGATCTGAAGAAGGCGCTGGAAGAGCGCTATCTGGCCTATGCGCTGTCGACCATCATGCATCGGGCGCTGCCCGACGTGCGCGACGGACTGAAGCCTGTCCATCGCCGCATCATGCACGCCATGCGCCTGCTGCGGCTCAACCCCGACCAGGGCTTTGCCAAATGCGCCCGCATCGTCGGCGAGGTGATGGGCAAGTTCCACCCGCATGGCGACCAGTCGATCTATGACGCGCTGGTGCGGTTGGCGCAGGACTTTTCGATGCGCTATCCGCTGGTCGACGGGCAAGGCAATTTCGGCAACATCGACGGCGATAACGCCGCCGCCATGCGCTACACCGAAGCGCGCATGACCGAAGTGTCGACGCTGCTTCTCGAAGGCATCACCGAGGACGCGGTCGATTTTCGCGCAACCTACAATGAAGAAGACGAAGAGCCGGTCGTGCTGCCCGGCGCCTTCCCCAACCTGCTTGCCAATGGCTCATCGGGTATCGCCGTCGGCATGGCGACTTCGATCCCGCCGCACAACGCTGCCGAGCTGTGTGACGCGGCGCTGCATCTGATCGAGCATCCGGACGCACCGGTGACGAAACTGATGGAGTTCGTGCAAGGTCCGGATTTCCCGACCGGCGGCATCATCGTTGACGGCCGCGCCTCGATCCTTGAAGCCTACGAGACCGGCCGCGGCGGTTTTCGCGTGCGGGCGAAATGGGGTCAGGAGGATCAGGGCAGGGGAACCTGGAACATCGTCGTTACTGAAATTCCCTACGGCGTTCAGAAGGCCAGGCTGATCGAGAAGATCGCCGAGCTGCTGATGGCGCGCAAGCTGCCCTTGCTCGAGGACATCCGCGACGAGAGCGCCGAGGACATCCGCGTCGTGCTGGTGCCGAAGAGCCGCTCGGTCGATCCAGGCATCCTGATGGAGTCGCTGTTCAAGCTCACCGAGCTCGAAAGCCGCTTTCCGCTCAACATGAATGTCCTGTCGCGCGGCAAGGTGCCAAACGTCCTGTCGCTGAAAGGTGTGCTCAAGGAATGGCTGGCGCACCGCCGCGACGTGCTCATCCGCCGCTCCCGACATCGCCTTGGCGAGATCGAGCGGCGCCTCGAAATCCTCGCCGGCTATTTGATCGCCTACCTCAATATCGACGAGGTCATCCGCATCATCCGCGAGGAGGATGAGCCCAAGCAGGTGATGATGGCCCGCTGGTCGCTGACCGACACCCAGGCCGAAGCCATTCTCAACATGCGGCTGCGGGCTCTGCGCAAGCTTGAGGAATTCGAGATCCGCACCGAGTTCGATGGCTTGAGTGCCGAGAAAAAGCAGATCGAGGCGCTGCTTGCGTCGGATGACAAGCAATGGGCGACGATCAGGTGGGAAGTCGCCAATGTCCGCGAGAAGTACGGGCCCGAAACCGAAATCGGCAAGCGCCGGACCCAGTTCGCCGATGCGCCCGAGCACGACCTGACCGACATTGCGCACGCCATGATCGAGCGCGAGCCGGTCACTGTCGTCGTCTCGGAAAAGGGCTGGCTGCGGGCGATGAAGGGGCATCTCGCCGATCTTTCGACGCTGACCTTCAAGGAGGGCGACAGCCTCAAGCTCGCCTTCCATGCCCAGACCACCGACAAGGTGCTGGTCTTCACCACCGGCGGCAAGTTCTACACCATCGGCGCTGATCGCCTGCCCGGCGGACGTGGCCATGGCGAGCCGATCCGCATCATCGTCGACATGGACAATGATCAGGACATCGTCACCGCCTTCATTCACGATCCGAAGCGCAAGCTGCTGTTGGCATCGCATGACGCCAACGGCTTCATCGTGCCGGAGGAGGAAGTCGTCGCCAACACCCGCAAGGGCAAGCAGGTGATGAACGTCAAGGCGCCCGACGAGGCCAAGCGCTGCATCCCGGTCACCGGTGACCATCTCGCCATCGTCGGCGAGAACCGCAAGATGCTGGTGTTCGCGCTCTCCGAAATTCCGGAAATGGGCCGCGGCAAGGGCGTACGGCTGCAGAAATACAAGGACGGCGGCCTTCTCGACCTCAAGCCGTTCACGCTGGAGAGCGGCCTCTCCTGGCAGGATTCAGCCGACCGCACCTTCACCCGGTCGCGCGAGGAACTGGCCGAATGGATCGGCGCCCGTGCGTCCGCCGGCCGCATGGTGCCCAAGGGGTTCCCGAGGACGGGGAAGTTTGGGTGAAGCTTCCGATCTCCCCCCTCGAGGGGGAGATGCCCGGCAGGGCAGAGGGGGCGCTGTCCCTCAACCAATCATAACTAGGTATTTCTCCGAGTTCTCGGCTCCTCGCAGTCAACACCCAAGGCCGGCATTCCTTCGCGTCCCCCTCTGGCCTGCCGGCCATCTCCCCCTCGAGGGGGGAGATCGCAGCTTCACCATCACCATTTGGACTATCGTCACGATTGCTGCACTATATCAGTGCATAAGCAGGAAAGGTGTTTGGGAGAATTGGGCGTTTGAAGGAAACAACGATCCAGAAACCGGAACGGCAGCAGCGCCTGTTCGGCCTGTCGACGCCGCTGCGGTCGGCCGTCATTCCGCCGCTCTCGGCGGCGCGCTGGCTGCTGGTGCTGATCGTCGCCGCCGGCGTCTATTTCTTCCACGGCTTCCTGTTCCCGGTGCTGGCGGCGCTCGTCATCGCCTTCGCCAGCTGGCCGCTCTACCGGCGCCTGCTTGTCGCGGTTGGCGGCAACCGCACCATCGGCGCGACCTTTGCCATCCTGTTCATCCTCGCCTTCCTGGTGGTGCCGATCGCGCTCGCCGGCACCTACGCCATCAACGAGGTGCGCGAGTGGGTCGGCTGGGCGATCGAGACCAACCGGCACGGTGCCGTGACACCGCACTGGATCGCCACGATGCCTGTCGTCGGTGACTGGTTGAACGAGCAATGGACGACCAATTTTGGCCATCCCGGCGGCATTGGCGAACTGATCCAGCTGGTCAGCGGCGCCAACATCGGCAGCATCTATCGCGGTGTCCTGGCCGCCGGCGGCAGCGCTTTCGGCCTGCTCCTGACGCTGCTGTTCATGATGATCGCGCTGTTCTTCGCCTATCGCGACGGCGAGCACTTTGCCGGCCAGATCGATCGTCTCGGCGAACGCATCCTGCCGACCAGATGGGAGCGGATTTCGCGCGTCGTGCCGGCGACGATCTCTTCGACCGTGACCGGCATGACCGTCATCGCCATTGGCGAAGGCCTGGTGCTCGGCATTGCCTACTGGCTGGCCGGCGTGCCGTCGCCGGTGACGCTTGGCGCGCTGACCGGCGTCATGGCGCTTATCCCCGGCGGCGCACCGCTGTCCTTCACCCTGGTCTCGATCTATCTCGCTGCCAGCGGGTCGCCGATGGCCGGCCTGGCTCTGTTTATCTGGGGCGCGGTCGAACTGTTCATCGTCGACAAGACATTGCGCCCGAAGCTGGTCGGCGGGCCGATAAAGCTACCCTTCCTGCCGACCTTTTTCGGCCTGATCGGCGGCGTCAAGACCATGGGCTTTCTCGGCCTGTTCATCGGCCCGGTGCTGATGGCGCTGCTGGTCGCGATCTGGCGCGAATGGCTGCGCGAGGTGGAACTGACCGATGACATCGTGCCGGGCTCGCCGGCCGAAATCGAAGCCGGTCCGCAGATCGAGGTTCTGCCAGAACCCAGCGTGGGGAAGAAAGCCAACGCCTGATGTGCTGCCGTTTGCGAGCTGGCATCACCTGAATATCGAGATAGCTTAGACTGGATGATGCACCGCGAGGTCGGTGCGGCGCTTGCGTCCCTCGTGCAACTGCCAAAGCGAGTGCGCGATCAGCGTGACGATGAGGATCGCGCCGCCGATCAGACTGTTGCGGGTCGTTGTCTCGGCAAAGATCATCCAGACCCAGACCGGCGCCAGCACGGTTTCGAGCAGGTAGAACATCGCCACCTCCGGCCCTGAAATGTATTTCGGACCGTTGGCGAGACAGAAGAACGAGATCGGCATGATGACGGCGCCGTTGAAGATGATCCACCATGGCGCGTTGACATGGAAACCCTCGCCGGTGACCATGAAGGCCGCCAGTGCGAGCGGCAGAAGGACGCCGACCAGGGCCGTGAACCCCATATCCTTGCCGCTGGCGCGCGAGATGGTGATGGCCACGGCGACGAAGAAAGCCGAGCACAGCGCCATGAAATCGCCGAACAGGTGCCCGGTGCCGACCGAGCCGCCGACGATGACCAGCACGCCGAGGATCATGATCAGCATCGCCACGATCGTCACCAGCCGCGGTCTTTCCCCTAGGAATATCCAAGACAGCAACGCTGCGAACACGGTGTTGAAGGCCAGGATGAACACCAGGTTCGCGGTTGAAGTGTGATAGACGGCGGTGACGAAGGTGATCCCTGTCAGCCCATAGCATATCGCCACGACAAGGCCGGCCCAGCCGGGAATGAGCTGCGGGGCGTTCCGGCTCAGCGCGCGCCAGATCGACCAGATGATCATGGCCGCGAAGAAGGTGGTGCCGGTGCGCAGCAACATGATCGTCCATGCGCCACCGTCGGCAAGCCGGATCAGCGGAATGTCGACGGTCAGCGTCAGGCCGCCAATGGCGGTTATCAGAAGGCCCTTCTGGTGGTCGTGGTGGGAGGACATGCGGCTACTTTCGCAATGAACGCAGGTGGACCGGCGCAATGGCGCACTCTCCAGCCACACGGCCGAAAGACCAGCATCCCCTGCCTTGAAACAGTTTAAGCGTGGATCGTAGAAAAACTCAGCGTGAAACCGCTTCGTTGGTGTAGCGCTCCCAGCCTTTCGGGCCGAGATGCTCCTGCGGCATGAAGCGCATCTTATAATTCATCTTGCGCGAGCCGTTGACCCAGTAGCCGAGGTAGACATGGGGCAGGCCCATCGCCCGGGCCCGCGCGATGTGATCGAGGATCATGAACGTGCCGAGCGACCGTTCATCGAAATCGGGGTTGAAGTAGGAATAGACCATCGACAGGCCGTCGGCCATCTTGTCGGTGAGCGCCACCGCGATCAGTTCGCCCTGTCCCTTGCCGGTGATGAAAGTGTCGGGGCCGCGCCGCCGGTACTCGATCACCTTGGTGTCGACATGGGTATCCTCGACCATCATGGCGTAGTCGAGCACCGTCATGTCGGACATGCCGCCACGGCGGTGGCGAGCATCGAGGTAGCTGCGAAACAGCGAATATTGTTCGGTCGAGGGCTCGGCATTGTGCATGTAGCCGACGAGGTCGGAATTGTGCTGCAGCACCCGTTTCATGTTGCGGCTGGCAGCGAACTCCTGGGCGAGGATGCGTACCGAAACACAGGCGCGGCAGGTCTCGCATGCCGGCCTGTAGGCGATGTTCTGCGAGCGCCGGAAGCCACCTTGCGTCAACAGGTCGTTCATCTCCGCCGCCTTGTCGCCAACCAGGTGCGTGAACACCTTGCGCTCGAACTGGCCGTCGAGATAGGGGCACGGCGACGGCGCGGTCAGGAAGAACTGCGGCGACTGGGTCGGATGCTGCGTCATCGAGCCTTGGAAACACTCCTTCGAATCGCTCTACCTTTGGCGCGGACGGCGAAAAATTCAACAGGATTGTGCAGGCGTGGTTCACTCGACGCCTTCACATTTGCACTCGATCGGCTGTGACTGCCCCTGAGGGTGCCGTTTCAGCGGCCGGTGCGGCTGACGACCGTACCGAGCAGAAGGTCGTGCAGCGTGCGCTTGCGGTCGGAAAACAGCGTCACCAGCAGGACCAGTGGCGACAGGATGACGTTGCCGGCCCAGAACAGCACCGAATGGACGACGGCGGTGAGACCGTCGATCGGCCTGCCGTCGAGCCGGTCGAGCCGGATGCCCATCATCTTCATGCCCGTGGTGGCCTGGCGGGTACTGCCAAGCGTGTTCCAGATGTAGAGGATGGCGACGGCCGGCACCAGGACGCCGAACAGCATCCAGCCAAGACCGAGGGTCAACAGGCCGAGGAAGAACACCAGAATGGCGAAGGGAATCGTCAGCACTGCGACGATGATGTAGTCGATCACGAAGGCCAGGATGCGCCGCGTGCGCACGCCGTCATAGGCCCTGACATCGTCGAGCCTGGTGGTGATGATTTCGCCGTCGAGAACGCGCGCGTTCATGTCATTTCCTCGCAACAGCGCCCGACATAGGGTGCGGGCCGCTCAGCAATGAAATGGTGAAGGCCCGCGCCGGATTCAAGATCGGGCTCTTTGCGGCACGCAAGGCTCGAGCCGCGCGAGGCCTAATCCGAATCGGTTGAATTTGCGGTGTGGATGGCATTAGCTTGCTGCGGCGCAACAAAGCGCCCAGGGGCAGAGGGACGGGGCACTATGGACTACGACATGCTGGTCATCGGCAGCGGCCCCTCCGGCCGCCGCGCCGCGGTGCAGTCGGCCAAGCTCGGCAAATCGGCGCTGGTGGTCGACCGCGGGCGGCGTCTGGGCGGCGTTTCGGTGCATACCGGCACCATTCCGTCAAAAACGCTGCGCGAAACCGTGCTCAACCTCTCCGGCTGGCGCGAGCGCGGCTTTTATGGGCGCGGTTACCGGGTCAAGCAGGATATTTCCGTCGGCGATCTGGTCGAGCGCCTGCACAAGACGCTCGACCACGAGGTCGAGGTGCTGCAGCACCAGTTCATGCGCAACACGGTCAAGAGCGCGCGCGCCGACGTGAAGTTTCTTGGTCCCAACAAGGTCAGCCTGACGACGGACACCGGCGACTATAGCGAGGTCGGTTTTGCCAATGCGCTGATCGCGGTCGGCACAAGGCCACACCGGCCGCACGACGTGCCGTTCGACAAGACCCGGGTCTTCGACAGCGACGAGATGCTGGAACTCGACCGTCTGCCACGCACGCTGACGGTGATCGGCGCCGGCGTCATCGGGGTCGAATATGCGACGATCTTTTCCGCGCTCGACGTGCCGGTGACGCTGGTCGAGCCGCGCAACTCCATCCTCGATTTCGTCGACCGCGAGATCGTCGATGATTTCATCCACCAGATGCGCGATCGCGGCATGACGATCAGGCTCGGCAGCGCGGTGAAGGAAATCCGCTCCAAGCCGGAGGCCGCCGAGGTCGAACTGGCCGATGGCCGCACCATTCGCTCCGAGGTGGTGCTCTACGCCGCCGGTCGAACCGGCAATGTCGGCAGCCTGGGGCTGGATGTCGTCGGCATCGACGCCGACTCCCGAGGGCGTATCAAGGTCGATCCGCACACGTTCCAGACCAGCGTGCCCAACATCTACGCCGCAGGCGACGTCATCGGCTTTCCGAGCCTCGCCTCGACCTCGATGGAGCAGGGCAGGGTGGCCGCCTGCCACGCCTTCGGCGTGCCCCTGCCGCCGCCGCCGGAAACCTTTCCCTACGGCATCTATGCGGTGCCGGAGATTTCGACAGTCGGCCAGTCCGAGGAGCAGGTGCGTGAGAGTGGGGCAGCCTATGAGGTCGGCGTGGCGCGTTTTCGCGAGACCTCGCGCGGCCATATCATGGGCGTCAACACCGGCTTCCTGAAGCTGTTGTTCTCGATCGAGACGCGCCGCCTGCTCGGCGCGCATATCATCGGCGAGGGCGCCACCGAGCTCATCCACATCGGCCAGGCGGTGATCAATCTCGGCGGCACCGTCGACTTCTTCGTCAACAACACCTTCAACTACCCGACGCTGGCCGAAGCCTACAAGATCGCCGGGCTCGATGCCTGGAACCGGATGGGGCGAGGTTAGGCTAGTTGTTTGTTTCGCCGCAATTCCGAACGGAAAACCGTTTCACACTTTTCCTGGAATTGCTTCAGCCTTCCATCTGGCGAGCAGCGCCAGCATCATATCGGCGGAAGGCATCCGCAGCGCCGCCTCGAGACCGGCCAGATTGGCTGGGAATCGGCGCGGTGGACAAGTTCATTCGGCAGGTGCCGGCACCGCCTTCAGCCATTGCCTGACGATTGCCGCGTCCGCGCCACCGAATTCATGGCCCGAGGGAACGATCCGGGCGTCGAGTTCGGCTCGGTGCTGGCTGAGCAGCGTCACCAGCGCTGGAGCGAAGGGCGCATAGGTCAGGTCGGCGGCGCCGGCGATGATCAACACCCGCGCATTTGACAGATCCGTCGCCGGCACGTCATCGAGCACTGGCATCGGTCGCAGCAGCGCGGCGCGTTCGACAAGGCCCGGATGCAGCAGCATCAGGCTCGAGACGAGATTGGCGCCGTTCGAATAGCCGAGGAACGCCGTGCGGGAGAGATCGAGCCCGTGACGTGTCGTGGCGTCGGCGATGAAGCCTGCAAAGGCATCGGTTTCAGTGCGGATGCTCTGCTGTTCGAAGCGCGTCGGCGTGATGCGCGCGAACCAGCGGAAACCATCCTCCTGGACGAGGCGGCCGCGCACGGCGATCAACACGGCGCGCGGCGCGATCTCCCGTGCGAGCGGCACCAATGTCGTTTCGTCAACTCCAGATCCATGCAGCAGGAAGACGCATTCGCCGGTTGAAGCCGCCGGACTGAAAAGGCGGTAACGGAAGGCGAGATCACGCTGTAACGCACCATCTTGTGAGGTCTCTTCGGTCATGGCCTCATCCTTTTGATTTCATGGCGCTTCCGGTCATTTTTCTGGCTTCAAAACGCAATATTTTCAAGCTCCGCGAAAGTTGATCGAACCAAGCGCACTACAGCCCGTTTCTTCGCCGATATCATTCCGTGGGAGGAATCGAAGCGGTGCGCCGGGGGTCGCATTGCCAGCATGAACAACCAGCTTTGAGGCCTTTTGTCGATGACCACCCCAATTTCTCCCGATCGCGGCACGCGTATCGCGGACCGCGATACGCGCATCGACGTATTCCGCGCCCTCGCTTTGCTGACCATCTATGTCGACCACGTGCCGGGCACCGCCTTCGAATATCTGACCTACAAGAATTTCGGTTTTTCGGACGCGGCGGAGGTCTTCGTGCTGATCTCCGGCATCTCGGTCGCGCTTGCCTATGGCAAGAAGTTCCAGCCCGGAAGCCGGCTGCTGGCAACCTTGAAGATGTGGCGGCGCGCCAGCGTGCTCTATGCCGCCCACATCGTCACCACCATGGTGGTGATGGCGATCTTCTGCGCGGCCGCGGTGTTCGCCAGGCGACCGGAGCTCTTGACGATGATCAACATAGAGCCGTTGATCAAGGACACGCCGCAGGTGCTGATCGGCATCGTGACGCTCGGCCACCAGCTCGGCTACAACAACATCCTGCCGGTCTATGCGGTGCTGCTGTTGTTGGCGCCGGTCTTCCTGCTCTTCGTCAGCTACCGGCCACTGCCGACGCTGGCCGCATCCGGCGCGCTGTGGCTGATCGCCGGGATCTACCAGATCGCGCCGCCGAACTATCCCGAGCCCGGCTTCTGGTTTCTCAATCCGCTGTCGTGGCAGTTCCTCTTCAACATAGGCCTGGCCGGCGCACTGCATGTGCGTCGCGGCGGCGCCATCCCGGTCAATCGCTGGCTGGTTGGCGCGGCCCTGGCCTACACCGCTGCGGCGCTGGTCTGGGTGCATAGCCCGCTCTGGGGGCAGATCTCCTGGTTGGGTTTGCCGCCCGTGCTGACCGGCTTCGACAAGACGTTCCTGGCCCTGCCGAGGCTGCTGCATATCCTGGCGGTGAGCTACCTGGTCGTGGCGTTCCCGGCCATCTCGAACCTGTTTCGCACCGGGCGCGATCATCCGCTTGC
Source organism: Mesorhizobium sp. AR07 (assembly GCF_024746815.1). Taxonomy (GTDB): domain Bacteria; phylum Pseudomonadota; class Alphaproteobacteria; order Rhizobiales; family Rhizobiaceae; genus Mesorhizobium. The sequence continues at coordinate 339,960 of NZ_CP080525.1, forward strand.
CATATTGGGCAAACGATCGCTGCCGGTTTTCATTGCCGGCACGGTGCTGGCGCTGACGGCGCAAGTGCTGAAGCTGATCAATCCAGGCGGATTTGCCTATGACAGCCTGTTGATATCGGCCGGCATCGCCATACAGTTCGCGCTTGCCTACTATCTCGAATGGCTTTCGGGCCTGGGCTGGTCCGGGAAAAGCAGGCCGGTGCAAAACGCGGCACCCGCCGCCCGGGCATCCTTCGGCATATCGCCGATGACGGCACGAGCGAGCCGATGATGGGCGCGCCGCCGTCAGGCGGTTCAGGCGGGCGCGGGGCCGGATGAGGCCCGCACCACGAGGTCGACCGGCAGCAATCGCTGGCTGAGCGAACCGTCATTTTCGAGGATCGCCTTGACGGCAAGGCGGCCCATTTCGGCGATCGGCTGGGCGACCGTGGTCAGCGGCGGTTCGCAGACCTCGCCCTCCGGGACACCGTCGAAGCCGACGATCGAAACGTCGCCCGGGACAGCGATCTCATGCTGGCGCAGCCAGTCCAGCGCATGCAGGGCGATCCTGTCCGACATTGCCAGGATGGCGGTCGGCGTCTCAGCGCCAGCAAAAATATGATCGAGGCCGGCCCGGACACTTTTCTCGTCATTGAGGGTTTCATAGACCGGCACCTTCGAGACGTCGATGCCGAAGCGGGAGAGTTCCGCGAAGTAGCCACGCAGGCGGTCGCGCGTACCGGAGTAAAGGGCCTTCTCGACTTGCGCCTGCGTGGTCGGACCGAAGCCGGCGTCGGCGCAGGGCAGGGCAAGCACGGCAAAGCGACGATGCCCGAGCCCAGCCAGATGGCGCGCCGCCAGCCCTGCGCCGGCGATGTTGTCGACGCCGATCGCCGCGACCGCCTCGTCGTCCGAATCGAGATCGAGCGCGACAAAGGGCAGTTTGCGTTCGCGGGCCAGTTCGACCAGCCTTGAGCCGCCTTCGATGCAGAACACAATGAAGCCATCGACCAGCGCACTCTGGATGTTCCAGGCGAGCTGTTCATTGTTGGCGGCGGAGACCAGCGAGATCCCCGCACCGGTCGCGTCACAAGCCCTGGAGATGCTGGCCATCATTACCCGGGCGAAAGGGTCGTCGAAGAAATAGGACAAGGGTTCCGCGGTCGCGACACCGATGGCGTTGACCTTGCCGGCGCGCAGCAGCCGACCTTTGGGGTCTGGCCCGCCATATCCCATCGCCTCGGCTGCCGCCTTGACCCGTTCGCGGACCTCCTCGCGCACGATCTCCGGACGGGCGAACACGTTGGACGCGGTGCCGTGCGAGACTCCGGCCGCTTTGGCAATGTCTGCCAGCCGGACCGGTCTTGTCTTTCCAGAGCTCAATGGCGCCATCTTCGTCTCCTGAATTCATCCCATCTAACACTTTCGTTGGATCGGTTCAAATTTCGTCTTGATCGAAGGCCCGATGAGGTGTATCTTTGAATCGATCCAAGGGAATAACAGCCCCAATGATTGGATCGATTCAATCTTTGGAAAGGGAGATATGCCATGCATCCCGTCAATTATCTCTTCCAGGACGTTTATCGCAACGACTGGAGCATCGGTTCGACCATCGCGACGCAGAGGCGCCGCGACAGGATCAGCCCATGGGTTCGCGAGCTGCGGTTCCTCGTGGAGCGCAAGCGGAGTTGATCGGCACTGCCTTTTCGTGCTCATCGATTGGATCGATTCAAATCTTGAAAGGAGTGCACGTCATGCATCCTGTGAGCTACCTGTTCGAAGACATCTACCGCAACTACTGGGGCATCGCGCCGGCCTCCGAACCGGAGAGGCGTCGGCTGGCGAGGCTGCGGCGGCACAATCGCGAATTGCTCGTGCAGCCCGAGCGCCGGCAGGATTGATCGTCACACAAACGAGTTTGACAGGCAGAGGCTTGGCGTTGGTCTCGTGAATGACTTGATCCGGGCAGGGCGCCGAGAGGCGTCAGGAACGCGCGCGCGGCAGTGCCGAGGCAGCGATCACCAGCCAGCCGGCAATGAGCAAGGTGCCGCCGATCGGCGCCGACAGCGGGAACAGCCGCGAACCGAGGAAATCGCGGGCCAGCAGGTCGCCGCAGAACAACAGAAGCCCAACCAGCAGGATCAGGCTGCCGATGCGCAGCGTCCGGGTCGCGCCGAGCAATCCGGCGGCGAGGAAGACCGGCGCATGCATGAGCAGGAAGGATGCGGCGGTGCCGACGAAAGCGCCGCCCAGATGCGCCGCCGCGGCCGACAGCGCCACGCCGGCGGCGCCACAAAGGCCACCGGCCAGGACGAGGATGCGGCCACTGTTGCCGGAAGATTGCTCGGCCGTGCTCATGTCTGGGACTCCGGGACGTTCAAGGCATACAGCCCAATTCGGTCATAGCTTGCCGGCGTTGGCGAGCATGTCCTGCGCGCGGCGCGACTGTGCCAGCCAATTATACACCGCGCCGCCCGCCATCAAGACGGATGTGCCCAGAAACACCGAACGCATGCCGAAATGGCCGCCGGCAAAGCCGCCAAGCAAGGGGCCGGCGACCTGCCCGACATATTGGGCGGAGATCGAGAGCCCGAGCACATTGCCGCCGACGCCATCGGGAACATTGTGGCGGATGACGCTGGTGATGCAGGGCAAGAGCCCGCCCAGCGCCAGGCCCATCAGGAAGCGCAGGCCGATGAGTTGCCAGCTCTGCGTGACGAAGGCCTGCGGGATCAGCAGCAGGGCCGAGACGGCAAGCGCGCCGATGATGACGTTCCAATGGCCGATGCGGTCGGCGAGCTTGCCGAGGCGCGAGGCCGACAGGATGGCGCCGAGGGCTGCCGTCGACATCACGACGCCCGAGATCAGCGTGACGCGGCTCTGGTCTTCGATCAGCTGCTGCACATAGACGGTGATGATCGGCTCGATCGACATGGTGGCGAAACTCAAAAGCATGCCGGTTGCCAGCATGGCGACAACAGGCCGTTTGTCGGGAATTTGTGCCCAGCCGCCCTTTGGCTTCTGCTTCGATGACGCTTCTGGCGTTTTCGGTCGAGGATTCTCCTTGATCAGAAAGGTGGTCGCGAGGAAGGCCAGGAAGATGACGCCGCCCGACAGCAGGAAGGTGGCGCGGATGCCGATCAGCGGCGGCAACACGCCGCCAACCAGCGGGCCGACCAGCGCGCCAGCCGTGATGCCGGCCGACAGCAGGCCAAGTGCCCAGCCGGAGCGCTCCTTTGGCGTCTGCATGGCGACCAGGATGGTCGATCCGGAGGAATAGCCGCCGGCAAAGCCGATCAGCAGGCGCAGCAGCACCAGTTGCCAGACGCTCTGCACCATGCCGGTCAGCGACATGCATATGGCCATGCCGAAGCTGGCGCGAACCAGCATCACCTTGCGGCCGTAGCGGTCGCCGAGACGTCCCCAGAGCGGCGCCACCAGTGCCGCCGCGAAGAAGGTCGCGCCATAGGCGATCCCCGACCATTGCACGATCGCCGCGTGGCCTTGGGCGCCCAGCTGTTCGATGTAGAGCGGCAGGAAGGGCAAAAGCAGTGTCATGGCGACAAGCGTCGAGAACGACCCGGCAACGCACACGAACAGATTGCGCCGCCAGTGGATGTTGAAGGTACTGTCGGTCGTCGGGGTCTGCGGCATGTCATATGTCCTGTCCGAGCAAGGCCCGTATCGGCGGTTGCGGCGGATACCATTTTGGGATACCAAGCTGGTATCCGTCATGGACGCAAGCCTGGCCGCTGTCAATGCGACCCTCTCGAACGTGATCGGAAAACGCCGACGGCAAGCCGATCGCCGGCGAACCGCTGGAGAAACGGAAACGACCATGTCGCAGATGCAGAGCGTCGAAAAACAGCTTCGGCGGATGATCCTGGGCCTCGAGATCGGTCCCGGCGAGAAACTGACCGAGCGCTGGGTCGAAAGCCGTTTCGGCGCGTCGCGAACCCCTGTCAGGGCCGCGCTGCTGCGGCTGGAGACAGAGGGCCTGGTCGGCAGGGACGGCCGTGGCTGGACCGTGTCGCCGATCAACCTGGCCGAACTCGAGCAGATCGCCGTCTACCGGGAGGCGGTCGAGGTTGCGGCGCTTCGCCTGACATGTGCCTTGGCGGATCGGAGCGCCGTCGATGTCATCGAGGCGATGCTCGATTCCTGCGGCACCGACACGCCGCGTGAGGAATGGCATCGTGTCGGCATGGATTTTCACATCGAGCTGGCGCGGCTGTCAGGCAACGAATTCCTGTTCCGGGCGGTTCGCGATGCGATGACGCGCCTGTCGCGGGCCCGCTGGCTGGAGGTTCGCGACGAGGCGGCGCTTACTCGCGCCTGGGCTGAACATCGCGCCATTCTGGCCGCCACGCGCCTTGGCGATGCCGATGAAGCAGCGCGGCTGCTGTCGGCACACATCGTCGGCAGCCGCGATCGGCTGGTGACGTCGCTTGCCGACGATCGACGCGGTCTTCGGGCCAGGGGCTTCGCGGTCGTCGCCGCTTGAAGCGGTTTACGAGGCGGAGTAGTCGCTGCGCAAAAGGCAGGGTCTGGGCGCGACCTGCACTTTCGGCCTCGCTTCACGGACACTGATGGCGTAAGAGCGGCGATGGAAAACAACCGATTTGAAACACCCGTGACCGTCAAGTCAGTCGCGGCGGGAAGCACACAGCTCTTGCGTACGGCGCGTGAGGCTTCCGACTACCTTCTCAACAGTTGGCCCGGCAAGCGCAGCCCCAAGCATCGCGCGGCCCTGCAGGCCTGTCACGATGCGCTGGCTGGCGACAAGCCGGCGATGAACGCCAGGCGTGCCTTCATCGCGGCAGCGCGCGAAGTGGACGTCTTTGTCAGCGACAAGGCGCCGGCCTGACACAAGCGACACTCCGGGGCGACACTCCGGATTGAGGCACGGCCCGCATTTGCGGGCCTTTTGCCGTCACTTCGCCGCTTCGGTTTCAGTTTCGTCCTCAGGCTTCGACCGCTCGCGCGCGGCAACCTTGGCCGCCAGCTTTTCTGCCTTCTTGGCCGCCTTCTGGCGGTCGCGTTCCTTGCGTTCCTGATCGTAGTTTGGTGCTCTCGCCATATCGGCTCCTTTTCCACTGCTGGACCGGTTCGTCGTTTCACGGAAACGCGGAACCGCCCTATCTCTTTGTTTGACGCAATTCCCTAGGGAAAGCGCTATGCGCTTTTCCCAGGAAAACCGTTTCGCACTTTTCCTGGAATTGCTTTAGCGGCTCTGACCCTGCCTAGGAGCATTAGCCGTCAAACACAACAGCAGAAGCGATCGTGCCCGGCCGTTCGCGTCGATGATGGTCCAAGGCTTGCAAGATGCGCGGCACAATGATGTAGGGAGAGCCGGGCACCGGCGTATAGCGAACTGCCCGTTTGTTTTTAATCAAGTGACCAATGGCCACAACTGCACGAACGACGGCAAAGGTTTTCTACTATGCGCGAAATTTCGCGCGCGATGTCGTCCCCCAGCAATTGTTTCGCCGGCAGCTGGCGGGCCGGCTCGCAAAGGCCAGGCTCTCGGACGGCTCGGTTCGCCACAGGCTGAACTGCTACAACAAGCTGCAGGATGCCTTTACGCCCAGCCCTAATGCAGTGCGCCTCAGCAACCTGCCTTTTTACCCGACCATGTACTATTACGACCTGAAGGAATTTGCCCGCTACTTCGATCCGGCATTGCTCGTCGACGTGGAGTTCGGCGATGTTGCCGACGTGCCGAAAGTGCCTTCGATCGTCAAGGATCGACCGATCCGTGCGGACAACGGCAATGCGGTGATCATGAAGCTCGACAAGTTTCGGCACTTCCACATGCCTGCCGACGCAACCGCATTCGCCGACAAACTCCCGGCCGTGGTCTGGCGCGGCGATCTCAACAATCCGATAAGGACGAGGTTCCTGGAAGCCGTGCGCGAGTTGCCGTTCTGCGACGCCGGCTCACACAAGCAGGACACACCGGCCCAGTACAGCAGGCCTTATCTCGGCATCAGCCAGCAGCAGCGTTATCGCTACATCGTCTCGCTCGAAGGCAATGACGTGGCGACCAACCTCAAATGGATCATGAACTCGAACTCGCTGTGTCTGATGCCGCCACCGACATACGAGACATGGTTCGCGGAGAGGGAGCTCGAAGCGAACGTTCACTATGTTCCGCTTGAGGCGGATTTCTCAAACCTCGCGGAACGCGTGGCGTATTTCGAGCGGCACCCGACGCAAGCCGAGCGCATCATCACTGCCGCGAATGCCTATTGCAGGACATTCGCCCACGAGCAGGCCGAGCAGGCGATCTCGCTGCTCGTGCTCTACAAATACTTCGTGCTCAGCGGCCAGATGGAACCCGACGCCGAGGTCTGGCGCTATATCGTGGGTTAGAGCAATTCCAGGAAAAGTGTGAAACGCTTTTCCCGGGAAAAGCGCTTAGCCTTTCCCTTAGGAAATTGCGTCAAAACAAAGAGATAGAGCGGAGCCGCTCCAGAAGCCTGGCGGGCACCGCCCGGCGGGCTCCTTTTGGAAATCCGTGGTCACACGCCGCTGCGGTCAATCACCAGATCGGCGGCGCCAAAACGGTCCTTGGCCGTCAGTTGCTGGTGCCAGTAGGGATAGAGCAGGGGCGGCCGGCTGACCGCGTCGAGGCGGTCACGTTCCTCGCCGGTAAGCATCAGGCTTGCCGCCGCGATGTTGTCGCGGAACTGCGTTTCGGTCCTGCCGCCGATGACCAGCGAACTGACCGCCGGCCGGCCGAGCAGCCAGGCCAGTGCCACCTGAGCTGCCGACACGCCGCGCTGCGTGCCAATCTCGACAAGGACATCGACGATCCGCCAGAGCCGGTCCTCGTCGCGGATCGGCGGCTCGGACCAGCCCGCAAGTTGACGGGCGGTGGGGCTGTCGCGGCGGTATTTGCCGGACAGCAATCCGCCGGCGAGCGGGCTCCAGACCAGCACGCCCAACCCCTGGTCGACCGAAATCGGCAGCAATTCATATTCCGCCTCGCGCGCTTCCAGCGTGTAGTGGATCTGCTGGGTGACGAAGCGCGGCTGGTGATGGCTGTCGCTGATGCCGAGCGCCTTCATCACCTGCCAGCCGGAATAGTTGGAACAGCCGACATAGCGGACCTTGCCCTGGGCAACCAGCGTGTCGAGCGCGGCGATGGTTTCCTCGAGCGGTGTCACGCCGTCCCATTCGTGCAGGAAGTAGATGTCGATGACGTCGGTCTTCAACCGCTTCAGGCTCTTTTCGCATTCGCGGATCAGGTGATGGCGCGACAGGCCTTCATCGTTCGGACCGTTGCCGATCCGCATCCGCGCCTTGGACGCGATCAGCACGTCGCCCTTGCGCTTGCCGCCGAGCGCCTCGCCGATGATTTCTTCGGAAAGGCCGTTCGAATAGACATTGGCGGTGTCGATGACGTTGATGCCGGCATCGATGCAGAGATCGATCATCCGGCGTGCCTCGTCGAGGTCGGTCTTGCCGACAGCCGAAAACGCGCCGGCGCCGCCGAAGGTCATGGTGCCCATGGTCAATGTCGAAACTTTCAAGCCGGAACGGCCGAGGGTGCGGTATTCCATGTCAGTCCTCGCGATTGTTGTTGAAGGCAGCGCCCGGATGGGCCTGCCCCATTTGTAGGACAATTTGGACCGTTTGTCGCCATGCCACGACGACGGATCGATCATGCCTCGCCGGATTTGCAGCGGCGGCCATCACGCCCAGGCTTGCAATAAAACCGTCATTGCCGGCCTATATTGCAGTCGGCTCAGGTGTTGCCACTCCGGGGCGCAGGCCAGGGGTTTGGGGCGCCGGACGTGGATCGACAGGGCTTGCAAGCGGAGCAGCTGAAATGACCGAGCTAAAACAGAATTCTCCTGCCAAGGACTGGCTTGAAGCCGAACTCGCCGACACGCTCGACGAAGACTATGAGCTCGAAATGTCGGAGCCGGCGCTGTCGATGGAGATCGCCAAGATCTACAAGAACTCGCATCCGCCTTCGATCGACCGCATGCAGTATTTTCGCGACCTGATCAGCTTGCAGTCCGAGCTGATCAAGCTGCAGTCCTGGGTCGCCTACCACAAGAAGAAGCTGGTGGTGATCTTCGAAGGCCGCGACTCCGCCGGCAAGGGCGGCGTGATCAAGCGCATCACGCAGCGGCTCAATCCGCGCATCTGCCGCGTCGTCGCCCTTCCGGCCCCGACCGAGCGCGAGAAGTCGCAATGGTATTTCCAGCGCTATGTCCCGCATCTGCCGGCTGGCGGCGAGATCGTGCTGTTCGACCGCTCCTGGTACAACCGCTCGGGCGTCGAACGGGTGATGGGCTTTGCCGGACCGGCGCAGGTGGAAGAATTCTTCCACGACGTGCCGGAGTTCGAGCGCATGCTGGTCCGCTCGGGCATCACGGTGGTCAAATACTGGTTCTCGATCACCGACGAGGAACAGCAGATGCGCTTCCTGATGCGCATCCACGATCCGATGAAGCAGTGGAAGCTGTCGCCGATGGACCTGCAGTCGCGCGTGCGGTGGGAACAGTACACGAAGGCCAAGGAAGAGACCTTCGCCCGCACCAATATTCCCGAGGCGCCCTGGTTCATCGTCGAGGGCAACGACAAGAAGCGGGCGCGGCTGAACTGCATCGACCACCTGCTCAAACAGATGCCGTATGAAGAGGTGCCGCACGAGGAGATCATGCTGCCCGAGCGCGTCTTCAATCCCGAATACGAGCGCCAGACGCTGCCGCGCGAGCTTTATGTTCCGGAGAAGTATTGAGGTAGGGTTCCCTTCTCCCCGTCCCTATACGGGGAGAAGGTGCCGGCAGGCGGATGAGGGGCGGCGCCGGCTTCGACAGTTGAGCCAGCATAAGTCGCAGCATGAGCGACACTTGTTCCTCCGCCATATTGCCATCGATGGCGCTCCCGGAACCACAATATTCGGCCGGTTGCGTCGCCCCTCATTGCCATGCCGGGAATTTCTTCCCGTATAGTGACGGGGAGAAAGGGGCCTGCACCAAGGCTTTCGCTAATCGCCATGGTCGCAGACATGATGTTCACGCCATTTCCTAAGCGCGCTCGATCACCACATGAGTAGCGAGCGGCGTGGCAACCTGCTCGCTGCAGAGGTAGCCGAGCCTGGGCATGTCGAGGCCTGCAAATAGGTTCTCGCCCGCGCCGAGCAGCACCGGCGAGATCGCCAGATGCATCTCGTCGATCAGTTTCTCCTGAAGATATTGCTGGATGGTGGCGACGCCACCGCCGACCCGCACGTCCTTGCCGCCGGCCGCCGCCTTCGCTTGCTCAAGCGCCGAATGGATGCCGTCGGTGACGAAGTAGAAGGTCGTGCCGCCCTCCATGACGAGCGGTTCGCGCTTGTGGTGGGTCAGCACGAAAACCGGCACATGGTAGGGCGGATTATCACCCCACCAACCCTTCCAGCTACCGTCAAGCCAGTCGCCTCGGATCGGCCCGAACATGTTGCGGCCAAGGATCCAGGCGCCGACATTCTCGAAGCTGCGCGCTGCAAAGTCCTCATCAGTGCCGGTCGCACCGCCTTCCCCGCCGAACATCTTGCGGAAGGTGCGGGTGCTGAAGGCCCATTTGTGCAGGGCCGGACCGCCGACACCGAGCGGATTTTGCAGATCCTGATCGGGACCGGCGCCGTAGCCGTCGAGCGATAGGGTGAAAGCATTGACGCGAAGTTTGGACATGAGAGCCGCCTCCATAACTGGTTGTGTTCGCAATCGGTTTTTTGTAGCAAACTGATTGCGAATTGCAAGCGGTGTTTTCAAGCCGAACGAACTCAAGGCGGTTGGTCAAACGACCCTCGCTCTGGTTCCCCGGCGGAAGCCGGAAATTGTCATGGATGTCGAGGCGGATCGCCGCGACCGGCGATCGGCAGGAAGAGAAATTATCCCTTCAGCATCTTCGCCACTTCGGGCGCGAAATAGGTGAGGATACCGTCGCAGCCGGCGCGCTTGAAGGCAAGTAGGCTCTCCAGCATCGCCTTTTCGCCATCGATCCAGCCATTGGCGGCGGCAGCCTTGATCATCGAATATTCGCCCGACACCTGGTAGGCGAAGGTCGGCATCTGGAATTCGTCCTTCAGCCGCCGGATGATGTCGAGATAGGGCAGGCCGGGCTTGACCATCAGCATGTCGGCGCCTTCGGCGATGTCCTGTTCGGCCTCGCGCACCGCCTCGTCGGAATTGGCGTGGTCGATGTAGTAGGTCTTCTTGTCGCCCTTGAGCAGGCCGGCGGTGCCGACCGCCTCGCGGTAGGGGCCGTAGAAGGCCGAGGCGAATTTGGTGGCGTAGGACATGATCGCCACGTCCTGAAAACCGTTGGCGTCAAGCGCGTCGCGGATGGCGCCGATGCGGCCGTCCATCATGTCGGAGGGCGCGATGATGTCGGCGCCGGCCGCCGCCTGGATGACGGCCGCGGCGGTCACCTGTTCCACCGTCTCGTCGTTGACGATGATGCCGTCGCGCAGGATGCCGTCATGGCCATGGCTGGTGAACGGGTCGAGCGCGGCATCGGTGATGATGCCGATCTCAGGCACCGCGTCCTTTATCGCGCGGGTGGCGCGGTTGATGACGTTATCGGGGTCGAGGATGTGCGAGCCGGTCTGGTCGCGCAGCGCGATGTCGACATTGGGGAAGGTGGCGAGTGCGGGAATGCCGAGCCTTGCCGCACGCTCTGCCTCCTTGACGGCGAGATCGATCGACAGGCGGAAGACGCCCGGCATGGCGGCGATCGGCTCGCGCACATTTTTGCCGTCGACGACGAAGATCGGCCAGATCAGATCGTCGACCGTAAGCCGGTTCTCCTGCACGAGACGGCGTGACCAGTCTGCCTTGCGCATGCGGCGCAAACGGCGGCTGCCGGTGATGTCGTCGACGCTGCGCGCGCCGGCTGGCTTTGCTGGCGTGAATTTGTTCATCGCCGTCGGGGTGAATTTGTTCATCGCCAAAACTCCGGGTCGGCGACTTTTACCACGAGCCCTTGCCGCTGACCAATGCGACACGTTTGTGCCAGGCTGGAATCAAGGTTGCCCATTGCCCGACAGAACCTGCGCCGCGCCGCGCATGGCGACGCGGAAAGCCTCGTCGAAGGAAACGCCACGCACTTGCCATGCGTAGGTCTTGCCGCCCGTCGCCAACCGCCAGTCGGCGATCCAGCCCAACTCCTTGTCGCTCCAGACGATACTGCCGGAAAGCGCCTGATCGGCGCCCGCCTTTTTCGCAACAGTATCCAGCTTCGCCAAGTCGGCGTCGCGCAGCGTCCTGTCGTCCAACCCGGCCTGCGACAGCAGCGCCGCCGTTGGGAATGTCACCTGCATGGCCAGCGGCGCGGCGGCATTGCTGAAGGATTCACGCATAAGCGTGCCGCGCTCGCCATCGGCATCGAGCGCGAAATGCCGGATGCCTTGCTCGGTCGACAGGAACACCGCCAGCCGTACCCGCTCCGCCAGCCAGGGCTTGCTGCCAAGCGAAATCAGAACCGGGTCGATCGTCGCCGGGGTGTATTGGCAATAGAGGTCGTGCGGCCGGTCGTGCGTGCCTTGTTCGTCATGCACCGGGATGCCTTCCATGCGATCGCGGTAACGGAAACCCGTGACGAAGCTGCCGGCCTTGTCGCGCAGCGCCGTCATCTGAGGTTTCGCCAGCAGGCGCTGGTCGCCGGACACCCGGACCAGAACCGCATCGAGGCAGATCTTGAAGCCTGCCTGGCGGTTCGGCTCGACTTGACCGGTGACGATGGTCTGGGATCTGTAGAGATCCTCGACATCAGCCGCCCTGGCCGGACCATTGGCGGCGCAGATGGCCAGCAGGCTACCCAGAACAAGGGCAAGGCGCAAAAACCGCGGCATGGCTCACCGTCCGCTTCGAAACCCGTCATCGACTGAGGGCGGCCATGCAAGGTCAGGGCCGGTTCTGAAGAACGATACGTTGTTGGTGAAAATGCTGACCGGTGCAAGCCTGATCATACGTCCATCCGGATGTTCGATCTGGGCCACGTTGTCGATGAACCACGCGTTCCAGTCTGCTTCGGGGCCGAGATATTTGTGAAGGAGTCGCTTGAAGCGGTCTGGCGACATCGGTTCGACGGTGGCGGCGCCGCGCAGCCCGAGGTGCAGCAAGATGCCGGCATTGTTGTCGAAGTGAACAATTTCCACCGTGCAGCGCGGGTCTCTCTGGAGATGCTTTACCGCGCTTCCATCCGATGATCCGAGAAGCCAGATCGCGCCGTCTTCTCAGATGAACCATACCGGCGCGTTGCGCGGCGCGCCGTCCGCGCCGACGGTCGCCAAATTCGCCATCAACGGGCGGCTTAGAACATCGTCCGGGTCGAACTCTTGCGTCATCGCCAAATTGTCTCCCGGCGCTCCGGTTACAAGGGTCAAGCATTCACCCTCGAGCCAAACAGACGGATAGCCGTGCTGTCGCCGGCAAATTTGCACCCATTTGGCCGCAACGCAAAGGACGGTCTCTTTCCACTCCCGAGATCCAAACAGACGCATGATGGCCGGGCCTGGCATTGACGCACCCATGCGCCACGCTTTAGCACTCCAGTCCCGGCGGCGCGGGGGAGGGGATTCTTTCACGATGGATTTTGGCGGCGGCGACGAGATCCGCTTCGAGCATCTGGGCCGGGCCGGCGTCGTCACGTTGACGCGGCCGCAGGCGCTCAATGCCCTGACGCACCGCATGGTCAAGGCGCTGGGCGCCGCTCTCACCGCCTGGGAGAATGACCAAGGCGTCGATGTCATCGTCGTCAAGGCTGAAGGCAGGGCGTTTTCGGCGGGTGGCGACATCCTGCATGTCTATGAGGCCGGCCGGGCGGGAAAGCCGCCGGTCGAGTTCTTCGCCGACGAATACCGGCTCAATGCCCGCATCAACAGCTTCAGGAAACCCTATGTTGCGCTGATCGACGGCATCGTCATGGGCGGTGGCGTCGGCATCTCCTTCCATGGCTCGCACCGGGTGATGACCGAGAATGCCCAGTTCGCCATGCCGGAGGTCGGCATCGGCTTTTTCCCGGATGTCGGCGCCAGCCATTTGCTGCCTGACCTCGGCGGCTCCTTCGGCATGTATCTGGCGCTGACCGGCAATCGCATCCGCTATGGCGATGCGCTGTGGTCGGGGCTGGCCACACATACCATCAAGGCCGAGGACCAGGGTGGCTTCCTCGACCGGCTGACGCTGACCGGCGATCCGGAATCGGTGCTGCGCGGATTTTTCGTTCAGGCCAGGCAGGAGACCGACAGGCCGACGCTGGAGGCGATCGTCCGTCATTTTTCGCAACCATCGCTCAAGGCCGTCATCGACAGCCTGGAACGGGCGGCGGGCGACGATGCGTTCGCGGCAAAGGCACTGGCGACGATCCGCACGCGCTCTCCGACCAGCCTGCGCGTCGCCTGGCGCGAGATCAGCGCCGGGCTGACACTGTCGATGGACGCCTGCATGAAGATGGAGTTCCGCATCCTCAACCGGATGCTGGCCGGCCATGATTTCTACGAAGGCATCCGCGCCGTCATCATCGACAAGGATTCGAAACCGCAATGGCGGCCGGCGAGCCTGGATGCGGTCAGCGAGGCGGATGTCGACGTCTATTTCGCCCCGCTTGGCGAGCGGGAGCTCGACCTGTGAGCGAGGTGACCTCGAGACGCGTCGTCCTGCAGCCCTCAGGGGTGGAGGTGATCTTCGCCTGGTTCCAGCGGGTGATCGCCGGCTACTGCCTGCTGTTCGGCATTCTCTACTGGATCAAGCTGATCGGCTTCTATCCAGGCTCGCTCTGGCGTTTCGACCTGATGCCGGTGCACTGGCAGGTGGCGGCGGTGGTGCTCGCCGTGTTCTTTCCCTTCGCCGCCGCCGGTCTGTGGATGCTGGCGTCCTGGGGGCCGGTGATCTGGTTCATCTGCGCGGTAACCGAGATCGTGATGTATGCCGGTTTCCCCGATCTTTTCGGCCACCGACCGCTCATCGTCATCTCGCATACGGCGGTGGCGCTGCTCTACATCGTCTTTCGCGTCGTCATCTACCTGCAGAAACGACCGGTACGGCACTAAGCCCTTGGGCGCATTGGCGACCTGGCGGCTGCCTGGATTCGAGCCCGCGATTGTTGGCTAAATCTTTAGGTTAATTATCCTTGCTCGGGTGACCGTTCGTTAAGCCTCTTTCGAAACCTGTTACCGGTAAGCTCTTGTTAGCCCTAGCGTTTAAGTCGAATTTTATGAGTATTCGATAGTGTCGCGATCAAGGTGAAAAACAAAAAATCACCAGGGCGACAAACGAGAGGCAAAGACAATGATCAATTCGCGTCCGGCGGCGAAGACCGCCAACGTATCCGACGACCGCCGCGAGGCTATCCGCTCGCTGTACATGGAATCGCTGCAGCTTGTTGAGCGGCTGCACCGCCGCTTGCTTGACGTGATCAAGGACGAATTCGACCGCAACGGCCGTTCCGACATCAATGCCATCCAGGCGCTGCTGCTGTTCAACATCGGCAATTCGGAGCTGACCGCCGGCGAGCTGCGCTCGCGTGGCTACTATCTCGGCTCGAACGTCTCCTACAATCTGAAGAAGCTGGTCGATCTCGGCTTCATCAACCACCAGCGCTCGCGCATCGACCGCCGTTCGGTCCGTGTTTCGCTGACGCCGAAGGGCAACGAGGTGGCTGATGTCGTCGCCGGTCTTTATGAGCGCCATGTCGGTTCGATCGAGCAGGTCGGCGGCATCAACACCGACGAGTTCAAGCAGATGAACCGTGCTCTGCAGCGGCTCGACCGCTTCTGGAACGACACCATCGCCTACCGGATGTAAGGCGCATCCGCCGCATCGAATCTGGCCCGCGCCAAAGAAGCGCGGCCGAAATATCGACCTTCAGTCAGGGCCGGTGCCGAAAGGTATCGGCCTTTTCTTTTGGTTTGCCGCAGTCATGTGGCGGCTTCCGATCCCCGATCGATGCCGAAAAAGCACGGGCCTTTCATTTCGCCGCGTCGGTCGGGCCAAATTCGGCCGCAAGCCACGTTGCCGCCATATTCCAATGGAACCGAGGATGCCGGTGATGCTGTGGTCAAGGCCGTGCGTTCACCCGGAACCTGTATCGTGCCTCGATCGTTGATGGCCGAACTGATACGGACCATGGTTGGCCAATTGTTAAGATTGCCAACTTTAGAGTGCGGGCAAGATCGCCCTTATAACCGAACGCAGCAGATCGAACGCGACAAGAATGTCTGGAACGTCCATGAGAACCAGCCGCCGCTTTTTCCTTTCCGGAGCCTCCGCGCTCGCAGCCGCGATAGTCGCCGGCCGCGCCAATGCGCAGGATGTGATCGGTGACATTCTGAAATCGTCATCGCGCGGCAATTGGGACGATCAGTTCGACGCCCGCGCCAGCGAAGGTGCCAAGGTGGCCTCGACGCTGCCGATCTTCAGCCCGCAGACGGTTGCCTTCACCGAACAGGCGGTAGCGCAGTATCAGAACATTGCCGGGCAAGGCGGCTGGCAGCCGGTTCCCGACACCAAGAAGCTCCAGCTCGGCGTCGACGATCCCGATGTCGTGCCGTTGCGCAAGCGCCTGATGGTTTCGGGCGACCTGTCGCAGAGCGCCGGCATTTCGACGGCCTTCGATTCCTATGTCGACTCGGCGGTGAAGCGCTTCCAGTTGCGTCACGGCCTGCCCGCCGACGGCTCCATGGGCAAATACACCTACTTGGCGATAAATGTTTCAGCGCAGATCCGGCTTGGCCAGTTGCAGACCAATCTGCAGCGGCTGAAGGAGAAGGCCGGCACGCTTGGCAGCCGCTATGTGCTGGTCGACATTCCGGCGGCGCAGGTCGAAGCGGTCGAGAACGACCGCGTCGTGCTTCGCCACACCGCGATCGTCGGCAAGATCGATCGCCAGACGCCGATCGTCAATTCCAAGATCAACGAGATCATCGTCAATCCGTACTGGAACGCGCCGGTCTCGATCGTGCGCAAGGATATCATTCCGCTGATGCGGAAGAATCCCGACTATCTGAAGGACAGCCATATCCGCCTGTTCGCGCCTGACGGCAGCGAGGTCAATCCGCTCAATGTCGACTGGTCGACCGACGACGCCGCCAAGTACCGCTTCCGCCAGGACCCCGGCGCGGGCAACGCGATGGCCTCGGTCAAGATCAATTTCCCGAGCCCCGACGGCGTCTATATGCACGACACCCCGCAGCAGAGCCTGTTCGGCAAGATGATGCGCTTCGATTCCTCGGGCTGCGTGCGCGTGCAGAACGTGCGCGACCTCGTCACCTGGATCCTGCGCGACACGCCCGGCTGGGACCGCCAGCATTTCGAGGCGGCGATCAAGACCGGCGAAAACACGCCGATCCAGGTCACCAATCCGGTGCCGGTCCACTTCCTCTACCTCTCGGCCTGGTCGACAGGCCCGGGCGTCGTGCAGTTCCGCGACGACGTCTATGCGCTCGATGGTGCCAACGAACTGCAGATCACCTCGTCGCTTTAAGGAGCTGATTATTTTACAAAAAAGGCCGCCCAGTCGAGGCGGCCTTTTGGTTGCGGGGGTTCCGTTGCGCTTTTCGCGGGAGGGGCGGCTGGACGGATCGGCCGGCTTTGCGCATGGTCGGGGGACAAGTCTGGAACCGGACCATGCAAGTTGCCGTCTTCATTTTGGTTGTGCTCGCCTTCGTCGCCGTTTCCGGCGCACTGGTGCGCCTGGTTCGGGTGCCGTTGCCGGTGCTGCAGATTGCCATAGGGGCCGCGGTCGCCTGGCCGGTGCGCGGCATCCATGTCGAGATCGACCCGGAACTGTTCCTGCTGGTGTTCATTCCGCCGCTGCTGTTCGGCGATGCCTACGGCGCACCGAAGCGCGAACTGATGGCGCTGCGCGGGCCGATACTGGACCTCGCCATCGGGCTGGTGTTCTTCACCATCGTCGGCTTCGGCTATGCCTTGCACTGGCTGGTGCCGAGCATCCCGCTGCTCGTCGCTTTCGCGCTCGCCGCGGTGCTGTCGCCGACCGATGCGGTCGCTGTGTCCTCGATCGTCGACAGGAACCTGGTTCCGGCGCGGCTGATGTACATTCTCGAAGGCGAGTCGCTGCTCAACGACGCTTCGGGGTTGGTCATGTTCCGCTTCGCCGTGGCCGCGGTGCTGACCGGCAGCTTTTCCTTCACTGCTGCATCTCTAAGCTTCCTTTATGCCGTCGCCGCCGGCATCCTCATCGGTGTGGCGGCGCTGTTCGTCGCCGCCAAGGTGCTGCAATTGCTCAACCGCATCGGCGGCGTGCCGGCCGAGGCGCAGGTGCTGGTGATGATCCTGCTGCCCTTCATCGCCTATCTCGGCGCCGAACACATCGGCGCTTCCGGCGTCCTGGCGGCGGTCACCGCCGGCCTGCTGACCGGCGGCTCCGGCGTGTTTCGCTTCCTCGGCGTTTCGGCGCGCATGCAGACGATGTCGCTATGGACGACGCTTTCCTTTGTTTTCAACGGCGCTCTCTTCATCGTGCTCGGGCTGCAGCTTCCCGACATCATCCGCCACGTGCCGCCGGAACTCATGAGCCTGCATCCGGTCATCCAGCCGATCGCGACCGTGATTGCGCTGACGCTGTGCCTGATTGCGCTGCGCTTTCTGTGGATCTGGGTCGGCGACATCGCGGCTGGCATCGCGGCGCGTTTGGGCAAGCGCAAGGCGGAGCCGTTCGGGCTGCGCCTGCGGCTCGCCGGTTCGGTGGCCGGTGTGCGCGGTGCCATCACGCTGGCCGGCATCCTGTCGCAACCGCTCGCCATGCCGGACGGTTCGCCGTTTCCGGCGCGCGACCTGGTGATCTTCCTGGCTGCCGGCGTCATCATCTGCTCGCTGGTCTTCGCCAGCATCGCCTTGCCGACGATCGCCCGCGGGCTGGTCGAGCCTGGCGAGGATGCCAGTGCCGCCGAGGAACGCCTGGCGCGTGTCGGCGCCGCCAAGGCGGCCATCGCCCGCATAGAGAGCATCGCCGGAGCTGGTGACGACGACGGAGGCGAGGTGCCCGGCGCCCGGCTGGCCGCCGCCGACAACATCGTCGCCGGCTATCGGCGCCGCATCGCCGCCTCCGACGAAGCCGATGAAGCGCGCGCCGAGGCCCGCGAAGCCGGGCGGCTGGAACTCGAAATGCGACTTGCCGGCATCGAGGCCGAACGCACGGCCGTGCGCGACATGTTCCGCAGCGGCCAGATCAACGACCATACGTCGCAGGCGCTGTTTACCGAGATCACGCTCACCGAGGCCTTGCTGAAAGGCCGCAAGGCACGGAAATAGCCGCCTCGTCGCCTCGTTGGCGCAATCCGGCCAGCAAATTTCGCGCCGCAAACGTGGCGGGGTGAAAACAACTGTGTTAATGGCGCGGCGAATGCATGTCGCCCAAAAGTGTGCAGCGGTTTTGGGACAACGAGATGCATAAATCAAACTTGCCCCCGAACCCCAAGGATTTCAGGCCATGGCAACAGCAGCGGCAGTGTCGAACAAATTCGAATCCTTCTTCGAAACCACGCTGGCCGATGCCGATCCGGAGATTTTCGGCGCCATCCGCAACGAACTCGGTCGCCAGCGTCACGAGATCGAGCTGATCGCCTCTGAAAACATCGTCTCGCGCGCCGTGCTCGAGGCGCAGGGCTCGATCATGACCAACAAATATGCCGAGGGCTATCCGGGCAAGCGCTACTATGGCGGCTGCCAATTCGTCGACGTGGCCGAGGAACTGGCCATCGAGCGCGCGAAAAAGCTGTTCGGCTGCAATTTCGCCAACGTGCAGCCGAATTCCGGCAGCCAGATGAACCAGGCCGTGTTTCTGGCGCTCTTGCAGCCCGGCGACACTTTCATGGGCCTCGACCTCAATTCGGGTGGGCATCTGACCCACGGTTCGCCGGTCAACATGAGCGGCAAATGGTTCAAGGTCGTGTCCTACGGCGTGCGCCAGGACGATCATCTGCTCGACATGGACGCCATCGAGAAGACCGCGCATGAAACCAAGCCGAAGCTGATCCTGGCCGGCGGCACCGCCTATTCGCGCGTCTGGGACTGGAAGCGTTTTCGCGAGATCGCCGACGCGGTCGGCGCCTATCTGATGGTCGACATGGCCCACATCGCCGGCCTCGTCGCCGGCGGCGTGCATCCGTCGCCGCTGCCGCACGCCCATGTGGTGACGACCACCACGCACAAGTCGCTGCGCGGTCCGCGCGGCGGCATGATCCTGTGCAATGACGAGGACATCGCCAAGAAGATGAATTCGGCGGTGTTCCCCGGCCTGCAGGGCGGGCCGCTGATGCATGTCATCGCCGCCAAGGCGGTGGCCTTCGGCGAGGCGCTGAAGCCGAGCTTCAAGGTCTATGCCGAGAGCGTCGCCGCCAACGCCAAGGCGCTCGCCTCCAGCCTCAAGGAAACCGGCCTCGATATCGTCTCCGGCGGCACCGACAACCATCTGATGCTGGTCGACCTGCGCCCCAAGAACGCCACTGGCAAGCGCGCCGAGGCGGCACTCGGCCGCGCCAACATCACCTGCAACAAGAACGGCATTCCGTTCGACCCGGAAAAGCCTTTCGTCACATCGGGCGTGCGCCTCGGCACCCCGGCCGGCACCACGCGCGGCTTCGGCCAGGCCGAGTTCCGCGAGATCGGCAAGCTGATCGCCGAAGTTCTGGATGGTCTCAAGGTGGCCAATTCCGACGAGGGCAATGCCGCTGTCGAAGCGGCGGTCAAGGCCAAGGTGATGGCGCTGACCGATCGTTTTCCGCTCTATCCCTATCTCGGCTGACGGGACAGGAGGTCTCATCACCTTGCCGCGACGACAGGCGCCGTCGCGGCAAGGCTGCGACGGGAGTCTTGATGATGCGAATCGTTCGTCTCGCCGACCTTGCCGCCGCGGGCGTCCTGGTCGCTTTGATTGCCTTGCCGTTCTCCGGCATCGCCTTGGCGCAAACTGTCCCCGCTCAGCCCGCGCCCACGCAAGCCGCGCCCGCGGCGTCCGCGCAGGCAGAACCCAAGCTTGAAACCTTCGGCAGATGGTCGACCCTGGTCGACGCGGTCGACACCGGTCAGGATATCCGCAAGACCTGCGCTGCCTCGACCGCCTTTATCGGCGCCGGCGGCGAGAGCGGTACCCTGACGCTCATCATCTCGAACGGCGATGCACTGCCGCCGAATGCCTATCCCTCCCTGACCATCGCCGTCGACAACAAGGATTTGCCGACCGGCAAATCGGTCGCGGCCACCTTTGGCGATGACAAGGGTCACGTTGCCGCAAAACTCCATTCCGATGCCGCCATCAACGGCCGGCTCAGCTGGACCGTGGACAATCAGGCCAAGACCAGCCTGGCGCTCTTACGCGTCATGCGCCGGGCAGCGGCACTGGATGTCACCTTTGGCGACGCGCCGGTTGGAAGCATCTCCATGGACGGCTTCTCCAAGGCCTATCGCAGCCTCGGCGCGTCGTGCGGGTTTCCGACCGCCGACGTCGCTCCCTGACGGCATCGGCACGCTGTCCCGCCGCCTGGCGAGGCTGGCAATCTTGCTTGCGCCCCGCTATCTCTCAGGGGAAGGGCTCTGAGGGGCGAGGGGCTGTTGCCGATACTTTGCCATCGTTGCAAAAACCTCTAAGCCTTTTGCTTCACCAGATTCGCCAACCAAAGGCTTCTCCATGCGCTGTCCCTATTGCCAGTCAGAAGATACGCAGGTGAAGGATTCGCGTCCCGCCGAAGATGGCGCGGCGATCCGCCGGCGGCGTGTCTGCCCCGATTGTGGCGGCCGCTTCACCACCTTCGAACGCGTGCAGTTGCGCGACCTCGTCGTGGTCAAGAAATCCGGCCGCAAAGTGCCGTTCGACCGCGACAAGCTGCTGCGCTCGGTGGAGATCGCGGTTCGCAAGCGCAATGTCGATCCAGAGCGCATCGACCGCGCGGTGACCGGCATCGTGCGCCAGCTCGAAAGCTCCGGCGAGACCGAAGTGGCCTCCGGCGAGGTCGGCAAGCTGGTCATGGAAGCACTGAAGTCGCTCGATGACGTCGCCTATGTCCGCTTCGCCTCGGTCTACCGCAATTTTCGCGAGGCCAAGGATTTCCACGAGCTGCTGGGCGAGCTCAAGGGCGACGAAACCAAAGGCGAAGAGGACGCCAGCTGAGCATGACTGCAGGCGACAGACAGGCCGCCCTTGATCGCCGTTTCATGGCGGCCGCACTCAGGCTGTCGCGCAAGCATGCCGGGCGAACCGCGACCAACCCTTCCGTGGGCACGCTGATCGTGCGCGATGACGGCGCCGGGCCGATGATCGTCGGCACCGGGGTCACCGCTGTCGGCGGCCGGCCGCATGCCGAGACCGAGGCGCTGGCCGAGGCCGGCGAACTGGCGCGCGGCGCCACCGCCTATGTCACGCTGGAACCTTGCGCCCACCATGGCCGCACGCCGCCTTGCGCCAATGCGCTGGTCAATGCCGGTGTCGCGCGCGTCGTCGGCGCCGCCAGCGATCCCGATCCGCGCGTGTCCGGCAAGGGCTACGCGATCCTGCGCGCCGCCGGTGTCGAAGTGGTCGAAAAGGTGTTGGCGGCGGAAGCCGCCGAGCAGATGGCCGGCTATCTGATTCGATCGTTGAGAAAACGCCCCGAAGTGATTCTCAAGCTTGCGCTTTCCAGCGATGGCAAGATCGGCAGGGAAGGTGGGGGACAGGTGTCGATCACCGGCGATGTCGCCCGTCGCGAGGTGTATCTGATGCGGGCCGAGGCCGACGGCATACTGGTCGGCATCGGCACGGCACTTGAAGATGATCCTGCTCTGACGGTGCGCTTGCCGGGGCTGGAGAACCGCTCGCCGGCGCGCATCGTGCTCGACCGCCAGATCAGGTTGCCGGAGGCCTCGAAGCTGGTTTCGGGCGTGGACCGGGTGCCGCTCTATGTCGCCGCGTGCCTGGAGGCCGATCCACAGCGACGGACCATGCTGGAACGCGCCGGCGTGCGCTTCATCGGCACCGAAACGCATGAGGGCGGCGTCGCGCTGCCGGAACTGCTCGAGGATCTCGCCGCGCTCGGCATGGCCAGTGTTCTGGTCGAGGGCGGCGCCAAGGTGGCGAGCGCTTTCCTGGCCGACGGGTTGGTCGACCGCATCGTGCTGTTCCAGGGGCTGGAAGCGATCGGTCGTGACGGCATTGCATCGCCCATCGATGCCGACCATATCCCGGCAGGATTTCGCAAGCTTCGCGACATGCGTTTTGGCGAAGACAGCTACGCCGAATGGATCAGAGACATTTAGACCATGATCCCGAAAAGTGGGAACCGATTTTCGGACAAGATCATAGACAAACCTAGGGATCAACACCGATGTTTACCGGAATTGTCACCGATGTTGGCACTGTCGCGGCCGTCAAGCCGCTGCGGGAAGGGGTGGGGCTGCGCATCGACACGGTCTATGACCCCGAAACCATCGCCATCGGCGCGTCGATCTCCTGCGGCGGCGTCTGCCTGACGGTCACCGCCTTGCCACAACGTGGCTCGAACGCGCGCTGGTTCGAGGTCGAGGCCTGGGAAGAGGCGCTCAGGCTGACGACGGCGATGGGCTGGAAATCGGGCACCCGGATCAATCTGGAGCGGGCGCTGAAGATCGGCGACGAACTCGGCGGTCACATCGTTTCGGGCCATGTCGACGGCATGGCAGATATCGTCGAGCGCAAGGATGAGGGCGATGCGGTGCGTTTTACCCTCGAAGCACCGCGCGATCTGGCGAGGTTCATTGCACCGAAGGGCTCGGTCGCGCTCGACGGCACTTCGCTCACTGTCAACAAGGTTGAGGGCACGCGCTTCGACGTGCTTTTGATCCACCACTCGTTGACCGTGACCACCTGGGGCGAGCGCCAGGTCGGCGACCGCGTCAATCTCGAGATCGACACGATGGCCCGCTACGCGGCGCGGCTACTGGAGGCCGCGAAAGAGGGGCTTTGAGGTCTCCTGTCGCCAATCCCTTCTCAACGACGATCTTGAAATTCCCGGCCATTGGCCGTACATTGTTGTCAGGAGAACGATGATGGCCCCACCTGCCTTGAATACGTCTCGCGGCCGTGTCCGTGGCGAGCGTCTGGAAACACGGGTCACGGCTGATCAGAAGACTCTTATCGAACAGGCCGCCGCACTTCAGGGCCGGACGGTGACGGATTTCGTGCTGACCAGTGTGCAGGAAGCTGCTCGACGGGCCATCGAGGAACACCAGCGCCTCGATCTGTCTGTCCGCGACAGTCAGGCCTTCGTCGATGCTCTGATCAATCCCCGGCCCGTCAATGACCGCCTGCGCGATACTGTGAGCCGGTATCGCCGGGCCACCGGCGCCTGACAGGGTGGGTGGGTCGATTGCGGAAGTCTCGCGGGTTGAGGTGCTTGGCCCGCAGCATGACAGGACATCGTTTGAGAGTGTTGTCGAGCCGCTCGATCGCTACTTCAGAATGCAGGCTGGACAAGATGCCCGCAAGAACATGGCGGCTCCCTTCGTTCTGGTTCTACAGGACGGAGCCATTGCCGGCTACTACACCCTGTCATCGACTGCCGTGAATGTCGGCGAATGGCCGGCTCAGACCATCCGCAAACTGCCGCGCTATCCGCTCATTCCCGCAACGTTGCTCGGACGCCTGGCCGTCGATCGCCGCCAGCAGGGCAAGGGCTACGGCCGCTATCTCCTGGCCGATGCCTTGTTCCGCTCGCTCGGCAGCGAGATCGCCTCCTTCGCCGTCATCGTCGATGCCAAGGACGAGAATGCCCGCCGCTTCTATGAGAGGGAAAGTTTCTTGCCGTTCCCGGACCAGCCGATGAAGCTGTTCCTGCCGATGGCCGATGTTGCCGAGCTCTTCAGATGACAAAAAAGAGCATCTTCGCTTGCGATCAAACGGGCTTCGGCCTAAGTCACCCGCTCCGCCGGAGACGTGACGCAAAATGCCCAGGAACAAGAAACTCAAGCTGCTGATCATTGAAGCCCGCTTCTATGACGATCTGGCGGATGCGCTGCTCGACGGTGCCAAGGCCGCGCTCGATGAAGCCGGGGCCAAATACGACGTCGTCACCGTGCCTGGCGCGCTGGAAATTCCGGCTGTGATCTCCTTTACGCTCGATGCCGCCGAAGGCGAGGGGACCGACTATGATGGCTATGTCGCGCTTGGCACCGTGATCCGCGGCGAGACGCACCACTTTGACATCGTCGCCAACGAATCCGCGCGCGCGCTGATGGACCTTTCGGTGCAGGAATCGATCTGCATCGGCAACGGCATCCTGACCACCGAGAATGACGAGCAGGCTTGGACGCGCGCCCGGCGCACCGAAGGCGACAAGGGTGGCTTTGCAGCGCGTGCCGCCCTCACCATGATCACTGTCAAGAAACGGCTCGGAGCCTGACTGGCGTGACGCAATCCGGAGACAAGGACCGCCCACCGGTACGCCAGGCCAACAAGCGCGGCGCTGCCCGTTTGGCCGCCGTGCAGGCGCTCTACCAGATGGACGTCGCCGGCAGCGGCGTCTTCGAGATCACCGCCGAATACGAGGCCTTTCGTCTTGGCAAGGAAGTCGACGGCGCGCTGTATCGCGAGGCCGACGCGCAATGGTTTCGCGCCATTCTCGCTGGGGTCGTCGAAAACCAGAAAACCGTCGATCCGATCATCCGCCAGGCGCTGACCGAGGACTGGCCGCTGTCGAGGCTCGATTCGACGCTGCGCGCCATCCTGCGTGCCGGCGTCTATGAACTGATGAAGCGCGACGATGTCCCTGTCGCCGTCATCGTTTCCGAATATGTCGACATCGCCAAGGCCTTCTACGAGGAAGACGAGCCGAAGCTGGTCAACGCCGTGCTCGACCGTGTGTCACGCCGGGTGCGTGGCGAGGGGCGCGGCAAGGACGCATCATGACAGCAATCGCCGTCGAGGCGGGCAGGGAGGCGCGTCGCACCGCCCTGATCCTCGCCGCTTCGCAGGCGATCATCGGCTCGGCGGCACCCATCGCCATCTCCATGGGTGCGCTGGCCGGCCAATATCTGCTTGGGCCCGACAAGTCGCTGGCGACGGCACCGGTCACCGGCTTCAACATCGGCGTGGCGCTCGGCGCGCTGCCGGCAGCGGCCATCATCCGTCACATGGGCCAGCGCGGCGGCTTCATGACCGGCACGATCGTCACCGCGCTTGGCGGCCTGGTCGCCACATCAGCGCTTTTCCACGGCAGCTTCTGGCTGTTTGCTTTCGGCTTGGCTGTCATCGGCGTCGGCGGCGCCTTCGTCCAGCAGTTCCGTTTTGCCGCCGCCGACAATGCGCCGCCGCAGTTCAAGGCGCGCGCCATCTCCTTCGTGCTGGCCGGTGGCATCGTCACCGCCATTCTCGGGCCGCAGATCGTCATCTTCACCCGCGAATCGTTCGCGCCGGTGATGTTTGCCGGTTCGTTCGCCGCGATCTTGCCGCTGGCCGCGGTCGGCGCCGTCATCCTGTCGTTCCTGCGCCTGCCGGCGAAGGCAACCGGCAAGGCGGAAATCGCCGACAGCGACGCCAGGCCATTGGCCGAAATCGTTACCCGCCCGCGCTTCGTCGCGGCGCTGTTCTGCGCGGTCGGCAGCTACGCGCTGATGAGCTTCGTCATGACTGGCGCCCCGCTGGCCATGGTCGGTTGTGGACTGTCGGAGAACGACGCGACGCTCGGCATCTCCTGGCACGTCATGGCGATGTTCGCGCCGAGCTTCTTCACCGGCTCGCTGATCCATCGCTTCGGCGCCGAGCGCATCGTCGCCACCGGCCTGATCCTGCTGATGGGTTGCGCCATTGTCGCGCTGTCAGGTTTGGCGCTGTGGCAGTTCTGGACGGCACTGATCCTGCTTGGCCTTGGCTGGAATTTCGGCTTCATCGGCGCCACCGCGATGGTGGCGGCCAGTTACCGGCCGTCGGAAAAGGGCAAGGTGCAGGGCTTCCATGACTTCGTCCTGTTCGGCTCCGTCGCCTGCGCGTCGCTGATGTCGGGCATGGTCTACAACGCCTGGGGCTGGGAGATGCTGAACTGGATGATCTTCCCGGTCACCGTTCTGTGCTTCGTCGCGCTTGGCGCACTCAAGCTGACGGGCCTGCGCAAAGCCCATGCCTGACGCCGGTCGGCGCTTGCCTGGCGCGGCGCTGTCAGCATGGTGTCGGCCCAACCTGCCTCGCCTGAACAAAATTATTGCGTCTGTGCCCATTGTTATGAAACCGTGTACCCCGACTGGCCGCTGAAGCCATGCTCATATGCGGCCGCCGCATTCCGGTTCACAGCAAGGGGTTTTCACCATGTTTTCAGTCAAGGTTCTGGCCAGCGCGGCATTGGCGCTCGGCATCACGGCGGCCTCCGCCAGCGCCCAGGTGGTTGTCTCCTCGAAGATCGACACCGAGGGCGGCGTGCTGGGCAACATCATCCAGCTCGTTCTCAACGCCAACAACATCAAGACCACCGACCGCATCCAGCTCGGCGGCACGCCGGTGGTGCGCAAGGCGATCACCGCTGGCGAGATTGACATCTATCCCGAATACACCGGCAACGCCGCCTTCTTCTTCGAGAAGGCCGACGACCCGGTCTGGAAGGATGCCGCCAAGGCCTATGAGGCGGCCAAGAAGCTCGACTACGACGCCAACAAGATCGTCTGGCTGTCACCGTCACCGGCCAACAACACCTGGGCGATCGCGCTGCGCAAGGAGGTTGCCGAGACCAACAAGCTCGCCACGCTCACCGACTTCGGCAAATATGTTGCGGGCGGTGGCCCGGTGGTGCTGGCGGCCTCCGCCGAGTTTGTCAATTCGGCGGCCGCACTTCCGGCATTCCAGACCACCTATGGCTTCAAGCTGAAGCCGGACCAGCTGATCACGCTCTCCGGCGGTGACACGGCGGCAACCATCGCCGCGGCCGCCAACCAGACCAGTGGGGCGAATGCCGCCATGGTCTACGGCACCGATGGCGGCATCGCGCCGTCCGGTCTGGTCGTGCTCGACGACGACAAGGGCGTGCAGCCGGTCTACCAGCCGGCGCCGATCATCCGTGAATCCGTGCTCAAGCAACATCCCGAGATCGAGACGCTGCTGAAGCCGGTCTTCGCCAAGCTCGACCTCGTCACCCTGCAGGAGCTGAACGGTCGCGTGCAGGTCGGCGGCGAGCCGGTCAAGGGCGTCGCCGAGGACTTTTTGAAGAAGAATGGGTTCTTGAAGTAGCAAGCGTTAGACTGAGACGCCGGTGCGAAGCGCGCCCCTCTGGCCTGCCGGCCATCTCCCCCTCATGGGGGGAGATCGGCAGCGGCGGCGCCGGCACTCACCTTGCACCGCTGAAAATTGGCGAAGGCCGTCGGGACATCTGATCTCCCCCCTTGAGGGGGAGATGGCCGGCAGGCCAGAGGGGGGCGCCTCGCGCAGAGGTTACATCAGCGCAGCCGCATCTCTCCCAAGGTCCACCTCCTCGCACAGATGTGCATCATCATGATCATCCGGTTCGACAAACTCGGTGTGGTCATCGCCGTGATCGCAGCCTATGCGGCCTTTGCCGCGCCCTTTGCCACATTCCGCGCGAACCGCATCGTTCCCGGCCAGGCGCGCTCGATTCTCGAGGCGCTGCCGGCAACGACCGGGACGCTGCTGCTCGTCGTCGTGGTCGCTGCGGCACTCATCGCGCTGTTCAAGACGCCGCTTGTCCTGCGCCTTGCCGCCAGCGTGGTGGCGCTTGCCGCGCTGGCGCTGTTGATCGGCGTCGCCGGCACGTTTCTGACGCCGGCCGGCAACACCTTTGCGAGGGTTTCGCCAGCCTCCGGTTTCTGGATACTCATCTTTGCCTTCACGCTTCTGCTGGCCGATGTACTGACGCGGCTGAACCTGTCGCCACTGGCGCGGGTTGGTGTGCTTGTCGTCGCGGCTTTGGCGATCGGCCTGCTGTTGATGTCGGGAAGCTGGGACAATCTGTCGATCCTGAAGGAATATTTCAACCGCGCCGACAGTTTCTGGGCGGAGGGATCAAAGCATGTGACGCTGGCGCTCGGTTCGCTGCTTGCTGCCGTGATCGTCGGCCTGCCGCTTGGCATCCTTTGCCATCGCGTCGAAAGGCTACGCGCCGGCGTGCTCAACGTCCTCAACATCATCCAGACCATTCCCTCGATCGCGCTGTTCGGCCTGCTGATCGCGCCGCTCGGCTGGGTCGCCACACATGTGCCGGGAGCCGCCGCGCTTGGCATTCGCGGCATCGGCACGGCGCCGGCTTTCGTCGCTCTGTTCCTCTATTCGCTGCTGCCGGTGGTGGCCAACACCGTGGTCGGGCTCGCCGGCGTGCCGCGCGCCGCCAACGACGCGGCGCGCGGCATGGGCATGACCGACAGGCAGCGCCTGTTCGGCGTCGAGTTTCCGCTGGCCTTCCCGGTGATCCTCACCGGCATCCGCATCGTTTTGGTGCAGAATATCGGCTTGGCCACCATTGCCGCACTCATCGGCGGCGGCGGTTTCGGCGTGTTCGTCTTCCAGGGCGTTGGCCAGACGGCGATGGATCTGGTGCTGCTCGGCGCCGTGCCGACCGTCGCGCTCGCCTTTGCCGCCGCCATCATTCTCGATGCGGCGATCGAAATGACCGCCACCAAGCGCAGGGTTGAAACGGCATGATCGAGATCGAAGGCATTACCAAGCGCTATGACGCGACAACGGTGGTCGATGACGTCTCGATGGTCATCGAGCCGCGCACGGTTTGCGTCATTGTCGGCACATCGGGTTCCGGCAAGACGACGCTGCTGCGCATGATCAACCGGCTGGTCGAGCCGACCGCTGGCATCATCAAGCTCGACGGCGCCGACAATCGCTCTGTCCCCGGCTACGAACTGCGCCGCAGCATCGGCTATGCCATCCAGGGCCACGGCCTGTTTCCGCATCGCACGGTGGCGCAGAACATCGCCACCGTGCCGGTGCTGCTTGGCTGGGACAAGGCCCGCATCAAGGCGCGTGTCGACGAGTTGATGACGCTCTACCAGCTTGATCCCGAAGCCTTCGGCCCGCGCTATCCGCACGAATTGTCAGGCGGCCAGCAGCAGCGCGTCGGCGTCGCCCGCGCGCTCGCTGCCGAGCCCAACGTGCTGTTGATGGACGAACCGTTCGGCGCGCTCGACCCGATCATCCGCACCAAGGCGCAGGAGGATCTGCTGGCGATCCAGAAGCGCTTCGGCACCACCATCATCCTCGTTACCCACGACATGGAAGAAGCCGTGCACATGGGCGACAAGATCGCCGTCATGGATGCCGGCAAGCTTGTGCAATACGCCAGGCCTGCCGAGATCCTGGCGAAGCCGGCCAGCGCCTTCGTCGAGACCCTGGTCGGCGCCAGCGAAAGGCCGTTCCGGTTGCTGTCGCTCGGCCGGGTGCGTGATGCGGTTGAGAAAGGCGCCGCCGAAGGCGAGGCGATATCAGGCGATGCCAGCCAGCGCGATGCGCTGGCCGAGTTGCTGTGGTCGGGCCGGCCCGCATTGCCGGTAAAGGCCGCCGACGGCAAGTCGATCGGTCGCGTCACGGTCGACGGTTTGGTCAAACGTGCGGCGAGGCCGGCATGAAAGCCTGGCTGCCGGCGCTGCTGCGGCTTGCCCTTGTGGTGCTGCTCGTCGCCTTCCTCACCAACCCGGGATGGTTCGAGCCGCTGCTGAAGCCGCTGACCGAGAACAATGCGCCGGTGATCTACAATCAGGGCAGTCTGCTGACGCTGACCTTGCTGCATTTGCGCACCGTGCTGATCGCTACAGTGGCCGCGACCATCGTCGCGGTGGCGCTGGCCATCCTGGTCACGAGGCCGGCCGGCGCCGAGTTCCTGCCGCTGTCGCGCAGCCTGGTCAATATCGGCCAGACCTTCCCGCCGGTGGCGGTGCTGGCGCTCGCCGTGCCAGCCGTCGGCTTTGGTGAAAAGCCGACGCTGATCGCGTTGTTTCTCTACGGCCTGCTGCCGATTTTCGAGAACGCCCTGACAGGACTGACGACGCTGCCGGCCAATGTCATGGAGGCGGCGCGCGGCGCCGGCATGACCGGCTGGCAACGGCTCACCAAGGTCGAATTGCCGCTCAGCGCGCCGATCATTCTCGGCGGCATCAGGCTGTCGGTTGTCATCGGCCTTGCCACCGCCACCATCGGCTCGACCGTTGCCGCCAAGACGCTTGGCGAGGTGATCATCGCCGGTCTGTTGTCCAACAACCTCGCCTTCATCCTGCAAGGCGGGCTGATCGTGGCAGCACTCGCCGTGCTGATCTATGACGGGCTGTCGGCGATCGAGCGCTACACGGCGCGACGCATGGGCAGGGAGGCAGAGTAGCACACCTTGGGCCAGGACCGATTTCAATCGATCCAATAGGGCAATGCCGACGGTGGCGATCTCGTGGCCTATGCCTTTTGGGCGAAAGCCGGGCAAAAACTGAACAATATCTTGACGTTCGCAGCCCTGTTTCGCATACACCGCTGCGAAGAGGCGGATTCCGTGCGCGGCATCCGGTCTTTGTCTCAACGGCCCAGGGAGGGGTTCTTTTGGGCCATCAATCGAGGAAAATCCGGCAATGACAATTATTTCCGCCGTCATCGCCTGCGGCCTGCTTTCAATCCTTTACGCCATTTGGGCGACACGTTCGGTCCTCGCGGCCGATCAGGGCAATGCACGCATGCAGGAAATCTCCGCCGCCATCCGCGAAGGCGCGCAGGCCTATCTGGCGCGCCAGTACACCACCATCGCCATGGTCGGCGTGGTCGTGCTGCTGCTCGCCTGGTGGTTGCTTTCCATCACCGCCGCGATCGGCTTCCTGATCGGCGCCGTTCTGTCCGGCGCCGCCGGCTTCATCGGCATGCACGTTTCGGTGCGGGCCAATGTGCGCACCGCGCAGGCGGCGTCCAACAGCCTCGCCGCCGGTCTCGACATCGCCTTCAAATCGGGCGCCATCACCGGTATGCTGGTCGCTGGCCTGGCGTTGCTCGGCGTGTCGATCTACTACCTCATCCTCACCCATTTCATGGGCCTTCAGCCCAATGACCGCATCGTCATCGACTCGCTGGTTTCGCTTGGCTTCGGCGCATCGCTGATCTCGATCTTCGCCCGTCTCGGCGGCGGTATCTTCACCAAGGGCGCCGACGTCGGCGGCGATCTTGTCGGCAAGGTCGAAGCCGGCATTCCCGAAGATGATCCGCGCAACCCGGCCACCATCGCCGACAATGTCGGCGACAATGTCGGCGACTGCGCCGGCATGGCCGCCGACCTGTTCGAAACCTATGCGGTGACCGTCGTCGCCACCATGGTCCTCGGCGCCATCTTCTTCGGCGGCACCGCTGTCCTCGGCGCCGTGATGCTCTATCCGCTCGCCATCTGCGGCGCCTGCATCCTGACCTCGATCGTCGGCACCTTCTTCGTCAAGCTCGGCTCCAACGGTTCGATCATGGGCGCTCTCTACAAGGGCCTGATCGTCACCGGTCTCCTGTCCATCGTAGGCCTCGGCGTCGCCACCTCGGCAACGTTGGGCTGGGGCGAGATCGGCACCGTTGCCGGCATGGCCATCACCGGCAAGAACCTGTTCATCTGCGGCCTGATCGGCCTCGTGGTGACCGGTCTCATCGTGGTGATCACCGAATACTACACCGGCACCAATAAGCGGCCGGTCAACTCCATCGCCCAGGCGTCGGTGACCGGTCACGGCACCAACGTCATCCAGGGCCTCGCGGTCTCGCTGGAATCGACGGCACTGCCGGCGATCGTCATCGTCGGCGGCATCATCTCGACCTATCAGCTCGCCGGCCTCTACGGCACGGCGATCGCGGTCACGACGATGCTTGGCCTTGCCGGCATGATCGTTGCGCTCGACGCCTTCGGCCCGGTCACCGACAATGCCGGCGGTATTGCCGAAATGGCCGGCCTGCCCAAGGAAGTGCGCCACTCCACCGACGCGCTCGACGCGGTCGGCAACACCACCAAGGCGGTGACCAAGGGCTACGCCATCGGTTCGGCCGGTCTCGGCGCGCTGGTGCTGTTCGCCGCCTATTCGAACGACCTGAAGTTCTTTGCCGCCAATGGCGACAAGTATCCCTACTTCCAGGGCATGGGTGAAATCTCCTTCGATCTCTCCAACCCCTACGTCGTCGCCGGCCTGATCTTCGGCGGCCTGATCCCGTATCTGTTCGGCGGTATCGCCATGACGGCTGTCGGCCGTGCGGCGGGTGCCATCGTCGAGGAGGTGCGCAAGCAGTTCCGCGAGGATCCGGGCATCATGGCCGGCACCTCCAAGCCGAACTATGCGCGTGCGGTCGACCTGCTGACCAAGGCGGCGATCCGGGAAATGATCATCCCGTCGCTGCTGCCTGTGCTGGCGCCGCTCGTCGTCTATTTCGGCGTGCTGCTGATCTCGGGTTCAAAGGCGTCCGCCTTTGCCGCCCTCGGCGCCTCGCTGCTCGGCGTCATCGTCAACGGCCTGTTCGTCGCCATCTCGATGACCTCGGGCGGCGGCGCCTGGGACAATGCGAAAAAGTCCTTCGAGGACGGCTTTGTCGACAAGGACGGCGTCAAGCATCTCAAGGGTTCCGAAGCGCACAAGGCCTCGGTGACCGGCGACACGGTCGGCGATCCCTACAAGGACACCGCCGGTCCGGCCGTCAACCCGGCGATCAAGATCACCAACATCGTCGCGCTGCTGCTGCTGGCCGTGCTGGCGCACGGCTGAGCAAAGCATTCGCTCGAAAACAAAACCCGCGGGAGCAATCCCGCGGTTTTTTTGTCGAAGCGATGACAATTTCGACCGTTCAGCGCTTTTCTCCGCCCCGGTCCTCGCTGCGTTCGCGCAAGCAATCTCGTCCAGGCCCCGGCTTGCGGTTCGGCAACCGTAGCCCACCCCATTTGCCGGCAAGCGTGCCGCCGGCCTTGCGTTGACCGATCCCCCACAACAAAAACCCGCAGGATTGCTCCTGCGGGCTTTTGGTCGCCTGAGATGGTGCTGTCTTCCTTCGGGAAAACAGTCGGAAGATCAGGGCGTGCCACCGCCTGGGATTCCTGGGGCCAGCTTGCTGGCGCCATTGATGATCTGGCTGAGGAAGTTCTGGTCCTTGCCGCCGGTCGGCGTGGTGCGCGAGATGAAGTCGAACACCTTGCCGTCCTTCAAGCCGTAATTGGCGATCTGGGTGACGCGACCGTCGGCGCCGAAATAGACCGCCAGCACATGCTGGTCAATGAGTCTCGGCTTGTCGAAGGCGACGTAGCGCTTGCGCGTCTGCGAAATGTAATAAAACGCCTCGTTGTCGAACGTCGCCGTGGTTGACGGCGTTCCCAGAGACAGGATCACCTGCTCGCGGCTGGAGCCGACGGGCACCGAATCGATGGCCTGCTGGTCGATGACATACCCTTGCGTCAGTGTCTCGCTCGGGTTGAGGTCGCCGATCATCTTGTTGGTGTGGCATGCCGAAAGCGCCGAGACGACGAGCAGCAGCGAGATCGCGCCAGCGGGCCTGGACGAGAAGGTCGACTTGAAATTCAGCGCGCGCAACAACAATTCTCCATTACATCGCCGCAACTTGCGCTGGGCCGCAAAACCGGTAAACCAGCTTGCTTGCCGATGCAACAAGGCCACTTCAACAAACGGTCCCGGGAGACCATCCCCAATGTTCCAGCGCCTTTTTGGCCGCGAACGCCAAGCCAACCGCGCCATCACCGAGGCGCTTTACGCACAAATCGTGGCGGCGGCGCGGCAGACCGTGTTTTATTCCCACTGGAATGTGCCCGATACGCCGCTTGGCCGTTTCGAGATGGTGTCGTTGCACATGTTCCTGTTCCAGCACCGCTTGCGCGGCGAGGACGGTGTGGCGCAAGAGGTCGCCCAGGTGCTGATCGACGAGTTCTTCCTCGATGTCGATCATTCGCTGCGGGAATTGGGCATTGGCGACGTCGGCGTGCCGAAACGCATGAAAAAGCTGGCAAAGATGTTTTATGGCCGAACCGCCGCCTATGACGACGCGCTGGAGAGGAACGACCATGACGGGCTCACCACAGCCCTTGCCCGCAACGTCCGGCCCGACGCCGGCACCTGGCCGGAAGCGGCACTGCTGGCCAGCTATGTCACCGACGCCCGCGATCGGCTGGCCGAGCAGCCATCCGAATCGATTGTCTCAGGCACGGTGGCGTTTCCCGTCGCCAATGGAGGTTGAGGGATGAAACATGCTGACCCGCAAAGCCCGGTGTCCTTGCGCGCAAACGTTGCCCGTTTGCCGCACAAGGGTTTGCCGGTGGTGATCGAGGCCGATGCCGCGCAGCGCGCGGCGCTGGCCGAGGAGCACGAACTGCTTTCGGTGGAAGCCTACCGCGCCGAGCTGCTGGTGACGCCATGGAAGCGCAACGGCGTGAAGGTCAGCGGTCGCGTCGAAGCCGACATCACCCAGGCCTGCATCGTCACGCTCGACCCTGTCGAGGCTCACATCGACGAGGCGATCGAAGCGCTGTTGCTGCCCGAGGACTCCAAACTCGGGCGGCAGGGTTTCGACGCCGGCGGCGAGATCCTGCTCGACGCCGACGGTCCCGACGCTCCCGAAACATTTTCCGGCGATACGATCGACGTCGGGGCGCTCGCCGAACAGTTCTTCGGACTGGCGATCGATCCTTATCCGCGCAAGCAGGGCGCCTCACTGGATGGCGGCGGCGAGATCGAACAGGCGGAGAATGAATTTCAGCAAAAACTGCGATCCCTGCTGGGAAAATCCTGAAAACCTCGCCCGCGACGGAAAAGTCGGTTGTGCGGCAGCCCAAAACCGTTATTTTCGCCGAACCTTCGCGATCACTAAAGCGACCTGCCGCCAAACCGTGAGATGAATACCGAGTGATCAGGATTTCCATCGATGCCATGGGCGGCGATCACGGACCAGCCGTGGTCATTCCAGCGCTCATGACGGTCGCGACCCGCCGTCCCGACATCCGCTTCGTCATCTACGGACGTGAGGAAGTCGTGCGCCCGGAACTCGCCAAATTTCCCAAACTGGCCGAGGTCAGCGAGTTCTTCCACTGCGAGATAGCAGTCAGGATGGACGACAAGCCGAGCCAGGCGCTGCGCCACGGCCGCTGGAAGTCGTCGATGTGGAAGGCCGTCGAAGCGGTCAAGGCCGGCACGGCGGACGCCTGCATTTCCGCCGGCAACACCGGCGCGCTGATGGCGATGTCGAAATTCTGCCTGCGCACCATGGCGACCATCGATCGCCCGGCCATCGCTGCACTTTGGCCGACATTGCGCGGCGAAAGCGTGGTGCTGGATGTCGGCGCCACCATCGGCGCCGACGCGCACCAGCTGATTGATTTTGCCATTCTCGGCACCGGCATGGCGCGCTCGGTCTTCGGCATTGCCCGGCCCAGCGTAGGCCTGCTCAATGTCGGCGTCGAGGAGATCAAGGGCCAGGAAGAGGTCAAGGAGGCAGGGCGCATACTGCGCGAAGCCAATATGGCCTCGATGAACTATCACGGTTTCGTCGAGGGCGACGACATCGGCAAGGGCGTGGTCGACGTTGTCGTCACCGAAGGCTTTGCCGGCAACATCGCCTTGAAGACGGCGGAAGGCACGGTGCGCCAGATCGCCGGCTACCTGCGCGCGGCGATGAGCCGGACCTTGATGGCCAGGATCGGCTATATCTTCGCCAGGGGCGCCTTCGATCGCCTGCGCGAAAAGATGGATGTCGGCCGTTCCAACGGCGGCGTCTTCCTGGGGCTGAACGGCATCGTGGTGAAAAGCCACGGGGGTGCGGATTCGGACGGCTTCGCCGCGGCGATCGAGCTTGGCTATGACATGGTGCGCAACAATCTGCTCGACCGCATCGAGGCCGACCTCGACCTGTTTCACGCGCGCAACCCGCATGCCCTGACATCTAGGAAATCCGACGTCGTTAGCGACGCGAAGGAATAGGAAAGAGCTTTGATCAGATCAGTCGTGCGCGGCACGGGCGCCGCGCTGCCCCGCCGAATCATGAAGAATGCCGATTTCGAAGGCATGGTCGAAACCTCCGACGAGTGGATCGCCCAGCGCACCGGCATCCGCCAGCGCCATATCGCGGGGGATGACGAGACGACGGCTTCGCTGGGTGAAGCGGCGGCGCGCGCGGCACTCGCCAATGCCGGCCTGACGGCCGCCGACATCGATGTGATCGTGCTGGCGACCTCGACGCCCAACAACACCTTTCCGGCCACCGCCGTGGATATTCAGAGCCGGCTCGGCATGCATCACGGCTTTGCCTTCGACATGCAGGCGGTCTGCTCCGGCTTCGTCTACGCCGTGACCACCGCCGACCTCTACATCCGTGGCGGCCTGGCCAAGCGCGTCCTGGTGATCGGCTCGGAAACATTCTCGCGCATCCTCGACTGGAGCGACCGCTCGACCTGTGTGCTGTTCGGCGACGGCGCCGGCGCTCTGGTCCTGGAAGCAGGCGAGGGTGCTGGCTCGATCGCCGACCGCGGCGTTCTGGCGGCCAGCCTGCGCTCCGACGGTACGCACAAGGACAAGCTTTTCGTCGACGGCGGGCCGTCGACCACCGGCACGGTCGGCCATCTCAGGATGGAGGGCCGCGAAGTCTTCAAGCATGCGGTGGGCATGATCACCGACGTCATCGAGGCGACATTTTCACAAGCCGGTATATCGGCCGATGATCTCGACTGGTTCGTGCCGCACCAGGCCAATAAACGAATTATTGACGCTTCCGCCAAGAAGCTCGGGATAGCGGAGCAAAAGGTGGTGGTGACGGTCGATTTGCACGGTAACACCTCGGCTGCTTCCGTGCCGCTGGCGCTTTCGGTGGCCGTCGCCGACGGTCGCATCAAGAAGGGCGATCTGGTGCTCCTGGAGGCGATGGGCGGCGGCTTCACCTGGGGCGCTGTTCTGGTTCGCTGGTAAGTGCCGAACGGTCCGGTTTCGGTCCTTGACCTTGCCGGATCAATTACTTAGGCTCTACCGCTGTTGTGCAGATTTTATGCTTTGAACTGATGGGACGGTCGCATGGGGGGAAAGACACTTACGCGCGCCGACCTTGCCGAGGCCGTTTACCGAAAGGTAGGCCTGTCGCGTACTGAATCAGCCGAACTTGTCGAAGCGGTGCTTGACGAAATCTGCGAAGCGATCGTCCGTGGCGAGACGGTGAAGCTGTCGTCCTTCGCGACATTCCACGTCCGCTCCAAGAACGAGCGCATTGGCCGCAACCCCAAGACCGGCGAAGAAGTGCCGATCCTGCCGCGCCGGGTGATGACCTTCAAGTCGTCGAACGTGCTGAAGAGCCGTATCTTGCGGTCCCATCAAAGCGGCAAGGCCAAAGGCGGCAAGTAGCCCCGTTCACCTGCGCGTCCGGTCACTTGCGCGGTTGAAAACCGGCGCTGCTATTACGCCGGGCTTGAATATTGCTTTACAAACCGCTGAAATAAGACCCGATTCGGCAGGTAGGCCGGATCGTCGTCCAGCGTGAGGATTCGCCCATGGACAAGAGCCCGGACGCCTTCCGGACCATCAGCGAGGTCGCCGAAGATCTCGATCTGCCGCAGCATGTGCTGCGCTTCTGGGAAACGCGTTTCAACCAGATCAAGCCGATGAAGCGCGGTGGCGGTCGTCGTTACTACCGGCCGCAGGATGTCGAACTGATCAAGGGCATCCGCCACATGCTCTATGACCAGGGTTACACCATCAAGGGCGTGCAGAAGCTGTTGCGCGAGAATGGCAATCATTTCCTGGTCGCCATCGGCAATGGCGACATGGCGGCCGTCGAGGCGATCTCGCAGCGAAGGCAGGCCGATCAGGTGCCGCTGACGCCGGCAGCCCAGCCGCGCGGCATGGATGATGAACTGGTCGGCCAGCCGCGCGTCAAACCCAGCCGCCGCTTTTTCGGCCTGGGCAAGAGCGACGA
This sequence comes from Mesorhizobium sp. AR07, assembly GCF_024746815.1. Lineage (GTDB taxonomy): Bacteria > Pseudomonadota > Alphaproteobacteria > Rhizobiales > Rhizobiaceae > Mesorhizobium. Next base: position 377,793 of record NZ_CP080525.1, read on the forward strand.
GGATGGTCCGGTGCAGCCGGACGCGTCGAAACTCTCGCGCGACAATCGCGCGCTGCTGCAGGAGGCGCTGTTCGACCTCCTGGAATGCAAGCGCCTGCTCGACCAGGTGCGCTGACCGCTCCGCACGGAGCGACGCCAGAGCGGTTCGTCGTTTCAAGCAAACGCAGAACCGCTCCATCTCTTTGTTTGACGCAATTCCCCGAGGGAAAGCGCTAAGTGCTTTTACCCGAGGGAAAGCGCTAAGTGCTTTTCCCGGGAAAACCGTTTCACACTTTTCCTGGGATTGCTCCCAGCGTCTCGAAAAACCGGAACCCGCCTTGGGGTGACGCGTTACGTTTCCTTCTGCAAGTGAAGGAAACACGTCATGGCATCATTTTCGACCCTCTCGGATATCGACCTCGACAAGCAGGTCGCGGCTCTCAGCAAGGAATTGGCCGGCTTGAGGAAGGCCGTGGCCAAGCGGGGCGGCACCTATTACGAAGACGGTCGTGATGCCGCGCTCGACACCTATTCCGATCTTGCTGGGCGTCTGCGGGATGCAGTGCCGGCCATCCGCAAACAGGGCAGGGTGATCGAGAAATCGGCCCGCGACCATCCGGCGGCGGCTGCCGCGGTTGGCCTTGTGGTGGTCGGTCTTGTGGCCAGCCTGCTGTTCAGCCGGCGCTAGCTCTCAGGGATACGCCGTCACAGGGATACCTTGGCCTTGTTGGCCAAGCCTGATCCGGTGCAACGCGCCGGTCGCAAACATCCCTTGCCGTATGGCAATCTGTTGAAAGGTTTCGCCAGCGTGGCGGTGTCGGATTTTGCGCCGAAGTCTGAACACGCGCGGTGGTTTTGAAAGCGCCTGAATCGTGTCGCGCTTTGTATCGCATTGCCAAGAAGAGACCAGCCTTGAACAAGAAGCCAAGGCCGGTCTTCTCGTTGGCAGTCTGCTATGCTTAGTAGGTCTTCTTCACGTGGTGGTGGTGATGAACGTGGTGGCGGTGATGAACGGGGTGGTGGTGGCGATGATAGTGATGACGATGATGCTTTGCCATCGGGGCCGCATCCGCGCTCGTCGCGCCGATCACCGGCATCGTGAAAGCGAGTGCAACTGCAAGCCCGAGGGCCGAGAGGAGGGACTTCTTCATGGATCGTTTTCCTTCTTTAGCAGGCAGGTCGATGATCCGATCGCCGCGAATGGGATTACGCTCCTGAATTTTTTCGTCAGTATTTCCCGATTGTAGAATTTTGTTTCTGGACTGTTTCTGCGGAATCCAAGCTTCCACCATCATCATCGCCAGGCCGAAAAGCTGCGCACTACCCCTCTTCTGCCTACATCGGCGGAACCACCCCATTGTTTCCGACCACGACGCGGCCGGAACTCAACGTGCCATCGCCGTCATGCTGAGCGGTGACGAAGACCGTCGCACCTGGCTTGAGGTCGGTCGGCGTCGCCGGCGCGAAGGTCACGACAGGCGTATTGTCGGGTATCGAAATCTTCTTTGTCTGGCCATTGTCATAGGACAGCGTGACGGCTCGACCGCTTACATCGGTGACGTCGGCGACGGTGCCGTTGGTCATGCGGCTGTTTGGCTGCAGGTCCCAGGGGCGATCGCCCTCGCCAGTGCCTTTCAGCGCGGCCGGAAAGACCACCACTTCCAGTGCGCCACTGCCGCCATCCGCCTTCGATACGGAGACGATGCCGAGGAAATCGCCTTGCTTGATGTCCTTGACGGATGCGTTGGCGACGCCCGAGATCTTCCAGCCGGCATTGAGCTTGATCGCGGAGGTATCGCCCTGGCGGGTTTTCACGGTGAGCAGCGAGCGCTCGAAACTGACCACCGTGCCGCGCACGCGCAGCGTGTCCGCTCGAGCGCTGCCCACACCGGCAACGGAAAGGCTGGAAATCGTGCCGAGCACGACCATGAGTGTCTTCAACTTCATTGCAGAGATCCTTCCGGGAACGGCCGGCTGAAACCGGATGGCTTTCATGCCAGCGACTCGGGGATAACGAATGAGCGGGGCGAAACTGCCGGGCAAGACGACGATTGGACGGTCAAAAGAACTTGATCGAGGCGCGGGACTGCCGCGCCAGGCGCCCGGTTCACGATAGCGTGACGCTCCGTTTGGCGCTTGGCAAATCGCCGGCGAGCGGGCATCTTCCCGATCGTCTCAGGCAACACCATCATTTGATCAAACGCTTTCAGCCCATGGAGTTGCCAATGCCCCACAATGCAAAAAGCGATGCCCTCTCCGACGCCAGCGGCAGCGGGTCAGATTACAGCACCCTCAGAGCAATGCGAGAGACCCGCGGTTACAGTGTGGAAAAGCTTTCCCTGACCTGCGGTCTGGCAGCCAACGAGATTGAGGATATCGAGAGCGGCAAGGTGACCGATCCGTCGAAGCTGCGTCGTATTGCGTCCGCGCTTCGGCTTCCGCAGGAGACTTTCCTTGCTTCTGCCGTGCCGACGCCGGCCGCACAAGGTCGATCCCTGACATAAGGATCAGCACCAGGCATGCTCGAGAACCCGCCAAGGCGCACTTGGCGGGTTTGTTTGTTGGTGCCGCGGCCTTCCCGCCGCAGCTTGGGGCTTGCCGATTTGCGCGCCGCACGTGTTTATACGCGCGGCGGCTCAATCCGCCGTCCACCAAATCCTGAACCGTGGGTCTTCGATATGAGCCTGGAATCCGTTCGTGCCTTCTTTGCCGCCCGCGCGCCCGATATCGATGTCATCGTGACGGAAGCGAGTTCGGCGACGGTGGCACTGGCGGCTGAGGCGCATGGCGTGCTGCCGGCGCAGATCGCCAAGACGATCTGCCTGCGCGTAGGCGAGTGCACCATGCTGGTCGTGACCAGCGGCATCGCCAGGCTGGACAACCGCAAGTTCAAGGACCAGTTCGGCGGCAAGCCGCGCATGCTCGACGCCGCGGAGGTTGTCGAAGCAACCAGTCACCCGGTCGGCGGTGTCTGCCCGTTCGGCCTGCCGGCGCCGCTGCCGGTCTATTGCGACGCGTCGTTGCGCGACTTCGGCGAGGTCGTGCCCGCCGCCGGCGCCACCAACGCCGCCGTGCGGATTGCGCCGCAGCGCATGATCGATCTCACCGGCGCTGAGTGGATCGATGTGTGCCAGGGGTAGGTTACGACCCGGCATTGCAGGGTTCGCCTGCGCCCGCGATCGCACCAGCACGATCGTCGCCGAATTTCGGTTGACCCGAGCAGGGTTATCACGATACATCGCGACCGGTCCGGAGTGTAGCGCAGCCCGGTAGCGCACTTGACTGGGGGTCAAGGGGTCGTCGGTTCGAATCCGGCCACTCCGACCATTAATAAAACAAGGACTTACCCCCAAAAGTCCGTTCTCGTTTTTCTTCGTTTTTCCAGCCGAGGTAACGCGAGGGGTAATTCCCCTCCCAGCTCGCGTTCCTGTGACTATCGGCAAGTCCACGCGACATGGACGCGACATATTGGGGAGGTTTTCAGATGAGCACCGGCATCGTCCTTAAGGGCATTCCAATTATATTAGGGATGGCGTATATAAATGTCTGCGCTTCTGCGCTCATTTCTAAAGGGGGAAACAATCATGCAGAATGGAAAAACGCTTCAACTAGCGCTTCTGGCTTGTATATCGCTTTTTCTCACAGACGCCGCATTAGCGAAAGATGCCTACAAGACACCTTGTAGGGCGGACGCCAGGCGGGTGTGTCACATGGACAATGATGTCAAGGCGCAAGGCTGCCTTAAACAGCACCTCAGCGAACTCACACCGGTTTGCAAGGCTTTTATCACCAAGAAATGAAAAGCCTACGGTGGGGCGCGCGTCAAACGGATCGACTGCCGCGCCACACAGCACCCCACCAGTGCGCGTCGCCGCTGATCGCAGTTCTAAAGCGGCGATGGCCCCTGAGCCTCCTGGCGCATTTCTGAGAGCCGGATAAGCCTCTCCAATGCCCGCTGATGCGCTCCTGCACGGAAGCGCTTCACGGCCTCCTGCTTCTCGCGCTCCCCGGTAGACCTCGGGCAAAGGCTGCCAGTCGGCGGTCGCCGTTCTCATGGTCCATTGAGGCCGCCGATATCCCCAGTGCTTACGGCGCGTGAAGCCGCGCCCGGGACGCTCGGTCAATTGGCTGTCGAGCCGGGCGTACGGTTGCGGCAGGATTGACGACCAGCCCACGCAGGCGCGATCCTCGCCACGGCCAGCACAGTGAGGGCTTTGGGCGATGCGAATGATTTGGGCCGCCGTTACAATGGCAGTGCTTGTGCTGTCCGGCTGTGATGACCGCCCAGGCGGTTGGTCCGCGATTGTCTATCCGGATCGATCCGACCGCACAAAATTCGTTGTGACGCCGCACTTCACAAGCGCGTCATATTGCCTGGAAAATGCAAAAGAAAAGCTGAACGAGATTCAGATCAATGGCGGCGGCGACTATGAATGCGGCTATGATTGTGAGGAATACGGAGATCCTCACCGGAGGAATGTCTGCGCGAAATACCGCAAGTAGGTTCGCCAGTGGGGACCAGCCCGCTGCCGGGACTTATTTGGGGTAGCAGCGGGCTGTTGGGTTTAGCACCCCAATGAGCAGCGAAGGGCAGCATGAGTCGCTGCTCCCGGGCACCCTATGAGAGTGGGCACGGGCGCGCGACTTACGGATTCGTAAAGAAAGTCCCTTCCTCCTAAAGGGCGCCCTTGCGGGGCGTAGCTTGCGCCAGGACCCAATTGGTGTCCTGTCAGGCGGCAGGTCGGTTCAATCTTGTTGTCGGTCATCATCATGGAGCAGCGACTGGCAGCCCCACCCACCGTGGGCAACAGCACCGGGCTATATCCATCTGCTTATGTGAGTGCCCGCCTTCTGGAATTCACGCATGATTTCGAGTTCGATGGCGCGGGTCATTCGCGCTTCGGAACTCCTCATGTAGAGAGAGTGGAACTCAACATAGGCGGCAAAGAGGTCACGATGGATCCCGGAACGGATCATATCGTCAAGGATCTCGTACTCCGCCCCCTCAACGTCCAGCTTCAGAACCACCACTTCGTACTGCCTGCGTTTGGCTCGGATCATTTGCGACAGCGAAAACGTTTCGACAAGCTCGTGCGCAAATCGCTGAGATTGATACAGACTTCCGTTGTGGCTGGGGAATATCGAGCAACCTTCATGCGTGGGGTTCGCCTGGTCCGCAGGGGGGCCGAACAGTTCGACGTAACCATCTTTCACGCTCGCCGCCTTTGCGACAATCTCCATTGCCCCTTTGTCGGAGCGCAACGCCTCAAGGTGCGGCAGGCAATGCCTGTTGGGCTCGATTAGAACGTAATCGTAGCGGTCAGGTGTGTAGTGCCGCGAAAAGAATTTATACCCTTGGCCGACGTTCGATCCACAATCGATGAACAAACCGCGATTTCGATTCGCCTCATTGAGTTTGGACAGTGCCTGCCTTGCATCGCCCGCCACGCGACGACAGAGTATCTGCGACCTGATTGGTTCGCTCAGCGATGATACCGACAATTGGAGGAACCGACCCAATCCCTCGGTTCTCAACACATTTGCTGATCGTCTGATTGTCCCGACCGCTTTGTGGCTGTCGAATGCTGCCCCCTCCAGCGGTTGAGGGGGCAGTCCAATTCGCTTCCGTTGGGCGTCTGCGAAGGCAATCGCCTGACGCTCTCGCTTAAACTCATGAAACGTCTCTCGGCCGTCCTCGCATAGGCGGACAAACCACCCGCCAAAACCCTTTGAAAGTTCAACACAGGTTTCGAAGCGATCATCGTCATACCGGGGAACAGGCACACCATTCCTCCATGTCAGCAGAAAACTCGATGCCACCTCATATTAGCTTGTCGTGATGAACGTGCCGTGACAGCGGCGACTGGGCCGGGCACGTCGTAGCTAGATTACAGGTCACCAGGAGTGCTTTGCCGGCGTCCGTCACAGCACGGTCACCGTTGTTGTCTATGTTAGTCATGCCTAATAGATAGACAGCATTGGACTAGCCAGTTCGACCCAAATGGCCGTCTACCCAAATGGCCGTCTACGTCGACACTATGCGAGCCGGGCTCGGCCGCCCTGTCATGTGCCACATGTGGGCGGACTCTCTCGATGAATTATGTGCGATGGCGGACAAGATCGGTGTCCAACGGAAGTGGCTCCAGCAGCCTTCCAAAGGGTTGGACACTATCGCGTCCGATCGGTTTGGCCCGGCAGAGCATATGGCAAAATTGAACGGCGACGCGAGGATGCTCGGGACGGTAGTCAGCAGTCGCGCTTTGAGACAAGGCAAAGCCCGGTAGAACCTTCTTGCAAAGGAAGCATTCTGTGGTTTCGTCCGAAGAGGAGATGCAAATGCCGACCTATCTTGTCGAGGAGATCGAACTCAACAAAGTGACCGCGGTGCACACAGTCGATGCACACAGCCCTTTCAGGGCCGCAGCGTTTGCGGTCGGCGCTGAAGTTACCGTGCGGGTATGGGAAAGAAACTGGATTCGCGTAACGGACGAAAATCGGGGAAGGATATATGCGTTCAGTCTCGCCTTCTCCCCACTCAAAAGCGACAGGTTGAGCTCTGACGCAAAGAGATCTGGCGCTGCGTCAAGCTGATGTGCGTGGTTCAGAAATGAAATGCCAATTTGGTGTGGGCGGCATGGCCTGATGCAACAGCCGCTGGTGCCTGTATTCGAGCGCGATTGCGCCCCAGATCAGGCCGAGCAGCAGATAGAGATGGCGCCAGTGGTCGATGTCGATGAAGGTGCCGAGGCCGATATTGCCGATAAAGGCGACATAGGCGCACAACAGGTAGGGTTGCCACGGCCGGTCGCGCAGCAATATGCGGAATCCGGCTGATATCGTCCAGGCGACAAGCGTCAGGAACGACACGAAGCCGAGCCAGCCGTAGTCCATCAGCATCTTCAGCCAGATGTCGTGGGTGTCTTCGCCGAAAATTGTGCCGAAGACCAGCGGGCCGATGCCGAACGGATGCTCGAGCGCCATCTGGAAGCCGATTGCGTAACGGGCGAAGCGGCCGAGGCGGGCGGTGTCGTAGCTCTGTTCGAGATGAGCGCGGTTGGAGAACATTTCCGACACGCCGGGTAGCTGCATGATGACGATCATGGCGACGACCAGCAGTGACAGCGCGGCGATCGTCATCACCACGACACGCAGCCGGAACATGCCGCTGGCGCTCTGCAGGAACAGGCAGCCGGTGAGCAGGACGGCCGAGACTGCGAACATGCCCCAGGCGCCGCGCGAAAAGGAGAAGAAGATGCCGGCGGTGATGATCAGCAGCGGCACCGCCAGCAGCGGCATGCGCGAGACCGGCCCGGTCAAAAGCAGATAGAGCAGATAAATGCCGGGCAGCACCAGGAACGGTCCGAATACATTCGGGTCCTGGAAGACGCCGGCGGCGCGGTCGTATTTGGTGAACATTTCCGCGCCCGGAAAAGCGTGGAAATAGCCGGCAATGCCGAGCAGAGAGGTGATTACCGCCGACACGACATAGGCGAAGAAGATCAGCCGGTAGAGGCTGGGTTGTACAGCGGTCACCGAAGCGAAGAACACCGCGGTGAAGGCGAGAAACAGCGAGACGGAGAGATAGAGCGGCGTGTTGGCCAGATCGGCCATCTGCGTCATCGAGATCATGCCGCCGATGTTCATCGTCACCAGCAGCACCAGGAGCGGCATTGCGGCGCGCGACACCCGGAGGCCAAACAGAGCCCAGATGGTGATCAGCCCCGCCATGTAGAGTTCATAAGGCGCAGGCTCGCTGATGACGAAGCCGGACAGGAATATGCCGACGAAGATTGCGGCCGAGGAAATCAACGCGATCAGCTTGGCGTTGACCGCGGCCTGCGGCAGCTCGTGGGAAATCGCGCTCAATAGGCGTTTTCCGTGTTCAGCAGCCGGATCGGCGTCAGGAACAGAATCCGCAAGTCGAACAGCAGCGACCAGTTCTCGATGTAATAGAGGTCGTACTCTGTCCGCATGCGGATCTTCTCGTTGGTGTCCATCTCGCCGCGCCAGCCATTGATCTGCGCCCAGCCGGTGACGCCGGGCTTGACCTTGTGGCGCGCGAAATAACCGTCGACCACTTCGTTGTAGAGAAGGTTGTGCGATTGCGCGGCGATAGCGTGCGGGCGCGGGCCGACCAGCGACAGCGAACCCAGCAGCGCGTTGAAGAACTGCGGCAGTTCGTCGATCGAAGTCTTGCGGATGAAGCGGCCGATGCGGGTGACGCGCGGATCGTTCTTGGTCACGGTCTGCTTGGCGGTCGGGTCGGCCTTGTCCGTATACATCGAACGGAACTTGTAGACCTCGATGATCTCGTTGTTGAAGCCGTGCCGCTTCTGGTGAAACAGCACCGGCCCCTTGCTGTCGAGCTTGATGGCGATGGCGGTGGCCAGCATCACCGGCGAGAACACGACGATGCCGATGAGACTGAAGACGATATCGAAGGCGCGCTTGGCGACCGAATCCCAGTCGTTTATCGGCTTGTCGAAGATATCGAGCATCGGCACCGAGCCGATGTAGGAATAGGCGCGCGGGCGAAACTGCAGCGCGTTGGAATGTGCCGACAGCCGGATGTCGACCGGCAGCACCCACAGCTTCTTCAGCAGCTGCAGCACGCGCGATTCGGCGGTCAGCGGCAGCGATACGATCAGCATGTCGATGCGGGCGATGCGGGCGAACTCGATCAGTTCCGAGATCGTGCCGAGCTTGGGATAGCCGGCGACGATGGGCGGCGAGCGCTTGTCGCCGCGATCGTCGAAGATGCCGCAGATGCGGATGTCGTTGTAAGGCTGTTTTTCGACCGAGCGGATCAGGATTTCCGCCGCCTTGCCGCCGCCGACGATGACGGCGCGCCGCTCCATGCGGCCATCGCGCGCCCAGCGCCGGATCAGCTTCGACATCACCAGCCTGAGGCCGAACAGGAGAACGAAACCGACGACGAACCAGGTGCCGAACAGCAGGCGCGAATAGTCTTCCGACATCTTCATGACGAACGCTGTCAGCGCCATCAGGGCGAAGGTGCCGGCCCAGACCAGCAGGACGCGGCCGAAATTGGCGATCGGCCGCATCAGCGACACGACCTGGTAGCAGTCGGTGACGTCGAGCAGCACCACGGCCAGGAACGACGAGGCGGCGATCGTCAGCGGATACTGCCAGGCGAGATAGAACCCGATGTAGTGGAAATAGACGCCGAGCCCGGACAGGAACAGCAACCCGAATTCGACCATGCGCAGCACGCCGCTGACCATGATCGGCGACATCGTATCGCGCCTGTACTGCGAAGCGACCTGGCGGGCGACATCGTTCATGCCGCCGGGCGCATCGCCATCGGCCGGGCTGTCGAATTTACGCACCGCTTCTGCTGAAAAGCGGTGCGCGGGGTCGATCTCGTTCATGGAGTTTTCCGCAAGCTTCCCTCAGGTGAATAGCAAAAGAGAGCTAAGAAACCCTTGAAACAACGTGTGGCTTTGGAACGGCTTGGGGCCGCGGCCCTATCTATTGAGCGCGCCGAAGTAGGCCTTCTCGATGTCGGCGGCCATTACATCGACGCCGAAGCGTGCCTTGAGGCTGGCGCCATCGGGCATCAGCTTGCGATAGGCGGCTGGGTCGGTCAGGGCCTGGCGCATCTTGTCGGCGAGCTCGGCTGGGTCGGGCCGGATCAGGGCAGCGGAGCCGGAGCCAAAAATCTCCGGAATGCCGCCGACGGAGGTGGCGATCACCGGTTTTCCCGCGGCAAGCGCCTCCAGAACGATATAGGGCATGGCTTCGGCGCGCGAGGGAACGATGACGAGCGCAGCCAGCGCGAAAGCTTCCCGGGCAGGCATCGGCGGCAGGAAGCGGATTTGGTTCTCAAGCCCTAGTCGCTTCACTTGCGCGTGGTAGCGCGGCAGGTCGTCGCCGTCGCCGACCATGACCGCGGTAAGCGTGCGGCCGAGCCGGGGGCCGGCGAGGGCCAGCGCGTCGATGAAGATGTCCGGTCCCTTCAGGTCGCGCATCATGCCGATATAGAGCAGATCGACAGCATTGGGCCTGGTGATCGCCGGCTCGAATTCGGCGGCGCGCAATCCGTTGTAGACCAGGCTGTTGGGGATCGACGGCTCGCCGACCTTGCGGCGATAGGTTCGCCTTTCGTAGTCGGAAACAAACAGCAGGTAGTCGGTGAAGTGCGCCATGAAGCGCTCGAGCGCGAAGAACAGCTTTCCGGTGGCCGTCTTCTCGTCATAGTGGAGGGAGCCACCATGCGGCGAATAAAGGCGGGCTACGCGAGACCTTGATACCCGCAACAATGAGCCGAACAGACGAGTATAGGCGCCACCCTTGGCGCCGTGCCCGTGCAACACGTCCGGCCGCAATTCCTTGATGATCCTGTAGGTGCACCAGGCCGACGCAAGGTCGCCCGGGCCGACATGACGCTGCATCGGCGTGCGATGGATGCCGAGCGCCAGCATGTCCTTCATTTGCTCGAACAGGCGTTCCTCGAATGCGCCGCCCGTCATCGAATCGCAGACAATGCCGACGGAATGTCCGGCCGCGACCTGCGCCTCGGTCAGGTCGCGCACATGGCGGAAAATTCCTCCGACGGGTGAGCGAAAGCAATGGACGATCCTGAGTGTGTCCGCCACGTGGTTCGTCAGAACAGGCGTTCGCGAACGTAAACGGTGTCGCCGGGCAGCAGCGGGTCGGAGGTGACCACGCGGCCGGTCATCACCTTGCCGTTGATGTCGCGGGTGATGTCGACGCTTTCCTGGTTGGCGCGCGGCGTGAAACCGCCGGCAATGGCGATTGCCTTCTGCACCGTCAGGCCGGGGACATACGAATATTGGCCGGCAGCGCCCACTTCGCCCATGACGAAGATCGGCCGATAGCGATCGATCTCGACCGAAACGTCGGGATCGCGCAGATAGCCCTGCCGCAATTTGTCGGCGATTTCCTTTTCCATCTGCTGTGCGGTGTGGCCACGCGCCGGCACGGCGCCGACAAGCGGGAAGGAGAGATAGCCGGATTGGTCGACGCTGTAGGTGTTGGTCAGCCCGTCCTGCTCGAAGACCGTGACGCGGACGCGGTCGCCGGCGCCAAGACGATAGGGCTGGTTGAGCACCTCATGGAACGCAGCCGGTGTCGGCCGGTAGCTGGAACAGCCGGCGAGCATCGACACGGCAAGCAGCGCGCGAAAAAGGGAAGCAGTGCTTTTCATGACCGGACAGGTACCTTCGACTGGCCGCTGCAGCGTCGCAGCAACTCTGGGGATCGAGGTCCGTTATCATCCTGTTAGGGTTAATGGCCGGTAAAGGGAGCGGCAGACACTCGGCGCGTCGGCAAGAGTTTTACGATTTTTGGCGGTTTTGTTTGTCGCTCGCCAGTAAACCCTAACGAAAACTTACTTCGGTCTTAACGGCTGAGTTACCATAGTTGTTTACGGTGCGTCCTGACCCAGTATCGGAGTAGGGATGCATGTCCGTTCAGTCCGCGGCCGCAGATGTCGACGTCGATCTCAGGCAGCTCTTCGCCAGCCTGGCGAGGAACTGGCTGCGCATCCTCGTTGTCGCGCTGGTGGTGACCGGCGCGGCTTTCGCGCTCGCCTCGCTTGCCACGCGCCACTACAAGGCCCAGACGCAGGTAGAGATTGCTCCGCGTGAATCCGTCTATACGCGGCCGGCCAGCAACGGCGACACCGACAGGCCGATTCTCGATGAACAAGGCGTTGCCACTCAGGTCCAGATAATTTCCTCCAACGAAATCCTCAAGCGGGTCGCGCAGAAGCTTGGTCTGGAAAAACTGCCCGAGTTCGACGAAGCGCTCGACATGTCGGCGTTGAACCGCGCTCTGGTCCTCGTTGGCTTGAAGAGCGACCCGATGGAAATTCCGACGGAAGAACGCGTTCTCAAGAAAATGCGTGAGAAGCTCAACGTCTATGGCGTCGAGAAGACCCGCATCATTGCCATTGAGTTCTCATCGGAAGATCCCAAGCTTGCGGCCGCCATACCCGACGCCATTGCCGCCGCCTATATTGCGGGGCAGGGGGCTGCCAAGCTCGAATCGAACAATGCCGCCGCCGATTTTCTGGCGCCGGAGATCGCCGATCTGCAACGGCAGGTGAAGGATGCCGAGGCCAAGGTCGCCACCTACCGGGCGCAATCCGATCTTCTGATGGGTGGCAACAACTCGGTGCTTGCCACGCAGCAGCTTTCCGAACTGTCGAGCGAGCTGACGCGCGTGCGCGCCAACCGCGCCTCGGCGGAAGCGACCGCCAACAGCGTGCGCCAGGCGTTGCAGGGCGGCGGTTCGCTCGATGCCGTGCCTGAGGTCTTGTCTTCCGATCTGATCCAGCGCCTGCGCGAGCGGCAGGTTGAGCTCAGGGCCAACATTGCCGATCTGTCCACGACCTTGCTCGACAATCATCCGCGCATCCGGGCGCTTAAATCTCAGCTTGCCGATCTCGACGGCCAGATCCGCAATGAGGCGCAAAAACTGATGAAGGGTCTGATGACCCAGGCGCAGACCGCGCAGGCTCGTGAGAACCAGCTCGTTGCCGACGTCAACACACTGAAGGCCGCTTCGGCCCGTGCCGGCGAACAGCAGGTCGAACTCGATGCCCTGCAGCGTGATGCGACCGCCAAGCGCCAGCAGCTCGAATCGTACCAGACCAACTACCTGGCGGCGGCGTCGCGCAAGGACCGCAACTATCTGCCCGTCGATGCCCGGGTAGTTTCTCCGGCCCAGGTCCCCTCCGAGGCCTATTTCCCGAAGATAGGGCCGATCGTCGGCGCTGCCTTCGCCGCGTCGCTGCTGATCATGGCCATCGTGACGCTTCTGAAGGAGCTGTTTTCAGGCCGCGCGATGCGGCCGGCGACCGGCTCCCGATTCGAACGGATCGATGAGGTCGCGATGCCTCATGTAGCTCGGGCGCCCGATAGCGTCGCGATGCCGGTTGTCCGCCAGGAGGTCGACGTCATCGATGAGATGGGAGAGTATCCGGCTGAAGCGGCGGTCGAGCCCTACAGGGCCGCGATGCGCTATCCAACTGCCGAGACCGTTGCTCCTGATATGGCCGGGACGCCCGACATGGTCGCAATGCCCGAGGCGGCGCCGACCGAGAAGGCTGCTGTCGAGCCCGAACCGGCACGTTCCACCCTTGGCGAAATCGATGTCGAGAAGGCGGCGGAGAAGCTGATCGCCAGTGGCGCGGCGCGTGCCATATTCGTCTCGCCGGAGGGCGACGAGGCCGCCGCATCGGCGGTCCTGGTGGCGCGTGAAGTTTCCGACGCCGGCCTGCGCGTCCTGTTGCTGGACCTCACCGCTTCCGGCGCTGCCTCGCGGCCGATGCTGGACAGCGGGCTCTTCCCCGGCATCACCAACCTGCTCGCTTCGGAAGCGCAGTTCAGCGACGTTATCCACGCCGATCTCTACTCGGATTGCCACGTCATTCCGGTCGGCACGGCTGATCCGGTCCGCGCCATGCGCGCCGCGGACCGGCTGCCGATCATCATGCAGTCGCTGACAACAGCCTATGATCTGGTCGTGGTCGAATGCGGGCCTGCCGACGCGCAAGGCATCGGCCGTCTGGCCGGCGATGCCACCGAAGTCTTCCTCTCCATGCTGGAGCCGGATGATGAAGTGACGCAGGCCGCGGTCAAGCTGATCGAAAGCGGCTATCCGGACCTGACGCTGGTGACGCCGCTCGGCCACGAACCGCCCCGCAATCCGGTGCCGGGACGGCGCTCGGCGGCGTAGACGAGTTGCAAATTCTCTGGCGGACGCTGTTCGGTCCTGAAAGTTCTATCCCAACTCCAACGTCGTCACGCCGAATATCCTGTGCGGGCCGAGCTTTGGGGGCTGGCCCTTGTACATGCGGCTGGTGGTGAAGGTCGGTGAGAAGCCTGCCGCGTCGAGCGCTGCGATGAAGTCCAACTGGGTCGCTGGAACGTCGATGTGCAGTTCGCCGCCTCCGCACATACCCGCCAGTCCGTCGAGCAGTTGCAGCGCGATCTCCTTATCGTCGGCAAACAGCGGGCCGATCTTGAAGCCTGAGCGGCACGGGCGCGCCACCGCATAGCCGGTGGTGCCGCGCGAGCTGATCGCCGCCAGCCCGTAGTGAGGCGCCGGCAGCCAGCGCTGCAGGAAGGCCCGTCTCGGTGCCGGAAAACAATGGGTGTCATAGGCGATGATGTCGGGCACGAGCTGCGTCGTCACCGTGCGCAGCCCATCGTCCCTGACCGCCGGGCCCGCCTTGCGCCCACTGTAGCGGATGGTCTCGTAGGCGGGCCTGAAGCCCTTGTGCCGGTAATTGGCCTGCTGCTCGGCGACGCCGTCGAGGCCGATCGTGCGGCCCGCCAGCCTCGCCATGCCGGCAGTCCACACCGCCTTGCCGTAGCCCTTGCCGCGCATATCCGCCCGACAGATGTAGAGGCCGATGAAACCAAATTCATGGCCATAGGCCACCGCCGAGATTGCCGCGACCATTTCGTTACCGACAAAGGCGCCGATGAACCCTTCGGGATCCGCTGCCTGGAACATTGCCGCGTCCTCAAGGCCGGGGTTCCAGCCTTCCACCGCCGCCCAGTCGACAAGAATCGCCAGTTCCTGCAGCGACAGTGTGCGGATGGTCGGCTTCATGGCACTCACTCCGCGGCGACGGCTCCAGGCGAGAAGGATTTCAGCATGCCACGGTAGGGCTTGGCCAGTGGGCTCGCATAGGCGCCGCGCTTCGATGTCGACAGGCCGAGCGCTACCAGCGCCTCGGCCTGTTTCATCGCAGCGCCGACACCGTCGATGACAGGCAGGCCGAATTCGGCCTGGAGCCGGTGGGCAAGATCCGCCATGCCGGCGCAGCCAAGCACGATGGCTTCGGCGCGGTCCTCCTCGACGGCCCGGGCGATTTCGTCGCGCAGCTTCCCGATCGCGCCTGATGCCGGATCTTCAAGGGCGAGCACCGGAATGTCGGCGGCCCGTACACGCGCTCGCCCCGCCATGCCGTAGCGCTGCACCAACCCCTCCACCGGTATGCGGGAGCGTTCGGTGGTGGTGACGACGGTGAAGCGCTGGGCGATGAAGGACGCGATGCTGAGCGCCGCCTCGCAAATGCCGATGATCGGGATGTTGGCCATGGCGCGCGCGGCATCCAGGCCCGTATCGTCGAAACAGGCGATGATGGCCGCCTGCGCGCCGGCACGCTCGCCGGCGGCGATCTCCATCAGCAGGCCGGGCACGGCGAGCGCCTCGTCATAATAACCTTCGATCGAAGCCGGCCCCGTGGAGGAGGTGACGGCGACGACCTCCGTGGTGGCGCCTGCCACGGCGCGCGCCGCCGCACCGATGGTTTCGGTCATGCTGGCCGTCGTGTTGGGATTCACCACAAGGATCCGCATGGTCAGGCACGCACCCGGCGGCGGCCGACATAGAGGATGGCGCCAAGCGTCGCCAGGATCACCAGGAACGAGAAAACCGTGGTCACCGTGCCCAGCGCGTAGAGCACCGGCGTCGTCACATTGGTGGTCATGCCGTAGATCTCGAGCGGCAGCGTGTTGAAAGTGCCTGATGTCATCAGCGTGCGGGCGAACTCGTCGTAGGACAGTGTGAAGCCGAACAGGCCGACGCCGATCAGGCTCGGCGCGATCATCGGCAGCACGACATGGGCGAAGGTCTGCCAGGAGGTGGCGCCGAGGTCGCGCGCGGCTTCCTCGTAGGCGGGTGAGAAACGGTTGAAGACGGCGAACATGATCAGCACGCCGAAGGGCAGTGTCCAGGTCAGATGGGCGCCGAAGGCCGACGTGTACCAGGCCGGGCGAAAACCGATCTGCTGGAAGACGACGCCGATGCCCAGCGAAATGATGATCGAGGGCACGACCAGGCTGGCGACTGCCAGGTAGAACAGCGCGGTGGCACCACGAAACTTCTGGCGGAAGGCAAGGCCGGCGAGCAGCGACACGGCGACGGTGACGATCATCACCATGACACCCAGCAACAGCGAGCGCTTGAAGCTGCCGCCGAAATCGCCGACCGCCTGGCGCTCGAACAGATTGGCGAACCAGTGCAGCGACACGCCGTTGAGCGGGAAGGTGAGGCCGCCGGTCTCGCCCTGGAAGGAGAGGATCAGGATCGCCGACAGCGGGCCGTAGAGGAACAGCACGAACAGCGTGAAGAAGGCCGCCAGCACGTAGAATTCGATGGTGCGTTTTTCGTGGCTCACGTCAAAGCTCCTTGCGGATATCAACGATGCGCAGGATGCCGGCGACCATCAAAAGCACCAGCACCAGAAGCACCACCGCATTGGCGGCGGCGGCAGGATATTGCAGTAGCGACATCTGGTTCTTCATCATCAGCGCGACCGATGCGCTTTGCCCGCCCGACATCACCTGCACGGTGGAGAAATCGGCCATGACAAGCGTGACGACGAATATGGTGCCGATCGCCATGCCAGGCTTGGCCAGCGGAATGATGACGTTCCACAGCACTTGCCAGCCCGAAGCGCCGGCATCCCGCGCGGCCTCGACCAGCGATTTGTCGATGCGCATCAGCGTGTTGAAGATCGGCGTCACCATGAACAGCGTGTAGAGATGCACCATGGCCAGCACGACCGCGAATTCCGAATAGAGCAGCCATTCGATGGGCTTGGGCACCAGGCCCAACTGCACCAGCGTCGAGTTGATCAGCCCGTTGCGGCCGAGCACCGGGATCCACGAGATCATGCGGATGATGTTGGAGGTCAGGAACGGCACGGTGCAGACCAGGAACAGCACCATCTGCATGGCCGTGGTGCGGATGTGGAAAGCCAGGAAATAGGCGACCCAGAAGCCGATGAACAAGGTCAGCGCCCAGACGATGGCCGCGAATTTGATGGTGTTGAGATAGGTCTTCCAGGTCACCCAGGAGCCCAGCACATCCGAATAGTTGGTGGTCAGGAAATCCGGATACATGGCGGCGAAGTCGTAATCCCAGAAGGACACGACGACGATCATGATGATGGGCAGCAGCAGGAACGCACCGAGGATGATGGCCAGCGGCGCCGACTGCAGGTAGGGCGTGATGGCACTGAGCGACAGGCGACGGCGCCGGGCGGGCTTGGCGGCGGCGATTGCGGGGCGTTCGAGAGCGACTGTCATCAATGGTCCCGGTGCAGGTTCGCGATGCGGGCGGAGCGGCTTTTCCTTCTCCCCTTGTGTGGGAGAAGGTGGCCGAGCGAAGCTCGGTCGGATGAGGGGTGCTGGACGGATCACCCACGGTGGAGTTTCTTCCGACACCCTCATCCGTCTTGGCGCTGCGCGCCAATCCGCCTTCTCCCACAAGGGGAGAAGGCGGGGCGCTGGCTGCATCAGGCCGCGATGAACTCGTTCCAGCGCTTCACCATATAGCGGTCCTCGTCCATGACCGAGTTCCAGCAGGCGACCTTGCCCATGCGCTCCTCGAAGGAGCCGCCGTCTCGCACCGCACCCGCCTTTTCCATGACGGTGCCGTCGGGCGCCTTGATCTCGCCCTTGGCCGGCTTGCCCTCGATCCAGTAACCCCACTCGTCCTCGGACATGAACTTCTTGGCCGAGACCATATTGGCCGAGTAGTAGCCTTGGCGGTTGAGGTAGCCACCGACCCAGCCCGACGTGTACCAGTTGATGTATTCGTAGGCCGCGTCGAGTTCGGCGCCCTTGAGGTGGGCGGCGAGGCCAAGGCCGCCGCCCCATGAGCGGTAGCCTTCCTTGAGCGGCTGGAAGCGGCAGGGAATGCCCTTGGAGCGCACCGCGGCGACGGCCGGCGACCACATCGACTGGATGACCACTTCGCCCGACGCCATCAAATTGACGCTCTCGTCGAAGGACTTCCAGAAGGCGCGGAACTGGCCGCCCTGCTTGGCCTTGATCAGGAAGTCGATCGTCTTGTCGATCTCGTCCTTGGTCATGTTGCCCTTGTCGGCATATTTGACGTTGCCCATCGCTTCCATGATCATCGCCGCATCCATGATGCCGATGGAGGGGATGTTGAGGATCGCTGTCTTGCCCTTGAAGGCCGGGTCCATGATGTCCGCCCAGCTGTTGATGTCGCGGCCGACGAGGTCGGGGCGGATGCCCAGCGTATCGGCGTTGTAGATTGTCGGCACCATGGTGAACCAGTTGGTCGGCGCCTTGGCGAAGGTCTTTGAATCCTGCGCCTCAACGAAGCCGACCGTGTGCGGCGCCGTGCCCTGGGCAATCACGCTGTCGGGCATCAGCTTGCCGGTTTTGAACAGCGGCACCAGTTCGTCGTAATATTTCAGCTTGCTGACATCCATCGGCTGCAGCACGCCGGTGGGGAACACCTTCTTGCAGATCCAGTATTCGATGTCGGCGATGTCGTAGCTGTCGGGCTGCGTCACGGCGCGCTGGGCGGCGGCGTCGGAATCGGTCGCCGTCATCTCCAGCGTGATGCCGAGGTCGGCCTTGCACTTGTCGGCGATGGCGTTGAGGTTCGACACGCCGGTGCCGAACTGGCGCAGCGTGATGTTGGACTGCGCCCAGATGGTCGGGAAGCCGGTGATGACGCCCGAGCCGGCGGCGAGGCCGACGGCGGCGGCGCCTGTCTTGAGCAATGAGCGGCGCGAAATGCCAGTCTTGTTTTCCATGGTGTTTGTCATGCCTATTCCCCTGTCTTGTTTTGCTTCGTTGAATTCATGAATGAAGGCGCCCGAGGACGATGGCATCCTCGGAATCCCAGGCGAGCGGAACGGCGTCGCCAATGGCGACGGGTCTGGCGAAGAAGTCGGAATCGTCGATGATGACGGTGAAATCATCGATGCCGGCGCCGGTGACCGACAGCTTCACCGTGGCGCCGCGATATTCGATGTTGGAGACGATGCCGGTGAAGCCGAGGCCGGGCGCGGGGGGCTCGCCGATGCGCACATGGTCGGTGCGGATGGCGATGTCGATCGGCGCTCCCGGCTTCTGGTCTTGCCCGCAGGCAGCAAGCGAGGCGCCGCCATTGACGTCGAAGACGACCATGCCGTCACGTTCTCCGGTGACGCGGCCCGAGATGACATTGTGGTCGCCCATGAAGCGCGCCACGAACGCCGTGGCCGGCCGCTCGAACACGTCGCGCGGGGGTGCCGCCTGTTCGATGCGGCCGTCATTCATCACCACGATCAGGTCCGCCAAGGCCATGGCCTCCTCCTGGCTGTGGGTGACGTGGACGAAGGTTATGCCGAGCGAGGTCTGCAGCTTCTTCAACTCGGCGCGCATGCGTATCTTCAGGAACGGGTCGAGCGCCGATAGCGGCTCGTCGAGCAGCAGCGCCTCCGGATCGGTGATGAGCGCCCGCGCCAGTGCCACGCGCTGCTGCTGGCCGCCGGAAAGCTGCGCGGGGCGGCGTGTGGCGTAAGCCTCCATCTGCATCAGCTTGAGCATGTCGAACGCCTTGGCGCGGCGCTGTTCCTTGTCGACGCCCTTCATCTTCAGGCTGAAGGCGACATTGTCGATGAGGTCGAGATGCGGGAACAGCGCGTAGGACTGGAACATCATCGCCGTACCGCGCTTGGCCGGCGGCAGGTCGGTGACGACGGTGTTGCCGAGGCGGACATCGCCCGACGAAATGCTTTCGTGGCCGGCGATCATGCGCAGAGTGGAGGTCTTGCCGCAGCCGGAGGGGCCGAGCAGGCAGCAATAGGTGCCGGCCGGTATCTTCAGGCTGATGTCCTCGACGGCGGTCGTCGTTCCATAGACTTTCGAAACGGACACGATGTCGATCTCGGCGGCTTTGGACATTCAGGCTTCCCCGTTGGGTCGCATTAACCAATGCATCATGCGTGCCAATCCGCGGACGATCGGCCAAGCGTTTGAATTGTCTGAAAAATCAGGATTCTTGGGTGCCGCCTATCTGAAAGGCTTCCTTGTGCATTGCACAAATTATGGGCGATTGTGCGCGATATGCACAAGAATCGTATGCAATCTTTTTCGGCTTCGTGTTCACTTTGCCTCTCGTGCGGAGGCGACGAGTCGCGTTAGAAGGGGGCGGGAACATCATCGCCATGAACATTGCCGATCAGATCTATTCCGCCGCCGACAGCGCCAACCAGGATCGCGCCCAGGCGATCCGCGACAATCTGCGCGACGCCATCGTCGATCGCCGGCTGGCGCCGGGCACCAAGCTGTCGGAAGGCGAGGTCGGCACGCTCTTCGACGTTTCGCGCACCGTGGCGCGGGCAGCGTTGCAGATGTTGTCCTTCGAAGGGCTGGTGCGCACCGAGCGCAACCGCGGCGCCTTCGTCGCCAACCCTTCGCCCGAGGAAGCGCGCCAGGTGTTTGCTTCGCGCCGTTTGATCGAGCCGGGTATCGCCATTGCCGCTTGCGGGCGCGTCACCGCTGCCGACATCGCCGCGTTCCGGGCCCAGCTCGACGAGGAAGGCCGCTTCATCGCCGCGCGCGGCCCGACGGCGCGGCGTTCCGAAATCAAGGCGTCCGGCGATTTCCATTTGCTGCTCGCCTCCGTGGCCGGCAATGCCATCCTGCAGCGTTTCATGGAGGAACTGGTGGCGCGCTCGTCGCTGGTCATCGCCCTTTACGGGCGGTCTGGCGTATCAGCCTGCGGGCATAGCGAGCACACGGAAATTGTCGGCGCACTGGAGAACGGCGATTGCGGGCTGGCGAGCCGGCTGATGCTGCACCACATCGACCATATCGAGGCCGATCTCGATCTGCGTGTCAGAGCCGGCCCGGCGCTCCGGGAAGCCCTCAACTTCTGAAAGCTAGCTCTCATCCTCGCCTGCGGCGGGCGCTGCCTGTCCTGCCGCCCTGCGGCGCAGCATCTTGGTCAGCTTCCAGATCGTCGGGCTGTTCTTGACAAAGGCCTTCAGCCTTGCGCCTTGCCTAAGTGTCAGCGCCAGCACGCGACCCCTGGGGGTCAAGGGGACCAAAACCTCGAAGTGCTGGGTCTCGATATCGCACCATTGCCGCTTGTAAGGCTCGTCGCCGACAGAGAAGTCATAGACAGCGAAACCGGTCTCGCAGGCTTGCTGGATGTTGTCGAAGAACAGGAAGTCGCCCGGGCTGGTGTGGCCAAGATCGTCCTCGGCGATCGCTCCGAACTCGCAGATCAGGCGTTTGCCCGAGCGGCTTGACCCGGTGACGGCACGGAGCTTGCCGGCAACCTCTAACCCGTGCAGCACGAAGGCGGGCCTGTCTTCGGCTAGCGCTTGCAGGAACAGCGCGCGGAAGAAGGTGCGTACCTGCTGGTCGCCGAAGACGTTGGCGATGCCCATCTTGCGGAAGCGCAATTCCTTCATCTCGAAAAAGGCATCGAGCTGCCTGTTCACCTCGTCGGGGGTAGCGGCCTCGATGCGGCGATGACTGCCGACGGCCTCGAACTTGCGCATTTGCGAGCGGTGCTTCTTGCGTTTGCGCTTGCCGCTGGCGCGCAACAGCAGCGCATCGAAGCCACCGGCGAGGTCGACGGCCAGCGACAGATTGGGGCTGGCAAAATGGTCAAGCAAGGCGAGTGGATTGGCGACACCGTCGAGATCGGGCAGCAACCGCTCGAGCGCGATGAGGTCGATGTCCGGCCGTGTCCTGGCGATGGCCGCCAGCATCGATCGGATGGCCGCGACATCCGCCCTGGCCAGCCATTGCGGATCGGCGGCGACGAAGTTGCCATTGGCATGGCGGTCGCCCATGAAGCGAGCGACGCGGAACGGACCTCTCGCGGTGACCTCCAGGGCCAGCGCGAAAACCGGCCTGCCTTCGGCGCTCAGCGTTGCAACGAGGAGGTTCGGTCCGGTCTGCTCTGCCCAGGTCAGGATCCAGCCGGCACTCTGTGCCGGTGCAAACAGGGCCGAACGGCAGAACCTGGCATAGGCCGCGAGCCCTTCGCCCGACACCACAGAAATCGATAGGTTGGCCTGATCCCCTGGCAAGGCACGCGGCGACGCCTCGGTCGCAGCGAGCCGATTGCCGTCAAATGACGCGGTTGCGTCAACCATACCTCAATCCTTACGGCGTATTGATGGCGATTTGGGGAGCCGCATAGGCGCATTCCGTGCTTGGATCAGCCTAGGCGCAAAAGGTGAATGAATGATCGACGGGGGCGAGGCAATCCGGAAACTGGCGCTCAACGTCGCCCGCTATTCCGGTCTTGCACCGCTGGCCAAGCCGTTCATCGGCGGCATTGGCGCCATATTGATGCTGCACCGCGTTACCGCGACACCCGCAAAGCCTGACAGCGTCAACCGGCATCTCAACATCGCGCCCGGCTTCCTCGATGCCGTGATCGCCGACATGAAGGCGAGCGGCTATGCCTTCGTCTCGATGGACGAAGCGGTCGAGCGCATCAAGGCAGGCGGCAAGGGAGGCGAGTTCGCCACCATCACCGCCGACGACGCCTATCGCGACAACATGACCGAGGCCTTGCCGGTGCTGGAGAAACACGGCGCGCCGATCACCATCTATGTCGCGCCCGGGCTGATCAGCGGCACCGCCGATCTGTGGTGGGACGTGGTCGAGGAGATCGTCGACGCGTGCGATAGCCTCACTCTGGCGAAGCCGAATGGCTCGCTGACGATCGATTGCTCGACCACCGCGAAGAAGGTGCAGGCCAACATACGCCTGCACGTCTATCTTACCTCCGAAGTCCGCGAGGAGGACCTGCAAACCGTGCTGCGTGACCTTGCTCGCGCAAGCGGCGTTGACACCAACGGCCCGCGCCTGCGGACACTGATGAGCTGGGACGAAATCCGCAGCATCGCCGCGCACCCGCTGGTGACGATCGGCGCCCACACGATCAACCACAGCAATCTGAAGCGGCTTTCCGAGGTCGATGCGCGGCACGAGGTCGGCGCCGTGCGTGGCCTGTTGCAGGCTGAACTTGGCCAGGAGCCGCGCCATTTCGCCTATCCCTACGGCTATGCAAGCGCGGTAGGCTGCCGCGAAGTGGGCTTTGTCCGAGACGCCGGCTACACCTCCGCCGTGACCACGCGCCACGGTTTGCTGCGCGCCGAACATGCCGGCTTCCTGCATGCCTTGCCGCGCATCTCAGTCAACGGCCGCTACCAGAGCGTCGCTCACATCCGCACCATGCTGTCGGGCGTGACGACGCCGCTCGCCAACGCCGGCAAGATGGTGGTCACCATCTGACGGCAGCCGGCCGGGTTCCTGTTCAGCGCTTCGCCTTCGGCTCCAGCATCAGCCATTTGATGATGCCCATCGCCGGCAGCACCCAGAGCAGGCCGCTGAACAGAAAGAAGCTGAATTGCACGAGGGGGCCGGACTCCGAGAGACGAGCGACGGCGAAAATCGACGCGATCAGGGCGTAGATGATGACCAGCGCCACCAGCAGAAACATTCCGATCAGCTTTTTCAGACGAATGGGCATGTCGCGGTCTCGTCGATCGCTATCGCTTAGGCCGAACGGGAGACGCGTGCAACCAGTGAGACGCGGCGCGACGGCGTGCCGCGCCGCCTGGCCTTGCCAGCACGGGTGCGATGGTCCACCAATCCGCGAAACCAACCTGCCGGGACCAAGACCATGGCTGCCATATCAGTCGCCGCGCCATACGTTGCCCGCGACCGCGACCTGCACAACCGGGCGCTGTTGCGCGGCTGGCTCTATGTCGTGCTGCTGGTGCTGTTTGCGCTGGTGCTGGTCGGTGGCGCCACCAGGCTCACCGATTCCGGCCTGTCGATCACACAGTGGAAGCCGATCCACGGCGTGATCCCGCCGCTCAACGAAGCCGAGTGGCAAGAGGAATTCCAGCTCTATCAGCAGATTCCGCAATATGCCGAGCTCAACAAGGGCATGAGCATCGAGGCGTTCAAGTCGATCTTCTGGTGGGAATGGGCGCACCGCATCCTGGCGCGCAGCGTCGGCCTGGTCTTTGCCCTGCCGCTGCTGTTCTTCTGGGCGACGCGCCGCATCGAACGCGGCCTGGAACCGAAATTGGTGGGCATCCTTTTGCTTGGCGGCCTGCAGGGCGCCATCGGCTGGTGGATGGTAGCCTCGGGCCTGGTCGACCGCGTCTCGGTCAGCCAGTATCGGCTGGCGACGCATCTGACGCTGGCGGCGCTGATCTTCACCGCGACCATGGTCGTGGCGCGTGGGTTGGCGCCGCATTCCGAACCCGCCGCCGATCGTTCGACGCAGAGGCTGGCCGGGTTCATCGTGCTTTTGGCTTTGATCCAGATCTATCTCGGCGGGCTGGTCGCAGGGCTCGACGCCGGCCTGAGCTACAACACCTGGCCGCTGATGGACGGCAAGATCATCCCGGGTGATCTGCTGATCCTCGAGCCGGCGTGGCGCAATTTCTTCGAAAGCCCGAAGACGGTGCAGTTCGTCCATCGGCTCGGCGCCTACACGGTGTTCATAGTGGCCCTGTGGCACATGATCGCGACGCGTCGGCGGCTGCCGGGCTCAACCCATGCTCGTCGCGCTATGCTGCTGTTCCTGCTGGTGCTGGTGCAGGCCTCGATCGGCATCGGAACGCTGCTGATGCATGTGCCGCTGCACATGGCGCTGACCCACCAGGGGTTTGCGCTGGTCGTACTGGGCTTTGCCGTTGCGCATTGGCGCGGCACCAAGGGTGCCTATCCGTTGCCGCATGAGATAGCGGTCAGGAGCTGAGTCCCGTTACATCCAGAAGGCGTTGGACTGCGTGGTGTTCGCGCCGTCGAATTCCGCCTGACGCAGCGCAGCAGCGGATGGTGCGGACTGCGCTTGCGCCTGATTGCCTTTGGCTACGTTGTCAGCGGCCTTGAGCGCATCGAGCCTCGCCTGCAATGCGGCCATGTCTTGCCGCAATTTGGCGGCCTGGACCTGATCCGAGATTGCCTTGGCTTGGTCTTCCATCTCCTGGATCTGTTTTTCGAGCGCCGCCTCCTGGGCTGCATTGCTCGACGAACTGGATGAGGAATACTGGCTTGCCTGGGAGGAGCTCGAAATCGCGCTGACCATGACAAATCCCCAGTGGAGCCAAGCCATATCAGTAGGCGATTATGGTTAACGAGACGTTAACGGCGCCGATTTGGCAGCGAGATCAGAAGCTTGCCCGCACGGCCTGGATCGCCACGGCAATCGCCAGTTCGCGGTTCTCCTCGACCGCGTTGCCGTCCTCGTGATGTCAGGATGCCGACAGGCAACCATAGGCGATGGCGTGGTCAAGAATGGCGGGCGGCGCCTGGCCCAGCGTCTTGGCAAAGATCTCGGCCATATGGGCTATGCGCTCCGGATTGAGGCAAAGCTCGTCCGGTCGAGTGGGTTGTAGAACATGTTCGCGGCGTCGAAGCCGGGATCGCCGAGCACGCCCTTCGGGTCGATCGCCAGCCAGCCGCGCGATCCGTGTAGGATGTTTTCGTGGTGCAGGTCACCATGCAGAGGCCTGATATCGTGCGGATTGGCCAGCAACCGATCGGCGATGGTAGCAGCCTCGACGTAGAGGCTGTCATGGCCGGTGTCGCGGTCGGTTTCGGCTTTCCTGAACAGGAGGCTTGAAAACCGCTCCCTGAGCGGCTGAAGCTCGGGCGGGAAGGGGTCTTTCCCAGGCGAAAACAGTTTCGCCATCACATCCGCCGCGATTGCGGTCGCGGCGTTGTCGCCTTGTCCGTCGAGAACCTCGGAAAGTGGCGTTTCTCCGGCATATTCGAGCAACATGCTGTAGCCGTCGCGGCCAAGCAGGCGGACCGCCCCTTCGCCGTGCCGCCAGGCGAGAAAATATTCGCCACGCAATTCGTCGGCGACATCGTCGAAAGGCTTGAGTGCCTTGACGATTGCCGGCGAGCCATCCTCGCGCCGCACCTTCCAGATGCGGCTCGAAAAGGTCTCTGCGATGAGTTCGGGCGCGCTGACCTTCCAGCGTCTCGGAAAGACAGGCGCGTCCATCAGAGTCCGAGCATCAGGTCCATGTTCTGGACGGCGGCACCCGAGGCACCCTTGCCGAGATTGTCGTAGACCGCCAGCAGCAGGGCTTGCGCCCGCTCGTCATTGGCAAAGACGTAGACCTTCATCCGGTTGGTGCCGTTGTAGATCTCCGGATCGATCTCCGGCATGCGCTCGAGATGCGCATAGGGCGCAACTTCGACCACACCGCCCTTGATGGCGGCGAAATGGTCGGCGATCGCCGCGTGAAGTTCCAAACCCGTCGGCACATAGTCGAGGCCGCCGAGCTGCAGCGGCACCACCGTGATCATGCCTTGCGCGAAATTGCCGACCGCCGGCTGCATGATCGGGTCATGCGAAAGCCTGGCATAGGCCCTCAGTTCCGGCACGTGCTTGTGCTGCAAGGTGAGGCCATAGGGCAGGAACTCCGGGGCGTCCTCACCCTTGGCGACATAGTCCTCGATCATCGGCCGTCCGCCGCCCGAATAGCCCGAAATGCCGTTGACGGTGACCGGGAAATCCGCCGGCAGCAGGCCTGCGGTGACCAGCGGCCGCAGCGTTGCGATCGGTCCCTGCGGCCAGCAGCCGGGGTTGGCGACGCGTTTCGCCGCGGCGATCGTCTTTGC
The DNA here is from genome assembly GCF_024746815.1 of Mesorhizobium sp. AR07. GTDB lineage: Bacteria > Pseudomonadota > Alphaproteobacteria > Rhizobiales > Rhizobiaceae > Mesorhizobium. Next base: position 404,210 of record NZ_CP080525.1, read on the forward strand.
CTGCTCCTTGTCCATCTCCGCGAAGCCGTATGCCCAGCCTTCGGCGACGCGGTGCGCGGTCGAGGCATCGATGACCTTGGTGGTGTCATTGGCGATCAGCGAGACGCTTTCCTTGGCAGCATCGTCGGGCAGGCACAGGATCGCGACATCGGCGGCATTCAGGAACTCGGCGCGCGCCGCCACTTCCTTGCGGCGCTCGGCGGGAACAGAAATGATCTCCAGGTCGCCGCGCTCGGCAAGCAGCGCCCGGATCTGCAGGCCGGTGGTGCCGTGCTCGCCGTCGATGAAGATTTTCGGTTTCATTGCCTGATCAAATTCCCTGATATTTCAAAACTATATGCCGTGACCATGATTCACAGCGGCACCATTGTGGTTGCCGTTGTTCAGCTCTGCCAGCCGGGCCTTCCGCTCCGCCAGCAGGCCGAGATACTGCATGGCCACCATCGAACCGGCGATCGCCGTTATATCGGCGTGATCATAGGCCGGCGCAACCTCTACGACATCGGCGCCGACAATGTCGATCTGGTTGAGCTGGCGCAGCGTCGACAGGATTTTAGCCGAGGACGGCCCGCCGGCAACCGGCGTGCCGGTGCCCGGCGCAAAGGCCGGATCGAGGCAGTCGATGTCGAAGGTGACATAGGTCTTCTTGCCGCCGGTGCGGTCGACGATGGCGTAGGCGATGTCGGACGCACGCATCTCCTCGATTTCGTGGCCGTAGAGGATCTTGATGCCGAACGTCTCGGGCGCATGGGTGCGAATGCCGATCTGGATCGAACGGTCGGGGTCGATGATGCCTTCATTGACGGCGCGGCCGACGAAGGAGCCGTGATCGATGCGCTTGCCGTCGTCCGGCCAGGTGTCCTGGTGGGCATCGAACTGTACCAGGGCCAGCGGGCCGTGGATGGCGGCATGCGCCTTGAGCAGCGGCCAGGTGACGAAATGATCGCCGCCGAGCGACAAAAGAAAGGCGCCGGATTTCAGGATCTTCGTCGCTTCCCGCTCGATCGTGCCGGGCGTCTTCTGGTGGTTGCCCGAGTCGAGCAGGCAATCGCCATAGTCGACGACCGCGAGATGCTCGAACAGATCGAGTGAAAACGGGTATTGCGGGTCATTGTCGAGGATCGCCGAGGCGCGGCGGATCGCCTGCGGCCCGAAGCGGGCGCCGGGTCGGTTGGTGACGGCTGCGTCGAAGGGAATACCCCACACCACCGCGTCCGCGCCCTTCACGTCCTTCGTGTATTTGCGCCGCATGAACGACAGCGCGCCGGCATAGGTCGGTTCGAGGGCCGCGCCCGTTTTGGAGCGGGCGGTGAAGGCATGGTCGATGTTGTTGGTCGCCATTACGGATCCTCGTTTTTCATCGGGGTGCAACAACTACAGAACCGGCACGGAAGATGCCAGTCACAGCTTGGCGAGACGAAATGGCGCCCCTGGAGTGCCATGACAAAACAGGATTTGTATCACCATGACGCAGACGGCGTTTCTCAATCCTCCCCGCGCCGTGGTGTCGACCCACAGCGGCACGATCGCCGGCGAACGCTTCCTGGTTCTCGATTCGTGGCGCGGAATCTGCGCCTTGCTGGTGGCGCTGTTTCACTTTCCGACCGGTTCGACGATTTCGCAGAGCGCCTTCATCGGTTCGTCCTATCTTTTCGTCGACTTCTTCTTCGTCCTTTCCGGTTTCGTCATCGCCAGCAGCTACGGCAACCGGCTGAGCCAGCCGGAAGAGGTGGCTCGCTTCGCCCTGGTCCGGTTCGGCCGCATCTACCCGCTGCATCTGCTCATGCTTGCCGCCTTTGCCGGTTTCGAGTTGCTGCGCCTGGTGCTGCCGCAACTGCATGGCACCGGGGCTGCTCCCTTCACCGGCGGTTTCGACCTCAAGAGCCTGCTTGCCAATCTGCTGCTGCTGCAGGGTGTCGGCTTCGAGGATCAACTGACCTGGAATGCGCCAAGCTGGAGCATTTCGGCCGAGTTCTTCGCCTATCTGCTGTTTGCGGGCGTGGTCTTCGTCGCCGGCGCGCGCGCCTGGGTATGGTTCGTCGCAGCCGCCGTCACCGCGCCGCTGTTCCTGCTCGGCTTGTCGACCCATCATATGGATGTGTCCTTCGATTTCGGCTTCATCCGCTGTCTGTATGGCTTCTCGCTCGGCGCCCTGCTTGCCTGGTTTCAGCATGATTCCATTGCAGGGGCGCGACAGGCGCTGGCCAAGGGCGGCCCGCGCCTGGCCTGGACCCTTGCCGAGATCGTCATGGTCGCCGTCATCGTGCTTTTTGTCTCGCTGGCGGGCGACAATGATTTCGGCATCGCGGCACCCCTGGTTTTCGCGCTGGCGCTGTTTCTCTTCGCCCATGAAGGCGGCTGGATCAGCGCAGTGCTGAAAACGCCGTTCATGCTGACGCTCGGCGCGCTGTCCTATTCGATCTACATGGTCCACATCTTCGTCCAGGCGCGCATGATCAACGTCGCCGGGCTCGTCGAGCGCAAGCTCGGCCTCGGCGTTGTCGGCGACTTCATGCTGCGCGGCCAGCCAGCGACGGGCTTCGGCGGCGGCTTGACAGGGACCGTTGCGATCGTCGTCATGCTCGCCGCCACCATCACCGTGTCCTGGATCACCTGGCGCTTCGTCGAAATGCCTGCGATGGCGTGGTTCCGCCGGCTTTCGAAACGCATCTGACGCGCACCGATCTCAAGCATGATTCCGAAGAGTGGAAGCCGGTTTTCGGAAAAGATCATGCTCAAACAAGACATCCGCTAGCCGGCTTCGTTCACCGGCCTGTCACGGGCATCGCCTATCCGGGTCTCGATCCGGCAAGGAGCGATTCTCGATGCGGACCATCTGGCTGGGCCTTCTGCTTTCCGCGGCACTTGCGGCCACCTCCGGCCAGGCCTTGCCCAGCGAAATCCGCGCCAGGCAGATTCTCGACCGTTTTGAGCATGCCAACCAATGGCGCGACCACGTCATGGTCGCCGCGCATCGCGCCGGCAGCATGCAGGCCGGCAAGACGCTCTATGCGGAAAATTCGATCGCGGCCGTGGAAGGCTCGATCGCCATGGGCGCCGAAATCGTCGAGGTCGACATCAGGCGCTCGAAGGACGGCGAATTCGTCGTCATGCACGACAGCTGGCTCGACCGCACCACGACCTGCAAGGGCGAGGTGGTCAAGCGCACGCTGGCGGAGCTCAAGACCTGCCGATTGGTGGTTGAGGGTACCGGCTTCATCACCAATGAGACAGTTTCGACGCTGCGCGAGATGCTGCTGGCGACCAGGGACAGGATCCTCATCAACCTCGACAACAAGCTCGATGTCGGCGACCTCTCGGGCATGATCGCGGTGGCGCGCGACCTCGGCATGGCCGAACAGGTCATCGTCAAGGAAAACCTGTGGAACTCCACCCGGATTGCGACGGTGAAGGCCGCCATGGATGCGATCGGCGGCGGCTTCCAGTTCATGCCGATCATTGCCGATGACGCGGTGCATGACGCCGGTTTCACTGAACCGGTCGACCACGCCTTTTCGCCGCGCGCGATCGAGCTGATCAACTGGCGGGCGGGCGCCGAGACGCTGACCGAGACCGGCGGACCGCTGTTCAGCACCCGCATGCGCGCTGCCGCGGTGCGGGGCGACTGGCACGTCTGGGCCGACACCTACGCCATCGTCAACAAGCCGGGCGGCTTCCTGGCCGGCGGCCGCGGCGACGAGCTGGCGGTGCAGGCCAGCCTGCCGCGCGAAGCCTGGGGTTTCTGGGCCGATCGCGGCGCCACCATCATCCAGACCGACGAACCGAAAGCGGCAATCGACTGGCTGGCGGCGAACGGCTACCGCGTGCCTTACGCCGAGCCGAGCGAGCGCATGGAACCCGCCGCGACCGCCAGCATCAATTGATTTGCTGCCTCTGAAGTCTCGGCACATTGTCGCGGGCCGGCGTCTCCTGACGGAACGGTGTCAGTACGAGACCGTTACCCCTGGGCATGTCCAACACCCTGGTTTTCAACCGCTCCGCCAACGTCGCCTATGCCGCCACCGTCGCCGCGACCAGTCTCGGTTTCGTGGTGGTGCAGCTTGACGTTTCGATCGTCAACGTCGCTCTCAACAAGATTGGCTCGGCACTGTCGATGGGCATAGGCGGCCTGCAATGGGTCGTGGATGCCTATACGCTCGCCTTTGCCTCGCTGCTGCTGGCCGGCGGCGCGCTCGGCGACAGGATCGGTGCCCGCCGCGTTTTCGTCGGCGGCATGGCGTTGTTCAGCATCGCCTCGCTGGTCTGCGGCCTGGCACAGGGTGCCTGGGTGCTGATTGCGGCACGCGCCGTGCAAGGCGCGGGTGCCGCTTTGTTGATGCCGTGCTCGCTGGCGCTCCTCAATCGCGCCTACGCCTCCGACAAGGCACGTCGGGCGCGCGCGGTCGGCCTGTGGACAGCGGCCGGCGGCATCGCGCTGTCGGCCGGGCCGGTGCTCGGCGGCTTCATGGTCACGTCGCTCGGCTGGGCGAGCATCTTCCTGGTCAATCTGCCGATCGGCGCCCTCGCCATCTGGATGGCTTGCCGATTTCTTCAGGAGACGCCGCCCAAGGCAGAGAAGCCGCCGATCGACTGGGCCGGGCAGGGGCTTATCGTGCTGACGCTGTTCGCGCTGACTGGCGCCTTTATCGAAGCCGGTTCGTCCGGCTGGATTTCCGTTCCGGTCATCGGCGGACTGGCGCTGGCAATGGTCACCGGTGCCATCTTTCTGCTGGTTGAGAGCAGGACGCAGGCGCCGATGTTTCCCCTCGATCTGTTTGCCCGCCGCGTGCCGGCGGTGACCAGCCTCGTCGGGCTTGCGGTAAATCTGACGCTTTATGGCACGATCTTCATGCTCAGTCTCTATTTCCAGCAGGAACGGCATTTTTCGCCCGAGATGACGGGGCTGGCGTTTCTGCCCTTCATGGCGGCGGTCACCGTGTCGAACGTCGTTGCCGGACGCATCGCCGCAAGATATGGCGCACGATTGCCGATGGCGATCGGTCTGCTTCTCGGTGCGGCCGGCTTCGGGCTGATGGCGCTGATCCAGGCCGACACGTCCTATCCGTCGCTGCTGTGGCGCCTGCTGTTCCTGCCGGTCGGCATTGGCCTTGCCGTTCCTGCCATGACAACTGCGCTGCTATCTGCTGTGCCGACGGAAATGTCGGGGACCGCGTCTGGCGTGCTCAACACCGTGCGCCAATCGGGTGGCGCCATCGGCGTGGCGTTGTTCGGGTCGGCGCTGGCGCTGGGCACCATTGAGGGCATGCGGCTGGCATTCCTGGTCTCGGCGCTTGCGGTGGCTGGTTCGGCGCTCTGCGCATTCCTGTTCATCCGGGATGCGGGTCATTCCGCCGGATGAGAATGCTCAATGCAAAAGGCCGCACGCAGGCGGCCTGTTGCAGACGTTGGTCGGACACTGCTATCGCAGGGTGTCTGGTACACCCGGGGTGCCGCTTAGTCAGGCCGCGGCGACGCTCGCCACTCCGTCCAACTCCTTGAGCACTTCGTCCGAAAGCGCAAGTTCGGCCGCTGCGAGGTTCTCGCGCAAATGCCCGACCGACGATGTGCCGGGGATCAGCAGGATGTTGGGCGCGCGACGCAGCAGCCAGGCGAGAGCGACCTGCATCGGTGTGGCACCGAGGCGCGCGGCGACGTCCGACAAGGTGGACGATTGCAGCGGGCTGAAGCCGCCAAGCGGGAAGAACGGCACATAGGCAATGCCGTCGCGGGCGAGGTTGTCGATCAGGGCGTCGTCATCGCGATGCGCCAGATTGTACTGGTTCTGCACGCAGACGATCTCGGCAATCCGGCGTCCGTCCGCGATCTGCTTTGCAGTCACGTTGCTCAGCCCGATATGCCTGACCAGGCCCTGCCGCTGCAGCTCGGCCAGCACGGTGAGCGGCGCTTCGATCGACCCTTCGGCGGGGCCATGGGTGTCGAACATGATCCGCAAATTGACGACGTCCAGCACCTCGAGCCCGAGATTGCGCAGATTGTCGTGCACCGCCTGGGTCAGCGCTTCCGGAGAAAAGGCCGGCAGCCATGACCCATCAGCGCCGCGCCGGGCGCCGATCTTGGTGACGATGACGAGATCTTGGGGGTAGGGCGCCAGCGCCTCGCGGATCAGCTGGTTGGTGACGTGCGGGCCGTAGAAATCGCTGGTGTCGATATGGTCGACCCCGCTTGCAACGGCCTCACGCAGCACGGCCAGTGCCGCGTCATGGTCCTTGGGCGGGCCGAACACGCCGGGGCCGGCAAGCTGCATGGCACCGTAGCCGAGCCGCTTCACGGTATGGCTGCCGAGGGTGAAGGTGCCGGCCTGTTTGATGTTGGACATGATTGATCTCCTTTAAGGAGGTGAAGATAAACGCTGCCCAATCTCGTGATAATCAGGTACAATCCACACAGGCTGTGCGGAATGACGAACAATGATGGACCTTGGCGATCTGAACGCCTTCGTGGCCGTGGCGCGCGCCGGCGGCTTTCGCGATGGCGCGCGTGCCAGCGGCGGCAGCGCCTCGGGCTTGAGCGAGGCGGTGCGTCGCCTGGAGGCGCAACTCGGTGTCAGGCTGTTCAACCGCACGACGCGCAGCGTTGTCCCGACCGAGGCGGGCCTCAGCCTGCTGGAGCGGCTTGGCCCGGCGCTGTCGGAGGTGGAGGCGGCCCTCGACGTGGTGAATGGCTTTCGCGACAGGCCGGCGGGCTCGTTGCGTCTCAATGTGCCGGTCAGCGCCGCGCGGCTGATATTGCCCGACATCGTTCCGGGTTTCCTCGCTGCTTATCCCGGCATTCGGTTGGAGGTGATCGCCGATGAGAATTTTGTCGACGTGCTGGCGGCCGGCTGCGACGCCGGCATCCGGTATGACGAGCGGCTGGAACAGGACATGATCGCGGTGCCGATCGGACCGCGCGTGCAGCGCTTCGCCACAGCCGCCAGCCCTGCCTATCTCGATCGCCATGGGCGGCCGCAACATCCGAGCGACCTGCTTGGCCATTCTTGCGTGCGTGGCCGCTTTGCCAGCGGTGCGTTGGTTCCATGGGAGTTCGAACGTGACGGCGAGGTGGTGCGCATCGATCCGACGGGGCCACTGATCGTGCGGATCGGCGGGGCGACCGATCTTGCCGTCGATGCGGCCGTCGCCGGCACCGGCATCATCGGCCTCTTCGAGGGGTGGCTTCGCCCATACTTTGAGAGCGGCGCGCTTGAGCCCATTCTCGAACCGTGGTGGCAGAGCTTTTCCGGACCGTTCCTCTACTACCCTGGCCGGCGCCTGGTGCCGGCGCCGCTGCGGGCGTTTATCGATTATATCAAGGCCGGCAAGTCCTGAGGCCTGCCGGCAGGCATGAACAGCGCCGGCGCCATCACCCCACCCGGTGCTACGCGCCTACCTCCCCATCGACGTAGGGCAATCGCATATGGATTCTTGCGAAGAAGGACCCCCACCCTAACCCTCCCCACAAGGGGGAGGGAATGCTGCCGCGCGCTTCCCCTTTGGCGTAAAACGTCGGCAATTTGCCGAGATCAGCGCCTACGAATCTCCCTCCCCCTTGTGGGCCCTTGACGGGGAGGTCGCGCCGCAGGCGCGGTGGGGTGACTGCCGAGCCGTAAGCAAAAAGGCCGCCCGAAGGCGGCCTTTCGATCTCGGTAGGTCCTCGACGTAGCGCTTCGAGAACTGGCCCCAAGCGCTTCTTAGCGCTTCGAGAACTGGAAGCTGCGGCGGGCTTTCGCCTTGCCGTACTTCTTGCGCTCGACGACGCGGCTGTCGCGGGTCAGGAAGCCACCCTTCTTGAGCACGGCGCGCAGCGTCGGCTCGTAGTAGGTCAGCGCCTTGGAGATGCCGTGGCGTACCGCGCCGGCCTGGCCGGAGAGACCGCCGCCGATGACGGTGGCGACGATGTCGTACTGGCCCGAACGGTTGGCGGCGATGATCGGCTGGTTGAGGATCATCTGCAGGACCGGACGCGCGAAATAGGTCGCGAATTCCTTGTCGTTGACGACGATCTTGCCGGAACCCGGCTTAACCCAGACGCGCGCAATGGCGTTCTTGCGCTTGCCGGTGGCATAGGCGCGGCCCGACTTGTCGAGCTTCTGGACGTGGACGGGGGCTGCCGGCTGGGTGTTGGTGTTGCCGGTGGCGGCGCCCAGTTCTGCGAGCGAGGAAAGCTCAGCCATCTTATGCGACCTTCTTGTTCTTGGCGTTCAGCTTGGCCACGTCGAGCACGACGGGCTGCTGGGCGACATGCGGATGCTCGGCGCCTGCATAGACGCGCAGGTTCTTCATCTGGCGACGGCCGAGCGGGCCACGCGGCACCATGCGCTCGACGGCCTTCTCGACGACACGCTCGGGGAAACGACCCTCGAGCAGCTGACGCGCGGTGCGCTCCTTGATGCCGCCGGGGTGGCCGGTGTGCCAGTAATAGACCTTGTCGGTGAACTTCTTGCCGGTGAACACCACCTTGTCGGCATTGATGACGATGACGTTGTCGCCGTCGTCGACATGCGGGGTGAAGGTCGGCTTGTGCTTGCCGCGAAGATGATTGGCGATGACAGTGGCGAGACGGCCGACGACGAGACCCTCGGCGTCGATCAGGATCCACTTCTTCACCACATCCGCAGGCTTCTGCGAAAAGGTTGTCATGGTTTTCTGCTTTCGGTTCGGACCTTCATAAGGGAAGGCGTTTCTTGTTGCTTGGATTGGCGATGAGCGCTTGCCCGCCGCCAATAACAAAACGGCGGCCTTTGCGGGCCGCTGCCTCGTGAGGGTTTATAGGCGAGGGTGGGTGTTGCGTCAAGGCGATAGAAAAGTGCGTTGGCGTATAAAATATAGAAAAACCAATAGGTTGATAAAAAGGTATTATTTTACCACATTGAAATGAGTCGACGTGAACAGAACCGAGACAACATGCTGGCGCTATGCCGCGCGATGTTCGGCGAGACCGTAGGCGAGTTGGGATCGACCCGGTAGCGGGTCGCCTATTCCCAGTCCAATCCAACGCTTTTACGCCATACGACAGACCGTAAGGACAAAGAGCTCTCGATAACAGAAGTCAGGCTGGTCGAGCAGCTCGCCCGGATTTTGGCCCAGGCGCTGCCAATAGTTCCGGTCGGCTTCGCTGAGGTCGTAGGTGGCTGAAACGGATGCGAAGTAAGCCAAGAGATCGGCGACATAGGCGCGCGTGAAAGGCGAAACGGGTGCCCAGCGCTCCACGAGCCAACCCTTACGCCATAACGGCGTGACGCCGGCGGCCCGAAGACGAGCGGGCAGCGTCGACCCGCAATCGGTTCCCAGTACCCCCTTGTCGCGGAACGCTTGCAACCGGATCGTCATGAAACGCGAGAGAACGCCCCGGTCGATCGGCAGCATATGAAGCAGAGTCGAGTCGAAGTCCTTGATGGCCAGTGTCCCGCCTGGCTTCAGGACACGGCAAGCTTCCCGGACCGCTTGAACAAACTCGCTCGGAGTCAGGTACTGCATAACGTTGGCCGACCAGACGCAGTCGAAGGAAGCGTCGGCAAAGGGCAATTCAAGAACGTTGCCGGTTTGGGCGTGGATGGCCGGTTCCTGCCCAACGCCCAGTGTCCAGCCCTTCACCCGCGAGATGTTCTCAGGCGCCAGGTCGATCACATCGATTGTTCCGCTCGGGCCAACCAAGTCACGCAAGGCAGGCAAGAAGCCGCCGCCACCGCAGCCGGCGTCCAGAACCGCCCAACCCGGCTGAATGCCTATTGCAAGCAGCGCCTGTTCATACTCAGGACGCGAAGACTCGAAGTGCAAATCAAGCCATTCCGCATTGCTGGCTTCGTGTCCGGTAGAGGAGGAATTCGTTGCCAAGGGGCTCAGTCTCGGTTACCGACCGTGGGTGCTGGCCAAGATTAGTCGGTTGCTTGCCCGGTGGGAAGCTTTCTTGTTGGCCCGGTCCGACTGCCCTCGTCCACGCCGAGCACCATCACACCATCCTGCTGCGCCTGCCTGCTTCGGAGCATACGCAGCTTTGCCGGCATCTGCCGAGGCGGACAGCGAACGCGGTCGGTATTGCTAGGCGGACCGCTTCGGCGGGATCGAATAGGTGCCGGTGGCATGCGCGATCGTGTGGCCGTCCGGGCCGGCGACGATGTCGATGTCGAACACCATCAGGCTCTTTCCCAGCTTCAGGATGCGGCAGTGGCCGTCGATCGGCCCAGCCTCGGCCTTGCGGACGAAGTTGATGTCGAGGTTGACGGTGACCGAAAGCGCGTCCGGCCCGGCATGCGAGAGCACGCAGACGTATCCGCCGATGTCGGCCAGCGTGAACAGCGACGGGCCGGATACGGTTCCGCCGGGGCGCAGATGCCGCTCGTCGGCATTGAGCCGTACGGTGCAACCGCCTGGGAATACGTCGATCGCCTCGTAATGTTTGAACTGCTCGTTGAGTTGGGGATAGACGGTCTCCATCAGCACATTGACTTGGGCTGCGGTTAGCACCGGCTTGAGATTGGTCTGGGCGGGCATGTCGGCCTCTCGTTTTGCGCTAGGCCTGTATGAACGCAGCGCGGCATTTCTGGCAACACTTTCGTCCCCTGGCGCAAGCGATAGGTGTTGGATGAAACCCGATCCGATATTAGATACTCTCCCAACCCCGAGCGGAATCGCGGAGACTTTCCATGGCCGAAATCCTTGCCATCAAGCCTGCTGCCGTTGACGGTCCGGTTGTCGCAAGGCTGGACAAGGGCGTGCTGCGCCTCACACTCGCCAACCCGCCTGCCAACGCTCTGTCGCTGGCGGTGATGGCGGCGGTGACGGCGGAACTCGAGCGCGCCAAGACCGACAAGGCCGTTCGCGTCATCGTTCTGTCGGCGGCCGGCAAGGTGTTTTGCGCCGGCCACGATCTCAAGGAAATGACCGCGCGGCGCGCCGACGCCGATCATGGCAAGGCCTTCTTCGAACAGACCTTCGCCGCTTGCGCTGCGCTGATGCAGGCGATCGTGCGCCATCCCCTGCCTGTGATCGCCGAGGTCGACGGCCTGGCCACCGCCGCCGGGCTGCAACTGGTGGCAAGCTGCGATCTGGCGATCGCCTCGCATGAGGCGACCTTCTGCACGCCGGGCGTCAACATCGGCCTGTTCTGCTCGACGCCGATGGTGGCGTTGTCGCGCAACGTCTCGCGCAAGCATGCGATGGAGATGCTGTTGACCGGCGAGACGATCGACGCGGCGACCGCCAAGGAATTCGGCCTGGTCAACCGCCTCGTGCCACGCGAATATCTGAATCAGATCGTTACCAAATACGCGCAAACCATTGCTTCCAAATCATCTTTGGTGGTCAAGACCGGCAAGGAAGCCTTCTATGCACAGGCCGAGATGGGACTGGCCGACGCCTATGCCTATACCGGTCGGATCATGGTCGAGAACATGCTGGCGCGCGACGCGGAGGAGGGCATTGGCGCCTTCATCGGCAAGCGCAAACCGGAATGGACGGACGAGTAATCGTGGAACCCCGCATCTCCATCATCACCATCGCGACTGACGATCTCGACCGCGCCGTGCGTTTCTACCAGGCGATGGGCCTCACCCGTCATGCCGGCATCACCGACGGTGTCGCCTTCTTCCAGATGGGCGGCGCCATTCTCGGCCTGTTCCCGCGCGAAAGCGCCGAGGAGGATTCGGGGCTGGCCTTCGCCGCAGCACCTTCCGCCGTCTACCTCGCCTACAACACACGCTCAGACGCCGAAGTCGACGAGGTGCTTGCCATGGCGGAAAAAGCCGGCGGGCGTATCGTCAAGCCGGCCGGCCGCGCCTTCTGGGGTGGCTGGTATGGTTACTTCGCTGACGCCGACGGGCACATCTGGGAAGTGGCGCACAATCCTGCCTTTCCGATCGCGGAAGACGGCACGATTTCCCTGCCCGGCTGATGGCTTACCGCAAGCAGCTGACGCGGCTCAGGGCACCCTATCTCAAGCGCATCCTGCTCGATCCCGCGCGGGTCGAGGATTGGGAAAAATACCCCTGGAACCTGCCGCTTTTTCGCGGCCACGATTTCGAACTCGAATTCACCACGCCGATCACCATCATCGTCGGCGAGAACGGCACCGGCAAATCGACGCTGCTCGAGGCGATCGGCGCGCTCGCCGGCTATGACGAAGCGGGCGGCGGCAAGGGCTACCGGCCGGTCGACCATTCCAGCGCCATCGACAAGAGCGGTGCCGCACTGGCAGATACCTTCCGTGGCCACTGGTTGCCGAAGGTCACCGCCGGTTGGTTCTTTCGCGCTGAATCCTTCTATTCCGTGGCTCGTTATCTCGACCATGCGGCGCTGGAGTCTGGTGGCGCGCCGCCGGATTTCCTGTCTTGGTCGCATGGCGAGGGGTTCATCCGCTTCTTCGAGGAACGCTGCCGCAGGCAAGGCATCTACATTCTCGACGAACCCGAGAGCGCACTCTCCCCGTCGCGCCAGATCGAACTGCTCAAGATGCTGCGGCGGATGGACCAGTCGGGCACGGCGCAAGTCATCATGGCGACGCACTCGCCGCTGCTGATGGCCTGTCCCGGCGCGCGGCTGTTCCGGATCAGCAGGTTCGGGCTCGATCCGACCGATTTCAGCGATACCGACCATTTTCGCATGATGCGCGACTTCTGCACCGATCCGCAGGCGTTTATGGAGGAAGCACTGAGGGAGGATGACGCGTGACGGTCGTTGACGATGATCTCAACTGGCGCATCGAGCAGGCCTGTCGCGAGGGCTGGCCGGCTGCCGTCGAGACGGTCGCGGACGGCTGGCTTCTGCGGCGCTCGGGCGGCAGGATACGGCGCACCAATTCCGCGAACCCTTTGCGCGGCAAGCGCGGCGCGCCCGCCAAGGTGATCGACGCCGCCGAGTCCTTCTACATCGGCCACGGCCAGACGCCGCTGTTCCGGGTGCCTGATATCGCCAACGAACTCGAGGCCGCACTCGACCAGCGCGGTTACCAGCCGGAAGGCGGAACGATCCATCTCCATGCCGGGATCAATGACTTGGCACAGGTTCGCGACGAGCAGGTCGCGCTTTCCCAGGTGCCTGGCGAGGACTGGCTCGCGGCGCGTTTCCGCATGGGCGCCTATGATGATACCGATCGCCGCGTCTTTCGCGAGATGACCGGGTTGATCGTCGGCGACCGGGCGTTTGTGTCCTGTGAGCGCGACAGCGAAATTGCCGCCTTGGCCTATGTCGTCATCCGTGATGGCCTGCTTGTGGTGGAATCGGTTGAAACCGACAGCCGCTTCAGGCAGCAGGGCCTGGGCCGCAAGACGGTCGGCGGCCTGATCGACTGGGCGCGGCAGGCGGGTGCATCGGCGGCATGCCTGCAGGTGGTGGCCGATAATGCGCCAGGCCGCGCGCTCTACGCCTCGCTTGGGTTCAACCGTGAACTTTATCGATATCACTACCGCAGGAAGCCGCATGAACCACGATAGTTATGACAACACCTACATCGCCGGCATCCTCAATTCGGTGAAGACCATCGCCATGGTCGGCGCGTCCGCCAACGATGTGCGACCGAGCTATTTCGTGTTGAAATATCTGCTGGCCAAGGGGTTTTTGGTGTTTCCGGTCAACCCCGGCCAGGCCGGCAAGGAAATTCTCGGCCGGATGACCTATGCCAGGCTGGCTGAAATTCCCGAACCGATCGACATGGTCGACGTTTTTCGCGCGGCGACGGCGGTGCCCGGCATTGTCGACGAGGTGTTGCAACTCGATCCCTTGCCGAAAGTCCTCTGGATGCAGCTTGGCGTGCGCCACGACGAGGCAGCCGCGCGCGCCGAAGCCGCCGGCATCAAGGTGGTGATGAACCGCTGCCCCAAGATCGAATATGGCAAGCTGTCCGGCGAGATCGGCTGGACCGGCGTCAACTCCGGCGTGCTGTCTTCGAAGAAGCCGCTGATGCGCTCGGGATTCCAGAGTTTTGGCGTGCGTCAGAAGTAGAAGCAAAATTATTCCGCGGGCCGGCGCATTTTCCCGCACCTCGGCCACAGATCGTTCGCCGAAGGGCATTTTCTTCTTTGCATTCGCGCCCGGCCTTCGCCAAGAATGCCCGGCGATTTCAAGAGTTTCAAAAGGGAGGTTTCGATGACCCGCACGCCCGGTTTCAACACGCTCGCCGTTCATGCCGGCGCCAAGCCCGACCCGGCCACCGGCGCGCGCGCCACGCCGATCTACCAGACGACCTCCTTCGTCTTCGACGATGCCGATCACGCCGCCTCGCTGTTCGGCCTGAAGGCCTTCGGCAACATCTACACCCGCATCATGAACCCGACGCAGGCGGTGCTCGAAGAGCGCATCGCGGCCCTCGAAGGCGGCACGGCGGCACTCGCGGTCGCCTCCGGCCATGCCGCGCAAGTGCTGGTCTTCCACAATCTGATGCAGCCGGGCGACAATTTCGTCGCCGCCAACAAGCTCTATGGCGGTTCGATCAACCAGTTCGGCCATGCCTTCAAGAACTATGGCTGGGAGGTGCGCTGGGCCGACACAAACGACGTCTCGACCTTCGAGAGCCAGATCGACGACAAGACCAAGGCGATCTTCATCGAGAGCCTCGCCAATCCGGGCGGCACGTTCGTCGACATCGAGAAGATCGGCGACATCGCGCGCAAGCATGGCCTGCCGCTGATCGTCGACAACACGCTGGCCTCGCCCTACCTGATCAGGCCGATCGAGCATGGCGCCGACATCGTCGTCCATTCGCTGACCAAGTTCATCGGGGGCCACGGCAATTCGATCGGTGGCGCCATCGTCGATGGCGGCACGTTCGACTGGTCGAAGTCGGGCAAATACCCGATGCTGTCAGAACCGCGCCCCGAATATGGCGGCCTCGTCCTGCACGAAACCTTCGGCAATTTCGCTTTCGCCATTGCCGCGCGCGTGCTTGGCCTGCGCGACCTCGGCCCGGCGATCTCGCCGTTCAACGCCTTCCTCATCCTGACCGGCCTGGAAACCCTGCCGTTGCGCATGCAGCGCCACTGCGACAATGCGGTCACGGTTGCCGCCTGGCTGTCCAACCACCCCAAGGTTGCCTCGGTGAACTACCCCGGCCTGCCCAGCGACAAGAACAATGCATTGCAGAAGAAGTATTCGCCGCTAGGTGCGGGTGCCGTGTTCACCTTCGGTCTCAAGGGCGGCTATGACGCCGGCGTCAAGTTTGTCGAGGCGCTCGAACTGTTCTCGCACCTGGCCAATGTCGGCGACACCAAGTCGCTGGTCATCCATCCGGCCTCGACCACGCACCGCCAGCTTTCCGACGAGCAGAAGGTCAAGGCTGGAGCCGGTCCGGACACCGTGCGGCTCTCCATCGGCATCGAGGACGTCAACGACATCGTCGCCGACCTCGAACAGGCACTTGCCAAGGTTTGATCTTTGCCCTCCCGTTGGGGGAGGGCTATCGCAGTTTGCAGGCCGAGGGTTTCGCTCTACGAATACCCCCACCCCTAACCAACCGGGGCGAGCCACGGGTCTCGCCCGTCCTTCGGACCCCCACAAGGGGGAGGGAGACTCTCGCAGACGCCGATACCCGGCAAGCTACCGAAGTTCGACGCCGAGTGTGATGGATAAAGGCTGCGGCAGCATTCCCTCCCCCTTGTGGGGAGGGTTAGGGTGGGGGTCCTTCTTCGCAAGAATCCATATGGGGAGGGTCGGCGCGCAGCGCCGGGGTGGGGGTGAGCCGGCGCATGCCGGCTCTTTCATGGAGGCAAGTCTTGGCCGCGCTTTACCTGACAATATCGACTGATGGCGTCGAACCCGAATCTGGTGCGCCGGCGCCAGACCGGCTGATCTCGGGCGATCCGAAATTCCGCACCTGGAACGTCGAGGAGCGGGACGGCGGTCTTTACGCCGGCATCTGGGAATCGACCCCGGGCAAGTGGCGCATCGTCTATGACGAATGGGAGTTCTGCCACATCCTGTCCGGCGTTTCGGTGATCGCGGAAGACGGTGGGCAAGCGCGCATGGTACGGGCCGGCGACAGTTTTGTGCTCAGGCCCGGCTTCAGAGGAAGCTGGGAAGTGCTTGAAACGACTCGCAAGGAGTATGTGATCAAGCTTTGATCACTTCCCCGGGAACTGGCTCAGGCAAGCCTCCGACGCCTTGTCATGGAAGATCAGGGCGTCGGCGTCCTGTGCCTCGACGTCCGCATCGGAAATCTCGTTGCGATAATATTGCGCCAGGAGATCGAGCCCCTCCTGGCTGATGCCCTGGGTCGGCATCTCGCGCGCCAGGCAGCCGCAGAGGCCGAGCGCACGGTCCGGCGAGCCAATTTTGTGGTTGGTGAGGATGAAATCCTGCGCCGGACAGGCATCGAGGAAGCCGTCGAAATTCAGCTTCTGCTGCGCCTGGTCGCCATGGTTGAAATAGGCCGGCGGCCATTGGCTCTTGCCGCTGGCGACATCACAGCCGGTGCCGACATCCTCGGCATTTTTCAGCAGCGCCTGCCAGGCAATCTCTTTCCCGCCCGTTGGATATTCGAAATTCTCGCCCAGCGACGCCGTGTACATGTCGAGATCGGGCTGCGTGAAGCTGGTTGCCTGAAACCGGTTGAATTGGCATTGGCATGCAGCGCTGACGCGTTCGGCTTCGCCCTCTGCCGGCTGCTCGCTGGACTTGCTTTTCTGGCAGGCTGCCAGGAAGGCTGCGCCATCGAGCGACGAGGCAGGAAATGTCGAGGCGTCGACATAGCGCTTTCCGTCCCAGCCGATCGTCATCTGGTCGGACTGGATGTCGAGAAAGCCGTTCCGCTTGAAGGCGCTGAGCCCGATCTTGTCCGGCGGCACCAGCCTTGCACCGGGAATGTCGCCGAGAACCTCCTGATAGCTGTCGCCTTCCAGGACGAACAGGAAGTTGCCGCAATGGATGCCGTCGCAGTCCGGCGCATAGCGATAGGCAAAGATCTCCGGAAAACCGTCGAGGTTGAGATCGACCTCGACGGCAAAGGATGTCGGCGGCAGGTCCTTCGATCCGGTCTGCCGCTCCAGCAGAATCGCCGCCATTTTCCGGGCGATGGCCATGCTGTTTTCCCACGGAATGTTTTCCGGCTGTTGCTGGGCAGCCACCGGAGATACGCATATCAGCGCCATTGCGAACGCCATCGCCGGTCTCGAAAACAACCTCATGTCGCAGCCCCAGGCCCGCTATCGTCAGAAGCTGACGGCGAGCGTTTCCAGCCCATGGAAGTGGTAAGTGTCGCGGAAGCGCGGCTGTTCGGCAAGATGGAGCTTTGGGTGCCGGTTGAACAAGGTTTTCAGCGACACCTGCAGTTCGAGCCGGGCCAGCGGCGCGCCGATGCAGAAATGAATGCCGGCGCCGAAGGACACGTTCTTCTGGTCCGCACGATCCGGGTTGAAGGCGAGCGGATCAGTGAAGGCGCGCGGATCATGATTGGCCATGCCAAGCAGCAGCCCGATCGTCTGGCCCGGCCGCACGACGATACCGGGGACGATTTCGACTTCCTGATAGGCGTAGCGCGTGAACATGTGCAGCGGCGCGTCGAAGCGCAGGCATTCCTCGACTGTCGCAGCGGTCGCTTCGGGTGAGCCGAAGAAGCGGCGCGGGTCGCCGCCTTGCGCCAGGATCGAGCGCACGGCATTGCCGGTCTGATGCACGGTCGCTTCGTGGCCGGCATTGAGCAGCAGGATCGCCGAGGACACCATCTCGTCTTCCGACAGTTTCTGGCCGTCCTCCTGCGCCGAGATCAGCAGCGACAGCAGGTCGTCGCCGGGGTGCCTGCGCCTCTCAGCGACATAGCCACGCAGGAATTCGGAAAACTCGCCAGCGGCGCGGTTGGCCGTTTCCTCGGTTTCGCGTGTGCGGCCATGCATGTACATGGCAACCATCTGGTGCGACCAGCCGAGCAGCTGTGGCCCCATCTCGACCGGCACGCCGAGCATTTCGGCAATGATGGTGATCGGCAGGGGAGCCGCGAAGGCGGGCAGCAGGTCGACGGCTCCGCCCGTGTCGAAACGGTCGATCAACTCGTTGGCGAGCGCTTCGACACGCGGCCGCAACCGTTCTACCTGGCGCGAAACGAAGGCACGGTTGACCAGCGTTCTCAGCCGCGTGTGCACCGGCGGCTCCAGTTCCAGCATCGAATTGGCCTCGATGCCGTCGAATGCCTTGAGATGGCTGCGGTCCTGGTCAACGCCGCGACTGTCTGGAATGCCAGCCGGGTTCTGGCGGCCGAAGCGGCGGTCGCGCAGCAGCCGGTTGACGTCTTCGAAGCCGCCAAAGCACCAGATGCCGAACTCTTCCCAGAAGAATGCATTCGATGTGCCGTGCAGAAAGGCATAGGCCTTGTATGGATCCTGGAAGAAGGCAGGCTCGTGCGGGTCAAGCCTGAGGTGACGGGTGGCTGGATCAAAGGCCAGGGTGGGTGGTGTCGATTTGGTCATGCCAGACCAATAGCGCGGCTTGCCAGCCCGATTCCAGACCGTATGTTGCGGCCAGTGAACTAATGTTGGCGGCCCAATGCGTTGAGCCGGCCGATATGGCTGCGGAAAGACTAACCTGATGAATGTGATCGTTGTCGGCGCGGGTATTGCCGGTCTCTCCACGGCGTGGTCGCTGGTCAAGGCTGGCCACAGCGTTTCCATCGTCGAGCAGGGACCGATCCCCAATCCGCTGGCCGCATCGGGTGACCATCACCGCATCATCCGCCGCGCCTACCGGGCCGGCACCGGCTATGGCCGGCTGATCACCGAAGCCTATCAGGCCTGGGACGAGATGTGGGCCGATCTCGGCGAAAGCCACCTCGATGCGCGTGGATTTGTCTGCATTTCGCGCGAGCCCGGCGACGAGGCCGAGGAATACCGCGAGGGTCTGGAGGAGGGGAATTTCCCGTTCGAATTGCTGGAGCCGGCCGCCGCCACGGAACGCTGGCCGTTCCTTGAAGCCGGCTCGCTCCGCTACGCCTATTTTTCGACCGAAGGCGGCGCGCTGCATTGCCGCAAGATCGCGTCCGGCCTCGCCAAATGGCTGCGGACCAATGGCGCCAATGTCTACGAACACAGCAAGGTCACCGCGATCGACGCCGAG
Source organism: Mesorhizobium sp. AR07 (assembly GCF_024746815.1). Classification (GTDB taxonomy): domain Bacteria; phylum Pseudomonadota; class Alphaproteobacteria; order Rhizobiales; family Rhizobiaceae; genus Mesorhizobium. Next base: position 423,238 of record NZ_CP080525.1, read on the forward strand.
GCTGGCCACATCGTGCTCGAAAGCGGCGAGACGATGCAGGCTGACCGCGTCGTCGTCGCTGCCGGCGCCTGGGTGCTGAAACTGTTTCCGGAACTGGATGGCGAACTGAAGACCTATCGAACCGCACTTGCCTACGTCGAACCGCCGGCCGACCTCAAGGCGGCCTGGGACGCGGCACCGGTCGTCCTCGATGTTGGCGGCGCGGTCGATGGCTACGTGATCCCGCCCTCCGGCGGCGCCGGCATGAAATTCGGCTCCGGACTGCATAGGGTGCCGACCAGCGACGCCGACTGGAACCGTGACCCGGTAGCCGGCGAGGGCGAGGCGATCCGCAACCTGTTTTCGCCGCCGATCGCCCGTATTGACGAGTACAAGGTCACCGAGGTGGTCACTTGCGCCTATACCTTCACCGCCGACGAGAAATTCATGGCGCATGAAAAGGACAAGTGCCTGATCGTCTCGGCCTGTTCCGGCCATGGCTACAAGTTCGGCGCCGCCGTCGGCAGGCGTGTTGCGGCCGCCATTGGTGATGGCGATATCGCCGGCCTGAAGCGCTGGCTGCGGGCGGAGGTCGCCTGAACGTCGCCGGAGCTTGACCTAATCCTGGCAGTGCCTGGGAATATGCACGCGCCGCCAGCCGGACGAACCTTCGCGGACCAGCATGCGCCGCGCGACCGTCTGGTAGGAGGCGGGAACATCGATGATGCGCCTTTGCTCCGGCTGCACCAGCACCTCCTCGGCGATCCGGTCGTACTGTGCCGGGATGACGACGCGCCGCGTGCGTTCGGGCTGGATCACCACGGTCTCGGCAACGCGCCCGTAGCGCGCCTTGTGCCAGATCTTGCACAGCACCTTGCGGCCATGAATGACACGCCATTCCCAGGAGTAGCCGCCGTCATCGACCTGGACAGTGCGGTAGACGGTGCGGGTGACGGCGGGCACGACCTCGTAGGTGACCTGGGCCGGAACGGTCATCACCACGCGTTCGCGGGTGCCATAAATGGCCGGGATAGTGTCGACCTGCTGGCCGGGCGGGCTGACCAGCACGTCTTCGTAGACGGTATCATAGACGGCCGGTGTGCGGACGGGTTCATAGCATTCGACGGCGCGGCCGCCGGCCGCCGTTTGCGAAATCGTGCCGAGCATCGTCAGCCCGGCAATGGTGAAGCATGCGGTTTTCCTGAACATGACACTCCCCCTGTTGAACGGCACAATGACGTTCAACGTTGGATTGTAGGGGATCAGGCGCCGGGGAAAAGAGGATTTGCCGCATTTCGTTAAGCGATGCGGTTAAGAAACTGCTACTCAGGGAATGGAGCTGTGAGGCGGCGGGCCGGCGGAAGCACTCCACTGTTGCGAATCCCGGATTAGAAACCTTGATTCGACTTACCCAGATGGCTAGGACGGGTCGGCCTTGCGCAAGGATGAGCCGGCATCCTATTTACACAATAACGATCCAGAACCGATTCTGCCCGATCCGCCAGCATTCCCGGCGCCGGAATCCCACCGCGAGATAAGAGATAACTAATGAAGAACCCCGTCGAAACCTACATGAACCTCGTTCCGATGGTGGTCGAACAGACCAATCGCGGCGAGCGGGCCTACGACATCTTCTCGCGCCTCCTCAAGGAGCGCATCATTTTCATCACCGGTCCGGTCGAGGACGGCATGGCGACGCTGGTCTGCGCGCAGCTTCTGTTCCTCGAAGCCGAGAATCCGAAGAAGGAAATCAACCTCTATATCAATTCGCCGGGCGGCGTCGTCACCTCGGGCATGGCCATCTACGACACCATGCAGTTCATCAAGCCGGCCGTGTCGACGCTCTGCATCGGCCAGGCGGCCTCGATGGGCTCGCTGCTTCTGACCGCCGGCCACAAGGACATGCGCTTCGCCACGCCGAACGCCCGCATCATGGTTCACCAGCCGTCCGGCGGCTTCCAGGGCCAGGCTTCCGACATCGAGCGCCATGCCCAGGACATCATCAAGCTGAAGCGTCGCCTCAACGAGGTCTACGTCAAGCACACCGGCAAGAGCTACGAAGAGATCGAGAGGACGCTCGACCGCGACCATTTCATGACCGCCGACGAAGCCAGGGATTTCGGCCTCATCGACAAGGTCATTTCGTCGCGCGAGCCGGCTGAAAGCGCTGTGGCATAAGGGCCAGGTGGCAGTTGGATGGCGGCATCACGCGCTTTTGGCGTGTCCTGCGGCATTTCGGCCACAATTGGCTGTTCCCTCGGCGGACAGGATTGCCTACGTTAAGGCTATGTTGAGTTTCGGCGGCTTAGCTTTATGCGGGGCTGTCGCGAATCATTGCCACGTTTTCTGATTTGTGTTTCGTACGGAATGCGTTGCGGGAAGCCGGGAGACTGGCGGCGGCGGATTCCCGCGATAGATAGAGTATGCGCCCTTTCAGCCAGACCATCGGCGGGCGGCCATGAAAGGACATGAAAATGAGCAAGGTCGGCAACAACAGCGGCGATTCCAAGAACACGCTTTACTGCTCGTTTTGCGGCAAAAGCCAGCACGAAGTGCGCAAGCTGATCGCCGGTCCGACGGTCTTCATCTGCGACGAGTGCGTCGAACTCTGCATGGACATCATCCGCGAGGAGAACAAGACCTCGATGGTGAAGTCGCGCGAGGGCGTGCCGACACCGCAGGAGATCCTCAAGGTTCTCGACGACTATGTCATCGGCCAGCCTTACGCCAAGCGCGTGCTGTCGGTGGCCGTCCACAACCACTACAAGCGCCTCGCGCATGCCGGCAAGAACAACGATGTCGAGCTGGCGAAGTCGAACATCCTGCTGATCGGCCCGACCGGTTGCGGCAAGACGCTGCTGGCACAGACGCTGGCCCGTATCATCGACGTGCCCTTTACCATGGCTGACGCGACGACGCTGACCGAAGCCGGTTATGTCGGCGAGGACGTCGAAAACATCATCCTCAAGCTGTTGCAGTCGGCCGACTACAATGTCGAGCGGGCGCAGCGCGGCATCGTCTACATCGACGAGATCGACAAGATTTCGCGCAAGTCCGACAATCCCTCGATCACCCGCGACGTGTCGGGCGAGGGCGTGCAGCAGGCGCTCTTGAAGATCATGGAAGGCACGGTCGCCTCGGTGCCGCCGCAGGGCGGCAGGAAGCATCCGCAGCAGGAATTCCTGCAGGTCGACACCGCCAACATCCTGTTCATCTGCGGCGGTGCCTTTGCCGGGCTGGACAAGATCATCTCGGATCGCGGCAGAAAAACCTCGATCGGCTTCGGCGCCATCGTCGCTTCGCCCGAGGATCGCCGCACCGGCGATGTTTTCCGCCTGGTCGAGCCTGAGGATCTGTTGAAATTCGGTCTTATCCCCGAATTTGTCGGCCGTCTGCCGGTTCTAGCCACACTGGAGGATCTCGATGAGCCGGCGCTGATCCAGATCCTGACCGAGCCGAAGAACGCCTTGGTCAAGCAGTATCAGCGGCTGTTCGAGATGGAGAATGTCGACCTGACCTTCCACGAGAACGCCCTGTCGGCGATCGCCAAGCGCGCCATCGAGCGCAAGACCGGCGCGCGCGGCCTGCGCTCGATCATGGAAGCGATCCTGCTCGACACGATGTTCGAACTTCCCGCGCTCGAAGGCGTGCGCGAGGTGGTGATCTCGGAAGAGGTGGTGACCGGCAGTGCCCGGCCGCTCTACATCTATTCCGAGCAGAAGGAAAAGAAGGGCAATGTCAGCGCCTGACATGAGCCCGCAGCGGAATTCTGAAACGGCGCCGCAAGGCGCCGTTTTGCTGTCGTCGGGGGTTTTGCGGGTGCGCCCGGTCTTGCCGTCGCAAATCTGTCACTCAAGGGCAAGTTGGAGGGGCGGATTTGTACCTGCCCCTTGATCTTTGTGGATCGTGCATCCAACTAATTGGAGAAGGCCGAGGTGCCCGATTTCTGTGCTGTAAAACTCCCGTCACAAACGGTGGTAGGCGGAACGATCCCCGGTCGTTAATATGAGATTCGCGGTTGGCCGACTGGTGGCCGCGACATGAAAGGTTGGACAATGGCCAAAATATCCAAGGCTCCCAGCGACGGCGTCTTCGCAGTCCTCCCGCTGCGCGACATCGTGGTGTTCCCGCACATGATCGTTCCGCTCTTCGTCGGGCGTGAAAAGTCGATCAAGGCGCTGGAAGAGGTGATGGGTCAGGAAAAGCAGATCCTGCTTGCCACCCAGATGAATGCCGCCGATGACGATCCCGAGCCCGATGCCATCTTTGACATCGGCACGCTCGCCAATGTGCTGCAATTGCTGAAGCTGCCCGACGGCACCGTCAAGGTCCTTGTCGAAGGCGCCTCGCGTGCGAAAATCGTCTCGTTCACCGACCGTCCCGACTTCCACGAGGCCCGCGCCACGGCGCTGGTCGAACCGGAAGAAGAAGAGGTCGAGGTCGAGGCGCTGGCTCGTTCGGTCGTCACCGACTTCGAGAACTACGTCAAGCTGAACAAGAAGATCTCGCCCGAAGTGGTGGGCGCTGCCAGCCAGATCGACGACTATTCCAAGCTCGCCGACACGGTCGCTTCGCATCTCGCCATCAAGATTCCTGAGAAGCAGGAGATGCTGGCCACGCTCTCGGTCAAGGAGCGGCTGGAAAAGGCGATGGGCTTCATGGAAGCCGAAATCTCCGTCCTGCAGGTGGAGAAGCGCATCCGCTCGCGCGTCAAGCGCCAGATGGAGAAGACGCAGCGCGAATACTACCTCAACGAGCAGATGAAGGCGATCCAGAAGGAGCTCGGCGAAGGCGAGGACGGCCGCGACGAAGCTGCCGAGCTCGAGGCGCGCATCAAGAAGACCAAGCTCTCCAAGGAGGCCCGCGAAAAGGCGGAAGCCGAGTTGAAGAAGCTCAGGACGATGTCGCCGATGTCGGCTGAATCGACCGTCGTGCGCAACTATCTCGACTGGATCCTGTCGATCCCGTGGGGCAAGAACTCCAAGGTCAAGCAGGACCTGGCCTTCGCGCAGAACGTGCTCGACACCGACCATTTCGGCCTCGACAAGGTCAAGGACCGCATCGTCGAGTACCTTGCCGTGCAAAGCCGCCAGAAGAAGCTGAAGGGGCCGATCCTGTGCCTCGTCGGCCCTCCCGGCGTCGGCAAGACATCGCTCGGCAAGTCGATCGCCAAGGCGACCGGTCGCGAATTCATCCGCATGGCGCTGGGCGGCGTGCGTGACGAAGCCGAGATCCGTGGCCATCGGCGCACCTATATCGGCTCGATGCCCGGCAAGGTCATCCAGTCGATGAAGAAGGCGAAGAAGTCCAACCCGCTCTTCCTGCTCGACGAGATCGACAAGATGGGCCAGGACTTCCGTGGCGATCCGTCGTCGGCGCTGCTCGAGGTGCTCGATCCCGAACAGAACTCGACGTTCATGGACCATTACCTCGAGGTCGAATACGACCTGTCGAGCGTGATGTTCGTGACGACGGCGAACACGCTGAACATCCCTGCGCCCTTGATGGACCGCATGGAGATCATCCGTATCGCCGGCTACACCGAGGACGAGAAGATCGAAATCGCCAAGCGGCACCTGATGCCGAAGGTGGTGCGCGACCATGCTCTGCAGCCGAAGGAGTTCTCCGTCGGCGAGGACGCGATCCGCGCCATCATCCAGACCTATACCCGTGAAGCGGGTGTCAGAAGCCTGGAGCGCGATCTGATGAAGCTCGGGCGCAAGGCGGTGACCGAGATCCTGAAGACGAAAACGAAGACGGTGAACATCACGGCGGCGAACCTCGCCGACTACCTCGGTGTTCCGCGCTTCCGCTTCGGTCAGGTCGAGGCTGACGATCAGGTCGGCGTCGTTACCGGGCTTGCCTGGACGGAAGTCGGCGGCGAGCTGCTGACGGTCGAAGGCGTCATGATGCCCGGCAAGGGCCGTATGACGGTGACCGGCAATCTGCGCGACGTGATGAAGGAATCGATTTCGGCGGCGGCCTCCTATGTCCGCTCGCGCGCCGTCGATTTCGGCATCGAGCCGCCGCTGTTCGACAAGCGTGACATCCACGTGCACGTGCCGGAAGGTGCGACGCCCAAGGATGGACCGTCGGCTGGCGTGGCGATGGCGACCGCGATCGTCTCCGTGCTGACCGGCATTCCGGTCAAGGCGGATGTGGCGATGACCGGCGAGATCACGCTGCGCGGCAGGGTGCTGCCGATCGGCGGCCTGAAGGAGAAGCTGCTGGCCGCATTGCGCGGCGGCATCAAGAAGGTGCTGATCCCGGAAGACAACGCCAAGGACCTGGCGGAGATTCCGGACAACGTGAAGAACGGCATGGAGATCATTCCGGTCGGACGGGTCGGTGAGGTGTTGCGCCATGCACTGGTGCGTATGCCTGAGCCGATCGAGTGGGTCGAACCGGTCAATGCTCCGGTCACGACGGACAGCGCGGACGATGCCGGCAAGACGCTTGCGCATTAGAGCGCCGCGCGTCCACTTGGACGCGCAAAGGACGCTCTAACACTTTAGACTTACGCATGGCCCCGAAAACCGACTACGGTTTTCGGGGCCATGCGTAAGTTTCTGCTAAAGTTGCAGCGCACAAAACAGAGAGCCGGGCTTCGCGCCCGGCTTTTTCATGTGAAGAACCCAGCATTTCCGGGCTTTTTCCGCTTTTTTCCTGCCTTTTCGACTTGGTTGCGGGAACGCTTCTTTCTAAAGTCCGTTTCCTGCCGGATGAGTCGTTAGTTCCGGTGTTCTCATGGAAGGGAATTTTTATGAACAAGAACGAACTGGTGTCCGCTGTCGCCGACGCCGCGAGCATTTCGAAGGGTGACGCGCAGTCGGCGGTCGATGCGGTATTTTCCGCCATCACCGGCGAACTGAAGAAGGGCGGCGATGTCCGGCTTGTCGGCTTTGGCAATTTCACCGTGTCGAAGCGTGCGGCTTCGACCGGCCGCAACCCGCAGACCGGCGCCGAAGTGCAGATCCCTGCACGCACCGTGCCGAAATTCTCGGCCGGCAAGGGCCTCAAGGACGCAGTCAACTAAGCGCCTTTTTCTTTCAGAGAGACCAGAAAAGCCGGGCTGGCCCGGCTTTTCTTTTTTGTGCCCTACGCACGTACATGCGGCCAGAAAAGCCGGGCTTGCCCGGCTTTCTTTTTTGCATCCGACGCCGGCGCATACGGGCTCCGAGGGACGACTTACGCAGTCGGTGCGTCGGAGCGCATCAGGCCTTCCTTCTTCAGATCGGCCCAAAGCGCTGCCGGCAGTTTCGCATCGAGCAGCGAGCGGTTGCTCTCGACTTCGCTCGGCCGCTGGCCGCCGGGGATCACCGAGACGACCGCGGGGTGCAGCAGCGGGAATTGCAACGCCGCCTCGATCAGCCGCACGCCATGGCGTTTGCAGACGCTCTCGATGCCGGCGACCCGGTCGAGGATGTCCTTGGGCGCTTCGGTGTAGTTGTAGTAGGCGCCCGGCTTCGGCCCGGTTGCCAGGATGCCGGAATTGTAGGGGCCGCCGAGAACGATGCCGATGCCGCGCGCCTGGCAGAGCGGCAGGAAGGATGCCAGCGCCTCCTGTTCCAGCAGCGTATAGCGTCCGGCAAGCAGGAACAGGTCGAAGTCGCCGCGCTCGGCCAGCGTCTGCGCCACCTGCCACTCGTTGATGCCGCCACCGAACGCCTTGATCACGCCCTGGTCGCGCAGGGACAGCAGCCCGTAATAGCCCGAGCGCATGAACTCCTCGATGCGCCGGTCGGACGCCTCCTTGCTGCCATGGGTGAAGATGTCGACATCATGCACGAAGAGAATGTCGATGCGGTCGACGCCGAGACGCTCGAGCGAGGCTTCGAACGAGCGCATGACGCCGTCATAGCTGTAGTCGTACACCTCGCGCCGTGTTGGCGTGTCGAAGAACTTGCCGATGCCGGTGCGCTCTTCCGGCGGACAGGCGCGCATGATGCGGCCGACCTTGCTCGACAGCATATAGTCGTCGCGCTTCCTGCCGCGCAGGAACGGATTGAGCCGCGTTTCCGACAGGCCGAGCCCGTACAGCGGCGCGGTGTCGTAGTAGCGGCAGCCGGTCGCCCAGGCGGCCTCCAGCGTGGCGTTGGCATCCTCGTCCGAGACGGCACGGTAGAGATTGCCGAGCGGCGCCGTGCCGAAGCCGAGCTCGGTGAAAGTGATGCCGCCATTGCCGTTGCGGTCGAAATGCCGTGTCTTCATATCCTGCCGTCGCCTCACTTGATTTGTCTGACATGACACTATCATGCCTGTGGCCCGGCAAAAGCGTCGCTGCGCGTTGGACACGCATTTTCGCGGTTGATAGCATGAACGAAATCAAGCCGTTCGTGGCAGCGAAAGCGACAATCCCGGGATGATTTCGATGGCAGGTTTGGCGTGAGCGACAACAATGAAAACCTGTTCTCGACCGCGCTTGGCGAACTCGGCGGCGTGCTGACGCGCGTCGACGAGAGCCGTATCGATACCGCTTGCAAGCTGCTGGCGGGAGCCAAACAGATCGTTGTCTATGGCTGCGGCCGTGAAGCCTTGCAGGTCAAGGGCTTTGCCATGCGGCTTTATCATCTCGGCCTGCCTGTCTCGGTGGTCGGCGACATGACCACGCCGCCGCTGGGGCAGGGGGATGTTTTCCTCGTCAGCTCCGGTCCTGGCGAAACCTCGACCGTGCTCACCTTGATGAGGATCGCGCATGATTCCGGCGCAACCAATCTGCTGCTGACCGCTCAGGCTGAAAGCAGCGCGGCAAGACAGGCTGATTTCACGCTGCTCATCCCGGCGCAGACCATGGCCAACGACCAGGGCTCGCAGAAGACATCGGTGCTGCCGATGGGCTCGGTGTTCGAAGGCGCGCTGTTCCTGCTGTTCGAGGTGATGGTGCTGAAGCTCAGGGAATTGATCGACGCGTCGCCCGAAGCGATGCGCGCCCGCCACACCAACATGGAATAGATCATGCGCTATGAATTGATGCTGCCACACCAGATCCGCAAGGCGATCGCCGAAAACTGGCCGGTCGCATTGCCGCTCGGCGTGCTCGAATACCATGGCGAGCACATGGCCGTCGGCATGGACACGCTGGCCGTCATCAAGACGCTGGAGTTGTTCGAGAAGGAGAGAGACATCGTCATCCTGCCGCCCTTCTATTATGGCGCCGCAAGCTACGCGGTGGCTGCGCCGGAAGGCAGCGGCTCGGTGCAGGTCGGCGGCAATCAACTGGCGCCGTTCGCGGAAGAGCTGTTCCATAGCCTGCTGCGCATCGGTTTTCGCAACATCCACGCCATCATCCACCACCAGACCGAGAACTTTGCCGCCGGCATGCCGACCGATCTCGCCTTCAAGACCGCCGGCCGCCAGGCGATCTTCCGCTTCCTCGAGAAGCAGCGCGGCGAGGGCTGGTGGGGCTCGCAGGCGATGGCCGACTACTATTCCGGACACGCCACGGGTGAGAATTTCTTCAACTGGGTGCAGGTGCATCCGCTGATGTCGGCCGCCATGAACGGCAAGTATCCGTTCGATCATGCCGGCATCGGCGAGACCTCGCTGATGCTGGCGCTATGCCCGGAGGCTGTCGATGCCGGTCATTTCGACGACAACAAGAGCTGGTATACGGCGACCGCCAAGGAGGCTTCGGCCGAGTTCGGGCAAAAGGGCGTCGCGATGATCATGGATCACCTGCGCGCGATCCTCAGAGCCTAACCCGTGTTTGTCCGCCGCTCCGCCCGATAGTCGGCGATCGACTTGTCCGGATCGCTTTTGGTTGCCACGGCCCAGATGAACGTGCCGCCGCCGGCGATGGCGAGTATGACAAAGAGTGTGATGCCGAGCGGAAACGCCTTGGTGTAGAGCGCGATCAGCAGCATGGACAGGCCACCTGCCACCATAGCCACCACAAAGTCGGCGATGACAGCTCGTCCCTGCCAGGCGATCGGAATGACGCCCTTGCCATAGCGGTCGTAGCCCTTGTGGCCAACGCGGATGGTGCGCGCGAACCAATATCTGCTCGCCATGGCTACTTCACCGCGCCCGCCGTCAAGCCCATGACGATGTAGCGCTCGAGGAAGATGCCGATCAACATGAGAGGCGCAATCGCTGCGGTGGACAATGCGGCCATCGACCACCAGTTGATTCCTTGCGATCCGGTCTGGCTCGCCACCATGACAGGCAGCGTCTGGGCGTCAAAGCTGGTTAGCAGCGAGGCGAAGAAATACTCGTTCCAGCACAGAACGATCGATAGGATGAAGGCAGCGACCACGCCGGGAAGTGCAATTGGCAGGACGATCCGGAAAAATGCGCCCCAGATCGAACAGCCGTCAACGAGCGCGGCCTGCTCGATCTCGGTTGGGATCGTGTCAAACTGATCGCGCATCACCCAGATCACGATCGGCAGCACCATGAGCGTGTAAACGAGGATGAGACCGATCCTTGTGTCGAGCAGTGCCAGTTCCTTGTAGAGAACAAGGAAAGGCATCGCGAGGACCACGGGCGGCAGGATGAGTTGTGAGAGGAAAAAAAACGAGATGTCTTTGTTGCCCCAGCGTCCGAATTTGTATTCGAAACGGCTGAGCCCGTAGGCGGCGAGCGAGCCAATTGTCACGGCCAGGGCCGAAGCGCCAATCGAGGCGATGGCGCTGTTGAGGAAACGTTTTAGGAACTCGTCCCGAACGGTTGAGGTCTCAAAGATGGTGTCGGGCGAGAGCCCCAATGATTGCCATCCCTTCCAACTCGGAGCGAAATCGAGCCAGGGAACAAGATGACCTTGTGTCACGTCCCTGCCGATCTTGAAGGATGTCGACAGCGTCCAATAGATCGGAAACAACGCGATGAAGGTCCAAAGCGCAAGTGCGCCGTAGATGAGCAGGCGTTCGCCCACACGCGTTGCAGCGCCCGCGTAGGATGATTCCAGCGACCGATCTTGTCGAGAGGCGCCGTCGGTAACTTCAGCGGCCAAGTTATCCGTCCCTTCTTCACGCGGCATTGGGTCCTGACCCTAGGTCATTTTTTGCATAAACCGGCTTACGGCTTTCAGCAGCAGCGTAACGAACACGATGATTATAACGAGATAGACCTCAGCCACCATTGTGGCATAGCCCACGTTCGAGCGGTCTCGATACTCGCGGTAGATAAAGCTAGAAATGGTGTCGGTCGCGCCACCCGGGCCGCCCGCAGTCACATTGATGACGATGTCGGCGAGCTTCAATTCGAATATGATTCTGAGCACGATAGCTGTCACGCTCACCGGCAGCATCAAAGGAAAAGTGACCTCCCAAAACGATTGCCAGCGATTGGCGCCGTCGACCTTTGCAGCTTCCTTCAAGTCGGTCGGCAGGGCCTGCAGTCCGGCGAGCAGCATGGTCAAGATGAACGGAATCCATACCCAGCTGTCCATCACAATGATGCTCGTCCTGGCGATCCAGGGCGACGTGAAAAAGGCCGGGTTTTCCCAACCGACATATCGGGCGAACGTCGCCGCGGGGCCGAAACGGTTCTCCATGATCGACTTGCCGATCATCCAACTGACCGCGACCGGGCTCAACATGAAGGGCATGAGGAAAGCGATGCGGAAGAACTTCCGAGCGCGAATATCGGCGTTGAGAAGCAGGGCCAGTGCGAAGGCGATCGCATATTGGGCGATAACGGTTAGTACATAGAACACCATATTGCCGAGCGCATTCCAGAAATAAGAGTCGCTCAGCAGAGTCCGCAGATTGTCGAGGCCGTTGAAGTGGTGGCCCGACTGCGCGTTCAGGTTCCAGTCGGTAAGGGCGATATAGATCCCAAATACGGTCGGGAAGATCACCATCGCCGCGGTGAATAGCAGAGCTGGCAGCAGGAATAGCGTCTGCTGGCCGATCTCGCCGCGCGCCAGAATCTGACTCGCCGCGAGCGCGATGCCCCACAGCAAGAACATATACAAAACCGGCCGCCAGTTCACAAAGCCGATATTGAGTACGCCAGCAGAATCGAGAACCTCCAACGCCGTCATGGCGACCAGAAGCAGGGACGCCAGCCGGAACATCCACCGGCCGAGGGAAACCCATCCCTCCGCGAGTTCCTCGTGCGCCGATTCCAGCTTGCCCCCGGTCACTGATTCTTCCCGTCTGCCTCAACGATCATATGGTCTGCAAACACAGCCCTCTCACGCTCCTACACCCCGTCCGCAGCGACGTTCAATATGCAGCGGACGGGCCATCTTGAGGGTCGGATTATCTGCCGAGGGGCCTATAGGCCCATCGCGATCCTGTAGTATTTGACCTGCTGCTCTCGGCCGAGCTTGTCTGTCAGCTTTTCCCAGGCCGCCGCGATGTTGTCGGCCCCTTGCTGGGCTGTTTCCTTGCCGGCGAAGACTTTCGTCAACTCGTCTTCCGCGACGCTGTAATACTGGAAGATGCCCGGAATGCGCGGCTCGATCGCCGAATTGGGGTGGTTGTAGGAGGTTGACTGCGACTTCATGTAAGATGTGATGTATTTGCGATCGTATCCAGCCGCCACCCATTCGTCCATGTTGGTGTGGCTCTTGCGGTAAGGCTGGAAGCCAGAGGGGTAGGCGGCCGTCCACAGCGACAGGTCCTTGCCGCCGAGGTGCGCGGCGGCGCTCCAAGCGGCCTTGTGCCTTTTGGGGTCGCTATCGACACGCGCCATCACATAAATGCCCCAGCCAAGATAGGCCATATTCGGCGCCTGGTTGGGACCGCTGGCGAGTTTCTCCCATTGCTTCGTCTTGATGTTGTAGACGTCATCGGAGCTAGGCAGGATGTCGAAGTCGAGGGCGTCACCGATGACCGCCGTATCGCTGGTTTTCGCGACGGTGCCGATATCGCCCCACCACGACAGCAGCGAGCCTGTGCCGACGAGGAACTGCTGGAATCCCGTCGTGCCCGGGTCGGCGTTCAACTGATCGGCCGGCTCGTATGGAAGGGCGTCGATCACGTCCTGGATCGCCCGCACGAAAGCTGGATTGTTGACTTGCGGCTTCATATTCTCGTCAAACAGCCAGTTCTTGTTGCCGGGGTATTTGGCGTAGGCCGTCGCGCGGCTGCAGAGGAAGTAGAAGCAGAAACCACCCCACGGCTTGGGCGCGTCGAGATAGCCGTAGACGTCCTTGCCCGCGACTTTCTTGCCCTTGAGGAACTTGGTGACGGTCTGCACCTGCTGCCAGGTCTTCGGCACGCCCCATTCTCCGGCCCCTCCGCCATCCTTCCACGCCTTGGCGAGCTCGGCATCGGAAAAAACGTCGGTGCGGAAGTTGATCGTGTGGCAGTCGCTGTCGATACAGGTGCGATAGATCTTGCCGTTCCACGTGCCGACCGGCGGTTTTAAATAGTCGACGTAATCATCGAACTCGACCTGCTTCTTGACCCAGTCGGGCATTTCCGAGGCGAGCCCCCGACCGCACACGTCGCCTTCGAACGGAGCGCCCATCTCTATGATGTCATAGTCGACCGTGCCGGTCGCGATGGACTGCTGAAGGCGCGCATTGTAGTCGGCCTGGGCGAGATCGATCCATTTGATCGACGCGCCGGTATAGGCCTCCCACGGCTTCAGGAAGCCACGGAACAGGAAGTTGTGCAGGTTCTGGTTGTTGAGCCCCATGAAGGCAAACTCGACGCCCTTGAATTCGCCAGGCTGGACATTGGCCTTGGTCGGCCCGAGGCATAGCTCACCGACCTTCTGCCAGTCGGCGTCCGTGGGGGAGCCATTGCCCGCGCCAGGGACGTTCATGATCTGCAAGCGGAGGTTGTCCGCACGGGCTGGGCTCGTCGACAGGCCAAAAGCACTGCTCGCCGCGAGCGCGGAGACGGCGCCGGCGGCGCCTTTCATTACTTGGCGCCGGCTGGCCTGCATCGCCATTAGCTGGTCATAAATACCTACTCTCATCGAATATTCCTCCCAGAACATCAGTGGTGAAATGGCATGCCAACCCTGTCGGATGCTGGCCTTGATCAAAACGGAAACGCAGGACCCCAATCTGCGTCGCCTCGAGTTCCGATTATCGGGTAGAGTGCCGACATTCCGATTGGCACCCGCCACTATTCTCACAACCAAACGCCGTGTCAACGAGAACAGGTTTTTATCTATAAGAGACTGACTTGCCCTGACAGGTCACGTTGGTTAGCTTCTGCGCCTACGGCCAGCAGAGCCGATGGGGGAGATATGGCTCAAGTCTCGATCAGCAAGGTGGCCAAGGCGTTTGGAACCGTCAAGGTTCTGCACGAAGTCAGCGTCGACATCGCCGACGGGCAGTTCGTCGTGCTGGTCGGTCCTTCGGGTTGCGGCAAGTCCACGCTGCTCAGAATGGTGGCCGGGCTGGAGACCGTCTCCGGCGGCACCATCGCCATCGGCGACCGCGTCGTCAATCATTTGCCGCCGGCCAAGCGCGACATCGCCATGGTGTTCCAGAACTATGCGCTCTATCCGCACAAGACGGTCGAGCAGAACATGGCCTTTGCCCTGAAACTGCGGAAAACCGATCCGGCCGTGGTCGCCGAGCGGGTCAAGCGCGCCGCCGACATCCTCGACCTCAATCCCTATTTGAAGCGCTATCCAAGGCAGCTCTCCGGCGGTCAGCGGCAGCGCGTAGCCATGGGGCGCGCCATCGTGCGCAATCCGCAGGTGTTCCTCTTCGACGAGCCGCTGTCCAACCTCGACGCCAAGCTGCGCGTGCAGATGCGCACCGAGATCAAGGAACTGCACCAGCGGCTGAAGACCACCACCATCTATGTCACCCACGACCAGATCGAGGCGATGACCATGGCCGACAAGATCGTCGTCATGCGCGACGGCCGCATCGAGCAGGTCGGCGCGCCGCTGGACCTGTTCGACCGGCCGGCCAACCTTTTTGTCGCCGGCTTCATAGGTTCGCCGTCAATGAACCTGCTCAAGGGCACCATGCGCAAGGGCGACAAGGCCGGTGTCCACATTGCCGGAACAGTGTTCCCGATTGCATCAGACAATGCCGCACGGGACGGCCAGGCCGTCGTCTACGGCGTGCGGCCGGAGCATCTCGAGATCCATCCCGATGGCGTGTCGGCCAGGATTTCGGTGGTCGAGCCGACCGGCTCGGAAACGCTGGTCTTCCTGCGCTTCGGCGACGGCGAGATGGTGGCGCTGTTTCGCGAGCGCCACGACTTCAAGCCCGGCGATACGCTCACCCTGAAGCCGCGGCTCGACCAGATCCATCTTTTCGACGCCGAGACCGGCACGCGTCTCTGATCTCAAACGGACTTCTAGAGGAAACCATGCTCAAAGGGATCAATCCGCTGCTCAATGCCGATGTGCTGCAGGCATTGCGGGCGATGGGCCATGGCGATGATTTGATCATCGCCGACACCAATTTTCCAGCCGATTCGGTGGCGCGCCAGACGGCGCTCGGCCGCCTGCTGCGCATCGATGCGCCGGCTGCCGAGGTGGTCAAGGCGGTGCTGTCGCTTTACCCGCTGGACACGTTCGTAGACGATTCCGCAGCGCGCATGGAGATTGTCGGCAAGCCGGACGAGATCCCGCCTGTACAGAGGGAAGTGCAGAAGGAAATCGACAAGGCGGAGGGCAAGTCGTGGCCGATGATGGCGGTTGAGCGCTACGCCTTCTACGAACGCGCCAAACAGGCCTATTGCGTCATCCAGACCGGCGAGCGGCGCTTCTACGGCTGCTTCGCCTTCCGCAAGGGCGTCGTGCCGCCGGACGCGGCGTAGCAGCATGGCCTCGAGCAAGCTGATCGTCATGAAGCCTGTCGTCATATTGGGTGTGTTCGTCGCCGACACCGCCTACAGGGCGCAGCGCCAGCCGCGTATCGGTGAGACGATTCTCGGCAATTCGTTCAAGCTGGGACCGGGCGGCAAGGGCTCGAACCAGGCTGTCGCCGCCGGCAAGCTTGGCGCCGATGTCACCTTCCTCACCCGCCTCGGCGTCGATCCTTTCGCCGACATGGCGAGGCAGACCTGGGCGCAGGCTGGCGTGAAGAGCGCCGTCATCGACACGCCGGAAAGCTATACGGGTGCGGCCTACATCTTCGTCGAGGAGACGACCGGCAACAACGCCATCATCGTCAGCCCCGGCGCGGCGATGTTGATTTCGCCGGCCGATATCGACGCCCATGCCGGTCTGATCGGCTCGGCGGGCGTCTTTGTCACCCAGCTCGAGCAGCCGATCGAAGCCGCACTGCGGGCGCTGGAGATCGCGCGCGGGGCAGGGGTGACGACCATCCTCAACCCGGCCCCGGCGGCAACGCTTCCCGACCGCATCTACGCGCTTTGCGACTATCTAACGCCCAACGAGACAGAGGCCGAGGAACTGACCGGCATCAAGGTCTCCTCCATCGATGACGCCCGCCGCGCCGCCGACAGCCTGCTCGCAAAGGGCGTCGGCACCGTCATCGTGACGCTCGGCGAAAAAGGCGCGCTGCTGCACGCGGCGGATCGTTCCGAGCATGTCGGCGTGGTCGATGCAGGCCCCGTGGTCGAAACGACAGGCGCGGGCGACGCCTTCAATGGCGGCCTTGCCGCGGCTCTGTCGCGAGGTGTCGAGCCTCTGCAGGCGGTGCGTTTCGCCTGCGCGGTCGCCGGCATTTCGGTGACGAGGCCCGGCACTGCGCCGTCGATGCCGACGCTGCAGGAGGTCGAGGCCCTGCTGGCCAGGGGTTGATGCCGTCTCGAGATGAAGATTGCAGGTGGGAGCCGGCTGCGTAGATCCGACTCTGAGAACGCTGTTTGTCTTTTGACCCAACCCACGAGCAAGTCCTTGGGCCGATACACGAGGATTGAACTCAGATCGAAACGATCTGAGTTACTTCATCCAAGATGACAATTTTTGACAATCAACGTCGACATTTCTCCGAAGCCAAGGGCTTGATACCCCAAGGAGAAATGGCGCGAGTGACGGGGCTCGAACCCGCGACCTCCGGCGTGACAGGCCGGCACTCTAACCAACTGAGCTACACCCGCGCATTGACGAGCACGTGTCAGCCGTGTTCGTCGTTGGGCCGCTGGATAAGGGGTTCGCCACCGGGTGTCAAGCGCGGCAAGACAGCATAACAGCAAACAGGAGAAGGTTTTTTGACAGCCGGCGTTTTGTTGGCAAAACCAGCCTCCAACCAGGGCATCCTCAGCTCATTTGGCCTTGCGAAGCCGACCCCGACCGCTTAAAGGTCCGGCCCGGAGCGGGCGATTAGCTCAGTTGGTAGAGCGCTTCGTTTACACCGAAGATGTCGGCGGTTCGAGCCCGTCATCGCCCACCATTCCAATCCACACAATCCATCCACGGCCGCGTCAATGGCGAAGCGTGCGATGTAGTGCGGCTGGTCGCCCGTTGGCGGCGGCTTCACAGACGCGGCTGAGGTCGGCGCGGATATTGTCGGAGTTCAACAACTCGGTCGCCTCCGGATAGCCCTCGGCAACCAACGTGGCGATGATGATGGCCGGACTGCCATGGCTACCGCTTTCCGCCAGCGCATGCGCACGCTGAAAGATGTGGTCGGTTCTGAGTGGATCGATCATTTCCAGCCCCTCTGCCGGTTGTTGTCTGATCAACAACCTTTGAGAGGCGCTTGCGTTCCGTACTGTTTTTCGAGTGGATCTCGGCATGCATTGAGCGAAACCACAGAATCGGCTGCTCAGCGATACTGTACAATCTTTGTCCAGACGGTCACGTCACGAGGCGCAGCGCGTCTATCGCTTAGCCATTACGGGAGGTCGAATCTTGCTTTTGCCCTAACTCAACGATCACGGCGGCAGGAGCCGGAAATCGTTGCCCTCCGGCAGCAATTGCCCACCATCGACAACAATGGTCGTGCCGGTGATGTAGCAGGCGTCGTCGGAGGCGAGGAACAGGAAGGCATTGGCGACGTCGCGCGGGCTGCCGAGCCGGCCGAGTGGGATGGAATCTTCCATGTTCTTGATATAGGCCGCGCCGCGATGCAGCTCGATCGCTTCGGTCAGGATGTTGCCGGGCTCGACGCCGTTGACGGTGATGCCGTAGCCGGAGAATTCGAGTGCCGCGGCACGGATGAAGCCGTTGATGCCGGCCTTGCTGGCCGAATAGTGGCCGTGGCCGGGGCTGGTGACATGCGGGCCGGTGATGGAGGAGGTGTAGAGCATGCGGCCAAAGCGCTGCGCCTTCATCGGCACCAGGGCCGCGCGGCTGGCATTGAACGTGCCGCGCAGATTGACGGCCATGACACGGTCCCAGTCGTCCGCGCTGGTGTTCTCGATCAGCTGCCAGGGATAGATGCCGGCATTCTGCACTATGATGTCCAAGTGCCCATGCCGGTCCAGTGCCAGCGCCACCGCGGCCTCAGCTTCGGTCATTTGCGAGATGTCGGTGCGGATGAAGGCAGCGCCAAGCTCGTTGGCGGTGACTTGCCCGGCCGCAACCTCCGTGTCGGCGAGCACAAGCCTTGCCCCTTCTTCAGCGAAGCGCAGCGCGATGCCCTTGCCGATGCCGCGGGCGCTACCGACGATCAGCGCCACCTTGCCTTGCAGTCGTCCGGTCATGCGAGCCCTCCTGTCATGCGAGTCTTTGGCGAATGGTTTGCTTGAAGGCGTCGAGCAGCACGGCGGCCAGCACCAGCAGGCCGTGGATCACCTGGGTGAAGTTGGCCGGCAGGCCCATCAGGTTGATCGCTGTGTTGATCGCCGAGAGCAGCAGCACGCCGGCATAGACGCCCGGCAGGGTGCCGACACCGCCCTTCAGGCTGACGCCGCCGATGACGACGGCGGCGAAGGCGTTGAACAGCAGGCCGACTCCGAGATTGGCGGTGGCGCCCGACGTGCGGATCGCCAGCAGCCATCCGGCGAGGCCGGCGATGGCGCCGGCCAGCACGAAGGCGATGATCAGATTGCGGTTGACGCGGATGCCGGCGCGGAAGGTCGCCGTCTCGTTGCCGCCGATCATCACGAGATGCCGGCCGAACGGCGTCTTGGCCATGATCAGCGAGAAGACCACGAAACAGGCGACCGCGATCCAGGCGGTGAGCGGCAGGCCGACGAGGCGCTGGATGCCGAACCAGCGGATGGCCGGCGCCAGGTCCTGCGCCGAGCGGCCGCCCGAGATTACCAGCACCAGGCCGCGCACCCAGATGTAGGAGGCCAGCGTGATGATGAAGGCGCTCATCTTCACCCGCACCACCAGATAGCCGTTGAAGGCGCCGATCAGGCCGCCGACGGCGATTGCCAGCAGCAGCGACACCGGCACCATCAGCCATTCCGGGTGCAACTGGACGCGAAGGCCGATACCCGACGAGCAGAACAGGATGCCGACCCCCATGGCGCTCAGCGCCGCCACGGATTCGACCGACAGGTCCATGTGGCCGGCGATGATGACCAGCGCCAGTCCGATCGACATGACGCCGAGCACGCTCGACGCCTCGATGATGTTGGCGAAAATGCCGAGCTGGAAATAATTCGGGATGAAGATGGAAAAGACTATCAGCACGAACAGCAGCATGAACCAGACGAGGTTGTCGAGGACGAACTCCAGGGCGTGACGCGTGCGGGGGTTCATGGGCTGATCCGGCTGGCGCATGCCTCCGAAATCAACTCGATTTCGGGAAGAGATCATGCGCGATTGGAATTGCGGAGGATTGGCTCCGGACCGTGACGGTCCGGAGCGTTTTGCGCGACGTGCCTATTCGGCTGACTTGACGGTGTCCGTCGGCGGCTTCTGGTTGCCCCAGAAGGCCGGGTTGTCGACATTTTCCTTGGTGATGGCGGCACCTGGGATCTTGATGTTCGGCCCCCAGGCTTCCTTGGTCACGGTCGACTTCAGGCCGAGCACGTCGTATTCGCCGGGCTTGATCTCCTCCTTCTTGACGACCTTGTCCATGAACATGGCGACAGCCGCGGCCTGCGCGTAGAGCGGTTGCTCGACTTCGACATTGAGCCAGCCCTTGCGGATCAGGTCGAGGCCGACCGGAGCACCGTTCGAGCTCATCAGCATGACGTCGCCCGGTTTTTTGCCGGCGGCCTCGAGCGAGGCGACGGCGGCGACCGAGAGGTGCGCGGCATGGCTGAAGATCAGGTCGATATCGGGGTTGGCCAGCATCTGGTCGGCAACGATGGTGCCGGCATTGCTGGCCTCCCACTGCATGGCCGGCAGCGAGATGATCTTGACGTCCGGGAACGCCTTCATCTTCTCCGCAAAACCCTTCTGGATATCGAGCGTGTAGGGGTCGCCGGGATCGCCCAGCACCTGCAGCACCTTGCCCTTCACAGAACCGTTCTTGGCCTTGAGCAGCTTCTCGGCCTGGTCCGCGGCGACGTAGCCGATCTCGATCGTTCCCGCGACCGAGGTGAAGTCGGACGGCGTCGACGTGATCTGGCGGTCGAACTCGACCACCGGGATGCCGGCGGCGCGTGCGGCCTCGATCGACGGTTTCAGGGCGTTGAAATCGACGGCGGCGAGGATGATGGCCGCCGGCTTCAGCGCGATGACGTCGTTCATCTGCGATTGCTGCGCGTCGGTCTTGTTGTCGGCGTTCAGCGTCTTCACCTCATAGCCGACCTGCTTCAGGAACAGCTCCAGCGCGCTCACCGAGCCGGTCTGGAACTCGTCGAGCAGTGTCGGCACCATGTAGTAGACGGTCCCCTTGGACTGGGCGAATGCCGGCGTGAGCGTGGCAAAGGCCAGTGCCAGGATACCGAATAGAGCAAGAAGTATTCGCTTCATGTCGTTCGCTCCTGTTGAGCCGGACCCCTCTTTTGTCCCTCAGCCCGCCGGTCCGGCACCGGCAAGCGTCTCACCGGTGATCATGTTGATCACCGCGTCGGGACTTGTTTTGTTGCGTGCGACGTCGCCCGCCACGACGCCTTGCCGGATCACCACGATCCGGTCGGCGACCTGGAAGGCCTGCTGCATGATGTGGGTGATGATGACGACGCCGATGCCCTGGCTCGCCACCTGGCGGATCATGTCGAGACCGCGCCGTGTCTGCTCGACGCCGAGGGCGGCGAACGGTTCGTCGAGCAGAACCAGCTTGCCGCCCCAATGCACGAACCGGTTGAGTTCGATCGCTTGCCGCTGGCCGCCCGAAAGATGCTCGACATTGGCGCGCAGCGAGGGGATGCGGGTACCGGCGCTGGCCAGCGCCTTTTCGACGACGGCCTCCATGGCGCGCTCGTCGAGCACGGGTATGCCAAGAACCTTCCTGGTGATCTCGCGGCCCATGAAGAAATTGGCGACCACGTCGACATTGGTGCACAGCGACAGGTCCTGGTAGACGGTTTCGATGCCCGCCGCCTTGGCTTCCGCTGGCGACCGGGCGAGGAACTCCTTGCCCTCGAACAGCATGCGGCCCGAAGTCGGCTCCAGCCCGCCGGCGATGATCTTGACCAGCGTCGATTTGCCGGCGCCATTGTCGCCCAGCAGCGCCACGACTTCGCCGCGGCCGATCGAGAAGCTGATGCCTTTCAGCGCTTCGATCGCGCCATAATTCTTGGTGACATTGTCGAGCACCAAAAGGGGTTCGCTCATGCCGCAATCCCTCCGCTTTTCAAGAGATCGCGCCCGCGTTCGCGTTCGGCGGTGAATATCTGCCCGAAGCGCGGCGACAGCACGCCGGAAACCGCAAGGGCGGCGGCGCCCCGCAACACCGAATGCTGTCCACCGTGCGCGACCATGATTCGTGGCGTCGTGCGGTCCTTGCGTGCGGAGACGGAGTTGTGCAGGCCTTCGGTTGAACCAGCCAGCCGTTCGAGCAGATCGGTGGACGCCAGTCCGCCGAGGATGATCGTCTCGGGGTCGAACAGGTTCTCGATGACGGCGACGGCATTGCGAAAGACCGGCGCGACTTGCGCCACCCAATCGGCCTCGCTGCCATTCCAGCGCCGGAGCGCTTCGAGCGAGAGGTACCTTTCGAGACAGCCCCGGTTGCCGCACGGGCAAATCTCGCCGCCGGGAACGACGGGAATGTGCCCGACTTCGCCGGCATTTCCCCAGGCGCCGCGCAACACGCTGCCGTCATGGACCATGACGCCGCCAAGGCCGACGCCGAAATAGAGATAATAATATTCGGAAAATTGAGCGCCGAGGCCGTAGAGACGCTCGCCCATGGCGGCCGCCGCCATGTCGGTTTCGAAGAAGGCCGGCAATCCGGTGGAAGTCGCCAGTCGCTCCCGCAACGCCACGTCCTTCCAGCCGGTCATGGTGGTCGGGCCGACAAAACTCATGGATTCGACCCCGAACGGGCCGGGCAGGGCAAGGCCGACGCCCAGAACCCGTCCTCCGGCCCGCAATCTGGTCAATTCAACCACCATCGCTCCGATCAGATCGAAGGCATGGTCGGGCGTCGCGTTCGGTGCCTCGCGATAGGTGCTTTCGATCACATCGCCGCTCAGATTGATCAAAGCGGCATTGATGCCGAGCGGGGTGATGTGAATGCCGACGGCATAGCCGCCTTCGGGATTGATGCGCAGGGTCGCCGGAGGCAGGCCGCGACCCTTCGGCTCTTCGCGCAGCGACAGGATGTAACCCTGTTCCTCCAACTCGCGGACGATGGTCGATACCGTCTGCACCGTGAGCCCGACGCGGCTGGCGATCTCGCCGCGGGCAATTGGTCCGTGCAGGCGGATGGACTCAAGCACGATGCGCCGGTTGTACGGCCGCCCGAACTCCTGATTGGTCCCCCGCAATGCCATGACATGCGCCCCTTAGGAGAGGGCAGCTTCGCACCGCTTATTTATTCAGTCAAATGGAATTCAAAAATAAGTCGAGGCAAAACCAAAATCGGACAAGCGCGTGAATCATGTCCGGTTTTAGGACCTGCCCACATGTTGTCCTTGGCCGATTGCCCAGCTGTCAAAACCTCTTCAATGGTGAGCGAACCCCGACTGTCGAGATAGCAAGCTTGGAGTAGAGATGATCGAATTGCCGTTTGCCCGCGACGAGTACCAGCAGCGGCTTCGCAAGATCCGCGCCGAAATGGCCAAGCGCGGTCTCGAACTCCTTGTCGTCAACGACGTTGCCAACCAGCATTACATCACCGGCTATGATGGCTGGTCATTCTACACGCCCCAGGTCGTGCTCGTTCCAATCGAAGAGGTCGAGCCGATCTGGATCGGGCGCGCCATGGATGCGGCCGGTGGGCTTCTGACAGCCTGGATGAAGCCCGAGAACGTGGTCGGCTTCCCGGAGGATCACGTTCAGCGTGCCGATCGCCACCCGATGGACTGGATCGCGAGTTGGATCGTCGCGAAAGGCTGGGGTATCAGGCACATCGGCATCGAGCTCGAAGCCTATTATTTCTCGGCGAAAGCCCATGCCCGGCTTGTCGCCGGACTCCCCAATGCCAAGTGGCATGACGCCGATCTCCTGGTGAACTGGATTCGCGCGGTCAAATCGGCGCCCGAGATCGCCTATTTGCGCAAGGCGTCGACCTTGGCCGAGGCGGCGGTCACGCGGGCCTTCGAGGTGATCGCGCCTGGCGTTCGCGAGTGTGACGCCCTTGCCTCCATCCAGGCGGCGCAGATTGCCGGCAGTCCGGACTTCGCTGGTGACATCACCGCTTTGCCGCCGACGATTCTCGGCGGCGAGAATGCGTCCGCGCCGCACATCATGTGGAGCGACAGGCGGTTCGGAGACAACGAGACGATTGCCCTGGAACTCGCCGGTGTCTGCCGCCGCTATGCTGCCGGCCTCGCAAGAACCCTGCAACTCGGCAAAACGCCGACAAACGTCTCGGATACAGCAAAAGCGGTGATCGAGGGCATGGACGCGGTGCTTGATGCGGTCAGACCAGGAACGACCGCCGAAGCTGTCGAAGCTGCCTGGCGCAAGGTCATTCACCGCTACGGACTGAAGAAGGAATCGCGCATCGGCTATTCGATCGGCGTCGCCTATCCGCCGGACTGGGGCGAGCACACGATCAGCCTCAGGCCGGGCGACAAGACAGTGCTTGTATCAGGCAACGTCGTTCATTCCATTCTTGGTATGTGGATGGACGGCTGGGGCATCGAGATCAGCGAGACCATCCTGATCACCGAAACCGGCAATGAGACCCTGACGAAGTTTCCGCGAGAGATCCATGTCAAATCCTGAGGGCGCTGCCATGGCAGGCGGGTTTGCAACTCCCGGCACAGTCGATATCGATGCCGGAATTCTCGATCGGATGATCGAGATCCGCCGCCACCTGCATCGCAATCCGGAGCTTTCGAACCGCGAAGCCAACACGCAGCGTTATCTGCGGCAGATGCTGGCCGGCGAGGGCATTGCCGACATTCGCGACGTCGCCGGCTTCGGCCTGGCTGTCGACATTGTCGGCACGGGCAAGCCGTCCAATCGCAAGGTGGCGATACGCGCCGACATCGATGCCTTGCCGATCGAGGAGGAGTCCGGTGTCGACTATGCGTCGCTAAATCCAGGTGTGATGCATGCGTGCGGTCACGACGCTCACGCGTCGATGGCCTTCGCGGTTGCCGCGCATCTTCACCAGTCGCGGAATGATTTTGGCGGAACCGTCCGTCTCATCTTCCAGCCGGCCGAGGAAGACGAGCCGTCGGGCGGCAGACGCGTGGTGGAGGAGGGGCTTCTCGACGACGTCGACGCCGCCATCTGCGTTCACGTCGATCCGTACACACAGTCCGGCAAGATCGCTGTGAATTCCGGTCCGTACACCCTGGCATGCGATACGTTCGATGCTGTTGTCACAGGCTCGGCCGCGCATGCGGCAAAGCCGTATGAGGGCATCGATGCGATTACTGTGGCCTGCTCCATGGTGAGCGAACTGCAGAAGATCGTCTCGCGCGAGATCGACCCCTATGATCCCCTGGTCATATCCGTGACCGGGATCAACGGCGGCAGCGCCTACAACGTGATCGCCGGCAAGGTCGCGTTGAAGGGGACCATCCGCAGCGGCAGCGACGCAACCCGTGAACGGGCCTGGCGCCGCGTTCGTGCCATACTGGAGGGAATTGCGACGAGCCACGGCGCCAGTGTGCGGCTCGATATCCACAAGGGCGAACCGGGGGTCGTCAACGATGTCGAGATGACGGAGCTGATCGTCGCCAGCGCTGGGGCCTGTGTCGGTGCCGACAATGTGCTCAGCACGCCTGGATGGACCATTGCGGACGACTTTGGCTACTACAGCGAGAAGCGTCCGTCGGTCTATTTCCGGCTCGGAATCCGCAATGAAGACGTCGGATCGGTGTTTCCGCTTCATCATCCCCGGTTTCGCGTCGATGAGGCCGCCTTGAAAGTCGGCGCGGCCACCCTGGTTTCGGCGGCGACGACGTTCCTGTCGATGTAAAGGGAAAATCCTGGCTGAAGCGGGACAAAGCTGATCCCGGAAGGCCCCGATCAGTTCAACGCCTGCGAAGCTCAGAGATACTGGGCGACTTTCTTGCCGACCGTGAGGAAGCGCAACGGATCGATCGCTTCGCCATTGTGGCGCACTTCGTAGTGCAGATGCGGGCCGGTCGAGCGGCCGCTGCTGCCGGTCTTGCCGATGACGGCGCCGGCGTCCAGTTTCTCGCCCACGGTCACGTCGATTTCGCTGAGATGCCCATAGCGCGTCGCAAAACCATTGCCGTGATCGACCTCCACCATGCGGCCATAGCCGCCGTTCCAGCCTGCCTTGGTGACGATGCCGGGCGCCGTGACCTTGGCCGGCATGCCGATGGGGGCCCTGAAATCCATGCCGGAATGGAGTGCTGCGGTGCCGAGGATGGGGTCGGTGCGCACGCCGAACGGGCTGGTGACGGAATGACCCGGAGCCGGATTGGTCAGCGGCAGCTGGCGCGCTTCCTTCTTGAGCTGGTCGAGCGTGTCCAGCGCCTCGTCCAGTTCCTTGACTTTGCTGTCGAAGATCATCGAACTGTTGAGCGGGATCAGCGGACCGCCGACATCGCTCTCGTTCTTGCCGAAATCGCTGTCGACCGGCAATCCGGCCGCCGCGAGCGCCTGCGTGATGGCATCGGCATTCTTGTAGGCATTGGTGGCAAGCGTGCTGATGCGGGTGAGTTGATCGCTTTCGATGGACTTCAGCGACTGGTTGATCGACACGAACAGTCTGTCGGCACGATCGGCGGCTGAATCGTTGGGCAGCGGGTCGGAGCGGGTCGACCACAACGAGAACGGCCTGGTGTCGCCGGCGCCGAGGTCGGCACCCAGGCTGGCGACCGCGTAGTTCCTCTGCGCGGGCAGGGTGATGCTGCCGGTCACCTCGGCGCGCTTGTCCGGTTTGCCGGCCGCCGCCGGATCTTCGGGCGCGGCACCGACGTCGTTTTCGGCGCGTTCGAGCAGCGGGCCGAGGCGGCCATGACGCTGGCTCAGCTGGCTCTGGCGTTCAAGCAGTTCGCTGACCTTGGTCTCCATCAGCTGCTGGTCGAGCAACTGGCGGCTGGTGATGCGGTCGACCTGGGCGCGAAGCGCCGAAATGCGATCTTCATAGGCCTGCTGCATACGCGCCTGCCGCGCCGTGGTGGCGCCGATCAGGTCGTCGCGCAGCACGAGGTAGGAGGTGGCCAGCAGGTAGCCGATGGCGATGGCGGCCAGCGCCGAACCGATAAAGGCCGCCAGCCAGGGGCGGATCGTGAAGTGCCTGATCTCGTTGCCCCGGGCGATGATGACCGTATGGGGCTCTTTACGCCTGCCGAAGACTGGTGACTGACCGGTTGCGTTCACGGGACCAAGCTTTCGTTTACGACACCACGACAGCTTGATTACACATCATTAAGGTTAACCGTCCGTTGATTTGGCACAACCCCTTGCATTCCATGGGTTGCAGCCTTGCCGCAATAAGAACATGAGGCGAACGTGAGGCGCGGAAAAGCGCGCCTCACGCCCCACGTGGGGCTTTTACGCCGCAGCCTTCAGTTCGCCCGCGCCTACAGCGCCTCGCAGCAGCTCCTCGTGGGTGACGGACTTGCGAGCTTCCGATCGGGCTTCACGGCTTGGCCGACGCCATGGTTCACGCTGGGGCTCGCACCAGCGTTGCGTTCACCGCGCTCAACGCCAAGGTCACACTTAATGACGCCAATGCCGTAAAAACCGGTCGCTCGGGGTTGATCGAGGGCATGTTCAACATTGCAGCAGGATCATTCGCGCGGTTAGACGTGTTCGCTCGGCTGCCCACCAACTACGCGCCCCGCAAATCAACGATGGCGGTTCTTTCAACGGGCGAGTTCGGTTCGGTCCCGGTGCGAATTACGACAGCGGGCGACATCATCCTGGAGGGAGCGCTGACCATCGGTGCGGCCACCTATGGCAACATCGTTTGCGTATGGATCATCGACACATAGAAAGGGACTGGAAGCATGTCGTTCGACAAGGAAGCCATTGACGCGACCACGGTTGCGGCGGAATTGTTGGGTATCGAGGCCGCCGCTCTTCTTGCTGTTGCCGAGGTCGAGTCTGCCTTGTGGGAGCTTGATCCCCCAAAGGCCTCACCGCGCATTGGAAAAATCTCGGGTATCCCAATGCTGCCGCGCTGGTGGCAGAGGCACTGTCGGCGCCAGGCGAACCCGCCCGCATCATCGCGTCATTCATCGACAGGGTTGGCCTGACCTTGAATGCGCACAGATGGGCCTCATCGCGCGCGGGTATTACGGCGCGTCCTATGCGCGTGACGGCTATCATGCGCTACTGGCGGCGGCTTACGAGAAACACAGGCCCGCCGGTAGCAGCCATCCCCCACATTCCATTCCTCGAATGCAGGAACGCCTTGTACAACACGGCTTTACGCTCGTAATTGATGGCGACCGCGGGCTGAAAACGCAGATGGCGCTGCGAAGCTTTCAGGAGTCGAAGGGCCGCGATGTGGACGGCGTCTGCGGCCCGTCACATGGGCGGCTCTTGAAGCGGGATAGTCGATCAATAGCAGGCATCAAGTAGGAGCGCTTCCACTACTGGGGAGTCGCCTTTACGGACCTTTTCGTAAAAGTCCTCCTTCAGGTCATCGCAGAAGTCGGCGGCATCCTCCTGAATGGTATTTCTGGATAGCCACGTCCACCCCACAAGCATGGCTAGAGTAAAAGCCACCCACCCCAAGCGCCCCACAGCGAAAACCCTCCCCAGTCGAAGACGTTGAATAGCTCGACTGCTTTGGGAACACAATACAACCTTTCTGCCTTATGCCTTTTAACATCGCTGGCGTATGGGCGGCGACCATAGCCACAATCCAAAACCGGAGCAATCCGCTACCGCCGTCCTAAAACGCAACACGTGCCGCTTAAGTCTACCTTTCCACGCGACCCAATCTCGCGGAGGTTTTGGCATGACAAAGGGCAAGGCGCAGGATCTGTTTCGTTCGAAGGCACCGTGGATCACGGCGCTGTTGATCCGCGATTTCAAACTCGACCTCGACAGCGCCGGCGCCATTCTCGGCAATCTCGGGCATAAATGCGACGGCTTCACCGCCATGCAGGAAATCAAGCCGACCGTGCCCAGCTCGCGCGGCGGCTATGGCTGGCCGATCTGGACCGGCCCGCGCCGGCGCAGCTTCGAAGCCTATTGCACGCGCTCGAGGCTTTCGGCCGCCAGCGACCAGGCCAATTACGGCTTCCTGTTTTCCGAGCTGAAGGGCGCCTATCGCGGCGCGATCGCCAAGCTGCAGGCGGCCAAAGGGCTGGCGAACAAGGTCAAGGCATTCGAACTGGCCTATAAACAGGCCGGCAAGAAGAACTACGCCAGCCGCAACCGGTGGGCATCGATCGCGCTCGACGCATGGCATACCAATAATGACTTGCCGACGCTGCCCGCATGGGCGCGGCCGGCCGCCGCGGAGCCCGCTGGCCCGGCGGTGAAGCCCGCTCCCGCGCCCCCGCCGGTGGTGTGGAAAAGCCTGTCGTGGCCGATCCCGGCGAGATGCACAAGCCGGTGACCAGGACCAAGACGTTTTGGACATGGTTGCTCACGGCGATCGGCGCGCCCTTCGCGGCGTTCGGCGGCATCGACTGGCGCGTGCAGCTTGCGATCGTCGTGGTGATCGTCGGCTTTGCCGTCTACGGCATCACGCGCCGCGCCCAGCTCGCCCAGGCAGTGCGGGAACTCCGCGCGGATATCGAAGGATGATCGCGGCGCTGCTCAAAATGGCGCTATCGCCGGCAGGGAAGGCGCTCGGCGCGCTTCTCCTTGCCGGCAGTCTATTGGGCGGCCGTACGCCTAGGCTTATTCCAGTGGCCGCGCAGCCGGCCGCATGGAGCAATTGCAGGACACCGTGGCAGCCTATGAAAAACGGACGGGGATCGACAGGGGAAGGCTCGTCGGTCTCGCCGGCAAAAAACCTCAAAGCGCGCGGACGGCTTCCAGCACCTCTTCGGCATGGCCCTTGACCCGGACCTTGCGCCAGATCCTGGCGATCCGGCCGTCAGCGCCGATCAGGAACGTCGCCCGCTCGACCCCCATGTACTTGCGGCCATACATCGATTTCTCGACCCACAGATGATAAGCCTCGATCACCTTGCGCTCCTCGTCGGCGGCGAGGTCGATTGTGAGATTGTATTTCGATTTGAACTTGTCGTGCTTTTTGACGTTATCAGGCGACAGGCCGATCACAACGGCGCCCGCCTTCTCGAATTCCGGCTTCAGTTGCGAAAAGCTGATCGCCTCTTGCGTGCAGCTTGTTGTGTCGTCCTGCGGATAGAAATAGAGGACAACGGGCTTGCCGGAGGATGCGGTCAGGCTGAGTGATCCGCCGCCGTCCCGCGGCAGGTCGAATTGCGGCGCAAGATCGCCTACGTCGAGGTCAGCCATATCGATGCCCTTGTTTGAGGTTACGCGCGAAGCCACTCCGATATAGTGTCGAGCGGGGATTCGTCCACGATCGAGTTCGTACAACGGAAAATTGCGTGGATCAGGAGCAACCGCAGCACGAGAAGATCCGGTTCAGGCGTGATGAGATCACCGACCTGGGGACCTTTCCGTCCGCGTGTCGTGTGCCGCCGCTCGGTCAGGCCCGGATCGGACGCGGCTTTCGCATCCTGGCAAGGGTGTTCGCCGGTTTCGCCAGCTTCGCCTTGTTGGCGGCGGTCGTTGTCTATCTGATCGGTGTCTCCGGCGTTGGCTCCGAGCGGCTGCGGACGGAAGCGGAAACCGCCCTGGCGAAACTCGCCGGCGTCGATGTCGGTGTTTCGGTCGGACCGGCGCGCATCACCCTCGATGGATCGAGCTTCATTGCGTTGCAGGTCAGCGACGTCAGCCTGAAGACCGCCGACGGCAAGCCGATGGCGGATGCGGGCCGCGTGCGCTTCGGCGTGCGCCTGATGCCGCTGCTGTGGGGGGATGTGCGGCTGACCAGCGCCAGGATCTCCGATGCGCGCATCGTCGTGGCGGCGCTGCCGTCCGGCGGCGACTGGGCAGCAAGCCTGCGCAACGAGGACGGCCTCATCGATCCGGAGAAACTATCCACCGCGGTGTTCGGCAACGTCAACCGCGCGCTCGACGCGGTGCGGGAAGATTCGCTGCGTCGGATCGATCTTCGTAATGTCGAATTCGTGCTGCCCGAAGCCGGAACGATCAAATTGGTCAAGATCGCCGACGCCAGTGTCGTACAGTCTGGGCCGGGCGGCATGCAGTTTTCGTCGCAGGCCGATGTCGATGGCAGGGGGGTTACCGTTGCTGCCTCCGCCACCCGCGATGTCGCGGCACACCGCGTGACGGCGCTGGACGCGAGCATCGATCTCGCGGATGCCAGTGTTCTCGCGGCCGCTGCTGACACCACGGCCACTGCCGGGAAGCTGGGCGCGGTCGCGCTGAAGCTGACGGGATCGGAAGGGTCCGGCACGAATGCATCACGGCTGACGGCCGCTCTGTCGTCGACGGGTTCCGTCCTCGATCTCGGCACACGTGGGCTGCTGCCCGCGGACGTCGACGTCAACGCCACGTTGGTTGCCGGCAGCAACAAGGTCCAGGTGGACAGACTGCTGCTGAAGACCGGCCGGTCGACATTCGATTTCGCCGGTTCGATCGGGCCGAAGCCGGCGACCGGAGCGGCGGGTGAGCAACCCTCCTATCGCTACGACCTGACCAGCGATGGTTCGTCGCTTGCGCCTTCGGAGTCGCCTGAGCCCGCACTCGGGTTCCTTGCTCGAATTGCCGGCGTCTACAATACAGTGAGCCACAAACTGGTGGCCGAGCAGATCGCTGTTCGTTCCGCCGCCGGCGGCGAGGTTCTGGGAACCGCCGCCGTGGAGTTCGTCGACGGCCAGGCGCCGGGGATCAATCTGGCGTTCAACGTCCATGACATGCCGGTCTCCCACGTCAAACAGCTTTGGCCGTGGTTTTCGGCGCGCAACGCCCGGCTCTGGGTGCTGGACAATTTGTTCGGCGGTCGCGTCGTCGATGCCAATCTTCAGTTCCAGGTCGTGCCTGGCCGCCTCGGCAATGGCGTGCCGCTGTCCGCCGAGGAGGTGTTCGGCCGCTTCCAGATCGAAGGATCGCGTTTCGATACCGCCGGCCGCATTCCGCCGATACGCGACGCTGTCGGCGTTGTTGGTTTCCATGGCAATGATGTCGACATCTCCCTGTCCTCGGGCACCGTCTTCATGCCCAGCGGCCGCACCGTGGCGGCCAGCAACGGCACGCTGACAGTCAAGGCCGCCAATCATCCGCCGGTCATCGGCGCGCTCGACATCGACGTCGCTGGCGATGCGGCCGCCGTCGCCGAACTCGCCTCCTACGAACCGATCAACGCCATGCGCCATGTAGGCTTCCTGCCGGAAGACCTGTCGGGCAGCGTCACCGGCCATGTCAGGGCCGACATTCCGTTGCAGTCCGGCGTCGACAGTTCGAAGCTCGATTGGCTGGTGTCGCTCGACTATAGCGGCATGTCATTGGCCAAGCCGTTCGAGGGCCAGACCGTGACGGGCGCCGACGGTTCGATCACCGTCGGCCCTGAAAAAGCGGTGATCTCCGCCAAGGCATCGCTGAACGGCATTCCGGCTGAACTCAACCTGATCGAGCCGCTCGGGGATGACGGACCGCCGCCCAGCCGCAAGGTGGCCTTGGTGCTCGACGACAAGATCCGCGCCGCCGCAATGCCCGGCTTGACGCCGCTGCTTGGCGGAACGGTGAAGGTCGCGATCGACAAGAGCGGCAGCGGCGACCAGAGCGTCTCTGCCGATCTGACCAGCGCCAGGCTGGACATTCCCTGGGCTGGCTGGAGCAAGGGTGCGGGGGTCCCCGCCAAGGTCACCTTCGTCATGACCAAGTCCGGCGACACCACGACGCTGTCCGACTTCAATCTCGACGGAAAGACCTTCTCCATCGACGGCAGCATCGTGCTGGTCAATGGCGCCTTGTCTTCCGCAAAGTTCAGCAAGGTCACCTTGAACAGGGGCGACGATGTCGCCGTGTCGGTGAAGCGGTCCGGTAAGGGCTATGCGGTCGACATATCAGGCAACGCGCTGGATGCCCGCTCGCTCATCAAGCAGTTCACCTCGGACGTCGACACCGCGACCAAGACCACCGGTTCCGATGCCATTTCCGTCAGCGCCGATGTCGCTCAACTGACCGGTTTCCATGACGAGCAATTGTCCAACCTGAAGCTCGACTATAGCGCGGCCGGGTCGAGGGTGAACGGGCTGAAGGTCAGCGCCACGGCCAGTTCGGGCGCCGCCATAACCATCAGCAACACGACCGGCGCCGGCCGGCGCGCGCTCAACATGCAGTCCGCGGACGCCGGCGCCATCCTTCGGTTCCTCAACATCTATGAGCACATGGAAGGCGGGGCGATCACGCTGGCGCTGGCGGGAGCAAGCGACGGGCCTATGACGGGCAAGGTGGATACGACGAATTTCGTCATCGTCAACGAGCCGAAACTGGCCTCCATCGTCTCGACCACGCCGGCCGGCGACAGCCGCAGCCTCAATCAGGCGGTCAAGGGCAAACTCGACACGTCACGGGTGAATTTCGAACGCGGTTACGCCGAGATAGACAAGGGCAGCGGCTATCTGAAGCTGGCCAATGGCGTGCTGCGCGGCCCGCGCATCGGCACGACGTTCCAGGGCACGCTCTATGATCAGAACAACAACATGGACATGACCGGCACGTTCATGCCGGTCTATGGCCTCAATCGCATCTTTGGTGAATTGCCGCTGGTCGGCGCGCTGCTCGGCAATGGCCGCGACCGCGGCCTGATCGGTGTCACCTACCGGCTCAAGGGCAATGCCAACAAGCCATTGCTCGACGTCAATCCGCTGTCGGTCATCGCGCCTGGGATATTCAGGTCGATCTTCGAATATCGGTGATCGACCTCAGACCGGCCGCACCAGAATGTGTTTTTTCCTGCCCAGAGACAGCTTTACGACGTTTTCCGGACTCAAATCCTGAAGGGTCACCAGCCGGCGCTCGTCGCTGACAGGCTGATCGTTCAGCCGCACCGCACCGCCCTGCACATGCCGCCGTGCCTCGCCGTTCGACGCCGCCAGTCCGGCGGTTACGAGCAGCGTTAGGACGCCAACTCCAGACTCAAGTGCTGCCTTGTCCACCTCGACGGTCGGCAGCGATTCGGCGAGCGCCCCTTCCTCGAATGTCTTGCGCGCCGTATCGCCGGCTTGTTCGGCGGCCGCGCGACCGTGCAGCAAGGCTGTGATCTCGGTGGCGAGGATCTTTTTGGCCTCATTGATCTCGGATCCGCCGAGCTGATCGAGTCGCGCGACCTCGTCCAAGGGCAGCGTCGTGTAGAGTTTCAGGAAGCGGCCGACATCCGCATCCTCGGTGTTGCGCCAGTACTGCCAGAAATCGTAGGCGCTCAGCATGTCCGCATCGAGCCAGACCGCACCCGAGGCTGATTTGCCCATCTTGGCGCCCGATGACGTCGTGAGCAGCGGCGTCGTCAGCGCATAGAGCTGCGCGTCCTCCATGCGGCGGCCGAGATCGATGCCGTTGATGATGTTGCCCCACTGGTCGGAACCGCCCATCTGCAAGCGGCAGCCGAGACGCTTGTGGAGCTCGACGAAATCATAGGCCTGCAGGATCATGTAGTTGAATTCGAGGAACGACAGCGATTGCTCGCGATCGAGCCGCAGTTTGACGGAATCGAAGGCGAGCATGCGGTTGACGGAAAAGTGACGGCCGACGTCGCGCAGGAAATTGACGTAGTTGATCTTCATCAGCCAGTCGGCGTTGTTGATCATGATCGCGTCATTCGGCCCGCTGCCGAATTTGAGGTACGGCATGAAGTTGCGGCGGATGCCGGCCAGGTTGTCGTCGATGTCCTGCGGCGTCAGCAGCTTGCGCGCCTCGTCCTTGAAGGACGGATCGCCGATCATCGAGGTGCCGCCGCCCATCAGCGCGATCGGCCGATGACCGGTCTGCTGCAGCCAGTGCAGCATCATGATCTGGATCAGCGATCCGGCATGCAGGCTCTTGGCGGTTGCGTCGAAGCCGATATAGGCCGTCACCGTCTCCGTAGCGAAGAGATTGTCGAGGCCGGCATCATCCGAAGTCTGGTGGATGAAACCGCGCTCGCTCATCGTGCGCAGGAAGTCGGATTTGAAGGCAGGCATTTTTTCTTTCCCGAAAGCGTCCGGCCAGTCTGGCCCGGCATGGCACGCATGAACGCGCGCGTTTAGCACCCAAGCGCGATCAGCAAAAGTGGAATCCGGTTTTGCGGCGCGCGCGGATGACGTCCGCCGCTATGCTTGCTTCATCGTTTCGGCTGGCGTAATGAGGCGCCGCGCCAAAAGGTTCTTGCAGCCCACGACCTCAAGGGGCACCGCACGGCATCCATAAATGCCATATCCGACGACAGAGCCCCGACGCGACATGCCGGACGCATTGATATCCATTGTCATTCCTTGCAGGAACGAGGCGGCAAATCTGCCATTGCTGATTGACGAGATCGAGGCCGCCATGGCCGGGCGCGACTTCGAACTGATCATCGTCAACGATGGTTCGACCGACGACACCGTTGCCGTGCTCGCGGCGCAGGCAGCGCTTCGCCCGTTTCCCGTGCGGGAATTGCGGCACCGGAAATCCGCCGGCCAGAGCCTTTCGGTGCGCTCGGGCGCCTGGGCGGCGCGTGGCAGCATCATCGCCACGATCGACGGGGATGGCCAGAACGACCCTCAATACATTCCGGTGCTGGTCGACGCCTTGCGGCAGGCCGGTCCCGATTTCGGCGCCGCACAAGGGCAACGCCTCAAGCGTCGCGACAGCAAGGTCAAGCAACTGGCGTCGCGTTTTGCCAACTGGCTGAGAGGCGCGATCCTGCATGATGACACGCGCGATACCGGCTGCGGCCTCAAGGCGGTCCATACCGAAATCCTGCGCAAATTGCCGTTCTTCGACGGCACCCATCGCTTTGTTCCGGCCCTGGTCATCCAGGAGGGCTATCGCGTCGTGCATTGCGATGTCGTCGATCGCTCGCGCCGCCACGGCAAGTCGAATTACGGGATTTTCGACCGCGGCCTGCAGGGCGCGGTCGATCTCGGCGGCGTCTGGTGGCTGCGCCGTCGGCGCCGCCGGATGCCCAAAGTAGAGGAAATCAGCCGTGGTTAACGTGCTTCAGGAATTGGGAACCTGGCTTCACCAGGTTTTCATCAAGCAGTTCGATGCGTGGATTCTGCTCGGCTTCATAGCCCAGTTCTTCTTCACCATGCGTTTCGTCGTGCAGTGGCTCGCGTCCGAAAAGGCCAAGCGCAGCGTGGTGCCGGTCGCCTTCTGGTTCTTTTCCCTGTTCGGCGGCGGCCTGCTGCTGATCTATGCGATCGTGCGCCAGGATCCGGTGTTCATAGCCGGCCAGGCCATGGGCATGTTCATCTATATCAGAAATCTCTGGCTGATCGCCAATGAGCGCAAGGCGGCTGCGATGACCAAGGTCGATTGAGCAGCTCTGCACATCAAGGGAACGGTTGGAGAGGCTGAGACATGGCGGTGAACAGGAATTATATCCTTCTTTTCCTGTTCAGCCTGGTGATGACGGTTTCGGGGCTGGCGTCGATGCCGCCGATCGACCGCGATGAGTCGCGCTTCGTCCAGGCCACCAAGCAGATGGTCGAGAGCGGCGATTATGTCGACATCCGCTTTCAGGAGGCCTCGCGCTACCAGAAGCCGATCGGCATCTACTGGCTGCAATCGGCGGCAGTGGCGCTGAGCGGCGAGGGCGCCGAGGCGCCGATCTGGGTTTATCGCACGGTCTCGGCGCTTGGCATTGCCATTGCCGTGCTGGCGATCGCCTGGACCGGCACCAATCTGTTCGGAGCCAATGCCGGCATCGCCGCCGGCCTGGTCATGGCGGCGATTTTCGCCACCGCTTTCGAAGGCCGCGACGCCAAGACCGATGCGATGCTGCTGGCCTGTTGCGTGGCGGCGCAAGGCGCGCTGGCGCAAATCTATCTGGCGTCGCGCCGCAACCAAGCTGTCGCCGGCCATCTCTGGTGGATTTTCTGGATCGCTCAAGGCGCGGCGATCCTCATCAAGGGGCCTATCGCGCCGCTGCTGTCGGCACTCACCATCGCCGTGCTGTTCGCCTTCGAGCGTGACGGGCGCTGGCTGTCGAAGCTCAAGGTGGGGCGCGGCCTGGCGCTCGTCGTGCTGATCGTGCTGCCCTGGATCGCGCTGATCACCTGGAAGAGCGGCGGCGCCTTCTTGCAGCAAGCCGTCGGCAAGGACATGCTCGGCAAGGTCGCGTCGGGCGAGGAATCGCATGGCCTGCCGCCCGGCTTCTACGTCCTGACCTATTCGCTGTTCATGTGGCCCTTCGGCCTGATCGCGGTCGGCGCTGGGCTCCAGGCCCTCAACCGGCTGCGCGACGACCCCCGGCTGCGCTTCTGCCTCGCCTGGTACATCCCGTTCTGGCTGCTGTTCGAGCTGATCCCGACCAAGCTGCCGCACTATGTCCTGCCGGCCTATCCCGGCATGGCGCTGCTGATTGGCTGGCTTTTGACTCTGTCGCCGCAGGACGCGAACGCGCCGCTCAGGCGCTGGCAGGACTGGTTGTGGTGGTCGACCGCCTTTGGCCTGGCCGTGGTCAGCCTCGGCTTGGCGGCGGTCTGCGTCGGCGCGCCGATCTACCTCACAGGCACCTTCTCCTGGTGGAGCATTCCGGCCGCCGCCGCAGCGCTCGGTGCGGGCTACTTTGCCTTTTCGCGGCAATTGCAGGTGCCGCTCAGCCGCATCGGCGCCGTCGCGGTCTGTGCCGGCGTCACCTATGCACTGCTGTTCGGCGTCATCGCGCCGTCGCTGAAGCCGATCTGGCTGAGCCCGGCGATCGAGGCGGCGGTGCGCGCCAACAAGCCTTGCGACACCACGGTGCTGGCTTCGTCGCAATATCAGGAACCGAGCCTGGTGTTCCTGGTGGGCACGAAAACGGTGCTGACCGACATCAACGGCGTCGCCAATCATCTGCTTGCCGAACCTGCCTGCGCGCTGGCACTGGCACCGATTGAGGACGAGCAGAAACTGAATGGATTGCTGGCGGCACAAGGCAAGTCTGCGAACCGGGTTGCCCGGATCGACGGGCTCAACTATTCGTCGGGAGACAAAATGTCGCTCGGCCTCTATCATGTGGTCCAATGACGGGTCGTCGATGACAGGGTCGAATTTCCTATGCTCGTGAAATCGCGCCCTTCCATTTCCAGCATGCTCCTTGGGGTTGGGCGCCGATCCCTCGACAATTCTCGCGACACGTTCCAGATCGTGAGAACGCGCTTTGCCGTCCGCCCCGCCTTCTATCCGCAAACGCTCTGGCCGGTCTGGACCCTGGCGTGGGTCTTGCTGACGGCGGCGGCCTTTGTTCGCCTCGACATCCCTGCTGGAATGCTTCACGGCCAATGGTCGCCAAGGTTCGTCAATTGGGCCGATTTTTTCACGCAGTTCGCCCTGGGCGGCTGGTATCTCGTTCCATCGGCGCTGTTGCTCGTCGCCGCCAACCTGACGGACTGGCGAAGCCTTTCAAGGCGCTCGCTGATGCTCGTCTACAACTGGACCTGCCTGGCTTTTCTGGTGCTTTGTGCTGTCGGCCTGTCGGGCCTCACCGTCAACCTGCTGAAATATGCCATCGGCCGGGCCCGCCCGCTCTATTTCGATGATTTTGGCGTGCTGGCCTTGCATCCTTTTGCCTTTGATGCGCGCTTCGCAGGCTTTCCCTCAGGCCATGCCACGACCATGGGTGCCGTGTTCGGGGTTGCCTTGCTGTTATTTCCGCGGCGCTGGTATATCGCCTTGGCGATCACCGCCTGCATCGCCTCGACGCGGGTCTTCGTCGGCGCGCACTATCCCAGCGACACCGTCGCCGGCTTCGGCCTCGGCTGCGCCTTCGCGCTGGTGTGCGGGCTTGTCTTCGCCCGGCTCGGCTTCATCTTTCGTCCGACACCGTCGGGGTTGCCGGTCCGCAAGAGGACGTTTCGGCTGATTGCGTCCTAGCGCAGCACCTCAAGTCCATGCTTCTCAATCACGGTCAGCAGCTTCATCGCCAAGCCGCTTGGTTTCTTGGCGCCACTCTCCCACTTCTGCACCGTCGATTCCGACGTGTTCAGATGACGTGCAAACACCGGCTGGCTAACGTGGTTGCGCTCACGCAGCGCCTTGATTTGCTTAGCGTTGAATAGTGACGGGGCGGACAGACAGGCGTCATCAAATGACCGAAGCGTCTGCTTATCGATCGTCCCGGCGCGAACCATACCGTCCACCGCGCTGTGAATTGCCTCAAAGGCGTCGCTCTTGAATTTCCGTTTAGTCGTCATGACCAATCTCCATCAATGCCCCTACACTCAACTCGACTTGCAGATCTTGCTCGGACTTACGGCGATAAATCGCTGCGAGTTCGCGAAAGGCTCGCAATTCATCATCCTCGATATTCGCCCTATCTTGCTTGGCAAATAAATAGACATAGACCCAGAACGCGCCCGTGTTCGCCAAAATGATCGAGCGAAAGCGATTGTCATCGAGGCGCTTTTTGAAAACACCGCCGCCGAGATCGTCGGCTCTTCCTTGAGCAGCTTCTCTCGCCGCTCTCAAAAGCACTGCATCGGTCAATCGCGCTTTACGCGCCGCTCTGGCGAACCATGCCGTTTTGAATATTCGCTCAGGCATTAGAAAAGGTAGCACTGAGTGCGCCTCTTTTCAAGGGCGCCAGCCCGATAGCGATATTGGATAATGATTGGAGCTACGGAGAATTGCACTTACGCTGCGTATGGATTGACCACATGACCGGCCTTGCAATGTCGTACCGGTTTGACGCAGCGCCGCAACGGACGCGCAAACTGTGTTTACATGTGTGACGACTATGCTCTCTACAAGCTAGAGTCCGCCACTCGTCTAATTGCCGTCCAGGCCACCGTAGGATCTCACCAGGCTGGCCATGTCGGGCGACCGGTGGTCCTCGCTTTCCAGCCCTTGCGCAACGCCGGCGCGGTCGGCGACCGGCCGGTTCTGGCTGACCTTCCACTTGCCGTGGATTTCGCTGATGTCGATTTCCAGTCCGATGATGCCCTTGATCTGCGACTGGATGAAGGGCGCCGGCGCGTCGGTCACCGCCCAGGGCGCGGCGCGAGCGCCTTCCTGGGACGCGGTCAGATCGGCGATCTGCCGCGCCAGCCAATCCTGGTCATCCATCACCGTGACGGTGCCGCGCACCTGCACGATGGCGTAGTTCCAGGTCGGCACCACCTTGCCGGTCTCGCGCTTGGTCTCGTACCAGGATGGCGTCACATAGGCATCGGTGCCCTGGAAGACGATCAGCACCGGCGATGCCGGATTGTCGGCCAGCAGGCGCCATTGCGGATTGGCCCGCGCCAGATGGGCGCGCAGCCTGCCATTCGGCGGCAGGTCTTCATTAAGCC
Source organism: Mesorhizobium sp. AR07 (assembly GCF_024746815.1). Classification (GTDB taxonomy): domain Bacteria; phylum Pseudomonadota; class Alphaproteobacteria; order Rhizobiales; family Rhizobiaceae; genus Mesorhizobium. Next base: position 462,927 of record NZ_CP080525.1, read on the forward strand.
CAGAGGGCGCATCGAGCAGGAACGGGATGGCGTTGGCGACCGGCCCCTCGGATCCGTTGCAAATCAACAGACCCAGCGGATGCGCCCGGATCAGCCCGTGCAGGATTTCCGGCCGTGTTTCCCTGAAATGAGGAGGCTCGTACATCGCTGCCCGCTTCCTTTGTCTATCTCAGCCGCTTCGGCCGTGGATCCGACAATTCGCCGGCCAGCCGGCGGTCGAGATAATCGGCGCATTCCTCAAGCAGCAGGTCGGCGTCGTTGGAGAAGAAATGGTTGGCACCGGGCAAGGTCTTCTGGGTGATGGTGATGCCCTTTTGCGTGTGCAGCTTGTCGACCAGACCTTGTACATCCTTTGGCGGCGCCACCTTGTCGGCATCGCCATGGATGATCAGGCCCGATGACGGGCAGGGCGCCAGGAACGAGAAATCATAGGTGTTGGGCTGCGGCGCAATCGAGATGAAGCCTTCGATCTCCGGCCGCCGCATCAGCAACTGCATGCCGATCCACGAGCCGAAGGAATAACCGGCGACCCAGCAGCTCTTGGAATCCGGATGTAGCGATTGCACCCAATCCAAAGCAGCGGCGGCGTCCGACAACTCGCCGGTGCCATGGTCGAACTCGCCCTGGCTGCGGCCGATGCCGCGGAAATTGAAGCGAAGCGTGGTGAAATCCCGCTTCTGGAACATGTAGAAGAGGTCGTAGACGATCTTGTTGTTCATCGTCCCTCCGAATTGCGGATGCGGGTGCAGGACGATGGCAATCGGCGCGCTCTTTTCCTTGGAAGGCTGGTAGCGTCCCTCCAGGCGGCCGGCAGGACCGGTGAAAATGACCTCAGGCATGAAATACTCCACTTGGGTATGCGAATGCGCGGCGTCCGGAACGAACCTTCCTCTGGCCTTGACGCAGGGCGAGCGTCTTCTTAGAAGCTAGTTTAGAATTGTTCAAAACTGAGTGGCCAGACATCGAGCCCGGCCACCCGCGCCGCAAGCCGCGTAAATAGGACGGCTCGCCTTGGAATTTCAAGGAAATAACGCGATACGTCTGCGGAATGGCTTCTAACGGGACTTGACGGACGAAAATGGCCGGAACACGCGCCTATCTCGACTACAATGCCAGTGCGCCGCTGCTTGCCGCGGCGCGCGAGGCTGTGGTCGCGGCACTTGATGTCGCCGCCAACCCGTCTTCGGTCCACGCCGAGGGGCGCGCCGCGCGGCGTCTGATCGAGACCGCAAGGCGTGATGTGGCAGCGCTGGTCAACGCCAGGCCCGAGCATGTCGTGTTCACCTCCGGCGCGACGGAAGCCGCCTCGACGCTGCTGACATCAGACTGGCGGATGGGGCGCGGCAGCGTGCGCATGAGCCGGCTTTATGTGTCCGAGGCAGATCATCCCTGCCTGTTGAATGGCGGGCGTTTTCCCGCAGCGCAGGTAACGCGGATCGGCGTCGATGCCGACGGCATTGCCGATCTCGATACGTTGACAGCTGCACTCGCCCAGCATGACAAGGCCGAGGGCCTGCCGCTGGTCGCCATCCATGCCGCCAACAACGAGACCGGCGTCATCCAGCCGATCGATCGTATCGCCGGGATCGTCAAGGCGGCGGGCGGCGTCCTTGTCGTCGACGCGGTGCAGGCGGCAGGCCGCGTTTCGATCGACCTGTCAGCGGGTTACGCCGATTACCTGATTCTGTCCTCGCACAAGATCGGCGGTCCCAAGGGCGTCGGCGCCATCGTTGCCGCCTCCGATCTGATGATGCCGAAGCCGCTGATCAACGGCGGCGGCCAGGAGAAGGGCCATCGCGGCGGCACGGAAAACCTCGCTGCCATTGCCGGCTTTGGCGCGGCCGCCCGTGTGGCTCTCGACGGATTGCAGACGATGGATGCGGTGCGGCATCGCCGCGACGAGATCGAGGCCATCGTGAAAATGCTGGTGCCGGACGCGGAAATCTTCGGAACCGGCGCGCCAAGGCTTGCCAACACGACATTCTTCGCTATTGCGGGCATCAAGGCCGAAACGGCGCAGATCGCCTTCGATCTGGCCGGCGTGGCGCTGTCGGCCGGATCCGCCTGTTCATCGGGTAAGGTGGGACCGAGCCATGTGCTGAAAGCCATGGGGTACGGTGACAGCCTTGGCGCTTTGCGTGTGTCGATCGGTGCAGCGACTAGCGGCGAGGATGTTGAACTGTTTCGAACCACACTCGCAGGGATTGCCGAACGGCAAGCCGCCAGGGAAAAGGCGGATACAGAAAAGGCCGCTTAGCGGTTGGACGAATTTGGGCCTTTCGGCCTGGTAGAGCTGTGCGTTTCAAGCTGGCCGGGTGAATTTCCGGTCGAAGCGCACTATATGGAACTTACGCTGCCGCGAGCGCTTCTTCGGCGTTCATTTCGGCGGTGCCATAGTTTGAAAACTGTCGGGCCTTGACCCCGGCGTGGATGGAGAACGCTGATGCCTGCTGTGCAGGACACGATCGATCGGGTCCGAAAGATCGACGTCGACCAATACAAATACGGATTCCAGACCGAAATCGCGATGGACAAGGCCCCCAAAGGCCTCAGCGAAGACATCATCCGTTTCATTTCGGCCAAGAAGGACGAACCGTCCTGGATGCTGGAATGGCGTCTGGAAGCGTATCGCCGCTGGTTGACGCTGGACGAGCCGACCTGGGCGCGCGTCCACTATCCGAAGATCGATTTCCAAGACATTTACTTCTACGCGGCGCCGAAGAGCACGCCTGGCCCGACGTCGCTCAGCGATGTCGATCCCGAACTGCTGAAGGTCTATGAAAAGCTCGGCATTCCGCTGCGGGAGCAGGAAATTCTCGCCGGCGTGCAGAAGACCGATGTCTCGGAGTTCGAGGAAGCCAGCGACAACGTCTACAAGTCCGGCCGTGTCGCTGTCGACGCGGTGTTCGATTCTGTCTCGGTCGTCACCACCTTCAAGAAGGAGCTGGCGCAGGCCGGCGTCATCTTCTGCTCGATCTCGGAAGCCATCCGCGAGCATCCGGAACTGGTGAAGAAATATCTCGGCTCGGTCGTGCCGACCTCCGACAACTACTATGCCACGCTGAATTCGGCTGTGTTCACCGACGGCTCCTTCGTCTTCGTGCCCAAGGGCGTGCGCTGCCCGATGGAACTGTCGACCTATTTCCGCATGAACGAGAAGAACACCGGGCAGTTCGAGCGCACGCTGATCATCGCCGAGGAGGGGGCTTACGTCTCCTATCTCGAGGGCTGCACGGCGCCGCAGCGCGACGAGAACCAGCTTCACGCCGCGGTTGTCGAACTGGTGGCGCTCGACGACGCCGAGATCAAATATTCGACAGTGCAGAACTGGTACCCCGGCGACGCCGAGGGAAAGGGCGGCATCTACAATTTCGTCACCAAGCGCGGCGACTGCCGTGGCGACCGCTCGAAGATTTCGTGGACGCAGGTCGAGACCGGCTCGGCGATCACCTGGAAGTACCCGAGCTGCATCCTGCGCGGCGACGATTCCTCTGGCGAGTTCTATTCGATCGCCGTGTCGAACGGCTATCAGCAGGTCGACAGCGGCACCAAGATGATCCATCTCGGCAAGAACACCTCGAGCCGCATCATCTCCAAGGGCATTGCCGCCGGCTTCTCGCAGAACACCTATCGCGGCCAGGTATCGGCGCACCGCAAGGCGACCAACGCCCGCAACTTCACCAATTGCGACAGTCTGCTGATCGGCGACCAGTGCGGCGCGCACACCGTGCCCTACATGGAAGCCAAGAACTCGACGGCGCAGTTCGAGCATGAAGCCACGACCTCGAAGATTTCCGAGGACCAGAAATTCTACGTCATGCAGCGCGGCATTCCCGAAGAGGAAGCGATCGCGCTGATCGTCAACGGCTTCGTCAAGGATGTCATCCAGCAACTGCCGATGGAGTTCGCCGTCGAAGCGCAGAAGCTGATCGGTATCTCGCTGGAAGGCTCGGTCGGCTGACCGGACAAATATTCAGGAAACAAAAGAATGCTTGAGATCAAGAATCTGCATGCCCGCATCGTCGATGATGGCACCGAAATCATCCGCGGCCTGAGCCTGACGGTGAAAGCCGGCGAGGTCGCCGCGATCATGGGACCGAACGGCTCGGGCAAATCGACGCTGTCCTATATCCTCGCGGGCCGCGAGGACTATGAGGTGACCGAGGGTGACATCCTCTACAACGGCCAGTCGATCCTCGAAATGGATCCGGCCGAACGCGCCACGTCAGGCATCTTCCTAGCCTTCCAGTATCCGATGGAGATACCGGGCGTGGCGACCATGGAATTCCTGAAGGTGGCGATGAACGAGCAGCGCAAGGCGCGCGGCGAGGAGCCTTTGAAGATACCGGAGTTCCTGAAGCGGGTGAAGGAAGCCGCCGCATCGCTCAGCATGGACATGGCGATGCTGAAGCGGCCGCTCAATGTCGGCTTCTCCGGCGGCGAGAAGAAGCGCGCCGAGATCCTGCAGATGAAGCTGCTGGAGCCAAAGCTCTGCGTGCTCGACGAGACCGATTCCGGCCTCGACATCGACGCGCTGAAGATCGTTTCCGACGGCGTCAACGCGCTACGCGCGCCAGACCGTGCGTTCCTGGTCATCACCCACTACCAGCGCCTGCTCGAACACATCGTGCCCGATACCGTGCACGTGCTCTACAAGGGCCAGGTCATCAAGTCCGGCGACAAGTCGCTGGCGCTCGACCTCGAGGCCAATGGCTATGCCGGCGTGATCGGCGAAGCCGCGTGAGATGCCAGAGGCGACACTGATGAACATGCACGCACAACCCCAGCGGACACCGGCCGAAACAGCGTTGATCGACGCGTTCGGCGACCGGCTGTCGCTGCTGCCGGGCGACGGCGCGGTGATGCTGAAGCGCGACGACGCCATCGAGGCCATCAAGCACGGCCTGCCGACGCGGCGCATCGAATCCTGGCACTACACCGATCTGCGTCGGCTGTTGAACACGGTGCCGGACTTCGATCCGGCCGCGGCGGTCAAAGCCATCGCACCAATTGTCGAAGGCTCCACGGTCCTGGCCGTGCTGAACGGCAAGTCCGGCACGAAGCTGCCAGCCGTCGAAGGCGTCACCGCGCAGCGCCTGTCGGAAAAGCTGACCGACGGCAGCATCGCGCCGGGGCTCGATCCCTATGGCAGCGATGACGCCATCGGCGCGCTGAACACGGCTTTCGTCGCCGACGGTTACTTCATCGACATCGCCGATGGCACTGAGCTGGCAAAGCCGATCGAACTGCAGAACCTGCAGGCCGGTGGCCAGGCCCATGTGCGCCTGCCGGTGCGTGTCGGCGCTGGCGTCAAGGCGACCATTGTCGAGCGTCAGGCAGGCGAGGGTGCTGCCCTGGTCAGCTCGGTCAGCCAGCTCGTGCTCGGCGAGGGCGCCGAGGTGACGTGGCTGATCGTCCAGGAGCAGCCGGAAACGGCAACGCATCTGGCGCAGTTCAAGGCGCATCTTGGCAAGAATTCGAAGCTGACATTGTTCGTCATGAACGCCGGCGGCAGGCTGGTGCGCCAGGAGATCATGGTCAGGACGACGGGTGAAGGCGCCGACTTCAAGCTACGCGGCATCAATCTCCTGGCCGGCGACACCCACACCGACGTGACGATGGTGCTCGACCACGCGGTGCCGCACACGACATCGACGGAGGTGATCCGCAACGTGGTGACGGGCAAGGCGCGCGGCGTCTTCCAGGGCCGCATCAACGTCCATCAATATGCGCAGAAGACCAACGCCAAGATGGCCTGCAACACGCTGCTGTTGTCGGACGATGGCGAGTTCTCGACCAAGCCCGAACTCGAAATCTTCGCCGACGACGTCGTCTGCGGCCATGGCGCGACGGTCACCGAAATCGACCATGACCATCTGTTCTACCTGATGGCGCGCGGCGTCGACGAGAAGACCGCGCGCGGCCTTCTGGTCAAGGCGTTCGTCGCCGAGGTGATCGAGGAACTGGACGACCAGACGATCGTCGAGGCGCTGGAAGCGAAGCTCGACGACTGGTTCGTGGCGCACGGGTAGCGCCAGACCTTCTCCCCTTGTGGGAGAAGGTGGATTGGCGCGAAGCGCCAAGACGGATGAGGGGTGCTGGAAGGAATGAGGCTTTGCCTCGAAAGAGCTTGTGATGGACCAGAAAGTCGAAAACATCCCCTACGACGTCGAGGCGATCCGCCGCGACTTCCCGATCCTGTCGCGCGAGGTCTATGGCAAGCCGCTGGTCTATCTCGACAACGGCGCCTCGGCGCAGAAGCCGCAGGTGGTGCTGGATACAATCCAGCACGCCTATTCCCAGGAATATGCCAACGTTCATCGCGGCCTGCATTTCCTCTCCAATGCCGCGACGGACGCCTATGAGAAGGCGCGCGAGGCGGTGCGCCGCTTCCTCAACGCGCCAAGCACCGACAATATCGTTTTCACCTCGAACACGACCTCGGCCATCAACACCGTCGCCTATGGCTATGGCATGCCCAACATCGGCGAAGGCGACGAGATCGTGCTGTCGATCATGGAGCACCACTCCAACATCGTGCCGTGGCATTTCATCCGCGAACGGCAGGGCGCCAAGCTGGTCTGGGTGCCGGTTGACGATCTCGGCGTCTTCCACATCGAGGAGTTCGAGAAGCGGCTGACCGACCGCACCAGGCTGGTTGCCATCACCCAGATGTCAAACGCGCTGGGCACGGTGACGCCGATCAAGGAGATCGTCCGCATTGCGCATTCGCGTGGAATTCCTGTCCTCGTCGACGGCAGCCAGAGCGCCGTGCATATGCCGATCGACGTGCAGGATCTCGACTGCGACTTCTTCGTCTTCACCGGCCACAAGGTCTACGGTCCGTCCGGCATCGGTGTGCTCTACGGCAAGAAGGACATTCTCTCGGACATGAGGCCCTTCATGGGCGGCGGCGAGATGATCGAGGAGGTGACGGAGGATATCGTCACCTACAACGAACCGCCGCATCGCTTCGAGGCCGGCACGCCGCCGATCGTGCAGGCGATCGGACTTGGCGCGGCACTCGATTATATGGAAAAGGTCGGGCGCGAGCGCATCGCGGCGCATGAGGCCGATCTGAAGGATTATGCGCATGAGCGGCTGCGCGCCATCAACTCGCTGCGCATCTTTGGCGACGCACCGGGCAAGGGCGCCATCATCTCCTTCGAGCTGCAAGGCATTCATGCCCATGACGTGTCGATGGTGATAGACAGGCAAGGCGTCGCGGTGCGCGCCGGCACCCATTGCGCCCAGCCGCTGTTGAAACGCTTTGGCGTAACCTCCACATGCAGGGCATCGTTCGGCATGTATAATACCAGGGCCGAAGTCGACGTTTTGGCCGATGCGCTTGAAAAAGCGCGCAAGTTTTTTGGATGACGACCATGGATGATGTGAGCATCGCTGCCGAAACCACTCCGGAAACCGCCAACAGCGTGGTTTCCGCCTCGACTATCCCCGCCGACGAACTGGCGCGGCTGACCGACGACATCGTCTCGGCGCTGAAGACGGTCTACGATCCGGAGATCCCAGCTGATATCTACGAGCTTGGCCTCATCTACAAGATAGACATCGAGGACAACCGCTCGGTCAAGATCGACATGACGCTGACCGCTCCCGGCTGCCCCGTCGCCGGCGAAATGCCCGGCTGGGTCGAAAATGCAGTCGGCGCCGTCGAAGGCGTCTCCGGCGTCGAGGTCAACATGACCTTCGATCCGCCCTGGTCGCCCGACCGCATGTCGGAAGAGGCGCAGGTGGCCGTTGGCTGGTACTAGCCCGACAAGGGTTGGCGCACTTGCGCCAGTCACAAAACTTCACCATTTTAGGTGAGGAATCGTTCGGCAGGCCTTGAACCTGCACGGAATGGAGAGAGAAAAGATGGGACGCTTCGCCGTCATCACGATGACCGAAAAGGCCGCGGACCGGGTGCGCGAGATCGTCGCCACCCGCGACAACGCGCATGGCATTCGCCTTGGCATCAAGAAGGGCGGCTGCGCCGGTATGGAATACACGGTCGATCTGGTGACCGAGCCCAACACCAAGGATGATCATATCGAACGCGACGGCGCCCATGTCTATGTGGCGCCGGAAGCCGCGTTGTTCCTGTTCGGCACCGAGATGGATTTCGAGCAGACGACGCTGCGCACCGGGTTCACCTTCCACAATCCGAACCAGAGTTCGGCCTGCGGCTGCGGCGAATCCGTCGAATTGAAGCCGGCCGATTTGAAGGCGCTGGCTGAGGCCCGCGCGTCGGCCTGATCGTTCCTTCGCCCCGTTTACGGGGAGAAGGTGGCCCAAAGGGCCGGATGAGGGGCAGCGCCAGCCTCTCAGAAGTCCGCGCCGCCCCTCATCTGCCTGCCGGCATCTTCTCCCCGTAAACGGGGCGAAGACAGTCACTCCACCCACATTCCCGTCCGCTTATGCCAGTCGGCGATTGATTCCTCCGGATAGACATCGAACGTCTTGTCGCCCTTGCCGATCTCAGGCTCGACCCAGTTGGCCTTGTATTTCAGCATCAGATGCACCCGGCTCGGCGGAATGGGCAGGTCGCTGTCGATCGCCGAGGCGAAGGGATGTACCAGTTCCGGCCAGGTCGGATCGTAGAGCCACAGTGCCGACCCGCATTTGCGCTCGCCGGACGATATCTCGCACTGCGGATGCTCATCGTCCTCGATCTCGGCCCGGTAGACGCCGAGGTTCCTTTTGCCCCTGATGTTCAGTGTCCGGCTGTCGGCGCCGAGATTGATGGCGAAGCCGCCACCGCCTTGCTGTTTCCGGCAGATCGAGCAGTAGCACAGCATGAACGGCGCCGGCGTGTGGCTCTCCACCTCGAAACGGGCGGCATTGCAGCGGCAGGACCCTTTCAGGAGAAGTGGCATGATGGGAAAACTCCGATGGACGAGTCTTTCAACCTGTCAGCATGATTTTGGTTGCGGCGCCAAATGCTGATGACATGATCGCGGCATGGACAATGAACGCATCGCCGAACTGTTCGAGGGCCTCGGCCCGGTCAGCATCCGCAAACTGTTCGGCGGCAAGGGTATCTATTTCGACGGTGTCATCGTCGCCATCGTGCTGCGCGGCGAATTGATGCTGAAGGCCGACGAGCAAAGCGCGCCCGACTTCGAAGCCGCCGGCTGCCGGCAGTGGACCTACACCGGCACGCGGCACGGCAAGCTGGTCTCCATGCCTTACTGGAGCACGCCCGACAGCGCTTTCGATGATCCCGACGAGATGACGGTCTGGGCACGGCGAGCTTATGAGGCAGGGCGGCGGGCGGGGAAGTGAGACGAGAACTTTCGAGGTTCTTCCCTGTCCCGCCGACGTTGGCGGCTACAGCGCCTTCGCTATCTTCGCTGCCAGCCGCGCATTGTTCTCGACCAGCGCGATATTGGTCTTCAGGCTCCGGCCACCCGTGAGCTCCAGGATTTTTCCCAGCAGGAACGGCGTCACCGCCTTGCCGGTCACGTTGAGCGCCTCGGCGGCCTTCTGCGCGGCTTCGATGTAACCCGCCATCTCTTCGGCCGGGATTTCGTGGTTTTCCGGCACCGGGTTGGCGATCAGCATGCCGCCGCCCAATCCCAGCGCCTGTCGCGTCTGGTAGAAATGCGCGATCTCTTCCGGTCTATGCAGGGTCAGCGGCGCGCGGAACGGCGAGTGCCGCGACCAGAAGGCTGGCATCGTTTCGCAGCCATAGCCGACCACGGGCACGCCGCGCGTCTCCAGCACTTCCAGCGTCTTTTCGATGTCGAGGATGGCCTTGGCGCCGGCCGAGACGACGATGACCGGGGTGCGCGCCAGCTCGTCGAGATCGGCCGAGATGTCGAAACTCTTTTCCGCGCCCTTGTGGACGCCGCCAATGCCGCCGGTGGCGAACACCTTGATGCCGACCATATGCGCCGCGATCATGGTGGCGGCGACGGTGGTGCCGCCGGTGCGCCCTTGCGCCACGGCAAAGCCGATATCGGCGCGCGACAGCTTCATGGCGTCGCCGGTCATGGCCAGCGACTCGCGCTCGCCGTCCGACAGGCCGATCTTGATGCGGCCGCCGACCACGGCGATCGTCGCCGGCACGGCGCCGCCGTCGGTGATGATCTTTTCGACATCGGCGGCCATGGTGCCGTTGTCGGGGTAGGGCATGCCATGGGTGATGATGGTGCTTTCCAGCGCCACCACCGGCCGGCCTTCGGCCAGGGCCTTGGCTACGGGCGGATGGATATCGACGAAGGGGCGGGCGGTTTCTGGGGTCATCTTGATCTCCAACGGAGTGCGGCGCATCCACTTGGGCACGCGAAAACACTCCGGCACTATGAACTGGCCGGTCTCATGCCACTACCTGCGCATCCGGCACAAGAGCCAGCGCCTCGGTGAAATCAGCCGCAGTGAAATCGGGAACGGCGTCGGCGCTTTCGATGGCCAGAGTCGCCGCGGCAATGCCTTCGCGCAGGGCCGCGCGCAAAGCCATGCCGCGCAGCAAGGCCGCTACCGTGGCGCCCGCCAGCGCATCGCCGGCGCCGGTGACGTCAGCGACCTTTCTCGGCGTCGGCGGCAGGATCGAGAAGGTGCCGGCTTCATCGAAGCCCAGCATGGGACTGCCGCCCGCCGTCACCACGCCGCTCTTGAGCCCTGCGCGTTTCAGTCCGTCGACGATGTCCTGCTGAGAAGCCGCATTGTCCAGGCCGGCAAGCGCCACCGCCTCGCGCTGGTTCATGAAGACGACGGCCAGGTGGCTGAGCACCGGCTTCAGGCGCACGATCTTGGCCGGCGAAATGGCAATGGCGAAGACCGGCTTGCCGGCGGCGAGCGCCACCAGCCGCTCCAGCGCCGCCGTCGGCAGATTGGCGTCGCAGAATACGGCATCGGCTGCAGCAATCACCTCGCGCACCTTGGAGCGCCTGACCTGCTTGGGAAATGCCAGCTCATAGAGCGCCATGTCGGCAAAGCCGACGATCAGCTCACCCTCGCGGTCGATCAGCGCCGTGTAGCTCGGCGTCGTGCGATCTAGGAACACGGCGGACAGGTCGGCAATGCCTGCCTCGGCGATGGCCCTTGAAACCGTGTCGGCGGCAGCGTCGCCGCCGCGCACCGACAGCAGCGAGGCCGAGACGCCGCGCCGCACCGCACTGCGCAGCGCGTTGAAGACGCCGCCGCCGACATCCTCGCGCATCGTGCCGGGATTGGACGCGGCCGGCACGTAGGGGCCGGACACCTGGCCTCGCCGGTCGATATGGGCGCCACCTATGGCCAGTATTGTTGCGGATTTCTGCATGCAGGCGATATGACCTTTGTTATTCCAGCCGCACAAGCGCTAGGCTGCGTGACGAAGCTTCGCATGCAAGGCAGCGATTCGGCAGATCGAAACAATCGAGCCGTCTGGCCCAATGCGAGGTACGTTCCTGATCGAATCCTTTGGACAAAAAAAGAACAAATCCGGATATTGATTGTTTTTCAGATATTTGACCCCTCTTGCCAAACGAGAACAAAAAAGGTACAAATTGGCAGGGATTACGGATTGTCCGGCCTTCATTGACGACCAAGGGGTGATGTATCATGGCTCAGAATTCTTTGCGGCTGGTAGAGGACAAAGCGGTGGACAAATCAAAGGCTCTGGATGCGGCGCTGTCGCAAATCGAGAGGGCTTTCGGCAAGGGCTCGATCATGCGGCTCGGCGCCAACGAGCAGGTCGTCGAGATCGAAACGGTGCCGACCGGCTCGCTTGGCCTTGACATCGCGCTTGGCGTCGGTGGCCTGCCGCGCGGCCGCATCGTCGAGATCTACGGGCCGGAAAGCTCGGGCAAGACGACGCTGGCGCTGCACACCGTGGCCGAAGCCCAGAAGAAGGGTGGCATCTGCGCCTTCGTCGATGCTGAGCATGCGCTTGATCCGGTCTATGCCCGCAAGCTTGGCGTCGATCTGGAAAACCTTCTGATCTCGCAGCCCGACACCGGTGAGCAGGCGCTGGAAATCTGCGACACGCTGGTGCGCTCCGGCGCCATCGACGTGCTGGTGGTTGATTCGGTCGCAGCGTTGACGCCGCGTGCCGAAATCGAAGGCGAGATGGGCGATTCGCTGCCCGGCCTGCAGGCCCGCCTGATGAGCCAGGCGCTGCGCAAGCTGACCGCTTCGATCTCGCGTTCCAACACCATGGTCATCTTCATCAACCAGATCCGCATGAAGATCGGCGTCATGTTCGGTTCGCCCGAGACCACGACCGGCGGCAACGCGCTGAAATTCTACGCCTCGGTTCGCCTCGATATCCGCCGCATCGGCTCGGTCAAGGACCGCGACGAGGTCGTCGGCAACCAGACCCGCGTCAAGGTGGTCAAGAACAAGTTGGCGCCGCCCTTCAAGGTGGTCGAGTTCGACATCATGTACGGCGAGGGCGTCTCCAAGACCGGCGAGCTGGTCGACCTCGGCGTCAAGGCCGGCGTGGTCGAGAAGTCGGGCGCATGGTTCTCCTACAATTCGCAGCGTCTCGGCCAGGGCCGCGAGAACGCCAAACTGTTCCTGCGCGACAATCCCGACACCGCGCGCGAGATCGAACTGGCGCTCAGGCAGAATGCCGGGCTGATCGCCGAGAAATTCCTCGAAAATGGTGGCGCCGAGAGCGGCGACGACGGTTTCGAGGAAGAATCCGGCGCGATGTAACGGCCTCGTGCGCATGATGCCGGCCGGAGTTCGGCCATAATCTTATTTCATTGCCTCAGGCTTATGTAATTGAGTTCTGTATTGTCGCGTTTCGAACCGCCGGCCTCGTGCCGGCGGTTTGCGTTTTGGCGGCAAAGCAGCCCTGTCCGAACGGCCGGCAAAGGCCGCGATTTGGACCAATTCCGTGTTTCTGGACAGGGTGCGGTGCGACCGCTAAAAGGCCAAGTCTATCTTCTAAAAACGTAAAGCCCATTTTCCGCCGGCTGGCCGGCGGCTCTCTCGAAAAGGCAGCATTCATGAGTGGCGTGAACGAGATCCGGTCGACATTTCTCGACTACTTCCGCAAGGAGGGTCACGAGATCGTCGCGTCGAGCCCGCTGGTGCCGCGCAACGATCCGACGCTGATGTTCACCAATGCCGGCATGGTGCAGTTCAAGAACGTCTTCACCGGTCTTGAGAAGCGGCCCTATTCGCGGGCCTCGACCGCCCAGAAGAGCGTTCGCGCCGGTGGCAAGCACAACGATCTCGACAATGTCGGCTACACCGCGCGCCATCTGACCTTCTTCGAGATGCTCGGCAATTTCTCCTTTGGCGACTATTTCAAGGAGCGCGCCATCGAGCTTGCCTGGAACCTGATCACCAAGGAATTCGGGCTGAACAAGGACAAGCTGCTGGTCACCGTCTATCACACGGACGATGAGGCGGCCGGCTTCTGGAAGAAGATCGCCGGGTTTTCCGACGACCGGATCATTCGCATCGCGACATCGGACAATTTCTGGGCGATGGGCGACACCGGCCCTTGCGGGCCGTGCTCCGAGATTTTCATCGACCGCGGCGAACACATCTGGGGCGGCCCTCCCGGCAGCCCTGAGGAGGACGGCGATCGCTTCCTCGAATTCTGGAACCTGGTGTTCATGCAATATGAGCAGGTGACGAAGGAGGAACGCATCGACCTGCCGCGCCCGTCGATCGACACCGGCATGGGCCTGGAACGCATGGCGTCGATCCTGCAAGGGGTGGAGAGCGTCTTCGAGACCGATCTGTTCCGTCATCTCATCGAGGCGGCGTCGTCCGCACTCGGACACGGCCCCGACAAGGAGACGGTCGCGTCCTTCCGCGTCATTGCCGATCATCTGCGCTCGTCCTCGTTCCTGGTCGCCGATGGCGTGCTGCCGTCGAACGAAGGCCGTGGCTATGTCCTGCGCCGCATCATGCGCCGCGCCATGCGGCATGCGCAGTTGCTTGGCGCGCGCGATCCGCTGATGTGGCGCCTGGTGCCGGCGCTGGTGCGTGAGATGGGCCAGGCCTATCCGGAACTGGTGCGCGGCGAACAGCTGATCACCGAGACGCTGAGGCTCGAGGAGACTAGGTTTCGCAAGACTTTGGTGCGCGGCCTTGGCCTGCTTTCGGAGGCGACGGAAACGCTCGGTGCCGGCGACATGCTGGATGGCGAGACCGCCTTCAAGCTCTACGACACTTACGGCTTCCCGCTCGATCTGACGCAGGACGCGCTGCGCCAGCGCAGCATCTCGGTAGATCTTGCCGGCTTCACCAATGCCATGGAGCGGCAGAAGACCGAGGCGCGCGCTCATTGGGCAGGCTCCGGTGACGCGGCCACCGAAACTATCTGGTTCCCGGTGCGCGAGAAGGCCGGCGCCACCGAGTTCCTCGGCTACGAGACCGAGCAGGCGGAAGGTCTCATCCAGGCGCTTGTCCGGGACGGCAAGACCGTCGACAGCGCAAGCAAGGGCGAGGCGGTTTCCGTGGTCGTCAACCAGACGCCGTTCTATGCCGAGTCCGGCGGGCAGATGGGCGACACCGGCATCATTTCAGGCGAGGGCTTCTCGATCGAGATTTCCGACACGCAGAAGAAGGCCGACGGGCTGTTCGTCCATATCGGCAAGGTGGCCAGCGGCACGGTCAAGACCGGCGCTGCCGTCGAACTGAAGGTGGACCATGCGCGCCGCTCCAGGCTGCGCGCGAACCATTCCGCCACGCATCTGATCCACGAGGCGCTGCGCGAGGTGCTGGGCAGCCATGTCGCGCAGAAGGGTTCGCTGGTCGCGCCGGAGCGTCTGCGCTTCGACATCTCGCACAACAAGCCGATTTCATCGGAGGATCTCGAAGAGGTCGAGCGCATGGCCAACGAGATCGTCGTCCAGAACGGCCCGGTGACCACGCGCCTGATGTCGGTCGACGACGCCATTGCCGAAGGCGCCATGGCGCTGTTTGGCGAGAAATATGGCGACGAAGTGCGCGTCGTGTCGATGGGCACCGGCCTGCATGGCGCCAAGGCCAACCGGCCCTATTCGGTCGAGCTCTGCGGTGGCACGCATGTCAGGGCGACCGGCGATATCGGTCTGGTGCGTGTCGTGTCGGACAGCGCGGTCGCCGCCGGCGTGCGCCGCATCGAGGCGTTGACCGGCGAGGCCGCGCGCAAATATCTCGACGAGCAGGATCGGCGTCTGAAGACGGTCGCCGCCACGCTGAAGATCTCGCCGGCCGATGTGCCGGCGCGCGTCGAGGCGCTGCTCGACGAGCGCAAGAAGCTCGAGAAGGAACTGACCGAGGCGCGCAAGAAACTGGCGCTGGGCGGCGGTGCCGCGGCCGGCGCACCGGCTGAAAACGAGACGGTCGCTGGCGTCGGCTTCCTCGGCAAGGCGGTTTCCGGCGTGTCGCCGAAGGACCTGAAGCCGCTGGCGGATGCCGGCAAGAGTTCGCTCGGTTCCGGCGTCGTCGTCTTCGTCGGCACGGCTGAGGACAACAAGGCGAGCGTCGTGGTCGCCGTCACCGACGACCTCGTCGGCCGCTTCAGCGCCGTCGATCTGGTCCGCCTGGCCTCCGCGGCACTCGGCGGGCAGGGCGGCGGCGGCCGCCCCGACATGGCCCAGGCCGGCGGCCCGGATGCCTCGAAGGCCAACGATGCGATCGCCGCGGTCAGGGCTGCGATCAGCAAGGCGGCGTAAACCAGCGCCGGTGAGACGAAGCCGGCCTGACGGCCGGCCCGGCGGACATCTTGGGGGATGATGTGCCCACGCTGACCATGTATCAGGTCGACGCTTTTGCCGAGTGCGCCTTTCAGGGCAATCCCGCTGCCGTTCTCATTTTGCAGGACTGGCTGGCGGACGATGTGATGCAGGCCATCGCCAACGAGAACAATCTTGCCGAAACCGCGTTCGCGCGGCCAAATGGCAAGGGGTGGGATTTGCGCTGGTTCACACCCGTTTATGAAGTCGACTTCTGTGGCCACGCCACCCTGGCGACCGCCCATGTGCTCGCCTCGCAACACGACGTGGCCGATGAGATGGCCTTTGCCACGCGCGTGGGCGAGTTGCGGGTCTCCCCGCGGCAAGGCGCCTATCAGCTCGATCTGCCCTGTTTTCCGCCGCAGCCTGTCGACGGCGAAACCATGTCGGCGCTAGAAGACATGTTCTCGCAGCGTCTGGTTGCGGGCTTCCGCAATTTCGAGAACCTCTTCGTGGAGCTTGGCGACGAGCATTCCGTGCGCTCGTTCGTTCCCGACCTGCTCAGGATCGGGGCTTTCCATCCGCTCGGCGTGGTCATTACCGCGCGCGGGCAAACCCATGATTTCGTCTCCCGCTATTTCGTTCCTGGAGCCGGCATCCCAGAGGATCCAGTGACCGGCTCCATTCACGCGACGCTGGTGCCGTACTGGTCTGAAAAACTCGGCAAGACCAATCTGTCGGCGTTCCAGTGTTCTCAGCGCGGCGGACATCTGCTGTGCGATCTGGCCGGTGGTCGCGTGCTGATCCTCGGCCGCGCCAAGACCTTCATGAAGGCGGAAATCTATCTTCCGGAATGATTTGAAGGCTCGGTTCCTCGCCCCCACGGAAGTGGGGGAGAGGTGGCCGCGAAGCGGCCGGAGAGGGGGCCTCGCGGTCAGGCGAAAGAAAGAACCCAGCCGATTCTGTCGAACCTATGAAAAGATGATCGAGGACGGGCTGGCGATTTCCCCTCTCCGTCTCGGCTTCGCCGAGCCACTTCTCCCTGCGAGCGGGGCGAGGAACCGAAGTCCTGCCAGGTTGCCGTGCTCATCCAGCCTTTTCGGTCTTGGCAAAGCTTGGACGGGCCGCGATCCGATCCCACCACGCCTGGATCCCGGGAAACTCCGCCAACAGCTTTTGCCCCTCGGTGACCTTGACGAAATAGCCGATGATCGGCGCCGCATGAAGATCGGCCAGCGTCAGCTGGTCGCCCAAAAACCACGGTCCCGACGCTTTCAGGGAGGCGAGCGTCTGAAGCGTTTTGCTCGCCTGCGAAAGCCCGCTGGCGATCAGCGTCTCGTCGGGCGCCTCCTTCTCCAGCCGCTCGACGGCGACGTCCCAGACCATCGACCTGTAGGCGTAGGCGTCGAGCATGCCGATGATCTGGTTCATCCGCGCGCGATCGCGCGGATCCTTCGGCTGCAGCGCCGGCCCGTCGAAGGCTTCGTCGACATAGCGCGCAATGGCGCTCGCCTCGAAAAGGCGGAACCCGTCATGCTCGAAGGCTGGGATGCTGCCGAACGGGTGATGTTCAAGATACCAGGCGGGAATACCTTCGGCGGCAAAGACATCGACCGGCACGAGTTCGTAATCGATGCCTTTTTCCGCGAGCGCGAGGCGGACGATGCGCACATAGACGCTGTAGTCCGCGCCGTAGACGACCGGCTTGCCCATCGCAGCTCTCCCAAGCGCGGCCGGTTACGCCATCGCCTTCTGCAGGTTCTCGTCGATCTTGTCGAGGAAGCCAGTGGTCGAGAGCCAGGGCTGGTCTGGGCCGATCAGCAGCGACAGGTCCTTGGTCATGAAGCCAGACTCGACCGTCTGGATGCAGACCTTTTCCAGCGTCTCGGCAAAGCGTTTCAGCTCGGCATTGTCGTCAAGCTTGGCGCGGTGGGCGAGGCCACGCGTCCAGGCGAAGATCGAGGCGATCGAATTGGTCGAGGTTTCCTCGCCCTTCTGGTGCTGGCGGTAGTGGCGGGTGACGGTGCCGTGCGCGGCTTCAGCCTCCACCGTCTTGCCGTCCGGCGTCATCAGTACCGAGGTCATCAGGCCGAGCGATCCAAATCCCTGCGCCACCGTGTCGGACTGGACGTCGCCGTCATAGTTCTTGCAGGCCCAGACGTAGCCGCCCGACCATTTCAGGCTGGACGCCACCATGTCGTCGATCAGCCGGTGCTCGTACCACAGCTTCTTCGACTTGAACTCGGCCTCGAATTCCGCCTCGTAGACTTCCTGGAAGATATCCTTGAAGCGGCCGTCATAGGCCTTGAGGATGGTGTTCTTGGTCGACAGATAAACCGGATAGTTGCGCAGCAGGCCGTAGTTCAGCGAAGCGCGGGCGAACTCGCGGATCGAATCGTCGAGATTGTACATGGCCATGGCGACGCCGGCGCCGGGCGTATCGTAGACATCGTGCTCGATCACGGTGCCGTCCTCGCCGACGAACTTGATCGTCAGCTTGCCCTTGCCGGGAAAGCGGAAATCGGTAGCGCGGTACTGGTCGCCGAAGGCGTGACGGCCGACGATGATCGGCTTGGTCCAGCCGGGCACCAGGCGCGGCACGTTCTTCATGATGATTGGCTCGCGGAAGATGGTGCCGCCAAGGATGTTGCGGATGGTGCCGTTCGGCGACTTCCACATCTTCTTCAGCTTGAATTCCTCGACGCGCTGCTCGTCGGGCGTAATCGTCGCGCATTTCACGCCGACGCCGTATTTCTTGATGGCGTTGGCCGAATCTATGGTCACCTGGTCGTTGGTGGCGTCACGGTGCTCGATGCCGAGGTCGTAATATTCGAGCTTGAGGTCGAGATAAGGGTGGATCAGCTTGTCCTTGATGAACTGCCAGATGATGCGGGTCATCTCGTCGCCGTCGAGTTCGACGACCGGGTTCGCCACCTTGATCTTCGCCATGGAAAGAATGCCTCGTTCAACAGTTGGGTGATGGCGGGACCGGCCTCGCCAGGGTAGGAACTTCGCCTATAGCAAAGCGATCCGGGTGGTGCAAACCGGCGGCAGCGGAAGACGCGGCCTTCTTCTGCAGCAATTGGCAAAAAAGGCGATGCCCACCACCCCTTGAGAGGCAGCCGGCATCGCCTTTGTTTGATGCTGCCGCGAAGGCGCGGCAGGCGCTTATTGCAATGGCGTACCATGTTGTCCTTGAACGACTGGACGGCGCCGCTAGCGCGAGGCTCGTCTGCTTGTACACGCGTGGCGGCCTGCGCGAGCCGCCGGTGAAGCGCCATCTGGGTTTTTCGCGCGAACCAGGGGCGCGGCATAAGGGTATTTGTCGGTCAAGTGGCCGATAACTCTTCAAAAAGCCGTATCGATATGTCAGGACGCGCAGACTTCGTAGCGCAATCACCTGGATCACATGGCAGGAACGGACTTTCAGCGCGGCGTCATGACCGCTGGCCCGGCGATCATCCTGGTCGAGCCGCAACTTGGCGAGAACATCGGCATGGTCGCTCGTGCCATGGCCAATTTCGGCCTGTCGGAATTGCGCCTGGTCAACCCTCGCGATGGCTGGCCAAGTGAGAAAGCGCGCGCTGCCGCCAGCCGCGCCGACCATGTCATCGATGCCGTGAAGGTGTTCGACGATCTTGCCTCGGCGCTCGCCGACCTGAACTTTGTTTTCGCCACCACCGCCAGGCAGCGTGACGGTTTCAAATCCGTGCGCGGCCCGGTGGAGGCGGGCAGGGTGCTCCGGGCCCGTCACGCATTGGATCAGCGCACCGGGATCCTGTTCGGCCGCGAACGTTTTGGCCTCTACAATGACGAGGTGGGCCTTGCCGACGAGATCGTCACCTTTCCGGTCGATCCTGATTTCTCCTCGCTCAACATCGCCCAGGCAGCGCTGCTGATGTCCTACGAGTGGATGAAGTCCGGCCTGGAAGACGAGACGAAGACCAATTTTTCCGGTCCGGACATGAAGCCGGCAAGCAAGGAAGAGCTGCACGGCCTGTTCGCCTATCTCGAAGGCGCATTGGAAGCGCGCGGCTATTTCCGGCCGGCGCCGAAGAAGCCGAAGATGGTCGACAATCTGCGCGCCGTGCTGACGCGCGCTGGCTTCGCCGAGCCGGAGCTCAAGGTGCTGCGCGGCATCATTTCGTCGCTGGACAGGTTTTCGCCGGCGATGCCGCGTGGCGATGGTTCTCCCGGCGACGATCCGAGACGATTGCCCGCGGCAGCCGCGCGCGCCCGCAAGGCGGAAGGCAATCGTCTGCCCGACACTGCTACCGGCAAAGAGACGGCCGCCGGCAAGGACGATGACACACCACCGCTCGGCGGCAAGGGAACAGACAATGACTGAGCGGCCGATCCTGATGTTCGATTCCGGCATCGGCGGGCTCACCGTGCTGCGTGAGGCACGTGTGCTGATGCCCGATCGTCGCTTCGTCTATGTCGCCGATGATGCCGCCTTTCCCTATGGCGCCTGGGAGGAACCGGCCCTCAACGCTCATATCCTCGGCCTGTTCGGCGCGCTGCTGGAAAAATTCCAGCCCGAGATATCGGTCATTCCCTGCAACACCGCCTCGACGCTGGTGATCGACGCGTTGCGCGAGAGATTCCCCGGCCATCCCTTTGTCGGCACGGTGCCGGCGATCAAGCCGGCGGCGGAGCGCACGCGCTCCGGGCTGGTTTCGGTGCTGGCGACTCCGGGCACGGTCAAGCGCCAATACACGCGCGATCTGATCAGCAAATGGGCGCAGAAATGCCACGTGCGGCTGGTCGGTTCGGACCGGCTGGCGCCGCTGGCCGAAATCTACATGCGCGAGGGATTCGTCGACGAGGAGATCGTCCGCCAGGAGATCGCGCCCTGTTTTGTCGAGAAGGACGGCGCCCGCACCGATATTGTCGTGCTCGGCTGCACGCATTATCCGTTCCTGGCCAATCGCATGCGCAAGACCGCGCCCTGGCCGGTCGACTGGATCGACCCCGCCGAGGCAATTGCCCGCCGCGCCATGTCGCTGCTGGCGCCGGTCGACGGGCCAGTGCCGGTGGGCGAGCCTGACATTGCGGTCTTTACCTCCGGCAAGGCGGACTTCGCCACCAGCCGGCTGATGCAAGGGTTCGGACTGGTCGTGAGCTAATGCATGTCGCCCAAAAGTGGCCCCGGTTTTTGGGGGAGCGACATGCAAAAAAAAAGACCTAAAGCGCGTCGCATGAATCCGTTCAATCGCGACGCGCTTTAGACGGCAGCGGAAACGTCTGCCACTCAAACAGGCTCGAAGACGATGCTGCGTTGATCCGGATCGGCCAAGACCAGCCTTAGCGTCAGATCGTCGCCCTGTCTGAGCCCAGAGGCCTTAACGTTGGCAACGACAGGCATGTCGGCAAGCTGGACGCGCACGCCATGATCGACCAAGTCGGTCACAACGGCCTTGAACGTCTCACCCTGGCGTCCCTTCAGCATTACCGCCTCGGCAAGGTCGATAGCCGCGTGGTTGATCTGCGAAGCGCGACTATCCGCACGTCCCATCACCTTCGGCAATCTGGCGAACGCATCGGTGACAGCCTGGGGCACGGGCTGGCCATTGGCGATAGCCAGTGCGCAGCGCACGACGTAGCGGTCTGCCAGCCGCCTCAGCGGCGCGGTGGCGTGGGCATAAGTCGCAGCCATCGCCTCGTGCCACGGGACAACGCCTTCCTCATAGGGCTGGTAGGACGCACCGGAGCCGGCATGGCGGATTTCCAGCATCAGCGCTGCCTGTTGCTTATTGGCCGGATCGAGGGTTCGCTGATAGTCGCGCAAGCTGGTCGACGCCGGCCAAGACAGTCCTAGAGCCTGTGCCGCGTTGCGCAGTCTTTGCACCTTGAAGGCATCTGGCTCCGACATCACACGGAACAACCCGGTATGGTGCTCAAGCATGGCGTCGGCAATCGCCATGTTGGCAGCCAGCGAAAGCGCGGCGTTGTCTTGCTCGGATTGCAACAATGGTCTGAACGAAAGCCGGAATGTGCCATCGGCGAGCCTTTCAACCTCCTGCTCGGGTGGGTCGACGCGGGAAGCGCCACGACGCTTTTCGTTCATTGCCATGCGTCGCGCCATTTCGGCGAAGCCGGCCGGAACGTCTGAGGCCTTCACACTGTCATAAGCGAGCTTCGCGCGGCTTTGAATGATCGCCCGCTCCGCGCCATCCAATTTCGTTGCACCGTCCTGTGCAACCCGAACCGTGAAGACAACCGCTGGACGTGGTCCATCGGGCAACAGGCTCGCTGCAGCCTCGGCAAGTACCGGTGGGTAGAGCCCAGCCTTGCCATCCGGCAAGTAAAGCGTCTCGCCCCGCGTCCAGGCTTCGAGATCAACCGGGTCGCCGTCCGCGACGAACCAGGCCACGTCGGCAATGGCATAATGCAGCAGAAGATCGCCGCCGCTCGCCTCGATCGAGAACGCCTGATCAAGATCGGTGGAGCTCGCCGGGTCGAGCGTGACGAAGGGCATAGTCGTTCGATCGGCATGCTGGTCGGGCGCACGTTTGGCCGCAGCCTCCGACGCGGCCATCACGTCAGCCGGGAATGCATCCGGCACGTGGAATTCGGTGCGGATTTTCGCCAGACCGGTGGAGAGAGCTTGTGAGGGATCGGTCAGAGATTTCATTCAGCCGTCCTACACTGGCACTCCGGACACGGGAAGGTCGCCAACGAAAATCGCCGAAGCCGGCCGCCTGATGGGCTGGCACCAAGCGGCCTTGGAACTGAGCTGCTGGCGACGGAACTGCCGCCGAAGCGCGGCGTTTCTACTGACAGCAAAGGAGAAACAGCCATGCCAGCCACCTCGAAAGCCCAGCAGAAAGCAGCCGGCGCCGCTCTGTCGGCGAAGCGCGGCGACACCAAGAAGAGCGAGCTCAAAGGCGCTTCGAAGGGAATGTATGAATCGATGAGCGAAAAGCAGCTCGAGGAATTCGCCGAAACGAAGCGCAAGGGGCTGCCGGAAAAGAAATCGTAGCACCAGGCTTCATAATACAAGCCGGAATCAAAAGCCCGCGGCCGAAAACCGCGGGCTTTGTCGACCTCACGAGGCCGAAATAGACCTTACCAGCAGCGCCGCACCTTGTGGCGAATGACGTGTCTGTGGCCGTTCCGCCAGACCACCTTCTTCTTCACCACGATACGGCAATGTTGATGATGCCTGTGTCCCTGCCAATGCCTGGCCTCGGCGGGAGCAGGTGCGACCGCTACCGAGCCGGCCAACACCGCGACACCTGCCAATGTAAGGAAAAATTTCTTCACGTAATCGTGCTCCTCTGGCTCCAATCCCTTCACGGTGCCGTTGGCGCAAAAAACATCCCGCCAAAATCCGGCACCGCTCAACGTTGAAAATGCTATATGGTTGCCTTCCGCCGCGCCATTCAAAAGCTTGACAGCGGTTAAATCTCGGTTTAACCAGCCGCCACCACCGGGCAGCGATGTCCGGTGTTTGTTTTGTATGCGCAAGATCAGTGAGCCTAGTCGTTTCTGATCTTGTTTGAAATGACGTGTCCCGTGGGTTTTCCGCCGCGTTGCGTGGGAAAACCCTGTCAGGTCTCGAAAACGGAGGCCAGAGGAGGGCGCGTTTCCTTCACCCGGACCATGAGGTTCCGGGTGTGTTGTTTTGAAAAGGGAATGCGATGAGCAAGCGCGAATCCGCGAAGTACAAGATCGACCGCCGTCTTGGCGAGAATATCTGGGGCCGCCCGAAGTCCCCGGTCAACAAGCGTGAATACGGCCCCGGCCAGCACGGCCAGCGCCGCAAGGGCAAGCTTTCCGACTTCGGCCTGCAGCTGCGCGCCAAGCAGAAGCTGAAGGGTCACTACGGCGACGTTTCGGAAAAGCAGTTCCGCAAGGTCTATGAAGAGGCTGACCGCCGCAAGGGCGACACCTCGGAGAACCTGATCGGCCTGCTCGAATCGCGTCTCGACGCGGTCGTCTACCGCGCCAAGTTCGTACCGACCATTTTCGCCGCCCGCCAGTTCGTCAACCACGGCCACGTCAACGTCAACGGCAAGCGCGTCAACATCGGCTCGTACCGCTGCAAGCCGGGCGATGTCGTCGAAGTGCGCGAAAAGTCGAAGCAGCTGGTCATCGTGCTGGAATCGGTCGGTCTCGCCGAACGTGACGTGCCGGACTATATCGAAGCCGATCACAACAAGATGGTCGCCACCTTCTCGCGCATCCCCGGCCTGGCGGACGTTCCGTTCGCCGTGCAGATGGAACCGAACCTGGTCGTCGAATTCTATTCGCGCTGATCGGCTTCGCTGATCGGCTTCATTGTCCGAAAGACATCGTCGAAGGCCGCCCATCGAGGCGGCCTTTTTCTTTGCCCAGCTTTTCTTTGCCGCCCATGTCCGCTAATCCGGGCGCTCTTCCGTGCATGTCGTTGTCCCAAACCGGGGCCACTTTTGGGCGACATGCATCAGCACCGAAAGCGACATGCCATGAACATGCTGCCAGACATCGAAACGCTTGAACCGATTGCCGACAGCGAAGGCGGCTTCCATCCGCTGTTTGCCGATGTGCCGTCCTCGGTCGAGTTCAACAAATTGCGCAAGCGGCTGCTGCGGCTGACCCGCCAGGCGATCGAGGATTTCTCGATGGTCAAGTCCGGCCAGCGCTGGCTGGTTGCGCTGTCGGGCGGCAAGGATTCCTACGGGCTGCTCGCCGTGCTGCTGGACCTCAAATGGCGCGGGCTGTTGCCTGTCGATTTGCTGGCCTGCAATCTTGACCAAGGCCAGCCAAATTTCCCCAAACACATCCTGCCCGACTATCTCGATCGATACGCCATACCGCATCGCATCGAATATCAGGACACCTATTCGGTCGTCACCGACAAGCTGCCTCAGGGCAGCACCTATTGCTCGCTGTGTTCGCGGCTCAGGCGTGGTCATCTCTACCGCATCGCGCGGGAGGAGGGGTGCTCGGCGCTGGTGCTCGGCCACCATCGCGAGGACATTCTCGAAACCTTCTTCATGAACCTGTTTCATGGCGGCCGTCTCGCCGCCATGCCGCCAAAACTGCTCAACGACGAGGGCGACGTCATGGTGCTGCGGCCGCTGAGCTACTGCGCCGAGACCGACCTGGAGAAATTTGCCGCGGCGATGCGGTTCCCGATCATTCCCTGCGATCTCTGCGGCAGCCAGGAGGGTCTCCAGCGCAACGCCATGAAGGCCATGCTCGAGGACATCGAAAAGCGTATGCCCGGCCGCAAAGACACCATGCTGCGTGCGCTGTCCAACAGCAGGCCATCGCACCTGCTTGATCGGAACCTGTTCGACTTCGCCGCCCTCAACGAGACCCTCACCACCAGGCAAGCCGATGACATTTGACGACACCGCGATCGACTGGCTGGCCGGCATTCTTGCCGAGGCAGCCCAGGCCGAGATCATGCCGCGCTTTCGCCGGCTGGGCGAGGGCGACATCCGGCAGAAGACCTCGGTCGCCGATCTGGTGACCGAGGCCGACGTCAATGCAGAGCGGCTGATCACCGCCAGGCTGCTTGAGCGTTATCCCCGAGCAATGGTCGTCGGCGAGGAAGCCTGTTCCGACAATCCCGCGCTGCTCGATGGCTTGGGCGATGCAGATCTGGCTTTCGTCATCGACCCGGTGGACGGCACCTTCAACTTCGCGTCCGGCGTGCCCTTGTTCGGCGTCATGCTGGCTGTGGTGGTCAAGGGCGAGACGGTTGCCGGCATCATCCACGATCCAGTCGGCAAGGACTGGTTGATCGGCGCCAAGGGCGCCGGCAGCCACATCAGGCATGCGCATGGCAGCCTGGAGAAAGTGCATGTCGCGGCATCCGCACCGATCGCGGAAATGACCGGGTCGGTCTCCTGGCAATATATGCCGGAGCCGGAGCGGTCGCGGCTGGCGCGCAACCAGACGAAGATCCTGTCGCAATTCGCCTATCGCTGCGCGGCCCATGAATATCGCCTGCTGGCCAGCGGCCATGCCCACTTCGTCGTCTACAACAAGCTGATGCCATGGGATCATCTGGCCGGTGCGCTGATCCATGCCGAGGCCGGCGGCCACGCCGCGCGTTTCGATGGCAGCGCCTATCTGCCATTGCATCTGGACGGTGGCTTGCTTGTCGCGCCCGACCGGGAAAGCTGGCACGAGTTGCGCTGCGAACTCTGGGCGCAATAGGATCAATTCCCGCGGCCTGCGTTTGAACCGGCCGGCTGAAAGATCGATGCAATCTCGCGCAAATCCGGAGGCACTCGAATGAAACCTCGGTCCGTCTTTGTCGCAGCGGCTCTTGCCGTCGCCTTGTTTGCAAGCCCCAACGAAGCAAGCGCGCAGGAACGCACCTGTCGCAGTCCCGATCCCGTCGACACAATAAAGGAAATGTCCGACGCGATCTTTGCTTGCTGGAAGCCGCCAGCGGGAACCGCGGGCATGTCCCTGACACTGCAGTTCTCGCTTCGCCGCAACGGCACACTGATAGGCAAGCCTCGCGCCACCTATTCCGATCTGGGGACCGATACCCAACTCAGCCGCGCCTTCGTGGCTTCCATCCTCAAGGCTCTCGATGACGCTCTGCCCCTGCCTTTTTCGGACAGCATGGGTGGAGCAATCGCGGGGCGTATGCTTGTCCCTCGCTTCACGGCCGCCCTTGAGGGTGCATCCTAAGGTGTATTGATATTCAGGTGATGCCGGCCTGACCTGAATCTCAACACACCTTTGAGCATGCAGCAGCTTTGGGACAAACGACACGAGCAAAAACAACGATTTAATGCAAGTCGGCAATGTGTCCTGAGACGGGTGCGTTGTGCGGCTGGAACATCTTGCCGCGCTCGGCGATGAAAATCATCAGCAGCGCTGCGACCGAGACGCTGCAGAAGCCGGCGGCCAATGGCGTTACCGTGCCGTTGAAGGCTTGGCCGATCAGCGTGCCGAGAATGCCACCGAGAAAGGTCTGCATGAAGCCCAGGATGGACGACGCCGTGCCGGCCAGTTGACCGAGCGGCTCCATGGCCAACGCGTTGAAATTGGCGCCGAGCGCACCGAATGGAAGCATGGCGCTGGCAAAGAAGGTGATGAACAGCCAGAGTGGCATCTTCATTTCCAGCGACACGACCAGCCAGGCCAGGCTGATGACCAGAAACAACAGCAGCGCGCTCTGCGACAGGCGGCGCATGCCGATACGGCCGACTAGGCGCGAGTTCAGATAGTTGGAGAAAGCAAGCACGCCGGCGACACCGGCGAAGATGACCGGGAACATCTCGCCGACGTTGAATATGTCGACATAAATCTGCTGCGCCGAGGCGATGAAGCCGAACATGGCGCCGAAAATGAAGGTGCTGGCGAAGGCGTAGCAGATCGCAATGCGGTTGGTGAGCACGATGCGGAAACCGCCGACGATGGAGTTGACTGTCAGCGGCCGGCGATATTCGGGATGCAGCGTTTCAGGCAGGCGCAGCAGCGACCATGCCGACACGATCAGAGCCCCGATAGCCATGGTGACGAAGATCCAATGCCAGGTTGCAAACAGCATGATGAACTGGCCGATCCCCGGCGCGATGACCGGAATGGCCATGAACACCATGAAGATCAGCGACATCACCTCGGCCATGCGCCGGCCGTCGAACGTGTCACGCACGATCGAGACGGCGATGACGCGTGTGGCCGCCGCACCAATGCCTTGCACGGCTCGGCACAAGAGAAGCGTTTCAAAACTTGGCGCGACAGCGGCCGCCGCGGCCGCGGCGACATAGATCACCAGCCCGGCAACCAGTGGCGCGCGACGTCCGAAACGATCCGAGATCGGACCGAAGAAAAGCTGGCCGCCGCCGAAACCCAGAATGTAGGCGGTGACAACATACTGCCGATGGTTTTCGTTCTCGACGCCGAGCGACGCGCCGATCTGCTGCAGGGCCGGCAGCATGATGTCGATGGCCAGCGAGTTCAGCGCCATCAGTGCGGCGCATAGCGCAATGAACTCCCAGCGCGGAATGGGCAGTTTGCTTGCCGATTGCGGCGCTGCTGTTGGCTGGTCCACGGCAAGTCCAATCTCTCAAACGAAAATGCGCCGGCGGGCCGGCGCATTGGCTCGTCCTGGTCCCCGAAATCAGGGACATGAAAATTGCCGAGGTGGGGTGGCCCCGACGCCTTGGTGCATGTCATCCGGAAACGCGCTGCGGTTCCGGGATGGCGACATACGCCAATCAGAAATCAGGCGGCGCCTTTGACGCTGACGCCCTTCTCGACGAGGAACGTCTGCAACTCGCCTGCCTGGAACATCTCGCGGATGATGTCGCAGCCGCCGACGAATTCACCCTTGACGTAGAGCTGCGGGATCGTTGGCCAGTTGGAATATTCCTTGATGCCCTGGCGCAGCTCAGCCGAGTCCAGCACGTTCACGCCCTTGTAGTCGGCGCCGATATAATCGAGGATCTGGACGACCTGACCGGAAAATCCGCACTGCGGAAAACCGGGCGTGCCCTTCATGAAAAGCACGACGTCGTTGCCCTTCACCTCGTTGTCGATGTAGTCGTTGATACCGCTCATGGAATATCCTTTCCCGCCTGTGGGAGTCAGGCTCGAAACATATCTCATCAAATAAACCCAACGATTGCCCGAAACAAGACTTTAGCCGTGCCGCGGCCGAAATGGCGCAAGGGATGAGTCGAGCTGGGCCAAGCGGGTGGAAATGTCTCAGTCAGGAACGCTGGTCTGCAGGGCCAGAGCGTGCAGCACGCCGCCCATATTGCCCTTCAGCGCGTCATAGACCATCTGGTGCTGCTGAACGCGGCTCTTGCCGCGAAAGCTCTCGGCCACCACCTCGGCCGCATAGTGGTCGCCGTCACCCGCCAGGTCGCGGATCGTCACCTTGGCGTCCGGGATGCCGTCCTTGATCAGTTTTTCGATGTCGTGGGCATCCATTGCCATGGCAAAATCCTGTTTCGAGCGGCCGGTAGCCGGCCATATGTGAGAGTCGGACGACCCTAAAGCGTTTCCGGTCCAGATTGAAGCCGTTCTGTCCCGGCAGGATCTAAGGTGGTGGGATCGCCCCGTCCTCCGTGACATCCTCGCGCGTCGAAAAAGCGCGGCCAAGGCTGATGGCCAGGACATAGAGCGGAACGTTGATCACCAGGCTCACGATGGGGAGATAGCTCGTCATCCGCCAGAACGGCGAGAAGAAGGCTCGGCCGTAGCCATCGCAGACAAGCGAGGAGCCGTATTCCCACAACGCTCCAACGACCACCGCAGCCGCGAAAAGCTTGACGCAGGTGATGACATGCCTTGCCCGCGCCGGTTCGGGCAAAAGTCGATCCCACAGCACCAGGCACAGGATCGGAACGGCATAGATCAGGTTCTGCACGGCAAGCATCGGCAGGGTGCCGTTGGCCGCGGCAAGAAACTCCGCGCGCGTTTCCAGCCGGGCACAAACCTCGCTCGAGGTCGTCGACAGCAGGAAAAAGACGAACGGCCCGAGAAACCAGAAGAAGAACAGCGACGGCCAGAAGACGACTGCAAGCAGCGCCCGGGCAGCCAGTTTGCTCAACTGGACTGATCCATGAAGCGCGGGAACCAGCCTTCATGCGCGGCGGTCAGTTCGCTGACCGGGATCGCCCGCGCTTCGCCGAGCTTCAGCGTGCTGCCGCCGGTCGAGCCGATCCACGGCGCGAAAACGCCGAGTTCGCTCTGCTGCTTGCGGATGGTATCCCATTCATCACTATCCGGATCGATCGACAGCGTCAGGAGATAGCGGCCCTGATCCTCGCCGAACCAGACCGGGATCGGATCGGTGCCGACAAGCCCTGGAATGGTGGCGCCGATACCGTACGCCATCGCCATCTCGGCCAGAGCCACCGCGATGCCCCCGTCGGAAACGTCATGCGCCGCGGTGACGATACCGGACGCGATCAAGGCGCGCACATGGTCGCCGACGCGCTTTTCGTGATCGAGATCGACCGGCGGCGGCGGGCCATCGGTTCGGCCATGGATATCGCGCATATAGACCGACTGGCCAAGATGTGTTCCCCAGGAGGCAGGCGCGCCGACCAGCAGGATCATCTGGCCCTCCGCCGCAAAACCGGTGCGCACCATCTTCGACCAGTCGGCGATCAGCCCGACACCGCCGATTGTCGGCGTCGGCAGGATGCCCTGGCCGTTGGTCTCGTTGTAGAGCGAGACATTACCGGAGACGATCGGGAAGCCGAGCGCGCGGCAGGCATCGCCGATGCCCTTCACCGCGCCGACCAGCTGACCCATGATCTCCGGCCGTTCGGGATTGCCGAAATTGAGGTTGTCGGTGGCGGCCAGCGGCAAGGCACCGGTGGCGGTCAGGTTGCGCCAGCATTCGGCCACCGCCTGCTTGCCCCCCTCATAGGGATCGGCCTCGCAATAGCGCGGCGTCACGTCGGAGGAGAAGGCGAGCGCCTTGGTCGCATGACCGTCGACGCGCACCACGCCGGCATCGCCGCCCGGAAGCTGCAGTGAATTGCCCTGGATCAGCGTGTCGTACTGTTCCCAGACCCAGCGCCGCGACGAAAGATCCGGTCCGCCGAGCAGCTTCAGCAGCGCCTCGGCGACATCGGCCTGCGGAACGTCATTGGCAGCAAGCGGTGCCGGCTTTTTGGCTTCGATCCAGGGCCGGTCGTATTCGGGTGCCTTGTCGCCAAGATCCTTGATCGGCAGATTGGCGACCTCGTCGCCCTGGTGCAGCACGCGAAAACGCAGATCGTCGGTGGTCTTGCCGACGATGGCGAAGTCGAGCCCCCATTTGTGGAAGATCGCCTCGGCTTCCTTTTCCTTTTCGGGGCGCAGCACCATCAGCATGCGCTCCTGGCTCTCCGACAGCATCATCTCGTAGGCGCTCATGCGCTCTTCGCGCACCGGCACCTTGTCGAGATCGAGCTCGATGCCGAGGTCGCCCTTGGCGCCCATCTCGACCGCCGAACAGGTGAGGCCCGCCGCACCCATGTCCTG
The DNA here is from genome assembly GCF_024746815.1 of Mesorhizobium sp. AR07. Lineage (GTDB taxonomy): Bacteria > Pseudomonadota > Alphaproteobacteria > Rhizobiales > Rhizobiaceae > Mesorhizobium. Next base: position 493,484 of record NZ_CP080525.1, read on the forward strand.
GATGGCGATGACGGCGCCCGACGCCATCAGTTCGAGGCAGGCTTCCAGCAGGCACTTTTCGGTGAAGGGATCGCCGACCTGCACGGTCGGGCGCTTCTCGTCGATCTTGTCGTCGAATTCGGCCGAGGCCATGGTGGCGCCGCCGACGCCGTCGCGGCCGGTCTTGGCGCCGAGATAGACGACCGGCAGGCCAACGCCCTTGGCTTCCGACAGGAAGATGGCGTCGGTCTTGGCTATGCCGGCCGCAAAAGCGTTGACCAGGATGTTGCCGTTGTAGCGGGCGTCGAAATTGACCTCGCCTCCCACCGTCGGCACGCCGAAGGCGTTGCCATAGCCGCCGACGCCGGAAACCACGCCCGAGACGAGGTGCCTGGTCTTGGGATGATCCGGCGCGCCGAAGCGCAGCGCGTTCATCGCCGCGATCGGCCGCGCGCCCATGGTGAAGACATCGCGCAGGATGCCGCCGACGCCGGTCGCGGCACCCTGGTAGGGCTCGATGAAGGAGGGGTGGTTGTGGCTCTCCATCTTGAAGACGACGCAGTCGCCATCACCAATGTCGACCACGCCGGCATTTTCGCCCGGCCCCTGGATGACCTGCGGGCCGGTGGTGGGCAGCGTGCGCAGCCATTTCTTCGAGGATTTGTACGAACAATGTTCGTTCCACATCGCCGAGAAGATGCCCAGTTCGGTGAAGCTCGGCTCGCGGCCGACGAGGTCGAGGATGCGCTGGTACTCGTCGGGCTTCAGCCCATGCGCGGCGATGAGCTCGGGGGTGATCGGCACGGAATTGGAAATGGTCATGGGCGGTGATTTATGTCCATGGAACGGGGATTTTGAGTCCCCTCTTATCGCAAGCTTTGCGGCCGATACACCCATCGGATGCTGAAAAACAATGGAAAGCCACAAGGTGACGACGGGAGCGGGGAGATCACGGCTTTGGTGCAGTCATCGATCCACGCGTAACGGCGGTCGGTGGGGAACGCTATGACACTCCGGCCGTTAGGTCTCCAACCAATCAGGAGATTTGGATATGGCCACCAAGCAAGGCAAGAAAGATAATCGCCTCTCGGACAAGGAAGCTATGCATATTGCGGAGACCACTGACGCTTCGCCTCAGCAGGCCAAAGACCTGGCTGAGAAGCATGGGAAAGACAAGGCCGAGAAGGAAGCCAAGAACTTCAAGGCAGAGGGTTGACCCAGGAGCCAAGTTTCATAGGGCCTGCTCGGCGCCAACCGATGCATTAGGAGACAATGGGTCTGTCAGTTGGCTCAGGAGAAGCTGTCGTAGCCGGCGCGGCCTTCATCCAGCAAGCGCCTGATGACGGCGACGCCCTCGGCGATGTCCTTGCGCTGTCTCGGCTGCGAAACGCCGAAGCGGACGCCGTGGAAAACCTGCTCGGAGCGGCCGGCCTTGAACTCATCCTCGTCGTCGATCAGCACGCCGTGCTCGAGGCAGGCATTCTTGAAGGTGCCGGAAAGCCACGGGTCGGGAAGGGTCAGCCAGACAAAGGGCACCTTGTCGTGCGACTTGAACGCGAAGCCTGCCAGTGTCTCGCGCACGATCGCGACGCGGGCGCCGATTTCGGCGATACAGCGCTTGCGGATATCGCCGGCCTGGCCGGACAGAACCAGCCGGGTATTCACCTCCGCCAGCAGGAAAGGCATGCCGCCGGTCATCATCTTGTGGGCAACGCGGATGCGATGGCGATAGGCGGGCGGGCAGGAAAGCCAGCCGCCGCGCACACCGGCCGCAACCGATTTCGACAGGCCGCCGGCGACAATGGTGCGTTCAGGGGCATATTCGGCCAGCAACGGCGTCGGATCATCGGTCAGATTACCGTAGAGATCGTCTTCGACAAGAACGACATTGTATTCGCGCGCGACCCGCGCGATCGCCTCGCGGCGCGCCGCCGACAAGGTCACCAAGGTCGGATTCTGCGCCGTTGGCATCAGGAAGATCATCCTGGGATGCTTTTGCGCGCAGACGCGCTCGAAATCCTGGGGATCGATGCCCTCGTCGTCCGACGCCACCAGCGCGGTGCGCCGGCCGATCAGCCCGGCGCTGCGCGAAATCTGCGAGTAGGTGAGGTGCTCGAAAGCAACATAATCACCGGGCGTGGTCAGGGCGGCGATTGCCGCCATCACCGCTGCATGGGTGCCGAGCGTCGGAACGATGGTATCGGCATTCGGGCGGAAGGAATTGCGCGACAGCCAGCGGGCGCCGGCTTCGTGCCAGCGGTCCGGAAAGTCCCGTGTGTAGCTTGATATCTCATGCGGATGGTCCTGCGCGGTCCGCGACAGGACATCCGCGACAAGGGCGCCCTGGCCGATGTCGGGCGCGGCCGTGCTGTCGAAACGCAGCTTGCCGCGCGGCGCATCGATGGTGCGCGTGCCTTCGCCGCTGACGTCGGGAGCCAGGAAATCCGGCTTCGCGCCATCGGCGCGCTGGCCGAGCACGTAGGTTCCGCGCCCGACTTCGCCGCTCACAAGCCCGCGCTCGCGCAGCAATTGATAAGCCCGACCAACCGTACCGACCGTGGTGCCGATGTCGTAGGCGAGGTCGCGTTGCGGCGGCAGCTTTGCTCCGGCGTCGATCACGCCCCGGTCGATATCGGTTTCGATGGAATCCGCCAGCCGCTGATACAGCGGCCCGGAGCCGGCAGTGAGATCTGGAAGCCAATTTGTCATGGTGACAATTTTCTATATTGCACCGAATTGTGAGTCAATACATATCAACGCTGCGCCAAAAAGGGTGCAATTTGGAATTCTGGTAGAAAGAAGATGAATACAATCGCGACAATCAATCATTCGAGAGCCGAGTTGTCAGGCCAATCGACACGCCCATCGGGCCGGCGCGGCTTTGTCAGCCGTCTGGTGCGCGTGGCCAGGTCGCTGGCGACATGGATCGACTATCTGCTGGAGCGTCGGCGCAGCCGGCTGGCGCTGCTGGAAATGACCGACGACCAGCTCAAGGATATCGGTATCTCGCGCTGCGATGCCCACCGCGAGGGGATCAGGCCTTTCTGGGACTGACCGTGATCCCAAAAATGAGACGCCTTAGCGGACGCTCGATACCCTGACGCGTGAAACGCCGTGGTCCGCAAGGACGGCGACCACGCACAGCACGAGAAAAAGTCCTGTGATGGCCGCCGCTGAGAGGGCAACGCTGGCCACGCCGTTCTTGGCGACATCGAGAAAGGGGTAGGGCACTTCGCCGGCGAGCGGTGCCCGCGCCAGCGCATAGACCAGATAGGCCACGGGATAGAGCACCCACCAGGAGATGTCGTTCCACCGGGTCCTGCCGTCTGCGCCCGATATCAGCCACCACAGCACGAACAGCACCGGCGTCACATAATGCAGCAGAACATCGCAGAGCAGGAACAGGCCCTGCGGGTGCCATAGCCGTGACAGCACCGTCGCATAGACGATGAAGACCAGGGTGATAGAGACGGCGACGCCCGCGCGCATCCGGAATCCGGCGAAGGCAGGCAGCCACGCATAGCCGGTGGGCGACAGCAGCGACGTGTACACCAGCACCGCGCCGATGTTGGTCAGGATGGTGAAGAAGCTGAGAAGGAAGATGATCGAGCCGAGCAGGCTGCGGCCTGCTTCCATCGACGCTGGAATGCTGATGCAGAACTGCAGGACAAGCCCGGCCAGACCTATGGTCAGACCGGCGATCTGCAGGAACCGGCCCATTGCCCTATGCGGCCGCCGTGCAGGAGGGATTGCCCGCCTGCCAGCGGGCGATGTCCGAGCCGATACGCGCGCCGAGCGGGTCGTTCATGAGCGGTCCAAACGCGTCGACGCGGCTCGAATTGCCTTGTGCCTGCACGACCAGCAGCGGTTTGCCGCCATAGTGCTTGGCCGGCACGAGCAGGAAGCGCGGCGTGCCGCTGAACGAATTCAGTTCGTTGGCCATCTGGTATTGCTTGAAGGCGGGGTCCTTGCTGGCGATCCAGCATTTGTGGGCTGATATCGCCACTTGTTCCATGGCCAGCAGCGAGGCACTTTTACCAGAGGGCACAGGTGTGCTCTTCGGGCTCGACTGGCAGGATGCCAACGCAAAGCCCGCCGCGGCAACCAGGGCGATCGTCCTGCTCTTGATCAAGCGGCACCCATCTCGAGTTCGGACAGAAAAATCTTCAGGCCATCGGTCATCTCGCCCCACACCCGCGACAATGCCGGATGCTGCGAGGCGATCTGTTCGTAGGCATCGAATTTGGGATAGGCGTCGAGCAGGTCGTGACTTCCTGTCATGGCCCGGAACTGGTTGAAGATGAACCGCGTCGGCGTCAGCCAGGCGTCGGCGAAACTGATGTCGTCGCCGAGCGCGAAGGGGCCTTGCGCCATGCGCGCCTCGATCGCCGCCAGTCCGTGGTGCAGGCGGGCGAATTGGGCGTCGATCTCGGCATTGTTTCGCTTCGGCACGAAATGCAGCTCGAAAAGCTTCATCGTAGGGGTCAGCACGTCGAGATCGGTGATGCGGGCGAACATGCGCACCAGGGCGCGGTCCTTGGAATCGGACGGCAGCAGCGCCGGTTCGGGAAAACGCTCTTCCAGATATTCGGCGATGACCACCGATTCGACGATCGTCTCGCCCGAGCCGGTGATCAGCACCGGTATCCGGTTGAGCGGCGAAATGGCGCGAAACTCTTCGGGGATGGGAAAACCCGGCGGCGGCGCGATGATCTTGAGCGGCACGTCCTTGATGTAGGCCAGCGCCCGCACGATCGACGAGTAGGGCGACAACGGTCGCGAATAGAGTTTCATGACCGTCTCTCTCCCCCACAAAGCGGACTTGCCCCGACAAGGAGACAGGAATGTCCGGCTGTTTTCAAGGCGTCCGCCTCGATGATGTCAGGCTGCAATGCCAAGCGCGCTCTCGAACAGTGCCCGGCCGTCGCTGCCGCCATGGGCGGCTTCGATCAGGTTTTCCGGGTGCGGCATCAGGCCGAGCACATTGCCGCGCTCGTTGATGATGCCGGCAATGTCGTTGATCGAGCCGTTGGGATTGGTGCCGTCGGCATAACGGAACACCACCTGGCCTTCGCCTTCGAGGCGGGCAAGGGTCTCGGCATCGGCGAAATAGTTGCCGTCATGATGCGCCACCGGCGAGCGGATGATCTGGCCCGGCTGATAGCGGCGGGTGAACATGGTGTTGGCGTTGGTGATCTGCAGCTTGACCTGCCGGCAGACGAATTTCAGCGAGGTGTTGCGCATCAGCGCCCCCGGCAGCAGGCCGGCCTCGACCAGGATCTGGAAGCCGTTGCAGACGCCGATGACCGTCACGCCCTTGGCCGCCTTCTCGGCGACCGCCCGCATGACCGGCATGCGCGCGGCGATCGCGCCGCAGCGCAGATAGTCGCCGAAGGAGAAACCGCCTGGGATGGCGATCAGGTCGACATCGGGGATTTCGGTGTCGGTCTGCCAGACGGTGACCGGCGGTTTTCCGGAAATCTTGGTCAGCGCCGCGATCATGTCGCGGTCGCGATTGAGGCCAGGCAAAAGGACGACGGCTGATTTCATTCGGTTCGTAAGGCCTCTGAGCTTCGGCAAGTTCGCGCAGGTCGAGACGTCTGTCTATGCGTTCAAGACGCTCGTCCTGTCGGGCAAGAATGCCATAGATATTATGGATATCGCTTTGCGTCGCCACCATGTGGCCCCGCATCACGTTCAGTTCCCGTTTCGTCTCGGAAACGTCCTGACGAAGCTCACCGATTTCGTGATGCACGCGCTTCAGAAGCTCGAACATCAATTCATTCGTGACTTCCGACATCCCGCCTCCGGTACAACCTCAGGTAAGCGTCACACTATAATTCTCAATCACGGTATTCGCCAGCAGCTTGTCGCACATGGCTTTCAGATCGGCTTCGGCCTTGGCCTTGTCGCTTTCCGCCAATTCGACGTCGAACACCTTGCCCTGCCGCACCGCGCCGACGCCGCCGAAACCCAGGCCGGACAGGGCGTGTTCGATTGCCTTGCCTTGCGGGTCGAGCACGCCGTTCTTGAGGGTGACGGTAATGCGGGCCTTGATCACGCTGGACATGCTCCTGTTCTGAATGTCGGATCGCAAGCCGCTATCAGTGCGGCTTGCCTTTGACGCCATCGGTCGAGGCGACAAGCACCGGGCCGGTGGGGCGCGGCGGCTCGTTCTCGTTCATGATGCCGAGGCGGCGGGCAACTTCCTGATAGGCTTCGACGAGGCCACCCATGTCGCGGCGGAAACGGTCCTTGTCGAGCTTGTCATGCGTCGCCACGTCCCACAGACGGCAGGAGTCCGGCGAAATCTCGTCGGCGACGACGATGCGCATCATGTCGCCCTCGAACAGGCGGCCGCATTCGATCTTGAAGTCGACGAGCTGGATGCCGACGCCCATGAACAGACCGGAGAGGAAGTCGTTGACGCGGATGGCAAGCGCCATGACATCGTCGATTTCCTGCGGGCTTGCCCAGCCGAACGCCGTGATGTGCTCTTCCGACACCATCGGATCATCGAGCGCGTCGGCCTTGTAATAGAATTCGATGATCGAGCGCGGCAAGACGGTGCCTTCCTCGATGCCGAGGCGCTTGGACAGCGAACCGGCGGCGACATTGCGCACCACCACTTCGAGCGGAATGATCTCCACTTCCTTGATCAGCTGCTCGCGCATGTTGAGCCGGCGGATGAAATGGGTCGGGATGCCCATGCGGTTGAGGTGGTTGAAGATGTGCTCGGAAATACGGTTGTTGAGCACGCCCTTGCCGTCGACGACTTCGTGTTTCTTCTTGTTGAACGCGGTTGCGTCGTCCTTGAAGAACTGGATGAGCGTACCCGGCTCGGGTCCCTCATAGAGGATCTTGGCCTTGCCTTCATAAATGCGGCGGCGATTTTTCATCTGATTTTTTCTCTGGAGTTCCGGACAGGCGGCAAGCGACCATTTCCTGTCCGTCTGCCTGAAATAGTGCGGCTACGGTAGGGTTCAATGCCGGGTCTATCCCAATCACATCGTTTGCTCAATCGGCAAATCCTTCCAATCAACCGCTTTCGGGACTGAAATGCCGCAGCGCAGCATGCAACGAAGCGTATTGACCGGCTCACGACCTTTTGGTTTGTGCTTCGTCAACACATATACGTCATCACCAGCGAATCGATTTCCATCGGAGGGATGCCATGAGCAGCATGAAGGATCGCGAAGAGGGCTTTGAACGCAAATTCGCATTCGACGAGGAGCTTCGGTTCAAGGCCTCGGCGCGCCGCAACAAGGCGCTCGGTCTGTGGGCCGCCGAAAAGCTTGGAAAGTCGGGCACTGACGCCGAAGCTTATGCCAAACAGGTCGTCATCTCCGACATCGAGGAAGCCGGCGATCACGATGTGTTCCGCAAGATCCGCAAGGATTTCGATGCCGCCGGTATCGACCAGTCGGACCACCAGATCCGCCGCACCATGGACGAGATGATGGCGCAGGCGATCGAGCAGATCAAGAACACCTGATCCGATCGCGCATCCTGGACCAATCGACCGCCCGGCCTATCCGGGCGGTTTTTCTTTGCCTTTGCAGCGGTTTCCGGCTGAAACTGCCGACGTTAACAAGGAAAGCCTAGATGTCCCTGAAGTCCCGCCTTGCCGCCGATGAAACGCTGTTCACCGCATGGTCCGGTGTGCCGGATGCCTTGACTGTCGAGATTGTCGCCAAGCAGGATTTCGATGCCGTCACGCTCGACATGCAGCATGGCGGCCATCATGAGGAGAGCGTGTTGCGGGGTCTGGTGCCGGTGCTGGCCGCAGGCAAGCCGGCGCTGGTGCGCATCCCGGTCGGCCGCTTCGACATGGCAAGCCGCGCGCTCGATTTCGGCGCCGAGGCTGTCATTGCGCCGATGGTGAATTCCGTGGCCGATGCAAAACTGTTCGCCGCCGCCATGAAATACCCGCCGCTCGGCGAGCGCTCCTGGGGGCCGACCTATGCGTTTCCGCGCCACGGCAAGGGCGACCAGGCTGAGTGGCTGCGCGACACCAATCAGCGCACCATGGCCTTCGCTATGGTCGAGACGCGCGCGGCTCTCGATGCGCTCGACGGCATCCTCGACACGCCGGGCATCGACGGCATCTTCCTCGGCCCATCGGATTTTTCGATCGCCTGGAGCAACGGTGCGACCGTCAGTTCGACGCTGGAAAGCATGATGGAAACCGTGGCATCGGTCGCCGAACGCACCCGCAAGGCCGGAAAACATGCGGCGATCTATGTCGTCGAGCCGGCGATTGCCTGCCGCGTCGTATCGATGGGCTACCGTCTGCTGGCCATGGGCTCGGAACATGCGCTGATCGGGCTCGGCGCAAAAACCCTGATCAAGAGCGTCAGGGATTCGATCGGCTCCTGAGCTAGCTCAGGGCTTTAGATCCGTCAGGAATTTGGCGAAGGTCATTGAGCCTTCCGGCCATGGACCAAAGCCCGAATCCGCGTTGAGGTGACCGGTCTCGCCGGCGTCGATGAACAGCGAGCCCCAGGCGCCGGCAATGTCTTCGGCGACATCGAAGGCGCAGAACGGGTCGTTGCGGCTGGCGATCACGAGCGAAGGGAAAGGCAGCGGTTCGCGCGGATAAGGACCGAACGTCATCAGGTGCCTGGGCTTGATCTTGGGGTTGGCGACATCGGGCGGGGCGACGAAGAAGGCACCGGCGACGGGCTTGCGGAACTGCGGCATGGCCTGCACTGCCGCGGCGACACCCAGTGAGTGCGCAACGATGACGACCGGCCGCTCGGCCTCGTTGACCGCCTTGGCCACGCTCGCCGTCCAGTCCTCGCGCACCGGTTTGGACCACTCCGCCTGCTCGACGCGGCGCGCCGTCGACAGCTTCGACTGCCAGCGGCTCTGCCAATGGTCGGGGCCGGAATTGGTGTAGCCCGGCACGATGAGAATATCTGCTTCCTTGACCTTCATGGTGCTGAAATAGCGAGCGGCGTCGCTTCGTGCAACGGTCGTGAACGGCGCTCTTGATCACAATGGTGAACACGATGTTCGCTTCTTCAAGTCTTGTGTGAACGATGCCGATGGACGATTTGTGGTGGGAAAAGAAACAGCCGTGTGCGAAACCCTTTGGAACTGACACGACAGACGATGATTGGCGGCGCGGGGCTCCTTGCTTTGGGAGTTTCGACGCAGGCCGGTCGAACGGAGCATTTGATGAGTGAATTGCCTTTTGCCGCCACCACCCCGGTCAGCGTTGCCCGCGTCGGGCTGAAGGCGCGTGACGCCGAAAATCTCGCCGAATACTATCGCAAGATCGTTGGGCTGCAGGAGTTGAGCCGTGCCGACGGCGCGATCACGCTTGGTGCCGCCAACCGTCCGTTGCTGGTCATCGAGGCGGATGCCGCGGCAAAGCCGGATGATCCGCAAAGCGCCGGCCTGTTCCACACCGCTTTCCTGTTGCCGAGCCGCGCCGATCTCGGCCGCTGGATCAACCACGCCATCGCCAACAAGATCGCCATCGAGGGAGCTTCGGACCATCTGGTCAGCGAAGCGCTGTACCTGACCGATCCCGAAGGCAACGGCATCGAGATCTATGCCGACCGTCGTCCGCAGGACTGGAAGTGGAACGGTGACAAGATCGCCATGGCGACCGAGCGGCTGAACATTCCGTCCGTGGTTGCCGAAGTGCCGGCGGGTGACGCCGGCTGGCAGGGCGCGCCGGAAAACAGCATTGTCGGCCATGTCCATCTGCGCGTCGGCAGGCCGGAAGATGCCGAGGCCTGGTGGCACCAGGAATTCGGCTTCGACACGGTGGCGAAATATGGCGGCCAGGCGGTGTTCCTGTCGTCCGGTGGCTATCATCACCACATCGGCGCCAATGCCTGGCGCAGCCCCGGCGCCGGCCGCCGCGACCCGGGCCGATCCGGTCTGGCCTGGATCGAGATGCGCTCGGACAATGTCACCAGCCCAGTAACCCGCGAAGACCCCTGGGGCACGGTGATCAAGACCGTTCCCGGCAAGGCTTGATTGCCACCTGGCGACAGCGTCTTTCTCCCCGTCACTATACGGGGAGAAATGCCCGGCAGGGCAATGAGGGGCAGCGCCAAAGTCGTGAAATTGTCAAAGCGTGAATGGGTGCGGTCGTCGCCGAGGTCGGCGCTGCCCCTCATCAGCCTGCCGGCACCTTCCCCGTATAGTGACGGGGAGAAGGAAAGCTAGCCTCAGGCTTCCCCGAACACCCGCTTGAAGATCGTGTCGACGTGCTTGGTATGATAGCCCAGGTCGAATTTCTCGCGGATTTCGGCTTCGGGCAGCGCAGCCGTCACTTCCTTGTCGGCCAACAATTCCTCAAGAAAATCAGTGCCTTGCTCCCACACTTTCATGGCGTTGCGCTGCACCAGCCGGTAGGAGTCTTCGCGCGACAGGCCGGCCTGCGTCAGCGCCAGCATGACGCGCTGCGAATGCACGAGACCGCGGAACTTGTTCATGTTCTTCAGCATGTTGTCGGGGTAGACGAGCAGCTTGTCGATGACGCCGGTCAGCCGCGACAAAGCGAAATCGAGCGTCACCGTGGCGTCCGGACCGATCATGCGCTCAACCGAGGAGTGCGAGATGTCGCGCTCATGCCAGAGCGCCACATTCTCCATCGCCGGCAGCGCCATGGACCGCACCATGCGGGCAAGGCCGGTGAGGTTTTCGGTCAGCACCGGGTTGCGCTTGTGCGGCATCGCCGACGAGCCTTTTTGTCCCGGCGAGAAATACTCTTCGGCTTCCAGCACTTCGGTGCGCTGCAGATGCCGGATCTCGATCGACAGCCGTTCGACCGACGAGGCGATGACGCCGAGCGTGGCGAAGAACATGGCATGGCGGTCGCGCGGGATCACTTGCGTCGACACCGGCTCCGGCTTCAGGCCCAGCTTTGCCGCCACGTGCTCCTCGACATAGGGGTCGATGTTGGCGAAGGTGCCGACCGCGCCTGAAATGGCACAGGTGGCAATGTCTTCCCTTGCATGAACCAGCCGCTCGCGGCAGCGCGAGAATTCGGCATAGGCCTGCGCCAGCTTGATGCCGAAGGTCGTCGGCTCGGCATGGATGCCGTGGCTGCGGCCGATGGTGACGGTGTCCTTGTGCTCGAAAGCCCGGCGCTTGAGTGCTGCCAGCAGGCCGTCGATGTCGGCGAGCAGGATGTCGCTGGCCCGGGTAAGCTGCACGGCAAAACAGGTGTCGAGAACATCGGAAGATGTCATGCCCTGATGGATGAAGCGGGCGTCGGGCCCGACGAATTCGCCAAGATGGGTGAGGAAGGCGATGACGTCGTGCTTGGTGACGCGCTCGATCTCGTCGATCGCCTCGACGTCGAATTTCGCCGCCCTGCCCTTCTCCCAGATGGTTTTGGCGGCCTCCTTGGGGATGACGCCGAGTTCGGCCAGCGCGTCGCAGGCATAGGCCTCGATCTCGAACCAGATGCGGAACCGGGTTTCGGGCGACCAGATGGCGACCATTTCCGGCCGGGAATAGCGAGGGATCATCGGTCAGTCCTGATTTGTCGAAGCGTTTGCCCGCGTCCTAACAGAGGCGGGCAAAATGCTCAACGCTGCTGCCGTGCAAACCAGACACTCGCGGCAAACAAGGCGACGAAACCGAGCGGAAAATAGAGCCGGATGCCCAGCACAACGAACTGGTAGAGCGCCACCTGCGTCGTGAAGACGAGCTGAAAGCCCCAGGTGAGGGTGAAAGCCGGGGCATGCCACTCGGCATAGTAGGAGCGGTATTGCAGCGCAAACAGTCCACTGGTCAGGCCGACGGTCGCGCCGAGCAGGCAAACGAACGCGGCCGCGAACGCGACCTCCCAGCGCCTTCCGAGCGAGACCAGCCGCGCCGCGAACAGGCCAACCGGAAAGGCGAGTGCTCCGCCACAGGCATAGAGCAGCGATACGGTGCGGATTTTTTCAGGTGTCTCCCAGTCGTACAATAACAGGTTGACGAGCGCGCTGGCGCCCATCGTCCCGGCCCACAGCAAGGCGCCGAAAAGAGCCGTACGCGGCGCCGGCATGGCGCGGCGAACGCGGCTCTGCGCGCGATTGCGCCTGGCGGGTTGAACGAGCGGTGTCACAGGCGGCCAGTCACCGCGATCCAACGAAAGTTCGGCCCTTCGAAGCCATATTGGCGCACGGTGATCAGCACCGCATAGGCGCTGAGACTGTCCATGGAAAACGTCTGCACGGCGCCGATGCGGTAGCCGTTCGGGCAACCCCGGCTCTTGGGGATCGACTTGTCTTCGTGCAGCAGCTTGGTCGTGCCGCCATCTTGCGCCTCGACGCGCAGCAGCCGAAAGCCATTGATCTCGCCCTGGCTCTCGCAGCCTTCGGTATTGTTCATGCCGACCTCGTCGAGCCGGAACTCGAGCGGCTGGTCGACCGGTGAGAAGATCGGGCGCGGGTTGACCACTATGCGGTGCGGATCGGCCGAAAGCTCGGTCACCGGGTTGAAGCCAGCGGTGATGCCCTTGTTGGCGGTCAACTCGGCCTGTTTGACGATTGCCTCGCCTTTCTGCCGGGCCTCGAGACGGGCCGCTTCGAGCGTGGCATTCTCGTCCTCAATCCGGACCCGGACCGGCGTCCCCTTGAGAAAACTGTCATCGTTCGTGTCGATGTAATAGCGGTTGGCATAGGGGAAGCCGGACCCATCCTGGACGCCATATTCCTCGAAGGCGAACACGCCACCATCCCTGGTGAAGCCGAGGATTTCAAGCTCGGCGACATCGCCGGCATGGGCCGTGATCGACGTCGCAAACTGAGCAGACAGGGCAACGGCAAACAGAAAGAGCAAGCGCATCGGTTCACTCCGGCAGCCGTGATCATTTCAATCCCCTAGCATGACAAAATCAAAACGTCGTGCGGTCAAAAAGCCGATGCATCCAATCGGCCCGTCATTTGTTATTGTCGGCAGTCCCAACGGAGAACCACCATGACCGACACCAGCAAAATTCGCGAGCATATGGAAGTCGTCGGCGCCGATGGCGTGCATGTCGGCATCGTCGACAAGGTCGAGGGTGAGCGGATCAAGCTGACCAAGGCCGACAGCGGCGAGGGCGCTCACAAGGGCCATCACCATTACATTTCCCTGGCTCTGGTTGCCGAGGTCGATGGCAAGAAGGTGTGGCTGTCGGCGAATTCCGATGTCGCGGTGACCTTCGAGGAAGAAAAATCCGATCCGGTCTGATCGGCTGCTTCACTCCCGGCGCGACCACCACACCGGAAACAAGTCATCATCGGCAGGCGTCGCGGCAAACACGCCGCGGCTGATGGCGCGCGCCATCGTGGCGCCGGCCGCGGCGTAGAGGTCGATCGCCGCGTCGGCCGCAAGCTCTACACCACTCGTACCCGTCGCCAGCGCAAACACCAGGTCGCCATCGGCCGGCGTATGCGTTGGCCAGATGGCGCGCACGAATCCGTCATGCGCCGATATCGCCAGGCGCTTTGCGGCAGCCTTGGTGAGAACCGCGTCCGTGGCAATGATGGCGATCGTCGTGTTGCCGCCGGTTTCCATCTGTCCGCCAACACGCTTGTCTCGATATTTCAAGAGAATCCGTTTCGCGTCGTCCGGCATCGGCGAGGGGTAGCCAAACCCACCAAATTCATCGCCGATTTCGAACGGTGCTGCCCAGAAATGGCAGGTTCGGCTGATGGTCACGGAGCCGGTCGGGTTGACGGCGGCCAGTGCGCCGACGGTGATGCCATTGTCCAGCAGGGTCGAAGCCGAGCCGAGGCCGCCCTTCAACCCCGAGGTCAGCGCACCGGTGCCGGCGCCGATCGTGCCGAGCTGGAAATCGGCGGTGGCGGCTTGCGCGGCTTCATAACCGAGGTCGCGATAGGGTGGATAGCGGCCCCAGTCCTTGTCGCCGCCATTGCGCAGGTCGAACAGGATCGCCGCCGGCACGATCGGTACGCGAAAGCCGCCGACCTCGAAACCGATGCCGCGCTCACGCAATGCCGCCTGGACGCCGGATGCCGCGTCGAGGCCGAAAGCCGAGCCGCCCGAAAGCACCACGGCGTGGACCGCCTCGACCGAATTGTGCGGTTCGAGCAGATCGGTCTCGCGGGTGCCCGGCGCACCGCCCAGAATCTGCACGCCGGCCACCGCCGGCCCCTCGCAAAGCACGGCCGTGACGCCGGACTTCAGCCTGGCGTCGGAAGCATTGCCGACGCGCAGGCCGGCAACGTCGGTGATCAGATTGCGCGGGCCGGTGCGAAACATCAGTTGCTTTCCAAGGGCGTAAAACGTGTGCCGTCGAAGCGGAAGACGCGGTAGGGGCTCTGGCTGAGGTCGCCTTTCGCATCGAAGCGGACCGGCCCGATCGCCGTGGTGAAATCATGCCCGGTCAGTGCGTCGGCTAGAGGCTTGCCCGAACTCTCGGACAGGTCTGACGCTGCCTTGGCGATCTCGATCGCCGCGTAGGCCGGCAGCGTATAACCGTCAGGCACGACCTTCTGCGTGGCAAAGGCCGCTAGGACTTTGGGGTCGGCGACCTCGGCCCATTCCGGCGGCGCGATCATCAGCGTGCCCATGGCATAAGGCACGTCGCCGGGCGGTGTGCGCAGATTCTCGCCGCCGGCAAAGGCAATGCCCGTTTCGAGCTGTGCGGCGTCGCGGCCCATGATGGCGATATCATCGCCGTCGCCGCCTGCGAAGACATGCGTGGCACCGGCCTTCTTCAGCCTGCCGACCAGCCCGATCTGGTTGTCGAGCTGCGGCCGGAACGTGTCGACGAATACCGGCTTCAGCGCCGCCTGCTCGGCCGCCGCCCGGAACGTCTCGGCGATCTCGCGGCCATAGATGGTGCCGTCGTCGATGATGGCGAACAGCTCGTTCTGCCATAGATGCGTGAGGCTGGAGGCGACGGCATTGCGCTCGTCGTCGCCGCGTGGTCCGAGGCGATAGACCGGCCAGCCGGTCTTGGCGCGGCGATCGGTCAGGCTTTCGGTTCGCACGCCAACGGTGATGACCGGAATGTTGGCGTCTTTCAGGATCGGCATCGCGGCCTCGATCGCGTCGGTGCAGAGAAAACCGATCACGACATTGACCTTGGCCGCCGCGAATTCCCTGGCCGCGGCAGCGCCGTCATCGGCGGTGCAGGCGTCATCCAGGGTCTTGAGTTCGATGCCATTCGCGCCGGCTGCGAGACCGGCGCCGGCCTCGATCTGCTTGCCGAGGATGGCCGATGGTCCCGACAAGGGTGCTGCGACGCCGACCAGCAGCGTCCCGGCATTCGTACCGCCGGCCAGAAACAGCCAGAACAGCGCCGCTATTGTTCTTGTCCCGGGTCGCATTCGAGCGATGGAAGCCTCCGTGCCGGTCCTATGCTCTTGGCACTATTTGCCGCCAAGACCTAAAGGCTGCCCGGCCTTGGTGCAACACGCGAATTTAAGGATATGGGCCAAGCACTTCGCTTGTGACGCGTCATGTCTGGCCATATATGTCGGTGGGATACAGGCTATGGAAAATCATCAGTGCTGAAGAAGAACGACATTGGGCCGCAGGCCTATCGCGACGCGATGAGCCATTTTGCCGGCCACGTTCATGTGGTTACCACCGATGGGCCGGCGGGCAAGCGCGGCGCGACGGTGATCGCCGCCTGTTCAGTGTCGGACACGCCGCCGACCATTCTGGTCTGCCTTAACCGCGAAAATCCCAAGAATGAGCCGTTCGTGAAAAACGGCAGGTTTGCCCTGAACACGCTAGCTTCGCATCAGGAGCCACTGTCGATCGGCTTTTCCGGCGTTACCGGCCTGCCGGTCGAGGAGCGTTTCGCGCTCGGTGAATGGGACGTGATCTCGACCGGCGTGCCGACGCTGAAGGGTGCACTCGCCGTGTTCGACTGCGAACTGATCGACACCAAGGACCTGGCAACGCATCGTGTGCTTTTTGGCAAGGTGACAGGCCTGCGCATCGGCGATAATTTGCGGCCGCTGATCTACCACGCCCGCGGTTACCACGTTCTGGAAAGCGGAGCGGCGGCGTTCATGGAGAAGGAATGACCGAGCTGAAACCGCGCGCCGCGCCGCGGACGATCGATGAGACGCTCGATCTCCTGACCGGTGCGGACTATGTGGCGGACCGGTCGCTGGCGACCGTGCTGTTCCTGTCGCTGCGCATGAAACGGCCGCTGTTCCTCGAGGGCGAGGCCGGCGTCGGCAAGACCGAGATCGCCAAGGTGCTGGCGCAGGCGCTGGGCCGCCGGCTGATCCGCTTGCAGTGCTATGAAGGCCTCGACGTCTCGTCCGCCGTCTACGAGTGGAACTATGCCGCGCAGATGATCGAGATCCGCATGGAGGAGGCGGCCGGCAAGGTCGACCGCTCCGCCATGGAGCGCAATGTCTTTTCCGAAAAGTATCTGATCCGCCGCCCGGTGCTTGATGCACTGACCGGCAAGACAGGTGCCGCCCCGGTCTTCCTGATAGATGAACTCGACCGCACCGACGAGGCCTTCGAGGCCTTCCTGCTAGAAATCCTCTCGGATTTCCAGGTGACGGTGCCCGAACTCGGCACCATCAAGGCGGAAGAGCCGCCGATCGTCATCATCACCACCAACCGCACCCGCGAGATTCACGACGCGCTGAAGCGGCGCTGCCTCTATCACTGGGTCGACTATCCCAATGCCGAGCGCGAGCTGGAGATCGTGCGCCGAAAGGTGCCGCTGGCCAACCAGCGGCTTTCGGCCGAGGTGGTCTCCTTCATCCAGAAGCTGCGCCAGATCGAACTGTTCAAGGTGCCGGGCGTCGCCGAAACCATCGACTGGGCCGGCGCGCTGACGGAACTCGACAAGGTGGCGCTCGATCCGGAAACCGTGTCCGACACGATCGGCGTGCTGCTGAAATACCAGGACGACATTGCCCGCATCGAACAGGGCGAAGGCCGGCGCATCCTCAACGAGGTGAAGGCCGAGCTTTCGGCGGCGGAGTAGACGATGCCTCGCCCCGAGCCGAAAGAGGCGACAGCGGACGGACGGATCGCCGCCAACATCGTCTATTTCGCCCGCACTTTGCGCAAGGCCGGCATGCGGGTCGGGCCGGCCTCGGTCAAGGATGCCATCGAGGCGGTGCTGGTCGCCGGCATCGGTTCGCGCGACGATTTCTATTGGACGCTGCATGCCGTGCTGGTGTCGCGGCACGAGGACCACGCCACCTTCGACGAAGCCTTCCGGCTGTTCTGGAAGTCGCGTGAGCTGATCGAAAAGATGCTGGCGATGTTTTCGCCGGTGGCGCCCGACACCAGGGAGAAGCAGAAGCCGCGCGCTGCCGAGAACCGAGTCAGCCAGGCGATGTTCGAGGGCCACCAGAAGAACCAGCCGGCCCAGGAAATCCCCGAAATCGAGGTCGACGCCCGCTTTACCTTTTCCGGCAACGAGGTGCTGCGCGGCAAGGACTTTGCCCAGATGAACGCCGCCGAGATGGCGGACGCAAGGAAGGCGATCGCGCAGCTGCGATTGCCTGTCGACATGGTGCGGACGCGGCGCTTCAAGGCCGATGCGCATGGCCGCCGCATCGACCCGCGCGCCATGATGCGTTCGGCGGCGCGCACCGGCGGCGAATTGATCCTGCCGAAATTCCGTTCGCCGCGCGAGGTCCATCCGCCGCTGGTGGTGCTGGCCGACATCTCCGGCTCGATGAGCCAGTACACCCGCATCTTCCTGCATTTCCTGCATGCGCTGACCGAAAAGCGCCGCCGCGTGCACACCTTCGTCTTCGGCACCAGGTTAACCAACCTGACCCGGCAGATGCGCCATCGCGATCCCGATGCCGCACTGGCCGACTGCTCGGCGGCGGTCAAGGACTGGTCGGGCGGCACCCGCATCGGCGACACCTTGGCCGAGTTCAACAGGCTCTGGTCGCGGCGCGTGCTGGGGCAGGGGGCGGTGGTGCTTTTGATCACCGACGGGTTGGAGCGCGACGATGTCGCCGGCCTGTCGGAGGAAATGGAGCGGCTGCAGAAATCCTGCCGTCGGCTGGTCTGGCTCAACCCGTTGCTGCGTTTCGACGGCTTCCAGGCTCGTGCCCGAGGCGTCAGGGCGATGCTGCCGCATGTCGACGAGTTCCGCTCGGTGCACAATCTCGATGCACTCACCGATCTCTGCGCCTCGCTGGATAAGAAATCGGCGCGGTCCGTCGACCCGCGCCGCTGGATCGAAGCTGGCACGAGGCACGCCGCGTAGCCATATGATGTCCTGGTTCCCTTGGAAAAACAGACCCTGAGAGAAGCAACGATGAGCGACAGCATTTATCTCGATGAGGCACGCGATCCACTGATTATCGCGGAAGGTTGGATGAAGGACGGCAAGGATGTCGCTATCGCGACCGTGGTCGAGACCTGGGGCTCTGCACCACGCCCGGTCGGCAGCCACCTTGTCATCGACGCGGACGGCAATTTCCACGGCTCCGTTTCGGGCGGCTGCGTCGAGGGAGCGGTGGTGACGGAAGCAATCGACGTGATCGACAGCGGCAAGGCCAGGATGCTGGAGTTCGGTGTCGCCGACGAAACAGCCTGGCAGGTCGGCCTGTCCTGCGGCGGCCGCATCAAGGTCTATGTTGAAAGATTGGGCTGACCTTTTATGGACCCGTATGCGCTGAAAACGCTCAACACGGAACGCCGTGCCCGCCGCGCGGCGATCCTGGTCACCGACCTCGGTGACGGCCGCGATCGCATCGTGCGCGAGGGCGATCAGGTCGCCGGCGATCTCGGCGCTGCGATCGCCAAAGCGTTCCGCACAGGCAATTCCGGTTCGGTCGAGGCCGAGGGACGGACCTTCTTTCTTAATGCGCATCTGCCGCAACCACGCCTGGTGGTGATCGGCGCCGTCCATATCAGCCAGGCGCTGGCGCCGATGGCCAGGATCGCCGGCTATCCCCTGGAGATCATCGATCCGCGCACCGCCTTCGCCACACCGGACCGCTTTCCCGATGTCGCCTTGCATGCCGAATGGCCCGAGGATGTGCTGAAGCGCCAGCCGCTCGACAGCTACACCGCACTCGCCGCCGTCACCCATGATCCGAAGGTCGATGATTTTGCGCTAAAGGCGGCGCTCGATGCCAGATGCTTCTATGTTGGAGCGCTCGGCAGCCGCAAAACCCACGCCAAGCGCGTCGAACGCCTGCTGGCGCTGGGCGCGAGCGCCGAGCAGATCGCCCGCATTCACGCGCCGATCGGGCTCGACATTGGTGCCGCAAGCCCTGCCGAGATCGCTGTCGCGGTGTTGGCGCAGGTCGTCCACGCCTTTCGTTCACGCGGCTTAGAGTCCAAGGGTGCTGCGGCGTGAAATTCGGCCCGATCCCGATCGAAGCGGCCGAAGGCGCAGTGCTGGCGCATGCCACCACCGCCGGAGAGCGGCGTTTTCGCAAGGCGCACAGGTTGAGCGCCGAAGACGTCTCCGTGCTTAAGGTGGCGGGTGTCACGCAGGTCGTTGCGGCCGTACTGGCCCCGGACGATCTCGGCGAGGACGTCGCCGCGCAGGAAATAGCCGAGAGCATGGCCTTTCGCGGTGTCGAGGCCAGGCCGGCCGCCACCGGACGGGTCAATCTCCATGCCGGGTCAGCAGGCATCTTCACGGTCAATGCCGCGATGATCGACGCCATCAACGCCATCGATCCGACCATCACCATTGCCACGCTGGCGCAGCATGCCCCGGTCGAGAAGGGGCAGATGGTCGCGACCGTGAAGATCATTCCTTTCGCGGTCGCCTCCGCGCTGGTCGACAAGGTCACGAAAATCTGCGCCGGCGGCGAGATCTTTGCCGTCAACGCCTATCAGCCGGTGCGTGTCGGCGTCATCCAGACGGTTCTGCCGGGTATCAAGCCGAGCGTGCTCGACAAGACATTGCGCGTCACCGAAGCGCGGCTGGCGCGCTCGGGGGGCAGGCTGACGGCGGAGCGCCGCACGCCGCACGAGATCGCACCGGTGGCGGAGGCCGCGGCTTCGCTGGCGCGCGACAATGATCTGGTGGTGATCTTCGGCGCCTCGGCGATGAGCGATTTCGCCGATGTCGTTCCGGCCGCGATCGAGAGAGCTGGAGGTACCGTCATCCGCGCCGGCATGCCGGTCGATCCCGGCAATCTGCTGGTGCTCGGCACGCTCCACGGCAAGCGCGTCATCGGCGCGCCCGGTTGCGCCCGCAGCCCCAAGGAGAACGGCTTCGACTGGGTGCTCGACCGGTTGATTGCTGGCCTTGACGTGACCGCCAAGGATATCGCCGGCATGGGCGTCGGCGGGCTGTTGATGGAAATCCCGACGCGGCCGCAGCCCCGCGAACCGCTACCGGCCAAAAGTCAGCTCAAGGTCGGGATCGTGCTGCTGGCGGCTGGCCGATCGAGCCGCATGGGCGGGCCAAACAAGCTTCTGGCGCTGTTCGACGGCAAGCCTTTGGTGCGCCGCACCGCCGAACGTGCACTCGGCTCGAAGGCCTCGGGCACGATTGTCGTCACCGGCCACCAGCGCGAGCGGGTACGCGCGGCGTTGGCAGGGCTGGACGTGACTTTCGCCGACAATCCCGACTTTGCCGAAGGCCTGTCCACCTCGCTGAAGGCCGGCATTGCCTATCTGCCCCAAGACTCCGCCGGCGTGATGATCGTTCTCGGCGACATGCCGGGTGTCGCGTCGGACGATCTCGACAGGTTGATCGATGCGTTCCGCAACGCCGGCGGCAATTCGGTGGTGCGCGCCTCGCATGACGGCAAGCGCGGCAACCCGGTGCTCTTGCCGCGTTCGCTGTTTCCAGCGATCGCCCATCTGGAAGGCGACACCGGCGCGCGCCACCTGGTCGAAACCGAAGGGCTCGATGTCATCGATGTCGAGATCGGCGAGGGCGCCTCCGTCGATGTCGACACTCGAGAAGCGCTGGAAGGCGCCGGCGGCGTGCTGCAGGATTGACAAAGCGAAGTAGAAAAACGCATGCCTTGGGCATGGCTATTCGTACCGTTGCACCCCCCTCTGGCCTGCCGGCCATCTCCCCCTCAAGGGGGGAGATCGGCGGCTTCCATGGCGGCGTCCATCTTGCAACTTTAGAGATTGGCGAAAGCCAAAGGCGCATCCAATCTCCCCCCTTGAGGGGGAGATGGCCGGCAGGCCAGAGGGGGGCGGTCACGCTCCATGCCTTTCTGATTTCGATATTTTTCCTGTTTTCCGCCGCCCAAGCCAAGGCTCTCGAACTAAAACCCTTCAAGGATGACCTCTTCGCCTATCCGGCCACGCTGTCGTCCGACGCCAACGGCGCCTATACGGTCTTCGATTACCGCGAGATGCGCGACATCAACCAGCGTGACGAGGTGCCGGAGCGTCGGGTGCATGCCCAATACACCGACACCAGCGTGCGCAAGGTGCAGCAGGATCTGCTGCTGAAGACCGATGCCGGCGACGTCAGGCATGTTGCCGTCGGCAAGACCGACGGTGCAGGCATCATCGTGCTTTACCTGCACGGGCAGGGCGGCAGCCGCAAGCAAGGCGTCGACGACTTCACCTTCGGCGGCAATTTCAACCGGCTGAAGAACTTGATGGCAGGCAATGGTGGCCTCTATCTGTCGCCTGACTTTCCCGATTTCGGCGACAAGGGCGCGGCGCAGGTCGCTGCCCTGATCGATCACTACGCCCAACAGTCACCCGGCGCGAAGATTTTCGTCGCTTGCGGCTCGATGGGTGGCGCCCTGTGCTGGAAGCTTGCCGCGCGCAAGGACACGGGCGGCCGCATCAACGGCCTGCTGCTGCTCGGCTCGCTGTGGGATGAGAGCTTTTTCGCCAGCCCCGCCTTCAAGCGCCGCGTGCCGGTCTTCTTCGGCCAGGGCAGCCATGACGTGGTCTTTCCCGTGGCAAACCAGGAGGCCTTCTTCCGCTCCATCCTGGCCAAATCGAAGACCTATCCGACCCGCTTCGTCCGTTTCGAGACCGGCACCCACGGCACGCCGATCCGCATGACCGACTGGCGCGGCACGCTCGACTGGATGCTGTCGAAAGCGCCCTGATCGCTGTTGTGCCCGTCCAACGCTCAGGGCGCGGTGTTGTAGTCGACAACCGTCTGCGGATTTTCCTGGCCGTCATAGGACGCATCGACGTCGAACTGGACCAGCGAGAAATTGCCATTGCGGAACAGATACGTCCCTGAGTCGGATGCATCGCCGACGCCGCGCCACTTGTTGAAAGTGGTGATCGTGTGGGCAGCCTCGTCATAGTCGGAATTGACCGCCCAGCCTGTCGTCTGGAAGCCGACGATGCTCATGCCTAGCAATTTGCCGTCGCTGTTGTTGTTCTCATAGCGGATGTCCATCTTGGGTTCGGCGAACTGCAATTGCTGCACGCCCGACGCTTCGTCGGTCATGTAGTAGACTGAGCTTTCATTGTACGCAGCAGCCGAGCAGGAGAAATGGAACAGGCGGGTTTCCTTGTCGGGATCGCCGGCGGCGGCGTCCTTGTCCTTGTATTTGATCGAAAAAACGGTCGGCTCATTGGCCAGAAGCTGCTTGTCGCACTGGTCGCCATAGGTCGCCAGGAAGGCCTTCTTGGCCTGTTCCAGCGCCGCATCCTTCTTCGGCGGCGGCGGGCCGTCGCCGCAGCTTGGCGGCAGTGCCTCCTCGAAGTTGGCCGTGGACGGCTTCAGCGCACCCTTTTCGATGTGGATAGGATCGAAAGGCGGCGCCGCCTGGATCTGGGCATTCACCTGGCGCAGCGTGTAGCAGCCTGCAAAGACTTTTTCACCGCCGCTCTTGTCGGTGGCGCGGATGGCGACAGGGACGTTGTAGAAAATGCTGCCGGCGGCACCTTCGTCTGAAACGGCACCGGTATCGACCTCGACCTTGTCGGTGCCGTCATAGCCCTTGACGAAACTGTCGAAATCCTTTGCCGGCTTCGTATCGCCGAAATAACCCCAGGCGCGGGCGAATTCATGCCGGTTGATGGCGCTGTAGAGCGAGCGGATGACAGCTTCGGCGCTTGATCGATCGTCGACATAGGGTGCTTGGGGGGCATCGTCGGCGGCCAGTGCCGTCTGGCCTGTCGTGGCAAGGGAGAGAAAGGCAGTCGCTGCGAAAAGGGCGCGTCTCATCGGGAATCTCCGCTCGGTGGGCAGAGTCTACTATGGCGATTGCGGCAACGTGGTGACGCAGCGTCTGTGGTGCTTGAAAAATCGTGCGCGAAGGCGCTACGTCCCGTGCGCCGGCGTTTAGGCCGAACAGGAGATTTGACGTGACGATATCGATGTACGAGGCATCCGTGCCTGTGTTTTCGGCAAGGCTGAAAGCACTTTCCACTGTACTGGCGGCAGCCGAACAGAATGCGCTTGACCGCAAGATCGATCCGCAGGTGTTTTTGACGTCGCGGCTGGCGCCCGACATGTATGCGCTGACCCGGCAGGTGCAGATCGCGACCGACCACGCCAAGGGCGCGCCGTCACGGCTCGCCGGTCGCGACGTGCCGAGATATGAGGACAATGAGGCCAGTTTCGCCGATCTGGAAGCAAGGATCGCCAAGACGCTCGCGCTTCTGGAGACCTTTTCGGCCGCCGAGTTCGACGGCTCCGACGACAAGACGATCGAGTTGAAGCTGGGAAGCCGTGAAATCTCGATGGGCGGCATGCAGTATCTGCTGCATCTAGCCATGCCCAACTTCTACTTCCACCTCACCACCGCTTACGACATCCTTCGCCACAATGGCGTGCCGCTGGGCAAGGCGACGTTCCTGGGAGCGCGTTAAGCCACCGAGGTTTTCGAGATGTCCCGGATGATCCGGGACATCTCGCGACCGGGTTACCGAATCGACATTTCGCGGGCGATGCGCGGAAAGTCGGCGGGTTTGATACCGATGTCGGCGCGGTCGGCGTTGCTCATCGAATGAAGCAGTGCGAGCGCCGAGCGGTATCTCAGATGTTCCTGCGGGCGCGGCCGGGCGAACATTTCAGTGAAGAAACCCATGTTCAGGCTCCTGGTTGGTCCTCCACGGCTCCCAATATAGGTGAATCGTGACAATTGTGCAGTGCAGCATTTGCATGCCTGCCATGTGCTGGTGATTTTTTTGGCCATATTTCTGCAGCAGGGCGAAACTTCTACCCCGCGCCAACCGTAAGCTTGAACGCTGGCACACGGCCGGCTTTTCCTCGCCACTCCTGGCGAATTCCGGACTGCATGAAAGTGCAGTCCGGCTTTTTGTTTTGGGATTGCGGATGCCCGTTGTTCTGGGATTTCGGACGCTCGAGCAGCGATCCAGGCAGCGGCTAAATTCGTTGAGATCGGTGGCATGCATTTTTAACGAGCCGGTTCTATGCTCCGAAGCGTGCATAGGGGGAGGCTGACATCGCTACTGGCGCCAAGCGGGATTTCGCTTCGTTGCTCGACGACCTTTTCGTCGCCTCCGATAAGGGCGACGGGATCGAGGGCGACGAGACCGGTGCACGCCCGTCCATCCCGTTCGATTACCTCTCGGTGGCCGATGAACTCCATTCCGGTCGCATCAAGGTAGCGGGCAGCAGCTTTGCCACCGAATATCGCGAGGCGGGTGCCGATCTGGCGACCGAATTCGCCGCATTACTCGATCATGCCAAACTGGCTCTCGCCGGCGAAGAGCAAAAGCCCGAGGAAAAGCTGCCGCCGATCGACCCTGAAGCCATTGCTGTCGAGCTTGGTCTGAACAAGCCCAAGCAGGTCGCCGATTTTAGCCGCATGCGCCGCAGCTTTGCCTTCGCCAACCATCCGGACCGTGTCGCTCCGCATCTGCGCCAGCGCGCCATGATCCGCATGCAGGTGGCCAACATGCTGATCGACGAGGCCAAGCGCCGCGCGGTGGCCGGAGTGCGCCGCTAACTTCAGGTTCACGCAAAAGTCGGTCTGACGCTTGGAGAGCGCCTCTGTTGTCCTGTAGGATGCGGTTTCCTCCCCGCGCCGCCGCGGAACCCTTTCCCTCCGGAGCAGATTTCCATGCACAAACGCCGTCTCGGTCGGACCGATCTTCTTGTTACCCAGATCTGCCTGGGCACCATGACCTGGGGCCAGCAAAACACCGAGGCCGATGGGCATGCCCAGATGGACCTCGCCTTTTCGCGCGGCGTCAATTTCATCGACACCGCCGAACTCTACCCGATCCCGCCCAAGGCGGAGACGCAAGGGCGGACCGAAAAGATCATCGGCAGCTGGATGAAGGCCAACGGCAACCGCGACAAGGTGATCCTCGCCTCCAAGGTCGTCGGCCGAACGGCCAACAGCTGGTTTCGCGGCGACAGGCCGTCGCAACTGGTGCGCGCCGATATATTTGACGCCATCGACAAATCGCTGGCCAAGCTCGGCACCGACTATCTCGACCTCTATCAGATCCACTGGCCGGAACGGGACATCCCCTGGGGCGCCAATCCGACGCGCGTCGGTGCCGTACCGCGCCGTGCCGATGCCGCCGGCGCGCCGACTGACGAGACACCGATCGCCGAGACGCTTGCCGTGTTCGACGACCTAGTGAAGGCCGGAAAGATCCGCCATTTCGGCCTGTCGAACGAGAGTTCCTGGGGCGTGATGCGGTTTCTCGCCGAGGCCGACAAAGGGGTTGGTCCCCGCGTCGCGTCGATCCAGAACGCCTACAATCTCGTCAATCGCACCTTCGAGGTGAACCTCGCCGAAGTCTGTGAGCGCGAGCAGGTGTCGTTGCTTTCCTATTCTCCACTTGCACAGGGCTATTTGACCGGCAAATACGACCATGGCGCGCGGCCGCAAGGCTCGCGCTCGCAGCTGTTCAATCGCGGCCAGCGCTACGAGACGCCCAACGCCGCCGAAGCGCAACTCGAATACAATGAACTGGCGCGCTCCTTCGGCCTGGAGCCGGCGCTGTTCGCCAATGCCTATGTCTCGAGCCGGCCCTTCGTGACTTCGAACATCGTCGGCGCCACCACCATCGCGCAGCTCGACATGGCGCTGTCTTCGGTGGAGGTCGTCTGGACCGAAGAGATGCAGAAGGCGGTGGATGCGATCCATCAACGCGTCGGCAATCCCTGTCCTTGATTGGCTTCGGGGTGGAATTATCCAGGAATGACGGAGGGGTGGAGACAATGGTGGATTTTGCGATCGAGGCCGTGCGTGGACGGTTCCCGGCTCTATCGCTGACCGACAAGGGGCGGCGGCGCATCTACCTCGACAACCCCGCCGGCACGCAGGTGCCACAGGCCGTCGCCGACGCCGTGTCGCGCTGCCTTTTGACCACCAACGCCAACCTTGGCGGCTATTTCGAAACGACGGTCGCCGCGCAGGCCGTCGTCGACGAGGCACATCGGGCAATGGTCGATTTCCTCGGCGCGGCAAGCCCCGAGGAAATTATCATCGGTGCCAACATGACGACGCTGACCTATCACATGTCGCGCACGCTCGGGCGCATGCTGAAGCCGGGCGACGAGATCATCCTCACCCGCATGGACCATGAGG
Organism: Mesorhizobium sp. AR07; assembly: GCF_024746815.1. Lineage (GTDB taxonomy): Bacteria > Pseudomonadota > Alphaproteobacteria > Rhizobiales > Rhizobiaceae > Mesorhizobium. Next base: position 519,862 of record NZ_CP080525.1, read on the forward strand.
GCAACGTCTCGCCCTGGCTGCAACTGGCTGAGGATCTCGGCCTTGTCGTGCGCTGGCTGCCGTTCGACGAAAAGAGCTGGCAGGTCGAAGAGGCGACGCTGGCCGCGCTACTCACCGAAAAGACCCGGCTGGTGGCGTTGAATTACGCAAGCAACCTGACCGGTTCTATCAACCGGGTGAAGGCGCTGACTGCCATCGCCAAAAATGCCGGCGCGCTGGTCTATGTCGACGCCGTGCAGTTCGCGCCGCATGGCCTGATCGACGTGCAAGACCTCGGCTGCGACTTCCTGATCTGCTCGGCCTACAAATTCTTCGGACCGCATATGGGCATATTGTGGGGCCGGCGCGACGTCATCGATGGCCTGAAACCCTACAAATGCCGCTGTTCCTCGAATGGCCTGCCGGAGCGGTTCGAGCTTGGCACGCCGCAGATCGAATTGATGGCGGGCCTCACCGCGGCGGTCGACTATTTCGCCGAACTGGGGTTGGTTGCGGGCGAGGGTGGGTCGCGGAGGCAGAAGATCGCCAGGGCGTTCGAAGTCTCGATCGCCTACGAAAACCCGCTGGCGCAGAGGCTGATCGATGGCCTGTCCGACATTCCGGGCCTGACCATTCACGGCGTCACCGATCCGAAGCGGGTTGGCGAACGCGTGCCGACTGTCTCTTTTACCGTCGACGGCATCGCGCCGGAGACGATCGTGCGGCAGATGAACGCCGAAAACATCTTCCTGTGGTCCGGCCACAACTACGCCTGGGAGATCGTTCACCAGCTCGGCATTCCGGCCGAGCATGGCGTCGTGCGCATCGGCATCGCCCACTACAACACGGCTGCCGAAATCGACGAAACGCTGGAGAGTGTGCACCGGGTCATCGCCATGCTCAGGCAGCAGCGCTCCTGACGCCAGCCTGAATCTTCACCGGCTCTTGCCACCGAATCCGGTGAGGAAGGCGGTAAGGTTGTCGCCGAGTTCGTCGCAGAGGTAGCCGCCTTCCTGGACGATGACCGTCGGCAGGCCGAGCCTGGCGATGGCCTCGCCGATGCGCGAGAAGCCCGGCGTCGTCACCGAAAGCCCGCCGAACGGATCGCCCTCGAACGCGTCGAGGCCGAGCGCCACGACCAGCGCGTCAGGCGAAAAGGCACGAATGCGCTGGAATGCCACCGCAAGCGCTTCGAGAAACGCCGCGTCGGCGGATTTGCGTGGCAGCGGCAGGTTGTAATTGTAGCCGAGACCCGGCCCTTCGCCGCGTTCGTCGGCATGGCCCCAGAAGAACGGATAAAAGCGTACCGGATCGGCATGCAGCGAAACGGTCAGCACGTCCGGCCGGGCGTAGAAGACGCCTTGCGTGCCGTTGCCGTGATGCAGGTCGACATCGAGGATCGCCACCCGCGCTGCCGTCTTGCGCAGAACCTGCGCCGCAACGGCCGAATTGTTGATGAAACAGAAGCCGCCGGCGACATCGGCAAAAGCATGGTGGCCGGGCGGGCGGCACAGCGCATAGGCGGCCGGCGCGCCAGCCATCACGGCTTCAGCGGCTTCAACCGCGCTCCAGGCACTCCAAAGCGCGCTCTGCCATGTCTCGCCGGAGATCGGGCAGGCGGTATCGGCCATGTGATAGCCCGCCTGACCGACCGCCGAGGCCGGATAGGAACCATTGCGCGCGATCGGGTGGATGTTTGGGATCACTTCAGCCGAAGCGCCGTCGATGCGCTGCCAGCGTGCGTAGATGTGCTCGAGGAAATCGAGATATTCCGGCGTGTGCACCGCCGCGACCGGGCCGAGCCCATGATTGCGCGGCCGTTCGACGGTGCAGCCGGCAGATTTTGCGCCGGCTAACAATCGTTCAACGCGTTCCGGTTTTTCCGGATTGGGCTGTGCCGCACCGCTCGAGAGGAAGGCCTTGGGGTCATGGCGTTTCTGTTCCTTGGCATAGAAGGCTTTCATTCCTGCTCCCCACTCTCCGGCGCGTCAGCAAAGGCAAAAAAGGCCTCACCGATGATCTTCTGCGTCTGCTCGTAGCTCGACCAGGCGATGCCCAGCCTTTCATAAAACGCCTTGGCGCCCTCATTGTCGGTATCGACGGACAATCGGAGATACACGCCGCCTTCCCTCCGGCATTCCCGTGCCACTTGGCGCAACAGGCGCTCGCCGATCTTGCGGCCGCGAAACCGGTCCTCGATATAGAGGTCCTGCACATAGACCCCAGGCCGCCCCATCCAGGTCGAAAAGATCGGGAAATGCAGGCAGAGGCCGGCAAATTCGCCGCCGACTTCGGCGATCAGGGTCGAGAAAGCGGGTTTTTCGCCAAAGCCCCAGGTTCTGAGATCGTCTGCCGTCGAGATGATCTCCTCCGGCGCGCCGATATGGGTCCCAAGTTTCAGGATCGCCGCGTGGATGGTGTCGACATCGTCGATCCGGCCGGGGCGGAGGCGTACTTCCGATGCCTCGCTCACGATAGGCAGGGCGCCCAGGCACCCCCCTCTGGCCTGCCGGCCATCTCCCCCTCAAGGGGGGAGATCAGATACCGCCGCGGCTTTCGCCAATTATCTGCGTTGTAGGATGGACGGTGAGACAGAAGCTGCCAATCTCCCCCCTGGAGGGGGAGATGTCCGGCAGGACAGAGGGGGGCGTGACGGATCGCAAACATCTCAAGCTATCATCATCTCAGAACGCCACCCGGTCGCCGCCCTTGAGCGCCAGCATGTCGCGCGCTTCGGTCGGTGTGGCAACCTCCAGCGACAGCCCATCGAGAATGCCACGGATACGGCGCACCTGGTCGGCATTGGATTTCGCCAGCTGGCGTCCGTCATAGAGGCTGTCTTCCAGCCCGACGCGGACATTGCCGCCCATCGCCGCGGCGATCGAGATCAGCGGCATCTGGTTGCGGCCGGCGGCCAGCACCGAGAACTGGTAGCTGTCGCCGAACAGCTTGTCGGCGATCCGCTTCATATGGACGAGATTGTCCGGGTCGGCGCCAATGCCGCCCAATATGCCCAGCACGAACTGGATGAACAGCGGTCCCGACACCAGCCCGCGGTCGCGGAAATGCGCCAGCGAATAGAGATGGCCGACATCATAGCATTCAAATTCGAAGCGCGTGCCGCAACCCTTGCCCAGCCTCTCAAGTACGCTCTCCATGTCGGCGAAGGTGTTCTTGAAGATGGTGTCGCGCGTGGCTTCGAGCAGCTTCGGCTCCCACTCGTGCTGCCATTCCCGTGGCTTGTCGAGCATGGGAAACAGCGCAAAATTCATCGAGCCCATGTTGAGCGAGCACATTTCGGGCTCCGCCCGCAGCGGCGCTGCCAGCCGCTGGTCCAAGGTCATCAGCGACGAGCCGCCGGTGGTGATGTTGATCACCGCGTCCGTCGCCTGCTTGATGCGCGGCAGGAACTGCATGAACACGTCCGGATCGGCGGTCGGGCGGCCATCCCTGGGGTCGCGGGCATGCAGATGCAGGATCGAGGCGCCGGCTTCGGCGGCGGCGATCGCGTCGGTTGCGATCTGGTCCGGCGTCACCGGCAGATAGGGCGACATCGATGGCGTATGCACCGAACCGGTGACGGCGCAGGTGATGATGACTTTTCGCGGCGCCATTTATTACCCCTGGCCTTCGACCGGCAGGTCGAGCTCGGCGGCCAGAACCTCCAGCGAGTCGCCGATGATGGCGACGATCTCGCCAACTTGTTCCCTGGTGACGATCATCGGCGGCGCGACCATGAAATTGTCGCCGTCAACGCCGCCCTTGACCCTGCGGCCATAGATGATGAGGCCGCGCTCATAGGCGAGGTCGAGCAGTCGCTGCGTGGCTTTCTTGTTCTGGTCGATCGGTCGTAGCGTCGCGGGATCGGCAACCATCTCGGCGCCAGTGAGCAGTCCCTTGCCGCGCACATCGGCGATGAACGGAAACCGTTTGGCCAGCCCCTTAAGCCCCTCCATCAGCACATCGCCCATCGCGGCCGCATTGGCGATCAGGTCGAGCCTGTCCATTTCGCCGAGCACGGCAAGGCCGGCCGCGCAAGCCAGGGGATTGCCGGCATAGGTGTGGCCGTGCTGGAAGCCGCCGGAGGCAAGCAGCGGCTGTACCAGCCGCATCGGTGCGGCCAGCGCGCCAAGCGGCGCGTAGCCCGAGCCCAGCCCCTTGGACAGGGCGACGATGTCGGGCTTGCAGTTCCAATGGTCGCCGCCGAGGAATTTGCCGGTGCGGCCGGCGCCGCTCATCACTTCGTCATGGATGAGCAGGATGCCGTAGCGGTCGCAGACCTCGCGGATGCGCGCATAGTAGCTGTCCGGCGCCACCAGGGCAGCGGTCGCCGCACCGCCGATCGGCTCCATGATGAAGGCAACCACGCTCTCCGGACCCTCGGCCAGGATCTTCTCTTCCAGCATGTCGGCATAGCGGACACCACGCTGTTCCATCGACAGGTTGTCGCGGTCGCGCCAGGCTGTTGGCGCCGGCACGGTGGGCATCACCCGCATCATCGGCTCAAACGTTTCGGCCAGCGCGTCGTCGCCGGTGATCGAGAGCGAACCCAGCGTACCGCCATGATAGGAGGGGAAGCGCGTGATCACCTTCCAGCGGCTGGCCTGGCCGGTGGCGACCGCCCATTGCCGCGCCAGCTTGATGCAGGATTCCGTTGCTTCCGAGCCGCCCGAGACGAAGAAGATGCGGTCCATGCCTTCCGGCAGTTTTCCGGCCAGCTCACGCGCCAGCTCCTCTGCCGGCTCGTTCTCGAAATGCAGCCGGTAGGCGAAGGTGGCGCGATCCATCTGCCGCTTCATCGCGTCTAGCACATTGCGGTTGGAATGGCCGATATTGGCGACCATCGGTCCGCTCGAGCCGTCGATGAAGCGGCGGCCATCCTGCGTCCACATATAAATGCCTTCGGCGCGGTCAATCAGCGGCCGGCGCAGGCTGGACAGATAGAACAGATGCGATTGCCGCCGGGCGTCAGTGTCTTGAGCGGCGGTCTGGGTTTTCGGCATGTCAGGACTTTCTGAGGTAGCGATCGAGGACATTTTGGGTGACGCGTTCGACCATCGGGTCTTGTCTTAGCAGGCCGGCGACCCATTCGCAGCTTCCCGCGTGGAACACCTCGCCCTTGCCGCGCGGGAAATTGACGATCATGCCGTTGCCGCGTTTGACTTTGTCCAGATTGGCGTCGCTCGCCTCGCCGAACAGCGTTTCGGCAGTAAAGCGGCCATCCTCGTCGGTGAGGAACTGGTCCTCGATCAGAATATCGGCGCTTTCCTCGACCTGGCTCGCCATGCCGACGGCGAGAACCTGCAAGCCATCCGGCGCGCCGCTGGTGGCGGTTGGGTAGGGCAGGCCGCCGCGTATCTCGAAATCGAGCCCGTCAACCTCATAGCCATAGACATGGCTGTCGGCGCCGAGCAGGTCGCCATAGTAGATGCCGGTGCCGGCGAAGGCCCAGTGTTCGGGCCGGTAGACTGGAAAGCCGCGCACGCCGCGTGGCGCGCACCCACCCCAGCCGGCATAGACGCCCCTGGTGGCGTTGAGCCCAAAGGTTGCGCAACCTGGCCGACCGATTTCCGGTGCCTCCCAGGAATTGGTGGCGCGGGTGACGTCGCCGCCACGGAGATAGGCGGGATCTTCGGTGCGAGCGCGGTATTTATAGCAGACCTGCCGGCGGCCCTCGTCCTCCAGCCGGGTTTGCCACATGAAATTGCCGGCAAAGCGCGCCGCATGACCACCGCGCTCGACATAGGCGTCGACCGAATCGCGCATCTCCCACGTCCAGTATTCGTCATGGCCAACGAAGACGGCGCAGTCGTAGCCGTCGAGAATCTCGGGCGAGAAGTGCAGATCGTGCTGGCTGGCGAGATCGACGGCATAGCCGGCCCGCTCAGCGAAGCGGAAGAAATGGCTGTCGTAGCTCGCCCAGCCGGACGAGGCGTATTTCTTCGAATGGCCGGTGGCGAGCGCCCATTCCATATGCGGATAGCGCGGTATCGTCTTCGGCGGCACGGCCACTTCCAGCGGCACGCGCGGCGCACCTTCCGGCAGCACGACGAAGCCGCGGCACCAGGGGCGCTGTGTCGACACGATGGGCGAATACTGGTTGCGGTTTGGCCCGGTGATGCCCTGGTAGTGGTTGGAGCCGCCAAAAGTGTTGTAGGCGAGCCAGGTTCCCGTCGCCGCCACCTGCAGCACACGGCCGGGCTTCTTGCCGGGCTGCGGGCTGATGATGAAGAGATGATGGCAATGGATCGGCTTGCCATCACGCCCGTCGGCGGTCAGCGTCACCCGATAGGCGCCCGACGGCCAGTCCGCCCCAATCCGGAATTCGAAGGAGGCTTCCCAGCCGCAGCCCTCGGCCGAGCACTGGTCGGGCGTGTCCTGCCAGCGCGCCGCGATGCCCGATTTCTCGAACACTTTTGTCTCCGTTCCGCCATCGCGGATGATCGCCATGTGAAATGCGGAAGCGGTCGAGCTGACATGCAGCGCCACCGTCTCGCCGGCGCGATAGGAGAAGCGGTCGCTGTAGCACCATATCTCGCCGCGCTCGCCATCCATGCCCGGCCACTCGTAATAGTGGCCGCGCACCGCGTGACGGCGCTGCTCCGGCGTCAGTCCGAAATCGGGGAATTCTGTCGGCAGTTGGGTCATCATTCTACTCAAGCGGAAAGGTATTTCTTGAGGAAGGTGCGGGTACGTTCCTTCTGCGGCGCGCGGAAGATGTCGCCCGGCGGGCCTTCTTCCACCACCACGCCACCATCCATGAACAGCACCCTGTCCGCCACCTCGCCGGCAAAGCGCATCTCATGCGTTACGATCAGCATGGTCATGTGTTCGGCGGCAAGCTGTTTCATCACCGCGTTGACCTCATCGACCAGTTCCGGGTCAAGCGCCGACGTGGCCTCGTCGAACAACATCACCTTGGGCTGCATCGCCAGTGCACGCGCAATCGCCACGCGCTGCTTCTGGCCGCCCGAAAGTCTCGACGGATAGGCGTCGATCTTGTCGGCGAGCCCGACCTTGGACAACAGGCCATGGGCAAGCGCATGCGCTTCACTCTTCGTCATGCCCTTGAGGATGATCGGTCCCATGGAAATGTTCTCGATCACGGTCAGATGCGGGAACAGGTTGAAGTGCTGAAACACCATGCCCATCTGCTGGCGCACCTTGTTGATGTGCCGCTCGAAAGCCTGGCCGTGCAGCGGCTGGTTGACCTGCACGCCGTCGAGCCAGACTTCGCCCCCGTTCAACGCCTCAAGATGGTTGATCGAGCGCAGCAGCGTGCTCTTGCCGGAGCCGCTCGGCCCGATGATCGCGACGATTTGCCCACGCTCGACCGACAGGTCGATGCCTTTGAGGACTTCGACGGCGCCGAAGGATTTGCGCGCCCCGCGAACCTCGACCATTGGCCTCTGCGTGCTCATCGGGAAACCTCCACATGTCTTTCAAACCGACGCAGACCCGCTTCGAGCACGAGATTGAGAATATAGTAGAGCGCCGCCGCCGTGATGTAGAATTCGAACGGTCGGAACGTCTCGCTGATCGCCAGCTGGGCCGAATGAACCAGCTCGGCGATGCCGATGACCGAGACGATGGAGGATTCCTTCAGCAGCGCGATCAGGTTGCTGCCGATCGGCGGAGCCGTGTTGCGGATAGCCTGCGGGATGACGACATAGCGCAGCGTCTGCCACTTGCCGAAGCCGATGCTGCGTGCGCCTTCCGTCTGCCCGACATCGACGGCGATGATGCCGGCGTGGATGACATCGGCATTGTAGACGGCAAAGTGCAAGCCAAGCCCGACGATGCCCGCGATAAGGGCGGGGATGTCAATGCCGATCTGCACCAGGCCGAAATAGATCAGGAAGAGCTGCAACAGCAGCGGCGTGCCCATGAACACCCACATGAAGGCGCGTACGGGATAGGCGACGATTGCCGGCGCATAGAGCACGACGACCGCAAACAGGATGCCACCGACGAAGCTGAGCGCTCCGGCCGAAAGCGTCAGTACGGTGGTCCACCAGGCACCTATCAACAGAAGGTCCCAGTAGGGCGCGACGACGGTGAAATCCAGACCTTGCATCCTGCTCTCCGGTCAGGCGATTGCGTAACGCTTGTCGAGCATGTCGACGACACGGGAAACGGCATAGACTATGATCATGTAGAGCAGCGCCGCGACCCCGAAGATCTCGAATGGCTTGTAGGTGGAGCCGATGAAGCGCTGGGCCGTATAAGTCAGCTCCACGACTGAGATGGTCGATACCAGGGCGGATCCCTTCAACAAAGCGACCGTGTTGACGCCGAGCGGGCGGATCATCAGCCGCCCGGCCTGCGGCAGCACGACTTTTCGCAAGGTCTGCAAACGGCTGAATCCAATCGTGCGGGCAGCTTCGGTCTGGCCCCGGTCGACCGCGACCAGCGCACCACGGATCGATTCCGCCATATAGGCGCCGATGTTGAGGCCGAGGCCGATGACGCCCGCCGCGAACGGGTCCAGATTGATACCGATTTGCGGACCGCCGAAATAGAGCACGAAGAGCTGGATCAGGCACGGCGTGCCGCGAAACAGGCTGACATAGACAGTGCCGATGGTCCGCAGGATTGCGGACTTCGACATCTTGGCGGCCGCGGCCAGTGCCGCAGCCGCAAGGCCAAGGATCAGGGCCAGCGCCGTAATCTCGATCGTCACCAAGGCGGCTTCCACGAAGAACGGGAAGACGCGCAGCATCAAGGAAAAATCCATGAAATAGCCCGGCAAGAGTGGCGCGCGGCTTCAGACGGCTTTCGCCGTCAGCAAGCCGGCAGGGGTCAGCGGATGTCGCTGCCGACCCACTGCATGGAAATCTTCTTGTAGGTGCCGTCCGCCATCATGTCGTCCAGCGCCTTCTGCATGGCGGCCTTCAGCTGCGGATTGTCCTTGCGGATGGCGATGCCGATGGCGACGGCGCCGCCTTCGATATCGGGCGTGTCGAGCTGACGGACCTTCTCGCCCGTCTCCTTGACGGCGATCTTGACCGGAATGTTGTCGACGACGATGGCGTCTACGCGACCGGCCTTCAACTCCAGCAGCAGTTCCGGCAGGCCCTTGTAGGTACGGATGTCCCAGCCGCCCTGTTCGCGCGCCCATTTCTCATGCGTTTCGCCGAGCGTCACGCCAAGGGTCTTGCCCTTGAGATCGGCAAGGCTTTGCACCTTGGAATCCTCGTTCACGAAAACGGCGCGGCCGGCGTGGTAGTACGGGCCGACGAAATCGACCACCTTCTCGCGTTCTGGCGTGATGGTCATCGAGCCAACGACGGTGTCGTATTTGTTGGCGAGCAGCCCGGCGATGATGCCATCCCACGCCGTGGTGATGATGGTGCCCTTAACGCCGATGCGCTCGGCGATGGCCTTGCCGATGTCGGCGTCGAAGCCGACGACTTCGTTCTGGTCGTTGACGAAGTTGAAGGGCGGGTACTGCCCACTCGTGGAAATCTTCAGTTCGCCCGCCGACTTGATTTTTTCGAGGTCATCGGCCCTCGCCGAAACGGTCGTGAAGCTCGACGCGAGCAGCAGGGCCGCAACCGCGATGCCGGAAAATACTCTGTTCATCTGATTTCGTGTCCTCTGGATGGAGCGCAAAGTCTTGTTCCTGGGAACGTCAGGACGCTTTCCTGTCTTGGATGATTGCCTTTGCGGTAGCATTGCGCAAATAGACAATGGGAATAGGGAGCATAGATATCAGGAATGGCATTGCCTCGCCCCGAACGGCTGGTCTGGGATCTGGACTGGAACCTGCTGCGGACGTTCGTCGTCATCGCCGAGGTCAAGAGCATCACGCGCGCCGCCGAACGGCTGAACCTCAAGCAGCCCAGCGTCAGCAACGCGCTGCGGCGGCTGGAAGACCGGGTTGGCCGACGGCTGGTCGAGCGCGATGCGACACGCTTCGAGCTCACCGAGGTCGGACGGCTTCTCTACGAACAGAGCGTCGAGGTGTTCGGCACCATATCGCAGCTGCCGCTGCTGATGCGCGGCATCAGCGACGATGTCACCGGCCACGTCATGATCGCGATGGCCAGCCATGTCGTCTCGCCGCTGTTCGATCAGGCATTGTCGGAGTTTCACCGCAACTATCCGCGCGCCAGCATCACCATCTCGGTCGCGGCGAGCACCGAAGTGGCCAAGCAGGTGAGGGAGCGGCGCGCCTCCTTCGGCATCTGCCTGGTCAGCCAGCGCGATCCGGCGCTGGAATATGCGATGGTTTATCGCGAGTTCTTCGGTTTCTTTTGTGGTCCGCAGCATAGGCTTTTTGGGCAAACCGGGCTGACGCTGGCGGATCTCAGGGGCGAACCCTCGGTATCGTTCCAGACCGACCATATTTCAGACGCCTTGCGGCCGGTTGCGCTGCTGCGCAGCGAGGCTCGGCTGAACGCCGACGTTGTCGGCGTGTCCTCGAGCTTGGAGGAGGTGCGGCGCATGATCGTCGCCGGGCTCGGCATCGGTCCGCTGCCGCTGCATGTTGCGCGGCGCGACGTGGCGGATGGGATGCTGTGGCGGTTGCCGCCCTACGATGCACCGCCGGCTATCGACATCTTTCTGCTCGTCAATCCGGACAAGGCGATGAACCGCGCCGAGAAGGCGCTGCTGTCGGGGCTGCAGGCACTGATCGCCGAGACACCGCTCGAGGATCGCATCTACAAAGGCTGACCGGCCGAAAAATCTTGGCTCATTCAATCAGGAAGGCAGACGCGCGGCTGCGCATTGGCTCGTCCAGAGCCACCGAGGCGCGCGCGGCAAGGTCGAAGCGCACGCTGGTCGTCCGGCTCGACGCATGGACGACCCCGCCGAGCGATCCCGACATCACCTGTTCGAAGGTGACGGAGGTGCGGCCGATCTTCACGACATGCGAACGGATGGTGATGAGCGCGCCGGCCCTGGTTTCATGCCGATAGTCGATCTCGGTGCGCACATCGGCCCATCCGATCTCCGACGTCTGGCTGCCGTCCTGCCCGGCGATATGGCCAAGAATCTGGAAGGAGGCATCGTCGAACATCGCCGCATAGTGGCGAACGTTCATGTGTCCCATTACGTCGCACATCCAGGGATGAGCGACGCCGACAAAGGTGACGAGAGATTTGTCCATGCAGATTGTTCCGCAGCCATCATAGCCGATCGCGGACACGCAATATCGAAATGCGCGGTGACAGGCAAACCGGCGGGCAAGCCCAGCGCTTCAAATTGAGAACGGACTCCAAGGTCGTATTCGTTAGCCGCGCCCTTGGTGCTTTTGAACAAACCGACTATCTCAAGGGGAGGGCGGCGTTTTCCGCCACGGGAGCTGACATGCTGAGGGTGCAAAAAGTCAAGGTGGACGACATCTACGTGCCGACGGCACGCAAGAAGACGCTGCATCCCGAGACCGTCCGGCATCTGGCCGAGGACATTCTGGAAAATGGCATGAAGACGCCCATCCAGGTCCGCCATGACGGCAAGCGCCATGTCCTGGTAGAAGGCCTGCACCGGTTGGAGGCGGCCAAGTGGCTCGGCGAGGCCGAGATCGACGCCTATCTGGTGCAAGCCAAGCGCCACTGACGCTTCCTCCGTTCGTAGTCCTGCCCAGCCACGCATCCTCCAGAATTTTTCGCTGGCGATGTCGGCTTGCGTCCTATCCGTTCGTCCTTGGGACGGAAGCCAGATCAAACCAAGGACACCATTATGACCACCAAGCTCGACATCGCTCCCGCCAACGACCGCGAACTGGTTCTCGCCCGCATCATCGATGCGCCGCGCGAGAGCGTCTATCGCTGCTGGACCGATCCGAAACTGGTGACGCAGTGGTTTGCGCCAAAGCCCTGGACGACACCGCGGGCCGAGATGGACGTGCGCACCGGCGGCTCGAGCCTTGTCGTCATGGCCGGCCCCGACGGCAACGAATTCCCCAATCCTGGCGTCTTCCTCGAAGTCATTCCCGGCAAGAAGATCGTCTTCACCGACGCCTACACCCAGGCATGGGAGCCATCGGAAAGCCGTTCATGACCGGCGTGCTGACCTTCGAGGACGAGGGCGAGGGCAAGACCCGCTACATCGCGCGGGTCAGGCACTGGAGTGTCGCCGACCGCGAGCAGCACGAGAAGATGGGTTTTCACGTGGGCTGGGGCCAGTGCACCGACCAGCTCGAAGAGCTCGCCAAGACGCTTTGATATCGGCAGGACGAGGGGAGATCGACAAGTCCAAAACCCTGCTTTTCGCCATTCTTGCTTCGGCTGCGGCGCTTGGCTGCCCAGGCACCACCAATGCAGAGGAGACAAAACCTGCCATGACCACCGAAACCAAGACACTGCCGAGGCCGGAGAAATCCGGCCTGCTGCCGATCAACGGCCTGAACTACTATTACGCCGTCTACGGCAAGGGCGAGCCGCTGCTTCTGTTGCATGGCGGTCTTGGGACCACGGACATGTTCGCGCCGATCCTGCCCAAGCTTGCCGAGAATCGCACCGTCATTGGCGTCGACCTGCAGGGGCATGGTCGCACGGCACTCGGCGACCGGCCGTTCACACTGGAGGCGGTGGGCGACGACATGGCCGATATCGTCAAGGCGCTCGGCCATGACAAGGTTGATGTCATGGGCTATTCGCTGGGCGGCGGCGTCGCCTTCCGGATGGCGGTGCAACATCCCGAGGCCGTGCGGCGGCTGGTGTTGGTGTCGACGGGCTATGCGCAGGACGGCTTCTATTCCGAAATGCGCGCCATGCAGAAACAGATGAGCCCTGGCATGGCCGACATGATGAAGGGCACGCCGATGTATAAGTCCTACATGGCCGTCGCACCGCGTCCGCAAGATTTCCCAAAGCTGCTCGACGCGCTCGGCAATCATATGCGCAGGGACTACGACTACTCCGCCGACGTCGCCAAGCTGAAGATGCCGGTCATGCTGGCCTATGGCGACAGCGACATGTACCGGCCCGAGCATGAGATCATGTTCTACCAGATGCTCGGTGGCGGGCTGAAGGACGCCGGCTGGATGCGCGAGAACATGTCGCAAAACCGCCTGGCGATCCTGCCCAACCGCACCCACTACGACGTTTTCTTCGCCCCGGAGCTGACGGCCGCGGCACTGCCCTTCCTCAACGGCGAGACCAGGGTGAAGACCTGGGACGAGGTCGTCAGCGAAACGGAATAATTGCTTCTGCCTGCCGGCCGTCTCGGAGATGGCCGGCAGCTCTCCTGCACCTGTCAGCCGCCTTCAGGAAGCCTTGGCGCGGCGTGGCTGCCTGAGATGCCTGATGCCGCTCATCTCGACGAAATTCGTCGCCGCTTCCCAGAGGTAGTCGCCATAGAGGAACGGCTCGAAGGGCTCGGCCCCGCGCAACGGCAATGGCGCGATCTCCGCGTCGACACGCGGTTCATAGAAGAACGGGATCGAGAACCGCGCCGTCTTCGGCGCAATCACCCGGTGCCGCGTCGCCCGGACGCGTCCGCCGGTCCAGCGCTCCAGCAATTGGCCGAAATTGACCGCCAGAGTGCCGTTGGCCGGCGGCACGTCGATCCATTCGCCGGCGAGATTCTTTGCTTGCAGGCCCTCGACGCCGTCCTGCGCCAGCAAAGTGACGAAGCCGGAATCGGCGTGCTCGCGGCCGATGATGGTGCGCGTCTCGCCCTTGTGGACGACCGAGAACTCCGGCCCGCTGGTGTCGATTCCGGCATTGGCGTCACGCAGTGGGTAACGGATCAGGCGCAGCGTCGAGATGCCATGATCGAAATAGGCATCGAAGATCGTTTCCGGCAGGCCAAGGCCGCGGGCGATCGAGCGCATCAGCGCGTTGCCGACCGTCTCCATCGCACGATAATAATCCGCTGCCGCCGCGCGCCAGCCGGGCAGGGCATCTTCGGCCGGCAAGGGCGTCGGCTCTAACAACGGATCGTCGGAAGCCGACATATCAGTCGCGTCGACAAGACCCGGATTGGCAAGGTCCGGTCCCATGTCGATGCCTTCCTTGTAGGAAACGGCTGCCGGCTGCAGCGGGAACCAGCCGCGATAGACGTTCTTCTTGCTGCGGTCGAAATTCCAGCGCAGCAATTTCTGCTTCTCGGCGTCGGCAAGCCTGAAGATGCGCAGCATCCGTGCTCGCTTGTCCGGCGTCAGCCAGTCATCGCCGGGAAAATCCCGAACCGCCATGAAGCCAATCCCGGAGGCGGCGGCCATGATCCTAGCGTCGGTGCGGTCACGAGCGGGCGAGGGCGGCCCGAACAGGGCTGCGATCCCTATGGTTTCAATGTCCGGCATCATGGCTTCAGGTCCATCGCATCACGATAATCGATGGCGTTGTATCAAAGCTTTTCAATTGACCCAATCGGTCCCGCCATTACGGTGCCCGTTATTCTCTCCACCAATGGGTCAGGGCGATGGCAAGATATGAGGGCGGATGCCTTTGCAAGGCGGTGCGCTATCGCGTCGACGCGATGCCCATCAACGAACGCATCTGCCATTGCCGGCTGTGCCAGAAGGTGATTGGCGCCGCCTTCAACGCACGCGTGCTGTTTCGCATCGACGATGTGACGATCGAGGGGCCGCTGGCGACGGTGAACACCTCGCCCGACCTCAAGCGCGGCTTTTGTCCAAGCTGCGGCACGACGATGTTTTCCCGGCGCGATTCCGCCGGCATCATCGGCATCACCACCGGTTCGCTCGACGATCCCACGGTTTTCAAGCCGCAAATGCATATCTTCACGGCCTCGAAGCAGCCCTGGGTCGTGCTCGATGACGGCCTGCCGCAGTACGAAGGCGCACCGCCGCCGGGCTAGACTTTTTTCCTTCTCCCCTTGTGGGGCCCGAAGGGTGGGCGAGGCCCGTGACTCGCCCAGGGCGGTGGATCGGCGCGCAGCGCCGAGACGGTTGAGGGGTGTTGGACGGAGTGTCGTAGGCACCAAGCTGGAACACCCCTCATCCGACCTCGCTTCGCTCGGCCACCTTCTCCCACAAACGGGAAAGGGAATTGCGCAAGCATGACCAAAATTTGATCGAAATCGACACGAGATAGCCGGCAAAGCGTCATTGGCGGGCCATCATTGTCTCCCTATTTAAGGGTCGCGGGCACGGCATTCGAGGAGACGACGGATGAACGACAGCATCAGCACCCTGGACGAGCTTTTGAGCGATCCGATGGTCCTGCTTGTGATGGAGCGCGATCGTGTGCGCCCCGAACAGGTGCGCATGCTGCTCGAGCGGGTTCGCCGACCTTCCACCGATGAGCCGGTTGTGCCTCCGGCCCATGTGATCGCCAGGGCATGCCAGAAACTCTGGCTGTGCCCGTAATCGCGTTGCGATTTCCCGTATGAACACTCTAAGCCGGCCCAGGGCGGGCCGGTTTTGAACGGTGCGCATTTTTTGGCGCACCTGTCGCGGTCTGCTTGGTGCCTGTCCACAGTCTCGCTTGAAACAGGCTATATCCGTACCGGAGACTGAACTTCGATTCCGGTACGCGCATGGATTTCTTGACTCTTCTGCAATCGCTGCCACTGCTGCTGGCGCTGGCCAAGGGCGCGCTACCGTCGGTGGCGGCACTCGGCATGGGATTTGGCCAATGGGTCGCTTCGCTGCCGCCATGCCGTGACTTCGCGTTCGAGGCGACCAGCTATCTCGTTTGCGAGGTCGACCCGAAACGATATCAGGTCGAACTGTTCTGGAAGGATCCGGCCGGCAAACCGTTTCAGTCGCTGCACAATCTCCATGCTTCGCAGCAGGCGGCAGGACGCACCATGCTGTTTGCCATCAATGCCGGCATGTATCACCCCAACCTCCATCCGGTCGGTCTCTATGTCGAGCATGGCCGGGAAATGGCGTCGGTGAAGACGGGATCGGGAAGCGGCAATTTTTCCCTGCAGCCGAACGGCATTTTTTACATGAGCAACGGCAAGGCGGCGGTCCGCTCCACCAGGGACTTTCTGAAAAGACGGCCGCCGCTCGACTATGCGACGCAATCCGGGCCGATGCTGGTGATCGACGGCCAGCTGCATCCGAAATTCCAGGCCGACGGCACCTCGCGCAAGACCCGCGACGGTGTCGGCGTGCGAAAGGATGGCGTTGCCGTCTTCGCCATTTCGAACGGCACGGTGACCTTCCATGCCTTCGCCCGCCTTTTTCGTGATGCGCTCGGCTGCGACAACGCGCTGTTCCTCGACGGCACGATATCAAGCCTGTTCGCGCCGGCCATCGGCCGCAACGACGACTACTGGAATCTGGGGCCGATGATCGGCGTTTTCAGGAAGTCCTAATTGGCTTTTCCAACCCGCTTGCAGGCGCGACGGAGAATCTTGACGGCGACGATGGCCGCCACAACGGCCGCGTCCGAACGACCGTGCCTACGGCGTGCGGCTTCTCAGCTGCCGCCGCCGAGCAAAGCCCTGAGCTCGTCCAGTTTGTCGTTGACGAGCCAGCCATAGTAATTTTCGACCGGCAGCTTAGCCTGCTTGCCGCTTGCGACGGCCGCGCGCAGTTCGGCCGCTCTGCGCCGCGGCTGGCCGACATTGTAGAGCGTCGCCGTGACGCCCGGATTGCCGGAGATGTCGAAACCCTGTTCCTTGTAGGCGTCGATGGCGTCCCGCACGATGGCGGCGATGTAGACGATGCTGCGGTCGGGATCCATGACGTCGCGATAGATCGCCTGCGGGTGATCGGGCGTCAGCCGGTCATAGCCGCTCACCTTGTTGACGAGATCGGTGACCTCAAGCGCGGTCAGCGGGCTGATCTGCCCGAGCCCGAAGGTCTGGCCGGCGAAGAAGGGCTGGAAGAACGCCTGCTGGAAGGTCATCGCTGGATAAGCGACGCCATCGACCGTCTTGCCGCGAAAGTGCTGGATCCAGACATCGTCGCGGCAGCTCCACAAGGCAGCACTTCCCTTGGCTTGCGCGCAGGCCGCGAATTCCGGCCGCTCGACGAAGCTCTGCACCGGCACGCCTTTGTAACGGAAGGCAAAGTCGAGCCCGGAGTAGGACAGCGCCTTGACATAGTAGGTCTGCACCGAGCCGACCGCGGTCACATTGTAAGTGTGTTCGCCGACCAGCGCGCCGACGATGTGAACGGGATCGATATCATAGGCCGCCGCCACTTCCTTGATATGCGCCACCAGCTTCTTTTCGCGCTTCAGCAGCGCGATGATCTTCTCGTATTTCTCCTCATATGTGGTCTTGAACGCGCGCGTTCGCGTTGCCGACGCATCCGGAACGGTCGGCTGCGTCTCCGAACGGTTTCCCGGGGGAACGACGGCCATCGCGCCGGCCTGCATCGCCTGGCTCGCAAGTGCCTCGCCAAATGGGATTGCGGCGAGCAGGAGAATCCAAAACAGTCGCTGCAATGCAATCATCGGATGCCCTCAGGGGAGAATTGGCGGCAAGCGCCAGGGTGTTCACACCGTCTCAACAGCGACATCGTGGCGCTGTCAAGGCTGGTTTGACCGTTGGCGCCGGAAGGCTGCGTTGCGCTTCCCGGCGAGCGCGAGAAAATTTGATTCAAACTTTATTGGTAATTTCTCGTTCATAACTCGATCTGGTTTGTCCGTCGGCTGTCGTTTTGCCCTCGGTCTGTTGTGTTTTGAGTACAGGTCCAGATGCGGATACCGGGCGTCATCAGTTTCTTGATCGCATCGCTATGCCTTGCCGGCTGCAGCTCGACGGCCGGCGTCGACGCGCTGGATTTGCAGAAACCGTCCAACGAGACGACCAGTTCCGTCATACGGCCGCCCGCACCGTTGGCGGCTGCTCCGGCGGCAAAGGCCAACAGGGCGCCGAGAGCCGACGTGGCGTCCATGCCGGACAATGGTTCGGCGGAAAAAACGCGGCCGTTCGGACTGGCGGAGGAGGAGACGGTGGCGTTATCGGCGCCTGAAGTGCCTGACGTCGGCGGGCTGCCGGTCGAGCCGGCCGCGCTGGTATCGAAGCCAAGGCTGTTGAGCCGCGCCGTACCCGCGATGCTTGCCGGGCCGCTCACCCGCTACGGCTTTCGCGACGCCAAGCCGATCAATTTCGGCAAGGCTTCGCCCCGCCACCTTGCCGTGCACGGCGTCGACGTCTCGCGCTGGCAGGGCGACGTCAATTGGGAAAAGCTGCGCGCCCAGGGCGCCAACTTCGCCTACATCAAGGCGACCGATGGCGGCGACCATCTCGATCCGATGTTCATGAAGAACTGGCGCAATGCCGATGCCGCCGGCCTGAAGCGCGGCGCCTATCACTTCTTCTACTGGTGCCGCACCGCGGGCGAGCAGGCCGACTGGTTCATCCGCAACGTGCCGAAGATGGACGGCGCGCTGCCGCCGGTGATCGACGTCGAGTGGAACGGCGAATCCAGCTGCAAGCGGCGGCCGTCGCGCGAAAAGGTGCTGGAGAAGATGCAGGTGTTCATGGACAAGCTGGAGCGCCATTACGGCCAGCGCCCCATCATCTACACCGCGCCCGATTTCTACCGCGACAATCTCAGGGGCGAATTCCTGGATTATCCGTTCTGGGTGCGCGCGGTGGCCCAGCACCCGTCAAAGGTCTATCCCGACCGCAAATGGCTGTTCTGGCAATATTCCGGCTCCGGCCTGTCGCATGGCGTCACCGGCCGCATCGACCTCAACGTCTTCCACGGCGACGAACGGCAGTGGCGCGCCTTTGCCGGCGGACGGATTTCCGTCGCCGACGCCGACTGACGCAGGTCGCGTGTAGGGTCGCTATGCTGCTGCACGCATATTGCCTTCACGCGGGCGGAAGAGGATTTTGGAGC
Source organism: Mesorhizobium sp. AR07 (assembly GCF_024746815.1). Classification (GTDB taxonomy): domain Bacteria; phylum Pseudomonadota; class Alphaproteobacteria; order Rhizobiales; family Rhizobiaceae; genus Mesorhizobium. Next base: position 538,571 of record NZ_CP080525.1, read on the forward strand.
GCGCGGCTCTCACGGCGCTTTGGAATCATGCCTCGGAGGCGAAATGCAGATCGGGCACCCCAGTCGCAAACGCGTTGTCCTCAGTGGAGCGCTGGTTTGTCTGTTGGCGATGGCATTGCCCGGGACCTTGGCGGCCGCGGCACTGAAGGATCCCACCGCCGACGTGCTCGACCGCTGCCTGAACGACGCGGCCAATGCCTCTACATCAGGTCAAACCGAATGTGAGGCCGCGGCATCGAGCGACTACGATCGCCGGATGAATGCCGCCTATGCGACGCTTATGCGCAAATTGCCGCGCCAGGCTGCTCAACAGCTCCGCCTGTCGCAGCGCGCATGGTTGAGCTTCCGCGACAGTGACGCGAAGGCACGCGACGCATTGTACGAAACCCGGCAAGGTACGCTGTACGTGCCGATGCAGGCTTCCGATACGACTGACGCCATTCGGGACCGTGCTCTCCAATTGGAAGGCTATGTTCGGGTCATGGCGATCGAGGATCCCGAATAGCGCTTGACTATCGCTTCAATAACCGCGCGGCGCCATTGAGACTTGCCGGGCCGTCGTGCCACAACTTTGCGAATAGAAAACAAGACATTGCCGTCGCCATGCTGTCTATGTACAGGCTCCTGCACTCCTGGGGGGCTCGGAGCAAGTTGGAACTCAAATTTCTGTTGGTTGGCTTTGCCTGCGCGGTCGCCGGCGGGCTGTCGATCGTCACTTTCCTGAAATGGCGAGAGGTGAAGGCGGTCAGCCGCTGGTTGCCGACGCCGGGAAAGATCATTTCCTCGCGCGTCGAGGCGCGAGAGGTCCAAAGCTTGGGCACCGGCTCGAAGAGCAGCGATGCCACCGAGATCCGCAACTTTCCGGCGATCACCTTCGAGTACAAGGTCGGCGGCAAAACTTTTCAAAGTTCGCGCTACAGCGTTCAGGAGAACCTCGGGAATTTCGAAGTACCCGAAACGCTTGCACGGTTTCCGCGCGGCGCGGCCGTGACCGTCTTCTAAGACCCGTCCGATCCGGCCAAGGCCGTGATCGAGCGCACCATGCCGGAAGGCGCCTTCAAATTCATGGTCCAGCTTTCGGCCGGACTGGTGATCGGCGCGCTGGTGCTGGTGTTCTCGGTTGGCGGTGTGCTGGAGGCGATCGGCCCGCATTTGCCCAAGCCGCAAAACCTCGCTGCGGCGGCGCTGCTGCTGTTCATGGGCCTGTTTGTCCTGCGCATGGGCTTCGTCCAGAAGTCGATGGCCGAGCAGGCGGCAAAATGGCCGGTCGCCGCCGGCCGCATCGATGCCTCAGGCCTGCAGGCGATCCGAACCCGCGAATTGGGCTATCAACGCTGGCGCACTGTCTTCAGGTCTCGCATCGTCTACAGCTATGGCGTCGCTGGCCAGCGCTACAGCGCCGACCGCGTCGCCTTCGGTGCCAGCGTGATGGCGTCGCTGCCCGGCCTCGTCGGCGGCCAGGCGCGGCGCTATGCCGAGGGCAGCAAGGTCGACGTGCACTATGACCCCGCCAACCCCGCCTCGGCCGTGCTCGAATGCAGGGTGCGTGGGCTCTGGGTGCTGTGGGTCTGTTCGCTTGGCTTTCTGGGTGGCGCCGCCTTCCTGGTCGGGCTGGTCTGAGGCGCCGAATGCCTTCAGCAGCGCACGAGAGGTCCGCTGTCGAAGCCAGGCCACGTGAAGCGCACCGTCTCGCCATGTCTCTCGATATGGATGATACGGGAGAACGGCTCCTCCAGTGACGGGTCCGACCCGTAGCACTGGCTCGCATGCACCACCCAGCCGGTCAGGCTTTTGCGAAATGTCGCGTGCTCGCAGCCGAGTTCGGGAAACGACAGCGCCGACCGATCGACGGTGAACACAGTCTGGCGCCGGACGTCGGCGGCCGCTTGGCAGTTCAGCTTGTCCTTGGACCATGTCCCGATATAGGGCGACACCGCTAACGCAGGGCCAACCGCGACTGCGGATACTGCCATCGTCATTGCCAAACGCCGCATCACCAGGCTGTCTCCTTCGGCCAGTTTGCTTGACCATACAGTCTGTCGGGATTGGTACAGGATAAGTTTTCGTGCGGGTGCGGATAGGCGCCGCCGTACGGAATTTCGCTTATGATTTTGCGCGGATGATGCGACTGTGCGGCTCCGTCCGCACCCAGGCAACGCTTTCCCAGAGATATCCGATGATCACCCGCACACTGGCCTTCGTGTTCCTGGGACTGCTCGGCCCGATGCAGGCGGCGAACGCGAAAGAATGCCTGCTGAGCCATGCCACCTATCGCGAGCCGCGCTCGGGCGCGGTCATGCAATTTCGGCCACTCGCCAACGAACCGGAGGCGCTGACGGCGCAGGTGTTTTCGCTGGCCGTGCCCAACACCGACACAAGCCTGCCGGCCGACATCACCTGGACCAACGGCAAGAATTCGTTTCCGCTCGGCACCATCCGTCACCCTTGCACCGACGACGAGCGCGAAGGGGGCCTGCAGGATGGTAGCGGCCTGTGCAGGATATGGGACGGCCAGGTCTATGCCTTGACCGGAGGCGGCGCCGAGCAGTTGAATTCCCGCGAAGCGACGCCGGCGCCGAAAGGGCTGTTGTTGCCTGATTTCGGCGCGGCTTTCACCGAATGGGCCGATTTCGCCAATGCCAATCCCAACGGCTCGGCGTGGGATGCGTTTACTTTGACAGGATGCAGCGATGAGTAGCGCCATGAGATCGACTATCTGGGCCTGCGCCCTGTTTGCATCCGCGACGATATCCGCCGTGGCGCGCGCGGACGAGCCGGTGCCGTCGCGTCCGCCGATCGACAAATGCGCCTGGGAAAGACTGTCCGACAAGACTGTCGGGCTTGCCGCCTGGGTGCAGCGCTGCGACTTCGGCTTTCGCCAGATCCATTTCGAATTCGCTGGCAAGGCGCTTGCCATCAAATACAGCGACGGCGGCGCGGCCGATCCTCTTGTCGAGGTGTTCGATATCAACCCCGGCGAAACCGCCGAGGCCGCATTGCAGCGCCTCTTCCTGGAAAAGACCGACAAGGCCGTCAGCGCTCGCTGCGTGCTGGCGCCTTACATCGAGGGAAGCGTACCCGCCGGTGTCAAACGCTACACATTCAGCCCCGACGCGGCCTACGCTAAAGAGCTGAAAGCGCTAGCCGATCCCAATGAGGTGCCCGACCCGCCCTGCGGCGACTGGGGCGAAATGCCGGATGGGATCCAGTATTTCCAGCTGCCAGGAGGTGAGGCGCGGAAGGTGCTGTTCGTCCGCATCGGCCAGGATGAGCCGTTGTTTGACGAGCAGACGTTGCAGGTGTTGCCGCAGGGGTAGGGCCAGGAGCGGGATCGAGTGGATCGCTGCCTTCTATGCCTCTACGTGCTCCGCGAGGCTGACACCCTTCAGCAAGGCCCGGCAGCGCTTGGCTTCCTTGGTAATTGAGGGCCTTGGCGACCGATCGCTGAACGAGCTTGGGCGGTATGCTGCTCAGTAGCGGAGCGGCGCCTCATGAGAAAATTGTCTGTCGACGCATTACCGCATCGCTGAGCGAGGGAGCAACTTGTCGATCCTGGTAAGCAGGAGTAAAGTAGAGCAGTCCAATCGCCAAATGTCGCAACGTATCGACAAAGACGATTTTAGGCGATTTTGACAGGATAGACGTCCACTTGGTGGCAGGCAACCGAGCCGGATCTGTTGCCGGGAACACAAGGACATGGAGGTCTGCGATGGCGAACGCGGCCAACGACAAGCCGGGAGCCAGCCAACCCGTTTCCGATCAGCCGTTCTTCGACGCGACTGCCTACGGGGCCGGCCCTGATGACTCAATTTCGGACGCAACCGAAAACGCTGCGATCACCCATCATGTGGCAACGCTGAACGGAATTTCCATCCCTTACACCGCAACAGCAGGCCACCTCGTCGCGGTTGATCCTTTGAGCTCGAAATCAGCCGCGAAGGTCTTCTATGTCGCCTTTACCGCGAACGGCATGGACCCGACGACCCGCCCCGTGACCTTTTTCTACAATGGCGGGCCTGGATCGTCGGCGGTCTTCCTGATGCTCGGTTCCTTCGCGCCCCGACGTATCAAGACCAACATGCCAGGGTTCACGCCGCCTCCGCCCTACGCCATGGAGGATAATCCCGATAGCCTGATCGACCGCAGCGATCTGGTCTACATAAATCCAGTCGGCACCGGCTACTCCGCGGCGATCGCGCCCTACAAGAACCGCGACTTCTGGGGCGTCGACCAGGATGCCATTTCGATCAAGCAGTTCATCAAGCGCTATCTGAGCGCCTTCAATCGCTGGAACTCACCGAGATTCCTGTTTGGTGAATCCTACGGCACGGCTCGCAGCTGTGTGCTGGCCTGGATGCTGCACGAAGACGGCCTCGACCTCAACGGGATCACGCTTCAATCCAGCGTGCTCGACTATCCCGCCAACTTTTCCAATGCGGTCGGCCTGATGCCTACCTTCGCCGCCGACGCATGGTATCACAACAAGATCGGCGCCGAGCCGCCGCCGGCGGATCTGGTCTCCTTCATGGATACCGTGACGCAATTCGCGCAGGGACCGTACGCTGGCGCGCTGCAATCGTTTCCGAAGGCGGAGCCGTCGACGGTGGAAACGCTGAGCAAGTATCTCGGGCTGTCGGAAGGCGTCCTCAATGCTTGGCATTTGAATGTCGAGGCTGCCGACCGCCTTGGCCATTCCGCGTTCCTCATCGACCTGTTGCAGGATCAGGGACTGGCGTTGGGCGCTTATGACGGGAGGGTAACGGGCATCGACACGGGCATCGCCGCCATCGTCTCTCCCGACGGCGGCATGAACGACCCCACCATGGCAGCCGTCGGCGGCGTCTACACCACAATGTGGAACGCCTACCTCAACAACGACCTCGAATTCACCGCGACCTCGAATTTCGTTGATCTCAATGACCAGGCATTTCAGTTTTGGGATTTCCGGCACAAGGATCCGGCAGGGACGGTGCAGGCGCCGGATGGACAGGGCAATCCTACGCTCTATACGGCCGGCGACCTGGCAGCCACGATGGCCGCCAACCCTGACCTGCTGGTGCTCTCCGCCAATGGCTATTACGATTCAGTGACGCCCTTCTTTCAGACCAGGCTTACGCTGGACGCAATGCCTCTCGAGGATGCCAGTGTCCGGCGCAATCTGACGATCAGGAACTATCCCTCGGGACACATGATCTATCTTGACGGCAAATCGCGAACGGCGATGAAAGCCGACCTCGCGGCCATGTACGATCAGGCCGTCGCAGCGAAGATCGCGCGCGTGCGCGTCAGGGCGACGCTGTCTCGCAAGATCCCAAATATCAATCGGCCGTATTTCAAGTTGCCTGCTGCGGGCGAAGGCGCTCTGCGCCCTGCTGTGGCCGGCGCGACGCCCTGGAGCATGGCGGATCTGTGCAAGGCGTATTCCTGGCCCACCGATCTTGTTGGCGGCGGTGTGATTGCGATCATCGAGTTCAGCGGCGGTTGGGTTCGCAGCGACATCGACGCCTATGTTCGAGCAACGGGCTTGCCGATGCCGAGCATCGTCGACATTTCAGTTGGAGCAGGACAGAACGATCCGAACCGGCATTCCGGAGACCCAGCGGGCGACCCCGACCGCGAGGTGGCGCTCGATATCGAGGTCGCCGCCGCAGCCTATTCTCTGGCAACCGGCGGTGTGGCAAACATCCGTGTCTATTGGGCCGATGCCTCCGACTGGGGAGCGATGGCGTCAGCCATCACCGCGGCAGCCGCCGACGGTTGCGACGTCTGTTCGATCTCCTGGGGCTCCGACGAGGCCAATTGGCAGGCCGCGGCGAAGGCGGTGGGGATAGATTATCCTGGCAAATTGAACGTCGCCGCTGAAGCCGCTGCACAGTCGGGGATGATCATATTTGCCGCTTCGGGTGACAACGATTCATCCGATGGAGGCCCGAACCCAGCCAATGTTGATCTGCCCTCATCCAGTCCTTTCATCATTGGATGCGGTGGCACGATGAAACCGCACGGAGCAGGCGAGCAGGAGACCGTCTGGAACGACAGTCCCGGAAACCCGAATGGGAATGGGACCGGCGGCGGGTTCTCCAGGCTGTTTCGACCTATGCCCGCTTGGCAGGCGGGTGCGCCTCACGGGCCGGGTCGCATGGTTCCAGACGTTTCCGCCAATGCAGATCCCTACACCGGATACGATGTATTTGTTCATGGCGCCCAGGAAGTGATCGGAGGGACCAGCGCCGTCGCACCGCTTTATGCGGGGCTCTTCGCTGCATTCGGGCGCAAACTTGGTTTTGTGACGCCGAAGCTCTGGCTGAATCACACCTGTTTCAACGATATCGTTACTGGCGACAACGGATATTTCCGCGCCCGCCTGGGTCCTGATCCATGCACGGGCATCGGGACACCGATCGCGGATAAGTTGAGCGCGCTATTCAAGGCACCGAGCAAGTTGCCATCGGGAACGGAAAGGGTGGCGCGCAGTCGAAGGTGAGACGCGAACAACGCAAACGTCCCGCGGGCAGAATAACTTGCGTCCAGAGATAATTACCACCAGTGCCACCAACAACCTGGGAAATCGCTTCCCTTCTTTATTCATGCACTGGGTTCGAGATTCTGGAAGCTGTTAGCGAGAGAAGGAGCAGTTCAGCAAGTCGCGCGGTGCAGTCTTGCAGTATTTGGCAGCCGCCGCCGCACCCAACACTTCGAACAAACGTCTGTCTGGCGACCCGTTATGAAGGTGGGAGCCGTCGTGGAGTTGTGGTTGGGCGAGATGCCCTTCTTAATTCTCTGTTTGTTCAGTGGGGATATTTCCGGACGCTCTTGTTGTCGGGCAGTGCAATTGTGTCAGCCTGTTTGATCATTGCCGATCTCGTTTTGCTCCTCAATCCATTTCCCGGATATATCCCCGTGAAACATGTAAATATTTTGCTAGGAAAAGACGCCTATCGCCCTCACCGAATCGGAGGGTGCGCTAGTGCGGTCGCTAGCGCTAGTGGCTTCGATCCTAGGTGTAGCTATTGCCGGTGTCGTGCGCCTTGAACACACCAAGTTTGTAGCCCTGCTCCCCGATGCTTCGCATGCAGAACTTAGTGGCTCTACGTTTATTGAAGGCGTCTACGTAGTCAATTTCACCGTAAACGTAGATTGCCAGTTCGCATCGTTTGATCCCAGTCTTTTCCCATTCTTCCAACGATCGGCCAAAAGTCGGAATCGACATAGTGATGGCTGTCGGTCCGAGAACCGCCTCCGTAGGGAAGTCGGTGAGCGTGTATGGCTCCAAAGGACGTCGCAATGGATATTCTCTCAGGGCAACCAGAGTCCACTGCGTGAGTTTGGTCGCCGGAGTCGGACCCATGTTTTTAGCTTCGACAACTACACTGAACCCTCCGGGTGCGTCGAAGCCAGCCGGGGTAATGGCCCCCATATTGCAGACATAGGCCCGCAGTTGCGCCCTTGTGGTGCGAGTGCTGACAATGGCCGTCAAGAGGCTGACGATAAGAGCTATGACAGCAATGAACGTGCTGGCGGCTCCAATAATAATCTGCGCCAGTGCCGGTACTTCCTGCCGTTCAGCGATTGCAGCGCTGCGCTCGGCGGCGTCAGCGGCCCTTATCTGAGCGTCCAAATCCTTTGCATCGTGATTGTCGGCGTCTTTTGCGCGCTTTTCGGCGTTGGAGGCTTGTTCTGGGGTTTCAGCAATAGTGACTGGAAAACCCGCGCCGCTGCCATCTGCGCGGCTGGCATCGGGTTTTGTGGTCTTCTGTTCTTCTACGGCTGGGCTTTTACCGGCCACCCCTTGGGCTTCCTGCGCGCTTACGTGGGTGGCTAGCACCATGAACGCCAACAACACTAAGACTCGCATAACCGCCCCTCCCTCGGCTTTTCATATGATAGTGCGGTTACTGGTCACTCTCTCTGCGCCTGTCCATTTCAGCTCTGGATTCGGCAATGTCTCTGGTCCCGAACAGGATCGAGGAAACCTTCAACTCGCCAGAGCGCCTTCTTGCGTCAACGACAGAGCGCTTTGCCCCGGTGGAGTCGAGAAAGAAGTAAAATTCCTGCTTCTTGTCAAAAACATCCATCCATTCAATCTTGCATCCGATATCAAAAAAAGGTCGTGCGCGAGAAAATAGTCGTACCGTTCCGTATCTGGCGTGATTTCATTCCACAACCAAAGAACGAAAACCGAATCGGACTTAGACACGGGTATGACGCCACATTCCCCGACCTTGTTCGGGGCGTTTATGTAACGAGAATTTCCGGCCGAACTTTTCGGATCATACATTCGAAAACCGGCCGTGACCCTGCATCTTTGACTTGGGGATTGTCCGACATTCTTAATAAAAATGGTGCAACCGAAACTGAGCCCGTCCGCCAAAAAAGTCGCTTTCTCGACTGTCAGATAAGCTCTTACTTGCGCCTCACCTATGCGGCGAGTTTCTTTGACAGCAGATTCGGCAGCAGCCGTGGCTCGCCGGTTAACGTCAAGTGTGTTGCGAACCAGCCAGACAGCCCAAACGCTTATAGCGCAACTGCCGAGGGCGGCAGCGGCTGCGATCCATTGTGCGTACGTATCCGAAGGAGAAGTATAGGTTTCCCAGATACTGGGCCTTACAACTGGGTTGTCGTGCCCAGTATTGTCGTTCTTGGCACGGGAATATGGTTCTTGCTGATAGGTGGGATTACGAAACCCAGGAAAGGACCACACGAGAAAAATAGCTGATAGGCCAACCCCTAAGACTAATCCTTTGGCGAGCGCCGATCCACGTATGAGTACTCTTGTCCGGAATCGCCCCATTGCCCGCCACCAATTTCCCCTAGCAGCGTTTATCACCTACAATGGGAAGAGGGGCAACAAATGACCACCACACCCAACCACTGCTTCGATCGTCTTCTGCAAGCGATGGCCACTAAGCCACCGCTTACTTCCCAACAGGGCGCGGGAACGATTGCAGCAAGAGATCAATCATCAAGTGCGGCTCCCGACGAAGGTTCTGGCGGAACTCGAACTCCCAAAGGTAGGTCTGCAACCACTTCTTCGAAACCGAAACGTAAGTCCCGTTCATCGAACGCCTAATGTGCGACCAGAAAGCTTCGATGTTGTTGGTATGGACCTGCCCGTTAACGTACTCGCCAGCGCTATGGTTGACGGTGCCGTGCATATAGCCGTGTTCCATCAATTCGCCATATGAAAGCAGCTCGTCGGTCGCAACGCGCGAACCCTGCTTAACCCACCTCAATATGGCAGGCATGATATGGCGAGCCTTGCGGCTCGGAATGACCTAAGTAACCACATCGCCACCGCGTTCGATGGCACCAAAAAATGATGGCCTTGTTGTCTTCGCCGCGCTTATCGACGCCGCCAAAGTACATTTCGTCAGCCTCGACAATGCCGCCATCCTTGCCGCCCGGAACGTTGTCGCCATCGACGTAACCCATGTACTGGCGAATGAGATTGCACATGCGCCAAGCGGTCTTGTAGGTCACGCCAATCGTGCGCCGAACTTCCTTAGCGGACACGCCACTGCGGGAGGTCGTGAACATGAACATGACGGTAAACCAGTCGCGCAATGAGGTGCGCGTGGCTTCGAACGGCGTGCCAGCGGTCGGATAGACCTGCGCACCGCAGAAGTCGCACTCATAGCAGCGGCGAACCTTGACGCGGTGGAACTTAGCCACGCGATGGCACTTGGCGCAGGAATGACGTTCGCCGTACCGCGTCACCATAAGGTGTTCGAGGCAGGCGTCTTCGGTCGTGAAGCGCTCTTGAAACTGACGAAGAGTAGGAAGTTTCGTTACCCTTTACATGTTTCAAGGGGATACATCCCATTTTCCCGGGCACAAAAGGCCCGGGAAAATGTCGCTCGAATGAGGACTCAGCTTAAGTCGCCGGATGGCTCAAGGATGCTCAGGACATTCCTTAAGTTTCACCTCACGGGGTGAGCCAACTTCGTGTGTCGAACGAGCCATCCATCTTGACGTTGAGCCAGATACGGTGACGCCTCAGGCGAGGCGGCATCAGTTCTCAACTGCACCCGCTCGTCGCGCCGCACGTATCGCACTTCTCGCAAGTCCCGTTCCGCACCATCGTAAAATTCTGGCATTCGGAGCAGGAATTACCGGTGTAGCCTTGCAGCAGTGACCTGGCGCGGCGGTCGTTGGCGAGTTTCTTCGCCTCGGCCGCTTCGTTGGCGGCGGCATCGGTGAACAGCGCCGCCGTTGCGTCCGAGGCTACTGAAGCAGCACCCGCCGCCTCTTCGAAGGCGATGTCCTCGGCCGGTTCCTTGGCCCGCTCCTCATAGTCGCGCTTGTAGGCGACCGCTTCGTCGCTGGCCGGTTTCAGCGCCAGCACGTTGGAGCCGGAGAAGGCGGTCGGCACTGAGCGGGCAGGGGCGCCGGAGGGGGCCGCAAAGCCTTTCGGATCGTTGCCGCTCACCCGCGACACCAGCTTCACCGGCGAAGCGCCACGGGTCAGGCCCTTGGAGACCGCATCGGTCTTGCCTTCGCTGATGCCACGGCCAAGTGCGGTGTTGGAGAAATCCGACTGGTCGACATGAGCGAGGTCGTTGCGGCCGAGATAGGAAATCGCCAGTTCGCGGAACACGTAGTCGAGGATCGACGTGGCGCTCTTGATCGCGTCGTTGCCTTGCACCATGCCGGCCGGCTCGAATTTGGTGAAGGTGAAGGCGTGCACATATTCGTCGAGCGGCACGCCATATTGCAGGCCGAGCGAAATGGCGATGGCGAAGTTGTTGAGAAGGCCACGCAGCGTCGCGCCTTCCTTGTTCATGTCGATGAAGATCTCGCCGAGACGGCCATCGTCATATTCGCCGGTGCGCAGGAAGATGGTGTTGCCACCGATCTTGGCCTTCTGGGTGTAGCCCTTGCGGCGGCCGGGCAGCTTTTCCTGCTCGCGCGACACGCGCTCGATGATGCGCTCGACGATCCGCTCGGTGATCTGCGCCGCACGCGCCGCCGCAGGTGCCGCGATCAGCTGCTCGAGGGCTTCGTCCTCGTCGTCCTCGCCATCGGCGAGCAGCGACGAGTTGAGCGGCTGCGACAGCTTCGAACCGTCGCGATAGAGCGCATTGGCCTTCAGCGCCAGCTTCCACGACAGCATATAGGCGCCCTTGGCGTCTTCCACCGTCGCATCGTTGGGCATGTTGATGGTCTTGGAGATGGCGCCGGAGATGAAGGGCTGCGCTGCCGCCATCATCTGGATGTGGCTGTTGATCGACAGCGAGCGCTTGCCGATCTTGCCGCAAGGGCTGGCGCAGTCGAACACCGCAAGGTGCTCGGCCTTGAGGAACGGCGCGCCTTCCAGCGTCATCGCACCGCAGACATGGATGTTGGCGGCTTCGATGTCCTTCCTGGAGAAACCGATCGCCGGCAGGATCTCGAACGAGAAGTCGTTGAGCTGCTCGTCGGTGAAGCCAAACGTCTCCTTCACCCAGTCGGCGCCGAGCGTCCACTGGTTGAAGACGAACTTGATGTCGAAGGCCGACTTCAGCGCCGCATTGAGCGCGGCGATCTTGTCGTCGCTAAAACCCTTCGCCTTGAGCGAGCCGGGGTTGATCGCGGGCGCTTGGTTGAGATTGCCGTGGCCGACCGCATAGGCCTCCATCTCGCCGATCTGGGCTTCGGAGTAGCCGAGCGTGCGCAGTGCTTCCGGCACGGCGCGGTTGATGATCTTGAAATAGCCGCCGCCGGCGAGCTTCTTGAACTTCACCAGCGCGAAGTCGGGCTCGATGCCGGTGGTGTCGCAATCCATGACCAGGCCGATGGTGCCGGTCGGCGCGATGACGGTTGCCTGCGCATTGCGGTAGCCATGCTCCTCGCCGAGCTCGATGGCACGGTCCCAGGCGGCCTTGGCGTGCACCGCAAGGTCCTGCTGCTTCAGGTCGGAGGCGACCAGCGGCACCGGGTTGACGGCCAGCTTCTCATAGCCCTGCTTCTCGCCATAGGCGGCACGGCGATGGTTGCGCATGACGCGCAGCATGTTCTGCGCGTTGCGGTCGTAATCGGCGAAGGCGCCGAGTTCGGCGGCCATCTCGGCCGAGGTGGCATAGGCCATGCCGGTCATGATCGCGGTGAGCGCTGCGCAAATGGCGCGGCCCTCGTCGGAATCGTAGGGAATGCCCGACGTCATCAGCAGGCCGCCGATATTGGCGTAGCCGAGGCCGAGCGTGCGGTATTCATAGGACTGCTTGGCGATCTCCTTCGACGGGAACTGCGCCATCATGACCGAGATTTCGAGAACGATGGTCCACAGCCGCACCGTGTGCTCGTAGGCAGCGATATCGATGGTGCCGTCGGCGTTGCGGTAGGGCAAAAGGTTGATCGAGGCGAGGTTGCAGGCCGTGTCGTCGAGGAACATGTATTCCGAGCACGGGTTGGACGCCCGGATCGCACCGGCGGAGGCGCAGGTGTGCCAGTCGTTCATCGTCGTGTTGAAATGCAGGCCCGGATCGGCGGACGCCCAGGCGGCGTAGCCGATCTTTTCCCAGAGGTCGCGTGCCTTCAGCGTCTTCAGCACCTTGCCGTCCTTGCGGGCGGTCAAGTGCCAGTCGGCATCGTCCTCGACAGCGCGCAGGAAATTGTCCTTCAGCGACACAGAATTGTTGGAGTTCTGGCCCGAAACGGTGAGGTAGGCATCCGAATCCCAGTCGGTGTCGTAGGTCTTGAACGACATCGATGAGTAGCCCTGCTTGGCGAACTGGATAACGCGGTAGATGTAGTTCTCCGGCACGGCGGACTTCTTGGCCGCCTTGATCTCACGCTTCAGCGCGGTGTTGATCGACGGGTCGAAGCAGTCGTCGCCATTGCCTTCGCAGTTGACGCAGGCCTTCATGATCGCTTCGAGATGCTTCTTGACGATCTTCGAGCCGGTCACCAGCGAGGCGACCTTCTGCTCTTCATTGACCTTCCAGTCGATGAAGTCCTCGATATCGGGATGGTCGGCGTCGACAATGACCATTTTCGCGGCGCGGCGCGTCGTGCCGCCCGACTTGATCGCGCCCGCCGCGCGGTCGCCGATCTTGAGGAAGCTCATCAGGCCGGACGAGCGGCCGCCGCCGGACAGCTTTTCGCCTTCGCCGCGCAGCAGCGAGAAGTTGGAGCCGGTGCCGGAGCCGTATTTGAACAGGCGCGCTTCACGCACCCACAGGTCCATGATGCCGCCCTCGTTGACGAGGTCGTCCTGCACGCCCTGGATGAAGCAGGCATGCGGCTGCGGATGCTCGTAGGAGGATTTCGACTTGGTCAGCTTGCCGGTGAACGGGTCGACATAGAAATGGCCCTGGCTCGGGCCGTCAATGCCATAGGCCCAGTGTAGGCCGGTGTTGAACCATTGCGGCGAGTTCGGCGCCACGCGCTGCGTGGCGAGCATGTAGGCAAGCTCGTCGCGGAAGGCGCGCGCGTCTTCTTCCGACGCCTTGAAATAGCCGCCCTTCCAGCCCCAATAGGTCCAGGTGCCGGCCAGCCGGTCGAAGACCTGGCGGGCGTCGATCTCGGAACCGTAGCGCTCGGCTTCCGGCAGCTTGGCAAGCTCGGCCTCATCGGCAACGGAGCGCCACAGGAAGGAGGGGACATCGTTCTCCTCGATCTTCTTAAGCCGCGCGGGGACGCCGGCCTTGCGGAAATACTTCTGCGCCAGGATGTCGGCGGCAACCTGGGAGAACTGCGCCGGCACATCGATATTGTCCAAGCGGAACACCACCGAACCATCCGGATTCTTGATCTCCGAAAGCGCCTTGCGGAATTCGATCTCCGCATAAGCGGATTGTCCTGGCTTGGTGAAACGACGCTCGATGCGCATTGGTCCGGTCCCTTTTGTCTATATATAGCGCTTTTCCCAGGGGATTTCTGCCCCCAATGCGAAACGCGCATGTCCGCCGTCTGCCGGCGTTCGAAAACGGCCGGCTCTCCATTTCGCAGTTCCATCCGCCCTGCTGGTCAAAACTCCTTGCGAAGCACCTGTCCAACGCGCCGACGAACCCCGCGGGTCCCTCAAAACTGATTTTTTTCGATTCCCTCACTTGAGGGAAATTCACACTATCTAGCGCCGAACCTGCCTGCAAACACTAAATATAGTGTTAACAGACAATTTATTCCAGTCCGACAATTCTCCCTATCGTCCCCAACCGCCCCACAATCCCAACGCTTCCGCCGGCCTCGTAAACAGGCGGAAATGCGAGCAAAAACGCACATAATCCGGGAAAAGACCGGGCTCAGAACTTTCCGGTCGCACTCTCAACAGGAGCGCATGGCCTATAAAAGGCGACTCGTTTTGCGTCGTCAAGGATTCGTTTGCGTAGCTTTTGTGACCCCAACATCTTGTGTGTCACATATGTGGATAACGGGGATAGAATCGAGGTGCGGCGATCGCGATTTTGTCGCCGGCAGGAAGGGCGCCTGTGTGCTTTGCCTAAACACAACCACTGCGTCCCGAGGGATCAGCCGTAATGCAATTTCGGCTTTGGCTCGGTGCCGGTGAACTGCACCCCGACGCGGTCATTGCGGCGCCAGCGAACCTGGCACCGATAGGCAATGCCGTCGAGCGGCACATAGAGAAGGAAGTGATCGGGAACCCGTGCCTCGAGCGGTATCTTCAGTTCGGCGCCGCCTTCGTGCTGATTGCGCAGCGTGCAGCCGACCTCCGAGTTCTGAATCCCGGTGATGATCGATCCGCCCTTGAGCACGCGCGGACGACGCTCGCGCTGGGGCTCGCCGGAATCTTGCTGAAGTGGGTTTACAGGGTTCGCCATCGATAACACGCCGGATCGACCGATTCTTATCCGCGAATGATTAGCAAACCATTCACGGCGCCGCATCGAAAAGTGTGCCGATGCACTTGATAGTTGTGGCTGGGCCTCTTGCCGCCGAAGACAACGACCGATCAGGGGAAGCTGTGCGGGTCGGCGCAGAAATAGGCGATGATCTGGCAAAGGTCTGGTTCGTTGACCATGCGCATCGCTTCGCTGGAGCTGACCCATTTGCGCGTGCGCGCGTGTTTTTCCTTCCAACGATCGGCGATCTTGTCGACGTGCAGTGGAAACACCAGGACCTCGCACGGCACTTCTTCGCCGGAAGCGAGCACCTTGGCGTAGAAATAACGGCCGGCCTCAAGATGGGAGATGCTTCCGCGCAGTCCGGCTTCCTCGCCGGCCTCGCGCGCCGCGGCCTCGCAGAGCGGCTCCCTGGCTTCGGGCCAGCCCTTGGGCAACACCCAGCGGCCGGTATCGCGGCTGGTGATCAGCATGATCTCGACACCGTTGCCGCTGTCGCGCCAGGGCAGGGCGGCAACCTGCAGACGACAGGGCGCCGTGCCGAAGAGCCGTCGGACCCTTTCGGCCAGATGGTTGTGCGTCGTTGGCCTCGTCAACATCGGAGAAGCTAGCCCCAGCCTCCAGAATCGTTTGCCGTCTCACGAATCTTACGGCTAATCATAAGCAATAAAAGTAAAAACTTTGGCCCGTCTGGCCAATTTCCACCAATAAAGGACGATTTCACAAGAAATCGTACCCTGCGGGGCTATTCCCTGAGCAAATGGTACCAGGGGGCAGCTGCAAATTAGAATGAACGGCCTGTTGCGAATCAGCCGGCGTGGTCGTCGGCGATCGGCTTCTGATAGGTGAATCCCATGTCCCATGGGAAGTAGATCCAGGTGTCCTGGCTGACTTCGGTGACGAACGTATCGACCAGTGGCCGGCCCTTCGGCTTGGCGTAGACTGTAGCGAAATGCGCCTTCGGCATCATTGCGCGCACGATGCCCGCCGTCTTGCCGGTGTCGGTCAGGTCGTCGATGATCAGCACGCCGGCACCGTCATCGGCCAGCAGGGATGGCGTGACCTCCTTCAGCACCTGCAACTGCCCCTGGCTGGTATAATCGTGGTAGGAGGCGACGCAGACCGTCTCGATGATGCGGATGCCGAGTTCGCGCGAGATGATCGCCGCGGGAACCAGACCGCCGCGGGTGATGCAGACGATCGCTTTCCATTGTCCCTTGCTGGTGCCCGCAAGCCGCCAGGCGAGCGCGCGGGCGTCACGATGGAACTGGTCCCATGAGACCGGAAAGGCTTTTTCGGGAAGGGACATGTCGCGCACTCCGCGGCACGCGAGGACCGCGCGCAGGAAAACAGGGGAATGCGCGCGGAATTAACTGGAAAGCCCTGGCCTTGGCAAGGGCAGGGCCAGCGATCGCTGTGGACTTAGCGCGATAGAAAGGCTGCCACTGGCGCCGTGCGCAGCACAGAGCGCGTCACACCGCCGAACAGAAGCTGGCGCAGCCACGAGTGGCTGTAGGCACCGAGGACCAGCAGATCGGCGCCGGTCTCCGCGATCCTGGTCTGGATGATGTCGTCGATCGAGCTGCCGCCCGACCTTTGCACCGAGACGCTGACGGTCGCGCCGTGGCGCGACAGGGCGGACGCGATTTCGGCGCCGGCGGCCTCCGGGCTTTCGTCGAGCGAGTCGGGCGGGTCAATGACCAATATGTCGGTTTTCTCGGCTTCGATGATGAACGGCAGTGCGTCGAAGGCGGCGCGGGCCGCTTCCTTGCTGCCGTTCCAGGCGAGCAGCACATGCTTGAAGGTGGTGACCAGCGGACCCGCATGCGGCACCACCAGCACCGGCCGGCCGGCGTCATAGACCAGCGTGTCGACATCCGCGCTCGGGTCACCGCCTGTTTCGCGCTGCGCGGCGATGATCAGATCGGCGGCGCGGACACTGGAAATGCCGGTCAGCGCGCTATCGCCCGAAAAGCTCTCCAGGCTGCGCCATTCGAAGGACAGGCCTGAATTCTCGATATGCCTCAGGAAAATCGCCTGCAGCTTCTCGGCCCGCTCCCTGTTCATGTCGGCCGAAACCTGCAGGAACTCGGTGTCCGGAAATCCCGTCGCCGAAGTATAGGGCACCGGAAGCGTTTCGGCATGGATACCGATCAAATGGCTCTGGAACCGGCTGGCAAGCGGAACGGCGCAGTCCAGCACGCGCTCCGCGTCCTGCTCGTTCTGCAAAATGGCGACGATGGTCTTGAATCGCATGGGAATCCCTCATCTTTCAAGCGATCGAGAATCGCTCGGGGGAAACGTTGCAACGACGCGCTTGGTTCCGGTACGGGCGGGTCAACTCGCGGCGCTGGCAAAACCCGCGACCATCGCCTCGACGTCGGCGCGCGCGGCGTCCAGCGCTTCCTGGCTGCGGGCGCGCACGACCAGTTCGGTCCAGAACTTGCCGTCGCCATATTTCGGGTAGGAACCGATGATCGTGTCCGGATGCGCCTTCTGGATGTCGCCCAGCGGTCCGCCGATGAGGCCCTCGCCGAAGGGGCAGGGCACGGTTGCCGACAGCATCCTTGTGCCGGCCTTCAGCGTCGGCACGACATTGTCGAGCATGGCCTGGAAAATCGACGGCACGCCGGCCATGACATGGACGTTGCCGATGCGGAAGCCGGGCGCGACGGACACCGGATTGTCGATGTGGTCGGCGCCGCGCGGCATCCGCGACATGCGCTTGCGGGCCTCGGTATATTCGATGCCGCGCGCGGCATAGCTGGTTTCCAGCATGGCATAGGCCTTGGCATCGTATTCGCAAGGCACGCCGAAGGCTTTGGAAATCGAATCGGCGGTGATGTCGTCATGGGTCGGGCCGATGCCGCCGGTGGTGAACACATAAGTGTAGCGGGCGCGCACCGCATTGACCGCAGCGACGATCTCGTCTTCCTCGTCCGGGACGATGCGCACCTCCTTGAGGTCGATACCGATCGCCGTCATGATATCGGCGAGATGGCCGATGTTCTTGTCCTTGGTGCGGCCGGACAGAATCTCGTCGCCGATGACGAGCATGGCGGCGGTGACGATTTCAGGCATGGAAAGCTCCGGCAAACGGGTCGCCCAAACGGGTGGTCAAACGGGTGGCCAAACGGGTGGCCAAACGGGTGGCTTGAGATAGCGCGGCGGAAGGTTGGCGGCAATGCCACCCGAACGGTGAACAATCTGTGCCCACATACGGGATATCCAGTGAACGCGCAGGCCCCTAATAGCGTTGCTCGACGAGGCAGTGTCAGCCTCCGTTGAGCGATGCATCAAGGAGATGGAAATGGCGAAAGTACTTGTTCTCTACTATTCGAGCTGGGGCCATATGGAGCAGATGTCCAAGGCCGCGGCCGAAGGTGCCCGCGAGGCCGGCGCCGAGGTGACCCTCAAGCGCGTTGCCGAACTGGTGCCCGAGGCGGTCGCCAAGGCGGCTTATTACAAGCTCGACCAGGAAGCGGCTATCGCCGATCCGCTCGAACTCGCCAACTATGACGCGATCATCGTCGGTGCCTCGACGCGCTATGGCATGATGTGCGCACAGCTGAAGAATTTCTTCGACCAGACCGGACCGCTGTGGGTCAAGGGCGCGCTGGTCAACAAGATCGGCTCGGTGATGTCCTCGACCGCGACCCAGCATGGCGGCGCCGAACTCACCTTGATCACCACGCAGGCGTTGCTACAGCATCACGGCATGATCATCGTCCCGCTGTCCTATGCCTACCAGGCACAGATGGGCAACGACGTGGTGCGTGGCGGTGCGCCCTACGGCATGACCACGACCAGCGATGGCGACGGGTCGCGCCAGCCTTCGGCGCAGGAACTCGAGGGCGCGAAATTCCAGGGCAAGCGCGTCGCCGAAATCGCCGCCAAGCTGCACGGCTGATTTCGCGCCATCGGTGCCGCGTCTCGACAGGCCCGTGTTATCTGGGTCAGAAATAGACTATCGACGGGCGGTCCTAGGGCCGCCCGTTTTCGATGCCAATGCATGTCGCCCAAAAGTGGCCCGGGTTTTGGGAGAACGACATGCATGCTTTGGGTTGCAGCGGCACCGGATGCGGCTAAGCTCAAGCTGGTTCTGGTTTGGGTGAACAATGCTCCTGTCAATTCTGTCGTGGCTGCTGGCCGCGCTGTTGTTGCTGACGGTCCTGGGGATCGCCAGTCTGGTGCTGGCGACGCTGTGGATCGCGGCGAAGGCCGAAAGGCTGGTGCCGCCGGTCGGAAAATTCATCGAAATCGACGGCAACCGCATCCACTATGTCGACCAGGGCGAGGGGCGGCCGATCGTCTTCCTGCACGGGCTCGGCGCCCAACTCCACCATTTCCGGCACACACTGTTCGGACGGTTCGGTCCGGGCTACCGGTTGATCGCGCTCGATCGGCCGGGAGCGGGCTATTCGGTGCGGGCGAGCGGCACGACGGGCCGGCTGACCGAACAGGCCGAGATCGTGCGCCGCTTCATTGAAGCGCTCAGGCTGGAAAAGCCGCTGGTGGTCGGTCATTCCCTGGGCGGCGCCATCGCGCTGACCCTGGCGGTGGAACACCCCGAGGCGATTTCCGGCATCGCGCTCCTGGCGCCATTGACCCACATGGAAGCCGGCATGCGCGAAAAATTCGGTTCGCTCTATATTCCCTCACGCCTGTGGCGCCGGATCATGAGCTACACCGTGGCGATACCGACCAGCCTCCGATATGCGCGGCCGACCATGGAGTTCATCTTCGCGCCGCAGGGCCTGCCCAGTGATTACATGGTCGCGGGAGGCGGGTGGCTCGGGCTCAGGCCAGGCCATTTCTATGCCATGTCCTCCGATGTCGTGGCCATCGAGCGCGATCTTGGCCGCATCGAGGGGCGCTATGGCGAGATCGCCATGCCGGCCGGCATTCTCTTGGGCGATGCCGATCGCGTGACCGGCTTTCACACCCAGGGCGCGCCGATGAGGTCAAGGATCGAGGGGCTCGATTTCGAGGCGGTCGAGGGAATGGGGCACATGCCGCAATTCGTCGCGCCGGAGCAGATCGTGGCCTTCATCGAGCGCGTCGCTAACCGCGCCTTCGCTGGCCGGACATCACCGCGGCCTCACGACAATTTCACTGAACCATTCGGCTGATCGCTGGTTTCACCCGTGTCGCACCCAAGGCGGCAAAGACACGGAGTAATTCAATGTACACGAAACTTCTCGCAGCATCCGTTCTGACGATCGGTCTTGCCACGTCGGCAATGGCGCAGTCGTCGGACAGCATCTATTCCAACCACCACAATTGGCTCTTTGGCAACGAGGATTCCTCGGCTGTCGACAGCACCACCACCGGAAGCATCAATGGCGATGGCTCGGGATTGAACATCCTGGGCAATCCCGGCGCGGTCGGGCCTTGTGCCTCCAACACCGCCGGTCCCGACGCGAATGCCCAAGGGAACGTGAACGATCAGTACTGCGGCAAATAGTCAGAGCATGATCCCGAAAAGCGGATCCCGGTTTTCGGAAAAGATCATGATCAAAAGATAAAGCCCGCAAGCTCCCAGCCGGCCGCGAGACCTCTCCTCTCCGAACGTCCGTGGTCGGCGTGGCTGCCCAATATTAACCCAGGATAAAAGGTCAGTCGGAGACCTCGGTCTGCGGCCGGTCCCGGCCGTCGGCCAGTTCCTCGTGCCATTTGCCTTCGGCGTCCTCGTACTGGATGCCGTCGGTGGCCCCGGCGACCTGCTGCTCGCTCGAAGCGATTTCGGCGGCGCGCAACGCATCCTGATGCGTGGGAAACGTCTCCGAGAAGGTCGCTCCGACCCTGTAGGCCCAGCCGCCATCATGCTCGACGATCTTGTAAGTCAGCTTCGCCATCAAAACCTCCAGTTGAAAGGTCGGTCTGCTCAATGCAGCCGGTCGTCGGGCAGTTTGTCGTCGGGCACCAGCACTTCCGATTCCTTGGCGGCTTCAATCAGCGCCCGGCGCGCATCCGCTGTCGAACGATAACCTTCCAGCACTTTGAGGCAAGTGTCGAGGGCTTCACGATGACGCTGGCCGCGATTGAGCGGCCAGACCGTCATCAGGCACTCCGCCGCCTCCTGGGCGCTGCGGATATGGCGATATTTGCCGACATGGCCAAGTTCGACGACGACCGGCACTTCAAAAGGTTTGTTGTCCATCATGGCCGCAACGCAAAGCAGCCAATTTGGTTGCAACCATGGCCTTCAGCCTGCGCCCAAAAGTCGCGTCGCGTTTGCGACGCGCTTTAGGTCTTTGTTTGATGCATGTCGTTATCCCAAAACCGGATCCACTTTTGGGTGACATGCACGGGCGTCTCAGTAGCCGCAATCGTTGCGCAGCCAGCGTGCGTTTGCCCAGCCGGTCGCGCCGCCGATTTCGATCTGATACCAGTTGCCGCGCCGGTCGAAGATCTCGGTGTGATCGCCGTTGAACAACTGGCCGATCATCCGCGACGACGAGTTCGGCCGTGTCCGCACGGCGAGAAAGCCGCTGCCGGTCGCCAGATTGTAGCGGCCGGACAGGCCGTGCACGGTGCCCTCGCAATATTGCGCGCCGGCCGGCGTCGACGCGCCAATCCAAAGTCCGGCCACGGTTGTCAGTGCTGCAACCGGCAAGAATGCCCTGAACGACATGATTTCCTCCCAAGCCCGGCCGCGCCCGCCGCAGCCTTACCCAGGGTAACAGTTTGCGGACGGAATTGAAGCCAAGCTGTGGCAAACCGTCGAGAGCGGCGGGCAGGACCAGGCTGGTATGCTGGTATCAGGAGAACGGGCCGATCAGCCCGCCGCCTTCATCCAGTGCTGCATCGTCGTCACCGAACGGGCAAGCTGTGGCGCCGGGTGGATCGTCTCGCTGAAGGTGGCCGCCGCGCGCCATCCCCAGCGCGGATCGGCCAGGAAGGCGCGCGCCAGCGCCACCATGTCGGCGCGGCCCTCGGCGACGACCGCTTCGGCCTGCTTCGGGTCGTCGATCAGGCCGACCGCACGGGTCGGAATGCCGGCGCCCTTGCGCACGGCTTCCGCCAGGTGCACCTGGTAACCGGGGCCGGTGGGCAATTTCTGCAACGGCGAATTGCCGCCGCTCGAGCAGCAGAGATAGGCGACGCCAACAGCCTTCAACGCCTTTGCCACCTCGATCGCGTCTTCAACGTCGAAGCCGCCATCGACCCAATCCTTCACCGACAGCCGCGCGCCAAGCATCAGTTTTGGCGTCGCTTTCCGCACCGCCTTGGCGATCTCGACGACAAGACGCATGCGGTTCTCCAGCGAGCCGCCCCAGCGGTCTGTGCGCTGGTTGGACAATGGCGACAGGAACTGGAAGATCAGATAGCCGTGCGCGGCGTGCAGTTCGAGGAAGTCGAAGCCGGCGCGTTCGGCACGCCGTGCCGCCTCGGTGAAGCGTTCGATGAGCTGCAGGATTTCTTCGTCCTCCAGCGCGTGCGGCACGTTCCAGCCGGTGTCGTAGGCGATCGCCGAGGCCGAGACGGTCTGCCAGGCATCCTCGTTTGGCTGCAGCGGCCCGCCGCCCTCCCACGGCTTGCGATTGGAGGCCTTGCGGCCGGCATGGGCAAGCTGCGAGCCGAACTTCGTGCCGGGCGCGGCGACGCGTCTGGCCGCATCCAGCGCGCGGCGGGCGGCCGCCTCATTGTCTTCGGAATAAAGGCCAAGGCAGCCATGGGTGATACGCCCGCGCCGCTCGACGTCGGTCATCTCGACCGTGACCATGCCGGCGCCGGACATGGCAAGGTTCATCCAGTGGTAGAGGTGCCAGTCGCTGGCCGAGCCGTCTTCGGCGGAATACTGGCACATCGGCGCCACCGCGATGCGATTGGGGAAGGTGAGGCCGTCGAGCGTGATCGGCTGGAAAAGCGATGCGGTCATGAAATGGGGCTCCGGGAGGGTAAGCCGCTATCTAGGCAATCGATCGAAGGCGCGCCAGACACGAGACGGTGAAACGCCTTCTTGGACCGATTGCCTGCATTGCGCAAATGCCGGTTCGCGGCTACGGCTCGCCGGCCAGAAAGCACGGAGACCATGATGGAAGATCGCATTCGCATCCGTTCGGAGGAAATCCTCTCCGACGACTGGGCCGTCCTGAAGAAGACCGTCCTCGACTACCGCCGGCGTGACGGACAGTGGGAGACGCAGATTCGCCAAACCTATGATCGCGGCGACGGCGCGGTGATCCTGCCTTACGATCCCCGTCGCTCGACCGTGCTGCTGGTGCGCCAGTTCCGCTATCCCGCCTACGTCACCGGCCACCGCGAGCCGCTGATCGAGGCCTGCGCCGGTCTGCTGGACGAAAACGATCCGGAGACCGCCATTCGCAAGGAAGCCGAGGAAGAACTGGGCTACCGCCTGCAGAACATCGAGCGGCTGTTTTCGCCCTATATGAGCCCGGGCAGCGTCACCGAGCGGCTCTGGTTCTTCGTCGCCCGCTATTCACCCGCCGACCGCATCTCCGCCGGCGGCGGCGCGCCGGAAGAAGGCGAGGACATCGAAGTGCTGGAAATGCCGCTCGACGAGGCGCTGGCCGGCATTGCCGACGGCCGCATCATAGATGCCAAGACAATTATTTTGATCCAGCATTTGAAGCTGAATCCGATCGCTGCTTGACCAGCAATTAGGTAGGCGCGACGCCACCCTTTCTGAGAAGGCGCGCCGCAACGCGAAATAGATCGGGCATGTCATATCGCCCATCTGCTCGCCTAGTCAGGACGCCCATTTGAGTGAGTCGTTCAATCAGTTGCTCATCGTTCGTCTGTTCGCTCGAAAATTCAAAAGGTGGAAGAAATTCGCGCGCTGCTGCCTGTGCCATTACTGCGTCCACGGTTTGATTTTCATTCCAGCGATCAACGATAACAGACGCAGTGCAAGGCACCTGAATTCTGGCAAGCGGCGCCAGCACGCGCTTGATCCATTTAAACTCAGTGTCAAGCTGCTCTAGGCGAACCTTCGATGCAGAACGCAAACCATTCCGAATTCCTTCTGCAGTCACTGCTTGGCTTTCGACAAAGGGCGGGGTCTCAGCTGCAGTTCGCATAAGAGTTAAAAAGCTGCGGGGGGTTACCTCTCCATGCCCATCTGCCAGGTGGTTAATCGGCCAGTCATAGGTTCGGCCCTTTTTATGACCTCTGCCCATATATAGGCCAGCAAGCTTACTGAACACTCGCGCTTGTGCGCGTCGATCATAAGAGAGACTCCACCGCCTAATTCCCGCAAGCGTCGGCGGGGGAGCTTTTATATCGCTCTGGCTCAATAGCTCTCTAAAATTCTCTTCGGTCTCAGGGGAAGAATCTGTCGCGATTCTAGAGAAAAACATTCCATAGAGGTTGACAGGCGTCCATCGGAGATTGGTCGCTCCGGCGATCATTTTTGGCAATTCTACAAAGCGTAGGCCAAGGTCTTGCACCTGATCAGGGCGTAGAAACAATTTTGCACGCACCGAACGATATCCACGGATAGACCATGCCACTTCCAACAGCGCATCAGTCAGTTGTCGAAGTCGATGCCATTCAATTGCAAGGCTGTCCAAGGCATCAAAAATAACAACAACACGAGTTCCAGATCCTGCCACGCTGTTATCGGCGGCGTGCATGGCCTCTTCCCAATCTTCCGGATCGGCGAATTCCTGCATCAGACTCCCAATTTTCTCGATTGGAGCATCAGGAGCGAGCGCGGCTCTAACTGCCCTTAAGAGCACACAACGCCAAAGCAAAACCCCTCGAGCGCGCTCCTGTCCCGGCTGCACCTGCGCGTCGATGGTTGCCTTGCTGACGGAACGATCGCCATCGTGGCCCGTAAATCCTAGCCCGATCAGAAGCCGGTCGAGGCCAATTCGTGGATAAGCATGCGCTGCCGCTAGGCGCGTGTCGCGATTTGCCAGTACGCCTGCCCAGAAGCTTTTACCTGCACCCCGCGAGCCGAATACGATCGTCGTGTTCGAATCCAACGCTCCCACATGATGCTCAGGAGCGAAGATTTGCTCAGGCAATGGGCGGTCTTCTCCAGTCGTGCTTGAAGAGGCGCTTGCATCAAGGCGGCCTATCGCCCTCCGCAACGCTCCAAAGTCAATCGCCATTTTCATTTGCCTGTAGACTTGGAAGAAGGGACTCAGCCCAAGCTAGAAGTTCTCCGAAGGTTAGTTCAAACAATTGCGGCGTTAGAAGTGACCGATCCACAATGGGGTCAAAACCCTGATATCGCCTATCGTCCAAAATTTGAATTATGGGCGTCTGTTCGGGCAAAATGTCGGCCAAATCCACCTCTTCGTCGTCAGCCCATTCCATATCAAAGTCTTCCGATGTCAGCGGTTCTGACGTCGAGACGGGCACGATTGCTGCCGCTGGCGACCGGAGAGTTAGGATTTCAAATAAGTCTGCAAAACGAGCGCTGGCCTCACGTTGTGTTTTCGTATCGGTTGAGCATTTTGCATGCACGAATTGAACGCGTTGCCGCCAGTCTTCATATGCCAAACCTTTAAACTGAGCCAAATGTGAAAACAGGAGTTTGTAGCCGAGAAAGGTTTGAGGTTCGTCGATCCCAAAAAATAGAACCTCCGCACCAAGACCGAGTAAGACAGCCGCATTGGTTTCGTGAAGTCCCGCACGTCCGTCTATGAGAATTAAATCATAGTCGCCGGAAGCAGAAAATCGATCGACTAACTCTCGAATTTGACCTGTAAGAGTTGAGATTTCACCGGTGGCACTAATATCTTCCAAATACGCACGAGAAATCTTTGACAAAGCGCCCCGAGGATTTTCAATTGTCGCTCGTCCAATCGCAGGCAGTACTGTGACTTGACCGCCGGAATTTCCTAGAAACGATTTTCCGGTCATCAATGCGATAAATTCATCATCGATCCCAGACATTCCATTCTCTACTAGGTAGTCGAGAGTTCCAAACTTGGGGAGAACGTCAGGGCTGATAAGCATGGTTCCTATGCCTGGGGCTTCCAGATCCAAGTCGACTGCGAGCACTCGCTGACCTCGGCCTGACATGTGGGCTGCGAGAACTGCCAGCGCTGTTGAACGCCCAACTCCGCCTTTTAGGCTGGAGAAGACGATCCGAGGGATTCCCGAAGCCGATTGGGGAGGTAGTAACCAGTCAGCCCCGACAAGGCGCCGATCGAGGAAAAAAATAGAATGATCTCCGACAGAGATTTTTGACCGCTTCTTCGCCTCCTCAAATAGGGACCTGGCGCCGGAACCGTATTTGTCGCGAATGGCGTTTTCGTTTCTAGCATAGCCTCCAAGTGTCTCGGATAATGTGACTTCAAGCCGCTCAAGCTCATCCTCGGCCAATTCTAAATCTACAGCCACAGAAAGCGTACCGATAGCGTCGCGAATAAATGCAGCATTCGCGGCCACATCAGCACCAAACTCGCGAGCGACGAATTCGACTATGGCAGCAAGGCTTTCATCAAAGCGGATTGTCATGATATTTCCTAAATCTCGCCAATAACCGTCGTGGCCTGATCTCACCACAGCGTAACCCAAGCATCCTCAATTAACTTTCCGTCTGAGTAACGCATAGTTACGTCCCAATGCTCCATAAATCTTCCATCATTCGCATACTTAAGAAGATCGTGATGTTTTCGACCTTCGGAGTGATCGCGAATTAACGTCTTCAATTCCTTAAAATGTGCATAGAATGGGTCGTTCCATCGGTATTCTCGAGCCAGCGGCTTAATCCCCAGCGATTGCATTAGCGACTTCAAAGCGCATTCTGCGGCGATCCCAAATAGATATCCGGCAACATCTTTTCGGTGAGTATTTGAGAGTTCGTTTCCCGCGTTCAGGTGACGGTGCGCTGCGGCTCGCATGTTCGTTGGATATGATTTTGGCACATTTTCCCCCTAGCCGCTCCACGATTACGCGCCGCGGTTACTGCAAATGAACAGATGACGGGCGCCGAGTCGAGTAGCGGTGTCGATGAGATCCGGAGCGCTTATCAAAAAGTAACGATCAGGGTGTGGATGCCAAATCGGTAGCCAAAGGTAATCGGAAAAGATTTCTGGTGCGGACGACGGGAATCGAACCCGTACGATCAGAGATCGAGGGATTTTAAGTCCCTTGCGTCTACCAATTCCGCCACGTCCGCAGGCCAGCCCTTTTCAGACGCCAGACACAGGCCGTCAAGTCGTGTTCTTGGCCAAGCCTGAACGCGCAAACAGGCCAGGTGGCGTGGCGATACTGGTGCGATCATCGAATTATGCGCGCCGCGGGCACCGCTAGGATATTTCTCGGCGGATCACATCCGCCAGGCCGGCGCCTCTCAGGCCCAACCCATTCCCCCGCCCACTGGGGGCGTCGGCCGCCTCAAACCGGTAAGATTGTTCTTGGAGCTAGCCCCTTGGCCAGTAGCCTCACGCAGCTGGCATCGTTCAAAACTTGTAGCTCAAATTGATGCCGACCGTGTTCAGCTTCACGTCCTGATCGCGCTCGGTGAAATCGCCGGATGCGTCGTAGTGCTCGGAGCCGAAATCATAGTAGCGGTACTGCGCGCCGACGACGAACTTGTCGGTCAGCGCGTAGTCGACGCCGGCACCCACGGTCCAGCCGACATTCGTGCGTGAACTGTCGAACGCCGTGCCCGCGGCCTGCGAGGTTTCGATGCCGGCGAAAGCGATGCCGCCAATGCCATAGACCAGCAGCCGGTCCATCGCGTAGCCGGCCTTGGCGTTGATCGAGCCGAACCACTTGACGTTGGTGCCGAAAATGTTTCCCGGCTCCGCTTCGGTCGTGCCGTCGATCGAGGCATAGTTGAGGTCGGCTTCGCCGCCGAGCACCGCCTGGTCGAACTGCCACAGGCCGGCGACATGGCCGCCGACAAAACCGCCGTGGATGTCGGGCGAGACGGAAAACGGCGCGCCAGCTCCCCCTGATATATCGGACCGGCCCCAGCCATAGCCCGCCTGCAGGCCGGCATAGTAGCCAGTCCAGTCGAAGCCGGGCGCGGTCATCGGCACTTCGACCGTTGGGTCGGCTGCGAAAGCCGGCACGGCCAGAGCGGCAAGGAAACCGGCACTTGCGACCATCAGGCGACGCATCGAACTCCCCGAATGGCGGTTCAGAAAGGTCCTTGCGGGGACCGTAACCCGATTTTCGACAAAACGGAATTCCATTTCTGACTGCCGCTGATGTGAAGGTTTGGGTAGTCTGGTGAGGGCCGAACAGCCCAAGTGAAGGCCGAACAGGCCTCAGACTATCCACTGTTTGGCGCTGGTCAAAACCACACAGGCTTGGCACAGTCGGGCAAACAGGAGTCTTTCATGGCAAACAAGCCGTCGGTGCACGCGACGAAACCAAAACCGTGGACCGAGATGGCAACACATCTGGTCGATGTCGCCATGGGCCGGAAACCCGCCGATCTCGTCATCCGCAATGGCCGCTGGGTGAACGTTCACTCGGGCGAGATCATCGCCGGCACCGACATCGCCATTGCCGGCGGGCGCTTCGCCTATTGCGGGCCGAACGCCAGCCATGCCATCGGCCAGGGCACCAAGGTGGTCGACGCCGGCGGGCGTTATCTGGTGCCCGGCCTCTGCGACGCGCACATGCATGTCGAGAGCGGCATGGTGACGGTGACCGAGTTCTGCCGCGCCGTCATTCCGCACGGCACCACCTCGATGTTCATCGACCCGCACGAGATTGCCAATGTGCTGGGCCTGCCGGGCGTGCGGCTGATGCATGACGAGGCCGTGGCGATGCCCATCAACGTGCATGTGCAGATGCCGTCCTGCGTGCCTTCGGCGCCGGGGCTGGAACACGCCGGCGCCGAGCTGACGGTCGCCGATGTCGCCGAAGCGATGACCTGGGAAAACATCATCGGCCTGGGCGAAGTGATGAACTTTCCCGGTGTCGTCGCCAACGATCCGGTCATGTCGGGTGAAATCGCCGCTACCGTGAAAGCAGGAAAAACGGTCGGCGGCCACTATGCCTCGCGCGATCTCGGCCTGCCCTTCCATGGCTATGTCGCCGGTGGGCCGGAAGACGACCACGAGGGCACGCGCGCGGAGGATGCCATCGCTCGGGTGCGCCAGGGCATGAAGGCAATGCTGCGGCTGGGTTCGGCCTGGTACGACGTCGCCTCGCAGATCAAGGCGGTGACCGAGAGCGGGCTCGATCCGCGCAACTTCATCCTGTGTACCGACGACAGCCATTCCGGCACGCTGGTCCATGAGGGCCATATGGACCGGGTGGTGCGCCATGCCATCCAACAGGGTTTGAAGCCGGTGACGGCAATCCAGATGGCGACGCTCAACACCGCCCAGCATTTCAAGCTGGAACGCGAGTTGGGTTCGATCGCACCGGGGCGGCTGGCCGACCTGCTGATCGTCTCGGATCTCACCGCGATGACCATCGACGAGGTCTATGCGCGCGGCGTCAGGCTGGCCAAGGCCGGCAAGCTTGAAATCGACATTCCGGCCTATGACTATCCTCGGACGGCCAAGAACACCGTCAAGCTCGGCAAGAAGCTGAAGGCTCGCGATTTCGACATCGCGGCCCCCAAGGGCGCCAACGAGGTGCGCGTGCGGGTCATCGGCGTCATCGAAAACCAGGCGCCGACGCGGGCGCTGGAAGCCGACCTGCCGGTCGAGGACGGGCTGGTCGCCATGGATCGCCGCAACGATGTCTGCCAGATCGCGCTGGTCGAGCGCCATCGGGGCACCGGCGGCGTCACCAACGCCTTTGTCTCCGGCTTCGGCTACATGGACGACTGCGCCATGGCCTCCAGCGTCGCGCATGACGCCCACCACATCATCGTCGTCGGCACCAACAAGCAGGACATGGCGCTGGCCGTGAATCGGCTGGGGGAAGTCGGCGGCGGCGTCGTGCTGTTCTCCAAGGGCAAGGAACTGGCGCTGGTCGAAATGCCGATCGCCGGGCTGATGTCGGACGAGCGGGCGGAGATTGTCGCGGCCAAGGCCGAGAAGCTCACCGAGGCGATGCGCAAGATGGGCTGTTCACTGAACAACGCCTACATGCAGCACTCGCTGCTGGCGCTGGTCGTCATTCCGGAACTGAGGATTTCCGATGTCGGGCTGATCGATGTGACGACTTTCCAGAAGGTCGACCTGTTCGTCTAGCCTATGTCGATATTCGGGTGAGGACGGCCTGACCCGAATCTCAACACACCCTGGCGCTTGATGGCACTCAGCCGCCAGTTGCGATGGTCAGCACCTTGAACGGTGTGGTGATGACGATCTCGGCAACCGAGCCGACGGCCTTGCCGAGGCCCTGGCCGAGATTGTTGAGCTGCGCCGGAGGGGTTTCGTCCGAGGCCAGGCCGGCAGGCGTGCGCAAGCTGTCGCCAAGCAATTGCACCAGGAATGGATTGTCGGCGAACTTGGCATGGTTCAAGCGGTCGCCGCCTTTGACCTGCGTCAGGTCGACCACGGACACGCCGTAGCTGGCGAGGTCCGCCGCATTGGCATAGTCGCCGACACGCGGCTTGTCGCCGGAGATCAGGCTGGACAGTTTCAGAGCACGATCGTCGCCTGAAAGCAGGATGGCGAAGGGCTTGGTCGGCTTGCCGTAGCGCATCATCTGTTTCTTGAAGACATCGACATCGATGTCCGGCGACGCCAGGACGACACGCCCGAGCTTGCCGCCGAGATCGCGGTCGCCAGTGATGGCGAGCTGGCGCAGCGCTTCCATCGTCACCCAGGTTCCCATGGAATGGGCGATGATGTCGATGCTCTTGACCCGCGTCCTGGCCAGCATCCTGAGCGTCGCCTCGAGGTCGTCGCGCGCCGCGTTGGCGCTTTCCTTGTCGTAGATATAACCGGTCGTCTTGCCGCTCGAAGCCCACGAGAACAGCACCGGCGTACCGGGATATTTGGTGTCGTGGACGATCTGCGTCAGCCGGTAGATGCCGTCGTCGAAGCCGTTGTTGAAACCGTGCACGAAAACCAGCGCACGGTCGCCGCGCATGGCGATGTCGGCGCCGACCGCCTTGGCGAATTGCGGCGCGCCTTCGTAGAAGGTGACGTCCTTGGCGGTGAAATCCTTGACCGGATTGCTGTTTGCCGATCCCTTGGCGCGCTCGATGGCGCCCACTTGATGGCTTTTGGGAACGGTCATGTCGACACGTGCAAAGCTTGTGGTCAGCGAGCGGTCGCCGTCATAGACCTGTCGCGGGTCCTTTGTTGCCCTCTGGCGTGTCGTCGCAACGAAGATATCATGCGTCGCCGCGATGTCGGAAGCGGGCACTGCGACCGTCGTTTTGTTGAGCAGATCATGTGTGTTCTGGCCGGCGCAGCCGGCGACAGCAAGCGCGAACGCGACGATGACGAAACTCTTCAAACGCAGGGTCACGCGCCGGCTCCCGCAAAGGGGGACGTCGAATGAATGACGTCGATGGTTACCCCGATAAAGCCAGAGGCCGGCGCGGTCCAGTTCAAAGTGAGCCGGTACGTCCGCAGTGCTGAACGGCGCCCCCGGAACCGCATCTATTGGCCGAGCAGGCCGATGCGATCGGTCACGTCTCGGTCGCTGGCAAAGCCGTCATCCTCGCGCAGCCGCTGGCCGATCATCTTCACCAGTTCCGGATTGTCTGCGAATTTCGTGTGGTTGAAGCTGTCGGTTCCCTTGACCTTGGAGAGGTCGACGACCGTCACGCCGTATGAGGCAAGGTCGGCCGCATCCTTGTAGTCGCCGACGCGCGGCCGTGAGCCGGCAATCAGGCCGGAAAGTCTCAATGCCCGATCGTCGTCGGACAACAGCAGGATGAACGGCTTGTCCGGTTTGCCGTAGCGCCGCATCTGGCTCTTGAACACATCGACATCGATGTCGGGCGAGGCCAGCACCACGTCGCCAAGCTTGCCGCCGAGATCGCGGTCGCCGCTTATGGCCATCTGGCGCAGCGTTTCCATGGTCACCCAGGTTCCCATCGAATGCGCGACAATGTCGATGCGCCGCGCGCCGGACTGCTGCAGCATCCTCAGTGTCACTTCCAGCTGGTCACGCGCCGCGCTGGCGCTTTCCTTGTCGTAGACATAGTCGGTGGTCCTGGCGCCCGAAGCCCAGGAAAACAGCACAGGTGTGCCCGGATAGCCGGAATCATGGACGATCTGGGTCAGGCGGTAGACTGCGGCGTCGAAGCCGGTGTTGTAGCCATGCACGAAGACCATGACGCGGCCGCCGCGCGCCGCGATGTCGGCGTTGAGCGCGCCGGAGAATTTCGGCTGTGTGTCGTAGCCGACGACTTCGGAAGCCATGAAATACTTGGCCGGGTCGTTCGATTTGCCGCGCGAACGGCGCTCGATCTGACCGGTCTGGTGGGAACCTGGGACAGTGACGTTGACGCGGGCGTAATTCAGCGTGGCCGAGCGTTCGCCGTCGAAAACCTTGTTGGGATCGTCGGACTTCTTGCGCGTCGTGGCAATGAAGATGCTGTGGTTGCCGGCAATCTCCGTCACCGGGGCAGCTATGATGGCGCTGCCAAGCAGTTCCTGTGTTTGCGGGCCGGCGCAGCCGGCGACGAGCAAGGCAAGGACAACGGCAAGGGTCTTCTTCAAAGGCACTTAGAAATTCCCACTCCGGCCAAAGGCCTGTCTACCCCCGCGCCATCTCCCGGACAGGCAGAGTGCGGCAGAACTAAGTCGTGTCCGGCCGAAACCCGGTCTGCGCCTGACTACAGCCATCGCACTGTGGCGCGAAAGCCAAAATGGCGGCAGAAATGCCGGAATGTTGGAGAAAGGCAGCACCTCCGCCTTGAGGCCGATACCAAGCACATCCGCCATGAAGGCACGCCGTGCCTCGATGCGGCGTCAGGCTTCGGGATAGCGCGCCGCGATCTCTTCGCGCAGCGTCTCGTCGGCGAGCGCGATGCCGTCCTCGATGTTGACGCGACGGGCATGAACAAACGCCTCCAAGTGCTTGCAGGGATTCTGGAATGCCCGTTGCGGAGGGGTATGAATGGCCGGACGATGGCGTCGCGGGGCCGGATATGCAATAGGCTGAAACGGGCGGCAAGACGGCAAGGCGCGCAGGAAAACGCCGTTGCGCGGCCCGATCAATGATAGAGGCCCGCCGGCAACGTGCGGTGCGAGGTGGTTTTCCGATGAACAGCTTCTCTTCCCGCGTTGCCGTCGCTGCCGCCGCGATCCGCCAGATCTTTCCGGAAACGCCGCTGCAGGAAAACGACTATCTGTCGAAAAAGACCGGTGCGCGGGTGCTGCTCAAGCGCGAGGACCTGTCGCCGGTACGCTCCTACAAGATCCGTGGCGCCTTCAACTTCTTCCGCAAGACTCTCGCGGCGGGCAATGAAGCCGAACTGTTCGTCTGCGCCTCCGCCGGCAACCATGCGCAGGGCTTCGCCTTCGTCTGCCGTCATTTCGGCAAAAAGGGCGTGGTGTTCATGCCGGTGACGACGCCGCAGCAGAAGATCGACAAGACCAGGCTGTTCGGCGGCGAGTTCGTCGAGATCAGGCTGGTCGGCGATTTCTTCGACGATTGCTACCGCGCGGCCTTCGAATTCACCGAAAGTTCCGGCGCCCACATGGTGCCGCCCTTCGACCACAAGGACATCATCGAGGGCCAGGCGACTGTCGCCTACGAGATATCAGACCAGATGCCGGGCGCACGCATGCCCGACATCATCATGCTGCCGGTCGGCGGTGGCGGGCTCGCCGCCGGCGTCACCCATTATTTCGCCGATCAGGGCCGGGAAGCGCGCTTCGTCTTCTGCGAGCCAGCCGGTGCGCCAAGCCTGCGCGAAAGCCTGTCTGCCGGAAAGCGCTTGAAGCTCGCCAAGGTCGACAATTTCGTCGATGGCGCGGCGGTCGCCGAGATCGGCCGCGAGCCGTTGCGGCATCTCAAGGATTTTCCTGCCGACACTGTGCGGCTGATCCCGGAAAACCGGCTCTGCGCCACCATGATCGAGATGCTCAACGTCGAAGGCGTCGTGCTGGAGCCGGCCGGCGCGCTGGCGATCGACGCGCTGAAGGACTTTTCGAAGAAGGAGATCAGGGGCAAGACCATCGTCGCCGTGGTTTCGGGTGGCAATTTCGACTTCGAGCGGCTGCCGGACGTCAAGGAACGGGCGCTGCGCTTCGAGGGCCTGAAGAAATACTTCATCATCCGCTTTCCGCAGCGGCCGGGCGCGCTGCGCGATTTCCTCGAACTGCTCGGTCCCGACGACGACATCGCCCGCTTCGAATATCTGAAGAAATCGGCGCGCAATTTCGGTTCGGTGCTGATCGGCATCGAAACCAGGGACCGCCGCAATTTCGACCTGCTCAAGGCGAACTTTGAAGCCGAGGGTGTCCAGTATCAGGACATCACCGACAACGAGACATTGGCCGGGTTCATCATATGAGCGGCACGGCAGGAAAAACCTTCATCGCGCTGTTTTCCGGCATCAATGTCGGCGGCAATCGCATCGTCAAGATGGCGGAGTTGCGGTCGTTCTTCGAGGATCTCGGCTTTTCCGATGTCGCCACCTATGTGCAGAGCGGCAATGCCGTGTTCCGGGCGAAGAAGGGTGGCTCAGCGACGCTGACGAAGCAGATCGAGGCAGCCTTCGAGAAGAAATGGGGATTTCATTCGCGCATCATGGTGCGCGATCTCGGCTGGTTCGAGCGGCTTGTGGCGGACAACCCGTACCCGGATATCTCAGAAGAACCAACCAAGCTCCATGCCTATGCGTTGGAGCGCGAGCCGACCGCCGATGAGGTGGCGAGGCTGGCCGAAAAGTGCACCGGCCCCGAACGGTTCGAGATCAAGGGTGACGTGCTCTATCTGCACGCGCCGGACGGGCTCGGCAAATCGGTGTTTGCCAATCTGATCCCGCGCACGCTGAAGGTGCCGGGCACCGCGCGCAACTGGCGCTCGGTGCTGGCGCTGCTGGAGATGGCCGCTCAGGCTGATGGAAAGTAGACCAGCTTATACCGCCGTGGCGGGCTTCCAGTCGAAGGTTAGCTCTTCGCGGAAAGCAAAACGCTTGATGTGATCGGCAACGACGCTTTCCAGGCGCTCGAGCGATCCGCCTTCGTCAGTCGACACTGTGACATGCAACGCGCTCGCATCGGCATCCATGACGGTGCGGCCCAGCGAGAGATCGATCGTGCCATGGTGCGGGTCGAACTCGACGGGGAATTTATGCGCCCAGTGCTTGCACAGCTGCTGCAAATAGCGGCTGGCATGTTCGGTGGCGACATCGGCATGGCTGGTCGGCATGAGTGAATTCTCCGGGAGGGCAGGCGCCCATTGCATGGATAGGGCGCCAGATTTTCCATGTTGGCGCGACAGCGGGCAGATAGGTGCCGTCGCGCAAAACGCCAAAAGGCAGCCGGGCGATTTTCCGCTGGGGTCGAGGCCTACCAGCTCCCGGTGTTCGCCATTGAAGCCCAGGGTTCGGCCTTGGCCTTGGCCGGGCCTTTCTGCAAGAGCTCGATCGAGATGCCGTCCGGCGACCTGATGAAGGCCATGTTGCCGTCGCGCGGCGGCCGGTTGATGATGACGCCGTTGTCCATCAGATGCTGGCAGGTGGCGTAGATGTCGTCGACCTCATAGGCGAGGTGGCCGAAATTGCGCCCGCCCTTGTAGTCTTCCGGGTCCCAGTTGTAGGTCAGTTCGACCAGCGGCGCCTTTTCGTTGATGCCGCTCTCCTTGTCTTCCGGCGCGGCGAGGAAGATCAGCGTGAAGCGGCCCTGCTCGTTTTCGTAGCGGCGCACCTCCTTGAGGCCGAGCTTGGCACAGTAGAAATCGAGCGAGGCATCGACGTCGGCGACGCGGACCATGGTGTGCAGATAGCGCATGTGATTTCCTCGACAAATTGGGTTGCGGCGCAACATAGGGTCGACCCGGCCAAAGGGCAATCGGTGGGCACTGCGCAATGCCGGCAAAGAACAAATCCGGTATTCCCCCAATGAACCGTGAAAAAAGGCACGTCAGGTCTTGCACACACCGGAAGCCGCGGTGTTAATCTGGTGTCAAGAATCAGTTGCGGTGTTCTTGAGAATAAGGGGGCATTCTTATGGGGGAAAAGGCCTCTTTGACGGGGCGGGACGGAACCCTTGGCGACGCGTTGAAGCATGACGAAGGCGGCGACGCCGCTGATCTGCTCGAGATAGCCGGCGCCATAAAGTGGTTCGATGTGGCCAAGGGCTACGGTTTCATCCTTCCGGATGACGGCATCTCGGGCGACATCCTCCTCCATGTGACATGTCTTCGAAGGGATGGCTTCCAGACGGCCCTGGAGGGTGCGCGCGTGGTCTGCCTCGTCAAGCATGGCGATCGCGGATTGCAGGCCTTCCGGGTGCTGTCCATGGACATCACCACCGCGGTGCATCCAGCCGAGCTGCAGGAGCAGCGCACCCATGCCGCGGTGACGCCGGAAAGCGGCCTCGAACGCGCTTTGGTGAAATGGTTCAACCGCACCAAGGGGTTTGGTTTTCTCACCCGCGGCGAGGGCACCGAGGACATTTTTGTCCACATGGAAACGCTGCGGCGCTACGGCATCACCGAGCTTCGACCGGGACAGGTCGTGCTGGTTCGTTTTGGACGCGGCGACAAAGGCCTTATGGCTGCCGAAATTCACCCCGATATGGGCACCTTGCCGGTTTCGCACTAAGGTGTGTTGATATTCATGCGACGCCGGCCTGCGAACGGCAGTCTTGTGCGCTTCCGGTGCTCACGTACTTCAAGTACGCTCCGCTCCGGTTCTCGAAAAACCGCCATTCTCGGCTCGGCATGACCTGAATCTCAACACATCTTAGGACGATTTCGGTCGAGGATTTTGAATGGCTCTCAGGAACTGGCTGACGGCGGGTGTGGTGTGCGCCATTGTCGCCGTGGTCGTGGCCGCTGGCACCTACTTCTATTCCGAACGGCCGACCGCTGCCGACAGCCGGGCGATGATTCTTGCCGTCGATCCGAAGCCGCTGATTGTGGTGACGAAAGGCGGCGATCGCTCTTTTTCCATTGAAATCGCCGAGACCGCCGCCGAGCGTGAAGCTGGGCTGATGTACCGCCAGGACATGGCGGACAATCATGGCATGTTGTTCGTCTTCGAAATTCAGCAGCAGGTCGGCTTCTGGATGCAGAACACCCCGATGCCGCTTGATCTGATCTTCGTCGGCCAGGACGGCAGGATCCGCGCGATCAAGCACGGCGAGCCGCAATCCGAGGCCGTCATTTCACCTGGTGTGCCGGTGCGTTTCGTGCTCGAGCTCAAGGCTGGCACCGCCGCCAGGAACGGCATCGAGTATGGCGACCTGTTGCGCCATCCGGCCGTTGGCACGGCGTCTGGTCCTGGCGTGCCGCCATCGGACAATGACGATGCGCCCAACGGCGGTGCCGGTTGAGCGTGGGAGCGGCACAGCCGATGCAGTTTTTCACCCATGACGGCTTCGATCTTGCCTTCCTCGACCGCCAGCCGGCGTCGGGTAAGGGCGATCCGGTGCTCATGATTCACGGGTTTGCTTCGAGCCACTATGTCAACTGGGTATCGCCCGGCTGGTTCAAGACCCTGAACGATGCCGGTTACCGCGCCATTGCCTTTGACAATCGCGGCCATGGCTCGTCGTCCAAGAGTTATGACGAGGCCGATTACACGCCGGCCAGGATGGCCTCGGATGCCGCAGCCTTGCTCGGCCATCTCGGCATCGGGCGCGCCCATGTCATGGGCTATTCGATGGGTGCGCGCATTGCGGCGTTCCTGGCGCTGTCCGACCCCGACAAGGTGGCGACGCTGGTCTTCGGCGGTCTCGGCATTGGCATGATCGACGGTGTCGGCGATTGGGACCCGATCGCAACCGCCCTGCTTGCCGAAGATCCGGCCACGGTTACCCATCGGCGCGGCCGATCGTTTCGCGCCTTCGCCGACCAGACCCGCAGCGACCGCCGGGCGCTGGCCGCCTGTATCGCCACCTCGCGGGAATTGCTGAGCGAGGACGATATTGCCCGCATCGCCCAGCCGACGCTGATCGCCGTCGGCACGACGGACGACATTGGCGGCTCGCCCGATGAACTCGCGGCATTGATGCCGAATGCCAGGGCCTTCCACATCGAGGGCCGCGACCATATGCTGGCCGTAGGCGACAAGGCCTTCAAGCAGCGCGTGCTGGAGTTCTATGCCGAGAATCCGCTCTGAGCGGACGGCAAAGGAGAGCGCGCAACATAGCGCCTTTACCTAATGGCCTCAGCCTGCGGTGAGCGCCTCCAGCGACCGCGCCATATTAGCTCTGGCCTGCTGTTCGAACCGTTGCCGGAATTCCTCGGTGTGGAAAATATGCGGGCGGGCGAGGAAATTGTTCAGGACCGCGCCGCGGCCAGCCCGCCACATCGGCTCCTCCACCCAGGCATATTCGCGCCGCACGGCGCGCTCATAGGCGTCGAAGGCATCCGGCGCAGCGCCCAGGATCGACAGATCCATATCGAGGAAAAGACTGGCGTCCCGTACGGCCGTCGCGTCGTCAAACAGCGGCGGCTGGTGCGTGGCGGTAGCGACGATCATCGCCGAGATGCGGTCGAGCCGCCTGGCGTCAACGCGCCCCACGAGCTCTTTCTCGGCAAGGGCGGCACTTTGCGCCTCGTTGTCCTTGGCCTTGCTGTCATAGATGGCATCATGGAACCAGATCGCCGCTTCGACGGCTTCGGGGTCGCCGACCAACCCTCGATAGTCGCCAGCCAACGCCAGCATCGCCTCGATATGGGCAAGGTTGTGGTAGTGGCGGTCTTGCGCGCGATAGAGCGCCGAAAGCTCGCTTTTCAGCGCATCGTCCATCAAGGGTTCGTTTTCCATGGCTGCTTGAATTCCCGCGAACCAAATCCATTTGACAAAGCACTAAGGAAAATTGAGTTCAATCGTGCTATGATCTGGCTTATATGTGCCGCCAGACGACAGGCAAGCACAACAGGCAGCCCGGCAGGACGCAGGACGAGACGGCGATGAACAGCATCAGCATTTCCCGACACAGCGCATTGCAGCCGGTCGATCCGATCTGGCGCTCGATCCGTGACGAGGCGATGGAGGCGGTCAACCGCGACCCGCTGCTGGCCGCGTTCCTCTATTCGACCATCCTCAACCAGGACAGCCTGGAAGAAGCGGTCATCCATCGGCTGGCAGAGCGGCTCGACCATCAGGACATCGGCTCCGATCTCATCCGCCAGACCTTCAAGTCGATGCTGGCCGACGACAAGGACTGGCCGACGACCGTGCGTGTCGACATCCAGGCCTATTACGATCGCGATCCGGCCTGCGACCGCTTCATCATGCCGGTGCTCTATTTCAAGGGCTTTCACGCCATCCAGACGCATCGGCTGGCGCATTGGCTGTGGAACCAGGGCCGCAAGGATTTCGCGCTTTATCTGCAGAGCCGTTCGTCCTCGGTCTTCCAGACCGACATCAACCCGGCCGCCCGCATCGGCAAGGGCATTTTCATCGACCACGCCACCGGCCTCGTCGTCGGCGAGACCGCGGTCATCGAGGACGACGTGTCGATATTGCACGGCGTGACGCTGGGCGGCACCGGCAAGGCCGGCGGCGACCGTCACCCCAAGATCCGCTACGGCGTGCTGATCGGGGCCGGCGCCAAGATCCTCGGCAACATCGAAATCGGCCATTGCTCGAAGATCGCCGCGGGCTCGGTGGTGCTGTCGCCAGTGCCGCACAACAAGACGGTCGCCGGTGTGCCGGCCCGCGTCGTCGGCGAGACCGGCTGCGATCAGCCGTCGCGCCAGATGGACCAGCTTCTGCCGTCGCAGACGATGGATCAGGTCGTCAGCTTCGACATCTGATTTTCTCAAGGTCGCTGACCGCGGCCGGATTCCGGCCGTGGGTGGGAGTGGGCGGTTGTTCTCGCCTTATCAGGCCGCTTGCCTTTACATCGCCATCGTCGACGTGCCAGAAGCGCGTTCGAACGAGCAAGCCCGATGATCGGAGAAGACTGTTGAAGCCGGACGAAATCAGAAAGCTGGACGCCTATTTCAAGCGCGTCTTCCAGAACCCCAAGATCGAGGTCAAGGCACGGCCGCGCAAGGACGATTCGGCCGAAGTCTATGTCGGCGACGAATTCCTCGGCATCGTCTTCAAGGATGAGGACGACGGCGACTACAATTTTTCGATGGCGATCCTCGACATCGATCTGGCCTGAGCCCGCGCACTCGGCGGGCCGGGCCTACGCGGCCAGCAGCCGCCCTCCCTCTCAATGTCCGGTCTTCAGGATCCGTACGGCTTCGGTCGCGATCGACGCGTCAAGCGCCTGCCAATCGCCGAGAAACTCCTTGGGAAAGCGATAGGTGAGGCTGAGATCCTCGCCAACCAGGATGTCCCGCTCGCAGGGGGCCAGCGATTCCTCGGCATTCGGCCCGCTCAGGCAGCGAGCGACGAACGGGGCCTTGCCGGGGCGCTTGCCGACAACCAGCACCTCGTTCAAATAGCCTGATTTCTCGTTGAAACCATACACCGTCGTGCCGTCAGGTCCCGGAATGCCGGGCTGGACGATCAGCGCGCTGTAGATCGGTGCGAAGCGGCCACTCATGTCTCGCGACATCATCTGCTGTTCGAGGGACAGGAAGATGATGTTCTTGGCTATTCCCATGTGATTGAAATCGTCGCGCGCGGCTTCGCTGTAGCCGTCCATCTGGGGATATCGCAGATAGAGATCCAGCCGCGAGGCGATGCCGTCGCGCCGGGCCTGGGCGAAACGAATGGCATTGGCCGGGACAGTGATGACGTTGTTGCCGATCACCACCCGGTGGATCGTCGCATCGTCGGTGTATCCGGCCATGGCGATCGAATGGCCGAACCATTTGCCGCCAAGGCTGATCGTTGCCGACAGCAAGGCCAACACCGCGAACGCGTAGAACACCCGCCTCATCAGCCTGGAATCGACCACGGTGAGTGCCGGGCCTTCCGCGATCTCTGCCTGCTTCATCTCAGTCCTCGGATCTCGGCCGCCTGTCCACCTTCTTGTGTCCCTGGTCGGCACACATCGCACGGCACGGCTCTTGCTGCCTTCGTGGAACGACTGTGCAATTTCATGGTAAACGGAACGTAAAGATGGGCTTGCTGGAACTCACTCTGTTCGCTTTTGTCGTCGGGCTGACGGCCTGCGGTCTGGCCGGATCGACGATGGAGCTGGTGTCGGGCCGCAAGGTTGCCTTTGCCGAACCTTATGTGTCGCCGTCGCATGTGCTGCGCTCGCTGCTCGCCACCGCCTGTGCCGGGCCTTTCATGCTGGTCAACGATGCCCTCGACGCCCGGCGCGCGCGCCGCATTTCGACGGTGGCGCTGATGTCCTGCGGCTGCACGGCGATTGCTTGGGTCTTGGCGCTTGGCATCGTCGTGCTGGCCATTGCCTCATGGACGATCGGTCTCCTAGGCTCCAACCTTCCAGCCTGAGACGATTCGGAGACCAACAATGCCGCTTTATGCGATCGATGGAACAGAGCCCAGCTTCGCGGATGCGGACTCAAACTGGATCGCGCCCGATGCGACGCTGATCGGCGACGTACGCGTCGGCCGCAACGCAGGCTTCTGGTTCGGTGTCGTCATCCGCGGCGACAACGAGCCGATCACAATCGGCGCCGACACCAATGTGCAGGAACACACGGTCATGCACACCGATCCCGGCTTTCCCTTGACGATTGGCCAGGGATGTACGATCGGCCACCGCGCCTTGCTGCATGGCTGCACGATCGGCGACAACAGCCTGATCGGCATGGGCGCCATCGTGCTGAACGGTGCCAGGATCGGCAGGAACTCGCTGGTCGGCGCTGGTGCGCTGGTTACCGAAGGCAAGGAATTTCCCGACAATTCGCTGATCGTCGGCTCGCCGGCCAAGGCGATCAGGCTGCTGGACGACGCGGCCGTGACAAGATTGCGCGGTTCGGCCGCGCACTACGTCGCCAATGGCAAACGCTTCAAGGCGGGGCTGAAAAAAGTCTGAACCTTCCACTCCGCCAGAAATGGCGGAGCCGGCCCGGGGACGGGGCCGGCTCCTTGACCCGGTCGTTGGGGACGGGGAGGGTGGGGACTCGACCGGGTTTCTCCTTAAGCGCGTCGCATCCACGTGACGCGCTTAACCTCTGTTATGTGCATCTCGTTATCCCAAAACGGCTTCGCGCTTTTGGCGACATGCATTAGCGAACGCTGGCGACCGCGTCGGAACGGCCGTCGTTGATCGTCACCCAAACGCCGGAATTCTGGTCGGACTGGCGCTTGAGATAGGTGTAGTCGGTATCGGTCCAGGACAGCACCTTGGTTTGCAGATTGTCGAGGATGAATTCTCCGAGGCTGGTGCGCACGGTCAGCACCGCATGGCCATCGCCATTCGGCTGGCGCGCAACCGTCATCAGCAGATTGCCGGCGGGCACGCCCGCATCCATCAATTCGCGGCGCTTTTCCAGCGCGTAATCCTCGCAGTCGCCATAGCCATTGTCGGGATAGGACCAGTATTCCTCGACACCGTAGTTCTCCATGTCGGTGCGCGGCTTGATCCTGGTGTTGACCGAATTGTTGATGTTGACGATCGTCGCCCAGAGTTTGCGGGTCAGCTCGACCGGCGCGCCCTTGGGCGTCCTTTCGCTGCATTCGCCAGGAATGCGCTGGCAGAATTCATAATGGCCAACAGGCTGCGTGGTGCGGCCGCCGGTGTGCATATAGGCCGGTCCCGCGGCATATGCTGATCCCCAGGCGGAAAGCTGCATCGCCATTGCCACCAGCAACAGCTTGCCCCTCGTTTTCTTCATTGTTGTAGTCTCCCCGTTCGAAGGAGACATTGCCACATGTGGATTTATTCGACGCAAAAGCGCGAAGTAGATATTGAGTAAAACGCCAGTAGAATAAACATAAAATTTGAATCATTTGAGTATTGAATTGTTTGGAGTTCCCGGGACGGGCCCTTCCGGGGTTCGCTGTCACGCAGGCCTTGCGGGCGGCGGCCGCAAGCTTGGGTGAAGCACCTCAATCAACGATGTCGTGAACACAAAAACCGGCCACGAGGGCCGGTTCCTAAAATGCTTCTGTCGGGGCTTGTCAGGCGCGTGGTGTGTTGAATTCCGAATCGAGCGTTTCGGGGCGCTGGATGACGGCGAATTCGATGG
Organism: Mesorhizobium sp. AR07; assembly: GCF_024746815.1. Taxonomy (GTDB): domain Bacteria; phylum Pseudomonadota; class Alphaproteobacteria; order Rhizobiales; family Rhizobiaceae; genus Mesorhizobium. Next base: position 581,413 of record NZ_CP080525.1, read on the forward strand.
CGACGCCGTCCTCGAAATGGCGAACGATCTGCCCGCGCATGGTGCCAAGCATGACCTGGATACCGATCGCCGGCTTGACGTCGATCTCGATCGCGGCGCCGGAAAGCGACAGGTCGATGATCCGGCACTGGTACTGGCGGCCGTCGGTGAGCTGCAGCACGCTGGTTGGATTGCGCGGCGCGACGCGCTCGTGCCGGCGGTCTTCCGGCAGGTCGAGTTCGTGCTTGTTGGCAAGCCAGGTCAATTGCGCGGCAAGCTTGTCCTTCTTGCGGTCCGACGCGATGACGGTCATCGCGAAACCGTCCTGCAGGGTGCGCGTGACGACGCCTTCGATGCGGCCGATATGGTCGATATAGGCGATGACTTTTTCGCCGGGCATGCCGATGCGATCGGTGCGAAGCGCTACATTGCCCGGTGACATGTCGACGACCTGGCAAGGGTGCTCGGTGCGGTCTTCCAGCATGAAGCGCCCGTAAATCTTGACCCGGACGCGCTGAAAGTTACGCCTTTCAGCTTGGGACGGCGCATAGTCGACCGCCGCTGACCTCATGACTGCCTACACCCCGTTTGGCATCCCACGCGTCGATGCGAGGAACTTCATCGCAGAAGTACAACAAAGCGGGTTAACAAAGGGAAAAAGCGGGCGCTCGAGGCTGCCAGATTGCGGACTATTCCTCGCGCCCGCCATCGAAGACAACGAGATGGCGGATGCGGCGCGCCCGCCCGAGCGCCGAAATCGTCTCGGGTGCCCCAAGCTCGTCGGGAACCAGCGAGGGGACATCGATCGCCGGCCGGTTGGTCAGCAGTTCCTTCTCCGGATCGATGACACGGATCGAATCGATCAAGGCGTCGGTGATCGGGTCGGCACCCAGCCAGAAGGGCTTCTCCACGGCGCTGATGACACCCAGGCAGCGGGGATTTTCGACGCCGCCGTCAAGCGGCAGGGCGAGCAGTTCGAACTTGTTGGAACGGCCGTTGCGGCTGAAGCCCTCATAGGTGATGAGCACCACGGATTTCTGGTCGAAGACGCCATGGATCAGCCGCGAGACCAGCCGCTGATCCTTCTCGCGCCATAGCGACGGAAAGGAAAATCCCTTGAGTTCGCGGCCATAGCAGGCGCAAAGCCTGGTGCCGGCCAGCCGGAATACGGCTTGCCCGCGCGTGTCCCTTTCCAGGATGAAGGTGTCGGCCAGCAGCGACTTGATGTCGGCCGGCTCTACCTCCGAACGCTTCGGGGCAGGGCGTCCGTCACGCAGGCGGTTCCAATATTGGAACAGCGTGATCGATCCGTTCTGGTTCATGGTATGCTGCTCCGCGCAATCTGTCGTCTGATGTCCCATCGGTGAACAGAAGGGCGCCCTCCGATGACCTACATGCGTTGCGGAGCAGGAAGCGTGCCAGCGTCGTTAACACTTGTTCACGGGTCGGGGCCGTTAAGGTTAACAAGTGGTTTACGTTGCACCGAAGCGAGGCCCATGGCACATAAGAACCACTCCAGAAGCGGTCGTTTCGCGACGATCGGCAGCACTTCAGTCAAGAGTTTTAGGGGAGCAGGGGGCTCGACCAGCCGTTCAAGGGAAACCTTGAACGGCTTCTTTTTTGATTCGCGCCCCAGCGATTCGCCGTTTGCTGTTCGTTCAGCGGTGATCTAGATGCTCGAAACCCGAACTCCTGCCCCGAATCCCCGCGCTGAGTGCAATTTCAAATGAGCGAACCTGTAAACCCCTCGGAAATCGACCCGGTCGAGGACGCGCCTGAGCCCCGGCGCGAGCCGGTGTTCAACCTGCCGCCGGTGGTGCTGGGGGTGATCGGCATCTGCGTGGTCGTCTTTCTGTTGCAGCAGTACGTGCTGACGCAGACGCAGCAACTGACACTGCTCTACGACGGCGCCTTCATTCCCGTTCTCTACACCGGGCAATACGGCTTCGACTGGTTCCTTTTCTCTCGCCCTTTCACTTATGCCTTCATGCATGGCGGCTTTGCCCATATTGCCATCAACATGGTCTGGCTGGCCGCTTTCGGTTCGCCGTTGGCAAATCGCCTGGGCACGCTCCGGTTCGCACTGTTCTTTGCTGTGACCGGGCTGGCTTCGGTGGTGCTCTTCTGGGCGGTGCATCCGTACGGAGAGGCGCCGCTGGTCGGTGCGTCAGGCGCTATCTCAGGCATGATGGGGGCTGCGGCGCGTTTCGGTTTCCGCACCGACCGTTCGACCGGCAAGGCGGCTTTCGCCGGCCCTGTACTGCCGATCGCAATTGTCCTGCGCTTGCGCGGTGTCGTGATCTTCCTCGCCGTGTGGATGATCATCAACCTCGCCACCGGCCTTCTCGGCTTTGCCCCTGGAGTAAACGGCCAGATTGCCTGGGAGGCTCATATTGGAGGCTTTGTCGCCGGCTTCTTCGGCCTGCGCTTGTTTGACAGACGGCGGCAGGCGCCTGAATGGGAGACCGGCGACCGCCGCACTTGAAATGCAACCGATCACGGCGCACGATGTTCACTCTTATGTGAAAGCCGGTCAGGCAGGAAACCGGCAGGTAAAGCAGAGGAGGACGCCATGACGGTTAAGGCAATTCTCGAGAAAAAAGGCCACGACGTATTGACGCTCGGGCCGAACGAAAAGCTCAGCGAAGCCATCCGCATCCTCGCCGAACACAAGATCGGCGCACTGGTCATCACCAATGGCGATCGCAAGATCGTCGGCATTCTTTCCGAACGCGACATCGTCCGCGTCGTCGCCAGGGAAGGTGCCGCCGCGCTCGATATCGCCGTACGTTCGGCAATGACGCCGAAGGTGAAGATCTGCAATGAGAACCACACCGTCAACGAGGTGATGGAAATCATGACCCGAGGCCGCTTCCGCCATCTGCCGGTGGAAAAGAACGGCATGCTCGATGGCATCGTTTCCATCGGCGACGTGGTCAAGCGCCGCATCGAGGATGTCGAGCGCGAGGCCGACGAGATCAGGGCCTACATCGCCACCGCTTGAGCGGTGATAGGGAACCGCCGGCCGGAGAACCGACCGGCGGATCCAACGCTACCTGTTGTCGAGTTCGGAACGGACGAGTTCGAGCCTGCGCCGGGTGATGCGGTAAGGCCCGCCGCCCGACGAGGAAACCGCCTTCTTGCGTTTCAGTTTGCGAAACAGGTCGAGATCGACGCCCGGATAGTGCCAGCCGTCACGGGTCAGGCATTTGACGGAGGGGATCCGCTTTTTGTCGTTCTTTTCGATTTCAATGCATCCGCCCTGCGCGAGCAGGTGCAGGATGCGCTGTTCAGTGCGCGAAATATCCATTGGAGAGTTTCCGGGAAAACAAAAAATGCCGCCGCCGCGAAGCTTCGCGGCACGGGGTTTCAGGTTTTCTGCCCTGCCTCGTTACGAGGTCAGGGCCTTACCGGGACTGAGCGTAAGTGGACATCCACTCTCCATTGGGACGAGTGTCCCACAGGCGAAGGCGGCTGAAAAGGCCAGTCCGCTGCTTTGCGCTTGTCTCTTTTGGCGGTTTGCACTAGCCAATGACCTTCACGTTGGACGTGAAATTCACGTTCAAACGTGAGTTCAGTCACCGCAATTCGCAGGCCATCATGACACTCATCGACACCCGAACGCCCGACGCGAAACGCCTGATCCCGGGTGCCACCGGCGACTGGGAGATCATCATCGGTCTCGAGGTCCATGCCCAGATCACCTCGGAAGCAAAGCTGTTTTCCGGCGCCTCGACCGCCTTTGGCGCCGCACCCAATGCCAATGTCAGCCTGGTCGATGCGGCAATGCCCGGCATGCTGCCGGTCATCAACGAGGAATGCGTCAAGCAGGCGATCCGCACCGGCCTTGGTCTGAGGGCGCAGATCAACCACAAGTCCGTCTTCGACCGGAAGAACTACTTCTATCCGGATTTGCCGCAGGGCTATCAGATATCGCAGTTCAAGCAGCCAATCGTCGGCGAGGGCACGGTGATCGTCTCGGTCGGCCCGGATCGTCAGGGCGAATTCGAGGACATCGAGGTCGGCATCGAGCGGCTGCATCTGGAACAGGATGCCGGCAAGTCGATGCACGACCAGCATCCGACCATGTCCTATGTCGACCTCAACCGGTCCGGCGTGGCGCTGATGGAGATCGTTTCCAAGCCGGATATGCGCTCGGCCGATGAAGCCAAGGCCTACGTCACCAAGCTGCGCACAATCGTGCGCTATCTCGGCACCTGCGACGGCAACATGGACGAAGGCTCGATGCGCGCCGACGTCAACGTGTCGGTGCGCAAGCCGGGCGGCGAGTTCGGCACGCGCTGCGAGATCAAGAACGTCAACTCGATCCGCTTCATCGGCCAGGCCATCGACTATGAGGCGCGCCGGCAGGTCGCCATTCTGGAGGATGGCGGCAAGATCGATCAGGAAACGCGCCTGTTCGACGCCGTCAAGGGTGAGACACGCTCGATGCGCTCCAAGGAAGAGGCGCACGACTACCGCTATTTCCCTGATCCCGATCTCTTGCCGCTGGAATTCGACCAGGCCTATGTCGACGCGCTGGCGAAGGAATTGCCGGAACTGCCGGATGACAAGAAGGCGCGGCTGATCGCTTCGGTCGGTCTGTCGACCTACGATGCTTCGATCCTGGTTTCGGAAAAGCCGATCGCCGACTATTTCGAGAAGGTGGCCGCCGGCCGCGACGGCAAGCTGGCCGCCAACTGGGTCATCAACGATCTGCTCGGGCAATTGAACAAGGCCGGCAAGGACATTGAAAATGCTCCGGTTTCGCCCGACCAGCTGGGCGCGGTGATTGACCTGATCAAGGATGGCACCATTTCCGGCAAGATCGCCAAGGACCTGTTCGAGATCGTCTGGAACGAGGGCGGCGACCCACGCCAATTGGTCGAGAGCCGCGGCATGAAGCAGGTCACCGACACCGGCGCCATCGAGAAGGCAGTCGATGAGGTGATCGCTGCCAACCCAGACAAGGTCGAGCAGGCGCGCGCCAAGCCGAGCATGGCGGGCTGGTTCGTCGGCCAGGTGATGAAGGCGACCGGCGGCAAGGCCAATCCGCAAGCGGTCAACGATCTCGTCAAGGCCAAGCTGGGCATCGAGTAAGGCGGTGTTCGTCCGCACCGCAGGCGAACGTGACCTTGCCGCAGTGCGGGCGCTGCTGGTCGAAACCTGGCATGCGACCTATGACGCCATCTATGGTGCCTCTGAGGTGACCGAGATCACCGATGAATGGCACTCGATCGCTTCGCTCCGCTCGCGGCTGACACGGCCGAATTCGGAATTCCTGGTTGCCGACGACGGCAAGCGGATCGGCGGCATGGCATACGCTGCCGCCACCGCCGACGCGAAGATCATCCTGTTGAACCAGCTTTACGTGCTTCCGGCCTGTCAGAGGCGAGGGATCGGGCAAGCACTGCTGGAGGAGATCGAGGCCAGTTTCCCGGAAGCCCGAACGCTGCGTGTCGAGGTGGAGGAAGCCAATGGCGGCGCCATCGCCTTCTACCGATCGAAGGGGTTTTTGCCTGCCGGCAATGCCGCGGATCCGCGCGAGACCTCAAGGCCGACGACGCTGAGTTTCGAGAAGCCCCTCGGATAGGCCGCTGCCGGAGCGCCCGGCCAGCAATTGTCTCGCGTTTTTGATTTGACCGGCCCCCGCAGCCGTATCAACGCTGCCTGAGCCTGCGTCCGCATTCACGGACGCGATGGCGCAAGGGGGGATTTCATGCCGAGCTTACCGGAACTGATGCCGACACAGGCGTCGAACGAAACCTTTGGTGGCGTCACCTATCACATCGCTGGCGAGCTGGTGCCGGTGCTTTCGGTCGATGTGACGCGCATGCCTGTCTATTTCGAGCACCACATCCTGCTGTGGAAGAATTCCACCATAACCATCGGCCTGAAATCGCTGAAAGGAGCGCTGAAGCGCATGATGGCCGGCATGCAGATCTTCGTCACCGAAGCATCGGGGGCGGGCATCATCGCCTTCAGCCGCGATGGGCCTGGCCATATCGTGCCGATCCATCTCAGGCGTGGCGAGGAGATCCAGGTGCGCGAGCACCAGTTTCTCGCCGCCACCGGCAATGTCGACTACACTTTCGAGCGCGTGCGCGGCATGGCGACAATGCTGTTCGGCCAGAGCGGCTTCTTCATCGACCGTTTTCGCGGCGATGCCGGCGACGGCATCGTCTGGCTGCACGGCTATGGCAACGTCTTCGAGAAAACGCTCGCCGCTGGCGAAACCATCGACATCGAACCTGGTGGCTGGCTGTTCAAGGATGTCTCGGTCAGGATGGAAACCAAGATCGATCGCTTGTCGAGCGGCTTCTTCGGCGCCAACATGAATTTCATCGTCAACCGTTTCACCGGACCGGGCCGGGTCGGCATCCAGTCGATGTATCTGCATATGCCGACCGAGGAATAGGACTGACATCACCCAAAATTGCTGGCGTCATCGGTTTCGAACCAGGCGATGCGTCATCCCGGCATTTGCTGTGCCGGCTTACGACGGGTATGCAGGAGCATGATCAAACTGTCCCGCATTGCAGCGCTGGCGCTGCTCGCCATCATCGTTTTCGCAACCTTGTCGCCGATCCAGATGCGGCCGCACATAGCCCCGGCAAATGTTGAACGCGCCTTGGCCTACGTGTTGCTGGGCTTGGCTATGGCGCTCGGCTTCCCCAACCGTCTGTATCAAACCGTGATCTTTGTGGTTGTGATCGCAGGCGTACTGGAATTGCTTCAGATCATCGATCCCGGTCGCCACGCACGCCTTATCGACGCACTCGTGAAAGCCTTTGCTGGGGTTATTGGGATCGTTGTGGGGCAACTATTGGTCAGGAGCAGCCGACGAATTGGAGAGAAGTAGGCGCGGCAGCAAACCGCCGCAATGCCGCCAGCCTGGAAGTTTGCGGGCACGTCAACCTTGGCCGGCCCAGTCTGTCAGGTCGGGAACGCGCTGATGAAAATTTCCAGCTTTTATGCCCAGGGAACGTCCACATTGTCGATCAGCCTGGTCTTGCCGAGCCAGGCCGCGGCGAGCAAGCGCCCTTCACGATCCCGACGCCATGGCGCGAGCGTCAGGCTTTCGCGCGCCTCGACATAGTCGACCTCGCGGAAGCCGGCCGCGATCAGGGCGTGCCTGGCCTCGGCGGTCGCACCGTTCTGGTCGGCGCCGGCCGCCAGAGCTGCGGCCGTCTTTCTCAGGATCACGTTGAACTGGCGCGCGATCTCGAGCTCGGCTTCGCCGAGATAGGCGTTGCGTGACGACATGGCGAGACCGTGTTCGTCGCGTATCGTCGGTGCGCCGATGATTTCGACGGGCAGATCCAGGTCGCGGCAGAGCTGCCTGACGACGCAAAGCTGCTGGTAGTCCTTCTCGCCGAAGACCGCGCAGTCAGGGGTTGCCTGCAGGAAAAGCTTTGCCACCACGGTGGCGACGCCATCGAAAAAGGTTGGCCGAAAGTCCGATTCGAGCCCGGCGGAGGGGCCGCCGACCGAGATTTCTGTTGCAAACCCAGTGGGATACATTTCGCCGACTGTCGGCGTGAAGGCCAGGTCGGCCCTGGCCATTCCCAGCCGGTCGAGGTCGTGGGCGAGTTGGCGCGGGTACTTGTCGAGGTCTTCCGTCGGCGCGAACTGCGTCGGGTTGACGAAGATCGACACGACGCAGCGCTCGGCTCGTTCGAGTGCGATTCTGACCAGCGAGATGTGCCCGTCATGCAGCGCACCCATGGTCGGCACCATGGCGACACGAAGGCCGTCGCGCCGCCAGTGGCGGATTTCCGCGCGCAGCGCGGCAACGTTGTCGACGACGATGGGCCGGCTCATGTCTTGTCCTTGCCTGTCGCGGCCGAAAAGACATGTCCAGGGCCTGGGAATGTCCGGCTTCGCACCTCGGATGCGTAGCTTTCGGCGGCATGCGCGATGACGCTGCGCAGATCGGCATACTCCTTGACGAATTTCGGCACCCGGTCGACGGTCAGCCCGATCATGTCGTCGATGACCAGGATCTGGCCGTCGCAGTCGCCGCTGGCGCCGATGCCGATGGTTGGGATGGCGATGCGGCGGGTGATGTCGGCGGCGACGGTCTCGATCGTGCCTTCGATGACCACCGAGAACGCGCCGGCGCCTTCGACCGCGAGCGCATCGGCAAACAGTGCGGCGACAGTCTCGTCCGTGCGGCCCTTGATCTTATAGCCGCCGTCCTTCTCCACCGATTGCGGCAGCAGGCCGATATGTCCCATCACCGGAATGCCGGTTGCGACGATGGCGGCGATCTGCCCGGCCATGTCGACGCCGCCTTCCAGTTTCACCGCCTGGCAGCCGGTTTCGTCGACGATCCGCCGCGCCGAGGCAACGGCTAGTGCCGCCGAGTCTTCATAGGTGCCGGCCGGCATGTCGACGACGACGCAGGCCTTGGCCGAGCCGCGCATCACCGCTTGCCCATGCGCGATCATCATGTCGAGCGAGGCGCCCAGCGTCGTCTTGTGGCCGTGCAGCACCATGGCGACGCTGTCGCCAACCAGGAGCAGATCGACATGGTCGTCGAGCAAGCGGGCGATGGGATAGGTGTAAGCGGTGAGGCAGACAATCGGCGTGCCGCCCTTGCGACGGCGAATCAGGTCGGCGCTGATGCGAATGTCGGTGGTCGGCAATTCCGTGGCCAATCGTCACCTCCTTCGGCCTGTCGCCGGTTGGATACCGGCTCGGCCGCGCAAGCTTTAGAAAGACCGCGAAGGCTTGGCAAGCGCGCATCCCGCGGTGAAGAAAATCACGGGCTTGTGTCGGCTTTCCGGCAAGCCATTCGAGCGCTCCGTGTGGCAAAACCCTTGCCTTCCCGATGGCCTGACGCCATAAGCAGGAAACGGGCGCCGTCGGCGCGAGGGTTTTGAGATGAAGACTTTCCTTACGCAGTTTTTCACCTGGTGGAACAGCCAGACGCTGGGAACGCGCCTGCACACCTGGCGGCATGGCAAGAAGGTCGGCCAGGACGAGACCGGCAATGTCTATTACGAGGGCGGCATCGATTCGGAAGGCCGCACGCGCCGCTGGGTCATCTACCGCAACTATTCGGAAGCTTCGGCCATACCGCCGGGCTGGCACGGCTGGATGCATCACCGTGTCGACGTCGCGCCGCCCAGCGAGGACTATAAGCCGCGCGACTGGCAAAAGCCGCATCAGCCCAATCTGACCGGCAGCCCAGCAGCCTATCGCCCGAAGGGCTCGGTGCTGACCAATCAGCATCGCCCGCAGGTTACCGGCGACTACGACGCCTGGACACCGGGGTCGTAACGGCCCCGACTTGTAACAACGCAAGGTGCAGGCCGGTCCTTTATCGCCACAATTGGTGTTTAGCTGCTTGCTGATCAGAAAACGGCGACTAGCCTTGGTGATCGACAGAATCGCCCGGGCGCGAACCACCGGTACCCCTAGATGAGATTTTTCAACCTGATATCGACGGGCGGCCTGACGCTAGCCGCCGGCCTGGCCGTCAGCACCGCGGCCTTTGCCGCTTCGCCCGCACCCGCTGCGCCGGCGCCCGCACCGGCGGCGCCCGCCGGATCGGATCGCATCACCAATCCCATCGCGGAATTCGCCGGCATCGACAAGATCACCGGCCGCATCATTACCTTCGATGTCTATATCGACGAGACGGTGCAGTTCGGCGCTTTGCAGGTGACGCCGCGCATCTGCTATTCGCGGCCGCAGACCGAGGAGCCGAAGACCGATTCCTTTGTCGAGGTCGACGAGATCACGCTCGACCGCAAGATCCGCCGCATCTTCACCGGCTGGATGTTCGCCGAAAGCCCCGGCCTCAACGCCGTCGAACATGCCGTCTATGACGTCTGGCTGAAGGAATGCAAGCAGAAGTCCGACGTACCGGCACCCGACGCCCCCAAGGCGGGCGCGACCAAGGCTGACGCTTCGAAGCCCGCCGCGGCCAAGCCGAAGCCTGCTGCCACTCCGGCACAGCCGGATGCCACGGAACCTGACACAACCGCCAACTGATCCGCCGGAACTGTCCTGGGCCACCATGCGTTTAGGCCACGGACGATGCGCATCCATGCGCCTGGAGGATTTTTCGATGTCAGACAGCAAGCGGATCACGGCCAGCAAGAAAGAGCTGCTGGAGCTCGAAAGGGGATTCTGGACGGGCGACGCGGCCTACTATGCGGCCAATGCCGACACCGAGTGCCTGGTGGCGTTTCCGCAGATGGCAAAGGCGATGGACAATGCCGATCTCGCCAAGACCGCAACCAAGCCCAACCGCTGGCGCGACCTCGACATCGAGCTGAAGGGAATAATCGAGCCGGGCAGCGATATCATCATGCTGACTTACGAGGCGCGGGCAACGCGGGAGAACGGCGAACCCTACGCCGCACTTGTCAGCACCGGCTACGTTCATCGCGTCAACGGCTGGAAAATGATGTTCCATTCGCAGACGCCTTTGGAGACCGCTGCGAAAGGTTGATGCAATCGGGACAGGTCGGCCCGGCAGATCGTTCACTCGGCGATGTGTATCCCGTGGTCAGCGAGAGCAGCCATTATGTCTTCGATATCGGTCGAACTAAACTCTCGTTTGGGGAGCAGTAGGTCGAGCTGGCCCATTGTGACGTCTCTGCCCTTTTCGATCAGTGCTTGAACAATTGGCTGCATGTCCGTTCGAAGGTGGTTCTCGCCCGACATCGAATCTCTTCAGTTACGGAAAAAAGACGGCCTCACCCTTCAGCGCGTCGGCCAGCATCTTCTCATACTTGCCGCGCGGCACGTCGACCGCGCCCAAGCGCTTGAGGTGCTCGGTGGTGAATTGCGTATCAAGTAACGCGAAGCCCCGCGCCTTCAAGCGCTCGACGAGATAGAAAAGACAGGTCTTGGAAGCGTCCGTTTCCCTGGCAAACATGCTCTCGCCGAAGAAGACCCGGCCGAGCGACACGCCGTAGAGACCGCCGACCAGCCGCTCCTCGCGCCACGCCTCGACCGAATGACAGTGCCCCATCCGGTGCAGTTGCACATAGGCTTCGCGGATCGGCGCGTTGATCCAGGTCGACCGGCGCTCCTCGCGCTTTTCGGCGCAGCCGTCGATCGTCGCTTCGAAATCGAAATCGAAACGGATGTCGAAAGGATGCTTCTTGATCGTTTTCCTGAGGCTCTTCGGCGTGTGAAAACCGTCGAGCGGGATGATGCCGCGCGTCTCCGGCCGCACCCAGAACACCTCCGGGTCGCCGGCACTTTCGGCCATCGGAAAGACGCCCGAGGCATAGGCCTTGAGCAAAAGGTCGGTGGGGATGCGATAGCCGGGCGCGTAGGGGCGGGTCATCGCGTCCCCGGACTACTCTTCCTTGGCCAGGTATTTTTCCAGCCAGTGGATGTCATAGTCGCCATTGGCGATATCGGCATTGCCGACGAGATCGCGAAACAGCGGCAACGTCGTCTTGATGCCGTCGACGACGAATTCATCCAGCGCACGCCGCAGCCGCATCATGCACTCGACGCGGTTGCGCCCATGCACGATCAGCTTGCCGATCAGGCTGTCGTAATAGGGCGGGATCTTGTAGCCGGAATAGACGCCGGAATCGACGCGGATGCCGAGACCGCCCGGTGTGTGGAAGTGGGTGATCGTGCCGGGCGAGGGGGTGAAGGTGCGCGGGTCCTCGGCATTGATGCGGCATTCGATGGCGTGGCCATTGAACTTGATGTCTTCCTGCCTGACCGAAAGTCCGCCGCCCGAGGCGACGCGGATCTGCTCGTGCACGAGATCGATGCCGGTGATCGCTTCGGTCACCGGATGCTCGACCTGCAGGCGCGTGTTCATCTCGATGAAGTAGAACTCGCCATTCTCGTAGAGGAACTCGATCGTGCCGGCCCCGGAATAGCCGAGGTCGGCGATGGCCTTGGCGCAGACGCCGCCGATGCGGGCGCGCTCCTCGGCATTGAGGGCCGGCGAGGGCGCCTCTTCCCAGACCTTCTGGTGGCGGCGCTGCAGCGAACAGTCACGCTCACCGAAATGCACGCCGCGGCCAAAGCCGTCACCGAACACCTGGACCTCGATGTGACGTGGTTTTTCCAGGTATTTCTCGATGTAGACGGCGTCGTCGCCAAAGGCAGCACCGGCTTCCGAGCGCGCCGTCTGCAGCGCGACCTCGAGGTCGTCCTCGGTATGCGCCACCTTCATGCCGCGCCCGCCGCCGCCGGCCGACGCCTTGATGATCACGGGATAGCCGATCTCGGCGGCAATGCGCCTGGCTTCCTTTTCATCGGTCACCGCGCCGTCCGAACCGGGCACCACCGGAATGCCGAGGCGTTTTGCTGTGCGCTTGGCCTCGATCTTGTCGCCCATGATGCGGATGTGGTCGCCGGACGGGCCGATGAAGGTGATGTTGTGGGCGGCCAGAATGTCGGCGAACTTGGCGTTCTCCGACAGGAAGCCGTAGCCCGGATGCACCGCATCGGCGCCAGTAATCTCGCAGGCGGCGACGATCTGATGGATGTTGAGATAGCTGTCGCGCGATGGCGGCGGGCCAATGCAGACGCTCTCGTCGGCGAGCCGGACATGCATGGCATCGGCGTCGGCGGTCGAATGCACCACCACCGTCTGGATGCCGAGTTCCTTGCAGGCGCGCAGCACCCGAAGCGCGATTTCGCCGCGATTGGCTATGAGGATCTTTTGAAACATCCGGCCCGCTCTACTCGATCACGACAAGCGGCATGCCGTATTCGACCGGCGTCGCATCCTCGAACAGGATCGCCGTCACCGTGCCGGCGCGTGGCGAGGGGATCTGGTTCATCGTCTTCATCGCCTCGATGATCAGCAGCGTCTGGCCTTCCTTGACCTTCTGGCCGACTTCGATGAAGGCCTTGGCGTCGGGCGACGGCGCCAGATAGGCGGTGCCGACCATCGGCGAGGTTATCGCATTTTTCGACACATCGACCACCGCCGGCGCTGCCGCGGCAGCGAGTTGGGCCGCGGCCGGCGCATAGGCAGGCTGCGGCGCCGCGATCGCGTGAACGGCCGGCGCCTGCCGCGAGACGCGTACCTTCAGGTCGCCCAGTTCAACCTCGATCTCGGTGAGGTTGGTGTCGTTCAGTATGCCCGCCAGATCGCGGATCAGTTGCTGGTCAACACCGGTCTTCTTTATCGACATTTTCGAGCCTTCTGTTTGTTGGCCGGTCATAGGCGTGCTGCCAGCGCCTGCAGTGCCAGCGTGTAGCCGAGCGGCCCAAAGCCACAGATCATGCCGACGGCAACCGGCGCGACCATGGAAACGTGGCGGAATGGTTCCCGCGCATGGATGTTGGAAAGATGGACTTCGGCGACCGGCAGCGGCGCGATGGCGCGAATGGCGTCGTGGATCGCGATCGAGGTGTGGCTGTAGGCGCCCGGATTGATGACGATGCCGACAGCCTTGTTGCCGGCTTCCTGGATCCAGTCGACAAGGTCGCCCTCGTGGTTCGACTGGCGGAAATCGATCTCGAGCCCAAGCGCCGTGCCAGCCTGCTTGCAGTCATCGGCGATGGCGGCAAGCGTCTTGCCGCCATAGATGCCCGGCTCGCGCTTGCCGAGCGCGTTGAGATTGGGACCGTTCAGGACGAAAACCGTTTTCAAAAAGCAGACCTTTCCCGGCGCCGGCATCAAACCGGCGCGCTGGCCCTCTATAATGGGCATAGACGCCCGCGAAAAGAGCGCAAGTGCGTTCTTTCACTGTCCACAACAGGCGGAAATGTGCCCGTGAGAAATGTGCTCCTGAGCAAAATCAGAGCGCGGCTTTCGCCGCCTCGATCTTTTCAGCCAGCACTTGCTGCCCAAGCGCCCCGAACACAACCTCGTTGCCGACCACATAGGACGGCGTTCCGGTGATCGCCAGCTTGTTGGCAAGATCGTAGGTCTTGGAGAACGCCTCGGTGATCGACGGATCCTTCATCTTCTCGCGCAGCGTTGCTTCGTCGGCACCGAGCGAAAGCGCGATCTTGATGGCCGTCGCCTCGGTGGCGCGTCCCTGGCCGCCGAGCAGCGCGTTGTGGAACTCGCCGTACTTTTCCGGATGCATCAGGTGGAAAGCCATCGAAACGACGCTCGCTTTCTGCGAATCGGGTCCGAGGATCGGGAATTCCTTGAGCACGAAGCGCAGATCCGGATCAGACTTGGTCAGCGCCTGCATGTCGCTGATGGCGCGTTTGCAGAAGCCGCAATTGTAGTCGTAAAATTCGACGATGGTGATCTTGCCGTTCGGATTGCCGACGACGCCGTCGAAGGCGGAGTTGAAGATCTGGTCCTTGGCGCCCTTGATCACGCCGAGATGAGCGATGCGCTGCTCTTCCTTCTGTTTGGCTTCGAGCGCGTCCTGGACCTCCAGAAGGACTTCCGGATTCTTCAGCAGGTAGTCGCGGATGATGCCCTCGACCTCGCTGCGGTCGATCTTGGTGTCGGCCGCCGCCGTCTGGACGGACTGCGCCGTACCGGCCTTGGCAATCTGTGGGCTTCCGGCCACGAATCCGAAAGCCAGCATGGCAAGGGCGACCGCAACCCCCGTGGTGCCCAGCAGCAGTGCCTTTTTCATCGTTCCTGTTCCTTCTACCTGTTTTCCGGCCCGGTTCGTCTGGCTGTGTCGCAGCGCGCGGCCGGAAGGTTCATTTGATCTTGGTTGATGGTGTGTAGTTTATGATGTCCTGGGCGCGAAGCCAGCGCGGCTCGCCGCGTTTCATCTGCTGCTGCGCCCGCATGGCGAAGATCTTCGCATCCTTGTAATTGCCGGAATAGAAATGACCTTCGGCGGTGGCAAGTTCGGCGCCCGGTATGTCATTCAACTCGCCATAGGCCTGCGCCAGATAGCGATACCCGGCCGAATTTTCCTTGTCGCGTCCCAGACCGTTGTTGATCTGCACGACGGCTTTCTTCAGGGAGTCAGGTGTACCGACCGCCATCAGCGCCTGGCCAAGGGACACCGGCAGCAATCCGGATCGCGCTGGGTCGAGGCTGACCGCCTTGGCATAGGCATCCGCGGCATCCCTGGGCTTGTTCGCCTTCATCAGGATGTCGCCGCGCAATTCCTGGAAATAGGCGTTTTTCGGCTGCGCCTTGATCAGTGCATTGGTCTTGGCGAGCGCGGTCGCGATGTTACCGAACAGGTATGTCGACTGGGCATCGCCATATTGCGCGGCGAGACTGCCCGGCATTTTGCGCATCAGCCGCAACGCGGCCGCCTGGCCCTCCATGTAGACGGCGATCTTCACACGCATCAAATCGTGCCGCTGCTGCAGTGCCGGGGCATCGATTTTGTCGACATACGGGCTCTGTTTCACCAGCACTTCGAGATTGGCGATACGGTCCTGCGGCATCGGGTGGCTGATGCGGTAGGGATCGACCTGCGCACCCGACAGCGACAGTGCCGTCTGGAAGCGGTGGAACGTCTTCAGCATGCCCATGCCGGATTGGCCGGTGGCGTTGAGATAGGTGATCGCCGAGCGGTCGGCGGTCATCTCCTCGGTGCGCTGATAGGCGAGGATGCTGCGCTGTGCCATCTCGCCGCCGCCGGCCGCCACGCCCATGCCGGCGCCGGCAAGGCCGCGGCTGTTGGTGGTGGCACCGGCAACGATGGCGCCGGCGCCCAGCAATGTGGCGATGATGGCCATCGTCTTGGCGCGTTCGAGCTGGTCGCGCAGCTTCTGCTGGTGGCCGCCGGCGATATGGCCGGCCTCGTGCGCGATGACGCCGATGATCTCGTTGGGCGTTTCGGCCGTCATCAGCGCGCCGGTGTTGACGAACATCCGGCGCCCGGTGACGAAGGCGTTGAAGCTCTGGTCGTTGACCAGCACGATGTCGATGCCGTCATTCGCCAGCCCCGCCGCCTTGAAGATCGGTCGCGCGTAATCGCGCACCAGCGCCTCGATCTCGGCATCGCGTATGACGGGCACGTTCTGGGCGAAGGCGCTGACCGAACTCGCCACCGCGACGGCCACGCCAAGCGAAAGCGTCGCGAAGACGCGCGCTGCCTGAGCAATCGTCGATCTGGGTCGGCTCAACATGATGTGTCCACTGGTAGACGAGCGGGCGAAAGATGAAAAGTCGGCGCCGGAAACTTCCTCAACTTGTGATCCTCACATCAATCGGGCATTTGTGCGGCGCGGCCGCCAAAGCCAGGTGGGGACGGCCGGAGGAAAATGAGATAAAGATGGTCGTTTCGCTTTCACGTCGCGGCAATGTCGAACCCTTCCACGCCATGGACATTCTGGCCGAGGCGAACCGGCTGAGGGCGCAGGGCGTGCCGGTCATCTCCATGGCCGTCGGCCAGCCATCCGACCCGGCGCCGGTCGGGGTTCGCGCCGCGGCGGCCGAGGCCTTGCGGGACGGACGCATCGGCTACACCGACACGCTCGGCCTCGCCGCGCTGCGCAAGGCGATCGCCGAACATTACGCCGATCACTATGGCCTCGATATTCCACCCAGCCGGATCGCGGTGACCACCGGATCGTCGGCCGCCTTCAATCTCGCCTTCCTGGCGATGTTCGATCCAGGCGACCGCGTCGCCATCGCGGCGCCCGGTTATCCCGCCTATCGCAACATCATGGCCGCACTCGGCATCGATGTGGTTGAGATCGAGCTTGGCGAGGCCGCCTACCTGCATGCCGGTCATCTGGAAACCGCGCATCGCGAAAAGCCACTGAAAGGCGTGCTGTTTGCCAGTCCGGCCAATCCGACCGGCGCGGTCATACCGGCCGACGAACTGGCGGTTCTGGTGAGGACGGCGCAAGAGCTCGGCATCGCCGTCATCTCCGACGAAATCTACCATCGGCTGGCCTATGCTGCTCCCGACACCACGGCACTTGCCTATGGCGGCGACGTGACGGTGATCAACTCATTCTCGAAATACTACTGCATGACCGGCTGGCGCATCGGCTGGATGGTGTTGCCCGAAGACCTGGTGCGGCCGGTCGAGCGCGTCGCCCAGAGCCTCTACATCTCGCCGCCGGAACTGTCGCAGATCGCCGCGATCGAGGCGTTCAAGGCGACCGAGGAACTGGAAGCGGTGAAGGGTCGCTATGCCTGGAATCGCGAACTCTTGATGAAACGACTGCCGGAACTCGGCTTTCCGCTGGCCGCACCCATGGATGGCGCCTTCTATGCCTTTTGCGATGTCACCAGGCATACCAACGACAGCATGGCTTTCGCGCGAAAGATGCTGGCGCAGGCGCATGTGGCGGCGACGCCCGGTCGCGACTTCGACACCCAGGCGGGTCACCGCACCATGCGGTTCTCCTATGCCGGCAGCCATGACGACATGGTCGAGGCGATGGCGCGCATCGAACGTTGGTTGAGGTAGCACCATGCCGGAACTCGAACAGGCGCTAGCCGAAGTCGCAGCCGAAATGGCCGAGCGTACGGACCGCGGCGATGTCGCCACCTACATTCCGCAGTTGGGAAAGGTCGATCCAAAAAAATTCGGCATCGCCGCCGTCACCAATGACGGCCGCGTGCTGATGGCGGGTGACGCCGATCAAGCCTTTTCGATCCAGAGCATCTCGAAAGTGTTCACCTTGACACTGGCGCTCGGCAATGTCGGCGATGCGTTGTGGCAGCGGGTCGGACGCGAGCCGTCGGGCAATCCGTTCAACTCGATCGTCCAGCTCGAGCACGAGAACGGCATTCCGCGCAATCCGTTCATCAATGCCGGCGCCATCGTCATTTCTGACATCCTGCTTGCCGGCCACCAGCCGCGTGAGGCGATCGGCGAAATCCTGCGCTTCATCCAGTTCCTGGCCGATGACGAGACGATCATTATCGACCGCGACGTCGCGGCGTCCGAGCGCGCCACCGGCTATCGCAACTTCGCTCTTGCCAACTATATGAAATCCTTCGGCAATCTCAACCATGCGCCGGAGCTGGCGCTGGGCGTCTACTTCCATCACTGCGCCATCGCCATGAGCTGCCGGCAGTTGGCGCTCGCCGGCCGCTTCCTCGCCAATGGCGGCAAGAATCCGGCGACTGGGCATTCCGTGGTGTCGGCCGAGCGCGCGCGCCGCATTGGCGCGATGATGCTGACCTGCGGCCATTATGACGGCTCCGGTGATTTCGCCTTCCGCGTCGGCATTCCCGGCAAGAGCGGCGTTGGCGGCGGCATATTGGGCATCGTGCCGGGCGTGGCGTCGCTCGCCGTCTGGTCGCCTGGCCTCAACGCCAACGGCAATTCCAAGCTGGGCTCGATCGCGCTGGAAAAGCTGGCCAGGATGATGAACTGGTCGATCTTCGCGCCGTAGCGTTTGGTGACCGCCAGTAGATACGAAAAATCCCGCGCCGTCTTTCGATCGGCGCGGGATTCTTTTTGTCAGAAAATCATTTCAAGTGGCTGAAAGGCCTAGAAAAAGCCCTTTCGCTGCCACCAGCCGGCGCGCTTCGGCTTGTCTTCGGTCTTGGCCGCCGGTTCGTCGGCAACGGTCGAGGACACCACCGGCACGACCGGCGCATCCACTGCCGCCGCCTTGCGCCGTGACGGGCGGGCCTTCGGTGCCGCCTCCACGGTCACTGGCACTGCCTCGTCGGAGGCGGTGACCGGCGTCACGATAGGAACTTCCGCGACCGCTTCGGCAACCGGCTCCTCGGCGACAACCTCGGCAGCGGCCTTCTTCGGCTTGGCGGCGCGACGTGGCTTCTTCGGCTTTTCGGTGCTCGGCGCGTCGTCATTGGCCGGAGCTAGCGCCACGGGCTCTTCAGCCGGTGCGGCAACGACTGGCACGTCAGCGACCACCACACTTTCTGCAACGTCGCCATCGGACGCTTCAGTGGTTTCGCCGGCACCTGCCTCGGTCTCGCCTTCACCGTCTTCGCGACGGTTGCGCTTGCCGCCGCGCTTGCCGCGCCGGCGCTTCTTGCCCTGGCCGTCGTCCGAAGCCTCAACCGTTTCAGACGTTTCGGCAACACCGAGAGGGGCGTCGTCGCCCGCCTCCGCGTCGCCATCGCTGGCAGTGGTTGCAGAGTCGGAGAACTCATCGGCCGGGGCCGAGATGGCAGTCCCGTCCGTCGGCGCGCCATGTTCGCGATCGCGATCCTTGCCGCCGCGACGCCGCCGGCGCTTGCGACGCTTGCGGTCACGGCCTTCGCCTTCCTCGCCGCCACCGGCTGCGGCAGGCCGCGGCTGTTGTTGCTGCGGCTGCTGGCGTGGCTGCTCGGCCTGCACCGGTGCCTCGTCGTCTTCCTCCACGACGACGACCTCGTCCTCGGGCTCTTCCGCCTCGACATAGGCTGGGAAGCTGCGCGCCTCGACGAAGCCTTCCGGC
Source organism: Mesorhizobium sp. AR07 (assembly GCF_024746815.1). GTDB lineage: Bacteria > Pseudomonadota > Alphaproteobacteria > Rhizobiales > Rhizobiaceae > Mesorhizobium. The sequence goes on from NZ_CP080525.1 coordinate 600,655, forward strand.
TTTTCAGCCAGCGCGCCGCGGAAGATCGCATAGTGCTGCGCTCCGACCGAATCGTCGGCCTCGACGGTGATGGTCAACCCGAAGCGGCTTTCCAGTTCCACCAGCGTGCCGCGCTTGTGGTTGAGCACGTAGAGCGCGGTCGCCGCTGGCGTCCGCACCGTGATGTGGCTGCGCGAATCCTTGAGCAGGAATTCCTCGATCGCCCGCACCACCATCAGCGCGACCGACGAATCGGAGCGCACATGGCCGGTGCCGCCGCAATGCGGGCAGGGCTTCATGGTCGATTCCAACACGCTGGCGCGGATGCGCTGGCGTGACATCTCCATCAGGCCGAAATGCGAGATACGGCCGACCTGGATGCGCGCCCGGTCGTTCTTGAGGTGATCCTTCAACCGCTTCTCGACGGAGCGGTTGTTGCGGTTCTCCTCCATGTCGATGAAGTCGATGACGATCAGGCCGGCAAGATCGCGCAATCTAAGCTGACGCGCGACTTCCTCGGCCGCTTCCAGATTGGTGTGGAGCGCGGTGTCCTCGATCGAGTGCTCCTTGGTGGAACGGCCCGAATTGACGTCGATGGCGACCAGCGCTTCGGTCTGGTTGATGATGATGTAGCCGCCGCTCTTCAGCGTCACTTGCGGCTGCAGCATGCGATCGAGCTGTGCCTCGATGCCATTGCGCACGAAGATCGGCGTCGTGTCGCGGAATGGCTGAACCACCTTGGCGTGGCTCGGCATCAGCATGCGCATGAAGTCCTTGGCCTCGCGGTAGCCTTCCTCGCCGGAGACAAGAATCTCGTCGATATCCTTGTTGTAGAGGTCGCGCACCGAACGCTTGATCAGGCTGCCTTCCTCATAGACTAGGGCAGGGGCCGTCGACTGCAAGGTGAGATTGCGGACATTTTCCCACAGCCGCATCAGATATTCGTAATCGCGCTTGATCTCGGCCTTGGTGCGGCTCTCGCCAGCGGTACGCAGGATGACGCCCATGCCTTGCGGCACTTCGAGATCGGCAACGACCTCCTTGAGGCGCTTGCGGTCGACCGCGCTGGTGATCTTGCGCGAAATGCCGCCGCCGCGCGCCGTGTTGGGCATCAGTACCGAATAGCGGCCGGCAAGCGACAGATATGTGGTGAGCGCGGCGCCCTTGTTGCCGCGCTCTTCCTTGACGACCTGCACCAGCAGGATCTGCCGGCGCTTGATCACTTCCTGGATCTTGTACTGGCGGCGCACCGGCTTGCGGCGGTTGCGCACTTCTTCCAGCGCATCCTCGGCGCCGACCGATTCGACTTCGTGATCGTCCGGATGCGAGGACTGCACTTCTTCCAGCATGCCGCGATCATTGTCGCCGGACGTCGCTTCGCTGCCCTGTTCCGCCTGCGGGACGGCTTCGGAAATCACATCGCCTTCGACCGAGGCGGCGATCGATGTTGGGCCGCCTTCGCGTGTTTCGGTCTCGTCCTGCTCAGATGAACCTTCATCATGGCCGGACGTATCGGAATGTTCTGAAGTATCGGCCGCGTGTTCGATGATCTCGGAGGTGTGGGAGATCTCCTCGACAACGATGTCGCCATTGTCGCCGTCTTCGCCATGCTCGCCGGCAGCTTCGCCTGCATCGCGCTTGTGCTCGCCGCGGTCGCGGCTCTTGCCGCCGCGCCGGCGTCCGCGCCGTCCGCGATCGCGGCTCTGCCGATCTTCACCGTCGCCATCCTCGTCCTCCTCGTCTTCAGCCTCCTGCGCTTCCGCGCGCAGCAGTGCCTGACGGTCGGCGACCGGAATCTGATAGTAATCGGGGTGTATTTCACTGAAGGCGAGAAAACCGTGACGGTTGCCGCCATATTCGACAAAAGCTGCCTGAAGGGAAGGTTCGACGCGCGTTACGCGGGCGAGGTAGATGTTTCCTTTGAGCTGCTTCTTGTCCTGGGATTCAAAGTCGAATTCTTCAATTCGGTTACCGCGAACGACGACAACGCGTGTTTCCTCCGGGTGGGAGGCGTCTATCAGCATTTTGTTGGGCATTATTTCGTTTCCTCCCGGCAGCCGTCAGCCGCAGCTTGCGAGGCAATGCCCGCTGCTGCGTGTCTGGAGTGTGGGTGCCGGATGTCTGAATGTCCGCCGGCCGCCGCTTGAGCGCCATGGCGGTGCCGCCCGCAGCCATAATGGCGCGGTTTGATGCGGACCTTTCCATGATTGCGCTTGAAGCCATCGTCACCAGCAGAACCTTTTGAACCAAAGCCCGGACGAACCGGACCAGCTTGTTTGCTCATACAGAGCCGGCGCGGGAACAAACCCGGCCGTTTTCCTCACGCAGGCGATTCCCCCGCCACGGGCGCACACCTGCGAAATTCGTCGCGATCACCTGAGGCCTTTTCGCGTGAAGCGAAAGGAGCCGCCTTTTCATCTGACCCTGTAGCAGGAAGCTGCGGAGGAGGGCGGTTCCAGGATTGCAGTGATCCACCATCGCTTTTATGATTTGGCGGGGTGGAAGGCAACCCCGATTTCCGATGCCGGCAAAAAGCAGTTCCGTAACGGAAGTACAGGTTCCGACCCTTGCATGAAAAGGCTTGGTTAACCTTCTCTGGATACCAATCGTTAATCGAGTTCGCGGCCTGACCGGCATTTCGACGAAACGACCGGCGCCTGGCGCCAAACCGGAGCGACTGGAAGAAAGATGGGACGGGCAGACTTCACAGACAAGGGATGTCGTGTCGGCGGCCAGATCGTCCGTGCTTTCTGCCTCTTGCTGCTGCTGGCGATCTCTTGCGCCTTGTCTTCCATTGCCAGTGCCGCCGACGCGCCGCTCGTGGCAAAAAGCTACAAGATGGGGGGCGATGCCACCAAGATGCGCATCGTCATGGATTTCGATCGCGAACCTGATATCAAATGGTTCCTGTTGCGTGGTCCCAACCGCCTTGTCATCGATCTTGCCAATACGAGATTTGCCATTGACGCCAAGGACTTGAAGGCGCGCGGCCTGGTCAGGAGCGTGCGCCTGGGCGCGCTCGGCGAGGGCGTTTCGCGACTGATCCTCACCGGCAAGGGACCGTTCGCCGTCGACAAGCTCGACGTGCTCAAGAACGAGGACGGAACCGGCTACCGCATAGCCATCGACATGTCGGCCGCCTCCGAGCGCGAGTTCGACGCAGCACTTGCCAATCAGGCGCTGACCACCGGATCGACGGTTTCGGCCGACAAGGGAGGGCGAGTCGGCACCGGACCGGTCTCCAATCCGGGCCACCGCTTCACCGTCGTGATCGATCCCGGTCATGGTGGCATCGACGGCGGCGCCGAGGGCCTGAACGGCACCATCGAGAAAGATATCACTCTGGCCTTCGCCACGGAGTTGCGCGACAAACTCGCGGCCGTCGGCAACTACGATGTCTTCATGACGCGCGACACCGACGAATTCCTGCGTTTGGATGATCGCGTGCGCATTGCCCGCCAGCATGAGGCCGACCTGCTGATCTCCATCCATGCCGACACCATCAGCGTCAAAGGCATTCGCGGCGCCACCGTCTACACCGTTTCCGACAGGGCTTCGGATCCCGAGGCGCAGGCGCTTGCCGACCGCGAGAACCTCTCCGATCAATTCGCCGGCATGGAAATCAAGAACGATAACAAGGAAGTGACCGACATCCTGATCGATCTGATCCGCCGCGAAACGCACAATTTCTCGATGAGTTTCGCCCACACGCTGGTCGGTCAGCTCTCGACCAGCGTCGGCCTTATCAACAATCCGCAACGTTCGGCCGGGTTCAAGGTGCTGAAGGCACCTGACGTGCCATCCGTACTGGTGGAACTCGGTTATCTCTCGAACGCCAAGGACGAAGCACAGCTGCTCGATGCCGATTGGCGCGGCAAGGCGGCTCAAAGCATCACCAACGCCGTCGCATTGTTTGCTTCCGCCCGAACCGGACCGGGAACCGGGGGCTGAGATGCCCGGCGGCGCCTGCAACCAGAGGCAGCGTTGCACGACGACAACACCCGGTGCCTTTATTTCCGGCTTGCGGTCACGAATTCAGGCATTGCCGTATTTTGTCCACATGGTCGCGACATGGGTTTTCGATTACGGATTGGGACCGGCTCGAAAGCTTGCGCGAAAGGCGGCTTCGTTTAGGAAATTCCCGAACCAAGGACTGGAGCGGGTATGATTCGTCTCATTGGCTATTTTTTCGGCATCGGCACGACGCTGGCCCTTCTGGTCGCGGCGGGCGTTGCGATCTACATCGGCCATTTGTCGAAAGATCTGCCCGATTACGAGGTGTTGGCCAAATACGAGCCGCCGGTGACCACCCGCATCCATGCGTCGGACGGCGCGCTGATGGCCGAATATGCGCGTGAGCGGCGCCTGTACCTGCCGATCCAGGCCATACCGGATCGTGTCAAGGCGGCCTTCCTGTCCGCGGAAGACAAGAACTTCTACAACCACCCCGGCATCGATATCACCGGCCTTGGCCGCGCTGTCATCGTCAACCTGCAGAATTTTGGCTCGGGCAGGCGCCAGGTCGGCGCCTCGACGATCACCCAGCAGGTGGCGAAGAACTTCCTGTTGTCCTCGGACCAGACCTACGAGCGCAAGATCAAGGAGATGATTCTCGCCTTCCGCATCGAGCAGGCCTATCCCAAGGATCGTATTCTCGAGCTCTACCTCAATGAAATCTTCTTCGGTTTCGGCGCCTATGGCGTCGCCGGCGCGGCGCTGACCTATTTCGACAAGTCGGTCAACGAGCTGACCGTTGCCGAGGCTGCCTATCTGGCTTCGCTGCCGAAGGGGCCGAACAACTACCACCCCTTCAAGCATGCCGATCGCGCGATCGAGCGCCGCAACTGGGTCGTCGACCAGATGGTCGCGAATGGCTATGTCACGCATGACGAAGGCGAAAAGGCCAAGGCCGAGCCTCTGGGCGTGACGCCGCGCCGCAACGGTACCTATCTTTTCGCCGGCGAGTACTTCACCGAGGAGGTGCGCCGCCAGATCATTGCCCGTTACGGCGAGAATGCGCTTTACGAAGGCGGCCTCTCCGTCCGCACGACGCTCGATCCGAAGGTTCAGCTCATCGCCCGCAAGGCGATGCAGAACGGGTTGATGAAATACGATACGCTGCGCGGCTATCGCGGGCCGGTGAAGACCATCGACGTGTCCGGTGACTGGGGCGTGCCGCTGGGCAACGTCAAGGGGCTGGAGGATGTCCCCGAATGGTCGCTCGCCGTCGTGCTCGACAGTTCGGCGACCGGCCTGTCGATCGGCCTGCAGCCCGCGCGCCAGGCGTCGGGCGATATCGTCAAGGAACGCGTCGAAAGCACCGTCAGCAAGGACGACATGGGTTTCGCCATGCGCCATCTCGTCGACGGCAAGACCGTCAAGGCCAAGTCGCCGGCGGATGTGCTGAAGCCGGGCGACGTCATCTTTGTGCAGAAGAACGATGGCGCCGATGGCGCCTACAGCCTGCGCCAGGTTCCCGAGGTGGAGGGCGGCCTGATCGCCATGGATCCGCATACCGGCCGCGTGCTGGCCATGGTCGGCGGCTTCTCCTACGCGCAGTCCGAATTCAACCGCGCTACCCAGGCCATGCGCCAGCCAGGCTCCTCGTTCAAGCCGATCGTCTATTCGGCCGCACTCGACAATGGCTATACGCCGGCCTCGGTGATCATGGACGGGCCGATCACCATCCAGAGCGGCAACACGACCTGGACGCCGAAGAACTATGACGGCACCGTCGCTGGTCCGGCAACGCTGCGCTCCGGCATCGAGAAGTCGCGCAATTTGATGACGGTGCGACTTGCCAATGACATGGGCATGAAGCTGGTCGTCGAATATGCCGAGCGCTTCGGTGTCTACGACCATCTGGCGCCGTATCTGCCGATGGCGCTGGGCTCCGGCGAAACGACCGTGATGCGCATGGTGTCGGCCTATTCGATCATGGCCAATGGCGGCAAGTCGATCAAGCCGTCGCTCATCGACCGCATCCAGGACCGCTACGGCAAGACGGTGTTCAAGCAGGATGAACGCGGTTGCCAGGGCTGCAATGCGCAAGAATGGCAGAACCAGCCGGAGCCGGAGCTGGTCGACAATTCCGAGCAGGTGCTCGATCCGATGACCGCCTATCAGATCACCTCGATGATGGAAGGTGTCGTGCAACGCGGCACCGGCGCCACCATCGGCGAACTCGGCCGCCACATCGCCGGCAAGACCGGAACGACGAACGACGAAAAGGACGCCTGGTTCATCGGTTACACGCCAAACCTGGTCGTCGGTCTCTACATGGGCTACGACACGCCGCGCGGCCTCGGCCATGGCGCAACGGGTGGTGGTCTCGCCGCCCCGATCTTCAAGGACTTCATGCGCGTGGCGCTGGACGGCACGCCCAATGTCGACTTCAAGGTGCCGGAGGGCATGAACCTGGTCGCCATCAATCGCAAGACCGGCATGCGTGCGGCCTCGGGTGATCCCGGCACCATCATCGAAGCCTTCAAGCCGGGCACCGGGCCCGCCGACAGCTATTGGGTGATCGGCATGGGCGCCGACGGTTCCAATGCCACCGGCGGCGCGCTGTCACCGCAGGCCAACCAGGCCATTCAGTCTGGCGGCGGCGGCCTTTACTGACGATTTTCATGAGCGGATGGGCTGGCCTTGCGCCAGCCCATTTTGCTTTACAGCCGGCGGCGGCCTCCCTATGTATCGCGCCGACCGATTTCAGCAAACAGGACAGAACGGCCAGCCATGCGCGCGGAAACGCAGAATATTGTCGACGAGATCAGGCAGGCGATTACCCTGCTGAGGAGGCATCTTTGACTGGGATCAGGCCATAAAGCGGCTTGAATACCTCAATGTGCGTGCCGAGGACGCCAGCCTCTGGAACGAACCGCTGGAAGCGCAGAAGCTGATGCGCGAACGCCAGGGCCTCGAGGAAGGTATCGCCTCGGTAAAAGGCCTGACGCAGGCGCTGGAAGACAATATCGGCCTGATCGAGCTCGGTGAGGAAGAGCGCGATGAGGGCGTCATCGCCGAGGCCGAGGCCGCGATCCGCTCGATGCAGGGCGAAGCGAAGGCCCGCCAGGTCGAGACGCTGCTGTCGGGAGAGGCCGACGCCAACGACACCTACCTCGAAGTCCACGCCGGCGCCGGCGGCACCGAAAGCCAGGACTGGGCCTCGATGCTCTTGCGCATGTACACGCGCTGGGCCGAGCGGCGCCGCTTCAAGGTCGAAGTGCTGGAAATGCATGACGGCGAAGAAGCCGGCATCAAGTCCGCCACGCTGATGATCAAGGGCCACAACGCCTATGGCTGGCTGAAGACGGAATCGGGCGTTCATCGCCTGGTGCGCATTTCACCCTACGACAGCAATGCGCGTCGGCACACCTCGTTCGCCAGCATCTGGGTTTACCCGGTGATCGACGACACGATCGACATCGATGTGTCCGAATCCGATGTCCGCATCGATACCTATCGCTCGTCAGGCTCGGGCGGCCAGCACGTCAACACCACCGATTCGGCCGTGCGCATCACCCACCTTGCCACCGGCATCGCGGTCGCCTGCCAGGCCGAACGTTCCCAGCACAAGAACAAGGCCAAGGCCTGGGAGATGCTGCGCTCGCGCCTCTACGAGGAAGAGTTGAAGAAGCGCGAGGCGGTCGCCAACGCCACCGAAGCGTCGAAGAGCGATATCGGCTGGGGTCACCAGATCCGCTCCTATGTGCTGCAGCCCTATCAGCTGGTGAAGGATCTGCGCACCGGCGTCGAAAGCACCAGCCCGTCGAGCGTGCTCGATGGCGACCTCGACGATTTCATGGAAGCCTCGTTGTCGCAGCGCATCGAGGGCGGTGCGGGTGAAGCGGTGGCGGATATTGACTAGGCCTTAGAACCGCGGCTTCACACAGACCTGGATTGGACGATGGCGCGCAAGCTTGTCGGAAAATGCCTGTGCGGCGCTGTGCAATACGCCGTTCGGGACGAGTTTGTTTACGCGGCCAACTGCCACTGTTCCAATTGCCGGAGAACCACGGGTTCGGCCTTCAAGCCGTTCGCAGGCATCGAGCGCGAAAAGCTTGCCTTGAGCGAAGGCGAGGACAAGCTTCTGGTCTTTGGCGACCAAAGCGGCCATGACGCGCACTGCGGGCTATGCGGCTCATTGATCTATTCTCTTGTGCGCGAAGGGACCTTTTTCCATGTCGCCATGGGCACCCTTGTCGACGATCCGTCCATTCGCCCGACCGCGCATATTTTCGTCGGCTCGAAGGCCGGCTGGTTCACCATCACCGACGACCTGCCGCAATATGAAGAGCATGTGGTCTGAGCTGTCGACGAATAGGCGTCTGCCGGCCACGTAGCAATTTCTTGCGGCGACTCACATTTGCGCTCACCATCACGGCATTGAGGGGAGACAAAAGCATTTATGGCCGGGCGCGGCATATCTGCACGCTGACGATCTGGCCGCTGGGAAGACACGTTCCGGGAACGGGCAAGCGAAACGCTTGAACCTCGTTTGAAAGGAACGTTCCCATGTTTGCCGCCAGTTCCAGATCGGCCTTCGCCGTTCAATCGGTTGGCCAGCTTCTCATCCCTCTGTGCGCAACTTTTGCGATCGTGGTCCTAACGGCGCCGGCGTCGGCGCATGACGCCAAGCCGACCGCGGCGAAGCCGCAAGGCTGGAGCTATCCGTTCGCCTGCTGTGCCAACTACGATTGCCATGAAGTGTCGCAGACTTCGATCAGCGAGCGCCCGGAGGGCTATGTCATCAAGGACACCGGGGAGGTGTTGGCTTACAGCGACAGACGAATCAAGGATTCGCCCGACGGCGAATTCCATTGGTGCGCGCATGAAGCCGGGCTCGATGCCGGCAAGACCATCTGCCTGTTCGTGCCGCCATCGTCCTACTAGACGGTTTCCAGTCTGGATTTCGGCGAACGGGTTAGGCCGGCGCGTCGTTTTCGGGACCGCGCCAGCGTGTCTGGCGATCTGCTGACAGACAGTTGTCAGGAGCGCCTCTTTATGCTGCTCTTGCCGCACGAGGCGGCGGGCGACTGAGGGAGTTCGTTGATGACCATCAAGGCAAGCTGTCATTGCAAGGCGACGACATTCGAGGTTTCGCAGGCACCGCGGACGGTGACGCAATGCACCTGTTCGTTCTGCTCGAAACGCGGCTCGCTCTGGGCCTACTACATCCCGTCGCAATTCAAGCTCACCAGCCCACCGGAGAACGTTTCCGTCTACCAATGGGGGTCGAAAACCGTAAAGCACGGTTTTTGCGCGACATGCGGTTGCGGCACCTTTACGCAAACGCCGGACTGGTCGACCGGCGAGCCGGATTTCGACAATCCCAAGATCAGCGTCAATTCGCGGCTGTTCGATGATTTCGATCTCGACAAGGTCGAGGTGGTGGTCATCGACGGCAAGAATCTCTGGTAGCCTCGCCATGAGGCCAACCCGGTGAATTGGCACCGGGGAAAAGCCGTTGCGGGCGCTTTTGCCGTTCCGTATTTCGCCGCAATTCATGGTACAAGTCGCGGGAAGGGCTGATTTGGCGCCATCGCAATGGCGTGACTTGGAGAGGGACGATCCTATGAAAAAGACTGTGCTCGTCGTCGTGGCGACGGCTGTGCTCGTGAGCGCCTGCACCACCACCGATCCGTATACCGGCGACCAGAAGATTTCCAACACGGCAGCGGGTGCCGGCCTTGGCGCCCTGGCTGGTGCCAGCCTTGGCCTGCTTGCGGGCGGCAACGACCGCCGCAACGCGCTGATCGGCGCCGGCATCGGCGCGCTTGCAGGCGGTGCCATCGGCGCCACCATGGACCAGAACGAGGCCGAACTGCGGCGGCAGCTCCAGGGCACCGGTGTCAGCGTCACCCGCAGCGGCGACCAGATCATCCTCAACATGCCGTCCGACATCACCTTCAACGTCGATCAGGATGCGGTGAAGCCCGGCTTCTACCAGGTGCTGAACTCGGTCGCGCTGGTGCTGAAGAAGTTCAAGCAGACCACGGTCGACGTTTTCGGCCACACCGATTCGACCGGTGGCGAGCAGCACAATTTCGATCTGTCGCAGCGTCGCGCGCTGGCCGTCGCCAACTATTTGTCGGGCCAGGGCGTCGATCAGCGCCGCTTTGCCGTCACCGGCTTTGGCAAGACACGCCCGGTCGCATCCAATGCCACGGCCGAAGGCCGCGCCCAGAACCGCCGCGTCGAGATCCAGCTGTCGCCGCTCACCTGAGCAAGGCCGGATTGAACACAAAAACGGCCCCGCGTGGGGCCGTTTTTGCGTTGCGAACCACTCAAAACATTCGCGTCAGCCTGCGGTCACCGCTTCGCCGAGGATGGAGCAGATGCGTGAGATCGCTTCATCCGGAAGATCGGTCCAGCAGGGCAGTCCCAGTTGAGTCGCGACAAGCATCTCGGTGACCGGCAGCGGCGCTCTGGGAAAATGTTCGAAGGCTGCGTGCCGATGCAGACCGCCACCCCACCACCGGCGAACACCAATTCCTGCGTCCATCAGCGCCGTGAGTGTCCGATCCATCGAGCCGATGGGCAGGCCGACAGTGACTGTGGAGGATATCCACCGTTCACCGAATCCATCCGGCAAGCTCAGCCCGGAAATCGAGCCCAGCCAGCGGCGATAGCCTGTGGCAACGCGTCTGTAGGCGGCCCGCGTGTGTGGCCAGGCCTCGAGTGCGGCGAGGCCGACGGCCGCGCCATACTCGCTGAGCTTGCCATTCAACGCCGGCGCGGCCGCCTCGCGCGAATTTGCAAAACCAAAATTGGCCCCCTTCATAATTTCGTCGATCAGGGCGCCGTCATCGGACGCAATGAAGCAACCTTCGCCAATGCCGAGTGCCTTGGTGGCATGCAGGCTGACGACCGCGGGAACCCGCGATGGCGTCAACGTGTCGAAGGCCGCGGCCGCGTCGATTGCCACGGCAAGACCGGTATCGCCCTTGAACCGATCCCAGTTCGCAGCGCCCAGCGGGCCGCCGAACGGCATGACCGGCATGACTGCTCCGACCTTGCCGGGAGCCTGGCGCAGGAGTTCCGCCGCCGCCTCGGGCAACAATTGCTGGGTGTTCGGGTCCACGTCGACAAGCCAGGGAACGAGCCCTGCAAGGACCGCCGCGTGCGCGCTGGCGGCGAAGGTCCAGGACGGCATCATGCAGAGACTGCCCTTCGCCGGTTTCTGCGCCATCAATGCCAGTGCCAGCCCCAGCGTTGCGTTTGCCAGGCACACGACATGGCCAGCCGCGATCCGAGCCCTGAGAGCTTCCTGGAAGCGCTGATTCAGCGAACCGTTGTTGCTGTACCAGCGGTTTGCGTCGATCTCGCGCAGATAGGGCAGGATATCGTCGGCCGTCGGCAGGCGCGGACGCGCGACCGGGACATCAGGCGCCGGGTCGGGATCGGCATCCCACAATTTGCTCGTCATGAAGCTTTGCGGCCGTCGGTAATCTTGCTCAGATAGAGATCTTCATTGGCGGGCAAAGGTCGCAAGGTTTCGGGCCGGCTGCTGCCGATCTGGAAACTGATGCTGGTCTGCGAGATGGTGTAAAAATGCCAATGATCGGCGCAAAGAAGCACGAAACTGGCGAATGATATCGCCTCCCGGCCACAGAGACGACGGTTGCGGCGCCAGTGCCTGACATAGGCGCTGCCAAGCGATATCGCGCGTCGCTTGGCAAGGAGGGTCCCAACAAGGCGGGCGGCCATCAGCGCAGCGCCAGCCAGCTCCGCGAGCCGGCTCACGCCGGAACGCTTTCTTCCAATCAGGGTCGCCTGGGATGCCCGGCTGCGACGGAAACCCGGTGATCCGGCATAGCCATTCACCAGGCGATCGAAATAGGCGTCCGGCTCGTACAGACGCCGCACCAGCCTGTCGTAGCCGGCCTTGAGGGCGTCGCGTGTCATGCTCTTGGGATGAAAGCTGACATGAGGGTCGCTGAGATCCAGCCGGCCTTCGGTTTTCAGCCGGTCGTAAAGTGGCGTCGTCGGAATCGGGCACAGGATGGCTACCGACACCAGCGCGATGCCACTTTGCTGGATGAACTCGAACTGCTCGCCGAAGATCGCTTCGTCATCGGCGTCGAATCCAACGATGAAGCCAGCCTGAATCACCAGCCCCTTGTCGCGGATGCGCTGCAACTTCTCGATCATGGAGTCGCCGCGGACGTTCTGAACCTTCCTGGTTTCGGCCAATGACGAGGCGCGGGGCGATTCGATCCCGACAAAGACCTGGCGGAAATTGGCCAGCCGCATCAGGTCGAGCATTTCCTCATCGTCGCCCAGATTGATGCTGGCCTCGGTGGAGAAGACCAGCGGATAGTTGTTTGCCCGCTGCCAATCGATCAGAACGCGCAGCAGTTCCTTGGCCTTGGCCTTGTTGCCGATAAAATTGTCGTCGACCAGGAAGCAGGTGCTGAAACCCGCCTTCACGATCGCCTCGAACTCGAGGACCATTTGCGCGGGCGACTTTAGGCGCGGGCGACGACCGAAAATCGTTATGATGTCGCAGAATTCGCACAAGAAGGGACACCCCCGCGAAAACTGCAGCGATGCCACCATATAGCGTCCCGATTTCAGCAGGTCGTATCGCGGTGTCGGGACTGTCTCCATGTTCGTTTTGGCGTCTTGCTCATAACGCCGTTGGACTGCCTCACCCTGGGCGAAAGCCGTCAGGAAGCGCGGCCATGTCTCCTCGGCTTCGCCGACGAAGCGCACGTCGCAGCGATCGACGAATTCCGATTCAGCTACGGAGACGTAGGGACCGCCGACCACCGCGGTAACCGGAAGGTCACGGAGCCGGTCAAGTATTTCGAACATGCGGTCGCGCTGCACGATCATGCCGGTCACGCCAACGATGTCGAAGTCGCCAATATGCTCGAAATCGATGTCCTCAACGTTCTCGTCGACCAGGACGACGTCGCAATGGTCCGGAGCAAGGGCCGCCAGTGCCGGCAAGGAGCCTGTCACGATCCAGCTGCGCTTGCCGCCGGGTAGAATGGAAAGGACTTCATCGCGGGTCCAGATGGAAGGATGGAAGCGCGGATTGATGAGACAAACGCGAAGACGGCGCGGCGAAGGGAGGTGCGAACTGTGCATCGTGTTTGAGCCGATCCGAGCGGAGATTTTGGGGGCAGCGTTTCACGCCGTTGACAGCGTGGTATACAAGGCCGTGCCGAACGTATACGGCAATTTCATGAGACATTACAATTGACTGATATTAGCCCGTATGACGCACTCGTGGCTCACTACGAGGCGTGTTTTGCGCGCCACGGAGATACCCCTAAAGGGGTCGACTGGCCCGATGCCGAGGGGGCAGCGACGCGTTATCGCATCATGGCGGAGGTGGTGCGTGAGCGCGGCCCAGTCGATCTGCTCGACTTCGGCTGCGGCGCCGGTCATTTCCTCGACTATCTGCGTAAGACCGATCGCAAGGTGCGATACCGGGGGCTCGATCTGTCGGCGCGGTTCGTTGACCTGTGCCAGCGTAAGTATCCCGGCGTGGCCTTTGATTGCCTGGACGTGATGCAGGGCGGGGCGGCTGTGCCCGAGGCCGACTACATCATCATGAACGGTGTCTTCACGGAGCGCTGCGGCATCGCCTACGAGACCATGTTCGATGCCATGACCGGATTGCTGGCAAAGGTGTTCCCGCACGCACGCAAGGGAATAGCCTTCAACCTGATGTCGAAACACGTCGACTGGGAGCGCGAGGATCTCTTTCACGTGCCCTATGACCGGATCAGCCGCTTTGTCGTCGGTCAATTGTCGCGCCATCACGTCATTCGCGCCGACTACGGACTCTACGAATACACTGTTTACGTCTACAAGGCCGCCGCATGGCCGGACGGTCAGCGATTGGCGACGAGCGGCCAAGAATAACAACGACATAGAGGCGCAGGGGCAGCATGGCGGATGTGATTATTTTTGGGGCAGGTCAGCTCGCTGAAGTTGCCAAGGCCTATCTCGACAGATTCGGCGACGATCGCGTCGTCGGTTTCACCGTTGACGAAGACTTCCTCACGCAAACTGAATTCAAAGGCCTTCCCGTGGTCGCCTGGGAAAGGCTTGAGGAGCACTTTCCGCCTGATAGGGTCAAGCTCCTCGGTCCGCTCAGCTACCAGAACCTCAACGAGTTCCGCCGCGATAGGCATAGGGAAGGCAGGGCGCGTGGATACGGCTTTGCACGCTTTATCCACCCCTCGACGCACAATATGGCAGAGACTGTTGGCGATAACTGCTTCATCCTCGAAAACTGCACGCTGCAGCCATTTGTCCGCCTTGGTGAGGGGATCATCATCTGGAGCGGCAGCCATGTGGGTCATCACTCCACCGTCGAGGACTTCTGCTTCGTGTCGTCGCAGGTGGGCCTGGCGAGCGGCGTCCATATCGGCACCTGCAGCCTGATTGGTGGCCAGGCCGGCATCGATAACGGCGTCACGATCGGCGCGGGAAGCTATATCGAGTCCCGTTGCAAGATCGTGCGCGACGTGCCGCCCAACAGTGTGGTTCGTCATCCCTCGGACTTGCCGAAGCCCTATTCCAGCGCGCGTATCAGGTCGATGAAGTTCCGCTGATGCCCGACCATCCGAGGAAATGGACCCGGCAGGGGTTGCTGATGCCGGTAAGAGCGGGGCATGGGTGGTGGGCCAGTCACGCCCAGTCCCCAACGGTCCTCGCTCTTTCGCCTCGGCTGTGGCGCATCTATTTCGCAGGACGCAACAGCGACAACCGGTCATCCATTCTGGCCGTCGATGTCGACCCGCAAGACGGCATGCGTGTGTTGGACGAGCATCTCGATCCCATGCTGGGTTGGGGGCCGCCAGGAACCTTCGATTGCTCGGGGCTGGCGCCATCCTGCGCGCTGATGGTTGGTGGGTGCGTGCATCTCTATTATTCCGGTGTCTATCCACGCAACGATGTCAGCTTCCAGATCGCCATCGGGCTCGCCATCAGCGATGATGGGCTGAGTTTCAAGAAGGCATTTGCCGGTCCGGTCCGGGGTATTGGTCCGACAGATCCGTATTTCGTGTCGACGCCCTTCGTCGGAACGACCGAGTACGGCTATCGCATGTGGTATGTCAGCGGCACCGGCTGGGCGCAGACAAACGGCGTTTGGGAACCTGAATATGTCCTGCGCAGCTGTGATTCATCAGACGCCATTGTGTGGGAAGCGCACTCGATCGCCGTCCCCTCTGACGACCTTGGTGACGGTATCAGTCAGACGCGCCCCTGGATCACGCATGAGGCTGGCGGCATGCGCCTGTGGTACAGCCGGCGCGGGCGGGACTTTCGCGCCAGCGGCAACGAAGCTTACCGACTGTTTTCCCGCCGCATGGACGCCCGGGAGGGAACCGTCGGCGAAGCCGAGCCTGTGATCTTCAGCAATCCGCCGGCCGCCGGCGAATTCGACAGCTCGATGCAGGCTTATTGCTGCGTCATGCAGCGTCCCTCCGGCGACGTGATGTTCTACAATGGCAACGGATTCGGCGAGGCCGGCATCGGCTGGGCAACGCGCGATTTGACATGAGCAGGCCCAAATGACTTTCGAATTTCGCATCCCGATCCTGCCCGAACAGGAGTTTTTTTCGAACGTCAAGCTGGCTGCCTTGTCGCTGGCCAGCCTCGGCGGCGCCTATGCCACCGCTCCCATCGTGGTCTCCGTCGGGGGGCATACCGGCGCCAGCGAAGTCTGTGCCGTCAATCGATGGTCATCGGCCTATCCGGTGACGTGGCGTCCCGTGCCTCACGCTGTCAGTGACAGAGGCTTTTCCTCGGGCTTTGACCGTTATGTCGAACCGCCACGCGGCGATGTCATCATCCTTGCCGATGCCGACGCCTGCCTGATGCGCCCGATCGACGGCCTTCTGCAAAGCATGCGCGACGCCGAACGCCCCAGTGTTGCCGGACTGCCGGCGCATTTCTCGCCATTCTCGAGAAATGGCGCGGAAAACGACGCCGCGTGGCGCCAGCTTCTCAAGGCATTCGGCTTCGGCGACACGCCCCTGAACTGTCGATATTCCCAGTCGCCGGATGAAGCGTTCGGCGGCTGCCCAGGCTATTTCAACTATGGTTTCGTCGTCTTCAACAAGACGGCCTTCACAGCGATTCAGCCTTTGATCCGTCCCCTGACGGAGCGTGTGCTGGACTATTTGAAGGACAAGCCCTCCATCTTCTTTTCGGGCCAGATCGCACTGTCATTGGCGATCCTGACGGTCGGAGCCGATCCTTTGCCGCTCGGGCCGGAGTACAATTGCCCGAACTCGGACGAGATGCTGGCGTACGGGCTGCGCGACCCGGCCGATATCCGGGTGCTGCATTATCTTCGCCGAGAGCAGTTCGACCGTCACAGCTTCCTGTGCAACCGCGACGAATTCGACGCCTTCTGCAACAAGTCCTTCGCGTCTCCGGTGCTGCAAGCGTTCCAACAGCATGTGCGAAGCCTGCCCTACCCATTCTATGAAGAGGGCGCACGGCAGTGACGGGCAAGCGCACCATTGCTGTCATGCAACCGTACTTCTTCCCCTATGCGGGCTATTTCCGCCTGATGGCGGCGAGCGACATCTTCGTTCTGTTCGACGATGTCCAGTTCCCGCGCCGGGGCCGGGTGCATCGTTGCGAAATGACAGCGGGCCACTGGCTGACATTGCCACTCGCGCCGATGCCGTTCGATACGCTGATAAAGGATCTGCGCTGGGCGGACGACGCCCGAACCACCCTGGACAAGCGGCTGGCCGTCTTCGACCTGCCGGGCCGAGTGACAGCGCCGGCGATGGAGCCAATCGGCAGCCATCTGACCGGGTCCCTTGATGACGTGACAGACTTCCTCGAGGAAGGTCTTCGGCTAACGGCCGGTGCGCTCGAGCTCAAAGCTGATATCGTGCGCAGTTCCAGCCTCGGCATCGATCCTGGCTTGCGTGGGCAAGCCCGCGTGATCGGCATAGTGCAGGCGCTCGGCGGCCAGCGCTACATCAACGCTTCGGGCGGACGCAGCCTCTATGCGGCTGACAACTTCCGGCAGGCGGGCATCGATCTTCGATTTCTCGTGCCTTATGCAGGGCGGTTCCCGCACATCCTGCCGGCCTTGTTTGGCAACGACCTCGCCGATCTTCGCGACGATATCCAAAACACTTGCCAATGGGCTCCGTGATCGTTTGCCGATCACGGGACGGCTATTTCAGGCGGCGCCGATCAGACCTTGGCGACGATCCGCATGAAGGCCGGCATGTCGTCGCCGAAGCCGACGGTGGCGTCATTGTCTTCCTGGTGGCGGTGGCGGGCAGGGCGGTTGCCGTCGCGCTGCGGCCTGGTATCGCCGCGTTCCGGAGCGCGCTGCTCGTTGCGATCGGATGATTTGCGTTCGGTGTTTTCCGAGCGGATCGCATCCTTGCGCACGCGCCGTTCACCGATCTCGGCGACTTCGACCTCAACCACCACAGGCTGATCCTCGCGCACCGCTTCCGGCGCCGCCTCTTCGCTGCGCCTGGCGTGGCGTTCGCGTGGCTTGCGCTCGCCCCGGTCCTTGCGATCGTCATCCTTGCGGCCGGCGCGGCGCGGTGCGCCTTTGCCGCGGCGCGGGGCGTCGTCCTCGCCGCCCTCGCTGGCGACCACTGTCGACAGGTCGCCATCATGCCACTCGATCTTGTTGCCGATCAGCCGTTCGATGGCGTCGATGTATTTGGTGTCGGACTTGGTCGCGATGGTGAAGGACTTGCCCGAGCGCCCTGCGCGGCCGGTGCGGCCGATGCGGTGAACATAGTCCTCGGCATGAATCGGCACGTCGTAATTGAAGACGTGGCTGACATCGGGGATATCGAGGCCGCGCGCGGCGACGTCGGAAGCGACCAGATAGCGAAGCTTGCCGTCGCGGAAATTGGCCAGCATCTGCATGCGCGCCCGCTGGTCCATATCGCCATGCAGCGCGCCGGCGTCGAAATCATACTTCAGCAGCGAGCGGAACAGCTCCGACACCTCGACCTTGCGGTTGCAGAAGATGATGGCGTTCTTCAGCTCCGCGTCTTCGGCCTTGATCAGATTGCGCAGCGTCTCGCGCTTGTCCCAAGGCTTGGAACCGGACTTGACCAGCCGCTGGATGATGTTGGCGGCCGCCGACGCGGCCTTCGAGACCTCGACGCGGACCGGCGCGTGCAGGAACTTTTCGGTGAGCTTGGTGATTTCCGGCGGCATCGTCGCCGAGAAGAACAGCGTCTGCCTGGTGAACGGGATCATCTCGCAGATGCGCTCGATGTCGGGAATGAAGCCCATGTCGAGCATGCGGTCCGCTTCGTCGATGACGAGGATTTCGACGCCGTTGAGCAGCAGCTTGCCACGCTCGCGGTGGTCGAGCAGGCGGCCGGGCGTCGCAATCAGCACGTCGGCGCCGCGCTCCAGCTTCTTGTCCTGTTCGTCGAACGAGACACCGCCGATCAACAGCGCGATGTTGAGCTTGTGGTTCTTGCCGTATCTGATGAAATTCTCTTCGACCTGCGCGGCGAGTTCGCGCGTCGGCTCCAGGATCAGCGTGCGCGGCATGCGGGCGCGAGCCCGGCCCTTTTCGAGGCGGGTAAGCATTGGCAGCACGAAGGATGCCGTCTTGCCGGTGCCGGTCTGGGCGATGCCCAAAATATCCTTGCCGAGCAAGGCGTGCGGGATTGCACCAGCCTGGATCGGCGTCGGCTGAGTGTAGCCGGCATCGGTGACTGCGGAAAGGACCTTCGGCGACAGGCCGAGGTCTGCGAAGGTCAACGCTTCTTGAGCGGTCGTGGTGTCTGAGGACAAGTGTTGTTGTCTTTGGCTGGTTCGGGGAAGCGCAACGGCGTCTGTCGCGGCAAGCGCCACGCGCCTGCAAGATTGGTATTGCGATTAGGCGCAAGCCCGCGATTTGTCAACAGAAACGGGCGGCAATGGCACGATTGTGAAATTGTAACCTTAATCGGGATGCTTAATCGGGGTGTCGGTCGCTGTGCCGGCTCAGTAGCGGAACTGCTCGGCGAGAATGCGTTCGTTCCAGGAATGATTGGGGTCGAACAGCAACGTCGCCGTCGCCGTCGGCGATTCCCTGACCGTTACCGAGGTCACCGCCTTGACCTCGGTATGGTCGGCGGCGGCGTTCACCGGCCGCTTTTCCGGTTCGAGGATGTCGAAGCGCACCGTCGCCTTGTTGGAGAGCAGCGCGCCGCGCCAGCGGCGCGGGCGAAACGGGCTGACCGGGGTCAGCGCCAGCAGCGGCGCGTCGAGCGGCAGGATCGGCCCGTGCGCGGAAAGATTGTAGGCGGTGGACCCAGCCGGCGTCGCGATCATGACGCCGTCGCAGCTCAGCTCCTCGAGCCGGACCTGCTCGTCGACGGTGATGCGGATCTTGGCCGTCTGATAGGATTGGCGCCAGAGCGCCACCTCGTTGATCGCCAGCGCCGAAACCGCTTCGCCTTCCGAGGTCACGGCCAGCATCTCCAGCGGGCGGATCGTTTCGGCGACGGCGGCCGCGAGACGCTCGGTGAGGCCACCGGAACGATATTCGTTCATCAGGAAACCGATGGTGCCACGGTTCATGCCGTAGACCTTCTTGCCCGTCCCCATCGTGTCACGCAGGGTCTGCAGCAGGAAGCCGTCACCGCCGAGGGCGACGACGGTCTCGGCATCCTCGACGGAGGACTGTCCATAACGCGCCGACAGGCTTTCCAGCGCCGTCCTGGCGTCAGCGGTGTCGGATGAGACGAAGGCGATGCGGCTGGCGGCTTTGCTCATGGCTTCCCGATGACGACCGTTGGCGGCGGCCGGTTGCCGGGTCGCGCCAGCGCCGGGGTAGCATGCGCGGGCACGTCTGCAAAGAGAGCGGCTATCCCGGCTGCAAGACGATCGCAGAACGGCGAGATGCGGATCCGCCGTTCGCGTAACATGTCAAAGGCGACGCGAATGTGATGGTTAAGGCCGGGCTTAAACTCTCGTAAAGCCGGACCAGTCATGTTAGCCGACAATGGATGGGTGGCGTGGGGCCTAGCCAGTCGAGGCCGACATATTGCCGGTAGCACGCCTTATCATCGTCTTTCTGATGCTGGGAAGTTTCGCGCTTGTCTTCGCCGCACTGGTGCGCCAGTCCGAAGAGATGAGCTTCCGGCCTCAGCCCATGGCGTCGCGCTGCGGTGATGCAGCCGGAGCGCCATGCCCGCAAAGGGCGCTGTAACTCCCGAAGACATACTGATCATCTGCCCATGGCCGGCAGCGTCGGCGTCCTGCCGACGCAGAAACCGGCGGCTCACTGCGTCACCACCTGCAAATTGGCGTTGCCGTAGAATGTGTACGCAAGATAGGTCGGGTCGCCGGTCTCATAGAAGCGCTTGCGCACCACTTGCAGCATCTCGGCGAGATAGACCGGTCCGTCCTTGAGCCGGGCGCTGATGCCACTGTAGAAATCGCTCGAGAAGGCAGCCGCCGCGCGGTCGGTCAGCGGCCACATGCCGCCGATGAAGCCGGACGCGCCGCCGGCCAGCACCGCCGGGCCCCAGCCCTGCACGAAGCCGCCGAGTATCCGGGACTTGCCTGTGTCGCAGGCATTGAAGAAATAGAACGGATTGCCCTTGCCATGCGCGGCGCTGACCAGTGCGCGCCAGGTATCGGGGTCGAGCGACTGGTCGACGAGGTCGATGGCAAACACTGGCCGGCCGCTGCTCGGCTGGTTGACCTCGCCGTGGCCGGAAAAGTGGATGAAGCCTGTCGAGACCTCGCCAACCAGTTTTTCGAAAGAGACGAAATCGCCATCGAAGCGGCGATAGCCGGCGAGCTTGCTCAGCGCGCCGATCTCGACCTCTTGGAACGGCAGCGACTGCTTGTCGACATAGGACGGAGCGACAGCGGCGACACCGGTGAAAGCCATGCGGTCGAGCGGATTGTCGACCTGCGAGGACGTGCTGCGCGGCGCCCAGCGCGCCAGCCGGTAGCTCATGCCGAGGAAGTCGTCGCGGGTTGCGCCGTCCGCGCTTTGCGGGCGGATCAGCTCCCATGGCAAGGTGGGGCTGTTTGAGGTGATCTGGATCGAATGCAGTTCGCCCTTGTCGCGCAGCGACCAGAACACATCCTTGAACGCCTCCGGCACATAATCCCGGTAAAGCGCGTCGCCAAAGCCTTCAGCGGCGAGCGTGACGAAGCGCTTTTGCGCGCCCGGATCGCTGCTTTCGGCAGGCTGCTGCAGCGACACCGCGCCGCGCAGACTGAGGCCGAGCTGCAGCAGCCGCCGGTATTCGGAGTCCAGCCATGCCGCCATTTGTGGTGGCGTCGAGAAGGTGTCGGTCACCGGGCCGGCCAGATGCGGCGAATGGATGATGATCTGGCCCGGGCCTAGGCCGCTTGGGTCGTCATAAAGGATGGTGACATCGAGATCGGGGACGTCGTCGGGGCTGGCATTGCCAAGCTGGACGCTGCCTGTCAGCGCCGGCTGCGGCGGGGCTGAGGCGAGCGTCAGCATGGCAGGTGCCGCGGCGCGACTGGCTGCGGTACCCTCGGTGCCGGCTTCGACGGACGCCGTTCGACGAACGATGACGGGTCGCGACGCTGACCCGAGGAAACGGCCGGCGCTGTAGATGCGGGCGATGAACTGGGCGGACTTGCTGTCCTTTGCAATGGGGCGCGCCTTGAGGTCGAAGCGGACAAAATCGCTGTCGCCTTGGCGGTAAAGCGTCGTTTTCCGGCTCCATTTGCCGCCATCGGCGAGGTCGAAGCCAGAAGCGAAGAGATCGATGTCGATCGGCCAGGTATCGGTTCCCGCCGGCATTGCCATGGCCAGCGCGCCGTCAGCCGTCACCGTCGAGCCGGGCGCTGCCTTCACCGTCACTTCGGGCGTCAATTGCTCCTCGGTCAGCGCGATCGACACGGTCACCGTCTCGCCGGCGACGATCTCGTCGGGCGCATCGATGGTGGGATGGCGCACGATTTCGACCGGATTGTTGCCGACAGGTGGAGAAAGCGCAGGGGGAGGCGCGTCCAAAGGCGGCGTCGATGGCGCATCGGCGGTCGTTGGCGCAATGACAGGCGGCGGGGCTGGCACTGGCGCCGGGGCGGGCGGCAATGCTGTCGCAGGTTCTTGGGATGCCGCCGTGTCAGGCGGCGGGGCTGGTGGCTCCATGGCCGGCGGCGCGTCGGCAGGCGGGGTGGGTTCCGTGCCGGCGGCTCCGCCGTCGCTCTGATAGGTCTCGCCGAGATTGCTTTGCGCCGCCGCCGCAGCCTTGGCCGCGTCTTCCTGATACTTTCTCTGCTCTTCGTACTGCCGCCGGGCCTGCTCCTCATATTGCTGGCGCTGCAACTCCTGACGTTTGTATTCTTCGTATTGAGCCGTCTCATCGGCGCCATTTCCCGTCGAGGCATCGGGATTGCCGGACCCCGGCGCGACATCCATCGGGGGCTGCTCCTGGCTGCTGCCATCGAAGCTGCCGGAGCCATACGCGCCGCCGGCGGGACCCGATGCGTCACTGCCGGAATCGTAGCTTCCCTGTGGGCTGCCATAGCCACCGCCGTCGGCGCCGCTCTGCACCGGCGGCGGTGCCGGTTCGGGTGAGGCCGGTTCCGGCGGCGCCTCGATCGGTGCAGGTGGTGCCGGTGCGGCGGCGACCGGCTCGCGCGGCGTCGGCACAAAATGGCTGTCCGCCGAAAGGCCATGGGCCACCCACGGCCATTGCGCACCGAGCGTCTTCTCCGCGACGGTTTGTGTGACAGAGGCGAGTATGGTGCCGATGTCCACGCCCCGTCTGGTCAGCGCGGCCGTGAGCGCATCGGCAAACACCGTGGCCGGCCTGTTTTCGTTCAGCGCCACGCTTCCCGGCTTGGCGGAAAAGGCGACGATGGCGCTGGACGGCGGACCGACCGCCGTCAGACCTTGCATCACACCCGGTGTGGGGTTGTTTGCGTCACCGGGATCATCCAGCAAAACCACTTTCAATGTCGGTGTGGCCTCGAGCGCTTGCATGAACAGATCGAGAGGCAGCGCTGTCTGGTCGACCGCTTCCCTTGAACCGGTCCGCGCGCCGCGCGTCAGCAGATAGTTCCGGTTGTCGGCCTGAGCCGTATGGCCGACATAGTAGAAGATACCGACTGCGTCCGGATTGGCCAGCGACTTGGCGAAGTCATACATGGCGCGCGCCACATCGGCGCGGTCGCCATCGGACATTTGCCGGACGGTGAAGCCAAGCGATCGCAGGCACGCCGCTACGAGTTCGGCGCTGAGCCCCGCGTTGGCAATGGCCGGCGCGCCTTCATAGGTCGGATTGGCGACGACCAGCGCGATGCGCTCCTCGCCGCGCGCGGCGGAAAAGAACGTCATGGTCATCAGCAGCACGGCCGCCAGAAACAGGCGCATGACCTTGATCCAAGCCCCGCAGGCCGCTGCGATCGCGCCACGGCTTGCCCAATTCATCAATGGCCTCGTCCTTGACCATATCATGACGGTCTCACCGGCGCATCGGCCGCATCATCACCGTTGCAAGCCGAGGTTCTGGCGGCAAAAAGATATTGACTGTATATTTAGTCATAGTTATTCCTAGCGATGAGGATCGAGTTGGCCAGCCGGCTTCCGCCGGTGAATGGCCACGAAGGAGAGGGGAATATCTTGACAGCCATGCGGCCCGCCGTTGAGGCGAAGGGCGTTTCCAGGGTCTTTCAGGGGCCCGGTCAGGACGCAGTCCGGGCGCTCGACGACGTTTCCGTCTCGATCCGCGAGAACGAATTCTTCACGCTGCTCGGCCCGTCCGGCTGTGGAAAGACGACGCTGCTGCGGTTGATCGCCGGCTTCGACTATCCGACCGGCGGCGAGATCCTGCTCTACGGCCAGGACATCGCGCCGTTGCCGCCGTTCAGGCGGCCGGTCAACACCGTCTTCCAGTCCTATGCGTTGTTCCCGCACATGACGGTGGCCGAGAACATCGGCTTTGGCCTGAGGATGCTGGGCAAGCCGAAGGTCGAGATCGAGGCCCGCGTCGACGCGATGCTGAAGCTCGTCCACATGCAGGAGCTGAAGAGCCGGCGCACCGGCCAGATCTCCGGCGGCCAGCAGCAGCGCGTGGCGCTGGCCAGGGCGCTGGCGCCGCAGCCCAAGGTGCTGCTGCTCGACGAGCCGCTCTCCGCGCTCGACTACAAGCTGCGCAAGGAGATGCAGATCGAGCTGAAGCGGCTGCAGCACGAGACAGGCATCACCTTCATCTTCGTCACCCACGATCAGGAAGAAGCGCTGACCATGTCGGACCGCATCGCGGTGATGTCGTCGGGCAAGATCCTGCAGGTCGGTTCTCCCTGGGATATCTATGACCACCCGGCCGAACGCTTCGTCGCCGACTTCATCGGCGAGACGAACTTCCTGACCGGAACGGTCGAAAGCGCGGCCAATGGCCAGGCGAGGGTCGCCTTGCGCTCGGGAGCGAAGATCCGCGCGACCGCTGCCCTGGACTTCCAAGCAGGCAGCACGGCAACGCTGATGGTGCGGCCTGAACATGCCAGGCTCGTCAGGGCCGCCGGCGACCTGGCCGGCACGATCGAGAACATCGTCTATTTCGGCACCGACACGCATATCCACGTCCGGCTGGACGAAAGCGATGTCTTCATGGTGCGCCAGCAGAACTCGCGCAGCGCCAGCTGCGGCTTCGACAATGGCGACAAGGTCGGCATTTCGATCGGCGACGACGCTGCTCAAGTGCTGAAGGACTAGGGCCATGGCGACCGCGAAAGAAACCGCCGACAAGGCCGAGCGCGACGATATCAGGTCACGCTGGCTGCTTTCCGCTCCGGCGCTGCTGATCGTCTTGCTTGCGGCCGTCGGGCCGCTGCTGATCGTCGTCGTCTATTCCTTCCTGACGCCCGGCAATTACGGCGACGTGAAGTGGCAATTCTCGACCGGCGCCTGGGTCAGCGTGCTGTTCGAGCGTGACGTCTTCGACGACACGCTGTCGCTTGCCGGCGCGCATCTGTCGATCTTCTGGCGCTCGGTGTCGCTGTCGGCCATGACAACGATCCTGACCCTGGTCCTCGGTTTTCCCACCGCCTACTTCATCGCGACGCGGCCGGATCACCGGCGCGACATCTGGCTGTTCCTGATCACCATTCCGTTCTGGACCAACCTACTGATCCGGACCTTCGCCATGCAGGAGGTGCTGCGCAACGACGGCATCGTCAATTCGATGCTGCAGCTGCTGCGGATCACCGACCATCCGGTCCAGCTCATGTACACCAACTTCGCCGTCCTGGCCGGCATGGTCTACGTGTTCCTGCCGCTAATGGTGCTGCCGCTCTATGCCAGCATGGAAAAGATCGACTTCCGCCTAGTCGAGGCGGGCTACGACCTCTACGCGACGCGGTTCCAGGTGCTGAGGCGCATCATCATCCCGCTGGTCACGCCGGGCATTGTCGCCGGCTCGATCCTCGTCTTCATTCCGTCGCTCGGCGCCTATGTGACGCCGCGCGTGCTGGGCGGCGGCACCAGTCTGATGATCGGCAACCTGATCGAGCTGCAGTTCGGCCAGGGCCGAAACTGGCCGCTCGGTGCGGCGCTGTCGATCACCTTGATGGCGATCGTCATGGTGGCGCTGCTGTTCTACGTCCGCAACACAACCAGATCGGATGGCGCCCATGGCTAAGCGCTTTGACGTCCGGCGGCAGAACGGCTTCGTCAGCGTGGCGATGCTGTGTTTCTTCCTGCTCTACCTGCCGATCGCCACGCTGGTGGTCTACGCCTTCAACGACAATGATTCCGTGGTGATCTGGAAAGGCTTCTCGCTGCACTGGTTCCACGTCGCCTGGAACAATGCGCTGGTCATCGAAGCGTCGGTCCGCTCGTTCCAGATCGCCGCCGTCGCCGCCATACTGGCGACGATCACTGCCACGATGGCGGCGCTGGCAACGACCAGGACCAAACCCTATCGCGGATTGACCCTCAAATACGCCTTCATCAACCAGCCGCTGATGGTGCCGGAAATCGTCACCGCCGTGGCGCTGCTGATCGTGTTTTCGCGCATCAAGATCTGGACCGGTTATTCCGGCCTCGGCTACCTCGTCGCCGCACACACCGCCTTCTGCATCCCGTTCGCCTATCTGCCGATCCGGGCGCGGCTCGAAAGCATGGACCTGTCGCTCGAAACCGCGGCCGCCGATCTCTATGCGACGAAATGGAAGACCTTCCGGTACGTGACCTTGCCATTGCTCTGGCCGGGCATTCTCGCCGGGCTGATGCTCGCCTTCGTCGTCTCGCTGGATGACGTCGTCATCACCGAATTCGTCAAGTCGGGCGGCCAGGACACGCTGCCGACCTACATGCTCGGCCAGCTCCGGCGCACCGTGACGCCGGAAGTCAACGCCATCTCGACGGCTTTCCTCGTGCTGTCGATCGGCATCGTCACGGCTTTCTTTTTCATCAGCAGGAAACGGACCTGAGGCGGCAACGCCGACGGTCCCAACAATGGGAGTGGAGCATGAACTGGAAACTGACCGCGACAGCTGTCGGGCTGTCGCTGCTGGCCGTGACGGGTGTCGCCCGTGCCGACGGTGAGCTCAACATCTACAATTGGGGCAATTACACCAACCCCGACCTGATCAAGAAGTTCGAGGAGACCTACAAGGTCAAGGTCACCGTCACCGACTTCGATTCCAACGATACAGCGCTGGCCAAGGTGCGTCAGGGCGGCTCCGGTTTCGATATCGTTGTGCCTTCGGCCAGCGTCGTTCAGATATGGGTCAGCGAGGGGCTGTTGCTTGAATCGCGCCCGGATCAGATGGAGAACTTCAAAAATGTCGATCCCAAATGGGTCGACGTGCCGTTCGATCCGGGCCGCAAATACACTGTTCCATGGCAGTGGGGCACGACCGGCATGTCGGTCAACAAGTCGGTCTATTCGGGCGACGTGAACACATCCGCGATCTTCCTCGACCCGCCGCCCGAACTCGTCGGCAAGATCAATGTCGTCCCCGAAATGGGTGACATCATGTTCCTCGCCATCGCCTACGAAGGCGGCCAATACTGCACCGACGACAAGGTGGTGCTGAAGAAGGTGCGCGACAAGCTGGTCGAGGCCAAGGCGAAATGGCTGTCCTTCGACTACGGCGCCGTCGACGGCCTGGGCAAGGGCGATATCGCCGCCGGCGTCAACTGGAACGGCATTTCGCTGCGCCAGCGACTGCAGAACGACAAGATCGTCTATGGCTATCCCAAGGAAGGCTATCCGATCTGGATGGACAATGTCGCGGTCCTCAAGGACGCCAAAAACGTCGCCAACGCCAAACTGTTCCAGAACTTCATCATGGATCCACAGAACGCCGCGCTGATTTCAGCCTTTGCGCGCTATTCGAACGGCATCAAGGGATCGGAAGCCTTCATGCCCGACGACATGAAAACGGCGCCGGAGGTCAACGTACCGGCCGAGTTCGCCGCCAAGGGCCAGTTCATGCCAGCCTGTCCGCCGGATGTGCAGGCGCTTTACACCAAGATCTGGACCGACCTGCAGAAGTAGTCGCCCCAACCGAGAACCGCCAGGCC
Organism: Mesorhizobium sp. AR07; assembly: GCF_024746815.1. GTDB lineage: Bacteria > Pseudomonadota > Alphaproteobacteria > Rhizobiales > Rhizobiaceae > Mesorhizobium. The sequence goes on from NZ_CP080525.1 coordinate 628,136, forward strand.
GCGATGCGACGCGGCTTGGCGCCCTTCATAACAGACGCGATCCGGCGATCGCAGGAGACTCCCATGACCGATCCCGACCTTTGCTATATGCCGGCCGGCGAGGCGCTGCGGCTGTTCAAGGCGAAGAAACTTTCGCCTGTCGAATTGATGCGGGCGACAATCGATCGCGCCGAGGCCACGAAGGCGGCGATCAATTGCTTCACCTTCACGCATTTCGACGAGGCGATAGATCTGGCCAGAAAGGCCGAGGCGAAATACGCCAAGGGCGCCAGGACCGGCGCGCTCGAGGGCCTGCCGATCGGCATCAAGGACGAGAGCTACATCAAGGGCAAGCCAACCTCGCACGGTTCGCTGGTGACCAAGGATCCCGTCGGCGACCATACGTCGACGATCAATGAGCGCATCATCAGGGCGGGAGGCATCGTGCATGCGCGCACGGCGACGCCTGAATTCAGCTGTGCCGGCTATACCTGGTCGAGGCGATGGGGCGTCACGCGCAATCCGTGGAATCCCGAGTTCGGGCCGGGCGGCTCGTCGGGGGGCGCTGCGGCAACGCTGGCTTCGGGCACATCGTCGATCGCCACCGGTTCGGACATTGCCGGGTCGATCCGGATTCCAGCATCGGCCTGCGGTCTCGTCGGTTTCAAGCCGCCTTACGGCCGCAATCCGGACGAGCCGCCTTTCAACCTGGACTTCTACTGCCATACCGGGCCGCTGGCGCGAAACGTCAGGGATGCGATCCTGCTGCAAAACGTCATGGCGGGGCCGAGCCCGCTCGACATCGCGACGCTGCGCCCGAAATTGCGCCTGCCGCTCGACTACAAGCCGATCAAGGGTTGGAAGATTGCGTTTTCCATGGACCTCGGTTCTTTCGAGGTGGATGCCGAGGTGCGCAGGAACACGCTCGCAGCCTGCGATGTGTTCCGCTCGCTCGGCGCCACGGTCGAGGAGGTCGACCTGGGCTGGGGCGAGGGGGTGCTCAAGGCCGGCATGGCCTATCTCGAGCATATTTTCGGCGCCTCGCTGTCGCAGTTGCTCGATGAGCACGGCAAGGACATGACGAGCTATGCCCGCCAGTTCGCCGAGGACGGCCGCAAGTCCAAGGCGACGGACTTTGTCGGCACCCTGGAAATGGCGGCCGGCATGTACCGGACGCTCGGGCCATTGCTGGAGACATACGATGTGCTGATCTGCCCGACCAACGCGCTTCCCTCGGTGCCGGCGGAGTTCGATCACTCCAGGGACACCGTCGAGATCAACGGAAAGCAGGTGAACCCGTCGCTTGGCTGGGTGATGACGACGCCGTTCAACATGCTGAGCCGCTGTCCGGTTCTGTCCGTGCCTTCGGGGCGGGCGGCGAGCGGCGTGCCGACCGGTATCCAGATTGTCGGCCGCACCTTTTGCGACGCCGATGTCTTCCGTGCGGCGCTGGCCTATGAAACGGCTCAGGGGCAATGGTACACAAACGCCGAAACACGCCCGTCGTTTTGACCGCTCACGCGGCCTCTGCTGGCTGGTGCTTGTTCTCCCGTTTCGGTTATGGTCTGCCGGACACCTCGAAGGCTTGGATCTGGCGCGGGGTTGGAAATCTCCGCCGCTAGGTTTGAAAGGAGCTGGACAGGAATGGCGCAACGCAAGGCTGCCGCGGCACAAGGGAAGGCAATGGTGGCCGAAGGTGGGCACAAGAAGGTCGAGCCGGCTACCAGGGATCGCCGGCGCGAGCGCGGCGAGGCCAGTATTCAGCGCATCATCGACGCCACCATCGATCTCATCGCCGACGAAGGCCTGGCGAGCGTCACCATGCAGCGCATCGCCGAGCATGTCGGCTCCTCCAACGCACTGGTGGTTTTCCACTTTCGCAGCAAGGAGAACCTGTTTCGCGCCGTGCTGCAGTATCTCAGCGATCAGTACGATGAATTGTGGGCGACACTGGTGCGCGCCCCCGGCCTGTCACCGGTCGAGAGGCTGCTCGGCGCGGTCGACTGCGCGCAACGCTTCGCGCGGCAGCATCCGAAATGGGTTTCGGTCTTTGTCGTGTTCTCCAGCGACCGCAAGAGCATGCAAATCTACAATGAAATCGGCCTACCCAGCGACCTCGGCTACAACGCCGAGTCCCGCGATCTTCTCATCGAAATCAAGCGCAGCGGCGGCTACACCGATGTCGACCCGGACACGCTGGCCGAAAGCCTCAACTATCTCGTCCATGGCGCCTGGATCTGGGATCACCTGAACCCGACCGCAGGCAATTCCGACGTGCTGCGCAAGACGATGCTGATGCTGCTGCATCAGGCGTTCCCGCGGCACTTCGAATTGATGCGCTGACTTTCAAGGGCTCGGCCGCAAATGGCAGCCGGCCTGCCGCTTCTGCGCCAGGTATTCGTCGACAAGCTGGCGATAGCGCACCTTGCCGAAGCTTGGAAAATGGCCGCCATGCACGACCGAGACATCGAGGTCGCGCATGCGCAGCAGCGTCGCCATATAGTCGGAAATATCCGAGTGATAGACGTCGTCGATCAGCGGGCCGTCATAGATGATGTCGCCGGAAAGCAGGATGCCGGTCTTCTTCTCGTGGAGCGCGATGCCGCCGGGCGAGTGGCCGGGCGTATGGATCACTTCGAAGGCGCGGTCGCCGAGGTCGACGACATCGCCATGCGCGAGCAGGCGGCCGGCCGGTGCGGGCAGGATGCCGTAGCGCGCCGCGTCCCAGCCTTGCGGCATACCGTCGAACATCTCGTCGGTCGCGTAAGTGCCGGCGGCGGTCCATTCGTTGCGCGGGTCGGCAAGGATTTCCGCCTCGGCGGAATGTACGCAGCGGTCGGGGAATTCGTGATGGCAACCGATATGGTCGAAATGCGTGTGGCTGGCGACGCAGGTCAGTGTCCGCTCCGTCACCAGCGGTACGTGGCGCCTGAGGCTGAAATGGCCGAGGCCGGTGTCGAAGAGAAGATCGCGATCGCGGCCACGCACATGCCACATGTTGCAGCGGAAGAACGGCTTGATCCAAGGTTCGTGGATCAGCGTCACGCCATCGGCCATGCGGATGGTCTCGTACCAGTCTGGAGCACTGATGACCGGAAGCGTGCCCATGTTCAATCCGTCAACAGGATGATCTGGTCGGTATCGCACGAAACCGCGACCGTGTCGCCCGGCTGGACGGTGGCCATCGACGGCAGTCTGGCGATGAACCGCAGCGAAGGGTCTTCGACGGAAACCGCCAGCACGCGCTTGAAGCTGCCCTGGAAGACCACGTCGCTCACTTCAGCCGTGCCGAGGCCGACACCGCTGCTGGCCGCGCCGAGGACAAGATGCTCCGGCCGTATGGCCAGCGCGACGGCTGAGCCCCACGGCGCCGCGACGGGGAGCAAAACCGGCCCTATCGGCGTCGCGACAGTGCTGGTCCTGTCCTTGGTCTCCGTGACCGTGCCGGCAAGGATCGTGCTTTCGCCCATGAAGGTGGCGGAAAAGCGCGTCGCCGGCCTGGCATAGACGCGTTCGGGCGGCCCTTCGTCCTCGATGCGCCCGTCATTCATAACCACGCAGTGATCGGCCAGCGCCATAGCCTCTTCCTGGTCGTGCGTGACATGGATGAAGGCGGTGCCGACGCGCTTCTGGATCGCCTTCAACTCGTCCTGCATCTGCCGGCGCAATTTGAGGTCGAGCGCGCCGAGCGGCTCGTCGAGCAAAAGCACCGCAGGCTCGATCACCAGTGCACGCGCCAGCGCCACGCGCTGCCGCTGGCCGCCGGAAAGCTGGTGCGGCTTCTTGTCGAAGGCCGACGCCAGTCCAACCAGTGCCAGCGCTTCGCGCGCCCGTGTGGCCCGTGTCGCGCCGTCGACGCCCTGCATGCGCAAGCCGAAGCCGACATTGCTGCCCACGCTCATATGCGGGAACAGCGCATAATCCTGGAACACCGTTGTCGTCGGGCGCTTGGCGGGTGGCACCGACGTGCAGTCCTCACCGCGAATGAAGACCTTGCCTTCGCTCGGGGTCACGAAGCCGCCGAGAATGGAGAGCAGCGTCGTCTTGCCGGAACCCGAGGGGCCGAGCAGGATGGTGTAGCTGCCTGGTTCGATCTCAAGCGAAACGTTCTTCAGCACCGTCTGCTGGCCGAAGCGATGCGAGACGGAGCTTATGTCGACCAAAGGCGCGGTCATGCTCTTCTCCTGCGCAGCAATGTCAGTTCGAACAGCACGATCAGGACGATCGAGACGGCAAAGACCAGCGAGCCGACGGCGTTGGTTTTTGGATTGAGGCCGGAGCGCAGCAGGTTCCAGATTTCCACCGGCAAAGTTGTGTCGAAACGGGTGAGCAGGAAGGAGATGACGAACTCGTCCCAGGAGAAGGTCATCGACAGGAAGAAGCCGGCGAATATGGCTGGCGCCATGACCGGCACGGTGATGAGGAGCAGCACCTTCCATTCCGGCGCACCGAGGTCGCGCGCTGCGCGTTCGATGTTGATCTGATGGTCGCCCATCTGGCTGTAGATGATGGCGAAGCACAGCGGCAGGTTGATCACGACATGGCCGATGCCGGCGGCAAGCAGCGATTTCGGCACACCGGCCCAGTTGAACAGGACCAGCAACCCCATGCCGATGATGAGATAGCTGACTGTCAGCGGCAGCGTGATCAGCCCGCGCAGCAGGCCGGAGCCCGGCAGGACGAAACGTGCAAAACCCCAGGCGGAGAGGAAGCCGAGCGTGACGGCAGCAAGCGACGAGATGGAAGCGACCAGCAGCGAATTGACCAGCGCCGAGGTCAGCCGCGTGTCCGAGAGAACCGCGTCGTACCAGCGCAGTGACGGACCGGTGAAGGGTGGGATCGGGAAGGAGGTCGCCTGCAGCGAAAACAACACCAGCACGACGACCGGCAGGAAGATGAAGCCGTAGATCAGGACGGCATAGAGCCAGGAAGCGATGCGGACAAGTTGGCGCATTTCAGGCCCGCTCGATCTTCAGCCAGCGGGCGCAGGCGAGGTAGGCGATGGTGACGACCGCCATCAGGATGATCGACAGCGCCGAGGCCAGCGGAAAATCGCCGCGCCGGCCGATCTGCATCATCACCAGTTGCGGCATCAGAAGCTCGTTGTTGCCGCCGAGGATCTGCGGCGTGATGTAGTCGCCGATGCACAGCACGAAGGTGAGGAAAGCGCCGACCATGATGCCGGGCAAGGTCAATGGCAGGATGACATGCAGGAAGGTCCGCACCGGCCCGGCGCCGAGATCGGCTGCCGCCTTGCGGTAGCTGGGACTGAGCTGCTTCAAATTGGCGAAGATGGTCAGCGTCAAAAGCATGACGAAGAAATGCACGAAACCGGTGACGGTGGCGAAGCGTGTGTTGGCGAGCTGCACCGGCTCGCTGAACAGGCCGGAGCCGGTCAGCGCGCGGTTGATGACGCCGTTCTGTGCCAGCACCAGCAGCCAGGAGTAGGAGCGCACGACATAGGAGGTCCAGAACGGCAGCACGGCCAGCATCAGCGCCAGCCGTTGCCAGCGTTCCGGCACCTGTTCGGCCAGGATCCAGGCAAAGGGATAGGCGAGCAGCACCGAGATCACGGTGACGATCGCCGTCACCTGCAGCGAGTTCACCATCGCTTGCCAGTAGGAGGGGTTGGTGAAGAACTGGCTGTAGTTGGACGTCGTGAAGCCGCCGCCCTCATGCGCCGTCAGGCTCGAAAGCCCCATGGCAATGAAGGGCAGCACGAAGAACAAAAGCGTCCAGCCGAGCGCCGGCGTGACCAGCGCCCAGGGCAGGGCGCGGCCCGCCCGGGGCAGGGTACGGCCCGCCCGGGGCAGGGTACGGCCCGCCCGGGGCAGGGCACGCCCGTTGTTTCCGGCTGTGGTCATGAGCGGTATCGGCTCATTTCGCCTGCAGCATTTCGGTCCACATGTCCTGCATCTTTTTGTCGAGATCGGCGTTCGGCGCCGGATAGGCCTGGGCGCGGGCCAGGAAGCCCGGCTGCTCGTCGAAACGCAGGATCTTCTTCTGGTCGTCGGTCAGCGCCGCCTTGGTGTTGGACGGCATGCCCCAGTAGCAGGACGAAGTGGCAAGCCGCGCCTGGCCCTCCGGGCTCATAATGTACTGGATGAACTTCAACGCCATGTCCTTGTTCTTGGAATCCTTGAACATGGCCAGCGACTGCGACCACAGCACGGCGCCTTCTTTCGGGATCGAGAAATCGAGGGCCGGGTTCTCCTTGGCCAGCCCCGCCGTCACCCATTCGCCGCCGCCGACCAGAATGTCGACTTCGCCGGTCGCCAGCGCCGTCTGGCTGGCGGTCACTTCGCCGACCAGCTTGGCATTGGCCTTCATCTTGAGGAGTTCGGCCTTGAGGGCGGGCAGGTCGGCTTCGGTGAGATCGGCCGTCTTCTTGCCGATGGCGAGCGCGGCCATGCCGATGACCGGCAGATAGTAGTCGTAGATGGCGACCTTGCCCTTGTACTTGTCGCCAGTCAGCGCCGCCATCGACTGCATGTCGGCCGGATCGACCTTGGTCTTGTTGTAGCCGATCGTGTTGTAGCCGAACTTTTCGGTGATGCCGTAGCGCTTGCCGCCGACCACGGTGGAGCCATCCATCTTCACCTGGGGAAACATGTCGGCCAGTGGCAGCTTGTCTTCCGGCAGCGGGTCGAACAGGCCCTTTTCGACGCCGCGCGGCACGTCGATTGAGTCGATCACCATCACGTCCCAGTCGCCGGGCTGCGACTGCTCGACGATCGCCAAGCCGGCGCCGGTGCCTTCGAACTCCTTGACATTGACCTTGACGTGGTTGGCCTCCTCGAAGGGCTGCAGCAGCGCCGGGTCGGAATGATCGCACCAGATCAGCGCGTTGAGATCGGCGGCTTCGGCAACGCCGCCGGCGCCGAGCAGCAGCGCCGTGGCGGCGCACGCCGCGTGCAGATGGCTCTTCAGGATGGAAAGCGGATTCCTGGATGCAGATTTTGCGGACATCGAGTGTTCTCCCTTGCCTTTGTGGCTTCTTGCAAAAAATTGAACCAATTCTAAAATTGAGTCAATTCTGTTTTTATGGCAAGAGGCTGATATGAGCGGATTGCGGGCAAGGCAAAAGGCGGACCGGCACCGCCGCATCATCGAGGCGGCAGCCGAGCTTTTTCGCGAGGCCGGCTATGAAGGCGCCAAGATCGAGGCGATCGCCGCGCAGGCCGAAGTCTCGGTCGGCACCATCTACAATTACTACCAGAACAAGGGCGACATCCTTGGCGCCATCGTCTCGCTGGAGGTCAACGAGGTGCTGAATGCCGGGCAAGGCGTCGTCGCCAGGCCGCCGGCCAATGTCGGCGACGCGCTGGATACGCTGATCGGCATCTACATCGAGCACTCGCTGCACTATCTCAGCAAGGAGATGTGGCGGCAGGCGATGGCGATCTCGACGCAACTGCCCGACAGCCCGTTCGGCCAGGCCTACACCGCACTCGACCGCTCACTGACCGAACAGATCCGCGCACTGATCGCCCGGCTGCAGGCGCTCGGCCTTGTGCGACAGGACATCGATGGGGCGGCACTGGGCGAATTGATCTTCAACAACATGAACATGATGTTCATCGAGTTCGTGAAACGCGACGAAGCGAAGATATCGGAGCTGCGCGCGGCGATACGCCGGCAGAACCGGATACTGGTGACGGCCATTGCGGTGTGATTGGCAGGAAAAGGCAGCAGGATAGATCGTTGGTTCAAATCGCTGCTCAACCCTCTTGAGTAGTGCCTGAAATCTGCTACAACCAATGGGTGCATTTCTTGGGGGAGGGGTGAATGCAGGTTTCCATTTGGCATTGGGCAATAGTTCTGTTGTTGATCGGGGTTCCTGTCTTCTTTGCGCTCCGATCTGCCATCAAGCCCACACAGAACCCGGCGGACCTCGTCGGGTTCGGAGGGTGGCTGATGCTTCTCGCGATCGGGCAGGCCTTGTCCCCGTTGCGCACGCTTGCCGAATTGGGCTCCTCGAGCGAGGGCTACAACCAACTCATGCTGGTGCCGAACGGACCCATGGTGGTCTATGGCGAGGTTGCGCTGTTGCTGGCATTTCTGGTGCTTCAACTGGTGGTGCTTGTTGCCATGCTGAGGCGGAGCCGGCGGTTCAAACAGTTGTTTCTCATCCAATGGCTTGCAATCCCGGTGGTCCTCATCTTGGACGCGGCCTGGGTTTCCACGGTTCTCGAGGTTCCGGTTGAGCAAGTGGTGACCGGGGACGCGCTTGCGGCGTCCATAGCTTCGTTTGTCCTGGCCGGACTCTGGGTCGCTTACGTCTACAGATCCGTCAGAGTGCGGAACACGTTCACCAGGGTGGGGGCATCCGCCCAGGTCGCGAGCGCCTCGTAGAAGACAGCACAATTTGAATGTTTTGGAGCGTGAGGGCTCTCGACCATTCCTGATTGGAAACTGGTGAGGCCCAGATGCCAATCGACCCAAATGTCTACCGTTACCATGGCGCCCGGAAACTGCTTGCGACCCTTCTCCGGCGTCAACGTTCTCACCAATCACCCTGGGCCGCGCAGGCCCGCGCCATCTTTTGAATGCGACTGATATAATTTGTGCGGTAGGGACCTTTCGCGGGAGGAGCGAGTTATCGCTCAAGCGGAGTGGGTCCTGATGGTAGCAGCAAAGAAAAAAGATCCTGTTGTCGGGGCTTCGAAGCCTCGACTGCTCGGTGTTTTAGGCCCCGGCCTTATTACCGGTGCCTCCGACGATGATCCGAGCGGCATCGCCACTTATTCACAAGTCGGCGCCCAGTACGGCTTCGGACTGACGTGGACGATGCTGTTCAGCTATCCACTGATGTCGGTCGTGCAGGAGATAAGCGCCCGTATCGGTCGTACCACCGGGCGCGGCATCGCCGGCAACATGCGCAAATACTATCCGAACTGGCTGCTGCAATCCGTCGTCGTTTTGCTCCTCATTGCCAATATCATCAATATCGGCGCGGACCTGGGCGCCATGGGCGACGCGTTGAAACTGATTGTCGGTGGGCCGTCTCTCGCTTATGTCATCGCGTTCGGCGCGATCTCCGTGATTTTGCAAATTTTCCTGGCCTACAGTCGCTACGTTTCCGTCCTGAAATGGCTGACGCTATCTCTGTTTGCCTATTTCGGCACGGTGCTTTTTGTGCACGTGCCGTGGGGCGAGGTTGCACGAGGCCTGTTCATTCCAACATTCACCACGGAGCCGGGGTTCTGGACCTCTGTCGTGGCGGTCCTGGGCACCACTATCAGCCCCTACCTGTTCTTTTGGCAAGCCTCGCAGGAAGTCGAGGACCAGAAGGCCAAACCCGAGCGTGAGCCCCTTAAGCAGGCGCCGGAGCAGGCCGAAAACGCCATCGAGCGCATCCGTCTCGATACCTATGTCGGCATGGCATTTTCGAACATTGTGGCATTGGCGATCATGATTACTGCCGGCGCGACGCTGCATGCCAATGGCGTCACCGACATCGAGTCAACCAGCCAGGCGGCCGAGCTGTTGATTTCCACTAGGAACTGACCCGGCGTTTCCACCGAGATTTGACCCGCCTTTTATGTATGTTTCGGGTCTGGTGTGGTGGTCAAGTTCCTGTTTTTCTCCTTCGCGTTTTTCGGTTCATGAGCTGAGCTATTCTTGAAGCGGAAGCTGTCGTTTCCGGTTTCGAGGATGTGGCAATGATGCGTCAGTCGGTCGAGCAGCGCTGTCGTCATCTTGGCATCGCCGAAGACGCTGGCCCATTCGCTGAAGCTGAGGTTGGTGGTGATGATGACGCTTGTGCGCTCGTAGAGCTTGCTCAGCAGATGGAAGAGCAATGCGCCACCTGATGCACTGAACGGCAGGTATCCGAGCTCATCGAGAATGACGAGATCGGAATGGACAAGCCGGTTGGCGATCTGTCCTGAGCGACCCTGTGCCTTCTCCTGCTCGAGCGCATTGACCAGCTCGACCGTGGAGAAGAAACGAACCCGCTTGTGATGATGCTCGATCGCCTGGATACCCAAGGCGGTCGCAACGTGGGTTTTTCCAGTGCCGGGTCCGCCGACCAGAACGATGTTGTTGGCTTCGTCGAGGAAGGCGCAACGGTGGAGTTGGCGAACCAGAGCCTCGTTGATCTCGCTACTAGAGAAGTCGAATCCGTTCAGATCACGATAGGCTGGAAAGCGTGCGGTCTTGAGCTGATAGACTGTCGATCGGACCTCGCGTTCTGCCGTCTCGGCCTTGAGGAGTTGCGACAGGATGGGAATGGCGGCTTCGAACGCCGGCGATCCCTGTTCGGTGAGTTCACCGACAGCCTGCGCCATTCCGTGCATCTTCAAGCTTCGCAACATGATGACGATTGCGCCGCTGGCAGGATTATGGCGCATGGCGCACCTCCGAGGTCTTCCTCAAGGCATCGTAGCGTTCGACATTGGCCTTCGGCTCGTTGGTAAGCGTCAAGGCCTGTGGCGCGTCGATCGGCGGCGGCGTGGAGGACTTTCCGTCGACCAGGCGATGCAGCAGGTTCAGCACATGGGTCTTGGTCGGAACGCCGGATTTTAACGCCATGTCGACGGCCGACAGCACGGCCTGTTCGTCGTGCTGAAGCACGAGCGCCAGGATATCGACCATCTCACGGTCGCCACCCGGCTTTTTGAGCAGTTGCTGCTGCAGCATTCTGAAGGCTTCGGGAAGCTCGGTGAACGGTGCGCCATTGCGAAGAGCACCGGGCTTGCGCTGCACGACCGCCAGATAGTGCCGCCAGTCGTAGACTGTCTGTCCCGGCCGATCATGCGATCGGTCGATGATGCGTCGGTGCTCGCAGATGATCAGACCTTCCGCGGCGACAACGACACGGTCCGGATAGACCCGAAGACTCACCGGCCGATTGGCAAAGGATGCCGGAACGCTGTAGCGGTTGCGTTCCAGATGCACGAGGCAGGTCGGGGTAACCCGCTTGGTATATTCGACAAAGCCGTCGAACGGTCGGGACGTCGGCATGAGAGCCTGCACTTCCTCAGCCCAGATATCGGCGATGGTGCCGCGCATTTTGCCATGTGGGGTCTGCGCCCAGAACTCTTGGCATCGAAGCTCCAGCCAGTCATTCAGGGCTTCCAGCGAAGGAAAGCGTGGCACCGGCTGCCACAGTCGATGGCGAGCATCCTGAACATTCTTCTCGACCTGGCCCTTCTCCCAGCCAGACGCTGGATTGCAAAACTCGGGCTCGAACAGGTAGTGGCTGGCCATGGCCATGAAGCGGACATTGACGTCGCGATCCTTGCCACGCCCGACCTTGTCGATGGCGGTCTTCATGTTGTCGTAGATGCCGCGCCCAGGCACGCCACCTAAGACGCGGAAAGCATGGTCGTGGGCGTCGAACAGCATCTCATGCGTCTGCAGAAGGTAAGCTCGAACGGTGAAGGCCCGGCTGTAACTGAGCTTCGTGTGGGCCACCTGTAGCTTGGTGCGTTCATTGCCGATGATCGCCCAGTCTTCCGACCAGTCGAACTGGAAAGCCTCACCCGGATCGAAGGCTAGTGGAACGAAAGTCCCACGCCCCGAAGTCTGTAATTCTCTCTGCAGATCCGCCTTCCACTCCCGAGCAAAAGCAGCAACACGACCATAGGACCCCTCATAGCCGAGGCTCACAAGATCGCATGCAACTGCTTCATCGTGCGTTTCTGCTTGCGGTTCTTTTTGGCTTCCGTCTTCAGCCAGGCTGACAATCGGTCGGCAAAAGGATCAAGCTTGCTAGGCCGCTCGGGAACCATGAACTTCGGCTCCACGCCGCCCAGGCGAAGGTATTTGCGAATGGTATTCCGAGACAGGCCGGTCCTGCGGCAAATCTCCCGGATCGATAAATGCTCTCGAAAATGCCAGCGTCGGATCACGCTCAATAACGCCATGTCGATCACTCCGTAGCCCCCGCTGAAAAACGCGGGGCAAGGTTCAAACATGGGTCAATTCTCGATGGAAATATCCTGTGTTGCCGGGTCAGTTCCTAGTGGAAATCAACAGGCCGAGGCCCTCAAGCCAGTCGCCGGGGTCTTTGCCTTTGCGATCTTCGCGCTCGGCGTTATTGGCACCGGTCTGCTGGCAATCCCCGTGCTTGCCGGTTCCGCTGGCTACGCGTTAGGGGAAGCACGCAAATGGCCGACCGGCCTCGACCGGAAGCCCCTTGAGGCCAAGGCCTTCTACGCCACAATCGCGGTGGCGACCGTTCTTGGCGCTCTTTTGAACTTCACACCGGTCAATCCAATCAAGGCACTCTACTGGAGTGCGGTGGTCAATGGCGTGGTTGCCGTGCCTGTCATGGCCGTGATGATGTTGATGACGGCACGTCCCGACATCATGGGCAAATCGACCGTTCCTCTGGCAATGAGGATCATTGGCTGGATCGCTACGGCAGTAATGGCGGCGGCGGCGGCAGTAATGGTCGTCCAAATATTCTGGGGCTGAGGCACCGAAGGCGAGCGACATAAGACGCTAGCAGGACCATAGCGCGCTTTTCTTCCATGACGTGCTCCGATCTAAACTAGGAGCGCGCCACCCAGGCGCGCCCTCATGATCGAAGGTCGGGACATGATGTCAGTGTTGGTCATCGCTACACCATGTCTCAGCATGTCAGCAGAAGTGAGGCGCCAGCTAGGCCCGGTAGTGTGCCGCTTCCCTGCAAGAGTGCCCCGAAATGGGTCAATTGCTTTGGCACCGCACTTGCAGTGAAGGATATGTGGGCTGGGGTGAGGAGACCCGCCGCTTCGCTAATGGGGCGGCGGGCCTTCGCAGCCGGACGGCTGGGGAGGGCCGCACGCAGCGCCGATGTCGGGAGGGTGAAAAAGACCTAGACCGAGGCGGGCCAATTTCATCATCTATTCGGCCGATGCGCTACCTGATCGAGAGCGCCATATTGAAGCCGATCCTCTCGGATCACTGAACGGTCCCGCAGCCAGTCCCCTCCGGAACTGTTCCAGCTAGCCCCGCTTGACTCCCGGTCAGCGGGGCTTTCTCCGTGCGTTTACGCTACGTCCCAAGGACAAGGCGAAGGCCTTCGATCTCGCCAAGGAGATCGCAGACTAAAGTGCGGATCGCAGAGACCACACCAAAGAAGCGATAGCTGACAAAAAAAATGGCCGGCGCCCGTTGGGCGGGGGGCGTTGGGGTAAAGGCGCCGGCCTTTGGCGGGTTGGGGTCCACCGTCATCACTAATAGCAGAATTGGAGACGGGCTCGTATGGCGTTATCGCGGTAGTATGCCTCCTAGGCGCTACCGTCAGTCTCGCTTTCCTCGTCGATCATCCGGACAGGCAGATAGGCGTTCGTTTCCAGCCGCTCACACAGCACGATCTGAATGAGGTCCGACCGTCCGCGAACAATCTCTTTGCCCAACCTTCGAAATTGCGGATCGTGTTGATCCCGACTCCTGCGGCATCGGCAAGCGCCCTTTGATCCATTCCGGCGAGAGCACGTGCGGCCTCAATCTGGTTTGGATATGGCGATGGGTAGGATTTAGCGACTTGTGGCCAAAGATCTGTAATCGTTGGTTTTTTCAGTGAACTGGTGCCCCCGGACGGAATCGAACCGCCGACCTTCGGTTTACAAAACCGCTGCTCTACCAGCTGAGCTACAAGGGCACGGCGCTCCGGTTAGCATATTTGTTGCGCCAGTAAAGACAAAACTCCGTTTTCAGTCACCCGGCATTTCGGATGGGCTCTCGGAAAGGGCATCCTGAAAACCGCCAGATCGCTTCCTACATATGGGGAATGTGCAACCGCTTCGAGCAGGGGTGTCGCATGATCAGGCTTGTCATCATTCTCCCTATCATCTTCGTAACCTGGATGCTGCTGATGAAGATCATCAGCGATGTGAAGAAGGCCAACGTCGACTGGACCGGTGTCACCACCATCATCGGCTTCATAGCGCTCGCCTTCTGGCTTCGCCATATCACGGGCATGGGCTGAACGAGTGAGTAGCGAATAGGGAATAGCGAATAGTGAATAGTCCCGGGTGGCGAGTGCAGCTGCCGTTTCTGCCTTTCGCTACTCGCTATTCCCTATTCGCTACTCACTCGTCATCCCGTCCCACCGAAAAATCCAAAGACCCTTCGAACCTTTTGCCGCATCGCGCCGACTGAAGTTCAGGGGCGAATGGGTCGCCTCGATCAAAAGATCCAGGAGATCATCATGTTCAAGCGCACTCTCATTTCAGGCCTCGTTGCCGTTTTCGTCGCCACAGGCGCGCTCGCTGGCACCGTCGGCACGTCGTCGGCCCACGGCATGTATCACCATCACCATCATTTCGAGGAGCATTGGTGGTGGCACCACAACCATCATCACCACGACCACGGCAAAGTGATCATTTTCCTTTGATGGAGGGACCCAATTCCCCCAAGAGGGCGGCTTCGGCCGCCCTTTTTGCGTTGTGCGACAGACATCGCCGGCTCGTCGGCGAGCTCGGCATCAAGGTCCAGATTTCCGCCATTCGCGGTGCGAAGGCATCGTGTCGACAGCCTCCAACTGGCTGTTTTCCTGGGCTCCAAGAAAATCGAAAAAAGTTTCGAACCTTTTTCTGCGCCGCGACGACAGACGATCAAGAGGCGGATGGCTCGCCTCGGTCAACGAAGCAAGGAGATCGTCATGTTCACGCGCACACTCGTTTCCGGCCTCATCGCCACCACCGTCGCCGCCACCACGCTGGTCGGCACCGTCCAGCCCTCGGCTGCGCACTCGCATCACCACGACCTTGGCATTGGCATCGCCGCCGGTGTCGGCGGGTTTGTCCTCGGCAGCCTGCTTGCCCAGCAGCAGCCCCGTACGGTCTACGTCGACGAAGACGGTGGCTCCTGGCACGTCCGCCGCTGTTTCGATCGCTATTCGAGCTACGATCCGGACTCCGACACCTATATCGGCCACGACGGCTATCCTCATTACTGCCGGCTCTGAGAGGAGGTGGCGGTTCAATCAGCTGCAAAGAGGGGCGCCCCGCGCCGCCCCTCTTTCCGCCGTTCGCATGATCCTCGGGGAGGGGGCTGGATTGGACCCCGGCCTGGCACCGAGGCCATGATTTCGAGATATTCCGGGCTGACAACGATCCGATGAAAGCGGTTGCTATCGTTCTCGCCGTCGTCACGGGAGCCGGCGCCTTGCTGTTCGCGCTGGCCTGGCATGACCGCTACTGGCTTTGGCGCGATTGCTTCAAACGAGCTCGGCCGCTGCTACGATCCCGAAGGCGGCGAGGTTTTTCTCGAACAGGCCGGGCTGGTGTGGGGCGGTTTCGCCATCGGGTGTCTGCTGCTCTGCCTGTTCTTTGCCCGATTGGCCTTCTCGCAACGTTGAGCGTCCCCGCACCTGTCAGGCTGAGATGACGCCGCCAATCATCCTGGTCACCTCGGCTGCGGCATCGCGCACCAGCGGGCCGATCTCGGCCAGCCGCTCCGGCGTCACCCGCACCGTCGGCCCGGACACCGAGACGCCGCCGATCGGTTCGCCGAACTCGTTGAAGATGGCGGCCGCAACGCAGCGCATGCCGGGGTGACGCTCCTCGTCGTCGACCGACCAGCCACGCCGCTTGATCGTTGCCAGATCGTGGGCAAGGGCGGAAATGTCGGAAAGCGTCTTGTCGGTGAAGCGCTGCAGGCCGGCCTTGCGCAGGATGGTTCCGACGCGCTCCGGTTCGAGATGCGCCAACACCGCCTTGCCGATGCCGGAAGCATGGAACGGGCTGCGCGTGCCTGGCCGGAAGAAGGCACGGATCGCCTGGTGCGTCTCGACCTGGCTGACGAAGACCACGCAATCATCCTCGGCGACGCCGAGATTGGCGGTCTCGCCGGTTCTTTCCATCAGCTCCTGCATGACGACACGGGCGCGGTCGACCAGCTTGCGGCGGCGCAGGAACGCCGCGCCCATACGGTAGGTCTCGACGCCGATCGACCACAACTGGTCGCTGGTGTCGAATTCGACCATGCCGTGGTTTTCGAGCGTCGTCAGCATCCGGTAAGTGGTGGAAGCGGCCAGTCCGGAACTGGCGGCAATCTCGCTCAGCGACAAGCCGCTGCCCTCGGCGACAATGGCGAGAATGCGCAAGGCCCGATCGAGCGACTGCACCGAACTGGCCTCGGATGGGCCGTTGAAGGCGCGCGGGCGACCGCGCTGGCGTTTCTCGGTGGTTTCCATGGCCGCATTGTCTGCAATTCCGCCGAATAGGCAATGAAAAAGTTTTTCATTGTTCAGGGTTGTGAAATCGGTGGAAAACGAAAAGCCATTTAAATTCATTGGCTAAGGGCCTTTTCCTAGAAATGAAAAAATATTCTGAAAAAATTGAAAAATAGCCGGCTTGCTGGCATTCTCGGCCATCCAACAATGACAAACCCTGTGGAGGGCTGGAAATGGCCAGGATGCGCGCTGTCGATGCCGCGGTTCTCGTTCTCGAAAAGGAAGGTATTGCCTGCGCTTTCGGCGTGCCGGGCGCGGCGATCAATCCGTTCTATTCGGCCCTGAAGGCGAGGGGAACGATTCGCCATGTCCTTGCCCGTCACGTCGAGGGCGCCTCGCACATGGCGGAAGGCTACACCCGTGCCAAATCAGGCAATATCGGCCTGTGCATCGGCACTTCGGGTCCGGCCGGCACCGACATGATCACCGGGCTTTATTCGGCCGCCGCGGATTCCATCCCGATCCTGTGCATCACCGGCCAGGCGCCGCGTGCGCGGCTGAACAAGGAGGATTTCCAGGCCGTCGACATCGCCGCTATCGCCGCACCGGTCTCCAAATGGGCGGTCACCGTCATGGAGCCCTATCTGGTGCCGATGGCGCTTCAGAAGGCGTTTCATCTGATGCGCTCGTCGCGGCCAGGCCCGGTGCTGATCGACCTGCCGGTCGACGTCCAGCTGGCCGAGATCGAGTTCGACATCGATGCCTATGAGCCCTTGACGCCGTTCAAGCCGGCGATGACGCGCGCACAGGCCGAAAAGGCGCTGACGATGCTCAACGCGGCGGAAAAGCCGCTGATTGTCGCCGGTGGCGGCATCATCAATGCCGATGCGTCGGATCTGCTCATCGAATTCGCCGAAATCTCGGGCGTGCCGGTGATCCCGACACTGATGGGCTGGGGCGCCATCCCCGACGACCACCGGCTTATGGCCGGCATGTGCGGACTGCAGACCTCGCACCGCTACGGCAATGCGACGATGCTGGAGGCCGACTTCGTCTTTGGCATAGGCAACCGCTGGGCCAACCGTCACACCGGCTCGGTCGACGTCTACACCAAGGGCAAGAAATTCATCCATGTCGACATCGAGCCCACCCAAATAGGCCGTGTCTTCGCACCGGACCTCGGCGTCGTCTCGGATGCGGGCGCCGCACTGAAGATGCTGCTCGACGTCGCCACTGAGTGGAAGACGGCAGGCAGACTGCGCGACTGGTCGGGCTGGGCGAAGGAATGCCAGGCCCGCAAGAAGACGATGAAGCGCAAGACGCATTTCGACCAGGTGCCGTTGAAGCCCCAGCGTGTCTACGAGGAGATGAACAAGGCGTTCGGCCGCGACGTCACCTATGTCACCACGATCGGCCTGTCGCAGATCGCCGGCGCGCAGTTCCTGCATGTCTACAAGCCGCGCAACTGGATCAATTGCGGCCAGGCCGGCCCGCTCGGCTGGACCTTGCCGGCCGCACTTGGCGTTCGCGCCGCCGATCCCGACCGCACCATCGTGGCGCTGTCGGGCGACTATGATTTCCAGTTCATGATCGAGGAACTGGCGGTCGGCGCGCAGCACAAGCTGCCCTATCTCCATGTCGTCGTGAACAACGCCTATCTCGGGCTGATCCGCCAGGCTCAGCGCGGCTTTTCGATGGATTTCGAGGTCAGTCTCGCCTTCGAAAACATCAATCGCGCCGACGATCCCGAGGCCGGCTACGGCGTCGACCACGTTGCCGTCGCCGAGGCGATGGGCTGCAAGGCGGTCAGGGTGCGCAGACCCGAGGAATTCGCCGGCGCGTTCAAGGAAGCGCAGCGGCTGATGAAGGAGCACCAGGTGCCGGTCGTGCTCGAATTCATCCTCGAGCGTGTCACCAACATCTCCATGGGCACCGAGATCGACAAGGTCACCGAATTCGAGGACCTTGCCGAACATCAGGAAGACGCGCCGACGGCGATCGTCATGCTCGACTAAGAAGGACAAAAAGAATGCCGCGTTTCTCAGCCAATCTTTCGATGCTCTTTGGCGAGCATGATTTCCTCGATCGTTTTGACGCGGCTGCCCGTGCGGGCTTCAAGGGCGTCGAATATATCGGTCCCTATGATCACGCGCCCGATGTGGTCGCAGCCCGGCTGAAGAAGAACGGCCTGACACAGGTGCTGTTCAATCTGCCGGCAGGCGACTGGGGCAAGGGCGAGCGCGGCATCGCCGTGCTGCCGGATCGCGTGCCGGAATTCCGCCAAGGCATCGCGAAGGCGATCACCTACGCGCAGGCGCTCGGCTGCCAGCAGGTCAATTGCCTGGCCGGCATCGCGCCCGCGGGCGCCGACCGCAAAGTGCTGGAGGATGTCTTTGCCGAAAACCTCGCCTTCGCGGCCGAGAAGCTGGAGCAGGCCGGCATCAGGCTGCTGATCGAGCCGATCAACACCCGCGATATCCCCGGCTTCTTCCTCAACTATTCCGATCAGGCGCTGGCGCTCATCGACCGTGTCGGCTCGAAGAACCTGTTCCTGCAATACGACATCTATCACATGCAGATCATGGAGGGGGATCTCGCCCGTAAAATCGAGGCAAACCTCGGCCGCATCGCGCATATCCAGCTTGCGGACAATCCCGGCCGTCACGAGCCGGGGACGGGCGAGATCAATTATCCCTTCCTCTACGAGCATATCGACCGCATCGGCTATTCCGGCTGGATCGGCGCCGAATACAAGCCGAAGGCCGGCACGGAGGCTGGGCTGGGCTGGTTCAGGGAGTTGGCCGGGCAGGGGAGCGCGGCGGCTTAGCTGCTGAGGCGCTGCAACCGAAGTTGCGTTCTCAATCAATGCGGCTTCCAATGCGGCTTCGCAAGAAAACACGACGGAGAAAAACAATGGAAACCATCGGCTTCATCGGCCTTGGCATCATGGGCGCGCCGATGGCGGGGCATTTGCTCGACGCAGGCTATAAGGTCGTCGCCAGCGACCACCGCTCGAAGCCGCCGGCCGATCTCGTCGCCAAGGGGTTGAAGTCAGTCTCTGGCCATGCCGCCGTGGCCAAGGTCGCCGATATCATCATCACGATGGTGCCTGATACACCGCAGGTCGCCGATGTGCTGTTCGGCGAGAACGGTGTCGCTTCCGGCCTGACCAAGGGCAAGCTGGTGATCGACATGAGCTCGATCTCGCCGATCGAGACCAAGGTGTTCGCCAAGAAGATCAACGATCTCGGCTGCGACTATCTCGACGCGCCGGTCTCGGGCGGCGAAGTCGGGGCCAAGGCCGCGTCGCTGACCATCATGGTCGGTGGTGAGGAGAAAGCGTTCGAGCGCGCCAGGCCCGTGTTCGAGAAAATGGGCAAGAACATCACCCTGGTCGGGCCGAACGGCGTTGGCCAGACCACCAAGGTGGCCAACCAGATCGTCGTCGCGCTGACCATTGAAGCCGTCGCCGAAGCGCTTGTTTTTGCATCGAAAGCCGGCGCCGATCCGGCCAAGGTCAGGCAGGCGCTGATGGGCGGGCTGGCGGCCTCGCGCATTCTCGAAGTGCATGGCGAGCGGATGGTCAAGCGTACCTTCGCCCCGGGCTTCCGCATCGAACTGCACCAGAAGGACCTCAACCTGGCGCTGGAGGGAGCAAAAGCGCTCGGCGTGGCGCTGCCCAACACATCGACCACTCAGCAACTGTTCAATTCCTGCGCGGCCAATGGCGGCGCCAAGGAGGATCACTCGGCGCTGGTCCGGGCGCTGGAGCGGATGGCCAATTTCGAGGTCGGCGGCGACGCAGCCGACGTCAAAGGCAAAGCAGCATAGGAGGAGAGGGCGGCGCAACGTTCCCAAGCCGCCAGCTCTTCGCTGTTGGAGAACGGGTTCCTGCGTCCGTCGCCGGAACCCGTTTCTCGTCTTGAGATGATTCCCGGCAGGCGGCCTGCGGCTCAGCTACGCTTCAAAAATGCCCGCGCCGCATAGAGGCTGATCGCGGCGGCATTAGACACGTTGAGCGAGCGGATGGCGCCGGGCATATCGAGCCGCGCCAGCGTCGTCACGGTCTCGCGCGTCTTCTGGCGCAGGCCCTTGCCCTCGGCGCCAAGAATCAGCGCGATCTTTTCGCCTGAAAAACTCGTTTCGAGTTCCGCCGGCCCGTCCGAATCGAGGCCGATGGTCTGGAAGCCGGCCTGGTGCAACTGGTCGAGCGCGTCGGCGAGGTTCTTGACCTCGATCTGGTCGATATGTTCCAGCGCGCCAGATGCCGACTTCGCCAGCACGCCCGATTCCTGCGGGCTGTGGCGTGCCGTCGTGATCAGCGCACCGGCGCCGAAGGCGACCGCCGAGCGCAGGATGGCGCCGACATTGTGCGGGTCGGTGACCTGGTCGAGCACCAGCACCAGCTTTGTATCGCCGAGCGCGTCGAGCCGCTTCGGCTTCAGCGGTTCCGCTTCGATCAGCACGCCCTGGTGCACGGCATCCGAGCCGGTGATCTTGTCGATATCCCTGGGTTCGACCAGTTCCGCCTTGAAGCGCAGCGCGGCAAGGTCGGCGATCTCAAGCCGCTCGGCCGCATTGCGCGTCACCAGCATCTTCCTGATCTTGCGGCGCGGATTGTCGAGCGCCGCCCGCACCGTGTGCAGGCCGTAGAGCCGCACGAGGCCGTCGGCGGCGTTTTCGCCCGGCGGCACAGGCTGTCGGGGCCTGAATGCCGGCGCGCCGCCGCTCTTTTCGTCGCGATAGGCGCGGCGCAGCTTGGCGTAATGGGTGTCTTTAGGCGTCTTGGAATTGTTGTCGTTGCTCATGGCCGGCTTCTATAGCCGTGTCGCGCGGCAATGGATACCTTTGGTTCCAACGGATACCACTGGTTCCGACGGATACCGCCGGTTCGAACGGATACCGCCGGTTCGAACGGCTTGCCGGACGGCAGACGAAATTCAACGTGTTTTGCCGGGATCTTGCGGTTGACAGTTTTGGGCGGTGCCGCCATAAGGCGCTTCGCGGAAGGCTGCTGAGGCGGTGGCGACGCGTCGATGCCTTGTTGCATGGCTCCGGCGGCAGACTGGAGAGGTGCCCGAGTGGTTAAAGGGGACGGACTGTAAATCCGTTGGCTATGCCTACGTTGGTTCAAATCCAACCCTCTCCACCACTGCCGGCCCGGAAGCCCTGAAACGCAAAGCATCGGACCGAAAAGTGTGTAGCGGTTTTCGGGTGAATCCGATACTTCACTGAAAGGCGCGGGTATAGCTCAGTGGTAGAGCAGCAGCCTTCCAAGCTGAATATGCGGGTTCGATTCCCGCTACCCGCTCCAGATAATCATCTGATATTTTTTCGAAATTTCGCTTAGAGACGATTTGGCGCGTCGGGCTCGGCGTTCCGAATCCAGCAGCGAACGAGCGCATTCCCCACGATCCGATACTCCCGCAAGGCCAAACGACTCGTCGTGAGGTGTTCCAACCATGGCGATGAGCGGAGCATCTGGCTGTCGTATCGTACTGCGGCACGTTGACAGAAAAACCACATTTATATAAGTTCGCGTTAGTGAATACTAACGTGAACAGTTGGACAGTGCTTGGCGATCCGACCAGGCGCACGATCTTTGAGTTACTGGTCGAACACCCTTGTTCGGTCGGGGAACTGGCTGGTGCCCTCCCTGTCACCCGGCCGGCGGTCTCGCAGCACCTGAAGGTCCTCAGGGATGCCGGGCTCGTGGCCAACACCCGTTTCGGCAAGCAACGCATCTACCGGGTCGATCCGGAAGGGCTGGCAAGCCTGCGCGCCGAACTCGACCGCTTCTGGATCAAGACCTTGGCGGCCTACAAAGTGACCGCCGAACAATCGTCGAAGGAGCAGGAATGAGCACGCATCAAGCACCCCCGCCCGTGAAGCATTCCATCGTCGTAGAGGCTCCGATCGCGCATGCCTTCAAGGTCTTCACCGAGGACTTCGGCAGCTTCAAACCCCGAGAACACAACATGCTCGCGGTGCCGATCGCCGAGACGATCTTCGAGCCTCGAGTCGGCGGTCACATCTACGACCGCGGTGTTGACGGCAGCGAGTGCCGATGGGCTCGGGTGCTGGCCTACGAGCCGCCCAACCGGGTGCTTCTGAGCTGGGACATCAGTCCTCAATGGCAGGTTGAAACCGATCCCGACAAAACCAGCGAGTGGGAAGTCAGCTTCACGGCGGAGACGGAAAGCCGAACCCGGGTCGATCTCGTGCACCGGAACCTCGAGCGGCATGGCGAAGGCTGGGAAAGTGTGCGCGACGGCGTTGGCGGCGATCAGGGCTGGCCGCTTTACCTGCGGCGCTTCCATGAGCTTTGCTCCCGCGAGGCGGCCTGACGGTCGTGTCACAACCGCAAGGTTCATCAGTCGCGGAGATCATCAGGTCCCAAATCGGTAATCCTAAGAAGCGGAGGGGCAGATGGAAGCCTACTGGTTCAGCATCGTCGGAGTGCTCGCGCTCTGCCTTCTGTCAGTCCTGCTGGCGATTTACTCGGGCTCGTCCAAGGGCCGCGCAGGAGCGCTTTCAGGCCCGGTACTGCCTGCGGACGACGACAATCAGCTCTACAGGATCGACCGCGTACACATGAATTCGGTCGAGGCGCTTGCGCCTTTCGTCGTCCCGGCCTTGCTGGCGATGATGGTCGGCGTCGGACCGGCCACGTTAGCGGCTCTCGTCTGGCTGCATCTGGCGATCCGTCTGGTTCACTTGGCGGTCTACATTCGCGGCGGCAGCGCGGCCAAGTGAGGCAGCCTCAGGACGATCCTCTATGTCTCGGGAGCCCTCGTCACGCTTGCCCTCATCATTGTGACCGGCTTGGCTGCCATCCGATGACGGATCAATGGACGGAGCCTCCTGTCGCGGCGGCCCATTGTCATGCATCTGGTATTGAGGCGGAAACAATAGACCGAAACGCTGCGCGACAGGCGCGCGCAACGCTCCAAGCGTGCAGACGCCTGCGCCGCGCTAGCGCTTTGTTTTGAAGCAATTCCCTAAGGGGAAAGCGCTACGCGCTTTTCCCGGGAAAGCCGTTTCACACGTTTCCTGGAATTGCTTTAGCTGTTGAACGCGGAGGCGACCTGGTGTTGCTGCGGCACCTGTCCGTTCGGCGTCAGCTTGTCGACGACACCCGGCAACGCCGTGGACAGCTGCTTGAGCAGTTCCTGCTCATCCATTCCCGTCCGTTGCGCGATCTCGCGAATGACCTGCGGCCCGAGTGCGGCGCCGAGATCATTGGCGTTGATCGACTGGTTCTGCCCGGTGCCGACCCAGGAATCGGCGACATTGCCGTGGCCGGCGTCCTTGAGTTTGTCGAGCAGGCCGCCCAGCCCGCCGAGCAGGCCGCCGTCGGCGGAGGTCGTTCCGGTGGAAGCAGGGCCGGTCGGCACCACCGGGGTTTCGGTCTGGCCCGGCTGTTCGGCGCTTCTGCCGCTCAGCATCTTTCCCACCAGCAGCGCGCCGAGCGCGATCATCAGCGGTTTGGCAATGTTGCCGCCGGGAACGGCGTTGTCAAAAAGTCCCATAGTGGATCCTCCATCTCAACCAGGCCCAGCCCGTCTTCAACATGGCGCATTTGGGCGGAATTTCAAGCTGGCTTGAGCTTTTGACGATCATATGAAAGTGTCTGGCTGGCGGGGGATGGAGAGGAAAAAATGTCAATCATCAGCTGGATCATACTCGGCGTCGTCGCCGGCTTCCTGGGCAGCAAGATCGTCAACAAGAGCGGCCAGGGCATTCTGCTCGACATCGTGCTGGGCATCGTCGGCGCCGTTGTCGGTGGCCTGATCTTCAGCGCCTTTGGCGCTTCGGGCGTCACCGGCCTCAACATCTACAGCCTGATCGTCGCCGTGGTCGGAGCGGTGGTCGTGCTTTGGGCCTACCATCAGTTCAGCGGCAGCCGGACGCTTTAAGCGCCGACCGGATCGCTGGATCGTCTGACGTTTCGAGTTTCTGCCGAGGCAAGGGCAGCTTCGGGCTGGGCTGCGCTCAGCAGCCCGCCTATGGCATCAACACTGCATCGGCCGCGGCGAAGAAGATCAGCGTACCCGCGATGAACACCGCCCAGCCGATAAGCGATTTTCTGATGGCGGCCTTGTGCTCGGCGTCGGAGTTCTTGTTCCGGTCAAAATCCGTCATGGGGAAACTCCCTTGGCTGATTGATCATGTCGTCGTCGATTGGACGGTTCTTCGCCGATTAGACGATCTTTTTCGGCTCGGCAACAGGCTCGTGGAAAGACGTGCGTGATCGCCCGCTCGGTCCGCTTGAGCAGTTGAGGCTAGGCGACGACGGTCAGCCTGCGCTTGCGCTGATCAAGGGAGACGATGGTCAGTCCACTGCCAACCACCAGCAGGATGCCGCAGACTGCCAGCGCATTGGGGAATTGGCCGAACACCAGCAGGCCCGAAATGACCGCCCAGACGGTGAAGCAGTAATAGAACGGCGCCACCGCGCTGGTCGGCCCGACGCGATAGGCCATGAAGATGAAGAAGTGGCCGAAGATCAGGAAAAATCCGGCGCCGGCCATCAGCAGCAGATGGCGCGCCTCGGGCACCACCCAGCGTTCGGAAACCAGATGCGCGGCACCGGAGCCGATCAGCACCACCACAACGGCGGAAATCGCCACGATCATCCCCGGCACCTCGGCCGAGACGCGCCTGCCGGCAAGGTCGCGGGCCGCCGCAAGTGCGGCGTTGCCGAGCGCCAACAAGGCGTAGACCGAAATGCCTTGCATGGTCGGCTGCGCCACCATCAGCGCGCCGATGAAGCCGAGCCCGATCAGCGCCATGCGCTGGCCGCCGATCCGTTCGCCAAACAGGATCGAGGAGCCGACCAGCATCAACAGCGGCGTGATCTGTCCGAGCGCCGTCGAATCCGCGATCTGCATGTTGGCGAGCGCCACCACATAACAAAGGATCGCCGCCAGCTCGAGCAGGTTCCTGCGCAGTACCCGCTTGTCGAAGATCAGCGGAATCTGCTTGCCATAGCCCAGCGCAAACAACAGCGGAAAGCCCCAAAGCGTTGCCGCCGCCCCGCGCAGAAACAGCACTTCGTAGGACGGCAGGCCCGCGGTTGCGAGCTTCATCATCGTATCGTTGACGAGGTACGATCCCGTCGAAACGATCATGAACAGCGGGCCACGGATGGAGGCAGGGATGAAATGCATCGGGTCAGGAAATCAGACCTCGAAGACGACCGCAATGGGCCATGAACTGGCCTTGAATCGCACAGGAATAGAGAAGAAAGGGACGCGCAATGCCGGCTTCGATCGATCGGCCTTCCGCCCATTTCATTTCACGCTTCGCCTTCCTATATCAGCGCCACATTCCCGCAATCGGATCAAGGGTTCGGACTGAGCGAGACGGCACCCGGCCAAAAGACGCTTGTGTTTTTTGGCCTTTGTCGCTAATCGCCCCGCATTCGACTGAACTGAAGGTCCAGGCCGTCCAAGGAAAGAGACTATGGCAAAAGGTAAATTCGAGCGTAACAAGCCTCATGTGAACATCGGCACGATTGGTCACGTTGACCATGGCAAGACGTCGCTGACGGCGGCGATCACGAAGTATTTTGGCGAATACAAGCGCTACGACCAGATCGACGCTGCCCCAGAAGAGAAGGCGCGCGGCATCACGATCTCGACGGCGCATGTCGAATACGAGACGGCTGCCCGCCACTACGCTCACGTCGACTGCCCCGGCCACGCCGACTATGTGAAGAACATGATCACCGGTGCCGCGCAGATGGACGGCGCGATCCTGGTTGTTTCGGCCGCCGACGGCCCGATGCCGCAGACCCGCGAGCACATCCTGCTGGCCCGTCAGGTCGGCGTGCCGTCGATCGTGGTGTTCCTGAACAAGGTCGACCAGGTCGACGACGCCGAGCTGCTCGAACTGGTCGAGCTCGAGGTTCGCGAGCTTTTGACCAAGAACGAGTTCCCCGGCGACGACATTCCGATCGTCAAGGGTTCGGCGCTTGCGGCTCTGGAAGACAGCGACAAGAAGATCGGCGAGGACGCGATCCGCGAGCTGATGGCTGCGGTCGATGCCTACATCCCGACGCCTGTTCGTCCGCTCGACAAGCCGTTCCTGATGCCGATCGAGGACGTGTTCTCGATCTCGGGCCGTGGCACGGTTGTGACCGGTCGCGTCGAGCGCGGCGTGGTCAAGGTTGGCGAGGAACTCGAGATCATCGGCATCCGTCCGACGACCAAGACGACCTGCACCGGCGTCGAGATGTTCCGCAAGCTGCTCGATCAGGGCCAGGCTGGCGACAACATCGGCGCGCTGCTGCGCGGCGTTGATCGTGAAGGCGTCGAGCGCGGCCAGGTTCTGGCCAAGCCCGGTACGGTGAAGCCGCACAAGAAGTTCGTGGCCGAAGCCTACATCCTGACCAAGGACGAAGGCGGCCGTCACACGCCGTTCTTCACCAACTACCGTCCGCAGTTCTATTTCCGCACGACGGATGTGACCGGCATCGTGTCGCTGCCGGAAGGCACCGAGATGGTGATGCCTGGCGACAACATCACGGTCGATGTCGAGCTGATCGTGCCGATCGCCATGGAAGAGAAGCTGCGCTTCGCCATCCGTGAAGGCGGCCGCACCGTCGGTGCCGGCATCGTCGTCACCATCAAGGAATAACCGATGCCGGCATGTGCCAGTCAGGTTCGAAACAGAAAAGGGCGGTCCTTGCGGCCGCCCTTTTCTTCTGCCCAGCAATGGGATGCCCGTATTGTCGCCCGAACCCTGTTGCAAGCCTCTGAACCTCGACTAGGATAGGTTGCATCGAGGGGCTTTCCCAAATGGTTCCAAGGCGCCTTCCGGGTCGTCAGGCATTGTGGTCGCTAGGGCTGATCTGCCTGTTGGCGTTGCTCGCCATGGGGCCTGCCGCCTTTGCGGCGGATACGGCCGGGGATATCGGCCCGACGATGCGGTTCGTCATTGTCCGCAGCAACGACCCGGGTTGCGAGCCGATCTGCCCGGAATGGATCTCGGCCGAAGGCTCGATAGAAGCCGGAACGCCGGCTTTGTTCAAACGCATGCTCAAGACGCTCGGCAGCCGAAAGCTGCCGGTCGTCGTCGATTCTCCCGGCGGCAACGTCGAGGCGGCGCTGACGCTTGGCCGGCTGATCCGCAAGAACAAGCTCGATATCGCCATAGGCAAGACCCAGTTCGACGGCTGCCTGCCTGATGGGACGGGCTGCACGGAAAACGACGGCAAGGGCGCCCGTTATTTCGGCGATGCCTACGCCGGCGGCGCGATGTGCAATTCCGCTTGCCCGCTGATGTTTGCCGGCGGTGTCCAGCGCGTGGTCGGCGAATGGGCCTATCTCGGCGTCCATCAGATCACCACGACCTATATCCGCACCAAACTGCAGTACCGGACGACCTATCGCATCGTGGGCGGCAAGAAGAAGGTCCTCAACACGAAAATCGTCAGCCGAAAGAATGCCGGCAGCTACAAGACCTACGAGATGAGCAAGGCGGTGGAGAAAAGGCTGGCGGCCTATCTGGACGGGATGGGCGTCGAGCAAGGTGTGCTCGAAACGATGAAGGACACCCCAGCCAGCGGGATCCAGCAACTGGACTTGGAAAGCATGCTTCAGACGAAGCTGGTCACCAGCCCGGATTCCGTTGATCTTTTGACCGCGCCGACCATATGCAGCGCCGATCCGCGGCCCGCCAATTGCCGGGAGATACCGGTTCCGGCGGGCAAGGCCGCGCGGCCGGCCAATGCCGAGGTGGCAAAAGCCGCGCCCAGCTCCGCCGCATCGGCCAAACCCGAGACCGTGCGGCAGGATACTGTCGCGGACATGCGCTTCGTTGTGGTGCGCGGCAGAAGTTTCCTCTGCGATCCCGATTGTCCCGAATGGATTTCGGCGGAAGGCAAGATTACAGCGCAGACGCCGGAGGGGCTGCGCCAGTTGCTTGCCACTTTGGGGGATCGGCGGCTGCCGGTCGTGATCAGCTCGCCGGGCGGCGACCTTTCCGGTGCTCTTGCCGCTGGGCGGCTGATCCGCGAACGCAAGCTCGACGTGGCGGTCGCACGGACGGACTTCATGGAATGCGAGCCGGAAAAGCCGGGTTGCACGGCTGAGGGCGGTGTCTATG
This sequence comes from Mesorhizobium sp. AR07, assembly GCF_024746815.1. Lineage (GTDB taxonomy): Bacteria > Pseudomonadota > Alphaproteobacteria > Rhizobiales > Rhizobiaceae > Mesorhizobium. Next base: position 656,343 of record NZ_CP080525.1, read on the forward strand.
TCGGCCTCACGAATGATGCGTCGGGCGAATGCGATGCGGCCTGCCCGATCATGCTCGCGGGCGGCGTCAGGCGTTTTGTCGGTCCTCATGCACAATTGGGCCTGCAGTCGCTGCAACCGGAGCAGGCGGTCAAGACCTACCTCGAGGAGATGGCGGTGGGGCCTGACCTGTTTGCCGCGATAGAGCTCCATTCGAGCCAACCGCAGCTCGACCCCAAGGTGATGCTGAAAGTCGGGCTGACGACCGGACCCCAATCGGCGGATGAGCTGACCGGGGCCTCCATCTGCAAATCGGAGCCGAAGCCGGGGAACTGCCGCGAGGTGTCGGAGCCCAAGATCCAGGCCAACGCGCCCAGCAAGTCGTAGTTTCGGCAGGGCGGTCGGGCGGGACTGGCCATCGAGGCAGGTTGAGCCATGTCAGATAGTTCCGGTATCGTCATCTCCGGCATCGTCACGGGGGCGGGTGGAGGAAACGAAAAATGAGCCAGGACGTCCCGACATTATACGACTGGGCTGGCGGCGCCGAGGCGCTGAACCGCTTGACCAAGACGTTCTACGACAAGGTGTTTCAGGACCCGCTCGTCGGCCCGGTGTTCAAAAACATGTCGCCGGATCATCCCGCCCACGTTGCGGCGTTCATCGGCGAGGTTTTCGGCGGGCCGAAAACCTACAGCGAAAAATTCGGCGGCCATCGCGAGATGGTCATGCACCATCTGGGCAAGCATCTGACCGAGGAGCAGCGCCGCCGCTGGATCAATCTCCTGGCCGATGCCGCCGACGCGGTTGGACTGCCCGACGATCCTGAATTCCGCTCGGCCTTCATGGGCTATGTCGAATGGGGATCGCGGCTGGCCAAGATGAACTCCAACCTCGGCGAGACCTGCGATCCCGAGACGGAGCCGATGCCAGCCTGGGGCTGGGGCGTGCCGGGCGGCCCGTATCGGCCACCTGAAACAAAGTAGCTTCCTGCCGCCAGGGATTAAGGCGCGTTTGCTTGCAAACCACTCTTTACAGAGCGTGCGGAAGCTTTTAGGAAGCGCCTGCTGCGCCGACATGCGCGCGATACGGGCATAGCTCAGTTGGTAGAGCGGCGGTCTCCAAAACCGCAGGTCGTAGGTTCGAGCCCTGCTGCCCGTGCCATTTCTCGAAATGGCCATCAAAACGATATTTCTACAGGCTGGCCTTTGAAAATCGACAGCCCGCTTGCCATATTAGCTCTCTTCAGGCATAAGGGCGCCATAGCCGGGACGGAACGACTGGATGGTTCCGAGGCGGTGTTTGGTCATAAAGCGGACACTTGCCACTTGCGTGGATCAAGAATCGGTTTTATGTAGACGAAACAGACACGCGACGCGTGGAGCTGGGAAGCCGGCTTTACGCGTCTGATTTGCATGGGCGAAGTGATTGCGCTGATTCGGCGCGAAATCAAGCCCAGGCGGCACGTCCCGGCCAGCGGGATCATCCAGGAGACCCGGCCAACGGGTCTTGAAGACAGAGCGGCATATGGCTTCGAAAACCACAAATCCTTTCGTCTTTCTCCAGCAGGTTCGTGCGGAGACCGCCAAGGTGACTTGGCCGTCGCGTCGCGAAACGATGATCTCGACGGTGATGGTTCTGGCCTTCGCTGTGATCGCGATGATCTTTTTCTTCACCGCCGATCAGCTCATGGGCCTCGCGGTCGAACAGATTCTGGGCATCGGACGCTAAGTCCGGCGATTACGGAGAAGTCGAGAAATGACTGCGCGCTGGTACATCGTCCACGCCTATTCGAACTTTGAAAAGAAGGTCGCCGAGGACATCGAGAACAAGGCCAAGCAGAAGGGCCTGTCCGCCGATATCCATCAGATCGTGGTGCCGACCGAGAAGGTCGTCGAGGTTCGTCGCGGCCGCAAGGTCGATGCCGAGCGCAAGTTCTTCCCGGGCTATGTGCTCCTCAAGGCCAATCTGACCGACGCGGTGTTCTCGCTGGTCAAGAACACGCCGAAGGTCACCGGCTTCCTGGGCGACTCCAAGCCGGTGCCGATCACCGAGGCGGAAGCGCAGCGCATCCTGAATCAGGTGCAGGAAGGCGTCGAGCGGCCGAAGCCTTCGGTCACGTTCGAGATCGGCGAGGCGATCCGCGTTTCGGATGGTCCGTTCGCGTCGTTCAACGGTTTCGTCCAGGAAGTGGACGAGGAGCGGGCGCGGCTCAAGGTGGAAGTTTCGATCTTCGGGCGCGCCGTGCCTGTCGATCTGGAATTCGGACAGGTCGAAAAGGGCTGATCCGAAGTCCCTGCGCCAAGTGCGGCAGGGAAGGCGGCGCGGAGATCGCGCGGCTTTGAGAACGGTGGGAGACGAATGCGGCTTTAGCCGGTCGCATGGATCGCACCACCAGACTGCAACCGCCGGGGTTTCCCAGATAGTGGGGGCCGGCATAGACAAAGGCAGGAAAAGAGATGGCTAAGAAAATTGCAGGCCAGCTCAAGCTCCAGGTCAAAGCGGGATCGGCCACGCCGTCTCCCCCGATCGGCCCGGCGCTTGGTCAGCGTGGCATCAACATCATGGAATTCTGCAAGGCGTTCAACGCGCAGACCCAGGAAATGGAAAAGGGATCTCCGGTCCCGGTCGTCATCACCTACTACCAGGACAAGTCCTTCACCTTCGTCATGAAGACGGCACCGGTGAGCTACTTCCTGAAGAAGGCGGCGAACCTGACGTCTGGTTCCAAGGAGCCGGGCAAGATCAAGGCCGGTACGGTTTCGCGTGAAAAGGTCCGCGAGATCGCAACCGCGAAGATGAAGGATCTGAACGCAAACGACGTCGAGGCGGCCATGCGCATGGTCGAGGGCTCCGCCCGCTCGATGGGTCTGGAAGTGGTGGGCTGAGATCATGGCAAAGATTGCAAAGCGTGTATCGAAGACCCGCGAAGGCATCGACCCCAACAAGGCTTACGCCCTGGGTGATGCGCTGAAGCTGCTCAAGGACCGGTCGTCGGTCAAGTTCGACGAAACCGTCGAAGTCGCCATGAACCTCGGCGTCGACCCGCGCCATGCCGACCAGATGGTCCGCGGCGTGGTCAACCTGCCGAACGGCACCGGCCGCTCGGTTCGCGTCGCCGTGTTCGCCCGTGGCGACAAGGCTGACGAAGCTCGCGCCGCCGGCGCGGACATCGTCGGTGCCGAGGATCTGGTCGACATCGTCCAGAAGGGCACGATCGATTTCGATCGCTGCATCGCCACGCCGGACATGATGCCGCTCGTCGGCCGTCTCGGCAAGGTGCTCGGCCCGCGCGGCATGATGCCGAACCCGAAGGTCGGCACCGTCACCACCGACGTTGCCGCCGCCGTCAAGGCATCGAAGGGCGGCGCCGTCGAGTTCCGCGTCGAGAAGGCCGGCATCGTTCATGCCGGCGTCGGCAAGGTCTCGTTCGAGGTCAAGGCCCTGGAAGAGAACATCCGCGCCTTCGCTGACGCGGTGACCAAGGCAAAGCCGGCTGGCGCCAAGGGCAACTACGTCAAGAAGGTGTCGGTCACCTCGACGATGGGCCCGGGCCTCAAGCTCGACGTCTCGACGCTCGCAGCGTCCTGATAAGTTTAGTTGGGATCGGCCGTTAAACGGCTGATCCGCAAAAGAATTCCGGGCCTCCGATCCAGGTTGGCGGCCCGGTGCCGGAAGTCGAAAGGCTTCCGGACATCCTGTCCGAGATTGCAGGCGGCCCAAAAGCCTTAATTCATGTGGGCCTGCATGAGACGGGTGAAGACCGGACAACGGAGCGAATGCTCCAATGAAAGGTTCGAACCGTGTTTGCCTTTTGTCTGCGCATCGTCCGGCTTGCCGGTGATGTGGCGAAAGGGGGCAGGATCCTCGAGCGTCGTTCGGGAGATCCGTTACTGGATGGCCCGGCCGACAAAAGGCAACCCGACGCCTGTCCTTGTGAATGGGAATGTTCCCGTTAACAGGATGGGGGTCAACTGGAGATAGGCAGTGGACAGAGCGGAAAAACGCGAACTCGTCACGGGCCTGAACGGTGCGTTCTCGAACGCAGGTTCAGTGGTCGTGGCCCACTACGCCGGTATCACCGTCGCGCAAATGAACGACCTTCGGTCGAAAATGCGCGCCGCCGGTGGGACCGTCAAAGTCGCGAAGAACCGTCTCGCCAAAATCGCTCTTCAGGGCACGGACTCCGCATCGATCATCGACCTGTTCAAGGGACAGACGCTGATCGCTTATTCGGAGGATCCGATTGCGGCGCCGAAGGTCGCGTCCGATTTCGCCAAGGGAAATGACAAGCTCGTCATTCTCGGCGGCGCAATGGGCACCACCTCGCTCAACGCCGACGGTGTGAAGGCACTCGCCACACTTCCGTCGCTCGATGAGCTGCGCGCCAGGCTGGTTGGCATGATCGCCACGCCGGCAACCCGGATCGCCCAGATCGTCAATGCGCCAGCGGCTTCGGTCGCGCGCGTCATCGGCGCTTACGCCCGGAAGGACGAGGCGGCATGAGGCCGTTCCTCGCTATCACAAACACACGTTCGAACCTTATGAAGGAACACAACAATGGCTGATCTCGCAAAGATCGTAGACGACCTTTCGAAGCTGACCGTCCTCGAGGCGGCCGAGCTGTCGAAGCTTCTTGAAGAAAAGTGGGGCGTTTCCGCCGCTGCTCCGGTGGCTGTTGCCGCCGCTGGCGGTGGTGCGGCCGCTGCTGCTCCGGTCGAGGAAAAGACGGAATTCGACGTCGTCCTCACCGAGGCAGGCGCTCAGAAGATCAACGTCATCAAGGAAGTCCGCGCCATTACCGGTCTTGGCCTCAAGGAAGCCAAGGATCTGGTCGAAGCGGCTCCGAAGCCGGTCAAGGAAGCCGTTTCCAAGGCCGACGCTGACAAGTTCAAGGCCCAGCTGGAAGCAGCCGGCGCCAAGGTCGAGCTCAAGTAAGCGTAAAAGCGGCGGACGGCCTCGCGCCGTCCGCCACTCCCTTCGCCTGGAGGGAGCACGCGTAGCGCGAGACGTACGAGAACCTCTTTCCTGAGGGCCGCAACCGGCCTTCAGGAAACGGGTTTTCTCCCGTTTTGGCCGGCCGCCGACAGGCGCCGGGAAAACAGACAGAGGGTCGCCGCCCAGGTGGCCCAGAATGCAAGGCGAGCCGCGGCGAGGTTCGTCCCGAGTTTAGAGCTAAGGAGCGACGATGGCCCAGACCCAGACTTTCAATGGCCGCAGACGCGTACGCAAGTTCTTCGGAAAGATCCCGGAAGTTGCGGAGATGCCGAACCTGATCGAGGTTCAGAAGGCATCCTATGACCAGTTCCTGATGGTGGCGGAGCCCAAGGGTGGGCGTCCGGACGAGGGACTGCAGGCCGTTTTCAAGTCGGTCTTCCCGATTCAGGACTTTTCCGGCTCCTCGATGCTGGAGTTTGTGAAGTACGAGTTCGAAGGACCGAAATTCGACGTTGACGAATGCCGTCAGCGCGACCTGACCTATGCCGCGCCGCTGAAGGTGACGCTGCGCCTCATCGTGTTCGATATCGACGAGGATACAGGCGCCAAGTCGATCAAGGACATCAAGGAGCAGGACGTCTACATGGGCGACATGCCGCTCATGACCCTGAACGGCACCTTTATCGTCAACGGCACCGAGCGCGTCATCGTCTCGCAGATGCACCGCTCGCCGGGCGTCTTCTTCGACCATGACAAGGGCAAGTCGCACTCGTCGGGCAAGCTTCTGTTTGCGGCGCGCGTCATCCCCTATCGCGGCTCGTGGCTCGACATCGAGTTCGATTCCAAGGACGTCGTGCACGCCCGCATCGACCGTCGCCGCAAGATTCCGGTGACGTCGCTGCTCATGGCGCTCGGCATGGACGGCGAAGAGATCCTGTCGACCTTCTACAACAAGATCACCTACAAGCGCGCCGGCGACCATTGGCGCATTCCGTTCAACGTCGAGCGTTTCCGCGGCCTCAAGGCCGTCGGCGACCTGGTCGATGCCGATACGGGCGAGATCGTTGTCGAAGCCGGCAAGAAGATCACTGCCCGCCAGGCCAGGGCGCTTGGCGAAAAGGGTCTCAAGGCGATCAAGGCGACCGACGAGGATCTGCTCGGCAACTACCTGGCCGAGGACATCGTCAACTACGCCACCGGCGAGATCTTTCTCGAAGCCGGCGACGAGATCGACGAGAAGACGCTGAAAGTGCTGCTCGGCACGGGTGAAAACGAGATCAAGGTTCTCGACATCGACCACGTCAATGTCGGCGCCTATATCCGCAACACGCTCAACGTCGACAAGAACGAGAGCCGCCAGGACGCGCTGTTCGACATCTATCGTGTCATGCGCCCCGGCGAGCCGCCGACGCTCGAAACCGCCGAAGCCATGTTCAACTCGCTGTTCTTCGACAGCGAGCGCTACGATCTGTCGGCCGTTGGCCGCGTCAAGATGAACATGCGCCTCGAGCTCAAGGCCGAGGACACCGTGCGCGTGCTGCGCAAGGACGACATCCTGGCCGTGGTGAAGACGCTGGTCGAACTGCGTGACGGCAAGGGCGAGATCGACGACATCGACAATCTCGGCAACCGCCGCGTGCGCTCGGTCGGCGAGCTGATGGAAAACCAGTACCGCGTCGGCCTGCTGCGCATGGAGCGCGCGATCAAGGAGCGTATGTCCTCGATCGAGATCGACACGGTGATGCCGCAGGACCTGATCAACGCCAAGCCGGCGGCCGCCGCCGTGCGCGAGTTCTTCGGTTCCTCGCAGCTGTCGCAGTTCATGGATCAGACCAACCCGCTGTCGGAGATCACCCACAAGCGCCGCCTGTCGGCGCTTGGGCCGGGCGGTCTGACCCGCGAGCGCGCCGGCTTCGAGGTGCGTGACGTGCACCCGACGCATTACGGCCGCATCTGCCCGATCGAGACGCCGGAAGGCCCGAATATCGGTCTGATCAACTCGCTGGCCACCTTCGCGCGCGTCAACAAGTACGGCTTCATCGAGAGCCCGTACCGCAAGATCGTCGACGGCAAGCTGACCAATGACGTCGTCTATCTCTCGGCGATGGAAGAAGCCAAGCACCATGTCGCGCAGGCCAACGCCGAGCTCGACAAGAACGGTGGTTTCGTCGACGAGTTCGTCATTTGCCGCAGTGCAGGCGAAGTGATGATGGCGCCGCGCGAAAACGTCGACCTGATGGACGTGTCGCCCAAGCAGATGGTGTCGGTGGCCGCGGCCCTGATCCCGTTCCTCGAGAACGACGACGCCAACCGCGCGCTGATGGGCTCGAACATGCAGCGTCAGGCCGTGCCGCTGGTGCGCGCCGAGGCGCCGTTTGTCGGCACCGGCATGGAGCCGATCGTCGCTCGTGACTCGGGCGCCGCCATCGGCGCCCGCCGCGGCGGCATCGTCGACCAGGTGGACGCGACGCGTATCGTCATCCGCGCCACCGAGGATCTCGATCCGGGCAAGTCCGGCGTCGACATCTACCGGCTGATGAAGTTCCAGCGTTCGAACCAGAACACCTGCATCAACCAGCGTCCGCTGGTTCGCATGGGCGACCGGGTCAACAAGGGCGACATCATCGCCGACGGTCCGTCGACCGAGCTCGGCGATCTGGCGCTCGGCCGCAACGTGCTGGTCGCGTTCATGCCGTGGAATGGCTACAACTACGAGGACTCGATCCTCTTGTCCGAGCGCATCGTCGCCGACGACGTCTTCACCTCGATCCACATCGAGGAGTTCGAGGTCATGGCGCGCGATACCAAGCTCGGTCCGGAGGAAATCACGCGCGATATCCCGAACGTCTCGGAAGAAGCGCTGAAGAACCTCGACGAAGCCGGCATCGTCTATATCGGTGCCGAAGTTCAGCCGGGCGATATCCTGGTCGGCAAGATCACACCGAAGGGCGAGAGCCCGATGACGCCGGAAGAGAAGCTTCTGCGCGCCATCTTCGGCGAAAAGGCATCGGATGTGCGCGACACCTCGATGCGCATGCCTCCGGGCACCTTCGGCACCGTCGTCGAGGTGCGCGTCTTCAATCGCCACGGTGTGGAGAAGGACGAGCGCGCCATGGCGATCGAGCGCGAGGAGATCGAACGCCTCGCCAAGGACCGTGACGACGAGCAGGCCATTCTGGACCGTAACGTCTACGCGCGTCTTTCCGACGTGCTCGTCGGCAAGGAAGCGATCGCTGGACCGAAGGGCTTCAAGAAGGGCTCGACGCTGTCCAAGGACACGCTCGACGAGTATCCGCGTTCGCAGTGGTGGCAGTTTGCCGTGGAGAACGAAAAGCTCCAGAGCGAACTGGAAGCCCTGCGTGGCCAGTACGACGACTCCAAGAAGGCGCTCGAACAGCGCTTCATGGACAAGGTCGAAAAGGTGCAGCGCGGCGACGAGATGCCTCCCGGCGTCATGAAGATGGTCAAGGTCTTCGTGGCCGTGAAGCGCAAGATGCAGCCTGGCGACAAGATGGCCGGCCGTCACGGCAACAAGGGTGTCGTGTCGCGGATCGTTCCGGTCGAGGACATGCCTTTCCTCGAGGACGGCACGCATGCCGATATCGTGCTCAACCCGCTGGGTGTGCCGAGCCGCATGAATGTCGGCCAGATCCTGGAAACGCATCTGGGCTGGGCTTGCGCCGGCATGGGCAAGAAGATCGGCGAGCTGATCGACGCGTACAAGGTGGCGGGCGACATCAAGCCGCTGCGCAAGACGCTCGAGAGCTTCATACCGGCCAACGACCGCAACGAACCGGTTCGTGAGTATGACGACGAGAGCATCGTTCGCCTCAGCGAGCAGATGCGCCGCGGCGTCTCGATCGCGACCCCGGTGTTCGACGGCGCGCACGAGGCTGACATCAACATCATGCTGGAGCAGGCGGGCCTGCACACCAGCGGTCAGTCGCAGCTCTATGACGGACGCACGGGCGAGCCGTTCGATCGCAAGGTGACGATGGGCTACATCTACATGCTCAAGCTTCACCACCTCGTGGACGACAAGATCCACGCGCGTTCGATCGGTCCGTACTCGCTCGTCACCCAGCAGCCGCTGGGCGGCAAGGCGCAGTTCGGTGGCCAGCGCTTCGGCGAAATGGAGGTCTGGGCGCTCGAGGCATACGGCGCCGCCTACACGCTGCAGGAAATGCTGACGGTGAAGTCGGACGACGTCGCCGGCCGCACCAAGGTCTACGAGGCGATCGTGCGTGGCGACGACACCTTCGAGGCCGGCATTCCCGAGAGCTTCAACGTTCTCGTCAAGGAAATGCGGTCTCTCGGCCTCAATGTCGAGCTGGAGAACACCAAGCTCGACGACAACCCGATCCGGCTGCCCGACGCGGCCGAGTAAGCAAGACGCCCGGTCGCGGGAAACCGCGACCGGGCGCACCAAATTCTTCGGCCGGTGGCCGACACAAGACGGCGGGCGTTTGGCCCGCGCTAGATGCAAGGGGTTTTCGAGGACCCCGAAAAGGAGAACGGCATGAACCAAGAGGTCATGAATCTCTTCAATCCCCAGGCGCCTGCACAGGTGTTCGATTCCATCCGGATATCGCTGGCCAGCCCTGAGAAGATTCTGTCCTGGTCGTTCGGCGAGATCAAGAAGCCGGAGACCATCAACTACCGCACCTTCAAGCCGGAGCGTGACGGCCTGTTTTGCGCGCGCATTTTTGGCCCGATCAAGGACTATGAGTGCCTGTGCGGCAAGTACAAGCGCATGAAGTACAAGGGCGTCATCTGTGAGAAGTGCGGCGTCGAAGTCACGCTGTCGCGCGTCCGTCGCGAGCGCATGGGCCATATCGAGCTCGCCGCGCCCGTCGCCCATATCTGGTTCCTGAAGTCGCTGCCGTCGCGCATCGGCACGCTGCTCGACATGACCCTGAAGGACATCGAGCGCGTCCTCTACTTCGAGAACTACATCGTCACCGAGCCTGGCCTCACCGCGCTGAAGGAGCACCAGCTGCTCAGCGAGGAAGAGTACATGATCGCCGTCGACGAGTATGGCGAGGATAGTTTCACCGCCATGATCGGCGCCGAGGCCATTCATGACCTTCTGGCCGGCATGGATCTCGAGAAGATCGCCGGCGACCTGCGTTCGGAACTGGCTTCGACCACGTCCGAGCTGAAGCAGAAGAAGTATCTGAAGCGGCTCAAGGTCGTCGAGAACTTCATGGAATCCGGTAACCGTCCGGAATGGATGATCATGAAGGTGGTCCCGGTGATCCCGCCGGACCTGCGCCCGCTGGTTCCTCTGGATGGTGGACGCTTCGCCACGTCCGACCTGAACGACCTCTATCGCCGCGTCATCAACCGCAACAACCGTCTGAAGCGGCTGATCGAGCTGCGCGCGCCCGGCATCATCGTGCGCAATGAAAAGCGCATGCTGCAGGAAGCCGTCGATGCGCTGTTCGACAACGGCCGTCGTGGCCGCGTCATCACCGGCGCCAACAAGCGTCCGCTGAAGTCGCTGTCCGACATGCTCAAGGGCAAGCAGGGCCGATTCCGCCAGAACCTGCTCGGCAAGCGCGTCGACTATTCCGGCCGCTCGGTCATCGTCACCGGTCCGGAGCTCAAGCTGCACCAGTGCGGCCTGCCGAAGAAGATGGCGCTCGAACTGTTCAAGCCCTTCATCTACGCCCGTCTTGACGCCAAGGGTTACTCCTCGACCGTCAAGCAGGCCAAGAAGCTGGTCGAGAAGGAGCGTCCGGAGGTCTGGGATATCCTCGACGAGGTTATCCGCGAGCATCCGGTGCTGTTGAACCGCGCGCCGACGCTGCACCGCCTGGGCATCCAGGCGTTCGAGCCGATCCTGATCGAAGGCAAGGCGATCCAGCTGCATCCGCTGGTCTGCACGGCCTTCAACGCCGACTTCGACGGCGACCAGATGGCCGTTCACGTGCCGCTGTCGCTCGAAGCGCAGCTTGAAGCCCGCGTGCTGATGATGTCGACCAACAACATCCTGCACCCGGCTTCCGGCGCGCCGATCATCGTGCCGTCGCAGGACATGGTTCTCGGTCTCTACTATCTCTCGATAGTCAACCAGAACGAGCCGGGCGAGGGCATGGTGTTTGCCGACATGGGCGAACTCCAGCACGCGCTCGAGACCAAGGCGGTGACGCTGCACTCGAAGATCCGCGGTCGTTTCCGTACGGTCGACGCCGAAGGCAAGGTCGTGTCGAAGATCCATGACACCACGCCTGGCCGCATGATCATCGGCGAACTTCTGCCGAAGAACGTCAACGTGCCTTACGAGACTGCCAACCAGGAGATGACCAAGAAGAACATCTCCAAGATGATCGACACCGTCTACCGCCACTGCGGTCAGAAGGAGACGGTCATTTTCTGCGACCGCATCATGGCGCTTGGCTTCAGCCATGCCTGCCGCGCCGGCATTTCGTTCGGCAAGGACGACATGCTGATCCCGGACGCCAAGATCAAACTGGTCTCCGACACCGAGGCTTTGGCCAAGGAATACGAGCAGCAGTACAATGACGGTCTGATCACGCAGGGCGAGAAGTACAACAAGGTCGTCGACGCCTGGGCCAAGTGCTCGGAAAAGGTCGCCGACGAAATGATGGCCCGCATCAAGGCGGTCGAGTTCGAGGACAATGGCCGTCAGAAGCCGATGAACTCGATCTACATGATGTCGCACTCCGGTGCGCGTGGCTCGCCCACCCAGATGCGCCAGCTCGCCGGCATGCGCGGCCTGATGGCCAAGCCGTCGGGTGAAATCATCGAGACGCCGATCATCTCGAACTTCAAGGAAGGCCTGACCGTGCTCGAGTACTTCAACTCGACCCACGGCGCCCGCAAGGGTCTGGCCGATACCGCCTTGAAGACGGCGAACTCGGGTTACCTCACCCGTCGTCTGGTCGACGTGGCGCAGGACTGCATCGTCAACTCCGTCGACTGCGGCACCGACAAGGGCCTCACCATGCAGCCGATCGTCGATGCTGGTCAGGTCGTCGCTTCGGTCGGCCAGCGCGTGCTGGGCCGTACGTCGCTCGACGACATCACCCATCCGGTGTCGGGCGAGGTTCTGGTCAAGGCCGGAACGCTGATGGACGAGCGTGACGTGGAACAGATCGAAAAGGCCGGCGTCCAGTCGGTTCGCATTCGCTCGGCACTGACCTGCGAAGTCAGGATCGGCGTGTGCGCGGTCTGCTACGGACGCGATCTGGCTCGCGGCACCCCGGTCAACCAGGGCGAAGCCGTCGGCGTCATCGCGGCGCAGTCGATCGGCGAGCCGGGCACCCAGCTCACCATGCGTACCTTCCACATGGGCGGTACCGCGCAGGTGGTGGATAGCTCGTTCCTTGAAGCCTCGTATGAGGGCAAGGTCGAGATCCGCAACCGCAACGTGGTGCGCAACTCCGACGGCCAGCAGATGGTCATGGGCCGCAACATGGCGGTGCTGATCCTCGACGAAGCCGGCAAGGAGCGCGCCTCGCACCGTCTCACCTATGGTTCGCGCATCTTCGTGGACGATGGCGACAAGGTGAAGCGCGGCCAGCGTATCGCCGAGTGGGATCCCTATACCCGCCCGGTCCTCACCGAAATCGAGGGCAGGGTGTCGTACGAGGATCTGGTCGACGGCATTTCCGTTCAGGAAACGGCCGACGAGTCGACCGGCATCACCAAGCGTGAGGTCATCGACTGGCGCTCGACGCCACGTGGCAACGACCTCAAGCCGGCGATTGCCATCCAGGACGCCAAGGGCAAGGTCGGAAAACTGTCGAAGGGTGGCGACGCCCGCTTCCTGCTCTCGGTCGAGGCCATTCTTTCGGTCGAGCCGGGCTCGCAGGTTCGCCCCGGCGACGTGCTGGCGCGTATTCCGATGGAAAGCGCCAAGACCAAGGACATCACCGGCGGTCTGCCGCGTGTTGCCGAATTGTTCGAGGCACGTCGTCCGAAGGATCACGCCATCATCGCCGAGATCGACGGCACGATCCGCTTCGGCCGCGACTACAAGAACAAGCGTCGCATCATCATCGAGCCGCATGACTCGACGCTTGAGCCGGTCGAATACCTGATCCCGAAGGGCAAGCCGTTCCATCTCCAGGATGGCGACGTCATCGAGAAGGGCGACTACATCCTCGACGGCAATCCTGCGCCGCACGACATCCTGGCGATCAAGGGCGTGGAGGCACTTGCTTCCTACCTCGTCAACGAGATCCAGGAAGTCTACCGCCTGCAGGGCGTGTCGATCAACGACAAGCACATCGAGGTGATCGTTCGCCAGATGCTGCAGAAGGTCGAGATCACGGTGCAAGGCGACTCGACCTACATTCCGGGCGATCATGTCGACGTGATCGAACTGGAAGAGGTCAACGAGCGCCTGGTCGAGGACGGCAAGAAGCCGGCCGAAGGCCTGCCGGTGCTGCTTGGCATCACCAAGGCATCGCTGCAGACGCCGTCCTTCATCTCGGCCGCCTCCTTCCAGGAGACGACCAGGGTGCTGACGGAAGCCGCGGTTGCCGGCAAGACCGACATGCTGCAGGGGCTGAAGGAAAACGTCATCGTCGGCCGGCTTATCCCGGCCGGTACTGGCGGCACGATGAGCCAGATCCGGCGCATCGCCACCTCGCGCGACGAACTGATCATCGACGAGCGCCGCAAGGCCTCCGGTGTGGAAATCGCCGAGCCGATGCTGGCCGACATGACAACCGCCGCGCAGTAAGCGCGGCGGGCAGGGCAATTCCAGGAAAAGTGTGAAACGGTTTTCCGTCCGGAATTGCGCCAAAACAAAAAATAGAGCGGTTCATTGTTCGGTGAACCGCTCCAGGAATCTCAGGCAACAAGGCCGTCGGGGCAACCCGGCGGCCTTTTCTTTTGCGCTATTGGGGAGCTTTCTCGAAGCGAAGCAGATCGCCCGGCTGACAGTCGAGGTAGTCGCAGATGCGCTCCAGCGTGTCGAACCGGATGCCCTTGACCTTTCCCTGTTTCAACAGAGAGAGATTGGCCTCGGTGATACCGACATATTCGGCCAGGTCCTTCGACTTCACGTTTCGTTCGGCGAGGACGACATTGAGCCTGACCCTTATGGGCATGGACTGATCCTCATCAGATGAACTGTGCGTTTTCATCGGCGAGCGCGGCTGCCTCGGCCATGACCCAGGTGATGACAGCGACGATGCCCGCTGCCAGCAAGGTCAGCATCGTGTCGCTGTCGAGGCCAAGCGTCAGCCGGTGCTGGCCGGCAGGTGCGTCCCAGCTCAGGAGAACGGACAATGCCGCCGCCGAAAGCGGTTTCAGCAAGGCGGACGCCAGCAGGCCAAGGCCAAAATACCGCAGATTCCCGATGGCGCCCTGACCGAAGAAGTCCCCGGCTGCGAAGGCACCGAAGCAGCGCCTGGCCGCCAGCAGGGCGATGACGAGACAGGCAAGCGGCACGAACGAGATCGCGAACCCAGCCAGTCTTCGGCCGAGGCCAAACTCGCTCAGCCATTCCTGCGGGATCTGCGCATCGGCCGCGATCGAACCGGCGGAGACCGTGAGCCAGTAGAACAGCAAACCGATGGTCAGCACTGTGGCCAGGATGACAAAACATCTCGCCAACACCAGGCTGAAAAGGCGGATGCGTTTCAACCTTGCCTGGCGAGCGGGATCAAGGGCCGGAGCCGCGATGATAGTTTCAATCATTGGGAGTCTCGCTCTATCGAAAGAAATTATCGTTTTACAATAATTAATTTATGCATAATGATGTTTCCTGTCAACATCCCTACAACAGGAGAAACCGATGCCTTCCTTCAAACGCCAGATTATGGCTGTCACCTTCGCCGCTGCGGTGGCGTTCATGACGCCTTTGGCAGCCATCGCCCTGCCGTCGACCGCAACAGGTCAAATATCGGTGGGGCAGGTGATGGAGATGATCGAAAAGGCCGATACGAGTCCAATCGCCAGGCAAACGCTCGTCGCCTATGTCGCCGGGGTTGGTGAAGCGACCGGCGTGATCGTCGATACGATCGGCAGCGCACGCACCGTTTCCTGCAGCAAGCCCTTGAGCCTGGATACGGGGTCGGTTCGTGCTGCCCTTGAAGCAGGCTCGCCCAGTCAGGGCAGCTGGTCCCAGACGCCGGCAACGCCGCTGATCGTTGCCGATATGGTCAAGCGCGCCGGTTGCCGGACCAAGGATTGATTCAACCGATCCGCAAAAAACTCTGTCGCGCGACGATGCTCTGCCTGCGAGCGCCGCGAGATACCAGCGAATGCGGCTCCGGTGTCAGATCTCAGTCGAAAAACGCTTCCACCACATTGCGCTTGCCGAGCATGAAGGCGTCGGCGACATGCTGGAGCGGAGTCAGATCGACATCGGAGCTGCCGGCGCGCACGATCTCGGCGAAGCGCCTGTAGAGCATCGGGTACTCCGCTTCCAGCTCGTCGTGGACGACGCGGCCGTCGACGGCGAGCTTCGAGCCGCCGCCGGAAAGCACCATCGCGCCCTTGTCGGTGTCGGCGACAATGTCCCAGCTCTGCGGCCCGGTCTGGAGCCAGTCGAGCTCCATCGTCACCGGCAAGCCGTTCGAGGTGCGGAAGCTGACATGCGCCGCGACCGGGGCGGCGCGGTTCTCGGGGAAGTCGAGGATCGCCGAGATGATGAACATCGGCGGCAGGATGTGAGTCACGATCGACAGCGCATTGATGCCGGGATCGAAGACGCCGAAGCCGCCGGGCGCCCAGATCCACTCCTGGTTCGGATGCCAGCGGCGCACGTCTTCTTTCCAGTTGATGGCGGCCGACTTGATCCTGGCCGAACCCAGGAAGGCACGCGCGGCCTCGACCGCCGGCGCATAGCGCGAATGCCAGCTTGCGAACAGCGAAACACCGTTTTTCGCGGCCAATGCCTTCAGGTTCTCGACCTCGCTGACCGTGGCGCCGGGCGGCTTTTCCAGGAAGACATGTTTTTTCGCTTCCAGCGCTGTGCGCGCCGCGTCATAGCGAAACTGCGGCGGCATGCAGAGCGAGACCGCCTCGAGCTCCGGCACCGCGTCGAGCATGGCTTCGATATCGGGAAAATTCGGGATGTTTTCCACCTTGCCATGCCGGCTGGCGGCTGCGATGAGGCGATAGTCCTGGTCTTTCGCCAGGGCCGGCAGGTGCTGGTCGCGGACGATCTTGCCGACGCCGACGATGCCTATCTTGATGGGCTGGGACACGGCCGCTCCGTCTGTTAAATGATGAAGGTGGTTTCTTAGCAGAACACTTGCCCCCGACAAGCCGAAGCAGACAAGCCGAAGCCGAAAAGTCAGCCCCAGCTTTCCTCGAACCGCAGCCCCAGTTTTTCGCCGGCCAGAAAGGCCTCGATTGCCGGTTCGAAAGGCGAGGGGTCGAGGCTGTTGGCTGCCAGCCATTCGTCGGAATAATAGGTGTTGGCATAGCGGTCGCCGGAATCGCAGATCAGCGTCACCAGCGAACCGGCCTTGCCTTCCTCGATCATGCGCGCGGCCTGAAAGCACATGGCGATGAAGTTGGTGCCGGTCGAGCCGCCGACACGGCGGCCGAGCCGGCGCGACAGCACCCGCATCGCCGCCAGCGACACCGCGTCCGGCACCCGCAGCATATGGTCGATGACGCCTGGTACGAATGACGGCTCGACGCGTGGGCGGCCGATTCCCTCGATCCGTGACGGCTGTTCGCAGCGACAGTCACGGTCACGGGTCGCAAAACCATCGAAGAAGGCGGAGCGTTCGACATCGGCGACCGACAGCCGCGTCGCGTGCTGCTTGTAGCGCAAGAAGCGGCCGATCGTGGCGGTGGTGCCGCCCGTGCCGGCGCTCATCACGATCCAGGCCGGGATCGGATGCCGCTCCTCGCGCATCTGCCCGAAGATCGATTCGGCGATGTTGTTGTTGCCGCGCCAGTCGGTGGCGCGCTCGGCATGGGTGAACTGGTCCATGAAATGGCCGCCAAGCCGCTCGGTGAGTTCGGCCGACTCGGCATAGATGCGCCTGCCGTCGTCGATGAAATGGCAGTTGCCGCCATAGTGCTCGATGGCAGTGATCTTCTCGCGCGATGTCGAGCGCGGCATCACCGCATAGAACGGCACGCCGATCATGCGGGCGAAATACGCTTCCGACACCGCGGTCGAGCCCGACGACGCTTCGATCACCGGCGCGCCTTTGCGGATCAGGCCGTTGCACAGCGCGTAGAGAAACAGCGAACGTGCCAGCCGGTGCTTCAGGCTGCCGGTCGGATGGGTGGATTCATCCTTGAGGTAGAAGTCGATTCCGGTCAGCGCCGGCAGGTCCAGCTTCCACAGATGCGTGTCGGCCGAGCGGCGCTGGTCGGCCTCGATCGCCGCGACAGCCCGGTCGACCCAGACCCGGGATGCAGGTCCACTCGCTTTTGCTTCGGCCATCGTCGGCGCCCTCGTTTCAGATCGGCCCGGTTTTAGATCGGCCCGGTTTTTTAAATGGGAACGTCGAACGTGACGATCGACACTTCGCCCTCGAGCGCGCCCTGGAAGGCCGACAGGTGCGGCTCGTCATCCGGCACGCCTTCCATGTCGCCGATCTGGTCGAGCTCGGCCTCGGCGTAGCCTTCCGCCGCGAGCGATTCGAGCACGCGGCGCACCGCCGAATCGTCGTCGGGCGCGACCAGCATGACGTGCACGCCTTCCGGCTTGCCGCCTTTCTTCTTCCACACCCGGCCGGTGACGATGGTGACCGGGCGCTCCTCATTGTCGTTCACGGGCCGATTCCTCCGTGCTAGGGGATTTTGACTGCTCATGCCGCCTTTTCGCATGAAGCCTTGCCCTGCAACAGCCAAAAGCTGGTCACTTTCTTCCTCTGCCTTGCAAAATGGCGAAAGAAAATTACATGCGGTTTTCGCATGGCTGCCAAGCCCCGGCCTCAATGCAATATTTGGCACTCCGGGGTTGACGGTTCGCGGGCTTACGAGTAGAAGCCGCCCAGTCAGAACCGATGTGAGGCTCTCCCTTCCGAAGCGACACGCTTTGGAGTTTGCCTCAAACAGGGTTCGTTTTACGAGCGAAAAGACATTTCCGGCGTGCACGAAGCGGCTTCCGCTTCCTCTGCCATTTGTTCGGGCAAGACCGCGAGGCGCGGTTTATGGCCCGAATTTGCGTATGGAAATGACGCTTTGAGCGGCCCTGACCGGGCGAGACACGGAATTGAGAGACAAGAGGGTTTAATGCCTACCGTCAACCAGCTGATCCGCAAGCCGCGCATTGCGCCGGTGAAGCGCAACAAGGTCCCGGCCATGCAGCAGAACCCGCAGAAGCGGGGCGTCTGCACACGCGTCTACACGACGACGCCGAAGAAGCCGAACTCGGCGCTGCGCAAGGTGGCCAAGATCCGCCTGACCAATGGTTTTGAAGTGATCGGGTACATCCCCGGCGAAGGCCACAACCTTCAGGAACACTCCGTGGTCATGATCCGCGGCGGCCGCGTCAAGGATCTTCCGGGCGTTCGCTACCACATCATCCGCGGCGTGCTCGACACGCAGGGTGTGAAGAACCGCAAGCAGCGCCGTTCGAAGTACGGCGCCAAGCGTCCGAAGTGACCGAAGCGTAGCGAAGGTCATCCCGGGCAAAACTCCGGGATCCAGGCCACCACGCATAATTGAGGCAGAGAAAAAATGTCGCGTCGTCACAGTGCAGAAAAGCGTGAGATCAATCCGGACCCGAAGTTCGGCGATCTGATCGTCACCAAGTTCATGAACGCCGTCATGTATGACGGCAAGAAGTCGGTTGCCGAGACCATCGTCTACGGCGCGCTCGACCAGGTTCAGTCGAAGACCAAGCAGGAGCCGGTCACCGTCTTCCATCAGGCGCTCGACAATGTCGCGCCGCATGTGGAAGTGCGGTCCCGTCGTGTCGGCGGCGCCACCTACCAGGTTCCGGTCGACGTGCGCCCCGAGCGCCGCCAGGCACTGGCCATTCGCTGGCTGATTGCCGCGGCCCGCAACCGCAACGAGACCACGATGGTCGACCGCCTCTCCGGCGAGCTGATGGACGCGGCCAACAACCGCGGCACGGCCGTCAAGAAGCGTGAAGACACCCACAAGATGGCTGAAGCCAACCGCGCTTTCGCGCACTACCGCTGGTAAAGCGCGAACGAGACTGAGAGGCAGCTACGATGGCCCGCGAATACAAAATCGAAGACTACCGCAATTTCGGTATCATGGCGCATATTGACGCCGGCAAGACGACGACCACCGAGCGCGTCCTCTATTACACGGGCAAGTCGCACAAGATCGGCGAAGTCCACGACGGCGCTGCCACCATGGATTGGATGGAGCAGGAGCAGGAGCGCGGCATCACCATCACGTCGGCCGCGACCACGACCTTCTGGAAGGGTCGTAGCGGCAAGATGTACCGCTTCAACATCATCGACACCCCTGGACACGTCGACTTCACCATCGAAGTCGAGCGTTCGCTGCGCGTGCTCGACGGCGCCATTGCGCTGCTCGATGCCAATGCCGGTGTCGAGCCGCAGACGGAAACCGTCTGGCGCCAGGCTGACAAGTATCGCGTTCCGCGCATGATCTTCTGCAACAAGATGGACAAGATCGGCGCCGACTTCTACCGCTCGGTCGAGATGATCGGTTCGCGCCTTGGTGCGCATGCCGTCGTCATGCAGCTGCCGATCGGTGCCGAGACCGAGTTCAAGGGCGTTGTCGACCTCGTCGAGATGAACGCGCTGGTCTGGCGCGACGAGACGCTGGGCGCTGCCTGGGACGTCGTCGAGATCCCGGCCGACCTCCAGGCTCGTGCCGAGGAATACCGCGAGAAGATGATCGAAGCCGCCGTCGAAATGGACGAGACGGCACTCGAGAACTACCTCGAAGGCAAGATGCCGTCGAATGACGAGATCCGCGCGCTGATCCGCAAGGGCACCATCGCGGTGAAGTTCTACCCGATGTTCTGTGGCTCCGCCTTCAAGAACAAGGGCGTGCAGCCGCTGCTCGACGCCGTCGTCGAATATCTGCCGTCGCCGGCCGATGTTCCGGCCATCAAGGGTGTCGATGCCAAGACCGACGCCGAGATCGAGCGTCATGCCGACGACAACGAGCCGCTGTCGATGCTCGCCTTCAAGATCATGAACGACCCGTTCGTCGGTTCGCTGACCTTTGCCCGCATCTATTCGGGCAAGCTCACCAAGGGCATCTCGGTGGACAACACCGTGAAGGGCAAGAAGGAACGCATCGGCCGCATGCTGCAGATGCATGCGAACTCGCGCGCCGACGTCGAAGAAGCTTTTGCCGGCGACATCGTCGCTCTGGCTGGCCTCAAGGACACGACCACCGGCGACACGCTCAGCGATCCGCTGCACCCGGTCATCCTCGAGCGTATGGAATTCCCCGATCCGGTCATCCAGATCGCGATCGAGCCGAAGACCAAGAACGACCAGGAAAAGATGGGCCTCGCCCTTCACCGCCTGGCCGCCGAGGATCCGTCCTTCCGGGTCAAGACCGACGAGGAAAGCGGCCAGACGATCATTTCCGGCATGGGCGAGCTCCATCTCGACATCATCGTCGACCGCATGCGTCGCGAGTTCAAGGTCGAGGCCAATGTCGGCGCGCCGCAGGTGGCTTATCGCGAGACGATCACCCGCAAGCATGAGCAGGACTACACGCACAAGAAGCAGACCGGCGGTACCGGTCAGTTCGCCCGCGTCAAGATCGTCTTTGAGCCGAATCCGGAGAGCAGCGAGTTCCAGTTCGAAACCAAGATCGTCGGCGGCGCCGTTCCGAAGGAATACATCCCCGGTGTCGAAAAGGGCATCAACAGCGTCATGACCTCGGGTCCGTTCGCGGGCTTCCCGATGATCGGCGTCAAGGCGACGCTGATCGACGGTGCCTACCACGATGTTGACTCCAGCGTTCTGGCCTTCGAAATCGCCGGCCGCGCCTGCTTCCGTGAAGCCGCACCCAAGCTTGGCGTGCAGTTGCTCGAGCCGATCATGAAGGTCGAAGTGGTGACGCCGGAAGACTACGTCGGCAGCGTCATCGGCGATCTGAACGGCCGTCGCGGCCAGATCCAGGGCCAGGAAGCACGTGGCGTTGCAGTGGTCATCAACGCGATGGTGCCGCTCGCCAACATGTTCAAGTACGTCGACAACCTGCGCTCGATGAGCCAGGGCCGCGCGGCCTACACGATGCAGTTCGATCACTATGAGCCTGTGCCGACCGCGGTCGCTCAGGAAGTCCAGAAGAAATACGCGTAACTCGAACGGGTTGCAGCAGTAACTTAATTCAAGGCCCGCACGGGCGAGCAGGATTGGAGACATCACATGGCAAAAGGTAAATTCGAGCGTAACAAGCCTCATGTGAACATCGGCACGATTGGTCACGTTGACCATGGCAAGACGTCGCTGACGGCGGCGATCACGAAGTATTTTGGCGAATACAAGCGCTACGACCAGATCGACGCTGCCCCAGAAGAGAAGGCGCGCGGCATCACGATCTCGACGGCGCATGTCGAATACGAGACGGCTGCCCGCCACTACGCTCACGTCGACTGCCCCGGCCACGCCGACTATGTGAAGAACATGATCACCGGTGCCGCGCAGATGGACGGCGCGATCCTGGTTGTTTCGGCCGCCGACGGCCCGATGCCGCAGACCCGCGAGCACATCCTGCTGGCCCGTCAGGTCGGCGTGCCGTCGATCGTGGTGTTCCTGAACAAGGTCGACCAGGTCGACGACGCCGAGCTGCTCGAACTGGTCGAGCTCGAGGTTCGCGAGCTTTTGACCAAGAACGAGTTCCCCGGCGACGACATTCCGATCGTCAAGGGTTCGGCGCTTGCGGCTCTGGAAGACAGCGACAAGAAGATCGGCGAGGACGCGATCCGCGAGCTGATGGCTGCGGTCGATGCCTACATCCCGACGCCTGTTCGTCCGCTCGACAAGCCGTTCCTGATGCCGATCGAGGACGTGTTCTCGATCTCGGGCCGTGGCACGGTTGTGACCGGTCGCGTCGAGCGCGGCGTGGTCAAGGTTGGCGAGGAACTCGAGATCATCGGCATCCGTCCGACGACCAAGACGACCTGCACCGGCGTCGAGATGTTCCGCAAGCTGCTCGATCAGGGCCAGGCTGGCGACAACATCGGCGCGCTGCTGCGCGGCGTTGATCGTGAAGGCGTCGAGCGCGGCCAGGTTCTGGCCAAGCCCGGTACGGTGAAGCCGCACAAGAAGTTCGTGGCCGAAGCCTACATCCTGACCAAGGACGAAGGCGGCCGTCACACGCCGTTCTTCACCAACTACCGTCCGCAGTTCTATTTCCGCACGACGGATGTGACCGGCATCGTGTCGCTGCCGGAAGGCACCGAGATGGTGATGCCTGGCGACAACATCACGGTCGATGTCGAGCTGATCGTGCCGATCGCCATGGAAGAGAAGCTGCGCTTCGCCATCCGTGAAGGCGGCCGCACCGTCGGTGCCGGCATCGTCGTCACCATCAAAGAGTAATTTGGACTTAAACCGATCTGTCGCGGGCGCCGGAGTTGCCCGCGCCGCGCCAGAACAAGGAAGTGACGCATGAACGGACAGAATATCCGCATCCGCCTGAAGGCGTTTGATCACCGCGTGCTCGACGCCTCGACGAAGGAAATCGTGTCGACGGCCAAGCGCACCGGTGCCAACGTCCGCGGCCCCATTCCGCTGCCGACGCGGATCGAAAAGTTTACGGTCAACCGGTCGCCTCACGTCGACAAGAAGAGCCGCGAGCAGTTCGAGATGCGCACGCACAAGCGTCTGCTCGACATCGTCGATCCGACCCCGCAGACGGTCGATGCTTTGATGAAGCTCGATCTGGCCGCCGGCGTCGACGTCGAGATCAAGCTCTAAGGGAATGAGAGCGCGGTAAGGGGCGGTGCCCCTGGCCCGGAACTCTAAAGGAATTGAACCGATGCGTTCAGGTGTGATTGCAAAGAAGGTGGGAATGACCCGCATCTACAACGATGCCGGGGAACATGTTCCCGTCACCGTTCTCCAGATGGAGAACTGCCAGGTCGTGGCCCAGCGCACGCAGGAGAAGAATGGCTACACCGCCGTTCAGCTCGGCGTTGGCCTTGCCAAGGTGAAGAACACGTCGAAGGCGATGCGCGGCCATTTCGCGACCGCTTCCGTCGAGCCGAAGGCGAAGGTCGCCGAATTCCGCGTCTCCGCCGACAACATGATCGATGTCGGCGCCGAGATCACCGTCGAGCATTTCGTCCCCGGCCAGAAGGTCGATGTGACGGGCACGACGATCGGCAAGGGTTTTCAGGGCGTCATCAAGCGCCACCACATGGGTGGTGGTCGTGCAACGCACGGTAACTCGGTCTCGCACCGTACGCACGGTTCGACCGGCCAGCGCCAGGACCCGGGCAAGGTGTTCAAGGGCAAGCATATGGCTGGCCACATGGGCGACACCCGCGTCACCACGCAGAATGTCGAGATCGTTTCGACCGACGCCGACCGCGGCCTGATCCTGATCCGCGGTGCGGTTCCCGGATCGAAGGGCGCCTGGATCCTGGTCCGCGATGCGGCCAAGGTGGCACTGCCGGCCAATGCGCCGAAGCCGGCCGCGATCCGCGCCGTTGTCAAGAACGAGGCTCCGGCCACAGAGGGAGCGGAATAATGGATCTCAAGATCACAACGCTTGGCGGCAAGGACGCCGGCAAGGTGGAACTCTCCGAGGAGATTTTCGGCCTTGATCCGCGCGAAGACATCCTGCAGCGCGTCGTGCGCTGGCAGCTCGCCAAGAAGCAGCAGGGCACGCACAAGGCCAAGGGCCGCGCCGAGATCGCGCGCACCGGCGCCAAGATGTACAAGCAGAAGGGTACGGGCCGCGCCCGTCACCATTCGGCACGCGCTCCGCAGTTCCGCGGCGGTGGCAAGGCCCACGGCCCGGTCGTTCGTAGCCATGAGCACGAGCTGCCGAAGAAGGTTCGCGCGCTCGGTCTGAAGCACGCTCTTTCGGCAAAAGCCAAGAGCGCGTCGATCATCATCATCGACGAGCTGAAGCTGACCGAGGCCAAGACAAAGGCGCTGATCGCGAATTTCGCGACGCTGGGCCTGACCAACGCTCTGTTGATCGGCGGTGCCGAGCTTGACAAGAACTTCAAGCTGGCGGCGACGAACATCCCCAACATCGACGTGCTGCCCATTCAGGGCATCAACGTCTACGACATTCTGCGCCGCGGCACGCTGGTCCTTTCGAAGGCCGCCGTCGAGGCTCTCGAGGAGCGCTTTAAATGACCGACCTTCGTCATTACGACGTGATCGTCTCGCCGGCGATCACCGAAAAGTCGACCATGGCTTCCGAGAACAACCAGGTCGTCTTCAACGTCGCCAAGAAGGCGTCGAAGCCGGAAATCAAGGCCGCCGTCGAAGCGCTGTTCGGCGTCAAGGTGATGGCCGTGAACACGCTTGTCCGCAAGGGCAAGATCAAGCGCTTCCGTGGCACGGTTGGCCGCCAGAGCGACGTCAAGAAGGCGATTGTGACACTGGCCGACGGCCAGTCGATCGACGTCGCGACGGGTCTCTGAGCAAGGCCGCGAGGACAGAACAATGGCACTGAAAAAATTCAACCCGGTAACGCCGAGCACTCGCCAGCTGGTCATCGTCGACCGCTCGGGCCTCTACAAGGGCAAGCCCGTCAAGGGCCTGACCGAGGGCCTGACCAAGTCGGGCGGCCGCAACAATCACGGTCGCATCACGGCCCGCTTCATCGGCGGCGGTCACAAGCGTTCGTACCGCATCATCGACTTCAAGCGCCGCAAGTTCGACGTTGTCGGCACGGTCGAGCGCATCGAATACGATCCGAACCGCACCGCCTTCATCGCGCTGATCAAGTATGATGATGGCGAGCTGTCCTACATCATCGCTCCGCAGCGTCTGGCTCCCGGCGACAAGATCGTGTCCGGTGAATCGGTCGACGTGAAGCCGGGCAATGCGATGCCGCTGGCCTCGATGCCGGTCGGCACCATCGTCCACAACATCGAGCTGAAGCCGGGCAAGGGCGCTCAGGTTGCCCGTTCGGCCGGCGGCTATGGCCAGCTGGTCGGTCGCGACCAGGGCATGGCGATCCTGCGCCTCAACTCGGGCGAGCAGCGTGTCGTTCACGGCTCCTGCATGGCCACCGTCGGTGCCGTATCCAATCCGGACCATGGCAACATCAACGACGGCAAGGCCGGTCGTACGGTTTGGCGTGGCAAGCGTCCGCACAATCGCGGCGTGACCATGAACCCGGTCGACCATCCGCACGGCGGCGGCGAAGGCCGCACCTCGGGTGGCCGCCATCCGGTTTCGCCCTGGGGCAAGCCGACCAAGGGCAAGAAGACGCGGTCCAACAAGGCGACCGACAAGTTCATCCTGCGCTCGCGCCATCAGCGCAAGAGCTAAGAAGAGGTAACGCCAAGTGACTCGTTCTATTTGGAAAGGCCCCTTCATCGACGGCTACCTTCTCAAGAAGGTGGACAAGGTTCGTGAAGGTGGTCGCAATGAGGTGATCAAGATGTGGAGCCGTCGCTCCACCATCCTGCCGCAGTTCGTCGGCTTCACCTTCGGTGTCTACAACGGCCAGAAGCATGTTCCGGTTTCGGTGAACGAGGACATGGTCGGTCACAAGTTCGGTGAATTCGCTCCGACCCGGACCTATTACGGTCACGGCGCGGATAAGAAGGCGAAGAGGAAATAATCATGGGCAAGGCCAAAGCTCCGCGCAGGCTTGCTGACAACGAAGCGCGCGCCGTGTTGCGCACGATCCGTATCAGCCCGCAGAAGCTGAACCTCGTTGCCGCGCTGATCCGCGGCAAGAAGGTCGCGACAGCGCTTTCCGATCTCGAATTCTCGGCCAAGCGAATTTCCGGCACGGTCAAGAAGACGCTGGAATCGGCGATCGCCAACGCGGAAAACAACCACGACCTCGACGTCGATGCGCTGATCGTGGCGGAAGCCTATGTCGGCAAGTCGATCGTCATGAAGCGGTTCCATGCCCGTGGCCGTGGTCGCGCCAGCCGTATCGAGAAGCCGTTCTCGCACCTCACGATCGTCGTTCGTGAAGTCGAAGAAAAAGGGGAGGCCGCATAATGGGCCAGAAAGTCAATCCGATCGGTTTGCGCCTCGGCATCAACCGCACCTGGGATTCGCGCTGGTTCGCGAACACCGGCGAGTACGGCAAGCTGCTGCATGAGGACATCAAGATCCGCAAGTATCTTGAGAAGGAACTCAAGCAGGCCGCGATCTCGAAGGTCGTCATCGAGCGCCCGCACAAGAAGTGCCGCGTCACCATCCATGCGGCGCGTCCGGGTCTGATCATCGGCAAGAAGGGCGCCGACATCGAGAAGCTTCGCAAGAAGCTGATGGAGATGACGAAATCCGAGACGCACCTCAACATCGTTGAAGTGCGCAAGCCGGAAATCGACGCGACCCTGGTCGCCCAGTCGATCGCCCAGCAGCTAGAGCGCCGTATCGCGTTCCGTCGCGCCATGAAGCGTGCCGTGCAGTCGGCGATGCGCCTCGGTGCCGAAGGCATCCGCATCAACTGCGCCGGCCGTCTTGGCGGCGCCGAGATCGCGCGCATGGAATGGTACCGCGAAGGCCGCGTGCCGCTGCATACGCTGCGTGCGGACGTCGACTACGGCACGGCCGAAGCGCACACCGCATATGGCATCTGCGGCGTGAAAGTCTGGGTGTTCAAGGGCGAGATCCTCGAGCACGACCCGATGGCTTCGGAGCGTCGTGCGACCGAGGGCGATGCTGCGCATGGCGGTGGTGGTGATCGCGAACGCGGTCGTCGTCGCGAAAACGCCTGAGACATTTAGGAATTTGGAGTTAGAACGATGCTGCAGCCAAAGCGCACAAAGTTCCGCAAGCAGTTCAAGGGCCGTATCCATGGTACAGCAAAGGGCGGCACCAACCTGGATTTCGGTGGTTTCGGGCTGAAGGCGCTTGAGCCGAACCGCGTCACCGCACGTGAGATCGAGGCGGCCCGCCGCGCGATCACCCGTGAAATGAAGCGCGCCGGTCGCGTCTGGATCCGTATTTTCCCGGACGTGCCGGTCACTTCGAAGCCGACCGAAGTCCGCATGGGTAAGGGCAAGGGCGCGGTCGACTACTGGGCGGCGCGCGTCAAGCCGGGCCGCATCATGTTCGAGATCGACGGCGTCAATGAAGAAACCGCCCGTGAGGCACTGCGTCTCGGCGCGGCCAAGCTCTCGGTCAAGACGCGCTTCGTGCAGCGCATCGCAGAATAAGGACGGGCTGATCATGAAAGCCGAAGACATCCGGACCAAGACCCAGGACCAGCTGACCGACGACCTGGCCAGCCTGAAGAAGGAGCAGTTCAACCTGCGCTTCCAGAAGGCCACCGGCCAGCTCGAGAAGACCGCGCGCGTGAGACAGGTCCGCAAGGACATCGCGCGTATCAAGACCATCGCTGCGGAAAAGTCCGCGGCTAAGAAGGCTTAAGGACGAAAACCATGCCAAAGCGCATTCTGCAGGGCACCGTCGTCAGCGACAAGAACGAGAAGACGGTTGTCGTCAAGGTCGAACGGCGCTTCACGCATCCCGTGATGAAGAAGACCGTGCGCATGACCAAGAAGTACAAGGCGCACGACGAGAACAACGCCCATAAGGTTGGCGATCAGGTGTTCATCCAGGAATCGAAGCCGATTTCCAAGGATAAGCGCTGGATCGTCGTGTCTTCGGACCAGGCGTAAACAAACGAATTTTGGACAGACCGGGGAGGGGCTTAGAGCCCGTCCCGTTAGAAAAGAAGAAGGCGGCCAGTCATGATTCAGATGCAAACAAACCTCGACGTCGCGGATAATTCCGGCGCCCGTCGTGTCATGTGCATCAAGGTGCTGGGCGGCTCGAAGCGGAAATACGCTTCCGTGGGCGACATCATCGTGGTGTCGATCAAGGAAGCCATCCCGCGCGGCCGCGTGAAGAAGGGCGATGTGATGAAGGCGGTCGTGGTTCGCACGGCCAAGGACATCCGCCGCCCGGACGGCAGCGTGATCCGTTTCGACAAGAACGCGGCCGTTCTCGTCGATAACAAGAAAGAGCCGATCGGCACGCGTATCTTCGGACCGGTTCCGCGCGAACTCCGCGCCAAGAACCACATGAAGATCATCTCGCTCGCGCCTGAAGTGCTGTAAGGAGCCGGACCAATGCAAAAGATTAGAAAAGGCGACAAGGTCGTCGTGCTGGCCGGCAAGGACAAGGGCCGTTCGGGCGAAGTCCTCTCGGTTCAGCCGAAGGAAGACACCGCGCTGGTGCGCGGCGTCAACATGATCCGTCGTCACCAGAAGCAGTCCCAGTCCCAAGAGGGCGGGATCATCACCAAGGAAGCGCCGATCCAGCTGTCGAACATCGCGCTGGCCGACCCCAAGGATGGCAAGCCGACCCGCGTCGGCTTCATCTTCCAGAAGGACGGCAAGAAGGTGCGCGTCGCCAAGCGCTCGGGAGAAGTCATCAATGGCTAAGGCTCAAACCACGAAGCCCAAGGCTGAAAGCAAGCAGTCCAAGGCCCAGAACACGCCGCGCCTCAAGCAGGTCTACAACGAGACCATCCGCAAGGCGTTGCAGGAACAGTTCGGCTACGAGAACGAGATGCAGGTTCCGCGCATCGACAAGATCGTGCTGAACATGGGCGTTGGCGAAGCGACCGGCGATTCGAAGAAGCCTTCGATCGCCGCCGAAGACCTGGCGATGATCGCCGGCCAGAAGGCCGTCGTCACCCGCGCCCGCAACTCCATCGCCGGCTTCAAGGTCCGCGAGAAGATGCCGATCGGTGCCAAGGTCACGCTGCGCAAGGAACGCATGTACGAGTTCCTCGACCGCCTCGTGAACATCGCACTGCCACGCGTCCGCGACTTCCGCGGGCTCAATCCGAAGAGCTTCGATGGCCGTGGCAACTACGCCATGGGCATCAAAGAACACATCGTGTTCCCGGAGATCAACTACGACAAGGTTGATCAGATCTGGGGCATGGACGTCATCGTTTGTACGACTGCGAAGACGGACGACGAAGCCAGGGCATTGCTCAAGGCCTTCAACTTCCCCTTCCGCCAGTAACGGCAGCGAGAAAAGGAAAAATCTGAAATGGCAAAGACCAGCTCAGTCGAGAAGAACAACAGGCGCCGCAAGCTTGCCGACCAGTACGGTCCCAAGCGTGCTGCCCTCAAGGCGATCATCATGGATCAGTCCAAGCCGATGGAAGAGCGCTTCCGCGCTCAGCTCAAGCTTGCCGCCATGCCGCGCAACTCGGCCAAGATCCGCATCCGCAACCGCTGCGAAGTCACCGGCCGTCCGCGCGCCTACTATCGCAAGCTCAAAGTATCGCGCATCGCGCTTCGTGATCTCGGCAATAACGGCCAGATCCCGGGCCTGGTCAAGTCGAGCTGGTAAGGAGGACATAACATGTCATTGAGCGATCCTCTCGGCGATATGCTGACCCGCATCCGCAACGCCTACGGCCGCAAGAAGTCGAGCGTTTCGACGCCGGCTTCGCGTCTGCGCACCCGCGTCCTCGACGTGCTGAAGGCTGAAGGCTATATCCGCGATTACAGCCAGACCGACTTCGACAACGGCAAGTCCGAAATCGAGATCGAGCTGAAGTATTTCGACGGCGCGCCGGTCGTGCGCGAAATCGCCCGCGTCTCGAAGCCTGGCCGCCGCGTCTACGTTTCGGCCAAGTCGATTCCGCACGTCGCCAACGGCCTCGGCATCGCCATCCTTTCGACACCGAAGGGCGTGATGGCCGACTACGAAGCGCGTGAACAGAACGTCGGTGGTGAAATCCTCTGCCAGATCTTCTGATCTGGCGTGTGACCGGGAAAATCGGAATCCGGTCTTCGGGATCATGCCCGAAGACAGAGACCTGAAACAAGAGAAGTGACGAGGACAACAAAATGTCTCGTATTGGAAAGAAACCCGTTTCGCTGCCGCAGGGTGTGACCGCGACCGTCAACGGCCAGACCGTGACGGCGAAAGGCCCCAAGGGCGAGCTGAAGTTCGTGGTGAACGAAGAAGTGCTGGTCAAGATGGAAGGCAGCGAGATCGCTGTCCAGCCACGCGACCAGACCAAGACGGCGCGCTCCAAGTGGGGCATGTCGCGCACGCAGATCGTCAACATCCTGCAGGGCGTCAAGGACGGTTTCGAGAAGAAGCTCGAGATCACCGGCGTCGGCTATCGTGCCGCCATGCAGGGCAAGAACCTGCAGCTGGCACTTGGCTTCAGCCATGACGTCGTCTACGAGACGCCGGCAGGCATCACGATCGCTGTGCCGAAGCCGACGGAAATCACCGTGACCGGCATCGACAAGCAGCAGGTCGGCCAGGTTGCCGCCGAGATCCGCGAATACCGCGGTCCCGAGCCCTACAAGGGCAAGGGTGTCCGCTATGCTGGCGAGAAGATCGTCCGCAAGGAAGGCAAGAAGAAGTAATTGTAACGCCGCGGGGAGCGGTCGCGGGAGGCGCTTTCGCCTACCGCATATGGCGGCCCCCGTTTTTTGAAGGCAAGGAACTATCATGGCTACCAAGGAATCCATCCAGCGCCGCGCGCAGCGCGTCCGCCGTCAGATCAAGAAGGTCGCCGGCGAGCGTCCGCGTCTGTCGGTCCACCGCACGTCGAAGAACATCTACGTCCAGGTCATCGACGACGCCAAGGGCCACACCATCGCTGCCGCTTCGACCCTTGAGAAGGACCTCAAGGGTTCGCTCAAGACCGGCGCCGACACCGCCGCCGCCGCCGCGATCGGCAAGCTGATCGCCGAGCGCGCCACCAAGGCCGGCGTCAAGGAAGTCGTCTTCGACCGCGGCGCCTACATCTATCACGGCCGCGTCAAGGCGCTCGCCGAGGCTGCCCGTGAAGGTGGTCTGAGCTTCTAAATCCAAAGAATTTCGCCCCCGGCGACCCACAGAGGCGCCGGATCTTATCAGCAACCGTGCTTCCGGAAAAAAACAAGGAACAGGATATGGCACAGGAACGTAGGGATGGCGGCCGCGGCCGCGATCGTGAAGAGCGCGATGACGGCATGGTGGACAAGCTCGTCCACATCAACCGCGTCGCCAAGGTCGTCAAGGGCGGCCGTCGCTTCGGTTTTGCAGCACTCGTCGTCGTCGGCGACCAGAAGGGCCGTGTCGGCTTTGGTCACGGCAAGGCGCGCGAAGTGCCGGAAGCTATCCGCAAGGCAACGGAATCGGCCAAGCGCGACATGATCTTCGTGCCGCTGCGCTCGGGCCGTACGCTGCACCACGACGTCGAAGGACGCTGGGGCGCGGGACGCGTTCTGTTGCGCGCCGCCAAGCAAGGTACCGGCATCATCGCCGGTGGCCCGATGCGCGCCGTCTTCGAGACGCTCGGCATGCATGACGTGGTCGCCAAGTCGATGGGTTCGTCGAACCCTTACAACATGGTTCGTGCCACCTTCGACGCGCTGAAGAGCCAGATGCATCCCAAGGATGTGGCTGCCGCTCGTGGCATCAAGTATTCGACCCTTCAGGCCCGCCGCGGCACCGCCGTTGCGGCTGAAGAATAGTCGATCTGACCAGGGATTTTGACCATGGCCAAGAAAGCAACAAAGACCGTCACCGTTGAGCAGATCGGTTCGCCGATCCGCCGCCCGAAGGAACAGCGCGCGACGCTGGTCGGGCTCGGCCTCAACAAGATGCACAAGCAGCGCACGCTGGAAGATACGCCCTCCGTGCGCGGCATGATCGCTGCCGTCCAGCATCTCGTCCGCGTCGTGGACGAGGGCTGAGCCAGAGCGCAGGAGAACCCAGATGAAACTCAACGATCTGCGTGACAAGGACGGCGCGACGCACTCCAAGAAGCGTCTCGGCCGTGGCATCGGCTCCGGCACCGGCAAGACCGGCGGTCGCGGCGTCAAGGGCCAGAAGGCGCGCTCCGGCGTTGCCATCAACGGCTTCGAGGGTGGCCAGATGCCGCTCTACCGGCGCCTGCCGAAGCGTGGCTTCAACAACATCTTCGCCAAGAGCTTCACCGTCGTCTCGCTGGCCCGTATCCAGGTGGCGATCGACGCCAAGAAGCTCGACGCCAAGGCAACCGTGACGGCTGAATCGCTGGTTGCCGCCGGCGTCATCCGCCGCGTCAAGGACGGCGTGCGCATCCTCTCGGACGGCGAGATCAAGGCGAAGCTCGCCTTTGACGTTGCCGGCGCCTCCAAGGCAGCGATCGAGAAGATCGAAAAGGCCGGCGGTTCGGTCAAGCTGCCGGAGAAAAAGGCAGCTGCCGAGTAACGGCAATTTGAAGCGCGATCGGCAAAAGCGATATCCGTTTTTGCTCACGATTGCGCTTTGATCTGTTCAATTAGGCGGCCGCGTCGACGCGGCCGCTTGCATGTTTAGGGCCCGGAGCTTATCTCGTGAGCTTCGGTGAAACGCACCGCCTGACCTCACGGGCCATCAAGCGTTACCAAGCGGAGAATCAGGCATGGCTTCGGCTGCTGAACAACTAGCCTCGAATCTGAATTTCTCGGCCTTCGCCAAGGCGGAGGACCTGAAGAAACGCATCTGGTTCACGATCGGCGCGCTGCTCGTCTATCGCCTCGGCACCTACATCCCGCTTCCCGGCATCAATCCCGACGCCTTCGCCCAGGCATTCTCCTCGCAGAGCAAGGGCGTGCTCGGCATGTTCAACATGTTCGCCGGCGGCGCCGTGCAGCGCATGGCGATCTTTGCGCTGGGCATCATGCCCTACATTTCCGCCTCCATCATCATGCAGCTGATGACCTCGGTCATCCCGTCGCTGGAAGCGCTGAAGAAGGAAGGCGAACAGGGCCGCAAGGTCATCAACCAGTACACGCGCTACGGCACCGTGCTTCTGGCGCTGGTTCAGGCCTATGGCATTTCCGTGGGGCTCGAGGGCGGCAACGGCATCGTCAGCGATCCCGGCATGTTCTTCCGCATCTCGACCGTCGTCACGCTGGTCGGCGGCACCATGTTCCTGATGTGGCTCGGTGAGCAGATCACCGCGCGCGGCATCGGCAACGGCATTTCGCTGATCATCTTCTCGGGCATCGTCGCCGGCCTGCCGCACGCCATCTCCGGCACGCTGGAGCTTGGCCGTACCGGCGCGCTGTCGACCGGCCTGATCCTGGCGATCATCGTCCTGGCCATCGTCGTCATCGCCCTGATCGTGTTCTTCGAGCGCGCCCAGCGCCGCTTGCTGATCCAGTATCCGAAGCGTCAGGTCGGCAATCGCATGTTCCAGGGCGATACCTCGCATCTGCCGCTGAAGCTCAACACGTCGGGTGTCATCCCGCCGATCTTCGCCTCGTCGCTGCTGTTGCTGCCGGCCACCGTCGCTGGCTTCTCGCAGACGACCAACATGCCGGCCTGGGCCAGCACCGTCCTGGCGTCGCTCGGCCATGGCCAGCCGCTCTACATGGCGTTCTACGCGGCGATGATCGTGTTCTTCGCCTTCTTCTACACCGCGATCGTGTTCAACCCGAAGGACACCGCCGACCAGCTCAAGAAGCATTCGGGCTTCATCCCGGGCTATCGTCCGGGCGAGCGCACCGCCGATTACATCGATTACGTCCTCACCCGCATCACCGTCGTCGGCGCCATCTACCTGGTGCTGGTGTGCCTGCTGCCGGAGTTCCTGATCTCGGCGACTGGCGTACCATTCTACCTTGGTGGCACATCGCTTCTGATCGTGGTCAGTGTCACGCTCGATACGGTTGCGCAGATTCAGGGACACCTGATCGCGCATCAGTATGAAGGCCTGATCAAGAAGTCGAAGCTGCGCGGGGGGAAGAAAGCCAGATGAGGTTGATATTGCTTGGGCCGCCAGGGGCGGGCAAGGGGACACAAGCACAAAGACTGGTAGAAAAACACGGCATACCCCAGCTTTCGACGGGCGACATGCTGCGTGCAGCCGTCCAGGCAGGCACCGAGGTCGGCAAGCGCGCCAAGGCGGTGATGGATGCCGGCGAGCTGGTCTCCGACGCCATCGCCAACGCGATCGTCGCCGAGCGTATCGATCAGGCCGATTGCGCGAAGGGGTTCATCCTCGACGGATATCCGCGGACCCTGGTGCAGGCGGACGCTGTTGAGCAGATGCTTTCGGATCGCTCCCAGGGCCTCGACGCGGTCATCGAACTTGTCGTCGACGACAAGGCGCTGGTGGGTCGTATAGTCAAGCGCGCCAACGAGGCACAGGCCGCCGGCCTGCCCGTTCGCAAGGACGACAATCCGGTCGTGTTCGAGGAGCGCCTGCGGGAGTACTACAAGAAAACGTCGCCGCTGATTGGCTACTACTATGCCAAGGGCAAGCTCCGCAGCGTCGACGGCATGGCCGATATCGATGCCGTAACGGAACAGATCGAAGCGGTGCTAGGGACACAGCGCGGGGAAATTAACGATTGCGCTTGACGGGAGCGGTTCGCTGGGGTATGGCGGCCCGTCTTCCTATCAGGCATCGGCTTTGCTTGTCCGCAAGGGCAAGGCAGCCGCTTTGAACTGGAAACTCCCGCATGGGCCGGCCTCCACCGGACGCGGGGCAACTTAAGATAGCGCCGGTTCGTCCGGCCCACATGGAGAAGAGAAGAACATGGCTCGTATAGCCGGCGTCAACATTCCGACCAACAAGCGCGTCGTCATCGCGCTTCAGTACATTCACGGCATCGGCAAGAAGTTCGCCCAGGAGATCGTCGACAAGGTCGGCATCCCGGCCGAGCGTCGCGTCAACCAGCTGACCGACGCGGAAGTGCTGCAGATCCGCGAAACCATCGACCGCGACTACCAGGTCGAGGGCGACCTGCGCCGCGAAGTCTCGATGAACATCAAGCGGCTCATGGACCTCGGCTGCTACCGCGGCCTGCGTCACCGCCGTTCGCTGCCGGTTCGCGGCCAGCGCACGCATACCAATGCGCGTACCCGCAAGGGCCCGGCCAAGTCGATCGCCGGCAAGAAGAAGTAATTGAGCGAATCGCGAGTAGCTCGTAGCGAATAGGGGTTCGTCTCACTATTCGCTACTCACTACTCGCTTTTGCAAGGTGGAGCCGCTGGCATTACGGCGGTGTAGAGATCAACTGAAAGGACTATCATGGCCAAGGAAGCCGCTCGTGTTCGCCGTCGCGAACGCAAGAACATCTCGTCGGGCGTTGCCCACGTCAATTCGACCTTCAACAACACGATGATCACCATCACCGACGCGCAGGGCAATTCGATTGCCTGGTCGTCGGCCGGTGCCCAGGGCTTCAAGGGTTCACGCAAGTCGACCCCGTTCGCTGCCCAGATGGCCGCCGAGGACGTTGCCAAGAAGGCCCAGGAACACGGCATGCGCATGCTCGAAGTCGAGGTCTGCGGACCTGGCTCCGGTCGTGAATCGGCACTGCGCGCCTTGCAGGCGGCCGGCTTCACCATCACCTCGATCCGTGATGTGACGCCGATCCCGCACAATGGCTGCCGCCCGCGCAAGAAGCGCCGCGTCTAAAAAAAATACCGAACGCCGCGCGAGCGCCCCTTGGGGTGCGCTCCTCCACGGCATTCCAGGTCGCCCGCCACGATTGGATGGTGGCGGGTCAACGGAAGGAAAGCATCATGATCCAGAAAAATTGGCAGGAACTGATCAAGCCGAACAAGATCGAGTTCTCGTCGAAGAAGAAGACGCTGACCACGCTGGTCGCCGAGCCGCTCGAGCGTGGCTTCGGCCTGACGCTGGGCAACGCGCTGCGCCGCGTGCTTCTGTCTTCGCTGCGCGGTGCGGCTGTTACCGCCGTGCAGATCGACGGCGTTCTGCATGAATTCTCGTCCATCGCCGGTGTGCGCGAGGACGTGACCGACATCGTCTTGAACATCAAGGAAATCGCCATCCGCATGGAAGGCGATGGTCCCAAGCGCATGGTCGTGCGCAAGCAGGGCCCGGGCGCTGTTCTCGCCGGCGACATCCAGACGGTTGGCGACGTCGAGATCCTCAACCCCGATCACGTCATCTGCACACTGGACGAAGGCGCTGAAATCCGTATGGAATTCACCGTCGACACCGGAAAGGGTTACGTGCCGGCCGACCGCAACCGCGCCGAAGACGCGCCTATCGGCCTCATCCCGGTCGACAGCCTCTATTCGCCGGTCAAGAAGGTCTCCTACAAGGTCGAGAACACCCGCGAGGGCCAGGTTCTCGACTATGACAAGCTGACCATGACGATCGAGACCGACGGTTCGATCACCGGCGAGGACGCGGTGGCTTTCGCCGCCCGCATCCTGCAGGACCAGCTCGGCCTGTTCGTCAACTTCGACGAGCCGCAGAAGGAAGTCGCCGCCGAAGCCGTCACCGAGCTCGCCTTCAACCCGGCGTTGCTCAAGAAGGTCGACGAGCTCGAGCTTTCGGTGCGTTCGGCCAACTGCCTGAAGAACGACAACATCGTCTATATCGGCGACCTGATCCAGAAGACCGAAGCCGAGATGCTGCGCACCCCGAACTTCGGCCGCAAGTCGCTGAACGAGATCAAGGAAGTCCTGGCGGCGATGGGCCTGCACCTCGGCATGGAAGTGCCGGACTGGCCGCCGGAAAACATCGAAGACCTCGCCAAGCGATACGAAGATCAATATTGAGGCTCGAAAGAGCTTCTTGAACCCGCAATGAAGGAGAAGAGCCATGCGCCACGGATTTAAGGGCCGCCGGTTCGCCCGTAGCATAAGCCACCGCAAGTCGATGTTCGCCAACCTGGCCGTGTCGCTGCTCGAGCATGAGCAGATCGTCACCACCTTGCCGAAGGCGAAGGATTTGCGTCCGATCGTCGAGAAGCTGGTGACGCTCGGCAAGCGTGGCGACCTGCATGCCCGCCGCCAGGTGATCGCGCAGATCGGCAATGAAGGCGTCGTCAAGCGCCTGTTCGACACCATCGCCCCGCGCTACGCCACCCGCAACGGCGGCTATCTGCGCATCATGAAGGCGGGCTTCCGCCACGGCGACAACGCCGCCATGGCTGTCATCGAGTTCGTCGATCGCGACACCTCGGCCAAGGGCGCCGGCGACCGCGCCCGCATCGAAGCCGAAGGCACCGACGCGGACGCCGCGGCCGCATAAGGCTCGGTTTTCCGAAACGAATTCAAAGGGGCCTGCGGGCCCCTTTTTGTTTTCTGAAAGGTGCAGATTGCGGCTGAAGCCGATTTCCTGGCAGGAACCGAGGGTCTTTGGCCAAAATAATCGGATTTCAGCGGCTTAGCCTTTCATTTTGCACAATCGTCGGGACAATGCCCCCGAACTTGCCTTGGAGGATTCGTGAATGCGCGCCAACCGACTGTCCCTTGTTCTGCTCTTCGCCATGCTGGCGTTCGCAGCCGCACCGGTGGTCAGGCAGGCATTGGCCGAGGAGACCAAGACCGATCCCGGCCTGTCAGACGTGCTGACCGATCTGCTGCATGGTGTCGAAGGCGAGAACGCCACCTCCGGTCCCGACAAGCGCGTGCCGTTCGGCCGCGACGAAGTGCAGCTGTCGTTTGCCCCGCTGGTCAAGCAGACGGCGCCGGCCGTGGTCAATGTCTATGCTTCGCAGACCGCCAAGGTGACGTCGCCTTTCGACGGCGATCCGTTCTTCGAGGAATTTTTTGGCCGCTCGCAGCCGCGCGCCCAGTCTTCGCTCGGCTCCGGCGTGCTGGTCGATCCGACCGGCGTCGTGGTCACCAACTACCACGTCATCAAGGATGCCGATCAGGTCAAGGTGGCGACCGCGGACGGGCGCGAATTCGACAGCAAAGTGATGCTCAAGGACGAGACGCTCGACCTTGCCGTGCTCAAGATCACCTCGGACAAGCCGTTTCCGGTCATCCCCATCGGCGATTCCGACGCGCTCGAGGTCGGCGATCTGGTGCTGGCCATAGGCAATCCCTTCGGTGTCGGCCAGACCACCACCAGCGGCATCGTTTCAGCACTGGCCCGCAGCCATATCGGCGTGTCCGATTCCAGCTTCTTCATCCAGACTGACGCCGCCATCAACCCCGGCAATTCCGGCGGTGCGCTGATCAACATGGGCGGCCAGCTGGTCGGCATCAACACAGCGATCTACAGCCGCAGCGGCGGCTCGATCGGCATCGGTTTTGCCATCCCCGCAAACATGGTGCGCGCGTTTGCCGATGCGGCCAAAGCCGGGCTCGACTTCTTCGAGAGGCCCTACATCGGCGCCGAGTTCGAAGCGGTGACGCCGCAGATTGCCGAATCGCTCGGCATGGAGAAGCCGACCGGTGCACTCGTCTCGTCGGTCGAGGCCACCGGACCGGCCGCCAAAGCAGGGCTCAAGCCTGGCGACGTCGTGCTGCAGCTTAACGGCAAGCCAGTCGAGAGCATAGAAGCGTTGGACTACCGGATGGCGACGCTGTCGATCGGCACCACCGCCAATTTCGCGGTTCTGACCAAGGGCAAGCAGGCAGCGATGGACATCGCGCTGGAGCGCGCGCCGGAAGGCGCGAAGGCTGCTGAAGTGACGCTGCACGGCCGCAGCCCGTTCTCGGGCGCCAAGGTCGCGGAACTGTCGCCCCGGCTCGCCCAGAAGCTTGGCCTGCGCACCGACATCAAGGGCGTCACCGTGGTCGACATCAACCGCGACTCGCCGGCCGCCGATTTCGGCTTCCAGCCTGGCGACATCGTGCGCGAGGTGAACGGCACCACCATCGATACCGCGGCGACCCTGGAGCAGGCGGCCAAGGCGGATACACGCTGGTGGCGCTTTACCGTCGAGCGCGGCGGGCAGATACTGCGTCAGGTGTTGCGTTATTAGGGCACGGCCCCCTGTATTCGGGCTTATGCTCCAACCAAAAAGAAGTGCATGGCCGATCTGTTCAGCGTCGATGAACCGGAAAGAGCGCCGCCCGGCCGGCCGCTTGCCGACCGGTTGCGGCCGAAGAACCTCGGCGAAGTCGTCGGCCAGGAACATCTGACCGGTCCCGATGGCGCGCTGACCCGGCTGATCGGGTCGGGTTCGCTCGGCTCGATGATCTTCTGGGGGCCGCCCGGCACCGGCAAGACGACGGTGGCGCGGTTGCTGGCCGGCGAAACCAGCCTGGCTTTCGAGCAGATATCGGCGGTGTTTTCAGGCGTCGCCGACCTGAAAAAAGTGTTCGAAGCCGCCAAGCTGCGCCGCGCCAACGGCCGCCAGACCTTGCTGTTCGTCGACGAGATCCATCGCTTCAATCGCGCCCAGCAGGATTCTTTTCTCCCGGTTATGGAGGACGGCACGGTCGTGCTGGTTGGCGCCACCACCGAAAACCCGTCCTTCGAGTTGAATGCGGCTCTGTTGTCTCGCGCGCGCGTGCTGGTCTTCCATTCATTGGGCGAGGAGAGCATCGCCAAGCTGATGGTGCGCGCCGAGGAGACCGAGGGCAGGGCGCTGCCGCTCGACGACGAGGCGAGGGCGATGCTCATCCGCATGAGCGATGGCGACGGCCGTGCCTCGCTGACGCTCGCCGAAGAAGTCTGGCGCGCCGCCAAGCCAGGCGAGATCTTCGATCCCGAAGGCCTGCAGCGCATCGTCCAGCGCCGCGCGCCGATCTACGACAAGGGCCAGGACGGCCACTACAATCTGATCTCGGCGCTGCACAAATCGGTGCGTGGCTCCGACCCCGACGCCGCGCTCTATTATCTCGCGCGCATGTTCGATGCCGGCGAGGATCCGCTCTATCTCGGCCGCCGGCTGGTGCGCATGGCGATGGAGGACATCGGCCTCGCCGACCCGCAGGCGTTGGTCGTCGCCAATGCCGCCAAGGATGCCTACGACTATCTCGGCTCGCCCGAAGGCGAACTCGCCTTTGCCGAAGCCACGGTCTATCTCGCCACCGCGCCCAAATCCAACGCCGTCTACACCGCCTTCAAGGCAGCCACGCGAGCCGCCAAGGAGCATGGCTCGCTGCTGCCGCCGAAGCACATCCTCAATGCGCCGACCAAGCTGATGAAGGAAGAGGATTACGGCGCCGGCTACCGCTACGACCATGACGAGCCGGATGCCTTTTCGGGCCAGGACTATTTTCCCGAGAAGATGGGCCGCCAGACTTTTTACGATCCGCCGGAGCGCGGTTTCGAGCGCGACATCAGGAAGCGGCTCGACTATTGGGCGAAGCTGCGCAAAGAGCGGGAATAGAAGGCTTGCGTGACCCGGTCGTCGTCACGCTTCGAACCGAGGCTTCGCCCTGGGGCATTTCCACCGCGGTCGTTCTCCACGCGCTGATGGCGGCCATGATGCCGTTGCCGAAGCCGCCGAAGCGGCTGGAGGAGGAGCGCGTGTCGGTCGACATCCTGACGCCGCAACAATTCGAGGCGGCGACCAAGCCGCCTCCGCCCGCGCTAGAGGCGCCCGCACTGCCCGAGGCGCCTGCAACGGTGCCGCCGCCTGTTTCGAGCCCGCCCGGGCCGCAACCACCCGCCGCACCGGCCATGATCCGGCCGACTGAAATGTTGTCGGCCAAGACGCTCGCCGATCCGCGCAGCCGGCAGGCACGCGCCGATCTCGCCACCTTCGCTTCCGACGAGCGCATGGTGCAATTGTGCAATCTCGAGGCCATGGATCAGATTCGCCGATGGCGCACGGATTTTCAGCCCGAGCGGGTCGTGCCTTACGCCACGGCCGAGGAAAAAATCACCGGAACCACGATCGCCGCCAATGGTGCGGCTTTCCGCAGTCGCAGAAACTGGTATAGTCTGAAATTCAGATGCCAACTGGCTGGGGACGGCGAAAGTGTCGTCGGCTTCGAATTTCTGGTTGGCGATCTGGTCCCCAGGGAAAAATGGGACGAGCTTGGCCTCCCGGCGGTGCATTGACCGAATCCGGCAGGCTTCACAAGGCAGCCAACGGCCGCGATACCGCGGCCGTTGTGTGGTGACCCAAAAAACCTTATCAAGGCGCACGACCGGGCGGTGCTCGTTGCCATGATTTTGGCGCACCTCATTCGCAACAGGATCGCGCTCCGCGCGTGGAAAAATGACAAAAACCCTTCGCAAGACCCTTCGCAAATTCGCCATTGCCATTCCGCTTCTCGCCCTTGGCTTCTATTTCATTCCGATCCTGACCTCGGTCTTCATCGTGCTCGGCCTCATCGATGTGCTACGCAACGACCGCAAGGATCTGTCGCTATTCTCAGGCTATTTCCTCGGCAACGGCCTGTTCACCTGGCTGCTTTCGCCGTTCAATCTATTCGTCGATCTCTTGTGCTACAGAAATCCGGGCGTCTGGAAACTGGAGCAGTTTCCCGCCGACTATCAGCGCGAGGTCAATGAGGTCCTGGATATCTTCAAGGCGCGCAAGGATGAGATCATCGCCGACATCGACGCCAATTTCGGCGCCGGCCGGCGCGGTATGTACGTCTATCAGTGGTACGGCAAGCACAAGATCGACAACGTCGCCGAGTTCAACAAGGATTTCAAATACATCAAGACCATCGCGGTTTCCGTGTTCAGCAAGCGCGAATCGACCTCCTGGCACTTCGGCCCGCTGCGGCTCAGCCTGCGCATTCTCTACAATCTCATCCCGGTGAAATCAGAGATTTTCGTCGAATGCGGCAACGTCAAGAGCTACTGGTATGACAATCCGCTGTTCATCTTCGACGACACGCTGCTCCACCGCTCGGTCAACGAGTATGATGGCCGGCGCTACTGCGTGTTCATGGACATCATTCGCCCATCCCCGGTCCCCCGTCTCATCGCGGCCATGCTCGCCGTCGTCTCGGTGAGCGTCGAGCGCATCAACTCTATGTTCTACAAGAACTGGAAGATGATCGGCTCGACCAAGCCGAAGAAGGTCGAGACGACCTGAGCTTGAAATCGTCAATGCTGCCGGCTGCGCCGGCAGCATTTGGTGCTCATGCACGCCCCGGTGCGTCGCCGGGCCTTGATAGGCAAAAGCCCGTTCAGAAAGCGCTATCCCTGCCTGTCTCTTTTTGAGGGCGCTCTCGACGCTTGCGGTGCTCAGGCGTTCAAGTGTACATCCCGTTCAAGCTCTCAACAGTTCATGGCGAATCGCGTGAAATTCCTGCCGCCTGAACGGCTCTCGGCTGCATCAGCTGTAGTCCCGGTTTGGCCTCGATAGTCCTGTCTCTTCCCCTCCCTGGCAGCCTCAAGTGACGAAGAACGAAACTCTCGGATTCTGGCTAAAAGTCTACATATGTACCGTGCTATTAGGCGTTGCTTTCGCCGCCCTGTACATAAATCTTGAAGAGCCGGTCTATTATTGGGATTTCACCGCCTACTTTAACGGATTCAATCATCAAGGCGCGATCTTGGTCGAGAGCCCCCTCCGGTGGCTGAGCCAATTGAGGGACTCGGTCGCGAGGGATGACTACAGTGCGGCAGTTTTGGTGCCTCTACTGCCGTTTCAGATCCTTTTCGGCGGTTCGAGGCTTTCATACGTCGCCGCAATAGTCACTGTTTACCTGGTCCCGACGGCTCTTTTCATGGGAAGAATGAGCTACCTGGAGGCTACCGAGACGTCTTCATCCCAAGGCTGGCTCGCCGTGTGGGTTGCGGTCTTTCTCTACACCCCGTTCTGGGCGGCGACGCTGCGTGGGATGCCGGATATTGCCGGTTGTCTAGCGCTTTCCGCAGCAACCTATTTTCTTTGGAAATCAAAATTCCTGACCCGCGGACCGGTGATAAGCGGAATACGCGTTGGCCTGTGCCTGTGGTTGGCGTTCATGCTGCGCCGCTGGTATGCGTATTCAGTCGTAGGGATCGGAATTTCCGCGGCATTCTTTTGTTTGTTGCAGGTCGCAAAGGACCGGGACTTTCCAGCGCTCCGGAACGCTGCGCTAGGCGGCGTCTGTGCGATTTTGGTCATCGTCGGAGCCGCATTGGCCTTCCAGCAACCCCTGATCCTCAGGATTCTGGGAACCAGCTATGGCGATCTTTACAGCGGGTACAGGACGAATTTCATTTCCCAGATTGACCAGATAGGCTCCCGGCTCAGCTACGCAAACTGGCTGTTGATCATAGTGGGCCTTTATATCTCTCTTGTCCGTCGCAACAGCTTTGCTTTGTTCTGCGCCGTTGCCTCGGTACTCACTTTTTTGATTTTTACCCGAACGCAGGATATGGACCGGCATCATTCGATGTCTTTGTTTCTTTGGCTCTTTCCTGCCTATGCCCAGGCAATCGTCGCGATCGTTTCGATGTCAGCGCTGAGATCGCGATGGTCAACCGCCGCCATAGCCGCTGCGGCTGGGCTTGCGTATTTCGGTACTTTTTTCCCGGTTGGTCGTCAACTTCTATCGCCGATCAACTATGTCTTTGCCAGGGAAGCGACGCTTCCTCTTCACCTTGACAATCTTCCTGAATACGGACGCCTCATCGACGACCTTGTTGGCAGAATGGGACCGGAGGACAAGGTTTCGATATTTGCCTCTGGTTCGGTCATGAACGACGGGCTGTTGATTGGCATGAACCCGGCCCTTTACGATCACCTCGGATGGTCTTGCCAGGTCGATAGCCGCGATCAATTCAAGCCTGAAGTGTTGAAATCCAAATATGTTATCGCTACCGAACCTCCCGTGACCCATTTGCGGCCGGACGCGCAAATCTGTGTCACAATACCGGACCAGGATATTGTCGACGGGAAAGGCATCGGTGCCGCCTATAAGCGCGTTGCGGCATATCGATTGTCCGGCGACGTCAAGGGCTATCTCTATGAACAGGTGCGCCCGGTCAGCAAAGCGGAAATCGACGCCCTTTACAGCGAGTTCCGGAAAAAATACCCAGACTGGACAACGCCTGAGTGGTGACGATCAGGTTGACGGCCTCCGAGCGCGAACTCGGGCTTGGCGCTCTCGGCGGCTGTTGTTGCACCATCGTCCTATAGTCTCATCGAAGCATGATCCTCTACGACTCGAAGCCGCGGGTATATCTTAACGGATATTACGCTGCTTTTGAGTTGGAGCGACATTCGCCTCGGGAGGATAAGGTGAGCGGACGCCGATCGCGACGGCATTCCGGTCGAACGCCCCGGCGCCGTCGCCGATACGTTCGACGAGTGGGGCCTGTGGACGGGCACTGTCTGGAGCGAGGACTCCGAGGGCACCAACGGCATCGGCACGTGCCTTGCCGATCAGCGCGCGCTGACCATTCATCGCGACCAGCATTTCTTCGCGCAACGTCAAGAATTACTGGTATGACAATCCGCTGTTCTTTGAAGGCGGGCTCACCGCTTGCGGTGCCGACGCGTTCAAGTATACATCCTGTTCAAGCTCTCAACAATTCATGATACGAATCTGGCGAGATTCCCATTGCCTGAACGGCTCTTGGCTGCATCAGCGGTAGTCCCGGTTTGATCTCGACAGTTCTGCTTCTTCCCTTCCTGGGTGGCCTCAAGTGACGATGAACGATAGCCTCGGATTCTGGACAAAAACTTATGCATGTACCGTGTTGCTGGGCGTTGCTTTCGCCGCCGTCTACATAAGTCTTGAACTGCCCGTCTACTATTGGGACTTCGACGCTTATTTCACTGTGTTTAACGAGCAGGGCGCGTTCCTGGTTGAGAGCCCTTCTCAGTGGCTTCCTCAATTGAAGGCTTCTGTCGAGAGAGACGATTACAGTTCGGCAATTTTAGCGCCTCTGATGCCGTTTTACATATTCTTTGGTGGTTCAAGGCTTTCATACGTCGCCGCAATAGTCACGGTTTACCTGGTCCCGGCGGCTCTTTTCATGGGCAGAATGAGCTACCTGGAGGCGGTCTCCGAGACATCTCCATCCCGAAGCTGGTTCGCCGTCTGGATTGCGGCCTTTCTCTACACTCCGTTCTGGGCAGCGACGCTTCGTGGGTTGCCGGATGTTGGCGGTTGTCTGGCGCTTTCCGCAGCGACCTATTTTCTTTGGAAATCAAGGTTCCTGACCCATCAACCGGTGATCAGTGGAATACGGGTCGGTGCGTATCTGTGGCTCGCGTTC
The DNA here is from genome assembly GCF_024746815.1 of Mesorhizobium sp. AR07. Classification (GTDB taxonomy): domain Bacteria; phylum Pseudomonadota; class Alphaproteobacteria; order Rhizobiales; family Rhizobiaceae; genus Mesorhizobium. The sequence goes on from NZ_CP080525.1 coordinate 701,135, forward strand.
ATGCTGCGCCGCTGGTACGCATTCGCCGTCATGGGGATCGCAATTTCCTCAGCACTCTTTTGTCTGTTCCAAGTCGCAAAAGACCGGGACTTTCCAGCGCTCTGGAAAGCTGCGTTAGGCGGCGTATGCGCGATTCTCGTTATTGTCGCAGCCGCGTGGATTTTCCAGCTACCCTTGATCGTCAAGATTTTAGCAACCAGCTATGGCGACCTTTACAGCGGATACAAGACAGATTTCGTCTCCCAGCTTGACCAGGTAGGATCTCGGATCAATTATGTAAACTGGCTATTGATCATATTGGGCCTTTGGATCTCTATTGTACGCCGCAACAGCTTTTCTTTGTTCTGTGCCGTTGCCTCGGCACTTACCTTTCTCCTCTTCACCCGGATGCAGGATCTGGACCGCCATCATTCGATGCCGATATTTCTTTGGCTCTTTCCTGCATACGCACAAGCAATCGTTGCAATCGTTTCGATGCCGGCGCTCAGACCGCGATGGGCAACCATCGTCATAGCCGTTGCTGCTGGGTTTGCGTATTTGGGCACTTTTTTTCCGATTGGCCGGCAGCTGCTGGCGCCGATCAGCTACGTCTTTGCCAGGGAAGCCACGCTTCCTCTTCACCTCGACAATCTCCCTGAATACACACGCCTCATCGATGACCTTCTTGGCAAAATGAGACCTGAGGACCGTTTTTCGGTGTTTGCCTCAGGTGCGGTCATGAACGACTGGCTGTTGTTTGGCATGAACTCAGACTTGGACCCTTACATCGAATGGGCCAGCCAAGTGGATAGCCGCAATCAATTCGGACCGAGAACATTGAAATCCAAATATGTTGTCGTAACGGACCCGCCCGTTACCCATTTGCGGCCGGATGCGCAGATCTGCATTACGATACCGAACCAGGATATTCTCGAAGGGAAAGGCATCGGTGCCGCCTACAAGCGCATTGCGGCCTATCGATTGTCCGGCGACGTCAAGGGCTACCTCTATGAGCAGGTGCGTCCCGTCAGCAGAGTTGAGATCGACGCCCTCTACGGCGAGTTCAGGAAAAAATACCCGGGCTGGGCAACGCCTGAGTGGTGAGGGTCGGGTCGATCGCGCCGGGCAGGGGCTTATGCGGCCACTCTCGGCGGTTGTTGTTGCACCATCGTCCTATAGCCTCATCGAAGCATAATCCTCTACAACTCGACGCTGCGGATATATCTGAACGGATATAACGATGCTTTTGAGTTGGAGCGACATTCGCCTTGGGAGGATAAGGTGAGCGGACGGCAGCCGACTGGTCATCATGCGGATTTCATACAAACATCCATCGCCAGCAACGATGCGGCGCGCTCGGCGTTGGTCGCCTCCTGGCGGCGCTCGCTCACATTGCACGGTCTCGATCCGGCCGAGCGCAAGGCGCCGCGGCGCCTGACCGCAGGCGAACTGAGCCAAGCAAGGCAACGCATGGAACCATTGCTTCGCGCCGCCGATTCGAGCCTGGATCGTCTCTATCTGGCCGTTGGCGGCGTCGGCTGCTGCGTGCTGCTTGCCGATCGCGACGGCATTCCGGTCGAACGCCGCGGCGCTGTCGCCGATGACGATACGTTCGACGAGTGGGGCCTGTGGACGGGCACTGCCTGGAGCGAGGACTCCGAGGGCACCAACGGCATCGGCACGTGCCTTGCCGATCAGCGCGCGCTGACCATTCATCGCGACCAGCATTTCTTTGCGCGCAACACGCTGCTCAGCTGCACCACCGCACCGATCTACGATCACGAAGGCAATCTGGCGGCGGCACTCGATGTCTCGTCTTGCCGGTCGGACCTGACCGAAGGCTTCGTCAACCTGATCGCCATTGCGGTAGGCGATGCCGCGCGCCGCATCGAGGCCGAGAATTTCCGCCTGACGTTTTCCAACGTCCGCATCTTGCTGGCGCCTGTCGCCGAGCGCAGCACAGGCGCGCTGATTGCCGTCGATGCCGACGATCTGGTGGTGGGCGCGACGCGCTCGGCGCGTCTTGCTCTCGGCATCACCCAACAGACCTTGGCCAAAGGGTTGCCGGCCGCCGACATCCTCGGCGGCTCGGCCAGGGCATCCGAAGACCTCGACGAGGCGGAACGCGGCGTGGTCCAGCGGGCAATCGCGCGAGCCGAAGGCAATGTTTCGGCCGCCGCCAGCAATCTTGGAATTTCGCGGGCGACCTTGCATCGCAAGCTTGCTCGATTCGGCATTCGCCGTCCGCACTGACCTTTGGGCTCGGCAGCTGTCGCAGATTTGCGACAGTCGACGCCGGCGAATGGTGGGGCCGGGCTGACAAGTCCGACCCCGTCCGCAACTCTCGCAACGACGCGACGCATCCCGCGGCGCTGCTTCATGGGAGGAAGACAATGAACAAGGTGGAATTTTCCCGCACGGCCAAGGTTCCCTTCGCCAAGCGCTACGACAATTACATCGGCGGCAAATGGGTCGCCCCGCTTTCCGGAAAATACTTTGACAACATATCGCCGGTCACCGGCCGGCCACTCGGCGAAGTCGCTCGCTCCGACGCCAAGGATATCGAGGCGGCACTCGACGCCGCGCACAAGGCCAAGGATGCCTGGGGCAAGACGAGTGCCGCCGCCCGCGCGCTGATCCTCAACCGTATCGCCGACCGCATGGAGGACAATCTCGACCTGCTGGCGCTCGCCGAAACCTGGGACAATGGCAAGCCGATCCGCGAGACGACCGCCGCCGACCTGCCGCTCGCCATCGACCATTTCCGCTATTTCGCCGGTGCGGTACGCAGCCAGGAGGGCGGCATCTCCGAGATCGACCACGACACCGTCGCCTATCATTTCCATGAGCCGCTTGGCGTCGTCGGCCAGATCATCCCGTGGAACTTCCCACTGCTGATGGCGGTGTGGAAGTTGGCGCCCGCGCTTGCCGCGGGCAATTGCGTGGTCCTCAAGCCAGCCGAACAGACGCCCGCCACCATCATGCTGTGGGCCGACCTGATCGGCGATCTCCTGCCAGACGGCGTGCTCAACATCGTCAACGGCTTTGGCCTCGAGGCCGGCAAGCCGCTCGCCTCGTCGAACCGCATCGCCAAGATCGCCTTCACTGGCGAGACCACGACCGGCCGGCTGATCTCGCAATATGCCAGCCAGAACCTGATCCCGGTGACGCTGGAACTCGGCGGCAAGTCGCCCAACATCTTCTTCCAGGACGTGACATCGGAGGACGACGACTTCTTCGACAAAGCGATCGAAGGCTTCGTCATGTTCGCGCTCAACCAGGGCGAGGTCTGCACCTGCCCCAGCCGCGCGCTGGTGCATGAGAAGATCTACGACAAGTTCATGGAAAAGGCGCTGAAGCGCGTCGAGGCGATCGTCCAGGGCGATCCGCTCGATCCGGCAACCATGATCGGTGCCCAGGCGTCGAGCGAGCAACTGGAGAAAATACTGAGCTATTTCGACATCGGCCGCCAGGAAGGCGCCGAAGTGCTGATCGGAGGCGAGCAGAACCATCTGCCGGGCGATCTGGCAGGCGGCTACTACGTCAAGCCGACCGTGTTCAAGGGCCACAACAAGATGCGTGTCTTCCAGGAGGAAATTTTTGGGCCTGTGGTCTCTGTCACCACCTTCAAGGATGACGACGAAGCGCTGTCGATTGCCAATGACACGCTCTACGGCCTCGGCGCCGGCATCTGGAGCCGCGACGCGAACCGTTGCTACCGCTTCGGCCGCGCCATCCAGGCCGGTCGCGTCTGGACCAACTGCTACCATGCCTATCCCGCGCATGCGGCGTTCGGCGGCTACAAGCAGTCGGGCATCGGCCGCGAGAACCACAAGATGATGCTCGACCACTATCAGCAGACCAAGAACATGCTGGTCAGCTACAGCCCGAAGAAACTCGGCTTCTTCTGATTGCCTCCCAAGGCAGCGCATGATCCTTCCCCAGGGATCATGCGCACTCTATGTAAGAGGCGCGGCTTTGGTTGCCGCGCCTCGGTCTCTTCGTGAAGATGGGCACTTGGTGACGGAGGCCCCCATGCTCGACAAGGTTTCCCTTGGAAAAGTCTCCGCCACGCCGGCAGCTCGGGCATTTCTGGCCGAGATCATCGCCGACCATGGTCCGGTGCTGTTCCACCAGTCGGGCGGCTGTTGCGATGGCTCCTCGCCAATGTGTTATCCCCAAAACGATTTCATCGTCGGCGACAATGATGTCATGCTGGGCGAAATCGGCGAGACGCCAGTCTATATCAGCGCCTCGCAATATGAGGTCTGGAAGCACACCGATCTCATCATCGACGTGGTGCCGGGCAGGGGCGGCATGTTTTCGCTCGACAATGGGCGCGAGCGGCGGTTCCTGACGCGCTCGACTGTCTGCGCCGTGCCAGCGCCCGCCCGCACCGGGGATTGACCGGGCCGCCCTTGTGGGGGCAGTAAACGGTCATGTTCAATCTGCTTCTCGTTGTAGTCGGCGGCGGCATCGGTGCCGGCATCCGTCATCTCACCAACATGGGCGCGCTGCGCTTTGTCGGCCCCAATTATCCCTGGGGCACGATGGCGATCAACCTCGTCGGCTCGTTCGCCATGGGCCTGTTCATCGCCACCCTGGCCCGCCGCGGCGGCACGAACGAGCTCAGGCTGTTCGTCGCTACCGGCATTCTCGGCGGCTTTACCACCTTTTCCGCCTTTTCGCTCGATTTCGCGACGCTGTGGGAGCGGGGCGCCACGCTGCCGGCGTTGGGATATGCGCTTGCCAGCGTCATAGGCGCCATTATTGCCCTGTTTTTGGGACTTTGGCTCGCAAGAACCGTTTCATAGTGTTATTGCCGCGCCGAGAGCAGGCCGAGCCCTGTTCGGGAAACGGATAAGCGAAAACGAATATGGCAGGCGTTGAACAGATCACGGTGGAGGCCGGCGAGGCGGGCATGCGGCTCGATCGCTGGTTCAAGACCCATTTCCCGGGCCTTGGCTTTGGCCATCTGCAAAAGTTGCTGCGCTCCGGCCAGATCCGCGTCGATGGCGGCCGGGTCAAGGCCGATACCCGCGTCGAGCCCGGCCAGATGGTGCGCGTTCCGCCGCTCGAGGTGGACAAGAAGGGCGAGAGCGCGCTGACCGGTCACTCGATCCGCAACCAGGGCGATGCCGACGTTCTGGCGAAAATGCTGATCCACGAGGATCCCAAGGTCTTCGTCTTCAACAAGCCGGCGGGCCTTGCGGTGCAGGGCGGCTCGGGCGTCACCCGCAATGTCGATGACATGCTGGAAGCCTGGCGCAACCAGAAAGGCGAGAAGCCGCGGCTGGTCCACCGCCTCGACCGCGACACCTCAGGCGTACTGGTCGTTGCCCGCACCCGGCTTGCCGCCATGAAGCTTGCCGAAGCGTTTCGCGCCCGCGAGACCAAGAAGACTTACTGGGCGCTGGTCAAAGGCGTGCCGCCGAAGCGCGAGGACAAGATATCGACCTGGCTGATCAAGGAGCCGACGCCGGACGGCGACCGCGTGCGTGTCGCCGCGCATGGCGAAAAGGGCGCCGACCACGCGGTCTCCTACTACCGCATCATCGAGCAGGCGGCACAGACGATGACCTGGCTGGAAATGGAGCCCTATACCGGCCGCACCCACCAGCTTCGCGTTCATGCCGCCTACATCGGCTGCCCGATCCTCGGCGATCCGAAATATTTCGAGGCCGACACCAACTGGGATTTCCCCGGCGGCATCCAGAACCGCCTGCATCTGCATGCGCGCCGCATCATCATTCCGCACCCCGACAAGGGCGTCATCGATGTCACCGCGCCGATGCCGCCGCACATGCGCCAGAGCTGGAACCTAATCGGCTTCGACGACGCCAGCGCGGAGGACTGATCGTGAGCGGCGCCACCGACGCGCTCGACCGGCGTGACACGATCGACATGGCCGCCGCCGCCATCATGGTCGGCCTGACCTTTTCCTGGGGGCTGAACTACGTCGCCGCCAAGATCTCCTATGCCGGTTACGATCCTGTCTTCCTGTCGATCACGCGCTCGATCATCGGCGGCCTGTGTGTCTTCGTCTGGTGCCAGTGGCGCGGCATAGCGCTTTTCACGCGCGATGGGACGTTGCCCGCCGGCATCGCGGTTGGCGTGCTTTTCGGCGTCGAGTTCCTTTTTCTTTATGTAGGCCTGGAGCACACGACCGTCGCCCGCAACACGCTGCTGGTCAACACAATGCCGTTCTGGATGCTGATCGGCGGCCACTTCCTGCTTGGCGAACAGATCACCTTGCGCAAGTTCCTCGGCCTGCTGCTGGCCTTTGCCGGCCTGGCCGCTGTCTTTTCCGACAAGCTTGGCGGCAGTGGCGACATGTTGTTCGGTGACCTCCTGAGCCTCGGCGCCGGATTTTTCTGGGCCTTGACCAACCTCCTCATCAAGCGCTCGAAGCTGGTCGAGGCGAGCGCCGAGAAGCTGCTTCTCTATCAGCTCGCCGGTGCTGCAATCGTTGGCGTTCTGGTCCTGCCTCTCGCCGGTCCGCCCGTTCGCGACCCTACCGTGCTGCCGACTTTGGCCCTGCTTTTCCAGGCTATTTACATCGTTGCCTTCACCTATGTGCTGTGGTTCTGGCTGCTGAGGCGTTATCCGGCGTCCGGCCTGTCCAGCTTCACCTTCCTGTCGCCGGTTTTCGGCGTGCTGTGCGGCGCCATGTTCTTGAATGAGCCGCTGACCATGCGCATTTTCCTGGCACTTGGCCTGATTGCCGCCGGACTGATCATCGTCAACCGGCCGGTGCGCAAGCTGACACCGGTGTAAGAGAGACATTCCATGCGCGACATCCTCAACGACCTCGAAGCGGGCAAATATCTTTCCGATCCGGATCCGGTGCGGCGCGCCCAGATCCAGATGAAGACGCATCTGCCGAAGCGCTTCTACAAATCCGTCTCGGTCGCGCCGGTGGACGGTGGCTTTGCCGTGCATCTCGACGGCAAGCCGGTGCGCACGCCGGGCAAGGCGCTGCTGACGCTGCCGACCGAGGCAGCGGCAGCGCTGGTCGCCGACGAGTTCGCCGCCCAGGGCGAGACCATCAATCCAGTGACGATGCCGGTGATGCGCCTCGTCAACACCGCCATCGACGGCGTCGCCAGCGATCCGCAGGCGGTGCTGGAAGACATCCTTCGCTTCGCGTCGTCCGATCTCACCTGCTATCGCGCTGATGCGCCGCAAGGGCTGGTGGAGCGGCAGAACGAACATTGGGATCCGGTCCTCGATTGGGCACGCGGCAGCCTCGGGGCTCGCTTCAATCTCGCCGAGGGCATCATCCATGTCGAGCAGCCGCGTGAAACCATTGCGGTTCTCGGTGTTCATCTCAGCCAGCGTGCCGAGCCGTTGCGGCTGGCCGCCATCCACGTCATGACCTCGCTGACCGGTTCGGCGCTGCTGGCGCTGGCCGTCGATTTCGGCGAACTCGACGCCCAGGCGGCCTGGGCCGCCGGCCATGTCGACGAGGACTGGCAGATCGAGCAATGGGGGCAGGATGCCGAAGCGGTCGCGCGCCGATCGGCCCGCAAGCGCGACATGATGGCTGCCGCCGGCCTGCTCGAAGCGCTCAAGGCCTGACGGTTTTGCCGCTCGCTCTCGCTCATCCCGCACCGCACCTAATACCAAAGTCATAATCCCAAAGGCGCCCTGCCGTTGGCGCGCGCTTTCTGTCATTTTTTCCGTGATCGCTGTGCTTGAGTCCGTGTTCGGAGGAGAACGCGGACCGTGGCGCGCAGCATCGAGGCAACGGGTCTCACGGGAGGACAATTCTATGGCAATGGCATCGACTGCCGGCGGAGCAAGCCGCGGCATGACGCGGGAGGAGAAGAAGGTCATCTTCGCTTCCTCGCTCGGCACCGTTTTCGAATGGTACGATTTCTATCTCTACGGCTCGCTGGCGGTGTTCATTGGTTCGACCTTTTTCAGTCCAACCATTCCGGAAGCGACGCGCAATATCTTCGCGCTGCTGGCTTTCGCCGCCGGCTTCCTGGTGCGCCCGTTCGGCGCGCTGCTGTTCGGCCGCATCGGCGACCTTGTCGGCCGCAAATATACGTTCCTCGTCACCATGACGATCATGGGTCTGTCGACCTTCCTGGTCGGCCTGCTGCCTGGATATGCGACTTTGGGCATCGCGGCTCCCGTGATCCTGATCATCCTGCGCATGCTGCAGGGCCTGGCGCTGGGCGGCGAATATGGCGGTGCGGCGACCTATGTCGCCGAGCATGCGCCTGATGACCGCCGTGGTTTCTACACCTCATGGATCCAGACGACGGCGACGCTCGGCCTGTTCCTGTCGCTGATCGTCATCCTGATCGTGCAGGGTTCATTGAGCAAGGAAACCTACGCCGCCTGGGGTTGGCGCATTCCTTTCATCGTCTCCTTCCTGCTGCTCGCCGTTTCAATCTGGATCCGGCTGTCTCTTTCCGAGTCGCCGACCTTCCAGAAGATGAAGGAAGAGGGCAAGGGTTCCAAGGCGCCGCTTTCGGAGGCCTTCGGCCAGTGGAAGAACGCCAAGATCGCGATCCTGGCGCTGCTCGGCCTTACCGCGGGTCAGGCCGTGGTCTGGTACAATGGCCAGTTCTACGCGCTGTTCTTCCTGCAGAACGTGCTCAAGGTCGAAGCGCAATCGGTCAACATCATGATTGCCATCGCACTCGCCCTCGGCTCGATCTTCTTCGTCGTCTTCGGCTGGCTCTCCGACAAGATCGGCCGCAAGCCGATCATCATGGCGGGCCTTGCTTTGGCGATCGTCTGCACTTTCCCGCTGTTCAAGGCGCTGACCTGGGCTGCCAATCCGGCACTCGCCAAGGCCCAGCAGAATACGCGCGCGACGGTGACGGCGGCACCCGGCGACTGCAAGTTCCAGTTCAATCCGGTCGGCACGGCGAAGTTCACGACGTCTTGCGACATCGCGACTTCGTTCCTGACCAAGAACTCGGTGCCCTATGACGTGGTGTCGACGGCCGCGGCCGGAACGGCTGCGTCGGTCAAGATCGGCAATGAGACGGTGAACTCCTACGACGCCATCGCCGTCGGCGACCAGGCGAAAGCCAAGGACGCCGCCTTCGTCAAGGCCGTTAACATGTCGCTGCAGGACGGCGGCTATCCCCTGAAGCGCGCGGCGATCAAGATTCCGGACCAGAAGCTTGACGCGTTTGTCGCCGCCAACCCGGAACTGAAGCTCGATGCCGCCGCGATCCGCGCCGGCGAGAAGGCGACGGTCCCCACAGACCAGGCGATCAAGGACAAGCTGCTGACCACCGACGAGGCGGCGGGTGCGCCCGAAGTCACCGTCTACACCATACCGGGCGGCGGTGCCTTCGCCATGTTCGCCGACCCGGCGGGAATCAACTGGCCGATGACCATCGGTATCCTGTTCATTCTCGTCCTGTTCGTGACCATGGTCTACGGTCCGATAGCCGCGATCCTGGTCGAGATGTTCCCGACCCGCATCCGCTACACCGGCATGTCGTTGCCCTATCACATCGGCAATGGTTGGTTCGGCGGCCTGCTGCCGGCGACCGTGTTCGCGCTTAGCGCCTACAAGGGCGATATCTACTATGGTCTGTGGTATCCGGTGGTCATTGCCGCGATGTCGCTGATCATCGGCCTGATCTTCGTCAAGGATACGCTCGGAACCAACCTGAACACCAAGCAGTAACGGACTGCTCGCCAGTCAACAAAAAACCCGGTGCGAGCGATCGCGCCGGGTTTTCAATGCCTGGTCGACAGGCGACGAGAGCAGGGCTTAGCTTTGCCGGTCCTGCTTCGCGGCCTCGATGGCCGCCTCGTGATACCAGCCGTCGCCGAAATCCGCCCGAACACCGCGCAGCGACGCGAGCTCTGCCGCAAACTTAGCCTTGCCGCTCAAATTTGAGGCAGAAGCGCGCGCTGCCACCGGGAACATTAGAATTTTGGCCGACGGACGTGTGGAAATGATTTCCATTGTCGGGTTCCTTTCCTCTGCCGAACCTTGTCGATTCAACTTGTTTCGAAGATAGGGTCTGCAATCAAGTTAGGCAATATGCCTACGAAAAGATCAGTATTTGCCTATTATTTGTGCGAATTGCAACTGTGATGGATCCGAACGCATTGCTTAGGCGGCTTGCCAACTTCCATCCGAATGCCGCGTCAATTTTGCCGCACCCTGCAGGCCAAGAGTGGCACACGAATTGCATTTTAGGGATGCGGCAGGCCGGCTGCTGGTGGCAGGAGAGCATGTCGACGCCGTCCAGCGTTCGGTGATCAAGCAACGAGAGGCTAGAATGACGAAATACAAGCTCGAGTATATCTGGCTCGATGGATACACCCCGGTCCCCAACCTTCGCGGCAAGACGCAGATCAAGGAATTCGCCGAATTCCCGACGCTCGAGCAGCTTCCGCTGTGGGGCTTTGATGGTTCCTCGACGATGCAGGCCGAGGGGCACAGTTCCGACTGCGTGCTGAAGCCGGTCGCGGTCTATCCGGACCCGGCCCGCGGCAACGGCGTGCTCGTCATGTGCGAAGTCATGATGCCCGATGGCGTCACCCCGCATGCCTCCAACAAGCGCGCCACCGTCCTCGATGACGAGGGTGCCTGGTTCGGCTTCGAGCAGGAATATTTCTTCTACAAGGACGGCCGCCCGCTCGGCTTCCCGGAGAGCGGCTATCCCGCACCGCAGGGTCCGTACTACACCGGCGTCGGCTACTCCAACGTTGGCTCCGTCGCGCGCCAGATCGTCGAGGAGCATCTCGATCTCTGCCTCGCCGCCGGCATCAACCACGAAGGCATCAACGCCGAGGTGGCCAAGGGCCAGTGGGAATTCCAGATTTTCGGCAAGGGCTCCAAGAAGGCCGCCGACCAGATGTGGATGGCCCGCTACCTGATGCAGCGCCTGACCGAGAAATACGGCATCGACATCGAATACCACTGCAAGCCGCTCGGCGACACCGACTGGAACGGCTCGGGCATGCACGCCAATTTCTCGACCGCCTATATGCGAGAAGTCGGCGGCAAGGCCTATTTCGAAGCGCTGATGGCGGCCTTCGACAAGAACCTGACGGATCACATCGCCGTCTACGGCCCGGACAACGACAAGCGTTTGACCGGCAAGCACGAGACCGCGCCCTGGAACAGGTTCAGCTATGGCATCGCCGATCGCGGCGCGTCGATCCGCGTGCCGCATTCCTTCATCAAGAACGACTACAAGGGCTATCTGGAAGACCGCCGTCCGAACTCGCAGGGCGACCCCTACCAGATCGCCTCGCAGATTCTGAAGACGATTGCTTCGGTACCGGCCAGCGCCCAGGTTTCGGCTGCAGCTTGAGCGTTGCGGACAGTTGACAAAAAGGCCTCGGCGCGAGCACCCGCGCCGGGGCCTTTCCTACAGCCGCAAATCAGACTGACTGATAGCGCGGTTTGCCGACCTTAGTTGGCGACGATACCCCGCGCTTTCAGCGCGGCCACAACCTTGTCATGCGGCAGCGCAGGCGTGCGGTTGCCGTCGCGGCCGATCATGTCGTGGTTGGCGACCAGCGCATTGAGCACGGCCTCTTCGGTCGCCTGCACCACTGCTGCGTAGAAAGCGTCCATCCGCCCCCATGGAATGAAGTCCATATGGCCGTAGCTCTGCTCGTTCGCGGGACCTTGCGGGAAACGTCCGTTGAGCGCGTCGGGATTGCCTGTCGAGAAGGCGAGAAAGATATCTCCGGAGAAATGTGAACCGGTCGTGCCGGTCCGCGCCAGGCCGAGCGGAACGCGGCGTGCGAGCGCCTTGCATTGGCCGGGCAGCAACGGCGCGTCGGTGGCGACGATGCCGATGCAGGAGCCGGCGCCTGTCGGCTGGCCGCCGAAGTAGGCCTCCATCGGATTGTCGGCGGCCAGCTCTTGCCCAAGCGGCACGCCGGCGATGCTGAGTTCGTGGCGCGAGCCGAAATTGGCCTGCAGGAACACGCCAACCGTGTAGTCGCGGTGGCCATAGCCGACCACCCGCGAGGCGGTGCCCGAGCCGCCCTTGAAGGCGTAGCAGTTCATGCCGGTGCCGCCGCCGACCGAGCCCTCCTCGATACTGCCGGAGGCGGCACTGTCGATCGCTGCCGTCGCGTGGTCGACGGTGATATGCGAGCCGTTGATATCGTTGAGGTAGCAGTCCCAGGTCTCCGCCACCACCGGCAGCAGCCACTGGCTGATCATGGCGGGCTTGTTGCGCGCCACCCAGTCGATGACGCCGCGATGGCAGGTGCCGACCGCATGGGTGTTGGTGATCAGGATCGGCAGGCTGAGACTGCCGGCCTCCTCGATCCAGGACGCGCCGGTCATCTCGCCATTGCCGTTGAAGGAATGATGGCCGGCCGCACAGGCGAGGCCGACGCCATCGCGTCCGAATGGCAGGATCGCGGTGACGCCGGTGCGCACCGGTCCATGGCCGAGGCTGAGCTTGCCGTCACCCTCGATGACGGTCGAATAGCCGACAAGAACGCCATCCACATCGGTGATGGCGTTGGCGTGTCCGGGCTTGCCCTGCAGGGGAATGCTAAGCGCCCGGGCGCGCTGCTTGCCGGCGGGCGTCATGTTGAGAACGGCTCTTTGATTCATGGTGGTGATGCATCCCTGTGGTGGCGACGATTCAGCCGAGGTGGCAGCCCGTGGCAAGCTCGGCATAGTGGGTGAGGATCGTCAGGGCAGCCTCTTGGTCGACCGCCGGCACGATGTTGGTGAGGTGAAGGCCGAGCCCGTCCTCGAGCACCACCAGGCTGCGCGCGATGATGTCGCTGCCCGTTTGCAGCTTGAAGATACCGGTCGCGGCGCCGGCTTCGAGGATGCCGACATAGATTGCCACCTGTCGCTCGAACAGCGTTATGTGACGGGCCGCGTAACTTGCGTCCGAACGCGAATAGGCGCCGAGCTCAAGCAGCAGCCGGCAGAGCTGGTCGTCCTTGTCGACCGGCAGCCCGCTCTCGATCATCGCCTTCAATCGTGAGCGGGGATCGGTGATCGCGGCGACCGATGCGGCGCGCAACGTGCAGAACCGCTCGACCGCCTTCCGCTGCACGTCGTCCAGCAGATCCTTCAATCCGGCATAGTAATAGAGCAGGGCGCTCGAACTCATCCCTGCCTCGCTGGCAACGTCACGCAGCGTGACGCCGGCCAGTCCGCGCCTGGCGATCATCGATTCCGCGGCTGCGACCAAGGTCAGGCGGCGGTCGGTCTGCGTCTTGGGTCTGCCCATTTTTCATTTCCTGAATTAAATTCAATTTAAAACTGGCATGTGAAATTTTGCAAGCGCGTATACACCATATTCGTTGACGATTTCAAATCGCATCGATAGGTTCCGCTGCGGAGGATAATTTTTATCTGATTAAAAAAAGGGGAGGACTATGTCTACAAACGAAGCAACAACAGGGGCGACGAAGGTCGCGCCGGCCGCCAAGGGGCTGGATCGGGCGCTCAATGCGTTGGGCACGCTGATGATCGTGCTGTCGGCGGTGACGCCGGCATCATCGGTTTTCATCATCGTGCCGGGCGTCATCGCGCTGGCCGGGACAGGTTCATTTCTCAGTTTCGTCGTTGCCGCCGTCATCGGGCTGTTCATGGCGTTCGTCTATGCCGAGCTGTCGTCGGCCTATCCCATGGCCGGCGGCGAATACACGATGATCGGCCGCACGCTCGGCCGCTTCTGGGGGTTCGTCACGCTGGTGCTGGTGTTCGTCTCGATCGTGCTGATCGTCGCGGTCATCGCGCTTGGCGTCGGCACCTATCTCGGTGTCCTCATTCCCAACCTCAGTCCGCAATGGGTGGGTGTGGTGACGATCGCGCTGGCCGGCACGGTCGCCGCGATGCGCATCAAGCTCAACGCCTTGGTCACAGGCATCTTCCTCGGCATCGAAATGCTGGCGCTGCTGATCCTGACAGGCCTTGGCTTCGCCCATGTCGAGCGGCCGCTCTCCAGCCTGTTCACGGCACCGCAGCTGCTTGATGCCACCACCAACACGCTGGTGCCCGCGTCGGCCGGCATCGTGCTGGCGGCAACCGCCGTTGCCCTGTTTGCCTACAATGGCTATGGCGCCGCCGCCTATTTCGGCGAGGAGACGCATGACGCCAAGCGCAACATCGGCAAGGTCGTGGTGTGGGCGCTGGTGATCACGGTCGCGGCCGAACTCATCCCTATGACCGCCGTGCTGCTCGGCGCGCCGGATCTGGTTGCCTTGCTCGCGGCGCCGCAGAAGATCGAGTATTTCCTCGAGGCGCGCGGCGGCCATGCGCTGACGGTGCTGATCAGCCTCGCCATCGCCGTTGCCATCTTCAATGCGGTCATCGCCATCATCCTGCAGGCGGCCCGACTGCTGTTCAGCTCCGGTCGAGACAAGACCTGGTTCGGCCCGATCAACACCGCAATTGCCTCGGTCCATGGCAGCTACGCATCGCCCTGGGTCGCCACCATCGTCGTGGCGGTTCTGGCGGCCGTCGCCTGCTTCATCGATATCAACCTGCTGCTGGTCGTCAGCGGCACCTCGCTGGTGGTCATCTACGCCTTGTTGTGCGTGGCGGCGTTTGTCGGCCGCCGCGCCGGCACCACCGATGGCGGGCATTACCGCATGCCGCTGTTCCCGGTCCCGGCCGTCCTCGCTTTCCTGGCGCTGATCTACGTCGCTTACCAGAACTATCTGGATGTCGCCTTCGGCCGTCCGAGCCTGATCGCAACGGGCCTGATCATGGTCGTGGCGGCGGTCTATTACCTGCTGGTCCTGGCCAGGCGAACGGACTGGAACCTGCACGGTCCCGACGAACTCGCAGGGTAGATCCACGTCCCTCCGACGGTCTGCTCCTGCAGGAGCCCCGGCCTATGCCGGGGTTCCTTTTTGCGCTTGCCTCGAAGATCTGATCTCGGGCAAAACATACCCAGAAAAAGTCAGGCAATTCAGGCGGTCGCAAATCCTGCCGGCCTTGGCATGCCGCCATGGCCGTTTCCAACGACAATCTGTCGAAAAGCCCGGAAAACCGCCCTTTCCAGCATTCTTCGGCGCTGCAACCGCTCCATAAGCACTTGCTAAAGCTACGAAATCGACTGTCCACGGCTCGGTTGGCGGCGTTGACAGATCGCAGTGCAGCATGGCGTATTCGTAGCTCTTGGGGTTACGTCACGCGATGCTGTTCGGACGGGCGGGGTTTTCTTGAACGGCAGCATTGGCGGGGGCGCCGGACGAGCGGGCACTGTAGCCTGAGGCAGTGCGCCGCTCGCTCCTGGCTTTATCTTCATGATCGACTGACCTGTCGGCACCTGCCCGGCAGCGCGCTGGGTTGATCAGCCCAAGGCACTCACACCATCGTCGAAAAGCTCACTGACAAGAAAGCGCGCGGTCGCGATCGCTTGATCGGCATGCGCGTGGCTATGAGACGGCAGCAAAAGGCCCTTGAAAGAGGAAGCTCCTTCAAGGGCCTTTTGTGTCAATCGGATCTTAGACCGAGTAATACATGTCGTACTCGATCGGATGCGGGGTCATCTCGAAGCGCATCACCTCGGCCATCTTCAGCTCGATGTAGCTGTCGATCTGGTCGTCGTCGAAGACGCCGCCGGCCTTCAGGAAGCCGCGATCCTTGTCGAGGCTCTGCAGCGCTTCACGCAGCGAGCCGCAGACGGTCGGGATCTTCTTGAGCTCCTTCGGCGGCAGGTCGTAAAGGTCCTTGTCCATCGGTTGGCCGGGGTGGATCTTGTTCTTGATGCCATCGAGGCCGGCCATCAGCATGGCGGCGAAAGCGAGGTAGGGGTTCGCACCCGGATCGGGGAAGCGGATCTCGACGCGCTTGGCCTTCGGCGACGAGCCGAACGGGATGCGGCAGGACGCCGAGCGGTTGCGCGCCGAATAGGCGAGCAGCACCGGCGCTTCGTAGCCGGGCACCAGACGCTTGTAGGAGTTGGTCAGCGGATTGGTGAAGGCGTTGATCGCCTTGGCGTGCTTGATGATACCGCCAATATAGAACAGGCAGCTTTCCGACAGGCCGGCATACTCATTGCCGGCGAAGGTCGGCTTGCCGTTCTTCCAGATCGACATGTGGACGTGCATGCCCGAGCCGTTGTCGCCGAAGATCGGCTTCGGCATGAAGGTCGCCGTCTTGCCGTAAGCGTTGGCGACCTGGTGCACGACGTATTTGTAGATCAGCATCTTGTCGGCATTGCGCACGAGCGCGTCGAACTTGATGCCGAGTTCGTGCTGGGCGGCTGCGACTTCGTGGTGATGCTTCTCGACGCGCACGCCCATTTCGGCGAGCACCGTCAGCATCTCGGAACGCATGTCCTGCGCGGAATCGATCGGCGGCACCGGGAAATAGCCGCCCTTGACGCGCGGACGATGACCGAGATTGCCGGTCTCGTAATCGGTGTCGTCGTTCGACGGCAGTTCGGTGGAGTCGAGCTTGAAACCGGTGTTGTAGGGATCGACCTTGTACTTCACATCGTCGAACACGAAGAATTCGGCTTCCGGGCCGACGAAGATCTGGTCGCCGATGCCTTCCGACTTCATGTAGGCCTCGGCCTTCTTGGCCGTGCCGCGCGGATCGCGGTTGTAGGATTCGCCCGAAACCGGATCGAGGATGTCGCACAGGATGACCATGGTCGACTGCGCGAAGAACGGGTCCATGTGAACCGTGTCCGGATCGGGCATCAGCACCATATCGGACTCGTTGATGGCCTTCCAGCCGGCAATCGAAGAACCGTCGAACATGACGCCATCGGCGAACATGTCTTCCTCGACCTCGATGACATCCATCGTCACGTGTTGCAGCTTGCCCTTCGGGTCGGTGAAGCGCAGGTCGACGAATTTCACGTCGTTGTCCTTGATCTGCTTCATTATGTCTTTGGCTGTCGTCATGTCATGTATCCCTGTGTGATGACGTTTTTTGATGATGATTTTTTCAGGCGGATGGCCGGTCGGATCAGACCGCGTCCATGCCGGTTTCGCCGGTGCGGATTCGCACGACTTCCTCGATGTTGGAGACGAAGATCTTGCCGTCGCCGATGCGGCCCGTCTGGGCCGCCTTGCGGATGGCCTCGATCGCGCCTTCGACCGCGTCGTCGCCGAGAACGACCTCGATTTTCACCTTGGGCAGAAAATCGACGACATATTCGGCGCCGCGGTAGAGTTCGGTATGGCCCTTCTGGCGACCGAAGCCCTTGGCCTCGGTGACCGTGATGCCCTGCAGTCCGGCCTCCTGAAGCGCTTCCTTCACTTCGTCCAGCTTGAATGGCTTGATGATCGCTTCGATCTTTTTCATGTAAAAAGTGGCCTCCACTGCCAAAAAACGGGTTGTGAGCCCCCGCTTGCGCCTCCATCAAGCACGAACTGTGCCAATTGGACGAATTTGAAGCGGTCTCATTCGATTTCGAAGCCGCGCCGCACCGGGATGCAAATTCGCGTCATTCACTGCATCAGGTGCGGCATGGGCTGCTGGAACCTACACAGTGCCAGTGATTGCGTCCGCACAATAATTAGGCAAATCGCCCATCCGGTGGGCAGTTTTGCGCCCGCGATGCCCGGTCTCGCCGATAGGACCGCAAGTCGCGCCAACTCCTCTTTGTTTGCTTCGGATCGGAAACTGGACAATGCTTGATCGAATGCGGATCGGCAATCCATGAGCAACGAACTTCTTTCCCCCGCCGAAATGAGCGAAGCCGATCGGCTGACGATTGCCGCCGGTCCAACCGACGGTATCGGCCTGATGCGCCGCGCCGGCGAAGCGGTTGCGGCCGAGATCCTCAAGCACTTTCCGGCGGCGGCGCACGTCCATGTGCTTTGCGGCCCTGGCAACAATGGCGGCGACGGCTATGTCGTTGCCCGCATCCTGGCTGCCAGCGGCGTCGGCACGACGGTCTGGGCAAGCGGAGCACCGAAGCCGGAAAGCGACGCGGCTCTCGCTGCCGCGCAATGCCCGGTCAAGCCTCGGCCACTGTCTGGTTTCGACGCCGAGGCCGGCTCGATCGTGGTCGACGCGCTCTATGGGGCAGGGCTGTCCAAGCCGCTGTCCGGCGATGACGCGAAAGCCGTCGATGTCGCCACAGCGCTGCGCCTGCCCGTGATCGCGGTCGACCTGCCGTCAGGCGTTTCAGGGGCCAGCGGCGAAATATTGGGCAGCACGTTTCGCGCCGACATCACCGTGACCTTCGCTCGGAAAAAGCCTGGCCACCTGCTGCTCCCGGGACGCGGGCAATGTGGTGAAGTCGTGCTCGCCGATATTGGCATCGGCGACGACATCATCGCCCAGCTCGCCGTGTCGACCTTCGAGAACGGGCCGGACCTGTGGTTACGGGAATTTCCCGTGCCGGCGGTGGACGCACACAAATACAAGCGCGGCCATGTCGGCGTCTTTTCCGGCGGCCCGAGCGCGACGGGCGCGGCGCGGCTGTCGGCACTTGCCGCCGCGAGAAGCGGGGCAGGGGCGGTCACCGTGCTGTCGCCGGCCAATGCCATGCAGGTCAATGCCGCGCATCTCACCTCGATCATGCTGCGCAAGGCCGACGACGTTGCCGAGATCGAGGCGTTTGTTGGCGGCCATCGGCCGTCGGCCTTTGTTCTAGGACCCGGATTCGGTGTCGGCGAAAGAACACGGGATTTTGCGCTGAAGCTGCTCGCCTCTGGCCGGTCGAAGGATGCCTCCGCTCGGCTTGACGGCCTGGTGCTCGACGCCGACGCGATAACCTCGTTTCGCGACGCGCCGGACGTTTTGTTCAAAGCCGCCCGGCAACCGAACGCTCCGGCCCTGGTGATGACGCCGCACGAAGGGGAGTTCGCCAAGCTGTTTCCCGACATCGCCCGGAACATCGCGTCCTCCAAGCTGGCCAAGGCGCGCGCCGCAGCCAAGCTTGCCAATGCCGTCATCGTCTACAAGGGCGCCGACACGGTGATCGCGGCTCCCGATGGCCGAGCGGCGATCAACAGCAACGGCGCGGCCTGGCTTGCCACCGCCGGGTCGGGCGACGTGTTGTCGGGCATCACTGCCGGGCTGCTCGCACAAGGCATGCCGGCGTTCGAAGCGGCCTGCGCCGCGGTGTGGATCCATGCCGAGGCCGGCAGCCGGTTCGGGCCGGGACTGATCGCCGAGGATCTGCCGCTGGTGCTGGTGCCGGTGCTGCGCGAACTGGTTGAAGCCTCAACGCAGGTACTGAACACACACCACAGTTGAACTCACAGCGGGATGTTGTCGTGCTTCTTCCAGGGGTTCTGCATGTCCTTGTTGCGCAGCATCCGGAGAGCGCGCGCGATGCGGCGGCGGGTCGAGTGCGGCATGATCACCTCATCGACATAGCCGCGCTCGGCGGCGACGAAGGGCGACAGGAAGCGATCCTCATAAGCCTTTGTATGGGCCGCGATCTTTTCCGCGTCGCCGATATCCTTGCGATAGATGATCTCGACCGCACCCCGGGCGCCCATCACGGCGATCTGCGCCGTCGGCCAGGCGTAATTCATGTCGCCGCGCAGATGTTTTGACGCCATCACGTCATAGGCGCCGCCATAGGCTTTTCTGGTGATGACAGTGATCTTCGGCACGGTGGCCTCCGCATAGGCGAACAGGAGTTTCGCGCCGTGCTTGATCAAGCCGCCATATTCCTGCGCCGTGCCGGGCAGGAAGCCGGGGACATCGACAAAGGTGACGATCGGGATCGAAAAGCAGTCGCAGAAGCGCACGAAACGCGCCGCCTTACGGCTGGCGTCCGAGTCGAGCACGCCGGCCAGCACCATCGGCTGGTTGGCGACGAAGCCGACCGTGCGGCCCTCGACCCGCCCGAACCCGGTGACGATGTTCTTGGCGAAATTCTGCTGGATCTCGAAGAAGTCGCCCTCGTCGGCGACCTTCAAGATCAACTCCTTGATGTCGTAGGGCTTGTTTGCATTGTCGGGAATCAGCCGGTCGAGCGACAAATCGTGGTCGGTGACCGACTGGTAGCATTCGATCTCGGGGAGTTCCGATGTGTTGGAGGCGGGCAGCAGGTCGACCAGCCGGCGCATCTGCAAGAGCGCCTCGACGTCATTGTCATAGGCGCCGTCGGCGATCGAGGATTTCGTCGTGTGGACGGAGGCGCCGCCGAGGCTCTCGGCCGTCACCGTCTCATTGGTGACGGTCTTCACCACATCCGGTCCGGTGACGAACATGTAGGAGGTGTCGCGCACCATGAAGATGAAGTCTGTCATGGCAGGCGAATAGACGTCGCCGCCGGCGCAAGGACCCATGATCAGCGAGATCTGCGGAATGACACCGGAGGCGAGCACATTGCGCTGAAAGATCTCGGCATAGCCGCCAAGTGCCGCCACGCCTTCCTGGATGCGCGCGCCGCCGGCATCGTAAAGGCCGATGATCGGCGCACGGTTGCGCAGCGCCATCTCCTGGACCTTGATGACCTTCTCGGCGTGCGCCTCCGACAGCGAACCGCCGAACACGGTAAAATCCTTGGCGAAGAGGTAGATCGGGCGGCCATTGACGGTGCCCCAGCCGGTGACGACGCCGTCGCCGGCGATCTTGGTCTTCTCCATGCCGAAGTCGGTCGAGCGGTGCTCGACATACATGTCGAACTCCTCGAACGAGCCCTCGTCGAGAAACACCTCGATGCGTTCACGCGCGGTCAGCTTGCCCTTCTTGTGCTGCGCATCGATGCGGGCCTGGCCGCCACCCATGCGGGCGATGTCGCGGCGGCGCTCGAGTTCCTTGAGGACGTCTTTCATGGCCGATCTCCCGAGCAGGCTTACATTTTGTGGTAATGGCAGCCGCGGGAGAGCGCAAGCGTAACGCGGACGAGATCCGTCCAACGCACGAGCATCTTGGCAGGCTTCGCCGGGCGTGGCGGGGATACGGGTAGAAGCTTGGCTGTTACCCAGGCAACTTTTGGCGCGTTAGCCGGCTATCCCGGGCTCCGCAGGTACAGCCTCAGCCGTCAACCTGAGCCCGAGCGCCTTCATGACGCCAAGCAGGGTTGATAATTTGGGATCGCCCTTCTCGCTCAACGCTTTGTATAGCGCCTCACGCGTGACGCCAGCATCCTTGGCGATCGATGTCATGCCTCGCGCCCTGGCAACGTTGCCGAGCGCATGAGTGATGATGGCAGGGTCGCCGTCTTCGAATGCCGCTTCGATATAGGCAAAGATCGCCTCCTCGCCATCAAGGAATTCGGAAGCGTCCCATTTGGTGGTTTCGATGGTCACTTGACCTCCTTCGCCATGGTGATGGCTTTCTTGATGTCGGCTTTCTGCGATGACTTGTCGCCGCCGCAAAGCAGGATGATGATCGTGTTGCCCGCCTTGACGAAATAGACGCGGTAGCCCGGACCATAGTCGATCCGCAATTCGCCGATGCCGTCGAAAAACTTGGTGTCACCGAGATTGCCAAGCTCGACACGGTCAATCCGAACCTGAATGCGCGCCTTGGCCCGGATGTCCTTGAGGGACTTGAACCATTCGGAGAATTCAACGGTTTTGCGAACTTCAATCACGGTAATTTGTAATCCGCAGTTCACAGCTAGTCAAATGGAAAGTGAACTGTAGTTCACGAACTGTCCATCTGTCTCGCACTGTGTCAGTGCTTTGAACCCCTTAGCCAGCCGGCCGTGTTGACTGGACTGACCATGATGCAATCCAGTTCTCGGCCGCCGGTACCCTTGCCGACGGGCGTGGCAAACGACGAGCCTCCTTATCTCCGATGCCGGGTTTTGCTGCGCTGCAGCATAACGCCCCTTGCATTTGGCCGCGAACTGGGCCATATGCGGCGACATAGGCGCTTGGGCCGGGAACAATCCGGCCTTCTCGACAAATGAGACTGGTTGCGTCTGTTTTCCCTCTTTCCGGTATATCGGCCCCTCTTTCCGGTACATCACAAAGTGGCGAAAAAGCCCCGTGGCATGATGCCTGCGGGCACGACAGCGCAGCCGAGTGGACGAAACCGTCCGCCCGCCTTGTCGTTCCATGACAATTTATCCGACGGCAGGTTGCGCCCTGCCGCCATTGATGTTTGCGGCCAGGAGCCGCGTGAAAGAAGAATATTTTGACCAACGAAAACACTTTGCCCGGTACGGAAACTGGGGAACTCTCCGGTTTCGCAGCACTGGGAATTACGGGCGCGCTGCTCAAGGCGACCCATGCGGCCGGCTTTACCGAGCCGAAGCCTATCCAGGCGCAGGCGATCCCGCCGCAGATGGAAGGCCGTGACATTTTCGGCATCGCCCAGACCGGCTCGGGCAAGACCGCGGCCTTCGCGCTGCCGATCCTGTCGAAGATTATAGCGCTCGGCACCAAGCGCCGGCCGAAGACGGCGCGTGCGCTGATTCTCGCGCCGACGCGCGAACTCGCCGTGCAGATCGAGGACACCATCAAGATCCTCGCCAAGGGCGCGCATGTTTCGACCGCGCTCGTGCTGGGCGGCGTCTCCCGCTTCAGCCAGGTGAAGAAGGTTGCGCCCGGCGTCGACATCCTGATCGCAACACCCGGTCGCTTGACCGATCTGGTGCGAGAAGGCGACCTCATGCTTGCCGACACCAAATGGCTGGTGCTGGACGAGGGCGACCGCATGCTCGACATGGGTTTCATCAATGACGTCAAGCGCATCGCCAAGGCGACCGCGCCCGACCGTCAGACGGTGCTGTTCTCCGCGACCATGCCCAATGAAATCGCTGAACTGGCGAAAGGCCTGCTGAAGAACCCGATCCGCGTTGAAGTCGCGCCGCAAAGCACGGCGGCGGCCGAGATCGTTCAAGGCGTCGTCTTTGCCCGCACCAAGCAGAAGCGCCAGGTGCTGTCGACGATGCTCGCCGACGAAGCGATGAAATCCGTCATCATCTTTTCGCGCACCAAGCACGGCGCCGACAGGGTGACCAAGGACCTCGAGCGCGACGGCTTCAAGGCCGCCGTCATCCACGGCAACAAATCGCAGAATGCTCGCCAGAAGGCGCTCAACGATTTCCGCGAGGGTTCGGTCCGCATCCTGGTGGCGACCGACATCGCGGCGCGCGGCATCGACGTGCCCGGCATCAGCCATGTCGTGAATTTCGACCTGCCGGACGAAGCCGAAAGCTATGTCCACCGCATCGGCCGCACCGGCCGCAACGGCATGGACGGCATCGCCATCACGCTTTGCGATCCTTCGGAAAACAGCAAGCTGCGCCAGGTCGAGCGCATCATCCGCACCAAGCTGCCGATCGTTGCCGACCATCTTGGCAGCCCTGATCCGTTGCGCAATCCGGCTGAAAAGAACGAGCGCTTCGAGCCCGCCAATGACCGCAACGACCGCAATGGTCGGCGCGACGGCAGGCGGCCCGGTGGCGAGAACAAGGGCAACGGATTTGGCAAGAAGCGCTTCGGCGACAAGCCGGCCTTTGCTGGCGAGCGCAAGCCGGAAGGCGCCAAGCCCTTCAAGGGCAACAACAAGCGCCGCTTCGGCGGCAAGCGTCCGGCGGCGCGGGCTGCGTAAGCCACGCCGTGTTGCATCAGCCAGGCCTTGAGGCTTGGCCGATGGCCACTGAATGACCAGAAAAGGGCGCCCGCGGCGATGCTGCGGTCGCCCTTTTCGTCAGGAGGCTTACTTGGCCACCGCCTCGATCCAGACAGCGATCCGCTGCGCCAGAAAGGCCGTGGTCGATGGCGACAATGCATCGCCGGCAATGACGTGGTTGTCGGGATCGCCGGTGTTTTCGACCGGAACCAGTTCATGCGGCGCACCCCAGCGCGAGGCGATTTCGCGCGTGCGGTCCTCGCGCACCACCTTGTCGGAGTCGGAGAAGATGAAGAGAGCCGGTATGGTCGCCTTTTCCACCGGCGCGGCGTAGGCGAGCTCGGTCAGCGCCGCCATCGGCAGTGTCGCGGCCATCGGGTATTTGTGCGTCCAGAATTTCTCGTGCAGCGCGTTGCGCGGCACGAAACTGTGCTCCTTTCCGGCGACGAGTTCGGCGATCTGTTTGCCCCATGGCATGGTCAGGAGTTCGGCGCCGGAAGCCCTGACACCGAAATTCGGCGAGATGAACGCAATCGCCGCCACCCCGTCCGACGCGCCCGGCTGTGTTGCCGCCCATACCGCCAGCGAGCCGCCGGTCGAGGTCGAGATGACGATCACCTTGTCGCCGATCGCGCGGCCGATGGCGAGCGCCTCCTCATAGTCGTTGATCCAGGCATTGACGCTGCCTTGCGTCATCGCCGCACCGTCCTGCCCGTGTCCGGTAAGGCGGGTGTAGAAGAGGTTGGCGTCGAGCTGGTCGGCCACCTCGTCGGCCAGCGGGCGAATCTCGCCCTTCGATGCCGAAAAGCCATGGATATAGACGATCGACAGCCGCGTCCTGGCATGCACCATCGGATCGGCCCAGACGATCTCCTTCTCCAGCCCGTCGCGGATTCCAGGCACGGCGGCTTCTGTCTTCGCCACATAAGCCTGCGGATCATCGCCGATGACCGAGGGATCGAAGCGGATCGTGGTGTCGACTTGAACGCGCGGGCCGAGCATCAAGGCCAATGCAAGGATGGCGACAAGGCCCAGCACAGCAAGCACGATCCGTCGCCCCATCGCAGACTCCACGCAACAATTTCTCAACCTATGGCGGCGGCCACGAACAGACAACGACCGGTCCGGAGAAGGGGCCCGCCAATCTCGATGACGTTCTATTCGCTTTGTGGCTTGCGGTCGTAGTGCAGCGGCCTCGCCTTCCAGCTGGTCATGAGGCTGATCACCCCTCTGCATAGCGGCCTGGGCAGCACGCTGAGCAGTTTCAGAGGCCAGCTCAGCCGGCGCGGGAAGGTGACTTCAAAGCCGCCGGACTTGATGCCCCGCGCCATGCGGCGCGTCGCGCGGCTGACCGGCATCAGTCCCGGCATCGGCAGCATGTTCTTCTCGGTCAGGGCGGTGTCGATGAAGCCTGGGTTGATCACCTGGATGCGCACATTCATTTTGTCGAAGTCATATTTCAGCGACTCGGCCAGGATGTTGATCGCCGCCTTGGTGCCGCCATAGGCGGCCGTGGTCGGCCAGCCGAAATAGGCAGTGACCGAGCCGACCAGCACGACGTGGCCGCGCGCCCGCACACGCATGCGCTCGATGGCGGGCACCAGGCCGTTGATGATGCCGAAATAGTTGACATCGAAGGACCGGCGAAAGTCGTTGACGACAAGATTTTCACCCGGCGTCGAAATGTAGTTCCCGGCATTGAAGACGGCGAGCACGATAGGCCCGAGTTCCTTCTCGATCGCGGCGACCGTTCGTGCCATGCGCGGCTCGTCGGTGACATCGCAGGGAAAGGCCGTGACGCTGCCCGGCATCTGCGCGGTCTCGACGATAAGCGTGTCGATCGCATCTTCGTCGAGCGCCGTCACCGCGACGGCATAGCCCTGGGACGCAAGATCCCTGGCCAGCGAACGGCCGATGCCGCTGCTTCCGCCCGTGATCCAGGCGACGCCGTGCTTCGGGTTGGCCCGATAGAGTGTCATGCTGCGCCCTGTCAACTTGTTCGTGTCTTGCTCTAGCGATGAAAAAATCGAATGAAAAGAGTGCTTTTCATCGCCATGCGGAAATGAACTGTGCGGCATGAAAGCGATATTGAGAAGCGTCGGCGCGATAACAGAGCTGCAAATGCGACTGGACCAGACAAATTCTTGCCTTGAAACCGAAGCTTCGGGTTTCTAGGGTTTCGACGCAGCTAGACAAGGAATCCTGAATGCCCCGTTCTGTGATCGACGCGATCGGCAACACGCCTCTGATCCGCCTCAACAAAGCTTCGGAAGAAACCGGCTGCGAGATCCTGGGCAAGGCCGAATTCATGAATCCGGGCCAGTCGGTCAAGGATCGCGCCGGTCTGTTCATCATCCGCGACGCCGAGCAGCGCGGGCTGTTGAAGCCCGGCGGTGTCATCGTCGAGGGAACGGCTGGCAATACCGGCATCGGGCTGACGCTGGTCGCCAAGGCGCTCGGCTACCGCACCGTCATCGTCATTCCCGACACGCAGAGCCAGGAAAAGAAGGACACCATCAAGCTGCTCGGCGCCGAGCTGATCGAAGTGCCGGCGGTGCCTTACAAGAACCCGAACAATTATGTGAAACTGTCGGGACGGCTGGCCGAACAGCTGGCGCGGACGGAGCCGAACGGCGCCATCTGGGCCAACCAATTCGACAATGTCGCCAACCGCGACGGCCATGTCCGCACCACGGCGCAGGAGATCTGGAACCAGACCGGCGGCAAGGTCGACGGTTTTGTCTCGGCCGTCGGTTCTGGTGGAACGCTGGCCGGTGTCGCCTTCGGATTGAAAGCCAGGAGCAAGGACGTCAAGATCGCGCTCGCTGATCCGCTGGGCGCCGCGCTCTACAGTTTCTACACCAGCGGCGAGCTGAAGTCCGAGGGCAGCTCGATCACGGAAGGCATCGGGCAGGGGCGTATCACCGCCAATCTCGAAGGGTTCACGCCGGATTTTTCCTTCCAGATCCCGGATGAGGATGCGCTGCCGATCGTCTTCGACCTGATCCAGGAAGAAGGCCTTTGCGTCGGCGGTTCGACCGGCATCAACATTGCGGGCGCGATCCGGCTGGCCAGGGAATTAGGCCCCGGCCACACCATCGTGACCATTCTTTGCGACTACGGCACGCGCTATCAGTCGAAGCTGTTCAACCCGGAATTCCTGCGTGAGAAGAACCTGCCGATACCCCGCTGGATGGAGCAGCGGAGCACGATTTCGGTGCCGTTCGAAAAGGTCGCGTGATGGCGCACAAGACGCAAACGCTGTTTCGCGACGACGCCTATCTGCGTACGGCGGAGGCGACGATCGTTGCCGTCAACGAGCGCGGCGGCATCATTCTCGACCGGACGATCTTCTACGCCACCTCGGGCGGCCAACCGGGCGACACCGGTTATTTTCAACGTGCTGACGGCAGCCGCATCGCCGTCGCTGCCACCATTGCGGGTGAGACCAAGGACGAGATCATCCATGTGCCGACGCTGGAGCAAGCGGTGCCTGAGGTCGGCGAGAAGGTGAGGCTGGCGATCGACTGGGAGCGGCGGCACCTTTTGATGCGCATGCACGCGGCCTGTCACCTGCTCACCGTTGTCTGCCCGTTCCCGATCACGGGTGCGGCGGTTTCCGAGGACGACAGCCGTGTCGATTTCGACATTCCGGATGCCAGCTTCACCAGGGAAGACGTGACGGCCAGACTGATGGATCTGGTGCGGGCCGATCACCCGATCTTCACCAGGCTGATCAGCGACGAGGAACTGGCCGCCAATCCCGGCCTGGTGAAGTCCAAGAACGTCCGGCCGCCGGTTGGGACGGGCAAGATCCGCCTGGTCTGCATCGGTGACAACGCTTCGGTCGATAGCCAGCCCTGCGGCGGCACCCATGTCAAAAGCACCGGTGAAGTCGGCGAAATCCATATCGGCAAGATCGAGAAGAAGGGCCGCGAGAACCGGCGCTTTCGCATCCGCTTCGGCCCGATGCCGGTGACCTGATGCATGTCGCCCAAAAGTGGCCCCGGTTTTGGGACAACGATATGCATAAAAACAAAGACTTTAAGCGCGTCGCCTGAATCCGCTTCAACGCGACGCGCTTCAATCAGACAATCGCCGCAAAAGGCGGTCAGGAGAAGAAGATGGCCGAGGACAGCCCTTTTACCGTCGACGCGGACTGGCTGCAGCAGCGCCTGGGCGAACCGGGCCTGACGATCATCGACGCGTCCTGGTATCTCCCGGCGCAAAAGCGCGATGGGCGCGGCGAATATCAGGCTGCCCACATTCCGGGAGCGCGGTTCCTGGACCAGGATGCAGTTTCGGACCCGGATTCGCCGTTGCCGCACACGCCGCCGTCAGCGCGGCATTTCGCGCAATATGTCGGTTCGATGGGCGTTTCTGCCGACGACACCATCGTCGTCTATGACGGTCCGGGTTTCTTTTCGGCGCCCCGAGCGTGGTGGATGTTTCGGGTGATGGGCGTCTTCCAGACCTATATTCTGGACGGCGGCTTCGACGGGTGGAAAGCGGCCGGCCGGCCGGTAACGGCCGAACCGACCAAGATCGCCCCAAGCGTGTTTCATGCGGATTTCGACGCCGGTCGCGTCGCCAGCCTCGCCGACATGCGCCGGATCGTCGACACCGGGGAAAGCCAGATCGCCGACGCCCGCGGACCTGGCCGCTTTACCGGCACGGAACCCGAACCGCGCGCCGGTATCCGCTCCGGCCATATGCCGGGCGCGCGCAATCTGCCCTATTCGGCGCTGTCGGAAAATGGCGAGCTGTTGTCGAAGGACCGCCTGCGCAAGGCGATCGAGGCGGCCGGCATCGATCTGTCGAAACCCGTCATCACCTCGTGTGGTTCCGGCATTACAGCCGCGGTGGTGACGCTGGCGCTGGAAACGCTTGGCCATACCGACAACAGGCTCTACGACGGCTCATGGACGGAATGGGGTGGGCTCTCCGACACGCCGGTCGTGACCGGCAAGGAATGAAGACGATGGAAAACGGCGCGCTGGAAGACATCGAAGTCACGGTGACGTTCCTTGAGATGCACGTGCCGCCGGCCTATTCGCCGCCTGTGCCCTACAACCGCCAGGTCGCGCTGCTGAAGACCAAGGACATTCCCCTGCATTTCTACCGCTATTTGATGGATCGGGTGGGTCGCAAATGGCACTGGGTCAATGTGCTGAGGCTGGATGATGAAGAGCTCTCGGCCGGCATCCACCGCGAGGACCGCGACATCAGGGTGCTCTACCTCGACGGCGCGCCGGCCGGCTTCTTCGATCTCAAGCCGCATCTGCCGGAAGAAGTCGAACTCGCCTATTTCGGCATGATGGAACATGCGACCGGGCAAGGCATCGGCCGCTGGTTCCTGGGCTCGGCGATTGCCGCGGCGTGGGCGTATGGGCCGAAGCGGGTGACGGTGCAGACCTGCACGCTCGACCATCCGGCGGCGCTGCCGCTCTACCAGAAGCTCGGTTTTTCACCGGTGGCGCAGAAGAAGGAAACTGTGCATCCGCTGCCTTTCGATGAGCGCTCGGCCAGCGTCATGCGGCCGTGACATCTGAAATCTGAACCTTTCGTTCATCGCCGCTTCAGGCTGGCTTTGGCATCTTGCCCGCACCACCAATGCGGCCGAGGCCGAAGGAGACAAAAAGATGCTGACCCGTCGTACACTTGCCGCCGCGCTCATTGCAGCCATTGCCATGCCGAGCCTTGCCGCTGCCCAGGCGACTACGCCTTCGGCAGCAGCGATCGAGCGGAAGCTCGAGGCAGCACCGCGGGTGAAGCTGCGGCCGAACGAGCGCGTCACCATCCGTGAATTCAAGCGCCGGCCCGATCTGCGCCGCATGGCCCGCTCGATCGACATCCAGTCGATCAATTTCGCTTTCGGCTCGGCGGCCATTTCCAACTCGCAATACGACAAGATCGAGAACATTGCGGATGCGCTGCAGCGTATCCTGCGCCGCGATCCCGGTGCCCGCGTGCTGATCGAGGGGCATACCGACGCCGTTGGCTCCTTCCAGTCGAACCAGGTCCTGTCCGAACAGCGCGCCGCTTCGCTGAAGCGCACACTGGTGCGCGAATTCGGTGTGCCCAGCCATGCACTGGAGACTGTTGGCTACGGCGAAGAGTTTTTGCTCGTGCAGACGCAGAACGAAAACTGGCAAAATCGCCGGGTGACGTTGCGTCGTTTCGACGATTTCATCCGTTGATTCGCGAGCGTCGATACATTTACTTAGCCGGCTTATCGTCGGATTGAGAAGATCGCTGACCCGGACGGAGTTGGTCCGTTCGGGTCAGCGATACTTGGCAGGAATCGGGTGGGAAGCGTGGACTTGAGGGCATAATTTCCGGTCGACAACACCGGAGATTTTACCATGACCATTCAGTTCAAAGCTCTACCGACCCAAGATGTCAGGGCCCTGCAGTTTGGCGGTCCCGATGCGTACGGCCACACGCCCGAACGCAAGATTTCCGACGGTGACGGCATGCCTTGCCGGCACTGTCTGAAGAACATCGTCGCTGGCGACGCCTACCTCGTTCTGGCCTATCGGCCGTTCCCGGACCTTCAGCCCTATGCCGAAACCGGGCCGATCTTCCTGCATGCCGAGGAATGCGAACGCGCCGCCGAGACCGAGGCGCTACCGGAAGTTCTCGAAAGCCCCGACTATATCGTGCGCGGCTATGGCAGGGATAATCGCATCATCTACGGCAGCGGCGGCGTCATCCCGACAGCCGAGATCGCGGCACGGGCCGAGACCTTGTTCGACCGCGACGATATCGCCTACGTCCATGTCCGCTCGGCGCGCAACAATTGCTACCAGTGCCGCATCGAGCGCGCTTGAGGCGTTGATGCATGTCGCCCAAAAGTGGCCCGGTTTGGGAGAACGACATGCATAAAACAAAGATCGCAGGGCGGAGAGGGTTGTCGTACTCCCGTCGCATACCGGCGATAGAAAGCGAATGTCGATCGATTTGCCGACCGCGGATGAACCGGCGGGAAATCTCGATATCGAGGAAGCGGGGCTTTGGCTCCGCTTTTTTGTTGCCCGCCGCCAGGTCAAGAAAAAAACCCGCCGGAATGAACCGGCGGGCTGACGGAGGAAATATTGAAGCAGAATCAGGCCGCGAGAACGGCTTTCGGCTCGACCAGCTCGTAGCCGAGCGCCTCGGCGACCGCGCGGTTGGTGATCTTGCCCTTGTGGACATTGAGGCCATTGCGCAGATGGTGGTCGTCGACCAGAGCCTTCAGGCCCTTGTCGGCGAGCTGCAGGCCATAGTGAAGCGTCGCGTTGTTGAGCGCGTGGGCCGACGTCACCGGCACCGCGCCGGGCATGTTGGCGACGCAGTAATGGATGACGCCGTCGACCTCGTAGGTCGGGTCGGCATGGGTGGTGGCGTGCGAGGTCTCGAAGCATCCGCCCTGGTCGATGGCGACGTCGACCAGCACGGAACCCTTCTTCATGCCCGAGAGCATTTCACGCGAAACCAGCTTGGGGGCCGCAGCGCCAGGAATCAGCACCGCGCCGACGACGATATCGGCCGAAAAGCACTCTTCCTCGAGCGCCTCGACGGTGGAGTAACGGGTGTGGACGCGGCCGGCAAAGAGGTCGTCGAGCTGGCGCAGGCGCGGAATCGAGCGGTCGATGATGGTGACGTCGGCGCCAAGCCCCGCCGCCATCCTGGCGGCGTGCAGGCCGACGACGCCGCCGCCGAGCACGGTGACCTTGCCGGGCAACACGCCGGGCACGCCGCCCAGCAGCACGCCGCGGCCGCCATTGGCCTTCTGCAGCGCCGTCGCGCCGGCCTGGATCGACAGGCGACCGGCAACTTCCGACATCGGCGCCAGCAACGGCAGGCCGCCACGGTCGTCGGTTACGGTTTCGTAGGCAATTGCGGTCACGCCGGAAGCGAGCAGGCCCTTGGTCTGCTCTGGATCCGGAGCCAGGTGAAGATAGGTGTACAGGATCTGGCCTTCGCGAAGCTGGGCCCATTCATTGGGCTGCGGCTCCTTGACCTTGACGATCATGTCCGACTTGACGAACACATCGGCAGCCGTCTTGGCGATCGTGGCGCCTGCGGCGCGGTAGGCGTTGTCATCGGCGCCGATGCCGGCACCGGCGCCGGTCTCGACCAGCACTTCATGGCCATGGGCGACATATTCGCGGACCGAGCCGGGCGTGAGGCCGACGCGATACTCGTGGTTCTTGATTTCCTTGGGGCAGCCGACGCGCATTTTCTTCTCCTGATCAGGCCCTTTTGGGCTCGTTCCCTGTATGGATGGAGTGAACCACGAATCGCTGCGCAGGTGTTTGCGAATGCGCTTGCGCGAACAGCCCGATTTCGATAATCGTTGCGTAAAATAGCAACATATTCGCAGGATTCACGAAAAATGCCGCTCGACAGGATTGATATCGCCATTCTCGAGACTTTGCAGAAGGATGGCAGGATACCCAATGCAGCACTTGCCGAGAAGGTTGGCCTGTCGCAGTCGGCCTGTTCGCGCCGGCTCGACAATCTGGAGAAGTCCGGAACCATCCGCGGTTACCACGCCCGGCTTTCCAATGCAGCGCTTGGCCACCAGATGACGGCGATCGTGCATATATCGCTGTCAGGGCAATTCGAGAAGACGCTGTCGGATTTCGAGGCGGCGATCAAGCGTTGCCCGAATGTGCTGTCCTGCCATCTGATGTCGGGCGAATACGACTATATCCTGCGCATCGCGGCCAAGGACCTCGTCGACTATGAGCGCATCCACAAGGAGTGGCTGTCGGCAATGCCGCATGTGACCAAGATCAACTCGTCATTCGCCTTGCGTGAGATCGTCGACCGCACGGCCATGGGAATGAAGCCGGAAATGGCCTAGGCTGTGTTGATATCGGGCGATGCCGGCCTGACCTGAATCTCGACACGGCCTAGCTTGCCTCGGTAACAACCCGATCCATCGGGATATCGTGCGGCTGCGGATAGATGGTCGCTATACGCTGCAGCTCGTAGCCGACGCCGATGACCAGTGGCTTGAAAGGCATCGCGGCGAGCGTGCGGTCGAAGAAGCCGCCGCCATAGCCCAGACGGTAGTTTGCGGGATCGATACCGACGATCGGCGAGATGACGATGTCCGGCAGCACCGGATCGCCCTCGGCCGGGATCGGGATGTTCCAGACACCTTTTTCCAGCCGGTCGCCCTGCGCGTAAGCGCGAAAGATCAGCGGCTGCCCTTTCTCGACAACGATGGGCAGGGCGGTGCGGCCGCCGCGTGCGTTGATGGACGCCATCCATGGCCGCAGGTCCGGTTCGCCGCGAAACGGCCAGTAAAGACTGACCATGCGGCCGGCGATCTCGCCGACGATCGCATCGAGACCTTCCGCGATGCGCTGCGACATCACCGTGCGCGCGTCGGCCGAAACGGCAAGGCGCGCGGCGATCAGGCGCTCGCGCTCGGCCTTGCGCCAGCGCCGGACGTCGGTCCAGTTGGTTGGTGGTGTCTGAAACGCGGGATCGAGTTCATGCATGAAGCAGGGAGGAGAGGCATATTGCGCCGGCCCCTGGTTGTCATGATTGTCAGCCATGCTTTACCTCATCGCGTATTTGATCACGCTATACCTCGTGACACGATACGACATGTGCATTCACGACATGGAACGACGAGTCTCAGGCACCAGCCTTCCGTTGCTGCAATGCACAAAAGTACCTACATCTAGGCTAGGCAATCTTGCCGATCTGGGGTGAATGAGATGAACCAGGCCAGCCATCATGTCGTCGTTGTCGGCGCGGGTTTCGGCGGTCTCGAATTCACGCGCGCGCTTGCCGGCCTACCGGTGCGCATAACCATGATCGACAAGCGCAACCATCACCTCTTCCAGCCGCTGCTCTACCAGGTGGCGACCACGGCGCTGGCGACGTCCGAGATTGCCTGGCCGGTCCGCCACCTCCTGCGCAAGCGCAAGGATGTGACGACACTGCTCGCCAACGTCGTCGGCGTCGATCGCACCGGCAAGCGCGTGCTGCTCGATGATGGCAGTGCGGTCGCCTACGACACGCTGCTGCTCGCCACCGGTGCCCGCCACGCCTATTTCGGCCATGACGAATGGGAGCCTTTCGCGCCCGGCCTGAAGACGCTGGAGGATGCCACCACGGTTCGGCGGCGCATTCTGCTGGCCTTCGAGCAGGCCGAGCGGGAGACCGACCCCGCCAAACGTCAGGCGTTGCTGACCATTGCGATCGTCGGTGGCGGGCCGACTGGCGTCGAACTGGCCGGCACCATCATCGAGCTGGCGCATGACACGTTGCGCGGTGAATTCCGCAACATCGATACACGGCAAACGCGCGTGGTGCTGATCGAGGCCGGCGAGCGCATCCTGGCCAATTTTGCGCCCAAACTTTCCGACTATGCCGAAAAGGCGCTCGAGCGGCTCGGCGTGACGATCGAACTCGGCCGCGCCGTTACGCGGTGCGACGCCGAGGGCGTCGTCTTCGGCGACAAGCATCTGGCGGCAAAGACAATCCTTTGGGCGGCGGGCGTCGCCGCCTCGCCAGCCGCCGAATGGCTCGGCGTGGCAGCGGACCGGGCGGGCAGGGTGCTCGTCGAGCCCGACTTGACCGTACCGGGCAGTCCTGAGATCTTTGTCATTGGCGATGCCGCGCATGTCTTGCGGCCGGACGGGCGGCCCGTTCCCGGCGTGGCGCCTGCCGCCAAGCAGCAGGGCAAGCATGTTGCCGCCACGCTCAGGGCAAGGCTTGCCGGCGACTCCAGCCCACGGCCATTTCGCTACCGGCATGACGGCGATCTCGCGACGATCGGCAAGCGGGCGGCCGTGATCGATTTCGGCTGGCTCAAGCTCACCGGCTGGGCGGCCTGGTGGCTATGGGGCGTCGCCCACATCTATTTCCTGATCGGCTTTCGCAACCGGCTTGCGGTTTCGCTGAGCTGGCTATGGATCTACGCGACGGGTCAGCGCAGCGCGCGGCTGATCACGCAAGGCGACGACGACAAAAACTGATTTCTTCACCCGGGCCGTTCATCCGCACGTCATCTGTTCCTGATCGACTGGCGGCTTGATGTGCGCGACTTATTGAATGGACTCAGGCGGGTTTCAGCGCGAAGTTCGCTTCGGGGCAGGGCCTGTCAATTTGTCGAAGAAGGAGGGAACATGTCCCATCTGCTCCATGCCGTCTCCCGCCGCGATCTCCTTGGCGGCGTTGCCGCCGCAGGGGCGCTGATCATGCTGCATCCGTTCTCCGCCCGTGCCCAGGCCAATCAAGCGCATCTGCGGATCATGGAAACCACCGACATCCATGTGAACGTGTTGCCTTACGATTACTACGCCGACAAAGCGAATGACACGATGGGCCTGTCGCGCACGGCTTCCCTGATCGACGCGGTGCGCAAGGAAGCCGTCAATTCGATGCTGATCGACAATGGCGACCTGCTGCAGGGCAACCCGATGGGCGACTACATCGCCTATGAAAAGGGCATGAAGGATGGCGATCTGCATCCGATCATGAAAGCCATGAACCTGCTCGGCTACGAGTGCTCGACGCTGGGCAACCACGAGTTCAATTACGGCCTGTCATTCATGGACAAGGTGCTGGCCGGCGCCAATTTTCCCTTCGTCTGCGCCAATCTGATCCGTGGCACCGAACTTGCCGCGAACCCGCGCGACGACAAGCTCTATCTCAAGCCCTATGTCATCCTCGACAAGAAGATCAAGGACGGTTCAGGCGCCGAGCAGCCGGTCAGGATTGGCATCATCGGTTTCGTGCCGCCGCAGATCATGGTCTGGGATCTCAAGAATCTCGAAGGCAGCGTCAAAACGCGCGACATTGTCGAGGCGGCCAGGGCCTGGGTTCCGCAGATGAAGGAGGAAGGAGCCGACGTCGTTATCGCGCTCTCGCATTCCGGCATCGACGTGAAGCAGGGCGAGATGATGGAGAACGCATCCTTCTTCGTCGCCGGTGTCGACGGCATCGATGCGGTGTTCACCGGCCACCAACATCTGGTGTTCCCCGGCAAGAAGGATTTCCAGGCGCTGGACGGCGTCGACACGCAAAAAGGCACGCTGCAGGGCAAACCCGCCGTTATGGGCGGCTTCTGGGGCTCGCATATGGGGCTGATCGACCTGATGCTGGAGCGCGACGGGTCGAAATGGAAGGTCGTTTCCGCCACCTCCGAGGCACGGCCGATCTTCGAACGCGTCGACAACAAGAATAAGCCGACGGTCCCTGATGACAAGCGCATCATTGCGGCACTCGAGCAGGATCATCAGGCAACTCTGGCCTATGTGCGCCGTCCCGTCGGCAAGACCTCGACGCCGCTCTATTCCTATTTCGCGCTGGTCGCCGACGACCCGTCGGTGCAGGTCGTCAGCCAGGCACAGACCTGGTATCTCAGGGATATTCTCAAGAACACGCAATGGAAGGATGTGCCGCTGCTGTCGGCTGCCGCACCCTTCAAGGCCGGCGGCCGCAACGGCGCCGACTATTATACCGACGTGCCGGCGGGCGACATCGCCATCAAGAACGTTGCCGACCTCTATCTCTACCCCAACACCGTGCGGGCCGTCGAAATCACCGGCGCCGAGGTTAAGGAATGGCTGGAAATGTCGGCCGGCATCTTTAACCGGATCGAGCCCGGCAAGGCCGATCAGGCCCTCATCAACACTGACTTCCCATCCTACAATTTCGACGTCATCGACGGTGTCACCTACAAGATAGACCTGTCGCAGCCGCCGAAATACGATGCCAAGGGCGGGCTGGCGAATGCCGCCGCCAACCGCATCGTCGACCTGATGTTCGATGGCAAACCAGTTGATCCCAAACAGAAATTCGTCGTTGCCACGAACAATTACCGTGCCGGCGGCGGTGGCAATTTCCCTGATATCAACGCGTCGAAGATCATCTACGAGGCGCCGGACACCAACCGCGACGTCATCGTCCGCTACATCGTCAGCCAGGGCACGATCAACCCGTCGGCGGACGGCAACTGGTCGTTCGCGCCGCTGCCCGGCACCAGCGCCGTGTTCGAAACCGGCGCCAAGGCGAAGGATTTCATTGCCGCAGTGAAGTCGCTGAAGATCGAGCCGGCGGGTGAGGGCGAAGCTGGATTCGCGAAATACCGCATCCTACTCTGATTGCTGCCATGCGGACTCGAATCCGCGCCGTCACTGCGGCGTGGACTTACGCCTTGTAGATCACCTGGCGCACGTCGATGTAGCTGGCCCGGAAGCCCGCTTCGCAATAGTGAAGATAAAATTCCCAGAGCTTCTTGAAGCGGTCGTCGAAGCCGAGCGGAACGATCTTCTCCCACGACGCCCAGAACCGCTGGCGCCATTCGGCGAGCGTGCGGGCATAGTCGTCCGGAAACACGCGCTCGCGCAGATGGGCAAGGCCGTGATCCTTGCCGAGTGCCTTCAGGATCGACGGCGTCGGCAGCATGCCGCCCGGGAAAACGTAGCGCTGGATGAAATCCGGCCTTGCGCGATAGGTGGCGTAGGCGGCTTCGTTGATGGTGATGATCTGCAGGCCCGCGGTGCCGCCTGGCCTCAGGCAGGCCTTCATCTTGCCGAAGAACACCGGCCAATATTTCTCGCCGACCGCCTCGAACATCTCGATCGAAGCGATGCGGTCGTAGGTGCCGGTTTCGTCGCGATAATCCTGCAGCTTGATGTCGACCTTGTCGGCGAGCCCGGCCTTGGCGATGCGCGCCTTGGCGAAGTCGTGCTGCTCCTGGCTGATCGTCAGCCCGGTCACGCGGCAGCCGATCTCGCGCGCCGCGAATTCAGCGAAGCCGCCCCAGCCGCAGCCGATTTCCAGCACGTGGTCTTTCGGGCCGATCCCGGTATCCTTCGCCAGTGCGCGATATTTGGCGGCCTGGGCGCTTTCCAGGTCGTTGGCACCCGTCGCGTAGAGCGCCGAGGAATAGGTCATGCTTGGATCGAGCCATTCCTTGTAGAAAGCATTGCCAAGGTCGTAATGCGCCGAGATGTTGCGTTTCGAACCGGTACGCGTGTTCTCGTTGAACCAGTGGCGGATGCGCTGAACGGTGTTGATGAGCCAGCTGGCGCCGCCGGCAATGCGTTCGCCGGTCGCTGAATTGACCACGAACAGCTCCAGGAAGCTGGTCACGTCAGGGCTTTCCCAATCGCCGTCCATGTAGGATTCGGCAACGCCGATCGTACCGCCGGAAAAGGCGCGGCCGGGCAAACGCCAGTTCTTGAGCACCAGTTCGGCATCCGGGCCAGGCCCCTTGCCACCGACCAGCACGGCACGGCCGTCCGGCATCCTGACCTTGAGCGAACCGCGCGGCAGGTTCATCGCCGCCGACAGCACCATGCGCGCCTTCGCCGGCAAACCCTTGACGATCTCGGCGAAATTGAACTCGTCCAGCCGGACAGCGTCGCTCGACGCTATGCCATGATGTTCCTTGTGTACCATCTCACGCCCCTGGACTTCCGCGGTGTCGACGCAACGTGCCGAGCCCCGGTTCTCGCGGTTCATTCGCCAGGTTCGAACGCCGTTGCCTGATCCCGGTAGCTGACCGGTTCGGCGGCGGGCGGGCTCGAACGAAAGCGCGCACCCTTTAACCAGAGCTTCAGCGCTTCCCAGTGAATCCCTGCGACAATCTTCCACGTCATGAGGGGGAACTTCAAGAGGCAGGCTGCAAGCTGGGCTGTGCCAAGGGGCCGGCTCTCGCCGGCAAAGGTCGCCGACAGCAATGGCTCGTCCTTTTCCGTCTCATGAATGCGCAGGCGCACCACCTTTCCCGGTGGCAGGATGTGGAAGTGATAGCGCGTGCCCATGTCGATGAAGGGCGAGACATGAAAGATCTTGGTCCGCGTCTGGCGCACGCCGGCGGGACTGAGGTCGCCGGCCTCGATCGGGGCGACATAGCTGTGCCGTTCGCCGAACGTGTTGCGCACCGCATAGATCATGGCGATCAGCGTGCCAGCTCTGTCGTAGCAGAAATAGACCGAGATCGGATTGAAGACTTAACCCAGTATGCGCGGGTAGGCGAGCAGCAGGATGCGCGCCGCCGGTTCGCTCAATCCAGCACCGGCAAGCAGCCGGTCGGCAAAGCTGCGCAGGGTCTCGCCTTCGCGCTCGATATGGTCGCTTTCGTGGAACGAGGACAGACCGCGGCTGTTGACGCCGAGCAGCCAGGTCTGGCGGCCCATCTCGCTCAACCGGTCGATGTCGACCAGCAACGAGAATACCGAATAGACGAAGCGGTGGCCGAACGGCTTCAGCCGTGCATGCATGACCTCGCCGGGGTAGAGCACGCCAGCGGCCTGCGGCGGCGGTCCGTTTTCCGTCATGGTCGAGATGCGCTGCCTGGTCATTGCGGTCGCCTGCTATTCCGCCGCCATGGCGCGTTCGGGCAATTCCTGCGGTACGGCACGCCACGGCACCCTTGCACCAAGGGCGACCGCTGCTTCCAGCCCGGAACGCAGTCCGTCTTCGTGAAAACCATGGCCGGTCCATGCGCCGGCAAAATAGGTGCCGCGCACGCCCTGGATATCATCGAGGCGGGCTTGCGCCGAGAGCGAACGGGCATCGTATTGCGGATGGTCGAAAACCCACTCACCGAACACCAGGTCCTTTCGCGGTTCGATCACCGGATTGAGCGAAACGAAGAGTGGCTTGCTCTCATCGATACCCTGCAGTCGGTTCATCCAGTAGGTGACGGAGACCTCCGGCTCGTCGCGATCGCTGGAAGAGCGCAGATAGTTCCAGGCCGCCCATGCGGCCCGGCGCTTCAGCATCAATCTGGTTGTCACGATGCAGCACGACGCGGTTCGGACGATACGGAATGGCGGAGAGGATCGTTTCCTCGACGCTGGAGGCGTCGCCCAGCATGGCCAGCGCCTGTTCGCTATGGGCGGGCGATGATCACATTGTCGAAACGGTCGGGCGGCTGGTCTCCGGCCCACACCGTGATGCCAAACGCGTCGCGAACCATGGTCCTGACTGGTGTTGCCAGCCGCAAACGGGAACCGAGCGGCTCCAGCAGCTTCCGCAGGTAATTTCGCGAACCGCCGCTGACGGTACGCCATGTCGGGCGCTCGCCGTGGATCAGACGATGATTCTCGAAGAAGGAGATGAAGCTTGCGGCCGGATAGTCGAGCATCCTGGCCCGCGGCGTCGACCAGATCGCGGCTGCCATCGGCATCAAATAATTGTCACGGAACGCGGCTGAATATCCTTTTGTACTGAGATAGTTGCCGATGGTGGTGTGGCCGAGCGAGCCGTTGTCGCGGTCGACAACGCATTCCTTGTTGAAGCGCAGGATTTCGCGCAGCATCCACAGAAAGCCGGGTGAGAGAAGTTGCGCTTCTGGGCAAATATCGTGCGCAGCGTCGATCCGCACCATTCGAGCTTGCCGCCGTCGAGAGACAGCGAGAAGCCCATGTCGCCCTCATGGGTGGCGACGCCGAGGTGCGAGAACAGTGCCGAAAGATTGGGGTAGGCGAGTTGGTTGTAGACGATGAAGCCGGTGTCTACGGAGATCGCGGTACCGTCATAGTCGATGTCGACGGTCGCGGTGTGCCCGCCGGGGCGGGCAGACGCCTCGAACAACGTCACGTCGGCCGTTGGATGAAGCGCCCATGCCGCGGCGGCCCCCGAAATTCCCGATCCGATGACGGCTATTTTCTTTCCGCCGCCGTCCCGGCCGCGGTTGATAGGCACGATGTTCATCTGGTCCCCTTGCGTTGACTTTTCTGCAGGGCGCGCTGGCGCGCCGGGCCGTGGTCAATGAAAGGTACGGGGCAATCGACGCCGAGTTTCATCGCGGCAGCCGGTCTTTCGGACAACGCCGAGCCGATGAATG
Source organism: Mesorhizobium sp. AR07 (assembly GCF_024746815.1). GTDB lineage: Bacteria > Pseudomonadota > Alphaproteobacteria > Rhizobiales > Rhizobiaceae > Mesorhizobium. The sequence continues at coordinate 741,376 of NZ_CP080525.1, forward strand.
TATTTTGCCGGATTGCTGGTCGGGGTTGGCTGGCCCCGAGCGCCGAGGCATGCGACGATAATCGTCGGTCGACCGCCGCGGATCTGTCGTCTTGCAGCAGAGGCCAAACGCATTAAAAAACGCCTTTGGCTGCAGCCGCGCTTATGCGATAGTTTTAGCCATGCGTTACGTAATCGTCATTTCCGCCGTCGCCTTTTTCCTGATCTGGGACGGCCTCTATAATCATGGCCAGTATCTCGACACCGCGGTGAGGGGGATCACCCACGTCGTGCGATCCGTCACCGGCAACGCCTGACGTCCATCCGAACGACTGTTGCCGCGACATCCTTGTCGATTGACGCGGCTGTCCGGTCGTCCCAAAAGACCCCGGCACTTAGATCGAGGAGGCGGGGTTGATCCGGCATATCGTTTTCTTCAGCGCGCAACATAAAGAAGATGTCGAGGCCGTGCGCACTGGCCTGCTGGCGCTCGGCGACATTCCCCACTCCAGCCTTTTCGAGGTGACCCTCAACACCAAGGTGGACCCGCTGTCGGACGAGATCGATGTGGTCGTCTATGCCGAGTTCGCCGATGACGCGGCGTTGGCCGCCTACAAGGCGCACCCGCTCTATGCGCGGACCACCAGCAAGGTCAAACCGATGCGCGAACTGCGCTATTCCGCCGATGTCGTGGCCGGCAGCTGATCAAGTCTTGAACCGGTTTGCGGAATGATGCACATCGCGCCTGCATGACCCGAACAACAGCCGCCGGCACTCATCCGCTCGATCACCTGGTGCTGCCCACGCAGAGCCTCGATGTGGCGCGAGCCCGGCTCGCCGCGCTCGGCTTCGTCGTTGCCTCGACCGGCATTCATCCCTTCGGGACCGAAAATTGCTGTGTTTTCCTAGCCGACGGCACCTATCTCGAACCGCTTGCGGTCGGCAATGAACAGGCAGCGACGACGGCCATTGCCGAGGGCAATGTCTTCGTCGCGCGCGACCGCATCTATCGCGGCAACTGCGGCGATGAGGGATTTTCCGCTGTGGTTTTTGCCACCGGCAATGCGGACGCCGACCATGCGCGCTATGTCGAAGCCGGTCTGTCGGCGGGAGACGTGCTGAGCTTTTCACGCGCCTTCACCGACACGGCGGGCAAAAGCGACGTGGCATCGTTCAAGCTCGCCTTTGCTTCAGCGGCCAATGCGACAGACGCCTTCCTGTTTGCCTGCGAGCGGGTCAACGCGCCGAAAATGGACCGCACGGCTTTGCAGGCTCACGCCAACGGCGCCACGGGAATTGTCGAGATCGTGGCGGTCAGCGACAGCCCTGCCGAACAGCATCGATTGATTTCCGTAGCGATGGACGATCCGGCCGCTAGCGGGCAGGGCGGCGCGTTTCACTTGCCGAATGCGAGCCTGAGCGTGCTCGCCCCCGCGTCTTTTGTAGCGCGCTTTGGCATGCCGGCCGGTGCGCCGACAGGCCTTCGCTTCGCCGCGGTGGTCTTTGCGGTCCGCAGCGCCGATGTCACCTTGAGGCGGCTTGCAGCCAATTCCATCAAGCACGATATAGCGGGCAATGACATTGTCGTGCAGCCGGCACCCGGACAGGGCGCGGCTTTCATCTTCCGGGAGATCCAATGAGCAAGTCCCTGGCGCCCAATTCGTCGGTAACGGTCGGCAATGTCGTCTTCGACAACAACGCGGCTCTGTCGCTGATCGCCGGCCCTTGCCAGTTTGAATCGCGCCAGCATGCCTTCGACATGGCCGGCGCACTGAAGGAACTGACGGCCAAGCTCGGGATAGGCCTCGTCTACAAGACCAGCTACGACAAGGCCAACCGCACCTCGCTGTCGGCCACGCGCGGCGCCGGCATGGACGCGACACTTCCCGTCTTCGACGAACTGCGCAAGGAATTTTCGCTCCCGGTGCTGACCGATGTCCACACCGAGGAACAGTGCGCGATCGTCGCGCCGCATGTCGATGTCCTGCAGATTCCAGCTTTCCTGTCGCGCCAGACCGACATGCTGGTCGCCGCCGCCAGGACGGGCAAGGTGATCAACGTGAAGAAGGGGCAGTTTCTTGCTCCCTGGGACATGAAGAACGTCGTCGCCAAGATCACCGGTTCCGGAAACGCCAACGTGCTGACCACCGAGCGCGGCGCGTCGTTCGGCTACAACACGCTGGTGTCCGACATGCGTGCTTTGCCGATCATGGCGGAGATCGGTGCGCCGGTGATCTTCGACGCCACGCATTCGGTGCAGCAGCCGGGCGGGCAGGGCGGCTCTTCGGGTGGCGAGCGTCGCTTTGTCGAGACACTGGCCCGCGCGGCTGTGGCAGTCGGCGTTGCCGGCGTGTTCATAGAGACCCACCAGGATCCGGACAATTCGACCTCTTCCGACGGCCCGAACATGGTGCCGTTGAAGGATATGCCGGCTTTGCTCGAGAAGCTGATGGCGTTCGATCGCATCGCCAAGGGTCGCTAAGGCGTCCTGAGGATGCGATGCCCTTTGGTCACCAGACGACGGGGCGCTCCTTCAGCGCCACGCTGAGTGGCGCGACAATGGCCCCAGGCCGCCGGCGCTTGTGGAAGACATAGGCCGGCTGTACGCTTGCCCGGCAAATGAGCGTTTTGGCAGGAGGAAGCCCATGTCTGTTGCCCGCGTCACCGAAATCACATCGTCGTCGAAGAAGAGCTTTCAGGACGCCATCGAAAAGGGAATCGCGCGCGCCTCAAAAACCCTGAAGAACGTCGAAGGCGCCTGGATCCAGGATCAGAAGATCGTCGTCGAGGACGGCAAGATCGCCGCCTATCGCGTCAACATGAAGGTCACCTTCATCCTGGCGGAGTGACCCGCTGCCGCCGAAAAAGTCGGGAACTTTCGATCGCCCCCCTCATTGTCAAAGTCTAATGCATGTCGCCCAAAAGTGCGCAGCGGTTTTGGGACAACGACATGCATAAAACAAAAACCTAAAGCGCGCGCGTGAATCCGCTTCAACGCGACGCGCTTTAGGTCAACGACAACGAGGAGCACATCATGACAACCCAGACAGGCCATACCAAAGCCATTGCCGCTTCGCGAGTCATCGGCACGTCGGTCTACAACACCGAAGGCAAAAGTATCGGCAGCATCGAGGACATCATGCTCGACAAGACGTCGAACGGCATCATGTTCGCGGTGATCGGTTTTGGCGGCTTTCTCGGCATCGGCGAGAAATACCACGCCATTCCGTGGGCCAGCCTCGACTATGACAAGGACAAGGGCGGCTATGTCGTGCCTTTCTCCAAGGATCAGTTGAAGGCCGCACCCGCCTATTCGATCGACGAACTGGCCGGTGCGGATGGCGAGACGGCGCGCGACGCGTCCTATGACTACTACAAGGTCACGCCTTACTGGCATTGACGGCCAAAGCAAAAAGGCCCGTCGAGACAGACCGTCTCGACGGGCCTTTTGGGTTCGATGCGGCGCCTATTCGCTGATGTGCAAGGGCGCTACCGCCTTGGGCGGCGACTGCTGATTGTCGCACGACGTCAGAAACGCCGCCGCGATCAGGAACAAACTCACGATACCGCTCAACTGGGACATGGCGAAACTCCTCCTGTTTCGCCCCGCGCACACGCACCATAGCGGCAAGCTGGGTCCACCGTACATGACTTATGATGACAGCGATTTGCGCTTCGTGAATCGCCTGATCTGAGGCCCCGGCAATAATCGCGAGCCGGCCGATTGCCTTTTGCGGCACTTTGGCTAAGACGTGCGCGACGCTTTTTCAGATCAATCGAGGACATCGCAATGACCGCCATCATCGACATTGTCGGGCGTGAAATCCTGGACAGCCGTGGAAATCCGACCGTTGAGGTCGATGTCGTTCTCGAAGACGGCTCGATGGGCCGCGCGGCGGTGCCGTCCGGCGCTTCGACCGGCGCGCACGAGGCCGTCGAACTGCGCGATGGCGGTGCCCGCTATCTCGGCAAGGGCGTGCTCAAGGCCGTTGAGGCCGTCAATGGCGAGCTGTTCGAGGCGATCGGCGGCATGGAAGCCGAGAACCAGATCCACATCGATCAGACCATGATCGAGCTCGACGGCACGCCCAACAAGAGCCGGCTCGGCGCCAACGCCATCCTCGGCGTCTCGCTGGCGGTGGCCAAGGCCGCGGCCGATGCCGCCGGCCTGCCGCTCTACCGTTATGTCGGCGGCACCAAGGCACATGTCCTGCCGGTGCCGATGATGAACATCATCAATGGCGGCGCCCATGCCGACAACCCGATCGACTTCCAGGAATTCATGATCCTGCCGATCGGTGCACCGACGCTGCGCGAAGGTGTTCGCTGGGGCTCGGAAATCTTCCACACGCTGCGCAAGAAGCTGAAGGATGCCGGACATAACACCAATGTCGGCGACGAAGGCGGCTTTGCCCCGAACCTGAAGAGCGCGCCGGTGGCGCTCGACTTCATCATGGAATCGATCGAGAAGGCCGGCTTCAAGCCGGGCGAGGAGATCGCGCTCGGCCTCGATTGCGCGGCGACCGAGTTCTTCAAGGACGGCAACTACGTCTATGAGGGCGAGAAAAAGACGCGCGACCCCAAGGCCCAGGCCAAATACCTGGCCAAGCTTGCCGCCGACTATCCGATCATTTCGATCGAGGACGGGCTTGCCGAGGATGACTGGGAAGGCTGGAAGTACCTGACCGACCTGATCGGCAAGAAGACCCAGCTGGTCGGCGACGACCTGTTCGTCACCAACACCGCGCGTCTGCGCGACGGCATCCGCATGGGCGTTGCCAATTCGATCCTGGTCAAGGTCAACCAGATCGGCTCGCTGACCGAAACGCTCGACGCTGTCGAGACCGCGCACAAGGCCGGCTACACCGCCGTCATGTCGCATCGTTCGGGCGAAACCGAGGATTCGACCATCGCCGATCTCGCCGTCGCCACCAATTGCGGGCAGATCAAGACCGGCTCGCTGTCGCGCTCGGACCGCATGGCCAAATACAACCAGCTGATCCGCATCGAGGAAGAACTCGGCAAGCAGGCGCGCTATGCCGGCAAGTCGGTGGTGAAGGGCTGATCCGAAAACACGCGTATCCCCGGATAGCGCATGAAAGGGCGGGAGCATTCCCGCCCTTTTTCATTTCGGCACCCCCAGGTCGGTCATCCGTAACCGTCCGTTAAGCACAATCGGGCGAAAAAGACCGTGAGCCGCATGAGTTCGCGGCCGCGAGGATTCGGGTCATGTGGACGCGTCAGCACAAGCAGAGAAACACCGGTCGGCTGATCATTCCCTCGCTCTGCGTGGCGTTCCTGGCCTATTTCGGCTTTCACGCCTATCACGGCGAATTCGGCATCAATTCGAAATATCAGCTGGAGGCCCAGACGGTTGCGCTGCAAGGTCAGCTCGATAAGATCAAGGCACGTCGGATGGAGCTCGAACGCCGCGTTCGGCTCATGCACGAAGGGACGCTCGAGAAGGACATGCTCGACGAGCAGGCGCGCAAGGCGCTCAATCTGTCCCAGGCTGACGAAATCACCATCATGTTGCCGGCCTCGACAAAGTAACCGATATCAAGTTAATCGCCAATATTTTCAATGTTTTTAATCGCTTAGGAGCATGCCAGCTATGCAAATTCGGCATAGCGCAACGCTTTAACGCATGTTAGCCTCCCTGAAATCGGTGGGGAGGGAGCTGATCTCCCCAGAGCAGGTTCATCTTGCTCTAATGTCCGCAAAGAGACGCCAACAGGGAGTGATGCATGGCTACCGCCGCCAGAAAAGCGCCTGCCAAATCCAAATCCGACGGTAAATCGGGGCTTTCGGCCCCCAAGCCAGCCGAATTCACCAAGGATGAAGAGCTTGCCGCCTACCGGCATATGCTGCTCATCCGCCGTTTCGAGGAAAAGGCCGGCCAGCTCTACGGCATGGGTTTCATCGGCGGCTTCTGCCACCTCTATATCGGCCAGGAAGCGGTCGTCACCGGCATGAAGATGGCGCTGATCGAAGGCGACCAGATGATCACCGCCTATCGCGACCATGGCCACATGCTGGCGATGGAACTGTCGCCGCGGGGCGTCATGGCCGAACTGACCGGGCGTCGTGGCGGCCTGTCACGGGGCAAGGGCGGCTCCATGCACATGTTCTCCAAGGAGAAGCATTTTTACGGCGGCCACGGCATTGTCGGCGCGCAGGTGTCGCTCGGCACCGGCCTCGCCTTCGCCAACCGCTATCGCGACAACAACAATGTGTCGCTTACCTATTTCGGTGACGGCGCGGCCAACCAGGGCCAGGTCTATGAAAGCTTCAACATGGCCTCGCTGTGGAAGCTGCCGGTGATCTACATCATCGAGAACAACCGCTATGCCATGGGCACCTCGGTCTCGCGCTCGTCGGCGGAGACAGACTTCTCGCATCGCGGCGCCTCGTTCAAGATTCCCGGCATCCAGGTCGACGGCATGGATGTGCGCGCCGTCAAGGCGGCCGGCGACCTGGCCACCGAATGGTGCCGCTCCGGCAACGGCCCGCTGATCCTCGAAATGCAGACCTATCGCTATCGCGGCCACTCGATGTCCGATCCGGCGAAATATCGTTCGAAGGAGGAAGTGCAGAAGATGCGCTCCGAGCACGACCCGATCGAACAGGTCAAGGCGCGGCTGATCGAGAAGAAGTGGGCTGGTGAAGACGAACTCAAGACCATCGACAAGGAGGTCAGAGACATCGTCGCCGACGCCGCCGAATTTGCCCAGAACGACGCGGAGCCGGATCCGTCCGAGCTCTGGACCGATATCGTATTGTAACGGGAGGGCAAGGACATGCCGATCGAAATTCTCATGCCCGCTCTCTCGCCGACCATGGAAGAGGGCAATCTTTCCAAGTGGTTGAAGAACGAGGGTGACAAGGTCGTCGCCGGCGACGTCATCGCCGAGATCGAAACCGACAAGGCGACGATGGAAGTCGAAGCCGTCGACGAAGGCACGCTGGGCAAGATCCTGATCGCCGCCGGCACCGAAGGCGTCAAGGTCAACACACCGATCGCGGTGTTGCTGCAGGACGGCGAAAGTGCCGCCGCTCTTACCTCCCCCTCTGATGGGGGAGGTCGCGCCGCAGGCGCGGGTGGGGGTGAACCCGCCGCCGTAACCCCCACCCCGGCCGGCGCGCCGGCCGACCCTCCCCACAAGGGGGAGGGTAAGGCTGCACCTGTCGCGGCCGCCCCGAAGACGGAAATCGCCGCCGATCCGGACATTCCGGCCGGCACGGAAATGGTCTCGACCACGGTGCGCGAAGCGTTGCGCGATGCCATGGCCGAGGAGATGCGCCGCGACGGCGATGTCTTCGTCATGGGCGAGGAGGTCGCCGAATATCAGGGCGCCTACAAGATCACGCAAGGGTTGCTACAGGAGTTCGGGCCGCGACGCGTCGTCGACACGCCGATCACCGAACACGGCTTTGCCGGCGTCGGCGTCGGCGCGGCGATGGCCGGGCTCAGACCGATCGTCGAGTTCATGACCTTCAACTTCGCCATGCAGGCGATCGACCAGATCATCAATTCCGCAGCCAAGACGCTTTACATGTCCGGCGGCCAGATGGGTGCGCCGATCGTGTTCCGCGGACCGAACGGCGCCGCCGCACGCGTCGCCGCCCAGCATTCGCAGTGCTACGCCGCCTGGTACAGCCACATTCCGGGCCTTAAGGTCGTGATGCCCTACACCGCCGCCGACGCCAAGGGTTTGCTCAAGGCGGCGATCCGCGATCCCAATCCGATCATCTTCCTCGAGAACGAAATCCTCTACGGCCAGTCCTTCGATGTGCCGAAGCTGGATGATTTCGTGCTGCCGATCGGCAAGGCGCGCATCCACAAATCAGGCAAGGACGTCACCATCGTTTCCTTCGGCATCGGCATGACCTATGCGGTGAAGGCTGAAGCCGAGCTGCGCGGCATGGGTATCGATGCGGAGATCATCGACCTGCGCACGATCCGCCCGCTCGACCTCGACACCATCATCACCTCTGTCAAGAAGACCAACCGGCTGATCGTCGTGGAAGAGGGGTATCCGCAGAGTTCGGTGGGCGACCATATCGCCAACCAGGTGTCGCAGCGCGCCTTCGATTTCCTCGATGCGCCGGTCATCACCATTGCCGGCAAGGACGTGCCTATGCCCTATGCGGCGAACCTCGAAAAGCTGGCATTGCCCAATGTCGGCGAGGTCATCGAGGCGGTCAAAGCCGTCACGTATCGCTGAATCGGGCGGGAGGACAAAATGCCAATCAACATCACCATGCCGGCGCTCTCCCCCACGATGGAAGAGGGCAATCTGTCCAAGTGGCTCGTCAAGGAAGGCGACAAGGTTTCGCCGGGCGATGTCATCGCCGAGATCGAGACCGACAAGGCGACGATGGAAGTCGAGGCTGTCGACGAAGGCATTGTCGCCAAGCTCGTCGTTCCGGCCGGCACCGAGGGCGTCAAGGTCAATGCGCTGATCGCCGTGCTTGCTGCCGAAGGTGAGGACGCAGGAGCCGCCGCGAAAAGCGGTGGTGCCGCCGCACCAGCGAAAGCGGAAGCCAAGCAGGACAAAGCGCCAATCTCCCCACCTGTGGGGGAGATGTCGACGAAGTCGACAGAGGGGGGCGCTGTCTCGCCTGCGTCTCAGCCTGTCGCGCCCCCCTCTGCCCTGCCGGGCATCTCTCCCTCAAGGGGGGAGATCGGCCAATCACAGGGTGAAGGGCGCACCTTCGCCTCGCCGCTCGCGCGCCGTATCGCCAAGGAGGCCGGCGTCGATGTTTCTGCCGTGACCGGCACCGGCCCGCATGGCCGCGTGGTGAAGGCCGATGTCGATGCGGCGATTGCCGGTGGCGGCGCCAAGCCTGCCGCCAAGGCAGCGCCCGCAGGCGCACCAGTGGCTCCGGCTGCTGCTCCTGCCCCGGCAGTAAAGGCGATGTCGGACGAGCAGGTGCTGAAACTGTTCGAGCAAGGCTCTTATGAGCTCGTCCCGCATGACAACATGCGCAAGACCATCGCGCGCCGCCTCGTCGAGGCCAAGACCACCATCCCGCATTTCTACCTGACGCTCGACTGCGAGCTCGATGCGCTGCTGGCCCTGCGCACGCAGATCAACGCGGCAGCGCCAATGAAGAAGACCGACAAGGGTGATGCCCCCGCCTACAAGCTGTCGGTCAACGACATGGTGATCAAGGCGATGGCCATGGCGCTGAAGGCGGTGCCGGATGCCAATGCCTCATGGACCGAAAGCGCCATGGTCAAGCACAAGCACGCCGATGTCGGCGTCGCCGTGTCGATCCCGGGTGGCCTGATCACGCCGATCATTCGGCATGCGGACGAAAAGACGCTTTCCACCATCTCCAACGAGATGAAGGATCTGGCCAGCCGCGCCCGCAGCCGCAAGCTGAAGCCGGAAGAGTATCAGGGCGGCACCACGGCGGTGTCGAACCTCGGCATGTTCGGCATCAAGGACTTTGCCGCCGTCATCAACCCGCCGCATGCGACGATCCTGGCGGTCGGCGCCGGCGAGGAGCGGGCGGTGGTCAAGAATGGCGAGATCAAGATTGCCACCGTGATGTCGGTGACGCTGTCGACCGATCATCGCGCCGTCGATGGCGCACTCGGTGCCGAACTGCTGGTCGCCTTCAAGCGGCTGATCGAAAACCCGATGGGCATGCTGGTCTAGGAAGGGAGAGGGCGGTGCGGACATTCTTCACCAGCCTTTTCGCTTTCATCATTTCCGGTTTGGCCGGCGGCCTGGTCGCCCAGCAATTGGCCGTCATTACCAACGCGCAGGAAGAATATATCCTCGTCTTCATGGCGTCGGTGCTGGTGACGATCGTCTTGACCTTCATCTTCTTCGTGGCCCAGTTCATGACCGATCCGCTGGCTGCGGTCGACAAAACGGGGATGTGGTCGCTGATCGTCCTTGCCGTGCTGATTGGGCTGCTGATCGCCCTCATCCTCTACACTGACGCCAGCATGACGGCAGTGAAGGGGGACATTCCGATGATTATCGGCCTTGGCCTGCCGGGCCTGGTGACCATTCTGGTGCAATGGCTGTTCGTGCACTGGCGGGTGAGACACGGTTTGACTAACGCGCGGGTGAGCGGATGAAGACGGTTCTTTGCTACGGCGACTCGCTGACCTGGGGCTACAACGCCGAAGGTGGCCGCCATGCGCTGCAGGACCGTTGGCCAAGCGTACTGCAGGCCGGGCTCGGCGGTGGCGTCGAAGTCATCGCCGAAGGCCTCAACGGCCGCACCACGGCCTTTGACGATCATCTGGCCGGCGCGGATCGCAACGGCGCCAGGCTGCTGCCGACAATCCTGATGACGCATGCGCCGATCGATGTGGTTGTCATCCTGCTCGGCGCCAATGACATGAAGCCGTGGATCCACGGCAATCCGGTCGCCGCCAAACAAGGCATCCAGCGGTTGATCGACATCGTGCGCGGCCACGACTATCCGTTCGACTGGCCGGCGCCGCAGGTCCTGATCGTTTCGCCGCCTGCCGTCAGCCGTACCGACAATGCCGAATTCAAGGAAATGTTCGCCGGCGGCGACGAGGCTTCGACGCGGTTGGCGCCGCTCTACGCCGCTCTTGCCGATGAGGCCGGCTGCGGCTTCTTCGACGCCGGCAGCGTGGCGCAAACCACACCGCTCGACGGCGTCCACCTCGATGCCGAAAACACGCGAAACATCGGCACGGCGCTGGCGCCTCTCGTGCGCATCATGCTGGAATTGTGAATCAAGGAGAAGAACCGTGGCTGAGAACTACGACGTCATCATCATCGGCTCCGGCCCTGGCGGCTATGTCACGGCGGTGCGTTCCGCCCAGCTCGGCTTCAAGACGGCGATCGTCGAGCGCGAGCATCTCGGCGGCATATGCCTCAACTGGGGCTGCATTCCGACCAAGGCGCTGCTGCGCTCGGCCGAGATCATGCACTATTCGGATCACCTGAAGGATTACGGGCTGAAGCTCGACGGCAAGGTCAGCGTCGACACGTCAGCCGTGGTCGACCGCTCGCGAAAAGTCTCGCTGCGGCTCAATGGCGGCGTTGCCTTCCTGATGAAGAAGAACAAGGTCGATGTGATCTGGGGCGAGGCCAAGCTCTCGAAGGCTCCTTCCGGTGACAAATTGGGCGAAATCGTCGTCTCCAAGACGGCCAAGAAGCCGATGGAGCCGCAGCCGCCGGTGCCGAAGGGCGTCAAGGGCGAGGGCACCTACACTGCCAAGCACATCATCCTGGCGACCGGCGCCCGGCCGCGCGCGCTGCCCGGCATCGAGCCGGATGGCAAGCTGATCTGGACCTATTTCGAGGCGATGGTGCCGAAGGAAATGCCGAAGTCGCTGCTGGTGATGGGTTCGGGCGCCATCGGCATCGAATTCGCCTCCTTCTATCGCACCATGGGTGCCGAAGTGACTGTCGTGGAATTGCTGCCGGCGGTGATGCCGGTCGAGGACGCCGAAGTCTCGAAATTCGCGCAAAAGCAATTCGAAAAGCAAGGCATGAAGATCATCCTCGAGGCTAAGGTCACCAAGGTCGAGAAAGGCGCGAACTCGGTCACCGCGCATGTCGAGATGAAGGACGGCAAGGTCGAGAAGATCACCGCCGACCGCATGATCTCGGCCGTCGGGGTGCAGGGCAACATCGAGAATCTCGGGCTCGAGGCGCTCGGCGTGAAGACCGAACGCGGCTGCATCGTCGTCGACGGTTACGGCAAGACCAACGTGCCCGGCATCTATGCCATCGGCGATGTCGCGGGCCCGCCGATGCTTGCCCACAAGGCCGAACACGAGGGCGTTGTGTGCGTCGAAAAGATCGCCAGCTTCCCCGGCGTTCATGCCATCGACAAGCTGAAGATTCCCGGCTGCACCTATTGCAATCCGCAGGTCGCCTCCGTCGGCCTGACGGAAGCCAAGGCCAAGGCCGAGGGCAAGGACATCAGGGTCGGACGCTTCCAGTTCGCCGCCAATGGCAAGGCCATCGCGCTCGGCGAGGACCAGGGATTCATCAAGACCATCTTCGACAAGAAGACCGGTCAGTTGCTCGGCGCGCATATGGTTGGCGCCGAAGTGACCGAATTGATCCAGGGTTTTGTCGTGGCGATGAATCTCGAAACGACCGAGGAAGAACTGATGCACACCATCTTCCCGCATCCGACGCTGTCGGAGATGATGAAGGAAAGCGTGCTTGACGCCTATGGCCGTGCGCTCAACGCGTGATAGATTGAGCGCGCTGGACCCGATGGAACCCAGTGGCAAGGCAGTTCGTTTGCGGATGCGTTTTCATCCATCACACAAGGAGAAGGCATATGCACTTGAATGGCGTCGGCTGGATAGCAGCAATCATTATCGGCGGCCTGGCAGGCTGGTTCGCCGAAATGTTCATGAAGAGCAACACCGGCATCGTCATGAACATTGTTCTGGGCATCGTCGGCGCGATCGTGCTGAACGCCATTCTGCAGGCGCTCAACATCGGTGTCTTCGGTATCGGCTGGACCGCCTATCTGATCACCGGCTTCATCGGCGCCTGCCTGCTGATCTGGGTCGGGCGCCTGGTGCGCCGTTAACATCGCTGAAGAGCTGCTATGCGAAAAAGGCTGTCGCGGCATGCATTGCGGCGGCCTTTTTCTTTGCGCTGAAAAGTCTTAGATGACGTTATGACAGCGAGCGCCGGGCTGGCGGTCGCCAATAAACCAGGTTTCCAGATGGTCACTGTCCTCGATACGATCGCCAACGCACCGCGCTTGCGGCACCCGGAAAAGGCGCACAAGCCCGATCAGGAGGTGCTGCGCAAGCCCGACTGGATCCGCGTCAAGGCGCCGGTCTCGAAGGGCTATGCCGAGACCCGCGAGATCGTGAAGTCGCACAAGCTGGTGACGGTCTGCGAAGAGGCCGGCTGTCCCAACATCGGCGAGTGCTGGGAGAAGAAGCACGCCACCTTCATGATCATGGGCGAGATCTGCACGCGCGCCTGCGCCTTTTGCAACGTCGCCACTGGCATCCCGACAGCACTCGATGCCGACGAGCCGGCCCGCGTCGCGCATGCCGTCAAGCAGATGGGCCTGACCCATGTCGTCATCACCTCGGTCGACCGTGACGATCTGGCCGATGGCGGCGCACGGCATTTCGCCGAGGTGATCCGCGCCATCAGGGCGGCGACGCCGTTGACGACGATCGAAATCCTGACGCCAGATTTCCTGCGCAAGGAAGGCGCGCTGGAGATCGTCGTGGCGGCCAAGCCTGACGTGTTCAATCACAATCTGGAGACAGTGCCGTCGAACTATCTGACGGTTCGTCCGGGCGCCCGCTATTTCCACTCGATCAGGCTGTTGCAGCGGGTCAAGGAACTCGACCCGTCGATCTTCACCAAGTCCGGCATCATGGTGGGTCTGGGCGAAGAGCGGAACGAAATCCTGCAGCTGATGGACGATCTGCGTTCGGCCAATGTCGACTTCATGACCATCGGCCAGTATCTGCAGCCGTCGAAGAAGCACCATCCGGTGATCCGCTTCGTCACGCCGGAGGAGTTCAAGTCCTTCGAGACGATCGGCCGGACCAAGGGATTTCTGCTGGTGGCGTCGAGCCCGCTGACGCGCTCGTCGCATCACGCCGGCGACGATTTCGCCAGGCTGCGCGCGGCGCGGGAAGCGCTTCTCAAGAAATCGCTCTAGTGCATGTCGCCCAAAAGTGACCTCGGTTTTGGGAGAACGACATGCATAAAAACAACGAACCTAAAGCGCGTCGCATGAATCCGCTTCGACGCGACGCGCTTTAGAGCGGGTTTCATGCCGAAATTCGAAGCCACCCGCCGCGTTGCCCATACGCCGCAACAGATGTTCGCACTGGTTGCCGATATCGAGGCCTATCCGCAATTCCTGCCGCTTTGTGAGGCGCTGTCGGTGCGCTCGCGCAAGGAGCGTGATGGACGCACGGTTCTCCTCGCCGACATGAGCATCGGCTACAAGGCGATCCGCGAAACCTTCACGACGCAGGTGCTGCTGAAGCCCGACGAGAACACCATCGACGTGAAGTATATCGATGGCCCGTTCAAATATCTGAGCAATGTCTGGCGTTTCGAACCGGATGGCGGCGGCTGCGCCGTCCGCTTCTTCATCGACTATGAGTTCAAGAGCCGCATTCTGGGCGCGGTGATGGGAACCATGTTCGATCGCGCCTTCCGCATGTTCGCCGAGGCTTTCGAGAAGCGCGCCGACGTCATCTACGGTACAGCGCTGTCGGCCTGATGCATGTCGCCCAAAAGTGCGCAGCGGTTTTGGGAACGACGACATGCACAAATACAAGGACTTAAAGCGCGTCGCGCTTTAACGCTGGCCGAGCGCCCGCAGACCCAATTCCAACGCATGCCTGACCGTTTCCTGGCGGATGAAATCGCGACCCTTGTCGGCAAACAATTTGTGTTCGGCGGTCACGGTCTCGCCGTCTATGCCAACGCCGAACCAGACCAGGCCGACGGGTTTTTCCGCCGAACCGCCGCCGGGGCCGGCGATGCCGGTGACCGCCAGGGTCAGCCCCGCGCGCGAACGGGCAAGCGCGCCCTTTGCCATCTCGATCGCCGTCTCGCGGGAAACCGCGCCATGCGCATCAAGCGTGGCAGCGGACACACCGAGCATGTCCATCTTGGCCTCGTTTGAATAGGTGATGAAGCCGCGATCGACAACGGCGGAGGAGCCGGCGATGTCGGTGAGCGCTGCGATGATCATCCCGCCTGTGCAGCTTTCGGCCGTCGCCAGCATGATGCCGCGCTTTTGGCAGGCTTGCAGCAGCGCATTTGCCATGTCGTTGCTGTTCATTCCGGCACCTCGCCCGGAAACACCACGCTGGCGGTGGCGATGGCAGCTATGCCTTCCTCGCGCCCGACAAAGCCGAGCTTTTCGTTGGTTGTCGCCTTGATCGAGATGCGGTCCGGCGAAATTGCCAGCATCCGCGACAGGGCCGCCGTCATCGCCTCGCGATGCGGGCCGACGCGCGGCGCCTCGCAGATCAGCGTGATGTCGGCATTGGCGATGCGGCCGCCGCGCTCGCGCACAAGTTTTGCCGCATGCTCGACGAAGATATGTGAGGCAGCGCCTTTCCACTGCGGGTCGGATGGCGGGAAGTGCGTGCCGATGTCGCCGGCGCTGCACGTCGCCAGCAACGCATCGGTCAATGCGTGCAGGCCGACATCGGCGTCGGAATGGCCGGACAGTTTCCTGTCATGCGGAATAGCGACGCCGCACAGTGTGACGCGGTCGCCGGGTTCGAAGGCGTGGACGTCGTAGCCATTGCCGGTTCTTATGTCGGGAAAGCGCACGCGTTCGCCGGAAAGCCGCTGGTCAGCCATCGCAATATCCCGTGCCCAGGTGAGTTTGACATTGTCCGGCGAGCCCGGAACGATTTTTACCGGCATTTGCGCCCATTCGGCGATTGCCGCGTCGTCGGTGAAGTCCGTCTTTCCCAGATGATGGGCTTTCTCGTGCGCGGCGAGGATCAGCCAGAACGGAAAGCCCTGTGGCGTCTGGGCGGCATGAAGCCCGCTGCGCGAAACGGTTTCCCCGACCGCGCCGCCCGCCGACTCGCGCTTCAGCGTGTCGGCGACGGGTAGGGCGGGCAAGGCGCCCTCGTGTTCGCCGATGGCGGCGATGGTGCGGTCGATCAACTCCGCATCGACGAATGGACGGACGGCGTCGTGGATCAGAACCTGGTCCGGCGCGTGGCCTCTCAACGCAAGCAGGCCGAGCCGGACGGATTCCTGCCTGGTTGCCCCGCCAATGACGGCGGTCACGCGCTCAGCATTGGCGCCCGCCGCTTGCCGGAACAATTCGTGGTCGTCGGCGTGGATGGCGACAACAATCTGGCCCGTTTGCGGATGGGCCAGAAACATGTCCAGCGTATGCGCAATCACGGCGCGGCCGCCGATGTTTTGGTATTGCTTGGGACCGTTGGCCTGCCCGGCACGCGCGCCGCGGCCGGCGGCGACGATCACCACCGCGACCTTGCCGTCCTCACTCGAAACGTGATTTTCACTTGCGACAGTCATGCCGATTGGCTTAGCGCACGATCCCGAAAAGTGTAATCGGTTTTCGGAAAAGATCGTGCGCCAAATATGAACATCCAAAGCGTCCCTTGCGCGTCCTGAAGGGCGCGCGGCGCTTTGGTCGCGGCCAAAGCCGAAGGCCAGCATTTTCCCAATTGCGCCTTAATGTGGCGTCATTCCGCGTTGCACATTGCGACGGTTCTGGCTAGAGAATGTGCAACGAATGAACATGCTTGGTTTTTGTGCATGCCTGACTTGACCAAATTGGCCGCGCCTCTCGATGTCGGCGGCGTGCAAATCCGCAATCGCGTGTTCCTGGCGCCGATGTCGGGGATATCGGATGAGCCGTTCCGCCGGCGTGCCCACGCACATGGCGCCGGCTTGGTCGTGTCCGAAATGGTGGCCAGCGGCGAGCTTGCCAAGGGCAGGGCGGGTTTCGACCTGCGCATCCGTCATTCCGGCCTGCCGGTTCACATGGTGCAGCTTGCCGGCCGCGAGGCGGCGCATATGGCCGAGGGCGCGCGTATAGCCGCTGGCGAAGGCGCCGACATCATCGACATCAACATGGGCTGCCCGGCCAAGAAGGTCACCGGCGGCTATGCCGGCTCGGCACTGATGCTGGATCTCGACCATGCGCTGTCGCTGATCGACGCCGTGGTCGGCGCGGTCAAGGTGCCGGTAACGGTCAAGATGCGGCTCGGCTGGGACGAAGGCGCGCTCAACGCGCCAATGCTGGCGCGCCGTGCCGAACAGGCAGGCGTCAGGATGGTGACCGTGCACGGTCGCACGCGCTGCCAGTTCTACCAGGGCAAGGCCGACTGGCGCGCCATCGCCCGGGTCAAGGAAGCGGTGTCCATCCCGGTCGTTGCCAATGGCGATGTTTGCTCCCCGGCTGAAGCCATCGAAATCCTCGACCAGTCCGGCGCCGACGCGGTGATGGTCGGCCGCGCGCATTATGGGGCGCCCTGGATCGCCGGCAGCATCGCGGCGGCCGCGATAGGCGCAACAGTGCCTAACGTCCCGCAGAGCCCTACGGCGCTGGCTGACTATATCGTCTCCCACTACGAGGACATGCTGGCGCTCTATGGCGTCGAGAGCGGCCTGCGCCAGGCGCGCAAGCACCTTGGCTGGTATCTCGATCGTCATGCCGGCGGCATCGCCGACGACAGCCGAAAAGCCATTCTGACGACATTCGAGCCCGCGCGCGCCATCGCGTTGCTGCGTGATGTGTTTTCGCGCGATCCGCAACCGTTGAACCTGCGGAGCGCCGCATGAACGCCGCCGCGGGCCAGGGTACCGAAATGGCGGATGCCGCCCAGATCGTGCTCAACACCATCCGCCGCCCGGTGATCATGATCAGCGAACAAGGGTTCATCACCTTCGCCAATGCCGATGCCGAGGACTTTTTTCGCTCGAGCGCGACAATGCTGGCGCGCAACACGCTGTCCAAGTTGATCCCCTTCGGCAGCCCGCTGCTGACGCTCGTCGATCAGGTGCGCGAGCGTCGCGCTCCGGTCAACGAGTATCGGGTCGACGTGTCGTCGCCGCGTCTCGGCATCGAGAAGGTCGTCGATCTCTATGTCGCACCGGTGCCGGAATTTCCGGGCTCCGTCGTGGTGATGTTCCAGGAACGGTCGATGGCCGACAAGATCGACCGGCAGATGACGCATCGCGGCGCGGCACGCTCGGTGACCGGTCTGGCGGCGATGCTCGCCCATGAGATCAAGAACCCGCTTTCCGGCATCCGCGGTGCCGCCCAGCTGCTCGAACTGTCGGCTTCCGACGAGGACCGCGCGCTGACGCGGCTGATCACCGACGAGACGGATCGCATCGTGTCGCTGGTCGATCGCATGGAGGTGTTTTCCGACGAGCGGCCGATCGATCGCTACCCCGTCAACATCCATGTCGTTCTCGACCATGTGAAGGCGATCGCCAAGAACGGTTTTGCCAAGAGAATCAAGATAATGGAGGACTATGATCCTTCATTGCCTCCGGTATTTGCCAACCGCGACCAGCTCATCCAGGTGTTCCTCAACCTGGTCAAGAACGCCGCCGAGGCGATCGGCAGCGACCCGCAGGGCGAGATCGTACTGTCGACCGCCTTTCGGCCTGGCATCCGCGTTTCCGTTCCGGGCACGCAGGATCGCGTATCGCTGCCGCTGGAATTCTGCGTGCGCGACAATGGCTCGGGCGTCTCGGAAGATATCTTGCCGATCCTGTTCGATCCGTTCATCACCACCAAGCCGAACGGCTCGGGGTTGGGTCTGGCGCTGGTCGCAAAGATCGTCGGCGAGCATGGCGGCATCATCGAATGCGAATCGACACCGCGCGGGACCACCTTCCGCATCCTGATGCCGGCGTGGAAAGAAGCGCCATACGGCGCCGATGAAGACGGTGAAGGAGACCGCAAATGACCGTTCGCGGCAATATTCTCGTCGCCGACGACGATGCGGCGATCCGCACCGTTCTCAACCAGGCGCTGTCGCGCGTCGGCCACGAGGTGCGCGTCACCTCCAACGCTTCGACATTGTGGCGCTGGGTGGCGGCCGGTGAGGGCGATCTGGTCATCACCGATGTGGTGATGCCGGACGAAAACGCCTTCGACATGCTGCCGCGCATCAAGAAAGCGCGGCCGGAACTGCCCGTCATCGTCATGAGTGCCCAGAACACCTTCATGACCGCTATCCGCGCATCCGAAACCGGCGCCTACGAATATCTGCCCAAGCCATTCGACCTGACCGAGCTCCTCAACATCGTCAACCGGGCGCTTTCCGAACCGCGGCGGCCGAAGATCGAAGTGCGGCCGGAAGAACAGCCCGACGCGATGCCGCTGGTCGGCCGCTCTGCTGCCATGCAGGACATTTACCGCATGCTGGCGCGCATGATGCAGACCGACCTGACGGTGATGATCTCAGGCGAATCCGGCACCGGCAAGGAGCTGGTGGCGCGCGCGCTGCATGAATATGGCCGCCGTCGCGGCGGGCCCTTCGTTGCCATCAACATGGCGGCGATCCCGCGCGACCTGATCGAATCGGAACTGTTCGGCCACGAGAAGGGCGCCTTCACCGGTGCGCAGAACCGCTCGACCGGCCGCTTCGAGCAGGCCGAGGGCGGTACGCTGTTCCTCGACGAGATCGGCGACATGCCGATGGAGGCGCAGACGCGGCTGCTGCGCGTCCTGCAGCAAGGCGAGTACACGACCGTCGGCGGCCGCACGCCGATCAAGACCGACGTGCGCATCGTCGCCGCCACCAACAAGGATCTGCGCACCCTCATCAACCAGGGGCTCTTCCGCGAGGATCTTTTCTATCGCCTCAACGTCGTGCCGCTCAGGCTGCCGGCGCTGCGCGAGCGCTCCGAGGACGTTCCCGATCTCGTCCGGCATTTCTTCAAGCTTGGCGAGATGGAAGGTCTGCAGACCAAGCGCATCTCCTCCGGCGGCATCGAATTGATGAAACGCTACCCGTGGCCCGGCAATGTGCGCGAGCTGGAAAACCTCGTGCGCAGGCTCGCCGCGCTCTATTCGCAGGACGAGATTTCCGCCGAGATCATCGAGGCGGAGCTCAAGACCGGCGAGCGCCCTGTGGTGCCGGGCGGCGGCAATCTCATTCCCGACGACCTGTCCATCGGCCAGGCGGTCGAGCACTTCCTGCAGCGTTATTTCGCTTCGTTTGCCGGCGACTTGCCGCCCGCGGGGCTCTACCAGCGGATTTTGTCCGAGGTCGAATATCCGCTGGTCCTGGCCTCGATGACGGCAACCCGCGGCAACCAGATCAAGGCCGCCGAATTGCTGGGGGTCAACCGCAACACGCTGCGCAAGAAAATCCGCGATCTCGGCGTCAACGTCTACAAATCATCGCGACAGTCCTGAACTCCTGATCCGGGCTCAGGCCTGTTTTCAGGGGACGGCTGGCGAAAGATTCCCGTCTCGGTCACACTTGTTGCATAATCGCCACAATGCGTTGCATACATCGGACGCAATCATGGCTCTAGACGGCGACATGGCTCCGCAGGCACCGACACTCAACCAACCGCTTTTCAGCGAACCCGGCACGCGTGACGGGCGCCGGCTGCTTGCGCTGCCGGGCGTGGTCGCGGTCGGCGGCGCGCTGGTGACGGCGGCGATCTCATTCGCCATCCTTGTCGGCGCCACGCCGATCACACCGAACGAATCGACGACGCTGGCGTTGATTGCCCTCAATGCCGCTTTCGTCCTGTTCCTCACCGCGCTGGTCGGACGTGAAGTGCATCGCATCCTGATGGCGCGCCGGCACGGCAAGGCGGCCTCGCGGCTGCACGTGCGCATCGTCGCCATGTTCGCACTGGTCGCCGCAATTCCCGCCATCATGGTGGCGATCATCGCCTCGATCACGCTCGACATCGGCCTCGACCGCTGGTTCGAGATCCGGACTAAGACGATTGTCAATTCGTCGCTGTCGATCGCCGACGCCTATGTCCAGGAAAACGCCCGCAACCTTCAGGGCACGACGCTGTCGATGGCCTATGATCTCGACGCGTCCAGGACGCTCTACGGCCTTGATCGGACTGGCTTTCTCGATCTCATGAACAAGGAAGCGGTGGGCCGGTCGCTGGCCCATGCGGCGCTGATCAAACCTGACGGCTCTTTCGTCATGAGCGCCAAGACCGACACAGATTTTGCCATGCCCGAGCCGCCGGAAGGCGCCGTGGCCAGCGCGGCCGACGGCAGGCCGGTGCTGATCGAGCCGAAAACGCGCAACATCATGGGCGCCATCGTCAAGCTGCGCGAGATCGAAGGCCTCTATCTCTACACCATCCGTCTCGTCGATCCCGAGGTGATCAAGGCGCGGCAGATCGTCAGATCCAACACCGATGAGTACCGCGGTCTGGAAGATAACAGGCGCACCTCGCAGGTTGCCTTCGCGCTGCCCTATCTGTCGCTGACGCTGATCATCATCCTGTCCGCCATCTGGACCGGCATCGCCGTCGCCGACCGTCTGGTGCGGCCCATTCGCCAGCTGATCGGCGCCGCCGACGAAGTCGCAACCGGCAATCTCGATGTCGCGGTTCCCGTCAGGCCTTCGGACGGCGATGTCGCCTCGCTCGGCGACACCTTCAACAAGATGTTGCTGGAACTGAAATCACAGCGCAACGAGATCCTGTCCGCAAAGGACCTGATCGACGAGCGGCGGCGCTTTTCGGAGGCGGTGCTTGCCGGTGTCACCGCCGGCGTCATCGGCGTCGATCCCTATGGCATCGTCACCATCGTCAACCGCTCGGCCGAGGCGATGCTGGCCATATCCGCCAGCGCGGCACTTGGGCAAAATCTCTCCGCCGTACTGCCGCATGTCGGCCGCGTCTTCGAAATCGGCCGCAAGTCCGGCAAGCCTGTCTACCGCGAGCAGGTGACCTTCTACCGCGCCGGCGCCGAGCGGACCTTCAACGTGCAGATCACCATCGAGGCCGGCAATGACGGCTCGGAGGAAAAATCCTATGTCGTGACGGTCGACGACATCACCGATCTGGTTCAGGCGCAACGCTCCTCCGCCTGGGCCGACGTGGCGCGGCGCATCGCGCACGAGATCAAGAATCCGCTGACGCCGATCCAGCTGTCGGCCGAGCGCATCAAGCGACGCTTCGGCAAGGTCATCACCGAGGATCGCGAGATTTTCGATCAATGCACCGACACCATCATCCGGCAGGTCGAGGACATCGGCCGCATGGTCGACGAATTCTCCGCTTTCGCTCGCATGCCCAAACCCGAGATGAAGTCCATCGACCTGCGCGAATCCCTGCGCGAGGCTTCGTTCCTGGTCGAAGTCAGCCGCGCCGACATTGCTTTCGAACGCGTGTTCGGCAACGAGCCGCTCAAGGGCACTTTCGACAGCCGTCTGATGGCGCAGGCTTTCGGCAATGTGATCAAGAACGCCGCCGAGGCGATCGACGGGCTCGAACAGAAGGACGGTTCGCACGGCATAATCCGGATTCAAGCCGGGCGCCAGAATGGCGCGATTCGCATCGACGTCATCGACAATGGCAAAGGCCTGCCGCGCGAGAATCGCCAAAGGCTGCTGGAGCCCTATATGACCACACGCGAGAAGGGCACCGGGCTCGGTCTCGCTATCGTCAAGAAGATCGTGGAGGACCATGGTGGCAGGCTGGAACTTCATGACGCCCCCGCGGATTTCCACAATGGGCGGGGCGCGATGATCAGCATCATCCTGCCGCCTGCCGTCGCCGCGTCTCCACGTAGCGACAGCAGGACGCAGAACGAACGAGAAACTGAAAAGGTCGGTAATGGCGTCTGATATTCTCATCGTCGATGACGAGGAAGACATCCGTGAACTCGTCGCGGGCATCCTGAGCGACGAAGGTCACGAAACCCGTACGGCATTCGATGCCGACAGCGCGTTGGCGGCGATCGCCGACCGGGCGCCGCGGCTGATTTTCCTCGACATCTGGCTGCAGGGCTCGCGTCTGGACGGGCTGGCGCTGCTTGATGAGATCAAGACGATGCACCCGACCTTGCCGGTGGTGATGATCTCCGGCCACGGCAACATCGAAACGGCGGTCTCCGCTATCCGTCGCGGCGCCTATGACTTCATCGAAAAGCCGTTCAAGGCCGACAGGCTGATCCTCATCGCCGAGCGTGCGCTCGAGACCTCGAAATTGCGGCGCGAGGTTTCCGACCTCAAGCAGCGCAGCGGCGAAACCTTCGATCTGATCGGCATGTCGTCGGCGATGAGCCAGTTGCGCCAGACCATCGAGCGCGTCGCGCCGACCAACAGCCGCGTCATGATCATCGGCCCCTCCGGCTCAGGCAAGGAACTGGCCGCGCGCGCCATCCACACGCTGTCGGCGCGCAAGACCGCACCGTTCGTGACGCTGAGCGCCGCCAACATCACGCCCGAGCGCATGGAGATCGAGCTGTTCGGCACCGAATCGAATGGCGTCGAGCGCAAGGTCGGCGCGCTCGAGGAGGCCCATCGCGGCATTCTCTACATCGACGAAGTGGCCGACATGCCGCGCGAGACGCAAAACAAGATCCTGCGCGTGCTGGTCGAACAGCAGTTCGAGCGGGTAGGGGGCACCAAGCGGGTCAAGGTCGACGTCCGCATCATTTCCTCGACCTCGCAGAACCTCGAAGCGATGATTGCCGACGGGCGTTTCCGCGAGGATCTCTATCATCGCCTGGCGGTGGTTCCGGTCATGGTGCCGGGGCTGGCCGAGCGGCGCGAGGACATTCCCTACCTCGTCGACAATTTCATGAAGCAGATCGCACGCCAGGCCGGCATCAAGCCGCGTCGCATCGGCGATGACGCGCTGGCGGTGCTGCAGGCACACAACTGGCCGGGCAACGTCCGCCAGCTGCGCAACAATGTCGAACGCCTGATGATCCTGGCGCGCGGCGACGATGTCGATGCACCGATCACCGCCGACCTGTTGCCATCCGAGATCGGCGATGTGATGCCGCGCACGCCGAATCAATCCGACCAGCACATCATGGCGCTGCCGCTGCGCGAGGCGCGTGAACAGTTCGAGAAGGACTATCTGATCGCCCAGATCAACCGCTTCGGCGGCAACATCTCGAAAACCGCCGAGTTCATCGGCATGGAGCGCTCCGCTTTGCATCGCAAGCTGAAGTCGCTGGGCGTCTAGAGCAATTCCAGGAAAAGTGTGAAACGGTTTTCCGTCCGGAATTGCGTCAACGCTCTAGACAGGCGCGACGCCCGTTCAGCCGCGCGTGGGCCAAGCATTTGCCGGTTACGGCGGCGGCGGAATCGCATAAGAAAGCCCGAGAGCTTTCCAGGGGTTGCCCATGCCGCGCATTGCCTATGTCAACGGGCGCTACGTCGCTCACGCGGACGCTGCCGTGCATATCGAGGACCGCGGCTATCAGTTCGCCGACGGCGTCTATGAGGTCTGCGAAGTGGCGCGTGGCTTTATCGTCGACATGCCGCGCCATCTGGCCCGGCTGAACCGCTCGCTGACCGAACTGTCGATCGCCTGGCCGGTCACCCGAGGCGTGTTGCCGCTCGTCCTGCGCGAAGTGGTCAACCGCAACCATGTCGCCAACGGCCTGGTCTATGTCCAGGTGACGCGCGGCGTCGCCAGCCGTGACTTTGTCTTCCCGTCGGCGGACACCAAGCCGTCTTTGGTGGTAACCGCGAGGAAAGCCGATCCCGCCGCTGGAGCAAAGCGGGCTGAAACCGGCATCGCGGTCATCACCGTGGCTGAGAATCGCTGGGATCGCGTCGACATCAAGAGCGTCGGACTGCTGCCCAACGTATTGGCCAAGCAGAAGGCCAAGGAAGCCGGTGCGCAGGAGGCGTGGTTCGTCGACGGCGACGGCATGGTCAAGGAAGGCGGCTCGTCGAACGCCTGGATCGTCAGCAGGGATGGCGTTCTGGTCACCAGGCCGGCCGAACATGGCATCCTGCGCGGCATCACCCGCACGACCATGTTCGAAGTGGCGGCCAGCCTAGGCTTGAAGATCGAGGAGCGCGGCTTTTCCGTCGCCGAGGCCAAGGCGGCACGCGAGGCGTTCATCAGTTCCGCGACGACAATTGCGATGCCGGTCGTGGCCATCGACGGCGATCCGGTTGCCAATGGACACCCCGGCTCGGTAACACTTTCGTTGCGGCAGGCCTTTTTTGACATTGCGGAAAAAAGTCCAGCCTGATAACCGCACAGGTGGAATGAACATCAATATATCTCGTTCTGCTTGTCGTTACTGACGACAAGACGGTGTTTGCGAGCTTGACATGTGCCGGTTAATTTGGCGCATTGGCTTGCAAACCGAAGGGGATCGGCGAAAGACAAGAACAATGGCGGAACGATCGCAAAACCTTCAGGACCTGTTCCTGAATTCAGTTCGCAAGAGCAAGAACCCGCTCACCATCTTCCTCATCAACGGCGTGAAGCTGACCGGCGTGGTCACTTCGTTCGACAATTTCTGTGTCCTGCTGCGCCGCGACGGTCATTCCCAGCTCGTCTACAAGCACGCCATTTCCACGATCATGCCGAGCCAGCCGGTTCAGATGTTCGATGGCGAGGAAAGCCAGGGCGCCTGATTGGCACGTGAGAAAGACGCGGACGCCACGGTTCGCGGAAAACCAGCGCATCATCCCGGGACGGAAGCCAAGGGTCCGACCAGGGCTGTAGTCATTGTGCCCGTGCTTACCCGCCACCAGCGCAACGACGACGAGACAAACCGTCCAAGGCTGGTGCGTTCGGCTGAGGCCCGCCACGATGAAGCGGTCGGCCTTGCCCGCGCAATCAACCTCGATCTGATCCACACGGCAGTGGTGACCGTCAACGATCCGCGCCCGGCGACGTTGCTCGGCAGCGGCAAGGTCGCCGAGTTCGCCGAAATCGTCAAAGAGGGTCATGCTGAAGTGGTCATTGTCGACCATCCGCTGACCCCGGTGCAGCAGCGCAATCTCGAAAAGGAACTGAACGCCAAGGTGCTGGACCGCACCGGGCTGATCCTCGAGATCTTCGGCGAGCGCGCGCGCACCAAGGAAGGCACGCTGCAGGTCGAACTCGCCCATCTCAACTACCAGAAGGGCCGCCTCGTGCGCAGCTGGACCCACCTCGAGCGCCAGCGCGGTGGCGCCGGCTTCCTCGGCGGCCCCGGTGAAACCCAGATCGAGTCCGATCGGCGGCAGTTGCAGGAAAAGATCATCAAGCTGAAGCATGAGCTGGAAACGGTGCGCCGCACCCGTGACCTGCATCGCGCCAAGCGCAAGAAGGTGCCGTTTCCGGTGGTGGCGATCGTCGGCTACACCAATGCCGGCAAATCGACGCTGTTCAACAGGCTGACTGGAGCGGACGTCCTGGCGCAGGACATGCTGTTCGCGACGCTCGATCCGGCGCTTCGGCGCGTGCGCCTGCCGCATGGCACGCCGATCATCCTTTCGGACACAGTCGGTTTCATCTCGGACCTGCCGACGCACCTGATCGCCGCTTTCCGCGCCACCCTGGAAGAGGTGGTCGAGGCCGATCTCGTCATTCACCTGCGCGATATTTCCGATCCCGACACTGCCGCGCAGGCAGAGGATGTCGAGCGCATCCTCGCCGATCTTGGCGTCGATGCCGGCGACGCCAAGCGGGTCATCGAAGTGTGGAACAAGATCGACCGGCTCGACGAAGGCAACAGGAACCGGCTGCTTGCCGATGGCGCCGACGCGAGCAAGGCGCCGCCGATTGCGGTGTCGGCGGTGACCGGCGAGGGCATCGATGCGCTGAAGGCGATCATCGAAACGCGGATGGCGGGCGAGCTCGAAGACCTGACGGTGACGATCGAGCCGGCACAGTTCGGCCTTGTCGACTGGCTTTATCGCAATGGCGACGTCGTTTCGCGCACCGACAATGACGACGGCAGCGCCACCATCTCGCTCAAGGCGACGCAAAGCGCCCGCGAAGAGATCGAAAGCAGATTGCGACGCAAAAATCAGGGCTAATGCATGTCGCCCAAAAGTGGCCCCGGTTTTGGGAGAACGACATGCATAAACAAACCCAAAAGCAGGTTACTTCGCGGTTTTTGCTTCCTGCCAGAGCGCTTCCATCTCGGCCAGACCGGCCTTTTCCAGCGTGTTGCCGGACTTCTCCAGAGCCTGCTCGACATAGTGGAAGCGTGAGCGGAATTTTTCGTTGGTGCCGCTCAGCGCGGCTTCGGAATCGAGCTTGAGGTGACGGCCGAGATTGACGACGGCAAACAGCATGTCGCCGAACTCGTCCTTGATCGACGCCGTCTCGCCTTTCGCCAGCGCCTCGCGTAACTCGCCGATCTCTTCCTCGATCTTGTCGAGGATGGGGGCTGCCTCGCTCCAGTCGAAACCGACGCGGGCGGCCTTCTCCTGAAGCTTCAGCGCCCGCGTTAGCGCGGGCAGGGCGACCGGTACACTGTCGAGAAACCCCTTGCCATTGTCTTCGGGGTCGAGGCCGCGGGCAAGGCGAGCTTGCCGCTTCTCCGCCTTCTCTTGGCCCTTGATCTTTTCCCACATGCCCTTGGCCATGCCGGCGCTGCGGGCTTCTTGGTCGCCAAAAACATGCGGATGGCGACGGATCATCTTCGTCGTGATGGCCTGGACCACATCGCCGAAGGCGAACTCGCCAGCCTCCTCGGCCATTTGCGCGTGATAGACGACCTGCAGCAGGAGGTCGCCGAGTTCGTCGCGCAGATCGCCGAGATCGCCGCGCGCGATGGCGTCCGCCACCTCATAGGCTTCCTCGATCGTATAGGGCGCGATGGTCGAAAAATCCTGTTCAATGTCCCATGGACAACCGGTCTTCGGCGCCCGCAGCGCCGCCATGATCTCGATCAGGCGCGAAATGTCTTTTGATGGCGTCATCTAGAGCTATTTTCCGTCCGGAATTGCGTCAAAACGGAGAGATAGAGCGGTTCTGCGTTTCCGTGAGACGCAGAACCGCTCTATCGGATGCTATCGCGTGGCCGCCCGCGCGGCCAACGCTGTCAGCCGGCGAGGCGGCCTTGTCCACAGGTGCTGGGTGCCCAGCAATCAATCAAGAACGGAAATGATCGCCTTGGCGAGTTCGCCCATGCCATCCTCGGGCAGGCCTGCCACGTTGATGCGGCTGTCGCCGACCATGTAGATGCCGTGTTCGGCACGCAGCCGCTCGACCTGCGCTTCCGTGAGGCCAAGCCGGGAGAACATGCCGCGATGGCTGGCAACGAAATCGAACCGATCGGAATTGGACTGGCGCCGCAACGCCTCGGCGAACTGTACGCGAAGTCTGAGCATGCGCAGCCGCATCTCCTCGAGTTCAGCCTCCCAGTCCGCACGCAAGGCGGCGTCTTCCAGCACGATGCGCACCGCGGCGGCACCATGGTCCGGCGGCATCGAATACATGGCGCGCGCCGCCGACAGCATCTGGCTCATCGCCACATCGGCCTGGGCGCCGTCCTTGGCCAGGATCATCGCCGCACCGACACGGTCGCGGTAGACGGCGAAATTCTTCGAGCAGCTGGACGCGACGACCATTTCCGGAACCTTCGCCGCCAGCAGGCGCAAGCCGGCGGCATCGGCCTCAAGGCCATCGCCAAAGCCCTGATAGGCGATGTCGACAAACGGCAGCAGGCCACGCTCGACGACCAGATCGGCGACGGCCGCCCACTGGGCCACATTCAGATTGGCGCCGGTCGGGTTGTGGCAGCAGCCATGCAGCAGCACCACGTCACCGCTCTTTGCCGTCCGCAGCGCCGCCAGCATGTCGTCGAAGCTGACAGCGCCCGAAGCCGCATCGAAATAGGGGTAGTCACGGATATTCAGCCCAGCGGCGCGCATCACCGGCATGTGGTTCGGCCAGGTCGGATCCGACAGCCAGACGGCCGCGTCCGAACGTGTCCGCTTCAGCAACTCCGCCACCAGCCGCAGCGCGCCGGAGCCGCCCGGCGCCTGCGCCGCCCGGATGCGCGTCATGTCGGCGCCCGGACCGAAAGCCAGCTTGGCCATCACCGTGTTGAAGCCGACATCGCCGGCAAGGCCGAGATAGGTCTTGGTGTCCTGGCCCTGCAGCAGCCGCTTTTCGGCCTCGCGCACGGCGCGCATGACCGGCGTCTTGCCGTCGCGATCCTTGTAGACGCCGACACCGAGGTCGACCTTGTCGGGGCGCGGATCGGCGCGATAGAGGCCGATCAGGGCAAGGATCTTGTCGGCGGGAGCTGGCTGCAGGTCTTCAAACATCGCTATGGTTCCGTTAGCGCGGCGGAGTGATACGCAAATCGGTGGCGCTTCGCCAGCGGTTTTCCTGCGCGTCGGGGGAGCGCCATGGACTTGACCAGACCCAAGGCGTACTGCCCGGGATCTGTCATGGGGAGGCAAGGTGATGATAATCACACGCAGAGCCGCGCTTGCGGACATGACCGCCGTCAAAGAGTGCGTTGAGGCTTCGCTGGACGCCACATATGGCGGGCTCTGGACTTCCGAGCCGCTAAAGGCTGGCGATGATGATTGGATGAGCGCGTGAGTAGCTTGCGATCCTCAACGCATCATTGGGGTCGGGCTGTCTCAAGCGGACGTGGTGAGCGATTTGTGGATTCACCCATCCGCGCAGGGTCTCGGCGCGGGAACGGCTCTATTGGCTGATTTGGAAAACGAAATTGCCTCGCGTGGGTTCGCGAAAGGCCGTTTGCGCTGCCTCGAACCCAATGTGAGATCCCGGAGCTTCTATGCCTCACGAGGCTGGACGGAGGTGCGAGTCTATCCGCACGAAACAATACCCTTGAACACCGTCGACATGACGAAGTGGATTGGCTCAAAGGAAAAATGAGGTTGCCGTGACTCATGCCAGCGTCATCCGCACCGCGATCCTGCATGTTCTCGGCGCGCCGCTTGCCGCCTGTTGGAAGATCGACATCGAGCCGCTGAGCGTCACCGATTTTCGCAGCGACGGCCGCAGGTGGGTGTTGCGTGCCTGCGGTGTGACCACGCCGAAGCCGGCAAAACTACCTAAGGCCTGAGGATTGAGGCACGACGGTCGACCACCTGAATCGCAAAAGTGCGCGGTTTTGTCGGCGAGGTGAGGTAGCCGCGAACAATGTCCGGCGGGCCAAGCGAAAAAAATTGGCGCGGCAGGGATTAAAACCACCACATGCTCCGTAAACAGGACATGAAACGGTCGATGCCACGCTTTGACATCATAGGACAGCTCGGTTCGCTGCGCCGCTACGCGCGCTCGCTGACGCGTGACAGCACGGACGCCGAGGATCTCGTGCATGACGCGCTGGTGCGTGCCTACGAGCGGCGCGGCACCTTCCGCTCCAGCGGCAATTTGCGCGCCTGGCTGCTGTCGATCGTCCACAACACTTTCGTCGACCGCATGCGCTCGCGCCGCTCGGAAGCCGCGCGTATCGAGCAGGCCGGATATCTTGCCGATGGCAGCACGCCGGCACCGCAGGAACATGCGGTGCGCCTGGCGCAGGTGCGTGAAGCCTTTTTCAGCCTGCCGGAAGAACAGCGTTCGGCACTGCATCTCGCTTGCTATCGAGGGGCTTTCCTACCAACAGGCGGCCGATGCCAGCAGCGTACCGCTGGGAACGCTGATGTCGCGCATCGGCAGGGCGCGCGCCGCGTTGCGAGAGATGGAGGACGCGGCTCCCTCGAAGACGAAAAACCACCTCAGGATCGTTGGAGGCCCGTCATGACTGGAACTGTCGATCCCGTGGCCGATGCCGACCTCGACGCCTATGTCGACGACCAGCTCGACGTCACCCGCCGCATCGATGTCGAGGCGTTTCTGTCCGCTCGTCCAGAGGCGGCGGCGCGCGTGATGTCGGATCTGCGGACCCGCGACGAGCTGCGCGTGTCGCTTGCCGGCTCCAAGGGCATGGCGCGACCGGCAACCGCCGACGCCGCACGGCGGCTGGAGAGGGGGCTTGCCCGGGGCCGCATCTTCGGTGTGCTGCAGCGCGCGGCTGCGGTGGCCGCCTTCGTTGCCGCCGGCTGGCTGGCGAACGGCATCATCGGGCCGATGTCGGTGACCAAGGTCGTCGCCTCGCCACAACCGCCCGCCTATGTCGATGAGGCGGTGCGGGCACACAGGACCACGCTGGTGCGCGAGACCATGCCGTCGCAGCCGGAAGCGCCCAACTACAATGCCGGCGAGATCCGCGCCGCGACCGCCATCGTCATGCCGTCGCTGCCCAAGGACTGGAAGGTGCGCGACGTGCAGGTCTATCCGTCGCGTTTCGGCCCGAGCGTCGAGATGGCGGTCGATACCAAGGACATGGGGTTGGTGTCGCTGTTCGCGATCCGGCCGGGAACCTTCGACGTCGTCAAGCCGACCGTCGCGCCCTCGGGCGACATTTCCTCGGCCTATTTCCAGATCGGCGAGGTCGCCTATGCGCTGGTCGGACAAAGCGAGGTCCGCGACCTCGATCGCGCCGCCGAGACGCTCGCCAAAACGCTTTACTGATCGATCCACAAAGGAGACTCCAATGAACACTCCCAATCTGGGATACCGCGTCGGCGCCGGCGCCCAAGCCGGCGCCGTCTTCGACGAGGGCCTGCGCCAGCACATGCTGCGCGTCTACAACTATATGGGCGTTGGCCTGGTAGTTACCGGTCTGGTCGCCTTCATGATCTCGTCGACGCCCGCGCTCTATGTGCCGATCTTCTCCAGCCCGCAGAAATGGGTGGTGATGCTGGCGCCGCTCGCCTTCGTCATGCTGTTCTCGTTCAAGATGCAGACCATGTCGGCGGCAAGCGCCCAGGCGATGTTCTGGGCCTTCTGCGCGGTCATGGGCCTGTCGCTGGCCTCCGTGTTCCTGGTCTTCACCGGAACCAGCATCGCACGCACCTTCTTCATCGCCGCCACCATGTTCGGCGCCACCAGCCTCTACGGCTACACGACCAAGCGCGACCTGACCCAGTTCTCGTCGTTCCTGATCATGGGCCTGATCGGCGTGGTGATCGCCAGCATCGTCAACATCTTCCTCGGTTCGACCGCGCTGCAGTTCGCCATCTCGGTGATCGGCATCGCCGTCTTCATCGGCCTGACCGCCTGGGACACGCAGACGATCAAGGAACAGTATGCCGAGAATTTCGACGCGGAATCGCGCCAGAAGCTCGCCGTCTTCGGCGCCTTCTCGCTCTATCTGAACTTCATCAACATCTTCCAGCTGCTGCTGAATTTCACCGGCGAGCGCGAGTAACGAACGGTCCGCTGTGGGCAAGGGCGAGGACTTTCGCCCCTGATGCGGAGAGGTGGCCGGAGGGAGATCCTCCGGCCACAATTCGTTCTGGCAGGACCCGGCTGCACCTTGAGTCCCCAGGAGCTTTTGCTAGTCTGGCCATCGCACCAGCCTTCAACTCCGACCCGCGAGGACATGTGGCACAAGACAGCCAAACGCTTCATGGCGACGGCATCTCGGCGACCATCGTCGCGCAGGGCGCCGAACTGGTTTCGCTGCAAGATGCCGAAGGATTTGAACTCCTGTGGCAGGCCGGGCCGGCTTGGCGGCGGCATTCGCCAGTGCTGTTTCCGATCGTTGGCAGGCTGAACGGAGACCAACTGCGCCATCGCGGCCGGACCTATCCGATGACGCAGCACGGATTCGCGCGCGACAAGCCGTTTGCCTGGGCGCAGAGGGGGCCCCGGTCCTGCACGCTGGTTCTCACCGACGACGCCGATACAAGCACGCACTACCCCTTCGCCTTTCGCCTCGCCGTGACCTACACGCTGGACCGCCGGCAGCTTGGCGTGACCTTCGACATCACCAACACCGGCGACGAGATGCTGCCGGCGTCGATCGGCGCGCACCCGGCGTTCAATTGGCCGCTGCTGCCGGAACTTGCCAAGACGGATTACCAGCTGACCTTTGCCGATGACGAGCCGGCTCCGATCCGTCGGCTGAAGGACGGTCTGCTGCTGAAAACACCGCAGCCGACGCCCGTCGAAGGCAACGTCCTTGCGCTCTCCGAGCGGCTGTTCGACGAGGACGCGGTGATCCTGGATCAGCCCGCCAACAACAGCGTACGTTACGCCGCCAAGGATGGTCCGGCGATCGAGATGTCGTGGCAGGGATTTCAGGAGTTGGGCATCTGGTCAAAGCCGGGCGGCGCGCCGTTCCTATGCATCGAGCCTTGGTACGGCGTCGCAAGTCCCGTGGACTTCGACGGCGATTTTGTCGACAAGCCGGGCCTGATGCTGATCGCGCCGGCCGCGAAGCGCGTGCTGAGCTATCAGATCCGGCTGCTGTGAGCTTTGCTTCAAAATCGTAGGTGCCATTCAAGGACCGTCATGGAATGAAGCTGTACTTCAGCCGCAATCCCAACCCTCGGCTCGCGGTCGCGGCGGCACGCTATCTCGATGCGAAGGTCGAATTCGAATTCGCCTCGCCATTCGCTGCGGGCCAGGCAGAGAAATATCGCCCGTTAAATCCCAATCTCTCACTGCCCATACTTGTCGAAGACGGGAGAAAAAGCCTCTGGGAAGCGGACGCCATAGCCTGCCGGCTCTCACGCGCCGCGCATTCGGATTTCTGGCGAACCGGCGATGACGAACCCGAGATGATCCGATGGCTCAGTTGGGGCAAGGAGCACTTCGCATTCGCTTGCGACACGGTGCATTTCGAGCGTGGCACCAAACAGCGGTACGGCATAGGCCCGATTGATCGGAAGCGCGTGGAAGAGGGGCTGACACATTTCCGCACGGCCGCTGCAATTCTCGAGGCCGTGCTTTTCGAACGAGAATGGCTGGTCGGAAATTCGGTTTCCTATGCCGACTTCCGAATGGCGACCTTTCTGCCGTTCAACGATGTCGCCGGATTGCCGCTCGACGATTATCCCTCTGTCGGTCGCTGGTATCGCCGCCTTGAAGAGATCGACGCCTGGCGCGATCCCTTCAGGGGACTGGGTGCGCCTGAATTGCCACCGGTCCCGCAAACGGCTGCAAAGTAGCGGGCAGGGGCGGATCGTGTTGGCCGGGCGGCAGGAGGCTGCATGTGACTCCCATGATCCGCCTTATGTTTCCCAGAAGCGCTTGGCGATCTCTGCCTCGACCTGCCGTCTGGTCAGGCCGATATCGTCGATCAAATGGGGATTGTCCTTCGACATTTGCCTGAGTTGCCAGCGAAAGCGTATCCGCTCGCGCCAGGTCCGCTCGCGCCAGGTCCGCTCGCGCCAGGTCCGCTCGCGCCAGGTCCGCTCGCGCCAGGTCGCGACAATGCTTCGCAGGGTCGTCAGGTGCCGACACGACACTTCCGCCGGTGCCACGGGCGTTCCCGGCCGCGCTACCTGGTGCGAGGCCGATGCAATTGTATCGTTCACGACAACCTCCATATGGTTTGAAGGTCCGGGGACCCTCGACCTGAAAGAGGTTGAATTCTGCAGGATACGAACAGCGCCGTAATTAAGCGCTCCCAAATAGTTCTCAAAAGTTCCAAACGGGCTATAGATGCGCCCTATGCAGGGATCGCGCTTTGCCTTTGGTCCGTTCGTGCTTGATTCCGGTGCGGGAACGCTGCTTCGGAACGATGTCCCCGTTGCCGCTGGCTACCGCGGGCTGAAGCTGCTTGCGGCGCTGGTCGGACGGCCCGGCGAAATCCTTGAGAAGGCCGAGTTGATGGACGCGGCGTGGCCGGGCACGGCCGTCGAGGAGGGCAATCTCACCGTCCAGATCGCTCAGTTGCGCAAGCTGCTTGGTCCGGCCGGGGATGGCAGTGATGGGGGCGGCGAATGGATATCAACGGTTCCGCGCGTCGGCTACCGCTTCACCGGGGCCGTCGAACAGCTCGGTGACGCCATGCGAAAACCTTTGCCGCTGCCCAGCACGCCATCGATAGCCGTGCTGCCCTTCGTCAATATCAGCAACGATCCCGAGCAGGAATCCTTCGCGGATGGGTTGACCGAGGACCTGATCACCGACCTGTCGAGGATCTCCGGCCTGTTCGTCATCGCGCGCAACTCGGCCTTTGCCTACAAAGGAAAGGCGATGGACGTGCGTGCAATCGCCGAGGACCTTGGCGTGCGCTACCTGCTGGAGGGCAGCGCGAGACGTGCCGCAGGGCTCGTGCGCATCAACGCCCAGCTGGTCGACGCGGTGAGTGGCGATCATCTCTGGGCGGAACGCTTCGATCGCAGCCTGGAAGATATCTTTGCCGTTCAGGACGAGGTGACAGCCAAGATCGTGGAGGCGTTGCTCGGCCGGCTGCGCGCACCGCTGCCACGCAACCGGCCCAAAAATCTCGAGGCTTACGATCTCTGCGTGCGGGCGCGCAAGCTGATCGATGATTCGCCGCAGATGGCGCGGGAAGCGCATCTGATGCTGACGCGCGCGGTCTCGCTCGATCCGGAATACGCCGAGGCCTATCGCTGGCTGGCCATGAACCACTGGATGGGATGGGTGCATTGGGGCGGACCAACCGAAGCTGCCCGCAGCGTTGCCTTGGAAATGGCGCGCAAAGCCGTGGCGATCGATCCCAACGATGCTGGTTGCCGCTGGATCCTGGCTTACCTGCTTGCCTATGAGCGCAGCTTCACCGAGGCGGATGCGGAATTCGCCAAGGCGATCGAACTCGACCCGAACGAGGCCGACACCTGGGCGGCACTATCCGACATCGCTGTCCTGGCCGGGCGGGTCGGAGAGGGCCTCGAGCACATTCGCAAGGCGTTCCGGCTGAACCCGTTTCCGGCCAGTTGGTACTATTTGACGCTCGGCCAGGCACAATATGCGGCGCGCGATTACGAAGCCGCTATCGAGACACTGCGCAGGGACGAGACCTATCGCACAAGCTCACGCCGTTTCCTGGCGGCAAGCCTTGCGCAACTCGGCCGGCTCGACGAGGCTCGCGCCGAGGTCGAACTGTTCCTCGTCGGCAACCCGCATTTCACTACCCGCCACTGGGCCACGACGGAGCCATTCCGCGACGCAGCTGTGCTTGAGCATTTCGTTGATGGCTACCGCAAGGCCGGTCTTCCGGAGTGACGCGCCGGCGACTGTGGCTTTCACGATAAATGGAGTCTGGCTAAGGAAAAAATACAATGAAAACAGAAGGTCCTATAGCTTATCCCTGAATGAAGGATCAGCTTGTGCATCTCGATTATCGTCGCCCCTCTTCGACGCATTTCGGCTCTGATCGTCAGGCCGGCTGAACCGAAGCCACCTTGCCGTCGGTATCGACGATGCAACTCGTTGGCTTTCCCGCGACATTGAGTTCGACCTGGTAGCTCTTGGAATCGAGCTTGCGCGAACTGGTCGGCAACGCCTTGCTGCTATCGACCCCGCTCGCCTTTGCCGCTTCGCCGGCACAAAGAAGCTGGAGATCGGCCGGTGCTGTCTCGACCGTGGTCCTCGACATCTGGTCGGGCGTCGGCGCGCTCTGGCACGCTCCGAGAACCGTTGCGATGACGATTGAGGCTGACCCGTAGACGGCCCAGTGCCTCATCCTGATCTGCCTGCCGGTCACCATGGTCTTGTCCTCTGTTTATCGAACTATACGTCCGTCCTTTGATCACACACCCTTGTAGAGCGCCGCGCCCTGCATCAGCACGATGACCTTCGCCCCGACCTTGATGCGGGAATGCAGGTCGATGATGTCGCCATTGTTCATGCGGATGCATCCGGAAGACACGTCCAGACCGATGGTCCACGGTTCGGGCGTGCCGTGGATTCGGTAGATGGTGTCGTGGCCGTCTTCATAGAGATAGAGCGCCCGCGCGCCGAGCGGATTGTCAGGCCCCCCGGGCATGCCGTTGGCCCAAGGCCGGGCTTTTGGATCCCGGGCAACCATTTCGGCCGGCGGTGTCCAAGTCGGCCACTCCGCCATGCGCCCGACCTTGACGATACCGGCCCATCCGAAGCCCTCCCTGCCCACGCCGATGCCGTAGCGGATCGCCTGCTGGCCGGGCTGGACGAGATAGAGGAAATGCTGGTTGCCATCGATGATGATGGTGCCGGGCTGCTCGGCGGTCCGGAACTTGACCACTTGCGGACGGAAGGATTCCGGCACCTGTTTGTGAAGCTTGTAGTACTGGTAGGCCTTGGTGCGATTGTAGTCCGTCCACTGACGTGTCTTGGGATCGTAGACCTGCGTCCCGGCGGCAAGGGACGCGGCGGTGGAAAAAACCAACCCCAGCGCCAACACAACCGCGAGGCTTGCCGCATGCCTGCCGCCAGTCCCGATCGCCCGTTCGTCCCTGCCGAACCTTGTCTTCGAGCGCCCGGTCATTGCTTGGCCCATCCTTCGACGCGCGCCTCGTTCCTGGCCACCCATTGCTCGGCGTATGCATAGGGCGCCTGCCGCTCGACCTGGAGCGCATAGCTCATGTCGATCGCCTCCTCCGGCTTGAAGTCGACGTGCTCCAGGAAGCGAACCACCTCCGGATGTTTCTTACGCAGCGAAGTCGCATAGGCGATGTGGTAGTGGGCCGTGTCCCAGCCAACGGCGGCGTTCGACTTCGAAAGCCACTGCGGGTCTTCCGTCGGCAGGACGATCTTCCATTTGGCGGCATCGTATGGCGGTTCCGTCAGGCGGACGATGTCGTGCAATTTGAAGACGACATGCGGCGCATAGCAAGCGAAGACCATCGGCCGATCCGAGGCCTCCGCCGCATCGACAGCCGCCATGCCCACATCTTCCGGCATCTCCAGCAACGTCAGGTTTTTGGCATAGCCGTAGCTGTTGGCGCGGATGCGCTCGATTGTGGTCGACGACCACGTCTGGGCGCCAATCCACATCTCGCCCTTGCCGTCCCCGTCCGTGTCGAGAGCCTCGGTCTTCTTCGGATCACTGAGGTCGGAAATATCCTTGAAGCCGTATTTGTCGGCTGCTGTCCGGTTAGCGCAGATGCCCTGCCAGGCCGGAACGCCGATCGGGCTGATCGCGACCGTGCCGGCATCGGTGACATACTTCTTGACCAAGGTGTCGAGGTTCGGCAGCCAGACTTCCGGATGGATGTCGACCTGCCCGGAGTTCAGGCCGGCGAATGCGATCATGGTGCCCATCTCCACCACATCCGCATCGATCCCGAACTCCTTCTTGAGACTCACTTTCAGGATGTTCGCTGTCGCCTGGCCCGACGACCAGTTTGGCATGGCTATAACGAGATCGGCGGCGTGAACGCCGATACTACCGAGCACA
Source organism: Mesorhizobium sp. AR07 (assembly GCF_024746815.1). GTDB lineage: Bacteria > Pseudomonadota > Alphaproteobacteria > Rhizobiales > Rhizobiaceae > Mesorhizobium. Next base: position 778,968 of record NZ_CP080525.1, read on the forward strand.
TTCGCCAAGGCTGCTACCGCCACCTTCAATGCCAGTTTCACCAAATCGGCCACCAGGTGATCCTCTCCAAGTGCTTTTTAGAATCCTGTCGAAGACAGCGATGCGTTTCCCCACCGCTTGTACAACCCTTTGGCGAAGGCACTCGACGTTGGGCTGTCTGAGTTCCGTCGCGGTCGAGGAACAAGCTATGTTAGCTTACCCACGACAGAATTATTGCACGATCACTTCGACATAGACGCCGCTGCTGCGGGCGTAATACACCCCGGCGCAATTGTAGTAGTAGGCACCGTAACAATAGCCATAGACACAGCCGGTGGACAAGACCGAAAGGCGCCGCAACTCCCTTCTTGTCGTGCGCCTAACCTCGCGGCGGGCCACTCCGGCGTAGGAAAGCGGCGTAAGCGGGTGGCCAATCCTGGCTTCGGCGGGCGCGACGAAGCCTGTGTTTGGGAATTAGCTCTGATAAACGCTGAGCAAGAAGCTTGGCGAAGGGCGATGATGAAAAGCGAGCCAAGTCCATCAATCTACATGGACACTCGAGCTGACTTCGCAGCCGCATAGAGACCTACCTTTGCAAACCTGATGCGGCTGGAATCCACCTGATTGCTATACGATCATTCCGCAGCTTCCAGCCTCGCCAACGCCTGTTCACGCCGGGCGATCACGGCGGGATCGTTCACGAAATCCGTCCTTCGGCCAGGCTTGCGGCCAGGCTTCACATAGCCGTTGGCCTGGCTGCCATCGGGAATCCCGAACATGTGGTTCGTCTGCCCGGTTCGCCGCGGTCCGTGCTGGCTGCGTGTCAGCTCACGGCCGTCCTGCATCTCGGCCACCATTGCAAGCGCTTCATCCAGGCGTTTGTTCTCGACGATCTCGGATCTGTGAACCGAGCGCAGCTTGTCAAACGTTCTGTAGGGTAGGGACGTGCTGCCTCCACGATCTCAAGACGGCCGTCAGGATAGCCGCAGACAACAACCTTCTTGCCGGCCAGGCTCTTCGCAAAGGCACAGCACCTTGTCGTAGTGCAGCGTCAAGGCTGCGACAGCGTGCGGAACTCCTTGCGGCACATCGCACCGTCCAGATTCTCATGATCTGCTTGCGACAAGGTGACCAAAGGCATGACGACTCCGCAATGCGCCCGGTCTCACGCCAGGCTCTGTGAAGTCGCCAGCCTTCCTTTCCAGCTTCACGTTGACCAGCCTCGGAAGCGGGAAGTGTCGCATCTCTAACTGGGGCAACTGTCGCACTACTAAATAGCTGCTACACTCGAAAGTCGCATAAGATAGATTATGGAACTTATGCATTGGGCCTGAGCTACAAATTACCGATGTTTTTCATCGGCTTGATGCCAGGCCGTGTGTTGCCTTGATCCGTCCAGCAACGCTACGGTGCTGCGATGACGAGGTCAAACCGAGCGATTGAGTCTGCGATCGAGGTGTTCGTGCACGGGCACAGCGCCGGCAAGAGCCGTACCTTTCCCTATGAGGCAAGTCGCGTCGGGCCCTTGTGGTTGATGCGCGACGCGCCGCGCAAGAACCCTCGCGATTACCGCAAGGAGGAATGGATAGCGTATGACGTCGCCGCCGAGGATGTCGATGCGATTGCGCGCCAGCATGCGCGCGGAAGATTCTATGTGGGCGCCATGATCGCGACAGCGGAGCCAGACCAGCCGACGAGAAGCGCTTACAAGGCTCTCGGCTATAGGCTGCTCGGCACGGAAGGCTTCTTCGTGCGGCGAATGGGTCAGATTCCCAAGCCGCCGCCGGCTGCCGTCCCGATCGAACGCGTGCGTACAGCTGAACTTGCGGCCTGGTTGGGAAAGACCACGCGTACGCGACCGATCCCGGACAATCTGCTCGGTGATGACGCTCCGTTCCGCCAGTATGTGGCCATCGACGGAGCGGATATTGTCGGGCGTGTGCGCAGCGTGGACGCTGTTGGAGCTACGTGGTGCGCGGACATGTTTGTCGACCCCTCTCACCGGCGCCGTGGCATCGGCCAGGCGCTGCTCTTGAGCATGTTGTGGGACGATCAGGCGCTTGGTTCGAGGTGCTCGGTGCTGACTGCGACTCACGCAGGAGCGCTTCTGTATCCTCGTGTTGGCTATGACCGGATTGGCACGCTGTTCATGTTTGGGCCAAGGAGCACAGCACTCAGATAAAGTTCCCTTCCTATCATGCTGACTCAAAAGGAATTTCGACCACCATGCCGTCATAGGCGGGTTCGACATTGGCAGGTGTCTCGGCCATCACCGTGGCGTAGTCCAGCGGCCCATGCATGTGCGTCAGAACGGAGTGTTTTGGCGCCAGCCGCTCGATCCATTCCAGCGCCTCGCCAAGCGACAGATGGCTTGGATGGGTCCGGTACTGCAGCGCGTCGATGATCAAAACGTCGAGGTCGCGCAGCCGTTCGGCGGTTGCCTCCGGAAAGTCGCTGATATCAGGGCAATAGGCCAGCGCGCCGATGCGAAAGCCCAACGATATGATGTCGCCATGAACCTGCGGCAGCGGCTCGAGGGTGAGGGCACCGCCCTCTCCTTCGATGACCACCGGCTTTGCGTGATCGACGATATGAGCGTCGACGATCGGCGGATAGGAACTGCCCGCCGGTGTCTCGAAACAATAGCCGAACGCCTGGCGCAGGCGCAGCATTGTCGGCTGGTCGGCATGGATATCGATCCTGTGACGCTGATCGAGAACGAAACCACGCAGATCGTCGATGCCGTGGATGTGGTCGGCATGCGGATGCGTGTAGACGACCGCATCTATGCGCCTGACGGAAGCCATCAGCATCTGCTGGCGGAAATCCGGTCCGGTGTCGATGACGACACTGGTGCGGCTGCCATTCGCGGCAATCCGTTCGACAAGCGCGGCGGTGCGCGTGCGCTGGTTCTTCGGGTTGTCCGGGTCGCAATTGCCCCAGTCGCCGGTGATGCGCGGCGTACCTGGCGACGAGCCGCAGCCGAGAATGGTAAGGCGCAGCCGGTCGGTCATCGTTCAGGCGCTTTGCTCGGCCGCGCACTTTGCTCGGGAGGTCGCGGCATCTTGCCGAACAGCCGGAAGAAGTTGTTCGTCGTCAGATCGGCGATTTCAGCCTCGCTGACGCCGATTGTTTCGGCCAGCACTCTTGCCGTGTGCGCGACATAGGCCGGCTCGTTGCGCTTGCCGCGAAACGGGATCGGCGCCAGATAGGGTGCGTCGGTTTCGACCAGCAGCCGGTCATGCGGCACATCGGCGGCGATGGCGCGCAATTCGGCCGAGTTCTTGAAGGTCAGGATGCCCGAGAAGGAGACGTAGCCACCCAGCGAGACGCCGATTTCAGCCAGCCGACGCCCCGACGAAAAACAGTGCAGGATGAAGGGGAAGGCGCCCTTCCCTGTTTCGTCTTCGAGAATGGCCGCCATGTCGTCGTCGGCATCGCGCGAATGGATGACCAGCGGCAGCCCCGTTTCTCGTGCGGCGGCGATATGGCTGCGAAACCCTTGCGCCTGCGCCTCGCGCGGCGCTTTGTCATAGAAATAGTCGAGACCGGCCTCGCCGATCGCCACCACCTTCGGATGAGCCGACAGACGGACAAGGTCCGCGACGGTGACGTCGAGTTCCTCGGCGGCGTTGTGCGGATGAGTGCCGACTGAGCAGTACACTTCATCGAAAATCTTAGCGATTTCAAGTATTTGCGGAAATCGCTTCACACGAGTCGAGACTGTCACCATGCGGCCGATACCGGCCGCTTTGGCGCGGGCGACAATGGCAGCCCGCTCCTCGGCGAAATCTGGAAAATCCAGGTGGCAGTGACTGTCGACGAGCATCAGGCGTTCGCGTCCGGCTGTTCGACGTAACGCGGAAACACGCCTTCCGGTACGGGCAGGGCAACTCCCGGCACAAGCGCGTATTCGTCAACGACATGCACGAAATCGCGGCTGTCCGCCGGCACCGCCAGCAGGTCGAGCAGCTTGTTGGCCGATCCCGGAATGAAGGGTTGGCACAGCAGCGCCACGCGCCGGACGACTTCGGCGGTCGTCCACAGCACGGTTTCCATGCGCGCCGGATCGCTCTTCTTCAGTGTCCATGGTGCCTGTCCCGCGAAGTAGCGGTCGGCTTCCGCCACCACGCCGAAGATTGCCGCCAGCGCCAGATGGATGCCTTGCTCAGCCATGGTCTTGCGCGCCACGGCAAGCACGGCACTTGCCTGGTCGAGGATAGCCTTGTCCTCATCCGCCAGGGTGCCGCGCTGAGGCACGACGCCGGCGCAGTTCTTGGCGATCATCGACAGCGAGCGTTGCGCCAGATTGCCGAGGCCATTGGCAAGATCGGCGTTTGTGCGGTTGACGATCGCTTCGTGGCTGTAGCTGCCGTCCTGGCCGAACGGCACCTCGCGCAGGAAGAAGTAGCGCACCTGGTCGAGGCCGTAGTGCTCGATCATGGTGAACGGGTCGACGACATTGCCGACCGATTTCGACATCTTCTCACCGCGGTTGAACAGGAAGCCGTGGGCAAAGACACGCTTCGGCAGTTCGATGCCGGCCGACATCAGGAAGGCCGGCCAGTAGACCGCATGGAAGCGCACGATATCCTTGCCGATGATGTGCATGGCCGGCCAGTAGCGCCATTGCTCGGCCTTTGTGTCGGGATAGCCGGCGGCGGTGATGTAGTTGGTCAGGGCATCGACCCAGACATACATCACATGCTTGTCGTCGCCTGGCACGGGCACGCCCCATTTGAAGGTCGTGCGCGAGATCGACAGATCCTTCAGCCCGGACTTGACGAAACTGAGCACCTCGTTGCGGCGCTCGGTCGGGCCAACGAAGTCGGGCTGGCTCTCATAGAGTGCCAGCAATTTGTCCTGATAGGCGGACAGCTTGAAGAAGTAGCTTTCTTCTTCGTTCCATTCGACAGGCGAGCCAAGCGGCTCGCGCCGCACCCCATCGTCTCCGACCGTGGTTTCGCTTTCGTCGAAATAGGCTTCCTGGCGGACCGAATACCAGCCGCTATACCGGTCGAGATAGATGTCGCCATTGGCGGCCATCGCCTTCCAGATCGCCTGGCAGGATTCATAGTGGCGCGGTTCCGTCGTGCGAATGAACTCGTCATTCGACCCCCCCATTGCCTCGGTCATCGAACGGAAGATCGCTGAATTGCGGTCGGCCAGCGCCAGAGGCGTGATACCCTCCTTCTCAGCCGTCTGCTGCATCTTCAGGCCGTGTTCGTCGGTGCCGGTAAGAAAGAACACATCCTTGCCGTCCAGGCGCTGGAAGCGAGCCAGCGCGTCGGTCGCAATGACGGTATAGGCGTGGCCGATATGCGGCTTGCCGTTCGGATAGAAAATCGGCGTGGTGATGTAGAATGTGTCGCGTGACATGAATGAACCGTCATGAATGTCTGAATGGAAGGCGTGGCGGTGGATATCGCATCGGGGCGGCGATTGCCATCCCGAGGCCAATGCATGCCGCCCAAAAGTGGCCCCGGTTTTGGGGCAACGGCATGCACAAGGAAACCGTCACATTCGCATTGCAGAATTCAGGCGGTCGATCATGGTCAAGGCGTGCTGTTTCTTGTCGAGATTGTAGGTGTCGGTCTCAGATATAGCGTCCAGCGCCTCATGCCAAGTGTCTGACAGACTTTTGGCCCGGGCGAGGTCGCCCGCCAGCGCTGCCTGGCTTGCCGCATCCGACAACAGCTCCAGCGCCCGGCGGTTGAAGATGTCGAACTGGATCGCCTGGTCGCGGCCGGCGACAGCCTCGGCAAGGCGAAACGCCCCGCCGACATCGCCCTTTCTTGCAACCACCAGGGCATCGAGCGTCGAGGCAATCTCCAGCCCGCCATATTGCGTCAACAGGATCGCGCTGCGCGCGCTGCCCCCTGCCCGCTCGACCAGTGCCGCGCGTGCTGCCGGATCGTGCGGTGGCGGCGGCTCGGTCGTTTCCAGAACCGCCATCAGGTCGTCGGCACCGAGCGGCGTCAATCGCACCACCTGGCAGCGCGACCGGATTGTCGGCAGCAGGCTGCCCGGCGCGTGGACGATGAGAATGAACAGGGTTCGTGCCGGCGGTTCCTCCAGATTCTTCAGCAACGCATTGGCGGCATTGGTGTTCATGTCGTCGGCCGGATCGATGATGACGACCCGGTAGCTGCCATCATGCGAGGTCAGCGACAGGAAGCGGCTGACCTTGCGGATTTCGTCGACGGTGACGACGGTCTTGAAGCTCTTGGTCTTGTCGTTGAGCGGACGGGTCAGATGCAGCACCGATGGATGCGCGCCGGTGGCGATCTGGCGAGACAGCGACGAGGCCGGGTCTGGAACGGCAAGGCTTTCCGGCGCCTGCCCGAAGGCCGGGTGTTTCAGCAGATGGTGCGCGAGATGGAAGGCGAGCGTCGCTTTGCCGATGCCGACCGGTCCGGAAAAGATCAGCGCATGCGGCAGCTTTCCCGCACGATAGGCTGATGTCAGCATTCCGGCAGCCTGTCCGTGCCCGACCAGACGCGGCGTTTCGGAAGGCTCGGGCACGCCATCCAGCGTGTCGTGCTGTTCCGGTGCGATGCGTTCGAAGGTCATGCCGGCTGCCTGTTGCGCGAAGGCGTTCTTGCCTCCAGCGCCGCGAAGACGGCGGCGGTGACGACATGCTCCACCGTATCGGGATCGGCGGCTGCGTCGACGACGATACAGCGTTCCGGCTCCGCCGCCGCGATCGCCAGAAACGCCTCGCGGCGGGCCTGGTGGATCGCCAGCGTCTCCTTTTCGAAGCGGTCGGCGCTTGCTTCGGTGCCGCGCCGCAGCGTTGCGCGCCTCAAGCCTTCCGCCGGATCGATGTCGAAGATCAGCGTCATGTCGGGCATCATGCCGTTGATGGCGACCTGCTCCAGCGTATCCATGAACGCCGGGTCGATGCCGCCGGTAACACCCTGGTAGACACGTGAGGAATCCAGGAAGCGGTCGCAAAGGACGATGGAGCCAAGCTCGACCGCCGGCCGGATGACCTGCTCGACATGGTCGGAACGCGCGGCGGCGAACAGCAGCGCCTCCATCTTCGGCCCGAATGGTTCGGCGGCGCCCGAAAGCAGCACATGCCTGACCGCTTCGGCGCCCGGCGATCCGCCCGGTTCACGGGTAAGCAGGACATCATATTTCTTGGCACGCATCTTCCTGGCCAGCCGCTCGATCTGCGTCGACTTGCCTGCTCCTTCGCCGCCTTCGAAGGTGATGAAAAATCCGCGTGCCAACCGAGAGGCCTTTTGTCCATGCTTGCGTGGATGTAGCGCTCTAGATAGTCCGCGTTTGGGGAAACGTCCATGCCGTCGGCGCTAGCGCAACCAGCCGATCGCCAGTTCCTTGACGGCGTCGAGCGCGCGCTGCGGCAATGTGCCGACGCCGATCGACTCGGCGGCGAAAAGCGGCGTCTCCTGGCTCAGCGTATCGCCGATCCAGACGCGCAGCGCCCCCACCGGCTGGCCTTCCTCGACCGGAGCGGCAACCGGACCATTGTAGACGATCCTGGCCGTCAGCTTGTCGCGGTTGGTGATCGGCAGGAAGATGTCGATCGGGCCCTTGGCCTTCAGCGTCACCCCTGATTTCGCGCCGCCAAAAACCTGGGCCTCGCCGACGACCTCGTCCTTTGCGAAGATTTCGGTCTTCTCGAAAGAGCGAACGCCCCAGTCGAGCAGCTTTCGCGCCTCCTCGGCGCGCTCCTTGTCGCTGGCCAGCCCGCTCATCGCCGCGATCACCCGCGTGCCGTTGTGGCTGAGCGAACCGACAATGCCGAAGCCCGACACCTCGCTCGCGCCGACCGCCAGGCCGTCGGCGCCGATGTCCATCGCCAGCAGCGGATTGCGGTTCCTCTGCGAGATCTTGTTCCAGGCAAATTCCTTCTGGCCATAGTAGCGATAGAAATCCGGATAATCGCGCCACAGGTGCACGGCGAGCAGCGCCAACTCGCGCACGGTCGTCTGCTGGCCATCCGCCGGCAGGCCGGTCGAATTGACGAAGGTCGATGTCTCGAGGCCGATCTGGCGGGCGCGCTCGGTCATCTGCGCGGCAAAATTGTCTTCGGATCCGGCCATGCCTTCGGCAATGACGATGCAGCCGTCATTGGCCGCCTGCACCGTTACGCCCTGGATGAGGTCCTCCAGCCGGATCGACGATTTGAGCTTGGCAAACATCGTCGATGTTCCCGAAGGCGCCCCGCCTTTGCGCCAGGCGTTTTCGCTGACCACGAATGTATCGTCGAGCTTCAGGCGTCCGGATTTTATGGCGTCGAAAACCACTTCCATGGTCATCAGCTTGGCCATCGAGGCCGGCTGTATAGGCTTGTCTGCATCCTTCGAAAACAGCACCGTCCCGGTCTCGGCGTCGATCATGAAGACTTGGGCTGCCTTGGTCTCGAAAAGCTGCGCGCCGGCCTCGGCCAGCGACAGAACCAGCATGCCGAGCCCCAGAAATGCGGTCACAAACGCAGAACGAAATGTCATGAAGCTCAACCCGTTGGCCGGTATTGCCGGCAACCGCGGCAAGGCTATCAGGCTTTCTCCCGGCGGATCAACCGCATGGCCGAGATACTCGCCAAGACTTTGAGGTTTATCGGGTCAATTGCGCACGACGAGTGCATCCGGCGCGCCGTGCGACCATGCCGCCTGCAGCATTTCGTCCAGATTGCGATGGCCATCGGGATAGAGATTGACCGAATACCAGTCCTCGCCATCGAGTTCGGAACGCTGGATCTCGATCTTGCCGAATACGGCAAGCTGAGTAGCGATGCGCCTGGCCTGCGCGGCATCCTCGAACGAGCCTGCCGCGACGTAGTCGGTGGGCGAACCGGCCGGCGGCGACTGCCGCTTCCACGATTGAAGCACATCGGCCGGAGACATGCCGTCGCCGCCCAGTGCCGCGAAGGCGTTGGAGGCACGCTCTACCCGCTCGTCCGCATAGGACAACGAGGCCACGGCAAATGGCGATTGCGGCGGCAGGCCGATCCCCGGGCGTTCCGGCACGATCGGGCCGAAATCGGGCAATGCCAGATCGCCAAAGGCCGGCGATTGAGTCGACATGACCGGCTGAACGATCCCTGAATCGGTCAACTGGCCCGGAAACGGTATGGCGGCGGCACCGACGGACAAGCTCGGCGACGGCCCGTTCATGGCGACCATGACGCCGGTTGGCAGCCCATCCGACGGATCCGGCGCCCGGTTGCCGGGATGGTAGGAGGCCATCAGATACCGGTCGTCATCACCGTCGAGCGGCGCACGGCCGACATACTCGACCTTCACTTGGGCCGTGCCGATGTTGGCATAATCGAGCATCTGGGCGGCGCGCTCCGACACATCGATGATGCGGCCTTCGTGATAGGGGCCGCGATCGTTGACGCGCACGATGACCGAACTGCCGGTCTTGAGATTGGTAACACGGGCGTAGCTCGGCAGCGGCATGGTTGGATGCGCCGCCGTCAGATGCGTCATGTCGTAGACTTCGCCATTGGCGGTAAGCCGGCCGTGGAAGGCGTCACCATACCAGGACGCCAGACCGACCTTAGCGTAGTGCCTCTCTTCCTTGGGGTAGTACCACTTGCCGCGGACCTGATAGGGCTTGCCGAGCTGGTCCCGGCCGCCGCCACGCTGCAGCCGCCCGCTCCGGAAGGCCAAGCGCGGACTTGCCTTCACGCCATATTCGGATTCGGAGAAATATTCCTTGGAGCGGGTCTTCTTGTAGACCATCGCTTTCGGTTCAGGCTGCGACGCGCAAGCCGCCAGCAAGGCCGCCGACACGGCCAGCAACGCGACTGTAGCGGCGCGACGAAGACGCGGGTGCGTCACAGCCTGCATTTTCTGGTGTTCCCCTACAGTCTCAATCGAAGACGCCGCTTGAGCATCAGAGGAGCCAAAGCACTCACTCGAAAATACCAACGACGCCTTGAACCCCGGTCCCTTGTGCGCAGGAATTGTTTATCACGGTATTAACCGATTGTGGCCGGAACCGGGCAAGATTGTGACGTCGTCTCCGAGCCGAGCATCCTGAAAAAGTTGCGGCTTTTCGTTCTTTTGCGCGAAGGTCATGTCGGCGGGCTGTCGCAGGGCGCCTGGTCCCCGCCCCTGCCGCAGGGCAATCGCATACGGGAAGCCGAGGCTTCCGCCCTACGAATACCCCACCCCTACCCCCCGCGCAAAACTGTTCGCGATGTCCTCGCACACCTGTTCGCGATGTCTCCGGTCCCGCCACCGTGAGGCAGCGGGCCAAATGCGACAAGCGTGTCGTATTTGTTCAGTTTGCCTTCTCGCTTCATCAATCCCTACCCGTTGTGGGCGATCTCTATGCCGCCCGCAGGGGGCGTAGTCGCCGACGCAATCACCTGCTTATGCACTTCGATCGTCAATATTTCGACGCGCTCTGTCAAAGCCTTGATCGTTTCCGTCAGCTTCGTGTTCTGCTTCACCAGATCGACGAGCATGGTTGTTTGGTGGGCCGCAAGAGACAGCCGCTCTTCGCTGGCGCGTGCAAGATCCTCGCGATGCAATGCATCGGCTTCGGCGTGCGCCTTGTCCCGATCGGCCTGACGCGTCTGCGCCAGCAGGATCAGCGGCGCTGCATAGGCAGCTTGCAAGCTGAACGCGAGGTTCAGCAGGATAAATGGGTAAACGTCGAACTGGGTCACCCCAACAATGTTGACAAGAATCCATGCGCCGACAATCACCGATTGCGCGATGAGGAAGGTGGGCGTGCCGAAGAAGCGAGCAAATTTCTCTGCTTTCAGTGCAAACCAGTCATCCCCATAAGGCGAGTGAAGGTGTACATGGGGCAGATGAAAGCGGAAGAAATGCCGATCCCCTTTATGGCCGCCTTTGTGTGTGTCTTGAGCTGGATTGGTTTCATCGGTCATGGTGCCTGATCCCTCATTTGTGCCCGTCTCGGCGCTCGTGGATCGCAACCGATATTGGTTTCAAGCGCTGCCATTTCCGCTGTCCGGAAAGGCTGCCGCAAAACATCTTCGGACCACTACCAGCGTCCCTTTGCCCAAATTGTGACTCTGATGCTCTTTCTTAAGCTTTTTATCAAAAACCGGCCGTCGAGGCCAATCTGGCCAAAAAGCTTTCCTGACCTTAACGGCAAGGTCGAACCGACCATCGCGCTTACCGTGATTCCACTTATTGAGGCATGTGGCGAGTTGTTCCAGCGCTATGGCGATATAGGTTAAGTGCAAGCTCGCTGGCTCCGGCCGGCGAGCTTTTTACGTTTTGGGCAAGCCGGCCGGGCGACCCGCGCGCTTGATGGTCGGATTAGCGGAAACGCGCCTATTTCCGCTTTGTCTTCTGCCCCGTCGCCTTCTTCGCGGCGGGCTTGGCCTTCGCCGACAGACCGCCCTTCGGCTGATGCGAGTGGGTCATGACCGTCTTGAGTTGGCCCTTGATCTTGGCGTGCAATTTGGCCTTGTCGACGCCCGCGGGGTAAATGCCCTTCTCGATACTGGTGGCCATCCGCTCCAGCAGGTCGGTATCGTGTTCGTCGCGGTAGGGTTTTAGGTCGAGGTCTGCCGGCACTTTGGTCAGCCGTTCATCGTCCATCGTCTTCACGTACTTCTGCATGAAGCGGTCATAATCACGCCAGGAGATGCCGGCCGCCCGCACCGCGGCTTCTTCCGCCCGAGTGGCGATTTGGTGGGCGTGCAGATAGTGCAGGTCCAATTGGTCGATCAACGTCTTCTCGACCTCCTCGTGCAACAACAGGAAACGGTCGGTGTTGATCGTGCGGCCCTTGTATTCCCATTCGCTGGGCATATGCCGGTCGATATAGATCGTCTTCCCATCTTTCGAATAGCCGGCGAGATAGGGGATGTCGTGCTTGCGGTCGAGGGTCTTGACCTTGCGCGCCACGGCATCGAGCGCCCGATCCATCATCAGGCTCGACACGTACCAGTTGGGCAAGCGTAGCTTCTTGTGCGGTGCGGTCGGATGGCAATAATCGAACGCCATGGATGTTCCCCTGCGAAGCGGTTGAATGATATTGCACTTCACTCCATGTCGGGCAATTCGCCGTCGATATGGGGCATGCTGTAGTTGTCGGTGCAAAGGAATGAAATGCACCCTACCGGCAGCGTGTTGAACCATCATGAGCGCGCGGAGATGAAGACGGCTGCGCAGGCCGGCGATGAGCCTCATGTTACCGCACCGCCTTTCGGATGGCGCGGGATCGAAGCAGAGATTTGGCCGTGCCAGTCCAGGCCATGCTGGAAAGCCATCTTCTTCATTTTCCGATCGCAGGCGCGGTCCCATTCGGACAAGGCCTGCGCCTTGATGACGAGGCCCTCCATAGTCCAGTCAGGGCCGAGGAGCAGTTGCGCCTGGCATTCGACCGGATGCTGACAGCTTCGTTGTGGCCCAAGTCGACGGCCAGCCGCTGCAACGCCGCTCCCCTCACGCATCAGTGGGTGCGCGTTCTCGGCAAGACCTCCCTGCCCGCATCCGGTTCCATGACCTTCGCCATACCCATGCCACGCAGATGCTTTCGGCCGGCGTCCACCCGAAGATAGCCAGCGAGCGCCTGGGCCATCCGAACATCGGCATAACCTTGGATCTTTATTCGCATGTCATGTCAGGGATGCAGGGCAGACGCGGCAGAGCAAGTTGACGTTGCGCTTCAGGCCGCTATAAGCAGCGAGCAAAAAGGCAAATAGTTGCAAAGTGCGTAGCAACGGGCTTCTTGAGGCCGACGGCAAATAGAGAAAAGCGCAATGATTGCAATTAGTTGGAGGAATGGCCGAGCGGTTTAAGGCACCGGTCTTGAAAACCGGCGTGGGTGCAAGCTCACCGTGGGTTCGAATCCCACTTCCTCCGCCAGATTTTTAATTAAGGTATTGATTATAAATCAGAAAAAATGCGACGGCACGAGTTGCCCGACATTCATCACCCCTACTCTTTCATTAGCTATTCCACCGAAAAATATTGCCCCCGCAATCAGGCGTGTGCAGGAACTTGCGATCCACACAGTTGGCGGCGTTGTCGCGTCTGGCGAGACCATGATGCTGATCGTGCCGCAGACGGACGATCTGGTGATCGATGCTCAGGTTCCGCCCATGCGCATCGACGATGTCAGCCTTGGCCAGTCAGTCGTCATCCACTTCTCGGCCTTCGACCGCAACACCACGCCGGAGTGTCATGGAACGGTAAATCGGCTCTCTCCCGATCTGGTCGAGGACGCAGCCAACAACACTGCCTACTACGAGGCCCGCATCAACATTACGGACGAGGCGATCTGCCTGAAAGCGGCAACCCGGCTCATTCCGGGCATGCCTGCCGAATTGCATATCCAGACCGGTGACCGCACTATCTGGTCTTATCTGATGAACCCATCACCGATCAGCTCTCCCGGGCGTTCGGGGAATAAATGGGAGACCGGCATTCAGCCTTTGGAAAGGGAGATGTGGTTCTGTTCAGAAGCAGAGGCTTAGGCGGCGCACTGGCGAAAGACAGGGCGATAGAGGCGGGTGAATGGATATCTTCGGTATCAAGGCGCTGTTGATCTGCGCGCTGATCTTCATTCCGTTCGAACATCTGCTTGCCGAGCGGCCGCAAAAGATCTTCCGCAAGGGCTGGGCTGTCGATCTGATCTATGTGCTGTTCAACGGCTTCATCCTGAAGGCTGTCATCGTCATGATGGTGGCCGGTGCCCTCGGCGTCGCGGCGATCCTTGTCCCGCAATCGATAACGCAAGCCGTCAGTGGCCAGCCCATCTGGCTGCAGGTTGCGGAAATCATCCTGATCACCGATATCGGCGTCTATTGGGCACATCGAGCCTTCCATAAAATCCCTGCGCTTTGGAAGTTCCATGCAATTCACCACGGCATCGAGGAGTTGGACTGGCTCGGTGCTTTCCACTCTCACCCGATCGACATCATCGTCACAAAGGCAGTATCGCTGACCCCGGTCTTTTTCCTTGGCTTCTCCAAGGCCTCGATCGCCATCTTTTCGGTGATCTATTTCTGGCACACGATGCTTGTTCACTCGAACGTTCGGCTACGGTTCGGCCCTTTGAAGTGGCTGATCGCCAGCCCGCAATTCCATCGCTGGCACCATGCCAACCAGCGCGAAGCCTATGACAAGAACTTCGCCGGGCAGTTGCCCTTCCTCGATGTGATGTTCGGCACCTACAATGTCACCGGCGACAAGGTTCCGGAGAAATACGGCGTCGACGATCCAGTCCCCTCCACCTATTTCGGTCAGGCCGGCTATCCGCTCCTGCCCCGCAGGAAGCGATCGAATCGAGTAGCATCGAGCACCGAAACCTGACCGCCAACATCGCGCCTGGTCCGTTTCTCGATCGGTGTTTTCGGCGGCACGGCCAAGGACTACGCCGGACTATCGGTCAGACTACGCTTCCATACCGGTCCGCTTTCGGTATGCCATAAGACGCAGCACCGCCGGAGGCTTTTGGCGCCGAATCGGCTAAGCCTTTGAGGCATGAACGAGACCTCACTCTATGCGCCGGTGAAGCGGTTCCTCGAAAACCTCGACTACGTCGTCAAGGGCGAGATCGGTGGCTGCGACATCGTCGCGCTGCGCGAAGGGGAGCCGCCGGTCGTTGTCATCTGCGAGCTGAAGCTGCAATTCAATCTCGAACTTGTGCTGCAAGGCGTCGATCGTGCGACGGCCTGCGACGAGGTGTGGTTGGCCGCACGCCTGTCGGCGCGGGGCAAGGGACGCGAAGGCGATGCGCGATTCCGCAATCTGTGCCGCCGGCTTGGCTTCGGCCTGCTTGGCGTCAGCGCGAACGACCGGGTCGAGGTTCTTCTCAGCCCGATCGCACTGACGCCGCGCAAGAATGAGCGCCGGCGCTCTCGCCTTGTCGACGAGCACCGGAGCCGCCGCGGCGATCCTGTTGCGGGCGGTGGATCGCGCAATCCGATCATGACCGCCTATCGGCAAAGCGCCCTCGCCTGCGCCGCCGCGATGGAGGATGGACCCCGGCGCCCCCGCGATCTGAAGGCGCTGACGCCGATCGCGCCCAAGATCCTGCTGCACAATGTCTATGGCTGGTTCGCGCGCGTCGACCGTGGCCTCTATGAACTCACCGACGCCGGCCGCGCCTCTCTGGTTCGTTGGCCGCAATTGCCTGACACGGTCGAGCAGGCGAAAGATTTGAACGTGTCGAACGCATGACAATGAGCGCATGTCCGGTGCGCCTGACGCCGACCACTTTCCGACAGTTCAATTCTGATCGGCGTGAAACGGCCCGTCATGTTGATTTTTCTGACAAAATATGTTGCTTGTCCCGCCCATGAAGAAGCTCTGCATGATCGCCTTGGCGTCTGTGACACTGAGTTTTCCAGCCAGCGCAATGGATAGTGCATTGCGCGCCGGCCTGATGAAGCTCGATCCCCAAACCCGCCTTGAACAGCGTTGTGACGCCGAAGTGCTCGACCGGATCACACACGACGATCGTAAGTTCAAAGCGGATCGTGTCGTCGCTTACGCCTTCGCGACGCCCGAGATGGGCGCTGATGCAATCAGGAGTCCGGGTGCCGCGTTTCGCAGCAAGGGGCAATGGTACCGGCTGAAATTCAAGTGCCAGACGGCGCCGGACCATATGGAGATTTTGCAGCTCCGCTACCGGATCGGCGATGAGATTCCGGAAGCCGATTGGTCAAAGTATAATCTCTACGATTGATGTGTTGTCGGCCGTGGTGGTTTTGCCCGGCTACCGGCGAGTGTCGCGGATCCTATAATCCGGCCTCGGCGTGAATATGGTTCGATCACGCCGCCGTGAACGATCCCTTGACGCCAGGGGACCACCAAGTTAGGGCCGTCTGGATAAATCGACGAACACTCGGCAAACACGCAAGGGCTTCCGGTCGATGGACATTTTCAGCGCTGCCAGCCTGACGGCCCTGCTCCAGGTCATCGCCATCGACCTCGTGCTTGCTGGCGACAATGCGATCGTCATCGGCCTTGCTGCCGCCGGCCTGCCGGCCGAACAGCGCAAGAAGGCGATCCTCATCGGTGTGCTGGCGGCGACGGTGCTGCGCATCGGTTTTGCCGCGGTGACCGTCAAGCTGCTGGCAATCGTCGGCCTGCTGCTGGCCGGCGGCATCTTGCTGCTGTGGGTTTGCTGGAAGATGTACCGCGAATTGCGCACGTCCCATGCCGATGAACTGGAAGCAACCGAGGCGCTGTCGAACTCCGATCTCAACAGCGACAAGAGGGTGGCCGGCAAGACGAAGCGCAAGACGCTCGGCCAGGCAGCATTGCAGATCGTCGTCGCTGACGTGTCGATGTCGCTCGACAACGTGCTGGCGGTCGCCGGTGCTGCACGCGATCATTTCCCGGTGCTGGTCATCGGCCTGGTGCTGTCGATCGCGTTGATGGGGCTCGCCGCGACATTCATTGCCAAGCTGCTGCATCGCCATCGCTGGATCGCATACATCGGGCTGCTCATCATCTTCTATGTGGCGGTGGACATGGTTTATCGCGGCATGATGGAAGTCTGGCCCCATGTCAGCGATGCGGTAAGCTGAGACGGCTGCGCCGCCGCTTCTTCGATCCGGAAGCATGGCCCGCGGCGCAATTGCCGTGCGTTTTGCCGCATCGAAGGCGTGCCCATACCAATGCCGCAATAAGTGTGGTACTGCGCCGGCAATCCTGAAAAGCCCGGAAACCCTATATGTCCGCTCCTCGCGTGAGTTTTGTCAGTCTTGGATGCCCTAAGGCCCTTGTGGATTCGGAACGCATCATCACGCGCCTGCGTGCCGAGGGCTACGAGATCGCGCGCAAGCATGACGGCGCCGACCTTGTCGTCGTCAACACCTGCGGCTTTCTCGATTCCGCACGCGACGAGTCGCTCAACGCCATCGGCTCCGCGCTTTCGGAAAACGGCAGGGTCATCGTCACTGGCTGCCTCGGCGCCGAGCCGGATGTCATTCGCGAGAGGCACCCCAATGTACTGGCGATCACCGGGCCGCAGGCTTACGAGAGCGTGATGGCCGCTGTGCACGAGGCGGCACCGCCTTCGCACGATCCCTATATCGACCTGCTGCCGCCGCAGGGCGTCAAGCTGACGCCGCGCCACTATGCCTATCTCAAGATTTCCGAAGGCTGCAACAATCGCTGCACCTTCTGCATCATTCCCGCACTGCGTGGCGACCTCGTCTCGCGGCCGGCCGCCGATGTGCTGCGTGAGGCAGAGAAACTGGCCAAGGCAGGGGTCAAGGAGCTCCTCGTCATCTCGCAGGACACCAGCGCCTATGGCATCGACATCAAGTATCAGACCAGTATGTTTGGCGACCGCGAGGTCCGCGCAAAATTCCTCGACCTTTCGCAGGAACTGGGCAAGCTCGGCATCTGGGTGCGCATGCACTATGTCTACCCCTACCCGCATGTCGCCGACGTCATCCCGCTGATGGCCGAGGGCAAGATTCTTCCTTATCTGGACATCCCGTTCCAGCATGCCTCGCCGCAGGTGCTGAAGAACATGCGCCGGCCCGCGCATGGCGAAAAGACGCTCGATCGCATTCGCGGCTGGCGCGACGTGTGTCCGGACCTCGCGATCCGCTCGACTTTCATCGTCGGGTTTCCCGGCGAAACGGACGACGATTTCGAGATGCTGCTCGATTGGCTGGACGAGGCCAAGATCGATCGCGCCGGCTGCTTCAAATACGAACCGGTTCGGGGCGCTCGCTCCAACGATCTCGGCCTCGAGCAGGTCCCGCAGGAGATCAAGGAAGCGCGCTGGCATCGCTTCATGCAGCGCCAGCAGAAGATTTCGGCGACGCAACTGGCCAAGAAGGTCGGCAAGCGCCTGCCGGTGCTGATCGATGAAGCGCATGGCACGTCGGCAAAGGGCCGCACCAAATACGACGCCCCCGAGATCGACGGCTCGGTCCACATCCAGTCGCGCCGTCCGCTGCGCGCCGGCGACATCGTCACCGTCAAGATCGACCGCGCCGATGCCTACGATCTCTACGGCTCGGCGGTCTGACCGCCTGCCGTATTTACTACATTCAGCGATAGTTCGGGCTTCTTAACCCGCTCAGCCGCGATCCGCATTATGGTTTCCAGGCCGTAAATGCGGGAATTCGGATGGACACCAGACCTGCCGCGCAGGATTACATCGCCACGCTGGACCTGCTCAGGCTGGCAGCGGCGCTGGCCGTCGTGCTCTTTCATTATTTCTTCCGTGGCGCGGCCGCCGACGGCTTCCTCCGCGAGGGGTATCCGCTTGCTGCGCCGTTCGCCATTTACGGCTATCTCGGCGTCAATCTGTTCTTCCTGATCAGCGGTTTCGTCATTGCCTGGTCTGCGCAAAACCGCAGCTGGGAGCAGTTTGCCCTCGCGCGTTTCGTTCGCCTCTATCCCGGATTCCTGCTCTGCATGACGATCACCTTTGCGATTGTCGTCCTTGCCGGCACCCCGCCGTTTGCGGCCTCTTTCGTCCAGTATATCGCCAACCTGTCCATGTTTGCGCCTGCCCTCGGCCAACCCTTTATGGACGGCGTCTACTGGTCGATCGTTCTTGAACTGGTCTTTTACGGCTGGGTGACGCTGACCCTCTTCACCGGGCTCTTTCGGAAACGCAAGCTGGAGTTGATCTTCATCTGGCTGGCGATCTCGGTCTTGAACGAATTCTTCCTTGGCAGCGGCGCGGCGCGGCTGCTGTTCATCACCGAGTTTGGGCCGTTCTTCGCCGCCGGCGTGCTGGTCCACCATCTCCATGCACATGGCCGTTCATTGCCCGCTGTGCTGCTGCTTGCAGCCGCGTTCCTGGTTTCCTGCGGCACACTATTCGTGACGCAGCGCTGGATGCTGGACCATTACGGCGTTGCCGTTTCGACGGCCAATCTCGTCGTCGCCAATGTCGTCATGCACGCGGCCTTGATCGGCGCGGTGCTGCTGCGCAACCGTGTCAGGCCATCGACACTCACGCTGGCGCTGGGCGGGCTGACCTATCCGCTCTACCTGCTGCACCAGAACATCGGCTATCTCGCCATCAATACCGCCACACCTCTGGTCGGCAAATGGTTTGCCGCCCTTGGCTGTGTCGCACTCATGCTCTCTGTTTCCTGGGCGATCTGGCGCACCTGCGAACGACCGGCGCAGCGGCTGCTCCGGATTTGGCTCGGCCACGCGGTTGACGCCGGGCTGGCGAGATTTCGTCGCATCCACCCCTGGTCGCAACCCGCCGAATGAAAAAGGGCGCCGCGCGGCGCCCTTTCCCTTGGGTATGTCGCGCCGCTTACTGCGGCAGCTTGTCGTCGACACCCTTGACGTAGAAATTCATGCCGAGCAGCGTGCCGTCATCGGCGACTTCGCCATCCTTCAGCCACGCCGTGCCGTCCTGCTTGGCGATCGGTCCGGTGAAGGGATTCCAGCCGCCGGCGATCTTCTTCTCGGTCGCCTCGGCCATCGCCTTCACGTCGTCGGGCATGTTGGTGTAGGGTGAGAGCTTGACCGCGCCGTCCTTGATGCCAAGCCAGACATTGTCCGGCTTCCAGGTGCCGTCGAGGGCGGCCTGGACCCGGCTGATGTAGTAAGGACCCCATTCGTCGGTCAGCGACGTCAGCTGCGCTTTCGGCGCGAACTTGATCATGTCCGAGGACTGGCCGAAACCGTGCAGCTTGCGCTCTTCGGCCACCTGCAGGGCAGCGGTCGAATCGGTGTGCTGGACGATGATGTCGGCGCCCTGGTCGAACAGCGCCTTGGCAGCGTCGGCTTCCTTGCCCGGATCGAACCACGAGTTCACCCAGACGATCTTGGCCTTGAAGTTCGGGTTGATCGACTGTGCGCCGAGCATGAAGGAGTTGATGCCCATCACCACTTCGGGAATGGGGAAGGAAACGATGTAGCCGGCAACGCCAGCCTTCGATTCCTTCGCGGCGATCTGGCCAAGCACGTAGCGGCCTTCATAGAAACGCGCATTGTAGATGCCGAGATTGTCACCGGTCTTGTAGCCGGTGGCGTGCTCGAACATCACCTTGGGGAATTTCTTGGCCACCTTCACTTCCGGATCCATGAAGCCGAAGGAGGTGCCGAAGATGATCTTGCAGCCTTCGCGCGCCAGACGCTCGAAAGCGCGGTCGGCGTCGGGGCCTTCCGAGACGTTCTCCAGATAGGCGGTTTCGACCTTGTCGCCGAGCGCCTTTTCCACTTCGAGACGGCCCTGGTCGTGCTGGTAGGAGTAGCCGAAATCGCCGATCGGGCCAGTGTAGACCCAGCAGGCCTTCAGCTTGTCCGCAGCCTCGGCGGACGCCGCAAGCGAGACTGCGGTCGTCGTGGCCATCAGGGCAATAAGCAGTTTTTTCATTGTGTTACCTCTCTGTGTTAAGCCTTGGAGCTTCCCGTTTGTTTTTATTGTCAACGATCCGGAACGAATGGCTGCCCCAAGGAAGCCGGCGTGTTCATCATCGTCAGACGCTTGTTGCGCGAGATTAGAACGAGAACCACGACGGTTGCCAGATAGGGCAATGAAGAAAGCATCTGCGAGGGCACAGGAATGCCAAAAGCCTGTGCATGAAGCTGGCCGATCCACACCGCGCCGAAGATGTAGGCGCCGGCCAGCACCCGCCATGGCCGCCACGACGCGAACACGACCAGCGCCAGCGCGATCCAGCCGCGACCGGCGGTCATGTTCTCCACCCATTGCGGTGTGTAGACCAGCGACAGATGGCCGCCGGCGAGGCCTGCACAGGCGCCGCCGAAGATCACCGCGAGATAGCGGTAGCGGATCACCTGGATGCCCAGCGCATGGGCCGATGTGTGGCTGTCGCCGATCGAGCGCAGCGTCAGCCCGGTCCGGGTCTTGAACAGGAACCACATGACGGCTGCGGTCAGCGCGATCGAGATGTAGAAGATCGGATCCTGGCCGAACAGCAGCCTGCCGATCACTGGGATCGAGGTCAGCCCGGGGATGTCGAGGTTGGGCAGTCGCTCACCGGGTTGGCCGACGAAACCCGTCCCCATCATGCCAGAGAGGCCGAGGCCGAGCAGCGTCAGCGACAGGCCGGTCGCCACCTGGTTGGTGGCCAGCGACAACGTCATCACGGCAAACAGCAGCGAAAACACCGCGCCCATGGCGATTGCCGCCAGAAGGCCGATCCAGGGCGAGCCGGTCAGATAGCTGGCGCCGAAGCCACCGACGGCTCCCATGATCATCATGCCTTCGACGCCGAGATTGAGCACGCCGGAGCGCTCGACCACCAGTTCGCCGATTGCCGCGATCAGCAAGGGTGTCGCCGCGGTGGCGATGGTCAAGAGGATGTTGACGGCGATGTCCATCAGCGGGCTTCCTTCAACTTTGGCGTGGCTTCGAGTTTCGCAGGACCTTCCGGCTTGGTCAGCGCCAGGCCGATCAGACGAATGCGGTAGTGGATGAGCGTGTCGCAACCGAGCACGAAGAACAGCAGCATGCCCTGGAACACCCGCGCCACCTTGTCGGAGATGCCGAGCGCGCTTTGCACCGCTTCGCCGCCGAGATAGGTCAGCGCCAGCACCAGACCGGCGGCAACGATGCCGAGCGGATTGAGGCGGCCAAGGAATGCCACGATGATGGCGGTGAAGCCGTATCCTGGCGAAATGACGGGCTGCAGCTGGCCGATCGCGCCCGAGACTTCCGATATGCCGGCAAGGCCTGCCAAGGCACCCGACAGCAGGAAGGCGAAGAACACCATGCGATTGAGGCCGAAGCCGGCGAAACGCCCCGCCCGCGGGCTCGAGCCAAGCACGCGCACCTCAAAACCCTTCAGCGTGCGGCTCATCAGGATCCAGACCAGCACCGCAGCGACCAGCGCGAAAACAAAACCCCAGTTTGCCCGCCCGGCATCCGGCATCAGCTCCGGCAGTACGGCCGAGTCGCCGAACTGGATGGTTTGCGGGAAGCCATGGCCCTGCGGATCGCGCCATGGGCCGCGCACCAGCCAGTCGAGGAACAGCTGGGCGACATAGACCAGCATCAGGCTGGTCAGGATCTCGTTGGTGCCGAAACGCGTCTTGAGCAAGGCCGGGATTGCCGCATAGGCCGCGCCGCCGACCATGCCGAGCAACAGCATCAGCGGCAGCACCAGCGGGCCCTCGAACTGTGGAAACAGCACCGGAATGATCGAGCCGACAATGCCGCCGAGGATGAACTGGCCTTCGGCGCCGATGTTCCAGATGTTGGCCTTGTAGCAAACCGACAGGCCGACAGCGATCAGGATCAGCGGCGCTGCCTTGATCGCCAGCTCATGCAACTGCCAGACCTGGCTGATCGGCTCGATGAAGTAGATCCGGAACGCAGTCAACGGGTTGACGCCGAGCAGCGCGAACATGATGGCGCCGGCGATAATCGTCAGTGCGAAGGCGATGAATGGCGACAGGGCCGAGAACAGCACGGAGCGCTGCGGGCGTTTGACGAGTTCGAGGCGCATCATGCCGTCTCCAGCGTGTGTTCGGCGTGGCCGGGCTCGGCGCCGCCCATCAGCAAGCCAACCTTCTCGAAGGTCGCCTCGGCGATCGGCATCGGCCTGGACAGCTCGCCATTGTGCATGACCGCGATCGCATCCGAGATCTCGAACAGCTCGTCCAGGTCCTGGCTGATCACCAGCACCGCCGATCCGCTGCGCGACAGCTCGATCAGGGCCTGGCGGATGTGGGCGGCAGCGCCCGCGTCGACACCCCAGGTCGGCTGGTTGACCACCATGACGCTTGGCCGGCGGTCGAGTTCGCGACCGACGATGAATTTCTGCAGATTGCCGCCCGAAAGCGCTACGGCCTCCGGATCCGGCGCGCTCTTGCGCACGTCCATCGCCTCGATGATGCGTTGGGCGGCGGCATAGATGGCGCCGCTCTTGACCATTCCGCCGGTGCCGACAAACGCCTTGCCGTCAGTAGCATGGCGCGACAGCAACAGGTTTTCGGAGAGCTTCATGCGCGGCGCGGCGCCATGGCCGAGGCGCTCTTCCGGCACGAAGGCAGCACCCAGCAAGCGGCGTCCGGTGATGGTGAGGCCCCCGGCGTCCTTGCCGCGAATGCGCACGGAGGCAGCATCTTGCTGCAACACCTCGCCAGAGACGGATTCGAAGAATTCGCCCTGGCCGTTGCCGGCGACGCCCGCGATGCCGATCACCTCGCCGGCGCGAACATTCAGGCTGATGTCCTTGAGCGGAATCGAGAACGGCGTTGCCGGCTTGCGGCTGAGGCCGCGGATTTCGAGCAAGGGCTGCGCCTTGTCGATCCCCTCGACCGGTGCACGCACCACGGCCTGCACCTCATTGCCGACCATCATGCGGGCCAGCGACGAGGCTGTTTCCTCACGCGGATTGCAGTGGCCGACCACCTTGCCATGGCGCAACACGGTGGCGCGGTCGCAGATGCGTTTGACCTCTTCGAGCCGGTGCGAAATGTAGAGGATGGATTTGCCTTCCGAGCGCAGGCGCTCCAGCGTCTCGAACAGCTTGTCGGCCTCCTGCGGCGTCAGCACAGAGGTCGGCTCGTCGAGGATGATGAGCTGCGGCGTCTGCAGCAGGCAGCGGATGATCTCGATGCGCTGGCGCTCGCCGACCGACAGGTCGCCGACCAGCGATTCAGGATCGAGCGGCAGGCCGTAGCTGTAGGATAGCGCCCTCGCCTTCGCCGCGATGCTGTTGATCGGCGCGCCATCGTCCAGCGACAGCGCGATGTTCTCGGCCGCGGTCAGCGCCTCGAACAGCGAAAAGTGCTGGAACACCATGCCGATGCCGAGTTTTTTCGCGACGCCCGGGCTGGTAATCCTGACCGCCTGGCCGTTCCAGAAGATCTCGCCGGAATTAGGCTCCAGCGAGCCGAACAGCATTTTGACCAGCGTCGACTTGCCGGCGCCGTTCTCACCCAGCAGCGCGTGGATTTCACCCTTGGCGATGTCGAGATCGATATGATCGCACGCCGTCAGCGTGCCGAATATCTTGGTAAGGCCACGAACCTCGAGCAGGTTCGTGCCGTCCTGATTTGCACTCACAGTGCCTCCCATCTGGTTAGCCAGATATGTTCTGTGTTCCCGCAAGCATGGTAGGCGCGGCCGGCTCTCATCGGAAAGCGGCACGCGTCTTGAAAGAGCTTCAAGAATTTCAGCGGAAATTCAAGGGATAGCAAGGCAGAACGGACCAGGCTGCGTTGAGATTCAGGTCAGGCCGAGTCGAAAATGGTGGTTTCCGAGAACCGGAGCGGAGCGTACCTTTGGGTACATGAGCACCGGAAGCGCAGGAAGCCGCCGTTTGCAGGCCGGCATCACCTGAATCTCAACGCAGCCTAAGGGATGAGAATGGTGGTCCCGGTCGTCCTGCGACCCTCGAGGTCGGAATGCGCCTTGCCCGTGTCCTTGAGTGCATATCGCTGGTTGATCTTGATCTTGACGGCACCTCTGAGCACGACCTCGAACAAGGCGGCCGCGGAGGCATCGAGATCCTCGCGTTTCGCATTGTAGACGAACAGCGTCGGTCTTGTGGCGAACAAGGAGCCCTTCTGGGCCAGCAATGACATGCTGAACGGCGGGATCGGTCCCGAGGACTGGCCGAAGCTGACGAACATGCCGAGCGGTTTCAGGCAGTCGAGCGAAGCCGGAAACGTGTCGTGGCCGACCGAATCGTAGACGACGTCGCATTTCCTGCCGCCGGTGACGGCGGCGACGCCGGCAACGAAATCCTGCTCCTTGTAATTGATGACATGATCGAAGCCATGCGCCTTGGCCAGCTCGATCTTGTCGGTTGAGCTGGCCGTGCCGATGACCGTCGCGCCAAGATGTTTCGCCCATTGGCCGAGGATAAGCCCGACGCCGCCTGCCGCGGCATGAAACAGGATCGTGTCGCCTGCCTTCACTTTGAAAGTGCGCCGCAGCAGATATTCTGATGTCATGCCTTTCAACATCATCGCGGCCGCCTGTTCGTCGCTAATGCCGTCTGGCACCTTGACGACGCGGCTGGCATCGATCACCCGCTCTTGCGCATAAGCACCGTTCGTCACGGCATAGGCAATCCGTTCGCCCGGCTTCAGCCAGTCGACGCCCTGGCCGACCTCCAGCACCACGCCCGCCGCTTCACTGCCCGGAATCAGCGGGAACCCGCTCGGCGGCGGATACAGGCCCGTGCGATGATAGACATCGATGAAATTGAGGCCGATCGCCGTGTGCCTGATCAGGATCTGCCCTGCTCCCGGCTGGCCGGGATCGGTGTCCTCATAGGCCAGGACTTCCGGGCCGCCATGGGCGTGGATACGGATCGCTTTGGACATGGGCTGGGCTTCCCTCCGGGAGTGGCTGATCAGGCCTTCTTGGCACCGAGATTTGGAAAGAACTGCATGACGCCACCGATGCAGGCAAGGTAGAGGCCGGTGATGGTGATGCCGATCTTGGTGAAGTCGCTGACCTGTTCGCCCAGCACGCCGATCTGATCGTAGAAGGCAGCGAGTGCTGCTTGCGCCAGCGCAAGCGCCCCGAAAGCGCACCACAAAAGGGTCATCGCAAGATTGATGCGCCGCAGCCGCACCACCCGCACCGGATGGATGAAGTTGATCGGGACGAAAGTCAGAATGCCGGCCACCACCACCACCGCGAACGAAACCCATTGCCCCGGCTCGATGACGAACAGCGTGAACACCACCATGTTCCAGACTACCGGGAAGCCCTTGAAGAAATTCTCCTTCGTCTTCATCCCGGTGTCGGCATAGTAGATGGCGCTGGAGACGACGATGATCGCCGCCGACAGGAACGACAGGCCCTCGCCCATGAAGCCACGCTGATAGAGCGCGAAGGCGGGGATCAGCACGTAGGTGACGTAGTCGATGATGTTGTCGAGCAGTTCACCCGACCATGTCGGCAGGATTTCCTTGACCTCGAGCTTTCTGGCGATCGGCCCGTCGATGCCGTCGACGAACAATGCCAGCCCGAGCCACCAGAACATTGCCGTCCAGCTCTCTTCGCTCGCCGCCACCAAGGACAGGAAGGCCAGGAACGAGCCTGACGCGGTCAGCAGATGGACGGAGAACGCCCTCGCCTGCGGCCATGTGACTTTCTTCTTCGGCCGCGGGATCCGGTCCCTGATCTTCCTGGCCGTTGTGTTCTTGCTCACGGGCCCCGCCAATCCAGCTTGCAGATTTCGGCCGAACGGCCTGCGAAATTCCAGTTGCGGCCGAAAGCCCGCATCTTGCTCTTGTCGGACCTCGCCACGATGATCTCGGGCGCAATCCAGTATTCCGAATTGCTGATCACCGTATCCTTGTCGCGGTCCTTGCCGGGGATCGGTGTCACCGCCCCGTCGATGATCTTCGGTATCTGGAAGATGCGTGTCTTGTCACGCGTCTCATAGGTGATCGGCACTTGTTCGACGCCGAGGAATTTGCCGACAAGGATGGAGAGCAACGATGTGGTCCCACCCGCCTTGCCGGTGAAAATCTTCGTCAGCGCCTTGACCGCATAGACCGAGGCGCGTTTGTCGATGAACAGGCCGGCAGTCCAGTTGCCGCGGCTCATATAGCCGGGGATTTCCATGACCAAGCCGAGATTGAGACCCGACAGGTCGACGTCGCCGAAATGGCCGGCATCGATGCGGAAGCCCGCCCAGGTCTGGCAATAGCCTTCGGTCGGTGGATGATTCCCGAGGGATAACACACAAGGGCAAAAAACCGTGCAATTGCAGGAGAGTACGAGCTCTCCCTTCATCGCCCAGCCTTGATCTGCCATGGAAATTTCCCCCACTATGCCGAGACTACTAGCAGGGCGGCTGCCCAGACAAGCAGTATCGCACCGGCCAGCCGGGTTGGAACCCTGCTCGCAGTTTGTTTTTCGATCAGGGTGAACAGACCGATCAACGCCATCCAGAAGACGTTCATCACGCCGACGGCGAACATCACAAGCATCAATGCCCAGCAACAGCCGAGGCACCATATGCCTTGCGCGACGCCAAGCCGGAAGATGTGGGCGGGCCTGGCGCTCCAGTTCGCGAACAGGATCGAGAACGGGTTCTTGCATTTCTTCAGGCAGGCTTCCTTCAGGCCGCTGAACTGGTAGAGGCCGGCAATCAGCAGAGCGAGCGCACCGGCAATGCCGATGACCGGGTCGAGCATCCCCCTGGGCGCGGCGGATGCATGGGCGGCCAAGGTCAGCGCCGCGAACATCACCGAGGCGGCGAGCCAGACACTGAGGTAACCGGCGACCAGCACCAGCGGAAGGACCACCGGCTCGCCTTTGATCCGAGCCGTATCGGCGATTTCGCAATAGGTGCGGATCATCGGCGCGGCGGAAGGCAGCATCGTCGCGATCGCCATCAAGAACCACATCAAGACGAGCGCACCAGCCAGCAGGCCGACACTTGCGTCCAACGGTGCCGGCGAGAGGCAGAGCGTGAAGAACCGTTCCAGGAAATCCGGCAGCGGCAATTGCGGCAGGTTACGCAGCATCGTGTCGCCGGGGGCGCCGAGGCCTGCACCCCGCCCTTCGGCGCCGCGGATTGCTATCGCCGCAAGGGACAGCCACGCGAGCAGGATACAGGCGCCGATGACGATGTTCACGGTTACACGGGGACTGCGCGCGATGTTCGCCATGGCGCGGCCGGCGCGGTCGAGATGGCTGAAATCGTCTTGCTGCCCGGTCATGACATCCGAATGGGCCGAATCTCCGCGTTGATCAAGCGGCATGAATTGACCTATATGCTCATCGACTGGCAGGTCGAATGGCCTGCCTCGCATTGCAAGCCGGAAGCCGATCTTGGAGCATCAGCAAACTGCGCGGATATTGATCGCTGGCACGGGGCCGGCGGGGCTGATCGCGGCGCTTGGTTTTGCCGATGCCGGTTTCCCGGTGACGCTCGCCGGGCCTGAGGCCACTGCCCCCGACGGCCGCACGACAGCCCTGATGAACCCCGCCTTGAAGGTGCTTGCGCGGCTGGGCGTGCTCGATGCCGTCAAGCCCAAGGCGGCGCCTCTGAAGGTGATGCGCATCGTCGATGCGACCAGGCGACTGCTCCGCAGCCCCGTCGTCACCTTCCGCGCCAGCGAGATCGACGAGGATCAGTTCGGGCTGAACCTGCCCAACAGCGTCCTCAATCCGGCACTCGCCAGCACAGTTGCCGCGCATGCTGGCATCGAATGGCGACGGTCGATGGTGGCGAGCTGGCATCTCGATGCCGGGCACGCCCGTGCCGTCCTGAGCGACGGCAGCACGGTGGACGCATCGCTGGCCGTGGCCGCCGACGGACGCCTGTCGCCGGCTCGCCAGGCGGCCGGCATCTCGACCTCGGCCCGCTCCTACCCGCAGGCAGCGTTTGTCCTCAATTTCGGTCACAGTGGCGACCACGCTTTTACATCGACCGAGTTCCACACCGAGACGGGTCCGTTCACGCAGGTTCCGCTGCCCGGCAATCGCTCGAGCCTTGTCTGGGTGGTGAAACCCGAGACCGCTACGGAACTCGCCGCATTGGACGATGCAACGCTTTCGCTGCGGGTCGAACAGCAGATGCAGTCGATGCTGGGCCGGGTGACGGTCGAGCCGGGCCGGCAGATCTATCCGCTTTCGACGGTGACGCCGTTGTGTTTCGCTCGGGAGCGTGTGGCGCTGGTCGGCGAAGCCGCCCATGTGTTTCCGCCAATTGGCGCCCAAGGCCTCAACCTCGGCATCAGGGACATCGACGATCTCATTGGGATTGCTGGTGAAAATCGCACAGACCCTGGCTCAGCCAAGGCGCTTGCAGCCTACGACTTCAAACGCCGCCCCGATATTCTGGCGCGCAGCAGCGCGGTCAATCTGCTCAACATGTCGCTGCTCTCCGACATGCTGCCGGCCCAGATGGCCCGCGTTGCCGGGCTCGGCGTGCTCGGCGGCTTCGCGCCGCTTCGCGCTTTTTTCATGCGCGAGGGGCTTCGCCCCGGCAGCGGCTTCGCGGCGCTGGCCGGCGGCCTGCGAAGGCAAGTGCGCTGACAGCGATCTCCCGGACGTTTCCGATAATCCGCGTCGTCGACGATCGTCGGCATCCACCGCATGCGACAAAACTTTTGCGCCGCATCCTGCGTAGCTTCAAGGCGCGCCCAAACGCTTCGGGATTGAATTGGCGCACGGTCTGCGCCAAATAAGTCTAAGGAATTCAGTGGTGAGTACGATGAAAACGGCCAAATTCGCAATCGGACAGGTGGTGCGCCACCGGCTGTTTCCATTCAGGGGCATCATTTTCGACGTCGACCCGCAATTCGCCAACACCGACGAATGGTACGAAGCCATCCCCGCCGACGTGCGGCCACGCAAGGATCAGCCTTTCTATCATCTGCTCGCCGAGAATTCGGAGACCGAATACATCGCCTATGTGTCCGAGCAGAATTTGCTGGAGGATCAATCAGGTGAGCCGGTCCGGCATCCGCAGATCAAGGAGATGTTCGACAAGAAGCCCGATGGGCGCTACGAACCGAAACGGCATTCCAGGCATTAATCGACCAAATGACAGGTGCAAAAAAAGCGGGGCATGACCCCGCTTTTTTATGAGCCCGACAAAAATCGGCTGATCAGTTGGCGGTCTTCGCCTTGTCCTGCTCGTCCTTGAGCTTCTTGGCGAAATCCTGGTTGTTCTTGGCGACGAAGTCCTGGAGCTTCTTCTGCCGGTCCTCGATGTCCGACTGCTGCAGCGCCGGGCCGTCATAGGCGCCGCTGAAGCCCTGCAGGGCGACCTTGATCGGATTGGGCTGGTTCTGGAAATTGACCGAGGTCAGCGTAATCGCCTGGCCCTTCTTGAAAGCTGCCACGAGCTGATCGGTGAGCGGCACTTCCGCCACGCAACGATCCGGAAAGCAGATCACATAGTCGAGCTTCACCGCCTTGCCGGTGTCGATCTGCAGGCCGATGCCGGGAGGCACCAGACGACCGGTCGGGACCGTGACCTGGAACACCTTGCGGTTCACCTTGCCCTTCAGCTCGATCAGGCTGACACCGGTGACCAGCTGGCCGTTGCCGGCGGTGGTGATGTTCTGGACGTTGCAGATGTCGACGTCTTCCTGCTTGGTGCAAGCCTTGAACCAGCCTTGCGGAATCTGCTGTTGCTGCTGTGCGGAAGCAGCGGGAAGCCCTGCGCCCAGAAAGCCGATCACGCCAGCGGCCATGACCGACAGGCGGTACGCGTTGCTGTTCAGGCTCGTCATGTGGTTTACTTCCTCTCAAATGATCCCGGGACCGGCTTCTTCGCGCCGTGTGGTCCAGCTACCTGTTGCCGAAATGAGGCAACAGAATGACTTCGGACGGCGTGTTACACTGCAAGCGATGTCGAATCCAGCCCGATACTCGCAATTGTTGAGCGCGCGGTTGGCCGGCGCCTAGCCGCCTCATGCTAGGGTGCGCACCGAATCATCAAGCCGACCCAGTAAGGAGACGGTCATGGGCCGCGTTCTTGTTTGGCTGATCGCCGCGATATCGTTTCTCGCCCTTTCGCATCAGCCGGCCGCATCGGAGCCGAAGCACGCCATCGCCATGCAGGGCGAGCCGGCGCTGCCGCCCGACTACACGCATTTCAACTACGTCAATCCGGATGCGCCGAAGGGTGGCTCGATCACCTATTGCGTGGTCGGCAGTTTCGACAATCTCAACCCTTTCATCCTCAAGAGCCTGCGCACGACGGCGCGCGGCATGATGGATCAGAACTACGGCAATCTCGTCTTTGAGCCGCTGATGCAGCGCAATTACGATGAGCCCTTCAGTCTGTATGGCCTCCTTGCCGATACGGCCGACATGGACCCCGAGCGCCAAAGCATCGAGTTTCATCTCAACCCAAATGCCAAATGGTCGGACGGCCAGCCGGTGACGCCGGAGGATGTGCTGTTCACCTACGATGTCTATACCGACAAGGGTCGCCCGCCCTACAGCGCGCGGATGAGCCTGATAGCCAAGCTTGAAAAGACCGGCGACCACAGCGTGCGCTTTACCTTCAACGACAAGGCCAATCGTGAGACGCCGCTGATCATAGCGCTGACGCCGATCCTGCCGAAACATGCCTTCAACAAGGAAACCTTCGACAAGACGACGCTGAAGCCGCTGATCGGCAGTGGCCCTTACACCGTTGCGCAGGTACAGCCTGGCCAACGCATCGTTTTCAAACGCAACCCGGACTATTGGGGCAAGGACATCCCGGCCAAGCGTGGTTTCGACAATTACGACCAGATCACCATCGAATATTTCCTCAACGCCAACGCCAAGCTCGAAGCCTTCAAGAAGGGCCTCTGCGCCATCGACGATGACAGCGATCCGGTGAAGCGCGAGCGCGATCTCGATTTCCCGGCCTTCCACAAGGGCGACGTGGTCGCCGAAACCTTCGACACCGGCATTCCACCTGTTGTGACCGGTTTCCTGTTCAACATGCGGCTGCAGAAATTCGCCAGCCCGGTGGTGCGGCGTGCACTCGGCATGCTCTACGACTTCGAATGGGCCAACAAGAACCTGTTCGGCGGCAAATACGCGCGCGCGATGAGTTACTGGCAGAATTCCGAGCTTTCGGCGCTCGGCCACCCGGCCGACGACAGGGAAAAAGCACTTCTGGCGCCCTACCCCGGCCGCGTACCGGCCGATGTCATGGATGGCACGTACCGGCCACCGATCACCGATGGTTCAGGGCAGGATCGCAAAGTGCTGAAAGCGGCCTTCGATCTTTTGAAAGGCATCGGCTATCACGTGCAGAACGGGACAATGCTCGATCCAGACGGCAAACCCTTCGGCTTCGAAATTCTGGTTGCTTCGCAGGACGAGGAGCGCCTCGCGGGCATCTACCAGCGTACGCTGGAGAAGATCGGCATCGACGTCACCATTCGCAGCCTTGACGGCGATCAGATCCAGTCGCGCAAACAGCGCTTCGATTTCGAGGCGCTGATCGGATCGAGTGGCTTCAGCAATTCATTGTCGCCGGGAATAGAACAACTCGGACGCTGGGGATCCGAAGCGGCCAGGGCCGAAGGTTCGTTCAACCTCGCCGGGGTAGCCGATCCAGCGGTTGATGCGGCGATCGACGCCATGCTGCGTGCTCGTTCGAAGGAGGACTATGTCGCTGCCGTCAGGGTCCTCGACCGGCTGCTGATCTCCGGCAACTACATGGTGCCGACGCAATACAACACGCAGCAATGGATCGCCTACTGGAACTATCTGGCACATCCGCAAAAGACGCCCATATTTGGGTATCAACTGCCGACCTGGTGGCGCAAGCCGAACTGAAGATTCAGGAGATAGAGATGAGCGAGCTGAACGCCATCACCGTCGATGTGGTGTCCGACGTCGTCTGCCCATGGTGCTTCATCGGTCAGAAGCGGCTCGACAAGGCGATATCAGCGGTTGGCGATACCAAGGTGCATGTCCGCTGGCGGCCGTTCCAGCTCGATCCGACCATTCCGCCGCAGGGCAAGGACCGCCACGACTACATGCTGGCCAAGTTCGGTAGCGACGAACGCATCCGCGAGATTCATGCCCGCATCGAACCGCTGGGCGAAGCCGAAGGCATTGCCTTCGCTTTCGACGCCATCAAGGTCGCCCCCAACACTTTGGATGCGCACCGCCTGATCCGCTGGGCTGGTGCTGCCGGCGAAGCCGTGCAGAACCGGCTGGTGCGCCGCCTGTTTCAGATGAATTTCGAGGAAGGTGTCAATATCAGCGATCACACCGTGCTGGTCGAAGCCGCGCGCGAGGCCGGCATGGATGCATCCGTGGTCGAAACACTTTTGCCGACCGATGCCGATGTCGAGGCGGTTCGCACCGAGATCGCCACCGCCTCGCGCATGGGCATATCAGGCGTGCCCTGCTTCCTGCTCGAGGGCAAATATGCGGTCATGGGCGCGCAGGATGCCGATACCCTGGCCGACGCCATCCGTCAGGTGGCGGCAGCCAAGGCGCGCGGCGAATTGGAAAAGGTCGGCTGAGGCCGGCCGTCGTTCCTTATACGAAAAGAGCTGGAGATGGTGGGCAAGCCCGTGTTGACCCTATCGGGGACAACAGGGCTCGCCGACGACAACGTTTAACTCGATGCTCGTGCTGAAAACGCCCGGCGGCGATGTCGGCACCTCGATTCCGGCGCCTGTTCGGGCGTGTCGGGTTCCAGATGGCGGCAAGCCTAGCGAGTCACGAACAGCACATTTTCAGGCGTTCAGGTCAGCCCTCGATAGGAAAATCGACCGCCCCTGACGATTTTCGAGTTCACAAAGCCGTGTGAAAGGCTTCCCCGGGGGAAGCTGCGCCGTCGGCGCGTTCGCGCCGAGCAACAGCTTGAAATCAATGGTGATATTCTGATTTTTCCGATCGTTTTGAC
This sequence comes from Mesorhizobium sp. AR07, assembly GCF_024746815.1. Classification (GTDB taxonomy): domain Bacteria; phylum Pseudomonadota; class Alphaproteobacteria; order Rhizobiales; family Rhizobiaceae; genus Mesorhizobium. The sequence continues at coordinate 812,191 of NZ_CP080525.1, forward strand.
GGCGTTTCAGCCCTGCAATCTGTTGCCTCATGGCAACGGCCGCGGAGGCAATCCGGTCGGCCTGGTTTTTAAATTAATAGAAAATGATCAATTGGTGTTACCATCCGTAACAAAAGAAAAAAGGTTTGGGCGGGATCGTGATTCGGGTCGGTAGACCATCGCAAGAGTCAGTACCGGAAAAAACACCTCGCGATGCCGCACGGCCATCGCTTCTGACGCCGGTATCGTCGATGCGCAGCTTCTGGGGGCTGATGCGGGCCTACTGGGTCTCGGACCGCTGGAAGGAAGCCTGGACACTGACGCTGGTGATCGCGCTGCTCACGGCGCTGTCCAGCAAGGCTGGCGTCTGGTTCGCCGTGGCCTCCGGTGAGCTGGTCAACTCGATCGCCTTCTTCCACGACGCCGCCAACACCACGCCGCTTCGCACGCTGCTGGTCAATGCCGGCATACTCGTGCTGCTGGTTGTGCTCAAGGACGCCGGCTTTACCGGCATCCGCAATCTGGTCTCGGCGACATTGCACCGCAAATGGCGCGGCTGGCTGGACAGCCGCTTCAACGAAGCGTTGCTGGACACCAATCATACGCATTTCCACGCCCAGCATGCCTCGACCGGCAGCGGCGCACCGGCGCCCGACAACATCGACCAGCGTGTCCAAGAATCCATCAAGGACATGACCGGTGGCGCCATCGGCCTCGCCATGGGCGTGCTGGGTGTCGCCACCTCGCTCTATTTCGTCGGCCAGAAGCTGCTCGAAACCTCGGTCGAGGTGAAGGGGCTGGAGTTCCTCGGCAGCTATGGCAGTGCCGTCCTCGCCTTCCTGGCGGTCGCCACCTATGTGCCGCTGAACACATGGATCGCGGTCAAGCTCGGCGGCCTGCTCGAGCGCCTCAACGTCAGGATGCAGCAAGCGGAAGGCAGCTACCGCGGTGAGCTGACGACGTTCCTGCGCCGCAGTTTCCATGTCGCGGCGTCGCAGGGCGAAGGCGTGCAGAGGACCATGCATGGCCGGCTCTATGTCGATATCGACGGCACCTGGACGCGCCTGAACATCGTCAACACCGTCTACATGTCGTTCGAACTGATCTACAATTTCATCGGCGCCCGCATTGTCGCCTATGGGCCGGGCCTGGTGCCGTTCATCCACAACGGCCTCGACCTCAAGGGCTACATAACCGGCTCCGAGCTGGTCAATTCTCTGATTGGCCAATGTTCGTGGTTCATCCACGTCATGCCGGCCATCGCCACGCTGCGTGCCAACAGCCAGCGCGTTACCGAGCTCGCCAACGCGATCGAGAATGTCCAGCACCCGCGGGAGTTCTACAGCCAGACCGGCCGTTCCGACTTCCGCTACGCCAGCCAGAACCCGGTTTTCGGCCTGACCATCCAGAAGCTCGAACTGGCGCATCAGGGCGAGGACGCGACGCCCTTCCTCAGCGCCGCCAATTTGCGCTTCCGGCGCGGCGAATGGACGTTCCTGAAAGGCGAATCCGGTTGCGGCAAGACCTCGCTGATCAAGGCGATCAACGGCCTGTGGCCCTATGGCCACGGCACAATCGTCTTCCCCGAGGGCGTGAAGAGCTTCTATGCCGCCCAGGAGGTCAAGCTGCAGCAAGTGTCGCTGAAACAGCTGGTCTGTCTGCCGGGCTCCGAGCACGACCATGGCGATGCGCAAGTCGCGGCGGCGCTGTACAAGGCCGGGCTTGGCGACTTCATCTCGCATCTTGCCGACGAAAGCCGCGAAGGCAAAAGCTGGGATCAGGTCCTGTCAGGTGGCCAGAAACAGAAGCTGGTGGTGGCTCGCATCGTGCTGCAGCAGCCGGGGCTGCTGTTCCTCGACGAGGCGACCGGGGCGCTCGACCCGGAGGGCAAGGTCGCCTTCCACCAGGCCATCAAGGACAACTGTCCCGATGTTACGGTGATCAGCGTCATGCACGAGGCTGTTGCGCCGAGGTCGCTGACCGGCAGCGAGTTCTATCACAGCATCGTCGCGATCGCCGACGGCGTCGCCACCAAGAAGCCCCTGGTTCCGACCCTGCCTGTCGAACTCACCACCATTCTGGCCCAGCCAAGGCCGGTCGAGGACAAATGGCTGCGCTTCTCACGCCGGCTGAAGCAGAAATAACGATGCTTTCACCGTGACTTGCCGGATCGCGCGGCAGCCGGCGATCACAGTCTCGCGATTGAAGCCATTCGGCACCGTTTTCCGTCTTGCCGCGATTGACTCGGCAAGGCGCGCTCCTATGTTGCGCCGGCTTGCAGATAGTCAAACGCGCACCCGCAAGTGGAAAGGTCACCGCGCCATGCCTGGCGACAGTATTAGTCGAACGCAACCGCCGTCCGCCTAGACGTGACCTCGATGGTTCATGTCCTGCCGGACGGCAAGGAGTGAGCCATGAACGAATTAGTCCCTGTGGCGAGCGACGAAGCCGTAGCAATCGCCCGTATCCTTGCCAACGATCACGTCGCCGACATTGTCGAGGCCCTGAACAGGGCGCCGCGAGAAATCGCGACGGAACTGCTCTGTGAAGTGACGTTCGAGCGGCTGGTCGAGATCTTCGACCAGCCGGAACTCGACGGCGCGTCCGAACTCATGGAGGCGCTGCCGCGCGGCAAGGCGGGCAAGCTGCTCACCGCGATGTCGGAAGACCGCGCCGCCGACATCCTGCGCGAACTTGAGGAGCCGGCCCGTTCCGAGCTGCTCGGCGGGCTTGCGCCACCGCTGCGCGCCACGCTGCTTGCCATTCTGGGTTATCCCGAAGGCAGCGCCGCATCGATCATGACGACGGAGTTCGTCAGCGTGCCCTCGGACTGGACCGTGGGCCGCACGCTCGACTACATTCGCAAGGTCGAGCGGACGCGCGAAACCGTCTACGCGATTTATATCGTCGATCCGGAAACGCACCTTCTGGTGCGGTCGACCGGCCTGCGCCGGCTGATCACCGGTGAACCGGACGACTCGATCATGACGGTGGCGCCGGATCGTGTCCCGGTGACGGTCACACCGCTGACCGATCGCGAAACCCTGGCGCAGACGATCTCGAAATACGATCTGCTCGCCGTCCCGGTCGTCGACCACGGCAAGATCCTCGGCATCGTCACCATCGACGACATTATCGACGCGATGATCGAGGAGACGACGGAAGACGTGCATCGTTTTGGCGGCATGGAAGCCCTGGACGAGCCGTATATGAAGATGAGCTTCCTCGCCATGATCAGGAAGCGGGGCGGCTGGCTGTGCGCGCTGTTCATCAGCGAGATGCTGACGGCCAATGCGATGCAGAGCTACGAGAGCGAGCTGGAAAAGGCGATCGTGCTGACGCTGTTCATCCCGCTGATCATGAGCTCGGGCGGCAATTCCGGTTCGCAGGCGACCTCGCTGGTCATCCGGGCTATGGCGCTGCGCGAGATCGGGCTTCGCGACTGGTGGCGGGTGGCGCTGCGCGAGCTGCCCACCGGCCTCGTACTCGGCGCCATGCTCGGCGTGGTCGGCATCTGCCGCATCGCGCTCTGGCAATACATGGGCTTCTATGACTATGGGCCGCATTGGCCGCTGATCGCCACGACGGTCGGCGTGACGCTGGTCGGCATCGTCACCTTCGGCTCGCTGTCGGGCTCGATGCTGCCGTTCGCCTTGAAACGTATCGGCTTCGACCCGGCCAGCGCATCGGCCCCGTTCGTCGCCACATTGGTCGATGTCACCGGGCTGGTGATCTATTTCTCGGTGGCGCTGGTGATCCTGCGCGGCACGCTGCTGTAGCATGCGGAATCCCCATCGCGGCAACGGGGCGCCGCAATGGCTCTTCCTCAAGCGCATTGCTTCAATCCACGCGCTGGCCGTCCTTCACGCGGTAAGTCGGCTTGTACATGGTGACCAGCTCTTCCGCCGCTGTCGGGTGCACTGCCATCGTGCGATCAAAGTCGTCCTTGGTCAGCCCGGCCTTCAGCGGAATGCCCAGAAGCTGTGCCATCTCGCCGGCATCCGGCCCCAGTATGTGCGCGCCGAGCACCTTTTTCGACGTGCCGTCGACGACCAGCTTCACTAGCATCTTCTCGTCGCGGCCGGACAGCGTGTGGCGCATCGGTCGGAATGTCGCGCGGTAGATCTCGATGTCCGGGAAGCGCTTGGCGGCATCATCCTCCGACAGGCCGACCGTGCCGATTTCGGGCTGTGAAAAGACGGCGGTCGCAATCGTATCGTGGTCGGGCGCCGTCGGATTTCCCTTGATGGCTGTTTCGATGAAACACATCGCCTCGTGGATCGCCACAGGCGTCAGCTGGACGCGATTGGTGACGTCGCCGATCGCCCAGATGTTGTCGATGTTGGTGCGCGAGTATTTGTCGACCGCGATCGCACCGGTCTTGGTCATCTCCAGGCCGATGCCTTCCAGACCCATATTCTCGGTGTTTGGAATGCGGCCAATGGCCAGCATCACCTGGTCGACCGTCAGCACCTTGCCGCCGGTGACGAGGGCGTCGAGCCGGCCGTCCGGCCGCTTGCGGACCCATTCCGACACGGAATGGCAAAGGATTTTTATCCCCTTCTTTTCCATCGTCTCGTGCAGCATGCGCCGCAGGTCCATGTCGAACCGACTGAGGATCTCCTTGCCGCGGTAGACCAGCGTGGTGTCGACGCCGAGGCCATGGAAGATGTTGGCGAATTCGACGGCGATGTAGCCGCCGCCTTCGATCATGATCGCCTTGGGCAATTGCTTGAGATCGAAAGCCTCGTTGGAAAAGATGCAATGTTCATGGCCGGGCAGCGCCGGATGCGCCGCCGGGCGGCCGCCGGTGGCGATCAGGATCTGGTCGGCAGTAACGGTGCGATCCTCGCCCAGGAGATGCACGACATGCGGATCGACGACCATGGCGCGCGAGTGAAAGGTCTCGCCGCCGGCGCCCTCGACATTCCTTTTGTAGATCGACTCCAGCCTGCTGATCTCTCGGTCCTTGTTGGCGACCAGCGTCTGCCAGTCGAAACTGGCCTCCGGCACCGTCCAGCCGTAACCGGCGGCATCGGCAAAATGCTCCGGAAATTGCGAGGCATAGACATAGAGCTTTTTCGGGACGCAGCCTCTGATAACGCAGGTGCCGCCATAGCGGTATTCCTCGGCGATGCCGACGCGCTTGCCCAGTGCCGCCGCGACGCGCGCCGCCCTCACCCCGCCCGAGCCGCCGCCGATGACGAAAAGATCGTAGTCGTAACCGGCCATGTAGCGGCTCCCCAAGCTTCAGAAATCCACAGACAGGTAGGCCGCAAAGCGTCAAAAGAAAAGCCCGGACAAGCCGGGCTTCATCGATGGCCGCTAGAGCATGGTCCCGAAAAGTGGAATCCGGTTTTCTCGGACAAACGGAAACCGTTTGTCCAGAGATCATGCTCAAACAAAGAGCTAGAGCCCGGCCCGATTCCATCGGGATGGAACAGGCTCTAGCCCGTTTGAAAACGCAGGATCAGTTCTGCGTGTCGTCTGCTGGGGCCGAACCATCGGCGGGCGCGGCGCCGTCCGCCGGGGCGGCTCCGTCCGTAGGCGCCGTGGCATCGGCAGGCGCAGGCGCTGCCGGCGCATTTGCCTTGGCGGACGCGGCCAGCGTTTCGCCGACCTGCTGGGCGAGATCGCGGGCAAGGCCGTTCTGCCAGATGTCGGCTGCCTTGACCAGTTCGCGGGTCACCGTCGGGCCGCTGTCGAGCAGCTTCTTGCCCGAATCGGAATTGTAGAAGGCGGCGATATCGGTCAGTTCCTTTTCGGAGAACACTTTTGCATAGGCGAGTGCGGCTTCCTTTTCGAGGTCGGCGCGGCGCGAGGCCAGCGCCAGCGCCTTGTCGTTGATGGTCTTGCCGATCAGCTCCTGCATGTCCGGGTTCTTCTGGATGAGCTGCGATTCGAGCGCGGCTGCCGCCTGCGGCAGGATGCTGTCGAACGGGTCGGTCGCGTGGATCGCCGCGACCGCGGCGCGGGCGGCCTTCAGGTGCGAGTCCGTGACATCCTGCGAAAACGCCGGCGAAGAGAAGGCGAAAACGACTGAGGCCGCCAGAAAGATGGAAAGGCTGCGAACCCGGTTATGCAACATCATGATCGATAGAACTCCCTGGTTTTCGGGCGGCATGGACAGTTTGGATACCGTCGCCGCCGGCGATGATGGCCGCTGACGCCAGCCCGATGAAAAGACCATGCTCGACCACGCCCGGAATGGCGTGGAGAGCATTCGAAAGCGCTCTTGTATCCGGAATGCGGCCAAAAGATGCATCGAGGATAAAATGGCCGCCGTCTGTAACAAAAGCCTGCCCCCCCGTCATCCTCAATATGACCGGACCTGAAAGGCCGAGTTCTTCGGCCGCGTGGCCGATCGCGATTTCGGTTGCGCGCAAGCCGAACTGGTTGACTTCGATCGGCAGCGGAAACCGGCCGAGCGTGTCGACCATCTTCGACCGGTCGGCAATGACGATCATGCGCTGGGAAGCCGCCGCAACGATCTTCTCGCGCAACAGCGCGCCGCCGCCGCCCTTGATCAAGGTCAGCGCCGGATCGACCTCGTCGGCGCCGTCGATGGTGAGATCGAGCTCGGGCGTTTCCTCCAGCGTCGACAGCGGCACGCCAAGCTCGCGGCAGAGCGAAGCGGTGCGCTCCGAAGTCGGCACGCCGATGATGGTCATGCCGGTGGCGACCTTGTCGGCAAGCAGCCGCACGAACTCTTCGGCGGTGGTGCCCGAGCCGATGCCAAGCCGCATGCCGTCGCTCACATGGGCGAGCGCCGCGCGTGCGGCTTCAACCTTCAATTGTCTTGCATCCATGCCGCTTGCTACCCCGGAAACTGCTGAGGGCTCCTAGCATTTTTGCCGGTCTGGTCAAAGCCCTTGGCCGCGATCTCGCCCGCCGGCTTGCACTCACGAGCTTGCCCAGCCGCTTGCCTTGACGCGCCGCAGCCTTTATCGCCTGCCACTTGTACAAACCTGCGCAGGACAGACCATGACCCGACCGATCATCGTGTTCGACCTCGACGGTACGCTGATCGATACGGCGCCGGACCTGCTCGACAGCCTGAACCACAGCCTTGCCGCCAGCGAGATCGCGGCGGTCGACGAAACCGGCTTCAGGCGCTTCGTCGGTCACGGCGGCCGCGTGATGATTGAGCGGGCGCACGCAGCCCAGCAGCGATCCCTTGATGTCGAGGAGCACGACCGGCTGCTCAAGCTTTTCCTCGATCACTACACAGACAACATCCCCGGCAAGTCGCGCCCCTACCCCGGTGTCGTCGAGGCGATCGCGCGCTTCGAGAAGGCCGGCTATCTCCTGGCCATCTGCACCAACAAATACGAAGCCAACTCGCTGGCGCTGATCGAGGCGCTCGGCCTGACGAAGCATTTCGCGGCAATCGCCGGACAGGACACATTCGCCTTCCGCAAGCCCGATCCGCGCCATCTCATTGAAACCATCAAGCTGGCCGGCGGCGACCCGCACCGCGCCCTGATGGTCGGCGATTCGCAAACCGACATCGACACCGCCAAAGCCGCCGGCATTCCGGTGGTGGCGGTCGATTTCGGCTACACCGACCGCCATGTGCGCGAATTCGAACCCTCGGCGGTGATCTCGCATTTCGACGCGCTGACGCTCGATCTGGCGCAGAAGCTGATTGCCGCCGCAGGGTAGTAACGGAAAGCAGCCGGCGCCACGTCGGAGACACGTGCCAAAGGAAGGCAAATCGATCCTTGTCGGAACGCAGGACACTGCCTTGACTTCCCGCACCTGCCTCCCTTATATCGCGGCTCGCTTGGCCTTCGGGCAACGAGCGGGCGATTAGCTCAGCGGGAGAGCACACCCTTCACACGGGTGGGGTCGCAGGTTCAATCCCTGCATCGCCCACCATTTACTTCCCTGAATACCAGACACCTAACAACAACAGCTTGCCCCTTCCCCGCCAAGTTCTTCTGGGCGAAATTCAAGTGTGACCCGCAAGATCGGATGGCATCTGCCGGCTAAGGCTGGGAAAAGGTGATAATTGGCGGGAACAGCCGCAAGAAGCCCGGAAAACAAGGGCTTTGCGGGCGAAATGGCGGGGCCGGAACGGCGGAGAGCCAGATACCGGCCGCGCAACTTCACTTGGCACCAAACCTGCCAAACCGGCCATCCCGGCGCAACTTCACATGGCACCAAACCAGGCCGTAAAGCCGCATAAGACCGGCATTTCAGGGGTTTTAACGCCAATCCCAAGGTGGGAACTCACCTCCCACCTTGGATGTGAGGAAAATCAACGACTTAGCAATTTGAGGTGGGAACTGACCGAAATGGTCGACTTTGCCCCCGGTTCACTCCGGAAGGCACTGCCCATTGAAGGCGATGGATTTGTAAGGTGGCAGATATACAAAGTGCTGGAAGCCGACATAGCCGCCGAAACCATTCTTGCCGTTGAACTCGCCGCAGACCACGTCGTAGTCACTGCCTGATAATTTTGCCATCCTGAGCCGGCGCAACTGAAGCGAAGTCGGATCGGTGAGACGTTCGGCGAAGGCATCCCTAATACCCAGCATCAGTTCCGGTCCTATCGCGACTGCAGTGGTGTCTACGACTTCCTGGGCGAAGGACCTATCCAACGACCCGAACAACAATGCCGTCGTCGTGAACAAACCCAGGCCGGCAGCCGCCAATGATACAGACCTCGTCATAACTTCCCCCTTGAAAAACCAGTGAATACATTCACCGGTTGTGAACCATTGCTGGATCAATCGACAGTACCGCCTCAGGCCAACAACGCAGCGACGGTCGGGCAGTAGTATGATGCGAAAATCCACGCTTTTACGACCATCAAGCCGAACGTTTGCCGGTACCGGGAGCGGCGGCCGCTTCATGCAATTCCTTTCGTATTCGGTTTTCGAGCCACGGCATCAACGCCTTCGCTTCGTTGACGTCCCCAGGTTCCTCCATTCGCTCGATCAGGTCCGGGTAGTAGCGAGCAATCTCCGACACCAGTGAAACGCCGGGCAGCTTCACCTTCGCGTCGCGGTAGCTCGCTGCGATGGTATCACCCACTAGTTTTATGATCTCGCCGATCGTCTCGACCACCTGCGTCGATCTTGTATTCGGCGATGGCACGTCCAACCCAAATAGCCAATCGATGCTAACTCCGTAAGTTGCAGCGATGTGCCCGGCAACGTCCAACGGCGGAAGGTTTCTGCCCGTTAGATAGTTCTTCATCGTCGTGTACTTCACGCCGCATCGCCGTGCGAACTCGGCATCCGAGGCGTCGCCCTGCAAGACCCTCAAGCGCTCCAAAAATCTGGTGGTCATAGCACCATTACCCAAATCCGTAGATTTTTACGCATTTGCGTTGACTCCTACGCAATTATGGAGCTATGCCTTGTTCGCGGCCCGATTTGCCGGGCCACCTTTGTACCGCGTCGATCAACAAAAAGCGGCCTGCTCCAACAGTCCGCCTCAAGTCAGGAAGTCCTATGGCCAGAAAGAAGTGGAACCGGCACCTGATCCTCGCCGAGCTGCGCAGCAGGGGCATGACCCTGGCGAAGCTGGCGGAAATCTCCGGCATCAGCCCTCATTCCGTCCGGCACATCTGGAACCGGCCCAACCAAAAGGCCGAAAGCGCCATCGCCGATTTTCTCGACATACCCGCCGAGGAACTCTTCGAAGACCGCTATCCCAAACGAACCGCCACCATCCTCTCTAGCAGATGGGACGATGCCGTCGCGAGTCCGAATTCTCCGCGCGCCGTGAGGGACGCGGCATGAGCGGCGGTTCGCCGCTGATCGAGCGCATGATCGAGGCTGCTAGCCGCGACCGCGCTTTCGAGCAAAGTGCGCCGACTGCCGTCGAGCGCCAGCCAGACGTTCCGACAGGTTCGTCCCAATCAGATGAACCCTGCCTCGCATCTCCTCGTCAGGAATATCCGGAAGGTGAGCGTTGATGTGCTCGCTCGAATATTCACCATCAAGGTGTCGGCGAAATGCCGGACTAGCGCCTATGCGCTCAGCCAGAAGCGTCTCTATCAACATCTCGAGTGCCCCGACGCGCGTGGCCAGCACCGCGACACGCGTTTTCAGGAATTCAATCTCCTGCTCCATCGGTGCCTCTCAGGTCATGTGTGAGGTTTCGGTAGGTTCCGGGCTGCGTTGCCTCGCGGCCCGGAACCGAATTGCCCGGCGACCTAGCCCGGAATTGTGCGGCGCCACCAGAGCAAATCGCAGCGCTGTTTTTGACATGGGAGGCCGCTCCTGATGGCCGATCTGTCAAAACCCGCCGTCATTTCTGACATTGACATCGCGCTGGTGGACGTCGCAGACGGCCGGCGCCGCCTCGACCCGGCCTGGGTCAAAACGCTATCCGACCTGTTCGCCAGCCAAGGGCAGCTCTCGCCCATAGAGGTCGTCGACGCTGATGGCCGCTTCAAACTTGTCTTCGGCGGTCACCGCCTGGAGGCAGCCAAGCTGGTCGGATGGACCAAGATCGCGGCGGTCGTCAAGGATACCGCCGCCTTTGCCGGCGCGGCGGAAATCATGCTGCGCGAGATCACCGAGAACATCGCCCGGCGCGACCTTTCGGCGCTTGACCGGTCGGTCGATGTCGCCCGCTGGCGCGAGCTTTTTGAGGCGGCGAAGGGAACCGTAAGACGCGGCCGGCCGTCGAAATTGTCGCAAGTTGCGACAATTTCCGATGACGTTGTCGACCGGTTTGCGGCGAGCTTCTCGGAGACGGCTCGTAAAGTGCTTGGGATGAACCGCGACGCGATTTCGCGTGCGATGCGCATTGCCTCGATCCCGGCCAGCGTCCGCGACGAAATCTCCCTTCGTCCAATAGCCGACAACCAGTCGGACCTACTGCTTCTCGCGGCTATCGACGATATCGGGCGGCAGGCGGCCATTGGAGTGGTGATCGGCAGCCAGCAGGCAACAACATTCGCCGAAGCCATCGCCATCCTCGACCGCGCACCGAAGCCACGTCCGGAGCCGAAATGGCAGAAGCTCGCCCAGGACTTCTCAAAGATGAAGGATGGCGAACAGGACCGGTTCTTCGAGCTGCATGAAGCAGCCATTCGGCGGTGGCTGAAAGGGCGCGCCTCCTGATGAGCCGTCGCCGCGACCAGCTGACCGCAGACTTGTTCCGGGACTACCGGCCGGAACCGGTTGTCGAGCGGTTCGACGCGGCTGCGGTGCAGGCCTGGTCGCCGGAGGCCCGGCTCTCCAAGGCCGTGGCGCTGACCATGGATGAAGCCGGCATGTCGCGCGACGAAATCGCTGCGGCGATGTCGGCGGCACTCAAGGCGACAGTCTCGAAGGCGACGCTGGACGGATACGCCAGCCAGGCGCGCGAGCAGCATTCGATTTCGGCCGTGCGCCTCGCCGCCCTGATCGAGGTGACCGGCGACGCCCGAGCACTCAACGTCCTTCTCGAACACTCGGGGCTGATCGTCGTCCCGCAAAAATACGAAGCGCTCCTGCGTCGCGAAAAGGCTCGCGAACTCAAGGACCGCGCCGAGCGTGAAGAACAGGCGGCCGACGCAGAGTGGAAAGCAAAACGATGAAAGGCTTTCACATGAAACGCGCACTTCTCGACCTGGCGCAAGACGTCGCCAGCTTGCTCGCCATGGCCGCTTTCCTGGCCTTCGCCTTTTACGGCTCCGCCGGCCTGTCGGCGGCGACGATCGCTTCGAGGATCGGCCAATGAACCCGATCCTCGTCGCCTGCATCAGCGGCACGATCGCCTGGGCCATCGTCCTCGTCGGCGTCCATTGCCTCTACACGGCGCACTATCGCCGTCGCGCCGCCACCGGCGCGGCCTTCCGCCGTCGCCTCGACAAGCACGTCCTACGCGGAGGCATCTGGTCGTGACCCCGCACCGCTGCGCCATGCCTGAGTGCCCGAACGAGGCGACCGGCATCTTCTGCCCCGACCACTACGTCAAGCTTCAGCCGACACAGGCGAAGTGGCTGGTGCGCTGGCAAATCAAGATGATGCGCTGCGACGACGCCGACACCAAGCAACACATGCGCGAGCAGCTGCACGGCTACACCCAGGAAGCCATTCGCGCGATCCAATCCGCCGAGGCGATCTCCCAAGCCGCCACGGCCAGCGCCCGCCGCTCGGCGGCGGGCGCCAACCCACAGGCGCATCCATGAAGACGCTGAAATCCAGATTGACCGACGCCATGGCTCTGCTGGTCCACGCCGAGCAGATCATGAGCACCAACAGCCAGGACGATGACGGCAAGGCCCGCAGCCTCCTGAACGACCTCCGCTGGCTGCGCGATCGCTACGTCGATCGGCTGCGGATCGAACAGGAGATCCGCACCAATGGCTGACGGCATCCACCCCGATCTCGTCATCCCCTGCCGTTGCTGCGGTCGGCCGCTGATCTCTCAACTGACCGTGGACGAAACCATCATAGCCGCGAGGCTCGCGCCGACCATGGCTGCCATCCTGCGCATTTTGGGCGATGCGAAAGGCCATTGGGTGTCCGGCTCGGAGCTGGTCGAGCGGCTATACGCGGAGGGCGGGCCCGTTTCGGCAAGGAACGCCATTAGCGTCCACATCCATCATATGCGCAAGCTGCTCGCAACGGTCGAGGCGGCCTTCGAGATCGACAACCACTCAAACTATGGCCGCCGGTTGATTGCCGTCCCTGAGAGCCAGCGCGGACGCAATGCCACCGGCTACCGATTGGTGATGGAATGAAAGAGTGGCTGACCGCCCGCGAGATCGCAGCGGAAGCGTTGCCGGACTTGCCGACCTCGAAGCGAGGCGTCAACGAATTGATCGATCGCGAGGGTTGGAGCCAGAGCGCTCTCTGCCGCAAACGCATGGGTCAGGACGGCGGCGGCGGGCTGGAGTACCACTTCGAACTCTTTCCGGTGCTCGCCCAGGTCGCCTATTCCCAAAAGTACATGGTGGTCGAGCCGGCGCCCGTGATGGCGCCGCCTGATCCCGATAACACCGTCTCCGCCAGGGCACAGGAAGAACGCGACGCAAGGCTGGCGATCGTCGCCGCCTTCGAGAAATTCAGTCATGGCCTCCAGCTCGGCTACGCGACGCGCGTCCAGGTGTTCTGCGACCGCTACAATGTCGGCATGATCGAGGTTTCAAAGTTCGTCCGCGAGACGATGCCCGCGATCTCCAAGCGCTCGCTGGCGCGCTGGCAGGCGACCAAGCGGGCCGGGAAAGCCAATTCGCTCGGTCACGATCCGGCCAAATCGCGCAAGGGCACCGGCGCGCTGGAAACAGCCAATGGCGGAGCCGTCAAGGCTTACATCCTCGGCCTCATAGCGCACCGGTCGCATTTGTGTGCCGACGATGTCCGGGTGCAGTGCCGGGCTGAGTTCGGCGATGTCCTGACGGTCGTTTCAAAAGGCGTTGAAACGGTCATTCCGATGCCGCCAGTGCGGACCTTCCAGCATGCTCTCAAGCATCTGAAGGTTCGATACAAGGTCGAGCTGCTCAAGCTCACCAACCCGGATCTCTATCGGTCGACAATGGCGCCGGCCGGCGTCGGCATGCTGCGCCACATCACGGAGCCGAACCAGATGTGGCAGATCGATGCCTCGCCGGTCGACGCGCTCTGTGTCGACGGCCGCCACTCGATCTATGCCTGCATCGACATCGCGACCAGGCGCATGATCTTTCACGTCAGTCGCACACCTCGCGCTTCCGCCGTGGCGTTGCTGCTGCGCAAGGCCATCATCGCCTGGGGCGTTCCGGATCTCGTCAAGACGGACAACGGGTCCGATTTCGTGGCGCGCGAGACCGAGCGGCTGTTCGCCTCGCTCGGCATCGAGGTCCGGAGATCCCGCGCCTACAGCCCGCAGGAGAAGGGGCATATCGAGCGTGGCATCGGCACCTTCCAACGCAAGGTCGGCCCGCATCTGCCGGGCTTCATCGGCCATGACGTGACCGACCGCAAAGCGATCGAAAGCAAGAAGGCTTACGCCCAGCGGCTCGGCGAAAGCGACGCCGATACGTTCGGCGTGACGCTCACCGCAAGGGAGCTTCAGGACAAGGTCGATGAATGGGCTGACATCAAGTACCAGAACACTCCGCATGAGGGGCTGGACAGACGCACGCCCTTCCAGGCCGCCCTGGCGTCGACGCGCACGATCCGCAAGGTCGATGAACGCGCCCTTGACCTGCTGCTGATGCCCGTGGCCGGCGGCGGTGGCCGCCGCATCGTCCAGAAGCAGGGCATCGAGATCAACCGCTACCACTACATGCCGGAAAGGATCATGCCCGGCACCGAGGTGCTCGTGCGGATGAACACCGAGGACCTCGGGCGGGTGCATGCCTTCACCCTGGATGGCGGCGAGTATCTCGGCGATGCGATCTGCCCCGAGCTGTCCGGCCTGAACCCCCAACAAGTCGCGGCCCAACGCAAGGCTGCCGCCAAGGCGTTTCATGAGGAAAGCACCGCGCCAATCCGCGCCAAAATGAGACAAATCGATCGCGGCGGCCCGGCGATCGACCGGCTGCTGGAGGTCGCGCGACGCGAAGTGCCGAACGTCATCGCGCTGCCGAAGCGCGAGGAGGTCCACGAGACGCCGCAGATCGTAGCGGCCATCACCGCGATGGAGAGCCGGACGCGGCCGCCCGAGACCAAGCTGTCCGGCCGCGCGGCGGAGATCCATGCCGAGCTTCAGGTCCAGCAGATCGCAGCGCCGCCCGGCGTGACGATGCTGCGCACCGAGGAAACGCCGCAACAGCGCTTTCGCCGCGCGCTCGACATGCGCTCGCGCCTGGAGGCCGGCGAGCGCCTCTCCGATCAGGAGCTGCTCTGGCTGGGCGGCTACGAGGCCGGTCCCGAATTCAAGGGGCTGAAGGCCATGTACGACGACTTTGGCGGCGTCATGAGCATGTGACCGACAATAAGCGAAACGAGGAACCATACGAATGACTTCAAATCATCTGCGCGTCAACCCTTCCGGCACCATCGCGCCGATCAAGAACGTCGCTGCCTGTCGCGCGCTGGTCGAGGCGCTGATCACCGCTCCGGCGCATGTTCCCAATGTCGGCATGTTCTCCGGGTTCTCGGGCTACGGCAAGACCATGGCTGCCGACTATTGCCGCAACACGACCGGCGCGATCATGATCGAGGTGTTCGACAGCTGGACGCGCAAGAAGTTCTGCGCCAGCCTGCTGATCGAACTCGGCGTGCCGAAGCCACGCGGCTCGCTCTCCGACATGATGGATGAAATCGTCGAGCGGCTCGGCGACGATCCGCGCCTGATCATCATCGACGAGGCGCACACGGCCGTCGACCGCTCCATGGTCGAGCTGATCCGGCAGATCAACAAGCTGGCGCATGCACCGATGCTGCTGGTCGGCGAGGAAGACCTGCCGAAGAAATTGTCGGCTTTCGAAAATGCGGACAATCTCGTGCTGGAGCGGGTGCTGGCGCAACCGTGCGATCTCGATGACGCCCGCGCCCTGGCTCGCCTTTATGTCCCGCGCGTCGAGATAGCCGATGATCTTTTGGCGGCGTTCGTGCGCGAGACCGGGGGGCGGGCACGGCGCATCGTGTCGACGCTGCAGGCTGCAAACACCTGGGCCGTGAACACCGGCTCGGCCGAGATCGACGCTTCCAGCTATCGCGGGCGCATCGTGACCGGGGCGCTGCCGACGCGCCGCCAGAGGGCCGCCTGATGGCTCTGGTCCTGAAACTCACCGTCACCAAGGCGGAGCCGGTGCTGCGCGGCCAGGAGCATGTCTGGCGCGTGATCCGAACGCTCGGCGCCGACGATCGCCACTTCAGCGCTGGACAGGTGGTTTCCGTCTCGCAGGAACCACATTTCGGCGCGGTCACCACGTTCCTTCGCCGGCTGATGCTGGCGGGGTTCGTCGAGCGGGTCGAAGCAGGCCGCTCCACGAATGGCAGGCTGGAAAATCGGTACAGGCTGCTGCGCAGCCCGGAGCAGACGCCGCGTGTCTCCCGCGACGGCGCCATCGAGCGTCCGACATCGGCACGCCAGCAGATGTGGAACATCATGCGTGGCGCCGCCGGGCGCTCCGGCTTCACCTATCTCGACCTGATGGTGCTGGCATCGACCGAGCATGTGCCGATCGCCGCCAACACCGCCAAAAGCTTCATCCAGGAAATCAAGGCCGCGTATCTGCTCCAGATCGACCATGGCGGTCCCGGCCGGCCAGCGACCTGGCGCCTTCGCCCGGCGCGCAACACCGGGCCGCTGCCTCCAATGGTCCTGCGGGCCAAGATCGTATTCGACCAGAACACCGCCGGCATCGCCGGCGACGTCATAGCCGAGGAGGAATTGGCATGAACCGGGGTCCAGCCAAACACTCACGGCCGGCAGGGCCGACGTTTTTCGAGAAGGTGAACGCGGCCTTCGGCAACCCGCCGGACTGGCTGGTCGAGCTGGCGACGTTCGCCGATCGCGAAGGCTTGGCCGGCGCCGAACGCCGCGTCGGCTACAGCCGCTCGGCGGTGTCGAGCATCCTTGCCGGCAAATACCGTGGCGATCTCGGCCGCGTCGAGCAGATGGTGCGCGGCGCGCTGATGGCCGAAACGGTCGGCTGCCCGGTTCTCGGCGAGATTGGCCGCAACCGGTGCCTGGAGTGGCAGAAGAAGCCATTCGCCGCGACGTCGTCGCATCGCATGACAATGTACCGCGCGTGCCGGGCGGGCTGCGAGCATGCGCGGCGTAACGCTGGTGACGATCATGAATAGCGCCGTCTCCCACATTGGGCATCGCACCTGCAAAACCTGCCCCCAAAGGAGGAAATAGCCATGGGCGAAAGACTGTCTTTGGCGCTCTCGGACGGCCTGTCCGAACTGCGCGACCTGATTTCAGACTATCAGCACGAACCCCGCACCCTCGACCCCGAAGACGCCCGCGTGCTCTGCGAGTGCATCGCGGAACTTCATTCCAAGGCGCGCGAGATCGAGAACCGGTTGAGCTGCAAGGTCTGGAACGACCAGGCGCGAACAGAGCGAGACGCCGAGGCCGAGCGCATCGCCGAGGCGGCGTTCCGGCCGGGATCGAATATCCGCTTGTTTCCCGCGATCCAGCGTCCGTTCTCGGACGGCCGACCGGGAGGTCGCGCGTGAGCAGCCTGCAGGAAGCCGAAGCCCGCGCGGCGCAGATCGTCAAGCAGCTGGTCCCGGCTCTGACGGCCGAGCTGATCAAAAAGCCGGAGCCTCGCCCGCTGACGCCGCAGGAAGAGGCGATCATGATCGCTTGCGGCGAGGTAGGCCGCGCGGTCGATCGTTTCGATGCGGTCAGATACACGGCAGCCGAGCGCCGGGCGCGCGTCTGCGTGGAAACCGCCGCCCGCAACCTTCGCAAACTGATCGACCTGCGGGAGGCCAAGCATGCCCGCAAGTGAGGCCCTTTTAGCCGCGGTCTCCCGGCTCGACATGATCGAGCTTTGCAGCCGCATCATCACCAATCCCGAACGCAACGCGCCGAGGGCAACCGTCGCCGAGGTCTATGCCCTGGCCAAGGCCACGGAAGGCCTGTGGGCGATCGCCCTTGAAACTCACATCCTGCTCGCGGCTCTCGAAACAGTGCCCTGGACCGTGTCGGCCGACATCGAATGCCAGAAGCGGGTTGACCGTCAGTTGGCCACCGTCCGCGACCTTCTCACGCCACTGAGCCCAATCCCCACCCGACAGGAGAACGACCATGCAAGCAGCAACTGAAACCTCCGCCACCGGCGCGATCATGGTCGGCGAGAAATTCTACATGCCCGACGCCAAGGGCAACCTGGTCCCGGTCGAGGCAATCAAGGCCGCCGACAAACTGGAAGACGAAACCGTGCGCAAGATCATCGGGCATGCGGTCGAACTGTCCGCCCAGGTCGCCCGGTTCAAGGAACACACGTTCGACGATCTCTCCGCTTTTGAGGCGCTGCTCGCCCAGGATTACGGTGCGAGCAAGGGCGGCGCCAAGGGCAACAAGACCTTCATGACCTTCGACGGCCTGAAGAAGGTGTCGGTGCAGGTGGCCGACCTGATCGATTTCGGCTCGCAGCTGCAGATCGCCAAGGGCCTGATCGACGAGTGCCTTACGGAATGGTCAGCAGACAGCCGGACCGAAATCCGGTCGATCATCTCGCGCGCCTTCAACGTCGAGAAGCAGGGCCAGATCAACCGAACCGAGATCTTCATGCTGCTGCGCCTCGACATCGAGGACCAGCGCTGGCAGCGCGCCATGGAGGCTATCCGCGACGCCATGCGCGTCATCGGCTCCAAAACCTATGTCCGCTGCTACGAGCGTGACCGCCAGGATGCGGAGTGGCGGGCGGTCACCATCGATCTGGCGAAGGCGTAGCTGCAATGGGCAAACTCACGCGTTCTGATAAGCCGTCACGCGGTTGGTTTGGTATCCATCTTGACCAAATAGCCGGCGACAATCGCGCTGGCCGACTTCGCGGCACTGATGTCGTGAACAAATCTCTGAAAACGCAGTTTGCCCTCGCCATTGAGGTCACCGCTCTTGAATTCATCATGTATCGCATCGCGAGATGCGGCGATTTTCGTTACTCTTTTGCTCAGGGTTTCAAATACCGCAGCGGCTCGTCCGTCCAGCAGTTCCTTGGCACTCGTTGCATTAATTTCTCGGAAGAGTTCGATCAATTCATCGGCAGCGAGAATGGCATCGACGGCATTGTCGAACGCGAACATGTCGACTGCTCGATCGGACAAGCGAAAGCCGGCTGCCTCAAGTTCTTCGAACGATTTGATCCAGTTTACCAGCCGGGTTTTAGCGGTCCATTGCACGCGAGCAATACGCCGGCGTTCGTCGCGCAGTGTCAAATCGACCAATTGCAAGTGACGTTCTTTCTGGCCGATATCAGAGACTCGCATTTGACTAACGGTCCAGGCGGCAGCGGCGATAGCGAGAACGCCTGTGATCAAGGTCTCCCACTGGAGACGCTCCGGCCAGCTATTCAGCGGCGACAGCATTTCGCCGGCAAGAAAGCCGACCACTGCAGCAGTAAGCGCCAATACCACCTTATTCAGTCGATCGTTCCCCACGCTTTTCCTCCCTCAACGTCCACCGCATCATACACAGGAGGGTCAAGGTTGTGAGCGCCCTCGCAGCAATCCACGTCGCCAACAAGCATCTCTGTCTCGACGACGACGCTGCTCGCGACCTATACGAGCGGGTGACCGGCAAGCGCAGCCTGCGCCAGATGAACGACAGGGAACATCAGCGCATCATCGAAGAGCAGCGCCGGCAGGGTTTCAAGCCCGCTGAAAAGGGCCTTCAAGGGCCGTTCGCCAAGAAGCTCCAGGCGCTGTGGATTGCCGCCTGGAACCTTGGCATCGTCCGCGACCGCACCGATGCCGCGATGCTGTCCTTCGTCAAGCGGCAGACCAGCATCGAGCACACTCGCTTTCTCCTGGACGCCGATGATGCCGCCAAGGCTATCGACGCGCTCAAGGCATGGATGACGCGGGAGGCCGGCGTCGACTGGAGCCAAAGCGTTGCCACCGCCGATTGGCTTCGGCCTGCCGGTGCAAAAATTGCACTCGCCCAATGGCAGGTTCTTTCGGTTTTCAAGGCGGTCGACCCGAAAGGCCTCCGGCAGTTCGTTTGGGACAACGCCAAGCCGCTCGACCAGATGACCGACCGCGACTGGCCAGCCGTGATGAACACCCTCGGCGACATGGTCAGGAAGGCGAAAGCGTGAGCGTGCGTCGTCGTCACACCGGCCGGGTCAAGATCGACTTCGCCAAGATCGAGGCCTTCGCGGCGTCCGAGCTGGCCAGCAATGCGCTCGCAGCGGCAAAGGACTGCGAGTGGACCCTGACCAAGCATTCCGCGCTCTACCGCTGCCGCAGCGGCCTCTACACGCTGTGCCTGATCTGGCGTGGGCCGAACCGCGAGACGCTCACCACCACCATGCGCGGCCTCAAGCTGGAGGTGGCGTGAGCGACCACGATCCCGATCGCGCCTGGTTCTCGCCTCTGCTGAACAAGATCGCAGAGGTTGCCGGCGATCGGGCCGCGCTCATCCTAGGGCGCGACAAGGCTTGTGAGACGGTCTACATCCCGCGCCGGGTCGGGCCGAGCCATTGGTTGAGCAAGCTGGTCGGCGAGGAAGCCGCATCCGCCCTGGCCAGCGAGTTCGGCCCGACCAAGCTGGAAATCCCTCCGGCACTCAACGGCCAGAAACGCAAGCGCCGGGCGGCGATTGCCCAAATGACCGACAAGGGTTATTCAATCAACAAGATCACGCGGACGCTCGGCGTCGCGCGGTCTACCGTCAAGGATCATCGCCGCCGCATGCGCCGCGATGACGACGATCAGGGCTCTCTGTTCTAGCCCGTAGGGCGATTTCGCCCCCATGATCATTTCCCGCTGAAAGACCAGTGTCGGGCCTCAATCGGCCGGCGATTTTTGTCTCCGGCCTTTGTCGCACCCGGAGACCTTCGATGCAGTCGAACTTTGCAGCAGCACTTGCCATCACTCTGGCATATGAGGGCGGCTACTCCACCATCAGGAGCGACCCCGGCAACTGGACCGGCGGCAAGGTCGGCAGCGGTATGCTGAAGGGCACGAAATACGGCATCGCCGCCTCGGCGCATCCCGATCTCGACATCAAGAGCCTGACGCTCGCCGACGCCGGCAAGATTTACAAACCGCAATACTGGGACAAGGTGAGCGGCGATCGCCTGGCGTCGGGCGTCGACCTGGTCACCTGGGACTATGCCGTGAACTCCGGCCCGTCCCGCGCCTGGTCGGTGCTGCTGGCCTCGATCGGCGGCTCCGATGTCCAGACGGTCCAAAGGGTCTGCGCGAAACGGCTAGGCTTCCTGCAATCGCTGGCGATCTGGAAGACGTTCAAGGGCGGCTGGTCATCCCGAGTCGCGTCCGTGGAGGCGAAAGGCGTTGCCTGGGCGCTCGCTGCCCTCAGGGGGCCAGCAGCGGTGAAGGCTGGGCTGATCGACGAACAGGCGGCTGCGAAGAAAGCCGCGACCAAGAACACCGCCGCCGCCAGCACGACAGGTGCGGCAACGACTGTCGGCGGCGGCGATGCCGCGCTGAACCCGCAGCATGCCGACCAGCTTGCGGGTTGGGTGCTTGGCGGGCTCCTTGGCGTCGCCGCGATCGTCGTCGTGTTTCTCATCGTGCGAGCCATCATCCACAAGCAGCGCGCCGACGCTTACGCGGCCGAGGCGGCAGCCGTCGTGACGGGAGCGTAAAATGGAGGCCGTTGTCGCAAGCGTTCTGCTCGATGTCGCCGCCAAGGTCGGCGCGCCACTGGTCAAGGGATTGCTGGAGAAGATCGGGCTCGGCGGTGCGGCCGGCGAGATCGCCGGCACCGTCATCGACAGCGTGGCCGAAAAGCTCGGTGTCGCGCCCAGCGAGATCCCGAACCAGCCTACCGGCGCAGTGGAGGCGGCGGTCAAAGCGACAGAGGCCGAAACGCCGGACCTGGTCATGGCCTGGGCAAGGCAGCAGGAGCTTTCCAATCAGCTCCAGCTGGCCGAGATGAACAAGGCGGGGGAGCCGACCTGGACGTGGGCGTGGCGGCCGGCCTGGATGTGGTTCCTCGGCTTCCTGTTCCTGTTCCGCCTGGTGCTGGTCCCGATCGCCGATGCCGCCCTCGGTTCGAATGTCGCCGCCACCGTCGACCTCGGCACCATGATGACGCTGACCACCTGGTTCATGGCGCTCTACATGGGCGGCCACACGGTCAAGGACGCTATCACGAAGTGGGCGGGCAAGTGAGCGTCTCCAACCGCGCCTTCGAACTCGCCGATCGCCGCGCCGAGGAAGAGCGCGCTGCCGGCATCCGGCGCGTCCAGCAGGCGATCCGCTCGGCGATCGAAGTCACAGTCTCGCCGTTCTGCGACTGCGGCGAACCCATCCCCGACGCCCGCCGCCAGGCTGTGCCGAACGCCATCCGGTGCATCGACTGCGAAACCTTCGTCGAACGACAGAACCGGAGAAGTGCCTGATGGATTTGAACCTGCTCATGCCTTGGCTCGGCGCTGCGGCGTTGATCCTATCGCTCGGCAACACGGTCAACGGCTTCTTCACGTCAGGTGCCAAGCAGACCGCCAAGGATCTGACCACGACAAAAAACGATCTGGTGGGGCTGATCTCGACGCTCACCAAACTTGTCGAGGATCAGGATCGCAGGTTGCAGGCCGTCGAGATCGAGATGAAGCATCTGCCCGACGCAAAATCCTTCATGGAACTTCGACTGTCGATCTCCGACATGGCCGGAAAAATGGGCCGGCTGGAAGAGAGCCAGCTGGGCGTGTCCCGGACAGTGCGACGCGTGGAAAACTTCCTGATGAAGCAAGGGGCGAGTGAAGAGGAATGAGCGGCACTTTCGATGACTACCTGACTGCTGACGCGCGCCTGGTCATCTTGCGCGAGCTGAACCAGCAGACGGACGGCCGTCTCAATGAGGTGATGCTGACGAAGGCACTCGACGGCTTCGGTCACAACCGCTCGCGCGAGTGGGTCCGCACCCAGTTGCGCAAGCTCGCCGAGCTGGGCGCGGTCAGAGTGACGGAGGTCGGCACCGTCATGGTCGCGGCCGTCACCCGCAGCGGCGTCGACCACGTTGAACGGCGGTCGATCATCGAGGGCGTGGCGCGTCCCTCGCCGGAGGCCTGATATGGCGCGCAAAGGCCGTGGACAACTTTCACTAATCGAGCGTCTGCCCGAAGAGTGCGGCCCGATCATCAGTTGGGCCGCTACCGCCCTGCAGGACCGCGACCGCACCCAGACCGAGATCTACGAAGAATTCTTCCTGAAGATGCAGGCCTTGCAGGCCGAGCACAAAGGCGAGCTGGAATTCGTCATCCCGTCCTTCTCGGCGTTCAACCGCTATTCGATCAAGCTGGCGATGATGACGCGCCGGCTGGAGGACACCCGCGAGATCGCCGCCACCATCTCCAAGCGGTTCGACGCGCAAAGCTCCGATGATCTCACCCTGATCGCGGCCGAGGCAATCAAGACGCTGGTGTTCGAGCTGCTGACCGATGCCGGCGAAAGCGGGCTGGCGCCGATCGGCGCCATGCAGCTTGCCACGGCACTGAAGATGGCCACGCAGGCGCAGAGCGTTTCCAGCGATCGCCGGACCAAGGTGGCGAAGGAATTCAAGGCCGATGTCGAGAAGGCCGTCGACACCGTGGCCAAGGCCAAGGGCATGTCGGCGGATACCGCCGAGGCGATCAAGGCGCAGATCCTCGGCGTGAAGGCCTCCTGAGATGAGCGGTCCGATCCCACAAGAGGACTGGGTCAGGGTTCGCCGCGAAAGCGTGGCGAACCTCGACCATGTCATTGCCAGCGTCGGCCTGCCCAACGTGCTTCTCGGCTATCAGGGGCGCACTGTCTCGCTTCTCGAAAGCACGGCCGTCCGCGTGCTGTTCATCGAGAAGAGCCGGCGCATCGGCGAGACCTGGGCGCTGGCCTCTTATGCCGTGCTGCGCGCCGGCCGCGCCAAGGATGCGGGCGGCATGGACGCCATGTACATCTCCTATTCGCAGGAGATGACGCGGGAATTCATCGACGCTTGTGCCATGTGGGCGCGGGCCTTTGCCCAGGCTGCCGTTGCCCAGGAAGAATTCCTGTTCGACGACACCGATCCTGCCCATCCGGAAGAGACCCGGCAGATCAAGGCGTTCCGCATCCAGTTCGCGTCCGGCTTCGAGATCCTGGCCTTGTCGTCAGCGCCGCGCACCCTTCGCGGCAAGCAGGGCCTGGTCATCATCGACGAGGCGGCGTTCGTCGACAGCCTGAAGGAACTGCTGAAGGCGGCGCTGGCCAACCTGATGTGGGGCGGCCAGGTCGTGGTCTGCTCGACCCATAACGGCTCCGACAACGAATTCAACGTCCAGGTCCAGGACATCCTCGGCGGTCGATCGAAGTACAGCCACCTCAAGATCGATTTCGACCAGGCGCTGCTGGAGGGCCTTTACGAGCGCATCTGTCTGGTCACTGGCCGCGAGTGGTCGCCCGAGGCCGAAGCGGAGTGGCGCCAGGGGATCATAGATTTCTACGGCGACGGCGCCGACGAGGAGCTTTTCTGCGTTCCGTCCATGGGCTCCGGCGCGTGGCTGACGACGCCGCTGATCGAAGCGCGCATGACGCTGACGCCGGAAGAGGCCCCGGTCATCCGCATCGATCTGCCGCTCGACTTCCTGCAACGGCCCGAGCTGGAGCGCCGTCATCTGATGGCGCCGCATCTGGACGCCATCAAGGTGGCGCTCGACGGGTTGGACGAAAACCGCCAGCACGCCTTCGGCTATGACCCGGCGCGCAAGGCCGACCCGGCGATCATGTCATTGCTGTCGATCGACAAAGTGCTGCGGCGCAAGGCAGCGCTAACCGTCGAGCTGCGCAACGTGCCTTTCCAGGAGCAGAAGGAAATCGCCACGCTGATGTTGCGTACGGCGCCGCGCCTCTGCGGTGCGGCGATCGACGCGACCGGCCTCGGCATGAACCTTTCCGAGGATCTCGGTCGCCTCTTCGGCCTGCATACCGAGCAGACGCCGGGCGGCCTGGTCTGGCAGATCACCCTTAGCCAGAACTGGTACAACGAGAATTTCCCGCCGCTTAAAACCGCCTTTGAAGACGACAACATCGCGCTGACCAGGGACGCCGAGCATGCGGTGGATCTCCGCCTGGTCAAGGTGATCAGGGGCATCCCATCAATTCCGCCGGAGCGCGTCGGCACAGCCGGAGCGAAGCGGCACGGCGACTTCGCGGTTGCCCTGGTGCTCGCCTACTTCGCTAGCCGCATGCAGTGGCACGAATACGACTATGTGCGGGCGCCGATCGCCAAGAGCCGGTTCGAAGAGCGCGCCCAGGGCGGAGGCGACGGCTGGCGCGATCGGCCTGACCAGAAATCAGGCGGCTTTCGTCTCGCATCGCTTCGCCGCAGCTCAGGGATCTTCTGATGGCAATGACCTGGTACGATGCCTTCGGCCGCAGGGTCGACCTCACAGCTCTGAAAGAGGAGCAGGCCGCGCCCGTCGTTGGCAGCGTGCGCCGGCATGACGCGCTGCACCCGGCCGCCGGCCTCACGCCAGGGCGGCTTGCCCAGATCCTGCGTGACTCGATCGACGGCGACCCTGAGAACTATCTCGCCCTGGCCGAGGACATGGAAGAGCGCGACCCGCATTACGGTTCGGTTCTTTCCACTCGCAAGAGCCAGGTGGCGGGCCTCGACATCACGGTCGAAGCAGCCGGCGACGACACGAAGAGCATCGAGATCGCCGACATGGTGCGCGAATATGTCGGCCGCGACGAATTCGAGATCGAGCTACGCGACATCCTCGACGCGACCGGAAAGGGCTTCTCCTGCACTGAAATCGTCTGGGACACCTCGGAGAGCCAGTGGCGGCCCAAGCGGCTTGCCTGGCGAGATCCGCGCTGGTTCCTCTTCGATCGGGTCGATGGCGAGACGCCGCTGCTGCGCAACGGCGGCACCAATGACCCTTTGAAGCCGTTCGGCTGGATCTTCCATTCCTTCAAGGCCAAGTCCGGACTGCCCATTCGCGGCGGCCTGGCGCGTGGTGTGGCCTGGCAGTTTCTGTTCAAGAGCTTCACGGCCAAGGATTGGGCGATCTTCTGCGAGGCCTATGGCCAGCCGCTGCGGCTTGGCAAATACGATGCCGGCGCCAGCGAGGCGGACAAGGAAAAGCTGCTTGAGGCGGTGACCAACATCGGCACCGACTATTCGGCGATCGTGCCGGTGTCGATGGCGATCGAATTCATCAAAGCGGATATCGCCGGCAGCCACGAACTTTACGAAAAGCGCGCCGACTGGCTCGACCGTCAGGTTTCCAAGCTGGTCCTCGGCCAGACATCGACCACGGACGCCCAGAAGGGCAGCTACGCGGTCGGCAAAGTGCATGACGGCGTGCGGGACGATATCGAGAAGGCTGATGCCAAGGCGCTTTCCGCCACGCTCAACCGGGACTTTACCCGCCCCTTTGTCGATCTCAATCATGGGCCGCAAACGAAGTACCCAAAGATCCGTATCGGCCGGCCGGACGAAGTTGACGTCGAAGCGCTGGTCAAGAACGTCACCGCCCTGGTGCCGCTCGGCCTACCCGTCAGCAAGAAAACCATGCTCGACAAGATCGGCCTTCCCGAGCCCAAGGCAGGCGAGGAGCTGCTGGTCGCGGCAAAGGTAGCCGCGCCGGTCGATCCAAATGCCAACCCCGCGCAACTGCCGCCGAAGTCAGGGGTGGCCGTCAATTCGGTTGGCGGTGTGAAGCGCGACGCGATCGAGCGCGCGGCCGCCGAGATGATGGGCGACTGGATGCCGTTGGTCTCGCCGATCGTCGCCGGCCTCGAAGCCGAGATCGCCGCTGCCTCTTCCGTCGAGGACGTGAAAGCGCTGCTGGCGAAGCGCTTCGAAGGCCTCGACGCGGCGGCGATGACGGAGCTGCTGGCGAACTCGGCTTTTGTTGCTCGCCTTGCGGGCGTGGTTGACGATCAGCTCTGATAGGGGAAAATTTCGATGACGTATCTCTTCCTGTTTTTCGCTTTCGGCGCGCTGGCCGGCATCCTCCACAATTCGTTGCGCCGCAACGGGCATGGCATGGCCTGCAGTGCCGTCATGCTGGTCATCTGGATAGCCGCCGCTCTCTGGTGGTCGGGCCGGATCGGCTGAAGCGTGGATGCCATTCTAACGCCGCTGCCGCCGCGCGACGCGATCGCCGCGCTGTTCGCGCGCGGCCAGCGGCTCGACCCGGAATTCTCCTGGCTGGACACCTGGCAGGACGTGCATGCCCGCAGCTTCACGGTGGCGAAGTCGGCCGGCTTCGACATCCTGGACGATATCTACAAGGGTCTGCTGAAGGCACTTTCCGAGGGCAAGACCTTCCGCCAGTTCGCGGCCGAGCTGACGCCGCTGCTCCAGGACAAGGGTTGGTGGGGACAGCAGCCGGCCTTCGACCCGCTGACCGGAGAGACGCGCTGGTCGCAGCTCGGCAGCACCAGGCGGCTGACCACGATCTTCGACGTCAACATGCGCGTGAGCTACGCCGCCGGCCACTGGTCGACCTTCGAACGCAACAAGGCTGCGCGGCCGTTTCTTCGCTATGTCCATCTGGAGGGCCAGGAACATTCGCGCCCGCTTCATGCCCTCTGGCATAACACCGTGTTGCTGGTCGACCATCCCTGGTGGAACACCCATGCCTGCCCAAATGGCTGGAACTGCCATTGCACGCTGCAGAGCCTCAGCCAGCGCGATATCGATCGCCTCGTGCGCGAGGGCGAGGTGCTGAAATTCGAACCCGTGCCAGGCACGATGCGCAAGTTCGTCAACAACCGAACCGGCGAGGTCACAACCGTGCCTGACGGCATCGATCCGGGCTGGGCTTACAACCCTGGCAAGGCCGGCTACCTCTCGGTCGTCGCGGACGATCTGGCGCGAAAGACCGGTGCCTCCGATTGGGTGCCGCGCCCGTCCTGACCGCCTCGCAGGATCGCCGCACAGGCGCGCAGCGACCCGTTGGCGCGGGGCGTTGGTGCCGGAAGCGGCGTTTCGCGCCCTAGACCCGTTCAAAACCGATTTTAAGGCCTATC
This sequence comes from Mesorhizobium sp. AR07, assembly GCF_024746815.1. Taxonomy (GTDB): domain Bacteria; phylum Pseudomonadota; class Alphaproteobacteria; order Rhizobiales; family Rhizobiaceae; genus Mesorhizobium. The sequence continues at coordinate 839,706 of NZ_CP080525.1, forward strand.
CCTCCCGCATCGAGCCAATTTCGAAAACCGATTTTTGGCAGCCTTGCCGATCGGCCACCTCTCGGCTACCGTCGAAGCGCCTATTCGCCGCTTGAGCGCATCCCACAGTCGAAGCTCGCGGCGAGCACCCCAACAAACCATCGGATAGCGGACGGAGGGCGAATTCGGCCTCCCGACTTAATGGCAGCGGCAAGCAATTGTCCGGCGATGCACAACGCACTTGCCGCCCTCCTTTCGGCCGCCCTGGTCGCCTCGCACTCGACTGCGCTCACCGCAGCCGATGCCGATGGTGAAAAATGGGTGCAGTTGGTGCCGGCCGGCACGTTCTCCGGTCGCAATGGTCAAGGTCCTTGGACCACCGGCGACAAGGCGTCGATGGAAACGATCGTCGCCAATACCCGTCAGTTGGCCGGCTCGACCGAGCCCGTCATCGACTATGACCATCAGGCTGTCTTCGCGGCCGTGCCTGGCGTCGGCGGCAGGGCGCCAGCTGCCGGCTGGATCAAGGAGTTCAAGGTTCGAGACGACGGCATCTGGGGCCGCGTCAAATGGACCGCTTCGGCTGCATCCGCGATCAAGGCGGAAGAGTACCGCTATCTCTCGCCGGTCTTCTTCCACGAAAAGACCACCGGCCGGGTGCTCGCCATCCGCATGGCCGGACTGACCAACACGCCAAACCTCGACCTGGTCGCGGTCGCGGCGAGTGCATTTTTTCCCCTCAACAACCAAACCGGAGACAGCATGGACAAGATCCTTGCGGCCCTTAATCTTGCCAAGGGCACGAACGAAGACGGTGTCGTTGCCGCAATCAACGCGCACCTGACCAGCAGCACGGCGATTGCCAGGGCCGCTGGCCTCACCGAGACGGCCAAGCCGGAAGAGATCCTGGCTGCGGTCAATTCGATCGTCACCGACCGCACCAAGTTCGCCCAGGCCGCCGGCCTGGCGGCGACGGCCAAGGCCGACGAGATCGTCACGGCCGTTCAGTCGGCGATCGCTGGCAAGGTCGACCCGACGAAGTTCGTGCCGATCGCTGCGGTGACCGAACTGCAGACCCGGCTGAACAAGCTGGAAAGCACGGTCGGCGACGACAAGGCCGAGGAAGCCGTCAACAGTGCCATGAAGGCGGGCAAGCTGATCCCGGCGCTGAAGGAGTGGGGTTTGTCCCTGTTCAAAGCCGATCCGACCAAATTCGAGACGTTTGTCGGCTCGGCGCCGGTCCTGACCGACCCGCAGCTCAAGACGCCCAAGAAGGGCGAAACCGCCGAGGCGCTCGATGAAGCGCAGCTCGCCATCTGCTCGGCCCTGGGCATTTCCCCGGCCGAGTATCGGAAAACGATTGCCGCTGAACAGGAGGCACGCTGATGGCTGCGCTTACAAAGGGCCGCAACACGCTGGAGCGCTCCGGTAACATTTCCGAGCCGCCGGTCAAGGGCGCGACCAAGATCTACGCCGGAGGCCTGACCGCCATCGACGGTTCGGGCCGCGCGGTCCCGATGACGACGGCCGTCGGCCTGGTCGGTCTCGGCCGGGCCGAACAGAGCGTCGACAATTCGGCCGGCGCTGATGGCGACAAAAACGTGCGCGTCGGGCGCGGCATCTACCAGTTCGCCAACTCCTCGGCTGGCGATCTGATCACCCGCAATGACATCGGCGCCACCTGCCACGGCATCGACGATCAGACGGTGGCCAAGACCAACGGCACGAACACCCGTTCGCCTGCCGGAAAAATCCACGACGTGGACGCCAACGGCGTCTGGGTCAAGTTCAACTAGGGGTCACCATGAAGATCAACTCCGCCTCCCTCGACGCCCTGCGCGTCGGCTTTAAAACCACCTTCCAAGCGAGCCTGGGCGCTGCTGCATCACAGCAAGCTCGCGTCGCAATGAAGGTGACTTCTACCGCCAAGTCGGAAAAATACGGCTGGCTGGCCAACATTCCCGGCATCCGGGAGTGGATCGGCGATCGTCTCGTCCAGAACCTCGGCGAGTACGACTACGAGATCAAGAACCGGCCGTTCGAGCAAACGATCGGCGTCGACCGCGACGACATCGATGACGACACTCTCGGCACTTATGGCCCGCTGTTCCAGATGATGGGCGACAACGTCGGGTTATTCCCCGACACGTTGGTCTGGCCTCTGCTGAAGGCCGGCTTCTCTACCAACTGTTTTGACGGTCAATTCTTCTTCGACACCGACCATCCCGTCATCCAGGCCGATGGCTCGACAGCAACGGTCGCCAACACCGATGGTGGCGCCGGAACGCCCTGGTATCTGTTGTGCACCAAGAAGCCGATCAAGCCGATCATCTACCAGGAGCGCAAGCCTTTCGACTTCGTGTCGAAGGACAAGCCGACCGATGACAACGTCTTCAACCAGAAGAAATTCCTCTACGGCGTCGACGGTCGAGCAAATGTCGGCTTCGGCCTCTGGCAGCTCGGTTGGGGCTCGAAGCAAACCTTGAATGCCGCGAACTACGCAATCGCCAGGGCGGCGATCGCCAGCTTCCGGGCTGACTATGGCCAGCCTCTTGGCCTCATTCCTGATCTTCTCGTCGTCCCTCCTACACTGGAGGGCGCCGGCAAGGCCGTCTTGTCCTCACAACTGGTCAATGGCGGCGAAACCAACCCGTGGGCAGGCACGGCCGAGTTGCTGATGGTTCCCTGGCTGGCCTGATCAAAGAGCCCAAATCCCCCAAGCCCGCCGGCCACGAGCCGGCGGGTCTTTCGGAAGCAGCTGGACGCTGGCTGCTTCCGAAAGACCCGAAGAGAGGACTGAAGCATGAGAACCCCGAAAACCGCGCGCATCAACCCCGAGAGCGACGACCAGGGCGTAGCCGGCGATCTGGCCGGCTACGCAGGCCTGCATCGTCTCCTGGCGGTGGCTGCTGCTCAACTCGCCGATAGCACCCTCGACCCACAGGAGGCCCTGAAAGCCAAGTTCCCAAACCTGCTGGCCGCGCTTGAGAAGGCGCACGCTGATGGTGTGCCTGAGCCAACGGGTCTCCGCGTTGTCGCGATGCGGGAAGGTTTCTGGCGCGGTGGCATCGCGCACTCGCGCGCTCCCGCCGTCCATGCCTTTGAGCATTTCACGTCAGCCGAGCAGCTGGAACAGATCTTTGGCGAGTCCTTGCTGGTCGTGGAGCTGATCTGACCTGATGAGCTACGCCGTCAAACAGGATCTGATCGACCGGTTCGGCGAAAAGGAGCTGCGGGAGCTGACCGACCGCACCAACCGGCCGCCGACGACGATCGACGACACGGTGGTCGGCCGCGCCCTGGCTGACGCCACGGCCCTGATCGACGGCTATGTCGCCAAGAAGTACAGCCTGCCGCTGGTGACCGTGCCGGACATCCTGGTGAAGATGGCTGCGGATATCGCGCGCTACTATCTGCATGGCAAAGCCGCCGACAAGGACAGCCCGGTCACCGCCGCCTACAACCAGGCTGTCGCCTGGCTGAAGGATGTCGCCAAGGGCCTGGTCGAGCTCGATGACGGCGGCGAGACGCCGGAGCCGGCCGGCGGCGGTGGCATCAAGACCAGCGCGCCGAACCGCGAGTTCACCCGCAACAGCCTCAGGGGTTTCTGATGGCTGACGGGATCAAGCTCGTTCTCAACGATAAGCGGGTCCTCGCTCGGCTCGACCAGCTCGCGCGCGCCGCCGAAAATCCGGCAGGCGCCATGGAGGCGATCGGCCTCTACATGGTCGGCGCCACACAGCGACGGTTTCAGCGCGAGACCGGGCCTGACGGGCAGAAATGGCAGCGGCTGTCGGCGCGCACCGCCAATCGCCGTGTCGGCCGCTCCCAGCGTGGCTATGGGCACATCCTGCGGCTCAATCTGCGGCTCTACTCAAGCATCGCCTACTTGGCCGATCCTGATCGCGTCGAGATCGGCACCAACATGGCCTATGCGGCTGCGCATCAGCTCGGCGCCGAAATCAAGATCCCGGCGCGCGAGCAGGACATCCACCTGGGCGACACCAATCGCGGCAAGCGGTTCGTCAAGGCGTCGCGCAAGCGCAAGCAGACCCTGCGCGTGAAGATCGGCGGCCACACCATCACCATCCCGGCGCGGCCCTATCTCGGCGTCGATACGGAAGACCAGGCCGAGATCCTCGCTATCGCCGAAGACTTCCTGCGGACGGAGGCCGGCGAGCAATGAGCCTGGTCTCTGAACTGATCGCGAGACTAAAGCCCGGTGGTGGCGAGGATGCCTTCGCGCTCGTCGAAGGCGCGACCGAGTTCGCGGCGATCGACAGCGTTCCGACCGCGATGCCGGCGGCCTACGTCATGACGCTCCGCGAAGCATCCGACGCAAACAGCCGCGCCACCGGCCGGGTGTTGCAGCGGTTGGAGGCCGACATCGCCGTCGTGATCATCACCAGCAACCTGTCCGACGTTCCCGGCAGTGCCGTCTCGTCCGACGTCGAGGATCTCAAGGCCTGGGTGCGCGGGCGCCTGGTCGGATACGAGGCGCCGAGTTCCGCAGATCCGATCGAACACGTCTCGGGCGAACTGCTCAAAACCAAGAATGGCACCGTCTGGTTCGAAGACGTCTTTGGTGCCGCCAGCTACCTCACGGAGAACAGTTGAAATGGCGCAGATCACGACGCCGCTCGCGGGCGGCAGCTACATCCGAAACAAGGACGGCAGCCTGAAACAGGTCGCCGGTACCGAGCCGGCGGCCGCGCCGGCTGCGGCCGTCGAAGCCGCGGTCGTTTCGGCGCAAACCACCGAAGCCAGTGAGGTCGTCACCGACCCGTCCAAGAAGGGGAAATAACCGATGCCGGAGGATTTCCGTCGTTTCAAGAAACTCGCCGCCTTGCTCAAGATGGAGACGGTGGAAGGCACGGACGCGACCCCCACCGGGCTCGCCAACTTCATCCAGCTTAGCGACGTGACCTTCACGCCAATGGCCGGCGATGAAGAAGCCCGCAACCTCATGCAGCCGAAACTTGGCCACCAGGGCGTCTATCTGACAGGCAACTACATCCAGGCTCAGTTCTCGGTCGAGATGGCCGGCTCCGGCGTCCTGGGCACTCCGCCAGCCTGGGGGCCGCTGCTTCGCTCATGCGGCTTCGCTGAGACGATCACTGTCGCCACAGACGTTCAATACGACCTGGTGCATGACAATTTCGAGAGCAGCACGTTGTACTGGAACGAGGACAAGGTGAGGCACATTGCTCTCGGCGTGCGCGGTACGGCCACTCTAAGCTTCATACCGAAGAAGATCCCGCGCTTTCAATTCACTTTGAAAGGGCTCGAAGGCACCATCACCGATACAGCTCTTCCTACGGTCGACAGGTCTATGTGGATCGATGCGGTTCCGGTCTCTAAGGCAGTCACGACCATGTCACTACATGGCTGGCCGGCAGTCTCCGAGAGCCTGAACCTCGACTTGGCCAACCAGGTGGTTCCGCGTCACCTGATCGGCAAGGAAAACGTGGCGATCACCGACCGGCAGGCCACGGGCACTACTGTTGTCGAAGCAAAGACGCTGGCGACCATCAACTGGTTTGCCATTGCCAAGGCCCACACCAAAGGCCCGTTGGCGCTTACGCATGGAAATGTCGTCGGCAACCGCGTCGGGGTCACCGCCGACGCCATCCAGATCGGCCGGCCTGCATCCGGCCAGACCGACAACATCCGCAACTACTCACTGCCGCTGATGGTCACCAGCCTCGGTTCGAACGAGCTGAAGATCACCGTCACTTGAAGGCGGTTTGAGCCGCCTTTCAACGCCCTTTGAAGCTTAGGAAAACGTGCCATGAAATTCGTACCGACCGCTGAATACACCTACTGGTGGCCGATCAAGGTCAAGATGCCACATCCAGACAAGTCGGGCCTGTGGATCACTGAAACGTTCGAGATGCAGTTCGCCTCCGTGACCTCGGACGAGGCGGGACGTATCCGGAAAGAACTCGCCGAGTTGAGGGGCGACGAGCGCACCAGCCATGAGCATGATCAGTTGCTCAACGCTTGCCGCGATTGGCGCGGCGTCGTCGATGACGACAAGAAGGCGATCGCCTTCGACCGCGAACTCCTGGTCACCATGCTGAAGGCCGGCCCCTGGTACCGCCAGGGCATTTATGAGTGCTACGGCAACTCCCTCATCAGCGACGCGGCACGAACGGGAAACTGAAAGAGGCCGCGCGCGCCTGGGCACTGTCGAGAACCGGCCAGACCGATCCGACAGCGCCATCGCGGCCCGATCACCAGGTGCGGATGGATGCGGAGGCGCTGGGCGTTCCAGCCGAGAGCCTGCCCGAGGCCGCAAACGACGAAGAGATCGACGTGTTCAACGTTTGGGACATCAACATGCCGGTAGTGCGGTTGTTTCTCGACTGCGAGACGCAATGGCGGGTGGTCGCGCGTGGCATGGTCGGCATCCTTCACTATGTCGGCATCGACTATGCCTCGGCGTCGGCTCTCCTCGAGGCGCGTTCGCGCAGCGAGCAGCGCAAGCATCCGGCGCGATGGATCTTCCGGGATCTCCGTGAAATGGAGCGCGCCGCTATCCCGATCTTGAACGAGGCCGGCCTGTGACGCTGAACCTCGCCCTGGTCATTTCCGGCGAAGCCTCGGGCGCAAAGCGCGCCTCGGCCGAGACGGCGGCCGGCGTCCGCGAAGTCGGCGTCGAGGCCGGCCGCTCGGCCGCCGCCATCACGGCCGCCAATGACCAGGCTATCGCGTCGTCGCGACGGGTGACCGAAGCGCTGGTTGGGCAGACGGCGGCTCAGCGGCAGCTGCAGGCCGGCGTCGAACGGATGATCTCGGCGGGCACGCCGACCGACGATGCGAGCTATCGCCAGCGCGCGGCCGATATCGCGGCCTACGGCAACAGTCTCGACGCATTGCGAGGGCGCTTCAATCCGCTCTTTGCCGCGTCGAAGCAGTATGAAGCCGAGCTGAATGACCTCAACGACGCGCACCGCCTCGGCGCGTTCACCAGCGTCAAGGAATATGACCTCGCACTGGAAGGCCTGAATTCCCGCTACACAATGCTCGCCCAAGGGCACGCGCGGACAGTTGGCGGGCTCGGAAGTGTCGGCGGTGCCGCGCAACTGACATCCTTCCAACTGTTGAACCTGTCACGCCAGGGCAACGACGTCGTCACCATGTGGCTGCTCGGCGCTCCGGCCATGCAGATCTTCGCCTCGCAGGCCGGCCAGGTCTACGATGCGCTTGAGAGCGGCCCCAGGGGCCTGAAGGGCTCGCTGGCCGGCATCGTCACCGGAGTTAGGTCAGCCGCCACCGCTTTGGGCAGCTTCATGCTGACGCCCCAGGGAATAGCCGTGGCGGCGGGTGCTGCTGTCGTGGCGGGCGTCACAACCTACATTCTTTCGACGAAGCAGCAGGTGAAGAGCCTCGACGATCTCCTGACACAGCACGCGGACGTGCTGCGCGGCATCGGCGATATCTACGAGAGCATCGGCCAGAAGGCCAAGGATGCGTTTTCGGGCGAGAGCGTGAACGGCCTTCGACTGCTTTCGTCGTCGACACAGGCGGGTCTTCAGATCCAGATCGCCAACCAGACCCAAGCAGCAATGGGCGACCTTGGTCGGTTCATCAATCCCGGTAAAAGCGCTGGCGGCTTCTTTGCGGCGAGCGGCGAGTTTAAGGAATTCGCCGATGAGATCGCCTATCTGAGAAAAACGGCAAGGGACGGTACGCCGGACATCGTCGGTTTTATCAAGAGGGTGGAGGACAAGTGGGCGCTCGATGCCAACAATGCCGCTCTCACCGTCAGCGCCGGCAAGCTGAAGGAGTTGTTCAAAGATGCCGACGCGGCTGCCCGAGCGCTTCAGCAGCTCAAGATCATCCAGGACGAACTGGCGAGAAATGTCGGACCGGGCAACATTCCCCTTCGCAGAGGCAATCTGTCGACCGAGGATATGGGATCGTACGATCTATCATGTTGATACCCTTATTCGGTAGCAGGTGGGTTAAAGTCGAGGTGTTGCCGCACGCCGGATTTGAGCTCTTGTATTGCGGCGATTGTTGCAGCGGCATCTGGAAACAGAACGCGTTTGTGAAGGGCGTTTTGGCGGACACTGATCACGCCATTGCGGATTCGATGCCGGATCCAGGAGCGAGAAACGTCCGCTGCCATCGCTAGTTCAGACACCGTTAGCCACCCGGGAATGTGGTGAGAGCGGGCTGGTGTAGACTGCCTCAATACGCGATGGCGTTGTCGGACGATCTGGACTGTGCGCACAGGAACGTAGCTGCGGCGCGGTGAGCGGAAGCCTTCCTTAGTCAGTTTGGCCGCTATCGCCGCGTCGTCGTCCCCTTGATGAGCCAGTTCGAGCAGCCGGACCTCCATCTCGGCGCCGCGAGACAGGGCGCTCAAGGCATGCACCCTCGGCTCGACCTCGCGTTCGGTAACTTCACCGCCTCGCCAAACGATGCGGATCGTAATCCGATCTCGGACCACCCGTTGCAGGATCACTTTGTCGATCAGGCTGCGTAGTAAGGCTTTCTTGCGTCCCCACTCTATGTCAGGTCTCTGCCAAAATTCGGGAAGTTGCGAACCGGCAGCGATAAAATCATTCTGTTCTGTCGGCGTCAGATCATCAGATTGACTTTGCATTGCGCGACGGCGCTCAAGTGCATCCTCCGCTTGACGAAGCTCACGCAGAGCCCCCTCCCAACGGCGCTCCAACTCGGCCGCAATCAGGCGATTGTCAGGGTCAACCCGATTGTATTGCCGTTCTGCGAGCAGCGCTTGATAACGCAGCCGCTTGATCTGCTGCTCTTCAGCGCGCTCAAAAGCCTCGTCTGCCTGCTGACGAGCATCTTTGGCGTGCATCAACTCGGCCAACTCGGCCGGACTGGCCGCCGCGAAGAGGGCCTCAACGACGCGGGCGTCGATGGGATCGGCTGGCAAATGCTGGCATAAGGCTCCGCCCTGGCTGCGTGCCAGGAAGTTGCAGACGTAACGATTGCCGTTCTTGTATTCGACGCCCATTTTATGGCCGCATCGCCCGCACCAGACAATGCCTTGCAACACCGCCGCGCCATCACGCGGCGCACCGCGTGTCTGGTTTCGTCGGTATTCAGCGTGATTGTCGCTCAGCATGGTCTGGATCCGCTCGTAACGCTCCCAATCGCAATAAGCAGGATAACGGTCTTTAACTACGATTTTCCACTCTGCCATTGGCCGGCGTCGCGAGATGATTTTACCACTCGCATACCTGGCGTGACAGGACTGGGTGCGGCCATAGACGAAGGCGCCGGCATAGGCCGGGTTCTTCAACATCCCGGCAAGCATGTTGGCAGTTGGGACGCGCCAGACAACGTCGCCAAATCGATTTCGCCGCGGTATGGTGAGCGCACGATCCCGCAAGGAACGGATCACTTTTCCGACGGTGCCCAACTCCCAAAATGCAGAGAATATCAGGGCAATCCGGTCCTGCACTTCCTGGTTTGAATCCTTCATCACGACACCATTGGTATCCCGCTCCAACCCGGCTGGTAACAGCAAAGCCAACTCACCCCGTTCAGCCTTGCTGAGCAGACCAGCCGTCAGGCGGCCACGAAGCGTGTGCAATTCCACTTCCGAGATCGTACCCTTCAGGCCAAGCAACAGGCGCCCGTTGGCCGAGCCCGGGTCGTAAATTCCGTCGCGGTCGCCGATGAGGCATTGCCGATAGCCGCATAAATCGAGGAGTGGGTACCAATCGGAACAATTGCGGGCAAGCCGTGTCACTTCATACGAGAGAACGATGCCAACTTCACCCAATGTGACGCGTCCAAGGAGATCTTTGAAGCCGGCACGGTGAGCCGCCGCAGCTCCACTCTGGCCAAGGTCCGCGTCGATCACTTCGATATTGGTGTCGTCCCAGCCGAGATCCCCCGCACGCTGATGCAATGCATACTGCAGCCGCAGGCTTTCCTGGTTGTTGACCATCTGATGTGGTGTCGATTGCCGGATGTAAATCACGGCTTTTCGGCACAAATGCTGGGTTGTTATCAGATCCGACATCATGGCTCGCCCTCCAGAGAACCATGCGGTTCCGATCGGGGTGATTCGGTTTCTGACGTCAGGCTATCATGCTCAGCCATATCGCCGGAACTTCGCGGCGCCTGCGCCTTTGCGCAACTGACCAGGCGAATAAAATCGCGAACGCTCGCAGTCGAAAGCTTGGCTGACGGCGAATCTGGTGCCGATGGATACAGATTGGTGGCCGAGATCGGAATCTTCAGGAGAACATCATCGCGGTAAACGACAAGAAGCTGACGATAGGCGCCGGCGCCGCTCGGTCCTGCCGCTAAAATGAAATCGCGCCCATAAAGAGGGTGTGCCGGATCAGTAACTGTTATGCGCTGATCATCTCCAAATCTAATTGGGGCATTAAGATGTGTGCTCGTACGACCAGTATCTTGCTGGTCAGCGCGTTTCGGCGCAGCGAGCACAACAGGCCTTCGAAGCGCAGCAGCAAGCACTCTATGCCAAGTCGCCAGCCGAATTGGCGGCGGCCGCCAGGGCACAAGCAAGCGCGCAGTACAACGACAACGAAAATCCTGCCGCCCGCGCCGACCGGATCGAAACTGCCGGCAAGCTGGCTCTGGCGACCGCAAACAACACGCTGTCTGAAGCCCAGAAGGAGCGCGCCCGCTCGCTCGACCAGACGCTTGCCGGACAGCAGCTCGATATCAGCCTGATCGGCAAGACCGCAGGCGAGACGGCTCGGCTGCGGTTGGAGTTCGACCAGATCGCCCAGGTGCGCGCCGAAGCCGCGCGCAACAACGTCGCGGTCGACGAGGCCGAGATCCTGCGTATCAAACAAAAGGCAGCCGAATACGGCAAAGTCGCTGACGCTGCCGCCCGCGCCAATCTAGCCCACGACCTATCCTTCGAGCGCGACCAGCTCTTCCGTTCGCCGCAGGACCAGGACGTCGCCTCGCGGCTCCAGTCGGCCGGGCTGCCGGTCGACCTCAATTCCTATGAGGCCGGTCTGATCCGCGCCAATCAGCAGCTCGAAATCCAGCGCAAGCAATGGGAAGACATCCGCGATGTCGGCCGCGACGCCATCGATACGCTGCTCGACCCGGACAGCTGGAATAATTTCGGCGACGCGGCCAAGAAGATCGGCCTCGACATCCTGGGCGAGTTCACGAAGCTAAGCCTGAACAACCCGCTGAAGAACCTGTTCTATGGCGACAATTTGCCGACGCTGGACAGCGCTGGCGGCATCGGCGGCTTCATCGGCACGCTGCTCGGGGGCGATTTCGCAGGCGGCGCCAGCAAGTCGGTCGGCGCGATGTCGGTCAACGCCGGCAGCGTCGTCGTCACCGGCTCGATCGGCGCCACCGGCAGCCTCGGCAGCCTCGCTTCCAATGTCACGAAACTGCTGACAGGCGGCAACGACAACAGCGCGGCCGGCGCTGGCAACATGTCGCTGTTCGCCAGTGCCATCAAGTCGATCGAGAGCAGCGGCAACTATTCGGCCGTTGGTCCGGTCCTCGGCAACGGCGACCAGGCGCTCGGCGCGTACCAGGTGATGAAGAGCAATCTTCAGTCGTGGACGCAAGAGGCGTTCGGCAAGGCGATGTCGGCCAGCCAGTTCCTCGCCGATCCCGGCGCCCAGGACGCCGTGTTCCAGCAGCAGTTCGGCAAGCTCCTGTCCAAGTTCGGCAATTCGCAGGATGCGGCCTCGGCGTGGTTCACCGGCGGGCCGCTGTCGAAAAACGCCGGTGCGACCGACGTGCTGGGCACCACCGGCTCCGCCTATGTCGACAAGTTCAACGCCGCGCTGGCGAACCTCGACAGCACGACGACGGCGGCGACGAAGAGCCTCGGCGGCTTCGGCAGCGGCCTCGGTCAGCTCGGCAACGCGCTCAACCAGTTTCCGGCGGCACCGTCCCTGGGCGGCGGCGGCCTCGGCAGCTGGCTTAGCAGCCTTCTTGGCGGCGGCATGTCGCTGTCACCGGCCGCTGCCGGAGACATCGCGTCGGGCTCTTGGGGCCTCTTCGACATAGGCGGCTATACCGGCGACGGCCCAAGGCGCAAGCCGGCCGGCATCGTCCATGCCGGCGAAGTGGTCTGGAGCCAGGACGATGTTTCGCGGGCCGGCGGCGTTGGCGTGGTCGAAGCCATGCGGCTCGGCCGGCGCGGCTACGCCACCGGCGGCGCGGCGATCGAGGGCGGCTTCGCGATGCCAGCGACGGGCACCTATGGCGGCGGGCCGACCTGGTCGAGCAACGGCGGTTCGCAAACTCGGGAAGTCCTGCATCGCATCGTCGTCGAGGAAGGCCCGATGTTCCGGACCACCATCCGATCGGAAAGCCAGGATGTGGCCGTCGAGGTCGTGCGCGGCAACGACGCGGCCAGGGCCGACTATTACAACGCCGGAGGCAACCCGCGCTGATGGCCACGATCATTGATCTTCCCGATATCGTCGGCTGGGAGAAATGCAGCTTTGACCCTGTGCGTGTTCGCACGCTCGACCGCATGGAAGGGCGGCGCACCGAAAGCATCAGCATGCCGACCGGCTGGTGGACCGCGTCCTACACGCCCGGATTTCTGTTTCCTGTCGACATGGGCAAGATGGACGCCTTCATGATGTGTGCCGGCGACGATGGCGAGGTGTTCCGCGCCTACGACCCGTTCCGGCCGCGCCCGATCCTGATGAACACCGGAGCGCCGCTTTCAGGCGTGAAGGCCGGCGGCGGTGCGTTTGACGGCACGGCTGTCCTGAATTCCATCACCAACAGCCGCACGGTGATCATCAGCGGACTGCCTGCAGGTTTTCAATTCTCGTATGGCGACTACGTGGAATTCCGGCAAAACGGCCTGTCGTCACTGCATCGCATCCGACTGCCGGCGACGGCCAGCAGCGCCGGCCTGGTCACCCTGTCGATCAAATACGGCCTCGACACGCAAAACTTCACCACTGCGGCCGTGGTGCGTCTGGAGAAGCCGTCCTGCCTGATGCAGATCGATCCCGGCTCCTATGACGGAACCAAGTCCACGAAGGATCGCCGGCCGAGCTTCACCGCTGCGGAGGTCTTCAACCCGTGAGCGTGAGCCTAGATCCTGCCGTCGAAGCCCTGGTTGACGCCGGACAGTTCGTCCTACTGGAATTGGTTCGCATCGACCTTTTCGGCAAGGGTGCCGTGCCGCCAAAGACGGTCGGCTACCACCGTGGCGGCCGGCCGTTCACGTTCAATGGCTTGACCTATCTGCCGAACCGCTGGCTGGCGCCAGGCGCGTTCACGGCGTCCGTTGGCCCGGCGCCGACCAAGCGCACCATCGCCTTTTCCTACGCGCCAACGGTCAATGCCGACGACGCGATCGCCAAAATCCGCACCTACAACTATCTCAATGCCCCGGTCATCATCACCAACCTGGCTGGAGATCCAGCAACCGACCAGGTGGCAGGCATCCTCACGTCGATCATCTACAAGATCTACGCGGTGCGCTTTCCCAGAGGCGCGGCGGACAAGGATGGCAACCGCTCGCTGACGGTCGAAATCGACCTGGTGCCACCGGGCCGCTCGACGCGCGGCTCGACGCTGATCAAAATCAGCCCGGCCGACCAGAACTTCGACAACCACGCCACCGAGACCTCGCTCGAATACGTCGCCACCAACGCCACCATCACCGAGGAGTGGGGGCAGCGCAGTGGCTGATCGTTTCCAGATCGTCGACGCGACCCTTAAGGCCGAACTCGCCAAGCCCTATGTCGAGGGCGAGAGCGACTGCTTTTTCCTCGGCAACCAGATGGCGGATGCGCTCGATCCGACGCTCGGCCTGGTCAAGCTCTACTGGCGCGCCTATTCGACGCTTCTTGGCGCGCAGAAGGCCTTGCGCAAGCGCGGCCACAAAACCCTTGCGGATCTCTATGCCACCCACCTGACGCCCTGTGCGCCGGCCGAAGCACAGTTGGGCGACATCGTCATTCTGCAGCTCGCCGACGGTCAGCATGTCGGCATCTGCCTCGGCATGCGCTTTGTCACCAAGACCAGCGCCGGGCGCTCGGATCACTCCATTGCCGATTGCGTTGCCGCGTTTGAAACGGGTCGTGGCGCATGATCTTTGGCGCCATCATCACCGCCGTTGTCGGCCTGTTCAATCTGGGCGCGCTGGCGACCACACTGATCACCGGCGCGCTGTCCTACGCCGTCCGGCTGGGCATCAGCTACCTCTCGCGGCCGAAGGCCCGCAAGTATTCGGCGGTCCAGGGCGAAAGCCAGATCGGCGGCTCGGTGCCGGTCTCCACGCTCTTCGGCATGGGCAAGAACAGCAGCCCGCACCGGCTTTTCTACGCCAAATATGGCGAGGGCAATAAGTACAACGCCGAGGTTTGGCGACTGGCACACGGCTGGTGCGACGGCCTCGAACCCTACGTCTATTTTGGCAGCAAGAAGCACAATCTGATCGAGGCCGACCCGATCGTCGGCGGCAACGAGATCAAGCACTACCATGTCGAAGATTTCGACGCCAAAATCTCGATCCGGTTCTACGACGGCCGGCCCGGCCAAGGTCCTGATGTAAAGCTGGTCGCCGACACGGCTGCGCTCGGTCAGACTTGGAAATCGACGAGCGTCTGCGCCGGCATGACCTACGTCGTGGTCGAGGTCGAATACGACGAAAAGCTCTTTCCCTCGGGCCGGCCGGCGATCCAGTGGGTGATGCGGGGTCTGCGCGAATACGACCCGCGCAAGGACAGCACCGTGGTCGGCGGCTCCGGCCCGCAGCGTATCGACAATCCGGCGACTTGGGTTTTCACCAAGAACCCGGCCGTGCATCGCTTGAATTACGAGCTTGGCCTCAGGGGCATGATCTCCGGCCGCACCCTGATCGGCATGGGCAAGACCCTCGGCCAGCTCGACCTTGCCAGCTACTTCGCGTCGATGAACGTCTGCGACACGCTTCGCAGCGGCAAGCCGACCTATGAATGTGGCCTCTTCGTCAATTCGGATGACGACCATACGCAGATCCTCGCCGAGTTCGAGGACGCGATGGCCGGTTACGCCGTTAACCGGCGCGGCCTGTCCGGCGTCATTGCTGGCGCGCCGCAGATCCCGGTGCTGGAGATCACGGCCGATGATATCCCGCTCGATCGGCCTCGGCCGGACACCCAATACGACAAGTCTGCCGGGGACCTTTACAACCAGCTTTCCGGGCAGTTCACCTCCATCGAAAAGATGTGGGAGGCCGAGAGCCTCAAGCCGATCATCGTCAATGCCGATATCGCGGCCGATGGCGCGCCGCGTGGCACGGCGAACGACTTCCTGCAGGTGTCCGACCCCGACATCGCTCAATACCTCCTGACGATCCGCTATCGCCAGAACCGCAAGGGCGGAACGCAAACCATACCCGTCAGCCGACGTGTCGGCCTGGCTGTGATGGAGGGCGAATGGCTCACGCTTGAGGGCGCCACCTGGCTGGTCACCAAATGGCAGGTCGACGAGAAATTCAGGATCACCTTGGGGCTCTCGGAAACCGGCGCGGACATCTACGCCGAGGGCGGCATCCAGCCCGGCCCGATCGTCATCCCGCCGAGCCCGCCGATCAATCCGTCGATCCTGACCACGGTGCAGAATTTCAGGGTGGAGGTTGGCACCATCGCAGGCGCGGGCGGCCAGCAGGTGCCGACCCTTCGCTTTGCCTGGGACCCGCCCAACGATCCGACGATCACGGCGGTGCGGTTCGACTATGTCATCGGTCCCGATCCGACTGGGCAGACCATCTACCAGGATAAGTGCGACAGCCCTCAGGCGGGGATTTATGAAACGTCGAAGGACGTGCAGCCGGGCGTTTTCTACACCGCCCGTGCCACGATCACGACGGTTCCAGATCGCTTCAAGACGTTCACGGGCTGGCTGACTACCGCACAGGTGACCGCACCTGTTCAGGTCTATCCGCCCGGCCTCATCGCGCTGATCAACCAGAACGTCGATCAGGGGCTCTATTTCGTCGGCCAGGCCGCGCGTGATCTGCAAAACCAGCTGATCCGCAACACCTTGGCGACGGTCGAGCAGGACGGCCGAAACGTCCTCGACAAGCAGGAACTGCGCACGCTGCTGGTCGCGCATGTCGGCGTCTTCGACGCGAAGTACACGGACATCACCACTGTCATTGCCAGCAATATCGACGCGGTCTCGCAGCGCGTCCAGATCAATGAAGCGGCGTTGACGGGCTACAATAGTGTCAATGCGATCTCGACCGCCTTCTCAGCGCAGGCAGCCTCCGTCAGCCTGGTCGATGGCCGCGTCACGGCCGTCAGCAATGCTCTGACTGTTCTGGACACCACGGTCGGCAACTTCTCGGCCTCTGGGCGGCTTCGGATCAACTCGACCGCGACCGAAGCCGGTGCCGTCTCCACCATCGCGTTCAGTACGTCGGCATCGAGCGGCAGCGGAACGGTGACCGCAGCCATGCTGATGTCGGCGACGGCGGGCGGCCAGGCCATCATCGGGTTTGTCGCGGACCTAGTCTATTTCCGCGATGCGTCTGGGAACAAGGAATATCCATTCGCCTTCAGCGGCGGCGTGATGCGGGCGAACTTCGCCAACATCGGCACGATCACGGCTGGCGTCATCAAGAGCCCGGATAACAGGTACGTCAACACTGTCGCCACCGGCACGCAGGAATGGTTTGACTGATGTCGCGCGGCTTCCTGGACGACATCGGCGGATCGAAGCGTCTGCGCATGGCGGTGGCGGGCGCCAATGCCCGCGACATGTCGCTGCCCATGAACAAGGTGGCCTTCGACAGCACATGGTTAGGCACCGCCGGCATCGCCTTCACAGGGACCTTTACGATCTCGGCCAACGCCGCACCGAATACGAGTTTCGTTACCTGGGCCACCCTTGGCGCTCCGCCGCTAGCCGAGATCGCATTCCTGAAATCTGGCTTGTACTCCAACCTTGCCGACGGGGATTTCGGCACCACCGTGGGCATAACGCTCCTGGTCGGAGCGACCGGCATCTCTGGCGACTGCAAGGGCCTGAATTATCCGATCGTCGTCGCCTATGTCGTCTACCGGATTTTCCCATGAAGCGGGGAAAGATCGCTCTTGGAACACCCCTGTTTTTCAGGTTCTCGAAAACAGGCAAAGATGTCGATACGGGCACACAGGCAGATATGCTGATCCATGAGAGCGTCTTCCTCTCACAGATCCTCCAGTCGGGCACAGTCGCAAATCCGGGTAGCCCCACTTTCAGGGCAACGGTTGCGTTCGATCCGTCGCTTATCAACCCACTGCCAATCGTCTACCCCGTTTACTCGGGCAACGTCGCTTTTCCCGGACCCATGGCCTACGTGTCGGGCGCCCATGTTACCATCAAGACGGGCGTCTTCTGGAGCGTTTCGGGCAGCGTTCTGTCGATCCTGTTTCCGGCGATCGTGACCTCGGCACGCTACGCCATCATCAGGCAGGAGGCACCGTAGATGCCTCGCGCACGGTGGGACAAGACCGGCATCGCCATCGCTCGGCTGGGGTTCAATGTCGACACGGCTGGCCAGTCGAATATCCTGTTCAAATCGAACTCGGCGACAAGACGAATTTACATGCAGGGGACGATCGCTTTCGGTGGCGCGGTCACGATCGGCCCTTACAGCAACCACTATCAAAAGAGCACGGTGACTTTTGCGGCGCCCTTCGTGAAGGCCCCGCAAGCGCTTGTCGGCGTCAGGGACAACACCCTCAACAAGTTCATCCTGCCGACCCAGGCCATCGTCGGCGGCGAGACGGTTTCCGGCACCTGGTGGGACTTCTACGAGCCCGTGATCAGTGCCTTCACCTTCACCGACCGGATCGAACTCTACACGCGCTACGCGGCGGTCTCGCCACTTTCACACTTCGCCTACTGCGTTTTCGAGAACTCTGCGGACTGAGGAGAAGAGCATCAATGATTGTCGTTCACGGCAAGGACGGGCGCATCGAGCAGACCCTAAGCATGTATCAAAAGGGCCACGGCAAGCACCTGCAGGACACTGGCGCCACCTTCATCATCGTCCTGGACATCCCGCCGGACGCCTATACGGCCTGGCGCGTGGTCGATGGCCAGCTGGAGCCGCGGCCTCCCTGTGAAGCCACGGTGACCGTCGCCGGCCGGGTCATTTCGCTAGCCGACGTGCCAGCCGGCTCGACCGTCAACGCCTCGATCGACGGCGTGCTCGTAACGGTGACCGAGACTTCGATCGAGATGGACGAGCCCGGTCCCGTCATCATCAGCATTTTCCCGCCCTGGCCAATCATGGAGGCAGTTCATGTCCTTGAAATTGAGTAGAGCCGACATCCTCCGCCCGGAGGCCGAAGCCCGGATCGACTGGCACTATGCGCGGAAGATTAACGACCTGATCGGCCCGCTGGGCGCCCTGCATCAGCGCAAGGTCGCGCGGGCCATGGTGGGGCGGAAACTCGGGGGGCCGCTGATCGTGGACGAGGCCGACCGGCTGGCGATCGTCGCGGAGGCCGCCAAGCAGGACGAAGCCATTGCCGCCCTCGATGCCGAGCGCCGCCGGATGAAGGCCGGTGTGCGCGCGGCGACCACGGCGGCCGAGATCAACGTCATCCTTTCAAGGCTGGAGATCATCCAATGAACGAGCAGAGAACGGTGCAGCTGGAGCCGCTTGTCGTCTTGAACCAGACCGCGCAACTAGCCGACCTCGACCGGGCGACGATGCGCAACCACATCATGCTCCTGGCGCAACGAGAGCATGATCTCGGCGTCATGGCCACGCGGCAGGCAGAAGAGGTCGATCGCCTTCGGAAGGCGCTCGAAATAGCTCTCGTCCTGCCGCCTGAGGATCCCAACGAACCACCAGAGGTGGCAGCGCTACGCAAGTTGGCCAAGAGCGCACTGGCGCCGGCTCAACAGCCCGGCGCGCCGGCAGAGGAGACGCAGCCCAGGGCCGAGCCGACTGAAGCCGAGCAGATCGAAGCGCTGCGCCGGCACGCAATGGGAGAGGGCTGACAATGCCGCTGACAGCTTATTACAGCGCCGGCACGGCGACACTGACCAATGGGTCGGTAAACGTCACCTTCCAGGCGCCTGCCGACATGACGACGGCCAATGTCGCGCCTGGTGACCGGATCGAGGCCGACGACGGCCGAACGGCAACCCTGGCCACTGTCGGCCCCGGCCCGCTGGTGGCCACCCTGGACAAGGCTTTCAAAGGCACCACACAGGCGGCGCAACCCTACAAGATATGGCGCACCTTCGACGCCCAATATCTTATGGAGGGCGCGCGGAACGCGATGACGCTGCTCGGGTCCGGCAGCATCGCGGCGCTTGCTGCGTTAGCTGGCGCGGCCAATCAGGGCATGTATTTCACTGGCCCCGGTGTCCTAGCGGCTTTCTCATTGACGGCCGCCGGCCGTGTGCTTCTGGCCGGTGCCGACGTCGCAGCGCAGCGTGCGACACTCAACGCAGTGAACAAGGCCGGGGACACGATGACCGGCCCGCTCAGGAACACCGGGCTGCCAATGTGTCGGGTGACGCGCAACAACAGCGCCGAAACTTTCGTGGTCAATACGGAGTATGCGCTTCTTGGGTCTTTCAACCTCAATCAGGGCGGGTTCACGGCCGGCGCTGCCACCGCGCCTGCCGGTAGCGGCAACCGCCTCAAAGTGCCCGTCACGGGCTACTATTTTATAGCCATGGGGATTTATACAACGGTGGGCGGAGGTGGTCGCCTCAATGTCATCGTGAACGGGAATCCCATCAACGTCATGGCGTTCGGTACGTCAGCGGTTGCGGGCCAAAAAACGTATGGCTTCGGCGTAGTGCTTTTGAACGCTGGCGATGAGTTGAGCTACTACTGCAATATTGCCGGTGCGCAGGTTTTCACGGCGAGCAATCACACGGACGTCACCGTCATTTATCTCGGCTAGGGGGATCACCATGGCAAAATTTGCAACCTTCAAACCCGATGGCTTTGTGTTCCGTCTTTATGACGAGACGATTTATGGACTGCGGCTTCTGCCCGTCTATGGCGAGGCTCCAAGCCCGAGCGAGGAAAATCCAAACCCCGCGCGGCCAATCGTGAACTGGGCACAGAACCCCGACATTCCAGATGAAGCAATTGCCATCACCGAACAGCAGTGGACTGAGATTTTCAACGCTCCTCATTCGTGGCGATACGAAGCGGGGGCGCTACAGCCCTACGAGCCGCCGGCTACCGCTGACGACGTCAATCGGGAACGGGCGCGCCGGATAACCGCAGGCAAGACCATTGACGGCATTGCCGTCACCGGCCGGGACGAAGATGCGCGCAACATGACGAACCTTGCCCTTGCCGCCCAGTTGCGCCTCGGCCAGGGCGACGCGACGACGCTGACGACGTTCCGGGATGGCTCGAATACCGATCACGACCTGACGCCGCCGCAAGTGTTGGCGCTGTGGCAGGCCTCGGCTGAATACGTCTCGGCGCTCTATGCCGCTTCATGGGCGATCAAGGCCATGGACCCGCTGCCGGTCGACGTGACGGCGGATGGCTTTTGGCCGTCATAAGTCATCGGTTGCGCTACAGGCAAACTATGGCCAATTCGCCCTGAATGGTCGCGGCGTCTTGGGCGGGCCAACGTTGGTGGCTCCTGCAGTATTCCACAGCCGCTGTCTGCCCCTCAGGCTTTGCATACTTGACCGGGATGCCAGTCAACTCGGTTATCATCGGGGCAATCGCCCAAGGGTAAATCCAGTTCGAATCGTTGAACGCAGGAATCCCCGTTGGGATAGACGTTCCGGAATCGGCTGGATAGCCGACTACAGCGATTGTCTTCATGGCGGAGAAGTTTGGTAGGCCCTCCAGCCGCGCCATTAGGCGGATGGCCAAGTTATGGTCCCTCGTCGCGACCCGAGCCTGGTCAACGAAAATCTGATTGTTCGCCGCTATGAACGAGAACACCACCAGACCGAGAGCTGCGGAGAAAACATGCCGTGGGATCACCACGCGGACAGTCAAGGCGACAACGGCTACCCCGGCCCATACAAGGCCGATCTGCGTCAGTATCCTCGGGGGCAGGAAGAGAAGAGTGAACAGTAGCGGGGCGCCCAACATGGCGAAGCCTGCTACGACAGGAGCAGCAACCACGACCACGCCGGCTATTATGGCGCCCCGCATATCGCTCGCGCGGCCAACCAATTCCACCAAGGCCGCGACGACGAATAACAACGGGATTGCGAGTATTGCCTTGGGCAGCAGATTGTTCCCGTAGACGCCGCCGGTTACAAAATGTCCGTACAAGAGGTTGAGCCCGAGTAGCACCCGGCTTGGGATATCTCCAAGGCCGATCATGACGCCTCGGGGATCTGTCCCATATCCATATGTCGAGACCTTGAGCAGGACCATATAGAGTGCGAAGCCGACGAAGAACGTCAGGATTCTGGCATAGAAGGTCCGGTCCCATAGGGTGTAGGAAGCAGGAACATCGTCGCTCTTGATGAAATGCCGGATTGCCCTCAAAGCGAGGTCGAAGCAGAGGAACACCGAAATATAGTTGATAGGGATCTGGTAGAGAGTCAGCCCGACCGCGAACAGCAGAGACGATAGCAATATCCGCCAAAGCCCGGGGCCTGCGACCATGATGGCGGCCACGGACAACACGAAAGCCAGAATGTGGTAAATGGCAATCCCGCGAAACGTCAAAATCTCCGACGTGTAGGGGTGCGCCGCGATGATCACGATGAGAAGCGCCCGGATGAGATCGGGCAGATCGTAGGTCCAAAGTCGAAGGACAGCGTTGCCTATCCATGCGGACAGAATGACCGACGCCACGATACTTATAATCGGGGATCGAACCGGATCAAAGCCGACGAACCCAAACACTTCCGAAAGCCAGTATGTGCCAAAGCGGCCCTGACCAATCAGCGCTCCAGAGAGGGAAGAAAGCCCGTCAATGATCTGACGGTAGTCGTCAACGGCATAAGTGAAATCGAAGGCGGCCTGGGCGCGGGCGAAAGCTACAAGCACAAGCGCAATCAGAAACGATCGGCGCTCGTCCTTTCTGATCAGCAATGGCGCCAGAAGACCGCCGAAAAAGGAATGAAAATCAGATGCCCCCGCTGGATCGCGGCCTACTTTTTCTAGCATTTTAAAAGCCCCCAACCATCAGCCACACCCAGATGTGTTCATACAGCCGTTTCCGTAGGTGGTGAAAACGTGGTCTCGCGAACGACGTACTGCGGCGAGTTATTCAGCCGGATATAGATGCGGCCGATATATTCGCCGAGGATGCCTAGAAAGACCATCTGCAAGCCACCGATCAGGAGAATGGTGGCGATGATAGACGCCCAGCCCGGCTGCATTTCAGGATGCGTCAAGCGCTGGACTACAATCAGCATCAGAAAGATGAGGCTTAGGGCTGCCATGCAGAAGCCGGTCACGGTAGCGATGCGAAGAGGGTAGACAGACGAGCCGGTGGCCATCTTCAGCCATAGTCCAACCGAGCGCCTTAGGTTGTAATTGCCGCGCCCGGTGAAGCGCTCTTGATGGGTGATGTCGATGGCCGCGATTGAGTTTGTCGCGCCAAGGATCAGGCCATCGACGTAAGCGTAGGGGCCATCATAAGCGAGTATGGCATCGACAACCCCACGGCTCATCGCCTTGAACGATGAAAGATACAGGTCTCGAGGTTTTTTCAGAACCCAAGCTGCCACGATATCGTTGAGCCGGCTACCCCACTTCTTCCATGCGGCGTGCTTGCGTTCTTTGTAGTGGGTGTAGCAGACGTCATAGCCGGCCTCGATCTTTTCGGCGAGCGCCAAAATTGCCGAAGGAGGGTGCTGGAGATCGTCGTCCATAACAATGACGATGCGACCGCGTGAATATCTGAGACCCGCCATGGTGGCGTTGTGCTGGCCGAAATTCTTGCGCAGGGAAAGCCCTCGGACCCAATGACATTCTTTGGCGCAGTCCTCAATCACGCTCCAGCTTGCATCGGGGCTGCTATCGTTGACGAGAACCAATTCATATTCGCCGTCATACTTGGTCCCGGCGAGTACATCGCGCACCTGCCGCACCAGTTCAGGAAGAACATCGGCGCTGCGATACACGGGGACAACGATCGATAGGGAGACAAAAGGGACTCTTTTCTGGACGTTCATGGCAATTTCCTCAAAACCGGAAACTTGCAAGGACGCGCTTGTCGCGCGGCTGCTGCCGGTGGTAGTGGGTGGCATGCTATTAGCGGAGAAACTGCAACTTGGGCAAGAACACAAATGGCAATGAGTTCGACGCATATCGCATCTCCTATTCGGAGGCTGTGAACAAGGCGATTTCCTTTTCCGGCTTAAAAGTCGATTTCTTCACGCGCGCCAAGGCCGCACGGCTGCTCGACCTTCTAGGGGGCACGCTAGGACCAGCCGAAAATCTTTCGGTTCTCGACGTAGGCTGCGGTATTGGGAACTACCACGCCTTGCTTCGTGGCAGGATTGGCAGGCTTACGGGCGTCGATCCTTCCTCCGAATGCATCGACGAAGCGAGGCTGAGAAACCCCGACGTGAGCTATCAGATCTCGGATGGAGCAACGTTACCCTTTGAGGATGGCGAGTTTGATGCCGCGTATGCGATCTGCGTCATGCATCATGTACCGCCTGCCAACTGGCTAAAGTTTTCCTCCGAGCTCGCTCGCGTCACTCGCCCCGGCGGCGCGGTGCTGATCTTCGAGCATAACCCATACAACCTTCTGACGCGCCGGGCCGTATCCACGTGCCCATTCGATGAAGACGCGGTCTTGCTAACAAAAAAGCAGGTGGCAGCATATCTCGAAGACGCGGGGCTGACGGACGTTGCGGGCCGCTACATCCTCACGGTTCCGGCTATCGATGGGGCGCTCAGGCGCATGGATGACGCATTCGGCTCGATCCCGCTTGGCGCCCAATATTACGTGATGGGCCGGCGCTAAATGGTGTCTGGCGTGCGCCTTAGACAGATCGCTGTTTTCATTGCAGTCGGCCTCTTTAACACCGGCGCCTACTTCCTCATCGCAAACGGATTGCACCTGATCGTCGGCCTCACCGAGACCTTCTCGGCCTTTTCGGCTTATGTTGCCCTGGTCCCGCTCTCGTTTGTTGGCCACCGAAAGCTTACCTTCGCTTCGAACGGATTGGTGGTTGGTGAGTTGGCCAAGTTCTGTGTCGTGCAGGCAACGAACGTGCTGGTGATCTGGGCGACGACTTACCTCGCGCACAAAGGCTTCTTCTCGGGATGGCAGACATTCGCAGTCATTAGCGTCCTCATCCCGGCGCTGAACTTCCTGACATTTCAGGCATGGGTTTTCGCCCAAAGAGTGACTTCGTAACCCCTCAATAGCTCCAGAACCGCCTCTACGGCGGAAAGGGATACGCCACGACCAACGCACCATCCGGTGCGGCGCTTTTGCTCGACCTGATCCGCTCGGATCAAATGACAGCAGAACAGGTGCGCCATTTGCTCGAAGACAATCCGGAGTTGCTATCAACGACGTTCCCAATATCCGCAAGGTCTTCGCCGGTTTCGATCTGCAGGAGGCGAATGTGCTATATGGCGTTGGGGGCGGCGCAAGACCGGCAAAGGAGCTTATCATCAGCTGCCCTTGATAAAGCGATACCCTTTGCGATGCCAGGGAGGGCAAAGTGGCTACTTTTAAACTAGGTGACGCGGTGAAGGTGAAGCAAATCATCGCTCCGACGATGCTCTGCACCGACGGCGGCAGTGACGGTAAGGCCCAAGTGATTTTGTATAATCCCGTAACCGGCAAATATGAAGAACGCTCCTTTCCTGAGACCTTCCTTGAGCTGGTAGCAGGGCCTGAAGTCTCCTGATGGCTTAGCGTGACGGGTGGCAAGGGCCGGTCGGCAAGGGAGCTGATCATTGCGGGCTAGTGGTCCACGCGCAGCATCCCGCAGGCCTTGGCCGCAGCCAGGAACGCCTTTCTGGCGTCATCGGCCGTCTTGGTTCCCTCGACGGCATCTATGCACGCCTCGACGGCCTTGCGCCACGCGGCACCCTGCTTCTCCCAGGTCAGGAGTTCCTCGGCAGCCGCCTCGACGCTGCTCACCTCGCGGGTCATGCCCACGCGCTTTGTCCTGACGGGAACTGAAGGTGAGAACCAGAGCATCGCGCTAACGAAGCCTTTGACCTTTGAAGGGCCGTTAAACGGTACCGATCTGGTGCCAAATGAAGTTGCGCGGAGGTGCCAACCGATTTTGCGCGCTACATCAAGGCGCTGCTGTAGCTTGTATAGCCCTGGAACTGGCAAACGTTGGAGCCGCGCCGCACCTTTTGGCGCCTCCTTTTTCTCAAGCCGTCGCAAATCGATCGACCGAATCGTCATGCATTGCAGCTGGGGAACAAACCGGCGTGGCAGCGAGTTTCTGTCCGACGCAACTTGAGGGAAAGCCATGTCCAGATTTCTCCTGGCGACAAGCGTCGCCGTTCTTCTCGCCGGCGGGCCGGCTCTTGCAGCGGATAACACTCCGCTGCCGCCACCCAATGCCAAGAAACTGTCCGAAATCCTCGCCAAGGTCGAACAGCGCGACGGCTTTCGCTATGTGAAAGAGGTAGACTGGGACAAAGATGCCTACACGGTCACCTACTACACATCGGACAAGGCCAAGGTCGAAATCACCTATGATCCCGTGACCGCCGAGCCAAAATAAGGGTCGGCGGCGGACCACGTTTCCGACGCGAATTCACTGGCTTCGTTCTCGGCCGTGTCATCGGCCTTTCCGGGTGCTGGCGCCGCCCCTTGTGTGTTTGGAATATGCATAATGGAGGGTGCCACGAACCGGTGGATGTTCCGGTTCGTGGCGGCGGTCGAGAGCCCGTCGCCCCTCAGGTGGCCTAAACCGTAGGTGAGCTGGGGCCCGACCGCCTTCTTTGTGAACCCGAACAGTTGCAAGGGGCAAGCCCCCGCACACAAGGAAGGGATTGAGGAGATGGCTGAAGAGACGGTTCAGGACGTCGGTATTGACGTCGCCAAGTGGTGGCTCGATGTGTCGGTGTTTCAGACGCTAGAACGAGCCCGTTTCGACAACGACAAGGACGGCTGGGCCGAGCTGATCAAGTGGCTGACGGGTCGCAATGTGCGCGCCATCGGCATGGAGCCGAGCGGCGGCTATGAGCGCGGTGTGGCCAAGGCGCTGCGCAAGGCGAACCTGCCGGCCAGGAACGTCAATCCGCACAAGCTGCGCCACTATGCCCGCGCCCTTGGCCGGCTGGCCAAGAACGATCGCATCGATGCGCTGCTGATTGCGCGCTACACCGCCGAACTGCCGACCCGGCCGGTGCGCTGTGACCCAATCGCCGAGCAACTCGCCGATCTGGTCGTTGCCCGCAGGCAGCTCAGCGACGACAAGGTCAGCCTCGCCAACCAGCTCGAGCAGATACGCGAGCCGACGGTCAAGCGCATGTTCACCCGGCGGCTGCGGCGCATCGAGCTCGATATCGCTCTGCTTGCCAAACGGATGGCCGAACTCGTCGCCAGCCAGCCAGCGCTCGCGGCCAGGGATCGCCTGATCCAGTCCTTCTGCGGTGCCGGCCCAGTGTTCAGCCACACCGTGCTTGCTCTGGCTCCCGAGATTGGTGAGGCCTCGCGACGAGAGATCGCAGCCCTTGCCGGCCTCGCGCCCTACGACTTCGACACCGGCACTTTCCGAGGCAAGCGCAGCATCTGGGGTGGCCGTCATGACGTGCGCAGGGTGGTCTACATGGCAGCACTCACCGCCAGTCGCTCCAATCCTGTGCTCAAGGCTTTCCATCAGCGCCTCATTGCAAACGGCAAGGCGCCGAAAGTCGCTCTCATCGCCGTCGCGCGAAAGATACTGACCATCCTCAGTGCCATGATCCGAAACAACGAACCGTGGAACCCAGCCCGACCCTGACAAACACAGTTGCTCACCTGCCTGCCGGCATCCTCTCCCCGTATAGTGATGGGAGAGGGACGCTCGCCGCCGATTTCGCCAATCACCGGCGTTGCGGCCAGCTTCTCTCTCCCCGTTTACGGGGAGAGATGTCCGGCAGGACAGTGAGGGGCGGCGTTGACATCGGCGATTGGTGGTCTCCGCCACCGGTCGAACTTGTCATTGGTCGGAAGCGATTGTCCTGGTCCCGCCCCAAATTGTCCACTGTTTGTGTATGGACTGATGCCAGGGCGTGGGCTGCGCCTTGGGCAATCCCGTTGGCTTGGGGGCAATCATGCGATTTTCCGTTCGAACCTGTTTTTCGGCTGTGCCCGCCATCGTCCTGGCCGGCTCGGTCCTTGGGGCCGCACCGGCGCGGGCTGACGGGCCGTCCTTCGACTGCGGCAAGGCTGGCCTGCCGGCGGAGAAGGCGATCTGTGCCGATCCTCAGCTTTCGGCCATCGACCTGCTCATCTCCAAGGCGTTCAAGGGTTTCGAGCCGGAGTTCGGCGACAAGCGCAAGATCGCTCGTGGGCTGATCGCCGACCGGAATGCCTGCGGGAGCGATGCTGCCTGCATTGTTAGCGCGCAGAACAACGCGCTGCTAACCTATGGCAATGGGCCGTCATGGGTGCAGGATTACAACATCGCGTTGATCGGCAAGAAGGCGCTGGAAGCCGCCGCGCGGAACCCGAAAGGGATTGACCAACCCCTGCCCTCGGCAATCGGGCAATGCGCGTCCACCCATATCGAGACGCTGACCGCGCGGCTTGGCGACGATCCACTGGAAACGGCCAGTCCGGATGCAGGCAGTGCCGCGACATTCACCAATGGCGGCACCGCTGTCTCCTACGATCGCGAAGCAGGCCTGGTCAGTTCGAAAGTCGGCGAACCGGTCGTGATGTGCCTGATGTCGATTCCCAGGGATTGCCCCAAGGGCGATGAGCGTGGTCGGATCTATTATTCCCTAAACCTCGTCGCGAAAGGGACCTGGGCTCTGCCGGACTCACAGCATCTGTGCGGCGGCGCCTGATTGGCTCTGCATCGTGCTCTGCGAAAGTTTGCCAAAGGGTAGCGCTCTGCGCCCCTCCTTGCGCCGGATCGTCTTTGATGGCTGAGTGGGCCGGTTGACTGCGCCGCATGGGGGGATGGGCATGGTGACGGCGAAGCACATATTGAAGCGCGTTTTGATGATGTTTGCCGGCTACTTTGTGTCGGTACTGGTCGGCTTGATCGCAGTCGCTGCGATCTACGCCGCACTCAGTTCGTTGCCGAACGCGCCGGGGTACTTCGACTTCGCGGGCGTTACGCCGCTGGCGGCGCTGGCGGTGCCACCACTCGGCATGTTCATCTATTTCGTGACGATTGTGATTACCGCACTGCAGACACTCATCTTCGCGCTGATTGCCGAATTCTTCGCTCTGCGCAATTTCCTGCTGCACATGGTCTTCGGCGCCGCGGCCGCCGCCGGCGGTTTCTTCCTGATCTGGCCAAGTTCGGCGGAGGACATGGATCCTGAGCGCTGGGCCGACATCGGCATCATCGCCGCTGCCGGCCTTGTCGCCGGATTGGTCTATTGGCTGATCGCCGGGCGGGACGCCGGTTTTCGGCGGCCGCTGTCGGAGCATTAAAAGCAGCCAAGAAGGACTTCTGCTCAACTCGACGGTGAGCGAACCGCCTCGGTGGCGTCCAACGCCTGCTTCAGCTTCGAGTCGCGATCGTAGACGTCGCCGAAATATTCGACCTTGCCGGACATGTCAGGCCAGGCGGTGAAATAGGCGACATAGACCGGGATCTTGCGCGTCACGTCCTCGGTCGAATGCCCGTGCTTCAGCTTCTCAGCGATATCGTCGACCGAGGTGCCGAGCACCGCCGCCGCCATGCCGCGCGGATCCTGCAGTCGCACGCAGCCATGGCTGAGCGCACGCATGTCCTGCTTGAAGAACGATTTCTGCGGCGTGTCGTGCATGTAGATCGCGTGCTTGTTGGGGAACAGGATTTTCAGCTCGCCCAGCGCATTGGCTTCGCTTGGCTGCTGGCGCACATTGAAGGGGATGTTGGCGCCATAGGCACCCCAGTTGACCGCCGACGAAGGGACACGCTTGCCGCGCGAATCGGTCACCTCGTAGCCGGCCCTGTCGAGATAGCCGGGGTCGTTGCGCAGTCTGGGCAGCATCTCGTTGACGATGATCGACTGCGGCACACCCCAATACGGATGGAAGTCGACCTGCTTGATCTGGTCGTAGAAGAAGGCGGTCTGGTTGGTGGTCCGGCCGATGACCGCACGCGTCTTCAGCTTTTCCTCGCCATTGTCGATGTAGCTCGCGGTGAAGGCCGGCTGGTTGATGAAGACACGCGGGCTGCCGAGATCGGAAGGCAGCCAGCGCAGTTCCTCCAGCGCCACCTCAACCTTCAGCAGCCTGTCGGCCTTGGACGTTCCGGCCAGCGACGCGACGGTGCGCGGCCCGATGACGCCATCACCCTTCATGCCTGCCTTCTGCTGCACAGCCTTGATGACCGGAACCAGTTCCGGGTCGTAGAATTGGCTGCTGGCCAGCCGGGACAGGATTTCGCCATAGGCGCCGCCCATTTCGTCGTCCAGATTGCGCGCGATCAAGGTCAGCAGCTTCGGCAATTCCGGGCTGGTTTCGCCGGGCTTCAGCAATAGCTTGGGGTCGACGACGATTTCGTTTTCGGCGCTTGCCTGCAAGGATTCCAGTTCGACGCGCAGCGCCTGGTATTCCGCATTCTGCGGATGCCGCGATTCAAGATAGGTGCGCACTTCCTGGGTATGCGCCAGCGTTTTCAACACGCCTTGCAAGTCGAGCGGCTTGGCCGGGAAATCATAGTAGCCGGTCATGCGGTTGGGTTCGACGCGGCCGTTCTGGGCATCATGGGCATAGCGCAGCACGCGCGCCGACAGCGCCATCTCGAAACGGACGAGTTCTTTCAGTTGCGCATTGGCATCAGTCGTCGATGTGCCGGCAGCGGGCACGTCGACCGTATAGTCGGCGGGCGTGAGGCCGTAGCTTGAAGCCTCGCCGAGCACCCGCACCGCATCCTGCGCGCGGCTGTTGAGGCTGGTTCCGGTCACCCAGATGAAATCCGGATTGGCCGAGTAATAGGCGATCAGCGCCTTGGCGATGTCAGGCTCGGCGTAGAGTTCATAGTCGCTCAAGCCGGCAACCGCATCGCGAAAAGCGGCGCCCGTGGCCGACGGGACGAAAGCGGCGTCCTGTGGCGTCGCCGGCAGCGGTGCCGCGGCCAGTGCCGAAAAGTCGATGCGAACCAGTCGATCGGCCTTGTAGGTGTAATAGGACGGGCCGCTGATTTTCACGCCGCCGCCACCGCCGCCGGCCGGTGCTTTGGGCTTGTGCTTCGGCGGTGGAGGCGGAAATTCACCTTGCGGAGCGTGCTTGATGCCACCCCCGAAAAGCATTTCAAAGAGCCCTTGCGCGCCTGCCTGAGGCACGCCGAAGGCCAGCGTTGCCGAGATCGCCACCAGTGGCATCACGGTTGCTTTCTTTCCGAGGAATTTCATGGATCACCCGCTCCGGTTGTAACCGGTTCCCGTTCCGCATCGCTAGACGATCTCGCTCACCGCATGGCGGATGTAAGGCGCGACTATACCGATTCATACTGATTTCGTTAAGCTTCCATAAATTTTGGAGCGCCTGTTGCAGAACGGTTTCACAACATCGTGACGGCCGGCGCGGGTGTTTCCGCTCCGGCCGGGCAATCCCATCGCGGATCAGGCGTTGGCGCCACCGTCGATGGTCAGCGCGGCGCCGGTGACGAAGCGGCCTTCCGGGCCGGCGAGCCAGGCGACCATGCCGGCGACCTCGTCGGCCTTGCCGAAACGCGGCGTTGCCATCTTCTGCCTCTGGTGCTCGGCATGCGGGCCATCTTGCGGGTTCATGTCGGTGTCGGTCGAGCCTGGATGAACGACGTTGGCCGTGATGCCGCGCGGGCCAAGGTCGCGCGCCAGCGCCTTGGTCAGGCCGACCAGCGCTGCCTTGCTCGCCGAATAGGCGGTGAGGCCGGTGTCGGTGGCGCGCTCGGCGAGATTGCTGCCGATCGAGATGATCCGGCCGCCCTCGCCCATATGGGCCGCCGCCGCCTTGGAGGCGATGAACGAGGCTCTCAGATTGACCTCCATGGTCTCATCGAAATCGGCCAGCGACAATGTCTCGATGGAAGCCGCGCGCCAGATACCGGCACTGTTGACCAGGATGTCGAGCCGACCAAAGGCGGTCGCGACGTCCTCAACCGCCTTATCTATGGCGGCGGCATCCCGGTTGTCGGCCTTGATCGCGATGGCTCGCCCGCCAGCTGCCTCGATTTCCCCAACGATCGCGAGGGCCTGCTCCTCGCCACTGACATAGGTGATCGCAACGCTGGCACCATTGGCCGCGAGCCTTCGCGCGATCGCCGCACCGATGCCACGGCTGCCGCCGGTGATGAGCGCGGCCTTGCCGCCCAGTTGGTTGCCAGCCAGTTGGTTAAATGACATCGATTTCTCCTTTTTGTAGTGATCGATATATAAATACCTGTCAGCCTTGCCCGTCGCCGTCAACTGAATTATGTATCGATCAACACAGAAAAGAGCATCATGTCGGAACGAGGCCGCCCCCGCACCTTCGATCGAACCGCGGCCCTGCGCTGCGCGATGGAGGTTTTTTGGGCCAAAGGCTATGAAGGCGCGTCGATGAGCGACCTGGCCTCAGCCATGGGCATCAATTCGCCCAGCCTTTATGCCGCCTACGGCAGCAAGGAGGCACTGTTCCTTGAGGCGACAGACCTCTATTCACGCACCGAGGGTGCCGACATCTGGCTGGCGCTTGAGAAAGCACCGACCGCGCGGCTGGCGATCGAACAATTTTTGCGCCTGACGGCGAAAGCCTATGCGCAGACCGATCGCCCGCAGGGTTGCCTGATCGCGCTCGGTGCGTTGCATCAGGACTCAAGCCGCGGCGCCATCTGTGACGATCTGCGCCGTCGCCGCGCCGAAAACCATACCGCCCTGCGGAAGCGCCTCGAGCGTGGCGTCGCCGAAGGCGAACTGCCGGCGGGTTTCGACTGCAGCGCTGCCGCCACCTTCTACGCCACGGTCCAGCATGGCATGTCGATCCAGGCCCGCGACGGCGCCTCGCATTCGGCCCTGCTGGCAACCGTGGCCGGCGCGATGGCGGCGTGGCAGGTGATGGCCGGCGCGGACAGAGCGTGACAAACGCCAGCTATTGTGCTGCAAATCCAAGCAGGTTCCGCAAAAGTGTCCCAAGGTTTTGCGATCAGAACCTGCGAAAGACAAGGGAATCTAAGCCAGCCAAATGCGCGGTCGGAGGACAAGTCTCATGAAAAAGGGGTATCGCGAACTGCTGGATGAGGCGAATGCCGAGATCGAGGTTGTGTCGCCGGAGGAAGCCGCCGGGCTGCTCGACGATGAGGAGACCATCTTCGTCGACCTGCGCGATCCACGCGAGGTCGAACGGGACGGCAGGATTCCCGGCGCCAAACATGTCACCCGTGGCATGCTGGAATTCTGGATCGACCCCGAAAGCCCCTACCACAAGCCGTTCTTCGCTTCGGGAAAGAGTTTTGTCTTTTTCTGCGCGGGTGGCTGGCGTTCGGCGCTGGCGACCAAGACGGCGCAGGACATGGGGCTGTCGCCGGTCAAGCACATCCTTGGCGGCTACACCGCCTGGAAGGCGGCCGGACTGCCGGTCGAACCCGGCGAGAAGAAGAAATAGCTTCTATCGCCGCTCAATGCAGCCGCGACGGCTCGCGATGCTCCGCGACGAAGCCGACAGCGCGTTCGACCACGCCTCTGTCGGCGAGGATGCGACGGTGGCCGAGCCCGTCCGCCCAATAGAGCCGCACATGGCCGCCGGCGCCGGCATAGCGTGTCGCGTGATCGGCCGGAACTTCACGATCGTCCGGTGCGTGGATGACCAGGGTCGGCACCGGTGCATGCGCGAGCTGGCGGTCGCCGGTGAATTCGTGCAGCGGCCGGCCGGAAAGGCGTTCGACACGGTCCGCCATGGCGACCTGCGAGCGCGGGCCGACATTGAGCATGCGGCTGAAGTCGGCGAAGATCGCCGGCAGGGAGCTGGGCGCCGCAATCAGCACCAGACGTCCAGCCACCAGCGGCGGGATGTTCTTGACCGAACCGGCGATGGCATTGGCGGCGACGGCGCCGCCGAAGGAATGGCCGATCACCGCCACGAACGGGCCGAACCATTCGCCGGCAACCCGCATCGCATCCACGGCATTGACCATGTTCAGCCGTCGGCCCTGCGACTGGCCATGGCCTGGCAGGTCAAGCGAAACGACCCTGTAGCCGGCGGCGCGATAGCCTTCGATCAGCGCCCGCATGTATTCGGTACGCGAACGCCAGCCATGGACGACAAGCACCGTGCCGGCCGCCGCCCTGCCCGGCTCCGGACGGAATTCGTGCACCATGACGCAGCCGGTTGCGGTCTTCAGCCGATGATGGCGCGCCTCGGTCATGAACTCGGCCGCACGGTCGACGGCGCGGCGTTCGCCATCGCTAAGCGCCTTCACGTTCGGCGTACGGCAGAACAGCTCGAATGCCGCGCGCCCGGTCAGGCGCGGCGCAATGCGCTCGGCCGCACCAAACACCCCCCGGATGACCTTCAGCCCGAATGATGCCATAGTGAGAATCCATCCATACGTTCAAGCATGAACATAATAGTTCAAAGATGAACAATAAACAAGAGCTACCTTGGGACAACCCGCGTTTTCGCAACTGGGTCGCGGTGGCGCGCGCCTGCCATGTGCTTGAGCGCACGCTGGCGATAAAGCTCGCGCCGCTCGATTTGAAGCCGGCGCAGCTCGACGTGCTGATGAACCTCTACCGCCACCCCGGCATGTCGCAGCACGACCTCGCCCGCAAGCTGCTTGTCGGCCGGTCCAACATCACCATGCTTTTGCCGCAGCTGGAGGCGCGTGGCCTGCTGCGTCGCGAAGGCGACGAGAAGGACAAGCGCATCCTGCGGCTTGCCCTGACCGAAGCCGGCGAGGCACTGCTGATGCAGGCGCTGAAAGTGCATATGGCGCTGATCGAGAAGGCGATGAGCCAGTCGACACCGGAACAATGCGACATGATCGGCGAGCAGATGCGCAAGATCTATGAGGTGCTGAAGGAGGCGTAACGGCCCCTTTCAGTCTGCCTACCACATCGATTTCTTCGCCCGTTCCGGCCATTCCTTGTCGTAGGCCTCGCCGTCTATATTCTTGCGGCTGGTGATTTCCAGAATCTGTCCGGGCGTCGGCAGCGACTTCGGATCGACATGCCTCGCCGGATTCCAGAGTTCGGAGCGCACGATGGCACGGGCGCATTGGAAATAGACCGAATCGACGTCGATGACAGTGACCGAGCGTGCCGCCTTGCCGTCGACCGTGAATGACGCGCACAGCGCTGTATCCGTGGTGATATGAGCGCGGCCGTTGATGCGCAGCGTCGTGCCGGAGCCGGGCACCAGAAACAGCAGGCCGACGCGCGGATCGCGAATGATGTTTCGGAGCGAATCGGCACGGTTGTTGCCGCGCCGGTCCGGCATCATCAGCGTTTTCGGATCGACGATGCGCACGAAGCCGGCGAGATCCCCGCGCGGCGAGCAGTCCAGCCCCTCCGGGCCGCTGGTCGCCAGGGCGACAAAGGGCGAAGCCTCGATGAAGGCGGCATATTCGGCAATGACGTGATCGAGTTCCTTGACCAGCGAGGCCTCGCCTGGAACGCCATAGAGTGCCTCGAGCTGCTCGACCGTGGTGATGACGGACATCTTTTTCGTCTCCGAACCTTTGCCGGCGCTACTCCTCATCGATGACGTTTTGACGACAATGACGGGATCAGTCTAGCGGTCGCGGCTCAGGCCTTTTTCCGCAAGCTCGGCGAGATAGGCATTCCAGCGCTCATCCTTCTCGTGGCCGAGCGTATGCAGGTAATTCCAGGTGAAGATGCCGGTGTCGTGAAAATCATCGAAGGTGATGCGCACCGCGTAGTTGCCGACCGGCTCGATCTTGAGGATCGCCACATTGCGTTTGCCGGGAACCGTCACCCGCTGTTCGGGCGAATGGCCCTGCACTTCGGCCGATGGCGAGGCGACACGCAACAGCTCCGCCGGCAGTTCGAACGGCTGATGGCCGGGAAAGATCACCGAGAGCAGTTTGCGGTCTTTCGAGACCCTGAGTTCCTTCGGTGCGGTCATGCTGTTCGATCCCGTATCAATCCACCCTTCCCTACGCCGCTTCGCCAAAGCGGAAAAGGCCTGATGAGGCCGACCGACATGCAATGTCGGCCCAGGGATGTTACCAAAGATCAACACCGTCTATCTTGAATGGCCGGCCGCTTCGTATCACATAGCAGTATATAACGACGCCGTTCGCGGCCACGGGAAACGTTTGAAGCATGGACATGATCGACCCTTTCGGTCGCACGATCAGCTATCTCAGAGTGTCGGTTACCGACCGCTGCGATTTCCGCTGCACCTATTGCATGGCCGAGGACATGGCCTTCCTGCCGAAGAAAGACCTGCTGTCGCTGGAAGAGCTCGACCGGCTGTGCACGGTCTTCATCGAAAAAGGCGTCAGGAGATTGCGCCTCACCGGCGGTGAGCCGCTGGTGCGCAAGAACATCATGCACCTGGTGCGTCAGCTGTCGCGGCATCTCGACAGCGGCGCGCTGGAAGAACTGACGCTGACCACCAACGGCTCGCAGCTTTCGCGCTTCGCCGCCGAGCTCGCCGATTGCGGCGTCAAGCGCATCAACGTTTCGCTCGACACGCTCGACGCCGACAAGTTCCATCAGATCACCCGCTGGGGCCATCTCGGCAAGGTCATGCAAGGCATCGATGCAGCACTTGCGGCCGGGCTGAAGGTGAAGCTGAACGCGGTGGCGCTGAAGGATTTCAACGACGCCGAACTGCCCGAGATGATGCGCTGGGCGCATGGCCGCGGCATGGACCTGACGGTTATCGAAACAATGCCGATGGGCGAGATCGAGGGCGACCGCACGGACCAGTACCTGCCGCTGTCGCTGCTGCGCGCTTCGCTGGAGCGCCAGTTCACGCTGACCGACATTCCCTTCAAGACTGGCGGCCCGGCCCGCTACGCCCATGTCGCCGAGACCGGCGGACGGCTCGGCTTCATCACGCCGATGACGCATAATTTCTGCGAAAGCTGCAACCGGGTTCGGTTGACCTGCACCGGCACGCTCTATATGTGCCTCGGCCAGGAGGATGCGGCCGACCTGCGCGCGCCCTTGCGGGCGTCCGAAGGCAACGAACTGGTCGCCGCGGCAATAGACGAAGCCATCGGCCGCAAGCCGAAAGGCCATGATTTCATCATCGATCGCCGCACCAGCCGCCCCTCCGTTTCGCGGCACATGAGCGTCACCGGCGGGTGATCTTTTCGCCGATCTGGTGCAGGATTGCTTCCAGCGACACGGAGGCATGAATGAAGCGCCATCAGGCAATCGTGGTGATTTTTGCGACAATCGCGGCAGTCCCTTCAATCGCCGCCCCGTTTACCTATGTGAACGAGCGATTCGGCACCGTCTGCACCTTTCCCGACGAGATCTTCGCCGACCGCCAGCCTGAGCCGGACAATGGCGATGGCCAGGAATGGCTGAGTGCCGATGGCGCCAGCCTGATCTGCTCGGGCATCCTCAATATCGATGATGACACGCCGAAGGGCTTCGTCGCGGCCGCGAAAGCCAGCGACGAAGCTGGCTACAAGGTCACCTACAGCAAGGCAGGCAAGGACTGGGCGGTGCTGTCCGGGTTGAAGGATGGCAAGGTCTTCTACGAGCGGCGCCTGTTCGGCCGGGATGGTGTCATCCGCACGGTCTGGGTCGATTACCCGCCAGCCCTGAAGTCGAAATACGATCCGCTGGTCGGCGCTATCGCCGGCAGCCTCAAGGGGCCGTGAGCATTTTCGGTCACACCCCAGAAAAAGTCTGGCCCGCAAGCGGTTAGCGGATTTACCGTCAGCGCGTTCGGGCCTAGCTTCCTGCCGGCAGCGGTTCTTCGCTTAGTGGGGATTACATATGCGCAAACTTCTTCTTTCTATCGCACTGCTTGGCCTCGCCGCCCTGCCGGCGGCGGCCCAGTCGATCGGCGGCACCTACACCGTCGCCGGCACCAATTTCGACGGATCGTCCTATGATGGCCAAGCCACCATTGCGCTGACCAGCGGGACGACCTGCACGATCCACTGGGAGACGGGCGGCACGTCTTCCGATGGCATCTGCATGCGCAACGATGATGCCTTCTCCGCCGGCTATGTCTTGGACAAGGACATCGGCCTCGTCGTCTACAAAGTGATGGAAGATGGCTCGCTGCACGGCCTGTGGACGATCGCCGGCAAGGAAGGCAACGGCACCGAGGTGCTGACGCCGAAGAAGTAAGCCTGCCGCTGTTGCAGCAAGGGCTGGGCCACAGGCAAGGCTGTGGCCCAGCCCTTTGCTGTTGCTGTTCCATGCCCGACTGCTACAGGCTTGATGCAAAGCAGAGCCGGTGGTCATCTTGCCCCTTTCTCCAAATCTTCGCGGCGCGTTGTTCATGGTGGTGGCGATGGCCGGCTTCACCCTCAACGACGCCATATCCAAATATTCGTCGCAAATCGATGAACATGGCGCAAGTCATGCTGATCCGAGGCGCGTTTGCTAGCCTTTTCGTCGGCTTGCTTGCCTGGCGGAGCGGCGCTCTTGTCCGGCTACGCTCGATGCTGGACCCCATGGTTGCGCTGCGCGTGCTCGGCGAGGCCGGCGGCACGGTAACGTTCCTGATCGCGCTCGCCCATTTGCCGATCGCCAGCGTCTCGGCTGTCCTGCAAGCGCTGCCGCTGGCGGTGACGATGGGCGCGGCACTGGTCTTCAATGAGCGCGTCGGCTGGCGACGCTGGCTGGCGATCGCCATCGGATTTGCTGGCGTGCTGATCATCGTGCGGCCCGGCTTCGCAGGGTTCAGCGCCTACTCGCTGGTCGCGTTGGCCTGCGTCGCGTGTTGTGCGGTGCGCGATCTTGCCACCAAGCGGATTCCCAAGGCCATCCCGACCCTTATGGTTTCGACCGCGACAGCACTTGCCATAACCATTGTCGGCGCGGTCCTGTTGTCGCCAATGGGTGGCTGGACACCGATGACGGGAAACAGCACCGCCTTGTTGGCACTTGCCGCGGTGCTTGTGCTCATCGGCTACCAGTTCATCATCATGGCGATGCGGGCGGGCGACATCTCCTTCATCGCGCCGTTCCGCTACACGGCCCTGATCTGGTCGATCCTGCTTGGCCTATTCATCTTCGCCGACATTCCCGATTTGCCGATGATCGTCGGCGCCACGATCATCATCGGTTCTGGCCTTTATGCGCTCTACCGCGAGCGGATTGTCGGGCGGCGCAAGATCGTCGCCGAAAGCACCGGACCGACCATGGTGCCGGACGGAATCTAGCCCGAACATGATCCCGAAAAGTGGAACCCGGTTCTCGGACAAACGGAAACCGTTTGTCCAGGGATCATGCTCAAACAAGGAGAGGGAGCCCCATCCCGGCTCCATAGGGATGGAACAGGCTCCAGTCCATCGAAGGTTCTTGTGATTTCCGGCGGCTGGCGTACAGGCTCGATGGCATGAAGCGAGATGTTGCGGGGATCATTCTGGCTGGCGGCCAGTCCAGACGAATGGGCGGTGGCGACAAGGCCCTGTTGCCGCTTGGCAGCGGTCGCGTGCTTGACCAGGTCCTATCGCGCTTTAGCCCACAGATAGAATCCCAAGCGCTCAGTGCCAATGGCGATCCGGCGCGGTTCTCGCGCTTCGGACTGCCAGTGCTTGCCGACACGGTCACGGGTTTTGCCGGGCCGCTCGCCGGAATCCTGACCGGCCTCGAATGGGCGGCCGCCAACACGGCCTGTAAGGCGGTCGTCACTGCTGCCGGCGACACGCCGTTCCTGCCGCTCGATCTTGTCGAACGGCTGGCCGCCGCCGCCGATCAGTCTCCCGGTTCGATCGCCATCGCTGGTTCGGCCGGCAAGCGGCACCCGACCTTCGCGCTGTGGCCGACGGACTGTCGCGCCGCCTTACGGCGCTTTCTGGTCGATGAGGACGACAGACGGGTTTCGGCTTTCATCGACCGGCATGGTTTTGTCGAGGTCGAATTCCCGGTTCCGCAATCCGAAGGCCAATCGATCGACCCGTTCTTCAACATCAACATGCCTGACGATCTT
Source organism: Mesorhizobium sp. AR07 (assembly GCF_024746815.1). GTDB lineage: Bacteria > Pseudomonadota > Alphaproteobacteria > Rhizobiales > Rhizobiaceae > Mesorhizobium. The sequence goes on from NZ_CP080525.1 coordinate 878,789, forward strand.
GTTCAGGCCGAGCGTCTGTTGCAAAGCATGAAGCCATGAACATCTTCGGCATCACCGGCTGGAAGAACTCCGGCAAGACGACACTGACCGAGAAGCTGGTCACCGAACTTGTCCGGCGCGGCTGGAAAGTGTCGACGGTGAAACACGCCCATCATGATTTCGACATCGACAAGCCGGGCGCCGACAGCTTTCGACACCGGCAGGCCGGCGCCACCGAAGTCGCGATCGTGTCCGGCAATCGCTGGGCGTTGATGCACGAACTGCGCGGCGAGCAAGAGCCGACGCTGGAAGCGATTCTGTCACGGCTGGCACCTTGCGATCTGGTGCTGGTCGAAGGCTACAAGCGCGAATCGCATCGCAAGATCGAAACCCGGCGGCTGGAGGCGAAGGACCGCACGCCGCTTTCGGCGGGTGATCCGAACATCGTCGCCGTCGCCGCCGATTTTGCGGCCGAAGGCGAGCACCTGCCGGTGTTCGATCTCAACGATGCAAAGTCGATAGCCGACTTCATCGAGCGCGCCACCGGGCTCGTTGCTTGAGAGCTGACCCAGCGGCAGAATAGCCTTGCCCATTTTTGTGGTTTTGCAGTTGCTTTTTTCTTGGAAAGAGTGGGAGTATCGCTCCAGCGGGCGGTCAAAAGCACCGCCCCACAGAGCCGTTTGGAACGACGGCCGGGACCATAAAGAGAGGACTATCATGCGTATTGCACTGCGTATCGCGCTTGCCGCATCGGCTGCGCTGCTGACGCTCGGCGTAGCCCAGGCCCAGGAAAAGACCCTGAGGATTGGCACCGAGGGCGCCTACCCGCCCTTCAACAACCTCACCGCCGATGGCCAGCTCGTCGGCTTCGACATCGACATCGCCAAGGCGCTTTGTGATCAGATGAAGGTCAAGTGCACCTTCGTCGCCCAGGATTGGGACGGCATCATTCCAGCCCTCCAGGCCGGCAAGTTCGACGCCATCGTCGCTTCGATGTCGATCACGCCAGAGCGGATGCAAAAGGTCGACTTCTCGCACAAATACTACAACACACCGTCGGCCCTAGCCGCGCCGAAGGACACCACGCTGAAGGGCGTGACCAAGGAAGATCTCGCCGGCAAGACTGTCGGCGTCGCCACCACGACGACGCATTTCAATTATGCCTCGAAGACCTTCACCGACAGCACGGTCAAGGGTTATCCGAGCAGCCCGGAGGAACAAGCCGATCTCGCCAACGGCCGGCTTGACGCCATCGAGGATGACATTGTCGTGCTGAGCCAATGGCTGGCCACACCGGACGGTGCCTGCTGCAAGATTCTCGGCACCCCCTCGCCGCAGCCGGTCGAAATCTTCGGACCGGGCGCCGGCATTGCGGTGCGCAAGGGCGAGACGGATCTGGTCAATCAGCTCAACGCGGCCATCGACGCCATCCGCGCCAACGGAAAATACAAGGAAATCAACGACAAGTACTTCAAGTTCGACGTCTTCGGCAGCGGCACCTGATAGGCAGAGGTTAAGGCGGCAGGGGCATTCCCTGCCGCCTTTGCATTCGTTTTCAGGAATGTCGAGGAGATAAGTCTAGTCAATGCAAGGCCCGACCATATGGACGCTTCTCAGCTGGGGACCTGATGGCTGGTCGGACGACATCGCCTATGGGGCGATGGTCACCATCGCACTCGCGCTGGCAACGCTTCCCATCGGTCTGACGATTGGTTTTTTTATAGCGCTGGCCAAACAGTCCGAAGAACCATCGCTGCGTCTTGCCGCCAACATCTACACCACGGTCTTCCGCGGCCTGCCGGAACTGGTGACCCTCTTCCTATTCTTCTTCGGCATGCCAATTCTGCTGCAGCATCTGATCCGATATTTCCGGCCCGATGCGACCATCGACGTCAACAGCTTCGTCGCCGGCATGATCGTGCTGGCACTGATCTTCTCGTCCTATGCCAGCGAGGTTTTCCTGTCGGCCTTCCGCGCCATACCAAAGGGCCAGTATGAGGGTGGCTATTCCATTGGGCTTTCGAACTGGCAGACCATGCGCAAGGTAATCTTGCCGCAGCTGCTTCGTATCGCATTTCCCGGCCTGGAAAACTGCTGGCTCAGCCTGCTCAAAGACACGTCGCTCGTGTCGGTCGTCGGTCTCGCCGAGACGTTGCGCAATGCCGGTGTGGCCGCTCGCGTCACCAAGCATTCGTTCCTGTTTTACAGTTTGGCGGCCCTGGTCTTTCTCGGCCTGGCAATCGTGTCGTCCTTCGCCACCAGTGCGATCCTGCGCTCGCTCGGCAAGCGGGAGGCGCAACGATGAGCGCCTCAGCCACCATGGTCGAACGGCCACCGCCCCGGGCGCGGGGCTGGCCGCGTCCCCGCATTGCCGGCTATGCGCTCGTCTGCCTGTGGATAGCCTTCGGGCTGGGCATCGTTGCCTATCTGGTTCTTGCCTGGAATGCCGCCTTCTTTGCCAAATATGCGCCGGCCTATCTGAAAGGCCTCGGGGTCACCCTGTCGCTGGTCACTATTGCGATGGTGCTTGGTGCGATACTGTCGGTCCCCGTCGCTTACGGCCGCATGTCCAGGAACCGGATCCTGTCCGGCCTCGCCTATTGCTATGTCTACTTTTTCCGCGGCACGCCGCTGCTGGTCCAGACTTTTCTTGTCTATTACGGCGTTGGCTCTTTCCGGCCTGAACTCAGCGAGTTCGGTATTTACCTTCCGGTCATCAGCGATGGGCTGACCTTCGCCCGGTTCACGCTTTGGGATTTTTTCAAGGACGCGTTCAACTGCGGCGTTTTTGCCTTTGCGCTCAACACCGCCGCCTACCAGGCCGAAATCCTGCGTGGCGCCATCGAGAGTGTGCCCAGGGGCCAATGGGAAGGTGCTGCTTCCCTTGGCCTGCACAAAATGCAGACGCTGCGCAAGATCATCCTGCCGCAAGCCTTGATTGTCGCCTTGCGGCCCTATGGCAACGAACTCATCCTGATGATCAAGGCTTCGGCCATTGTCGCCATCATCACCGTCTACGACCTGATGGGCAATGCAAAGCTCGCCTTCGCCAACTCCTTCGACATTCAGGCCTATATCTGGGTCGCCGTCGTCTACCTTGTCATGGTCGAGATATTGCGCCATGGCATCGAATGGATCGAGCGCCGGATCACCATCCACCTGAAACGCTGACAAACTCTGGAATCGAATACAGGCCCAACTGGCTGGCGGCGCGAGCATCTTGACGAATCCGCCGCAGGGCCTAGACCCTCGGCAGCAAATTTCGTTTCGGTCTGAAGGGCAAGCTCATGGCATCTGTGGCATTTCTCGGTCTTGGCGTGATGGGCTATCCGATGGCCGGCCACCTCAGGAACAAGGGTGGCCACGACGTCACCGTCTACAACCGCACCAAGGCCAAGGCCGAACACTGGGTTGGCCAGCATGGCGGCGGCCTCGCGGTGACGCCGGCGCAAGCCGCCAAGGACAAGGATTTCGTCTTCTCTTGCGTTGGCAATGATGACGATTTGCGTTCGGTGACGACAGGTCCGGAAGGCGCCTTCAAATCGATGAAGAAAGGTTCGGTCTTCATCGACAACACCACGGCCTCGGCCGAGGTCGCGCGCGAACTGGCCGCGGAAGCGGAAGCGGGCGGGTTTTCGTTCCTCGATGCGCCGGTCTCCGGCGGCCAGGCCGGCGCCGAGAATGGCCTACTCACCGTAATGGTCGGCGGCGAGCAGGAAGCCTTCGACAAGGCGAGGCCTGTCATCGACGCCTATGCCCGCATGGTCGGCCTGATGGGTCCGGCCGGTGCTGGCCAGCTCACCAAGATGATCAACCAGATCACCATCGCCGGCCTCGTCCAGGGTCTGGCCGAAGGCATCCATTTCGGCAAGAAGGCCGGGCTCGACATCGAGAAGGTCATCGAGGTCATCTCCAAGGGCGCTGCCGGCTCCTGGCAGATGGAGAACCGGCACAAGACCATGAATGCCGGCAAATATGATTTCGGCTTCGCCGTCGATTGGATGCGCAAGGACCTTGGCATTTGCCTGGCCGAAGCCGACCGCAACGGCGCCAGGCTGCCGGTTACCGCACTTGTCGACCAGTTCTACAAGGATGTGCAGGCGATGGGCGGCAAGCGCTGGGACACGTCCTCACTGCTGGCGCGCCTCGAAAAATAGGGGTTCGCGATGGCCGAGCTTTCGCCCCAATCCAGTGCCGGCGAAATCGTCGCGCATCTGCGATCGGTCGGCTCGGAGGAAAATCGCCTTGGCATGCTGCGCTACGGCATCAAGATCGACCGTGCGCTTGGCATCCCGCATGGCGTGCAGCGGCAGATTGCCAAAAAGATCAAGCGCAACCACGAGCGCGCCTTTGAGCTGTGGGCGACTGACATCATGGAGGCGCAGTTCATCGCTTCCGTCACGGCCGACCCGAAGCGGTTTTCTGCCGCGGATGCAAGGCAATGGGCGTCGAGCTTCGACTCCTGGGATATCGTCGATGGCGTTTCTGATCTTTTCGTCGACACGGACGCCTGGAAAGAACTGATTGACGAGTTCGCGGCCGATGAAAGGGAATTCGTTCGACGCACGGCTTTTGCCATGATGGCCTGGTCTGTCGTCCACCGGAAGAATGAGCCGGAGGCAACCTTTCTCGCCTTCCTGCCGATCATCGAAGCGCATGCCACCGACGGCCGCAACTTCGTGAAGAAGGGCGTGAACTGGGCTCTTCGTTCGATCGGCAAACGATCGATGGATATGCACGGTGCTGTCCTTGCTGTCGCCGAAAGGCTCGCGCAATCGACGGACAAGACCGCGCGCTGGATCGGCAAGGATGCGGTGAAGGAACTATCGGATGCCAAGACGATCGAGCGCCTCGCCGCCAGGAAAGGCTGACGGAAGCAAAGTCCGCTTCACGGAAGTGACGCGCTCGACACGCGTCGATTTCGAAAACCTGTTCGAACAGCCGGGCGCACCGAAATATTGCTGGTGCATGGCCTGGCGTCCTCTGCCCAGCCGCGAGCATGTCCAGAACGTCGAGAAAAAGCAGGCCATGATGGCACTTGTCGACTCCGGCACACCGGTCGGGATCCTCGCCCATATTGACGGCAAGACCGTCGGTTGGTGCTCGGTCGCGCCACGCCAGACCTATCGCCGGCTTTCAAGCCAACAGGACGACAGCGAGACCGATATCTGGTCGATTGTTTGTTTTTATGTGCCAAGGGCTCTGCGTGGCGGCGGGCTGGCGTCCGCGCTGCTCGACGCGGCCATTGATCACGCCTTCGCCAAGGGGGCCAAGGCTATCGAGGCTTACCCGGTCGACCAGGCGTCGCCGAGCTACCGTTTCATGGGCTTTCGCGACATGTTTGCGGCATGTGGGTTCCATGAGACCGGCATGGCCGGTTCTCGCCGACATCTGATGCGGCTCGATCGTTGACGCTGGAGTGAGACGCGCTCGAATTGAAAGCGCATCCGCCCCATTCGTCTATCTCCGCGGCCACAAGTGACCGGTGGCTGGGGAATACTTCAGGCCTGTGCATTATAGGGCCGCTACCGTAGCATGGTTGTTATTGGCGTAAGTCGCGAAGGCCGAGTTCTTTCCACATCCATTCGAAGCTATAGGTGGCCATGGGATGGGTAGGATCTGGCTGTTTAGCCGTCTGGTTTTCGAGATATTTTAGCCAATCGGCGGCCTTTTGGCGGCCGGCCGGAGTCTTGGCGGCTTGACGCGGTGTTTTATTCCCCAACATTGCGACCGGTTGGTCGAGAGTATCCAGATAATGGCGATCCAAGAACTCGTGAATGGTCTCTTCGGCGATTTCCGGCGGAATGCTCGATGATGGCGTTTGTGTATGTTTTCCCGGCCGCTCGGCCATCATCTGTTCGACCGTGCGGATTTCGGTAAGGGGCGTCCGCACAAGATCGCCGAGGGCCTGGCGGATCAGGTCCGTCCCATTTTTCGCGCGCGCTGCGGAATTGGCGGACAGGTGCAGCAAGCGGTCCTTCAGTTCGGCATTGCCTATCACGCGCCAACCGCTGTCCATCAGCGTGTCGAGTGTGGTTGCCTCCGCCGTTTTTGGCTTGTCGCTGCCTTGCGGGACCTCCTCCATCCAGTTCCAGAATTTCGCGTTTTCCTGAACCATGCCTGGAATGCTGTTCAACCGGGCAGCGATATCTCGCTGCGCCACACCGGATGCCAAGGGAAAGCGGACATCGTGGAAAACGATATCGTCGCCATCGCTGTTTTGCAGCAATGGCCTTCCCATCGCCCTATCGAGGGTGTCAAACAACCATGACAGAGTGAACATGGATGCCACCGCCTGTAACTCTTCATCCTTCAAGGCAGGTAGCTTCCTTGCATTCCTTTTGCCGAACGTGCCCCGCAGCCCATCGAACAATGTCTCTGTAGCCTGCGGGGTGAACGGCAAAAGGCCGCCCGCAAGGACGTTCTTCCCCATGACAGGTACGATCCGTGCAGCGATCCTGTCCCACTGCTTCAACGTCTTCGTGGCAGTGCCCTCGCTAACCGTGATCGGCTCACCTCCGCGAATAAGATCGCGCGCCATGAGGGATTGTCCTGGCGCTACGTTGCTTACCTCATACAAGCTCATGATGGAGGTGCGCAGCGCCATCATATAGGCTTTGGATTGCGCGGTTTCCTTCCAACCCCGGCGCTTGACATAGTCATCGACGATGTTGCTGGCTTGGCCCTCGAAGTCCTGGGTCAGGAAATCCTCGAAGGCGCAGCCCCAGAGGGTCATTGCCCAATCGTGGCCGAGGGTTTCGGAAAGGTCGTCGAACTCCATGCCGCAGGCATCGAGAGCCGGGCCGAAATGATCGTCGAACACTTCCTCGAAACATCCTCGCCATTCGTCACGGCCAAGGAATTTCATCAGCCCTGTGAGATCATGGCCGGTTGGCATGGTGCTTCTCCAAGTTCTGGCGATGGCGACGACGGACGCGGTCGGTTCGCAGGCATCGTATTGCCGGTCTATTTTCTGCTCCGCTGTTGTGACCGGGCAAGACACTTTCGGCGATTTCCCAGCGTTTGTTCGTATCAAGATTCCCACAAGGATCGCGCCCATTCGACCTGTCGGCGCGAAGCCTGGGTAGTGCACCACCCAATCCGCCGCTCGAATTGCGTGCAAGAGCGAAGATGTGCATTCACGGCACGACATATTCTGACATCAAATGCTAGAATTACGACGAGTTTGACTCGATCCCGGCGACAGATTGGCCAAGAATGGAGCCCATGAGCAATAGCTTCAAATCAGGTGCGATCCTGGCTGCGGCATTTGGCATTTTCGTCGGCCATGCCTCTGCCGAGACCGCGCACATATTCTGGAAGGATCTGCGCCCGGCGACCCAGGCCGCCGCCGAAGGCGCCGGACTGCCGATGATCGCGGCAAAAATGCCCGACCACGGCGAGACGCTGTCCCTCAATCTGCAGGATAAAACGATTCAGTTAGCCGGCTATGCACTTCCGGTCGACCGCGACGGCGACCTTGTCTATCAGTTCCTGTTGGTGCCGTGGACGGGCGCCTGCAGCCACATGCCGACGCCGCCGCCCAACCAGATCGTGCTGGTCACGCCGACCCACCCTTACAAGCTTTCGGAAGCCTACCAGCCGGTCTTGGTTACCGGGGCGCTGAAGCCGGACATGGAAAAGAGCCAGCTCTTCATTCTCGACGGCATCAGCGTCATCCAGTCCGGTTACATCGTACGCAAGGCCGAGGTGGTGAGCGTCGACAGCGTGCCGGACACGATCACGCTGCCGGTGAACTCACCCTGGAGTTTCCTCAACAAGAAGAAGAAGAACTGAGCGGCCCCGTTAGAGTGGTTCATCGTTTCACGGAAACGCAGAACCGCTCTACCTCTTTGGTTTTGACGCAATTCCGGACGGAAAACCGCTACCCACTTTTCCTGGAATTGCTCTAGCTCAAGCGGCGTTGGCGCCCGATTCCTTGTCCAGCACCATGTAGTCGAGCGGAATCTCGGTCGTGTACTTGATCTGCTCCATGGCGAACGACGACGACACGTCACGAATCTCGATCTTGGCGATCAGCCGTTTGTAGAAGGCATCGTAGGCGGCGATGTCGGGCACGACGACGCGCAAGAGATAGTCGACATCGCCGCTCATGCGGTAGAATTCGACCACTTCCGGAAACTCCTGGATGACCTCGGAAAACCGCCGCAGCCATTCATGGCTGTGCGAATTGGTGCGGATCGAGACGAAGACGGTGACCCGCACATTGACCTTCTCATGGTCGAGAATGGCGACACGCCGCTTGATGACGCCCTCTTCCTCGAGCTTCTGGATGCGCCGCCAGCAAGGTGTCGTCGACAGTCCGACTTTCTTGGCAACGTCGGCGACCGCGAGTGTCGCGTCCTCCTGCAAAAGGCGGAGAATTTTTCTATCAAGGCGGTCCATTTTTTGCTCCTGATGCATGTCGCCGGGGTAACGACATGCGGAAAACAAGAATTCAAAGCGCGTCACGGCTTCCCTTCAGTCGCGGCGCGCTATGGGGAATAGATTGGCTATATTCCGCCTTATCAGGGCCTTTCACAAGAAAGAAATTCTGCCGATCGGGCGAAAAGCGAGTGTTTTCTTGCTGAAAGGTCAGTCGAGACGATAGCGAATTTCCGATCTCAGGAATGGCAGCAAATCCATTTCAAACCATGGATTCTTCTTCAGCCAGCCGGTGTTGCGCCACGACGGATGTGGCAGCGGCAGCACCTTTTGACTGCCGGGCGCGTCCCAGATGGCGCGCCAATCCATCACCGTTTCCGTCAGCGAGGGCCGGCGCGCCGTACCCATGTGCCAGGACTGCGCATAGATGCCGATCGTCAGCACCAGATCGATCCGTGGCATCAGGGCCATCAAAGGCGCGCGCCAGGCCGGCGCGCATTCGCGCCGTGGCGGCAGGTCGCCGCCCTTGGCATCCTGGCCGGGAAAGCAAAAGCCCATCGGCACGATGGCGAATTTTTCGATGTCGTAGAATTCGTCGCTTGTCACCCCGAGCCAGCTGCGCAAGCGGTCGCCGGAGGCGTCGGTGAACGGCATGCCTGACAGATGCACCTTGGTCCCCGGCGCCTGGCTGGCGATCAGGATGCGGGCGCTGGACGAGGGGCGCAGCACCGGCCGCGGTTCGTGCGGCAACGGCCGTCCGATCGGATTTTCGACGCAAATGCGGCAAGCCCGAACCGTCGCGGCAAAACTATCGAGTTCCGCGGTCATTCTCAGGCCGCTGCACTCGGCCGGCTCGAAACCGTTTGATACCAACGCAGCACATTTTCGCACTCTTCCGGCACTTTGATGCGCGCCGGTTTCATGAAGTCGATGGCGATCATCCCGGTGATGTCGGCGATCGAATAGGCGTCGCCGGCGGCGAAGTCCCGGTTCGCCAGCTCATCGTCGAGGAGTTTCAGGAATTCGACCGCCTTCGATTTGTTGGCTTCGCCCCATTCGGCGATCTGCGGGATTTCCCACTCCTTCATGGCCGGATGGATGTGACGAAAGGCCTGCGCGACGCAACTGAGCAGGTTGAATTCCATCCGTCTCTGCCACATCTCGACCTGCGCCTTGCCGAGCGCGCCACGCCCGAACAAGGACGGCTCGGGATGCAACTCCTCGAAATAGCGGCAGATGGCGACGGATTCGGTGATGATCGTGCCATCGTCGAGTTCCAGCACCGGCAGGCGCTGCAGGGGGTTGCGCGAACTCACCGCCTGTTGTCTGTGCTCCAGCGCGCCCATGTCGACGGACACCAAGGGTATAGCGATGCCTTTCTCGGCAAGGAAAACCCGGACCCGCCGTGGATTGGGCGCCCGGCCACCGTCGAAGAGCTTCATTCCATCCTCCCTTTTCGTTTCTCGACTCAGTTCCAAGATGCGCCTCACCAGAAGCGAAAGACCTCGCGCATGGCATCGCCGATCGATGCCAATGTGCCGTGCTTTCTCTCGACGACTTCGCCGTGATGGCTGTCGCGCCAGTCCTGCGGCTGGTCGAATGTACCCGCCCAGATGCCGGCCTTTCCCGCGCGGGCGATAGCTTCCTCGCTGTCGAAGTCGCCATAGGCAACCGCCCAGCCCGCTTCGACCTGGGCACGGTTGAGATCCTTGCCGCCGGCGGTGCAGTCACCAAGCAACCGGCCGTAGCGGTCTCGCTGCCAACCGGTGCAGGAAACCGGTTTACCGGCGATCAGCCGCACCAGCGACTGGCGTGCAAGTGTGCCACAGGGGTAGTCGGCGCCATTCCTGCGGCAGGTCTGCGAATATTCCGGAGCGTCGATGCCGCGCATGCGGATGCGCTCGGCGCCAAGCGTGATCGAATCGCCATCGTTGACGATCGCCGCACCTTCCGTCTTGCGCGTCTCCACCCGGTCGAGGCGGGCTGCGAGCAGGATCAGCAGTCCAAGAATGATGACGGCAAGCCCATAATCCGCCAGCCGGCGCCACAGGCTTCGGGGCGGCGCGGCGTATCGCCGGCGCGGCCTTGGGCCCCATGAACGGCTCATATGGCAAACGGTTGGTTAATCATTCGAACGTAGCTTAACACTTGGAAACCGCTGCTCGCATAAATTGAAGTTTTGATGCCCTTGCAACGCTCGAACACAGCGGACAAGTTCATTGTGGACCGCAGGAAACGTCATCGCAACAGTGATGTCGCGCGTGCGGTGCGCAAGACGCGCGACCGTCTTTCGCAGCAGGCCGGTAATCCCGATTTCGATCGCGAACTGCTAAAACTCCACGCCCGCGCGATGACCAGCGGCGCCATCGCCATCCCGCTGCTCGTCCTGGCGATCGCGGCAGCCGGCCGGCTTGCCGGCGTCGACAATGAGATCGGCCTCTGGGCACTGTTCACGCTCACCTGCTACACCATCGTCGCCTTCATGGCGCGGCGCATTGAGCGAACTGAAGCTTCCGCGCTCAACCCTTTGCAAACACGAAGAGAATTCCTGGTCGGCCATTTCCTGTGCGGTCTCGGCTGGGGCTGGTTCGTCTGGCTCGGTTGCGGCGCCTGTCAGGTCGACCAGTTCCAGACGGTCAAGGCTGCGGTGCTGCTGTTGGCCATGGCGGCGACCGCGGTGATGACCTCATCGTTGCGCGGCGCCTTGCTGGTTACCTTTGCCGTTCCGGTGGCGCTCTACGCCTATGCCGGGGCCAAGCTTTGGATGCCTGTCGAGGCGGTCATGGCCGGGCTGCTGGTCGTATCGCTGCCCTTCTTCGCCTATGTCGCCCGTCACCTCAACCGCGCGTCCCTGATGCTGTTGTCGTTCCGCTCGGAGAAGGATGCGCTGATCGCTGAGCTGGAGACGGCGAAATCGATGTCGGACGAGGCACGGCGGCGGGCCGAAGACGCCAATCTGGCGAAGTCGCGGTTCCTCGCTTCGATGAGCCACGAATTGCGCACGCCGCTCAACGCCATTCTCGGCTTCTCCGAGGTGATGTCGAACGAGGTGCTAGGCCCGATGAGCAATCCCACCTATCGCGACTACGCCCATGACGTGCATGAATCCGGCCAGCATCTGCTCGACCTGATCAACGAGATCCTCGACCTGTCGCGCATCGAGGCCGGCCGCTACCAGCTCAATGAAGAGCCGGTGATGCTGCTCGGCATCGTCGAGGATTGCTGCCACATGATGGAATTGAAGGCGCGCAACAAGGATATCCGCGTCGTCCAGGATTTCGAGCATGAGCTGCCGCGCCTGTTCGCCGACGAGCGGGCGGTGCGGCAGATCACGCTCAACCTTCTGTCGAATGCCATCAAATTCACCGCCACCGGCGGCGAAATCCGCGTCCGCGTCGGCTGGACGGCGGGCGGTGGCCAATACATTTCGATCAAGGACAATGGGCCGGGCATACCCGAAGACGAAATCCCGATTGTGCTCTCGGCCTTCGGCCAGGGCTCGATTGCCATCAAGAGTGCCGAGCAAGGCACCGGGCTTGGCCTGCCGATCGTGCAAGGGCTGCTGGCCATGCATGGTGGCGAGTTCGAACTTCACTCCAAACTGCGCGAAGGCACCGAGGCGATCGCCATCTTCCCGCTGAGCCGGGTGATGGAGGAATTGCCCGCGCTGCCGACCGCGGCGGTGGCGGCGCGACGGCGATAGATCCTCATCCTTGCTTCCTGATGTCTTACGCCGACACGCAAGACCCGACTGACGCTCGCCCGGCTTCCCCGTTTGACGGCTTCTTCGGTTTGCTCGGTAGTCCGGTCCAGAACTGCCAAGATAAAAGTGCACTATCCCGTAATCCAACTGCGTGGCCGGCTTAAAGTTTGATCCCGCAAATCACGCAGTAACATGTCGAGTACAGCGGCCAGGTGAGACTGTCGCGACGCGGAGGATGACGGTCCGAACCCGACACGCTCATATACATACGACACGGGAATTGGCCTGCATCCGACACTCCACCGCTGAACAGTAAAAGCGACAGGAGCAGTGCAGAGAACGCAGCGACGAGTACGAGAGGATCCTTCATCGGCATCTATTTACTTCGTTGCCGTGTTGCATTCAACGCAATGCCGCAGAATTGATTAACAGAGCTGACTCAAAAACAGCACCAACGGCCGTAGCGAGCAAGATTACGATGACGCTATTTCTTCGCGTTTGCTGGACTAGCCACGCACCGCCGCCGCCATGCCTGAACTGGTCAGCGCCGCCGCCTTGACCAGACCCGCGGCAAGAGCGGCCCCTGCCCCTTCGCCGTGGCCGATGCCGAAATCAAGCAGTGGGCGAAGACCGAGGCGCTCAGTGGCCCGGGCGTGCGCGGGCTCCGGCGACAGGCTGGCAAGAAGACAATGGTCGAGTGCCGTGGGGTTGGCGGCATGCAGCACCGCTGCGGCAGCCGTTGCGGCAAATCCGTCGAGCAGCACCGGTATCTTCTGCATCCGTGCGGCGAGGATGGCGCCGGCAATCGCCGCGAACTCACGGCCGCCGACCCGGCGCAATGCCTCTAGCGGGTCGCCGAGATGGCCGCCATGAAAGGCCAGCGCCGCATCGACCACGTCAGCCTTGCGGGCCTGCATCGCCCCATCGGCGCCGGATCCAGGCCCGACCCAGTCGGCACCCCTGCCCCCGAACAGTGCCGCAAACAGAGCGGCTGCGACGGTGGAGTTGCCGACACCGAGATCGCCGAGGCAAAGCAGATCGGTGCCGCCGGCGATCGCTTCCATGCCGAAGGCCATGGTGGCTGCGCAGCCGCGCTCGTCGAGCGCTGCATCCTCTGATATGTCGGCGGTCGGGATGTGCAGGGCAAGATCGAAAACCTTCAGCCCAAGATCGTTGGCGATGCAGATCTGGTTGATCGCGGCCCCGCCGGCGGCGCAAAGCTCGACCGCATTGGCGGTCGCCGCCACCGGCCGTGGCGAAATCCCCTGCCTGATGACACCGTGATTGCCGGCAAAGACCGCCATCAACGGCCTTGTCACGGCTGGTGGAGCCCGCCCGCTCCAGGCGGCCAGCCAGGCAGCGATGTCTTCGATGCGGCCAAGTGAATTGCCGGGCTTGTCGGCCTTGGCGAACAGCGTACGCACGCGCGTCTCGGCTGTCGTGTCGGCCGCCGGCAAATTGGCCAGGAGGTTGCGAAAATCATCGAAAGGCAGTGCGCTGGTCATGTCGTCGGCGATCATTCCCTGGAGTTGGGGAGCGGCATAGCCGCCTTGCAAGGTCGGCACAACCTCCCGGGTCGTCCTCCACCATTACCGCGAAGGCGGCAACGGAGGGCGCAATTGCGAGGGCTTGCATTGGCTTTGCGGTTGCACCATGTGGAGATGAAATAGGGAAACCCTCAAGAGAAAGTCGTGACGGCCATCGAATCCCCCTGCATCCTGGTTTGTTCGATCGACATGAAAACCGGCTTCTGCTTCGGTTGCGGTCGCACGCGCGAGGAAATCGGCGCCTGGATGGGAATGACGCCGGAAACGCGCCGCTCCATCATGGCTGAATTGCCTGCCCGGTTGGACACTGTCGAACGCCGGCCGCGCCGGGAAACGCGCCGCACCCGCATGGCGCGCGAACGCGACGTGCTGTCGTGAGGTGCGGATGAGCCGGCTGTTCTGGGTACTGATTGGCGTGATCGGGGTGGGAGTGGTCCTGCTCATGCTCAACGATTCCGCCGGCAGCACGCTCGGCGTCGAGAATTACGATTTCAGCCGGCTGATCTGGCTTGGCGCCTTCGGCGCCCTGATCGGCGCCGGCCTGCTTCGCTCGGGCCGGCCGCTGGGTGCCATGGCCCGCAACCTCGGCGCCTGGGCGGCCATCGTGCTGGTGCTGATCGCCGGCTACCAGTATCGTTACGAATTGCAGGATATCGCCAGCCGGGTGACCGCGGGCCTTGTTCCTGGCAGCCCGCTGGCGCTGGGCGTCGAGGACGGTCACGCCACGGTGACGCTCGACAAGGCGGACAATGGCCATTTCGAAGCCCGCATCCTGGTCAACGGCAACCCGGTGCGGGCCGTGGTCGACACCGGCGCGACCAGCACCGTGCTGACGTCCGAGGACGCGCAAGCCGCCGGCTTCAATCCAGCCGCGCTCAACTACACCATACCGGTTTCAACCGCCAACGGCATGGCGCGCGCCGCGGCCGTGAGGACCGATCAACTGGCGATCGGCGGCATCGTGCGCAAGGACATGTCGGTGATGGTCGCAGCACCCGGCATGCTCAGCCAGAGCCTGCTCGGCATGAATTTCATCGGCTCGCTGTCGGGCTTCGACGTGCGCGGCGACCGCATGATCCTCAGGGACTGAAGCTAGATCAGGCCGCTTCGGCGGCTGTTCCACCAAATTCGACGGCCGCGAAAGCCGTCTTCAGCACGTCCGGTCCGGCGCCAGGCCGGGTCGCCTCGGTGGACAGGATCTGGCGGTAGCGGCGCGCGCCAGGCAAGCCATGGAACAGCCCGACCATATGGCGGGTGACATGACCAAGCCTCCCGCCCTGCTCGATATGGCGTGCCGCGTACCCGGCCATGGCGTCGATCAGCGCGGTGAAATCGAACGCTTCCGACCTGGCGCCATGGAAGGCGGCGTCAACGCCGGCCAGAATGCCTGGTGTGTGGTAGG
The DNA here is from genome assembly GCF_024746815.1 of Mesorhizobium sp. AR07. Lineage (GTDB taxonomy): Bacteria > Pseudomonadota > Alphaproteobacteria > Rhizobiales > Rhizobiaceae > Mesorhizobium. The sequence continues at coordinate 893,805 of NZ_CP080525.1, forward strand.
CGGCGCGGCCAAGCATGGCGCCGTCGACGTGATCGAGATGCGCGCGCGCCTCTTCGATCGATTGAATACCGCCATTGATACCGATGAATTCGTTCTGTTTTCTGGCCTTCAGCCGATAGACGCGGCCATAGTCGAGTGGCGGGATGTCGCGGTTTTCCTTGGGGCTCAGCCCTTCCAGCCATGCCTTGCGCGCATGCACCCACAGCGCGTCGGCACCGGCATCGAAAACACCGTCCGCCACCGCATCGAGCGCCGGCTCTGGATCCTGCTCGTCGACGCCGATGCGGCATTTGACGGTGACGGGAATTTTCACCGCCGCTTTCATCGCCGCGACGCAGCCGGCGACGAGATCAGGCACTTTCATCAGGCAGGCGCCAAAGGTGCCCGACTGGACGCGGTCGGACGGACAGCCGACATTGAGGTTGATCTCGTCATAGCCAAAGGCCTCGCCGATCCGCGCCGCCTCGGCCAACTTGCGAGGATCGGAGCCACCAAGCTGCAGGGCGACCGGATGCTCGGCCTGATCGAAGCCGAGCAGCCTTTCGCGTGCGCCATGAATGACCGCGTCGGCCACCACCATCTCGGTGTAGAGCAGCGCACGGCTCGTCAGCTGGCGATGGAAGAACAGGCAATGCCGGTCCGTCCAGTCCATCATGGGCGCCACGGCCACTCTATGATCTTGATTTTTCAGCATTTTTTCTTTAACATCAAATCGTTAGAACCTGCCGAGTGCACACGAATTTACGCCAGAATACGACCCTTTTCGCCACATTTCGATCTCTCAGTGCACATGGAGCGCACACGAAAAATGGCCACCTACACAAAGCTCTCCAGGTCCGTCGCAGAGGTCGCTATGTCAGCGTTCCTGCGCCGAGACGACGCACGGCACAGGGCGACCGAAACCGAGCGCCAAGTCGATCGGGGTGAGACGCCAACTAAGTCCCGTATAGCGCGCCTAAAAACTTTCGGCGAACTCATCGACCTTCATATCGACGACATGTGCGATGTAGGCAAGTCCCCTCGCCGCTCCAAGGCCGCAGCCCTCGATATGCTCCAAAGACATCTGGGGAAGTGCAGCATCGCGGCTCTCGATCGCGAACGGCTCATTCGTTTTGGTCGCGACCGGGCCGCCCAAGGTGCCGGACCGATGACTCTCGGCATCGACATCGGCTTTGTAAAACTTATCCTGTCTCATGCTGCCGCCGTTCACGGTCTACCTGTCAAGGTCGATTTGGCAGAGGTGTATTCGCGCTGAGGAAGACCTAACACTTGATCGAATGGCGGAGCCAAATCGGGATCATTGGTCCAGTGGCATCAATAGGTTACGGTGACGATAATGGTGTCGCTGTACACGCCAGGCGAGGGCGTAGTCTGGGGCGGCACGCGACCATAGACGGTAACGTTCTGTGCCGCTCCGCTGCCTGTGCCTGATACCGTGCTGCCCGGCGTCGAGGGATCGCCCCAAGGTTGGGTTCGGTTGGTGTCCTTGTATAATCCGTAGGTAACTGACTCGCCGCCCAGCGTCATGAGCCGGCCCGTTGGGCCTGTACCTGTGAGCCCATTGCTCAAAGCCACGGTATAGGCATTCCCCGGTGTGCATGTGATCGAAACCGTGCCGGTCGCGTCAACATTGGCGCTCAGGACGCCTTGGGGGCCAAAGTCGATATTCTGGGTCGCAACCAAACAATTCGCCGGAACAGTGGCCGTGACGTTGAAGCTCGGCCGCGCGATGGTGCCCACGCCGGTGTTGCAAGTACTTCCGCTGGAGTACTGATAGCGGAACTCGACATCGCTACCAGAAAATGCCGACAGGTAGCTGCCTGGCGGCGCTGTGGCCTGACTGCCGAGGACGGCACCATAGACTGTTGCACTTCCAGAGCCGGAACCTAGCACGCCCAGTGTCAGAGCAATTGCAGGAGCCCGAGCCGGGAATGCCCACGCATAGGAACCCCAGACGACGGATCGCGCCGCGTCCGAAAAAAGCTGGTAGTTGAGACTATTTGCACCGCTCAGCATCTGTCGGGCAGCGGCCGTCGCGCCGCCAGTCCCATTGCCGATATTGGGGCAGATCAGGATGCGCTGAAGCAATATGCCGGTGCAATTGTAGCTTACCGTCGCAGTTGAGTTCGCCTGGGCTCCGGACAGCGTGTCGACGTTCCCGAAACTCAACGCGGAAACTCCGAAGCTACAACTTTGGCCCCAGCCCAGCGTCGGCCAGAGCGACATCAACACCAGCGGGAGAAGTCGAAGCGTCTTCCAGGAAGGCATCATTGGCACACCACGTTTCCGATCTGAACCTGTTGGCCGGGAGCTGGATCATAGGCAAACTGGGCCGCGCACGTGCTCCCGTCGGCGCGTTCGATCACAATGGCATTTTGCCGTTCAAGGCCATGAATATAGGCCTCGCCGTCATAGCCAACGACAAAGGTCTCAAGACTGTTCTCCAGCCTGCCACTCACCCCAGCTTCAAGCGGGGCACCCCCTTTATCGATGAACGAAACCAGTGCTGCCTTGGGCTTGTTCGACACTCCGAACCGAATCACGACGCCGCTGCGGTCGGCTGGGACCACAATGTCTTTGGTAGACGGTACATCGGCATCGACGGGCAGGTTGCTCGGATCGATCGAGACGGTGTTCGGTTCGTAGGACTTTAGCCCTGGTATGAGGATGAGGCCTCGGCTGTTGGTCCTACCGATTGGCCGGTTCTGGTACTGCACCGCTACCCCGGGGACGCCAGCGTCAACGACCGCAAAGGCGTCATCGATGCGATTGGTGGCAAACACGCTGCCTCCGGCCAGAGCGATCGCGCCGTCCACCTCCGCCGTTGCTCGAAAGTCATTACCGTACTGCTGGACGCCGGCTTCGACGCGGGCGACCGGCGCACGGTAGCTGACGTCGGCCGAACGGTTCGGCGTGTTCCCCTCGGATGTTGATAGCCGCCAGCCGACGCTGCCGTCTTCCGGACGTTCTGACTTGCTTACATCGGCGACGACATTGGTGGCGGGGTCCACTTTGGCCACTTGCGCTTGTACTGGATTTTCGCGCGCCCACCCCAGGCGAAGCCATCGCGTCCGATACCGACTCCATACCGGATGGCGCGACCGTTTTCTTGGACGAGGTAAAGAAAGCGCTTTGGGGTATCGACGACGATCGTCCCCGGCTTCTCGCCGGTTGGATCTTTCACAGCCTGCCGATAATACTTGGGATCGATCAAATCGATCCGTGCCGCTGGCACGGGAAACTTTTCGCCGGGGATGGCGGCGTACATCATTGCAGGGTCCGGCATCGCTGGTCGTGTGTCGGCGACAAACGCGGCCGGCGGTGTCGTCGTGCATCCTGCCACAGCGGCAGCTGCCAGCCCGGTGGCGCCAAACAGAAACTGCCTGCGCCCCATCAAGAGTTGGGTTTTCATAGTTCAACCTTTCGAACAGCCTCGAGGGCGCTCGCAATGTTCATTGAAAGAGGGTTTGGCGCGGTACCAATATTCGTAGGGGCGCCTTTGAAAGTCAGATCGCGGGAAGAAGTCTCGGCGGCCTAAGCTGTGCTTCGGCAGGAATGGCCTTCATCGGGGCCGGCCTGAAGTAAGGCCGCGACGATGCGATCGCGACAGGCAATCCGATCTGTGGCGCGCCGGACAAGCTGAGTTGCGGAAAACATGGCACCGAGGCTGTTTTGACCGTGTTGAAACACGGCCTGAAAGACGACCGCTCAACCGTGTTGGAAGGGCTCCCGACTGTCACCTCAACACGTCCCAGCGGGGCGTCAAGGGAGGATGCCAAAGCCATGGCAGGCCAAATCCCAGCCGCCGTGGAAACGACGCAAAAAATCATCGCCAGAAATGTGGTCCGAACACGCATCGCGGACGTTATATACGATCAACCATATGATGAACCATGGGATTATCGCGCTGACGCAATCGTGATTGCTGACGCAATCGCGATCTCTGCTCACTGGCCCGTTCACCCGATCGAGCAGCAGCAGCAGGAAGATATCACTGCCAGCCCATCACTCTTTAGCTCGCGCCAATGCTCCTGGAAGCCTCGAAGAATGACTTACCGTCCGACACGGTTCAGCCAAGGACGAAGCCGGCCAAAAGGACCGCAAGAACAAGCGAGAGGGGTACCGCAAGAAGCCAGCGAGCCTCCAGAATGCTGTTGTGCTGATTATCCACGACGGGACCCTAGTACCAGCGTCCACGACCGTAAAAACCGCCACCGCCCAGCACAATAACAATAAGAACTATGACCAGAATTGTGGTGATATCCATATGCACCTCCTGAGCGCGCCGGCCGGGTTCGCCGTTCGCCGCTCTTGCCCCTGTGGGGCATCGATTGTTCCTGTCACTTGACATCCACCAACGTTCCGCACGGCATCCTTGTTCCAATGGACCTATCAGGCATGACCAGCCCAACGGAACCGCTGGCCTCGCACCCCTGCTGGAAAGGTTTCAGAAACCATGTCCGGGTTCACCAGGGAACCAACTGGCCTGACGATTTCTTTAGCTGCATGAAAAAACCTGACACGCTCGGTACGGAAGATCACGACCACACCGGTTCGGTCCGTACGCCGCCCGAATTGCCATCCCAACATCAAGATGCTGAAGGAGATTTCGGCGGTCGATTTGGCTATGGGCATCCCGCTCACAAGCCGGATCCTTTTGCCACATATACGTTTTCGGCCGGGGCTGTTCGTCCTCTGCCGGTCGACAACAAGAAAAGATGGCGCTAACCGCTGTGCAAAAGCCCTATGAAACAGCCTATTTTGCCAGAAAGCACGGGATCACACAGGCCCAGGCACGGCGGATCACCAAGGACTTCGGCCCTTTACGTGTCAGGTGCGACATTGCCGCCCAGAATCTGAACTTGGCCCTGACAGGCTCATCGCCCTTGCATGAGCGTCGGCCAGCATCTGTGTCTTCGACACCGAAGAAATAACTGATTTCTGGACGCACACGGCCAAAGCCGATGCATTGGTCTGGCACAATCAACGAATCCACTTCCTGAACCTCGCGGCTTTATTCCGCACGAATGCAGCAGCTGCCGCATCACACGTCCTTCGCGATGGTCCATTCGCGGCGATGATGAACTTGGCGTCTCTCAGCGTGAGACCGTACTTCTTTGAAAAGTAGATTGCTCCATAAGGCTCGTCTTGGGGTATGTCCCCGTTCGTGTGGGCCATTTGTGCCTCGCATGACGAATAGTCCGGTTCGACTTCGGCCTCTTCCGCGCGCCCGGTCTGGTACATCAACCTTCGACGACAGGTGTAGGTTCCGATCAGAGGTGGAACCTCCGACCGCAGCCAAGGTTTAGCACCTTGATGTTCGAAGGCTTTCGACTTGAGACAATCCAGCTGCCCGAGGCGACGCTTCGGGTCAGGCATGGCGGTACAGGACCACCGGTCCTGCTTCTGCACGGCCATCCTCGCACGCATGCCACCTGGCACCGTGTTGCGCCGCTTCTCGCCAAAAACCATACGGTGGTTTGTCCTGATCTCCGCGGTTTCGGGCAGTCATCGATCCCCGAGGACAGTCACGATCATGCGGGTTCATCCAAGCGCGCGAAAGCAAGGGACTGTATCGCGCTGATGCGCCATCTGGGCTTTGACCGCTTTGCCGTCGCCGGTCACGATCGCGGAAGCTATACCGCTTTCCGGATGGCAATGGATCATCCGACCGCAGCAACGCATCTCATCATTCTGGACGGCGTTCCCATCCTGGAAGCACTCGAGCGATGCGACGCCCGCTTCGCTACGGAGTGGTGGCACTGGTTCTTCTTTGCCCAGCCCAACAAGCCGGAACAGGCGATCACGGTCAACCCCGAAGCGTGGTATGGCGGCTCAGCCGATCAGATGGGCGCGGAGGCGTTTGCGGACTACAAAGCGGCAATTCTCGACGCTCGTGTCATCCATGGCATGATCGAGGACTATCGGGCCGGCCTCTCACTTGACCATCTGCACGACGCAGATGACCGGAGGGCCGGCCGACGGGTCCAATGTCCCACCATGGTTCTATGGTCGATGCAAGATGATCTGGAACGGCTTTATGGCGATGTTCTCGGCGTATGGGGTCCGTGGACAACAAGCTTGCAGGGGAAAGGCATCGCCTGTGGGCACCATATGGCTGAAGAGGCGCCAGAGGCGCTCGCGACGGAAATCCTGGCTTTCTTGCGTCCGATCTAGAGCCGACATTCGGGGCCGCCCGCCAGGTGCGATGATCAGCCGGCTAGACAAGAGAGTCTTATTCTCTCGATCAGGTAGAAAACAGGCCTTCGAGTTTGCTGGTCAGTTCATCAAAGCTGAACGGTTTGCGAAGGACGGCACGGTTGCTGAAGCCTTCGCGCATATCGCGGTCGGTGTTGCCAGTCGAATAGATGAACGGCACGCCGCGCTCGGCAAGCGCGTCGGCCACGGTGTTGCTGTCGTAGCCATCCAGATTCATGTCCAGCATGACGGCATCGAACGTCTGCGCTTCGATCAGGGCAATCGCCTTTTCGATCGTGGCGGCTGAGGTCACTGATTGGCATCCAAGATCGCTCAGCATGTCCTCGATCATCATCAGGACCAGAATTTCATCCTCGACAACGAGCACGCGCCGACCAGAAAGCAGTTTATCCATCGCGAATTCCTGGTACCGGAATGTTCATCGTGCAGATCAACCCGTCCGGGCGATAGTCAAGTTGCACGGTGCCTTCGAGCTCGTGGGTCAGGCCGCGCTCGATCACGCGCGAGCCGAACCCCTTTCGCAATGGCGGCGTAACCGGCGGTCCGCCCTTCTCTTGCCAGGTCAGGATCAGTCGGAGGCCCTCCGCCGTCGGCTCGATTGTCCAGTCGATCCGGATCGAGCCCTTGTCGTTGGAAAACGCACCGTATTTCACCGCATTGGTCGCGAGTTCGTTGAAGGCGATGCCAAGCGCCAGGGCCGCTCTTGTGGAAAGGCGGATGTTCTCGCCTGATATCAACAGGCGCTCTGCCCGCCCGTCGGTGACGCCGAACGGTTCGAGGGCATCGTGGAGCACATCGAGCAGCCCGGCGCTGTGCCAATTTTCACGGGTCAGCAAATTGTGCGACCGGGAGAGCGCAAACAGCCGAGACTCGACGGCTTCGCGGATCGCCCGTGGATCGGAATTCGCTCGCGATGCCTGCCAGACGATCGACTGTACCGTTGCCAGTGTGTTCTTCACGCGGTGGTTCAGTTCGTCGATGAGCATTTTGGATTGTGCCTGCTCCTCCTTGTGTTTGGTCAGATCGACCAAGGAGGCAAAATACTGGACGATGGCACCGCTCTTGTCCTGGACAGGATTGGCGAAAAGGCCTGCCCAAAATTCGCTGCCATCCTTGCGCCTGTAAAGGATTTCCGTACCCGCCTCTACATTGGCTTCGAACTCGATCTTGATGCGTTTCAGCGCCCTGGTGTCGGCGCCGTCGGCCATCAGGAAATTGAAGGGCTGACCGAGGACTTCTTCCCTGGCGTATCCGGTCAGGGCGAGGAGGGCGTCATTGGCAAAAATGATGGGGTTGCCGAGTTCTTTTGCATCGGTGAAAACCATGGCCATTCGGGTTGTCTCGGCGGCAACAACAAACGGGCCAAGGTCGTCATGAAAGCCCTCGACTTCGGCTTCGGCGTCCTGCTGCGCTTCGGACTTGGCGACTACGCTGGACATGTCGTTAACCGGTCGGTGTCCGCTATGCCGTTGACCGCCATTGCGCTTCTCCCGTGGTTAAGGGGCGAAAGCGGATCGACTCCTTCAATCGCCAGCGCCCACTGGCGACCCTTGCTTTGTACGCTTCCGACACTCTATTGGCGAGTCGTTCCACGCGCCCGTTGAATTGGCCGCCGCCACACAAATCCTCTGGGGCGATCGTCGCGCTCACGGCGCTGAACCAGAAAATTCCTTGAGCTGTCACGCGTACGAGAGAATATTCTACGATAGGTTTTCTTCCGGAAGATTGGGAGGCCAGCATGAACGATCCAGCCGGGAGAAAACCTGTCTACGATCCCCAGCAACTGGAACCCCTGCTGGTATCGCGGCAGCATGTCGGCGATGTCGATGGCATGACGGCTTTGTTCGAACCCGATGCGGTGATCGACTGTGGTGGCGGACGTTTGCTGCGCGGCAGGGAGGCTATTCGCGGTTACTATCTCGAAATCGCGGCGTCAGGGCGAAAATTTGCTGTGGGCGACCAGCGGCCAGCTCTCATTTGCGGCGACCTTGCTCTCACATCGACCCGACTTCCCGACGGCGACGTGACCAGCGAGGTTGCCCGGCGGCAAGGCGATGGCACCTGGCTGTGGGTGATCGACCGTTATTCCGTCACTTGAGGGCTGACCCTGACGAATTTCGACGCGCGTCATTTCACAGCGCATCGCAAACACAACCCGCGCCGCCGCGGCGCGGGTTCTTGCAAGGTCGTCAAGACAACAGCCGCCTACCGCCGTAGCGCGTAAACGCTTGCCATGCTTTCGCCGGCCACCGGCAACGCCATGTCGTCGTCGAGCAGGCGCGTGATGCGGGCAAAGCCTGTAAACGCTTTCCTTGCTTCCTCGGCCGACATCTGGCCCGACAGAGCGGCCGAGCAGCAATTCAGCGCGCACTGATAAACCGGACCGCGCCGTCCCGTCGGCCATTTCCGCAAGAACACCATGGCCTCGGCAACGCTATCGACTTCTTCAACAGGATGTCCCTGCCCGCGCGAAATTCGCACGGGCGAAAAGAAATGCAGATAATCCATCGTTTCCTCCCGGTCGACCGCGATGCGCCCGATCGAACCATATGAAACGCACCCTCACCCAGTTGGTTCCACGCAAAAAAAGAATCTTTAAGCAATTCGCAAGGTCGAATTCGGTCATCCATGCGTTGACGAACATGGTCGGCTATACCGCCGGGAAGTGGCAGGCCACTTTGCGACCGGGTCGATATTCCCTGACCTCTGGCCGCTCCGAACGGCATCGTTCCACTGCAATCGGACATCGAGGGTGGAAACGGCACCCGGATGGAGGTTTGAGCGGGCTCGGCACGTCCCCGGTCAGGATGATGCGCTTGCGTGTCCCGCTAGGTGTTGTCTCCACGACAGGAACCGCCGAGATCAGCGCCTGGCTATAGGGATGGGCTGGTGTTGCAAACACCTCTTCCGCCGGACCTTCTTCGACGATCGAGCCGAGATACATGACCGCGATACGGGTCGAGACCTGGCGCACCACCGACAGGTCGTGGGCGATGAAAATATAGGTGAGTTTCAGCTTCTCCTGGAGATCGGCGAGCAGGTTGACGATCTGCGCCTGCACCGACACGTCGAGCGCCGAGACGGGTTCATCCAACACGACGAGATCGGGGTTGAGGGCGATAGCCCGCGCGATGCCAACACGCTGGCGCTGTCCGCCGGAGAACTCGTGCGGATACCGCATCACATGGTCCGGCTGCAGCCCCACGAGCTCAAATAGTTCCGCGACGCGCCTGGTGATCTCTCTGGACGAAAGCCTGGTATGGATGCGCAACGGTTCTGCCACCAGGTCGCCGACGCGCCGGCGCGGATTGAGCGAGGCTGATGGGTCCTGGAAGACCATTTGCAGGCGGCGCCGGAGCGGCCTGAGTTCGGACAGCGACTTCGAGGTGATGTCGTCACCTTCGAAAAGGAGCTGACCGTCTGATATGTCGTAGAGTCTCACAAGGCAGCGCGCCAGCGTGGACTTGCCGCATCCGGATTCCCCGACCAGCCCGACAGTCTCGCCGCGCCGAACTGTCAGGGAAACATTGTCGACCGCGTGGACTGTTCGCTTGCCTTCGGCGGAAAAGCGGGTGCCAATCGAGAAACGCTTACCGAGCGAACGCGTTTCGAGGATTGGCCGGTCCGTATCGTTCATCTGTCCGCTCATGCCTGCGCCACCCGGAAGCATGCCGCGGCGTGAGTGCCGACGCCAAGATCAGGCTTGTCGGTCACGCAGGGCTCGTAATGAACCGGGCACCGCGGACCGAAGGCGCAGCCTTGCGGCAATCGCAGCAGCGACGGCGGTGCGCCGGGAATGGCCGGCAGGCGGCGCGGTTTTTCACCGGTCAGCGGCGGAATCGAACCCAGCAGCGCGCGCGTATAGGGGTGTCGCGGGTCGGAAAACAGCTCCATGCGGCTGCCGCGTTCCACAACGCGGCCTGCATACATGACCATGACCCGGTCTGCGAGTTCGGAGACCACCCCCATGTCATGCGTTATGAAGACCACCGCCGAATTGTATGTCGCGCGCAGCTTGCGTACGAGATCGAGAATGCCGGCCTGCACCGTGACGTCGAGCGCCGTGGTCGGCTCGTCGGCCACCAGCAGTGTCGGATTGCAGGACAAAGCCATTGCAATCACCGCCCGCTGGCGCATGCCGCCGGAAAGCTGGTGCGGGTAGCGCGACATCGCCTCGTGCGGATTGGGAAAATTCACTTCGGCCAGCAGTTCCTCCACGCGCTCCATTGCCTTGGACTTGCTGATGGTGCGATGCGCACGGATCTGTTCGGCGATCTGCCAGCCGATCGTGTAGACCGGCGTCAGCGCCGTCATTGGATCCTGGAAGATCATCGCGATCTCGTTGCCGCGCAGGCGCCTGAGCTCGCGCGCGGGCAGTCCCACCAGTTCGCGACCCTTGTAGCGGATCGAGCCTTCGATGGCTGCGTTGGGATCGGTGATCAGGCCCATGACCGCCAGCAGCGACACGGTCTTTCCAGAGCCGGATTCGCCGACGACGCCGAGGATCTCACCTTCTTCGAGATCGAAGGAAACGCCATCGATGGCCCGCACCAGGCCGTCATTGGTACGGAAGGATACCCTGAGGTCACGCACCGACAGTATCATGATGTCCTCAGGCGCGGATCGAGCAGGATGTAGACGAAGTCGACCACCGCGTTGGCGATGACCACGAACATGGAAGCGTACATGACTGTCGCCATGATCATCGGCAGATCAAGGTTCTGCAGCGCGTCATAGGTGAGCTTGCCAATGCCATGCAGCCCGAACACCACCTCCGTCAACAGGGCGGAGCCTCCCACCAGGGCGCCGAAATCCAGGCCGAACAAGGTGATGAAGGCGATGAGCGACGTGCGCAGGGCATGGCGCAGCAGGATGCGGGTCTCCGACAGCCCCTTGGCGCGCGCCGTGCGGATATAGTCTTCCTGCAGGGATTCGATGATTGCCGCTCGCAAGACGCGCCCGTAGATGCCGATGTAGAGAATGGCCAGCGTGATCCACGGAATGACCAAGGTCAGGAACCAGCCCTTTGGATCGTCGGAAAAATTCTTGTAGCCGAGCGGCGGCACCCAGGAGAACAGCCAGCTGTCGTGATAGCGGCTCTGGGTGATCAGGTTCATCACCTCGCCCAGCCAGTAGACCGGCATGGAAATGCCGAGCAACCCCAGCGCCATGAGAATCTTGTCCAGCCAGCTGTCGCGGGTCGCGGCGGCGACGATGCCGATGATGATGGACACAACCACCCACAGGATCGCCGCCCCGAACACCAGCGACAGCGTGACCGGGATCGAATCCAGCACCGCCGGCACCACCTTCCAGCCGCGATTGACGAAGGAGGTCAGATCGCCGGTGACGAAGATCTTCTCCATCATCTTTGCATACTGCACGTAAAGTGGCCGGTCGAAGCCGAAGTTGTGGCGCACCGCTTCCAGCACTTCGGGCGATGCGTTGCGGCCGGCGATGCGCGCCGCGGGATCGGCGCCCGGCGTCGCGAAAAAGATCAGGAAGACGATGACAGAGATGCCGAACATTACGAACAGCATCTGACCGAACCGGCGCAGGATTGCGTAGATCATCAGTCGCGCCCCAGCCGAACCTTGGAGCGCGGGTCAAGCGCGTCGCGCAGGCCGTCACCAAAGACATTGAGCGCCATGACGGAAATGGCGATCGCCAGGCCCGGCGCCAGCGCCACCAGCGGCCGTGTGTAGAGCAATGCCTGTCCGTCCTGGATGATGGTGCCCCAGCTCGCCGCGGGCGGTTGCACGCCGATCGACAGGAAGGAGAGTGCCGATTCCGTGAGCATGTTCAGCGCCATCATCAGCGGCACGAAGACGATCAGCGTCGTGGTGATGTTGGGCAGGATGTCGCGCCACAGGATGCGCCATCCCGGTACGCCCAGATTGATCGCGGCGAGCACGAATTCGCTGTGGCGCAGCGACAGAACCTGCCCGCGTATGGGACGCGCCACATAAGGCACGTAGACGATGCCGATGATGATGACCGGCAGCCACAGGCTGCCGGATTCGATCTCGATCGGCCCGATCGAGATGCCTTGCGCGATGGTGACGATGGAAAGCGAAATCGCCAGCAGATAGATCGGAAACGCCCACAGGACATCCAGCAAGCGCGACAGCACCGTGTCGGTGACGCCGCCGAAATAGCCGGCGACCAGTCCGGCCGCCGTACCCAGGATCAGCGTGAAGATCGTGGCTGCCCCGGAGATCAACAGCGAGCTGAGACCGCCATAGAGCATCCTGGCCATGACGTCGCGCCCCTGGCTGTCGGCGCCAAGGAAATAATTGCCGAGCCGCCAGGTCGGACCGAGCGGCGTGTAGCCAAGCCCAAGCCCCTCCGTGGACTGCTCCATCACGGGAACGTCGGCGCCGTCGATCTGTATGACGGCGTCGAGCGTCGAGGCGAATGGGTCCACACCAGCCCATTTCGCATAGAGAGGCGCACTCAGACAGGCGAGAACGATGAGGAGGAACACGGCCAGGGATGCCATGGCAGCCCTGTCCCTTGCCAGCTTCGCAAACGCGACGGCCCAGGGCCCTCGCGTCTTGCGCGGCATGGCGGTAGCTTGGTTCGACACGGGCGTGCCCCTCCGCAGTTCGTTACTGCACCCAGGACTGGGTGATCATCCAGTTGAACTGCCGGTTGAACCTGAAATTGCCGACGCGTTTGCTGACGAAGTCGAGCCGCTTCGGCGTGAAGAGGCCGACGGCCGGTGCCTTGTCCGTGACTTGCTTGTCGACTTCGGCCCACAATTTGTCGGCGGCTTTCTGATCGGTCACGCCGAGATCCAACGCCTTTTGCATCTTGGCGTCGATATCCTTGTCGCAGAAGCCGGCTATGTTGATCGAAGCGTCCGAACCTTCGCGGAAGGATGCGCAGCTGAACAGGATGTTCAGGAAGTCCGAAGCCGCGGGATAGTCCTTGTACCACTGGGTGACCGACATCTGCACTTTGTTGTTGGTGTTCTGGATGTAGGTGAACTGAATGTTGGACGAGATCGGCTTGACGTCGGCGACATAGCCGATGCTGGTCAGCACGCTCTGCAGATAGACGCCAATGGACCGTGAAACGGCGGTATCCTCGACGATGATGGTCACCTTCTGGCCCTTGGTGCCGGATTCCTCGACGAGCTGTTTTGCTTTGTCGAGATCGGGCGCCGACCATTTGGCTCCGGGGTTCTTGGTGAAGGGGCAATAGTCTTCATGGCCGGGGAAGTCCGGAGGCAAGACCTGGCAGACCGGCGAGGCCAGCACCTTGCCGCCGAACAGCTTGACCAGTGTGTTGCGGTCGATCGCGTAGGCAACAGCCTGGCGGGCCTTTTCGTTGTCGAACGGAGCGAGACGGTTGTTCAGCGGCGCATACCACCATGCCGAAAGCGGCGAAATGTGCAACTGGTCCATGGACTTGCTGCCAAGTTCGCCCAGGCGGTCGCTCGGCAGAGCGTCGAACATCCAGTCCGCTTCGCCGTTCTGGATCGCGGTGACGGCCGCTTCCTCGGACAGGCCGAAATCATATTGGACGACATCTGGATAGCCGTCCGGCTGCGCTTCCTCGCTCCACTGCTTGAAATTGGGATTGCGCGAAACCGTCATGCCCTTGTTGGGATCGAAGGTGGAGATCATGTACGGGCCGGTGCTGGGAATGGGCTTGGAACCCATGTCTTCCACGGGCGTGTCCGCCGGCAGGACCACGGCATGGGGCAAGGCAAGCTTGTACAGCAGCTCGGCATCCGGCTTGGTGATGTTGATGGTGATGGTGCCGGCCGCATCGTCGCCGACAATGCCGCCTTCCAGCGTGCAGCTCTTGGTGTCGGCCAGGCATTTGTCGGCGCCGACGATGCCGGCATAGAAGGTACCGGAAGTCGGCCCGGAAACCTTGAAGATGCGCTGGAAGGAGGCGACAACGTCCTTTACGCCAAGATCCTGGCCGCTGGAGAACTTGATGCCCTTGCGCAGCTTGAAGGTGAAGGTCTTGCCGTCATTGCTGACCTGCGGCAGCGCCTCGGCCAGATCGGGAACGATGGTGAAGCCGTCCATGCCTTCGGCTTTGCGGAACGCGACCAGGCCGTCATAGATCGGCTGGTAGAACTGCCAGCCCTGGTCGGTATAATTGATGTGCGGATCGAGTGTTCCCGCCGCTGAGCGGGCCAGCAAGCGAATGGTGCCGCCGCGGTGTCCCTTGAGATATTCGGCCTGCGCCGGAGCCAGCCACGTGCCCGCCAGCAATGCCGCGGCTGACGCCGCCAGAAGCAGTTTCTTCATGTCTTGATTCCCCTTTTCTCAGTTGTCGTTGTGGTCCAGGAAGTCTCCCACCACCCGCATGCACTCATCCTGCTCTTCGACATGCGGCATGTGGCTGGAATGCTCGAATATCTCCCAGCGCGATCCCTTGATGCCGTCCTTGTAGGGCTGCACGGTCGCGGGCGTGGCTTCGTCGTAACGTCCGGAAATGATCAGCGTGGGAACATCCACCGCCGGCAGACGGTCGACGATGCTCCAGGTCTTCAGCGTTCCGATGACATGGAACTCGTTCGGCCCATTCATCACATTGTAGACGGTTGGATTGCGTGCGACCTGGGCGAAACTCTCCGACACTTCGGGCGGGAAAGGCACGACGCGGCAGACATGGCGTTCGTAGAACGCCATCGTTGCCTGTTGATAGGCCGCATCGTCCGTCGTCCCGGCCTGTTCGTGCCGGGTCAGTGTCTCCCGCACGTCCCTGGGCAGGTCGCCGCGCAACCGGTTTGCCTCTTCCACCCACAGCTTCATGGAAGCCGGCGAGTTGGCGATGACCAGCGACTTCAAACCCCTCGGCCGCGTCACGGCATATTCGGCGCCCAGCATGCCACCCCAGCTCTGGCCGAGGATATGGAAGCCCGCGCGAATGCCGAGATGGTCGACCAGGTTTTCGAGCTCGTCGATGAAAAGCCGGGGCGTCCAGAAGTCGGCGCCTTTCTCGGGCAGCAATGTGGACTTGCCGCACCCCAACTGGTCGTAGTGGATGACGGCGCGATCTCTTCGGGCAAGAAGCTTGTAGGCATCGACATAGTTGTGCGCGACGCCCGGACCGCCATGCAGGATCACCACCGGGGCCTTGTCGGCATCGAGTTCGCCGCTGATGCGATACCAGGTTTCGTAGCTGCCGAATGCGGCCCGACCTTCCTTGCCGATGATCTCCGACGACATTCCAGTTCCCTGTGCGTTTGAAGGCATCTCGTTGTTGTCCGTAGGCGCCTAGTTCACCCCGCAGCTGGCCTGCACCCACTCTTCCAGCATCTGCACGCCAAATGCCGTGGCACCTTGCCTGCCCAGGGGCCGATCGGTGTCGGTGAGTTCCTTGCTCGCGATATCGAGATGCACCCAGGGCCGGTCTTGCGTGAAATGGCGCAGGAAGGCCGCTGCATAGGGAGCGTCGCCATCTTCCATGTCCTTGGCGTGGTGCCGGAGGTCGGCAAACGGTGATTGCAGCCCTTCATCGTAGGCCCGATCGAGCGGCAACCGCCAGAACCGCTCGCCGACCGATTCTCCGGCTGCGATCATCTGTGACGCGATGGCATCGTCGGTGCTGAACAGGCCGGCGAATATCGATCCCAGGCCGCGCGTCACCGAATAGGTCAGCGTAGCCAGATCGACGATCACCGACGGGTTGAAGCGCGTGGCCGCATAGTGGAGGCAGTCCGCCAGGAGCAGGCGTCCTTCCGCATCCGTATCGAACACTTCCACGGTCTGTCCCGAGGCTGTCGTGATGATGTCGCGCGGCTTGAGCGCGGTGCCGGACGGCATGTTCTCGGCGATGCCAAGCACGCCGACGGCGTGTACCGGGCTGCCTTGCCGGGCAAGCGCTATCAGCAGACCGACCACCGCCGCCGCCCCACCCATGTCGGCCTTCATGTCGAACATCTGCGCCCCGCCCTTGATGCAGAGGCCGCCGGAATCAAAACAGACGCCCTTGCCGACGAAAGCGAGCGGTTGCGCGGGGGCACCTTTGCCGCGATAGCGCAGGACAGCGACTCGTGGCGGCCGCGCCGAGCCCGACCCGACGGCCAGAAGCGCGTTCATGCCGAGCTCTTTCAGTTGCGCGGCATCGAGCATTTCAATGTCGATGCCGGCTTCACGCAACGGCTCCAGATGATCGTGGAAATTGTCGGGGTGGAGATGGTTCGGCGGCAGATTGACCAGGGTCCTCGCGTATTCGACGCCATCGGCAATGGCATTGGTCCGTGCCAGCGCCGAGGTCACGTCCGCGCGGTTTGCCCCAACCAGTTGCACGCGCAAGGTTCGATCCGCTCCCGCACCTTGCCGTTGGTTGCGCATGTCGAAACGATAGCGCCGCAGCCGCATGCCAAGCGCGACGCGCGCCAGGATGTCCGCAGCCGGCAGATCGACGCCGGCGATGGGGTCGAGGACAAGCGTGGCCGCGCATTCGCACTTGCTTTCCAGATGCGCGGCAAGCAAACCGCCGGCCCGCGCCAATGAGCGCGCGGTTACAGCTTCCGCTTTGCCCAATGCCAGCACGATCACGCGCCGGACCGATACCGCCTGGGGCGCGATGACATCGATGCAAGTGCCGGATTCGGCCAAGGCGGCCGGGTCGGAGCACGCACGGGACAGAATACCGCTCATTTCAGCGTCCAGTGCCGCTGCCCGAGGGCCAAATCCTTTTTGAGCAGTTTGCAAAATCACGACGACAGAGGTTTCCGCGGAAACCTCGTCCGCCGTTTCGAAGACCGGCACTGGCGATTGAGGCATAAGCTGGCGTTCTCTCCAATTGCGGCGATACCGGCCTGGGGGCGGCTAGCGGCATGCCCTTGCTTCGCAACGCGGCTCTTGCCGCGCGATCCGAAGTTCCGATGTCACGCGCCCAAAAGCCGCCCGTCATCGGTGGAAACGGGTCAAGCCGGTCTCAGCCGCTGGTGGAATGGTGCCGGAGTCCCCAAATAATCGTTTTCTTTTGACGACTTAGTTGCTCTTGCCTTTCGGTATCCCTGAACGGGGCGGGCGATCAACCGTCAATTTCGTCCATGTGGATTGACAAAAACTCAACTGACAATTCATGATCGGACAATGGCCTTACCTTCACTCAATGGCATGCGCGCTTTCGAGGCCGCCGCACGTCTCGGCAGTGTCAAGGATGCAGCGGAAGAGCTGCATCTGACGCCCTCGGCCGTCAGCCGCCACATTCGCGCGCTCGAAAGGAATCTCGGCCAGGATCTGTTCGAGCGCGGCTTTCGCCAGATAACGCCAACCACGAGAGGCTCTTACTATGCGCGCAGCCTCTCCGAAGCGTTCGAGGCCATCTGGCGCGCCACCGACGATGTCAACCTCTCCGACGGCCCGCGCCGCAGCAGCACCCAGCGTGTCAGGGTCCTGTGCGTGCCGACCGTTCTGAACCTCTGGCTAGCGGACCGGTTGCCGAATTTTCGGCGACTGCATCCGTCCGTGGATCTGGAGATCTCGACTTTGGGCAAGCGGGCCAACTTCGATTTGGCCATCGTGGACGAGTTCGTCTACAAAGCCGGCCCGGCTTTGACGATGATGATCCCGCTCCTGCTGACACCGGTCTGTGCTCCTTCGCTTCTGGAAGGTCCGGTGGCGTTGCGATCGCCGGCGGATCTGGTCAATCACCACCTGCTCCACGAATGCGAGACCATGAGATGGAAGCGTTGGCTGGAGCAAGAAGGCGTTTTGGGTACGACTCCGAAGTCGGGCACAATCCTCGATGATTGCACGCTGATCATGCGCGAGGCGATCAATGGCGCCGGCATCGCGCTTGCCGACACGATGATGGCACAAGATCTTCTGGAGCAAGGAAAACTTGTCGCCCCGTTTCAGGCCCGCCACACCTATCCGGCCGGCATCTATCTGCATCAGCGTCGCAGCATCGGCAACAAGCCAGGCACCGGCCTGTTTCAGGATTGGCTGCTCTCCGAAGTTGCTGACCACAAGCGGGTAATGGCCATCGCCTAGACGGAACACCGTCCAAAGGTGAGGTCGACGTCGAGGCGCTCTACCGCGAGGACGGCGAGTTCCGCTTCCAGGGTGGCTGGCACGTCAATGCCTTCATCGCCGCCGGCATCGGCGCCATCTTCTCGTCGATCCTGCCCAACTTCACCAACTGGCTGCCGTCCTGGTGGGGCGTCCACGGTTGGTTCTTCGGCGTGGCGATTGCCGGCATCATCTACTACGTGCTGCGCACCGCGGCACTCGGCGCCGGCGCCAAGACGGCCAAGGCCTGACGCCCTTTTCCCTTCCCCCCTTGTGGGAGAAGGTGGATTGGCGCGTAGCGCCAAGACGGTTGAGGGGTGCTGGACGGAACTCTGTCAGCGTCAAGCTGGAACACCCCTCATCCGACCGAGCTTCGCTCGGCCACCTTCTCCCACAGGGGGAGAAGGCAAGACGCTAACCGCCAACCATCTCTGCCAGTTTGCGTACAGTGTTCCAGTTGCGCGACGTGCCGATGCCAAGCCGTTTGTGGCTCGTTGCCGACAGAAGCCGTGAACTGGCGCGCGAGAAGTAAATCCAGATGTCGCCGCCGACAGCCTGCATCCTTTCATCAGCGCCGACATAAGAGTTGAGCGCCGAGACAGCTTCGTCGGGCACCGGCTGGCGCATCACGCGCACTGCGACCTGATCCGCCGTGGCAATCGATTCGTCCGGAAACGGATTGCCGGCCGCAAGCGTCAGCCAATTGCTTGCCGTGCGCACGATGATGTCGACATGCTTGCCGAAGGCCTTTTCGAACGCCGCTTCCAGTCGCTTCTCAAGCGCGGAGATGGAGGTCTCTTCCGTCTCAAAGACCAGATTACCGGTCGCCACCAAGGTGCGAACGTTCTTCAGCCCGAGGTCTTGCGCCATCGCCTTGAGGTCGGCCATGACGACCCGCCGCCCCTCACCCAGGATGACGCTGTAGAGAAGCGCGACATAGGTCCGCATTGCCCGGCCGCCAGAGGTCGCTACACCAGCCGGCTCTGCTCCACCGCCGCCTCGATGAAGCTGGCAAACAGTGGATGCGGGTCGAGCGGCCGGCTTTTCAGTTCCGGGTGATACTGCACGCCGATGAACCAGGGATGATCGGGATACTCGACCGTTTCCGGCAGCACGCCGTCGGGCGACATGCCGGCAAACACCAGGCCGCAATCCTCGAGCCGCTCCTTGTAGTCGATATTGACCTCGTAGCGGTGGCGATGGCGCTCGGAAATCTGTGTGTCGCCATAGATGTCGGCGATCTTGGAACCCTTGGCGAGCTCGGCCTGATAGGCGCCGAGCCGCATCGTGCCGCCGAGATCGCCGGTCACGCGGCGCTTCTCCAGCATGTTGCCCTTCAGCCATTCGGTCATCAGTCCGACGACCGGCTCCTTGGTCGGGCCAAACTCGGTCGAAGACGCGTGCTCGACGCCGGCCAGCGAACGCGCCGCCTCGATGCAGGCCATCTGCATGCCGAAGCAGATGCCGAAATACGGCACCTTGCGCTCGCGCGCGAACTTCGCCGCCAGGATCTTGCCCTCGGAGCCACGTTCGCCAAAGCCGCCGGGAACCAGGATGCCATGCACCTTTTCCAGCCAGGGCGTCGGATCTTCCTTTTCGAAGATCTCCGATTCGATCCAGTCGAGCTTGACCTTGACGTGGTTGGCCAGGCCGCCATGCGAGAGCGCCTCGATCAACGATTTGTAGGCGTCCTTGAGGCCGGTATATTTGCCGACAATGGCGATGGTGACCTCGCCTTCCGGATTGT
The DNA here is from genome assembly GCF_024746815.1 of Mesorhizobium sp. AR07. Lineage (GTDB taxonomy): Bacteria > Pseudomonadota > Alphaproteobacteria > Rhizobiales > Rhizobiaceae > Mesorhizobium. The sequence continues at coordinate 913,767 of NZ_CP080525.1, forward strand.
GGATGCGGTTGGACACCGCCTGCCAGGGCTCCATGCGTGGCTTCGGCGCCGGATCGATGCCGAAGGCGGCGAGCACTTCCGAATCGAGCCCTTCCTTGTGGTAGGCCATCGGCACGTCGTAGATATGCGGCACGTCGAGCGCCTGGATGACCGCGCTTTCCCTGACATTGCAGAACAGCGACAGTTTTCTGCGCTCTTCCTTGGGGATGGCGCGGTCGGCGCGGACCAGCAGGATGTCGGGCGCGATGCCGATGCCGCGCAGTTCCTTGACCGAATGCTGGGTCGGCTTGGTTTTCAGCTCGCCCGCGGTCGGGATGTAGGGCATCAGCGTCAGATGGACGTAGACGGCATTGTTGCGCGGCAGATCATTGCCGAGCTGGCGAATCGCCTCCAGGAACGGCATCGCCTCGATGTCGCCGACGGTGCCGCCGATCTCGCAGAGCACGAAATCATAGTCGTCATTGCCGTTGAGGACGAAATTCTTGATCTCGTCGGTGACGTGCGGAATGACCTGAACGGTTGCGCCGAGATAGTCGCCGCGCCGCTCGCGCTCGATGATGTTCTTGTAGATGCGGCCGGTGGTGATGTTGTCCTGCTGGTTGGCGGAGCGGCCGGTGAAGCGCTCGTAGTGGCCAAGATCGAGATCGGTCTCGGCACCGTCATCGGTGACGAACACCTCGCCATGCTGGTACGGCGACATCGTGCCCGGATCGACATTGAGATAGGGATCGAGTTTTTTGATGCGTGCGCGATAGCCGCGCGCCTGCAAGAGAGCCCCAAGGGCCGCTGCGGCAATGCCTTTTCCAAGTGAGGAAACCACGCCGCCTGTGATGAATACATATCGCGCCATGGGAGTCATCGCTTAACGCGGCCGGATTGATTCCGCCAGAGAAAAAACCGCCGCGAAGGCTTTTTCCCATGAAGGCGCGATACCCCCCTGGGGGCAAGTCAAAACAAAAGGGCCGGCAAGGCCGGCCCTTTCGGCAGAATGATGGAAACGTCAGATGATGACGACCTTGGTGCCGACCCTGACGCGGCTGTAGAGGTCCATGACGTGCTCGTTGATCATGCGGAAGCAGCCATTGGAGGCGCTGGTTCCGATCGACTGCGGCGCGATGGTGCCGTGGATGCGCAGATGCGTGTCCTTCTTGCCGTCATAGAGATAGATGGCGCGGGCGCCGAGTGGGTTCTGGCCACCGCCGGGCATGCCATCCTTGTACTGGCCGTAATGCTTCGGCTCGCGCTTCTGCATGTCCAGCGTCGGGATCCAGCGCGGCCATTCCTGCTTGTCGCCGACCGCAACCGTGCCCTTGAACTGCAGGCCTTCGCGGCCGACCGCAATGGCATAGCGGCGAGCGGTGGAAGACGATTCGACGAGGTAAAGGCGGCGGGCACTGGTGTCGATGACGATCGTACCCGCTTCATAGCCGGTGAATTCCACGTCCTGCGGGACGAATTCCGGCTTCACCTTGAACTGTTTCTTGGCATCCTTCTTGGCGAGAGCCTGGTCCAGCGCACGGGTCTCGGGGAGATATGAGATCGACGAAGAAGAGGTGCCGCCGAAGAGGCCTGCGAACAGACCGCCGCTCGACTGTTTCTGGCCACCAATGACTTCACTGCGCAGCTCGCCGTTGTTGCCGGTCAAAGCGACATTCATCGCTTCGGCCGGGAGCGTCTCGGCCGACTGGATCGGTGCGATCGGTGCGATCGGTTCGATTGGCTCGACGATCTTGGCGGCCTTCTTTGCCGGCTTGGCTTCGGCCACTTCGGTTGCCTGTGCTTTCGAGCCCCTCTTGGCGAGGAACGCCTGCCGTTCCGCGTCGGCCTTGGCCTTCGCCGCTTCGCGCATCGCCAGCTTCCTGGCTTCGAGCGCCTTGGCCTTGGCATCCTCCTTGTCGGCAACGATCCTGGCCTCGATCTTCTTGATCTGGGCGAGGTCGTCCGGTGTCGGGTTTTTCTTCTTCTTGAGAAGCTTCAATTGCGTCGCATCACTCTTGACGGCGACGTTGATGGCTCCGGTTGTCTCAACCGAAGGATGTGCGGCCATATTGGCCGGCACGCCGGCGAAAGCCGGGGAACCCAGGCCGAGTGCGGCGCAAAGTCCCAGGAAGATGAAGCTGCGAAGCTGCATGGCGAAGATCCGATCGTTCTATGCTTGTTGCCCACGGCGTCGCCCAGCGCCCCCCAAGGGCGCCGGAAATGCCGCGCGCAATCTATAGTCGAATAAGCGCGGGCGCCTCAAGCGCGTGGCTGCGCCGCGCGCAGTCGAATCTTCGTGATTGTGCTGCATTTGCCGCGACTGTGTTCAAACGACAACAGATCGCGGCTCAGGCAGCGGACACTACTGGTTCGGGACTTGTGGGGCAGCCGGTGCGGTGGGGGTTGTGCCGTTGGTCGCCGGCGGCGTCGAACCGGCTGCAGGCGCCGTGGCCGGAGCAGTTGCCGGGGGCTTTGCCGCGGCGTCGTTGCCGGACGGCGGCGTCGGCGTGGTGCTGCCTGCCGGCGCCGGAGTGGTCGTACCGGGCAATTGGTTGAGCACTCCCTTGCCGGCGCCGCTCGATGTCGCGGGCACGCGGTCAAGGATGTCGATCGGCTTCTCGCCGTAGCGGGCGACGATCGACAGTGTCAGCGACGTGGCGAAGAAGGCGGCCGCCAGGATTGCCGTCGCACGCGTCAGCGCATTGGCCGCACCCCGCGCGGTCATGAAGCCGGATCCGCCGCCGATGCCAAGGCCGCCGCCTTCGGAGCGCTGCAGCAGCACCACGCCGACAAGGGCGAGCACGACCATGAGATGGATGACGATCAGTACGGTTTCCATAGTTTATCCTGGCAAGGCCTTGCCCGGTCGCGGACACGACCGGTGAATTGGAGGCGGCTCAATACAATGCTTTGATGGCATTTCCAAGCCCGTGGCTGGAATATGGGAAGCAACGCTTCCTTTGCAACGATTTCCGGCGCCATCTACCCCTAAGAGATGCCGACTACCGCCTAAGAGATATTGCGATAGGCCTCGGCGATGGCAAGGAAGTCCGCCGCTTTCAGGCTGGCGCCGCCGACCAGCGCGCCGTCGACATTTTTGACGCCGAGCAGTTCGACCGCATTGGAGGGTTTGACCGAGCCGCCATAGAGAATACGCACCTTGGCCGCAACGCCGCCGAGCTTTTCCGACAGCCTTTCGCGGATATGTGCATGAGCATCCGCCACGTCGGCGGCGGTCGGCGTCAGGCCGGTGCCGATCGCCCATACCGGCTCATAGGCGATGACGGTGTTGGACGGGGTGGCGCTTGGCGGCACCGAGCCGGCGACCTGCCGCGACAGCACTTCCAGCGTTGCGCCCGCTTCACGCTGCAGCTGCGTCTCGCCAATGCAGATGATGGCCACCAGGCCGGCGCGCCAGGCGGCAGAGGCCTTGGCCTGGACCGTCGCGTCATCGTCACCGCGTTGCTCGCGACACTCGGAATGGCCGACGATGACATGGCTCGCGCCGGCATCCTTCAGCATTTCAGCCGAGATGCAGCCGGTGTAGGCGCCGCTTTCCTTGGTGTGGCAATCCTCGCCGCCGGCGTGGACCGGCGTGCGCGACAGGATCTCGGCGGCGTGGGCAAGTAGTGTTGCCGGAACGCAGACCAGCGCTTCCGTCTCCGCATCGAGCCCACTCATGAAACCGTTGCCGATCATCCTGAGCTCGTTGAGCGACGCGCTGGTGCCGTTCATTTTCCAGTTGCCGGCGACGAGTGGGCGAATTCCTGGCGTCATGGGTCTGCTTCTCCGGGCGATATCAGGCTCTGGCCCTCACTACCAAAATCAGGCCACAAAGCAATCGACAGTGAACCGGAAGGGCGCTATTGCGCTTGTTTCAGACTCGGCGCATGCGAAAATGCGCATAAATCGGAAGTAACGATGCTTAGTATATTGAGAAACGCGGCGGGTACCTGGGTCGCGAAGGGTCTACTGGTGCTGCTGGTGCTCAGCTTTTTGGTCTGGGGCATCTCCGGGCGGCTGATGGGCGGCTTCGCCGGTCATGACTCCGTCATCACGGCCGGCGGCACCAAGGTGTCGATCAACGAGTATCGCCTGGCTTATGATCGCCAACTCGCCGTCATGTCGCAGCAGTTCGGCCAGCGTCTCAGCCACGAGCAGGCAAAGGCGCTCGGCATCGACAACCAGGTGCTGGCGCAGCTCGTCTCGGGAGCCGTTCTCGACGAACAGGCCCGCAAGCTGGGCCTCGGCCTCTCCAAGGACCGGCTGGCCGAGTTGACGCGCGAAGATCCGGCCTTCAAGGGCCCCGGCGGCCAGTTCGACCGCAGAACCTTCGAATATATGTTGCGGCAGGTCGGCATGCGGCCTGAGGACTATCTCAAGAACCGCGCTCAGGTGGCGGTACGCCAGCAGATCGTCGAGGCGGTCTCGGACGGCCTCAAGGCGCCGGACACTTTCTTCAAGGCGGTGGCGCTTTATCGCGGCGAAGACCGCACCATCGACTATTTGACGTTGCCCAAGGCGCTTGTCGAGCCGATCCAGGCGCCATCCGACAGCGTGCTCTCGGCCTATTTCGACGCAAACAAGAAGACGTACGCGGCACCCGAATACCGCAAATTCTCCTATGTCCGCCTCGAACCGGTCGACATCATGGATACGACCGCGGTCACCGACCAACAGGTCAGCGACGACTACAACAAGAACAAGGCGCGCTATACGACGCCTGAACTGCGCACCATCGAGCAGCTGGTGTTCAAGACGCCTGACGCTGCCAAGGCCGCGCTCGATTCGCTGAAGGCCGGCGCCACCTTCGACAAGCTGGTCACGGCGGAAGGCAGGACCCAGGCCGACACTTTGCTCGGCACGCTGGCCAAGGACAAGATTGCCGACAAGGCGGTCGCCGACGCGGCCTTCAAACTCAATGCCAATGAAGTCAGCCAGGTTGTGCAGGGCGCCTTCGGTCCGGTGCTGTTGCGCGTCACCGAGATCAAGCCCGAGGTGGTGAAGCCGCTGGCCGAAGTGTCCGACCAGATTCGCAAGGACCTGGCGCTGGGCGAGGCAAGCCGCATCCTTCTCGACGTGCGTGACAGTTACGAAGACACCCGTGCCGCCGGCGGTTCGCTGGCCGACGCCGCCACCAAGCTGAAGCTGAAGGTCGTCACCATCGACGCCATCGATCGCAGCGGCCAGAGGCCCGACGCAACCATCGTCAAGGACCTGCCGCAATCGCCGGAACTGATCAAGGCTGTCTTCGACGCTGAACCCAAGACGGAAAACGATGCCTTGACCACGGCGGACAACGGTTTCGTTTTCTATGAAGTGGCTTCCATCACACCGGCTCGCGACCGGACGCTGGACGAGGTTCGCCAGAAAGTCGTTGCCGACTGGACGGCGGCGGAGACGACCAAGCGGCTCGCCGCCAAGGCTGACGAGCTCGAAAAGCGGCTCAAGGCCGGCGCCACGCTCGACGTCATCGCCAGCGACCTGAAGCTGGAAAAACAGACCAAGCGCGGCGTCAAGCGCGATGCCGACGATGTCGATTTCGGCAAGCAGGGTGCGGCAGCGATGTTCGGCGTCGGCGAAGGCGGCACCGGCCTGATCCCCTCGCCCACCAGCGACGGGCAGATCCTGTACAAGGTCGCCGAAGTGTTCGAGCCTGCGGGGGCCGATGCCCGCTCGGTGCCGGACGACGCACAGAAATCCTTCACCTCCGGCATGTCGGACGATCTGCTCGACCAGCTGGTGGCGCAGCTGCAGACGCAATACGACGTTCGCATCGACCAGGCCGCCGTCGCCCAAGCCTCGACAAGATGAGCGCGCTGAAAACCCATATCGCCAAGGTCGCGACCGGCACCGCGCTTTCCTTCGAGGAAGCGCGCGAGGCCTTCGACATCATCATGTCGGGCGACGCAACGCCCGGCCAGATCGGCGGCTTCCTGATGGCGCTGCGCGTGCGCGGCGAGACGGTGAGCGAGATTTCCGGCGCCGTCGCCACCATGCGCGCCAAGATGCTGCGCGTCGATGCGCCCGCCGGCGCCATCGATATCGTCGGCACCGGCGGTGACAATTCCCACAGCGTCAACATTTCGACGGCATCGGCATTCGTCATTGCCGGCAGCGGTGTGCCGGTCGCCAAGCACGGCAATCGCGGCCTGTCGTCTCTGACGGGAGCCGCCGACGTGCTGGTCGCGCTCGGCGTCAAGATCGACATCTCGCCCGAGTTCATCGGCCGTTGCATTCACGAGACGGGCGTCGGCTTCATGTTCGCGCCCGCGCACCATCCGGCGATGAAGCATGTCGGCCCGACCCGCGTCGAACTCGGCACCCGCACGATCTTCAATCTGCTTGGCCCCCTTTCCAATCCGGCTGGTGTCAAGCGGCAGATGGTGGGTGTGTTCCTGCCGGAATGGATCCTGCCGGTGGCCGAGACGCTGAAAGCACTGGGCGCCGAGCATGCCTGGGTCGCCCATGGCGACGGCTATGACGAAATCACCACCACCGGCGAGACGCAGGTCGCCGAACTGATCGGCGGCGAGATCCGCAGCTTCACGCTGACCCCGGAAGCGGTCGGACTGGCACGCCATACCAAGGATGAATTGCGTGGCGGCGACGCGGCTTACAATGCCAAGGCATTACGCGATATGCTGGGCGGCGCCGCCGGCGCTTACCGCGACACCGTGCTGATGAATGCCGGCGCCGGACTGGTCGTGGCGGGCAAGGCGACGACGCTTGGCGACGGCATCGCGCTCGCCGCGCAAGCCATCGACAGCGGCCGGGCGTTGCAAGTGCTTGACCGGTTGATCGAGATTTCGAACGGATAGAGCGTGTCTGACATTCTTCGCAAGATCGAGGCCTACAAGCGCGACGAGATCGCTGCGGCTAAGGCACGTGTGCCGCTGACCGAGATCAAGGCGCGAGCGAAGGACGCGGATGCGCCGCGCGGCTTTCTTGCGGCGCTCGAGGCGAAGCGCAAATCCGGTGCCTTCGCGCTGATCGCCGAGATCAAGAAGGCAAGCCCCTCCAAGGGCCTGATCCGCGCCGATTTCGACCCACCGGCATTGGCGCGAGCCTATGCGAAAGGCGGTGCCGCCTGTCTTTCAGTGCTGACCGACGCGCCGTCCTTCCAGGGCGCGCCCGAATTTCTGACCAGGGCGAGAGCTGCCGTCGCCCTGCCCGCTTTGCGCAAGGATTTTCTATTCGATCCCTACCAGGTGTTCGAGGCCCGCGCCTGGGGCGCGGACGCCATCCTGATCATCATGGCGAGCGTCGACGACGCGCTGGCCAGCGACCTCGAATCGACGGCGTTCGAACTCGGCATGGATGCGCTGGTCGAAGTGCATGACGAGGCCGAAACGCAGCGCGCACTAAAGCTGTCGTCGCGGCTGATCGGCATCAACAATCGCAATCTGAGAACATTCGAGACCAGCCTCGCTACCTCGGAGCGGCTGGCGTCGATGGTGCCGGCCGACCGCCTGCTGGTCAGCGAGAGCGGTATTTTCACGCATGACGATTGCCTCAGGCTGCAAAAGAACGACATCGGCACCTTCCTTGTCGGCGAGAGCCTGATGCGGCAGCAGGACGTCACCATGGCGACCAGCCTGCTGCTGACGGGCAAGGCGCCGGCCGAGGCCATCTGACGATGACGGCCGCCCTCACCCATCTCGGCGCGGAGGGCGAGGCCAACATGGTCGACGTCGGCGACAAGGCGGAGACGACGCGCACGGCGATCGCCGAGGGTTTTGTCGCGATGCAGCCCGACACGCTGACGATGATCCTCGAAGGCAACGCCAAGAAGGGCGACGTGCTCGGCACCGCGCGCATCGCCGGCATCATGGCGGCAAAGAAAGCGCATGAATTGATCCCGCTCTGCCATCCGCTGCTTCTGACCAAGGTTTCCGTCGACATCGAGCCGGACCATGCCTTGCCAGGCCTGAAGGTCACAGCACTTGCGCGCGTCACCGGCAAGACGGGCGTCGAGATGGAGGCGCTGACCGCCGCTTCGGTGGCCTGCCTGACCATCTACGACATGGCCAAGGCGGTTGACCGCGCGATGGTCATCTCCGGCATCCGGCTGGTCGAAAAGACCGGCGGCAAGTCGGGCGACTACAAGGTAGACGCCTGATGGCGCTGGTTCCCGTCGCCGAGGCGCTCGAACGCCTGCTGGAAGGCGCGGTATCACTGGCAGGCGAAAGCGTTCCGCTCTTTGAGGCAATGGATCGCGTGCTGGCCGATCCCGTCATTGCGCTGCGCACGCAACCACCTTTCAATGCCTCGGCCATGGACGGCTATGCGGCGCGCGCCGTCGATGTGGCGTCGGCGCCGTCAAGACTTTCGGTGATCGGCATGGCGCCGGCCGGGCGTGGCTTTGGCGGCACGGTCGGCAAGGCGCAGGCCGTGCGCATCTTTACCGGCGCGCCGCTGCCCGAAGGCGCCGACACCATCGTCATCCAGGAGAATGTCCGCGACCTCGGTGGCGGCGACATCGAAGTGACCGAGCCGACGGCGGAGTGGCGCAACATTCGCCGTGTCGGGCTGGACTTCTCGAAAGGCGATGTCCTGCTGGAAAAGGGCCGCGTGCTCGACCCGGCGGCGCTGTCGCTGGCGGCATCGGCCAACCACCCCACGGTCAACGTGGTGAAACGGCCGCTGGTCGCCATCATCGCCACCGGCGACGAATTGTTGCCGCCGGGCAGCGAACTCGGGCCGGACCAGATCATCTCGTCCAATGCCTATGGTGTCGCGGCGGCGGCGCAGTCGGTCGGCGCCCGCGCGCTCGATCTCGGCATTGCCGCCGACCGCAAGGAGGCCATCGCCGCCTTGGTTCAAAAGGCGGTCGCGGCTGGTGCGGATGTCATCGTGACGCTGGGTGGCGCCTCGGTCGGCGACCACGATCTGATCCATGACGTGCTGACAGGCGAAGGCATGACGCTTGGCTTCTGGAAGATCGCCATGCGCCCCGGCAAGCCGCTGATGTTCGGACGCCTCGGCGATATCAGATGCATCGGTCTGCCCGGCAATCCGGTGGCAAGCCTGGTCTGCTCGCAGTTGTTCCTGAAACCGCTGCTGGCGCGGCTTGGTGGGCGCAACCATCGTCAGGATATTCGTCCGGCGCGATTGGGCGCCGCAATGCCGGCCAATGATCTGCGCCAGGATTATGTGCGGGCGGTGGTCAGGGAAGATGACGGCGCGCTGGTGGCGACGCCGTTCGGCATCCAGGATTCCTCGATGCTCAGAATGCTGGCCGACGCCAACGGGCTGATTGTGCGCGCACCGTTTGCCCCCGCGGCGGCCGCCGGTGAAGCTTGCAGCGTGCTGATGTTGCGTTGACGTTTCGCCAAACAAGCTATTGATAATAGGGCGGAAATAATCTCCGCCCTATTCTGAGATCAAGGCCCGTGTCAGCGGATGCGCTGGATCGGTGAGGCCGTCGACAATGCTGAAATGATGCCGGTCGGGCTCGACCACGGTGCTGGTCGCAGCACCTAGGCCGGTCCAGATGTTGGCAAGCAGCGCGTTCTGGCGCAGGAACTCGGCACGCTCACTGCCACCGGCCCAGCAGGTGATGCGGGCACCATCCATGGGACGCAGCAGCGCCGGGCTCTCGGCCTGCGCCTCCTGCTCGTCGATCGCCAGTGTCGCGTTCATCTCGGTGTGCATGATCGGTCGCAGATCGTGGAGGCCGGAAATCGACACGACGTGGCGTATGCGCCGCGCCACATCGGCCGCCAGAGGCGTGGTTGCCGTGACCATCCGGCTGGCGAGGTGTCCGCCGGCCGAATGTCCGGTCAGCATCAACGGCCCGTCGACCATCCCTGCCGCCTTGCCGATCGCTGCCCCTATTTCCCCAACGATGCCGGCGATGCGGGCTTCGGGACAGAGCGTGTAGGACGGTATCGCCACGGCAAAGCCGCTGCTGACCGCGCCATTGGCGAGGTGCGACCAGAAACTCTTGTCGAACGCCTTCCAATAGCCGCCATGGATGAACACCACGAGCCCCTTGGGCGTGACGCTGGGAAGGAAGAGATCGAGCCGATTGCGCCGTCCGTCGCCATAGGCAATGTCGAGCCGTGCCCGGCCCTCAGCCGAAAGCGCTTCGCGAAAGGCTTGTGCTGGCTCCACCCACGCGGCCGGCCATCGGTCGCTGCCGGCGATGTTCGCACCGTTGGCATAGGCGCTGTCCCAATTGGCAATCTGACGTTCGAACATCGGCGCCCTCCCCAAAACCGGCATCGTTTCCGCGCTAGCAATGGCCATCGCCACGCCATGCGTCAATGCTCCAGGGCAAAAACATTTTAGGCTTGAAACAAATTTCGACTGGTGCGATCCTGCCTGACGAACAGCCGACAATGGGAGGTCTGCTGTGCTGCCCGAAACCTGCAAATGTCCGCCCTTTGGGGTGGCGTCGACGAGCACGGTGCGACCGGCGGCACGAAGCCTCCTCGAGAAGCAGGACCTTCAGATCCACCCATCCGGCCAGAAGCCTCGCGCGCTGGCCAGGCAGCAGACAGGATAGCGGCGACATGCTTGGGCCTTCAGCGCATATCGACACGTTCACGCGCGATCACCTGCCGCCGCCGGAGCAATGGCCAGACTTCCTGCTCGACGGCTTCGACTATCCCGAACACCTCAACGCCGGCGTCGAACTGACCGACAGGCTGGTCGAGAAGGGCTTGGGTGACCACACCGCGCTGATCGGCAATGGCCGCCGCCGCACCTACAAGGAACTATCCGACTGGACGAACCGGCTGGCCCATGCGCTGGTCGAGAACTATGGCGTCAAGCCCGGCAACCGGGTGCTGATCCGCTCCGCCAACAATCCCGCCATGGTGGCCTGCTGGCTGGCCGCCACCAAGGTCGGCGCCGTGGTCGTCAACACCATGCCGATGCTGCGCGCCGGCGAGCTCAGCAAGATCGTCGACAAGGCGGAAATCACAACCGCGCTTTGTGACACAAGGCTGATGGATGAGATGACCGCCTGCGCCAAGGATAGCCCGTTCCTCAAGCAGGTCATCGGCTTCGACGGCACCGCCAACCATGATGCCGAACTCGATCGCGCCGCCCTCGACAAGTCGGTTGTTTTCACCGCCGTCAACACCGGCCGCGACGACGTCGCGCTGCTCGGCTTCACCTCGGGAACGACAGGCGTGCCGAAGGCGACGATGCATTTCCACCGCGACCTCTTGATCATCGCCGATGCCTATGCCCGTGAAATTCTCCAGGTAACGCCGGACGACATTTTCGTCGGCTCGCCGCCGCTCGCCTTTACCTTCGGCCTTGGCGGGCTCGCCATCTTCCCGCTGCGCTTCGGTGCGGCGGCGACGCTGCTGGAACAGGCGACGCCGCCCAACATGATCCACATCATCGAGACCTACAAAGCGACGATCTCGTTCACCGCGCCGACCGCCTACCGCGCGATGCTCAAGGCCATGGATGAAGGTGCGGACCTGTCATCGCTGCGCGTCGCCGTTTCGGCCGGCGAGACCTTGCCCGCTCCGGTCTTCGAAGAGTGGACGCGAAAGACCGGCAAGCCGATCCTCGACGGCATCGGCGCCACCGAAATGCTGCACATCTTCATCTCCAACCGCTTCGACGACATGAAGCCGGCGTCGACCGGCAAGCCGGTGGGCGGCTATGAGGCGCGCATCGTCGACGACGAGATGCGCGAGGTGCCGCGAGGCGCGACCGGCAGGCTGGCGGTGCGCGGGCCGACCGGCTGCCGCTACATGGCCGACGACAGGCAGAAGGACTACGTTCGCGACGGCTGGAACCTCACCGGCGACACCTTCACGCAGGACAAGGACGGCTTCTTTCATTTCGCCGCCCGCTCCGACGACATGATCGTCAGCGCCGGCTACAACATTGCCGGGCGGGAAGTCGAGGCAGCGCTGCTGGCGCATCCTGATGTCGCCGAATGCGCGGTCATCGGCGCGGAGGATGCCGAACGCGGCCAGATCGTCGAGGCGCATGTCGTGCTGGTGCAAGGCGTCGCGGCAGACGCATTGACCACCAAGCGCCTGCAGGACCACGTCAAGGCAACCATCGCGCCCTACAAATACCCGCGATCGGTAAAATTCATCGCTGCTCTGCCCAAGACCCAGACCGGCAAGATCCAGCGTTTCCGGCTGCGTACGGAGAAAATCAATTGAGCGAGCCATACGATCCGGCGTCCGAAGGCGCACAGATGTCGTTCAACGAACGCATGTCCTACAGCGACTATCTGCATCTGGAGAAGGTGCTGGAGGCGCAGACGCCGCTGTCGACGGCGCATGACGAGATGCTGTTCATCATCCAGCATCAGACCTCCGAGCTTTGGATGAAGCTTGCCCTGCACGAGATTGGTGCTGCGATCCGCTCGATCCGCGCCGACCGCCTCGAGCCGAGTTTCAAGATGCTGTCGCGGGTTGCCCGCATTTTCGAGCAGTTGAACAATGCGTGGGACGTGCTGCGGACCATGACGCCCAGCGAATACACTGAGTTCCGCGATGCGCTCGGCCAATCCTCGGGTTTCCAGTCCTGGCAGTATCGCGCCATCGAGTTCATGGCCGGCAATCGCAACCTCGCCATGCTCGGCCCGCACAAGCACCGGCCGGAGCTCAGCCAGAAGCTTGAGGCGATCCTGGCCGAGCCGTCGCTCTACGACGAAGCCCTGCTGCTGCTCGCCCGCAACGGATTCGACATCGGCGCCGACGCCAGGCGCACCGACTGGCGGGAAACCCGCACTGAGAACGAAGAGGTCCTGGTCGCCTGGCAGACCGTCTACCGCGATCCGCAGCGCTACTGGATGTTCTACGAACTGGCCGAGAAGCTGGTCGACTTCGAGGACTATTTCCGCCGCTGGCGCTTCAACCACGTCACCACGGTCGAACGCATCATAGGCATGAAGCGCGGCACCGGTGGCACGTCAGGTGCCTCCTATCTGAAGAAGATGCTCGAGGTCGTCCTGTTTCCAGAACTTTGGACCGTTCGCACCCGGCTCTGACATCATTGAAATGAAACCAGGCACGCCGACAGCATGCGCTTGTGGCGGAAACCTTTCGCAAACAACCGAGGACCGACTGATCATGAGTGGAATTCCTGATCTCGCTGCGATCGAAGCGATGGATGCGACGGATCCGCTGCGTGCCATGCGCGATCGCTTCATCCTGCCGGAGGGGGTGATCTATCTCGATGGCAATTCACTGGGGGCGGCATCGCACGCCGTCTTCGGCGAGCTGCAGCAGGCGGCGACCAAGGAATGGGCCCAGGATCTCATTCGAGCCTGGAATACGGCTGGATGGTTTGAGATGCCGATCGAGCTCGGCGACCAGCTCGGACGCCTGATCGGAGCCGCGGCCGGCCAGACCGTTGTCTGCGACACGACGTCGATCAACATCTACAAGGTGCTGCATGCGGCGCTGGATATGCGGCCCGGCCGGTCGACAATCGTCGCCGAGGGTGACAGTTTTCCCACCGATCTGTACATCGCCGAAGGCGTGGCCTCGACCCGTGATGGCGCCTTGCTGCGCCTCGCTGGCGTCGACGCACCAACCATCGAAGAGCTGATCGACGAAAGCGTCGCGGTGGTGCTGGTCAATCACGTCAACTACAAGTCGGGCGAATTGCGCGACATGGCGGCGCTGACACGCAGGGCCCATGCAGCCGGAGCGCTCATCATCTGGGATTTATGCCACACCGCGGGCGCCCTGCCGGTCGAACTCGACCATGCAAATGCCGATTTCGCCATCGGCTGCACCTACAAATACCTCAACGGCGGTCCGGGTGCGCCGGCCTTCATCTATGCCGCGCAGCGCCACCATGGCGATATCAGCCAACCGCTCAGCGGCTGGTGGGGGCATGCGCGACCCTTCGCCTTCGAGCGGGGTTATGTTGCCGGCACTGGCATCCGCCGCTTTCTGTGCGGCACGCAGCCGGTCCTCTCCATGCGGGCGCTCAAAGGCGCGCTTGCCATCTGGGACGACGTCGACATGGCCGTATTGCGCAAAAAGAGCATCGGGCTCACCGAACTCTTCATCCAGCTCGTCGAAGCGAAGTGCGGCGCCTACGGTCTCACGCTGGAGAGCACCCGCGACGCGACCAAGCGCGGCAGCCAGGTCTCGTTCCTTCACGGTCACGGCTATCAGGTCATGCGGGCGCTGATCGAGCGCGGGGTGATCGGTGATTTCCGCGCACCGTCGACCATCCGCTTCGGCTTCACGCCGCTCTATGTCGGCTACAAGGACGTGTGGCTGGCGGTTGAGGTGCTGGAAGACATTCTGCGCACCGGGGCATGGAAGGACCAGCGTTTCGCCGTCAAGGAGGCCGTTACCTGACGCTGTCATCTCGACGCTCTGTTGTCGCCGGCCTCACGCCTTCGTTGGATGATGAGGAACGATTTTCCAATCCACGAATGAGTCCCTCCGGGCGACCGCGCTGCTGGCCACCGGATTAACCAGAAGTTGGCATTTTGGCTTCGTTTCGTTCACGGCAAGCCAACAGCCAGTATAGTGAAAATCCCCGTTATCGAGATCCATCGGCGGCTGATGCCAGGCCTTGCCGCAGGGTGGGCCACAGGCCATTAACCAAAACAATTTCAATGCAGGTTGGTGCGTCGCGGAGGCAGGCGGTCGTCGATCGCGGCGGGCTGCCGGCGCCAAATAATTTCAGCCGCCTTAACAAATTCATTAAACTTTAAACGGTTGCGGAACACAACTGGAACAGATAGTGTTTGTTCTGGGTTTGTTTTCTGATTCTGGTTTCAGGTACCCTGGGGGCTGACATGCTGACGCGCAAGCAACATGAACTGCTGATGTTCATTCATGAACGGCTCAAGGAAAGCGGCATCCCGCCTTCCTTCGACGAAATGAAGGAAGCCCTCGACCTCGCCTCCAAATCCGGCATTCATCGGTTGATCACGGCGCTGGAGGAGCGCGGCTTCATTCGCCGGCTACCCAACCGGGCACGTGCGCTGGAAGTGCTGCGTCTGCCGGACTCGATCGCGCCTGGCCTCAACGCGGCAAGAAAATTCTCGCCAAGCGTCATCCAGGGCAGTCTGGGTCAGGGCGGCCTTGGCCGGCAGGTCAAACCGGCATCTCGGCAGCCTTCGGCCGGCAATGACGACGACGTGGTTTCCGCTGTCTCGATCCCGGTCATGGGCCGGATCGCCGCCGGTGTGCCGATCGACGCCATCCAGCATCAGACGCATTCGATCTCGGTGCCGCCGGACATGATCATGGGCGGCGAGCACTATGCCCTGGAGGTCAAGGGCGACTCGATGATCGAGGCCGGCATCTTCGACGGCGACACCGTCATCATCCGCAACGCCGACACCGCCAGCCCGGGCGAGATCATCGTGGCGCTGGTGGATGACGAGGAAGCGACGCTGAAGCGGTTCCGACGCAAGGGCGCCTCGATTGCGCTCGAAGCCGCCAATCCGGCCTACGAAACGCGCATTTTCGGGCCGGACAGGGTCAAGGTGCAAGGCAAGCTCGTCGGGCTGATCAGGCGCTACTGAGCAGGGCTGGCATCAGGCTTTTCGAGTTTGCGATAGGGCGGCAGGCCCCTCGCCTCGCGTGAGAATTTGCGCTGCGCGTGCCAGGGCCGATACGGCCTGTCTACCGCGAAGCTGACTGTTGCCGGCATGATCGCCGATTGTCGATCGAAGAAAACGGCCGCACTGCCTTTGCGGGCGAGTTGCCGCTTGGTGATGACGAGAACCAGCGGATTATGACAGGGGTCATAGGCCGTCGCGTCATTGATGACGATCAGGTCGGCAAAACCGCAGGCTTTCCAGGCGTCCTTGCGATCTTCGGCATGCGCGATGATTGCGCCGGACGGGTGCCTGGCGAGACAAACGCCTGATGTGCAATAGAAAGGCGCCCCCGGCGGCAGGCCAGCGGAATCCGCGATGTCGAACTGCCCGTCGCCTTTGTTGAACACTTCCGGCACGACAATGGTTTCGGATGTCAGTGCGCGCTTCCAGTTGTCGACGGTGAATTCGTTTGGACGCGCCCTGTTGATGGCAAGTTCGCCGCCGCCGATCGGCAGCGCCACCAGCCGGGCGTCCTCTGAAATCAACACGTCGGGTGTGCGCGTCTCCGTGACGGTCAACAGGCCGGCAAGTGCGAATGGAAGGGCTGCGAGCCGCAGCCATGTCGTTGCCATCGTCGCAGTGACCAGGGCAATCGCCACCAGCAGGACGGACTGCCGCGAAATCAACCCGATTGCGTCGACCGGCGATCGCTCGGAAATCCATGCGGACATGGCGATCATCGCCGTCAGGCCTTTGCCCATCACGTAAAGAAAGGGACCATCGGCGCCGAATGGCATCGCCAGCGCACTGAGGACGGCGAAAGGCATTACAACCAGCGAGACGATCGGCATGATGGCGAGATTGGCCAACAGGCTGAGCGGCGAAACCCGCTGAAAATGCCAGATGGCAAACAGCGCCGTGGCGCTGCCGGCGATGATAGAGGTCATGGCAAGGCCACCCATCGCCAGCAGGAATTTTCGCGCGAGGAAGCCAGGCAGCGATCGCCGTGGCGGCGGCGGTCTCGTTTTCCCCGCGCGATGATCCGACCAGCCGGCATAGGCTCCGACCAGCGCCGCGGTTGCCGCGAACGACATTTGAAAACTCGGGCCGACCACCTCATGCGGCGACACCGCAATGACGGCAATCGCCGAAATCGCCAGATTGCGCATGGTCAGCGCCGCCCGATCGAACAGCACGGCAATCAGCATCACCGCCAGCATGATGAAGCTGCGCTCGGCGGCAACGACGATGCCCGAGATGACGAGATAGGCGGCGATCGAGAACAATGCCGCGGCGGCGGCATATTTCTTGACCGGCCGACGGGCGGAAAAGTCCGGAAACAGGGCGAAGGCGCCGCGCAGCAGACCCATGATCGTGCCGGCGACCAGCGCCATGTGCAGTCCGGAAATGGAGATGACGTGGTAAATGCCGGTACGCCGCATCGCTTCGTTGATGTCGTCGGGAATGCCGGCGCGCACGCCAACGATCAGCGCCGCGGCGATCTCGCCTTCGGCACCACCCACACTGCCCCTGATATGGTCGGCGATGGCTTCACGGGCATTTTCTATCGCCGAGGAAAGGCGGGCCGACAACGGCATGTCGTTGTCACCGGTGACGACAAGCTTTGGATTGCCGAGAAAGAATCCGCTGCCGCCGATGCCGGCGAAGTAGCTGTCGAAGGAGAAGTCGTAGCTGTCCGGCCGCACCGGGCCTGTCGGCGGCAACAGCTTGGCATAGCCTGATATCAGGGAGCCGGCGGTGATGTCGGCCGGGATCTTGCGTGCCGAAAGCCGCACCCGCTCCGGCGCATAGCGCAATTTCGGCCGCGCGGTCGACGTCACGTCGATGGTCAGCCGGATGCGGCCGCTCTCCATCCGGTCGATCGAGACGACGCGGCCGGTCACTTGCGTCGAGATTTCCGAACCGAGCATCTGCGTTCCCGCTCGCCATGTCTCGACCTTGGCGACGAGCAAGCCGAGCCCGCACAACAGTGCCGCCATGAAGCACAGATGGGTTTTCGGCCAGGAACGCGAGACAAGCACACAGAGTGCCGTCAGCGCGACGACCGCCACAGGCTTTGGAAAGTCAGGCTCCGCGGCAAGCGAAAAATAGCCGATCGCTCCGACCGCCAGGCAGACCGGCACCAGCAGAAAAGCCATGCCTCGGTCGAGTTCGAGGCCCGCTGCCGTGGCCACGCTGTGGCGCAGGCGAGGCAGTGATATCCGGCCGATTTGCCGGCGCACACGCGCGATCCTGCCCGCTTCGGTGGGCGGCTTTGGCGCCGGGATATCCGCCTGTAAAGGCCGGTTGCCGGGGGCAGGCACAAGGGGCGATGGTGGCGGCAGCGGGACTGGCAGCGGCGGCGCAAACAGGGACCGCTCGCTGACGCCAACAGCGGCGTCCTCGTCCTGATCCGAGCCCCGGCCCCGTCCAGCCATCGGGTCTGCCCCTTGCGCCCTCGACACCCTATGCTACATGAACGCGCAAAGCGCGAAAGTCCGCGCAACCGCACCCCGCTTCAGATGGTTTCCGAGAGTTCCATGTCCGACAAGGTCGTCACCCGTTTTGCCCCCTCGCCCACCGGCTACCTCCACATAGGCGGCGCGCGCACGGCGCTGTTCAACTGGCTGTACGCCAAGCACACCGGCGGCACGATGCTGCTGCGCATCGAGGATACCGATCGCGAGCGCTCCAACGATGCCGCGACCGCGGCCATTCTCGACGGGCTTTCCTGG
Source organism: Mesorhizobium sp. AR07 (assembly GCF_024746815.1). Classification (GTDB taxonomy): domain Bacteria; phylum Pseudomonadota; class Alphaproteobacteria; order Rhizobiales; family Rhizobiaceae; genus Mesorhizobium. Next base: position 931,989 of record NZ_CP080525.1, read on the forward strand.
CTCGGCCTTTCCTGGGACGGCGAGCCGGTGTCGCAGTTCGAGCGTGCGCCGCGCCATCGCGAGGTGGCCGAGGAGCTCGTGCGCATGGGCAAGGCTTACTATTGCTATGCGACGTCAGCCGAGCTGGAGGCGATGCGTGAGGCAGCACGGGCCAAGGGCCTGCCGCCCCGCTATGATGGCCGCTGGCGTGACCGCGATCCGTCGGAGGCGCCTGCCGGCGCCAAGGGTGCTATCCGCATCAAGGCGCCAACCGAGGGCGAGACGGTGGTGCATGACCGTGTCCAGGGCGAGGTGCGCTTTCCCAACAAGGATCTCGACGACTTCATCATCCTGCGTTCTGACGGCAACCCGACCTACATGCATGCCGTCGTCGTCGACGACCACGACATGGGCGTCACCCATATCATCCGTGGCGACGACCACTTGACCAATGCCGCCCGCCAGACCGTGATCTATGACGCCATGGGCTGGGACGTGCCGTCGATGTCGCATATCCCGCTGATCCATGGTGCCGATGGCGCCAAGCTGTCGAAGCGGCACGGCGCGCTCGGCATCGAGGCCTATCGCGCCATGGGCTATCTGCCGGAGGCGCTACTCAACTACCTGGCGCGGCTCGGCTGGAGCCATGGCGACGACGAGATCATGTCGATCAAGGATATGATTTCCTGGTTCGACATCGGCGACGTCAACAAGGGCGCGGCCCGCTTTGACTTCGCCAAGCTGGAGGCGCTGAACGGCGTCCATATGCGTCGCATGAGCGATGCCGAGCTGTTCGACATCTTCATCGCCACTCTGCCCTATCTCGAGGATGGTCCGGCGATGGCCGCGCGCCTCGACGACAAGAACAAGGCGCAGTTGCTGTCCGCACTGCCGGGCCTGAAGGAGCGCGCCAAGACGCTGGTCGAGCTCGTCGATGGCGCCGCCTTCCTGTTTGCCACGCGGCCGCTGCCGATCGACGACAAGGCGGCACTTTTGCTCAACGAAGACGCACGCAAGATCCTACGCGGCGCTCACGAAGCTTTGAACGGGCTTTCAGGCGACTGGACGGCCGCCTCAGCGGAGGCCGCGATCCGCGACTATGCGCAGGCCGGCGGCCACAAGCTTGGCACTGTCGCCCAGCCTTTGCGCGCCGCCCTGACCGGCAAGAGCACCTCGCCGGGCGTGTTCGACGTGCTTGCCGTGCTCGGGCGCGAGGAGAGCCTGGCGCGCATAGCGGATCAAATCGATTAGGAGCAAACTGGCCCAAGAAGATTGGCATTGAAAGGCGCGTTTCGCAGTGCAACATTAGGCCTTGGCCCAATCTGGCACGCACCTCCTGAAATGCGGTGGCGAATACGCGCATTGCGGTGATTTCGACGTGTCGCTCTGCAGAATTTGCCTTTGCCGGCATGAGGAAACAAGAAGGAGTTTGCAATGACCGAAGCTGCGACAAAATTGGAATTTGGCGGCAAGACCCAAGAGGCCACGGCAAAGCTTGAATTCGCTGGCAAGACTCACGAGTTCAAGGTGCGAAGCGGATCGGTCGGGCCCGATGTCATCGACATCGCCACGCTCTACAGCACCACCGGCGCCTTCACCTACGATCCCGGTTTCACCTCGACCGCGAGCTGCGAATCCGAAATTACCTTCATCGACGGCGACGCCGGCATTCTCTTGCACCGCGGCTACCCGATCGACCAGTTGGCCGAGCATGGCGACTTCCTCGAGGTCTGCTATCTCCTGCTCTACGGCGAATTGCCGACCAAGGCGCAGAAGGACGATTTCGATTACCGCGTGACGCGCCACACCATGGTGCACGAGCAGATGTCGCGCTTCTTCACCGGCTTCCGCCGCGACGCGCACCCGATGGCGGTGATGTGCGGCGTGGTCGGCGCGCTGTCGGCCTTCTATCACGACTCCACCGACATCTCCGATCCGTACCAGCGCATGGTGGCGTCGATGCGGCTGATCGCCAAGATGCCGACGATCGCGGCCATGGCCTACAAATACCACATCGGCCAGCCCTTCATTTACCCGAAGAACGAGCTGAACTTCGCCGCCAACTTCCTGCACATGTGCTTTGCCGTGCCGTGCGAGGAGTACAAGATCAACCCGGTGCTGGCACGCGCGATGGAGCGCATCTTCATCCTGCATGCCGATCACGAGCAGAACGCCTCGACCTCGACCGTTCGTCTCGCCGGCTCTTCGGGCGCCAACCCGTTCGCCTGCATCGCCGCCGGCATCGCTTGCCTGTGGGGGCCGGCGCACGGCGGCGCCAATGAAGCGGCGCTGAACATGCTGGGCGAGATCGGCCATGTCGATCACATCCCGGAATTCATCGCCCGCGCCAAGGACAAGAACGACCCGTTCCGGCTGATGGGCTTTGGCCACCGCGTCTACAAGAACTACGATCCGCGCGCCAAGATCATGCAGAAGACCGCGCATGAGGTTCTGGGCGAACTCGGCATCAAGGACGATCCGCTGCTCGACATCGCCATGGAGCTGGAAAAGATCGCGCTGACCGATCCCTATTTCATCGAGAAGAAGCTCTACCCGAACGTCGACTTCTATTCCGGCATCACGCTGAAGGCGCTGGGCTTCCCCACCACCATGTTCACCGTGCTGTTCGCGGTCGCCCGCACCGTCGGCTGGATCGCGCAGTGGAAGGAGATGATCGAGGACCCGCGCCAGAAGATCGGCCGCCCGCGCCAGCTCTATACCGGTGCGCCGGAGCGCGACTACGTGCCGATCGCCAAGCGGTGAACGAGAAGTGAGTAGGGAATAGCGAATAGGGAGTAGCGAATAGAAGGAAGGCGGCGTCGATCGCCTCTACTCCCTACTCGCTATTCGCTTTCTTGATGCACCTCATCACCATCTGCGCGGCGATCTCACCAGACGGCTTGTCGGTCGCCATGCGCCGGGTGATCTCGGCAAAACCTTGCTTTTGCCAGGCGCGCATCCCGCTGTCGGCGAACAGCGCCTCCAATTGCCGGGCCAGATTGTTCGGCTTGACGTACTCATTGTAGAATTCAGGAACCAGCGCGCGATCCGCGATCAGGTTGGGCAGTAGCGCCGACCAGACGGACAGCAGGTAAGGCGCCACCACGCGTGCGACCGGATCGAGCCTGTAGCAGGAGACCATCGGCACACCGGCCAGCGCCAGCTCCAGCGATACCGTCCCGGATGCGATAAGCGCCGCGTCGGCCTTGCCAAAAGCCTGCCATTTGCGCTGGGGATCGACAATGATCTCGGGCTTTTCATCCCACCTTGTGACCGAGGATTTGACGAGGCCGGCGACATGCGGGACCGTCGGCAACAGCAGGCGCAGGCGATGCCCGCGCGCGCGCAGCATCGACACCGTCTCGCCGAACGGGTCGAGCAGCCGCCGCACCTCGCCGCGCCGCGAGCCGGGCAGGACGAGCAATGTCTTCACGCGGTCCGGCGCAAGATCGCGCGGCAGGTCCTGTGCCTTCGCCGCCGCGAGCACGCCCGCATCATGGGTGAGGCGATGCCCGACATAGGTGCCGGGCGGGCCGCCGAGCCGCTCGAGCTCCTTCACCTCGAACGGCAGGATGCAGAGGATATGGTCGACATAGGGCTTCATCGCCACCGCCCTGCCCGGCCGCCACGCCCATACGCTGGGGCAGACATAGTGGATGATCGGGATCGACGGATTGGCCGCGCGCACCTTTTTGGCGACACGCAAGGAAAAGTCCGGGCTGTCGATGGTGACAAGGCAATCAGGCTTCTCGTCCGCAACGGTTTTGGCCAGTTGACCGATCCGCCGCATCAGGCGCGGCAGGTCACGCAGGATGGCGCTGAAACCCATGAGGGCGATCTCGCCGGCATCGAATGGCGAGACCAGTCCCAGCGTCTGCAGATGGCGGCCGCCGAGGCCGACGAGTTGCACCTCGCGGCCCGTCGCCTGCTTGAGCGAACGCACGATATCGGCGCCAAGCAGATCGCCGGATTCCTCGCCGGCAACGATTGCGATCTTCAGCACCTTGTCAGCCATGATGCGACTCCGCGGCGGCAGGCAGACCGATGACGAACAGGCCGAGTGCGTTGGCGCGCGCGATGGTTTCGGGGCCTTCGAGAACCAGCGAACGTCCCGCCTCGACGGCGATGCCGGCAAGCCCGGCCGCATGCACCGCTTCGATTGTCTGCGGACCGATAGAAGGAAGATCCGCGCGCAGTTCCTGGCCAGGCTTGGCGCATTTGACCAGGACGCCGCGCGTCTTGCCGGCTATACGGCCGTGGCCGCGCAACAGCTGCGCACGGTCGAGCAATCCGGCCGTCCCCTCGATGCCTTCGAGCGCGATGGTCCGGCCGCCGACGGCGATCGCCGCCTGGCCGATATCCAGCGCCCCTATGGCTTTTGCCGCCGCAAGGCCGGCCTCGATGTCACGCCAGTCCGATTTCCATGGCGCTGCCTTGGTCAGCACGCCTTCAGCCGCGACAAGGTTCGGCACGATCTCATGGGCGCCGACGACCTTTATGCCCCGCGCCTCGAGGCCTCGTGCCACGACCTTCAGCAGGCCATCGTCGCCACGCGCCAGCGCCATGACCACCAAAGGGATGACCGCGAGCAGGCTGAGGCTGGGGCGCAGCGCGAGCAATCGCGGCCGGCGCTTGATCTCGCCTGCAAGCACCAGATGGGTAATCCGGTGCCGCCTCAGCAAAGGTATCAGTGAGCCGATGCCTTCGAGAGCGAGGCTCTCATGCTCATAGCGGGAGAGCTCCGCCATGCGGTCGACCTCGCCCTCCATCAGGATGACAAAGGGTGGGTAGCCCTGTTCGGCCGAACCGGCCGCGACTTCGACCGGCAGGCTGCCGCCGCCGGCGATGATGCCGACCCTGGCGCCCGGCGAAAGATCAAGACCTGCCGCCGCCGGCTCAGTCTTCGTCATCGACATCGTCGCCATCGCCGCCCTTGAGCGACGGCACCGCATAGTGCCGCTTACCGCGACTGGTGATGAAATCGATGATCTTCATGGCGGTCGGCGATGAAGCGAATTCGGCCTTGGCGAACTCGATGTTCTCGCCAACGGTGCGAGAGCGATCGAAGATCGTCTTGTAGGCCTTGCGCAGCAGATGGATTTCGGACCTTGGCAGCCCGGAACGCTTCAGTCCGATGATGTTGAGGCCGCGCAAGCTGGCGCGGTTGCCGACCGCGATGGCATAGGGAATGACATCGCCGACGATCGCGGAGCAGCCACCCAGAAAGGCGTTGTCGCCGACGCGGACGAACTGATGAACCGCCGTCAGGCCGCCGATATAGACATTGTTGCCGACCTCGCAATGGCCGCCCAGAGTCGCTCCATTGGCGAACGTCGCATTGTCGCCGACGACGCAATCATGGGCGATGTGGGCGTAGGCAAGGAAATTGCCGTTGTCGCCGATCGTCGTCTCGCCGCGGCTGGAATCGGTGCCGACATGCATGGTCACGCCTTCGCGGATCGTGCAGTTCTTGCCGATCACCAGGGTGGTGCGGCCGCCCTTGTGCTTGGTGTTCTGTGGCGGCCCGCCCAGTATCGCCATCGGATAGACCTTGGTCGCTGCACCGATGGTGGTCGCGCCCATCACCGAGACATGACTGACCAGTTCGACGCCGTCGCCGATCACCGCATCGGCGCTAATATGGCAAAACGGTCCAATGCGCACGCCTTGGCCGATTTGAGCGCCTTCCTCCACGACAGCGGAGGCATGGATGGATGTCTTGATTTTCATGAGCATTCGATCGTCAGTCGCTGGTGACCATCATGGCTGAAATCTCGGCCTCGGCCGCCTTGGCACCGTCGACCATGGCTTCACAAGCGAATTTGAGCAGGTTGCCGCGTTTCTTGATTTTCTTGACATAAATCTTCAACTGATCGCCCGGAACGACCGGTCTGCGGAATTTGGCATTGTCGATGGTCAGGAAATAGACCAATGACGGCTTTTCGGTGCCCAGGCTGCGGATGCAGATGGCGCCGGCCGTCTGCGCCATCGCCTCGACGATGAGCACACCCGGCATGACCGGCTGCTCGGGAAAATGGCCCTGAAAATGCGGCTCGTTTATGGTCACGTTCTTGATACCTACGGCGGACTCGTCGCCATCGATATCGACGATACGATCAATCATCAGGAACGGATAGCGGTGCGGCAGGAGCTTCATCAGCCCCATGATGTCGACCGCTTCCAGCGTCGTCGCCGCCACCATATCAGCCATTTCCCTTGCCCTGCTTGCGTGCCCTGGCCATCGTGCGCAACATGGCTATCTCTCGCATGGCTTCCGCCATTGGCTGTGCCGGATAACCGCCCCAAATCTCGCCTGCAGGGACATTGCTCATAAACCCACTTCTGGCGGCAAGCTTGGCTCCTGACCCAATGGTCAGATGATCCGCAAGCCCGACGCCACCGCCCATGGTGACATTGTCACCCACGACCACGGAACCCGAAATACCCGAAAGCCCGGCTATTATGCAATTGCGGCCGATGCGAACGTTATGGGCGATCTGCACGAGATTGTCGATCTTGGTGCCTTGGCCGATGATCGTATCGGACATGGCACCACGATCGACGGTGGAGTTGGAGCCGATCTCGACATCGTCCTGGATGACGACCCGGCCGATCTGCGGGACGCGTTCGGGTCCCTTGGCACCGCCGACGAAGCCGAAACCGTCCTGGCCGATCCTGGCACCGCCATGGATGATGACGCGGTTGCCGATCAAGGCATACTGGATGCTGGCGCCTGGACCGACATAGCCGTCGCGGCCGATCTGGCAGGATTGTCCGATGACCGCATTGGGTGCGATGACGGTACCGCCGCCGATCGAAACACCCGGCCCGATGACAGCACCCGGCTCGATGACCGCGCCTGCCTCGACATGAGCGGTCGCATCGACATGAGCGTGCGGCGAGACGCCGGTTTCACCGGTCATTGGCCCCGGTGTCGCGGCCGTCGGAAACAGCAGACGCCCAACCAGCGCGAATGCCTGTTGCGGGCGCGGATGAACCAGAACGGCAATGCCGGACGGCGCCTTGTTGGCGAATTCCGCCGGGCACAGGACCGCGGCCGCCCGCAGCAACTGCATCAGCGCGGAATTGCGTCTGCCATCGACGAAAACGAGCGCATTCTCGCCGCCTTCGTTGGCCGGCGCGAGCGCCTCGATCGAAACATCGGAGTGGCCGGAATCGACAAGCACCGAGCCGGTCAGATTCGCGACTTCGCCCGCCGTATACCGGCGTGATGGCGCGAAGAACACCGGATCGGTCATTCCAGAAGCTATATCCAGCTAGGTCGGAACATTTCTCCCGGACCTAAAGACCCGGGAGCATCGTTGGCCGCCGATCAGAAGCGGGTCGATATGCCGAAGTTGAATTCCTGCACGTCGTCCTTCGCTTCCTTCTTGACCGGAATCGCATAGTCGATACGGATCGGCCCAAACGGCGAGGCCCACATCAGGCCGAGACCGACCGAGGCGCGCAACTTCATGCCGACCGAGTCCTGAGTGACCCCAGGGGTATCGACCTTGCTGCCATAGAGTGTTGCAGCATCAGCGAACACAGCGCCGCGCAAGCCAAAGCTTTCTGGAACGACCGGCAACGGGAACTGGGCTTCCGCCGACGCATTGAAATAGGTCGTGCCGCCGAGATGGTCACCCGTAACGTGATCTACAGGGCCGATGCCGCCATAGGCAAAGCCGCGGATCATGCGGTCGGTGCTCTGGAACTGATCGAAGATGCGCAAACCGCCACTGCCGTATCCCTGGACATGGCCCGCGCCTCCTGAAATGAGCCCGACCAAATCGAATTGCTCTGACAGCGTCTGGTAAACACTGCCCCGCCCGGTAACCTTTACAAACTTCGCATCGCCACCGAGACCAGCTACCTCCACCGTCGAAGTAGCGTAGATACCCTCATGCGGATTCTTCATGTCGTCGATGGTGTTGTAGACTAGCCCGAGGCTAACCGACGACTTGACCCATGGGCTTTCCGCAATACCCTGCTGAATCGCCGCGGAGATGGTGCACAGGCTCGGATCATAGTTACCGCTAGCGTTCAGACAGCCATCGGCATACGTATATTTCTCTTGCGCGATATTATACGCCAATTGGGTCGAGATGCTGTTGGTGATCGGCAGGCCGAAGCGCACCGTCGCACCGGTGGTATCGCTGTTGTAGTTGGTGTATTGCCGCGTCGACTTGTAGATGTCGAAGCCGGCGGCAATGCGCCGTCCGAGGAAATAGGGCTCGGTGAAGGACAGGCTGTAGTCGCGCGAATTCTTGCCGCCGCCCGCCGACAGCTTGATGAACTGGCCACGGCCGAGGAAGTTGCGCTCGGTGATCGATCCTTCGACGGAGGGACCGGCCGTGTCGCCGCCGGTCGAGTAACCGGCGCCGACCGAGAATTCGCCGGTCGACTTCTCGACCACATCGACCACCAGGACGACCTGGTCGGGCTGCGAGCCTGGCACCGTCGAGATATCGACTTTGTCAAAGTAATTGAGGTCTTCCAGGCGCTTCTTAGCGCGCTGGATGAGCACCTGATTGAAGGCATCACCTTCGCTGACGTCGAACTCGCGGCGAATGACATAGTCACGCGTGCGGTCGTTGCCGCGGATTTCGATGCGCTCGATATAGGCCTTGGTGCCCTGGTCGATCGTGTAGACCACCGAAATGGTGTGGTTCTCGAAATTGCGATCGCCGCGCGGCGTCACCTGCGCGAAGGCATAGCCCGAACCGGCCACCTTCTCGGTCAGCGCGATGATGGTGTTCTCGACGCTCTTGGCATTGTAGACGTCACCCTTGCGGGTTTCGACCACCGATTCCAGCGACTTGCTGTCGACTTCCGGGATCGTGCTTTCGACGCTGACATCGCCGAACGTGTAGCGGTCGCCTTCCTGGACGGTGATGGTGACCGTGTACTTATTCGTCGCGCTGTCGAGTTCGCCGACAGCGGACACGACCTGGAAATCGGCATAGCCGTGATTGTAGTAGAAGCGGCGCAGCAGCTCCTGGTCGGCGCGCAGCTTGTCGTCGTCATAAACGTCGTCGCGCAGGACGAAGGAAACCCAGGACGAACGCTTGGTGGTGATCACGTCCGACAGGCGCCGGCTGGAATAGGCGCTGTTGCCGACGAAATTGATCGCCGCGATCTGCGTGCGGTCACCTTCGTTGATGTTGAAGACCACGTTCACGCGGTTGTCGCCAAGCTGCATGACCTGCGTGGTCACCGTCGCATCGTCGCGACCAATGCGTCTGTAGGCAGCCTTGACCGACTCGACGTCGGCATCAAGCGTCGCCTGCGAAAACGTTCCGCGCGGCTTCAACTGCACCGCCGCTTGAAGTGCATTGTCCTTGAGCTTCTTGTTGTTTTGGAACAGCACCTGGTTGACGACTTGGTATTCTGCAACCTTGACCACCAGCGTCGAGCCGACCTGGTTGATCTGCACATCCGAGAACAGGCCCGTGCCGAACAGCGCCTTGATCGCGCTGTCGATATCGGAACTGGAGAAGGCCTTGCCCGGCTTGATGGTGATGTAATTGCGGATGGTATCGGCGTCGATACGCTGGTTGCCGCTCACTTCGACTCTGCTGACGACAGCGGCTTCGGCCGCCGATGTGGCAACGAACTGCACTGCGAGCGCGCCTGGCACGACAAGAGCCGCCGACAGGGTCACCGCGGAAGCGGCGCTCAGAAACTTGGATGCTGCCTTCATCGGGCTTAATAACCTTTTCTCGTAGTCCCCACGGCGAGAAAACCGGACGTGCGGTAATTTCTCCTACCGTATTAACCGGATTTTCCCTACACGCAAGGCTTCTGGTTAATTTGTATTTACTTAACCCTGCGGCGTGGCTTTCGCGTCACTCATATCCCCGTGCATGGTAAACGGCGTCTCAACATCGTCCATGCCAAAGCCAAATTTCTTCATGATTTCAGCACCCAAACAGATCGTTCCAGAAAACGAAGCCCATGAAGCACAGCACCAGAAGCAACCCGGCCCGATAGGCCATTTCCATCATCCGTTCCGACACCGGACGGCGAATGACGGCCTCCACCCCGTAGAACAAGAGATGGCCGCCGTCGAGGGGGGGAATCGGCAAAAGGTTCAGAATCCCGATGCCGACAGACAGCAGCGCGACGAGTTGCACGAGCCATTCGAACCCCAGTTTCGCCGCCTTGCCGGCCATGTCGGCGATCTTCACCGGGCCGCCCAGCTGACATTTGTCCTCGCGCCCGACAACAAAGCGTTGCAGGAACTGGCCGGTGCGCTGAATGACGTGCCCGGTTTCCTCGACCGCCGCTGCGACCGCCCCGACCGGCGTGTAGGTGATGAGGCGCGGCTGGCCGAGCTCCTTGTTGTTGACGACGCCGATCACGGCGACCTTGACCTTGTTGCCGAGCGCGTCGTCCTGCTCCATCAGCCGCGGCGTCGCGGTCACCGTGACCTCCTTGCCGTCGCGCAGCATGACGAAGGTGATGGTGTCGCCGGCGCGGCCCGAAACCAGGCGCTGGACGTCACCAAAGGTCTCGACCTTGCTGCCGTCGACGCTGACGAATCGGTCGCCGGGCAGGATGCCGGCCTTCGCCGCCGGGCTGTCGACGGTCACCTCGGCCACCATGGGCTCGGCGACATAGCGGCCATAGGCGGCAAACAACACGGCAAAGACGACGATTGCCAGTAGGAAATTGAACAGCGGCCCGGCCACCACCGTCGCCGCGCGCTTCCAGATCGGTTGCGTGTGAAAGGCGACCTTGCGCTCCTCGTCGGTCAGCGTTTCGATCTCTTCCGAAGTGGGCTGGCTCGAGGTGGCGTTCATGTCGCCGACGAATTTGACATAGCCGCCAAGCGGTATCGCGCACAATTTCCAGCGCGTGCCGTGACGGTCGTTGAAGCCGAGGAGTTCGGGGCCGAAGCCGATCGAGAAGGCCCTGACGCCTATGCCGCACCAGCGCCCGACAAGGTAATGGCCCATCTCATGGACGAACACGACCACGGTCAGCACAAAGAGGAACGGCACGAGCGTGCCGAGGACAAAGCCTTCTGTGCTGAAAAGCGCGTGAAGAATCTCGTTCAAGACAAACCCTCAAATTCTTCCGCGGCGCAGACAGCACCGTGACTGTGACATCAATCCGGGCGAATCCAAGGCGCGGCGCGCATCGGACCCTGAAATGACATCACTCAAACGGGAAACAGCCCCTGCGCCGGATGATCGGCGGTCGCCGAAATCCAGCCGATGACGTATAGGGCGAAAGCCGCCGCGACAAGCCCGTCGACGCGGTCCATGACGCCGCCATGGCCCGGGATGAGCGCACCCGAATCCTTGCGGCCGTGGCGGCGTTTGACCCAGGATTCAAACAGGTCGCCGGCCTGTGCGACAATCGACAGCACCAGCGCCACCAGGCCGAGCAACGCCAGATTGCCGGCACCGGCAGCGACCGCCAGAATCAGCCCCGCGACGACGCCGCCGACTGCGCCGCCGAGCGCGCCGCTGCGCGTCTTGCCGGGTGAGATCGACGGCGCCAGTTTCGGCCCGCCGACGGAACGGCCAACGAAATAGGCAAAGATATCGGTGGCCCAGACGACCGCGAACAGGAACAGGATGGCGACGAGGCCTGACCGGTCGCCATCGCGCAGCAGAGCGAGCGACAGTCCTGAAACGGCGGCATAGGCAAGACCAGCCGCATCCCATTGCCCGGCTTTGCGAAAAGAGGCGGCAATCGCCGTTGCGGCAACCAGGGCCACGACCAGCGGCAGCAGCCAGGAGGCGGCAAGACCGGCAATCAAGGCGCCAATGAAGACAACCAGCAGCGCTTCCGGCAGGAAACCCAAGCCAGCGGTCCCGGCCGGGCGCGACATGCGTGTCCATTCATGGAAGATCACCGCCGCCATCACGGCGCACAGCAGGCGGAACGGCAGACCACCGAGCCAGGTCAAGCCAAGGGTGATGATGGCAAGCACGATTGCCGAAACGACGCGAAGCTGGAGATTGCTCATCCCGCGGCCGGTCGCGGGGCAACGTCCTGGACCCCAAGTCCGCCGAAGCGGCGTTCGCGGCCGGCAAATTCGCGCAAGGCCTCGGCGAGGTGCTCGCGGCTGAAGTCGGGCCAGTAGCAAGGCAGGAAGACGAGCTCGCTATAGGCGGCCTGCCACAGGAGGAAGTTCGACAGCCGGAGTTCGCCGCTGGTGCGGATGACCAATTCCGGGTCGGGAATGCCCTGCGTGTCGAGGGAGTTGGCAAAGCTTTCGGCGGTGATCGCGTCGCTGTCCAGTTCGCCGCGCGCCACGGCTGCGGCAAGCTTGCGCGCCGTGCGAACGATCTCGTCGCGTCCGCCATAGTTGAAGGCAATCACCAGCGTCAGCGCTTCATTTGCGGCAGTCAGCGATTCGGCCTCGTCGAGCAGTCCCCTGATGTCGGACTGCAGCCCTGCCCTGTCGCCGATGATTCTGACCCGCACACCGCTCTGGTGCAACTCGGCGAGATCGCGGCGGATGAACAGTTTCAGCAGGCCCATCAGGTCGCTGACTTCGGATTTCGGCCGTGACCAGTTCTCCGACGAGAAGGCGTAGACGGTCAGGAAAGAGATGCCGAGCCCCGGTGCGGCACGCACGATCTTGCGCAGCGCCTCGACACCGGCACGATGACCAGCAAGGCGAGGCATGCCGCGCGCCTTGGCCCAGCGTCCGTTTCCGTCCATGATGATCGCGACATGCGCGGGCGTTGCCATGTTCTCGCTTTCGGGTCAGCCGATGGCCAAGACCCTAAACCTGCATGATTTCAGCTTCCTTATCGGAAAGCAGGTGGTCGATGGTGCTGATCGTCTCGTCTGTGAGTTTCTGGACCTGGTCGGAGCGCTTGCGCTGATCGTCCTCGCTGATATCGCCGTCCTTCTCCGCCTTCTTCAGGAAGTCCATGCCGTCGCGGCGCACATGGCGCGCGGCGACGCGGGCGTTCTCGGCGTAGGTGTGCGAGATCTTGACCAGTTCCTTGCGACGCTGTTCGTTGAGCTCCGGCAGCGGAATCCTGAGATTGGTGCCGTCGACGATCGGGTTGAAGCCCAGATTGGATTCGCGGATGGCGCGGTCGACCGCACCGACCATCGACTTGTCCCACACCGACACCGAGATCATGCGCGGCTCGGGCACCGAGACGTTGGCGACCTGGTTGATCGGCATGGTCGTGCCATAGGCCTGCACCTGGATCGCATCGAGCAGATTGCTGGAGGCGCGACCGGTCCGCAGCGAAGCCAGATCATGCTTGAACGCGGCGATCGCCCCATCCATGCGCCGCTTGAGATCGTCGTACTCGCCACTCATCCTAGTCTCCTCGACCCGTCTAACGCGGGTTCACTGCTTCGTTCGAACCTGATTTTCGAAAACCGGCTTCCCTTTTTTCGGGATCAGGCCCCGGATCAATCGTCCGCGACGACCGTGCAGCGACCGCCGCCCCTCAGAATATCGCCGAAACCACCCTTTTCGTGGATCGAATAGACGATTATCGGAATGTTGTTTTCGCGCGCAAGTGCAATCGCTGCTGTATCCATGATCGAAAGGCCGCGTTTTATGACTTCGCCATGGCTGATGCGCTCGAAACGCGTCGCATTTGGGTCCTTCTTCGGGTCGGCCGAGTAGACACCGTCGACCTGGGTTCCCTTGAACAGCGCGTCGGCGCCGATTTCGGCCGCGCGAAGGGCAGCTGCCGAATCAGTGGTGAAGAACGGATTGCCGGTGCCGCCGGCAAAGATCACCACCTTGCCCTGGTTCATGTAGGCGGTTGCCTGGCGCTGTGAAAAGCTCTCGCAAAGTTCCGGCATGGCGATAGCAGAGAGCACCACGGCGTCGACGCCGATCTTGTTTAGCGATGTGCGCAGCGCCAGCGAGTTGATGACCGTGGCAAGCATGCCCATATGGTCGCCGGTGACGCGGTCGCCACCCTTGGAGGCAACGGCCACACCGCGAAAGATGTTGCCGCCGCCGATGACGACGCCGACCTCGATGCCCAGTGCACGCGCCTCGGCGATATCCGCGGCGATGCGATCCACCACCGAAACGTCGATGCCGAAATGCTGTTCACCCATCAACGCTTCGCCCGACGCTTTCAGCAAGACACGTCGGTAGAGGGGCTTCACCGTCATCTGGTTCCTCGCAATCTCGGCGGCAAATCTGGAGGCGAAAACTGCTCCGCTTCGCCTAGCGGTGCTGTCATGACGGGTTGACCCGATACACGAAGGGCGCAGCGATGTCACGCCGCGCCCTTGTGCAAAATTCCAGGCTTCTTTGGTCAATTGCTGCTGATGCTGACGGCCTCGCCTTCGACCACAACTGGGGGTGCATAGCCAGACGGCTTGTCGCCGGTCACGACACCGCCGGTCACCCTGACCTGTATCTCAGACCCGAAATAAGAATGCGGGAAAGGCGCCGGCGCGCTACTCACCGAATTCAGCCGACGTCGAAGATCAGTGGGAATAGAGAAATCGAGCGAGGCGAGATTGCTCTGTAACTGGGAGAGCTTCGTCGCGCCAAGGATGACGGTGGCGACTCCGGGCTGCGTCGCCACCCAATTGAGCGCGACTTGAGCCATGCTGTGGCCGAGTTCAGCGGCCACTTTTTCAAGCTCAGCCACGATCGCCCAGTTGCGTTCGCTGAACTTCTGGAAGCCCGGATGAGTCGTGTTGCGGAAACCATCGAGCCGGCCGGCATTTCCAACCTGTGTCGGCCGGTATTTGCCACTGAGCAGGCCGCTGGCCAGCGGACTCCAGACCATGATGCCGGCGCCGTGGCGAGTGCCGAGGGGCACGAATTCGTGCTCGATGGCCCGCTCAGCGAGCGAATATTCGAGCTGCAGCGCGGAGATCGGCTCGTAACCGCGCAATTCGGCGATTGCCTGCGCCCGTCCGGCATACCAGGCCGGCACGTCGGACAGGCCGATATGGCGCACCTTTCCCACGCCAACCAGGTCGTCCAGCGTGCGCAGGACCTCCTCGGCCGGCGTCAGCCTGTCCCACACATGCAGCAGATAGAGATCGATGTAGTCCGTCCCCAGCCGCTTCAGCGACGCGTCCACGGCGCGCATTATGTTCTTGCGGCCATTGCCGCCGGCGTTTGGGTTTCCGGGGTGCGAGTTCATGGTGAATTTGGTGGCGATCACCGCCTTGTCGCGCAACCCGCGCTCGGCAACGAATTCGCCGAGCCATGTCTCACTGGTGCCGTCGGTATACAGGTCGGCGGTATCAAAGAAGTTGCCACCAGCCTCGACATACGCATCGAACATTGCGCGGGCGGTGTCCCTGTCGGCGCCCCAGCCCCATTCAGTGCCGAAGGTCATCGTGCCGAGCGCCAATCGGCTGACGCGCAGACCGCTGTTGCCGAGCGTGTAGTAAGTCATCGTCATGGTGTTTTCCTGTCTTGGTCCGATTGATGCAGCATCACTGGCCGGGGGTGGTCTTGACCCAGAGGTTGCCGCGCTCATGCGTCATGCGGAACGTGAAGCCATCGACCTTCCAGCCGGCGGCAGAACGGGTCAGATGATGCTCATAGGTGCCCCAGACCTCCCAAAGCGGATCGCCATTGCCTTCCATCTGGTTCCAGGCATAGCCGTTGGAAAGGACGGTCGCAGTCTCGGCCTCGATGACGACCTGATGATTGGTGCGCAGATGCAAGCTTGTCTTGCTACCCCTAAGGTTGCCAGCCCAGGCGCCGATCAGATCGTCGGAGGCGATGTTGGCCGCAGGCTGCCCGGATAGGCTGCTGAAATCGGCGGTAACCCGATCCGCGAAATAGCTGCGGGCGACACTCCAATCCTGCGCATCGACAGCGCGGTCGATGGCATCGGCGATGCGGATGACTGCCCGCTCGTCGGCGAGCGCCTGCCAGTCGTATGGTTCTGCCCCGCCGGCATCAACCGGCGCCAGCGCCATGCCTGCCGCGAAAGTGACGTGCTTCAACGCGTTCATGTCTTTCCTCCTTCGTGCATCAGCCTGCCGCCGATGTGTTGGCGAGAATGTGGACCTGCGTCTTGGCATCGATAAGATTGCATTGTTCGCAAAGACCATGCGATATTGCTCATGAATGGATCGAGACCTGCTCACGTGCGCGCGAACAACGGCTGACCGATGCGCTCTTCCACCAGCCGCACCGCGTGACTGACCGCGGAAGGACTCATGCCGAGTTCGGCCGCCGCAAGCGCGAAGCCGCCGCGCCGCGCAACGGCAACGATTACCGGCAGATGCGCGGAAGGCCGTCCCTTGATACTGCGGATCCGATCCATCCGCTCCGCGATATCCCGAAGGGCAGGGGCAGCCGTCTCCACCAAGGCCTTGCCCGCTTCAGTCAGCGAAACGCTGCGCGTCGGCCTGCTCAAGATCAATGTTTCCAACATCGCCATCCCTCTGGCGCTGACGCTTGTGGTCGCGGCGATGGCCGAGCGCTATCCTGACGTCACGGTAGAGTTGTTCACCGACCAAAGCCTCGTCGATATCGTCGAGGAAGGCTTCGACGCTGGCATCCGACTGGGCGAGATGATCGCGCAGGACATGATCACGGTCCGGCTAACGCCGCCATTTCATGCCGTGATCGTTGCTTCCCCCGCCTATATTGGGCTGCATGGCCGTCCGCGCGACGTGGCCGATCTCGCGAACCACAACTGCATTGGCTACCGGCTCATTCGCTCCGGTGCACTCTATCGTTGGGACTTGAGCGAAGGCGGCAAGGATGTCGTGGTGGAGACGCGTGGGACTGCTATCGTCACGGATTCGCTCGCGGCGATCGACCTTGCACTTGCAGGGGTCGGACTCGCCTATGTGTTCGAGCCGCTGGTGCGTGCGGATCTCGCCGCCGGCCGTCTCGTTCAGATCCTGCCGCAGACGGCGATCGAGGAGCCGGGATTGTTTCTCTATTTCCCGCGCCGGGCAGCGATGGCCCCCAAACTCAGGGCCTTCATCGACACCGCAAACGAAATCGGCCGGGCATCCCTGCGGACACCCGGCCAAAAAACCTCATCAAAAGGATAGATCGCCCGCAGGCAATCTTACTTCTTGACCGCCGCTGCGACTTCCGCCGCGAAATCGGTCTCTTCCTTCTCGATGCCCTCACCCAGTGCGAATCGCAGATAGGCGGTGATCGTGGCCGGCGCCCCGATGTCCTTCTCGGCATCCTTCAGCGCCTTCTCGACAGTGATGTCGGGATTGAGCACGAAAGCCTGCTTGAGAAGCACGACCTCTTCATAGAACTTGCGCAGACGGCCCTCGACCATCTTCTCGATGATCGCTTCCGGCTTGCCGGACTGGCGCGCCTGGTCGGCGAAGATCGCCTTCTCGCGCTCGACGGCCGCCGGATCGATCTGCTCCGCGGTCAGCGCCATCGGATTGGTGGCGGCGACATGCATGGCGACCTGACGGGCGAAGGCGTTGGCTGCCTGCGCATTGCCGGTGGTTTCGATCGCGACCAGCACGCCGAGCTTGCCAAGGCCATCGGCAACCGCGTTGTGGACGTAGGTAGCAACAGCGCCGTGCTCGACGGTGAGCTTGGCGGAGCGGCGGAAGCTGATGTTCTCGCCGATCGTGCCGACGGCGTCCTTGATCACTTCGGTGACGGACTTGTCGCTGCCTGGATATTTGGCGGCCGCGACCACCTCGGTCTTGCCGCCATAGGCGAGCGCGACCTTGGCGACGTTGCGCACGAGTTCTTGGAACTGCTCGTTGCGGGCAACGAAGTCGGTCTCGGAGTTGACTTCGACGACGGCAGCTTCACGGACGCCGGAATCGACGCCGATCAGGCCCTCGGCCGCGGTACGGCCGGCCTTCTTGTCGGCCTTCGAAATGCCCTTCTTGCGCAGCCAGTCGATGGCCTCTTCCATGTTGCCGTTGGTCTCGTTCAACGCCGCCTTGCAATCCATCATGCCCGCGCCGGTCAAGTCGCGGAGTTCTTTGACCTGTGCAGCCGAAATGCTCATTGTCGCCTCTTTGTCTAGAATGCACCGACGCACCATCGAACCTCGATGATGCGTCTGTTTAGCGTGCCAAAATATGAGAAAGATGAAGGCCGCAACCGGCCTCCGATTGTCAAGCTTCGGGAGCTTCCGATGCCGGGGCCGGATCGAGCGCGGGCTCGACAGGAGCTTCGACCGAAGCGCCGATGTCGACGCCGAGCGCGCCCTGCTGACGGGCGATGCCGTCGATCGCAGCCTTGGCGATCAGATCGCAATAGAGCTGGATGGCGCGCGCCGCGTCGTCATTGCCGGGGATCGGGAAGTCGATCTTGTCCGGATCGCAGTTCGAATCGATGATGGCGACGACCGGGATGCCGAGACGCTTGGCCTCGAGGATGGCGATCGCTTCCTTGTTGGTGTCGATCACGAACATCAGGTCGGGGGTCGAGCCCATGTCCTTGATGCCGCCCAGCGCCTTGTCGAGCTTCTCGCGCTCGCGGTCGAGGTTGAGGCGCTCCTTCTTGGTCAGGCCCTGGGCCTCGCCGGCCAGCATCTCGTCGAGCTTGCGCAGGCGCTGGATCGAGTTCGAGATCGTCTTCCAGTTGGTCAGCATGCCGCCGAGCCAACGCGAATTGACATAGTACTGCGCCGAGCGCTGTGCCGCGTCGGCGACGATGTCGGACGCCTGGCGCTTGGTGCCGACGAACAGCACGCGGCCGCCCTTGGCAACGGTGTCGGAAACCTGCTTCAGCGCCTGGTGCAGCAAAGGCACCGTCTGCGAGAGGTCGATGATGTGGATGTTGTTGCGGGCGCCATAGATGTAGGGCGCCATCTTCGGGTTCCAGCGGTGGGTCTGGTGGCCGAAGTGAATGCCAGCTTCCAAAAGCTGGCGCATGCTGAAATCAGGCAGAGCCATTCTTATTTCCTTTCCGGTTAGCCTCCACGGACACAGGCATTTTTGGACTTTGTCCTCGAACGCCACCGGAGGTTTCAGCCGGATTTCTCCCGGGCAGACACCAAAGTCCGTGTGTGGAATGAGCGCGCATATAGAGGGGATGCGCGACAAACGCAAGCCGTGTGCCGTTTCACCGCTCAGCGTGCGGCAATCAGCGCTCCGGTGCCGATCATGGCGCTGCCGGCAAACCTGTTCATCAGCCGCATGCGTCTCGGCGTCCTGAACCAGCCCGAAGCCCGCCCGGCAAGTGCAGCATAGAGACCCATGGTGATGATGTTGACGCTGATCACGACCGCGACCACCAGCAGGCCGTCGGCAAGGGTCATGGTGTTGAGGTTCAAGATCAGCGGCATGATCGAGGCATGGAACAGGATCGCCTTCGGATTGCCCAGCGCAATGGATGCGCCGAGGAAGAACGATCGTGACAATCTCGCCTGCGACGCCTGCGGTTCATCCGATTGCGTGGCGGCAGCGCGCCACATCCTGATGCCGAGAAAGACCAGATAGGCAGCGCCCGCATATTTCAGCAGCAGAAAAACCCATTCGAAAGTCTGGGCCAACGCCACCAGTCCGAGCAGCGCCAGGGTGACCAGCACGGCATCGCCGGCGGCGACGCCAACTCCGGCCATGAACGCACGCAGGAACCCGCGCGATACGCCATTGGTGATGACCGCGAACATCGCCGGTCCTGGCGTTGCGGCTGCAAGCGTGATCGCGGCGCAATAAGCCAGAAATGCCGTTGGTGTCATCGCCGAACCTTTCCGTTGGGCACCCGCACCCGCCGGAAGATCGCGACGATCTCCTCGCGGCTGCATTCGATGGCGCCAAGCCGCACCGCGCGGTCGCGCTCGAAGCCGGTTATGTCATAATGCGGCGCCGATGTCTTGGGCGGCCCCTGGTAGGATGAGCGCTTGATACCGAGTTGTGCGGCAAAGCGATGCAACTCATCGGTATCGTCGGCCATCAGATGGCACCAGCGATGGCCGGCCCAGTTCCAGATCGCTGCGTCGACATAGACTGCCATAAAACTTGCTGTCTGCCTTCCATTCTTCGCAACCGCCATTCTTAGCAACCAATTGGCGGCCGGCCACATGGCCGGTCTGGATGTCAGCGACGATAGAATGGATTCGGATAGAAAATGAAGCCGCCATTGGCAGCAAGCCCGGCCACGGCGCTGGTCACCGTGTCCTGCATGCGACGATGCAGCTCGGCAACCGCATCGCTGATCGAACCGGCATACTCATGCAGGCCAATGGCCTCCGGCACCCGGATGTGGGCGCAACGCGGACCGGCCGGCTGCGGAATGAACCGGTTCATCGTGTCGCGCAGTCCGCCTCGGCAATAGTCTTTGCGGATACGCTTCAGGTGCTCGGCGAGCTCCTCCTGGGTGATACGCGGGTTGGCCGAGGCCCAGGATCCGACGCGTTGCAGCCTCTGAACCGTGTCGGCCAATGTCCGAACCTTTTTTTGCCCTTCGGCATCGCCGGTGTTTTCGCGCTGCCAGCGACGTGCTCGCCGCAGAAGTTCGGTGGTGTCGGTGACGGCGGCATCGACCGCGATGCTCTCACCGAGCCGGCGACCGAGTTCAGCGACCAATATCTGCTGGCGATCGGCATAGGACGCGCCTTCGCCCGATGGGACACCCCAGACGGCCTCGTCGCGGGCCAGCAGCGTCGAATAGACATGGTGGACGCGCTGCGGCAGCGTATCGGTCGCCTGGCGTTCTACTTTCAGGCTTTTCTCGACATAGGCGCATTCCTGCACCAGCGCCGCTTCGACATTCCCGGTGAAGGCCAGTTTCCAGACGACGGGAGCGATCCAGACCTTGAAATCGGGATTCGCCGCGCGGCCACGTTTCAAGGCTTCCAACCCCATCTCGACCGCGCCTGGCAGCAACGGCGCCACGATGTTGGCATGCCAGCCGACGCCGCCTTCGGGATGCAGCAGCACGCCATGGCCCTTCAATGCCCAGGCGATGGAATGTTCCTTGGCTGCCCCGCTGTTGCCGGGGATCTGGGCGATCAGATTGTTGGCCAGCCAGAATTTCTGCATCAGCCGGCCAAGGCCGTTGACGACACCGTTCGTCGCCCACGACGCGGCAAGCGGGCTGACCTGCGACACGATTTCCTTGTCGATCATCCAGTCGGTGAAGAACTCGGGATGATTGGGCGTGATGAAGGTCGCCTTCCCCGCCCCGCAACTGGCCCTCAGCCGCTCGAGATCGGCGCGGGGAAAGTCGATGTGACGGACATTGGCGACGCCACGCAACCCGGCCACGCGGTTGAACGGCAAGAGGTCGCGCAAGCCCGGTATGCCCCGCAGCATGACGATCCGATTGACCGATGTCATGATGTTGATCAGCGCCGCATTGGGCCGCGGCGCCACGAAGACATCGATCCTGCTCAAATTGCTCCCCTTTGCGCCTGGACGCTGGGAGAAAGTTGAAAGGTGATTGCGGCGCGTTCAAGTCATTCGCCGCGACAACACCATGTCGTGGTTAATCGAACGGCAGCGACAGCACTATTTCGACACTGGGCAAGGCTTCGTCTGGTCGAACAGCGAAAGATTGACCAGCTTGCCCGTCATCGAGAAGTCGCCATAGTCCATGACGAGATCGCGGGTGATGCCGTTCTCATGCAGCTTGAAGCTGATCCGGTATTCCGGCACCTCTTCGCCTGTCTTGTTGGTGTCGTCGAAATAGGCGATGTCGACCGGCCAGTATTTGTCGGTGGCAAGCTTCGCCAGTGCCGGAGCCTCCGGATCGGCCTTGTCGGCATTGGTTTTCTTGCCGACGACAACGGTGGTGGTCATCACCTTGTTGGCGTCCTCTGAACCGTCGAAGAGATTGGTTTCGTAAAAATTCTCGCCCTTCTCGGCCTTGCCGATCAGTTCGACCAGATGCTGGGTCGGAAACTGGGTCGCGGCCAGTTCGAGGCTGTTCTTTTCGGGCTTGTCGATATCGACCTTCAGCCCCTTGGTCTCTTTCGTGGCGACGCCCTTGACCTCCTTGTCGAGGTTCTGGTCGACGAAGGATTTCGTCACGAACGAAAAGGTCTTGCCTTCGGCATCTTCGAACGTGGTCGTCTGCTGGTCCGTCAGCCTCGTGTTATCAGTGGTGGCGATCTGGGTGACGAAGCGGAACTTCACCGTATAGCCCTCGCAGGCCGAGCCGTTGAACTCATAGACCATGCGGCCGGATATGCCTGTGATGCCGGACTGATCGGAAGCCTTCTTGAGGGTGAGGTCGTAAACGGCGCGATGGGCTTGCAGCGCCGGCACGGCAAAGGCAGGGCCTATCGAGAAGACCGCCGACAACAGAACGGCAGGGATTGCAAGGCGCGCTGCGCGCATGAGGTACTCCGATCGTCGCGGCTGATGGCAGGCCGCAGGGAAAGATGGTCCAGCTTAAAAAAAGTCGTGGCGGAAGCGAGGCAAAAATAGCAATTTCGGCCCGGCCAGCGCGGCCAGTCCAAGCAATAGGGAAATACCATGAGTGAAACAATCGAAAAGCGGCTAAGCGATCTGGGCGTGACGCTTCCCGTCGCTGCCGCGCCCGCCGCCAACTATGTGCCGTATAGCAGGACCGGCAACCTGCTGTTCACCGCCGGGCAGTTGCCGCTTAGGGATGGCAAGCTGCAGGCGAGCGGCCTGCTTGGCCGCGACGTCGACACCGCGACCGGCAAGGATGCGGCGAAGTACTGCGCGATCAACATCCTGGCGCAGGCCAAGGCCGCACTCGGCGACCTCGAGAAGATTCGCCGTCTTGTGAAGATCACCGTCTTCGTCGCTTCGACACCGGATTTTGTCGAGCAGCATCTGGTTGCCAACGGCGCCTCCGATTTCCTGGTTGCAGCCCTTGGCGAGCGCGGCAAGCATGCCCGCTCCGCCGTCGGCACCGCCTCCCTGCCGCTTAATGCCGCAGTGGAAATCGAAGCGATCTTCGAAGTCGAGTGAGCCAGGGGACAACCATGACCGACCTCTCCTGGCTGACCGCCCGGCCCGTCGCCCATCGCGGCTTCCACGACATGAACAAGACGCGCTGGGAAAACACGCTTTCCGCCTTCACTGCTGCCGCCGAGCGCGGCTACGCCATCGAATGCGACGTGCACCTGTCGTCGGACGGCGTTCCCGTGATCATCCATGACGATGACCTGCGAAGGCTGACCGGTCAGGACGGTTTCGCCTGGCAACGCAGCGCGGCGGAGCTCACGACGCTCAAGATCGGTGGCACATCGGATCATCTGCCGACGCTGCAGGAAGCGCTCGACCTGGTCGATGGCCGTGTGCCGATGGTCGTGGAGTTGAAAGGGATCCCGGGTCGCGATGAAGGCCTCGTGGCGAGCGTCGGCAAGATGCTCAAACGTTACAAGGGCAACGCGGCGATCATGTCTTTCGACCACTGGCTGATCCGCGATTTTGCCAAACACGCGCCCGGCATTCCGGCCGGACTGACCGCCTACGGCAAGGACGTCAAGCTGATCGAGGCACATTTCGCCATGCTGGCGCACGAGCTCGCCTTCACCTCCTATGCCGCCGGCGACCTGCCGAACCGGTTCGTCAGTTTTGTGCGTGAAAAACTGAAAATGCCGGTCATCACCTGGACGGTGCATGACCAGCCCGCAGTGGACCTGACCTATAGATATGCCGACCAGATGACGTTCGAAGGGTTCGAACCCGACCTGGTCAAAGTCGCCTGAGGCCGGGTGTCTGAAACGTGACTTGTACCAGACCGGACGGAGCTTAAATAAGCCTCATGCATCAGGGCGACGACGGCGATGGGCAGACGGCGAATGCGGACTATTTGATCCGCGTCGCCGCTGGCATCGGCGCTTTCACGCCGGAGGAGTGGAACAGTCTCGGTGGGACCACGCGCGGCGACACGGAAAACGGCTACAACCCACTCGTTTCATTCGCTTTTCTGAGCGCGCTCGAAGAGTCCGGCTGCGCCGTGCGGCGCACCGGCTGGCAAGGCCATCATTTGCGGCTGGAGACCGCGCAAGGCAGGCTGCTCGGCGCGGTGCCGTGCTATCTCAAATCGCACAGCCAGGGCGAATATGTGTTCGATCACGGCTGGTCGGATGCCTTCGAGCGCGCCGGCGGGCGCTACTACCCCAAACTGCAATGCGCGGTACCGTTCACGCCCGTCACCGGCCCTCGCCTGCTGGTCACGAAGGGCGAGGATATCGGCACCGTCAAGGCCGGGCTGGCGGCGGGCCTGAAGGCGGTCACGCAAAAACTCGGTGTCTCTTCCGCGCATGTCACCTTCGCGCAAGAGAGTGACGTGGAGGTTCTGGAAGCGGCAGGGTTCCTGCATCGCACCGACCAGCAATTTCATTTCTTCAACGAAGGCTTTTCAAGCTACGACGACTTCCTCGCCACCCTTGCCTCGCGCAAGCGCAAGGCGATGAAGAAGGAAAGGCGCGAGGCGCTGGCCAACGGCATTTCGATCGATCGGCTGACCGGCAAGGACCTCACCGAAAAGGCCTGGGACGACTTCTTCGCCTTCTACATGGACACCGGCAGCCGCAAATGGGGCCGGCCCTATCTCAACCGAAAATTCTTCTCGCTGATCGGCGAACGCATGGCCGACGACATCCTGCTGGTGATGGCCAGGCGCAACGGGCGCTATATTGCCGGCGCCATCAATTTCATCGGCTCCGACGCCCTCTATGGCCGCAACTGGGGCTGCGTCGAGGACCATCCCTTCCTGCATTTCGAGGTCTGCTACCATCAGGCGATCGACTTCGCCATCGAGCGCAAGCTGAAAGTGGTCGAGGCAGGCGCGCAGGGCGAGCACAAGCTGGCGCGCGGCTACCAGCCGGTGACCATGCATTCCGCGCACTACATTGCGCACCCCGGCTTGCGCAACGCCGTTGCCGACTATCTCAAGCGTGAGCGGCACGAGGTGGAGCGGATGAGCGAATACCTGGAAGAGCACACCCCGTTCCGCAAGGATCTGGAGGAGTAGCGACCAGGCTGCCCTGATAGACAGGGCCGATGATCGTCTTGCCGACTTTCGACGGCTTCGCTACACGAAAGGCACAATCCGGAGCGTTCGCCATGGCTGAAACCGCCTATGACACCGACAACATCTTCGCAAAGATCCTGCGCGGCGAAATCCCCTCGCATCGCGTCTACGAGGACGAGGCGGTCGTGGCCTTCATGGATGTGATGCCGCAGGGGCCGGGCCATACGCTGGTGGTGCCGAAGGCGCCGTCGCGCAACCTGCTCGACGCCGATCCATCAACATTCGGCCCGCTTTTCACGGTCGTTCAGAAAGTGGCGCGGGCCGTCAAACAAGGCTTCGGCGCCGACGGCGTCACCATCATGCAGTTCAATGAGCCGGCCTCCGGGCAGACCGTCTATCATCTGCATGTGCATGTCATCCCGCGCTTCGACGGCATCCCGCTGAAGCCGCACACGGGCGGGATGGAGAAGCCGGACGTGCTGGCCGGGAACGCCGAAAAGATACGGGCGGCGCTGCAGAGCTGAGGCCGCACGTCGCTTTACGACCCGCAAAAAACTCTTCCAATGAAAAAAAGCCCCGTTTCCGGGGCTTTTTCGACTTTCATAGGGGTCAGTTCTTTCTGGGCAATTGCGGCACGAGGCTGCGCTTGCCGCCGTCCTTGCCCTTGGCTTCGGGCTTCTGCGCCACCAGCTTCTTGGCGGCGGGCTTTTTCGCCACGACCTTTGTCGGCTTCGGCGTTTCTTCCGGCTCTTCCTTCTTCGGCTTCACCGGCGCCTCGTCGGCGAGCGATTCGAGCTTCAGCCCGGTCTCGCCGGTTTCCTTCTTCTCGACGGTGACGCGCACCGTGCCGCCCTTCTTGAGCTTGCCGAAAAGCACCTCGTCGGCCAACGGCTTCTTGATGTGCTCCTGGATGACCCGGCCGAGCGGCCGCGCGCCCATGCGTTCGTCATAGCCCTTGTCGGCGAGCCAGGAGATGGCTTCCGGCGACAGGTCGAAGGTGACGCCGCGCTCGGAAAGCTGGGCCTCGAGCTGCATGACGAACTTCTGCACCACCTGATGGATAACCGGCACCGGCAACGAACCGAACGGGATGATCGCATCGAGACGGTTGCGGAATTCCGGCGTGAACAGCCGGTTGATCGCCTCGACATCGTCGCCTTCGCGCTTGGTCGAGCCGAAGCCGATTGCCGCGCGCTGCGCATCCGACGCACCCGCATTGGTGGTCATGATCAGGATCACATTGCGGAAGTCGATCTGCTTGCCGTTGTGGTCGGTCAGCTTGCCGTGGTCCATCACCTGCAACAGGATGTTGAACAGATCCGGATGCGCCTTCTCGACTTCGTCCAGCAGCAACACGCAGTGCGGATGCTGGTCGACGCCGTCGGTCAACAGACCGCCCTGGTCGAAGCCGACATAGCCGGGAGGGGCGCCGATCAGCCGCGAGACGGTGTGGCGTTCCATGTATTCCGACATGTCGAAGCGGATCAGCTCGACGCCGAGCGATGCAGCCAATTGCTTGGCCACTTCGGTCTTGCCGACGCCGGTCGGACCCGAGAACAGGTAGGAGCCGATCGGCTTCTCCGGTTCGCGCAGGCCGGCACGTGCCAGCTTGATCGCCGAGGTCAGCGCGCTGATGGCCGTGTCCTGGCCATAGACGACACGCTTCAACTCGATATCGAGGCCCTGCAGCACCTTCTCGTCGTCGGCCGAAACCGTCTTCGGCGGGATGCGGGCCATGGTGGCGATCGTCGCTTCGATCTCCTTGATGCCGATCGTCTTCTTGCGCTTGGCTTCCGGCACCAGCATCTGCGAGGCGCCGGTCTCGTCGATCACGTCGATCGCCTTGTCCGGCAGCTTGCGGTCGTTGATGTAGCGCGCCGACAGCTCCACCGAGGCCTTGATCGCCTCGTTGGTGAACTTCACCTTGTGGAACTCCTCATAGTAGGGCTTGAGGCCCTTCATGATCTCGATGGCGTCCTCGATGGTCGGCTCGTTGACGTCGATCTTCTGGAAGCGCCGCACCAGGGCACGATCCTTCTCGAAGAACTGGCGGAATTCCTTGTAGGTGGTCGAGCCGATGCAGCGGATCGCACCCGACGACAAGGCAGGCTTCAACAGGTTCGACGCGTCCATGGCGCCGCCCGAAGTCGCTCCTGCCCCGATCACCGTATGGATCTCGTCGATGAACAGCACGGCACCCGGATAATCCTCGAGCTCCTTGACGACCTGCTTCAGCCGTTCCTCGAAATCGCCGCGATAGCGCGTGCCGGCGAGCAGCGTGCCCATGTCGAGCGCGAAGATGGTGGCGTTGTGCAGCACTTCGGGAACGTCGCCCTCGACGATGCGCTTGGCGAGGCCCTCGGCGATCGCCGTCTTGCCGACGCCGGGATCACCGACGTAGAGCGGGTTGTTCTTGGAGCGGCGGCACAGCACCTGGATGGTGCGGTTGATCTCCAACTCGCGGCCGATCAGCGGGTCGATCTTGCCGGCCTTGGCCTTGTTGTTGAGGTTGACGCAATAAGCGGTCAGCGCGTCCTGCTGCTGCTTCTTCTTGCCGCCTTCCTCTTGCGGCTCGGCACCGTTCTGGCCGCCCTGCTCATCATCGGCGCCGCGCGGCGAGCGTGTCTCCGACGCGCCCGGACGCTTGGCAATGCCGTGCGAGATGTAGTTGACCGCGTCGTAGCGGGTCATCTGCTGTTCCTGCAGGAAATAGGCGGCATGGCTCTCGCGCTCGGCGAAGATGGCGACGAGCACGTTGGCGCCCGACACCTCCTCGCGGCCCGACGACTGCACATGGATCACCGCGCGCTGGATGACGCGCTGGAAGCCGGCGGTCGGCTTGGAGTCCTCGTCGTAGCCGGTGACCAGATTGTCGAGCTCGGTGTCGATATAGGTGAGAACCGTGTGCTTCAGCTCTTCGAGGTCGACATTGCAGGCGCGCATGACAGCGGCCGCCTCGGTGTCGTCGATGAGCGCGAGCAGCAAATGTTCAAGGGTTGCATATTCATGGTGCCGCTCATTGGCGAGCGTCAGCGCCTGGTGAAGCGCCTTTTCCAGGCCTTGGGAGAAAGCCGGCATGTTACCTCACTTCTTCTCCATCACGCATTGCAGCGGATGCTGATTCTGTCGGGCGAAATCCATGACCTGAGACACTTTGGTCTCGGCCACCTCGAATGTATAGACCCCGCACTCGCCCACTCCATGATTGTGAACATGGAGCATGATGCGTGTGGCGGCTTCGCGGTCCTTCTGGAAAAAACGCTCCAGCACGTGAACCACGAACTCCATGGGCGTGTAGTCGTCGTTGAGGATGAGGACCCGGTAGAGGCTGGGCTTCTTGGTCTTTGTTTTGGTGCGCGTGATGACGGCGGTCCCACGGCCGGCCCCATTGCCGTCGCCGTCGCCGTTTTGCATCCGCGCCACGCGTCCCGTGGCAGTCAAACCGATCGTCACGTATTCCTGCCTCTTTCGAATCCTCATGCACGTTCGACATGTAGGTCTTCGATGGACGATTTTAAGCCCTTCTGTTTAGCTGACAATATGGCTAGGTGACCAAACTTGGCCGATTTTCGCAATCGTGAAGCGGCGCGAGGCCACCAAGCGGAAATTGACATGAAAAAACCCGGCCGCATTTCCGCGACCGGGTTTTATCCCGGGCCCAAAGGGCCAGATCTGGATCAGTTCAGGCGAAATTACTTCGCCTTGGCAACGATCGATTCGAACGGCTTGTAGGCTTCCTTGGCGAGTTCGGCATAGAGATCGCCAATCTTGGTGGCCTCGGCGACGAACGCCTCGTAGGACTGCTTGGTGTAGTCGGACTGGATCTCGATCGCCTTTTCCAGCGACTTGGCCGAAAACATCTTCTCGACGGCGGCGCTGCCGGCCTCAAAGCTCTTCTTGGTGTATTCGCCAGCCTCGGTGGCGATCGCCTGCGCGCCCTTGGAGAGCGAAGCGAAGCTCTTCAATCCGGTGTCGGCAAACTCTTTGCCGTATTTGCTGAAGTCCTCATAGGTCTGGGTCATTTCACGCATTCCCTTGGGTTGAAGCGTCCTTCTTCGGGGCGCTCTTGTGCAATGCACGCTAATATATTGTGCGCCGCACAAAAGTCAATATTTCACCTGCGCGCGGGGCCGCCTGCGCAGGCAATGGCTAAAAATCAAATAAAGTGAGTTTCAAGCCCGAAGAAAATGGTGAACGCGGCGGTTACCATAAACGGATTGGTAACGCTGCCCCGCTAGCTTGGCCGCAAGTGAGGCAGAACCCTTTGCCGCCTCCAACGCAACGAAGAATTCAAGGGAAGTACCAGTGCGTAAGGCGTTGTTGGGCATCGTTTCCAAATCCACCTCCCCCCTCAAAGCGGTCATGATCCTCGCCTTGGCGTTGACATTCGCCTGCGGTGACGTCGCCTCGTCATTTGCGGCGCGGCCGGCGGCCATCGTCATCGACGCCAAGACCGGCAAGGTGCTCTACTCGGCGGATGCCGATGGCAGGCGCTATCCGGCTTCGCTGACCAAGATGATGACGCTTTACCTGACCTTCGAGGCGCTGACGAAGGGCAAGATCAGCAGGAATTCGCAAGTTGTGTTTTCGGCCAACGCCGCGGCCGAGCCGCCGACGAAACTCGGCGTGAAGGCAGGCGGTTCGGTCACGGTCGAAACCGCGATCCTGTCGATGGTCACCAAGTCGGCGAACGACTCGGCGACCGCGCTGGGCGAAATGCTCGGCGGCAATGAAACCAATTTCGCCCGCATGATGACAGCCAAGGCGCGGGCGCTCGGCATGAACGGCACCGTTTTCCGCAACGCCAACGGCCTGCCCAATCCCGGCCAGTTCACCACCGCGCGCGATATGGCGACGCTCGGCATCGCTCTGCGGGAACATTTCCCCCAGTACTACGGCTATTTCTCGCAGCGCTCCTTTCTCTATGGGCGTCAGCGCATCAACGGTCACAACCGGCTGCTGGGACGCATCAAGGGCGTCGACGGCATCAAGACCGGCTACACCCGCGCCTCCGGCTTCAACCTCGTCTCGTCGGTTTCCGACGGCAATCGCCGCATCGTCGGCGTGGTCATGGGCGGCACGTCGGGCGGTAGCCGCGACAACCAGATGGCCACGTTGATCAACACCTATATGCCGCGGGCATCGACTCGCGGCGGTGGCGATCTGGTCGCCAAGGCCGGCGGCGGCAACCCGGTCACCGCCCTTGCCAAGGTGTTGTTGCCCAAGCACGACGCGCCGACGCCGGACGACAAGCCAGTGGTGGCGCAGGACGATGCGACCCAAGACGATGCCACCGTTGCCGAGGACGCCACTGTCGCGGAAGACAGCACCGCGCAGAGCGAAGAGGCTGCCCCCGTCGTCAAGACCAAGAAGGTCAAGACCGTTATCGTATCGGCGCCACAGGTTGCAACAGCCCAGGTCGTGGCGGCCTATACCGAACCGACGCCGACGGTCGACCCTGTCAACACGGCGTCGACCGCGTCGGTGCCATCAGGCTGGGCCATCCAGGTCGCCTCGTCGCCGAAGCAGTCGGAAGCCCAGGCCTTCCTCGACAAGACCACCAAGCAGGCGCCCAAAGTGCTGGCCGACGCGTCCGGCTTCACCGTCGCCTTCGACAAGGACGGCGTCACCTACTACCGCGCCCGTTTCGGTGGCTTTGGTTCGAGGACCGCCGCCTGGAAGGCCTGCACCGCTTTGAAGAAGAAGAACATCGAGTGCTACGCCGTCCAGCAGTAGGACGGCGTGGAACAATCTCCCGGAAAAATTCTGCGTCGAAGGAGAACTAGTTGTGATTGGAGAGCAAGACGTCCTTGGCTTCGTTGATTCGCGCCGCCAGGAAAGACGTACCGCCGACATCGGGGTGCAGGCGCTGCATCAGGCGGCGGTGCGCCTTGCGGACATCCGCCGCGGCGGCCCCCGCTTCAAGACCAAGGACCTTGTAGGCCTCCTCCTTAGTCATGGCGCCCGGACCTGGCGCAACACCCAGCCCTTCGCCACCGTTCGTCTCAGCGTTTTTGCGCCAGACGGGAAATCTGCCGTCAAGATACGTCTCTAGCAACTGCCGGCTCTCCGGATCGCTAGAGAGTTCGCGGTAGAGATGCTGTATTTCAGCCAGCCCCATCGCGCCAAGCATCTTGCCTTCGTGGCGGCCAGCCAGCACAAGTCCTTCGAGGCCGCCCGTATCGTGATCGAGTTCCATTTCGAGCGCTGCCGTCCGCACGGTTGACCGTTTTCCGGGCGCCGGCCTCGTATCCGGCCGGCTGGCGCGCATGGCGCCGTACCATGCAATTGCCGCGAACAGGATGATGCCGCCGATCCCATCACGCCCGACCAGAAGCACGGCGCCGCCCACCAGCGCCAGCAGCATCGGCCCCAGCGTTGTCATTCCGCTTGCCAGCCTGGCCGGATCGGCGCGCAAGAACGCCGTGGCCACGCTCAGCAGCACCAGAACCAATGCGACCAGAACGATAATTGCGCCTAACATTTCCCACCGCCCCGCGGATCCCTTGTCGCTTCGGACAGCCGCGCGAATTCCCTAGACACTTTTTCTGCTTCCCAAGACACTTTTTCTGCGCCGAAATGATGACCTTTCCCGCACCGCATGGCAGCAAGGCCATACGGTCGGGCCCAGCCAGCGACACCGTCAGGCTCGTCCGGCGCAACAATGGCCTTTGTCGATCCCGGCAGGTTCTCGTCGCTCATGAATTTCAAGATGTGGCGTTGTCGCGTCGCTTGCAAGTCCAGTACGGCGCAAGATTGAGGGCCAGCAGGCTGCTGCAACCAGCGCAGACAAGCGCTCCCGCGTGACGACCTAAAGCAAGCCGAGATCGGCAAGCTCGCGCCTGAGCTTCGGCGGCATCTCGATCAGCCCGGCGTTGCCCTTGCCGAGATCGGCCGGCGCGTCCGACGGTTTCAGATAGCGCCAGCCCTGAAAGGCCCGGCGCGGCTGCCAGTCGGTGCGCACGACTTGCGGGTCGAGAATCAGATGGCAACGGCCGATGCCTTCGTCGTCGGTGAATGGCCGGATCTCGGTGATCAGCTGGCGGCATTGCACAATGCCCTTGATCACCCAGTAGAGCGAACCGCCATCGGTGACCTCCGCGCCGCGCGTCGGCATCATGCGCGTGGTGTGATAGTGCTCGATCGGTTCGCCGGCGCGCCGCCGCTCGTCGAGGCGGAAGGCGATCCACTCTTCGAGATCCTCGACGCTGTCGCAGCCGACACAGAGTTTTAGCAGGTTGAGAGACATCGCTTAAGGTTTAGACCCGTGTGCGGATGCGTCAACGGCCTGATCGACTTCTCCACAGTGCCAGCACTCAGATACCAGGCCTGGTCTCTCAGCACTCCACGACATTGACGGCCAGTCCGCCAAGGCTGGTTTCCTTGTATTTTTCGTTCATGTCGAGGCCGGTCTGGCGCATGGTCTCGATCGCCGCATCGAGCGGCACGAAATGGATGCCGTCGCCCTTGATGGCCAGTGAAGCGGCCGTCACCGCCTTGACCGCGCCGAGCGCATTGCGCTCGATGCACGGCACCTGAACCAGCCCGCCGACCGGATCGCAGGTCATGCCGAGATGGTGTTCGAGCGCGATCTCGGCGGCGTTCTCGACCTGTTCGGGGGTGCCGCCCATGACCGCGCACAGGCCGGCCGCGGCCATCGCCGACGCCGACCCGACCTCGCCCTGACAGCCGACCTCGGCGCCCGAGATCGAGGCGTTGGTCTTGATGATGCCGCCGACGGCAGCCGCCGTCAGCAGGAAATCGCGAATGCTCGGCTGATCGGCCTCGGGATGGAAATGCAGCCAGTAGCGCAGCACTGCTGGCAATGTGCCGGCAGCGCCATTGGTCGGCGCGGTGACGACGCGGCCGCCGGCGGCATTTTCCTCGTTGACCGCCATGGCGTAGATCGACAGCCAGTCATTGGCGAGCAAAGGATTGGGCTTGTTCTGCTGCCACTGCTCCTGCAGCTTGTCATGCAGCATGCGCGCGCGCCGGCGCACCTTCAGCCCGCCCGGCATGATGCCGTCCTGCGACAGGCCGCGATCGATGCAGCCCTTCATGGCGCTCCAGATGCCGTCGAGGCCGGCGTCGAGCGCCTCGCGCGACATTTGCGTCTCTTCGTTGACGCGCTTCATGTCGGCGATGGAAAGCCCGCTTTTGCCGGCCATGGCCAGCATCTCGACGGCGTTCTTGAAGGGATAGGGCACCTTCTTGCCCTCGGTCGTCACCGAGCCCTTGGCCTTCATCCGCTGCAGCTCTTCGTCCGAAACCACGAAGCCGCCGCCGATCGAATAGTAGATGCGCTTGAGCAGCAGGCGGCCGCCGGCATCATAGGCGTAGAATGCCATGCCGTTGGCGTGGCCGGTGAGCGGTGTTTTCCTGTCCAGCACCAGATCGGTGGCCGGGTCGAAGCGATAGGATGGATGGCCGGGAGGCGAGAGCCGTTTTTCGCTCGAAATGCGCGCGGCGATGCCGTCGGCCTGATCTGGATCGACTGTCTGTGGCGTCAGGCCGGCAAGGCCGAGGATGACGGCGCGATCCGAGCCATGGCCAATGCCGGTATAGGCGAGCGAGCCGTGCAGGCTGGCGCCAACGCGGTCCACCTGGGCGCCGGCGGGGCGCGGCCAATCACCACTGAGGATTTCCTCCAGGAAGCGGGCAGCCGCGGTCATCGGCCCCATCGTGTGCGAACTCGACGGGCCGATGCCGATCTTGAACAGGTCGAAAACCGAAAGGAACACGCGCTGTCGTCTCCGGGAGAGAGATCAAGGACTACATATAGGAACTGCGCTGATGTTTCCGCTCTTTTGGAAATCGCGGCGCAGCACCTGCCGACCTTGTTTGCTCCCGCAGCGACATTGATTGTCGATCGCTCCATGGCGAACATCGAAGCGCTCGCCCTGAATGTGATAAATTCTGCCCATGGGCGATTCCCTCCATCTTTCGACAGCCGATCTCGCGGCGTTGGCGTTCTTCCTCGTCGCATGGCTGGCGCACACGCTCGCCTCCGACGGCAAGCTGGTCAGCCGCGTATCGCTGACGACGGCGATGAATGCGCAACGCGAGGCCTGGATGCGGACCATGGCCGAACGCGAAATCCGCATCGTCGACACCGCCATCATGAGCGGCCTGCAACAGGGAACCGCCTTTTTCGCCTCCAGTTCGCTGATTGCGATTGGCGGCTGCTTTGCCTTGCTCGGCGCGTCCGACCGGGTTCTTGAAGTGCTCAGCGACCTGCCCCTGGGCGGCGCCCCGTCGCGCGCGGCCTTTCAGATAAAGGTGTTCGGATTGGTGCTGATCCTGGCGTTTTCCTTCTTCAAATTCGGCTGGGCCTACCGGCTGTTCAACTATTGCACGATCCTGATCGGCGCCGTGCCGATCCCGCATGGCGAAGCCTCGCGCAATCCGGTCACCGAAACGGCGGTCTGGCGTGCGGCGCGGATGAACATGCTCGCCGGCAAGCATTTCAATTCCGGCCTGCGCGGCGTGTTCTTCTCGATCGGCTATCTCGGCTGGTTCGTCGACCCGACGGTGTTCGTGCTGTCGACGCTGTTGCTGCTGGCGGTGCTGGTGCGGCGCCAATTCTTCTCGGCGGCTAGGCAGGCGGTGATCGGTCAGCCGCCAGGCCCTGGAAAGGGCCGGTCGATCCGGCCCGGCAGCCAGTAGGCGAAAAGCCCTGTCCATTCTTTGGCCGCCACCGTGGTCGTTTCCAGCGCGTCGAGCGGATTGTCGGCAAACAAGCTGACGCCTTCCTTGCCGGAAGTGCGATAGTCGACCGGCCAGGGAACGGTTGGGAAACCGGCCTTGTCGAAGAGCGCTTTGGCGCGCGGCATATGGAAGGCCGATGTTACCAAGAGCCATGTTTCGCCAGGTTTTGGCGACACTAGCTCCCTGGTGAAGACGGCATTCTCGTAAGTATTGCGGGACTTGTTTTCCAGGATCAGCCGATCGGCTGCCACCCCAAGCGCTGTCAGAAGACGCTGGGCCGTGGCGGCATCGCCCTCGCCTTCGAGAATGAGTTCCCCGGCACCGCCTGAAACCACCACCTTCGCGTCGGGATAGCGTCGAGCCAACACCGCCGTCTCGACAAAACGATCACCGGCGGCGCTCAACTCATAGCCGCCTCGCGCCAAATTGATCCGCCCTTCCATGCCGCCGCCAAGCACGACAATGCCAGCAACATGGTCCGGTGCTAACGGACGTGGAAAGCGCTCTTCCAGAGGACCGATGATCATCGCCCCGAGCGACGTCCAGGCCGAAAGTGCGAGGATGAGGAACGCCAGCACGCTGCCGGTGGCAGCCAGCCGCCGTCGGCCGATCATTGCGGCAAGCAGCCCGGCCAGCAGCAAGAAAATAGCCAGGTTGAGCGGCTGGATGAAGAACCAGAAGATCTTGGAAAGATAGAAGAACATCGCTCACCCCATTACAGCGCCGCGCGTTCTTGGACGCGCAAAGGACGCTGTAACACTTTGATTTTGCGCATGATAAATCGATTCCGATTTTCGGGGTCATGCGCTAGACGAGCGACATCCTTACCACCACTTTTCCGGCTGAAATGTGCCGGCGGCCTGCTCGATAACGGCAGCGGTCTGAAACAGGGTTTCCTCATCGAACGGCCGGCCGATCAGCTGCAGGCCGAGCGGCAGGCCCTTGGCGTCGAGCCCGGCGGGCACAGAGATGCCCGGCAGGCCGGCCATGTTCACGGTGACGGTGAAGATGTCGTTCAGGTACATCTTGACCGGATCGGCGGCCATGTCCTCGTCCGCGATGCCGAAGGCGGCGGACGGCGTCGCCGGGGTCAGGATGACATCGACGCCGGCGGCGAAGACACTCTCAAAGTCGCGCTTGATCAGATTGCGCACCTTCTGCGCCTGCAGATAGTAGGCGTCATAGTAGCCGGCCGACAGCACGTAGGTGCCGATCATGATGCGGCGCTTGACCTCGCGGCCGAAACCGGCGGCGCGGGTCTTCTCATACATATCGACGATGTCCTTGCCCGGCACGCGCAGCCCGTAGCGGACGCCATCGTAGCGGGCAAGGTTGGATGAAGCCTCGGCGGGCGCCACGATGTAGTAGGCCGGCAGCGCGTATTTGGTGTGCGGCAGGGAAATGTCGACGATCTCGGCGCCGGCGTCCTTCAGCCAGGCAATGCCCTTCTGCCACAGCGCCTCGATCTCTTCGGGCATGCCGTCGACGCGGTATTCCTTGGGAATGCCGACCTTCATGCCCTTGATCGGCTTGCCGATCGCCGCCTCATAGTCCGGCACCGGCCGGTCGACCGAGGTCGTGTCCTTCGGATCGACGGAGGCCATCGACTTCAACAGGATCGCGGCATCACGCACGTCGCGGGCGATCGGCCCGGCCTGGTCGAGCGACGAGGCGAAGGCGACGATGCCCCAGCGCGAGCAGCGGCCATAGGTCGGCTTGATGCCGACGGTGCCGGTGAAGGCGGCCGGCTGGCGGATCGAGCCGCCAGTATCCGTCGCGGTCGCGCCGGCGCACAGGAAGGCCGAGACCGCGGTCGCCGATCCGCCGGAAGAACCGCCCGGCACCAGCTGCGCATTGTCCAGGCTGCGCGCGGTCTTGGTGCCGCCGGCCGAGACGAAGCCGCCGTCGCCCTGATGCGTTGTCGGCATCACCACCGTGTCGAGGCGCGAGCGCCGCCACGGGTTGATGACCGGGCCGTAGTAGGACGTCTCGTTGGACGAGCCCATGGCGAACTCGTCCATGTTGAGCTTGCCCAGCATGACCGCGCCATCGGCCCAAAGATTGGCGGTAACGGTCGATTCGTAGCGCGGCTTGAACCCATCGAGCACATGGCTGCAGGCCTGGGTATGGACGCCTTCGGTGCCGAAGAGGTCCTTGATGCCGAGCGGGATGCCTTCCAGCGCACCGCCCTCGCCCTTCGCCAGCTTTGCGTCGGAAGCCTTGGCCATGTCGCGCGCCTTGTCGCCAGTGACCGCGACATAGGCATTGAGCGCCGGATTGGCGCGATCGATGGCCGCGAGATAGGCCTCGGTGATCTCGGCCGCGGTGATGTCCTTGCCGCGCAGCTTGGCGCGGGCCTGCGAGATCGTCAGCTGGGTCAGGTCGCTCATCAAAGGCTCTTTTCGTAAAACACCGACCACTCGGAATCGGGATAATCCAGCACCGGGCCGCAGCGCGAAAACCCGGCGCGTTCGTAGACGGCCCACGCCGCCGGATGACGATCGCCCGTCTCCAGCACCAGGCGCTTCAGCCCCTCGTTGCGCGCCAGCGCCTCGACCCGCTCGACGATCATCGCGCCAATCTTGCGGCCGCGATGCGAGGGCCGCGTGTACATGCGCTTGACCTCGCCGATGGCAACGTCATGGCGCTTCAGCGCGCCGCAGCCGATGGCTAGGCCGTCGTCGCGAGCGATGAAGACGGTCGTGTCATCGCCAGCCATCTGCTCGACCGTCAAATGGTAGCAGTGCTCAGGTGGCGTCAGCTCGAGCAGCGTTTCATTGAGTTCCTCGACCAGTCCGCGCACATCGTCCTGCAGCGGCGTTTCAATGGCGATCTCGATGGCCATCGGCGCGCTACTCCACGACCTTCGGCACGAGGAAGAAATTCTCTTCGGTCGCCGGTGCATTGGCGACGATGTCGGCCGCCTTGTTGCCGTCGGTGACGATGTCCTGGCGCTTTTTCATGCCCATCGGCGTTACCGAGGTCATCGGCTCGACGCCGGAAACGTCGACCTCGTTCAACTGCTCGACGAAGCCCAAAATGGCGTTCAGCTCGCCGGTCATGCGTTCGGCATCTTCCTCGCTCACCGCAATGCGGGCGAGACGCGCGACGCGCTTCACTGTCTTGACATCAACGGACATGTTTTGCCTCGGGGAAAACCAGTTCGGGCTATAGCGGCGCCGCGCGCGCGGCGCAACATGGATCATGCGAGAGAGCGGACCGTGCAGCCCCGCTCTGCCGTCGGTCCACGGACGAGATACTGTCTATGGCAGGGCAACGCCCTCGCACAGATAATAGCTGCCGCTGTTGCCGCTCGCTTCGCTTTCATTGTCGATGGGCCGGACCGAGACGAGATCGAGTTGCGTTGGCCCCGTCCGCGTTATCGAGAGGACATCGGGAAAGACGTAACCGGGCTCCTGGCAGATCGCCGTCACCGCCCAGCTTGGCGAAGCTGTCGCCTTGCTGATCTGAACGAACTCGCAATTGTATTCGACGCCCTGCAGGCCGTGCGCCGAAAGCACTATGTTGCCGGCGTCGATCAGCGTCTGCAGCGTGGCCTTCCTGGCCTGTGTGCAAAGCTCCTCGGACTGCAAATAGACGCCTTCGATGAAATCATCCGCGGCGAGCGCGGGCGATGCCGCGAAAAACATGGACACGCAAAGAGATCGCCTCAAAGCCATGGTTTCATTCCGCTTTAGCCGCTTCTAAATCGTAATCGTCTCGCCGATCTTCGGCAACGCCACCGTCACGCCGGATCCTTCCAGGCCGGCCTCGAATTTTTCGGCGGTCGGATCGATGATCGGAAACGTGCCGAAGTGACAGGGGATGACGGTCTCGAACTTGAAGAAGCGACGGCAGGCGAGCGCGGCCACCGCACCGCCCATCGTGAAGCGGTCGCCGATCGGCACGATGCCGACCTTCGGTTCATGCAACTCGTTGATCAGCGCCATGTCGGAAAAGATGTCGGTGTCTCCCATGTGATAGAGCGTCCTGTCTTCCGGGAAATGCAGGACGAGACCGCCCGGATTGCCGAGATAGGTGTTCTGGCCGCCCTCGCCCGGGAACGAGGATGAATGCAGCGCCTGGACGAAAGTGGTGGTGAAGCCGCCGCAATCGACGGTACCGCCGATGTTGCCGGGATTGATCTTCTTGTCGCTGACGCCCTTGCCGACCAGGTACATGCAGATTTCGAAATTGGCGACCAGCTGGGCGCCGCTTTTGCCGAGCACTTCCACCGCGCCGCTGATGTGGTCTGAGTGACCGTGCGTCAGCAGTACATGCGTGATCCCCTCGGCCGGCCCCTCCCAGCCGCCCGTCCAAGACGGATTGCCGATCAGGTAGGGATCGATGAGAATCTTGGCGTCAGCGGTTTCGATGCGGAAGGCCGAGTGGCCGTACCAGGTCAGTTTCATGAATGCATTCCTCGATTTTTGCCTTGCCTCAGGATAGAACGCCGACAGCCCTGAGATCAAAGGGTTACTGTGTCCGCCGTGCGTTCGCGAGAACACATGGCGGTGAAAGGCGAAGGACGGCCGTTGGGCATTATCACGATCGAGGAATTGCCGGCGCGGCTCGCCGGCGGCAGAACGCTGGCAGGGCTTGACCTCGGCGACAAGACGATCGGCGTCGCGGTCTCGGACCAGAGGTTTTCCTTCGCCCATCCGCGCCCGGTGATCATGCGAAGGAAATTCTCGCTCGATGCCGCGGCGCTGCTGGCCCTGCTGCAAAAGGAGAATGTCGGCGCGGTGGTGCTTGGGCTGCCGATTAACATGGACGGTTCGGAAGGGCCGCGTGCGCAGAAATCACGCGCCTTCGTCCGCAACATGGCGCAGATGAGCGATCTGCCCTTCGTGCTCTGGGATGAAAGGCTATCGACGGTCGCGGCCGAAAGGACACTGATCGAGATGGATTTCTCGCGCCGCAAACGCGCCGGCAAGATCGATTCGGCGGCTGCCGCCTTTATTCTGCAGGGAGTTTTGGACCGGCTTCAGTCGCTCGCTGTATCCGCTCGAACGCAACCTGACCCGCCCAGCGCCGCTTGACCCAGCCGGCGATTTCGCGGCGGCGGCGAAACGCCCAGAGCGCCATCAGCAGAAAGCCGTCGAAGATGCAGGCCTTTGCCACCATGCCGGGGATGGTCGCGGGGTCGATGCCGAGCATCTGGCCATAGAGCTGGAAGACGAAATCGTGCAGCTGCCGGCTCAGCATGACATAGCCGAAGTTCATGTCGTTGAGCGACAGGTAGAACCAGCCCCAGAACAGCGCCATCGGAGCCGCCCACAATGCGAAGATGTAGCGCATCAGTGGCCTCCCCCGGGATTCGCGCCTGTCCGGCCGGATATGAGCGAAAGCAGCGAATTGTGGGCCGCAGCCTTTGCCATGCCGTGCGCGACGGCGCGGACCTCGCCTTCACCCGCCACCGCCGCGACAGCGGACCGCCGCTCGGCGAGCATGGCGACATAGGACGCCAGAAGTGCGGCCAGTTGCACGGCGACAACCATGAACAGCCCATTGATGCCTTGCGCGGCGCC
Organism: Mesorhizobium sp. AR07; assembly: GCF_024746815.1. Classification (GTDB taxonomy): domain Bacteria; phylum Pseudomonadota; class Alphaproteobacteria; order Rhizobiales; family Rhizobiaceae; genus Mesorhizobium. Next base: position 972,042 of record NZ_CP080525.1, read on the forward strand.
ACCGATGACGATCAGCGACAACACGCCGGACGCGGAGATGAACGCGACGCGGGCAACGCTGTCGACGCCGGAGTTGGTCGCATCGTTGATCAGGGTTTCGACAAAGGCCCAGAAGAACAGCACCGCGACGATAAGCAATGCAATGGCGAGCGGCGCCACGACGACGACATTGTCGAGATCGACGAAGCGAGTCCCCTCGATAGTGGCACCCAACACGCCAAGCGCCGCCGCCACACCGCGATTTCCGTCGATGCAGATCAGCGCCAGCAGGGCGAAAACGATCGCCCAGTGCAAGGCCAGAAAGGAGGTCAGTACGTGTCGCATCGGTGTTCCTGCTTCGCAAAGCAGAGAACGGCCAATTTGAACCATTCCTTGCTCTCGTCAGGACAGTGGGCTTTGCCGCCCGCCACGGCAATGGAAACCATTTGTTAAGGTTAACGGCAATTAACGATGTGCATGAGGATGCCTCCTGGCGCCCCAAAATGACGGATGGCGCCGGTTTCTTGCGATTCTGTGACGCTCAATTCACCGGTGGATAGAGCGTGTCGATGATCATGCGCGCATCGTGGCGCGAATCGAGCATGCCGTACGTGTTGCGCCACTGGCCGGCCAATCGCGTCTCGACGAAGGCATCGGCGATCCGCCCTGCCCCCAGCCGGCGCAATTCAGCCGCTGCCGCCGACAAAGCCAGCTGTTCGGTGAGCAGCCGGGCCGAGCCGTCGTCGGTCGCGGCAACCTGCATCGCCGCCCTCAGCACGCCGATCGTGCCGCGTCCGCCGGCGCCGAGATCGCGGTCGATGCCGGCCAGCACATCGTCGAACAGACCCGGCGCGCGGCCAAGCACGCGCAGTACGTCGAGCGCCATGACATTGCCGGACCCTTCCCAGATCGCGTTGACCGGGGCCTCGCGATAATAGCGGGCGAGCGGCGCCTCCTCGACATAACCATTGCCGCCGAGGCATTCCATCGCCTCGTAGAGCAGCGGCGGCGCGATCTTGCAGACCCAGTATTTGACGACCGGCGTCATGGCGCGGGCAAATGCCGCCTCGCCGCGGTCGCCCGCCGCCTCGTCGAAGGACCGCGCCAGCCGGAACGACAGCGCTGTGGCGGCGGCGACATCGAGCGCCATGTCGGCCAGCACGCGCTGCATCAGCGGCTGCTCGATCAAAGTTGAGCCAAACACCTGTCGGTGGCGGGCGTGATGAACGGCCTCGGCAAGGCCAGCGCGCATGATCGCCGACGACGCCACCGCGCAGTCGAGCCGGGTCAAGGTGACCATGTCCATGATCGTCTTCACGCCGGCACCGGGCTCGCCGACCATCTCGCCGATGGCATTGACGAATTCCACTTCGGAGGACGCGTTGGAACGGTTGCCGAGCTTGTCCTTCAGCCGCTGAAAGCGGAAGCCGTTGCCCGAGCCGTCGCCGAGAACACGCGGCACGAGGAAGCAGGACAGTCCCTCCGGCGCCTGTGCGAGCACCAGGAACGCATCCGACATCGGCGCCGACATAAACCATTTGTGTCCGGTCAGGCGATAGAACCCGCTGCCGGCGCGTTCCGCCCTCGTCACATTGGCGCGCACATCGGTGCCGCCCTGCTTCTCGGTCATGCCCATGCCGAGCGTCAGCCCGGTCTTCTCGACCGGCGGCTTCTGGCTCTGGTCATATTTGCGCGTCGTCACACGCGGCGCCCATTCGCGAAACAGTTTCGGGCTGGCCATCAAGGCGGCAAGCGAAGCGTTGGTCATGGTGATCGGGCACAGATGCCCGGTCTCGAGCTCCGCCGTCAGATAGAACCGCGCAGCGCGGACCTGATGGCGGCGGCCGATCTCGGCGTCGCCGTTTTCCCACACCGAGGAGTGCAGTCCATTGGCCACCGAGCGGCGCATCAAGGCATGATAGGCGGGATGGAACTCGACCACATCGATGCGCCGTCCCTGGCGATCATGCGTCCTGAGCTTCGGCGTCTCGACATTGGCCAGACGGGCCAGTTCCTGCGCCTCCTGCGTCAGCACGAAACGGCCGAGCCCATCGAGATCCTTGCGCACCGGATCGGAAAAACGCTCGGCCAGCTGGATCAGCAACGGATCGCCCCGCCAGGCGTTGCCGCCTGTCAGCGGCGGCGGCTGGTTCGTCACGTCGTCGGTCACGCCCAATCCTTCTATCGGTAGAAAGGTCCCTGTCGTCGGAAAGCCACGAATCCGAGGCCATCGGCTAGATATAGCCGAAGCGTTGCTGCGCGCGCGATGAAAATACCGGGGAGAACGGCCCCAATGCAAAGCTGGCGCTTGCAGCCGCAAAATCTCCACCCTATAGCAGCGCCTTGAGATGACCGACGCTTCGTCCCTGCCACTCTATCCTCACCGCCATCTTCTGGGCATCCGCGATCTTTCCCCCGCCGACATCGAGCTTCTGCTCGACCGCGCGGACCGGGCGGTCGCGATCTCGCGGCAGTCCGAGAAAAAAACCTCGACGCTGCGCGGCCGCACCCAGATCAACCTCTTCTATGAGGCCTCGACGCGGACGCAGTCGTCGTTCGAGCTGGCTGGAAAACGGCTCGGCGCCGATGTCATGAACATGTCGGTGGCGAGCTCCTCGGTGAAGAAGGGCGAAACGCTCATCGATACGGCGATGACGCTGAACGCCATGCGGCCCGACATCCTGATCATCCGCCATCAGTCGGCGGGCGCGGCGGCACTGCTTGCCCAGAAGGTCGGCTGCTCGGTGGTCAATGCCGGCGACGGCGCGCATGAACACCCGACACAGGCGCTGCTCGACGCGCTGACCATCCGCCGCGCCAAGGGTCCGCTGTCGAAGCTGATCGTGGCCATCTGCGGCGACATATTGCACTCGCGCGTGGCGCGCTCCAACATCATGCTGCTCAACGCGCTTGGCGCGCAGGTGCGGGTCGTCGCGCCGTCGACGCTGTTGCCTGCTGGCATCGAGAAGATGGGCGTCATCGTCACCCGCTCGATGGCCGAAGGCCTCAAGGGCGCCGATGTGGTGATGATGCTGCGCCTGCAGCGCGAGCGCATGGAAGGCGCCTTCGTGCCGTCGGTGCGCGAATATTTCCGCTATTTCGGCCTCGATGCCGAAAAACTGAAGGCGGCCAAGGGCGACGCGCTGGTCATGCATCCCGGTCCGATGAACCGCGGCGTCGAGATCGCCTCGGAAATCGCCGACGGCCCGCAAAGTGTCATTCAGGAACAGGTGGAGATGGGCGTTGCCGTGCGCATGGCGGTGATGGAAGCGCTGCTCGACCCGCGCCGGAACCACGAGGGCCGCGGCGCATGAGCATAACGGTCTTTGAGCGCGCGCGCATCGTCGACCCCTCGCGCGGTATCGACGAAATCGGCACTGTCGTCGTCGATGGCCGCAAGATCGTCGCCGCCGGCAAGGCAGCGCTGAACCAGGGCGCGCCCGACGGCGCCGCCGTCATCGACTGCGCCGGCAAGGCGATCATTCCAGGCCTGATCGACGGCCGCGTCTTCATTGGCGAACCGGGCGGCGAGCATCGCGAGACCATCGCTTCGGCGAGTGTCGCGGCGGCGGCCGGCGGCGTCACTTCCATCGTCATGATGCCCGATACCGATCCTGTGATCGACAATGTCGCGCTGGTCGAGTTCGTGCTGCGCACAGCCAAGGACACGGCAAGCGTCAACGTCTTTCCCGCGGCGGCGATCACCAAGGGTCTCGACGGCCGCGAGATGACCGAGTTCGGCCTGCTGCGCGAGGCCGGCGCTGTCGCTTTCACCGATGGCCGCCACACCATCGCCAGTGCGCTGGTGATGCGCCGCGCGCTGACCTATGCGCGTGACTTTGGCGCCACCATCGTGCATGAAACGCAGGACGCCGACCTCGGTTCGTCCGGCGTCATGAACGAAGGCCTGTACGCTAGCTGGCTCGGCCTTTCCGGCATTCCGCGTGAAGCCGAATCCATCCCGCTGGAGCGCGACCTCGCGCTGGCGCGGCTGACTCGCGGTTCGTACCATGCGGCGAAGATCTCGACGGCGATGGCGGCAAACGCGGTGATGCGCGCCAAAGCCGACGGCGCGGCCGTGACATCGGGCGTGTCGATCCACAATCTGTCGCTCAATGAAAACGATGTCGGCGAATACCGCACCTTCTTCCGCCTGACGCCGCCATTGCGCGCCGAGGAAGACCGGCTGGCGATGATAGAGGCGCTCAGGGACGGCACCATCGACATCATCGTCTCCTCGCACGATCCACAGGATGTCGACACCAAGCGCCTGCCCTTTGCCGACGCGGCGGCAGGCGCCATCGGGCTCGAAACGCTGTTGGGCGCCGCCCTGCGGCTCTACCACAATGGCGACGTGCCGTTGCTTCGGCTGATCGAAACCCTGTCCACCGCGCCGGCAAGATTGTTCGGCCTGCCCGGCGGCACGCTGAAGCCAGGCGCGATTGCCGATCTTGCGCTGATCGATCTGGACGAACCCTGGATCGTCGCAGAGAGCGGCATTCGTTCGCGCTCGAAAAACACCTGTTTCGAAGGCGCGCGCCTGCAGGGCAAGGTCTTGCAAACGCTGGTGGCGGGCCGCACAGTGTTCTCGGTCTAGGGTGTGCTGATATTCAGGTGATGCCGGCCTGCAAACGGCGGGTTCCTGCGCTTCCGGTGCTCACGTACCAAAAGTACGCTCCGCTCCGGTTCTCGGAACCCACCATTTTCGGCTCGCCTGACCTGAATCTCAACACACCCTGCCAGTGTCAGGCGCGGCACGCCGATCGAGGGAATGCGGGGGAAACAATGACTTACGGTCCAATCCTGGCGCTGGTGTTCGGCTATTTGCTTGGCTCGATTCCTTTCGGGCTTCTGCTCACGCGCGCCGCCGGCCTTGGCGATGTGCGCAAGATCGGCTCGGGCAACATCGGCGCCACCAATGTGCTGCGCACCGGCAACAAGGGGCTTGCCGCCGCGACACTGCTGCTCGACGCGCTGAAGGGCACGGCCGCCGTGCTGATATCAGGCCATTTCGCGCCTGAATTGGCGATCTGGGCCGGCCTTGGCGCCTTTCTCGGCCATCTCTTCCCGGTCTGGCTGGGATTCAAGGGCGGCAAGGGCGTCGCCACCTATCTCGGCGTGCTGATCGGCCTGGCCTGGCAGGTGGCGCTGATCTTCGCCGTCGTCTGGCTGGTGATGGCATACCTGTTCCGCTATTCCTCGCTGGCAGCGCTGACGGCTGCCGTCATCGTGCCGATCGCGCTCTACGTCCTGAGCACGCCGCGGATTGCCGCGCTATTCGTAGTGATGAGCATCATTGTCTTCATCAAGCACCGGGAAAACATTTCGCGCCTGCTTGCCGGTACCGAAGGCAAGATCGGAGCCAAGGGGTGAGCGATCGCGCCACCGGGGTGAGCAATCGTGCCACCGGGGTGAGCGAGCCGGCCGCCGGGCCGCGCCTCAGCGACCGGCAACGGCTGAGCTGGCTGCGGCTGATCCGCACCCAGAATGTCGGCCCCGCTTCCTTTCGCGACCTGATCAACCGCTTCGGTTCGGCCGAGGTGGCGCTGGAAATGCTGCCGGAACTGATGATTTCGGGCGGCGCCAACCGGATCGCCCGCGTCCCGTCGATCGCCGAAGCCGAGGCCGAGTTGGAGACAGCCCGAAAGGCTGGCGCGCGCTTTGTCGGCATCGGCGAAGCCGACTACCCGCCGCTGCTGCGCAGCATGGATCATCCGCCGCCACTGTTGGCGGTCAAGGGCAATGCCGCGGTGTTCCGGCTGCCAGGGGTCGCCATCGTCGGGGCGCGCAACGCATCGCTGGCCGGCATCAAGATGGCGCGCATGCTGGCGGCGGACCTTGGCCGCGACGGCTATGGCATCGTCTCGGGGCTGGCACGCGGCATCGACACGGCGGCGCATCAAGGCAGTCTGTCGACCGGCACGGTCGGTGTGCTGGCTGGAGGGCTCGACCTGCCCTACCCGCCCGAAAATGCCGGCCTGTGCGAAGAAATTGCCGAGCGCGGCGCCGTCATCTCGGAAATGCCGTTCGGCTGGCAGCCGCGCGCCCAGGATTTTCCGCGCCGCAACCGCCTTGTCGCGGGTGCTGGCCTTGGGCTGGTGGTGGTCGAGGCCGCGCAACGCTCTGGCTCACTGATCAGCGCCAGGCTCGCCGGCGAGATGGGCCGGCTGGTCTTTGCCGTGCCCGGTTCCCCACTCGATCCGCGCGCCGCCGGCACCAACGGCCTGCTCAAGGACGGCGCCACCCTGGTCACCGAGGCCTCGGACGTTTCCAGGGCGATCCAGCCGCTGACCGGCATGCGGGCGCCCGATGTGCCGCCGTTTCAAGACCCGCCCGACTTCTCGGTCACACCGCCGCCGGGCGAGAGCGATCGCACCCGCGTCATCGAGGCGCTCGGTCCGACGCCGGTGCCGGTCGACGAGATCATCCGCCACACCGGCCTGCATCCGGCCCAGGTGTTCATGGTGCTGCTGGAACTCGACCTCGCCGGTCGCCTCGAGCGTCATGCCGGCGGACATGTTTCGCTGGTTTTCGAAGCTTCCTGAAGGGCAGCGTCAATCCCTGATCCGTTCCGCGTCGTCATCGCCGCATGCAGGCAGGTAGGTAATTGCTGCCAGACCTTGGCGATGTGCAAATTGAATAACCGCGCAGGCCGTCAAACACCTTCAACCTCGCCCGCGAGCCCGAAGAAACATTTTTCTTATAAACAGTGGAATCATACCGTTGTAGAGCCGTTTGCTCTCGTTGACGAAATTTGAAAGGCTCGAAAGCTTTTCGTCAATTCGATGCAATGCAGCCTGGCTATTTTGGGCCGCGCTGTTGAGCGAAGCAGAACCACCAACGACGGAGTCTGAAAGGCCGGACAGCTGCCCTTCAATTCGATGCAATCTAGCCTGGCTATCGTGGGCCACCCTGTCGAGCGAAGCGGTGCCATTAACGACAGACTCTGAAAGGCCGGATAGCTGTTCTTCAAGTCGATGCAATCTAGCCTGACTGTCATGGATCACCCTGTCGAGCGAAGCGGAGACATCAAGGATCGGAGCAATTTTTGCAATTTCGGGTCCAATGGCTTTGACCTGTTCGCCAAGCTCCATCAATGACGCGACATTGCTCTCCAGCGTTTTTGTGTTTGATCGCAGCAATTCCACGAGCGCAGCCTGGTCTGGCGAAATCTGCCATCCATGCATCTCCTTCACGATGGCAGCCCATCTGCGGGGCGGAACCGAAACGCCGATCTCCTCGATCCAGCACGCCGTGGCAAGCGACCGCTCGTCAGCGGTCGTATTCGTATCGGCCTCAATGGCCTGATTGTAGACCCGGAGATGCTCTTCGACGAAGTGCGGGACATCAGCCACTTCACGAAAATAGGCGGAAACCTTCGCCGCATCGCCGGCATCGAACCGCGAGATTGCCGCCATCAGATCTTCGACGGTGGTCGGCCTCGTCAAAAGGCCCACCCCGAGGTTCATTTGCCGCCACGCCTCCATGTTTGTCGTATCGAGCAAACCGGCGAAGCCACGCGCGTCGCAGACGACAACCGAACACCCCACCGCTGCGGCTTCAATGGCCATGCGGGCAGTTGCAAACACGATGTCGTATTCGAGCAAATCCCTTTCGAGTTGATGGGAAAAGCGTCCTGTAGCCGGACCCAATTCATCCAACAGAATGTTGCTTTTCGAGCAGGCTTCGCGCACCGCCTGCTGGTGTTCGAAATTCTTGGTCAGCAGCAGCCCTCTGGCGGGTCTGGAAGGCAGCGGCAGGCGAGGCTTGAAACGGTGAAGGTCGACCGCGTTGTAGATGAGGTCCAGTCTATCAACTGGCACACCGCGCGACAGGCATTTGGCCTTGCACGCTTCATCGACCGCGATCCAGCGGCGTATCTGCGGATGAAGCATTGGAGCTTCGACCTCGAAGAAAGCGCTGTGGCAGGAATACACGGCTGGCACATCGGGAAATCGCGCCAGCGCGGTCAGACAGGGCGTCAAATGCTGACCATGAATGACATCGGGCTTTTCGACGATCTCCGCAATTCGGTCCACCACATGGTGTCCTCGTCTGCGCATTCTGTCGGCCATATCGCCAAGGGTTGGAGCCAACACCATGGTTTGATGACCGGCGCCGCGAAGCCCGTCGGCCAGCAATTCAACAACGGCTTCGGTACCGCTGTTGTGCGACACGAACAGATTGGTAATGAGGATTCGCAAATCCTGCCTCCATTAGCGCTTTTCAATGTCTGCATTGGCGACGAGGATAGCGGGGGCGTCGACTATACAGGCATGTAAAAACGGGGCCTGCGCCTAAGCCCACGTCGATGTTGGGGAACCCCTTGATACCAGGGGCGTCTTAGCATCAATCGCAAAAAAGCGGATATATCCCGAAACCTGGATTGAAGCTCTCTATGCCCGAAAAAGTGCAACATGTGTTGATCCTGGCCCATCCGGGGCATGAACTCAGGATCCACCATTGGCTCGAGCTTACCAAGCCGAGGGTTTACCTTTTGACCGACGGATCGGGTGGCCGTCAAACGGCACGAACACAATATTCCCGTGACATCGTCGAAGCGGCCGGCGCAACGTCCGGCGCGGTCTTTGGCGACGTTCCAGACACCGCCTGGTACGAGGCCCTGCTGGCAGGCAATCGCAAATTCTTCACTGATGTGCTGACAAGAATCAGCACCGACCTGGAAGACGCCCAGGACATTCAGGTCGTTTCGGACGCCGTAGACGGCTACAATCCGATACATGACCTGGCATACGCATATGGCAGCGTTCTCAACGCGCTTGTGAGAAAACACGGCGACGGACGTAAACATATCTGCTCGGCGGCAGTCCCCAACGTAGCCGGAACTGTCGAAGCGGAACTCCCGCTGGACGCAGCGGCTCGCGCAAGGAAAATCGCCGCGGTCAAATCCTATACGCCTCTGGCGGACGAAGCCCGCCAGATACTCGAGCGGGATCCGCAGTCCTTCGACCGGGAGCTTCTCATATCCCAGAATTTCAACTGGAACGGGCCTTGGACGCCCGAATGGGAACGAATTGGCAAGGAACGGGTGGCGGCTGGGCGCTATAAAAGATGCATAACCTACGCAGACAATGTCCAGCCGATCGCTCAGCACCTAATGTCTGAAGCCTGTCGGGACCACGCATCGCGCAAAGTTGGGTTTTTGGCTTAAAGTTTGGCTTTTGGCTTCGAGGGGCTAACGACGGCGTGGCCGGCGTTTATAACCGGGCGCTCTATCTGCGCGAGCGCCGGCGGCTTTGAACGCGTGGGCGGCTAATGTCGAGAGACTCGACCCAGCGACGCGGCCGGAGTGAAAAAGGGCTGGACCCAGCCTAAAACGCAAAAAGCCCGCTCGGCCGAAAGCCGAGCGGGCCGCTTTTGGCAGAAGCCGATTACTTGCAGTTCTTCAACAGCTTCATTGCCTTTTCGGCATTGCCCTGGGAATCATAGGCCTTGGTTCCCGCATCGGTCACCTTCTTGCCATCCGGCTTCGTGTTGACCACGGAGCATTTCTTGGTCGTAGCGTCCTTTCCTACCCAATACTGGGTGGCGGCAAACGCTGGCATGCTGACGAGCGCAACAATCGAAGCTGTAACCAGAACCTTGCGAATCATAGTGTTCTCCCAAATTAAGCAAGAGCTAATTTTCTTGCGCCGACACAGCTATCGTTGCCTTGGTGACCGATCCGTGACGTTCACAGAGGATCACGACTATTTGATCGCCTGATCGCGTTCCCTGGCGCGCCGCGATGACGGGGTTCGTTTTGGGGACCATCGCTATAGCGCCCGCGGGCGCATTCGAGAACTGGTCGGGTCCCGGATATCATGTCCTCGCAGCTTACTACCTCGTAGTTGGACGTATTCGAGCGAAGCTCGTTGCAATGCCGCGCTCGCGACGCTCCCGCAGGAGGAGCGGGCGGCCGATGCGGAGTGCGACTATGAGGCAACCGTCGATTCCAGCCTGCACAGAGGCGTGATGAGCGGCGCGGTGCGGTTTCTGTTACCTGCGCCGTTACCTATTTTTCGATCCACAGCGAAGCGTTCAAGCGCTCGACCTCATGCAATGTGTTTAATTTACTAAGATATTGTTGGTGAGCGCGATGGGATTCGAACCCATGACCTACTGATTAAAAGTCAGTTGCTCTACCGGCTGAGCTACGCGCTCCCGCGGGCTCGAAAGGCCGCCCTCGAAATTGCGCGGAACATAGGGAGAGTGCCTCGACCGGTCAACCGGAAAAACAGCACCGGCAGGCCAACCTTTCGCAGCAATGCCATATTGGCCGATCGGCTGCCTTAAGCACGGCGTCGACGGCCCTGCAGAGCAGTCGAACGAGTGGTTGCCGGTCCCACTTCCAAGCCAGAGAAACATTACAAATCAGCAACTTGGCGTTTTGCGAGGAACCATCGACCACCTCGTCCGTTCTCCCACCACAAGGGACGTCAATCACCCTTTCGAAGGAGAAGAAAAATGAACAAGATCGTATCGGGTATGCTGGCGGCCACTCTGTCGGTTTCGTTTGTTGCGGCCGCCATTCCGGCCAATGCAGCGCAGATGTTCGTGCCGCAGGCACCGGAGGCCTCGTCGAATATCCTGAACGTCGAAGCCCGCAATGGCAGTCCGACCAACGGCGATGTCCAATGGCGGCGTCACGGGAACAACCGTCAGTTCCATGGCAACCGCAATTTCGGCGGTCGTAACTTTGCCCGAAACAACAATGGCGGCGTCTATTGGAATGGTCATCGCGGCTACCGCGAATACCATCGCGGCTATCGTCGCCACGGCGACAACTGGTTCCCGCTGGCTGCCTTTGCCACTGGCGCGCTAATTACGGGCGCGATCATCAACAACGAGAACAACCGCGTCTATGAAGGCAACTCGCATGTGCAGTGGTGCTACGACCACTATCGCAGCTATCGCTCTTCGGACAACACGTTCCAGCCGAATTATGGCCCGCGTCAGGAGTGCCGTTCGCCCTATTGATTACGGGTGAGTACGAGTAGCTGACAGTGTTGCGTACAAAGGTCCGTGCCCGAAATGGCGCGGGCCTTTTTCGTAAACAACGGCGAGCCAGGATCAGCCTGCCCAGCTGACGCTCTTTAAGATGAGATAAAGCGCAACGCCTTCACTACCCGGCGAGCGGTACGCCCCTAGGGCGTCGCAAATTTGAACCGCTGCAGCGGTCAATTCCCAACCGAGCACTTCCAACTCATCATCCGCATCCGTCACGTAGGACTGGGCCAGCTCGTTAATGCTGTTCTTCTCGCCGAAGGATCGAACCAGCTTTGCGTCGCTGAGAAGATCGTCGGGAAAATTTGAATTTGCCCAGGCCCACAAGCCAATTGTCTGCCTTGGCGCTCGTGGAGCCGGCAATCTGAATCCCGGCGATCACCTTGACGGCTCCGTCCTTGGAAAACAGGAGCCTTCCCGTCGTCATGTCATAGTCATAGCGTGACCAGCTGCCGAGGCGGAATTCTTTTTGCAAGCGACAGTTCTTGGCATTCAGTTGCGCAATGGCCTCGTCACGCCAAGCAGGATACCAGTCTGGCTTCATTTACCTCTCGTCCAGCGCTCAAAATCTGATGGTACTTACTATTGCACGCTCAGCGTCCTGCGCACAGCATCGCGCCAGCCCGCGAGTTTGGCTGAGCGCGTCGAATTGTCCATGTCTGGCTGGAAGCGCCGTTCGAGTGCCCAGCTTTTCGCGAACTTCTTGGCATCTGGCCAGACGCCCGCTTTCGAACCGGCCAGCCACGCCGCACCGAGCGCCGTCGTCTCCAGAATGGTCGGGCGGTCGACCGGTGCATCGAGGATGTCGGCCAGGCGCTGCATGGTCCAGTCCGACGCCACCATGCCGCCATCGACCCGGAGCACGGTCTTGGCCGAAGCGCCCTTCCAGTCCTTGCGCATGGCGTCGAGCAGGTCGCGCGTCTGGTAGGCGACGGCTTCGAGCGCGGCGCGAGCAAACTCCGCCGGCCCGGAATTGCGCGTCAGGCCAAAGATGGCGCCCCGCACCTCGGCATCCCAGTGTGGCGCGCCGAGCCCGACAAAGGCCGGCACCAGATAGACTTCTTGAGTCGGATCGGCTTCGGCCGCCAGTTTGCCGCTCTGCTCAGCCTTGCCGATGACCTTGATGCCATCGCGCAGCCATTGCACGGCGGCACCTGCAATGAAGATCGACCCTTCCAGCGCATAGGTCGTCTTGCCGTTCAGCCGGTAGGCAATGGTGGTCAGCAGCCGATTCTTTGAGCGCACCAGATCGCTGCCGGTGTTGAGCAGCGCAAAACAGCCGGTACCGTAGGTCGATTTCATCATGCCCGGCTCGAAGCAGGCCTGGCCAATGGTCGCGGCATGCTGGTCGCCGGCAACGCCGAGGATTCTTATCCCGGCACCGAAGAGATCTTTCCCCGTGATTCCATAGTCATCGGCACAGTTTTTTATGTCAGGGAGCATTTTTGCCGGGATGTTGAGAATGGACAGCAGCTCGTCGTCCCAGGCATTCTCTGCGATGTTGTAGACCAGAGTGCGTGAGGCGTTGGTGGCGTCGGTGGCGTGGACCTTGCCGCCGGTCAGTCGCCAGATCAAAAAGCTGTCGATGGTGCCGGCCAGCAATTCGCCTTTCTCGGCGCGCCGCCTGGCTCCTTTCACCTTGTCGAGCATCCAGGCGATCTTGGTGCCGGAGAAATAAGGATCGAGCAGCAGGCCAGTCTTGCGGGTGAATTTTTTCTCAAGCCCCTGCTTCTTGAGCTTCTGGCAAAGCGGCGCGGTGCGCCGGTCCTGCCAGACGATGGCATTGTGGATCGGCTTGCCGGTCGCCTTGTCCCAGATGACGACGGTTTCACGCTGATTGGTGATGCCGAGCGCGGCCACCTCGGAAGCATGCCGGCCCGCCTTCTTCAGCGCCGCCTTCACCGTCGTCACGACGCTCGCCCAGATTTCCTCTGGATCGTGCTCGACCCAGCCGGAGGCGGGATAGTGCTGGGTGAATTCCTTCTGCCCGCTGCCAACGACCTTCATCTGGCCGTCGAACAGGATCGCCCGGGTCGATGTCGTCCCCTGGTCGATTGCCAGCACAAAACCGCTCATTCCCATTTCCTCCGCCTCGATACGAACAGGGGAGACAGCTACATGCCGCCTCCCCCAATGTCACACGGGCGCGAACGCCCGCTAGGACAGTCCTATTTCTGCCAGCTCTTGACCAGTTCGTCCTACCAGCATGACGCCTCCTCCCAGGCCTTCCGCATCAGCTCAAAACCCACTTCATTCGGCGGCCACGACATGCTGCCGGCTTATGCCGCGCATGAATTCATCGAGCGATGCCACCTGCTCGCGCCCGAGATGCAGGCCACGCTTGGTCCTGCGCCACAACACGTCCTCGGCGGTGACGGCCCATTCGCTGTCAATGAGGTAGCGCACCTCGGCCTCGTAGAGGTCGGCACCGAAATTGCGGCCGAGATCGGCATTCGATTTGGCCAGGCCCAGCAGAACCTGCGCACGCGTCCCGTAAAGCCGGGTCAGCCTGCGGGCCAGGCGTGCGTCGAGGAACGGATAGGCCGATTTCAGCTTCGCCACTTGCGCGTCGAAGCCGGTGGCCGGAAAATCTCCGCCCGGCAGCGGCGCGCTTGCCGTCCACGGCTTGCCGCGCTTGCCGAGAAAACCCTCGATCTTTTCCAGCATCGATTCCGATAGCCGGCGATAGGTGGTGATCTTGCCGCCGAAAGCATTGACGATCGCAGCAATGCCCTCGCCGCCATCGGCCTTGATCACATAGTCGCGCGTCGCTTCCTGCGCCTTGGAGGCGCCGTCATCATAGAGCGGGCGGACGGCCGAATAGGTCCAGACGATGTCCGAGCGCTTGACCGGTTGCGCGAAATATTCGCTTGCCGCGGCGCACAGGTAGTCGATCTCGGTGTCGCTGATCTTCACGTCATGCGGGTCGCCGGGATAATCCTGGTCGGTGGTGCCGATCAGCGTGAAGTCTTCCTCGTAGGGAATGGCGAAGATGATGCGGCCGTCCCTGTTCTGGAAGAAATAGGCACGCGGATCATCGAACTTCTTGGCGATGACGATGTGGCTGCCCTGCACGAGGCGGACATTGTGCACATCGTTGAGGCCGACGACGCCGGACAGCACGTGATCGACCCACGGCCCGGCGGCATTGACCAGCAGCCTTGCCTTGATCTCCTCGGTTTCGCCGGTCCGCACGTTCTCGATCGTGACTGTCCACAGGCCGCCTCCGCGGCGCGCGCCGACCACCTTGGTACGGGTACGGACCGTTGCGCCACGATCGGCGGCGTCGCGCGCGTTCAGCGCCACCAGCCGCGCATCGTTGACCCAGCCATCCGAATACTCGAAAGCCTTCTTGAACAGCGGCTTCAAAGGCTTGCCGGCCGGATCCCTGGTCATGTCCAGCGTCCTGGTCGCCGGCAGCAATTTGCGTCCGCCAATGTGGTCGTAGAGAAAGAGACCAAGCCTGATCAGCCAGGCCGGGCGCAGGCCCTTGGCATAGGGCAGCACGAATCGCATCGGCCAGATGATGTGCGGCGCGTTCTTCCACAAAACCTCGCGCTCCATCAGCGCCTCGCGCACCAGGCGGAATTCATAGAATTCGAGGTAGCGCAGGCCGCCATGGATCAATTTTGTCGAGCCCGAGGAGGTCCCGCTGGCCAGGTCGTTCATCTCGGCGAGAAAGACGGAAAACCCACGCCCGACAGCATCGCGGGCAATGCCGCAACCATTGATGCCGCCACCTATAACGAAAATATCACGGATCGGAGATGCGTCCACAAATTCCTCCAACGATTTCGCATTGCACCATTTCTGGCTTTTTACGAAACCGTGGCGGAATTATTTCGAAATGAGAACGAATGTCAAACGAAATAACACAAACCCATGAAGCCCCTGATGAGGCGCTGAAAACGCTTAACCGACCGAAGTCTCGATCAGCTGAACCTCGGCTTCCTGGCAGATCTTGCGCACTGACGGGATGTCGCAACGATCGGTGATGAAAGTGTTGACCTGCGACAGGTGTCCGATGCGCACCGGCGCGGTGCGCTCGAACTTGGTCCGGTCGGAAACCAGGATGACATGCCGCGCATTGGCGATGATTGCCTGCGCCACTTTCACCTCGCGAAAATCGAAGTCGAGCAAGGCGCCGTCATGGTCGATGGCCGAAGCGCCGATCACCGCATAATCGACTTTGAACTGCCGGATGAAATCGACCGCCGCCTCACCGACGACGCCACCATCGGAACCGCGCACGACGCCACCGGCGATCACCACCTCGATCGACGGATATATGCGCATCCTGTTGGCAACATTGATGTTATTGGTAATGACCATGAGGCCGCTGTGATCGAGCAGCGCCTTGCTGACCGACTCCGTCGTGGTGCCGATGTTGATGAAGAGCGAGGCGTTGTCGGGGATTAGCCTGGCCGCCGCGCGACCGATCGCCTCCTTCTCGTCGGCGGCGATCTTGCGCCGCGCCTCATACTCCATGTTCTCGATGCCCGATGGGAACAGCGCACCGCCATGGATGCGGGAAAGCAGCCGCTGGTCGCACAGGTCGTTGAGGTCCTTGCGAATGGTCTGCGGCGTCACATTGAAATGGGTGGCCAGATCATCGACCAGCACGCGACCATGATCCTTGGCCATCTGGATGATTTCGGCGTGGCGTGGCGACAGATACATGGGCGAGCTCCCGTTTTCGTTTTTCTTGTCTATAGTCGAAAACGAAACTGATGAAAAGGCATAAGCCGGCTAATGAAACCGACATGATTTGCAAAGACATATGCCAGCGCACTCCGAACTGGGCCTGATCAGGCGAAGCCGCGCGCGATTTCGGTGATGACGGTGAAGGCGGCATCGACGTCGCCGGCGGTCGCCTCGAACTGGCCGACCTGGAAACGAATTGCCACCCTGCCATCGACCCGCGTCTGCGTCAGGTAGATGCGGCCATCATCGTTGATCGCATTGACCAGCCGCAGATTGTGTTCGTCCGCATCAATGCCGGTCGCAGCCTTGTGCCGGAACGAAAACAGCGACAGCATCGGTTCGCTGACGATCTCGAAATCCGGCTCCCTTGCCAGCCGCGCGGCAAGGCCCTCGCTCCAGGCGACATGGTTGCGGATCATCGTTCGCAGGCTCTCCAGCCCATGGGCGCGCAGCAGGAACCATAGTTTCAGGGCACGAAACCGGCGGCCGAGCGGCACCGACCATTCGGAATAGTTGATGATGCCGTCATGGCCGTGGGTCTTGAGGTAATCCGGCTTGATCGCCAGCGTCCGCACATGGCTTTCGGGGTCACGCAGGAACTGGATCGAGCAATCAAATTGCGCGCCCAGCCATTTGTGCGGGTTGAAGACGATGGAATCCGCCGCTTCGACACCCGCCCAGAAATGCCGATACTCGGGGCAAATCATCGCCGATCCGGCCCACGCCGCATCGACGTGAAGATAGAGGCCATGCCGTCGCGCGACATCGGCAACCGCCGCGATGTCGTCGGTGCCGCCAGTGCTGGTACCACCGACGCAAGCGATGATGCCGGCCGGCAGCAGCCCCGCTTCCCGGTCGGCGACAATTGCCGCCTCAAGCGCCGCCGTGTCCATGGCGCGAAAATCCCCGCCGACGGGAATGCGCACCAGATTGTCCTCGCCGATACCGGACACCCAGATCGCCCGGTCGATCGAGGTGTGCACCTGATCCGAGGAATAGATGCGCAACCGTGCCTGCCCGGCCAGTCCCGTTTTGTTGCCCTGCCAGTCGAGCGCCCGCTCGCGCATGGTCAGCACCGCGGCCAGTGTCGCCGAGGACGCAGAATCCTGGATCACCCCGGAAAACCCTTCCGGCAGGCCGAGCGCCTGGCGCATCCAGTCGACGGTCCGCGTTTCCAGCTCGGTCGCCGCCGGCGACGTCTGCCACAGCATGCATTGCGCGGCCATCGCGGACACCAGATATTCCGCCACCACCGAGACCGGTGCCGCATTGGCCGGGAAATAGGCGAAAAAGCGCGGATGCTGCCAATGCGTCATGCCTGGCAGGATCTTCTCTTCGAAATCGGCAAAAATCCTGTCCATCGGTTCGGCGTCTTCGGGCGGCGAAGCTTCTATGTTTCTGAAAATATCGCCCGGTTCGACCAGCGGTCGCACCGGCCGCTCGCGCAAAGTGTTGCGGTAGTCGGCGCCCCAATCGGCGGCACGCCGCGACCATTGCCGAAAATCATCGTTGTTCATTGCGCTCTCCCGAACATCGCCGAGCGAGAACCAGCCGCCGTAGCGGGATCCTCAAATGGATATTGATTAACATGTGAAATATATTCCGGCAATGCCTGTGAAACAGGTCCGCCACCTATCCCGGAAAATCCGGCAGGCTGGCAAAAGCCGTTTTCAGCGCATTCGACCAACCATCCGAGATGGTGCGGTAGTACTGGTCGTCCTGGCCGATCCGCTTCTTCAGGCCGACCTTGAAAGCGTCCTTCTCCAGGAAGAGCAGGTCGAGCGGCAAGCCGACCGACAGGTTCGACTTCAGCGTCGAATCGAACGACACCAGAAGCAGCTTCACCGTCTCGGCGAGGCTCATCGTCTTTTCGTAGGCGCGAATGATGATCGGCTTGCCGTATTTGGTCTCGCCGATCTGGAAGAACGGCGTGTCGTCGGTCGATTCGATGAAATTGCCTTCTGGATAGATCATGAACAGACGCGGCTCGCTGCCCTTGATCTGGCCGCCGAGGATGAAGGAGGCGTTGAAGTAGGAATCGGCCTTTTCGCCAGCTGGTGACGAGCTGGCGATGACCTCCTTGACCGTATCGCCGACCAGCCGCACCGTCTGGTACATCGACGGCGTCTCCAGCAACGTGGCGTGACGATCGGCAATTGCCTTGGTGCGTTCGTCAAGCAGGCTGACCACGGCCTGTGTCGTCGCCAGGTTGCCGGCAGACATCAAAACGATGACGCGCTCGCCCGGCTGCTCCCAGACATGCATTTTTCGAAAGGTGGAGATCGAATCCATGCCGGCATTGGTGCGCGTGTCCGACATGAACACGAGCCCGCGATCGATCTTCAGGCCGACGCAATAAGTCATGGAATCTCTTTAACGGCAATCCTAGGGGATTACTGCTCTACCGTAACGGTGACCGCAAGCTGTTCTTCCGCCTGTCCCAGCCGAATTCCCGACACCGGCGTGGCATCGCGATAATCGCGCCCTGTCGCCACCTTTACATAGCGCTCGTCCGGAGAAATGCCGTTGGCGGCGTCGAAGGCGACCCAGCCGAGACCCGCGACATGCGCTTCGGCCCAGGCATGGCTCGCGGCCTGCTCGACAGTCGTATCCAGCATCAGATAGCCGCTGACATAGCGGGCCGGAAAGCCCATGGCGCGCGCGGCGGCGGCAAAGATGTGGGTGTGATCCTGGCAGACGCCGGTCTTCAGCGCCAAGGCTTCCTCCGCCGGCGTCGTCGCATTGGTAGTGCCGGGCGTATAGGCGACGCGTTCGCCGATCATGGCCATCAGCCGGTGCAGCCTTTCGATGTCGGTGCCCTTGCCGACCGACGCGGCAAGGTCGCGAACACCGCCGCCGATCGCCGTCAATGGCGTTTCATGGCTGTAGAGCCAGAGCGGCGTGAAACCCTGATGTGGTCCGGATACACCTGCCGTATCGCGCGTCACCACTTCGCCTGATGCTTCCACCGTGATGAAGTCGCGCTCGCCCTCGACGCTCAGCAGCCTTGTGTCGTTGCCGAAATGGTCGACAAAGCGAACCTCTTCGCGCGCGCCTTCGATGGCCAGCGCCCAGGACAGCACGGTCTGCGTCGATCCGCTGACCGGAAGCAGCCGCAACCGCTGCAGGAGATAGTGCACCGGCGCATCGTAGCGGTATTCGGTCCGGTGGGTGATCTTCAGCCGCATATTTGTTGTCCGTTTGCGAGCATCATCTCGACCGAAAACCGGTTCCCACTTTTCGCCATCGCGGTCCTTCGGTTCGGGATCATGCTCAATTGAACCGGTAATCCTGTGCGATCTCGTCGCCGAGCCTGGTGTTGTCACGAATGAAGTTGGCGAGGAATTCATGCAGGCCGGTGTCGAATATGTCCTTGATCGACCCGGCTCTCAGCATGGCTTGCGTCGTGTCGGCGGTTGCGTGGCAGGCATGGCGTTCGCCGTAGTCGTCGCCGAGGAATTTCAGATGTTCGGCCAGGAAGCGGTAGCAGAAGGTCAGCGAGCGCGGCATGCGGACATTGAGGATCAGATAGTCGGCGATGTTGGTCGGCTTGTAGTCAGCGTCATAGACCCAGCGGTAGGAGCGGTGCGCCGACACCGAACGCAGGATCGATTCCCACTGGTAGTTGTCGAGCGTCGAGCCGACCCAGGAGATCGACGGCAACAGCACGTAGTATTTCACGTCGAGGATGCGCGCCGTGTTGTCGGCGCGCTCGACATAGGTGCCGAGCTGCGAGAAATCGAAGATCTCGTTGCGCAGCATGGTGCCATAGAACGAGCCGCGGATCAGCGCCGTCTCGCGCTTGATCGCATCGAGCACGCTGGGCAGGTCGCGCTCGTCGATCGGCCTTGCCAGCATCCGCTTCAGCGACATCCAGGCTTCGTTGATGCTTTCCCAGGTCTCGCGCGTCAGCGCGGTGCGCACCATGCGGGCATTGTTGCGAGCCGTCTCGATCGCCGCCATCGTGCTCGATGGGTTGGACGTATCGCGCAACAGGAAGTCGGCGACATTGGCTGCGGTATATTCAGAATATTTCTGGCTGAAGGTGACGTCCGAACCGGCACTAAGCAGCACGGAACTCCACTCCTCAGACGCGCTCTGGGTGCGGGTCAATGCCATGCGCAGGCCGGCATCAACAAGGCGTGCCATGTTTTCCGCCCGCTCGATGTAGCGGTTCATCCAGTAAAGCCCGTTGGCGGTGCGGCCTAAAAGCATTTCAACGTGCCTCGATATTGAGCGAGTAGGGAATAGCGAATAGCGAATAAGGGAAAAAATCGCTTCATGACTTTTGTTGCAGGCTCCTGATCATGGAACGCAGCATTTTCCCGATCTCCTCGGCTTGGCTAAGCAAACGTACCACTTCTGCTTCGATCATCAGTCCTACTTTTCCGGACAAGATCAGGTGTGTTTCCAATTCTTTGAGAGACCCCTGCGCCATGCGAAGAAATTGAATGAATGACCCTGTATTTTCTCGTCCATGTCCTTCGGCGATATTCGCGGCAATCGATACGGACGACCGCCGTATCTGGGAGGTCATCCCGTAGATTTCGCTGCTTGGAAAAGCCTTCGTTGCCGAATAGCAATCTACGGCCAACTCGACAGCCGCCTTCCAAACAATCAAGTCCCTGTAAGAATTGATCGCCGTCTCACTGCCCCCCTTTTCCTTCTTTCCCTACTCGCTATTCCCTACTCGCTATTCCCTCATCTCAATCATCCAGCACCCACGTATCCTTGGTGCCGCCGCCCTGTGAGGAATTGACGACCAGCGAGCCTTCCTTGAGCGCGACGCGCGTCAGCCCGCCGGGTACGATCTGGATGCGGTCGGAGACCAGCACATAGGGCCGCAAATCGACATGGCGCGGCGCCAGCCCCTTTTCCGTCAGGATCGGGCAAGTCGACAGCGCCAGCGTCGGCTGGGCGATATAGTTCGATGGCCGTGCAGCGAGTTTCTTGGAAAAATCCTCGCATTCCTTCTTGGTCGCGGCCGGCCCGACCAGCATGCCGTAGCCGCCGGAGCCGTGCACTTCCTTGATCACCAACTCGTCGATGTGTTCGAGCACATATTTCAAACTGTCGGGCTCCGAACAGCGCCAGGTCGGGATGTTGCCGAGGATAGCCTTGCGACCGGTGTAGAATTCGACGATCTCGGGCATGTAGGAATAGATCGCCTTGTCGTCGGCGATGCCGGTTCCCGGTGCGTTGGCGATGGTGATGTTGCCGGCGCGGTAGACATCCATGATGCCGGGTATGCCAAGCGCCGAATCCGGCCGGAAGGTCAGCGGGTCGAGGAAGGAATCGTCGACGCGGCGGTAAAGCACATCGATCTGCTTGTAGCCTTCCGTGGTGCGCATCGCGACATGGCCGTCGACAACGCGCAGATCCTGGCCTTCGACAAGCTGCACGCCCATCTGGTCGGCAAGGAAAGCGTGTTCGAAATAGGCGGAGTTGAAACTGCCTGGCGTCAACACGGCGATGGTCGGCGTGCCCTTGGTGCTTTGCGGCCGCACCGCCGCCAGCGACTGGCGCAGAAGCTGCGGGTAGTTCTCCACCGGCCGCACCTTGATCTTCTGGAACAGCTCGGGGAACAGCTGCATCATCGTCTCGCGGTTCTCCAGCATGTAGGAGACTCCCGACGGTGTGCGTGCATTGTCCTCCAGCACGTAGAATTCGTCCTCACTGATGCGGACGATGTCGACGCCGATGATGTGGGTGTAGACGCCGGCCGGCGGCCTGACCCCAATCATTTCCGGCAGGAACGCCTCGTTTTTGGCGATCAATTCCCTGGGCACGCGGCCGGCGCGCAGGATCTCCTGGCGATGGTAGATATCGTCGAGGAAGGCATTCAGCGCCTGCACACGCTGTTCGATGCCTTGCGTGAGGCGCCGCCACTCATTGCCCGAGATGATGCGTGGAACGATATCGAACGGGATCAGCCGTTCGGAGGCCTCCTGCTCGCCATAGACGGCGAAGGTGATGCCGGTCTTGCGGAAGACGCGTTCGGCGTCCTGCATCTTCTCGGTAAGCCTGGCCGGATCCTGCTCCTTCAGCCAGCGATCATAAGCCGAATACGGTCTTCTCAATCCGGAGACTTCCGGAAGCATTTCATCGAACGCTGCCAATCGCATACTCCCCTGTGACGCCATTTCACTGGCGTCGCCGGAGAAAATCAAGCGTAATCGGTGATTTGAGAGGTGCGGAAGACCAGTATGTTGCGCCTGCCTAAAATTGAGGCAGCTGAAATATGACAGTAATCAGGCTTTGCCTCGTGCCCGGGCACGGGCGTTGAAGGCTAGAAGGCGCGGAACGTGACGACGGTGAACGTGTCCTTGATGCCCGGGAGAATCTGCACCTTCTCGTTGACGAAATGGCCGACATCTTGCTCGTCGTCGACATAGAACTTGGCGAGCAGATCGTAGTTGCCGGCGGTGGAGTAGATTTCCGAGGCGATCTCGGCATCGGCGAGCGCGCTGGCAACCTCGTAGGATTTGCCCAGCTCGCATTTGATCTGCACGAAAAATGCCTTCATGGCTTCGTCCCGCTAAACGTCCAAGTCCAAGCGGCCCTTCTGGCAGACTGGAGGCGGGCTTTCAAGCGTTGGAATACAGACTTAGCCGGCCCGAGCCTGGGCAACGGCTTTCCGCGGCTCCGTTATAATTCGCCGATGCAAGACGAATATTCGCCATCGCTGAAACCGTGAAGCGCCGCCAAGCGTATGTTAGAATGCTTCCAGGAACAGCTTTTCTGGAGAGGCAGCTTTCGAGGGACAACGGAGACAGGCCATGCGCCGCATGTTTTTCGCATTCGCGTTCGTTCCATTCATTCTGGCCTCGTCGGCATTTGCCGGTGATGCCGAAATCAAGGCCGGGCAAGCTGTCATCGACGGTCAGTTGAAGGCCCTCATCGCCAATGACGGCGCCACGGCCTACAGCTTCGCCGCGCCGAATGTGAAGCAGATCTTTCCGACCGTCGACGCCTTCATGAACATGGTCACCAACGGCTATCCGCCGGTGCGTAAGCCGCAGACCTACTCCTTCGGCAAGGTCGAGGAAACAGGCCCGGGTTCGATCATCCAGCAGGTGCTGATCGTCGGGCCGGACGGCAAGGATTATGAGGCGGTCTACACGCTCCAGCTACAGCCCGATGGCCGCTATCAGATCACCGGCTGCAGCCTGCGCGCCTCGAATTCGCTAAGCACTTGAAGTTCACAGGACGGGGATATCGCCCCTCGCCCAGCCTTCGGTCATCTCGGCCGCGCGCGCCTCGAACGCACCGGTCTCGATCGCGGCGCGGATGTCCTGCATCAGCTGCTGGTAATAAGAAAGATTGTTCCAGGTCAAAAGCATGGCGCCGAGCGCCTCTTGCGAACGCACCAGATGGTGCAGATAGGCGCGTGAGTAGTCCCGGGCGGCCGGGCAGTCGCTTTCCTCGTCCAGCGGGCGCGGATCGTCGGCATGGCGGGCGTTGCGCAGATTGACCTTGCCGCGCCTGGTGTAGGCAAGGCCATGCCGGCCGGCCCGCGTCGGCATCACGCAGTCGAACATGTCGATGCCGCGCGCCACCGATTTCAGGATATCGTCCGGCGTGCCGACGCCCATCAGATAGCGCGGCTTGTTGTCAGGCAGTTCCGGACAGGTGATGTCGAGCATCTCGAGCATCACCCCTTGCGGCTCGCCGACGGCCAGGCCGCCGACGGCATAACCCTTCAGCTCCATCGCGCTCAGCGCCTGCGCCGAACGCACCCTGAGGGCTGCATTGTCGCCGCCTTGCACGATGCCGAACATCGCCTTGCCCGGCTGGTCGCCGAACGCCGTCTTGCAGCGCTCGGCCCAGCGCAGCGACAGCTCCATGGCGCGCTCGATCTCCTTCATCTCGGCCGGCAGCGCCGTGCATTCGTCGAGCTGCATCTGGATATCGGAATCGAGCAACCCCTGGATCTCGATCGAGCGCTCCGGCGACATCTCATAGGCGGCGCCGTCGATATGCGAGCGGAAGGTGACGCCTTTTTCGGTGAGCTTCCTCAGCTTTGACAGCGACATCACCTGGAAACCGCCGCTGTCGGTCAGGATCGGGTGCGGCCAGCGGGCGAATTCATGCAAGCCGCCCAGACGCGCCACGCGCTCGGCGCCGGGCCGCAGCATCAGATGGTACGTGTTGCCAAGGATGATGTCGGCACCAACGCCGCGCACCTGGTCCATATACATGGCCTTGACCGTGCCGCCGGTGCCGACCGGCATGAAGGCCGGCGTGCGGATCTCGCCGCGCGGCATGTCGATAACACCGCGCCGCGCCTTGCCGTCGGTCGCCAGAATCTTGAAGCTGAACGGCTTAGCCATTGAATTCCTTGTCGTGGACCGGCGCATCCGGCGCCTGCTTGTCGAGCGACTGCCGATACTGGACGCAACCGCGCATGAATTTGGGCCAGGGTGGTACGGCGATCGATGGCTCGGTTTTTTCTGGCAGCAGATCCCACAGATCGGGATGATGCCAGCAGAGATCATGGCCAGATGTATCGCGATGCGCACGAATGCCGGCGCGCAGTTTTCTCACTTCCGCGATCAAGGCATCGCGGTCCAGGCTCTTGAGATCATCGTCCATCGCTCATCTCCGCTCGATAAAGCAGGCTTGCGTCTCCGTAGGAGTAGAACCTGTAGCGGTTGTCGATGGCATGCGCATAGGCGGCACGCATCGTGTCGAGGCCGCTGAAGGCCGAAACCAGCATGAACAGGGTCGAACGCGGCAGATGGAAATTGGTCATCAGCAAGTCGGCGGTGCGAAAGCGGTAGCCGGGGGTGATGAAGATGTCGGTCGGGCCGGACCAGGCAACCAGCGTGCCGTCCTCGCGCGCTGCACTCTCCAACAGGCGCAGCGAGGTCGTGCCGACGGCGACGATACGGCCGCCCCTCGCCTTGGCCGCGTTAAGCGCCTCGGCGGTTGCCTCGCTGACCAAACCGGTCTCGGCATGCATCTTGTGGTCGGCGGTGTCGTCTGCCTTCACCGGCAGGAAGGTGCCGGCGCCGACATGCAAGGTGACGAAGCGGCGCTCGACACCCTTGGCGTCGAGTGCCGCAAAAAGCTCCGGCGTGAAATGCAGGCCCGCCGTGGGCGCCGCTACGGCGCCTTCCTCCCT
This sequence comes from Mesorhizobium sp. AR07, assembly GCF_024746815.1. GTDB lineage: Bacteria > Pseudomonadota > Alphaproteobacteria > Rhizobiales > Rhizobiaceae > Mesorhizobium. The sequence goes on from NZ_CP080525.1 coordinate 996,859, forward strand.
GGCATAGATGGTCTGGTAGTCGGCCCGGTCGCGTTCGTCGTCGTCGCGCTTCGAGGCGATGTAGGGCGGCAGCGGAATGTGGCCGACCGCATGCAGCGCTTCGTCCAGGAAGGGTCCCGACAGGTCGAAGCCAAGCAGCGCCTCGCCGCCCTCGCCTTTTTCGATCACCGTGGCGTCAAGCTGGCCGAGGAAACAGGAATTGCCGTCATGGCCGAAATGGATGCGGTCGCCGGCGGCGATGCGCTTGCCCGGCCGCATGAAAGCCAGCCAGCGGTCCGGCGCCATGCGCATATGCAGCGTGGCTTCGACCTGCGCCTGTGCCTCGCCGCGCCGCCGGATGCCTTTCAGCTGCGCTGGAATGACCTTGGTGTCGTTGAACACCAGCACATCGCCGGCGCGGAGCAAGGATGGCAGGTCGCCAACCGCCCGGTCGTCGAGCCCCTCGCCTGGCTTGACCACCAGCATTTTGGCACTGTCGCGCGGCTCCGCCGGGCGAAGCGCGATACGCTCCTCCGGCAGATCGAAGTCGAAAAGGTCGACGCGCATCAGTAGAGCCGGACGAGCAGCGCTCCGGCCAGCAACAGCACCGCACCGGCGATGCGTCCGAGCGAGATTTCGCGCACCGCGACGCCGAGGAAGCCGACGCGGTCGATAAGCATGCCGGCCAGCAACTGGCCAGCCACCAGAAACGCCATCAGCGCGGCAGCGCCGATGCGCGGCGTCAGGATCGTCGACAGCGTGACATAGAAGCCGCCGAGCATGCCGCCGGCGACGAACAGCCATGGTGCCGGCACCTTCCAGTCGAGCGAGATGCCTTGCAGCTTCACCACCGTGACGGAGATGATGCCGAGCACGACCGCGCCCGACAGGAACGAAAACGCGGCCGCCGCGACCGGGAGGCCCAGGCCGCGCGCCAGCTGCGAATTGATCGGCGCCTGAATGGCAATGAAGGCGCCGGACAGGATGCCGAGAAGCGACCAGACGACGCCCATCATTGTCGTTTCGCCTTACTTCACGTCGGCCGCGACCTTCAGCGACACGATCTTGTCGGGATCCGGTACCGGCTCGCCGCGCTTGATATTGTCGACATTGTCCATGCCTTCGATGACCTGGCCCCAGACCGTGTACTGGCGGTTGAGGAAGGCGGCATCGTCGAAGCAGATGAAGAACTGCGAATTGGCCGAGTTCGGGTTCTGCGAACGGGCCATCGAGCAGGTGCCGCGGCCATGGTTGGCGTTGGAGAATTCGGCCTTGAGGTCCGGCTTCTCGGAACCGCCCATGCCAGCGCGCGACGGCGCGAACGAAGGCTTGCTCGAATTGCCGAACTTGACGTCGCCGGTCTGCGCCATGAAGCCGTCGATGACGCGGTGGAAGACGACGCCGTCATAGGCGCCTTCGCGTGCCAGTTCCTTGATGCGGGCGACATGGCCGGGCGCCAGGTCGGGGAAAAGTTCGATGACGACCTTGCCCTTGGTCGTTTCCATGATGAGCGCGTTCTCGCGGTCCTTGATCTCAGCCATGTCGGATATCCTTTTTCAGAAAACAGATTTATTTGACAACTTTACTTGTCTGCGGCGATGCGCACCTTGATCATCCGGTCGGGATCGGTGACCGTGCCATTGTCCGCCTGGTCGCCCTTCTTGATGTGATCCACCAGCGCCATGCCGCTGACGACGTTGCCGACGATGGTGTACTGGCCATCGAGCGGCGGCGCCGGTGCGAACATGATGAAGAACTGCGAATTGGCGGAGTTGGGGTCCTGCGAGCGGGCCATGCCGACCACGCCGCGTTTGTAGTGTTCGCTCTGCGAGAATTCGGCCGGCAGGTCGGGCAGATCGGAGCCGCCGGTGCCGACGGCCTGGGCGCTAAAACCCTTCTTCATGTTGCCGAACTTGACGTCGCCGGTCTGCGCCATGAAGCCGTCGATGACGCGGTGGAAAGCGACATTGTCATAGGCGCCCTGGCGCACCAGCTTCTTGATCTGCTCGACATGCTTGGGCGCGAGATCGGGCCTGAGCGCAATGGTGACGTCGCCATCCTTCAGCGTGATGATCATGGTGTTTTCCGGGTCGGCGGCGAAGGCCGAGACCGATGCGGTCACGAGACCGGCAAGCACGACGAGGAACGAGGCGAGCTTTTTCAGCTGCATAACTATCTCCGGGATCTTTGTTTCCATGCATGTCGTTGCCCCAAAACCGGGTTCCACTTTTGGGCGACATGCATCATTTCGCGAATTTTGCGGTGAGCGAACCGGCCACGGCCGCCGGCACGAAGGGGCGGATGTCGCCGCCCATCGAGGCTATCTGGCGGACAAGTGTGGCGGTAATGGTGCGCACGGAGGGGCTGGCGGGCAGAAAAACCGTCTGCAGCTCCGGTGCCATGGTTTCGTTCATGCCGGCCATCTGCATCTCGTAGTCAAGGTCGGTGCCGTCGCGCAGGCCGCGGATCATGATCGAGGCGCCCTGCTTTCTGGCCGCATCGATGACCAGCCCGTCGAAGGCGACGACCTTGATGCGGCCGCCATCGCTGCCGAATTCCGCTGATGTAGCCGCCTCGATCAGCTGCACGCGTTCCTCAAAGGAAAACAGCGGCTTCTTGCCGGGATGGATGCCGATCGCCGCATAGACGATATCGGCGACGGCCAGCGACGCCTTCAGCACGTCGAGATGGCCGTTGGTCAGCGGGTCGAAGGAGCCGGCATAGAGGGCGATGCGTTCAATCATGGCTGGTGCTTCTAGCGAGCCTCTCTCGCAAAGGCAAATCCGATTGGCGAGCAGGGGCGTGAACCTTTTCCGGCCCATGAACGACAGATGAACACGCTGATCACGAAGCCTTCACGCAGCGTTCACTAGATTGCACCTTAATAAGATGAAACCAAAATCCCATCTATCCGTTGTAAGGCGCAGGAGAACACGCACATGCTGATCTACATGCTCGCCACCGCAATGACCGTCGCCATGCTGATCGCCACCGTATTCGGGTTGCATCAGGAAGCTCAACGCGTCCGCGTCAAGGCGACCACAAAGCGTTACGAAGGCTTCGGCCCTCGCAAGCCGTATCGTCACTACTAAGTTCGTCTGAACTTGCTGCCGCGCCGGCCAATGGGCCGGCGTTGCTATGTCAAAACCCGAAGCTGGACTTACTCAGCACCATCCGGAGCGGCGTCCACCGCCGGATCGATCTCGGCACCGGCATCGGCGCTTTCTTCGATTTCCTCGTCCGATTGCGGTTCAGAGATCCGCTCGACCGAAACCACCTTTTCGCCTTCAGCCGTGTTGAAGATGGTCACGCCCTTGGTGGCGCGGCTGGCGAAACGGATGCCGTTGACCGGCACCCGAATGACGGTGCCACCATCCGAAACCAGCATGATCTGGTCGTCATTGCCGACCGGGAAGGTCGCCACCAGCCTGCCGATCTCGGCTACCTTCGAAACGTCGGTGGCACGGATGCCCTTGCCGCCGCGTCCGGTCAGCCGGAAATCGTAGGACGACGAGCGCTTGCCGTAGCCATATTCGGTCACCGTCAGCACGTATTGCTCGTGTGCCTTGAGGAACTCATAGCGTTCGTCGGAAAGCTCCGTCTCCTCGCCGACCTCCTCGTTGGTCAGCGCGATCTCTTCCTCCTCGCCGGCCGCGATGCCGGCGGCAAGCCGCCGTTCCGCCGCCGCGCGCTTGAGATAGGCAGCGCGCTCAGCCGGTGGCGCGTCGACATTCTCGATAACCGCCATGGAAATCACCCTGTCGGTATCGGCCATGGCAATGCCGCGCACGCCAACCGAATTGCGGCTCTGGAACACGCGCACGTCGCCGACCGAAAAGCGGATGCACTGGCCGGAACTGGCGGTCAGCAGCACGTCGTCATTGTCGGTGCAGGTCTCGACGCCAAGAATCTCGTCGCCCTCCTCCTCCAGCTTCATGGCGATCTTGCCGTTGCGGTTGACCTGGACGAAGTCGGAAAGCTTGTTGCGGCGCACGGTGCCGCGCGTGGTGGCGAACATCACGTCGAGCTCGCCCCAGCTCGTCTCGTCCTCGGGCAGCGGCATGATGGTGGTGATGCGCTCGCCCTGCTCCAGCGGCAGCATGTTGATCAGCGCCTTGCCGCGCGATTGCGGGTTGCCGATCGGCAGCCGCCAGACCTTTTCCTTGTAGACGATGCCGCGCGAGGAGAAGAACAGCACCGGCGTGTGGGTGTTGGCCACGAACAGCCGGGTGACGAAATCTTCTTCCTTGGTCGACATGCCGGAGCGGCCCTTGCCGCCGCGGCGCTGCGCCCGGTAGAGCGACAGCGGCACGCGCTTGATGTAGCCGGAATGGCTCACCGTCACGACCATGTCCTCGCGCTGGATCAGGTCCTCGTCTTCCATGTCCGAGCCACCGTCGGTGAGTTCGGTGCGCCGTGGCGTACCGAACTCGTCGCGCACGGCGGCGAGTTCGTCCTTGACGATCTGCTGAACGCGCGCGCGGGACGACAAAATGTCCAGATAATCAATGATTTCGGCGCCGATCGTGTTCAACTCGTCGGCGATCTCGTCGCGGCCGAGCGCGGTCAGGCGCTGCAGGCGCAGTTCGAGGATGGCGCGTGCCTGCTCCTCGGAGAGATTGTAGGTGCCGTCCTCGTTGATGCGATGACGCGGATCGTCGATCAACAGGATCAGCGATTCGACGTCGCCTGATGGCCAGCGCCGCTCCATCAACTGCTCGCGCGCCGTCTGCGGATCCGGCGCGGTGCGGATAAGCTTGATCACTTCATCGATGTTGGCGACGGCGATGGCCAGACCGACCAGCACATGGGCGCGGTCGCGCGCCTTGCGCAGCAGGAATTTCGTGCGCCTTGTGATCACCTCCTCGCGGAAGGCGACGAACGCCTTCAGCATGTCGGTCAGCGTCAGCAGTTCCGGCTTGCCACCATTCAGCGCCACCATATTGGCGCCGAAAGAGGTCTGCAGCGGCGTGAAGCGGTAAAGCTGGTTGAGGATGACGTCGGCGACGGCGTCGCGCTTCAACTCGATGACGACGCGGTAGCCCTGGCGGTCGCTCTCGTCGCGGATATCGGAAATGCCCTCGATGCGCTTGTCGCGCACCAGTTCGGCCATCTTCTCGATCATCGACGACTTGTTCACCTGGTAGGGAACCTCGGTGATGATAATCGATTCACGGTCGTTACCGCGTTGTTCGATGTTGACCTTGCCGCGCATGACGATGGAGCCGCGACCGGTCGAATAGGCGCTGTAGATGCCGGAACGGCCAAGCACGATGGCGCCGGTCGGGAAATCCGGGCCGGGAATGATCTCCATCAGCGCCGGCAGGTCGATCGCCGGATTGTCGATGAGGGCGATGGCGCCATTGCAGATTTCGCCGAGATTGTGCGGTGGGATGTTGGTCGCCATGCCGACGGCAATGCCGCCGGAACCGTTGACCAACAAATTGGGGAACCGTGCCGGCAGAACCTTGGGCTCGCTGCCTGATGCGTCATAAGTGTCTTGGAAATCGACGGTGTCCTTGTCGATGTCCTCAAGCAATTCATGCGCGACCTTGGTCAGCCGCGATTCGGTGTAGCGCATCGCCGCCGGCGGATCGCCGTCGATCGAGCCGAAATTGCCTTGCCCGTCGATCAGCGGCACGCGCAGCGACCAGTCCTGCGCCATGCGCACCAAGGCGTCGTAGATGGAGGCGTCGCCATGCGGATGGTATTTACCCATCACGTCGGCGACCGGGCGGGCCGACTTCACATATTTGCGGTTCCAGTGGTAACCGCTCTCATGCGAAGCGAAGAGAATGCGGCGATGCACCGGTTTCAGGCCGTCGCGCACGTCCGGCAGCGCACGGCTGACGATCACGCTCATGGCGTAATCGAGATAGGAGCGCTGCATCTCCTCGACGATGGATATCGGCTCGATGCCGGTGGGGCCGCCGTCGGCGCCGCGCGGAGTCTTTTGGTCGGTCAAATCGGATCACAATCTAATCGGGAATCACTTGCTGCTTATATAGGAAGCAAGCTCGAAACTCCAATATTCGCGGCACTTTTCCAGTGTCAATTTTGGTGGTAATTTCAAAAGGATACCACTGATTGCGACGATATGGCCAAGACAGTTTTCGCCGCCATCAAGGCAAAAGCCTGCAATGGACCGTTTTCCCCGAGCGAAAGCCGCGAGCGCGATGAATTGGACCCCTTGGCTGCCTTTGCGAGCACTGAGCGGTTGGACGCCGAGGGATCTCAACGGCGATCTGGTCGCGGGCTTGACACTGGCGGCGATCGCCATTCCCGAACAGATGGCGACCGCCCGCCTCGGCGGCTTTGCTCCCGAGATCGGCTTCTTCGCCTTTGTTGCCGGCTCGGTGGCGTTCGCCCTGTTCGGTGCCAATCGCCACCTCTCGGCCGGCGCGGATTCGACCATCACGCCTTTGTTTGCCGGCGGCCTCGCCGTGCTCGCCGCATCCGGGTCGCCGCATTATCTGGCGCTGGCTTCCATGCTGGCGCTGATGGTCGGGCTGATCGTGACCTTGAGCGGCATCTTCCGCCTCGGCTGGGTCGCCGACTTGCTGTCGGTACCGGTCACCACAGGTTTTCTGGCCGGCATCGCCGTCCATATCATCGTTTCGCAATTGCCCGGACTGCTCGGCCTGCCCGCCGAGAACGGTGAAACCTTGCGGCGCGTCGGCGAGATCGCCGGCAGCCTCCATCTCACCAATCCCTGGAGCCTGGGGCTCGGCCTCGGCGTGTTCGCCATCGTGTTCTGCGCCGAGCGCATCAGCGCCCGCATCCCCGGCGCGTTGATCGGCATGGTGCTCGCCACCTCGGCCGTTGCCGTCTTCGGCCTTAGGAATCACGGCGTCGAGGTGCTCGGGGCCTTGCCCAATGGCCTGCCACAGGCCGGCCTGCCGCTTGCCAGCCTTGACGATGTGCAGGCGCTGGTCCCGCTGGCATTGCTGATCGCCATCGTCGTCATGGTGCAGACGGCGGCCACCTCCCGCTCCTTCGCGCCGCAACAGGGTGACGCTCCCGACGTCAACCGCGATTTCGTCGGCGTCGGTGCCGGAAGCATCGTGTCAGGCCTGTTCGGCGCCTTTGCCGTAAACGCCAGCCCGCCGCGCACGGCAATCGTCTCCCAGTCGGGCGGCCGGTCGCAGCTCGCGGGCCTCGTTGCCGCGGCCATCGTGCTGGCGCTGGGGGCTTTCGGCGGCGGACTGCTTGCCGATGTTCCGCAGGCCGCCCTTGCCGGCGTCCTGCTGTTCGTTGCCCAGCACATTCTGCGCTGGAAGGTGTTCGCCAATGTCTACCGGCAGGCGCCGGTCGAATTCGCGTTGATCCTCATCACCATGGCAGCCATCGTCGCGCTGCCCATCGAGACTGGCGTGGCGATCGGCATCGGCCTGTCGCTGCTGCATGGGATCTGGAGCGCGACCCGCACACAGCCGATCGAGCTGGAACAGGTGCCGGGCACCTCGGTGTGGTGGCCGCCCGGCAAGCCAAGTGCGGGCGAACAGCTACCAGGCGTGCTGGTCGCGGCGTTCCAGGCGCCGCTGTCCTTCGTCAATGCCGACCGCTTCAAGCGCGGCCTTTGCGATCTTGTCGATGCCAGGCGCGAAACCGTGAAGCTGGTCGTGCTGGAGGCCAGCAACATCGTCGAGATCGACTACACAGCCGCGCAAGCCCTCATCGAAACCATCACCCATTGCCGCAAAGCGGGCGCGGTCTTTGCCATCGCCCGGCTGGAATCGCTGCGTGCCCAGGCAGCGCTGGGACGATTTGGCATCGCCGACCTGATCGGCCCACAGCGGATTTTTCACAGTGTCGATGCCGCGATCAGAACGCTCGGTCCGGACCAACGGCCGCAACAACAGGACGAAGCACAATGACAACCCAGCGCGAACCCTTGCTGAACCCCGTCGCTGTCAGCGATTTGCGGCCGACGCAGATCACCGTCGGCATGCGGGAAGTGGCCCTGAAGCGCCAGATGATCCGCTCGCAAACCGCCCGAAAGACCGGGACGTTTCTCGGCACCCACATGGTCCCCGTCGTGCTGGGGCCAAAGAAGCGCAACTACGTCACCGATCACCACCATCTCGCCCGCGCCCTGCTCGAGGAAGGCATCAGGGATGTTCTGGTCACGGTGATCAGCGACCTGTCGGGCCTCGACAAGGACGCCTTTTTCAATGTGCTCGACAATCGCGGCTGGATGCACCCGTTCGACGAGAACGGCAAGCGCCGGGACTACGACGCCATTCCCAAAACCATGGCTGAACTCGTCGACGATCCCTACAGGAGCATGGCTGGCGAACTGCGCCGGCAAGGCGGCTTCGCCAAGGACACCACGCCGTTCAGCGAATTCCTGTGGGCGGATTTCCTGCGCCGGCGCATCGACCGGGATGCGGTGGCGAAAAACTTCGACAAGGCGATGAAGGAGGCCCTGAGCCTTTCCAAGGGCAAGGACGCCGGCTACCTGCCGGGTTGGTGCGGGCCGACATCGGATTGACGTCGCAAAGCCGCAGCGGCAGATAAAGTGGGCACAACGCCGCTCGCCCAGCGGGCGCGATAAACCCCCGGCGTCTCACCCATGACGCGTCGAAACCGGCGGTTGAAAGTCGACAGATCGTTGAAGCCGACCTCGAAGGCGATCGCCGAGACTGCATCGTCCGACATGCGCAGCCGCACCGCCGCGCGGTGCAGCCGGGTCTTGAGCAGGAACTGATAGGGCGTCGCGCCCGCGACCTGCCGGAAAATGCGCAGGAAATGATAGGGACTGGTCGCGGTCTCATCGGCAAGCGCTGAAAGCGAAACCGACCTGTCGGCATCGAGTTCGATGCGCCGCACCGCTTCAGCAACCCGTTTCTGATCGCGGCGGCTTGGCGCGCGTCTGACATGCGTGAGGCCAGAGGCGGCAGCGACTGAAGCCCCTGCAATACGCAGGGAAAGCTCCTCGAAGGCGTCGTTGTCAGCCATTTCGCGCGCGGTTTCCGCCTCGGCCAACAGTGGTGCCAATACCGGCAAAGGTGGCAGGCGTGGCGCATCGAAGGCCAGCTTTTCTGCGCCCGGCACGCCGGCCACGATGCGTTCCATATAGGCCGGTCCGAAATGGAAGGAGAGGCAACGGTCGCCGCTGCCATGTTCATGCCCGCATTCATAGCATGTGCCGGGATTGCCAAGCAGGAGCGCACCGGGCGCCAACATCGCCGTGCCTTGTTGGGCGCGATAGCGGAACGTGCCGCTGGTGACCGCGGCGACACAGAAATCCTGATGTGCTTCCTCGAATGGCCGGTCACCGGCGTCGGCCGTGCAGATCACATCCGCCACGTGCCAGCCAAGCCCGGATGCGAGAGTGTGCGTGGTCGCTGTCATGACCGAAATATAGCAATTTTTCCCAAGCACAGAACCCCGTGACGGCCTACTCCTCGTGGTCTCCTGACAAGAAGAGGCCGGAGTCATGTTCGACCAATCCTCGTTTGCCAAAGCCTTGCACAGCCCCGGACCAATCGAAGGGCTTACCGAAAAACTGAACCTCTATGGCCGTTTCGTCGGCGCCTGGACTTTTGACGCCTCGCGCCATCTCGAGGACGGCACGGTGCTAACCGGGCGTGGCGAGGTGCATTTCGGCTGGGTGCTGGAAGGCCGGGCAATCCAGGATGTCTGGATCCTGCCCGCCCGCGACGCTGGCCCCTCGCCCTCGCTCGGCAAATGGACTTTCTATGGCACGACGCTGCGAGTCTATGATCCCGGTGCGGATGCCTGGCACATCTTCTGGAGCGACCCGCGCAACCAGTATTTTAGCCGCCAGCTTGGTCGCGTCGAGGGCGACACCATCGTGCAGGTGGGCGCCGATGGCACCGGCTCCTCGGTGCGCTGGAGTTTTTCCGGCATCACCGAGAATTCCTTCCGCTGGCTCGGTGAGCGTTCGCACGACAATAGCGCGACATGGCGGTTCGAAGTCGAGTTCCTGGCGCGCCGAATGGTTTGATCACCGAGGAATGCAGCAGCCCGGAATGAAAGCGTCGCGATCCTTCGCGCCCCCCTCTGTCCTGCCGGACATCTCCCCCCACTTGGGGGGAGATCGGCTGTAATCGCCGTTTTTGCCAATATTCAACATCGCAGGATGGGCGAAGCATAGACGCTGCCAATCTCCCCACCTGTGGGGGAGATGTCCGGCAGGACAGAGGGGGGCGCTGTCCCGCCAACATCAAAGTTCCCGGCACGCGAACCACTGTTCCCACCGACCGGGCTTTGCTCTACCAATATCACGATGCGGGCATGGCCCGGCGGGAGGGGTCAGCGATGCCGAGCTTCGACAGCCTGTTCAACGCCTTCGTCACCATTCTCGTGACCATCGATCCGCCCGGCCTGGCACCGCTGTTCCTCGCCGTGACACGCGGCATGAACCGCGAGGAGCGCCAGCAGGTTTCCGTCCGCGCCTCGATCATAGGCTTCCTGGTGATGGCGCTGTTTGCGGTTGCCGGCGCCTCGATCCTGTCGGTGTTCGGCATCACGCTGCCGGCCTTCCGCGTCGCCGGCGGTTTTCTTTTGTTCTTCATCGCCTTCGAAATGGTGTTCGAGCGCCGGCAGGACCGCAAGGAGAAGATCGGCGACGTCGCCATCACCAAGGACATGATCCACAACATCGCCGCCTTCCCGCTGGCGATCCCGCTGATCGCTGGCCCCGGCGCCATTTCGGCAACGGTGCTGCTCTCCGGCTCGTTCCAGGGCTTTGCCGCCCAGGCGGCGCTGGTCGGCATCATCTTCGTCTGCCTGGCTATCACCTATCTGGTGTTCGTGCTGTCGGAGCGCATCGACCGCATCCTCGGCCAGACCGGGCGCTCGATCCTGACCCGGCTTCTCGGCGTCATCCTGGCGGCACTGGCCGTGCAGTTCGTCGCCGACGGCATCAAGGCGCTGATGGCGAGCTGACGCGCTACTACCGTCGCCGAAGCCGACCCTACCTTGCAGTCGTGTCGATGACCTCGAAATCGTGCGTGATGGTGGCGGTCTTGGCCAGCATCGCGGAGGCGGAGCAATATTTTTCGATCGAAAGGTCGATCGCCCGTTTGACTTTGTCGGGCGAAAGCGCCCGGCCCTTGACGACGAAATGCATGTGGATGCGCGTGAAAACCCGAGGCTCGGTTTCGGCCCGGTCGGCATCGAGCTCGACCACGCAATCCTCGATCGCCTCGCGGCCCTTTTCGAGGATATGCACCACGTCATAGGCCGAACAACCGCCGGTGCCGATCAGCACAAGTTCCATCGGGCTCGGCCCCGGCGTCTTGCCGTCCGGTCCGAGCGCGGTTCCCAGCACCACCTTGTGGCCGCTACCGGACTCGCCGACGAAGGTGCGCTCCTCGACCCATTTTACGCGTGCTTTCACGTGAGATTTCCTTCCACTCGGGGGTCATCCGCCTCAGGGATAATACAGGATCACGGTCCAGCTCGTGCGGAGCCAAAGACGACGTCGTGCATGATCCTGCCCGGCAGCAGGGTGAAGATGCCGGCGCCAATCAGCGCGAAAACATAAAGCGAAATCATGACCTTGCGATGCTGGGCGACGCGGTGATTGTGGGCATGCCACACCGCCAGCGGCACGGTGACCAGCACCAGGATCGACAGCAGATGAATCGGGCTGAAAGGGCCGATGAGGCGTATCTGATGAATCCAGAAACTCGAGACGGCGATGACCAGCATCAGCGCAGTCCAGACATAACCCGCGATGCGATGGCGCGGCGTTCCCTTCGGCAGTGCCAGCTGCGTGGCCCCTATCGCCAGTGCGGCGAAGGCCGCAAAGGCATGCCAGGGAATCGGAGAGGGTGCGGCAAGCAGCGGTTGCAGCGACATTGCCGCCTCTCTGCTGGTTAACTGTCCTCAGAACGGGATTTCGTCGTCCAGCTCGCGCGACGAACCGCCGCCGCCCTTGGGAGCGCCGCCACCACGATTGAAGCCTTCGCTCGGGCTAGACTGGCCGAAATCGGAACCACGGCTGCTGCCGCCACCGGCATAGCCGCCGACCTGACCGCCCTCACCCTGGCCGCGCGCGTCGAGCATCTGCAGCTCGCCACGGAATTTCTGCAGCACGACTTCCGTCGTGTACTTGTCGTTGCCGGTCTGGTCCTGCCATTTGCGCGTCTGCAACTGGCCTTCCACATAGACCTTCATGCCCTTCTTCAGATACTGCTCGGCCACCTTGGCGAGCTGATCGTTGAAGATGACGACGTTGTGCCACTCGGTCTTTTCCTTGCGCTCGCCAGAATTCTTGTCGCGCCAGCTTTCCGACGTCGCGATGCGGATGTTGACGACCGGCTCGCCCGAATTCAGGCGACGGATTTCCGGGTCCGCACCGAGGTTGCCGACCAGAATGACCTTGTTGACGCTACCCGCCATGATATTTCTCCGCGCTCATCCGAAACAAAATTTTTGTTGCAGCACCTTACAGGCTACGGACAATCGCCGCCTGCTATGGCTGGCTTTTCCCACAAGGTTTTTGTTCCCTTTTCGTTCCTATATGCATTGCCGCTTATTGTCAAGGAATGGCAGCAATGTCCTGACCCAACATATGGGTTTCAAAACAGCGCTTGCCAAATCAATAAGTGTAGACTTATTCTTCTGCCATGATCGAAGCAGAGATTTTCCGCGCCCTTGCCGACCCGACACGCCGCGCGGTCTTCGAGCGCCTCGCCACGGCTGAGATGAGCGTGTCGGAACTGCGCAGCGGCATGACGGTGTCGCAGCCGGCCGTATCTCAGCATCTGGCGGTGCTGCGCGGCGCTGGCCTGGTTGTCGAGCGGCGGGCGGGCCGCAACGCCTATTACCGCGTCGATCCGCAGGGGCTTGCCCCCTTGCTCTCCTGGATCGAACGCTACCGGACCTTCTGGCCGGAGCGCATCGAAAGGCTGAAGACGGTTTTGAAGGACATGGATCAATGACGAGCATGGGATCAATGACAGGCCAAAGCCACGCGGACTCCGAGGCCGCGCTTGACGCGATCGAGTTCGAATGCGACCTGCCGGAGCCGCCTGAGAAGGTGTGGCGGGCCTTGACCGTGCCGGAGCTGCTCGCCGCCTGGATGATGCCGAACGACATCAGGCCGGAGATCGGTAGCCGTTTTGCCTTCGCCGGACCGGATGCGGCGATCGAATGCGAAATCATCGACGCCGAGCCCGAACGGCTGTTGCGCTATTCCTGGCGCGAGCGGCCGCAGCCAGGCGATGCCGCGCGGCAGAATCCGCTCGACAGCCCATTGGACAGCATTGTCACCTTCACGCTCGCCCGCACCGTTTCCAGCGGCACGCATCTGCGCATCGTCCATGACGGCTTTGCCCGAAAGGCGATGCCCGCGGTTGCAGTGGTCAGCACCGGCTGCCGGCTTTCATTCGACGCAAACAGGTCACGCAAACCAATCGCCGCAAACACGCCTCGCCTCTTGCTGCGCGCGGCCTGACCAACGAAACGAACGGAGAAAAACAATGAGCGGTGTTGCCAATCTGGTACCGATGGTGATCGAGCAATCGAGCCGCGGCGAACGTGCCTTCGACATTTTCTCGCGGCTGCTGCGCGAGCGCATCGTCTTCATCAACGGTGAAATCAACGACGATGTCTCGGCGCTGGTCTGCGCGCAACTGCTGTCGCTGGAATCGGACAATCCCGACAAGGAGATCTCGCTCTACATCAACTCGCCAGGCGGCGTGGTGACCAGCGGTTTCGCCATCTACGACACGATGCAATATATCGCCTGCCCGGTGTCGACCGTGTGCATGGGCTTTGCCGCGTCGATGGCTTCGTTCCTGCTGATGGCCGGCGCGCCTGGACGTCGCATCTCGCTGCCGAACGCTACCATCCTGCTGCATCAGCCGCTGGGCGGATTCCAGGGCCAGGCCTCCGACATCCAGCGCCATGCCGAGCGCATCGGCCAGACAAAACGGCACATGGCGGAACTCTACGCGCAGCATTGCGGCCGCACCTATGAAGAAGTCGAGCGCACGCTGGACCGCGACCACTTCATGACGGCCCGCGAAGCCCAGGCCTGGGGCATTGTCGACCACGTTTTCGACACGCGCAAACAGGCTGCGTGAGGCTAATTTGGGCCAGATCGGATTCCAGCCGGCTGTCGAAGATTTGACGATGCCGGTCTGGTTCCGTCGGCGTCACGTCACTATAATCAGGCGATGACCGACACTCATCCGTCCACAACATTGCCCCGCGTCATCGCCGTTGTCGTGGTCGCTCTTGCCGGCCTCACGAGCGGCGCGGCCTTTGCCGACGACAGCTCACCGGCGCAGAAAGGCGCCCTGCCCGGCGTGACCGGTGACTATCGCATCGCCAAACCGGCTCCCGTGCCCGAACCGGACGACGTACTCCCCAGCAATGGCAACGGTCAGTTCAAGATCGGCAATACGGATGTCAGGATTTCCGGCAGCATCACCGTCGATGTCGGCGCCGGCTCGATAGGGCTGCCGCGTCATTGATACCACGCGGCGGTGTGCCGCGCTGCAAAAACAAACAGCCCCGCCGTGCTTTGCGCAAACGGACGGGGCTTTTTGGATATCAAATCCAATTTTGCCGGGAGTGTACTGCCGGCGTTTGATTTCGGATGCTTCGCGGTGTTCAGCCGACGATCCGACTAGCAGTCTCTGATTTTTGGGGGATATGGCAGGTCACGGTTTGTCGGGTGGCGCAAACGCTAAACCCTGGCACTTATGCCTGCCGCAGCTCCAGTGACAACTGGAACCCTGGGGGACTATCCGGTGGCGTCATTGGCTCCGCTCCTGTGTCCGTTTGCGACTGTTGTCAATCCGAAGCGCAAATCGCAAATGCCTGCGGCGTCTCGCAAGCCGCCCCTGGGCGGCGAGGCCATCGAAAGACGGCCGGCTTCGTTGACTTCTGGAGTCTGCTCCCCTGATTCGAAGACGTCAACCTTCAATAGCCGGTTACGGAAAAAAGTGATCGCAAGACGCCTGGTGGAGCCAGGGGGTACACAGGAGAAGCCAGGGTGGTACACAGGATTTGTCAGGAGCGTGTTCGGCCTTTGTTCTTTCCGCTTGCCCGTTGAGGCGAAAGACGGTTAAACGCTTTTGTCGGGAATTGTGGCGTCTCTCGACGTGGCGGCAAAATTACCTACATAGGGGATGGCCGGGAAAACCCGCCATTCCAGGAAATTCCAGATTCTGAGGCGGCGACCGGCAATGGCCGACCATAAATATCTTTCCATTCGCGGGGCGCGCGAACACAATCTGAAGAATGTCGACCTCGATTTGCCGCGTGACAGCCTGATCGTCATGACCGGCCTGTCGGGGTCCGGCAAATCGTCGCTTGCCTTCGACACCATCTACGCCGAAGGCCAGCGTCGCTATGTCGAGAGCCTGTCGGCCTATGCAAGGCAATTCCTCGAAATGATGCAGAAGCCGGACGTCGACCAGATCGACGGCCTGTCGCCGGCCATTTCGATCGAGCAGAAGACCACCTCGAAGAACCCGCGCTCGACGGTCGGCACCGTCACCGAGATCTACGACTACATGCGGCTGCTGTTCGCGCGCGTCGGCATCCCCTATTCGCCGGCCACCGGCCTGCCGATCGAAAGCCAGACGGTCAGCCAGATGGTCGACCGTGTGCTGGCGGTCGAGGAAGGCACCCGCCTGTTCATCCTGGCGCCGATGGTGCGCGGCCGCAAAGGCGAGTACCGCAAGGAACTGCTGGAGCTGCAGAAGAAGGGCTTTCAGCGCGTCAAGGTCGACGGTGTCTTCTATGAAATCGCCGATGTGCCGGCGCTGGACAAGAAGTACAAGCATGACCTCGACGTCGTCGTCGACCGCGTCGTCGTGCGCGGCGATCTGGCCACAAGGCTTGCCGATTCCATCGAGACGGCGCTGAAGCTGGCCGACGGGCTTGCCGTGGCCGAGTTTGCCGACAAGCCGCTCGACGCCAGCCAGACCGGCGAGGACTCCGTCAACAAGTCGAAGAACGAGACGCATGAGCGCATCCTGTTCTCGGAAAAGTTCGCTTGCCCAGTCTCCGGCTTCACCATTCCGGAAATCGAGCCCAGGCTGTTCTCGTTCAACAACCCGTTCGGCGCCTGCCCGACCTGCGACGGTCTCGGCAGCCAGCGCGCCATCGACCCCAATCTGGTCGTGCCCGACGAGAACGCCTCGCTGCGCGATGGCGCCGTCAGCCCGTGGGCGAAATCGACCTCGCCCTATTACGCGCAGACACTGGAAGCGCTGGGCAAGGCCTATGGCTTCAAGCTTGGCGACAAGTTCAGGGATTTGAGCGCTGACGCCCAGGAGGCCATCCTGCGCGGTACCGGCGAGCGCGAAATCACCTTCCAGTATGATGACGGCCTGCGCTCCTACAAGACCACCAAGACTTTCGAAGGCGTCATCCCCAATCTCGAGCGGCGCTGGAAGGAGACCGAATCCGCCTGGATGCGCGAAGAGATCGAGCGCTTCATGTCGGCCACGCCCTGCCCGGTCTGCAAGGGCTATCGGCTGAAGCCCGAGTCGCTGGCCGTCAAAATCGCCGGCAGGCACATCGGCGAAGTCACCGAACTTTCCATTCGCAAGGCCGACCAGTGGTTCACCGACCTGCCGGCGTCGCTCAACGACAAGCAGAACGAGATCGCGGTGCGCGTCTTGAAGGAAATCCGCGAGCGGCTGCGCTTTCTCAACGATGTCGGTCTCGACTACCTGACGCTGTCGCGCAA
Organism: Mesorhizobium sp. AR07; assembly: GCF_024746815.1. GTDB lineage: Bacteria > Pseudomonadota > Alphaproteobacteria > Rhizobiales > Rhizobiaceae > Mesorhizobium. The sequence goes on from NZ_CP080525.1 coordinate 1,013,528, forward strand.
TTCCGGCACGCTGTCGGGCGGCGAGAGCCAGCGCATCCGGCTGGCGTCGCAGATCGGCTCCGGCCTCACCGGTGTGCTCTATGTGCTGGACGAACCCTCGATCGGCCTGCATCAGCGCGACAATGCGCGGCTGCTCGACACGCTGAAGCATCTGCGCGACATCGGCAACACGGTGATCGTCGTCGAGCACGACGAAGACGCCATCCTGCATGCCGACTATGTCGTCGACATGGGTCCGGCCGCCGGCATCCATGGCGGCGAGATCATCGCCCAGGGCACGCCGCAGCAGGTGATGGCCAATCCCAACTCGATTACCGGCAAATATCTGTCGGGCGCGCTCGAAGTGGCGACACCCGGCGTGCGGCGCGAAGCCAAGAAGAACCGGCGGCTGAAAATCGTCGGCGCACGCGGCAACAACCTGAAGAATGTCACCGCCGAAATCCCGCTCGGCACCTTCACCGCCGTCACCGGCGTCTCGGGTGGCGGCAAGTCGACCTTCCTGATCGAGACGCTGTTCAAGGCCGCCTCGCGCCGCATCATGGGGTCGCGCGAACACCCGGCCGAGCACGACCGCATCGAGGGCCTCGAATTCCTCGACAAGGTCATCGACATCGACCAGTCGCCGATTGGCAGGACCCCGCGCAGCAACCCCGCCACCTACACCGGCGCCTTCACGCCGATCCGCGACTGGTTCGCCGGCCTTCCCGAGGCCAAGGCGCGCGGCTATCAGCCCGGCCGCTTCTCCTTCAACGTCAAGGGCGGCCGCTGCGAGGCCTGCCAGGGCGACGGCGTCATCAAGATCGAGATGCATTTTTTGCCCGACGTCTACGTCACCTGCGATGTCTGCCACGGCAAGCGCTATAACAGAGAGACACTCGATGTCCTGTTCAAGGGCAAGTCGATCGCCGACGTGCTCGACATGACCGTCGAGGAAGGCGTCGATTTCTTCGCCGCCGTGCCCGGCGTGCGCGACAAGCTGGAAACGCTGAAGCAGGTCGGCCTAGGCTATATCCATATCGGCCAGCAGGCGACAACGCTGTCCGGCGGCGAGGCGCAGCGCATCAAGCTGGCCAAGGAACTGTCGCGCAAGGCGACCGGCAAGACGCTCTACATCCTGGATGAGCCTACCACCGGCCTGCACTTCCACGACGTCGCCAAGCTCCTGGAAGTGCTGCATGAACTGGTCGACCAGGGCAACACCGTGGTGGTCATCGAGCACAATCTCGAGGTGATAAAAACCGCCGACTGGGTGCTCGATCTCGGCCCCGAAGGCGGCGACGGCGGCGGCGAACTGGTCGCCTCCGGTACGCCGGAAGCCATTGTCCGCGAGAAGCGCAGCTACACCGGCCAGTTCCTCAAGGAATTGCTGGAGCGACGCCCCGGAGGCAAGCGCGAAGCGGCGGAGTGATGGTCTGGCCGGTTGGCGCTCGGAGAGCCTTTGAATGACAATCAGAAAAGCGCTTGCCGGTGATCTCCAAACTGTCGTCTCGCTGACCGAAGCTGCCTATGCGCCGTACACCGCCCTGTTCGGCGCGCCGCCAATCCCCGTCACCGAGGACTATGCACCGCGCATCGCGGGTGGCGAGGTCTGGCTTTTGGAGAGTGGTGGCGACGTTGCCGGACTGCTCACCTTGGAACGTCATGAAGATCACGCGATGATCTTCTCCGTCGCTGTCGCACCAGCATTTCAGGGCAAGGGGTTTGGTATCGCCTTGCTGGAACATGCCGATGAACAGGCCCGTCTGTGGGGCTTGCCTGAAGTACGGCTCTACACCAACGCCAAAATGGAGCGGAACATCGCGCTCTATCTGGCCTACGGTTTCCACGAAACGGGTCGCCGGCCCAATCCCTACCGGCCTGGATGGGTGCTCGTCGACATGGCCAAGGCCGTCGACGAAATCACGACGGCCTGATTTTTCTGAACTCGGGAGGATGACATGAGCAAATCGGGAACAATCCGCTCCGGCATGGGCGGCTGGACGTTCGAGCCGTGGGATACCTCCTTTTATCCTGACAAGCTTTCCAAGGCCAAGCAGCTGAACTACGCCACTCGGCAGGTGCCGAGCATCGAGGTCAACGGCACCTATTATTCCAGCTTCAAGGAGCCGACCTTCGTCAAATGGGCGAGCGAGGCGCCAGACGGTTTCGTCTATGCGCTGAAGGGCAACCGCTTCGTCACCAACCGGCGCGTGCTTGGCGAGGCGGGAGAATCGATGATGCGCTTCCTCGGTTCGGGCGTTGCGGCACTCGGCGAAAAGCTCGGGCCGATCCTGTGGCAGTTCGCGCCGACGAAAAAGTTCGATCCGGACGATTTCGAAGCCTTCCTGAAATTGCTGCCGGAAAAACAGGACGGCGTTGCGCTGCGCCACGCGGTCGAGGTCCGCAACGACAGTTTTGTCGTGCCGGAATTCGCGGCGCTCGTGCGCAAATACAAGGTGGCGATCGTCTATGCCGACCACGCGAAATATCCTGATATCGCCGACGTCACGAGCGATTTCGTCTATGCGCGGCTGCAGACCGGCAGCGACGACAATCCTGATTGCTATACGTCAACGGGCCTCGACGAATGGGCTGTGCGGGCAAAGACGTGGGCGCAGGGCAAGCAGCCGGCCGACCTGCGGCGCGCCGATCCCGCCACTGAAGCGCCGGTCAAGCCGCGTGACGTCTTCGTCTACTTCATTACCGAGGGCAAGGTGCGCGCGCCGTTCGGAGCCATGGCGCTGATGCAGCGCGTGGCCGACTGAAGAGCTCCCGCGTAAGACTCCTCACACGCTGCAAGCGCGTCACATATGCGTTTTGCGCGCATTCGAAAGTCCAATCGCGGCATATTCGGCGTCATCGTAACCTTATCGATACCTCCTTGCTGCATGACTCCAGGCAGGCGAAATCGCTGATCCGGGATCGCCGCCGGCAACGGACGAGGGGGCATGTCGCTCGACTACACTTCACTTCTGCTGGCCGTTGGTTTTTCCGCCGCCTGCCTGAGCCTGACATTGTTTGGCATGTGGCTAACGGCGCGCTCGGAGAAATTCCTGCTGACATGGGCTATCAGCCTGCTGTTCGTGGTCGGCGATATTTTTGTCTATGACGCCTATATCGAGATGCCCGGGCGCCTGCTCGGCATCGCAACCCTTGCCCTGTTGCTGATTGGGTTTTCGACCATGATGGGCGCCGCCTACCAGTTCAGAACCGGCGGCTCGCCGATCCGGCGAACGGCGCTTGGCAGCATTTCGCTGGCCGTTGCGCTGCCGCCCATGGCCCTTGGTTATGACGGCCTCGGTTTCATGTTCGAGAACCTGTTCGCCGCCTTGCTTCTGTTTGCGACTGCGTTCGAATACTGGAAGGGCCGCGACGAAGCCCCAGCCCTGACGATCGGCATCACCGCCCTCTATTCGGCCACGGCCATGTCCTTCGCTCTCTGCGCCATGGTTCTTATCCGGGACGGAAAGCTGATCCTTGGGCATGCGCCGAGCAACTGGGCCGAAGAGTTGAGCCTGATCATCGTCATTGCCAGCATGACCGGCATCGGTGCGCTGTCACTGGCGCTCAATCAAGGGCGTCTGGCTAGGCATCACCGCCACAACGCCCTGACCGATCCCTTGACCGGTCTGCTCAACCGCCGTGCCCTGTTCGACCTGCATGGCAATGCCCCGGTCGGCGCTTTCACCGCCGTGGTTGTGTTCGACCTCGACAGCTTCAAAGCCATCAACGACGAATTCGGCCACGCCGCCGGCGATGACGTGCTGAGGGTGTTCGCCAGGGAACTCGCCGGCAATCTTCGCCCGGCTGACGTCGCCGCGCGCATGGGCGGCGAGGAATTCGCACTGGTGCTGAAGCGGACCTTGCCCGAAACGGTGGAAGCCACCGCCGAGGCGATACGCGCAGCCTTCGCCGCGCGCCGCATCGAAACCGAAACGGGTTCGCTGATGTGTACGGTCAGTGCCGGATTTGCTTTCGGCACCAAGGAGGGGCTCAGCTTCGACAAGGTGCTTAGCGCTGCCGACAAGGCGCTGTACGCCGCCAAGCGCGGCGGCCGCAACCGCGTCACCGGCTCGACATTCCGGCGCGCGAGCTGACCACGGGCATCAATACCGCGTCCATGATTGTTGGAATGGGCGAGCGCGGCTTCTATGCCGCCATGACAATTTCGTTGAAAGCATCGAGATCGACATAGAAGACCTTGGTGATTTCCCCGATCAGCTCGTCGTAACCATACCCCTGGGACCTCAATATGTTGATGGCGGTGATGATGTCGACGCGCTCGGTAAGCCGCCGCTTCTGGTAGTCCTCGACGTAACGTTCCATGGCTGTCCCTTAGCCTGTGTGCCCAAACGCGTTGAACGACAATCAGATCGCAGGAGGGAAGCTAGGAATGCTTGCTTGCGTGGAACTTGCCCGGCCTTCGCCGCGCCCCTCGATCCGCGATAACCAGACTGATACGGAAGCGGCCGACTCACAAAAGCCAAGTAAAAGACTAGCACGCAGCCCCCGGTGCGCCAGAGACGTAGATGACTGGATCGAAGAAATATTCGACCGCGAAGGACTTCGGTCACCTGAAGTCCAGTACCGATTCTAGACGGTCAGGAATTTACGGACATCCGCCCTATCGAGATCTTCCGCCGGGCCGGTATGGACGATCAGGCCGCGGTCCATGATGTTGACCTCGTCGGCGAGCTCGCGGCAGAAATCGAGATATTGTTCGACCAAAAGCACGGCAATGCCGGCCTGGTCGCGCAGATAGCGGATGGCGCGGCCGATATCCTTGATGATCGACGGCTGGATGCCTTCGGTCGGCTCGTCGAGCACCAGCAATTTCGGCCGCATCACCAGCGCCCGGCCGATGGCGAGCTGCTGCTGCTGGCCGCCGGAAAGGTCGCCACCACGGCGGCCGAGCATCTGCTTGAGCACCGGAAAAAGCTCGAAGACATGGGCCGGCACGTTGCGGTCGGCGCGCTTCAGCGGCGCGAAGCCCGATTCGAGATTTTCCCGCACCGTGAGCAGGGGAAAGATCTCCCTGCCCTGCGGCACGAATGCGATGCCCGACCGGGCGCGATCATACGCCGCGCTCCGGTCGAGCGCCTTCCCCTCGAAGGCAACGCTTCCGCTCGTCAGCCGGTGGTGGCCGACGATCGATCTCATCAAACTGGTCTTGCCGACGCCGTTGCGGCCGAGCACGCAGGTGATCTTGCCGGCGCCAGCCTTCAGCGTCACGCCGCGCAGCGCCTGGGCGGCGCCATAATGGAGCGTGGCATTGGAAATTTCGAGCATGTCAGCGCCTCTTCCAGAACCGGAGGAACGACAGATCGAAGCGATGGAATTGAACCCGCCAGACCATGCTCATCTCCCCAGATAGACTTCGACGACGCGCTCGTCGGCCGAAACGAAATCGAGTGTGCCTTCGGACAGCACCGAGCCCTCATGCAGGCAGGTGACCTTGACGCCGAGCTCGCGCACGAAATGCATGTCATGCTCGACGACGATGACCGAATGGTCGCGCGCAATGTCTTTGAGCAGCCGGGCGGTTTCCTCGGTCTCGGCATCGGTCATGCCGGCAACCGGCTCGTCGACCAGAAGCAGCTTCGGGTCCTGTGCCAAGAGCATGCCGATCTCCAGCCACTGCTTCTGTCCGTGGCTCAAATTTGCCGCCAGTTGGTCGCGTTTGTCGCCCAGCCGGATGACACCAAGAATGTCGTCGATCTGCCGCGCTTCGGCGGCCGAGCGGCGATGGAACAGAGCCGGGAAGATCGAGCGTGGCCCCTTTAGCGCCAGCATCAAATTTTCCTCGATGGTGTGGCTTTCGAAAACGGTCGGCTTCTGGAATTTGCGGCCGATGCCCATCATGGCGATCTCGGCTTCATCATGCTTGGTGAGGTCGACCAGGCCGTCGAAGAACACCTCGCCCTCATCGGGCCGCGTCTTGCCGGTGACGATGTCCATCATCGTCGTCTTGCCGGCGCCGTTGGGGCCGATGATGGCGCGCATCTCGCCTTTGTCGAGTACCAGCGACAGATTGTTGATGGCCCGGAAGCCGTCGAAGGAAACCGAGACGCCGTCGAGATAGAGGATCGTGTTCGACTTGCTCATGGTCGCTCACTCCGCCGGCTGCGGTTCAGGGCTGGACGAGGACCAGTCACCCGGCTTTGTCGCCGCGCCGCGAACGATCTTCCGTGGCGGCGGGACATCGGGATCGGTGCCGGCTTCCTCGGCGATCGAGGCCGCTCGCAACGCCCTGGCGTTGCCGCGCCAGGAATCCCACATGCCGACGATGCCTTTCGGCAGCAAGAGCGTGACGGCGACGAACAGGCCACCGAGCGCGAACAGCCAGAATTCCGGCAGCACGCCGGTGAACCAGGATTTGCCGGCATTGACCAGCAGCGCGCCGAGGATCGGCCCGACAATGGTGCCGCGCCCGCCAACGGCCGCCCAGATCACCACCTCGATCGAGTTGGACGGCTCGAACTCGCCCGGATTGATGATGCCGACCTGCGGCACATAGAGCGCGCCGGCGATGCCGGCCACGACAGCCGACACGGTGAAGGCGAACAGTTTTACATTTTCAGCCCGCCAGCCGAGGAAGCGAGTACGGCTCTCGGCGTCGCGCACCGCCATCAGCAGCTTGCCGTATTTGGAGCCGACGATCGCCCAGGTGACGAACACGGCCAGCGAAAGCATGATGGCACTGGCCGCGAACAGCGCCGAGCGTGTCGCGTCGGCCTGCACGTTGAAGCCCAGAATATCCTTGAAATCGGTCAGGCCGTTGTTGCCGCCGAACCCCATATCGTTGCGGAAGAAGGCGAGCAGCAGCGCATAGGTCATCGCCTGGGTGATGATCGAGAGATAGACGCCGGTGACGCGGCTGCGGAAGGCGAACCAGCCGAAGACGAAGGCGAGCAGGCCGGGCACCGCGAGCACCATCAGACCAGCGAACCAGAAATGGTCGAAGCCGGTCCAGAACCAGGGCAATTCCTTGTAGTTCAGGAACACCATGAAATCAGGCAGGATCGGATTGCCATAGACGCCGCGCGAGCCGATCTGGCGCATCAGATACATGCCCATCGCATAGCCGCCGAGCGCGAAGAACGCGCCGTGGCCGAGCGAAAGGATGCCGCAATACCCCCAGACGAGGTCGAGCGCGAGCGCCAGCAGCGCATAGCAGAGATATTTGCCGGTCAGCGCGACGATGTAGGACGGCACGTAGAACGCGCTGGTCGGCGACACCGCAAGATTGAGCAGCGGCACGATGATGGCGGCCGCCAGCAGGGCGACAATCGTGACGGCGATGCGGCGATCCGCACCCGCGGCGAAGAAGCGCCCGGTGATCATGCTTCCACCGCCCTGCCCTTGAGTGCGAACAGGCCGCGCGGGCGCTTCTGGATGAACAGGATGATCAGCACCAGCACGACGATCTTGCCGAGCACGGCGCCGGCATAGGGTTCGAGGACCTTGTTGACGATGCCGAGCGAGAAGGCGCCGACAAGCGTGCCCCAGAGATTGCCGACGCCGCCGAAGACGACGACCATGAAACTGTCGATGATGTAGCCGCGGCCGAGATTGGGCGAGACATTGTCGATCTGGCTGAGTGCGACACCGGCAATACCGGCAATGCCGGAACCGAGCGCGAAGGTCAGCGCATCGACCCATGGCGTCCTGATGCCCATCGACGCGGCCATCCGCCGGTTGGCGGTGACGGCGCGCATCTGCAGGCCCCAGGGCGTGCGCTTCATCACATAGAGCAGTACGGCGAAGATGGTGAGCGCGAAAACCAGGATCCACAGACGGTTCCAGGTGATCGCGAGTTGGCCGACATTGAATGAGCCCGACATCCAGGATGGGTTGCCGACTTCCTGGTTGGTCGGTCCGAAGATCGAGCGCACGGCCTGCTGCAGGATCAAAGAGACGCCCCATGTCGCCAACAGCGTCTCCAGCGGCCGGCCGTAAAGGAAGCGGATGACGCCGCGCTCTATGGCCAAGCCGACGATCGCGGCAACCAGGAAGGCCAACGGCAGCGCGATGACCAGCGACCAGTCGAACAGGCCGGGAAAGGATGTCCGGATCACCTGCTGGACGACGAAGGTGGTGTAGGCGCCGAGCATGACCATCTCGCCATGCGCCATGTTGATGACGCCCATGACGCCGAAGGTGATGGCAAGCCCGATCGCCGCCAGCAGCAGCACCGAGCCCAGCGAGATGCCGTACCAGATGTTCTGGCCGGCATCCCAGAAGGCCAGCGTCGAATTGATGTTGGCAATTGCGGCGGTCGCCGCTTCCTTGACTGCGCCCGAGCCATTCGCCTCGACCGAGGTCAGCAGCGAAACCGCATCACGGTCGCCACGCGCACCGATCAGCGCGATTGCTGCGAGCTTGTCGGCATCTGGCCGATCCGAGACAAGAACCGAAGCAGCGCGCGCCTGTTCGAGCAGAGCCTTGACGCTGGCGACGGTCTCACTGGCGATCGCCGTGTCGAGCGGCCCGATGTTTGCGGCGTCTTGTGTCTTGAACATGGTGTCGGCGGCCGCAATGCGCACGGCCGGATCCTTGGCGCCAAGCGTCAGCGTGCCCAGCGCATCGCGGATGACGCGGCGCAGCGTGTTGTTGACCTTGATCTTGGTGATGTCGTCCTTGGCCGCTTCGCCGGACGCTTCGCCGCTCAGCGGATCGAACAGTTGGACGCTTTCGCCCGCTTCCTTGCCGACAAACACCAGCGAATCGGCCTTGCGGATATAGAGGTTGCCGTCGGCGAGCGCGGCAAGCGGCCGTTCGACCAGGGGATCACCCGTGGCCGTCAGTTCGTGGACGACAGCTCCTGTCTCCGAAAAACCCTTGGCCGTCGCGAATTTGCCGATGATGCCACGCAGATCGGCTTCGCCAGCGCCCGATGACGACAAAGTCGCCAGCAGAAACAGCAGCGTCAGGCCAAATGCGCGAAACAGGTTCATCGGCTTCAGGTGACCCTTGAAGGTTGAATTGGGCGTCCGGACGGCGGAGGAAACCGTCCGGACGCCTGCGGTCTTAGGCCATGGACCTGCGGTCCAGACCGGGGAGGATCAGTTTGTGCCCTTGCCGCCGCATTTGCCGGTGACGACATTGAAGTTGCCGCAGGACAGAGGCGCGCGCCAATCGGAGATCAGGTCTTTGGAGTCAGGCAAATAGTCGGACCATTCGTCGCCCATCACCAGGCCCGGCGTGCGCGAGACCGTTTCGAACTGGCCGTTGGCCTGGATTTCGCCGATCAGCGCCGGCTTGGTGATGTGGTGGTTCGGCATCATCGTCGCATAGCCGCCGGTCAGGTTCGGCACCGAAACGCCGATCATGGCATCGATGACCTTGTCCGGATCGGTGGTGCCGGCCTTCTCGACCGCCTTCACCCACATGTTGAAGCCGATATAATGGGCTTCCATCGGGTCGTTGGTGGTGCGCTTGTCGTTCTTGATGAATTTGTGCCAGTCGGCGATGAACTTCTTGTTCTCGGGCGTGTCGACGCTCTCGAAATAATTCCAGGCGGCGAGATGGCCGACCAGCGGCGCGGTGTCGAGACCGGCAAGCTCTTCCTCGCCGACCGAGAAGGCCATGACCGGGATGTCCTCGGCCTTGATGCCCTGGTTGCCGAGTTCCTTGTAGAACGGCACGTTGGCGTCACCGTTGACGGTCGAGACGACGGCGGTCTTCTTGCCGGCCGAGCCGAATTTCTTGATCGCCGAGACTTCGGTCTGCCAGTCGGAGAAGCCGAACGGCGTGTAGTTGACCATGATGTCTTCGGCCGCGACGCCCTTGGCCTTCAGATAGGCCTCGAGGATCTTGTTGGTGGTACGCGGATAGACGTAGTCGGTACCTTCCAGCACCCAGCGCTTCACCGAACCGCCGTCCGCGCTCATCAGATAGTCGACAGCGGGAATGGCCTGTTGGTTTGGCGCGGCACCCGTGTAGAACACGTTGCGCTCGCTTTCCTCGCCCTCATATTGGACGGGATAGAACAGGATGTTGTCGAGTTCGGAGAACACCGGCAGCACCGATTTGCGCGACACCGAGGTCCAGCAGCCGAACACCGCGGCGACCTTGTCCTTGGAAATCAGCTCGCGCGCCTTCTCGGCGAACAACGGCCAGTTGGAAGCCGGATCGACGACGACGGCTTCGAGCTTCTTGCCGAGCAGGCCGCCCTTGGCGTTCTGCTCGTCGATGAGCATCAGCATGGCGTCCTTCAGCGTTGTCTCCGAAATCGCCATGGTCCCCGACAGCGAATGGAGAATGCCGACCTTGATCGTGTCGTCAGCCGCCCTGGCCGGAGCGGACATCAACAGACCGGCGGCAACCACGCTTGCCGAAAAGATTTTTGTTATTGTCGAGAAATTACCCCTCATGTCCAAGACTCCCAAGCTGGTTGATTTGCACCGCAACAATGCAAAGCAACCCCCGTGCCAAGTGTCGAAATGGTGTCACCAGAGGTAGATAATTTAGCATTATCAGCATGTTGCTACATCAAGCTTATGGAAAAAACGAGGATCGGTTAAAAATTGGTTGAGAGAAATTTGCGCAGCGCACAAGACTCCTGCCTAATTTTCGCCCAAATCAAACCAATGCCTAGTTTTTAACCTCCGTGACCAGGTCACGGACGACAATTGTTGCGGCATGGCACAAAAATGGGGCAAGCTCGCCCTTCAACCGAGCGACGCCATGGCATCCCTTATCTCACGCATTTTTCTCTGCATATGGCTTCTGGCTGCGGCAACCGGCGCCGCACGAGCCGACTTCAGTGACGGCAAGATGCCCGACGGCACCTACCATTGCGAAGTGTACCTGCTTGGCATGTTCCTCAACCTTGGCGACATCACCATCAAGGGAAACGTTTACAGCGGCCCGGTCACCTTCGGGACCGCCCAGCAGGGTTATAATTATCAGATGGATGCAAACGGCGTGATCTCCTGGCTGGGACCGCTGGGTGGATACACCGCCGGCGGCAACTCGCTGTCGCTGACCCAGGCCACGCTGGACGGCGAGACCGCGCCCTCCTTCGACATCATCATGAAACAGCCCGATGGGGCCTTCACTGCCTCGACCTGCACAAGGGGCAGCAGCCAGTAGGGCTGCGCCCGGGGAAGCAGCCAGTAGGCCATTCCCCGGCAACGGCCGCCGCCTCTGCGGCCTGCCTGCCTCTCATGTCATCTGGATGTTGCCGAAGCTGGATAGGCAGCGGTGCGCCGTCACCATCCACCTTGAGAGGCGTGATCGCCATCCGCCGCAAGGACGGACAGCCGGTCGGCGCATAGCAAGTCGATAAAAAGCGGAACGCGCGTTACGCGTTCCGCTTGGCGGTCCGGGAGGACGCTGAAGTTTGGCACCGCCCCGATGACCGGGGCGATGTCTTGCCGGCTCAGATCGTCTTGGCCGACATCTGCGCGGCGATGTAGTCGGCCTGGCGGATGGCCAGCGAAACGATCGTCAGGGTCGGGTTTTCGGCAGCCCCTGTCGTGAACTGGCTGCCGTCCGACACGAACAGGTTCTTGATGTCGTGCGTCTGGCCATGTTTGTTGACCACGCCGTCGGCCGCCTTCTCGCTCATCCGGTTGGTGCCGAGATTGTGGGTCGACGGATAGGGCGGCGTCGGGAAGGTGCGCGTGGCACCGACCGCGTCGTAAAGTGCCGATGCCTGCTTGTAAGCATGGTTGCGCATCGCGGTGTCGTTCGGGTGATCGTCGAAATGCACGTCGGCGATCGGCATGCCGTGCGCGTCCTTCATGTCGGCATGCAGCGTGACACGGTTCTCCGTGCGCGGCATGTCCTCACCGACGATCCACAGGCCGGCCATATGATCGTAGTGGTCGAGCGCCGTGGTGAAGGAGCGGCCCCAGGCACCCGGATCGAGGAAGGCCGCCATGAACGGCAGTCCCAGCGACAGCGTCTCGAACTCATAGCCGCCGACGAAGCCGCGTGACGGATCATGGCGCGCCTCGTCGCGGATGATGCCGGCCATGGTGGTGCCACGATACATGTGCACGGGCTTGTCGAAGATGGCATAGACCGAGCCGGTGGTGTGGCGCATGTAGTTTTTGCCCACCTGTCCCGAGGAATTGGCAAGACCATCGGGGAACTTGCCCGACGCCGAATTGAGCAGCAGCCGCGGGCTTTCGATCGAATTGCCGGCGACGGCGACGATGCGGGCTTTCTGCTCCTGCAGCTTGCCGTCCTTGTCGGCGTAGACGACACCAGTCACCTTGCCCCCGTCGTCATGGTTGATCTTGATCGCCATGGCGTTCGGCCTGACCTCGAGATGGCCTGTCGCCTCGCCCTTGGGGATCTCGGTGTAGAGCGTCGACCATTTGGCGCCCCATTTACAGCCCTGGAAGCAGAAGCCGGTCTGCTGGCAGGACATGCGATCGTCGCGCTGCACCGAGTTGATCGCCATGTTGCCGGTGTGGCATTCCTTGTAGCCGAGCTTGTCGGCGCCGGCCTTCAGCACCTTGAAGTTGTTGTTACCCGGCAGTCTCGGCCAGTCATTGGTGCCGGTGACGCCCATCTTGGCTTCGGCCTTGGCATAGTAAGGCTCCATCTCGGCCAGCGTGATCGGCCAGTCGAGCAGGTTCGCGCCCTCCAGCTTGCCGTAGGTCGACAGCGTCTTGAACTCATGTTCCTGGAAACGCAGCGACGCTCCGGCCCAGTGGGTCGTCGAACCGCCGACCGACTTGACGATCCAGGCCGGCAGGTTCGGAAAATCCTTGGCCACCCGCCAGTCACCTGAGGTGGTGCGTTTGTCCGTCCAGGCAAGCTGGGCGAAAGAACCCCACTCGTCGTTGACAAAATCCTCATATTCGTGACGCGCGCCGGCCTCCAGGATGACGACGTCGACACCCTTCTGGGCAAGTTCGTTGCCGAGCGTGCCGCCGCCGGCGCCCGAGCCGATGATGACGACCACGCCGTCGTTGTTCAGATCAAATGCTGCTGCCATGGTTTCCTCCCATGATTTTCTGTTTGCGGCTTCAAGAACGACTGGGCTCAGAGCCACTCGATGTCGTTGAAACCGCGTGCGATGTAGCCACCCTTGGAATAGGACTCGCCCTCGTAGCCGAAGATCGGCCAGACCTCTTTCTGGTTGTAGAGGCTGACGACGAGGCCACCACGGATGGCCTGGAAGAACGGCGAGGATTCGATCTGCTTCAGCACCGCGACGCGCTGGTCCTCCCAGCCAAGGCCCCGGTAGCCTCCGTCCCCCGACTTCTTGTCGAGGTCGGCGATGCCGTCTTCGATCATGGCCTTGTAGGTGGCGTCCTTGCCGGCCTGCTCGTCATGGCCCTTCACGGCAATGGCGTAATATTTGTCGGGAACCTGATCGTGCGGATAGATGTCGCGTGCCAACTGGATCAGCGTTGCCATGGTTTCGGGCTTGAGCGTCGATGTCTCGAGCCCCCAGGCGTGTTCGGGGCTGATGACCGCGCTGCCCGAGATGACGAGCAACGCGCCGATGCCGCCGCGTTTGAGAAGCTCACGACGTGAAAGTCCAGGCTTCGCGTCATAGATCGTGACCATTTTTGTTCCTCCCTGCTTGCTGTTCGCACCCCAAGGGTGCCGTTGCTGGCGCCGCGCCGGTCCGCGCGGCGGGTTGTCCCTATTGGAAGCGGCCTCCGCGCTGCAGAACCTCGATCTTGTAGCCGTCCGGATCCTCGATGAAGAAGAATCGGGCGATCAGCGAACCGTCATGGTTGAACTCGACGATCTTCCTTGGGTTGAGGCCAAGCGCGCCGAGACGATCATGCTCGCTGTCGAGGTCGGCGACCGAGGCCGCGAGATGGCCGTAGCCGTCGCCGAGCCCGTAAGGCTCGGTCCGGCCCTTGTTCACGGTCAGTTCGAGTTCGAACCCCGTTTCAGCGTTGCTGAGGTAAATGAGCGTGAATGTCTCGAAGTCCAGCCTGTCGGCGATATCGAGCCCGAAGGCGTTTCTGTAGAAGTCGACGGATCGGGCCTCATCGAGAACCCGGATCATGGAATGGATCGCCTTGGCCAAATCAGTCTCCGCCCTGGTGTGTGGAAACGATTATGGGCAGCGCCGGAAAAAGGTGGTGGCAGCCGGTTACCACGCCCAAAAGCGTGATTTGGGCTTCATTGCCGACAGGGACGAAAGTCCGATTGCCGTTCCGGCAGTTTTGCCCGAGAATACGTATGGGGACAGGTCGAGCAGGATCAGAATCAAACTGCAGGCCTACCCGCCCAAGACCAACAAGCATGGGAGGTTTGTCGGATGTGCAGGGTATTTGCGGGCCAGGACCCCGAAGGCTATCGCCAGATCAACCGGTCGATTCGCATTGACGGCCACTCGACCAGCATCCAGCTTGAAGCGACATTCTGGGCGCTGCTTGATGAGATCGCCGAAAACCAGGGTCTGACGACGCCAAAATTCATCTCGAAGCTTTATGACGAAGCCATCGAGATCAACGGCGCCATTCCGAACTTTGCGTCGATGCTGCGCACCACTTGCGCGCTCTACCTGCGCGGTCATCGGCCAGGCATGGATGAGCTGATGGTGCCGAAGCGGGAAGCGGCCTAGCGCCCTTGCACGGCGACAGCGGGCGCCAGACGCCAAGGACCGCGTCAGCGATTGAAGCAGCGCGGTGCCTCCGGAAAAAGTTTGCGCCACCCTTCAGCGCGTTGCGGGTCGCCCGGCAACAGCACCGTCGTCACGGCGCTGTGCAAGGAAAGAACATCAATTAGGCGTCACTAAGACTCCAGCACATCCTTGACGATCGTCGCCAACTGCTTGAGCGAGAACGGCTTTGGCAGGAAGCCAAAATGCGCGTCTGCCGGCAGGTTTCTGGCGAATGCGTCCTCGGCATAGCCGGACACGAAGACGAACTTGATGTCCGGCTGGCGCTTGCGCAATTCACCGAGCAGCGTCGGCCCGTCCATTTCCGGCATCACCACGTCGGAGACGACGATGTCGACCTTGCCGCCCAGCGCTTCGAACACTTCCAGCGCCTCGACGCCCGAGGATGCCTCGTGCACGGTGTAGCCGCGCGACACCAGCGCCCGCATGCCGCCCATGCGCACTGCGTCCTCGTCCTCGACGAGCAGCACCGTGGCCGAGCCCGACAGATCCTTGGCTGTATCGGCGACTTTCACTGGTGCTGCCGGCACATCGTCAGGCGAGCCTGCTTTTTTCGCTTCGGCGATATGACGCGGCAGGAAAATGCGGAAAGTCGAGCCTTTGCCGACCTCGGAATCGCAGAAGATGAAGCCGCCGGTCTGCTTGATGATGCCGTAGACCATCGACAGGCCAAGACCGGTGCCCTTGCCGACTTCCTTGGTGGTGAAAAACGGCTCAAAAATCTTCTTCAGCACGTCTGGCGCGATGCCGCTGCCGCTATCCTCGACCTCGACCACGACATAGTCGGCCGGGGTGAGTTCGCGGTAGGAAAAGGCCTTGCACTCCTCTGCGGTCACATTGCGCGTGCGCACGGTGAGGTCGCCGCCGGTCGGCATCGCGTCGCGCGCGTTGACCGCGAGGTTGACCACCACCTGTTCGAACTGGCCGATGTCGACCTTGACCGGCCACAGGTCGCGGCCATGATCGACCTTCAGCTTGATGTCGTTGCCGACCAGGCGGGCGAGCAGCATCCTGAGGTCGGCGAGCACGTCGGTCAGGTTGAGCACTTCCGGCCGCAGCGTCTGCTTGCGCGAGAAGGCCAGCAATTGCCGCACCAGCGAAGCCGCCCGGTTGGCATTCTGCTTGATGTTCATGATGTCGGGGAAGGACGGGTCCGACGGGCGGTGATTGGTCAACAAAAGGTCGGACGCCATGATGATGGCGGTCAGCACATTGTTGAAGTCATGCGCGATGCCGCCGGCAAGTTGGCCGACCGCCTGCATCTTCTGGCTTTGCGCCATCTGCCCTTCGAGCGCCTTCTGCTCCGTCGTCTCGACGGCGTAGACGATGGCCGACTCCTCGGCGCCCTCGCCGCCGGTGCCGTCGGCGACCGCGTTGACGTAGAAGCGGATGTGCCGGTCGTCGTTGCCGGGCAGCAGGGTGTCGATCGGCTCGATGTCGGCCTGCCGCTGCTGCGCCTTTTCGAAGGCCGCGGCAAAGGCTGGCCGGTCGCGCTCATGGATCACCGTGTCGAGGCGCACGCGGCGATCGACGGCATCGCGGTCGACAACGGACGAAAACAGCGACAGGAAAGGCGCATTGGTGCGCAGGATGCGCCCGTTATGGTCAACCCCCGCGATCGCCATCGGTGTCGAGTTGAAGAAGCGGGTGAAGCGCACTTCCGAAGCACGCAAATCGGCCGAGGCGTCCTCGCCTTGCGTGCGGTTGAGCACGATCGTGCGCGTCGGGCCGTTGAGGCCTTCGCGGCTGGCTGAAACGCGGTGCATGAAGCGCACCGGCAGCGCCTCGCCCGTCATCGTCGTCAGATCGAGATCGATGACCGCGTTGCGTGTCGTGCCGGGATCGGCCTTGACCGAGCGGACCAGTGCCATGCCGTCGCCGGCCACGATCTCCGGCAAGGAGACGGAGCCGGGCGTGAAGCTGGTAAGGTCGATGCCCAGCCATTCGGCGAGCGTCGCGTTGATATAGGTGACGCGGCCTTCCTGGTCGGCCGAAAAGAAGCCAGCCGGGGCGTGGTCAAGGTGATCGATCGCCTTCTGCAAATCGAGAAAGAAACGCTCCTGCTCGGCCCGCTCCTGCGAAATGTCGGCAAGCTGCCAGGCCAGCATCGGCAGCCGCTGGCCCGGAACGCTGAAGGCGCGGGCGCGCGCCCGGTACCAGCGGGCGCCCGGCTCGGCACCGGGGCGGATGGACTGTGCCAGCCGAAACTCGCCGTCGCCCGGCTGGCCGTCGCGCAGGCCCGACGCCAGCCGATAGATCGTCACCGAGGCTTCGGGAACGTCCGAGAGCAACCCTTCGACCGTCTTCAGGTCGGCCGCCGACGACGCTCCGGTCATGTCGGCATAGGCCCGATTGGCGTAGACCACCCGGCCCTTGGTGTCCGTGACGAGAAGGCCCTGCGCCATCGAATCGACGAATGCCTTCGACAGTTCGTCGCCCGACGAGCGTGGCGTGACCTGCACGAAGCCGATCGCCGTGGCGAACAGGAAGCCGACACCGATCATCGCCAGCACGCCAAGCATGCCGAGCAGGAAAGGATCGCCGAGACGCTCGCGGAAAAGGCCGAAGACGATCGCGGCCCCCGTCAGAACGATGATGAAAATGATGAGCCGGGTGACCGCACCCGGTCGCGTATTCTGGTCGACGATCGGTACCGGATAGAAATCGCCACGCGCTTCCTTGGCCATATGTCCCCTGCTCGTGAATTCCGGTGTTCCGACACCCGCCCCTAGCGGGTTGAATCACATTCTCCTAGACCGGAAAAGGCCTGGGCGGCAAATGTCGGATAAAAATGATGTCTTGCGGCCTTTGGAGTTTTCAAGCTGTTACCAAGCGTGAAAGGCAACTTGCGGTGGCCCGCCGCAACAGTCTAGTGTCGCGTCACTTCCAAGGACAATCAGGGGAAACCAATGCAATGGCTGGATAGCGTGGCGGGCCCCGGTTATGCCGCAGCCCTGTTGTGGACGTTTGCAGCACTCGTCCTGCTGGTCATCGTCCTCGTCATCGTCAAGCTGGTGCGCAATCTGACGTTTGGAACCTTCGTTGCCGGCGGCAGGAACCGCAAGACGCGGCTGGCCGTCATGGATGCCACCGCCGTCGACAGCCATCGTCGGCTGGTGCTGATACGCCGCGATGACATCGAACATCTGCTTCTGATCGGTGGTCCGACCGACGTCGTCGTCGAACGCGACATCCGGCTTTCGGCGCCGCGCCGTCCGGCGCTGACCGGAGATGGCGGCCTGCAGCCGGTCCCGGCCGCGTCGGCCCCAGTGGCAAGGCCGCGTCCGCCGCAGCCCGCTCCGGCGCCGGCGCGGCAGGCACCCGCTCCACAACCGGTGAACATGGCGGCGCCTGCCCGCCCGCGCCAAACGGCGCCAGTACCCACACCCACACCCGCACCGAAGCCGGTGGCGCAAAGCTACCAGCCGACCAATGTCACGCCGCTGCCCGCCTATGGATCCGCGAACGCCAATACCGTCAGGCATGCGCCGCCACCGCCAAGACAGGACAGCATCGACGATACGCTGATGAAGGAACTCGAAGTGTCGCTCGACCAGCCGCGTTCGAGCGGCCCGGTGGCCAAACCGGTGGCGAAAGCGCCGCCATCGCTCGACGACGAAATGACGAAGCTGCTGGGCGAACTCTCCAGCCAGAAGAGATGAGCGGCCGCCAGTCCGTCTGAAAAGACCGCGATCTGTTTGTGCCGGAACCTCAGGCCCAGAAACACGTCAGGGCCTGGGATTTCTTGGTGTCCCGACAGGTGTGTGGCGCGCCAACAAAAATGGCCGGAAAACCGGCCATTTTCAAAATCAACGTCGCTCGTGACGGCTTGCCGTGCGCCGCCCGCCTTGACCCTTAGTCGTCGCGATAGACTTTCTCGCGGCGCTCATGCCGCTCCTGCGCTTCGATCGACAAGGTCGCGATCGGGCGCGCATCGAGCCGCTTCAGCGCGATCGGCTCGCCGGTCTCCTCGCAATAGCCATAGGTGCCTTCGTCGATGCGCTGCAGGGCGGAATCGATCTTTGAAATGAGCTTGCGCTGACGGTCGCGGGCCCTGAGCTCGATGGCGCGGTCGGTTTCCGAAGAGGCGCGATCGGCAAGATCGGGGTGGTTGGCGTTTTCCTGCTGCAGGATTTCGAGTGTTTCGCGCGCTTCGCGCAATATGTCATTCTTCCAAGTGACGAGCTTCAGGCGGAAGTAGGATTTCTGCCGCTCGTTCATAAACGGCTCGTCTTCGGAGGGTACGTAATCGGCGGTAACGATGTCGTTCATTCGACTCACCCAAACAGCCCCAAATTTCGCGCCTATATATTCGCGGTCCGACGCCTGCACAAGCGCAATCGGCCGCCGTCTCACGCAATTGTTAATGTGCGGCGGCGGACACCTTTGCGTCGGCGTAAGGTCGTTTTGATACCAAACCGCGCTGCGCCACTTTGCCGATACACGAGCGCCTTTGCGGCACCGCACCATGGGTGATTCGGCGTGTTCGAAGAACGCGGGCCATTGTGCGCGACGCCATTCTCGTGGCTAATCCTGGGAGCTTCGGCATTCGGCGCCGGCGGAGGGTTGGGGTGAGCAGGCTTTATCTGTTGCGACATGCCAAGGCCGGCTGGGCGCTACCCGGCATGCGTGATTTCGATCGTCCGCTCGACGCATCCGGCCGCGCCGATGCCGAGATGATGGGCGCCGCCATGCGGTCCCGCTGCTATGTTCCGGACCTGACCCTGTGCTCCAACGCCAAGCGCGCCAAAGAGACGCTGGAAGGCTTGGCCGGCCAGACCGATACTGGCCGAGTCCTGTTCCTTGGTTCGCTTTACAGCGATGATGCCGCCGGCTACCTCCGCCTCATCCGGGACAATGGCGGATCGGATTCACTGCTGGTTATCGGCCACAATCCGATGACGGAAGATCTCGCCATGGCGGTTTCGGGCGACGGCGACGAGACGGCGCGGGCAACGCTCAACCATGGCTTCCCGACTTCGGGCCTGGCGGTCGTTCGCTTCGACGGCGATCTGGCGAAAGCTGCCCAGGGCGACGGCTATCTCGAAGCGTTCCTGACACCGGCCGACCTGTGATGTCGACCCCCAGTGCCATTTCAAAGCTGGGTTGCAGAGCCTATATCGGGCGGACCGAGGCCCGAGAGATCATATTTTGGCATCATCGCTGACCACCTTCACCGACGAGGCGAGGATTGCCCTCGACACGCTGTCGGGCCGCGCCACCGGGCTTTTTTCGCCATCGCTGCGATTGGGTGTCACGGGCCTGTCCCGCGCGGGCAAGACGGTCTTCATATCGGCTTTTGTCCACAATCTGATCCATGGCGGGCGCCTGCCGCTGTTCGAGGCACAGAAATCCGGGCGCATCGCCCGCGCCTTCCTCGAGCAGCAGCCGGACGACGCCGTGCCGCGCTTCCAGTACGAGGACCACATCGCGGCCCTGGTCAATGACCGCGCCTGGCCAGATTCGACACGCGCCATCTCGGAATTGCGGCTGACCATCGAATATGAATCGGCCTCCGGCTGGAGCCGCATGTTTTCCTCCGGCAAACTGTCGGTCGATATCGTCGACTATCCCGGCGAATGGCTGCTCGACCTGCCGCTGCTTGGCAAATCCTTCGCCGATTTTTCGCGCGAAGCCTTCGAAATGGCCGCTCTGCCGGTGCGCGAGGACCTGTCGCGGGCCTGGCGGGCACTATCGGGCGAGGTCGACCCCAACGCCGATGCCGACGAGATGACGGCACGCCGCCTAGCCGAAAGCTTCGCCGCCTATCTGAAGGCATGCAAGCTCGACGAGCGAGCGCT
Source organism: Mesorhizobium sp. AR07 (assembly GCF_024746815.1). Classification (GTDB taxonomy): domain Bacteria; phylum Pseudomonadota; class Alphaproteobacteria; order Rhizobiales; family Rhizobiaceae; genus Mesorhizobium. The sequence continues at coordinate 1,033,916 of NZ_CP080525.1, forward strand.
TTCCACCTTGCCGCCCGGCCGTTTCCTAATGCCTGGCGATCTCGAAGGCTCGCCAGCTCTGACCTTCGCGCCCTTGGCGGGGCTCGCCGCCACGCGCCCGCGCCCGGGGTCGCTGCATGCCATGATGGACAGGCGCTACGAGGCCTACAAGACGCATGTTGTCAAACCCTTCTTCCGCGAACACATCGCCCGTCTCGATCGCCAGATCGTGCTGATCGACGCCATGCAGGCTCTGAACGCCGGCCCCGGCGCCATGGCCGACCTGGAGCGCGCCGTGACCGAGATCCTCAGTTGCTTCCGCCCTGGCCGCGGCAGCTTCCTCACCGACCTGTTTTCGCGGCGCATCGACCGCATCCTGGTTGCCGCGACCAAGGCCGACCACCTGCACCACGAAAGCCATGACCGCCTACAGGCGATTGTGCGACGGCTTGCCGATCGCGCCGTGGCACGGGCGAATTTCACCGGCGCCGATGTCGACGTGGTTGCCATGGCGGCGGTGCGCGCGACCCGCGAAGGCACCGTCAAGCAGGGCCGGGAGACGCTTCCCGTCATCATCGGCACGCCGATCGCCGGCGAGCGGATCAACGGCGAAACATTTGATGGAAAGACGGAAACGGCTATTTTCCCTGGCGATTTACCGGAGAACATCGATGCGGTGTTCGATGTTTCGGGACCCAACCACAGACAGGACACTGCGGATCCTGCGATCCGCTTCGTCCGTTTCCGTCCACCAAAACTCGAACGCACGGCCGAAGGCATCACGCTGTCGCTGCCGCATATCAGGCTCGACCGCGCCTTGCAGTTCCTGATCGGAGATCATCTGGCATGACCGCGCCCCGCAAGCCGGCGGCATTCCGCATCGAGCCGGAACCCGCACCGAAGCAGGAAGCGCCGGAGGCGCGCCGTGCCCAGGCTGGTACTCGTTCCCAGACCGATACCGAGCGCAAGCCGCGCGCGATAAAAACCGATGTCGCGATGGTCATTCCGGCGGAGGTCGATGTCTTCGACGAGCCTGACATCGTTGCCGCCGAGCCGCCGCCGGCGATCGCGCCCAGAAAACGCTCGCTGCTCGCCAGCATCTTCTTCGGCGCCTTTGGCGTCCTGGTTTCGCTGGCCGTCGGCCTGTGGACCGATCAGCTCATACGCGACCTGTTCGCGCGCGCCGAATGGCTGGGCTGGCTGGCCGCCGGCATGGCGGCCATCGCCGTGCTGGCACTCGTGGTCATCCTGATCCGCGAGTTCTTGGCGATCGCCCGCCTCGCCGAGGTCGAAAAGCTGCAGAAGCGGGCGCTCGATGCCATTGCGCGTGACGATCCCAAGGCGGCACGATCGGTGGTCGACGAGCTGTCGGCCTTCGTCGCGGCAAAACCCGAGACCGCGGCCGGCCGGCGTGCGCTGGCCGAGCTGCGTGGCGAGATAATCGATGGCGGCAATCTGGTGCGTCTGGCCGAAGCCGAAATTCTCGGTCCCCTCGATGCCAGGGCAAAGGTGATGATTCTCGAAGCCGCCAAGCGCGTCTCGCTGGTGACGGCGGTCAGCCCGCGCGCGCTCGTCGACGTCGCCTATGTCGTGTTCGAGGCCGGACGCCTCATTCGCCGCCTCTCGGAACTTTATGGCGGAAGGCCGGGAACGCTCGGTTTCTTCCGCCTGGCGCGCAGCGTGCTGGCGCATCTGGCGGTCACCGGCTCGATCGCGGTGGGTGATAGTTTCGTCCAGCAGATCGTCGGCCACGGCCTGGCGGCGCGCCTTTCGGCGAAACTTGGCGAGGGCATCGTCAACGGCATGATGACGGCGCGCATCGGCATCGCGGCGATGGAGACGGCACGCCCCCTGCCCTTCAGCGCCGCCAGGCGTCCGGGACTGGGCGATTTCCTCTCGGCGCTGACATCGTTTGCCACCAAAAAAGGTGTTGAAACGACCCCACCCGGCAAGTAAGCCGGGCGGCAACGTTGGACCTTCGGAATTGTTGCCGGACTGCTTGGTGACGGCCCTGCGGTGACGAAGCATTAACCAATCTTGTTCATGGTCAGACGGGTTCCAAACAGCCTCTTTGTTGCCGGGTGTCGTCGATGAAAAGCGTATTTCTGTCCTGCGTCCTGCCCCTGGCGACCGTGATCACGGCAGTCGCCGGTATTGCCGGAGCAGCATCCGCGGCGGAACCGGACATGCAGTTCTTCCACTCGGCCGAAGGCAAATGGATCGGTCCTGGCGAAATCATCGCCGGCAAATACAAGGGCACCAAATTCAACTGCAGCTTCACCGGCTCGACGCCGGACGGCAAGGTCGGCATGGCGCTCGACGGCGGCTGCCGGGTCGGCATGTTCACCCAGCAGATGTCGGCCAAGATCGAGCGCAAGGGCCGCGAGGGCTATAAGGGCAGCTTCATGGGTGGCGCGACCGGCTCCGGCCTGGACATCATCGGCGGCAACGTGGTCGATGCCCGCAAGGTGGTCTTCACCATCAACCGCAACCAGCTGCGCGGCGTCATGCAGGCCCGCATCCCCGACGATAATTCGATGACGGTGACCATTGCGGTGCGCGTCGACGACCAGTTGGTGCCGGTGATCGGCATGAGCCTGAAGCGTGTCGATGCCGTAGAAGTCGGCTCCATCGCGCCGAACTGAACAATCATCGATCCCTAAAGACAAAAAAGGCGGCGACCCAACGGTCGCCGCCTCGTTTAGACTGGTCGAATGAGGCCACTTAGCCCTTGATAGCGGCCGTCACCTCGTCATAGGCCTTGCAGGCGTCGGCCAAGGTCGTGGTCCCCTGATACTTGGTTGTCACCGCCTGGACCTTGGCCGTCAGATCAGCCGCCTTGGACGGGTCCTTGGTGATCGCTTCCTGCAGCGCGGTAGCCATGTCCTGCGCTTTCTTGGTCGCGATCTCGGTCGTGCACTCAGGCGCCTTCGAACAAGCCGAACCGGCAAGCACCGCCAGGCCGACGGCAGCAAACAAAAACTTCTTCATGTCAGTCATCTCCTCAAAAGGGCTCGACTTGATCGTCGCTCACCCTTCAATGGCCGAAGCCGAGCGTCCTTAGCCTTCGATTGTGGCAAGATGCAACGCGCGCCAAGCGTCAACTTGTGTAACGCGCCTGCAACATCGCCGGCGATCCGGATTCGGGCTGTTCGATCCCTGCCGAAGCCCCTATCTTCGGCCTAAGCAGGTTCAGCAAAAGTGTCCCACGGTTTTGCGGCAAGAACCTGCGACAAACAAAAGAAAACGAAGCAGACGCGCGTTGGCGAAGCCAGCGAAGTCGGCTTGGTCACAGAACTTCGAAATCGGAATCGGCCCTCAAACGAGCGGAATGACGGCATGGCGGTAGAGGCATCGAACAGCGATCTGGTTCAGGTGGTGGCACTGCTTGCCGCCGGCGTTGTCGCCGTTCCGATCTTCAAGCGCATGGGCCTCGGCTCGATTCTCGGTTATCTGGCCGCCGGAGTGGTGATCGGTCCATTCGGCCTCCGCGTCTTTTCCGAATCGGAGGCCATTCTCCATGTCGCCGAACTCGGCGTGGTGATGTTCCTGTTCATCATCGGGCTGGAAATGCAGCCGTCGCGGCTGTGGGGTCTGCGCCGCGAGATCTTCGGCCTTGGCGCACTGCAGGTCGGCGTCTGCGCGGTCTTGCTGACCGGTGTTGGCATGGTGGGAGGTTTTCCAATCTCGCAATCCTTCGTCGCCGGCGCCGGTTTCGTGCTGACCTCGACTGCGATCGTCATGCAGCTTCTCGAGGAACGCGGCGAAATCGCCGCACCGAAAGGCCAGCGCATCGTGTCGGTCCTGCTGCTCGAGGACCTCGCCATCGTGCCGCTGCTGGCCCTGATCGCGTTCCTGGCGCCTGGCGGCGCCGACACCAGCTTGACGGAGCGGCTCACGGAGGTCGGTATCGGCCTTGCCGCGATCGTCGGACTGGTGCTGGCCGGCCGTTATCTGCTCAATCCGTTCTTCCGCATCCTGGCGGATGCCCGCGCCCGCGAGGTGATGACGGCCGCGGCACTTCTGGTCGTTCTCGGATCCGCGCTCGCCATGCAGCTCAGCGGCCTGTCGATGGCAATGGGGGCGTTCCTGGCCGGCGTGCTTTTGTCGGAATCGACCTTCCGCCATCAGCTCGAAGCCGACATCGAACCCTTCCGCGGCATCTTGCTCGGCCTGTTCTTCCTCGCGGTCGGCATGTCGCTCGACCTGCATGTGGTGGTCGCGAACTGGCGGCTGATCGCCATCTATGTTGTCGCCTACATGGTGATGAAGGCGCTCGGCATCTACATCGTCGCCCGCGTGCTGAAGTCAGGCCATCGCGAAGCTTTGGAGCGTGCCGTCTTCATGGCGCAAGGCGGCGAGTTCGCCTTCGTGCTCTATTCGGCGGCTGCCGCGGTCGGCATCATCGACAGCCAGGCCAATGCGACGCTGACCGCCATCGTCATCATCTCGATGGTGCTGACGCCGCTGGCGATCATCGCGCTGCGCTACCTGACGCCGCGCGACGAGCAGTCGCTCGACGGGATCGACGTCGCCGACGGCCTGACCGGCAGCGTGCTGATCATCGGCTTCGGCCGCTTCGGCCAGATCGCCAGCCAGCCGCTTCTGCTGCGCGGCATCGATGTCTCGATCATCGACAATGATGTGGAGATGATCCAGGCGGCGGCCGATTTCGGCTTCAAGGTCTATTATGGCGACGGCACACGGCTCGACATCCTGCGCGCCGCGGGCGCCGGCCGGGCGCGTGCCGTGCTCATCTGCGTCGACAAGCCGGATGCCGCCGTTCGCATCGCGGAGCTCATCAAGGCGGAGTTTCCCCTGCTCACCGTACTGGCACGCGCCTTCGATCGCGGCACCGCGCTGCAGCTCATCCGCGCCGGCGTCGATTATCAACTCCGTGAAACCTTCGAATCAGCCCTTGTCTTCGGCGGCTCCACCCTGGAAGCCCTGGGTGTCGACCCGGAAGATGTCGCCGAAGTGATCGAGGATGTCCGGCGCCGCGACGCTGCCCGGTTCGAGACGCAGCTCGCCGAAGGCATCCGCTCCGGACAACGCTTCCTGAAAGGCAATATCGGCACGCCGATCCCGACACCGCTCTCGACGCCACGGCGCCCTGGCCAGGCACTCAACGAAGAGACCGCGGGCGTGCTGCACAAATCCGAGCCCACCGGTTGAACAAGGAATTAGGCATGCAATTGGACAGCGGAGCCTTGTCTGTCACCAAATTCTGGCGCGACGCCGGCGAGGATGCGTGGTTCGAGAAGAACGAGGCCTTCGATGCCGACTTCCGCAACCGCTTTCTCGATCTGCACTACGCCGCAGCGCGGCGGGAATGCGACGACTGGTCGGAGCATGCCGAAGGCTCGCTGGCGCTGATGGTCCTGCTCGACCAGTTTCCGCGGAACTGCTTTCGCGGCACCGGCCATATGTACGCGACCGATCCTCTGGCCAGGTATTTCGCCGCAAAGGCGATCGCGGCGGGTCATGATCTGGCGCTCGAGGAAGAAGTCCGCGTTTTCCTCTATTTGCCATACGAGCATTCGGAACTGCTCGCCGATCAGCACATATCGGTAGACCTCACGCAAGCCAGGGCCGAGCCCTACCTGAAATACGCCGTCGAGCACCGCGACATTATCGAGAATTTCGGCCGTTTTCCGCACCGAAACAGGATGCTTGGCCGCGAGACGACACCGCGGGAGCAGGCCTTCCTGGATGGTGGCGGCTTCTCCGGTTAAGATCTCGCTGCCGCGCCATCCAGGCGTCAGACCAGCCACCAATCTCGGCCGGAAGGCAACCGTTCGATACCCGAGATGTCGACGGCAACCAGCCGGTCCGTGATGCTGCGGCCACCGACAACCAGGTCGGGCGCGATCTCGGCCAGCGGCGCCAGCACGAAGGCGCGTTCCAGCATGCGCGGATGCGGCACTTCCAAGCCGGTCTCATGGATGACGCGGTCGCCGAACACCAGAATGTCGATATCAATCAGCCGCGGTCCCCAGCGCTCCTCGCGCACCCGCTTCAGTTTGCGCTCGGCGTCGAGACAGAGGTCAAGCAGGGCGCGCGGCGCGAGCCTGGTGGAAATTTCGGCGGCCGCGTTGAGAAAGTCCGGCTGATCGAGCTTGCCCCAGGGCGGCGTGCGATAGAGCGAGGAGACGCCGGTGACACGGGTATCCGCGTCGGCGTCCAGCATGCGCAACGCCGCGCCCATCGACTTTGCCGGGTCGCCAAGATTGCCGCCAAGGCTGAGGTAGACCGTGCTATTCGGGCCAGACAACGGTCACCTCGACATAATCGAGCACGCCGGGCACCGGGGCGTTGGGCTTACGCACCGTGATCTCGGCTTTCTTGATCTGCGGAAAACGCGCCGTCAGCGCACGGGCCACCTCGAGCGCCAGGGACTCGATCAGAAAACGACGCTGCCCCGTGATGATCTTTTCGATCACCGTGAAAGCGATACCGTAGTTGACGGTGTCTTCGATGGAATCGTCGACAAGCGCCCGGCCAGGATCGACGGTAAGGGCGGCATCGACATAGAAGCGCTGGCCGAGCCTTTCCTCCTCGTCCAGCACGCCGTGCCGGGCAAAGAAGGCGCAATTCTTCATGCGGATGACATACATCGCTCAGTTTCTCGCCCAGTCGGTTTGACGTGCCAGCATAGCATCTGCAAGCGCCAATGCGTCCACGTTGAATGCGACATCGTGGACGCGAAACAGATCGGCGCCCTTGAGCCTCAGGATGACGCTGGTCGCCGCGGTCCCGACACCTCTGTCGGCGGCATCGCGACCGGTGACAGTGCCGATGAAGCGCTTGCGCGAGGTTCCGGCCATCAGCGGAAAGCCGAGCGCATTGAGCTCGGAAAAGCGCGCCATCAGGTCGAGATTTTCCTCCGCCGTCTCCTTGGCGAAGCCGAACCCGGGATCGAGCACGATATGGTCGTCGGCAACGCCGCTCCGACGGGCGATTTCCAATGATGTTCGCAAGAAGGCCAACTGATCGGCAATCACGTCCGGCAGCTTCTCGCGGTCCCGCCCGGTATGCATGATGACAAGCCCGGCGCCGGTGTCAGCGGCGACACGCGCAATGTCTGGCTCGCGCTGCAGCCCCCAGACATCGTTGACGATGTGCGCGCCGGCGGCAACCGCAAGCCGGGCGGTATCGGCGCGATAGGTATCGACCGAAATCAGCACCTCGCCTGCGCTTGCCAGCGCCTCGATCACCGGCAGGATGCGGTCCTGTTCCTCATCAGCCGATATCGCGGCGGCGCCCGGACGGGTTGATTCTCCGCCGACATCGACGATTTGTGCCCCTTCCCCCATCATGCGGCGGGCCTGGGCCAGCGCCTTTTCGGGGACATCGAACAGACCGCCGTCGGAAAAGCTGTCGGGCGTGACATTGAGGATGCCGACGACCACGGCCTTGCCGCCAAGGTCGAGATGGCGTCCATGCGCCAACTGCCATTGCCTCGCCGTCATTGTTCATCAACCATGGGGCTCATCAAGCATGTGTGATCCGTGGCGGATCAATTCCGTTGCGCCGGCAACGGCCGTAAAGCAAGGTGGGCGAAGAGGCAACATGATGAAACGATCCATGCTTGGCATGAAACATTCCTTGGCTTGCGCGCTGCTGCTTGGCGTTACCGCCGTCCCGGCCGGTGCGGCCAATCTCGTCAAGACGTACAGCTATTTCGCCGTTGGCGGCAGCACGCTCGACGACATCGAGGCACAGCTGTCCAAGCGCGGGCCGGAGGTGAAAAGCACTGGCACGCGGCACCCGGGCGCCACGCAGATGGCCTTCACCACCCGCATCAGCTATGCGAAGACATCGACCTCCTGCCGGATCGCCGACGCGGTTGTGACCGTCAAGGTCAAGGTGATCCTTCCCGAGTGGCGCCGCCCACGCAAGGCGGATGCCGATGTGCGGCTGTTCTGGGATACGCTATCCGCCGACATCAAGCGCCATGAGGAGCGTCATGTCGAGATTGCCAAGAACCATGGCCGCGAACTCGAAGACGCCCTGAAAGCCACCTACCCGCAAAAGAATTGCGACGCCGCCAAGGCCAAGGCCGCGGAAATCACCGCCGCCGTTCTCGCCAGGCATGACCGTGCCCAGCTGCAGTTCGACCGCGTCGAAAGCGCCAATTTCGAAAGCCGTATCCTGCGGCTGCTGCGTTATCGCGTCGAACGCATAGAGAGCGGTCAACTGCCGCCGGCCTGAACGCATTCGAGCCGGTCAGCTGAAAGCCAAATTCGCCGAAGCGTAGTGCCAGCCTCGAAAAACTTTCGAGCCCCTGTCGAAATCGGCCTATACGGGACGACTTATATCAGGTTCGCCAGGCGCGGACTTCAAACGCCAATGCGATCAAAAGCGGTCCAAGTGACTGGACGGCCGAGCAGCGCCGGTCAGATCGCAAGCTTACGGATGAACGATCATGGACCAGGCTGTCGACAAGCAAACGATGGTGGAAACCGGCACGCCGCTGACCGAAAGCGAAAAGAACGCCATCATCGGCGGCGTGCTGCTGTCGATGCTGCTGGCGGCACTCGATCAGACCATCGTCGCACCTGCCATGCCGACCATCGGCCATGCGCTCGGCCATGCCCAATATCTGCCGTGGATCGTCACCGGTTACCTCCTGACCGCGACCGCCATGGCACCGCTCTACGGCAAGATCTCAGACGTTTATGGCCGCCGGCCGACCGTTTATGCGGCGATCCTGATCTTTCTCCTGGGTTCGCTGGTCAGCGCCATGGCTCCCAACATGTTCGTGCTGGTTGTCGGGCGAGCGATCCAGGGCGCCGGTGGCGGCGGCCTGTTCACATTGACGCAGACCGTGATCGGCGATCTGGTTCCACCACGCGAGCGGGCGCGCTACGCCGCCTGGATCTCCGGTACCTGGGCTGTCGCCAGCATTGCCGGGCCGCTGCTCGGCGGCACTTTCGCCGAACATCTGCATTGGTCGCTGATTTTCTGGATCAACATTCCGCTCGGCCTGCTGGCCATGGCGATCATCAACAACCCGCTCAAGAAGCTGCCGATCGCCGCGAAGCAGCATCGCATCGACGCCCTGGGCGCGCTGCTGCTTGTCGTGGCCACGGCATTGCTGCTGCTGGCGTTGAACTGGGGCGGCAGCACCTACCCCTGGCTGTCGCGCGAAATTCTCGGGCTGCTGGCCGTCTCGGTGGTTTTCTGGGCGGCGTTTGCCTTGCGGCTGCTGCGCGCGGCCGAACCGCTGATCTCGCTTGAAGTGCTGAGCAACCCGATCGTTCTCGCCGGCACCTCGTCGATGTTCCTCCTGCAAGCCGCCAACATAGGTCTGGCGGTCTATCTGCCTGTCTATCTGCAGTCGATTGTCGGCCTCTCGGTGAGCGAATCGGGTCTCGCGATGCTGGGCCTGCTGCTGGGCACCGTGGCCGGCGCTACGTTCAGCGGACGCGCAATACCGCGCTTCGTCCACTACAAGCGGATCGCCATGGTGGGCGTGCTCTTTTCGATTGTATGCCTCGGCCTGCTCGCCCTGGTCGCCGGGCACGCCTCGCTACTGGTTGTCGAGATCCTGACGGTCTGCATCGGCGTGGGCAGCGGCACGACCTTCCCGGTCGCCACCGTATCGGTCCAGAATGCCGTCGACCGCACGCACCTTGGCGTCGCAACCGGCGTGCTGACCTTCCTGCGTTCGCTGGGCAGCGCGCTGGGCGTCGCCATGCTCGGTGCCGTCGCCCTCGGCTACGGCCTGCCGCTTGCAGGTGAAGGCACGCTGGCCGTCGGCCAGGTTGTTTCGGCAGCGCCCTTCGTGATGATCTTCCTTGTCGCCGCGGCAACGCTGCTGCTGGCGCTGATCACACTCGGCCTGATGCCGGAGAAAGCACTTCGCGGCCACGCCGAGCCTGCTCCGGTGATGGCGGAATAGAGCGGTTGGCGAAACTGCGCCGATCCTGCGGCTCAGCCGACGACGCCGAGCTTCTTCTGCAGGCTGGTCGACGAGGTCGTGTACTGGAACACGATGCGTTCGCCGGGGCTGATGATGCGCTTGGCCGCTTGCGCCATCAGCGCCACCTCGTGGAAGCCCGACAAGATCAGCTTCAGCTTGCCCGGGTACCAGTTGATGTCGCCGACCGCGAAGATGCCGGGCACCGATGTCTGGAACTTCTCGGTATCGACCGGAATGAGGTTCTCGTGAAGATTGAGCCCCCATTCGGCGATCGGCCCGAGCTTCATGGTCAGGCCGAAGAACGGCAGCATGCGCGTACAGGGCACCTCGACGTCGCCGTCCGGCCCCTTGATGACGGCCGATGACAGCTGGCCGTCGGCGCCGGTCAATCCGGTCACTTGCCCGACCTGGAACTCCAGCTGCTTCATCTCCTGCATGGCATACATCTTGTTGACGCTGTCTGGCGCGGCGCGGAATTCGGGCCGCCGGTGCACCAGCGTCACGCTCTTTGCCACCGGCTGCAGGTTGAGCGTCCAGTCGAGCGCCGAGTCGCCGCCGCCGACAATGACAAGGTCGTGGCCGCGAAAGTCCTCCATCCGGCGCACCGAATAGAACACGCTCTTGCCTTCATAGGGTTCGATGCCCGGGATCGGCGGGCGTTTCGGCTGAAAAGAGCCGCCGCCGGCCGCAATCACCACCACCTTGGCCTCGAACACCTCGTTCTCGTCGGTGATGACGCGAAAACTGCCGTCCTCCAGTCTTTCGAGGCTGGAAACCATGCGGTTGTAGGTGAAGTCAGGCTTGAACGGAGCGATCTGCTCGAGCAGTCTGTCGACCAGCCCCTGCGCCGAGATCGATGGCCAGCCGGGAATGTCGTAGATCGGCTTCTCCGGATAGAGTTCGGCGCACTGGCCGCCCGGCCGGTCGAGGATATCGATCAGGTGGCATTTCATGTCGAACAGGCCGAGCTCGAACACGGCGAACAGGCCGACCGGCCCTGCCCCGACGATAAGCACGTCTGTCTTGGTGATGTCGGTCATGCGATGTGCCTCGCTGCGCCAAATAGAAGTGCCACGGCGTCCTTTGCGCGGCCAAGAGGATGCGCGGCGCCGTGGTGGAAACAAGCACGACACTGCATGACCATTGCTCCGCTGCCAAGCCGCGGCAGGAGAAATCAGTTGGCAAATATCCTGGGCTTATCCCTGACGGGCCGGCACGCGCACGATCAAGCCATCAAGCGCGTCGCGCACCTTGATCTGACACGACAGCCGCGAGTTCGGCTGGACGTCGTAGGCGAAGTCCAGCATGTCCTCCTCCATCGCTTCCGGCTCGCCGACTTGCGCCGTCCATGCCTCGTCGACATAGACATGACAGGTCGCGCAGGCGCAGGCACCGCCGCATTCCGCCTCGATCCCGGGCACCGCGTTGCGGATCGCGTTCTCCATGACGGTAGAGCCGTTTTCGGCGTCCATGTCGAAATGTGTGCCGTCATGGGCGATGAAGGTCAGCTTGGTCATTTGTCACCTGAAGGAGTCGCAGCCGAGATAATCACTCCGGCAGACAAGTCAACTGCCGCGCGAAAGCGCCGCTCCGTGACGTTTTTCCGCAAACCGGGTTCAGCGATTGATGGCGGCGATGAAATCGCGCACTTCGTCGATCAGCTTGCCAAGCCGCTTGAGCGTCTGATTGTCTTCCGGCTGACGCTCGATCTCGGTGGCGCAATCGGCAATGGCAAAGGCGCCGACGCCCCGTGCCGAACCCTTCAGCCCGTGGGCGAGCAGAAGCCGGTCCTTGATATCGGCGTCGACTATTCTGTCGCGCACCGACAGCGCCTGTTGTACAAAGAGCGCCAACACCTCCTGTTCGAGGCTGCGGTCGCCCATCGTCTGGCGGGCAAGGTGTGCCAAATCGACCGGCCGTGACCGTCTTGGTCCGGATACGTCGCCCCCGGGCATTGAGAAGGCAATGCCGCTTTCGCCACGCATGAACTCGAACTCCGTTTCTTCGATCGCCCGAAAACCTAGGCGAATCCAATGGACAACGGGTTAATGAATGGCCGGGAAAAATGTTGCGAAAGCGGCGCCGAAATCACGCTTCCGTTAACCTTATATTTAAAGTTTTACGTATCTCGCGGAATGCATGTTTTCTTTACCCCCCTGTGTCATTACGATACGAGGGTCCATTTTCAGCCTCCTGCGCGGGGGTACGACAACCAGAATTATAAGCCCGCGGCAGCTAGTACAGGGTAGCGAAGGCATGGCAAAGAAACCAACGACGACGAGAAATCTCGACAGCGACGTGGCCAGGGAACTGGAAAAGGCGCTTGATCTCGACCTCAGCAGCGATGTCGGCGGCGACCTCGACATCGCGGCTTCGATGGAGGATCTGGAGGCGCAGATATCCCAGGCCGCCGACGAATTGGCGCGCGAGGGACGCAATCAGACACCGGAGCCCTCTCAGAAACCGGAGCCCGTCTTCAATCAGAGCCAGGCCGCAAAGCCGGCGCCAAAGGCCAAGCCTGCCGAGTTGCGCCCCGTGGAAACACGCAATGGCGCCCAGCCTGCCGGTTTCGCGCCGGCCAATGACGATCGCCAGAAGGACTACAAGACGCTCCTGCACAGCCTCAACAGGCGTGCCTCGAACACCATTTATTGGGTCGTTGCCTTTGTCTCGCTGGCCTGGATCGCCGGTGCCGGCGGATTGGCCAATCTCCTTTTCGGACCGAGCATCTGGAGGATCCGCACGCTCGATCAGTTTTTTGCCCGCCCCGAACTGATCGGCCTGGCGATCGCGGCGATCGTGCCCGTCATCCTGTTCTGGGCCTTCGCGACGATGATTCGCCGCGCCCAGGATATGCGCATCGCCGCCCAGTCGATGACCGAAGTGGCCTTCCGCCTGACCGAACCGGAAAATCTTGCCCAGGATCGCGTCATGATGATCGGCCAGGCCGTTCGCCGCGAGGTTGCGGCCATGGGCGAAGGCATCGAACGCACGCTCGCCCGCGCCGTCGAACTGGAAACGCTGGTCCACAGCGAGGTCAACCAGATCGAGCGCTCCTATTCGGAAAACGAATCCCGCATCCGTTCGCTGGTCGACGGGCTCGGCAGCGAGCGTGAGGCCGTTGTCACCCACGCCGAGCGTGTCCGCGCCTCGATCACCGGCGCGCATGAGACGCTGAAGGATGAGATCGGCGCTGCCAGCGACATCATCCGCGACAGCATCCTCAATGCTTCGACCAAGCTGTCGATGACGATCACCAATTCCGGCGACACGCTCATCGACCGCATCAATGAAAGCTCGCTGTCGATCTTTGATTCGGTGGAAGGCCGGCTCGATTCGATCACCGACAAGCTGTCGACCTCTGGCGAGGCCTTCGCCAGCCTTCTCGATACCCGGATCGCCAAGCTGACGGACACCACCGACGGCCTGACACGGTCGTTGACCGATCTGCTCGACGATCGCACCACTGGCATGGTGTCGCTGCTTGGCGGTGCCGCGCGCACCCTGAATTCCGAGTTCGAGGCCAGCCTCAACGGCATCGAGCGGACGCTTGCCGAACGCGGCCAGGCGCTGATCAGCGAGTTCCAGACCCGCGCCGAGGCGCTGGACACCGGGACGCAGAAGCTCAACGCGGCGCTCGAGGCCCGTGCCCGCCAGATCAACGAGACGCTGGTCGAGCGCGCACGCGAAATCGCGCACACCTTTGCCGAGAGCAAGGACACGCTGTCGGCGATGATCGATCAGGGCAAGACCCAGATCGGCGCCGACATGGCCGACATCGTCACCTCGACCTCCTCCATGCTCGAAGCCCGCGCCAGCGATTTCGCCGGCCGCATGGAAGCCGCGCGTCACGTCGTCTCGCGTTCGTTCGACAGCGACATCCAGCGGCTCGCCGACGCCCGCGTCGGCATCGAGGAAGCCGTCGAAAACCACAGCCGCAAGCTTTCCGAAAGCCGCGAGCGCATGGCCGAGGCTATGCAGGCCGACCTGGCGAAGTTCGCCGACGGCCGCGCCGGTATCGATGCGGCGGTGACCAACCAGGTGCAGAAGCTGGCCGAAGGCCGCAACCTGATCTCGCGCGCCCTCGAAGAGGATCTGCGCAAGGTCAATGAATCGCGGGCTGCCATCGATGCATCGCTGGGCAGCCATCTTGAAAGGCTGGAAGAAGGCCGCAACAGGCTCTCAAATGCCTTGAACGAAGACTCCGGGAAACTGGTACAAGCGCGTACAATCATTGATGAAATGGTTGCTGGACACGTCGGCAAGCTTGCCGAGGGTCGCAACATCCTGTCGCGCGCCCTGGAAGCCGATCTCGGCAAACTGTCCGACAGCCGCGCCAGCATCGACGGGCTGGTCGCCGGCCAGGTCGAGAAGATCGCCGAAGGTCGCGCCGTGCTCGCCAAGGCGTTGGAAAACGACATCGTCGGCATCAAGAGTCTCATCGAAGCTCACTCCTCCAAGCTGGCGGAAGACCGCACGCAGCTTTCCCGTTCGCTCGACAACGATCTGTCCGGCATACGCGGCCTGATCGACAGTCATTCGGGACGGCTGGCCGAGGATCGCAGCCTGCTGTCGCAGACCCTTGAAGCCGACCTTGCCAAATTGGCGGACAGCCGGTCAAGCATTGACGGGCTGGTTGCCGGTCAGGTCGAGAAGCTGGCCGAGGGCCGCGACATTCTCAAGCGCGCGCTGGAATCCGACCTGAACACGATCAAGAGCGTCATATCAAGCCAGTCGGAAAAGCTGGCCGAGGATCGCGGGCAGCTTTCGCGGGTGCTGGAAACCGACCTGCAAAATGTGAACAGCGTCATCGCCGACCACATGAACAAGCTCGTTCAGGATCGTTCGACCCTGTCGAAGGCGCTCGAAGACGACCTCGCCAAGCTGGCCGAGAGCCGTTCCAGCATCGACGGGCTGGTCGCCGGCCAGGTCGAGAAGCTGTCGGAAGGCCGCGACATCCTGCGCCGTGCCCTCGAAGCCGACCTCAATACGATCAAGGGCACCGTTGCCGACCAGTCGCAGAAACTGGTCGATGATCGGGCACAGTTCGCACGCGCCCTCGAAGCCGACCTGGAAAGCGTCAACGGCCTGGTCAACAGCCATTCCGAACGGCTCGCCCAGGATCGCTCGACGCTGTCGAAGGCACTCGAGGCAGACCTCGAAAACGTCAACAGCCTGGTCAACAACCACGCGGAACGGCTTGTCGATGAGCGCTCGACCCTGTCGAAAGCGCTCGAAGACGATCTTGCCAAGCTGGCCGAGAGCCGTTCCAGCATCGACGGGCTGGTTGCCGGTCAGGTCGAGAAGTTGTCGGAAGGCCGCGACATCCTGCGCCGTGCCCTGGAAGCTGACCTCAATGCGATCAAGAGCACCGTTGCCGACCAGTCGCAGAAACTGGTCGATGACCGGGCACAGTTCGCCCGGGCACTCGAGGCTGATCTCGAAAACGTCAGCGGCCTGGTGAACAGCCATGCGGAAAGACTTGTCGGGGAGCGCTCGACCCTGTCCAGGGCGCTCGAGGACGATCTCGCCAAGCTGGCCGAAAGCCGGTCCGGCATCGACGGACTGGTCGCTGGCCAGGTCGAGAAGCTCGCCGAAGGCCGCGACATCCTCAAGCGCGCTTTGGAAGCCGATCTGCAGAAGCTGTCGGCAAGCCGCGGCGATATCGACGACATCATCACCGGACATGTCGGCAAGCTGGCCGAAGGCCGGGATCTGCTGGCCCGCGCGCTTGAAGACGATCTCGGCAAGCTGGCCGAGACCCGCAAGGACGTCGACCGCTCGCTTTCGGGCCATATCGACCAGATCGCCGCCAGGAGCACCGGCATTTCCGATGCGATCGCCGCCGATGTCGAAAAGATCGAGCAGGCTTTCAGCCGCCAGACCGGCATCATCGAGGAGCGTGCCGGCACCATGGAGCGTGCGCTCTCGACAGGCGTCGACAACGTCCGTGCCGTGCTCGAGAAGAGTGCGGTCTTCGTTGCCGGCGCACTGCGCGAAAAGGTCCTGGAAGTCACCAGCACGCTGCACGAGCAGGCTGGCGCTGCGTTCAGTGACGCCGACCGCAAGATCGCCGAGCGTGCGGAGCAGACCTCTGCCGCCCTGCTGGCGCGAGCCGAAGACATCGCTCGCACCTTCGAGGAGGCCGACCGTCGCCTCCACGCCCGCGCGGAAGACACGTCGAACGCCTTGCTTGCCCGCGCGGACGATACCTCCAGTTCCCTGCTGGCCCGCGCTCATGAAACCGCTGATCAATTGGCCGCTCGTGCAAGCCAGATCGCCGGCACCTTCGACGTAGCGGACCAGAAGTTTGTCGCCCGCGCCCAGGAAACCGCCGATCAGCTGGCTGCTCGTGCAAGCCAGATCGCCGGCACCTTCGACGTGGCGGACCAGAAGCTCGCCGCCCGCGCCCAGGAAACCGCCGATCAGCTTACCGCCCGCGCCCAGGACACCGCCGACCATATGGCCGCCCGTGCCAGCGAGATTGCCGGCGCATTCGATGCGGCCGACCAGAAGCTGGTCGCCCGCGCTGTCGAGACGGCCCAGTCGCTGGCCGCCCGCGCAGGCGACATCCTGCGCAACTTCGAAGGTGCCGACCAGCGGCTCGGCGTGCGCATCGGCGAATCGGCCGAAGCGCTTGCCGCACGTGCATCGGACCTTGGCCGCATCTTCGATGCCGCCGACCAGCAATTGGTCTCGCGCATCGCCGAAGGCTCGGAAGCACTGTCGAGCCGCGCGTCGGAAATCGGCCGCATCTTCGACGACGCCGATCAGCGTCTGGTGTCGCGCATCGCCAACAGCACATCGACGATCGGCGAGCATGCCGAGACCATTGTCGGCGCCTTTGCCGATACCGAGCAAAGGGTCGCCGAACGTGCAAGGCGGACCGGCCAGGAAATGGCTGTGCATGCCCGCGAAATCGAGCAGGCGCTTGCCGGCGCCGACGAGCGGCTCGCATCGAGCGCGGCGGCCGCGGCCGCCCGTGTCGAAGAGCAGGTCTCAAGCGTCGAGAACCGCCTCGCCTACACGGCCGAGACGATGGGCCAGAGGCTCAGCGAGCAGGTGTCGAATGCCGAGGCGCAACTGGTATCGCGCGCCAATGTGATCGCCGAGACCTTCACCGCGGTTGGCCAGCATATCGGCCAGAGCACCAACGACGCCGCCAAGACCATCGGCGCCAACACCCGCGAGCTCAACACCATGCTCGCGGCGCGCTCGGCCGAAATGTCGAAGATCCTCGACGAGACCGCGCGGCCGCTGGTCGAACGCTTCGCCCAGGGCGGCTCGGACCTGCAAAAGAGCATGGAAGAGGTCACCGAACGCGCCACCGAGAAGCTGCGCAGCGAGAATGCCGCACTGGTCAACGCGCTCGCCAGCCGCACTGCCGAGACCTTGTCGGCGGTCGAAGGCGCCCGCTCGTCGCTGTCGGACAGCGTTGCCGATCTCATTGGCCGCATGACCAAGTCCAGCTCGCAGCTCGGTCAGTTGATCGAGCAGGCCGCGGTCAATCTCGGTCAGGTCGATGAACGCCTCAGCGGCAGCACGCAAAGCTTCGCCGCCACCACCGAGAAAGCCGCGCAGACCTTTGCCAGCTCGGCGCGGCTGGTCGATTCGAACACGACAAGGCTGACGGAACTGTCGTCGTCCACCTTGCGCGAGGTCGCCTCGATCGCCACCAAGTTCGACGAGCACAGCCGGTTGCTGTCCAGCGCTTCGGACCTGCTGAGCTCGGCCCAAAGCAATCTCGAGCACACGCTCGAAAGGCAGTCGTCGCTCGAAGACCTCGCCGTCGGCCTGGTCAAGAAGTCGGAAGATCTCGAAAGGGTCATGCGCTCGTTCGAGAATCTCGTCGGCCAGACGCTGCAGAACGCCGAAGGCAAGACGATGGAGTCGGCCGACAAGATCCGCATCGCCATCACCGACGTCGTCGATTCGGCAACCAAGCGCTTCGCAGATGCAACCGAGGAGATGCGGCGCACGGCGGGCTCGATCAAGAGCGAGCTCGACCTTACCCGCGCCGAGCTCAAGAAGGGCGTCATCGAGATGCCGGAAGAGGCAAAGGAATCGACCTCGGCCATCCGCCGCGCCGTTTCCGAGCAGATCAACGCCCTGAAAGAGCTTTCGGACATCGTGGCCAAGTCCGGGCGCGGCGGTGATGCCTCCGAGCCTCGCAATCTGCGCCCGGCGCCGCAAGCGCCCGTCGCACGCCCCGCCGAGCCACCGCGCCGCGCGCCGCAGGCACCGCAGCCGGAGCTGCGCAGCCCTCAGGCGCCGTTAGGCGGCGCGGCACTGCGTGGCACGCTCGACCTTGAGCGTCCGGCCGAAGCCGCACCGCGCCAGCGTACCGACGCCAACGCCCGCACGCCGCAAGGCGGCTGGGTGCGCGATCTCCTGACCGGGGCATCACGCGAAGAGGACGCCAGGCCGGCAACGCCCGCGGAAGCGCCCCGCGCGGCTCCTGCCCAGCGCTCGCCGCTGCATGTCGTGGAATCGCTGAACTCGCTCTCCGTCGATATCGCGCGGGCCATCGACCACGATGCTTCGATCGAGTTGTGGAACCGTTACCGGCGCGGCGAGCGTGACGTGTTCACACGGCGGCTCTACACGCTGAAGGGTCAGCAGACGTTCGACGAGATCCGTCGCAAGTACCAGGCGGAGGCCGAGTTCCGCGCCGCCGTCGACCGCTACTGCGACGACTTCGAGAAGCTGCTCAAGGATGTCTCGCGCAACGACCGCGACAACATCATGGCGCAGACCTACCTGACGTCCGATACCGGCAAGGTCTACACCATGCTGGCCCACGCCAGCGGCCGCCTGCACTAATGGGGCGACGGTAAACAGAACAAAGGCGGGCCACGGCCCGCCTTTTCGTTCAGGGCAAGCCATTGTCCGCCCCGCGGCCGGAAAAAATCATGATCGGTCCGCGCTGCCCCTCATCCGCCTGCCGGCACCTTCTCCCCGTATAGTGACGGGGAGAAGGGAGATGTCATCGACCTCGCCGCCATTCTGCAACGTTGGATATCGGCGAAATCATCGATGCCAGCGTCTTTCTCCCCGTCCCTATACGGGGAGAAATGCCCGGCAGGGCAATGAGGGGCGGCGCAGACCGACCGTCTCTAGTCGATGCGTTTGTGTGAGGTGGTTTCAACGTGACGCACGGTCGCCTTGAAAGCTTCGACCGCTCAGATCACCGAATCCGTCCAGCGCACGATCTGCCTGGCTGCATCGCCGAACGCGCTGTCGAGGGCGCTGACATAGGCGGGATTGCCGCTGCCCGAAACGGGCGCGGATGCGGTGAAGCTTTTGGAGGCGCGCACCTCGCCATTGCGATCGTTGAGGATGCGCACGAACAGATCGACCTCGGCATGCTCGCCGCCGTCGACGCGGACCTCGAACGAACGGATCTCGACGATCACCTGATAGTCGATCGCCAGGCCCTCGCCCGGCTTGCCGACGCCGGCAAAGCTGCCCGAACGCTGGAACGTCTCGGCCAGCCGTGCCTGCACGATCAGCGGCAGCCGATCCGCCCATTGCGCGCCCTTGAGATACTGGATCGAGCGATCCGCTGGCTTGATGACGATGTTCTGGCTGTCCAGCGCCTTGAGCGCCGACGGCTGCGCGATCAGGATCTGACGGCGGCTGTGGCCATGCGCGTCGACCGAAGGCGCCGACAGCTCGAAGGTGTCGAGAGGTGCAGGCCCGCCACCCGGCAGGGCCGCACAACTGGCGAGGGCCAAGGCAAGCAATGCCACACCCGATTTAACGACGATCGACTTCACGCGCGATCCCTGTTGTCCCCGGATCGTGAACACAACCCGCACCTGCAACGACTGTTTCTGGGGCGCGCCGAGGCCGAAGTCAACGCCGCGCCCTGCCATCGAACTGCCGAACCTCGCCCTCGCCACCCGAAAGGATGCGCTGCGGATTGCGGCTGAGATCCGTTACCGCCTGCTCGATGCGACCGATCGAGCGGCGGCTGTCCTGCACCAGCGCCTCGACATTCGAAAGCCCCTGGCCCGAGAAGCGCGCCAGATTGTCGGTGATGACGCCCAGGCGCGCATTCAACGTGTCGGCAACCTGCTTGAACGACTTCAGCGTATCCCTGGCGTCGGCCATCACGCCATTGGCCTGCCCCGAGCCGAGCAAAGTGTCTACCTTGGCGAGGATGCCGTCGACACGCACCGAGGCATCGTTGAGCCGCTGCGTCAGCTGGCGGGCGTCCTTGATCGTCTGGTCGATGTCGTCAGCCCGGTTGGCGAACTTGTCGGTCACCTTGGCGATGTCGGCGGCGGCCTTGTCGGCGTTTTCGCTCGCCTTCTGGATGTTGGCCAGTGCCGCGCGCACCTGCGTCGGATCGATGCCGTCGAGCACGCCGTTCACCTTGGCCAGCGTGCCTTGCGTCTGCTTGGCGAAATCGTTGACGGAGCCGACCGCGGTGTCGACATTCTTGATCACGCCGTCGAGCTGCTGCGACGTTGCCTTGAGGTTGCCTGTCACCGTGTTGACATTGGCGACAATGCTCTTGATCTGGTCCTTGTCGACGGCATTAAGCAGCCCTTCCGCTGCCTTCAGCGTGCCGTCGAGCTTGCCGGAAACGGCTTTCAACTCGTCGGAGAGCGCACTGACGCTGGACAGGAACTTGTCGATGCCGTCCGAATTCTTGGCCAGCGCATCGGAGAAGGTCTGCACGTTCTGCACGGTCTGCGTCAGCGGCCCGCGAACATCCCTGGTGAAGCCCTCGAGCTGCGTAAGCACCGTGTCGGCACGGGTGAAGATGTTCTGTGCCGTTTGCAGCAGATTGGTCACCGCAGAGGGGTTGGCGACGATCTCGGCGACCTTACCTTCCTTTTCGGCCTGGTCGAGGAGTTTCACTTCCTTGGGATCGGCGCCCTTGAGTTCGATATTGGCCTGCCCGGTGAGGCCGGCAAGCCCGATATCGGCCTGCGTCGACTTGGTGATCGGCGTCATGCGGTCGATTTGGGTATCGGCGATGGCGACCGTCGGATTGTCGACGTCGATATAGACGCGTTTGACATCACCGACCTTGACGCCGTTGAACAGCACGAAGCTGCCGCGGCCGAGGCCGGAAGCCGAGCCTGGAATGCGCACGCGCAGCAGAACTGTCTCGCCCTTGTCGCCGATCGCCGCCGTCCAGTAGACGAAAGCGAACGCTCCCAGGATCGCAGCCAGCGTGAAAATGCCGACGATGACGTAATTGGCTCTGGTTTCCATTGTCCCACTTATGGCTATGCGCGCGCCGCAAGATCAAGTTGCCGGGCGCGTTTTCCGCGGAAATAGGACTTTACCCACGGTTCCTCGCTCTTCAGCATGTCATCGATGGTGCCTTCGACCAGAACTTTCTTGTTGCCGAGCACTGCCACGCGGTCGCACGCAGTGAACAGGGTGTCGAGATCGTGCGTCACCATATAGACGGTCAGGTCCATCGTATCGCGCAGCTTGACGACCAGCTCGTCGAACTCCGCCGCGCTGATCGGATCGAGGCCCGATGTCGGCTCGTCGAGGAAGACGATGTCGGGATCGAGCGCCAAGGCGCGAGCCAGCGCCGCCCGCTTGATCATGCCGCCGGAGAGTTCGGACGGGAATTTCTGTGCCGCGTCGGGCGGCAGTCCGACCAGCTCGATCTTGAGCAAGGCCAGTTCGTCCATCAGCTTTCGCGGCAGGTCGAGATATTCGCGCATCGGCACCTGGACGTTTTCCAGCACCGTCAGCGCCGAAAACAGGGCGCCGTGCTGGAACAGCACGCCAAGGCGCATATCGATGCGCAGACGCTCCACATCGCTCGCCTTCTCGACATCGACGCCGAACAGCTTGATCGTGCCCGACTGCTTGCGCGTGAGACCGAGGATAGTGCGCAGCAGAACGGACTTGCCAGCACCAGAAGCGCCGACAAAGCCGAGGATTTCGCCGCGCCTGATATCGAGCGACAGCTTGTCGAGTATGAGCTTGTCGGCGAAGGACACGGTGATGTCGTGCGCGGAAAGCACGACGTCGCCCTCGCCCGCTTCGTCCGTCGCCGCGATCGCCTTTGTCCTCTTCCGCAGCTTCATCTCAGAACCCGATCGCAGCGTAGAAAATGGCGAAAAGCCCGTCGAGAATGATGACGACGAAAATCGACTTCACCACCGAAGCGGTCACGTGTTGGCCGAGCGATTCCGCGCTGCCACCAACCTTCATGCCTTCGACCGAGGCAATCGTGCCGATGATAATGGCCATGAACGGCGCCTTGATCAGGCCGGCGAAAATGGTGCTGAGATCGATGGCGACGCGCAACCGGTCGATAAAAGCGGCGGGCGGGATGTCGGAATACAGCCATGCGGCCAGAATGCCGCCGCCGAGTGCCGCGAAATTGGCGATGATGGTCAGGCACGGCAAGGCGATGACCAGCGCCACCAGCCGCGGAAAGACCAAGACACCGATCGGGTTGAGGCCGATGACCTTCAGCGCGTCGACCTCCTCGCGCATTTTCATCGAGCCGATCTCGGCGGTGATCGCGCTGCCGGAGCGGCCGGCGATCATGATCGCAGTCATCAGCACGCCGAGTTCGCGCAGGATCAGCACGCCGACCAGGTCGACGACGAAGATATCGGCGCCGAAATAGCTGAGCTGATAGGCGCCTTGCTGGGCAACGATGGCGCCGACGATCGCCGACATCAGCACCACAACCGGAATGGCGCCGACGCCCATGCGGTCGATCTGGTTGAAGATCGCCGCCGGGTTGACGGCATGGCCGCGGCCGAGCTTCATCTGCGCGCCACGAATGGTGGCGCCGAGGATGTTCATCGAGGCGAGGAAGTCGTCGCGCATATCGTAGACGCGCCGGCCGACCGCCTCCAATGCGCGAATGATGATATTGGGCGGCCGCGCGGGAGCGGATTCGGGCTCGCGCCGGACGGCCTCGCCGACCGCGTCGAGCAGGATGGACGCGATCTCGCTCTGGCCTTGCAGCCTGATCTCGACGCCCTTCTTCTCGAAGACGCTGACCAGCCGATCGATCAGCCAGGCGCCGGCCGTGTCCATTTTCTCGATCTTGGAAAGATCGAGCGCCAAGGTCCTGAAACCGCTCCGTTTTTCGATCTTGCGCATCTCGGCGTCGATTAGCGCGACGGTCCGTGTCGTCCAGATTCCCGAGAAGGCGCAGCCGAGAACGCCATCTTCCTCGCCGATCGCCACGCGCGGTTCGTGGTCAGCCTCCCCTGCGGTCGTGCCGCTTGCGTCGCGCTTGCCGATGGTCAACATGGCGTCCTGTTTAGCCCGACGGGTCTGACCTGTCGATTTGCCGACAACGCTTGTTGCATAGCCGGAGCAGAAAAATATGACGCGTGTCATTTCGGTTGAGGCGGAGCGTTTTCCCATCGCCGGAACCTTCACCATTTCGCGTGGTTCCAAGACCGAAGCCGAAGTGATTTCTTGCGCGATCAGCGAGGGCGGCCACACCGGCCGTGGCGAATGCGTCCCCTACAAGCGCTATGGCGAGACCATGGACGGGGTCCGTGACGCGATCGAGGCCATGCGCGAGCGGATCGCCGGCGGCTTCAGCCGGATCGCCTTGCTCGATGCGATGCCCGCCGGAGCCGCCCGCAACGCCATCGACTGCGCCTTGTGGGATCTGGAAGCAAAGATCAGCGGAATACCGGTGGCTGCCGCCATTGGCGCTGTTCCGTCGCAGGCGCTTGAGACTGCCTACACGCTGTCGCTCGGTGAACCCTCGGCGATGGCGGCGCAGGCCCGTGCCAATGCGGCGCGGCCGCTGCTCAAGGTCAAGATCGGCGGCGATAACGACATCGTCCGCATCCGCGCCGTCAGGCAAGCCGCTCCCGCCAGCCGCATCATCCTCGACGCCAATGAGGGCTGGACCGACGACAATATCGTTGCGAACCTCGCCTTTGCCGCCGAGCAAGGCATCGCGCTGATCGAACAGCCGCTGCCGGCCGGCCACGACGAGATCCTGCGCCATATCGCGCATCCCGTGCCGATCTGCGCCGATGAAAGCGTTCACGAGGCCAAGAACCTCGAAGCGCTCGTCGGCCTCTACGACGCCGTCAACATCAAGCTCGACAAGTCGGGCGGGCTGACAGCGGCCCTTGTGCTGCGCGATCGCGCTCGCGAACTGGGTTTCGGCATCATGGTCGGCTGCATGGTCGGCACGTCGCTGGCTATGGCGCCCGCGGTGCTGCTCGCCCAGGACGCCGACTTCGTCGACCTCGACGGTCCGCTGCTGCTTGCCCGCGACCGGGTGCCCGGCCTCGTCTACCGGGGATCGCTGGTGTCACCGCCGGATACGGCGCTGTGGGGCTGAGCGCGCCGCCAGCCCGATCAGCACCAGTCCGATCAAGGCGATCGGGATCATGGCAAAGAAGCCGTCGACGCCGAAACGGTCGTAGAGCGGGCCGGACGCCAGCGTCCCCACGGCCATGAAGAAGCCGTTGGAGAAATAGGCGATGCCTTGCGCGGCACCGGTTCGCTCCTCGGAAACCGTTTCGCCGATCATCTTCTGCAGGCCGATCAGCACCAGCGCCACCGAAACCGAGTGCAGCGATTGGACGCCGAAGAACCCGGCAACGCCGAGGCCAAGCGGCCAGACCAGCGGAAAGGCGATCCAGCGCACGATGGAGCCGATCCCAGCCATCACCATGATCGAGACGACCGAGAACGAATTGAAAAAGCGGGTGAACATCATGAACATGCAGACTTCCGACACCACGCCCCACGCCCACAAAAGGCCGACAACCGAATCGCCGATACCGATCGATTTCCAGTAGATGGAGACGAAGCCGTAGAGGAATGCGTGGCTGGCGGTGATGACGCCGACACCGATGGAAAAATACAGGAAATATGGGTTGAGAAGTTTTGGCGCCGAATGCTGGATATCGGTGGCCGACAGCGGCGAGGCGCGGCGCGGACGGCCAAGACGCGGCGCCAGCAAGCCGGCTGCAAGCGCCACGGCAAGGGCTACGAAAATGATGACCGGAACCGCCCGGGCGCCGGCTGCCGACAGGATGAAGCCACCGGCTACATTGGCGAACAGATAGGAGATCGAGCCCCATTTGCGCATGCTCGTATAGTTCGAGCCAAAGCGGCGCACACCCGAAAGCGCCAGCGAATCGGCGATCGGCGAATGCGGTGTCCAGACAATGGTTAGCGCCAGCGACACCGCCAGCACCATGGCGTAGGTCGGCGTCAGGAAGTAACCGGCCGACAGCAGCAACGACGCCGCCACCAGCGCGATATAGATATCGGCGCGGTCCCTGGCCCTGTCGGCAAGTGCGGTCAACAACGGCGTCGTCACCACGCGCAGGAACATGGGGGCCGCCAGAATGACGGCGATCTGCTCGGCGTGAAAACCCTTGGCCTGCAGCCATAGCGGGAAATATGGCAGATGCGTTCCGAGCGGCACGAACAGCGTCGCGAAGATCAGGCTCATGCGCAGTTCGAAATGGCGCGGCTTGACGAGTTGTTCGGGCGAAAGCGGCGGCAGCGACATGAATCGATCCAATAACGCTGCACTCGACCGGACGGCAACGCGTATCGATCCCTTAACATGAGCGAAAACCGGGCGAAACCGGTTGGACTAATCGATTGATCCCGAAACCCGCGGCGAGTACCGCATCAGGCGGCCTGCCCGACCCGATCCTCGATGAGCAGCGGGATAAAGGGCTCGTCCGATGCCTCCGGCAGCACCTGCGCCCAGGTCAGGATTTCCATCCGGCCGTCAAAGTGCTCGACAACCGCCGTGCAGCTTTCCACCCAGTCGCCGGTGTTGATGTACCGCACGTCCTCGAAGCTCTCGATCGCCGCATGGTGGATGTGGCCGCAGATCACACCGTCGACATGCGAGCGGCGGGCTTCCTCGGTCAGCACGGTCTGGAACGAGCCGATGAAATTGACCGCTTTCTTGACCTTGACCTTGGCCCAGGAGGAGAACGACCAGTAAGGCAGGCCGAGCAGCTGGCGCAGCCGCGTCACCACGCGGTTGACGATCATCGCCGCGTCATAAGCGTGATCGCCAAGATAGGCGAGCCAGCGCTGATTGTGCACCACCGTGTCAAACTGGTCGCCATGGATGACGAGCAGGCGCTTGCCATCGGCGGTCTCGTGAATGGCGCGGTCGGCAACGACGATGCCGCCGAAATGCACGCCCTGGAACTGGCGTGCGAATTCGTCATGGTTGCCGGCGATGTAGGTGATGCTGGCGCCCTTGCGCGCCTTGCGCAGCAATTTCTGCACGACGTCGTTGTGGCTTTGCGGCCAGTGCCAGCTCCGCCGCAGCCGCCAGCCGTCGACGATATCGCCGACCAGATAGATGATGTCGGCGTCGTGATATCTAAGGAAATCGATCAGGAATTCGGCCTTGGCCGCCTTCGAGCCGAGATGAACGTCGGAAATGAACATGCTGCGGAAAGTGCGGGGCTCTTGGCCTGACATCGCGATTTCACCCTTGCTTTCTCGCAGCCTATGCCCCGATTCATGCAACAACCGTATGACGGTTGCGATTGGTCCAGCCGAAGGACTAGCCTGCGGCCGGCTCACAAGGAGAAAATCGTCATGGATCTCGGTATTCGCGGCAAGAAGGCCATCGTCTGCGCTTCGAGCAAGGGCCTGGGGCGTGGTTGCGCCATGGCACTGGCCGAGGCCGGCTGCGACATCGTCGTCAACGGGCGCAATGCCGAGCTGGTGGCCAAGACCGCCGCCGAGCTGCGCGAACGCTATGGCGTGACAGTGGCGGAAGTCGTCGGCGACGTCTCGAAGCCCGAGGTGCAGAAAGCGCTGCTCGCCGCCTGCCCCGAACCGGATATCCTCGTCAACAACAATGGCGGCCCGCCATTCCGTGATTTCCGTGAACTCGATCGCGCCAAGATCCTCGAAGGCGTGACCCAGAACATGGTCACCCCTGTCGAGCTGGTGCAGGCTGTCATCGACGGCATGGCGGCGCGCGGCTTCGGCCGCATCGTCAACATCACATCGCTCTCGGTTTACGTGCCCATTCCCGGCCTCGATTTGTCATCGGGTGCGCGCGCCGGCCTGACCTCGTTTCTCGCCGGCGTGGCGCGAACGGTGATCGACCGCAACGTCACCATCAACAACATGCTGCCGGGCAAGCTCGATACCGACCGGCTGCGCGGCCCGCATGAGGCCGGCACACCAGAGGACCCCGCCACGGCCGCCGCGCGCAAGACCCGCATCAGCGCCGATGTGCCGGCCAAGCGGCTCGGCACGCCGGAGGAATTCGGCCAGATCTGCGCCTTCCTGTGCTCGGTCCATGCCGGTTATCTGACCGGGCAGAACATACCGGTCGATGGCGGTCTCTACGTCAGCGCTTTTTGATCGATGCGCCTGCGAGCAGTAGGATTTATATGCGATGAAATCACCATAAGCATTTGATAGATCGTCGTTTTCGACGCGCCGTCACTTAAAGCCGCCGGCGCGTCATTTAGCGTCGCGAAAAATCTTGGCCGCATGCTAAAAGGACTCTCCAGGCAGATTTCGAGGGAGCGGCCGCATGGAAGGCGAGACCAAAAAACCGGTGCGTTCGGACCTCGACGAAGCCGCCCTCTACTTCCACAAGCATCCACGACCGGGAAAGCTCGAGATCCAGGCAACCAAGCCGCTCGGCAACCAGCGCGACCTCGCGCTCGCCTATTCGCCGGGCGTCGCCGCCCCTTGTCTCGAGATCCGCGACGATCCGGCAACCGCCGCCGACTATACGGCGCGGGCCAATCTGGTCGGCGTGGTCTCCAACGGATCGGCCGTGCTCGGCCTCGGCAATATCGGCCCGCTGGCCTCCAAGCCGGTCATGGAAGGCAAGGCTGTCCTGTTCAAGAAATTCGCCGGCATCGACGTCTTCGACATCGAGATCGACGCGCCCGGCATCGAGCGCATGGTCGAGACGATCTCGGCGCTGGAACCGACCTTCGGCGGCATCAACCTCGAGGACATCAAGGCACCCGAATGCTTCGAGGTGGAAGAGCAGCTGAAGGCCCGCATGGGCATTCCGGTCTTCCATGACGACCAGCACGGCACCGCCATCATCGTCGCCGCCGCCGTGCTCAACGGACTGGAATTCGCCGGCAAGACCATATCGGACATCAAGATCGTCACGTCAGGCGCCGGCGCGGCCGCCCTTGCGTGCCTCAACCTGCTGGTCTCGCTCGGCGCGCGGGTGGAGAACATCTGGGTCACCGACCGTTTCGGCGTCGCCTACAAGGGCCGCACCGACGAGATGGACCGCTGGAAGGACCCCTATGTGAAGGACACCGATGCGCGCACGTTGGCCGATGTCATCCCCGGCGCCGACGTCTTCCTCGGCCTCTCGGCGGCAGGCGTGCTGAAGCCGGAGCTGCTCCAGCACATGGCGCCGAAGCCGCTGATCCTGGCGCTGGCCAACCCCAATCCCGAGATCATGCCGGAAGAAGCGCGCGCCGCTCGTCCCGATGCGATGATCTGCACCGGGCGTTCCGATTTTCCCAATCAGGTCAACAACGTCCTGTGCTTTCCTTACATCTTTCGCGGTGCGCTCGATTGCGGCGCCAGCGCCATCAACGAGGAGATGAAGATGGCGGCGGTGCGGGCGATCGCAGCCCTCGCCCGTGAGGAACCTTCTGATGTCGCGGCGCGCGCCTATTCCGGCGAGACGCCGATCTTCGGTCCTGAGTTCCTGATCCCCTCGCCCTTCGATCCGCGCCTGATCCTGCGCATCGCCCCGGCGGTCGCCAAGGCAGCCTGCGACACCGGTGTCGCGACACGGCCAATCACCGACTTCCCTGCCTACATCGACAAGCTCAACCGCTTCGTCTTCCGCTCCGGCCTGGTGATGAAGCCGGTGTTCTCGTCCGCCAAGGCGTCGAGCGCCAAGCGCGTCATCTATGCCGACGGCGAAGACGAGCGCGTGCTGCGTGCCGCCCAGGTGGTGCTTGAGGAAGGCATCGCCGAGCCGATCCTGATCGGCCGCCCGCATGTCATCGAAGTCAGGCTGAAGCGCTACGGCCTGCGCATCAAGCCCGGCGTCGATTTCGGCCTGATCAATCCGGAAGACGATCCGCGCTATCGCAACTATGTCGACCTGCTGATGGAGCGCGCCGGCCGGCGCGGCGTGACGACGGAGGCCGCGCGCACCATGGTGCGCACCGACAACACGGTCATCGCCGCGCTGGCGCTGAAGCGCGGCGATGCCGACGCCATGGTCTGCGGCCTCGAAGGTCGCTTCGAACGGCATCTGCGCAATGTCAGCCTGATCATCGGCCCGCGCGCCGGCATCAAGGACCACGACCTGTCGACGCTTTCGATGCTGATCTCGCAGCGCGGCATCATCTTCCTGACCGACACGCATGTGTCCGTCGACCCGACCGCCGAGGAGATCGCCGAGATGACGGTGCTGGCGGCGGAAGAGATCCAGCGCTTCGGCATCGAGCCGAAGGCGGCGCTGCTGTCGCATTCGGATTTCGGCTCGCGGGATTCGCCGAGCGCGCTCAAGATGCGGCAGGCGGCGGCGATCCTGGCGCGCATCGCACCCGATCTGGAGTGCGACGGCGAGATGCATGCGGACACTGCCTTGTCGGAGCATCTGCGCCAGCGCGTCTATCCGCATTCGCGGCTGAAGGGCGAAGCCAACCTGCTGGTGTTCCCCAACCTCGATTCCGCCAACATCACGCTGACCGCGCTCAGGACCATGATGGACGCGCTGCATGTCGGGCCGATCCTGCTCGGCACCGACATGCCGGCGCATATACTGACACCGTCGGTCACCTCGCGCGGCGTCGTCAACATGACGGCGCTTGCCGTGGTCGAAGCCGCCCACAAGGCGCAGGCGGTCGTCAATCTGGGCTGAACACGGATTTCGCGGTAAACTGCGGTTAACCGCGAACACGGTAGCCTTGCGGACCAACAGGCGGAGTTTGGGCGGATGGCAAGCGGAGGGTGGAAGCAGGCGCATGCTGCCGTGCTGCTCGGCCTCTTGTTGTCCAGCGGCTGGGTAGCCGAGCCACAGGCCGCTTCGCGTGTCTGCCGCCAGTTGGAGGCCGATCTTGCCGCTGCCTCGCGCGCCGGCGGCGGCGGTCCTATGATGATCCGGAAATACGACGCCGCGATCGAAAGACAACGCGAACAGATTTCGAAGGCCCGTGGCCAGGCCAACAGCGCCGGTTGCGGTTTTTCCCTGTTCAGCCGCAACATCAATCAATGCGCCGGGCTGAACGCCACGATCGACCGCATGAACGCCAATCTCGACGCCTTGCAAGGCAAACGCGAGCGGCTGGCCGACAGCGGCTCGCGCCGCGACCGCGGCCGCATCCTGGCGGCACTCGACGCCAAGGGCTGCCGTGACGACACGGTTGCGCCACGGCGCGCACCGCAGCAGGAAGCGAACCGCGAAGACGGCAACGCAAACCTGTTCGACCAGCTTTTCGGCGGCAACAGCCGGCAGCCCGATACGGTCGACACGCTCGACCAGCCTGACGATCCCGGCGAGGAGCGCAATGTCCGCGTGCTCAACCAGCCCGGCGTACCGGATTTTCCAAGCGTCGGCGGGGAATTCCACACCTCTTGCGTGCGCACCTGCGACGGCTACTTCTTCCCGATGTCGAACTCGGCTTCCACCAGCGATTTCGAACGCGACCAGAAGAATTGCGAATCGAGCTGCCCCGGCACCGAGATGCAGGTTTTTTACTCGCGCGGCATGGATGATGATTCGGCTAACATGACGTCGTCGGTCACCGGCAGGCCCTACAGCGAATTGCCGACCGCCTACCTCTACAAGCAGTCCAACATGTCACGGCCGCCGGCTTGCGGCTGCAACGCCGCGCAAAATTTCCAGATTATTGGCGGCAACCCGCCGAACCCTGAGCAGTCGCGGCCTGAAACGGACGCCGCGCCGTTCATTCCGGTCCCGGTTTCCAAGCCCGATGCGGGCGCCGATCCGGAAACCCTGGCCAATCTGGAAGGCGGGCTCGACCGCGAAGCGATCAAGCGGCTTTCCGCCAAGCCGGTGGTGTCGCCGGTATCCGCCTTGCCGCCTGACCAACGCAAGGTCAGGGTCGTCGGGCCAACGTTCCTTCCCGACCCATCAGCGGCAATAGATCTGCAAGCTCCGGCCCCGAAGGCAGTCCGGTAAGCGCGAGCCTGAGCGGCATGAACAACGCCTTGCCCTTGCGGCCGGTCGCTTCCCTGATCTTGCCCGTCCAGTCCTTCCAGATCGTTCCGGTCCAGGGTTCCTCCGGCAGCAGGTCGAAGGCCTGCCCCAGGAAATCGCGGTCGTCAACGGAAAATTCCGGCTTCTCCCGCGGGCCTTCGCGCAAGGTACGCCACCAGTCCGCGGCATCCGCCAGCCGGTCGAGATTGCCACGCACCGCCAGCCAGAAAGGTTCAGCCTGTTCGCCCGAGACCCCGAGCACGATCAGCCGGTCGCGCGCCTCGGAGAACGGCATATGATGCAGTAGCGCCCGATTGAGCACGAACAGCTCGTCCGGATCGAACTTGGCGGCGGATTTCGACGTCGCCGCCGGATCGAAGCGTTCGGCGAGTTCGCCCATCGTCGGCAACGCCGCGACATTCTCCGAAGTGCCGACCAGCACGGCCAGCGAAGCGACCGCCATCGGCTCGATGCCGTCCTCGCGCAGGCTTTCGATGGAGAGCGCGCCGGTGCGTTTCGACAGGCCCTCCCCCGACGCCGTGGTCAAGAGGTTGTGGTGGCCAAACACTGGCGGCTGGGCAGCCAGCGCCTGGAACAAGGCGATCTGCACACCGGTGTTGGTGACATGGTCGTCACCACGGATGACATGGCTGACGCCCATCTCGATGTCGTCGACGACCGAAGGCAGCGTGTAGAGATAGGTGCCGTCCTCGCGCACCAGAACCGGGTCGGAAAGCGAGGCAAGATCAACGGTCTCCTCGCCGCGCACCAGATCGTTCCAGTGGATCTCGGTGCGTTCCGGCTGTTGCGGATCGACACTGAAATTGGGCAACAGGAAGCGCCAGTGCGGCCGGCGGCCATCGGACTGGTATTCGGCGATCTGCTGCGGCGACAGCGTCAGAGCCTCACGGCCGTAGACCGGCGGCAGGCCGCGCGTGCGGCGCACCTTGCGCCTGAGATCGAGCTCCTCAGGCGTTTCGTAGCAGGCGTAGAGAACGCCCGCCGCCTTCAGCCTCTCGACCGCCGCGTCATAGACCTCGAAGCGCCGCGACTGGTATTCTGTGGCATCGGGAAAAATGCCCAGCCAATGCAGATCATAGAGGATGGCATCGGAAAACTCCTGCTTCGAGCGGGCGATATCGGTGTCGTCGAAGCGCTGGATGAAGCGGCCCTTGTTGTTCATGGCGAACAGCCAGTTGAACAGAGCAGTGCGCGCATTGCCGATATGGATGCGGCCGGTCGGCGAAGGGGCGAAACGAACGGTAACTGTCATGAGCGGGGCGTACCGGATGCTTTTGTGATTGACAAGACGCGCCCCCGCGCGGTGCGGCAGACATAGAACATGACGCGCGCAATGAAAAGACCGCGCGGCGTGTGCCTCAGGAGGCGCGTAGGCGGCCGCGCCCGCCATGACTGAGCCCAGCTCGTAGCGTGCCAAGACATGTCTACTGGTGCCGACGACCAGGTCGTTGACGGCGATCAGCGGCCGAAGTCATCGGAACTGAGACGGGTCCAGCGGTCGCCCATCAACCCACCGATAAAGATGTCGCCGGAGCGGACCGCTTCCGTGACCTCGGCGATTCGCGAGCGGACCATCGTCCCCCCGGCATAGCGGAAGAAGACATTCTTGTAGCCGAAGAGTTGAGGCATGAATCTGCTCTGCGCCTGCCCGGTGATGCCCACGCAGCCCATATCCCACGCGGCCGCGATAAGGCCATCCAGCGTCGCGCCCCAGTGAGATCCGGACGCCTGGATTTGCAACAGGCACGCGATGTCGCCGGCTTGACCGTAGAAGGCATAACAACCGAGCATTTTGCCCGTTCCGTCGTAAGTCCCACCGAAATGAAGTGGGCCGTCGGCCCGCTTCTCGGCCGCCAGCGCGAGCAGCCGTGGCAGTTCGCCATCCTTCCAACTCGGCCGAAGAGAGTAATCGGACAGGAAGGTCGGCAGCCACTCGGCAAATTGCGCGGCATTGATCGGCTCACCGTGGACCCGTTGCGACGATGAAAGCTGGGCGGGGCGCTCGAACCTTCTTTTCGCAAGAGCATCGAATGCCCTCGCGCAGGGATCGAATGCCAAGCGAGGCAGGCCGGGCCATTTACGGTGCAGTGCGGCGGCGGCCATCGCAGCCGGCCGGAAAATACAGGTCCATCCCAGACAATGCACCGGCAGGAGTTGATACTTCATCGGGCGCGCGAAGGCCAAGGATGTCCGGTTGGCCGAATCGGTCAGCTGCAGATCGAATTCGCCTTGATGCACGGCACGCAGCAATTGCGGTCCGGCCGAGCCGTGATCGGTGCCGGGGTCGGCCATGAGCGGACCGATGATCGCCGCATTCAATGCCGCTCCATTGAGCTCGTAGCGAGCTTTCAGGACGCCGAGGAACCCACCCAGACGACCCTGCCTGTTGATCTGGACAAGAGCGTTGCTCTCACCGGACTGGCCGGCAGGGTCAAGATAGATCTCTCTCATATACTCGGCCGTCTCCGCGACCGCGCGATCGAGGAGGTGACGCCGCCGCCGGCGAAACTTCGTCAGGAAGAGTGCGGCGACGCGCTCGAGATCTTCGGCAGCGAGCGGTCGAACCGAGCCGTGCTGAGATTCCAGCACCGACGGCGCAGCCACCTTTTCCGGACCGGCATTTGCGGAAACGAGATGCATCGTGAAGCCTATGAAAGGTCGTCTGCCGCAGGGCGAAATCCTACGCTGATCAACCGGATCCCAGGATATGCATCGATCGCCTCTGGGTTGCTTTGAGAAAGAACATACAACCCAATGGTTGAAACAACGTATCTAGATCAGCATCAAAACAAAACGTGTCACAAATTCAGGATTTGAAAAGGAAAATTGCATGCCGCGTCGCGTCACTCCAACTGGCCTGATGAAAGGGCGCTGTTGCAACTGCAGAGTTGGCAGGCAGATTTGCCCGGCCAGCATACGCTGAGCGACAGGGACTTCGGACATCTCACGCCACGCCGATGCGCTCCACCCGCCAGGCTGATAGCGCCTGACAGAGCAATTCTAGGAAAAGTGTGAAACGGCTTTCCGTCCGGAATTGCGTTAAAACAAAGAGAGTGAGCGGGTCGGCGGCTCCGTGAAACGGTGAACCGCTCTCTAGAGGTGGCCTCCGGCCGAATCCGGAGGCCACCTCAGGTCAGATCACCAGGCCTTTGGTTAGTTCCAGTGCCTGGCGTTCGAACAGGCGGCGGTAGATGCCGCCCTTCAGCCGGATCAGTTCGTCATGCGAACCTTCCTCGACGATCTTGCCGCGATCGAAGACCAGCAGCCTGTCGAGCGCCCGCACCGTCGAAAGCCGGTGCGCGATGACCAGCGTCGTGCGGCCGACCATCAGCCGCTCCATCGCCTGCTGGATCAGCACCTCCGATTCCGAATCGAGGCTCGATGTCGCCTCGTCGAGGATCAGGATGCGCGCATCGGCCAGGAAAGCGCGCGCGATCGCCACGCGCTGACGCTCGCCGCCCGACAGTTTCACGCCGCGTTCGCCGACCAGCGTGCCGTAGCCCTTCGGCAGGTTGACGATGAAGTCGTGCGCGCTCGCCAGCCGGGCGGCATGCTCGATCTCGTCCTGCGTCGCTGTCGGCCGGGCATAGGCGATGTTCTCGGCCAGCGACCGGTGGAACAGGATCGGCTCCTGCTGGACGATGGCGATCTGTCCGCGCAGCGACGCCTGCGCCACCTGCGAGATATCCTGGCCGTCGACCAGGATCTTTCCCGCATTCACGTCATAGAGCCGCTGGATGAGCTTGACGAAGGTCGTCTTGCCCGACCCCGAATGGCCGACGAGTCCGACGCGTTCACCCGGTGCGATATCAACCAAAAAGTCGCGATAAAGCGGCGATCGATGACTGCCGTAGTGGAAAGGTGACAGTATCGAAGCTGATGCGCCCCTGCGTGATCCGGATCGGCTTGGCGCCGGGCCGGTCCTCGATGCCGAGCGGCTCGGACTGGAAATCGACCAGCTCCTCCATGTCGTTGATCGAACGCTGCAAATTGCGGATATGCGTGCCGATATCCCTGAGATAACCCTGCAGCACGAAGAACGAGGTCAGCACGAAGGCGACATCGCCGGCGCTCGCTTGCCCCCACGACCACAGCATCAGCGCCAGGCCGATCACCGCTGCTCGCATCACCAGCAGCAACGCCCCTGGCGTGGTGCCGTTGATGGTGCCGCGCACCCAGGTGCGCCTCGTGCGCGCGCGCCATTTGCCGACGACCCTGGCGAGGCGGCGCTCCTCGCGCTCCTCGGCGCCAAAACCCTTGACCACGGCGTTGCAGCTGACCGCATCGGCCAGCGAGCCGCCGAGGCGCGTGTCCCAGGTGTTGGCGAGCCTTGCCGCCGGCGCGACATAGCCAAGCGACAGCATCGCCGTCACCGTGATGAACAGCACCGAACCGGCGGCAACGACCGCGCCCATCATCGGCCAGAACCAGCCAAGCAGCAGCGTCGAGCCAACGAGCATGACGATGGACGGCAGCAGCGCGATCAGGATCGTGTCGTTGAGCAGGTCGAGCGCCCACATGCCGCGCGTCACCTTGCGCACGGTCGAGCCGGCAAAGCTGTTGGCGTGCCAGTCGGTGGAAAAGCGCTGAACGCGATGGAAGGCGTCGGCGGCGATATCCGCCATCATCTTCAGCGTCAGCTCGACGATCGCCATGAAGGCAAGGTTGCGCAGCACGACGCCGGCCAACGCCAGCGCCATGAGTATCGAAAACGCCGTCATCGCGGCATTCCAGGCAATCGCGTCGGCGCCGGCGCTGCTGGCGACGGCGTCGACCAGCCGGCCGGAATAGAGCGGCGTCAAGACGTCGGCCAGCGTCGACAGCAGGAAACCGCCCATGATGAGCGAAAGCCGCCACGGCTGGCGCCGCCAATGGGTGAGCGTGAAACCAAGAACGTTGCGAAAGGCGCTCGCGCGCAAATCGATTTTAAAACGAGCCATGATGTCATTCGGGCGCAAACGAGCCCGATCCCAGGTAAGTCGAAAATTGAAGAAACCGCGCAGGGGCTAATCGTTGCCCGGAATGCGGAGTGGCATATTTGGTGCGCCCGTAATCGGGCGGCGACCGGCATCGGCATGAGCCTGTGCTCGATCCGGCATCGGTGCGAGGATAAAACCCTCGCGGAACGCCTGATGAGACCTAGGCTTCGCGGCCTCGCATTACCTTCTGAAATACTGCCATTCGGACCTCCCGCAAATGAATCGCGGAAGGGTTCTTATAGAGACGCCCTGATGCATCGCCAAGATCGGCTCACGCCAAAAGTCTATCTGGTCCAAGCACTGAGGTTATTTTGCAACAACGGCGGATGTCGCCATGGTCGCGTGCTCCTCATTGCGGAATGCGATCGAGGCGCATGTATCGACCATCCGTCGATGGCTTGAAGCCAAGCTTTTCATAGACTCCATGCGCGTCGCTGGTCGACAGGCTCCAATGCGAAACCGTGCCGAGTTCAGGGTGATCGATGAGTGCCCGCACCAGTCGCAACCCAATGCCCTGCCCGCGATGTTCCGGCCAGATGATGATGTCGGCGAGATAGGCGAACACCGTGCGGTCGGTGATTGCCCGGCCGAAGCCGATCTGTTTGCCATCGACATAGGCGCCGGCGCAGAACGAATTGGCAAACGCGCGACGATGGAACTCGTCCGTGCGCCCCGCGCCCCAGTAACTGGCCATCAACAGGTCGGATGTCGCGCGGAAATCGATCCGTGCGAGGTCGAAGCTGATTTCACAGTCGGACATGGCTGTACCCTTGCCCGCGTGATTGCGCGAGCTTTCGGTCCGCGACCGGCATCTAGCCGCGATCCCTGAAACGGTTGGTGATGGGATAGCGGCGGTCGCGGCCGAAGTTCTTTTTGGTGATCTTCACGCCGGGTGCCGCCTGCCGGCGCTTGTATTCGGCGATGTAAAGCAGATGCTCGATGCGCGTCACCGTCGCCCGGTCGTGGCCCCGCGCGACGATGTCGTCGACCCCCATCTCGTTCTCGACCAGGCATTCGAGGATATCGTCCAGCACTGGATAGGGCGGCAGCGAATCCTGGTCGGTCTGGTTCTCGCGCAATTCCGCCGACGGCGCCTTGTCGATGATGTTCTTGGGGATCACCTCGCCGGAAGGCCCGAGCGCGCCCGGCGGCACGTGGCTGTTGCGCCAGCGCGACAGCGCGTAGACCTGCATCTTGTAGAGGTCCTTGATCGGATTGAAGCCGCCATTCATGTCGCCATAGAGCGTGGCATAGCCGACCGACATCTCGCTCTTGTTGCCGGTGGTGACGACCATCGAGCCGAACTTGTTGGAGATCGCCATCAGGATGGTGCCGCGCGCGCGGCTCTGCAAATTCTCCTCGGTGATGCCTTCCTTGGTGCCTTCGAAGAGTTGCGTCAGCGTATGCAGGAAGCCCTCGACCGGTTCGAAGATCGGCACGATGTCGTAGCGGCAGCCGAGCGCGCGGGCGCAGTCCTCGGCATCCTTGAGCGAATCCTTCGACGTGTAGCGGTATGGCATCATCACCGCGCGCAGCCTCTCCTCGCCGAGTGCATCGACGGCAAGAGCGGCGCAGATTGCCGAATCGATGCCGCCGGACAGGCCGAGCACGACATTCTTGAAGCCGTTCTTGTTGACGTAGTCGCGCAGGCCAAGCATGCAGGCGCGATAGTCGGCCTCCTCCCTGTCCGGGATCTTCGACATCGGCCCTTCCGAGCAGACCCAGCCGCCATCCGTCCGTTTCCAGGTGGTGACGTCGACCGCCTCGTCGAACTGGCTCATCTGGAAGGCAAGCCGCTTGTCGCCCCCTATGGCAAACGACGCGCCATCGAAGATCAGTTCGTCCTGGCCGCCAAGCTGGTTGGCATAGATGATCGGCAGCCCGCATTCGATGACCTGGCGGATGACGACCTGGTGGCGGACATCGATCTTGGCGCGGTAGTAGGGCGAACCGTTCGGCACCAGCAGGATTTCCGCCCCGCTTTCCGCCAGCGTTTCGCAAATGCCGACATCTCCCCAGATGTCCTCGCAGATCGGAACGCCGATGCGCACGCCGCGGAAATTGACCGGCCCCTGGATCTCGGGTCCAGCCTGGAAGACGCGCTTCTCGTCGAACTCGCCGTAGTTCGGCAGATCGAGCTTGTAACGCTCGGCGATGATCTTGCCGCCATCGGCGAAGACGATGGAATTGTGCGTGCCGCTCTTGCGCTTCAGCGGCGTACCGATGATGACGCCCGGGCCGCCATCGGCGGTATCGGCGGCAAAGTCCTGCGCCGCCTTTTCGCAGGCCTTCAGGAAGGCCGGCTTCAGCACCAGGTCCTCCGGCGGATAGCCGGCGAGGAAAAGCTCGGTATAGAGCACCAGGTCGGCACCCTGGCGGGCGGCATCCGCCCTCGCCTCGCGCGCCTTGGCGAGATTGCCTGATATGTCGCCAACGGTCGGATTGAGCTGGGCGATGGCGATGCGCAGGATGTCGAGCTTCTTGGTCATGCCTGCTGACTTAGCGCGGCAAATTTCGTCGGGCAATGGCGTTCGTTTGGACCACTTCAGACCGAATGACTTCAGTCATTCGCGTCTCGACCGATGGACAGACGTCGTGCCCATTCCGACCGATCGACGAATGTCGATCGTGCCCGCCGCACAGAGATGTTGATCGTGGCCGCGCCACCAGGGATCAATCGTCGCCCATGTATTCGCGCAACGCTTGCGGAGAATGGTTGTCGCCGATCGACATCGCCAGGATGCGCGAGATATGACGGCGCGGCAGGCCTGTCTGCGCCACCCACTGGTTGACCTGGGCCTGGATCTTGTCGAGGTCCCTCTTGGATGTCGGGCTTTCGGCGATATCGAGGCCGGCGTCGCGCAATGCCGCCGCCATATCGGCCGAAATGACGAACGCATCCCAGCCCAGCCAGCGCAGGAAATACTGGCCGGTGTTGCCGCCGAGCCGGCTGCCATGCTTGCCGAGATAGGCCATCAGCCCGACCTGATCGTCAGCCGGCCAATCCGCAAGGAAGTTGCCGAAGCCGCCATGTTCCCTGGACACACGCTCGACGAAGGCCGCGTTCTCGCGAACAGATCTGATTTTCTGCGGATTGCGCACAATGCGCTGATCGGAAGCCAGATCGTGCCAGAAATCGTCGGGCTGAAACAACAGCCGCTTAGGCTCGAAGCGCAGAAACGCCTCTTCGAAGCCTGGCCATTTCTGCTCGATGACGCGCCAGACGAAACCGGCGGCAAAGACGCGCTCGGCCATAACAGACAGAATGCGATCGTCCGCGATGTCAGCCACAGCTGCATTGTCGGGCGCCGGCCCCAAAAGCGATGAAAGCTCTGCCTCGCCGCCCTTGCGTTTTGCCGCACGGGCGCGGATTTTTGCGAAATCGGGCATTCTGCTTCCATCCTCACGGCGTGCTTTTGACGAACCGGCATCTTCCTATATGGAAACCAGACTGCCAAGCCGATGCTTTTGTATGGAGACATCCATGAACAAGACCGTGCCCGAACTGGCCAATCGCTGGCTGAGGCGAAACCCAGAGAACCTGAGCGAGCTCGAGAGACGGGTGCTGCAGAGCACAGTCGACCGCAAGCCCATATCGCAGGACATCAACGACAGCCTGGCCGGCTTTCAGGGCGCGGGCGATCGTATCGCCGATGCCATTGCACGCATCGGCGGCTCGTGGACGTTCATCCTGTCCTTCATCGCTTTCCTGATCCTCTGGATCGGTGCCAATTGGTGGCTGCTGGGGCAAGACTCGTTCGACCCCTTCCCCTTCATCTTCCTCAACCTCGTGCTGTCGATGATCGCCGCCTTGCAGGCACCGGTAATCATGATGTCGCAGAACCGTCAGGCGGCACGCGACCGCATCGACGCCGCCCACGACTACGAGGTCAACCTGAAGGCCGAGATCGAGATCATGGCGCTACACGAAAAGCTGGACGAGTTGCGCCACAGCCAGATCATCGGCATGCGCGACGAGATCGCGCAGATAGCCGATCAGTTGAAGCGGATTGATGAACGGCTCGCTCCCCAGACCCAGCCCTCATGACCGGCGCGATCCATCACTTCATCGAACAGTATGGGCTGCTTGCCGTCTTCCTCGGCTGTGTCGCCGAGGGCGAAAGTGCCGCCATCCTCGGTGGCTTCTTCGCGCACCAGCAGGTCTTCGTGCTGTGGCACGCCTTCCTCGCGGCCGCTCTTGGCGCCTTCGTCGGCGACACTTTCTTCTTCACCCTTGGACGAAGCTTTGCCGACCATCCCTATGTCGTCAGGTTGCGCAAGCGGCCCGGCTTCCGCCGCGCCTATCGCCTGCTCAACACCCATCCCAACATCTTCGTGCTATCCAACCGCTACATCTACGGCATGCGCCTCGTCGGCGGCATCGCGGCCGGGTTGTCGCGCGTCACGGTGCAGCGTTTCATCGTCCTCAACGCACTTTCATCGGTGATCTGGGCCGTTCTGTTCAGCACCATCGGCTACGTCTTCGGGCTGGGCGCCGAGCGCATCATCGGACAGGCCTTGGCCCACCATGAGCGGTTGCTGGTCGCGCTTGCCATCGGCTTGACGGTGGCGGTCCTCGCCTGGTTCGTCGGTCGCCATGTCGCCAGGAAAGAGCGCGCCAAAGAGAGTTGAGGTCTTTGGTTCCCAAAACCGCTGTGCACTTTTGGGCGACATACATTAGTCGGTACCGAGCGCGACATCACCCCGATCGAGGATCAGCGGGATGATCAGGTCTTCCTCGTCGGCAAGATGCCGGGTCAGCATGGCGATCAGCCGGCTGTTTTCGTCGGCATAGGCGTCGGCGGCGAAGCGCTGCCTGTCCTTGCTCTCCTGAAGCGTCTTGATGAAGGCATTGGCCGCCTCGGCATTGCGCTCCAGCCCTTCATGGATGGTGTGATGGTCGGCATCGAGGATCTCGAAGCCGCGCTTCAGCCGCGTCTCCGCCTTGGCGAAGACCGGGAAATAATGATGATCCTCGACATTGTGGTGACCGTCGAGATGGCCGAGAAAATGGTTGAGACGCGGCGCGAACCAGCGCGCGAAGTCGGGCGCCGTCAGCCTGCCCTCGCGATAGTCCCCAATGCCCTTGGTCAGCATGCCGCCGAGTTCGCGGAACATGTCGTGCCGCTGCAGCCACATAGAGGCAATGCCTTGGATATTGGCGTGGCCTTGCCAATCTTCACGCGGGTATTTTTCGGCCAGCCAGCGCAAATCGTCCGGCAGGCCCTTGCGCTCCAGAAGCAGAAAATTGGCCGAGGTCATGACAGTCTCCTCAGACCATGATCCCGAAAAGTGGATCCCGGTTTCCGGAATGGATCATGGTTGGGATCAGGTCGTGGTAACCGTCATGTAGGGACTGAAGTGTCAGATCGGTAGGCCAATGATCCGCTCGATGAGGGCGATGCCCCAGACGCCGGCGACGATGACCACAGAAATCAGCACCGCCAGCGAACCGCAGTCCTTGGCCAGCTGGATGTCGACATTGAATTCCCGGCTGAAGGCGTCGCACGCCGCCTCGATGCCGGTGTTCAGCACCTCGACCATGATCAGCAGCAGCACCGCGCCGACCAGCAACGCATAGCCGCGCCACGACACCGAAACGAACCAGCCGAGCGGCAAGGCGAGTACGAGCAGCATCAGCTCCTGCTGAAAAGCCTTCTCGCTGACCGCCAGCTTTCGAAACGCCCGCACCGAATTGAAAAAAGCGTCGATCAGCCGCTGCATGCCCAAATCCCTATCCGAATCACCGGCACGGGATAAAGCAATGGCCCGATCAATGAAACAAGGCAGCTCTTCCAAAATTCATTCGTCCGCAACCTTCACCGACGGTGTCGACTTTTCGAATTGCGGCAACGTGTCGTCGATCGAATAATAATCGCCCTTGTCGCCGACGAAGATATGGCATTCGCCCTGGAGGCCAGTCGGCCTGTCGAACGATCCCGCCATGACCGAAATGTAGTCGTCGTCTCGCGGCTTCCAGAACAGCACCGACCCGCATGCCTTGCAAAAACCGCGCCGGGCGAAGGAGGACGCTTCGTACCAGGTGATGCTTTCCGCGCCTTCGACCACGATGTCGGTGTCCGCGACATTGGTCGCGGCGTAAAAATGTCCGCTTTGCTTGCGGCACTGGGTACAATGGCAATAGATGACGCCGCGCAGCGCTCCCTGCGTCCTGAAGCGAACCGCTCCGCACAGACACGATCCTCGGTGACTGTCACTCATGTCGACCTCTCCTTGAAGAAGACGCTGCCTGGCACCAGCATCGCCGTCAGGATTCCAGCTTTGCCGCAGCCACGCGCAAGCAAATGCGACATGTGCTGGTGCGGCAAAAGCGAAATTCGGTTTCATTTTTAGCTGCGCGATGCGCGAATTTCGCATTCAAAGCCACCCAACTGGCGTCATCCCGGATGAACTGGCGTTCATCCGGGATTGTTGGTGCGCAACCTGAAGCTTTTACAGCCGCAGGTAGAGAAAATGTGTCCGGTTCTTACAAATTAAGGAAACTTTAGCGCTGCCGCATTTATGGTCACGGCAGCGAAGGTCGTGGGTGGGGACGCGCCCCTTCGCAAATTGTTCTGGACTATCGGGCAGCATT
This sequence comes from Mesorhizobium sp. AR07, assembly GCF_024746815.1. GTDB lineage: Bacteria > Pseudomonadota > Alphaproteobacteria > Rhizobiales > Rhizobiaceae > Mesorhizobium. The sequence continues at coordinate 1,076,560 of NZ_CP080525.1, forward strand.
CCTCATGTCGGCGCCAAATGGAACCCGCGAATTCTGCGGCGGGATCCGAGGGGAAGAGTGAACAGAACATGCAGCCGGCAGCCGTCCCGATCGAACGAAGCACCGACACCGCAGCCTCTGTTGTCGCCACGATGCGCCAGTTGGGTGTGCTCGGCCTGCCGCGCAACTACGAGATTTTCTATGAGGCACTGAGCGGCACCAATCGCGAACTCAGCCTCGCCGTCCTTTCGCTGAGCAGCCGGCCGACGCAGGACGAGTTGGACCAGATCGGCCGCGCCTTCTTTGCCCAGAACCATGGTCCCAGCATCGTCGAGCATGCCAGGGACGTCATTGCCAGGGAGCTCGAGGACGTCGCTTCGCTGTTGAGAAGCGAACGCAGCCACATCGAGAAATACGGCAGGATCCTCAATGAGACATCGAGCGGCCTGAGCAACCGCAGCCTTCTCTCCCAGGATCTCTTGCACAAGATCGCCAACGCCATGGCGACTGCCACCCATTCGACGATCGATCACGGCCGGCAGGTGGCCTCGACGCTCAGCGACAAGACGGCCGAACTCGAAAGCGTCAAGTCGAAACTCGAGGAATACAAGCGGCTGGCCGACACCGATCCATTGACCCATATCTGGAACCGCCGCGCTTTCGACAAGGAAATCACCCGGATATACACCAGCAACAAGGGTATCCTGTTCAACGCCTTGATCCTTGCCGACATCGATCGTTTCAAGGACATCAACGACAGATACGGCCATCCGGTCGGCGACAAGATCATCCAGATCATCGCCGACATTTTTCAGACCAGCATTCGCGGCGACATGTTCGTCGCCCGCACCGGCGGCGAGGAGTTCGCGCTGATCATCGAGGGCGCCAGCGAGGACGCCACCTACGAGATCGCGGAGCGCATTCGCGCGCTGATCGAGCAGACGCCGTTCACCAGCAGCCAGACCGGCACAAACTACGGCACCGTCACCGTCTCGATGGGTATCTGCATGGCATCCGAGGCTGAGGGGCCCGAGGACCTCTACACCAAGGCCGACCGGGCGCTCTATCGCTCCAAGGTCAGCGGGCGCAACCGCGTCACCAAGCATTCGACGATGGCCGGCCGCGCCGGCAAGAGCTGGCTGCTCTACAAGAAGGACTGAGCTTCCCTTCTGTCCCTGTATTCGAATTTTCGCATCGCCCCTTTCCATATGAATTTTTGTGGACTATATTTTCCACAGAAACAGGAGGCATCGCGATGCAACCTCAAACCGCCGCCAAGACAGCCGAAAACGCAGTCCTGACCAAGGCGACGCTGCGCGCGGCCGATCTGCTCGACATCACCGCCAGGATGCTGGCCTCCGTGATTGGTGTTTCGGAGGCCACGGTTTCGCGCATGCGCAGGGAAGAATTCCTGTTGGAGCGCGGCACCAAGCCATTCGAGCTCGCGGTGTTGTTCGTCAGGCTGTTCCGCTCGCTCGACGCCATCGTCGGTGGCGACGCGGCTGTTGCCCGGGCATGGCTGAAGAACGCCAACACGGCGTTCGATGCCGTTCCGCTTGAAAAAATCCTCACCATCACCGGGCTTGTTGATGTCATCGCCTATCTGGACTCCCGGCGCGCTCTCGTCTGAAGCCGTCGGCATCGACGGCAAATACTGGCGCATGGTCGAGGCGCAGCACCATGTCTCGACGCTGAAAATAGTCGACACGCTCGACGAGCAGGCCCTGCTCGAAGACCTGATCGAGGAAACCAAGCCGCGGATTCCGCAGGAATGCCGCCATCTCCACTATCTCCTGGCGACGCCCTTCCGCTACGGCTCGGTCTATCCGCATGGCTCGCGCTTCCGGCGCGCCGGCAGGACCAAGGGGGTCTACTACGCGGCCGAAACCATGATGACCGCTGTGGCCGAAATGGCCTTCCACAGGCTGCTGTTCTTCGCCGAGTCGCCTGCAACACCATGGCCGAGCGACGCCGCCGAATACACGGCCTTTGCCGCCGCGATCAAATGCGCAAGCGCGATCGATCTCACCCGGCCGCCGCTCGACCGCGACGCCGCCGCGTGGATGCATCCAACCGACTATGCCGCTTGCCAGGCAATTGCCGACGCCGCCCGCGAGGCCGGGCTGGAGGCGATCCGCTACCGTTCCGCGCGTGACCCGAAGGGCGCCAACATCGCGCTCCTGACATGCCGCGGCTTTACCAAGGCCAAGCCGCTGGAGCCGCGAACCTGGCGCATCCGGCTCGGCGCGTTCGGCGTTCAGGCGATCTGCGAGTTTCCGGAAAAGCGCATCGAGTTTTCGCGGACGGCGTTTGCCGATCCCAGACTCGCCAGCCTGCGCTGGGAGCGCGGGCGTTAGGGCATTTTGCAGCCCGGAGTGCCGGTCCGCTCAGACATAGGCGAAGCCGGCCGCGATCACCCCCAGTGCGCCCAGCGCCAGCGAGCCGATCCACGGCCAGCGCTTGCCACGCATGATGATGGAGAGTGTCGCGACAGCGATCGATATGTGCAGCAGCGTCACCGCAAACGTCAGGACATGGTGGCGGTGTGCCCGCAGGTCGCTGTCGCGCAGCTTTTCATCGACCTGCTTTTCAAATTCGACCGCCTTGGCCTGTATCTCCGCGCCATCGGATTCATTGCGCTTCGCGTTGGCCTGGAATTGATCGGTGGCGGGGCCGCCCATTGCCGCCGCGATCTCATAGCTGTTCTTCTTGATGCTCTTTGCCTGAAAGAAGCTCCACTGATCGCTGGCCTTGTTCTGGAGATAGGCCGCCTCGCTCTTGTCGTTGATCGCCTCCGCGGTTTCGAGCGACTCGAAACTGCCGACCGTCGCGGCGAGAACCGCCAGCACGGCAATGGTTACCGAGACCGTGGTCAGAAAAGGATTGCCCTCATGCGCGGCGTGTTCGGCATGCTCGGCGTTCTCAAGGTGCTCTTGGGTGGAGTCTTCCATTGCCGTTCGCCGAATCCTGACCTGATATGATGGTGTCTGCGGCGACCCTTCACCTCAATCTTGGTCTTGCAGTGGTCGCGTCGGCATACATTTTCGTAAGGTTTGACGTGACGACCGCCTGGACAGCATCGTCCCGGAACGAAAAAGGCGCCGGACTTCTCCGGCGCCTCGATCAACCAAATTCAGGCCGGCAGGCGGTTCACCCGTTCGCGGCCTGCTTGTGCTGCACCGGGTGGCTCTTCTTGAGCAGGTCGGACACCAGGAACGCCAGCTCGATCGCCTGGTCGGCGTTGAGGCGTGGGTCGCAATGCGTGTGGTAGCGATCCTGCAATTCGTCAGCGGTGATGGCGCGCGCGCCACCGGTGCATTCGGTGACGTTCTTGCCCGTCATTTCGACATGGATGCCGCCCGGATGCGTGCCTTCGGCGCGGTGCACCTCGAAGAAGGTCTGCACCTCCTTCAGGATCCGGTCGAACGGCCGCGTCTTGTAGCCGGCGGCCTCGATCGTGTTGCCGTGCATCGGGTCCGACGACCACACCACGCTGCGGCCTTCCTTCTGCACCGCGCGCACCAGCTTCGGCAGATGGTCGGCGACCTTGTCGGAGCCGAAGCGTGCGATCAGCGTCAGCCGTCCCGGCTCATTCTCCGGGTTGAGCAGGTCGATGAGCTCCAACAGCCCGTCAGGGGTCAGCGAGGGGCCACATTTCAGGCCAAGCGGGTTCTTGATGCCGCGGCAATATTCGACATGCGCATGGTCTGGCTGGCGGGTTCGATCGCCGATCCAGATCATGTGGCCCGACGTGGCATACCAGTCGCCGGAGGTCGAATCGACGCGGGTCAGCGCCTCCTCGTAGCCGAGCAGCAGCGCTTCATGGCTGGTGTAGAAATCCGTCTCGCGCAGCGCGTAATTGGTTTCCGAGGTGATGCCGACGGCCTTCATGAAGTCCATCGTCTCGGTAATGCGGTTGGCGAGAGACTCATACTTCTCGCCCTGCGGGCTGTCGGACACGAAGCCGAGCATCCAGCGATGCACGTTCTCCAGACTGGCATAGCCGCCCTGCGCGAAGGCGCGCAAAAGGTTGAGCGTCGCCGCCGACTGGCGGTACGCCATCTCCTGGCGGGCGGGATCGGGAATGCGCGACTTGGCGTCGAACTCGATGCCGTTGATGATGTCGCCGCGATAGCTGGGTAGCGTGACCTCGCCCTTGGTCTCGTTGTCGGACGAGCGCGGCTTGGCGAACTGGCCGGCAACGCGGCCGACCTTGACCACCGGCTGCGCGCCGGCGAAGGTCAGCACCACCGACATCTGCAGGAACACCCGGAAGAAGTCGCGGATGTTGTCCGCGCCATGCTCGGCAAAGCTCTCGGCGCAATCGCCGCCCTGGAGGAGGAAGGCGTCACCGGCAGCGACCGCCGCCAACTGCTTCTTCAGCTTGCGCGCCTCGCCCGCAAAAACCAGCGGTGGAAAGGTTGCGAGCTGCGCCTCCGTGTTCTTCAGCGCGGCAAGGTCCGGATAGGCGGGAACCTGCTTGATCGGCTTTGCTCTCCACGAATTCGGCGACCATTTCGTCATCGCAACACCCAACGCTCTTTCCGAGCAATTCCGGGAAAAGTGTGAAACGGTTTTCCGTCCGGAATTGCGTCAAACAACAAGGCGAGCGCCATCGCTCGCCAATCCGCCCCATATGGGGATCGCGGCTCCATACACGAAGCCGATTTCCTATTCTAGACCGGATTTGGCCGTGTGGCGAATGCACATGCGCTGTCAAGGTGTGTTGAGATTCAGGTCAGGCCGAGCCGGAGTCGAAGACGGGCGCGAAGCGACCAAACAAGGTGGTTTCCGAGAACCGGAGCGGAGCGTACTTTTTGTACGTGAGCACCGGAAGCGCAGGAAGCCGCCGTTTGCAGGCCGGCCTCACCTGAATATCAATACACCTTAAGCCGCCTTATCCACCAGCCGAGCCAACTGCGTCATGACGACCGCCGAACCCGCCAGCCGCTTCTCGGCCGTCGGCCAGTCGCGCACGAACACCACGCTGTGGTCGGGCCGGATCTTGGCCAGCGAACCCTGCTCGCCGATGAACTGGACCAGTCCGACCGGGTTGGAGAATTCGCGTTTGCGGAAATGGATGACGACGCCCTTCGGCCCGGCATCGAGTTTCTCGACATTGGCCTTGCGGCAGAGCGCCTTGATGAAGACGATCTTCAGGAGATGCTTGACCTCCTCCGGCAGTGGGCCGAAGCGGTCGATCAGCTCGGCGCCGAAGGCGTCGATTTCCTCGGTGTTTTCGAGGTCGCCGAGGCGGCGATAGAGCGCCAGCCTGAGCTGCAGGTCCGGCACATAGCTTTCCGGAATCATCACCGCCGTGCCGACGGCGATCTGCGGCGACCAGCCGCCATCCTGGACTTCGCCGGAATCCTTCACCTCGGCGACGGCTTCTTCCAGCATCTGCTGGTAAAGCTCGAAACCGACTTCCTTGATATGACCGGACTGCTCTTCGCCGAGAAGATTGCCAGCGCCCCGGATATCGAGATCGTGGCTGGCCAGTTGGAAGCCGGCGCCCAGCGTGTCGAGCGACTGCAGCACCTTCAGCCGGCGCTCGGCGGTGTCGGTCAGCTTGCGGTTGGCCGGCAGCGTGAACAGCGCATAGGCGCGCACCTTCGAGCGGCCGACGCGGCCGCGCAACTGGTAGAGCTGCGACAGGCCGAACATGTCGGCGCGATGGATGATCAGCGTGTTTGCGGTCGGGATGTCCAAGCCGGATTCGACGATGGTGGTCGACAAAAGCACATCGTACTGCCCATCGTAGAAGGCGTTCATGATGTCGTCGAGTTCGCCCGGCGGCATCTGGCCATGGGCTACCGCCACTTTCAGCTCCGGCACGGATTCCCTCAGGAAATCATGGATTTCCGCCAGATCGCTGATGCGCGGAACGACATAGAAGGAATGTCCGCCGCGATAGCGCTCGCGAAGCAGCGTCTCGCGAATGACAAGCGGATCGAAGGGCGAGATGAAGGTGCGCACCGCCATGCGGTCGACAGGCGGCGTGGCGATCAGCGACAGCTCGCGCACCCCGGTCAGCGCCAGTTGCAGTGTGCGCGGGATCGGCGTCGCCGACAGCGTCAGCACATGCACATCGGTCTTCAGGTCCTTCAGCCGTTCCTTGTGCTTGACGCCAAAGTGCTGTTCCTCGTCTATGATCAAAAGGCCAAGGTTCTTGAACGAGATCGAGGCGCTAAGCAGCGCGTGGGTGCCGACGACGATGTCGACCTGGCCCTCGGCAATGCCCTTCTTGGTCTCGGCCAGTTCCTTGGCACCGACCAGCCGCGAAGCCTGGCCGACGCGGATCGGCAGGCCGGAAAAGCGCTGCGAGAAGGTCTTGAAATGCTGGCGCGACAGCAGCGTCGTCGGCACCACCACCGCCACCTGAAACCCTTCCATCGCGGCGATAAAGGCCGCCCGCAGCGCCACTTCGGTCTTGCCGAAGCCGACGTCGCCGCAGATCAGCCGGTCCATCGGCTTGCCGGCGGCAAGGTCATCCCGCACCGAGTCGATCGCCGTCTGCTGGTCGTCGGTCTCCTCATAGGGGAAACGGGCAGCGAACTCGCCATAGAGACCATCCGCCGGCACCAGCGCCGGGGCAGCGCGCATCTGCCGTTCGGCGGCGATGCGGATCAGTTGTCCCGCCATGTCGAGCAGGCGTTTCTTCAGCCGCGCCTTGCGCGACTGCCAAGCGCCACCGCCGAGCTTGTCCAGCGTCGCCTCGGCCGAATCCGAGCCGTAGCGCGACAGCAGCTCGATGTTCTCGACCGGCAGGAACAGCCGGTCATCACCGGCATAGTGGATTTCCAGGCAGTCATGCGGCGCGCCGACCGCTTCGATAGTGCGCAGGCCGATGAAGCGGCCAATGCCGTGATCGGCATGGACGACGATGTCGCCGGCCGACAACGCCGAAGCCTCGGCAATGAAGTCCGAGGCGCGCTTCTTGCGCTTCGAGCGCCGGATCAGCCGGTCGCCGAGAATGTCCTGCTCGGCGACGACGACCAGTCTTTCGGTCTCGAAACCGGATTCCAGCGGCAGCACGGCAAGGGCCGCCTGCCCCGGCTCGAGCTCTTCCGCTTCCGCCAACGTGGCGACCTGCTTCAGATTGCCGAGATGGTGTTCGCCAAGGATCTGGCCAAGCCGGTCGAGCGAGCCTTCGGTCCAGCCGGCAATGACGACGCGTCGGCGTGCCGCGCGTTCGTCGGCGATGTGTTTGACGACAACATCGAAGACATTGATGCTGGGATCGGCGCGCTCCTCGACAAAGCTGCGGCCATGGCGCGAGCCGGCGTGGAACACTTTCTTGGCCCCGGCATCGGGCGCGTCGAAGGGCGTGAAGTCGATCGCTTCGCGCGGTCCGAGCGAAGAAATCAGGTTTTCCGGCGAGAGATAGAGCAGGTCCGGCGGCACCGGCTTGTAAGGCACCGCATCCTTCAACGCGCTGTCGGCCTGCTTCCTGCGCGCCTCGTAGTGATCGAGGATCAGCGTGTGGCGTTCGGCGAGCGCCTCATGCGCCAGATGGTCGAAGATGACCGGTGTATCAGGCAAATAGTCGAACACGGTCTCCAGCCGTTCGTAGAAGAACGGCAACCAGTGTTCCATGCCGGCGAAGCGTCTGCCCTCGCTGACCGCCGCATAGAGCCCGTCGTCGCGCTGCGGCGCGCCAAAGGCTTCGATATAGGAGCGGCGGAAGCGGCTGATGGTTTCCGGCGTCAGCGCCACTTCGCTCATCGCCTGCAGCGCCATCGACTTGCGCTGGCCGGTGGTGCGCTGGGTGGCGGCGTCGAAGACGCGGATCGATTCCAGCGTGTCGCCGAAGAAATCGAGCCTGAGCGCCTCGGTCCAACCCGGGGCGAACAGGTCGAGAATGCCGCCGCGCACCGCGAATTCACCGATGCCGCGCACGGTCGACACCCGCTCGAAGCCGGATGTTTCCAGCCGCGACACCAGAGCGTTCATGTCGATCTGGTTGCCGGGCCTGGCATGAAACGTCTGTGCCTCGACAAGGCCGGCCGGCGGAATGCGCTGCAGCAGCGCATTGGCGGTGGTGAGGATGACGGCGCGGTGCGGCTTCTTCGCCAGCGCGATCATGGCGGTCAACGCATCGAGCCGCTTGGCGGCGGCATCCGAACCGGGCGACACCCGGTCATAAGGCAGACAGTCCCAGGCCGGCAGCTCCAGCACGGGAAGGCCGGGCGCCGCGAAGGACAGCGCCTCGACGATCGCCGGCAGGCGCTGGCCGTCACGCGCCACGAACAGCACCGGCTTGTCGGGCGCGATCTCGAGTGCCGCCTGCACCAGCGCAAAGGCTTCGTAGCCATCGGCGACGCCATCGACGATGAACTGGCCGGCGCGGCCTTTCGGCAGGCCGATTTTGGGAATGAGGCTCATGAAATCACGGTCTTGTTTTGTCGCAATTCCCCAGGGAAAGCGCTATGCGCTTTTCCCGGGAAAACCGCTTCGCATTTTTCCTGGAATTGCTTGTGTTCAAAATGTCATGGAATGGCGGAAAGCCAGGATCTTTTGCAGGACGGCACAGTCGACATCCCTGGGAATCGGGCGCTCGCCGGTGACCATGGGCAGGAATTCGGTGTCGGGAATGTCGAGAAGCCTGTCATATTGTTCGATTTCCTCGCTGGTCAAGGCGCCGATCTCGGCGTCGGCGAAGGTGCCGAGGATCAGGTCCATCTCGCGCATGCCGCGATGCCACGAGCGAAACAGAAGCTTGCGGCGGCGGGCGTCCAGCCCCTCGCTTGATCTCGTCGTTCCGGTCATTGTGCCGCATCCTCACTTGCTGCGGCGCATATAGCGTGGATAGAAGGTGCTGTCAGCCTTGCGCTGCGGCCGTCGCGACATAAGCTGACATCATGCGTCCTTCCATCCTTGATCCGTTGTTTGTTCCGATCACTTCGCTTGCCGGCGTCGGGCCGAAGGTTGGCTCGCTGATCGAGAAGGTCGTCGCCGCCGATCTCGGCGATCGCGCCGCACGCGCCGGCGACCTTTTGTTCGTGCTGCCGCACACCGTCATCGACCGCCGCAGCCGGCCGGGCATTGCAGGTTCCGCGGAAGGCCAGATTGTCACGCTCGAGGTGCGCATCGACCGCCACCAGCCGCCGCCGCGCGGCAACAGGTCGGTGCCCTATCGGGTCTACGCCCATGACGACACCGGCGAGATTGCGCTGACCTTCTTCCATGCCCATGCCTCTTATCTCGAAAAGGCGATGCCCGAGGGCGAGCATGTCGTGGTCTCCGGCCGCATGGAATGGTTCAACGGCCGCCCGACCATGGTCCACCCCGATCATATCGCGCTGGCCAGCGAGGCGGAAAACCTGCCGCTGGTCGAACCCGTCTATCCGCTCACCGCCGGGCTATCGGGCAAGGTGCTGCGCCGAGCGATCGGCCAGGCGCTTGCTCGCGTGCCCGAATTCCCTGAATGGCAGGACGGCGCTTTCATGCGCCGACACACCTTTGCCCCCTTTGGCGATGCGCTCGCCCGCATCCACAATCCGGCCGACCCGATCGACGTCTCGATCGAAGGTACGGCGTGGCGACGTCTTGCCTATGACGAGCTGCTGGCGGGCCAGGTCTCATTGGCACTGGTGCGAGCAAAAATCCGCCGCCTGTCCGGCCGTCCTCTGGTCGGCGACGGCACTATCGTCGAGAAACTGCGCGCCGCACTCCCCTATTCGCTGACCGCTTCCCAAGAATTCGCGCTCGCCGAAATCAATGCCGACCTCGCCGATCCCGAACGCATGCTGCGGCTTCTGCAGGGCGATGTCGGCTCCGGCAAGACGGTCGTCGCGCTGCTGGCCATGGCGCGCGCCGTCGAGGCCGGTGGCCAGGCAGCCCTGATGGCGCCGACCGAAATCCTGGCCCGCCAGCATCTGGCGACCATCGCGCCGCTTGCCGCCAAGGTCGGGTTGCGCATCGCCATCCTCACGGGCCGCGAAAAAGGCCGCGAGCGCACCGATACGCTGGCCGGCCTGGCGAGCGGCGAGATCGACATCGTCGTCGGCACCCACGCGCTGTTCCAGGAGACCGTCACCTTCCATGACCTGGTCTTTGCCGTCATCGACGAGCAGCATCGCTTCGGCGTCCACCAGCGGCTTGCCATTACCGCCAAGGGCGATGCGCCCGACATGCTGGTGATGACGGCCACGCCGATCCCGCGCACGCTGGTGCTGACCGCCTTCGGCGACATGGACGTGTCGAAGCTGACGGAAAAGCCGGCCGGACGCCAGCCGATCCGCACCGTCACGCTGCCGCTCGAACGGCTCGACGAACTGGTCGACCGCATGGTCGACGCCGTCGCCGGCGGCCAGAAGATCTACTGGATCTGCCCGCTGGTCGAGGAATCCGAAGAGATCAAGCTGATGTCGGCCGAGGATCGTTTTGCCTCGCTCAAACCGCTGTTCGGTGACCGCATCGGTCTCGTCCACGGCCGCATGAAGGGCGCCGACAAGGACGAGGCGATGCGCGCCTTCAAGCAGGGCGAGACACGCATCCTGATCGCCACCACTGTCATCGAGGTCGGCGTCGATGTGCCGGACGCCACCGTCATGGTCATCGAGCATGCCGAGCGCTTTGGCCTCGCCCAGTTGCACCAGTTGCGCGGTCGGGTCGGGCGCGGCGACATCAAGTCCTCCTGCGTGCTGCTCTACAAGGACCCGCTCGGCGAGACCGCCAAGCGAAGGCTGTCGGTGATGCGCGAGACGGAAGATGGCTTCCTGATTGCCGAAGAAGACCTGAAGCTGCGCGGCGAAGGCGAACTTCTGGGCACCCGCCAGTCCGGCACGCCGGGTTTCCAGGTGGCGCGCATCGAGGCGCATGCCGACCTTTTGGAGGCCGCCCGCGACGACGCCAGGCTGATCCTGTCGCGCGACCCGGAGCTGCAGTCCGAGCGTGGCGAGGCGTTGCGCCTGTTGCTTTATTTGTTCGGGCGCGACGAGGCCGTGCGGCTCCTGCGCGCCGGTTGAGCCAAGGCGGCAACCGAGGGGTTGGCAAGCGCTCCGTCGATCGGCTCGCCGTTCACGACGACCATTTGCTTGACCTCGGGCGCCACCAGCCCGGCGGAGACGATCAGCTTGGCTCCGTCCTCGATCGTCATATCGAGCAGCACGATGTCCGACTTCGGCACATACATCAGGAACCCGGTCGTTGGATTGGGCGTGCACGGCATGAACACCGCGATCAGCGGATCGCCTTCCTGATCGAGCTTCTGGTTGATCTCGGTTTCCTTCTCGCTGGCAACGAACACCAGCGACCACACACCCTTGCGCGGATATTCGACCAGCCCGACCTGGCGGAACATGTCGCCCTTGTTCGACAGCACGGTCTCGAAAATCTGCTTCAGCGAACCATAGATGCCGCGCACCAGCGGCATGCGGCCAAGCAGCCGCTCACCGAAATTGACGATGGCACGGCCGACAATGTTTGCCGTCAGGAAGCCGATCAGCGTGATCAGGATCAAGGCGACGATCAGCCCGAACCCCGGGACCGGAAACGGCAGGTAGGTGTCGGGACTGTAGCGGGCCGGAATATAGGGCTTTACCCAGGAATCGACCCAGCCGATGAACGACCAGGCGATGTAGGCGGTAATCGCCAGCGGCGCGCAAACGATGAAGCCAGTGAGGAAATAGTTCCTCAGCCGGGTCATGCCGGAAGTCTTTGGAGCATTGGACATGGTTCACCGGGGCGTGCTGTTGCGATGCAACATTAGTGAACCGGACGGCGCATTGGAACTGCGAAGTTTTTAAAGGGCCGATTATGCCGCCGCTTCCATCGGTTCAATCTTCTCAAGTTCCGGCGCCAGTTTCCTGGCTTCGGTTTCAAGCTCGTAGGCCTGCTGAAAATTCATCCAGAATTCGGGCGTGGTGTTGAAAAATCTGGCGAGGCGAAGAGCCGTATCGGGGGTCAAGCCGATCTCTTCCTTGGCGATACGCTCAATACGGGTGCGCGGAAGATTAAGCTTTTTCGCGAGCGCGCCGGCGCTCATGCCAGGCGGGGCGAGATATTCTTCGCGCAGGAGTTCTCCAGGGTGAACTGGACGTGTGACCTTCGATGCCATTTGGCTCGACCTCCCAATTTGGGAAGCAAAGCCTACTCCACGGTGACCGATTTCGCCAGGTTGCGCGGCTGGTCGACATCGGTGCCCATGAACACGGCGGTGAAATAGGCCAGCATCTGGATCGGCAGCGCGTAGATGATCGGCGAGATGATTTCGGGCACGTCCGGCAGCACGATCGTCTCCATCGTCTTGACGCTCGTCAGGGCCGCGCCCTTGCTGTCGGTGATCAGGATGATCTTGCCGCCGCGCGCCGCCACCTCCTGCATGTTCGACACGGTCTTTTCGAAGATCCGGTCGTGCGGCGCGATGACGATGACCGGCATGTTCTCGTCGATCAGCGCGATCGGCCCATGCTTCAACTCGCCCGCGGCATAGCCCTCGGCGTGGATGTAGGAGATTTCCTTGAGTTTCAGCGCCCCTTCCATGGCCAGCGGGAAGTTGGTGTCGCGGCCGAGATAGAGCACGTTCTTGTAGTGCGCGAGGTCGCGCGCGATCTTTTCGATCTGATGGTCGAGCTTCAGCACCTGATTGGCATAGCGCGGCGCTTCCGACAGTTCGCGCACAAAGGTCTTTTCCTGCTCGCGTGAGATCGTGCCGCGCGCCACGCCGGCGCGCACGGCAAGCGATGCCAGCACCGAAAGCTGGCAGGTGAACGCCTTGGTCGAGGCGACACCGATCTCCGGACCGGCCAGCGTCGGCAGCACCACGTCGGATTCGCGCGCCATGGTCGATTCCCGCACATTGACGACCGCGCCGATCTTCATGCCGGCCTTGCGGCAATAGCGCAGCGAGGCCAGCGTGTCGGCGGTCTCGCCCGATTGCGAGATGAAGAACGCCGCGTCGTTCTTCGACAACGGCATTTCGCGGTAGCGGAATTCCGAGGCGACATCGATGTCGACCGGCAGCCGGGCGTAGCGCTCGAACCAGTATTTGCCGATCAGGCCGGCCAGATAGGCGGTACCGCAGGCCGAAATCGCCAGCCGGCCGATCCTGGCGAAATCGAAAGGCAGGTCGAGCGGCTTGGACACGCCGCCGACGAAATCGAGATAATTCGCCAGCGTGTGCGAGATCACTTCCGGCTGCTCATGGATTTCCTTCTCCATGAAATGGCGCCGGTTGCCCTTGTCGACCATGAAGCTGGTCGACAGCGACTGCTGGCGCTTGCGGTCGACCTTTTTGCCATCGATGTCGAAGATGGTGACGCCGTCGCGGCGTACCACCGCCCAGTCGCCGTCTTCGAGATAGGTGATCGAATTGGTGAACGGGGCGAGCGCGATGGCGTCGGAGCCCAAAAACATCTCGCCATCGCCATGGCCGACGGCCAGTGGCGGGCCGTTGCGGGCGCCGACGATCAGGTCCTCGTCACCCCTGAACATGATCGCCAGCGCAAAGGCGCCTTGCAGCCGCTTCAGCGCCTGGTGCGCGGCCTCGACCGGCTTCAGCCCCTTGGCCAGTTCGCGCGCCACCAGATGCGCGACGACCTCGGTGTCGGTCTGCGAGGAGAAGGAATAGCCGTCGCGCTTCAGTTCCTCGCGCAATTCGGCGAAATTCTCGATGATGCCATTGTGGACGATGGCGACGCCGTCGGAAAAATGCGGGTGCGCATTGGTCTCGTTGGGCACGCCATGCGTCGCCCAGCGGGTGTGGCCGATGCCGATCGTGCCGTCGAGCGGATCGTCCTTGAGCCGGCGCTCGAGATTGATCAGCTTGCCTTCGGCCCGCCGGCGGGCAAGCTCGCCATGCTCGATGGTGGCGACGCCGGCCGAGTCATAGCCGCGATATTCGAGCCGCTTCAGCGCGTCGACGATAAGCGGCGCAACCTGCGAGTGACCGACGATTCCAACGATACCGCACATGCAGACAGTCCCCAATTCCCAATGGAAAACCAGCGCTATTTAGGGATGGCCGGCCTGCCGCGAAAGTCACATTGCATTTCGTCCCGTGTAACGGAACGCTTCTGCACGCATGCATCATGACAGACCGCTCTTGCAATCCGGTTACCGCGATCGTTCGGTTTTTTGCAGGTCGGTTTTACTTTTTCTTCGCAGCGGCTGCCGAAGCAAAACGCTCTCGCAATTCCCTACCCTTGCCGGGGATCGTCTTCTGGCGGGCGCGGCCGAAGGCCAGCGCATCGTCGGGAACGCTTTCGGTGATGACGCTGCCCGAAGCGATGTAGCCGCCCTTGCCGATAGACACCGGCGCCACCAGCGAGGAATTCGAACCGACAAAGGCGCCCTCGCCGATGTCGGTGAAGAATTTCGAATAGCCGTCATAGTTGCAGGTGATGGTGCCGGCACCGATATTGGCCCCCGCGCCGACGCGCGCATCGCCGATATAGGTCAAGTGGTTGACCTTGGCGCCCTCCTCGATAACAGCCTGCTTGACCTCGCAGAAATTGCCGACCTTGGCCTTGTTCTTGAGATCGGCACCCGGCCGCAGCCGTGCGAACGGCCCGACGTCGCAATTCGTGGCGATGGTGGCGCCCTCGATATGGCTGAAGGCATGGATCTTGGCGCCGCCAGCGATTTTCACGCCCGGCCCGAACCAGACATTGGGCTCGACGATCGTGTCGGCGCCAATCTCGGTGTCATGCGAGAAGAACACGGTTTCCGGCGCGATCAGCGTCACGCCCGACAGCATTGCCTCATGGCGGCGGCGCGCCTGCCAGATGCCTTCGGCCTGCGCCAATTCGGCGCGGTTGTTGATGCCGAGCGCGTTCTCGAAGCTGGCCTCGGTGGCAACGACATCGAGGCCCTGTGCGCTGGCGATCTCGACGATGTCGGTGAGATAATGCTCGCCCTTGGTGTTCTCGTTACCGACAGCATCGAGCAGCTTCAGCGCGTGAGCGCCCGCCACCGCCATCATGCCGGCATTGCAGAAGCCGATCTTCCTTTCCTCCGCGCTGCAGTCCTTCTCCTCGCGGACGGCAATCAGCTTGCCGCCTTTTTCGATCAGCCTGCCATAGCCGGTCGGATTGGGCGGCCGGAAACCGATCACCACGACAGCAGCACCTTCCGCCAGTTTCAGCCGCGCCGCGGTCAGAGCATCCGCGTCGATCAGTGGCGTGTCACCGAACATGACCAGCACATCGTCATAACCCTTTGATATCGCATCGCGCGCGGCCAGCACCGCGTGCGCGGTGCCAAGGCGCTTTTCCTGGACGAAGGTCTCGGCCTTCGGTGCGAATTTCTGCGCCGCCTTGCGCATCTCGTCGGCGCCATGGCCGATCACCAAAGCCTGGCTGCTCGCACCTGCGGCCTCGGCCGCCTTCACCACATGGGCGACCATGGGCAGGCCGGCAATCTGGTGCAGCACCTTCGGGATCGCGCTTTTCATGCGCGTGCCTTCGCCGGCGGCGAGGATGACTGACAGGCAGGATCTCTGGCTCATGGATGGACAACCATATGAAAAGGGTTGGGAATCAAGACAGGATAGCAGTGGCGCCATGCTGCACCAATGCGGTTAAATTCCGGTGAGATGATTGAGCAGCTGACTCTTGATCAGCGGGTCCACGGCGCGCATTTTGCACTTGGGCTACGAGATCACCCCAACCGGCCCAGCACCGGGAAATTCTCCAGCAGCCAGTACGATACCGTCTGCACGCCACCGGTCAGGAAAAACACGCCGGCGACGACCAGTAGAGCGCCGATGGCTTTTTCGACGCGGCCGAGATGGACGCGGAATTTGCCGAGGAAGCGCATGAAGGCGCCGGAAAACAGCGCCGCGATCAGGAACGGGATGCCGAGGCCGAGCGAGTAGGCGGCGAGCAACAACGCGCCCTCGCCCACCGTCTCGCGGCCACCGGCCAGCGTCAGGATCGGCCCCAGCACCGGACCGATGCATGGCGTCCAGCCAAAGGCGAAGGCCAGCCCCATGACATAGGCAGCGACAGCACTTGCCGGCTTGCCCTGCGACTGGAAGCGCGCCTCGCGCGACAGCAACGGAATGCGCAGTATGCCGAGGAAATTCAGGCCCATCAGGATGATCAGCACACCGGCGCCCATGGCCAGAGGCTCCTGCCAGACGCGCAGCAACCGGCCGATGGTCGACGCTCCCGCACCAAGCGCCACGAACACGGTCGAGAAGCCGAGCACGAAGGCAATCGAGGAATAAAGCAGTGCACCGCGTGCGCCTTCGCGTGCGGTGGCACCCGCATTGCCGCGAAAATCGTCGACCGAAACGCCGGCCATATAACAGAGGTAGGGCGGCACCAGCGGCAGCACGCAAGGCGACAGGAACGAGATCGCACCCGCTCCGACCGCGCTGACGTAGCTTATGTCCAATGCCATTCCAAAACTCCGACTGTTCCGGCGCCGATATAGGTCCGACAGCGCTTCTCCACCAATCACCATTTTGTGGCAAGTCGTCGCCGCATGCGCGGACCGGGGAAGAAACGATGGCCCGCGGGCGTTAATACGGCGAGGCCGCATTTCCCGCGCGCCTCCAGATATCAGCCAGGGAGATTTTCATGAAAACCATAACCGTAGGGCTGGCAGCGCTTTTGCTCAGCACCGCCGCATCCTTCGCCGCCGATGCGTGGAAGGAAGCCGATGTCGGAGGCACCAAGATCTACACCGATGCCAAGGGCATGACGCTTTATTCCTATGACAAGGACGAGAAGGGCAAGTCGAACTGCTACGACAAATGCGCCGCCAACTGGCCGCCTCTGAAGGCCGAGGCCGGTGCGAAGGGTTCCGAAGGATGGACAATCGTCGACCGCACCGACGGCACCAAGATGTGGGCCTATGACGGCAAGCCGCTTTACACATTCGTCAAGGACAAGAAGGCCGGAGATGTGAGCGGCGACGGCGTTGCCGGCGTCTGGCACATCGCTAAGGCCGACTAAAGTCCTCGATGCCGCTTCCTGCCTGCTGGCGGGAGATGGGCTGGTCGCCGGGCATCCCTCCATGCCGCCGGCGGCCAGCTTCAAACACCCTGCCATGGCGTCGCCCCGGTTCGGTACCGGGTCAGCTTTTCTCGACTCGGCCGAAAATGAACCGGGTCATTTTCGCTGACTCGGAACCACCATCCCGCCCAAGCCAAAATTCTGTGATTTTCTCCATACACTCTAAGAGTGTATTGCTGCGGACAGTCTTGCAATTTGGGCGCTTCCCCTTGACCGGATGCAAAAGCGCGGCCATGTGAGCGGCAAATAGAACGAGATTTCGTCGCGCGCAGCGGAATTCTTCTGCCGCATCACAGCTGATATGAGACCTCATGGACGTCGTCGTCGTCGAATCGCCGGCCAAAGCGAAGACAATCAACAAATACCTCGGCAAGAACTACAAGGTTCTGGCCTCGTTCGGCCATGTCCGCGATTTGCCGGCCAAGGATGGCTCGGTGCGTCCCGACGAGGATTTTGCCATGTCCTGGGCGGTCGACACCGCCTCGGGCAAGCGCCTTGCCGACATCGCCAAGGCGGTCAAGGATGCCGACGGCCTGATCCTCGCCACCGACCCGGATCGTGAAGGCGAAGCCATTTCCTGGCACGTGCTGGAAGTGCTGAAGCAGAAGCGTGCGCTGAAGGACAAGCCGGTCAGCCGCGTCGTCTTCAACGCCATCACCAAATCGTCGGTGCTCGAAGCGATGGCCAATCCGCGCCAGATCGATGCGCCGCTGGTCGATGCCTACTTGGCCCGCCGCGCGCTCGACTATCTCGTCGGCTTCACGCTGTCGCCCGTCCTGTGGCGCAAATTGCCGGGTGCCCGCTCGGCCGGCCGTGTCCAGTCTGTCGCGTTGCGTCTGGTCTGCGACCGCGAATCCGAGATCGAGCGCTTCATCCGCGAGGAATACTGGCAGATCGCAGCCCTGCTTGGCACGCCGCGCAACGAGAATTTCGAAGCGCGCCTGACGGCCTTCGACCGCAAGAGGCTGCAGAAGCTCGACATTTCCAACAAGGCGCAGGCCGACGACATCAAGTCGATGCTCGAAGGCGCGACCTTCAAGGCGGTGTCGGTCGAAGCCAAGCCGACCAAGCGCAATCCCGGCCCGCCCTTCACCACCTCGACGCTGCAGCAGGCCGCTTCATCGGGCCTCGGCTTCTCGGCCAGCCGCACCATGCAAGTGGCGCAGCGCCTCTATGAAGGCATGGAGATCGGCGGCGAGACCACCGGCCTGATCACCTATATGCGAACCGACGGCGTGCAGATGGCGCCGGAGGCGATCGACGCTGCCCGCGACGCGATCGCCAAGGAATTCGGTCCAAAATACCTGCCGGAAAAGCCGCGCCAATATACCGCCAAGGCCAAGAATGCCCAGGAAGCGCACGAAGCGATCCGCCCGACGGATTTCATGCGCACCCCGGCATCGGTCAGGCAATATCTCGATTCCGACCAGATGCGGCTCTATGAATTGATCTGGAAGCGCGCCATCGCCAGCCAGATGCAGCCAGCCGAGATCGAACGCACCACGGCCGAGATCGAGGCGGTCAACGGCGCCCGCACCGCCGAGCTTCGCGCCATCGGTTCGGTCGTTCGCTTCGACGGCTTCATCGCTGCTTACACCGACCAGAAGGACGACGATTCGGAAGACGAGGAAAATCGCCGTCTGCCCGAGATCCGTGCCGGCGAGCAGCTTGCCCGGCAGGCGATCAACGCCACCCAGCACACCACCGAGCCGCCGCCGCGTTACTCCGAAGCCTCGCTGATCAAGAAGCTGGAAGAGCTCGGCATCGGCCGGCCGTCGACCTACACGGCGATCCTGAAGACGCTCGAGGACCGCGACTACGTCACCATCGACAAGCGCCGGCTGGTGCCGCAGGCCAAGGGCCGCTTGCTGTCGGCCTTCCTCGAAAGCTTCTTCAAGCGCTATGTCGAGTATGACTTCACGGCGTCCCTCGAGGAAAAGCTCGACGAGATCTCGGACGGCAAGCTCGCCTGGAAGGACGTGCTGCGCGATTTCTGGAAGGACTTTTCCGGCGCCGTCGCCGACATCAAGGAGTTGCGCGTCACCGACGTGCTCGATGCGCTCAACGAGGAACTGGCGCCGCTGGTGTTTCCGGCGCGAGAAGACGGCTCCAATCCGCGCATCTGCCCGAAATGCGGTACCGGCAATCTGTCGCTGAAGCTCGGCAAGTTCGGCGCCTTTGTCGGCTGCTCGAACTATCCCGAATGCTCCTTCACCCGCCAGCTCGGCGACGCCGCCAACCCCAATGGCGAGAACGGCAGCGGCGAAGACGGCACCAAGGTCATCGGCAAGGACCCCTATACATCGGAGGAAATCACGCTGCGCAGCGGCCGCTTCGGCCCCTATCTGCAGCGTGGCGACGGCAAGGAAGCCAAGCGTTCCAGCCTACCTAAGGGCTGGACTGCCGATACAATCGACCACGAGAAGGCGCTCGCCCTGCTGTCGCTGCCGCGCGATGTCGGCAAGCATCCCGAATCCGGCAAGATGATCTCGGCCGGGCTCGGCCGCTACGGCCCGTTCGTGCTGCATGACGGCACCTACGCCAATGTCGACAGCATCGAGGACGTGTTCTCGATCGGCCTCAACCGCGCCGTGTCGGTGATCGCCGAGAAGCAGTTGAAGGGCAAGGGCGGCCGCAATGGCGGCACACCGGCAGCTCTCAAGGAGCTTGGCGATCATCCCGATGGCGGCGGCAAGATCGTCGTGCGCGATGGCAAATACGGGCCTTACGTGAATTTCGGCAAGGTCAATGCCACCCTGCCCAAGGGCAAGGACCCCCAGTCGGTGACTATCGAGGACGCACTGGCGCTGATTGCCGAGAAGGAAGCCAAGGGCGGCGGCGGCAAGAAACCGTTCCGCAAGGCGGCAGCGGCCAAGACCCCCACGACCAAGAAAACCACAACCAAGAAAACGGCGGCCAAGAAGCCGGCCGTGAAGAAAAAAGGGTAGGACAGCGTGGCGCGCAGGATCACCGGAAGAAGCCACGGCGATCCGCGCACCGCCGACACGAGGGCCAAGGTCAAGGACGACTACCGGCCATCGCGTGACGAAATCCTGCGCTACATCGCCGAAAACCCCGACCGCGCCGGCAAACGCGACATCGCCAAGGCGTTCGCGCTACGCGGCGACGACCGCATCTGGCTGAAGGATCTCCTGCGCGACTTGCAGGACGAAGGCGTCCTGACCAAGGAGCGCAAGCAACTGGCCCGCGTCGGCGCCCTGCCCCATGTCGCCGTGCTCGACATTTTTGGCCGTGACGGCGATGGCATCTTGCTGGCGCACCCGGCGGAAGCCGTCGGCACTGGCGAGCCACCGGTTGTCTCCATTCGGATCTCACGCAGCGGCAACGGCCCGGCGCCCGGCATCGGCGACCGCGTGCTGGCAAAAACCTTCCCGACCAACGAAGCGACAGGCCCCGCCTATACCGGGCGGGTGATGAAGATCTTCGAGAAGCGCAGCGATGCGGTTCTCGGTGTCTTTCGCATCCTGCAGGACGGCACCTTCCGCATCGAACCGGTCGAACGGCGCCAGCCTGAGCTGATCGTCGACAAGGAATTCCAGAACGGCGCCAAAAACGGCGACCTGGTCGAGGTCGAGCCCGCGCGAGCCTCCCGCTATGGGCTGCCCCGCGCCAAGGTGCTCAACGTGCTGGGTTCGCTGACCAGCGAGAAGGCGGTCTCGATGATCGCCATCCATGCCCACGACATTCCGCATATCTTCCCGGCCGATGTCATCGCCGAATCCGAAGCCGTCAAGCCCGCGACGCTTGCTCACCGTGAGGACTGGCGCGACCTGCCGCTGGTCACCATCGATCCGGCCGACGCCAAGGACCATGACGACGCCGTCTTCGCCACACCGGACCTCGATGAGAAGAACCCGGGCGGCGTTGTCGCCACCGTGGCGATAGCCGATGTCGCGGCCTACGTGCGTTATGGCACGGCACTCGACCGCGAGGCGCTGAAACGCGGCAATTCGGTCTATTTCCCCGATCGCGTCGTGCCGATGCTGCCCGAGCGCATTTCCAACGATCTCTGTTCGCTGCGCGAAGGCCAGGATCGCCCGGCGCTCGCCGTGCGCATGGTTTTTTCGGCCGATGGCCGCAAGCTCCGGCACTCCTTTCATCGCGTCATGATGAAGTCCGCGGCGAAGCTCGCTTACAGCCAGGCACAGGCGGCGATCGACGGCGTGCCTGATGACAAGACCGGTCCGATCCTCGACACCATATTGAAGCCGCTATGGGACGCCTATGCGATCTTGAAGCGCGGCCGCGACGGCCGACAGCCGCTCGAACTCGACCTGCCGGAGCGCAAGATCCTGCTCAAGCCCGATGGCACGGTCGATCGCGTCATCGTGCCGGAACGGCTCGACGCCCACAGGCTGATCGAAGAATTCATGATCCAGGCCAATGTCGCGGCGGCCGAGGCGCTGGAGGCGAAGAAGCAGGAGCTGGTCTACCGCGTCCATGACGCGCCTTCGCTGGCCAAGCAGGAATCGCTGCGCGAGTTCCTGCAGACGCTCGGCCTGTCGCTGGCGCGCGGCGCGCAGATGCGGCCAAGCCAGTTCAATGGCATCCTCGAGCGCGTGCGCGGCGACGACAACGAAGGCCTGGTCAACGAGGTGGTGCTGCGCTCGCAGAGCCAGGCTGAATATTCGCCCAAGAACATCGGCCATTTCGGCCTCAACCTGAAGCGCTATGCCCATTTCACCTCGCCGATCCGCCGCTACGCCGACCTGATCGTGCACCGCGGACTTATTGCCGCACTTGGCCTCGGTCCAGGTGGCCTGACGCAGGACGAGGAAGCGCGGCTCGAAGATGTTTCCGTGCTGATTTCCGGCACCGAACGGCGCGCGATGGCTGCGGAACGCGATACGGTCGACCGGCTGATCGCCTCCTACCTCGCCGAGCGCGTCGACGACCGGTTCGATGCGCGTATTTCCGGCGTCACCAAATCGGGACTATTTGTCCAATTGCCGCAGTACGGCGCGGATGGTTTCATCCCGGTGTCAACATTGAATGGCGATTACTATATATACGATGAAACGGCCCGCTCCTTGTTCGGAGAACGCTCGGGCAAAGGCTACCAGCTTGCCGACCGCGTCGAGGTCCGGCTCGTCGAGGTGGCGCCGATGGCCGGTGCGATGCGCTTCGAGATGTTGACCGACCCGAAGCCCTTGCCAGGCTCCAAGCGGTCGTTTCACAAGGCCAAGGGCCGTGCCCGCGCGTCGCAATCGCGACCGGGTTCGCGCGGCAGGAGACGATGATGACGACAGTCATGGAAGACCAGGTTTTCGGCGGCGAACATCACTCGGGCCGTGTTGCCCGCCCGCTGTGGACGGCCATGAAGCGCGGCATGCTCGGCCGCTGCCCGCATTGCGGCGAAGGCAAGCTGTTTCGCGCCTTCACCAAGTCCGTCGACACATGCAGTGTCTGCGGCGAGGAACTGCATCACCATCGCGCCGACGACCTGCCCGCCTATCTTGTCATCGTCATCGTCGGCCACATCGTGCTTGGCGCCTTCATGGGCGTGGAGGCGACATCGACCTTGTCTACCTGGCAGCACATCGCCATCTGGGTGCCGCTGACCATTATTTTGTCGGTCGCGCTGCTGCAGCCGGTCAAGGGTGCCGTCATCGGATTGCAATGGGCCTTCTATATGCATGGATTCGGCGGCGAGCAGGACGTGATCGAGCCCCATCCCGGGGCCTAGAACGCCGCCTGGCGCAACATGCCGACCGTGAAAGGCCACTTTCGCTTGCCAGAAGTTTCCGCTAGGTCCTGCGCATGGACGGTATGACCAAGGCGGAAGTCGACAGGATCGAGCGGAGCATGATCGCTCATGGCGACCAGCCAATCCGTCCGCGCGATGCGGCGACACTGATCCTGCTCGACCGCAAGGGCGACGAGGTGCTGGTGCTGATTGGCCGCCGCCACGCCGGCCACGCCTTCATGCCGGGCAAGTTCGTCTTTCCCGGCGGCCGTACCGATCCGGCCGACAGCCGCATCCCGATCGCCGCCGCATTGCACCCGGAGCAGGAAGCAAGGCTCATCGCCGGTCCCGGCCGCACAAGTGCCGCGCGTGCGCGCGGCATCGCCTTGTCGGCGATTCGCGAGACCTATGAGGAAGCCGGGCTGCTGATCGGCCGCAAAGGCGCGTTCGCCACCACCAGGCCTGATTGGCAGGGCTTTGCCGAACACGGCGTGCAACCTTCTCTCGACATGCTGCGCTTCGTTGCCCGCGCCATCACGCCGCCCAACCGGGTGCGCCGCTTCGACACGCGCTTCTTCAGCGCCTGGCGCGACGATGTCGCGGTCGAACTGCCGGGTGGCGGTCCAACCAACGAGCTCGAGGAACTGGTCTGGCTGCCGCTTGCCAAGGCCAGGGAAGCCGACATACCCGACATCACCCGAATGATCCTGGACGAGCTGGGAAAGCGCCTCGCCCATGATCCGCTGTTGCGTCCGGGCGGACCCGTGCCCTTCTACCGGCTTGTCCGCAACCGCTTCACCCGCGAACTTCTGTAGAGTAATCAGCATCCCATGACGGTCGATACCCAACCACAGGGCGACGAACGCGTACACTGGCTGCCGATGGTGGCGGCGATCTCGTCGATCAGCGTCGTCGGCATCGCCATCGGCCTCGGCATGCCGCTGCTCAGCGTCATTCTGGAAACGCGCGGCCATTCGGCCTCGATGATCGGCCTCAACACCGCCGTCGCCGGCCTGGCCTCGATCGCCGGTGCACCGCTGGCCACACCGCTCGCCATGCGCTTCGGCGTAGCCTGGACGATGGTCGCCATGATTGCCACCGGTGCCCTGGCCTTCGTCGGCTTCCACTTCGCGCCGGATTTCTGGATGTGGTTTCCACTGCGCATCGTGCTGCACATCGCGCTGACGGTGCTGTTCATCCTGTCGGAATTCTGGATCAGCACTTCGGCGCCGCCGCACCGGCGCGGCCTTGTCCTCGGCATCTACGCCACGGTTCTGTCGCTCGGCTTTGCCGCCGGCCCGTGGCTGTTCGCCCATCTCGGCAGCTCCGGCTTCAGGCCGTTCGGCGTCATCATCGTCTTGGTGACGCTGGCCGCGATACCAGTGCTGGCGGCGCGCAACGAGAGCCCGACCATCGCCTCCGACGGCGAAACCAGCAATTTCCTGCGCTACATCTGGCTAGTGCCGTCGGCGACCGCCGCCGTGCTGGTGTTCGGCGCCGTTGAAACCGGCGGCTTTGCGCTGTTCCCGATCTACGGCAACCGCATCGGCTACTCCGAGGCCGACGCAGCCCTTCTCCTGACCATGATCGGTCTCGGCAACGTGCTGTTGCAGATCCCGATCGGCATGATCAGCGACCGCGTCAACGACCGCCGCTATCTGCTGCTGGCCTGCGCCATCGTCGGCTTCGCCGGCACGGTCTTCATGCCTTTCTTTGCCCAGAATTGGCACCTGATGGCAGCCCTTCTGTTCGTCTGGGGCGGCGTGGTCGCTGCCATGTACACGATCGGCCTTGCCCATCTCGGCTCGCAGCTCTCCGGCCACGAACTGGCGTCGGCCAACGCCGCCTTCGTGCTGTGCTATGG
Organism: Mesorhizobium sp. AR07; assembly: GCF_024746815.1. Lineage (GTDB taxonomy): Bacteria > Pseudomonadota > Alphaproteobacteria > Rhizobiales > Rhizobiaceae > Mesorhizobium. The sequence continues at coordinate 1,101,077 of NZ_CP080525.1, forward strand.
CGTCGGCATGGTGCTCGGCCCGCAAGCGATCGGCATCGGCATGGACGCGTTCGGTCCGGCCGGCTTCGGCTGGTCGCTCGGCCTGTTCTTCGGCGCCTACATCGCCCTGGTTAGCGTCAGGCTGGTTCGCAAGATCCTACTGTAGCGCAACAGCACGGCGAACCCTGTGTTCAGCGTGGCGCGAGGACAGGCTGCTGACAGAACCATGTCAGCAGCCCCCGGTTATAAGGTTTCCTCAAACATCTGAAGTTGAGGATACTTCCATGATCGACAGCGGCTTTGAAACCACTTCGTTGCGAATGACACTGCTCCTGCTTGTGACCTTTCAGGCACCGGCCGCCGATGTCGACCGCATCATGGACGCGGTGGTGGCGATAGCGCCGCTGGCGATGGGCAAATATGATCGCAACGCCTATCAGTCAGCACACGGCATCGAACGCTACCGGCCGCTTGAAGGTGCGGCCGCCGGCGCCGAAACCGAGTTGCGGCGACGCCCAGGAACGGTCGAGATTTCCTTCGAACTGCCCGACGACCAGGCGCTGGCCGCGCGCGTCGTCGAGGCAATTTTCCAGGCGCACTCCTACCAGGAACCAGTGATCCGCATTCAGCCGATTCTGGCCAGCCGTTCCAAGGGACTGGACGATCGCGCCAATCCGAATCGCTGGTGGAACACCACCGGAGACTGGAAGAAGGTTGCTGCATCAGCGAGAGAAACCGTATAATTCGAGGCCACTGGCCAGCTCCAGTGGATCGTATGAGCTCCACCGGGCTTGACTTTCCAGGCACGTTCTTTATGTGTCGCGCCAAGTTTCCCGCGTCCGGGTGTTTTCCCGTGCTCCAGCGGCCAAAACCCCACGAACATAACGGACTGAGATCATGGCCAAAGCCGCAAACATCAAGATCAAGCTTCTGTCGACCGCCGACACCGGTTTCTTCTACGTGACCAGCAAGAACAGCCGCACCAAGACCGACAAGCTGTCGTTCCGCAAGTACGACCCGGTCGCCAAGAAGCACGTCGAATTCAAGGAAACCAAGATCAAGTAATCTGGTTTCTCCATAAATGCCGAAACGCCGCCCAATGGGCGGCGTTTTTGTTTTCATGGATGGCTGCAGGCCCTCACCCGATGCGATCGCCGCTTTTCGGATCGAACAGATGCAGCGACGCCGGATCGGCCGACAGCCGCACCACGTCGCCGGGCCTCACGCCGGCACGGCCCATGGCAAAGACGCAGAGCTGCTGGACCGCCAGCTTGACGTAGAACTGCGTCGACAGGCCGAGCGGCTCCACCACCACCACCTCGCCTTGCAGGGCGCCATCATCGGCCAGCCTGACATGCTCCGGTCGCAAGCCGACGGTGATCGCGTCACCATCCTTCAGCGGCAAGCCGTCCGGCAGGCGCAATGCCTGGCCATCGGCCAGCACGGCCTCCGATGTGCCCGCCTTTCGAACCGTTGCCGGCAGAAAATTCATGCCCGGCGAACCGATGAAACCGGCGACGAACATGTTGGCCGGCCGGTCATAGAGATCGAGCGGCGCGCCGACCTGCTGGATCAGCCCGTCATGCATGACGACGATCCGGTCGGCCATCGTCATGGCCTCGATCTGGTCGTGCGTGACGTAGACCGAGGTGGTCTTCAATTGCTGGTGCAGCGCCTTGATCTCGGCGCGCATATGGACGCGCAGCTTGGCGTCGAGGTTCGACAGCGGTTCGTCGAACAGAAACACCTTGGGATCGCGCACGATGGCGCGGCCCATGGCGACGCGCTGGCGCTGGCCACCGGACAATTGCCGCGGCAGGCGTTGCAGGAAATTGTCGAGCCCGAGCCGTTTGGCGGCACCACCCACCCGCGCGTCGATGGCCTGCTTCTCGGCCTTCTTCAGCATCAGGCTGAAGCCCATGTTCTTCGATACGTCCATATGCGGATAGAGCGCGTAGGACTGGAACACCATGGCGATGTCGCGGTCCTTCGGCGCAACGTCGTTGACCAGCCGCTCGCCGATGCGGATCTCGCCACCGGAAGCCTCCTCCAGCCCGGCGATCATGCGCAGCAAGGTGGATTTGCCGCAGCCCGAAGGGCCGACCAGCACGACGAACTCGCCATCGGCGATCTCAAGGTCGACCGCGTGCAGGACGCGGACCGCGCCATAGTCTTTGCGGACCTTTTCGAGCGTAACAGAGGCCATCGATCATCCTTTGACGGCGCCGGCGGTCAGGCCGGTGACGAGATAGCGTTGCAGGAAGGCGAAGAAGATACAGACTGGGATCAGCGCCAGGACGGACGCAGCCATCATCTGTCCCCAGTCGACGGCGAACTTGCCGATGTAGGTGAGCAGCCCAACCGCGAAGGTTTTCTTGTCGTCGCTGGAAATCAGCATCAGCGCGAACAACAGCTCGCTCCAGGCAGCTGTGAAGACGAAACCCAGTGTCGCACCCATGCCGGGCAGCGTCAGCGGCACGATCACCTTGCGCATGGCCTCAGCGCGCGTGCAGCCGTCGATCATTGCCGCCTCTTCCAGGTCCTTTGGGATACCATCGAAGAAGGACTGCATCAGGAAGGTGGCGAAGGCGGTGTTGAAGGCAGTGTAGATGATGATCAGCCCGATCAGGCTGTTGGTGAGGCCAAGCTCGCCCATGACGCGGTAGATCGGCGGAATGACCATCACCAGCGGGAAGGTCTGGGTCAAAAGCAGCATGATGGCGAGCGCCGCCTTGCCGCGGAAGGTGAAGCGCGACATGGCATAGCCGGCGAGCGTGGCAATGACCGTCACCAACGCCGCAGTCGCCACCGAAACGATGACACTGTTCAGGAAATAGCGTGGGAAATCAGAGACTTCCAGAACAGTATAGAAATTCTGAAAGGTCGTCTGCGACGGCCACAAGGTGATGCCCTCGGAATACAGCAATCGCTCCGGCGTGACCGATATTTTCAGTGTCCAGAAGATCGGGAACAGCGCGAAGATCATGTAGGCCGCGATGGCGCCGTAGAGGCCGATGCCGCTGAGAAAGCGTGAAGAGTTGGAGCGCCCGGCGATCATCAGACGTGCCTCACGATTGAGCGCCGAATGCCGATCAGCGCCACGGCATAGACGATGAGCAAGACGAGCAGCAGCACCGCCACCGCCGAGGCATAGCCCTTGTCCAGGGACTTGAAGGCGCTGACATAGATGTAGACCGGCACGGTGCTTGTCGACCCGGCGGGACCGCCTGCCGTCATCACGAAGATCAGGTCGGCAAATGTGGCGATCCAGATGGTGCGCAGCATGACGGTGATGGCGATGGTTGGCGCCAGGAACGGCAGCGTCACCTTGGTGAAGCGCTGCCCCGGCGAGGCACCGTCGATCGCCGCCGCTTCATGCAGCTCCGACGGGATCGACTTGAGCGCCGCGAGCAGCGTGATGGCGAAGAACGGGATGCCGAACCAGATGTTTGCGATGATCGGCCCCCACATGGCGGTGGCCGGATCGGACAGGATGCTGGTGGTCGACTCAGCCCTGAGCCCCAATGCGAAGAGCCAGTGCGGCAGCGGCCCGATGATCGGGTTGAACAGCCATGCCCAGGTCAGGCCCGACAGGAATGATGGCACGGCCCATGGCAGGAAGACCACAGCCTGGACAAATTTGCGTCCGACGAACGGTTTGTCGAGAAGCAGCGCCAGGCCAAGGCCAAGGAAGAACTGGAAGAACAGGCTGGCGACCGTCCACCACAGCGTGTTGACCAACGCCTGCCCGAGCACCTGGTCCGACAGCATCGCCTGATACTGTCCGAGCCCGACATATTCCGATTTGAAAGCCGAGAATTTACGGAAGGAGTAGCTGATGCCGATGATGAGCGGCACCAAGAGCACCACGACCAGAAGGATGATCGCCGGGCTGAGATAGAGCCAGGGCTCGACGGCGGCGTGTGACAGCCACTTGCGACGCGGCTTGCCGGCGGATCGTATTTCGGACACGGCATAGGTCATTGGCTGTGGATCATCTCTGGAAGCGTCAGGATAGGCGACAAGCGTCCTTCTCCCCGTCCCTATACGGGGAGAAGATGCCGGTGTCCGAACCGGATAGATAGGTAACAGAATGGACCGATAGCATGGGTGACAGTTTTCTTGTCCGCCGGGAGGACCGGCGATGGTTTGGCGAGAGACTGGCATCATGGACGAACGACTTCGGTTTGTTGTGGATTGTCTGGCAGGCGAGGAGACGATGAGCGCGCTTTGTGCGGCGTACGGCATCTCGCGTAAGAGCGGCTACAAGTGGTTTGGTCGCTATCGCGCGTTTGGCCCGGAAGGTTTGCACGATCTGCCGCGAGCACCGCTCAATCATGGCCGGGCGACGGCGCTTGACTTGGTGGAGCGGATCGTCGCGGCGAAGGAGACGCACCCGCTGTGGGGGCCTAAGAAGATCGTTGCGCGGCTCAAGCGCACGGCGCCCGAGCTGGTCTGGCCTTCAGCCTCGACGGTGGGCGCGATCCTTGCGCGGCATGGACTTGTCGGCGCCCGCAAGCGGCCGCACCTGCGGGCCTGCGGCAATGGTCCGTGGCCGGAGCCAGAGGGGCCGAACGCAGTCTGGACGGGTGATCACAAGGGTTGGTTCCGGACTGTTGACGGGTGGCGTTGCGAGCCCTTGACGGTGATGGATGCGTCGAGCCGCTACTTGCTGGCGCTGGAAGCGACGGGGTCAACAGCAGAGAGCGAGGCCTGGCCGGTGTTCGAGCGGTTGTTTGAGGAGCATGGCCTGCCGGATCGGTTCAGAAGCGACAACGGTTCACCGTTTGCATCGGCCGGCGTCACCGGTCTGACGCCGCTTGCGGTGCGCTTCATCAAGCTCGGGATCATCCTGGAGCGGATCGCGCCTGGCAAGCCGCAGCAGAATGGACGCCACGAGCGCTTTCATCTGACCATGCTGCCATTGGCTGAGACGCCGGAGGCCGACAGAACGGCTCAGGGCCAGGCCTTCGAGGCCTTCCGGCGTAGCTACAATGAGGAGCGTCCGCATGAGGCGCTCGCCATGGACACTCCAGCCCAGCATTACCGCCCGTCACAGCGCGCCATGCCAAAAACAGCACCCGAGCCCGATTATCCGGACGAGGCGGCGGTGCGCCATGTGCGCCACAATGGCGAAATCAGGTGGAATGGCGGCTTCATCTACATCTCAAAGGCGCTGGTCGGCGAAGCGGTCGCCGCCACCGAAACCGAGGGCGGCGAATGGGCACTCTCCTTCCATGCCCATCCGCTCGGCATCATCGACACCAGGCGCATGAAGCTTGTCCGCCGCAGCGCCGCGCCAACCAAACCGCTTGGCGCTGCAACGGACAATACAGGGGGAGAACTGTAACCCATGTATCCGGTTCAAAGTGTTACCCATCTATCGGCTGGACACCGGCAGGCAGATGAGGGGCAGCGCGAACCTTTCGAAGACCGGCGCCGCCCCTCATCCGTCACTTCGTGACACCTTCTCCCCGTATAGTGACGGGGAGAAGGGAAGAAGAGGCGCTTACTTCTTGTTCTTCGCCAGCCAGTCCTGCTGTTCCTTGGTCAGGAAGGCGGCCCATTGGTCGGCGACGTCCTTGGCCGTCTTCTGGCCAAGCAGCACTTCCTGGAAGTTCTTGATCGCCACCTGGTCGACGAAATTGCCGAGATTCTCCAGATGTGTCGGCGGCGTCACCATTTCATATTTGGAGGTGTCGCTCAGCTCCGTGAACCAGCCCTTGAACTGCTCGGTCTTGAAGTGGGCGTCCTGGTCGGCGCCGTTGTGAATCGGAATCACGCCGACTTCCTTTGCCCACTCAAGATTGTCCTTGGGCGACAACAGTGTCGCCATCAGTTTCCAGGCGTCATCCTTGTGCTGCGAGTTGGCGAACATCGCCCAACCGGCATAGCCGAGCGTCGGGTAGGATTTGCCGCTTGGGCCTACCGGCATCGGTGCCACCGCGAAATCGTCGGCGCTCATCTTGTCGGCGATACCGAGCAGCGCGTCCGGATCCTGGTTGAGCATGGCGCAGGTGCCGGAATAGAAGCCGGTGACCGTTTCGTTGAAGCCCCAGCTCACCGCATCCTTCGGCGCCAGGCCGTTCTTGTACATGTCGGCCAGCATCTGCAGGCCCTTGACCGAGCCTTCGTCGTTGATGGTCGAGGTGCCATCCTCTTTGAAATAGCCGCCCTTGCCGGCGGCGATGTTCATGAACATGTGCATGCCGTTGAAGGCGCCCGGACCGCCGCGCAGGCAGTAGCCGTATTTGCCCGGTATTGCCGAGATCTTCTTGGAATCGGCGATGAAATCGTCGAGCGTCGCCGGCGGGCCGTCGAGGCCGGCCTCCTTGAACAGTTTCTTGTTCCAGAACAGCGCGTTCACATAGTAGCCGTAGGGGATCATGAACTGGGTGTTATTGACCGTCGAGCCGAACTGCTTGGCGCGGTCGCCGAGCGTCTTGGCGCCGTCCCATTTGGCCATGTAGGGGCCGAGATCCTCAAGCTGGGCATTGTTGGCATAGAGACCCATCCAGCGTTCCGGCATCTCGACGACGTCGGGCGTGTCGCCGGCCTGCACCATGGTGAGGAATTTTTCAAAGGCCTGGCCCCAGGGCAGCGAGATCAGCTCGACCTTGACGCCGGGATTGGCGGTTTCGAACTCGGCGATCTGCTTCTTCAGGAATTCGGTGCGCGGCGGGCTGGTGATGACTTCGACCATTTTGAGGGTCGAATCGGCCACAGCACTTCCGGCGGAAATCGCCAGCCCCGCAACGGTGGCAAGCATGACGGTCAGTTTTTTCATGTTCAAGACTCCCATTTTGAACCCGCTTGTTATTTTCTGGCTTTTTCGAAGGCTTGGGCCACATCAGCCCACAGGTCTTCGACACTCTCCAATCCGACATTGAAGCGGATGGTTCGGGGGCTGACGCCGAAGCGCGCCATCGAATTCAGTCCCGGCGTCTGTTCCAGCGACGCCTTGGCCGGCACGACCAGGCTCTCATGCCCGCCCCAGCTGACGCCGATGCGGAAATAGTTCAGCGCGTCGACGAAGACGGGGATGTCGATATCGTCCGTCACTTCGAACGAGAACAAACCGGCATAGCCGGCCAGCGTCGCCTTGCCCGGATGGTTCGAATAGGCGGGATGGTTGACGCGCTCGACATTGGCATGCGCCTTCAGCCGCTCGGCGATGGTCAGGCCGCTCTTCATATGGTGCGGCAGGCGCAGCGGCAGCGTGCGCAGGCCGCGCAGCAGCAGCCAGGCCTCGAACGGCGACAGCTTGCCGCCGAGATAGGAATAGGTCTGCTCGTTGATATGCTTGATATGGGCGGCGGAGCCCGCCACGACGCCGGCAACCGTGTCGCTGTGACCGCCGAGATATTTCGAAGCCGAATGCAGCACCAGGTCGACGCCGTGCGCGATCGGCTTCTGAAACACCGGCGTCGCCCAGGAATTGTCGATGGTGGTGACGATGCCCTGCTCCCTGGCCAACCGCGTCAGATGCGCGATGTCCTGCAGCTCGAACATCATCGAGGTCGGGCTTTCCAGATAAAGCAGCTTGGCGCCGGGAAGTGCCGCCGCCACCGCATCCGGATCTGAGCCATCGACATAATCGACCTTGATGTTGAGCCGCGGCAAGAGCCGTTCGAACAGCCGGTAGGCATCGCCGTAGCAGTTGCGCACCGCCACGATGCGTTCACCGGCGCCGACAAAGGCAAGCACCGTGGCGCTGATGGCCGCCATGCCGCTGGAAAAGCCGCGCGCGGCTTCCGCGCCCTCGAGTGCGGCCACCCGCGCCTCGAACTCCATCACGGTCGGATTGTCGCCGCGCGAATAGATCGGCTGCTTTCGTTTGCCGGCGAAGGTGTCGGCCATTTCGGCATAGTTGGCGAAAGTGAACAGCGAGGTCTGGTAGATCGGCGGCACCACCGCGCCGCCCGGGAATGGCTCGTCATGCGCCAGCAGCGTTGCCGCCTCGGCGAGATAGTCGTGATCGAAACCTGATGGATGCTCGTTCATGTCTGGCTCGAAAGTTTGAGTTTGGCTGCACCACGCTTCAGATCGTCCTCGACGGTGGCGATCAGCTTGAGCGCCTCGGCGCGGGCACCCTGCGGATCCCGGGCGGCGATGCGTTCGTAGATGGTGCGGTGGTAGGGAAAGCTGGCATGGCCGAAGTCGCGCACGCCGAGCGGATGCTCCCAGAAGCGATGGAACAGCTCGTGCATGGCGGCGATGATCTGCTCGAACAGCGGATTGCCCGAGACCTGATAGATTGCCTGGTGGAACTCCCAATCCTCTTCCGACGACATGCCGTCGCGCGTGCGAAACGCCTGTTCCATGATGTCGAGCTTGCGCGCGATTTCGGCGATGTCGGCCTGGCTGGCGCGTTCGGCGCAGAGTGCGGCGGCCTCCGCCTCCAGCGCGCGGCGGATCTCCAGCGTCTGCATAAGGCTGGTGAAATCATTGCCGCCCGCCAGCGTCAGCGGCATATGCAGCATGTCAGGTGAGACGGCCGCCTTGAGATAGGTGCCGCTGCCTTGCCGGCGCTCGACCAGACCAAGCCCTTCCCAGCGCGTCAGCGCTTCGCGCACGGTGTTGCGGCTGACCTTCAGCCGCTCCGCCAGTATACGCTCGGTTGGCAGTCTCTCGCCGGGCTGCAAGGATTCGGCAAGAACAAACCCTACCAACGCCTTCAGCACGGCGTCATCGCGCGCCGTCGTCTGAATGGGTGGCAGGCTGTTCTGGTCCACGTATACTCCAAGTGGTGCAATGGCCCAACCAATTTCTGCATATGCAAGACCTCCTGTCAACAGGTTGTCAGCAGACGGCGCCGCCGCGAGCGGCGACGCGATACATTTCAATAGGTTACGAGATACTTCATTGTGGCTGTGGCACCGCGGCAGGCGGCCCGAACCAGGCGATCAGCGCTTCAGCAAGGCCCAGATCGGTTGTGTCCCCCACCCAGGCCACATAGCCGTCGGGCCGGATCAACACGGCGGCCGGTGCAGCGACCGCACCTAGGACCGGAAGCTCCCATGGACCGGAATATGTGGCCTCGATCTGTTGGACCCGATCCGCCCATGGCGTGATGTCAACGTTGCCGGACCCATTGAGATTGAGCAAGACCGGCCGGGCATGGTGCAGAAGAGTGAAGACCCGTTGCGGGCCTTTGGCGGTGAACAGGTCGAGGTCGGGCATCCGCCGCCCAAGCAGTGGATGCCCCTCGCCGAGGTCGTAGTGGACGCCCAGCCCGGACATCTCGGCCGCAATTTGCCTGCGAGGCTCGTCCATGCCGAGCAATTCGGTCACGGTGTCGCCCAAGGCCGTGGTGCGATCATCCACACGACGAAGGGCAACCTGTGCCATCGTGTTGCGCAGGACGCGGGCGCCGACCGGATGGCGCTCGGCGTGATAGGTATCGAGGAGGCTTTCCGGCGATGTCCGCTTGACCACCTGGGCCAGCTTCCATCCGAGGTTCACGGCATCCTGCACACCGATGTTTAGGCCCTGCCCGCCCACCGGGGCATGGACGTGCGCGGCGTCGCCGGCCAACAGGACGCGTCTGTCGCGGTAAGTCGCTGCCTGCCGCGCCATGTCGGTAAATCGGGAGATCCAGGTTGGACTGTGGACCCCGTAGTCGGTACCGTAGACGGCGACAAGCGCCTCGCTGAGATCGTGCAGTGTGGGTTCGCCACCGGTCTGAAGGTGCTGCTCGGTCAGCACGACGCGCACTGTCCCGCCCTTCCCCATCTTGCCCAGCGCATGAATTCCAAAGACGTTGTTGCGAAAGCCCGATGCCGGCTCTTCCGACATCTCGACCTCGGCGATCATCCAGCTCATCGTCGGATCCCACCCGGCGAACTCGATATTAGCTGCTTTGCGGATCGCGCTGCGTCCTCCGTCGCAGCCAACGAGATACTGCGCCGCTAGACGTTGGCCGTCGGACAGATCGACACCAACGCCGGTGTCGTCCTGCATGAAGCCGGTGACGTCCCGTCCGCGATAGATCGGCACCGCCAGTTCGCCGACCCAGTCGGCCAGTATGCGTTCGATGTGGTTCTGCCACAGCCCGAGCACGTAATTGTGCCGCGTTGGAAAATCGCCGATGTCCAGCGGGACCATGTGGAAGCGCAGGGCCGGCGTCACCTGCCCCTGCGACAGGAACCGGTCGACGATTCCGCGCTGATCGAGAACCTCGATGGTGCGCGCATGCAGGCCGCCCGCGCGCGAACCAACAAGCTCCTGGTTGTGGCGCCGCTCGACGATAGCCACATCGACGCCCGCCAACGCGAGTTCGCCCGCCAACATGAGCCCTGTCGGACCGCCTCCGGCGATCACCACCGCATGATCTGAAATCGCACCCATTATCGTCACTCCCGTTTCCGTACCTTCGGCCTGGGTCGCGGTTTTACGGGAGGAGCCGGGTCTTGCCGCAAGCCCCTTGTGCGCCATATGTATGAAATGGAGGGGGTGCTCTCCCCTTTACCGTTGGCTGCCACGACCAAGCTTTTCGCGCAATCACAGTGCGTACGGTACGGCTATCGCCGTCGCGGTCCCAAAAACGATCCGGATTTTCAATTGCAAAAACGCAGAGTCTTCCGCGCCTTGGCACGGAGCTCTGATGTTCTGTTTGAAAAAGGGGGCCGGTCGGCGTTTGGCAGCGGTACGAGGAGGCCACTATGTGCCAGCGCCGGCCGGCCGACCCCACGGACCCAGGAGATGCGGCGGACCTGAGCATCATGGGGTATTTCTAGGGATCGAGCCGGCTGTCTACCCTCGTGCCGGCTTCGTCTTGGTCTGCACACTTGCGCAAGAGCTTATGAAAATCAACCGTTTCTTAACCAAGGCTCGCGAATCGCTTGGATTAAGGTAAACGGGTAACCCTGTCGGGTTGACTGGATAATCGGGCCTGGGCCGTTACGCCGCCTTGGCGACGACGCGATTGCGGCCGCCGCTCTTGGCTTCATAGAGCGCGAGATCGGCGCGTTTCATCAGCGCCGCCACCGTATCCACGCCCTTCAGCACCGACGACACGCCGACGCTGACGGTGACCTCGATCGTCTTGCCGTCCTGACCGATGGCAAAAGGCGCCTGGGCGATTTCGGCGCGAATGCGTTCGGCCACCTTTTCGGCCACCACGCCATCGGTGTCCGGCATCACCACGACGAACTCCTCGCCGCCAAAACGGCAGGCAAGGTCGATGCCGCGGACATTCTTGCGCAGCCGTCGCGCGAATTCCCGCAACACCTCGTCGCCGCCATCATGGCCGTGCGCGTCGTTGATCGACTTGAAGCGGTCGAGGTCGGTGATCATCACCGACAGCGGCCGCCGCCGCGCCACGGCGCGGTCGAACAGCGTCTGCAGATGGCTGTCGAGATAGCGGCGGTTGTGCAGTCCGGTCAGCCCGTCGGTCACCGCCATTTCGATGGTCTGGGTGACGCTGGCGCGCAGCTGGTCGTTGTAGCGCTTGCGGCGCACCTGGGTGCGCAACCGCGCCGTCAGCTCCTGCTGGTCGATCGGCCGCATCAGATAGTCGTTGATGCCGAGTTCGAGGCCGCGGATGATGCGTTCCTCCTCGCCCGCCTCCGCCAGCAGGATGATCGGCACGAAACGGGTGCGGTCGAGCGAACGCAGCTGCGAACAAAGCCTGAGCGGATCGAAATCGGCAAAGGCCGTCGAGATCATCACGCATTCATAGGGCGTCTCGGCGGCCTGGAAGAAACCGGCATGCGGATCGCCGGTGACATCGAGGTCGGCGCGGTCGCGCAGCATCTTCTGGATGCGCTCGACGGATGATTTGCGCTCGTCGATCAGAAGCACTTTCGGCGTCGTATCCTCGGAGGCGAAATTGCGGCTCAAAAGCTCCTCGATGCCGATGTTGCGCGTCGTCGAGGCGCGCAGCCGCAACTCGTCGGTCAGCGACTTCAGCCGCACCAGGCTCTTGACGCGCGTCATCAGCTGCAGGTCGTTGACCGGCTTGGTCAGGAAGTCGTCGGCGCCGGCCTCGAGACCTCGTACGCGGTCGGACACCTGATCGAGCGCGGTGATCATCACGACCGGAATATGTGACGTCGCCGGGTCGCTCTTCAGCCGCCGGCAGACCTCGAAGCCGTCCATGTCGGGCATCATCACATCGAGCAGCACGACGTCGACCTTGCCGTTCTCGCAGGTCTCGATCGCATCAGGCCCGTTGGTAGCGGTCAGCACTTCGAAATATTCGGCCAGCAGCCGGACTTCCAGGAGCCGCACATTGGCAGGGATGTCGTCGACGACGAGGATCCGTGCAGTCATTTCACAAGGCTCCGGCTTGGCTGGAAGGGCACATCAGGCATCGCCCAGATAGGATTTGATGGTTTCGATGAAACGCGGCACCGAGATCGGCTTCGAGATATAGGCCTCGCAACCGCCCTGCCGGATGCGCTCCTCGTCGCCCTTCATTGCGAAGGCGGTCACCGCGATGACCGGGATGACGTGCAGATCGTCGTCCTCCTTCAGCCATTTGGTCACCTCCAGCCCCGACACTTCCGGCAGCTGGATATCCATCAGGATGAGATCCGGCCGGTGCAGGCGCGCCAGATCGAGCGCCTCCAGGCCGTTGCGGGTGCGCACGGTCTCGTAGCCGCTTGCTTCGATGAGGTCCCGAAAGAGCTTCATGTTGAGCTCATTGTCCTCGACGATCATGACCTTCTTCGGCATCGATATCCCGTCCCGGCGTCCTTCCGCTCGAAGGCGACCGTCATGCGTCCATCTCGAGACGCACCAAACCCTGCTTCACTTTACGGCAATATGATTGACGAAACGGAAATCCGCTGGGCAAAAAGCTGTCTGGATTCCACCTCGGGCGCCGCCCCAATGGCTTGCCGCAAGCAACTCTTGCCATTACTGCGGGGAGAGACTCATTCCACACACCGAAGGTAGTGATGGCAAACGCAGCGTCAATGCGCGAAGAAGCGGAATCGATTGCCGTGAAGGCCCTGGGCTTCGTCGCCTCCGATCCGGAGCTGTTGCCGCGCTTTCTGGCGATCACCGGCATCGAGGCCCATTCGATCCGCAAGGCTGCCGGCGAACCGGGATTCCTGGCTGGCGTTCTGCAGTTCATTCTCGCCCACGAGCCGACGCTGATGCGCTTTGCCGAGGAAACCGGCACGCCACCGGCAGCTGTCGGCAAGGCCTTGCGGGCGCTGCCGACGGGCGACGACAACCATGAGCATTCCATATGAGCGATGATCCCGAAACCGCGCGCCAGATCGAGGAGCTGGCGGCCGACGACCGGCCGCTTCTGGTGCTCGACGTCGACGACGTCGTGCTCGAATTCATCCGCCCCTTCCCGCATTTCCTCAAGGCGCGCGGCTTCGGCCTGACACTGGCTTCCTTCCGGCTGACCGGCAACATTGCCGAGACGGCGAGTGGCCGGCTGGTCGAGCAAGCGGAAGTCACCGCGCTACTCGATGAGTTCTTCCACACCCAGGCCGACTGGCAGAGCATCACCGACGGCGCCGCGGATGCGCTGGCAGGGTTGGGTGACCGCGCCGAGATCGTCATGCTGACGGCGATGCCGCACAAGCATCGCGCCACCCGTCGCGTCCATCTCGATGCGCACGGGCTGAATTACCCGCTTCTCACCACCGAAATGGCCAAGGGGCCGGCTTTGGCAAAGCTACGCGGCAAAAACGGTCGGCCGATCGCTTTCGTCGACGACCAGCCGCCCAATCTGGTCTCGGCGCGCAACTCGGTCTCTGATGCGCATCTCTTCCATCTCATGGCCGACAATTCGCTGCGCGCATTCCTGCCGCCAGTGACGGACGACATCGTCGTCGTCCAAGACTGGCACGAAGCCGCGCCGCTGATCGCGAGCGCGCTGGGGCTTTAAAGGCTGGCGCTCAAGGGTTCAGTTTCGCTCCCGCCCCGCCGCTGTCGTTCCCGCTGTCACCGCCCCCGCCGTCACCATCATCGACGCTGTCGTCCACGGCCGGATCGGCCGGCTTGACCATGACGCCGTTGACCACGACCGAACCGTCGGCCTTGGCATTGACGACCCATTCGATGCGCCCATCGGGCAGTGTCTTGCCAAAACCCTTCGCCATGAGAGCGACGGGCACATATTGCGCCACTTCCGGTTCCGACTTTGCCGCCGTCTGCAGGCCCTCGACAATCTTGTCGAAGCCGGTGACGTCGACCGTCACGCTTGCCTCGGGCTTCTCGCCGGGGAACGTCATCTCGCCTTCAAGAGCGATCTCCACGTCCTTGTTCTTCACGCTGCTGTGGCCGATGACGACCTTCGGCGTCTTGGCCATGAAGTCGGCTTTAAGCTGGTCGCCGAAATCAGACGACAGCGGCGGATCCTGATTGAGATCAAAGGCTTCGATCGCCTTCTTCGCCATGCTGTCGAGATCGATGTTGGCGCCGCCGAAGTTCAGATCGATATCGGTGGGCAGCAGCGCCACGCTCCAGCTTGGCAGAAGCTGTTGCGGCACGCTCAGCCCGGAAGCTTTGATGGCATAAGTGATCTTGCCGTTCTGGGCGACGCCGTCGGACCCGAATGCGGTGCTGAGTTGCGTCGCGCCGAAATTGCCGACCGGGCTTTCCACCGCGAAATCCTTGAAACCGTAGGTTCCCTCGACATGCCCCCAAAGCGGCAACGCGGCGAGCAGAAGCGATTTGAGCTGCGCCTGGTTGGCCTTCAACGTCGCCTCGTCTTCATTGGCAACGGCAAATGCCAGGAGATCGAGCAGCGGCCTTGTCCGCACCCCCGTGCCGCTGGCCTCGACCGACAGTTCCGGTGATCTGACGGTGACCGGGAATTTCATCCCGCTCTCGGGATCGTCGAAATTGATCGCCTCGACGAAGTCAGACACTTTCTGCGACGTCGTGAAATCGACGCCGCCCGTCGCGGACTTGGTCGCGGCAATGGTCGCGGTGCCGGCACCGGCGCTGACATCCATGTGCTGCTTGGCATCCTTCGATGCCATCGTCATGCCGGCCATCGAGCTGGTCGCGCTGGTGAAGGCCGCAAGATTGGGATCGTAGACGCCCGAACCCTTGCCGTCCTTGATCGAAAACTGCGTGCTCTGCAGACCCTCGGGGCCGTTGAACTCGAAGGAGGCGCTCTGCGAAAAATCCATCGAGACATCCCAGGATCCATCGCTGCGCGGCTTCACGATCAAGGCATAGGGCGGAACGTCGAATTTCAGCAGCTTCCGATCAGGCAATGATCCGGCAAGCGCCTTGAAATCAAACACGATCTTGTAGGCGCCGCCTTCGACCGAGACCTTCAGAATGCCCTTATCGAGCGCCTGTTTGCCGACATAGCGCGACAGGTCTTGCGACAATTGCTTCGCACCCTGGCTATCGACGGTCTGGCCGAAAGCAGGCGCGCTCAACGCAAGAAGGAAAGCGAATGGCAGGACACGGTTCACGCGAATTCTCCGTTTGACCTAATGCATATCGCCCAAAAGGGGGTCCCGGTTTGGGATAACAACATGCATAAAAATAAAAACCTAGAGCGCATGCGCTTTAGAAGGAACGCTTCGTTCGTCTGGTATGAAATTACCGCCGCAACCGCAAGGTGCGATCAACAAAGCCATCCAAGCGGACAATCTCGATCAAAGCACCAGCCGCATCAGCGGCCGGCCCGCCTTGCGTTCCACAAGCCTTTCGAAACCGGCCTTTTCGAAGACCCGCGACGAGCCGACGAACAGGCCGATCGAACGCGAATCGCGCGACAGGTCGATCGGACAGGCCTCGACCAGCCGGGCACCGTTCCTACGGGCGAAATCGATACCGCCTTCGACCAGGCGATGCGAGACACCCCTGCCGCGCGCCCTGGTGCGGATGAAGAAGCAGGAGATCGCCCAAACGGCCGGATCCGTGGCGTCGGCAGGATCGACGGGTGCGGAACCCCTGCCCTGATTGTTCCATTCGGGCACGTCGGCGCGGGGTCCGATCTGCATCCAGCCGACTGCCTGGCCGTCCTCGAATGCCAGCACGCCCGGCGGCGGGCCAGCTTCGATGCGCGCCTTGATGTGGTCCTTGTTGCGTTCGCGGTTGCTCTCGCGGCGCAGCGCCGGCGCCATCCGGAAATGCGTGCACCAGCAGCCATAGCAGGCGCCCTGCTTGCCGAAGAGGTCCTCGAAATCCGCCCAGAGCTCGGGCGCCAACGGCGCTATGGTCGTGCTCATGCGTTCTCCCCAGGCCAGCCTTGTCGCTGGCCTTGCACTATCGTACCATTGCTTCTGTTCTCTTTATGTTCGCAGCGATGGCGGCCCCTGTCAACAATCCCGATCACGGTTTTTGCCGCGACTGCCTGACGTTTCAGCGCAGCCAGACGCGCCGCTGCGAACGCTGCGGCAGTCCCCGGCTGGCACGCCACCCTGAGCTTTACCGGCTGCATCTCGCCCATATCGACTGCGATGCCTTCTACGCGGCGATCGAAAAGCGCGACAATCCGGCGCTGAAGGACAAGCCGCTGATCATCGGCGGCGGCAAGCGCGGCGTCGTCTCCACCGCTTGCTACATCGCCCGCATCCAGGGCGTTCGCTCGGCAATGCCGATGTTCAAGGCGCTCGAAACCTGTCCCGAGGCGGTCGTCATCAGCCCGAACATGGAAAAATATGTCCGCGTCGGCCGCGAGGTGCGCGCCATGATGCAGGCGCTGACGCCGTTGGTCGAGCCGCTGTCGATCGACGAGGCGTTTCTCGACCTCGCCGGCACCGAACGGCTGCACGGCCTGCCGCCGGCAGTGGTGCTGGCGCGATTCGCGCTGGCGGTCGAGAAGGAGATCGGCATCACCGTTTCGGCCGGCCTGTCCTACTGCAAGTTCCTTGCCAAGATAGCGTCCGATTTTCGCAAGCCGCGCGGCTTCTCGGTCATCGGCGAGGCCGAGGCGGTCGGCTTTCTGGCGGCGCAGCCGGTGACCATGATCTGGGGTGTCGGCAAGGCGTTCAGCGCCACGCTGGAGCGCGACGGCATCCGCACCATCGGTCAGCTGCAGCAGATGGATCGTGGCGACCTGATGCGCCGTTACGGCACCATGGGCGACCGCCTCTACCACCTTTCGCGCGGCGAGGACGTCCGCCGCGTCGATCCCGACCAGGACGCCAAGAGCGTATCGGCCGAAACCACCTTCGACACCGACATCGCTTCGCTGGATGAGCTGGTCGCGGTGTTGAGGGGCCTTTCGGAAAAGGTCTCGGCACGGCTGAAGAAATCCCGCATTGCCGGGCGCACGGTGGTGCTCAAGTTGAAGACCCAGGATTTCAAGCTGCGCACCCGCAATCGCCAGCTCGGCGATCCGACCCGGCTCGCCGATCGCATCTTTCAGACCGGGGTGGAGCTTCTGCGCAAGGAAACGGATGGCACGAAATACCGGCTGCTCGGCATCGGCGTCAGCGACCTCTCCGACGACGACAAGGCCGACCCGCCCGACCTGGTCGACGTCCAGTCGCGCAAGCGCGCCATGGCCGAAGGCGCCATCGATGCCTTGCGCGACAAGTTCGGCCGCAAGGCGGTGGAAACCGGCTATACGTTCGGCAAGGGCCGCGACGCCCACCCGCCGGAACCGCTTGAGGACTGAGTCAGTCTTGAGGATTGCCTCAGCATAGGGTGTGTTGAGATTCAGATCAGGCCGAGCCGAGAATGGTGGGCTTCGAGAACCGGAGCGGAGCGTACTTTCAGGTACGTGAGCACCGGAAGCGCAGAAATCCGCCGTTCGTAGGCCGGCATCATCTGAATACCAGCATACCCTAGTCAGGTGCGCTGCAGATCGATTCTGCTCGTCACCACGCTCTTGCCGGTTTTCGGGTCGGTGTCGATAACCGTCAGCCGGATGCCGTTCTCGCCTCTCTTCTCGACCGTCATCCGCGCCTTTCGATCACCGTTGACCACCTTGGCCCAGCGGATGCCGAGATTGATCACGTTGCCCGAGCGGCTGCCATTCAGCTGCGCCGGACCGGTGCGAGACCCGACATAGATGCCACTGTACTTCGCGCCACTGACCTTCAAGTTGGCGCTGATGGCCCGCGTTACCAGAACGAGACCGCGGCAATTGCCATCCAGCGAGAGCGAGGTTGAAGTCGCATTCGACTTGAAGCTGCAAGTTACACCAACGTTCGGCACATCGGTGGTTAGCTGGACGGTGCCCTTGCCGGCGAAATTGCCATTGAACGACTGGAGAAACTTGGTCTCGTCGGCATGTGCCGTGCCTGCCGCAACCAGCAGACAGCCAGCAAGCGCGAATTGCGCGAATGGTTTCATGAAACCCTCCTTGTCGATGTTGGAAAGGCAACTCCGCGAAGTACGGATAAAATATCGGGACTCAACGCCCCTTGGCGTATCAGGTTCCGCCTCCAGCATGACTGTTTTGCAACATCCAGCCTTTGCAACTGGCCCAGAAAGAATACGGCGGCCAGCGATTGCGGCGAAAGCCCCGGCCTGCGACATAGCGGGCATGGCACCTACCCCTTCCATCCCCAAGGCCGCGTTCTGGATGGCGCTGTCGATTGCCTCGTTCCTGGGGATGTCGGTAGCCGGCCGCGCCACGACAGCCGAGCTCAACGTCTTCCAGGTGCTGGAACTGCGCTCGGTGATCGGCTTTTTTATCCTTTTGCCGCTGGTGATGATGAGTGGCGGCTTCGCAGCCATGCGCACGCAGCGCCCCGTCGCCCATGTCGCCCGCAACGTCATCCACTATACCGGCCAGGCGGCCTGGCTTTACGCGCTGACGCTGATCCCGCTGGCCGTGCTGATCTCGATCGAATTCACCACACCGATCTGGACGGCGATCCTGGCCGTGACTTTTCTTGGCGAAAGGCTCTCCCGGCCAAGGCTTGCGGCGATCGTGCTGGGGCTGATCGGCGTGGTGATCGTCGTGCGCCCCGGTGTCGGCGCGGTCGACCCAGGACATCTGGTCGTGCTGGGTGCGGCCGTCTGTTTCGGCATATCGCTGGTGCTGGTCAAATCGCTGACGCGCACGGACAGCGTCGTGCGCATCATCTTCTGGATGCTGATCATCCAGTCGGCACTCGGCCTTATCCCGGCGCTCTATGAGTGGCGCAACCCGCCGCTGGAGCTGTGGCCGTGGATCCTGCTGATCGCATTCACCGGCATGTCGTCGCATTTCTGCATGGCCCGCGCACTCGGCTATGCCGACGCGACCGTCATTTCACCGATGGATTTCCTGCGCGTGCCGCTGTCGGCGCTGATCGGCTGGCTGCTCTACAGCGAGCAGATCGACGCCTTCACCGCCGGCGGCGCGTTGCTGATCCTGATGGGCAATCTGCTCAATCTGCAGCGAAAGCCGGTAAAGCCGGCCGAAGTGGCGGCATCGTAGCACTGTCGGTCAGCTTCCATCGTCCGGTATGTTGAGAATATGCCCGCAGGCCTTGCAGTGCACCGCATCCGGTTCGTGCCGTTGCAGCCCGCACCGGGGACATGGAAAAAACACCCTGGCCGGCCGAAAGATCGCCTGCACCAGCCTGACGAACAGCGATATGCCGATGATCATGGTGACGATCGACGTCAGCTTGCCGGCCATGCCCGGCAGCACGATGTCGCCGAAGCCGGTCGTCGTCACCGTGGCGACGGTGAAATAAAGCGCGTCGATATAGTTTTCGAGCCCCGTCCCTGTCCGGAAGAAGAACGTGTAGACGAAGCCGGTGATGACGAACAGGAAGGTCAAAAGGTTGATGACCGCCTGGCTCGCCTCGCGCCAGGGTCGCAGGCCCCGCATCTCGAGATGTCGCCAGAGCGAACCGCTGCGCGACAGCGACCAAAGCCGCAGAATGCGCAGAAAAGCGAGATTGGCGAGCGCCGTCGGCATCAGCAGCGTCAACAGGATGAAGGCATCGACCCATGATGTCGGCCGCTTCATCAGCCGCAGCATGTCGTTGGAGGCGAGCAGCCGGGCAATCATGTCGGCGGCGACGAGTGCCGCCACCGCATAGTCGAGCCAGAGAAACGAGGAGGATTGCTGCAGGACAGGTGTGGCAACGAAGAAAGCGATGATGGCGAGGTCGATGATGACAGCCGCCAGTTGGAAACGGAAAGCCGCCGGTGTGCGCCCGTGGTAAAGCTTGCGCAGTCTGTCGCGCAGCCGCGATATCGCTGGATTTTCCTGCAATCCTTCCTTGTCAGCCGCTTTCATGACGATTGCCTAGCGTCCATAGCCAAGGCCGTCCAGTGGGCCTAGACCGCCGAGTGGCCAAGGGATGGCCGAAGCGCTCAGCCTTGCACCACCTTGCCGTCAGGCCCGACAAGGCCCCAGGCGGTGGCCGTGTCGTAGAAGAACTGCTCCTTGGCGATCCGGTCACCGCGCCATTCCTGAAGCGCCACCTCTTCCAGCCGCTGGACGACGCCCTCCTTGTCGATCTTGTCGAAGGTCCAGCGGATGGCGACGTTGTCGCCGTCGACCAGAAAAGTCTGGACCGGATGCGTGTGCATCTTCTGGATCCGGTCCAGAACCGATTGCTCGCGCGCCATCAGCGCTTCCCTGCTGCGCCGCGGGACGCCGAGATTCTCCTGCATGGTCGCATCGTCATGATAGAAGTCGGCGATCGCCTTGACATGGCTGCCTTCGACCACCTCCTTGAGGAAGGCTTCAACGCGTTCGCGGCTGGGCATGGTGGCGCATTCCTCTATCCGCTGCAGCAGCACGGCTGCGGCTCTGGTTATGGCTGGGAGGACGAACTCTTTCGAACGTGCCTACCGCATGTGGTGCAAACCAGCCCCACTTCAACCATGCCCGGCACCCTGGCCCTATCGGCCACGATGTCAGGCCCAGCGCCATCTCAGTCCGCGATGCGCTGGCCGACGTCGATGCGATTGCCGTCGGGATCCTCGAAGACGAAAGCGCGCAAGCCGTAGTCATGGTCGCGCAAGCCTTTGACGATGCGAAGGCCGTGTGCCTTGCAGACATGGTGCAAGGCGTTGACGTTTTCAACCATCATGTGCGCGACGTTGAAGCGGACCGCGCTTCAGGATCGCGAAGCCGACCGGATCGCCATTCTCGAACATCTTGGAAAAGCCGAGCACCTCGCAATAGAAGGCGGTGGCCCTTTGCATATTCCTGACAGGCAGCGTAGCGGCGATGCGGCCGAAACGGACAGAATTTGCGTCGATCATCGTAACCTCGAAGACATGGGAAACCGCGCCTGCTCCATGGACGGTGCCATGCCAGCAATTCCGGTCCCGATTATCGGTTCGATGAGACAGTGCTCACGGGATCAAAGCTATAGACGGTTTTCCTCACCTGCGAAACGGGTCCGCCTGAGCTAAACAAGTTCCACTTCGACCACGCCCGGCACCGCGCGCATCGCCGAGGCAATCTGCGGCGAAATCCGGTAGCGATTGGGCAGCTCGATCTCGATTTCCCCGTCGCCATCTTCCTTGATCAGCACGAAGCTGACCTGGCCCTCGCCTCTGACGCTCAACTGGCCAGCCAGAGTGCCGAGCGGCGCCGCGTTGCGCACGAAAATGCGGAGCGCTTTCTGGATGCGGCTTGCCTCGTCCTCCAACGACTGTACCGAGTTGATGCGCAGATTGACACCTTCCGGCCTGTCCTCAGCCGCCACGGTGATGACCACGGAGCGGCCGGCCTCCAGCAAATCGCGATACTGTGCCAGTCCTTCCGAAAACAGCACGGCTTCATACTGGCCGGACGTATCGGAAAAGGCGACGACGCCCATCTTGTTGCCGGTGCGCGTCTTGCGCTCCTGCTTGCTGGTGACGGTTCCGGCAAGCCGGCCGGCGGCGGCGCCTCGTTTTACGGCCGCCGAAAACTCGGCCCAGCTCTGCACCCGCATCTTCTGCAAGGCCGCCTTGTACTCGTCGAGCGGATGGGCGGAGAGATAGAAGCCGACGATCTGGAATTCGCGGTGCAGCCGGTCGGCGGCAAGCCACGGGTCCGTCGCCGGCAGATTGAGCGCCTGCGACTGGGCGCCGAGCGAGGCGCCGAAGATGTCGTGCTGGCCGGAGACCGCGTTCTGCTGCGCCAGTGACGCCAGCCCCATCATGCGTTCCACTCCCGCCATCATGGAAGCGCGGTCGTGGCCGAAGCAGTCGAGCGCACCGGCCATGATCAGGCTTTCGAAGACACGCTTGCCGACAATCTTGGGATCGACCCGCTCGCAGAAATCGGCGAGGTTCTTGAACGGCTTTTCGCCGCGCTGGGCAACGATATGCTCGACCGCCGCGTCGCCGACGCCCTTCAGCGCCGCCAGCGAATAGTAGATGCGGTTCTCACCGACTTCGAACGGCCGAAAACTTGATGTCACCGACGGCGCCAGAACCTCGATGCGGAGGCGCAGCGCGTCCTGGCGGAAATCGGCGAGCTTGTCGGTGTTGCCCATGTCGAGCGTCATCGACGCCGCCAGGAACTCGACCGGATAATGCGCCTTGAGATAGGCGGTCTGGTAGGAGACCACCGCGTAGGCGGCGGCATGCGACTTGTTGAAACCATAGTCGGCGAACTTGGCCAGCAGATCGAAGATGAAGTCGGCTTGCGGCTTGCCGACGCCGCGCTCGACCGCGCCCGAGACGAAGCGCTCGCGCTGCTTGTCCATCTCGGCGCGGATCTTCTTGCCCATGGCGCGGCGCAGCAGGTCGGCTTCGCCGAGCGAATAGCCGGCAAGCTCCTGCGCGATCTGCATCACCTGCTCCTGGTAAACGATGACGCCTTGCGTCTCCTTGACCAGATGGTCGATCTTGGGATGGATCGACGCCATCTCCTCCTCGCCATGCTTTCTGGCGTTGTAGGTCGGGATGTTCTCCATCGGTCCCGGCCGGTACAGCGCCACCAGCGCGATGATGTCCTCGATACAGTCGGGCCGCATGCCGATCAGCGCCTTGCGCATGCCGGCGCTTTCCACCTGGAACACGCCGACCACTTCACCGCGCGACAGCATGGCGTAGGTCTCGGGATCGTCGAGCGGGATCGTCGCCAGGTCGATCTCGATGCCGCGCCGGCGGATCAGTTTCACCGCCGTCTCCAGCACGGTCAGCGTTTTCAGGCCGAGGAAGTCGAACTTTACCAGCCCGGCCTGCTCGACATATTTCATGTTGAACTGGGTGACCGGCATGTCCGAACGCGGATCGCGGTACATCGGCACCAGCTCCGACAGCGGCCGGTCGCCGATGACGATGCCAGCGGCGTGGGTCGAGGCGTGGCGGTAGAGGCCCTCAAGCTTCTGCGCCATGTCGAGCAGCGTCTGGACGATCGGCTCCCTCTCGGCCTCTTCGGCAAAGCGCGGCTCGTTGGCGATGGCGTCGGCGAGCTTGACCGGGTTGGCCGGGTTCTGCGGCACCATCTTGGAGAGCTTGTCGACCTGGCCATAGGGCATCTGCAGCACGCGGCCGACGTCGCGCAGCACGGCGCGGGCCTGCAGCGTACCGAAGGTGATGATCTGGCCGACCTGGTCGCGGCCGTATTTCTGCTGGACGTAGCGGATCACCTCCTCGCGGCGATCCTGGCAGAAGTCGATGTCGAAGTCGGGCATCGACACGCGATCGGGGTTCAGGAAGCGCTCAAACAGCAGCGAGAAGCGCAACGGGTCGATGTCGGTGATGGTCGTCGAATAGGCGACCAGCGATCCGGCGCCCGAACCACGGCCCGGCCCGACCGGAATGCCTTGCGCCTTGGCCCATTTGATGAAGTCGGCAACGATCAGGAAATAGCCGGGAAACTTCATCTTGGTGATGATGCCGAGCTCGAAATTCAACCGCTCGCGATATTGCTCGACCGTGTAGCCTGATGTCGGGCCGTGCGCCGCCAACCGCGCGTCGAGCCCCTCATGCGCCTGGCGGGCCAGTTCGTCGGCTTCCGCCTGCACGGCGGCGTCATTGTCGGCGACGTCGCCGCCGGTGAAGCGCGGCAGGATCGGGTTGCGATTCCTTGGATAGTAGGAACATCGCAACGCGATCTCGACCGTGTTGTCGATCGCTTCGGGCAGGTCGGCGAACAGCCTGGCCATATCGGCCTGGCTGCGCAGGAAATTGTCCGGTGTCAGCCGGCGGCGATTGTCGGCGGCAACGACCGAGCCCTCGGCGATGGCGATCAGCGCGTCATGCGCGTCATAATCGTCGCGCGCCGAGAAGAACGCCTCGTTGGTGGCGACCAGCGGCAGTTCATGGGCATAAGCGAGATCGATCGAGGATTTCTCGATCACGCGATCATAGCCCGAAACCCGGTCCAGTTCGACATAGAGCCGGTCACCGAACATCGTCTTGAGGGTCAAAAGCCGCGTCTCGGCAAGATCGCGGCGATCTTCCTTGAGCGCAATGCCGATCGGGCCGCGCGGTCCGCCGCTGAGGCAGATCAGCCCGTCACAAAACACCCATCATCATTTCAGTGGTCAGGTGCACCGCCTCGCCGGGCGGTGTTTCCAGATAGACGCGGCTGACCAGCCTGACCAGGTTGGAATAGCCGGCTTCGGTCGCGGCGAGCAGGACGACCGGCCGCATATCCGGACCTTGCCGCCTGCGATCACGCTGGCCATCGCTGTTCTCGCCGGAAAAGGCGAGCGCGATCTGGCAGCCGATGATCGGCTGGATGCCGTCCTTCACCGCCTTCTGCGCGAATTCCAGCGCGCCGAACAGATTGTTGGTGTCGGTGACGGCAATGGCCGGGGCTTCGTCCTTGACGGCGTGAGCCACCACCTTGCCGATCTGCAAGGCGCCTTCCAGCAGCGAATAGGCCGAATGCACGCGCAGATGGACGAAGGGCCGTGTCGGCGCCTCCGACCGCGCGGCCGCTATCGCGGCTTCGCGCTTCAGGGGATCGCGTGGAAGTCTGTCGTCTGCCATGGTTTTTTCGCGCTGCCCGGAGGACTTGAGTCGATGGAGATGTATTGTCCGGGACAGGGCGATACCAGTCCAGCACAAACCAACGCTGACCACAGGCTTGCCGCGACTACCAAGCTAAGGTCTGTTGAGATTCAGGTCAGGCCGAGCCGAAAATGGTGGGTTCCGAGAACCGGAGCGGAGCGTACTTTTCGTACGTGAGCACCGGAAGCGCAGGAAGCCGCCATTTGCAGGCCGGCCTCACCTGAATCTCAACAGACCTTCAGGCGAATTCCATGATCACTGCATCCACCGCCAGACTGTCGCCCGGCTTGGCGTTGAGTTTCGCCACGACGAGGTCGCGGTCGGCACGCAGGACGTTTTCCATCTTCATCGCCTCGACCACGGCCAGCGTCTCGCCGGCCTTGACCTCCTGGCCTTCGACAACGGCAATCGACACGACAAGGCCAGGCATCGGGCAAAGCAGCAGTTTCGACGTGTCCGGCGCCACCTTCTCCGGCATCAGCCTTTCCAGTTCGGCGATGCGCGGCAGCATGGCGCGCGCGGTCACCGACATGCCTTTCCAGGCGATGCGAAAGCCATTGGCGACCGGCCTGACCTGGGCGGCGACCTTGCGCGTGCCGACCGTGCCGCGCCAGATCAGGTCGCCTGGCCGCCAGTCGGATGAAACGGTCAGCGCCTTGCCGCCCTCGATCGACAGATCGATTTCCATCGGGATGGAAATCATGCCTTCGAGAATGGACGCCGACAGATAGTCTTCGCCGATCTTCACCACCCAGTCGCGCTTCAGCGCTCCCGAATGCGGCGCCAGCCGCCCGCCCAGCCGGTCGAGCCGGTCGCGGCGCAGCAGTTCCACCGCGGTCGCGATCGACGCCAGCACGGCTTTCTCTTCGCTGTTCGGCACGATTGGCGCGAAGCCGTCGGGATATTCCTCGGCGATGAAACCGGTCGATATCCGCCCTTCCCGCCAGCGCGGATGCTGCATCAGGGCCGCAAGGAACGGGATGTTGTGCTCGATACCGTCGACCACGAAACCGTCGAGCGCTTCCGACATGGCGTCGATTGCCTCGAGCCGAGTCGGCGCCCAGGTGCACAGCTTGGCGAGCATCGGATCGTAGAACATCGAAATTTCGGAGCCTTCGGTGACGCCGGTGTCGTTGCGGATGACGATGTCGCCGAACTGTCCTTCCTCCGGCGGCCGGTAACGCGTCAGCCGGCCGATCGAGGGCAGGAAATTGCGGTAGGGATCCTCGGCATAGAGCCGGCTTTCCACCGCCCAGCCGTTCAGCTTGATATCGCTTTGCTTCAAAGCAAGCTTTTCACCGGCCGCAACACGGATCATCTGCTCGACCAGATCGATGCCGGTGACGAGTTCCGTTACCGGATGCTCGACCTGCAATCGTGTATTCATTTCAAGGAAATAGAAGTTTTTCTCCCTGTCGACGATGAATTCCACCGTGCCGGCGCTCTGATAGTCGACCGCTTTGGCCAGCGCCACCGACTGCTCGCCCATGGCCTTGCGCGTCCTGGCATCGAGGAACGGCGACGGCGCCTCCTCGGCGACCTTCTGGTTGCGGCGCTGGATCGAGCATTCGCGCTCGCCCAGATAGAGCGTATTGCCATGCGCGTCGGCCAGCACCTGGATCTCGATATGGCGCGGGTCGACGACGAATTTCTCGATGAAGACGCGGTCGTCGCCGAACGAGCTCTTGGCTTCCGAGCGCGCCCGGTCGAAACCGTCGCGCACTTCCGACTGGCTCCAGGCGATGCGCATGCCCTTGCCGCCGCCGCCGGCTGACGCCTTGATCATCACGGGATAGCCGATCTCGCCGGCGATCTTTTCGGCATGGTCGGCATTCTCGATGACGCCGAGCCAGCCGGGCACCGTCGAGACCTTCGCTGCATTGGCGAATTTCTTCGATTCGATCTTGTCGCCCATCGCCTTGATGGCCTTGGGTTTCGGGCCGATGAAGACGATGCCTTCCGCTTCCAGCGCCTCGCAGAAGGCCGCCCGCTCGGACAGGAACCCGTAACCGGGATGCACGGCCTGAGCACCCGTCGCCTTGCAGGCAGCGATGATCTTTTCAGGCACGAGATAGCTCTGCGCGGCAGGCGAAGGCCCTATATGCACCGCCTCGTCGGCCATCTCGACATGCACGGCATCGCGATCGGCATCGGAATAGACGGCGACCGTGGCGATGCCCATCTTGCGCGCCGTCCTGATGACACGGCAGGCAATCTCGCCGCGATTGGCAATCAGGATCTTGGTGAACATGCGGATAGCATCCCTCGGGTCGGCCGTTCCTTTTATGGCCTGTGCCAGCGCGGTCAAGCCGGCCGCAACAATTGCAACCCTTCAATCGATTTGGGATCAGAATTCTCCGCACTGGCCCAAGCCTGGAACCAGCTAGCGGTTGATCGCCAGGACAAAACCTGAAAGCTTGCGCAAAAATCGCCCCAAAAATCGCCCTTGGAGGAATCGCCCGATGAAAACCCGCGCCGCAGTCGCTGTCGCCGCCGGAAAGCCGCTGGAGATCATGGAGGTCGACCTCGACGGTCCACGCGATGGCGAGGTGCTGGTCGAGATCAAGGCGACCGGCATCTGCCATACCGACGAATTCACGCTGTCGGGTGCTGATCCCGAAGGCCTGTTTCCGGCGATCCTCGGCCATGAAGGTGCCGGCGTCGTCGTCGATGTCGGCAAGGGCGTCACCTCGGTCAAGAAGGGCGACCATGTCATCCCGCTCTATACGCCCGAATGCCGGCAGTGCCCGTCCTGCCTGTCGCGCAAGACCAATCTGTGCACCGCGATCCGCGCCACCCAGGGCCAGGGCCTGATGCCGGATGGTTCGTCGCGCTTCTCCATCGGCAAGGACAAGATCTTTCACTATATGGGCTGCTCGACCTTCTCGAACTTCACCGTGCTGCCCGAGATCGCGCTGGCCAAGGTCAATCCCGACGCCCCCTTCGACAAGATCTGCTACATCGGCTGCGGGGTGACGACCGGCATCGGTGCGGTGATCAACACCGCCAAGGTCGAGATCGGCGCCACCGCCGTGGTCTTCGGCCTCGGCGGCATCGGCCTCAATGTCATCCAGGGCCTGCGGCTTGCCGGCGCCGACATGATCATCGGCGTCGACCTCAACAACGACAAGAAGGCCTGGGGCGAAAAGTTCGGCATGACGCATTTCGTCAACCCGAAGGAGATCGACGGCGATGTCGTGCCGCATCTGGTCAACATGACCAAGCGCGGCGCCGACCAGATCGGCGGCGCCGACTACACCTTCGACTGCACCGGCAACACCAAGGTGATGCGGCAGGCGCTGGAAGCCTCGCACCGCGGCTGGGGCAAGTCCGTCGTCATCGGCGTTGCCGGCGCCGGCCAGGAGATCTCGACGCGGCCGTTCCAGCTGGTCACCGGGCGCACCTGGATGGGCACCGCCTTTGGCGGGGCGCGCGGCCGCACCGACGTGCCGAAGATCGTCGACTGGTATATGGACGGCAAGATCGAGATCGACCCGATGATCACCCACACGCTGAAGCTCGAAGACATCAACAAGGGCTTTGACCTCATGCATGAGGGCAAGTCGATCAGGAGTGTCGTGGTTTACTGAAGACGACCACAAGCCGCCGACCAACCGGCCTGCGACCTCTGTGGTTCACAACTGGGAGGAGAAAAGAATGGCGGAAAAACTGCATCCGAAAATCGACAATGGGCTGCCCAAGGAAAGCGCGAGCTTTGCCGGCGGCACGCTCGTTTGCGCCTGCACCAGCAAGCCGGTCAAGGTGAAGGTCAAGGGCCAGATCGCCCACAACCACGCCTGCGGCTGCACCAAATGCTGGAAGCCCGAGGGCGCGGTGTTCTCGGTCGTTGCCGTGGCCGGCACCGGCGATGTCACCGTCACCGAGAATGGCGACAAGCTCAAGGTGGTCGACCCCTCAGCACTGATCCAACGCCATGCCTGCACCGGCTGCGGTGTCCACATGCACGGGCCGGTCGAGCGCGACCATCCGTTCAAGGGTCTGTCCTTCATCCATCCCGAGCGCTTCGTCGAGGACGGCTGGTCGCCGCCGGGCTTCACCGCCTTCGTCTCGTCGATCATCGAATCCGGCGTCGATCCCAAGCGGATGGACGGCATCCGTGCGCGGCTGAAGACGATCGGCCTGGAGCCCTATGACTGCCTCAATCCCGGCCTGATGGACTATATCGCCACCTGGACCGCGAAGAAGTCCGGCGCCTTGCCGGCTTAGCAACGGATCGGATTATATCCATGGGGCCGGACGCAATCGCCCGGCCCCATATTTATTGGAACGCCACGATGCCCGCACCGTCAATTCTAGTCGACGCCGACGCCTGCCCGGTCAAGGCCGAGGTCGAAAAGGTCGCCGAGCGCCATGGCGTCGTCGTCACCTACGTCTCCAATGGCGGCCTGCGGCCATCGCGCGATCCGATGATCCGCAACGTCGTGGTGTCCAAGGGCGCCGACGCCGCCGACGACTGGATCGTCGACAATGCGAAACCCAACGACATCGTGATCACCGCCGACATTCCGCTAGCCGCCCGCACAGTGGCGCTCGGCGCCCATGTGCTCGGGCCGACCGGGCGCCCGTTCACGCCGGAAACGATCGGCATGGCGGTGGCGATGCGTGATCTCAAGCAGCATCTGCGCGAGACCGGTGAAAGCAAGGGCTACAATGCCAGCTTCGCGCCGCAGGATCGTTCGCGGTTTCTCGGCGAACTGGACCGCATCTTGCGGCGCGCCTTGAAATCCGCCACACCGGACTAGAAACCGAGCGCCATCCAAGGTTGGAACCGCCATGGCTGCCGAAACCCCGACGAAGAAACCCATGCAGCGCCACATGCTGTTCGCGGTGTCGGCCTGCTTCGGCGCTGCGGCGCTTGTCGTGGCGTTGCTGCTGCACGCCCCGCTCGCCTATTCGATCGGCGCCAACGCGTTCTTTGCCGCTTACGTCATTCTTGTCGTCGCCCAGATGCCAAAGTTCACCGGCAAATATCTGAGCAAGAATGCGCGCGCCACCGATCAGCCTGTGCTGGTCATCTTCGCCGTCACGCTCGTGGTCGTCGGCGTTGCCGTTATCTCTTTGTTCCTGCTGATCAATCAGAAGGACAAAGGCCATCCCATGGAGCTCGCCTTCGCGCTGCTGTCGATCCCGCTCGGCTGGTTCACCATCCATGCCATGGCAGCGCTCCATTATGCCCATGTCTACTGGATGGACGGCGATGCGGTCGACGCCGAGACCAAGACAAAAATCCCGGTCGGCGGGCTGCTGTTCCCAGGCGACAAGCGGCCGGAAGGCTGGGATTTCCTCTACTTCTCGGCGGTCATCGGCATGACCGCGCAGACCGCCGACACCAACATCTCGACGACGCATATGCGTTGTGTCGTGCTTGTACACTCCATCCTGTCGTTCTTCTTCAACACGGTCATCGTCGCCGCCGCCGTCAATCTCGCCGTCACCCTGGGCGGCCCGTAATAAATCCGTGATCGGATGAAACATCGGTTTGGATCGCAACGTATCAGGAGGACAATGAACGCGCAGGCCAAGTCGCCGGGCCGGGAGACGAGACAAGATGGAATCGGTTGCCAGAAGCCAATCCACAGCGGGACCAGGCGCTCCCGCCGCGAGCGACAAAACGCTGATCTACCGGCAGTCGCGCTGGACGCGGCTGACACACTGGCTCTGGGCCATCTCGCTGTTTTTCATGCTGCTTTCCGGCCTGCAGATCTTCAACGCCCGCCCGCAGCTCTATATCGGCAAACAGTCGGGC
Source organism: Mesorhizobium sp. AR07 (assembly GCF_024746815.1). Lineage (GTDB taxonomy): Bacteria > Pseudomonadota > Alphaproteobacteria > Rhizobiales > Rhizobiaceae > Mesorhizobium. The sequence continues at coordinate 1,131,624 of NZ_CP080525.1, forward strand.
TTCGGCTACAACAACACCGCTTTCGCCATCGGCGCCGAGAACACCGATGCCGGTCCGCGCGGTTATACCGAAATCCTTGGGCATCGCTTCAACACGACGGGCGTGCTCGGCTGGTCGGGTCCGGCCGGCAACGAAACGGCGCGCGGCTTTCCGTCCTGGGCCACCATCCCGTCCTACTATGACCTCGGCACAGCCCGCGTCATTCATTTCTTCTTTGCCTGGATACTGACCACGACCTTGATCGTCTGGTTGGTCGCCAGCCTGGTCAACGGCCACCTGCGCCGCGATCTCGCGCCGCGCCTCGACGATCTCAAGCGCCTGCCGCAGGACATCATCGACCACGCCAAGCTCAAGTTCCACCACACAGGCAAATACAACACCTTGCAGAAGATGGCCTATGGCGGCGTGCTGTTCGTGCTGCTGCCGCTGATGATCATCACCGGTCTTGCCATGTCGCCCAGCATGAACTCGGTGCTGCCGTTCCTCAACGACCTGCTCGGTGGCAGGCAGACGGCGCGCACCATCCATTTCACCGTCATGGTTCTGCTCGTCGCCTTCTTCATCGTCCATATCCTGATGATCCTGGCCGCCGGCCCGATCAACGAACTGCGCTCCATCATCACCGGCTGGTACCGCACCGATCCTCCCGCGCAGGACGACAAAACCACCGAGAGGAGTGCGTGACATGGCCAAGTTCGAGATCAGCCGCCGCAAATTCCTGACGGGTGCCAGCCTTGGCGCCTCCGGCATCATGCTGTCGGGCTGCGACGCCTTCGACAGCCAGCTGAGCATCGGCAGCGGCCTGCGCAGTTTCCTCGAAAACGCCAATGGCCTGACCTACCGGGCGCAACGCCTGCTTGCCGGACGCGACGCGTTGGCGCCGGAATTCACCGAGGCCGACATCCGCCAGCCGCAGCGGCCGAACGGCGTCACGGCGCCGGACGACGATGTCTACAAGGGTCTGCTCGCCAACAATTTCGCCGACTGGCGGCTGGAGGTTTCAGGGCTTGTCGAAAAGCCGCTGTCGCTCAGCCGCGAGCAATTGATGAACATGCCGAGCCGCACCCAGATCACCCGCCACGACTGTGTCGAAGGCTGGAGTTGCATCGCCAAATGGACCGGCACGCCGCTGTCACTGGTGCTGGACCAGGCGGTGGTCAAGCCGCAGGCGCGCTACGTCATGTTCCATTGCCTCGACACCATCGACCGCAGCCTCTCCGGCGACATCAAATATTACGGCACCATCGACCTGATCGATGCCCGTCATCCGCAGACGATCCTTGCCTATGGCCTGAACGGCAAGCCGCTGCCGGTCGAGAACGGCGCGCCGCTTCGCGTTCGTGTCGAGCGCCAGCTCGGCTACAAGATGCCGAAATATCTCTACAAGATCGAGCTGGTCAACGGCTTCGCCGATGTCGGCGGTGGTCGCGGCGGCTATTGGGAAGACAATGGCTACGACTGGTACGGCGGCATCTGAACCGCATTCTGAAAAAGATGATCGGCCCGTTGGGGGCAACGGGCCGATCAACTACGCCTGGCTAGAGCATCGGGCCGAAAAATGCGTATCGGTTTTCGGATAATCCGATGCTCAATGACGAGATAAAGCCCCCCGGCCCCGCTCAGTAGCCGGCGTAAATCCACTGACAATTGTTGTAGGAATCGCAGCTGTAGTACCAGTAGCCGTCGCTGCGTGCGGTTTCGTTGGACGTGGCCGTGCTGGCAACGGCGTCGGCCTTCTTAGCATCGGCGCCCATTTCCTTGGCCATCTTAGCCATCTTGCCGGTGTCAATGAGCGTCGGCTTGCCGTCCTTCATCTTGGCGCCCTGCTCGGCCACCGGTCCGGCCTCGGCCAGCATTCTGGCGGCGACAAGCATCGCCTCGCCGTCCTTGTCGGCCTTGGCGATGTTGGCCAGCGCCACGGCGGTTTCGACCTTGGTGCGCGCATCGGCCTGTTTTTCCGGCGTCATCCCGCCGGCAAAGGTCAGTGTTGTCGAGCCGAGAGTGGAGGCAAATGCAAGAGCAAGCACCTTTCGAACTGTGGTCATGTGTTGTTCTCCCTGAGAGTGGACGTCCCTGCCAGGCAAGAAAGCAGTTTCATCAGTCGGGAACCCTACCCAAACAGGTAGGCGGCCAGTACTTTTCATCCGGCTGATCCTGGTTTGCGCCCAGGCACCGTTTGACAAGCGGCCTCCAGTCGCGGACGATGGGCCGGGGTATTCAGACGGAATTTCCAATTCGGGCATGCCGCATGCTCCGATCATTGGGGACTGCGCTGCCGGAAGCCGGGGGCGACCTTGACCTTGGTGCAGAAGCGCGAGGCGCAGTTTCTCGACGCCCTCTATCTCGGGGTGCGCGACAGGGCCGACTTTGACGCCTCGCTTGACCTCCTCGGCGGCCTGTTCGATGTCGCCACGGCCATATTGCTGGATTTCGACGCGGCACGGCCGGAAGTGTCGGCGCATGCGTCGGTCGGCCTCATCAAAGGCGAGGCGCTGGATCGCTATCAGCGCGATTTCGCGGCATTGGATCCAGCGCCAAGGGCGTTCATGACCGTGCCTGCCGGCACCGCCATACCCACCTATCGCCTGCTTGTGGAAGAGACACGCAAACCCGGCGTTTTCTTCAACGAGTTCTTCCGCCCGTTGGGGCTGGAAGAATGCCTTGGTGGGACACTTGCCTCGACAAAGGGCCGTTTCGCCATGATCGGGCTGCAGCGGCCCCGCGACCGCGAGCCTTTCGACGACGACGACATCGCCAGGCTCGAGGCGCTCATGCCTCACCTTGCGCGAGCGCTGCAGCTTCGCCGCAGCTTCCTAGAACTCGAAGGCGCGGCCGGCGCCATGTCCGAAATATGCGACCGGCTGGCGGCCGGCATCGTGGCCCTCGATGAATATGGGCGCGGACTGTTCGTCAATGCCGCGGCGCGCAACATCGCCAACGCCGGTGACGGCCTGTCGATTGGTCGCGGCGGCCGGCTTTTCGCCTTGAACCGCGCCGCCAACAACCGGCTCGCCGAACTCGAAGCCGATGTCCGCTCAGGCGGCGCCGGTGGCGTGGTGCGAGCGGCGCGTGCTGCCGGCAAGCCGCCCTATGGCATCATGGTCGCCCCGTTCTTCCTCGATCATGGCGTGGACACCGCAAGATCGCGGCCGCGCGGCGTCATGTTCATCATCCATGACCCGCTGCTCAAGCCGCAGTCGGACGCGCAGACGATCAGCGCACTTTTCGGCCTGCCGAAAGGCACCGCGCAATTGGTTGCGGCGATAGCCGCCAACGAAGATCTGCAAGCCTATGCCAACCGTACCGGAATCTCGTTGAACACGGTCCGCTATCATCTCAAGGCGGCCTACAGCCGCACCGGCGTGCGCCGACAATCGGAGTTGGTAAGGCTGGTCGCGACGGCACTGCGGGATCTCGCGGACCATCGCGACAATGGCGCGCAGTAAGCGCTGCCTCTCGGTTCAAGCAACCTTGTCGAGCAATGGCCTGAGCGCTGGATGAATCTCCGGCGAGGCGTGCTTGATCAGCGTCAGCAGCGCGCGCTCATTCTCGTACAATGGCCGGTCCGCGCCGATATGCTCGATCAGCCATTTGGCTTCGCCGGCATCGATCGTCTCGGCGCGGCGCGCCAGGGCCTCTGCCGCCCTGTTCCTGGCTTCCCACTCGGCTTCGATGTCGTCCGGGGACCGATAGGCCTCCATGATGCCGGCAAGGCCACCTGATATCATGCGGCTGAAAAAGCCGCCGATTTCCGGATCGGCGTGTTCGAGGAAGGCATCACGGCGCAGCGCCACTTCGCGGGTCGGCGCCTCGTAGCCGGCCGAGCACATGACGAAGTTGGCGATCGCCTTGACGAAGAGGTCGTTCCAGGACGGATCGTTGTTGGCCTGTGCCGTGCGTTCGTTGATCCTGAACAGCACCTCGGCCTCGGCGCGGGTGATGGCGATGTTGCCGTCGCCGCCATGCGCATGGAGAATCCGGCGCAACAACTCGACCTCCGCCTTGGCGATCAGTCCGGGAACCAGCGCACCACCCAGCATCAGCGGCCCCTTGCCGTCGATGACGGCTTGGGCGACCTGCTCCAGCGCATAGACGCAAAGCTGGCTCGGCGACGATCTTGCTTCTTCCAGCACATGGACCAGCAATTCGAGTTCGGTCCGGCTGTCGACCATGCCGTCGCGCGAGATCGTGCGGACCAGCCAGTCGGCATTGTCCTGCGAGATGTAGCCCGATGGCTTTTCCTGGTGGACGATATAATCGGTGACCGCTTCGACGAAGAAAAGCGGCCATTCCCGGCATTTATCCTTCGCCGTAGCGTCGAGCGCAAACAGCGCCTCGGCCTCGCCGCGCGTCACCACGCCGTCGCCGAACACTTCATGGCGCAACATCGCCACGTCCTCCGCGGCGATGCGGCTTTTCGAGGTCAGCCCCGCCACCGGCGCGCTCATGATCAATTCGCCCATTTGTCGTCCCCGTCCGCCGCCGGCGAATGCCGGTCCCAAGGCGTCACGTCGGCCAATGTATCAGCAGTGTCTTGAAAAACCGGCAAACGGCGTGGTTAGCGAAGACTTGTCAGCCAATGCGTGTCGCCCAAAAGTGTGCGGCGGTTTTGGGAAAACGACATGCATCAAAGACGTCGCAGGCAGGTGACATTGTGTCGTCGACGGGCTATGGATGACGAGTCGAGGGCTCTTGCGAGTCCTACCTGTTTGCGGGAGAGAGCAGCGAAAGCTGTCGCCGAAGGGGAAATCGCCCGAAATCTCTCAGGCAAAAAGAACCGTAGACGGGAAAGACACTCTGGAAAGTCGGGGCTTGCCCCCGCGCCGAAGGTGTAAGCGCCGCTGACAGAGTTCCGGCTGCGCGAGTCTCTCAGGCTTCAGACAGAGGGGCACGGACTGGTCGCCATTCGCGACCGCTTGCGTGCGACTCTGGAGATGACATGACGGGCGACGACACCAAACACCTTCCCCTGGAAGATATCCATGTGACCGCCGGTGCGCGCTTTGGCGCCTTTGCCGGCTGGTCGATGCCGCTGACCTATCCGGCCGGCGTCATGAAGGAGCATCTGCACACCCGCGGGCATGCCGGCCTGTTCGACATCTCCCATATGAAGCTGTTCGAGGTCAGTGGGCCGGAAGCGGTTGCGCTGCTCAACCGCGCTTGCCCGCTGGATGCCGGCGCGCTCGAAATCTCGCAGTCCAAACTGTCGTTCTTCCTCAATGAAGCAGCTGGCATTCTGGACGATCTGATCGTCACCAGGCTCGGCGATATCAGGTTCATGGTGGTCGCCAATGCCGGCAACGCCGTGGCCGACGAAAAGCATCTGCGTGAGCTTGCCAAGGGTTTCGATGCCAAGGTCGAGCCGCTCGACCGCGTCTTCCTCGCCATCCAGGGTCCGGAAGCCTGGGCAGCCCTGTCCCGCGCCGGCATCGAGACCGGAGCGCTGCTGTTCATGCATGGTGTCGAACCGCGCAAAAACTGGTTCATGAGCCGGTCGGGCTATACCGGCGAGGATGGTTTCGAGATCGGCCTGCCGCAGGCCGATGCACGAGACCTCGTCACCAAACTGCTCGGCGACGAGCGCGTGCTGTGGATCGGCCTTGCCGCTCGCGACAGCCTGCGGCTCGAGGCTGGGCTCTGCCTGCATGGCCAGGACATCACGCCGGAGACCGATCCAGCCGGCGCGGCGCTGATGTGGGCGATCCCGAAAGAGATCCGCGCGGCTGGCGCGTTCATTGGCGCCGACGCGCTGCGCGCCGCCACGGAACGCGGCCCCGCGCAAAAGCGCGTCGGGCTGAAGCCGGAGGGCCGCCAGCCGGTGCGCGCCGGGGCTGCGCTTTTTGATGCCGACGGCAATCCCGCCGGCCATGTCACATCAGGCGGCTTCGGCCCCTCGGCCGGCCATCCGGTCGCCATGGGCTATGTCGTGACGCCGCTGGCCAAGCCCGGAACACGGGTTTTCGCCGATGTGCGCGGCGCGAAAATCCCCGTCGATATCAGTTCCCTGCCCTTCACTCCGCATCGCTACCGCAAAGGATGATTTCAATGGCAACGACCTATTTCACCACCGATCACGAATGGCTCCGCGTCGAGGGCGGCATCGCCACTGTCGGCATCACCGACTACGCGCAGGAACAACTCGGCGATCTCGTCTTCGTCGAATTGCCCGAGACCGGCAAGAAGCTGGCCAAGGGCGATACCGCGGTCGTGGTCGAATCCGTCAAGGCGGCCTCGGACGTCTACGCACCGGTCGACGGCGACATCACCGAGGCCAACGGCGCGCTGTCGTCGGATCCGTCGCTGGTCAACTCGGCGGCCACCGGAGCCGGCTGGCTGTGGAAGATGAAGCTCGCCGACGAAAGCCAGCTCGCCGGTCTCATGGATGAGGCCGCCTACAAAGCCCATATCGGTTGACAGCAGGACTTGGACAAGATGACCGCAGCACCCTACCCCTTTTCGGCCCGCCACATCGGCCCGAGCCTCAATGACACCAGAGCGATGTTGGCCGCCATCGGCGTGCCTTCCATCGAAACGCTGATCAGCCAGTCCGTGCCGAGGTCGATCCGGCTCGATCGGCCGCTCGCCCTGCCCGCACCGGCGAGCGAGGCGGAAGCGCTTGCCGAGCTTTCGGCGACGATGGCACGCAACACCGTGCTTAAGAGCTTCATCGGCGCCGGCTATCACGGTGTCCATGTGCCGCCGGTCATCCAGCGCAATTTGTTCGAGAACCCGGCCTGGTACACGGCCTACACGCCCTATCAGGCCGAGATCAGCCAGGGCCGGCTCGAAATGCTGTTCAACTTCCAGACGCTGGTCACCGAACTGACCGGCCTGCCGGTGGCCTCGGCCTCGCTGCTCGATGAAGCGACCGCCGTCGCCGAAGCGGTCGGCATCGCGTTGCGCCACCACCGCGACAAGCGCACCAAGGTGGCGCTTGCCGGCACACCGCATCCGCAGACGCTGGACGTGGTGCGCACCCGCGCCGAACCGCTCGGCATCGAGATCGATGGCGACAGTATCGACGACAACACCGCGGCCCTGCTCGTCTCCTGGCCGGACACGTTTGGCGTCTATGGCGACCACAAGGCTGCGATCGCCAAGGCCCGCGCGACCGGCGCGCTGGTCGTCTTCATTGCCGACCCGCTCGGTCTGACGCTGACCGATGCGCCGGCAAAACTGGGCGCCGACATTGCCGTCGGCCCGATGCAGCGTTTTGGTGTGCCGATGGGCTTTGGTGGTCCACACGCCGCCTATTGCGCCGTCTCCGACAGGCTGACGCGGCTGATGCCCGGCCGCCTGGTCGGCCAATCGACCGACAGCAAGGGGCGGCCCGGCTATCGGCTTGCCTTGCAGACCCGTGAGCAGCATATCCGCCGCGACAAGGCGACCTCCAACATCTGCACCGCGCAGGCGCTGCTTGCCAACATGGCGACCGCCTATGCCATCTGGCACGGCCCCGTCGGGCTGCAGGCGATTGCCGGGCGCATCCACGCGCTGGCCAACCGCCTCGCCGCCGGCCTCAAGACCGCAGGCGTGTCGGTGATCGGCGCCAGTCGCTTCGACACGGTAACGGTGGAGGTGAAGGGCAAGGCTGCGCAGATCGCCACGGCGGCTGAAAGGACCGGCCGTCTGTTGCGCGTCATCGATGCCGACCATGTCGGCATCAGCTTCGACGAGACCGCGACCGATGCCGATCTCGACGCGATCGCGGCCCTTTTCGGCGCCAAGGCCGGTCCCTCGGCCGACAGCACGGTGCCCGGCAAGCCGCGTGGCAAGGAGTTCCTGACCCAGCCGGTGTTCCACGAAAACAAGTCGGAAACCGAGATGATGCGCTTCCTGCGCCGGCTGGCCGACAAGGACCTGGCGCTCGACCGCGCCATGATCCCGCTCGGCTCCTGCACCATGAAGCTCAATGCCGCCGCCGAGATGATGCCGGTCAGTTGGCCAAGCATCGCCAACCTGCATCCCTTCGCGCCCGCAAGCCATTCGGCCGGCTACCGCGCCATGATCGGCGAACTGGAGGGCTGGCTGTCGGAGATCACCGGCTTCGACGCCGTCACCTTGCAGCCCAATGCCGGCAGCCAGGGCGAATATGCCGGATTGCTCGCCATCCGCGCTTATCACCGCTCGCGCGGCGAAAGCCATCGCACCGTCTGCCTGATCCCGTCCTCCGCGCATGGCACCAATCCGGCGAGCGCGGCGATGGCTGGCATGAGCGTCGTCGTCGTGCGCTGCTTGGAGGATGGCAATATCGACATGGACGATATGAGGGCCAAGGCCAACGAGCATTCCAAGAATCTCGCGGCGCTGATGTTCACCTATCCCTCGACGCATGGCGTCTACGAGGAAGGCGCGCGCCACCTCTGCGCCCTCATTCACGAGCATGGCGCCCAGGTCTATTTCGACGGCGCCAACCTCAACGCGCTGGTTGGGCTTGCCCGTCCCGGCGACATCGGAGCCGATGTCTGCCACATGAACCTGCACAAGACCTTCTGCATTCCGCATGGCGGCGGCGGGCCCGGCATCGGCCCGATCGGCGTCAAGGCGCATCTGAAGCCCTATCTGCCGGGTCATGTCACCGAAGGCTCGGCGCATGCCGTGTCGGCCGCACCGTTCGGCAGCGCTTCGATCCTGCCGATCACCTGGATGTACATCCGCATGATGGGCGCGTCGGGCCTGAAACAGGCGACCGAAACGGCGATCCTGTCCGCCAACTACGTGGCGACGCGGCTCGCGCCGCACTTCCCGCTTCTCTACAAGGGCAGGCACGATCGCATCGCCCATGAGTGTATCCTGGATACACGCGTGCTCAAGGAGAGCGCCGGCATCAGCGTCGACGATGTCGCCAAGCGCCTGATCGACTATGGTTTCCATGCGCCGACCATGTCGTTCCCGGTCGCCGGCACGCTGATGGTGGAGCCGACCGAGTCCGAGCCCAAGGGGGAACTCGATCGCTTCTGCGAGGCGATGATCGCGATTGCCGGAGAGGCAGCGAAAGTCGCCAGGGGCGATTGGCCTTTGGCCGACAATCCGCTGGTCAACGCACCGCATACCGCGGCCGAAGCACTGGCCGGCCAGTGGACCCATCCCTACTCGCGCCTGGAGGCGGCCTATCCCGCCGGCGACGCCGATACATCGGCAAAATACTGGCCGCCAGTGTCGCGCATCGACAATGTCGCTGGCGACCGCAACCTGGTCTGCTCCTGCCCGCCACTGTCGGACTATCTGGGTGCTGCTGAATAGTTACGCGGAGCGCAAGGCCGGCTTGACCGGTTCGGCCTTGCCCGCCCTTTTTCGGCTGATGACGCAATTTCGGCCGGCCCGCTTGGCGGCATAGAGCGCTGTATCGGCCTCGGCCAGCACGTCATCGAGGCTGCGGCCGTCGACCTCGCCAAAGCCCATGCCGCCGCTGACCGTGCTGCGCAACGGACCGAGCTGGGTGGCAACGATTTCGGTGCCGAAGGCAACGCCGATCTTGCTGGCAAGGTCGGAGGCCCTTTCATCCGTCATCCGCGATATGACGACGGCGAATTCCTCGCCGCCCAGGCGAAAGGCGTCAACGCCGGTCCTGGCATATCTCTTGATAACAGCGGCGAAGCGGCACAGGACCTGGTCGCCGACGGGGTGGCCGTAGACGTCGTTCGTCCGCTTGAAGTGATCGAGGTCGAACATCACCACGGACATGAATGGACCAAAGCTCCGCTCGCCATAGAGCGACGTCAGCGCCCGGCGATTCGTCAACCCCGTCAACGGATCGGTCATGGTCTCGGCCTTCAGCTCGATCTGCGCCTGCAGATGGTGGAGAGAAAGCGTCAACGCGCCGAGCCCGGTCATGCAGGCCACCGCCACGACCGAATTCAGCCGTTCGGCCCAGTTGTCCGGCGCGGCCAACAATGTCCATTGCCCTCCTGCCAGCAGAACCAGGCCGCATGAGGCAAACGACACAGCGCAGGTGCCGCTCAGGAACGAAACCACCAGCAGGATCCGGCGATCATGGCTGCCGTTGATCCAGAACATGGCGCCGATCGCCGACAGCAGCAGCGTTGCCGTCGCGTAGGTGACGATGAAGCCGACACCGTCGAAGCCAAGGAAGGTCACGGCCGCACAGATGGCCATGGCGGCAAGCGTCGGTGCGACGACACGTCGGTAGCCGGGCACGCCGAGATATTGCATGGCCGACAGACAGATGATCAGGAACCCGAGGCTGAGCATCGCAAGCACGATCTGGCAAAGCAACGGATCGGGATCCTCGGTGTATCGCCAGAACAGGACCACATGAGCGACGAGCACCAGAATGCCGCACGCCACCGTCAGGACAAAGCCTGCCCTGGGCGCGGTGAACCAGATCGCAAACATGGTGACGCTGAGGCAGATGCCCGACAGCGCGGCTGCGAGCAGGAGCGAACTGAAGTCCAGCATATCTGGCGAGGGCCTCTCGAGCGTCGGTGGTTGCGCTGCATTCTAGGTCAGCGGCAGTCCCCGGATACGGTTTTCAGCCGATCTTTCGACGCAACCTGCGGATAGGGTTTACAAAGCGTCGATGCCACGGTCTGGAAAGCGCCCCCTTGGCCGCGAGATCAACCCTTGTTCAGCAGGGCGAGGTTGGCGTTCACGACTGTGGGATCGGCCATGCCGGCCTTCGCCTCGAGCAGCAGCGCCTTGGCCTTCTTGCGATTGCCGCGCAACAGTTGCGAATAGCCCATGTTGTTGACGATCTGCGGCTTGCGGCCAGCGACTTTCAAAAGCTGGTTGTAGGCTCGGTCGGCGAAGTCGAAGCGGCCGAGTTCGTCATAGGCAGCGGCGAGCCCCATCCAGGCTTCGGCATTGTCGGCCTTCAACTCGACGGCCTTGCGGAAATGCTGTTCGGCGAGGCCGTAATTGGCATCGCGAAACTGCGCCTTGCCTTGCGCCAGATCGGAGGTGGCGACGTCCTTTGCCGCCGGTTGGATGGCGGTGGTCCTGGTCGTATCGATGGTGCTGGTCGAGCAGCCGGTTGCCACAAGAATGACCGCCATCGCGGCCGCCGCCGTGAAAGTTGTATGACGCATGCCCTGCCCCGTCGCCCGATTTGCCGGGTCGTTTCTTCAGGAATTACGGTACAGAAGAGCCATTAAGCTTCGGTGCCGAAATGCACCTAAGATTTGGCTTCCGGCACACCAGGCATTAACCACCAGGCACCACAAGACCTCAATCACGGCAACCCAAGTTCAGACGGTCCGGCCGCCGAGAAGATGACGTCGTCACGCGCACGACGTTCGGTGAAGGCCCATTTCCCTAGGAATGCCCGCGGCAACGACGCGAGCGGCGTTCTCACGGCCCCAGGGCCTTGAGCGCCTCCGGAACCGGATAGCGGCCGCCGTCATAGCGCAGCCGGTAGGTCCGGGTCACGGACTTGCCTGGATGGGACTGGCACTCGCCACTCGCGTCTGGGGAGGGATCGTCGGTATCCGTCCGCTCGACCACGGTGATGTCGCGATAGCCGTGATGGCTCGCCGGGCTCATCGCCAGGCTGACCTGGCTGGAGTGGAAGGATCCGGCGCAATTGGTATCGCCTTCGCCGCCACTACCGACCACGACGAGGCCGTCGAGCACCATGCGCAGGGCATCGCCGGCGACGGCATAGAGCCGCAGGTCGGTTTCGCTGAAGGGATTGGGCTGCGAATGATTTGCCATGTCGATGCGCAGGCCGAAGGCGGTGATTTTGGGCGCCAGTTCATAGCGGCCGGTATCGAATTCGATGCCGCGGATGGCGATGGCATCATCATTCATCAGCCCGGGCTGCAGCAGGCGCTGGCGCACCTGCTGGCTCTTTCTGTCGACGATCAAAAGCTCGATATCGCCGATATGCTGGCCGTCGACGGATTTGGCGATGTCGATTAAAGGCACCGCGACCAACAGCAGATCGTCATGGGCAGGCCAGATCTTGCAGACCAGGCCTGGCGTATCGCCGTCCGAGGACGTCAGCGCGATACTGATATCGGATTCGAGCGTGAACGAGGCGCCGTCGGCGCTCTTTCGAGCCTTGGGATAGGCCTGCTGCACAAGGGCGGCGGCATTGCCGCAATCGCCAGCCGCGGCCCAGGTGGGTGACAGACCGGCGACGGCGAGGCCGAGAAAGAGGGTGCGCAGCACTATTTGCATGACTTCTCACTTGTTTGCGGACCTTGCAGGTCCCGATGTAGCGCAGTTCAGGCCGGCCTCACCTGAATATCAGCACATCTCTAGGACGTCTCTAATGCGCCGTCATTTTGACGATGATTGGGATCACGGCGATCATCAGCACCACCGGCAGGATGCAGACCACCACCGGCACCGACATCTTGGCCGGCAGAGCGTGCGCCTTTTCCTCGGCCAGCGACATGCGCTTGTGGCGCATTTCGTCGGAAAAGACGCGCAGCGCCCCGGACAGGCTAGTGCCCAGTTCCTTCGACTGCTGCAGCAGCGTGGCGAAGGAACGCACCTCGTCCAGGCTTAGTCGATCCGCGAGCGCCTTCAGCGCATCGTCGAGGCTGCGCCCTGCCCTCAACTCCAGCGACACAAGCTGCAGGTTCAGGCTGAGCGCGGGATAGGTCTTGGCGAGTTCCCTGGAGACGCGCTCGATGCCGGACTCCATGCTCATGCCGGCGTCCGAGCAGACGATCATCAGGTCCATGAAATCGGGAAACCCGTTGCGGTATTCGCGCCTCTTTTCCCGCACCTTCTGGGTCAGCACAAGACCAGGCAGGAAGTAGCCGGCCGCTCCCGACAGGATGACGAATGTCCAACGGCTGGCCATCGTCGCGTCCGGGCTGGCCATCCATCGGTTGAGCACAAAGACAGCGATTGCCGTGCCGATCATCGCAATGAACCGGATAAGGAAAAACATGCCAACGGCGCGGGCCTCCATGTAGCCGGCCTGGATGAGCTTCATGCGCAGCCGGGCGACATTTTCCGGATCGCTCTTGGCGTAGAATTCCTGCGCCCGCTTCACCGCTTTCTCGCGCACGATGCCGGCGTTCTTCTTCTGCACCGGCTCGGGCTTCGCGGCCACGGCACCGTCATCCACCTTGAGCCGGCGTTTGACGTCGTTGCGGTCGCCCTTCGCCGCCACCATCGGCCAGGCAACCGCGCCTGCACCCAGAGCCAAAAGCAGCATGGCCACCGGCATCAACGAGGTCGGCGCAAGCGAGGCGAGGAATTCGACGAAGCCCTGCATGTCAGAACCTGAAATTCGACATCTTGAACATCATCAGATTGCCCAGCATAAGCCAGGTGACCGAGCCGCCAATCAGGTACCAGGTCTTCGGCTCACCCCAGACGTCGCGGTAGAAGCTCGGCATCAGCGCCATGATAGCGGCAAACAGCAGCGCCGGTATCGCCGTCAGGATGTAGGCCGACATGCGGCCTTCGGTCGAAACGGCGCGCACCTTGCGACGCAGCTTGCCGCGCTCGCGGATCGTCAACGCCAGGCCGTCGAGGATCTCGCGCAGATTGCCGCCTGAACTGGTCTGGATCGAGACCGCGGTGAGGAACAGCGGCAGGTCCTCGTGGCCGACCCGGTCGAACAGCGAGTTCAACGCCGAAACCAGATCCGATCCATAGGTCACTTCGTCGGCGATGACGCCGAACTCGGTGCCGATCGGGTCGGTCATCTCGCGCGCCACCATGGCGATCGCCACCGGCACCGGATGGCCGGCCTTGAGGCCACGCGTGATCAGTTCCAGTGCCTCCGGCAGCTGCATGCCGAAGCGCTTCAGCCGGCGCTTGCGCTTGAAACGCAGCGTCATCACCGGCAGCACCGGCACAAGCACGACAAACAGGACAAGTCCGAACAGCGGCGGCAAGCCATACCAGATGGCGACCAAACCCGCGGCGAATGCCACGCCGCAGGTGATCATCAGGAATTTCGACAGCGGCATGATCATGCCCGACTGGGTTCGCAGAGCGCGAAACCGGTCCGGCGAAAACAGCGATGTCCCCGCGCCAAGTCCGCGCTCCTTGCGCAGCTGGATCAGCACCTGCTCCTGGCTGATCTTGTTTTCCCGCAGCTTCATGCGCCGGTTGATGGCGGTGCGCTTGTCGCTGCGGCTGGCAAAAAGCAGGTAGCAGGCCTCGGCGATCAGGATGCCGGTAAGTGCTGCCGCGGCATAGACGACATAGATCGCGCTGAGCCCGTCGAACACCTGGCTACTCCTGCGGCCGGCCGGGTTCGAAATATCGTCCGGGGAACTCGATGCCCATGGCGCGCAGATCCTCGAGGAATCGCGGCCGGATGCCGGTCGCCTCGTAGTGGCCGAGGATACTGCCGTCGGCCTCCATGCCGGTGCGCACGAAGCGGAATATCTCCTGCATCTGGATGACGTCGCCTTCCATGCCGGTCACCTCGGCGACGCTCGTCACCTTGCGCTTGCCGTCGGACAGACGTGTCAGCTGCACGATAAGGTCGAGCGCGCTGGCGATCTGGCTGCGGATCGACTGCACCGTCATCGGCATGCCGGTCATTCCGAGCATCTGCTCCAGGCGCGATATGCAATCGCGTGGCGTGTTGGCATGAATGGTCGCCATTGAGCCTTCATGGCCGGTGTTCATTGCCTGCAGCATGTCGAAGGCTTCCTCGCCGCGGCACTCGCCGAGGATGACGCGGTCAGGGCGCATGCGCAGCGCGTTCTTGACCAGGTCGCGCTGTTTCAGCTCGCCATGGCCTTCGATGTTGGCGGGACGCGTTTCCATGCGCGCGACATGCGGTTGCTGCAGCTGGAGTTCGGCCGCGTCCTCGATGGTGATCAGCCGCTCGTCTTCCGGAATGAACGCCGACAGCGCGTTGAGCATGGTCGTCTTGCCGGTGCCGGTGCCGCCCGAAATGATTGTCGTCTTGCGGGCATGCACGGCCGCCGCCAGCACTTCGGCCATGTTCTGGGTGATGGCGCCGAATTCAACCAGTCTGTGCAGGCCGAGCTTGTTCTTGGAGAATTTGCGGATCGACACCAGCGGTCCGTCGACGGCAACCGGGCGGATCGCCGCGTTGAAACGCGAGCCGTCCAGCATGCGCGCATCGACCATCGGCTGCGATTCGTCGACACGGCGGCCGACCGCGGCGACGATCTTGTTGATGATGCGCAAGAGATGCGCCTCGTCCTTGAACGGAATATGGACCGGTTGCAGCTTGCCCTTCTTTTCGACAAAGCAGTTCTGGTGACCGTTGATCAGGATGTCGTTGATGTCGGGGTCCTTGAGCAGCGGTTCAAGCGGGCCGAGGCCGACCATCTCGTCGACGATGTCGTCGACCAGCGCGTCAAGCTCGACGGTGTTGATCGCCATCCGCTCGTGCTTGGTCTTTTCCGACACGAAATCATGCACTTGCCGGCGCATCTCATCCTTGGGCAAACGCTCCAGCGCGACAAGGTTGATCTCCTCGAGCAGCAGCCGGTGGATGCGCACGCGCGCATCGAGCACCTTGTTGGCATTCTTTGCCGGCGCTGCTTCCGGCTTTGCCGGCAAAGCCTTCCGGTTCGTCGGAATGACGACAGCATGATGCGCGACCGGCATTGGCTCGGCGGCGCGGTGCGGACGCGCATCGCGGTTCTGCAGGGTGGAAAAGCGGCTGGTCATCCGGCTTTCCTCTTCAGCAATCCCCGGCCCATGCCAAACAGCGAGCGCGATTTCGCCCTCGGTTGGACCGCTTCCTCAGGCAGAATGATCTTCTTCAGATCGTTGATGACATTGGCGTTCGGGTCGATCTCGTGCAGCGGCACGCCGCGATCGACCGCCTCGCGCACCAGCCGGTAGTTGTTGGCAATGCCGCCGACGAAATGTTCGCCGAGGATTTCCTGGACGTCCGCCTGCTTGATGCCGTTGTCGAACATCTTCTGCTCGAAACGGTTGACGATGACGTTCGGCTTCACTTCCTTGCCGGCGGTCTCGTAGACCGCCTGGATCAGCCGCTGCGTGTGGCGCAGGCACGGCACCGTCATTTCGGCGACGATGTAGAGCTTGTTGGAACCAAGCAGCACGGTCTCCGTCCACGGAAACCAGGTGCGCGGCATGTCGATGACGACATTGTCGAAATAGGCCGAAACAAGATCCAGCATGCGCACCACGACATCGGTCTTGAACGAGCGCATCTCGGCGGGATGCGTCGGCGCCGCCAGCACGCAAAGCCCGCTGGCATGCTTCGACAGCATGACATCGAGCAGCTGCCGGTCGAGGCGTTCGGGCTGGTTCTCGATCTCGGTGATGTCGAAACGCGGCTCGAGGTCGAGATATTCGGCACAGGCGCCCTGTTGGAAGTTGAGGTCGACCACGCAAGTCGAGGCGCCGCGCGTCACCGAGTGATGCAGCTGGAAGGCGGTCTGCAGCGCCAGCGTCGTGGTGCCGACACCGCCCGCGGCCGGCATGAAAGTGTAGATCTGCGACTCGGTGTTTTCCTCGCGCCCGGGGCCTTGCAAGACACGCACGACGGAACGCACGAGGTCGGCGGTGGTGATCGGCTTGACCAGGAAATCCACGACCTTGAGCTGCACGAGAATGCGCACCGCGGCCGCGTTGAACTCCTGGGTGACGACGACAACCGGCGCCTTGCCCTCCAGCCGGCGCATGACGCGCTGCAGCGATTCGATCTCCTCCAGCCTTGCCGCGTCCATGTCGACGATGACGGCGCCGAAATCGGCCTCCTGGATCTCGCCACGCAGCTCGGTGACATTCTTCTCCACTGTCGCGAGCTGGATGATCTCGGAGGCGGCGAATGCGGTCCGCGTGTCCTGCACAAAGGTCCTGTCGGTCGATACGAGCAGGATCTTCCTGGTCTTGATGCCGTTTGCCATTCTCGTCAGCCTGTCCGGTCGCCGCCTGTTGGATCAGTTGCCCGTTGATTCAATTGCTCGTGGTGGATTGCGACGCCTTCGCACCGGCCGCCTGGTCGGGGGTGACAGCCGCCGGGCTGCTTTGCTGGGCAGGCACCAGAAGCCTGGTGTTCTGGACGCCGTATTTCCAGGGATCGACCATCTGCATGGCGGTGTTGGCGGCTTGCGCATTGCCAGCGGCCGACGTCACCCCTTCGCTGCGCACATAATCGTCGCTGGTGCAGCCGGCGGTGGAGCCGGCCAGCAGCAAGGCGATGCTCGATCTCAAGACCAGGCGCATGGTTTCAGTCCTTCGGCAGGTCGAGGAAATGCCCGACCGTGGTAGCGGCGGCCGGCCGGGTGACGCTGCCGTCGGCCATTGCCAGCGCGCGATTGGTGTCGGACGTCTTCACCTCGTCGGTGTTGTTGAGAAAATAGTCGACGTTGCTGGCCGGCTGCGTGCCGTCGGTCGGTTCGACGAGCTTCTTTGACGGGTCGACCGGCTTGACCAGATAGGGCGTGACGATGATGACCAGGTCGGTCTCGCGCCGCTGATAGGATTTCGAAGAGAACAGCGCCCCAAGCACCGGCATCTTGCCGAGACCGGGAATGCGCGACGTGGTGATGTCGTTTTGCGACTGCAGCAATCCGGCGATCATGAAGCTCTGGCCGTTCTTCAGGTCGACCGACGTCCTGGCGCGGCGCACGATGAAGCCGGGCACAGAGATGCTGCCGATATTGTAGGAAGATGACGCGTCGATCGAGGAGACTTCCGGCGCGATGTCAAGGCTGACCAGCCCGTCCTTCAGCACGGTCGGTGTGAAATCCAGGCTGACGCCGTATTTCTTGTAGCTGACGGAGATCTTGCCGTTGTCCTCGGAGACCGGGATCGGAAATTCGCCGCCAGCGAGGAAGCTTGCAGTCTGGCCGGAACGGGCGATCAGGTTCGGTTCGGCCAGCCGGCGCGCCAGGCCGCGCTCTTCCAGCGCCTTGATGGCGATATCGATCGACACGCCATTTGACAGCAACCGGCCGATGATCTCGCCGGTGCCGGCCGCCGGCACGGTGCCCGGATTGATTACGACGTCGCGTCCGCCGATGCCGTAGGCGAAATTGGCGGCGTATTTGGCGCCGAGATCCTGGCCCGCCTGGCGGTTGATCTCGACAAAGCGGACGTTGAGCTGGACCTGCTGCGACGACGAGATGTTGACCGAGTTGATCACCTCCTCGGTGCCGGAAAAGCGCGTCGCGATCTTGTTTGCCTTTTCGGCGGCGACCGCGTCATCGGCCTCGCCCGACAGCACGACGCGGCCATTGGCCGAGCCGACCTTGATCCTGGCGTCCGGCACGCTGGCGCGGATGGTGCTGGCCAGCTGGTCTGTGTCGAGCGTCACCTCGATGTCGACGGTGCCGACAAGCTGCTTGTTCTCATCGAACAGCGCGATGCCGGTGGTGCCGAGATTGTTGCCGAGCACATAGAAGGATTTGTCGGTCAGCGGATTGACGTTGGCGATCTCGGGATCGCCAATGACGATCTGGTAGAAGGCGGCACTGGTCATGATCGTCTTCGGCTTGCCCTTGGCGACCTTGATCGAGGCATTCTTGGTCGACGACACATGGACGATGTCGTTGTCGGCCCTGGCCAAGTTGTCGAAGGCCAGCGTCCCGACAGCAGCCAGCGAAGCCGCGACGGCCACGGAGCGCAAAACGCGCAACCGTCCCATGACCCGATATGTGATCAGCCCCAACATTGTCCCGTCCCTCACCCAGTCCCCACTGGCTCTATTTCTGGTCCCGCGAAGGAACCTGGTATTCCTCGGCCTTTGTGCCGCGCGTCACGATGACTGTCTTGAACTTCGGTTTCTCCGGCCCTTTCGCCACGGCATCGAACAACGAACTGGCCGCGGCCTGCACGTTCGAGGCGACCGATCCCCCGAACGAAGAAATGGTGGTGACGCCATTCTTGCCGTCACCGCCTTCGCTGGCGGAGCGAAGCGACAGCGACAGCGTGCCGACAGTGCGGGCGAGCGCCACTTTCTGCGCGCCTTCGGTCGTCACCTCGATGGTCACGGAATTGGCGATCTGCGGTGTTGTCTGGCGGTCGTCGGCACCCTGCCCGACGCTCAGCACCTTGGCATCGGCGACGACGATCTCGGAGGTGATGGTCGAACCGGCGGCACCTTGCGCGTTTTTGGCCACTTCCTGGATTTCACCGGCATCGCGCGTCAGCACGACATCGACCCGGTCGCCCGGCGTGACGAAGCCGCCGACACCGGCAATCTCGTCGGTGCGGATGGTTACCGCCCGCATTCCGGGCGTCATCATGTTGGAAAGCGTCGCGCGGCCATTCGGCCCGGACAGCTTGGTAAGCAGCACCGGTTCGTTGACTTCGATCGGCGTCAGCACCACACGATTGCCGTCACCGAGCAACCCATCGATGGTCGGGAAGGCGCCCTGCGGCAGGGAATCTTGCGGCCAGGGGATTTCACTGAGCTTGGCGCGGTCGAGTTCCATGCCGTAGCGCAATGCGGCATTGGCCACCACGATGGTCTTGAATTCGATCCGGGGTGGCGCGGGTGCGGCGACCGACGCCGTCTTCTCTTCGCTGTCGGCCCTGGCCTGGCTCTTGACCCAGAAATCCGCGGCAAAGATCGAGATCGCGCCGAAAACGGCGGCGATGCCGATCATCGTTATGGCCTTGCCCCTCACGCCGAAACCCCTGATGCCCGCAGTTTCTTGTTTTGTTGGGCTCACGCTAGGCGGCATTGTTAAAGAATCAGGAATCTTGCAAGGCGGTATCAGACCTATTTCCGCCGGCTTGGTTATCGAAAGGTTTTGGGTTAAGACGGGGCAAATCCCCGAACGGAACAGGAACCTCCGTCGCTTGGCGCTGAAAAGCGTGGCAGTATCGCGAGGTGATTCGCAGCATCGGACCCTATGGCAGGCATGGACGACAACAACGATCTTTTCGGCAATCTGGACAAGCAGCCGCAGCCGGTTAAGACACCGGCGCGCCCAGCGGATCCGCTGGTGCAGGCCACCAAGCGTCCTGCCGCGACCAAGGATGGCTCCGAGGGTTATAGCGCCGCCGACATCGAGGTTCTGGAAGGGCTGGAGCCCGTGCGCCGCCGGCCAGGCATGTATATCGGCGGCACCGATGACAAGGCGATGCATCACCTGTTCGCCGAGGTCATCGACAATTCGATGGACGAGGCGGTCGCTGGCCATGCCACCTTCATCGATGTCGAGCTCTCCGCCGACGGTTATCTCGCCGTCACCGACAATGGCCGCGGCATCCCGGTCGACCCGCATCCGAAATTCAAGAAGCCGGCGCTCGAAGTGATCATGACGACGCTGCATTCGGGCGGCAAGTTCGACTCGAAGGTCTACGAGACATCAGGCGGCCTGCATGGCGTCGGCGTGTCCGTGGTCAACGCGCTGTCGGACCATCTCGAGGTCGAGGTCGCGCGCGGCCGCCAGCTCTATCGCCAGCGCTTTTCGCGCGGCGTGCCCGTAACCGGGCTGGAACAGCTCGGCGAGGTCCACAACCGGCGCGGTACAAAAATCCGCTTCCACCCCGACGAGCAGATTTTCGGCAAGGGCGCGGCATTCGAACCGGCGCGGCTCTACCGCATGACGCGCTCGAAGGCCTATCTGTTCGGCGGCGTCGAAATCCGCTGGACCTGCGATCCGTCGCTGATCAAGGACAAGGATCAGACGCCGGCCAAGGCGGAATTCCATTTTCCCGGCGGCCTGAAGGATTACCTCAAGGCATCGCTCGGCGACGATTTCCAGGTGACGCGCGAGATCTTCGCCGGCAAGAGCGACAAGCAAGGTGGCCATGGCTCGCTCGAATGGGCTGTGACCTGGTTCGGCGGCGACGGCTTCATCAATTCCTACTGCAACACCATCCCGACCGGTGAAGGCGGCACCCACGAGGCCGGCTTCCGCAACGTGCTGACCCGGGGCTTGCGCGCCTACGCCGATCTCGTCGGCAACAAGCGCGCTTCGATCGTCACCTCGGAAGACGTCATGATCTCGGCGGCGGGCATGCTATCGGTGTTCATCCGCGAACCGGAATTCGTCGGCCAGACCAAGGACAGGCTGGCGACGATCGAGGCAATCCGCATTGTCGAGACCGCGATCCGCGACCCGTTCGACCATTGGCTGGCCGACAATCCGCAGGAAGCCTCGAAGCTGCTCGAATGGGTGATCGCGCGCGCCGACGAGCGGGTGCGCCGGCGCCAGGAAAAAGAGGTGTCGCGCAAGAGCGCGGTGCGCAAATTGCGGTTGCCGGGCAAGCTCGCCGACTGCACGCAGAATGCGGCGGCCGGCGCCGAACTGTTCATCGTCGAGGGCGACTCGGCCGGCGGCTCGGCCAAGCAGGCACGCGACCGTGCCAGCCAGGCAGTTCTGCCGCTGCGCGGAAAAATCCTCAACGTCGCCAGCGCTGGCAATGACAAGCTTGCCGCCAACCAGCAGATTTCGGACCTGATCCAGGCACTCGGCTGCGGCACGCGGTCGAAATACCGCGACGAGGATTTGCGTTACGACCGGGTCATCATCATGACCGACGCCGACGTCGACGGCGCCCACATCGCCTCGCTGCTGATCACCTTCTTCTACCAGGAGATGCCGGCGCTGGTGCGTGGCGGCCATCTCTATCTCGCGGTGCCGCCGCTTTACTCGATCCGGCAAGGCGGCAAGGTCGCCTACGCCCGCGACGACGCACACAAGGACGAGCTTCTGCGCACCGAGTTCACCGGGCGCGGCAAGGTCGAGCTTGGCCGCTTCAAGGGCCTGGGCGAAATGATGGCCGCGCAGCTCAAGGAGACCACCATGGACCCGAGAAAACGCACGCTGCTCAGGATCGATGTGATCGATGCCGAGGCCGCCACCAAGGACGCGGTCGACGCGCTGATGGGCACCAAGCCGGAAGCCCGCTTCCGCTTCATCCAGGAACGCGCCGAATTCGCCGAAACGGAAGTGCTGGATATCTGAGCCGCACGCCGGTCCATAACTAAGCTCCAGTTTCGGAGACCAGCATGTGATCTGGGCGCGGCTGAAAGGCTATTTCGAGACCAGTTTGGCCGGGCTGACGCAACCGACGCGTTCGGACTGGATTTTTTCCCTGCGCACCGTTTCGGCCGGCTTGATCGCGCTTCTGGCCGCTTACGCCCTCAAGCTCGACCACCCGCAATGGGCCATGATGACGGTGTTCATCGTCGCCCAGCCCGTCGCCGGCATGGTGCTGGCGAAAGGCTTCTACCGGCTGCTCGGCACGCTTGCCGGCGGCATAGCCGCCATCGGCATCACCACGATCTTCGGCACCGGCCCCTGGGTTCTGGTGACGGTGCTTGCCGTCTGGATCGGCATCTGCACCTTCGTCTCGTCGCTGCTGCGCAATCCCGAAGCCTATGGTGCCGCCCTTGCCGGCTACACCGCGATGATCATCGGCCTGCCCGCCTTCGGACAGCCGCACCTCGTCGTCGACCTTGCCGTCGCGCGCTGTGCCGAGATCGTGCTCGGCATTGTCTGCGCCGGCCTGACCAGCCGGCTGATCCTGCCAAAACTGGCCAGCGACGCCATCATCTCGCGGTTGAAACGCTGCATCCTCGATCTTGCCACCTATGCTGGCGGCGCTTTTTCCGGCGGCGATCCGGCAACGCTGTCGGGCCTGCACCGGAAGCTGGTCGCCGACACCCAGACGCTTGGCGAGATGCGCGCCTATGCCAGGCTGGAAGCGCCGAGCTTCGCGCCCCGCGCCCATCCGGTCCGGCGCACCATTGGACAACTTCTCTCCGCCCTGTCGGCGGCACGCGCGCTGCATTCGCACGCGGCGCCGAAGAACGCGGCGCTCATTCCGGTGCGCTCGGAGTTGCAGGCCCTTGTCAGCGAACTGGCAGCCAAACCCGGCGCGCTGGATGACACGGTACCTTGGGTGGCCCGGCTCGACGCGATCTCGGTCAAGGCCCGGCAAATGCCCGATGCATCGGTCGACCAGGGCGATGACAGGGTCGGCACCATCACCCGCCTCACCATCGCCGCCGATTTCGCCGAGGCGCTCAAGCAGGTGCTGCGCGGCCTCGACGCCTTGCGCGCGCCTGCCACGCGCCCGGCCCGGGGCAACAGGCAACCCGCGCTGGTGGTGCACCGCGACTATGCCGGCGCGTCGCGCAACGCCGTGCGCGCGGCCCTTGCCACGCTGCTGGTCGCGGCCTTCTGGCTGACGACGAAATGGTCGGAAGCCGCCGGCACGGTCATTCTCGTTTCCGTCGTGTCGAGCCTGTTTGCCGCGCGCCCCGATCCGGTGCAAGTCGCCTGGGGTTTCTTCAAGGGAACCCTGCTTGCACTGCCCTTCGCTTTCCTCGTCGGGCAGATCGCGTTGCCCGCTTTGCCCGGCTTCGGCTGGTTCATGCTGTTTGTCGTGCCCATCCTGGTGCCGGCGGCGTTGGCAATGGCCAATCCGCGCTATGTCGGCGTGGCGACGGCCTTCGCCATCAACTTCCTCGCCTTCCTCAGTCCGCATCAGGCGATGAGCTACGATCCTGGCCCTTTCTTCGCCGGCTCGGCGTCGGTCCTTGTCGGCATCCTGCTTGCGATCGGTGTCTTCATCCTCGTGCTGCCCGCCGATCCATGGCTGGCGGCCAATCGCATCGTGCGCGCCATGCGCGAGGATCTGGCGCGGCTTTGCCTGCATGAGCGCATGCCGAGGCGTTCGGCCTTTGAGAGCCTCGCCTATGACCGCGTCAACCAGCTGATGCCGCTGGTCCAGAATGCCGGCAGGAAGGGCGATGCGGTTCTGGGCGGCGGCGTCTCCGCCGTCACCGTCGGCCTGGAAATCCTGCGGTTGCGAAATGCGGCCCAAAGCCATGCCATCCCGTCCGAGACCGCGCTGTCGATCGCCAACTTTCTGAAGGGACTGGCGCGCGAACTGCTCTTCCGCGCCCCCGGCGATCCGCAGACCTCGACCATCACCGTCGCCAGGCACTATGCGACGACGATCGCGCAGCGGAACAGCACCGGCGAGATGTTGCAGATCGCGGCATCGCTGCGCATTATCGCCGCCGCGATGGAGGATTTCCCGGATTTTTTCGCGAGGGATAAAGGCTAGGCCGCTGCGATCGCCAGCGCATGGCCTCGTGCATTCTCGCGCAGCGCATCGAGGTGGATCGACTTGACCAGGGCGGCGAGATCGCCTTCAGCGGACTGCCCGCCCAAATCCTTGAGCATCAGCCAGCTGACCTCCTGGACGCCGGCAACGCGTTTGCCATTGGCGACCTCGCGCCAGATTTTCAGTGCGCGCAGGATGATGGCATGCGTGGCGGCCGCGAGGCCGGCGCTGCGAAACAGCGCCTGCAAGGCGACATCGTGCCCGCCGGCCAGCAGCGCCCTCACCCGTTGTTCGGATTGCTGGCTGAGCGCGACCAGCGCCGAACCGAAGAAATCGACCTTGCCGTGCGCGATGGTGCGGATGAGGAAGCTGGCGGTGAGATCGCCGCGCAGCCTGAGATGCTCGATCAGCGCGGCATGTTCCTCCTGGTGCGTGCCCTCGATCAGCGTCACCGATGCCTTGACGCAGGCATCGCGCATGACACGGTCGGCGCGCGCCGCGCCCATCAACGCCATGACCAGTGGCGACGTCTTCAACATCTCGCCGAGCTTGACGAGCAGCATATGCCGGCAGTCGGCGGGCAGCCGGGCGTCTGATATCAGCGCCTCGCGCACCAGCGGCAGATGGCCATGGCGTTCAGCCATGCGGCGGAAGCTGAGCGAGGCGATGTCGGCGCCACTGTTGGCAAGCAGCACGGCGCACGCTTCCGCCTCGCCGATCTCGGCGATGGCCGCCGACAGCGCCATAGACACGAGCGGCCGGTCGGCGATCAGTTTTTGCGTCGCCTTCGGACTGCTGGCCACGCGGTTGATCAGGTCGGCGTCGGTGAGCAGCGGCGAGCGCGCCAGCACCACGCCGGCGACTTCCGGCTGGTCGGAGGCCAGCGCGCTGATGATCTGCAGCGGCGCATGGTGGCTCATCGACAGCGCTTCGGCCATCGCCAGCCGCACCTTCGACGAGGCATCGTCGAGCAGCAGCGTCAGCGCCGCCTCGGCAGCGCAGCGGTCCTCGAAAGGCAGTTCGGAATTGACGTAGGCTCGGGCCAGCGCATTCGCCGCGGCGGCGCGCTCGGAAACCCTGGCCGTGCAAATCCATCTCAAAAAATGCGAAACAACCATGCCGCCTGCTTACGCCCCTTGCCAGAACGTTCCTGGCCCCGTGGTGACGGTAGGCAGAAATGGTTTACGAACGGTTCACCATGTTCATTAACTGGCTTGCGAGCCCTGAATGCAGCGCTTATCAACCCCGTAGGCAGCAGAGGAGCAGGATATGGCCGGGCTTTATCTCCAGGAGTTTGTCGTCGGCCATGTCTTCCAGCACACGCTGCGCAAGACCGTCACCGAGAGCGACAACATGCTGTTTTCGGTGATGACACTGAACCCGCAGCCGCTGCACATCGACTTCGATTTCGCCGCCAAGAGCGAATGGGGCAAGCCGCTGGTCAACTCGCTGTTCACGCTCGGCCTGATGATCGGCATTTCGGTCAACGACATCACTGTCGGCACCACGGTCGCCAATCTCGGCATGAAGGAAACCGTGTTTCCGCACCCGGTCTTCCACGGCGACACCATCCGGGTCGAAACGACGGTGATTTCGGTGCGCGAGTCCAGGTCGAAACCCGATCGCGGCATCGTTGAATTCGAGCACCGCGCCTATAACCAGCACGGCGACCTTGTCGCCAAATGCACGCGGCAAGCGATGATGCTGAAGAAGGCGGCCTGATGCGTTCGCTGCTGTTCGTCCCCGGCGATTCCGAAAGGAAGCTGGAAAAGGGGTTTGGCGCCGGCGCCGACGTGGTCATCGTTGATCTCGAAGATTCCGTGGCGCCGCAGAACAAGGCGCTGGCGCGCGAGATCGCGGCACGCTTCATCGTCGAACGCAGGGCGCAAACCGGCTCGGCGATCTACATCAGGGTCAACGACCTGTCGACCGGACTGACGGATGACGATCTGGCGGCGCTTGTTCCAGCCAAGCCCGACGGCATCATGCTGCCCAAGTCGAACAGCGGCCAGGACGTGCAGCATCTCTCGGCAAAGCTCAGGGTGCGCGAGGCCGAAAACGGCCTGGCCGATGGCGCAATCAAGATCCTGCCGATCATCACCGAAACGCCGGCGGGTGTGCTGGCGGCGGCGACCTATGCCGGGACAAGCGCACGGCTTGCCGGCCTCACCTGGGGGGCAGAGGATCTGTCGGCAGCGATCGGCGCACGGACGGCCCGCGACGAACGCGGCCGCTACACCGATGTGTTCCGCCACGCTCGCCTGATGACCATCCTTGCAGCCGGTGCCGCGGAAGTCGCGGCAATCGACACCGTCTTCCCGAATTTTCGCGACATGGCGGCCTTCGAAGCGGAATGCGCCGAGGCCGAGCGGGATGGCTTCACCGGCAAGATGGCGATCCATCCCGACCAGGTGCCCGTCATCAACGCCGCCTTTACCCCTTCAGCCGAGGCCGTGAGACAATCGGCTGCGATCGTCGCTGCGTTCGAGGCGGCGGGAAATCCCGGCGTCGTCGGCATCGACGGCAAGATGGTCGACCGCCCGCATCTGCGGCTGGCCGAGCGGCTGCTGGCGCGGGCCAGGGCAGCGGGCGTTTCGACCTAATGCATGTCGCCCAAAAGTGGCCCCGGTTTTGGGGCAACGACATGCATAAAAACAAAGACTTAAAGCGCGTCGCCTGAATCCGTTTCAATGCGACGCGCTTTAGTCAGCCGTTCCACGGCCCCGAATAGTCGGCGTAAAGCTTAGCCGGATCGGGGCGCGGCCGCTCCGGCGCCGGGCCTGCATAGGAGCCGATATGGATGAAGCCAATGACGCGCTCCTGCGGTGCCAGCCCGAGCAGCGCCCTGCCCTCCGGCACATCCGAATACCAGTTGCTGATCATGTTGGTGCCATAGCCCAGTGCATTGGCTGATATCATCAGGTTCATCGCCGCCATGCCGCCTGACAGGAACATCTCCCATTGTGGGATCTTTGGGTTCTCCCTGGGGATCGACACGACGCCGATCACCAGCGGTGCGCGCGAGAACCGCGCCAGTTCCTGGTTGCGGCGGCCCTCTGGCAAGGGTCCTTCCCGCTGCTCGGCAAGGGCTGCCAGTTTTTTGCCGATCTCGACGCGGGCGTCGCCGCGGTAGAGGACAAAGCGCCAGGGTTCGAGCCGGCCGTGATCGGGCACCCGCGAGGCGGCGGCGATCATCGTCGCGATCTCCGCATCGCTCGGCGCCGGCTCCTTCAAATCGAGGATCGGCGCTGAGTTTCGGGTCAGCAGGAAGTCGATGATCGGCGACGCCATGGGCGCAAGTCTCCTAAACACTCTGTTTTGAGCTGAAGCGCACCATCGGGAATTCGGGCGGCTTGGGCAATGGCGCGGGGCGCGCCGGACGGAAGAGTCGTATCGAGCGGACTCTTAAGCCTTGAAATTGCCACCGCCATGGGCTTCAACGCAAGGCATGTTTGAGGGGATACTGCGTCTTTTCCTGGTCTGGCTCGGCGCCCTGCTGTTCATGGCGCCGGTTTCGCTTGCCATGGCACAGAATGCGGATGGCGTCAGTGACCTGAAGCTTCCCGGAATTTCGAGCTATGCGACGCCGAAAAGCGAGACGCCGCTGGCGCTGAGTGGCGGCGGCGCCATCACACTGTCCGCCCAGTTGACCGATAAGGGCGCCGACATCACCCGCGGCATCGTCTGGCGGGTCTTCAAGCCCGAAGCCGTCAACGGCAAATTGCCCATGGTCGCCTCCGCACATGGCGGCACCGCCGTCTTCCAGCTCGAACCCGGCAGCTATCTGGTCCACGCCTCCTATGGCCGGGCCGGCGCCACCAAGCGCATCACCGTTGTCGGCAAGGACGCCAAGCGCGAGAGCCTCGTGCTCGATGCCGGCGGCCTCAAGCTCGACGCCGTTCTGTCTGGCGGGGCGCGCATTCCACCGAAGAACCTGCGCTTCTCGATCTATGAAGGCCACGCCGAGCCGAATGGCGACCGCGCGCTGATCATCCCCGATGTCGCGCCAAACAGCGTCGTGCGGCTCAACGCCGGCATTTACCATGTCGTCTCGACCTATGGTGCCGTCAACGCGGTCATCCGCTCCGACATCCGCGTCGAGGCTGGCAAGCTGACCGAAGCCACTGTCGAGCATCACGCCGCCGAGATAACGATGAAGCTGGTGCGCGAAACCGGCGGCGAGGCGATTGCCGATACATCCTGGTCGCTGCTTAACGATTCCGGCGATCCGATCAAGGAAACCGTTGGCGCCTTTGCCTCGATGGTGCTCGCCGAGGGCGATTACACCATCATCGCCAAGAACCGCGACCGCATCTACCAGAAGGATTTTACGGTCGTGGCCGGACAGAACCAGGAAATCGAGGTTCTGGCCACCGAGGCGGCGGCGATCGACCCTGAAGAAGGTGCTGACTAACCCTCTACCGCGGGTTTGCTGATTTCAGGCCGCCAGCTTGGTCCGCGGCGGCAGAAACGGAATGCGGCGACGCGCCACGATGGGCGCCAGGTCGAAGACACCGCGATAGAGACGGTCGAGCAACGCCTTGCGATCGCGCAGCGGCTCCAGCTCGTTCCAGCTCAGCACATCGCCGACGCGCACCTCGATCGCCTTGCCGGACAGCCGCGCGAATTCGCGGATAAGCAGCGAAGTGCGCAGCGTCAGCGAGGCCTTGCCGACGAATTTTGCCAGCCGGCCGTCGCTCTCGGCCATGTTCATCGGGCCGCTGACCAGATGGAACAGCCTGCCGTTCTGCCCGGAAAAATGCATCGGGATGACCGACGCCTTCGCATCCTGGACGAGACGGGCCGGAAACATCTTCCACGGCAGGTCGCGCGCCCGGCCGAAGCCCTTCGGTGCCGTGGCGACACCGCCGGCCGGAAACACCACGATGGTGACGCCTTCCTTCAACAGCCGCACCGCCTCGTGGCGCACTGCCATGTTGTTCTTCAGTGCGTCCTTGGTCTCGGAAAAATCGATCGGCAGCGAGTAGGGCTCCATCTCGCGGATCTTGAGCAGATCCTTGTGGATCATCACCCGGAACGGGCGCCCGAGCTGTTCTGCCAGCGAGAGCACGGCAATGCCGTCCCCGATGCCAAACGGATGGTTGGCGACGATGACCAGCGGCGTATCCGGCAATTGCGCGGGCGGCCATTGATCCGCGGTGCGCACCCGCACGTCGATCAGGTCGAGCATGCGGCTGAACACCCGCTCGCCGGTCGGCACCACCTGGCGGCGCCAGAAATCATAAAGCGCGGTGTAGCGGTCGCGGCCCGACAGGCCTTCGACCGAATGAATGAACCAGCGCGTCAGCGCCGGCTGGCGCGGATTGGCATAGGAAAGCTCGGGAAAGGACCGTTCGCGCAATTTGAGCATAGGGGCTCGTTACAAGGTCGGCGTGACAGGGATATGAAAATGGCGGTGGATCGCTCCACCGCCATGCCGTCAGGACTATGCGGATCAGGCAGCGCGTTTGCGCCTGCGGTCGGGCGTGATCGCTTCTTCGGTCAATTGCGCGATCGCCTCGGCAAGGCCAAGCGATTCCTGGTCGCGCGAGCCCAGCCGGCGCATGTTGACCGTCTGCTCCTCCGCCTCGCGCTTGCCGCAGACGAGGATGACCGGAACCTTGGCCAGGCTGTGCTCGCGGACCTTGTAGTTGATCTTCTCGTTGCGCAGGTCCGCTTGCGCCAGCAGCCCGGCGGCCTTGAGCTTTGCCACCACCTCGGTCGCATAGTCGTCGGCGTCCGAAGTGATTGTCGCCACCACCACCTGCAGCGGCGCGAACCACAGCGGGAAGTGGCCGGAATAGTTCTCAATCAGGATGCCGAGAAAACGCTCCATCGAACCGCAGATGGCGCGGTGCACCATGACAGGCTGCTTCTTCTCGGAATCCGAGCCGATGTAGAAGGCGCCAAACCGTTCCGGCAGATTGAAGTCGACCTGCGTCGTGCCACACTGCCACTCGCGGCCGATGGCATCCTTCAGCACATATTCGAACTTCGGCCCATAGAAGGCACCCTCGCCCGGATTGATCGAGGTCTTGATCCGGTTGCCGGACCGCGTCCTGATCGTCTCCAGCACGCTGCCCATGATCGCCTCGGCGTGGTCCCACGCCTCGTCGGTGCCGACGCGCTTGTCCGGTCGCGTCGACAGCTTGACGCTGATTTCGTCGAAACCGAAATCGGCATAGGTCGAGAGGATCAGGTCGTTGATGCGCAGGCACTCCGACGCCAGCTGCTCCTCGGTGCAGAAGATATGCGCATCATCCTGCGTGAAGCCGCGCACGCGCATCAGTCCGTGCAGCGCGCCGGATGGTTCGTAGCGGTGCACATTGCCGAATTCCGCAAGCTTTACGGGCAGATCGCGATAAGACTTCAACCCGTGCTTGAAAATCTGCACGTGGCCCGGACAGTTCATCGGCTTCAGCGCGAAGACGCGATCATCATCGGTATCGTCGCCGGCGACCGTCACCTTGAACATGGCGTCGCGGTACCAGCCCCAATGGCCTGAGGTCTCCCACAGGCTCTTGTCGAGCACCTGCGGCGCGTTGACCTCCTGATAGCCCTGCTCGTCGAGGCGGCGGCGCATGTAGTTGACCAGGTTCTGGAACATCTTCCAGCCCTTGGCGTGCCAGAAGACGACGCCTGGTCCTTCTTCCTGGAAATGGAACAGGTCCATCTCGCGGCCGAGTTTTCTGTGATCGCGCTTCTCGGCTTCTTCCAGCATCGTCTGGTAAGAGTCGAGCTGCGCCTGGTCGGCCCAGGCGGTGCCGTAGATGCGCGTCAGCATCGGGTTGCTGCTGTCGCCGCGCCAATAGGCGCCGGCAACCTTCATCAGCTTGAAGGCGTTGCCGATCTGACCGGTCGAGGCCATATGCGGGCCACGGCAGAGGTCGAACCAGTCGCCTTGAGCGTAGATCTTGAGATCCTGGTCCTCGGGAATGGCGTCGATCAGTTCCAGCTTGTAGCGCTCGCCCTTGTCGGCAAACACTTTTTTCGCCCGGTCGCGCGACCAGACTTCCTTGGTGAACGGCTTGTTGCGCGCGATGATCTCGCGCATCTTCCTCTCGATCACCGGGAAATCGTCAGGCGTAAACGGCTCGTTGCGGGCGAAGTCATAGTAGAAGCCGTTCTCGATCACCGGTCCGATGGTCACCTGCGTCCCCGGCCACAATTCCTGCACGGCTTCCGCCAGCACGTGTGCAGTGTCGTGGCGAATGAGCTCCAGCGCGCGCGGGTCGTCACGGGTGACGATCTCGACCTTGCCGGACTTGCCCAGTGGGTCGGAAAGGTCGCGCACGACGCCGTCGATGCTGTAGGCGACCGCTTTCTTGGCCAGCGATTTCGAGATCGATTCGGCAAGGCCGGCACCGGTCATCGCCGCGTCGTATTCGCGGACGGAGCCATCGGGAAATGTCAGGGAAACGGAATTCAGCACGTGTATCTCCTATCCAGTCCCGCAAACGAGCGCGGGTGGTTAAAATGCATGTCGCCCAAAAGTGTGTGGCGGTTTTGGGGTTACGACATGCATAAGTAAAAGCCGGATGCGTCCGGCAACGGGCGTCTTTTATGAGCAGATTCCGCCGCCGTAAAGCCCGGCTTCAGCTATCAGGCGTTCATTTGACGAGCTGCGGCAGATCCTTCAGGAAGCTTGCCCGCGTCTTGAGGCCCTTCGGCATGTCGGTTCGGCTGGTGTCGACCACAAGACGCGCAAAGACGATCTGGTGGCCGTCCTTTTGCGCCCAGCCAACGAACCAGCCGAGCGAACGCTTGTCCTGGATTTTGTCGGCCTCGTTGCGCAACCCGGTGCTGCCAGTCTTGCCTTGCACCGTCCAGTCCCCTGCCTTGAAGGTCGGAATGATGGCGTTGGTCATATCGTAGGCCTTGGCCGAGACCGGCAGCTTGCGGGCAAGCAGCTTGCGCAGGAAATCGACCTGCTCGACCGGCGTGATCTTGAGCGAGGAGTTCACCCAGGACTGGGTCAGGCCGTCATTCTTGCCGGGATTGCCGGAAACATCGGCGTTGCCGTAGCCGAATTTCGAGACATAACCGGCAAGGCTCTCCGACCCAAGCCGGCGGGCGATTTCCCGGGAGAACCAGAGGATCGAATCCTTTTCCCAGATCGTCGGATCGACGGTCTTTTGATCCCGCTTCACCGCGTTGAATTCGGGCTTGTAGTCCCATGCCGGCGTGTGCTCGTCGCTCAGGATTCCAGCATCGTAGCCGATCAGCGACAGTGGCACCTTGAACGTCGAGGCCGGGCTGAACCTCTGGTCGCACACACCATCCTGGTAGAGCGTCTTGCCGCTCGCTGCATCAAGGATCAGCGTGCATTCGACGTCCTTCAGCGGCGCCGATTGCGCGCGCATCGGAAATCCCAGCAGCCAGGCGAGCAGGAACAGGATGCCGGCAAAGATGAAGGGAAGACGGTCGAAATTACGCATTTTTCTGCTCGCTCCAGAAGGGGTTCGCGAGCGGCTTAGCGAGGTCTCTTGTCTCGATTTTGTCTCAAATGCGCAGTCTTTGTGCAGGCTGGCGTTAACCCTACCGGATCGTAAACACAGCCTAGAGGATGACCGGCCTTCGAACGGGCTTGCGCGGCTGTGGATCAGGTTCTGAAGCGCTTTTGGTGACCTGACCGGAGTTGGTCGGGTTTTCATTCATAGCTTTCGGCGCGTCGCGCGGCTGCGGCGTTGTTCCGAGAAATTGGGGCAGTAACCCATCGCCCCGTTTTGCAGCGTGGATGTGAATGGCAAGAAGCAGCGACATCATGGCAAACCTCATATCCTGGAGGTCTCAGTGTCGCCTCGGCCCGCAGGCGTCGCCACCCGTTTCCGGACTATCTTCAGCTGTTGGCTTTGCCGCCCTTTCTGCCGATTTGCCAGTACAGCCACGGCATGAACCAGACATAGCGATCCGCCAGCACCTCCGGCACGCGGTCGATGCCATGGGTGCCGAATGGCCCGCAGCGCAGAACGCGAAAGAGCCCCATCCAGCCGCCGGCCCACAAGCCATGGCGGGCGATCGCTTCATGCGCATATTCCGAACAGGTCGGCAAGTGCCGGCAGGAATTGCCGACAAAGCCGGACAGCGTCAGCTGATAAAGGCGCACGAGCGACGTGCCAAGGAGCCGGCCGGGCGTCTTGCGCCACGGGCCGGGCCAGTTGCGCCCGCGCCTCGGTGGTCCGGCGACATGCGCATGCCCGTGCTGATCGCTCACCGCTTTCTCCGTCTCGCGTTCCAACGCGATAGATGTGAGCTTCTACCGGCGAACGCAATCCCCACCCCCTACCCTCCATGTCGTCACGGGCGGGAATGGCGAAACGGCTGTCTGTCTGTCGAAGGGGTCCAGCGGCCAGGACTGGCCGGCTCTTCACGGCGCTTCGCCTGCTGTCTATCGTCATGCCTTTGAAACGTTGCGATCCGCATGACATCGCCAAAGATGCTCAGGAACTGGATCATTGTCGTGTCTCCTTTGACACGGATTAGACCGCCGCTGGCCTTCGCCTTCAAACGAGTATAATTTCCACTTCGGATAATCTGAGGTTATGCGAATGAAGCGCGGGCGCCTGCCGCTGACGGCATTGAGGAGCTTCGAGGTGGCGGGCCGGCACCTGAGCTTCAGCAGGGCCGCCGAGGAGCTTTTCGTCTCGCAGGCGGCAATCAGCCGGCAGATCCGCGAGCTCGAAATCTTCCTGCGCCAGCCTTTGTTCGAACGTCACCATCGTCGCGTCGAACTGACCGACACCGGCCGGCGTCTGCTGGACCAGCTCGTCAGAAGTTTCGACACCATCGACAGACTGCTTTCGGAGTTGGTCGCCGTGCCGGCACAGTCCGTGGTTCGCGTCAGTGTCGAACCCTCCCTCGCATCCGTTTGGTTGGTACCCCGGCTCAATCGGTTTCGTGAATTGCGGCCAGATATCGACGTCTCTCTCGAAGTCGATCCAAGACTGATCGAGTTCCGAGGCGATCAGCCCGAACTTGCCTTGCGCTTCAGCGCGCATGCCACCTCATGGCCGCGCGCCGAGGCCGAGCGGCTTGCCTCGACAGTCGATTCACCGGTGCTGTCGCCGGCGCTGCTCGCTTCAGGCCCTGCCCTCGAGAGGCCGAGTGATCTTGGTCGCTACACGCTTTTGCACGAGGAAAACCGTCAGGGTTGGGCGCGCTGGTTCGAAGCGGCTGGCGTGCCCGCCGACGCCATACCCGCGCGCGGTCCCATGCTGGCGGATGCATCGCTTTCAAAGCAAGCCGCCCTGCTCGGACACGGCGTGGCACTGGGCGATCTCTTGCAGATCGGTGGGGAAATCGCATCCGGCGCGCTGATCAAGCCGTTCGACATCGACGTCGCATCCGGCACCTATTGGCTGGTGGCCAGGAGCTTGCACGATCTCTCGGAGCCGGCCGCAGCCTTCGCCGACTGGCTGAGAAGCGAATTTGCCGAAAGCAGACGGGCGCTGGAAGCGCAGGCTTAAGCCCGCTCCTGATACTTTGCCTTCAGGCCGCTTCTTCGGCGCGCTTCTTCTCGATCTGGCCGATGGCATCGACCACGGCGTCGAAGGTCAGCATGGTCGAGGCATGCCGCGCCTTGTAGTCGCGCACCGGCTCCAGATATTTCAGGTCCTCGAAGCGGCCGTCGGGCGGGGCGCCATTTTCCTTCAGCATCTTCAGCATGGTGTCGCGCACCGCGCGCAGTTCTTCGGCATTCGCGCCGACGACATGCCGCGCCATGATCGAGGATGAAGCCTGGCCGAGCGCACAGGCCTTCACGTCGTGAGCAAAGTCGGTGACCACCCCGTCCTGCATCTTGAGGTCGACGGTAACGGTCGAGCCGCACAGCTTGGAATGCGCCTTTGCCGTCGCGTCAGGATGATCGAGCCGGCCGATGCGGGCGATGTTTCCGGCAAAACCGAGAATTTTCGCATTGTAGACGTCGTCGATCATTATTTTCCAATCCGTCGCCGCCAAGCGAACAGCGATTGCCGCTGCCGTGTCTTCCTTTCGCTCGGCATGACCATATATAATGCTGGCAGTCCGGTATCGACAAGACAACGAAGCCAGTGTCCTTGCCGGGAAGTTCACGCCGCTTACGGGGCTGGAAACGGGCGAGTTTCCGACACCGAAAGGTCGTGGTCCGTTCAACTCGTTCCTCCGCAGAGAGGAACTACGGGAGACGCCTTTATGGATGCCGTCATCAAGAAACTCATGCCTCAGTCAGCCTATATGGACAAGCCTGTCACCGACCGGCCGAGTGAAGCTGAAGTCGAGGCCGCCGTGCATACGCTCTTGCGCTGGACCGGCGACAATCCGGACCGCGAAGGGCTGGTCGACACGCCGAAGCGGGTCGCCAAGGCCTTTCGCGAAATGTTCGGCGGCTACGACATGTGCCCGGCCGACGAACTCGGCCGCACCTTCGAGGAGGTCGCCGGCTATGACGACCTGGTCATCGTCAAGGACATCACATTCCACTCGCATTGCGAGCACCACATGGTGCCGATCATTGGCAAGGCGCATGTCGGTTACCTGCCGGATGGCAAGGTCGTCGGCCTGTCCAAGATCGCGCGCGTCGTCGATATCTTCGCCCACCGCCTGCAGACGCAGGAGGCCCTGACCGCGCAGATCGCCGGCGTCATCCAGGATGTGCTCAATCCGCGCGGCGTCGCCGTCATGATCGAGGCCGAGCACATGTGCATGGCCATGCGCGGCATCCGCAAACAGGGCTCCACCACGCTGACCTCGACTTTCACCGGCGTCTTCAAGGACACGCCGGAAGAGCAGGTCCGTTTCGTCACCATGGTGCGCGGCGGCGGGGTCTGACCGGCTCTCGCCGGCCACTAAAAGCAAGGACCGGCGATGTCGGCACTGGAATTCCCGAAAGCTCCGTCAGACAAGAAAGCGCTTGAGGAAGGCGCGGTATTCTCACCGCGCTTCGACGCTTCTGGGCTTGTCACGGTGGTCGTCACCGATGCCGAGGACGGCATGCTGTTGATGGTTGCGCATATGAATGCGCAGGCGCTGGCGCTGACGCTGGAGACAGGTATCGCCCACTACTGGTCGCGCTCGCGCAACGCGCTGTGGAAGAAGGGCGAAACCTCCGGCAATTTCCAGCACGTTGTCGAGATGCGAACCGACTGCGATCAGGATGCTTTGTGGCTGCGCGTCAAAGTGTTGGGCCACGACGCAACCTGTCACACCGGCCGGCGTTCATGCTTTTATCGGACGGTGGGGCTGGTCGAAGGCATGGGGACGCTTGCCGACGACGGCAGCAAGCCGCTGTTCGATGCCGAAAACACGTATCGGAAGCCACCAGCTTGAACCTTCTGCCTGACATCAACGACACAGATTCATCATTTCGATACGGCCCGCCTGTATATTAGCCGTGGGACAAGGGAGATCATGATGCTCGAGTGGGCGTCATTGCGTAACAGACCGGATGTCAGGGAGGCCAACGGCCTGTCCTCGACCAGTGGCGCATCGGAAACAAGCCCCCCGAAGAAAACAGGCATTTCGCTCGCCTTGGGCGGCGGGTGCGCGAGAGGCTGGGCCCATATCGGCGTGCTGCGCGCGCTCGACGAAGCCGGCATCGAGGTCTCGATGATAGCCGGCACCTCGATCGGCGCGCTGGTCGGCGGCTGTTATCTCTCAGGCAAACTGGATGAGTTGGAAGAGTTCGCCCGCAGCCTGACCAGGCGGCGCATCTTCGGCCTGCTCGACCTCAATCTGCGTGGGAACGGCCTGTTCGGCGGGATGAAGCTGGACGCTCGTCTGCGCGAGCATGTAGCCGGCATTCGCTTCGAGGACCTGCCCAAGCCATTCGTCGCTGTGGCTTCCGAGATCCGCACTGGCCATGAGATCTGGCTGTCGAGCGGTTCGCTGATCACCGCCATGCGCGCCTCCTATGCGCTGCCCGGCGTGTTCGAGCCGGTGAATTGCAACGGCCGCGTGCTGGTCGACGGCGCCCTTGTCAACCCGGTACCGGTTTCGGTCTGTCGCGCCTATGAGCAGCCGCTCGTGGTGGCGGTCAATCTTCACTACGACCTGTTCGGCCGCGCCGCCGTCATCAAGCACAGCGCCGGTGAACTGGTCATCGAAAAGGATGCGCCGCGGCCCGGCCAGGTCGACACCGAGCATCATTCGCATCAGACGCGGCTCGGCATCACCGGCGTCATGGTCGAGGCCTTCAACATCATCCAGGACCGCATCTCGCGCGCCCGGCTTGCCGGCGATCCGCCCGATATGTCGCTGCAACCGAAGCTCAGCCATATCGGCCTGACCGAATTCCACCGCGCCGACGAGGCGATCAACCTCGGCTATCAGGCAACGATGGCGCAGATAGGCGAACTGACCCGCCTGCAGTCCGTTCTCGCCTAGGCCTATCTGCCGTACGTCCGTCGCAGCAAGGGAGCCATGCCGCCCCGCGAAATGCCGTCTCAAATTCCACCTGCCTTGCGATAACCAATTGCAAAATGCAATTGGTTATGCTCGTTTGCATCAGGTGGAACGGAGGCATCAATGGCCAAAATTGTCTATTCCATGCTGACGTCCCTGGACGGCTACATCGCCGAGGCGGACGGGGACATTGGCTTGCCAGTGCCCGAGGCAGAGTTGCACCAGCACTTCAACGACATGATGAGACAGACCTCCGTCGTCCTCGCCGGACGCCGGATGTATGAGGTGATGAGCTTCTGGGACAGTCCGGATCGCGAGACCGGCGCCACGGCGGTGGAGCGGGATTTCGCCCACGCATGGCGCGAGACACCGAAGATCGTGTTTTCGACGACGCTTCGGCAGGTCGGGCACAATGCCCGGCTGGTGAATGGCGATGTCGAGACCACGGTAGCATCCCTCAAGTCGCGGACGGATGGTCTCATCATTCTCGGCGGCGCCGATCTTGCCGCCTGTCTGGCTCGAGCCGGTCTCATCGATGAATACCGGCTCTACATGCACCCCGTCGTGCTGGGCGGCGGCAAGCCGTACTTCCAGTCCGGCCTGTCGCTGACCTTGAAGCCGCTCGGCACGGAAAGCCTTGCCCAGGGCGTGACGCTGCTGCGTTACGCGCCGACCAGCTGAGTTGCGCTGCCTCAGGAGCGATTAAGCCCGCGCTGCATCGGTGATGCGAAATTGCACCGTGCGGTTGCCGTTCCAGTGATTGCCCGACAGCGAACCAGCAACATGCACCGTCTTGCCCCTGTTCTTGAACAGGAATTCGCCAAGTGCGGTATCGACGGCACGAAAGGCGATCGCCTGGATGCGGCCGCCGCTTTCCGATTGCAGTTCGACGCGGATGTGATTGGTGCCGACCGGCCGCGCGTCGGCGAGCCTATGACGCGGCAGCACAAAGACCGGTGCGGCATGCCCGGCGCCGAATGGTCCGGCCTTCTCCAACGCATCGAGCAGGCTGAGCGTCGCGCCTTCGGCGGCAAGCGCGCCGTCGATCGCCAGGCTTTCCTCGCCCTGCAGCCGGAACACATCGGCCGCCGCCCGCTCCTCGAAGAATGCCCGGAGTTCGCCGAGTTTCGCCCGCTCCACCGTGATGCCCGCAGCCATGCCGTGGCCGCCACCCCTAACGATCAGCCCGGCATCGGCGGCTTCGCGCACCAGCCGTCCAAGGTCGAAACCCGACACCGAACGGCCCGAGCCGGTGCCGGTGCCGTTGGCATTGAAGGCGATGGCGAAGGCCGGCCGCCGCGCGTGATCCTTCAATCGCGAGGCGAGCAGGCCGACAATGCCCGGATGCCAGTTGTTGCTGGCGGTGACTATGATGGCCGGGCCGTTGCCCCCGGCAAGCTCGGCATCAGCTTCCGCACGGGCGGCCGCCAGCATCTCCTGCTCCATCAGCTGCCGTTCCTGGTTCAGCCGGTCGAGGGTCTCGGCAATGGTGCGCGCCTCGACAGGATCGTCGGTGGCAAGCAGACGGCTGCCAAGTG
Source organism: Mesorhizobium sp. AR07 (assembly GCF_024746815.1). Taxonomy (GTDB): domain Bacteria; phylum Pseudomonadota; class Alphaproteobacteria; order Rhizobiales; family Rhizobiaceae; genus Mesorhizobium. The sequence goes on from NZ_CP080525.1 coordinate 1,170,473, forward strand.
CGGCATCGCCGATGCGCCCGCCGGCATTGATGCGCGGGCCGATCAGATAGGCCAGATGGAAGGTGCTGATCGGCTCGCCGATGCGCGACACCCGTGCCAGTGCGGCCAGCCCCTCGTTCTTCTGCTGGCGCGCCATCTGCAGCCCCTTGACCACGAAGGCGCGGTTGACGCCGGTGAGCGGCACCACGTCGCAGACGGTGGCAAGTACGACGAGATCGAGCAGCGAAAGCAGATCCGGCGGCGTAGCATCGACTATCCGCCCGCGCAGGATCTTGGCCGTCTGGACAAGGGCGAGAAAGACCACGCCGGCGGCGCAGAGATGGCCCTGCCCGGACAGGTCGTCGTCGCGGTTCGGATTGACGACGGCAATTGCCTCCGGCAAGGCACCGCCGACCTGGTGGTGATCGAGCACGACGACATCGGCGCCGGCCGCATTGGCGGCATCGATGGAAGCGGCGCTGTTGGTGCCGCAATCGACGGTGACGATCAGCGTCGCGCCGCGCGAAACGAGTTCGCGCATGGCGTCGGGGTTGGGACCATAGCCTTCGAAAATACGGTCCGGGATGTAGATTTCCGACGGCACCGAGAAATGCGTGAGGAACCGCTTCAGCAAGGCCGACGAGGCAGCGCCGTCGACGTCGTAGTCGCCGAAGATCGCCACCTTTTCCCTGGCTATTACCGCGGCCGCGATGCGGGCCGCCGCCTTGTCCATCCCAGTCAACGACGCCGGATCCGGCAGAAGGTCGCGGATCGTCGGGTCGAGAAACCGCTCGGTCTGCTCGGCGGTGACACCGCGGCCGGCAAGCACCCGCGCCACGATGTCGGGCACACCGTGGCCTTGCGCGATGGCGAGCGCGATCATGTCCTGCCGTTCGGTCAGCCGGTGCTCCCAGGAAACCCCGGTAGCCGATTGCCTGACATCGAGGAAGAGGCGTTTTGCGCCGGTCATGCGGTTTGCCAACTCATGGTTGGCCGCAGGATAATGCATGTCGCTCAAAAACGTGCAGCGGTTTTGGGACAACGACATGCACAAAGAACAACCTAAAGCGCGTCGCGTGAGCGCGACGCGCTTTAGAGCAAAGGCCGGCAAAGCCAAGCGGGTCGCGATGATGCGCCGTCACGGAAGATTTCAAGAAAACGACGCTTTCCGCTTTTCAGCCTGGCGCCGACGCCATTCGTCGGCCGCATCCCCCATCGTCTTCTCCGCACCGTCCTTGAGCCAGCCCATGAAAGGCCGGTCGAACCTGAACGCGTCGCCGCATTCGCGGGTGAAAAAGCGGCGCACGTTCTGGGTGTTGCGATAGGATTTCGTGATGGCGGTGGCGCGCGAAATCGCATCCGCGTGCCAGTCGAACGGTTTCATCGTCAAATCCTTGCGGCCGCATCATCGGATGCAGCCACAGGGCTAACAACTACGATGCCGGTCCGCAAGCACACAAGCCAACAACAGGTGTGAACCTAGAACTTATCCAGATCCTGATGGCGTGCCTTGATCTCGCGCACTGTCCGCGACGACGAGCGCAGCACGATCGTGTGGGTGGTGATGTAGTTGCGGCCGAACTTGACGCCTGCCAGCATATTGCCGTCGGTGACACCGGTGGCGGCGAACAGCACGTCGCCGCGAGCCATGTCTTCCGCGTGGTAGACCCGCTTCGGATTGGAAATGCCCATCTTGGCGGCGCGTGCGACCTTTTCCGGCGTATCGAGGATCAGCCGGCCCTGCATCTGGCCGCCGGTGCAACGCAAAGCCGCCGCGGCCAGCACGCCCTCCGGTGCGCCGCCGGTGCCGAGATAGATGTCGATGCCGGTTTCTTCCGGGTCCGTGGTGTGGATGACGCCGGCGACATCGCCGTCGCCGATCAGCCGGATCGCCGCGCCCGTGGCGCGCACGGCATCGATCAGCTTGCCGTGGCGTGGCCGGTCGAGGATACAGGTGGTGATGTCTGACACCGCGACGCCCTTGGCGCGGGCGAGGCTGGCGATGTTTTCGGCTGGCGAGGCATCGATATCGATGACGCCGTTGGCATAGCCCGGGCCGATGGCGATCTTGTCCATGTAGACGTCGGGCGCAAACAGCAGGCTGCCCTTCTCGGCGATCGCGATGACGGCGAGCGCATTGGGCAGGTTCTTGGCGCAGATCGTCGTGCCTTCGAGCGGATCGAGTGCGATATCGACCGCCGGACCTTTGCCCGAACCGACTTCCTCACCGATATAGAGCATCGGCGCTTCGTCCCGCTCGCCCTCGCCGATCACCACCGTGCCCTTGATCGCAAGCCGGTTGAGCTCCTGGCGCATGGCATCGACTGCGACCTGGTCGGCCGCCTTTTCGTCGCCGCGCCCGCGCAGCCGGGCGGCCGCGACGGCGGCCCGTTCGGTGACGCGCACCAGTTCCATGGTGAGTATCCGGTCAAGGCCGGCGACAATGTTCTGGGCCACATTCATCTGGCAATTTCCTCGTTGACATGCCGCCTCCCGCCGGAGGCGCGCCTGTTTTGTCAAACGAGCATGACAACGGCAAGACCTGCCGAGAGTTTTATCGAAAGGTCAGCAATATCAATCGATTAAACCGTATTCTTGAAACGGAGCCGGCCCGGTCGAAAAGGACCGGGCGGCTTGAAAAGTGAAAATCACGCCCTTCGTGGCCTAGAAAACCGCGAGATATTTGAGCAGTGAAATGATGCCGATGATGATGACGATGATCTGGGCGATCTGCCGCATCCGGGCGTCGAGCGGCAGACGCTGAACCAGATAGAGGACGAGGATGATGACGAGGAATGTGATCAGGATGCCGATCAACATGGATGAAGCCATAGTGCCCTCCTTAAAATGATGTGCTGACAGCAGCAAAATGAGCCGGCAAGGCCGGCTCCATCACGGCGCGGTCAATACCAGCGGCGCGAGCTGTCGTTCATCGACTGGCCAATGGCGAGGCCGGCCAGAAAGCCGAGCAAACCGATCACGCCAACCACGGCCGTCGTCGTGCCGGGATTTTCGCGCGCCACTTCCGACACCGCATGGGCCTGCGTACGCAACTGCTGCGCGGTTCGCGACGCGCGGGCCGCGGCTGTGTCATAGAATTCGGAAGCCTGCTCGCTGGCATCATCGAGCATTTCCGCACCCCGCGCCGAAATGCTCTTGTTGATCTTGGTGATCTCTTTGCGCAGTTCGGCGATCTGCTTTTCCAGCGTCTTCTGGATGTCGTCGATATGCGGGACGTCGGACTTGTTGGTATCGGCCATGAAGCGGCTCCTCTGGTTGCTGACCAAGAGAACGGCGCCGACACGAATTCGTTCCGGTCGATCGTGGCTGCCTGCCATCGGACCGACGCGCAACACCGGCGGGATTCTTGCCCCGCGCGGCAACCAGAAGGGAAAGCTACCCTGCCCGCTCGATGCGGATGACCTGCGGCTTGTCTGTCAGATGGCCGTCCTTGGTGATGCCGTCGACGGCCTTGCGCACGGCGGCCTCGGTCGTCTCGTGCGTCACCAGGATCACCGTCTTCTGCGCCTCGGCCTCGCCATTGACCGCGTGCTGGACGATCGATTCCAGCGAAATGTCGTTGTCGGCCATGCGTTTGGCGATTGCGGCAAAGACGCCGATGCGGTCATGCACGGTCAGCCGGATGAAGTAGCCGCCGGCATGGCTGCGCATCTGCGCCTTCTTGTAGGGTTTCAGCTCCTTCGCCGGCCGGCCGAAGACCGGGCCGTGCTGGAAGCCGGGGCGGCTCTTGGCGATGTCGGCAATGTCGCCGATGACCGCCGAGGCGGTGGCGTTGCCGCCGGCACCGGGGCCGGAGAGCAGCAATTCGCCCAATATGTCGGTCTCGATCGCCACCGCATTGGTGACGCCGTGCACCTGCGCGATGACCGAGGCCGTCGGCACCATGGTCGGGTGCACGCGCTGCTCGATGCCGCTCTCGGTGCGCTGCGCGACGCCCAGCAGCTTGATCCGGTAGCCGAGGTCGCCGGCCGCGCGGATGTCGGCCTGGGTGATGTTGGAAATGCCTTCCATATAGATGTCGTTGGCGGCGATCCTGGTGCCGAAGGCAAGGCTGGTCAGGATCGACAGCTTGTGCGCGGTGTCGTGGCCCTCGATGTCGAAGGTCGGATCGGCCTCGGCGTAACCCAGCCGCTGCGCATCCTTCAGGCAGGCGTCGAAGGAGATGCCCTCGGCCTCCATGCGCGTCAGGATATAGTTGCAGGTGCCATTGAGAATGCCGAACACGCGGGTGACCGAATTGCCGGCCATCGCCTCGCGCATCGTCTTGATGACCGGGATGCCGCCGGCAACCGCCGCTTCGTAGTTGAGCAGCACGCCGCGCTTCTCGGCGGCCTCGGCCAGCGCCACGCCATGCTTGGCCAGCAGCGCCTTGTTGGCGGTGACGACGTGGCGACCGGCCTCCAGCGCCGCCTTCACCGCGGCGCGCGCCGGCCCCTCGTCGCCGCCGATCAGTTCGACCAGCACATCGATATCGGCGGTCTGCGCCATCTTGACCGGATCGTCGAACCACTTTGCCGAACTGACATCGACGCCACGATCGCGTTTCTGGTCGCGCGCCGAAACCGCGGTGACGATGATGTCGCGCCCGCACTGGCGGGTCAGTTCCGCCGCCTTGTCGCGCAGCACCCGCGCCACCGACGCGCCAACCGTACCGAGGCCGGCAATTCCAACACGCAGTGCTTCAGCCATAGAAGGCGACGTCCCTCAAATCAGATCGAAATTGTCCGCGGCAGGCTTACCGGTGAGCGGAAAGCGGCACCACATTGTTGGGTTGCTTGGCACTGGCCGACAGGAAGCGCTTGATGTTGCGCGCCGCCTGCCGGATCCGGTGCTCGTTCTCGACCAGCGCCAGGCGCACGAAATTGTCGCCATGTTCGCCGAAGCCGACACCCGGCGCCACCGCCACGTCGGCATGCTCGATAAGCAGCTTGGAGAATTCGAGCGAGCCGAGATGCCGGAACGGCTCCGGGATCGGCGCCCAGGCGAACATCGATGCGGCCGGCGCCGGAATGGTCCAGCCGGCGCGGCCGAAGGCATCGACCATCACGTCGCGGCGCTTGTGGTAGATGTCGCGCACTTCGGCGATGTCGGCGCCGTCGCCGTTGAGCGCGTGTGCCGCCGCCACCTGGATCGGCGTGAAGGCGCCATAATCGAGATAGGATTTCACCCGCGTCAGCGCCGAGATCAGCCGCTCGTTGCCGACGGCAAAGCCCATGCGCCAGCCGGGCATGGAGAAGGTCTTCGACATCGAGGTGAACTCGACGCAGACGTCGATGGCGCCTGGCACCTGCAGCACCGAGGGCGGCGGATTGCCGTCGAAATAAATCTCGGAATAGGCAAGGTCGGACAGGATGATGATGTCGTTCTTCTTGGCGAAGGCGACCACGTCCTTGTAGAAATCGAGCGAAGCGACCAGCGCCGTCGGGTTCGACGGATAGTTGAGGATCAGCGCCAGCGGCTTCGGGATCGAATGGCGCACGCCGCGCTCGAGCGCCGGGATGAAGCCGTCATCCGGCTCCACCTGCAGCGAGCGGATGACGCCGCCCGACATGATGAAGCCGAAGGCATGGATCGGATAGGTCGGATTGGGGCACAGGATCACGTCGCCCGGGGCGGTGATCGCCTGCGCCATGTTGGCGAAGCCTTCCTTCGAACCCAGCGTCGCCACCACTTGCGTGTCCGGATTGAGCTTCACGCCGAAGCGGCGGGCATAATAGGCGGCCTGGGCGCGACGCAGGCCCGGAATGCCGCGCGACGAGGAATAGCGATGCGTGCGCGGATCGCGCACGACCTCGCACAGTTTGTCGACGATGGCCTTCGGCGTCGGCAGATCCGGATTGCCCATGCCAAGATCGATGATGTCGGCGCCGCGCGAACGGGCGCTGGCCTTGAGCCGGTTGACCTGCTCGAAGACGTAAGGCGGAAGCCGGCGAACCTTGTGAAATTCTTCCATGACAGTTCCAGACAGCAGAGGGGCCTAGATATTCAAAGACGTTGGGCGCGCGCTATATACTTATTTGCAGGTAGGGTCGAGGGCGGGGTCGCATTTGCCCTCGATCTGCTTCAGCGTTTCGTCGCCGTGCTTCTTGGCAAGATCCGTGAGCGCTGCCTGGTCGGTCACGCCGGGGTCGGCGTTTTTCGCCACCTGCGCATTCTCGTCGGCCTTCAATTGCGCAAGCTTGGCGTTCTTCTCGGCGTCGGTGAACTGCGCCGCCGCCACTTGCGGCTTGATGTTCAGGTTTGGAAAGGTGCCGGTATCCTTCGGGCCCGTGCCGGCGGCGACGGGCGTCGGGCCGCTGGTGTTGGTGCTCGAGCACGCGGCAATTCCCAAGAGGACGATTGCGGCCCCGATGCGGCAAAAACGTCCGGCACCGAAAAAAACAGTCTCGCCAAACTTAATCGTCATATTGTTTCCTTGGCAGCCACGGTAGAGCGAGATTGGACCCGGTCGGATGTCCCATGTTAATATGTCAAGAAAACGCTTCGGGAGGAACCCCGCGAACCATGTCCAAAACACCCGATTCGGGCAAAGCGGAAGATGACGAGCCTTCGACCGTCGAGCAATATCTGGTGAAGGACCCGGAACGCTTTGCCCTGAACATGGCGCGCATGATCGAGCAAGCCGGCAAAGCGGCCTCGGCATGGGCCGAGCCGCGCGAAAAAGGCGATGTGCGCGATCACGTTGCCGAGCCGGTCGTCGACATGGTGAAGACCTTCTCCAAGCTCAGCGAATACTGGCTTTCCGATCCGCAGCGCGCGCTGGAAGCGCAGACGCGGCTGTTCTCCGGTTACATGACGGTCTGGGCCAACGCCATTCAGCGCACCAGCAACGCCGCGGAGAACACCGAAGACGCGGTCAAGCCGGAGCGCGGCGACAAGCGCTTCCTTGATCCCGAATGGGGCCGCAATGCCTTCTTCGATTTTCTCAAGCAGGCCTATCTCGTCACCTCGCGCTGGGCGGCCGACCTGGTCGAACACGCCGATGGTCTGGACGAGCACACCCGCCACAAGGCCGGCTTCTACGTCAAGCAGGTGTCCAACGCCATCTCGCCGTCGAATTTCATCCTGACCAATCCGGAATTGTTTCGCGAAACCGTCGCCTCGAACGGCGAAAACCTGGTGCGCGGCATGAAGATGCTGGCCGAGGACATCGCCGCCGGCAAGGGCGACCTGAAGCTGCGCCAGGCCGACTATTCGCCTTTCGAGATCGGCAGGAACATCGCCACCACCCCCGGCAAGGTGGTTGGTCGCAGCGATGTCGCCGAGATCATCCAGTACGATCCGGCGACCGAGACGGTGCTCAGGCGGCCGCTGCTGATTTGCCCGCCATGGATCAACAAGTTCTACATCCTTGACCTGAATCCGCAGAAATCCTTTATCCGCTGGGCGATCGAACAGGGCCACACCGTCTTCGTCATCTCCTGGATCAATCCGGACGAACGCCACGGCGCCAAGGGCTGGGAGGCCTATATACGCGAGGGCCTGCAATACGGCCTCGACACGGTCGAGAAGGCCACCGGCGAACGCGATGTCAACGCGATCGGCTATTGCGTCGGCGGCACGCTGCTGGCGGCAGCGCTTGCGCTGATGGCGCGGGAAGGCGACAACCGCATCAAGTCGGCCACCTTCTTCACCACGCAGGTCGACTTCACCCATGCCGGCGACCTGAAAGTGTTCGTCGACGAGGAGCAGGTCGCGGCGGTGGAAAAGTCGATGAGCGAAAAGGGCTACCTCGACGGCACCAAGATGGCGACCGCCTTCAACATGCTGCGCTCCGGCGACCTGATCTGGCCCTATGTCGTCAACAACTACATGCGCGGCAAGGATCCCCTGCCCTTCGACCTGCTCTACTGGAATGCCGATTCGACCCGCATGGGTGCCGCCAATCATTCTTTCTACCTGCGCAACTGCTATCTCGAGAACAATTTGTCGCAAGGCATGATGGAACTGGCGGGCCACACGGTCTCGCTCGGCGACATCACCATCCCGATCTACAACCTCGCCTCCAAGGAAGATCACATCGCGCCGGCGCTCTCGGTGTTCCTCGGCTCGAAATATTTCGGCGGCAAGGTCGACTACGTGATGGCGGGATCCGGCCACATCGCCGGGGTCGTCAATCCGCCGGCATCCAACAAATACCAGTACTGGACCGGCGGCACGCCGACGGGCGACTTCGGCGAATGGATGGCCAGGGCGACCGACCATCCCGGGTCCTGGTGGCCGCACTGGCAAAGCTGGATAGAGGCCAAGGACAACACCCGCGTGCCGGCCCGCAAACCCGGCAAGCATATGAAAACCTTGGGCGATGCTCCCGGTACCTATGTGAAGGTGCGTGTGTAACGGACTGTAATGTCTGGTGAGTTGACGGGCTGCCAAAAGCGGGCGAAATGGTGTCGTCAACCATCAAGCAGCCGTAATTCGGCAATCACTGCAAAAATACTTCCGGGCTTGCGGATTTGACACAGGTCTCGTTTCCGGATCGGAGATATACCGACCGGACATCGAGGGGGAATTTGACTTTGAAACCAGCAGGTTGGAGCCTCGCAAAGGGAGAACGCCGCGCCATTGTGGCAGCGCTCTGCTCTGTGCTTCTGGCTTCCTGCACCTCGGCTAGCGACCCGACCATGTCGGTTGGAATGCCCGGCTACAATGCCACCGCATCGAACATAAGCGCTGCCTCGAGCGGCAAGGCGACCACCGTTGCCGATTCGACGCAGGTCACGACCGAGCAGGCGACCGTGATGACGGCAAGCGACACTGCGCTCCCGGAGAAGGTCGCCTATGTGCCGATAGCCAAACCGCAAGCCGCCTTTCCTTTGACCATACCGGCAGGCTCCGAAACGATCGCCGGAAACACCCCGCAATCGCTGCAGCAACCGGCGCAGACGGCGCAGCAGACCGACGCGGTCGCCCAACAGATTGCCGCCGCCGATGCCGGCGTGGCCGCGCCGAAGCCGGCCGCCGCGCCAGTGATGGACAATCCGGTCTATGTGACGGCTGGCGAGATGCCGCAGCCCGACGCACCGAAGAAAAAAGGCTTCTTGGCCTCGATGTTTGGCGCCACGCCCGCTTCGGCCACGCCGCTCGTCAACACCAGGTCGGGTGAGCCCCCAGTGCAAGCCAAGCCGGCGCCAGCAGCAGCAAAGCCGATCATCACGCTGGCCTCGGCCAATTCCACGACAAAACCGGTGCAGCTGGCCTCCACCGGCGGCGAAACCGGCCACATCACTGGCAGCGATGCGCTGCCCGGCGTGCGCCAGACGGCCCTGTTCGAGATCAAGCGCAAATCCGGCCTCGATGACGAAAGCGACGTCGATCTCAATGAGGACGCGGGGCCAATCGGCGGCTCCTATCAGGTCGCCTCCGCCGCCGGCATGGCCCGGCTGGCGCCCAATGGATTGCTCAAGCAGAACGAGAGCGTCGATGTGGCTTGCCTGAAGCCGTCGCTGGTTCGTGTGCTGAAGACGATCGAAGGCCACTACGGCCGCAAGATGACGGTGACCTCGGGCTACCGCGACCCGGCCCGCAACCGCCGCGCCAACGGCGCCAAGAATTCGCTACACATGTATTGCGCCGCAGCCGACATCCAGGTCCCCGGCGTTTCGAAATGGGAGCTGGCGAACTACATCAGAACCATGCCTGGCCGCGGCGGCGTCGGCACCTACTGCCACACCGAATCCGTCCACGTCGACGTCGGCCCCGAGCGCGACTGGAACTGGCGCTGCCGTAGGCGCAGCGGCGGTGGCGAGGGCTAGTCTCGGCGCACGGAGAATCTGACGGGTTGAATTTGTCGCCAAGTTCGCGCTGGTAGGCCATCCCAAACATTGGGGATTGGCCGAAGCCTCCGAACTTCGTCATCCACTGGCGAAGCAGGAGCGAAGCTCCGTCGCGGAGACCCGAGGATCCATGCCATGACCTCAATCGAAGTGTGCAGCGGAGCAGAATCCTGCACTGCAGCAGCGCTCAGAAGTCGCGGCATGGATCCTCGGGTCTGCGCCGCGTCGCTTCGCTCCTTGCTCCGCCCGTGGATGACGAAGCGATAGGCGTCGCACCAATCGCCAAGGCATGCATGCGCGGATCAAAGTCTTCCCTCCCTTGCCCACGTTAGCAGGCCGCCACTCGGCAAAATTGGCGACACACCGGCGCCTTGCCGGACGCGACAAAATCCCTGCTTTGACAGGCTGGAAAAAAGTTGTCCAAGGCGACACGTGACGGGTTGCCGGTTGCGCACAACGCCAGTATAAGCCGCTTCGTCTGAGCGCGCCCATCGTCTAGCGGTTAGGACACCGCCCTTTCACGGCGGTAACAGGGGTTCGATTCCCCTTGGGCGTACCAGTTAACCACCTGACGCAATTGATATTTTTTAGGCCTGCAAAGTGGTGGCGAATTTTCGTTGCCGGATTCGTTGTTTTCAATTTTCGCGGGCTGAGTCCGATTCTTTCTAGATTCGACGCTCGCAGAGTGTTGTCTGGTGCGACACAGGTAGAGACAATTGTTAAAGAGTCAGCCTTGGGAAAGGTGCTTGGCGCCGCCTAGGCGCGCGGCCACCCATCTTCGGGTCTTCGCGCTCACCATTGCGCCCGCTCGAAATCTCGAAGGAACTGCTCAGCAACGCGGCCCGATTTGATCCTGATACCAATCTCTCGGAGCGGCTTCTGGTCATTCGGATCAACAGACAGCCAATTGAAACTGCTAATTGCGATATCGTCCTGATCCCAGCCTAGGACCTTTGCGTGCAAGCGTGGACGTTCAACAGACCGTAGCTTCAAGCCCGCCTTGCCGTATTGCTCACGCAAATCGAGGAGCTCGGCAGCCGTCTTCTTTCCGGCAGGTTTCCCGTAAAATGCTAAAACGTCGATGCCCGTCGAACTGGCGACGTCCATTAACGGGAAGATTGTGACGGGCCTTCCGGCGATGCCAAATTGATGGCTTAAAACGAATACGCGCTCCTTGGCTTTACGAGCGGCCTCCATTACCAGCGGCGCATGGTCGCCCGTGAACAGTAAATCGATTTCCGCCTTCCTGCCGTTCTTAGGCGGCATCCGCTCTACAGACCGACCAAGAACGAACAGACCTGCAACGTGGGCGTCATTCCAGACGCCAATCCGTCCCTTTGCCATCCTTCCCAAGGTGCAGATGAGTTGACCTACCAGCCGTGGGTCCCTGAGTCGCACGGACGCGTCGAAACTCGTGAAGCCTGATGCAAGCCAGTTGCAAGAACCTACCAGCGCTGTCCAAGAGCCAGTCTGCCGATCATCCGCGATGGCTATCTTGGAGTGTGACTCGGTGGAGAATGGATGGATGCGAAACATCTCGCGAAGGCCGGTGCCCGCAATCTTCTTCTTAATATGCTCGATCGTCTCCTCGCTGCTCGTACGAGCGCCTTCCTTCTCGTCCTGGCCATAAAACAGATCGATTCTAACCGATCTACCGGCAGCAGCGAGCAACTTAGGCAGAACCGCGTTGACGTTGTCCGTCACGAAACCCGAGTGGACGAGGATTCTCGTATCGGCGTTTTTGATTAACTTGGTAAATGCGTCCTCGTGCTGGTGCCCGTCCAGGATTAGATCTGAATGATCGAAAAGGTAGCTGTTGTCTGCCTTGGTTTTGGGCTCGGATGCAATCGCAGGCCTAGATGGTTCCGGCAGGCTGATCTCGTCCTGCCGTACCTTTTCGTATTCCCTTTCGATAAAATCCACGAACGCCTTGGGCGCTCTCGAAGGAATTCCTTCCGCCACTCCGTGGCGATACGCAACGGTGCCCCATGTTTTCGAGAGTCGAGTAGTTGAAGGGTGCACGCCGACGATGAGTTCGTCCTGCCCCTCGATTGCGTTGAAAATTTCGCTAAGGTTTTCGCTGTCGATCGTAGGCTTGTCGATGAGATGGACGATCTGCTCATCGTTCGTTTGCGGAAGGTTGTGCCAGTGGGATGTTGTGAGATCGCCGACACGAAAGGCTGCGCCGGTGTGCGCATCGATCCGGAAGCTCCGCCATTTGTCAATCAGTGTGACTGCTGATGGCAGTTCATAATCGACCGACCTAACCTTGCCGGCGTTCGTCGCGTCAAAGATAACTGTCGACCCAGACGACTGTAATTCGACCCACCCCGCCCGCATTAGACGCGTGATTGCTTCGATGATTACCCTACGCGGCAGACCCCCAGCCGCTTCCGACAACTCACGAGCGGACCGTGGACGTCTGGCTAATGCTTGCAGGACAAGATGCTCGATCACACTCCAGCGTCTCCCTTTTTCAATTTTGAACTTTCTCGCCCCACGGAAGACTGGAAAGACAATATGCACGGTTCTCATTTCGTCCCTGCCAGTTTGTGATAGTCGATGATCTCAACAGCGTCCTTTGGTGCCTCAATCAGCGCCTTATAAAAATCGCGGAAGAATTTGAGGTCCACGTCGGGCTTTTCGCCATTCGATAGAATGTATTCGTAGAATCCCATTGATCCAATCAACACCATCTTCCATTTCGCGCGGCTAAGCAGAACATTCATTCGGTGGCTTTTGGTCAGAAAGCCGAGAGCTTTGTCCGGGTCGGTATGAACGTTGTTGCGAACGAGACTAATCAAAACGCAGTCAGCCTGCCCCCCTTGGAAGGAGTCGACCGTGCCAATGTATTCGGCACCGCCAACGGCCGGGTCGAAAATCGAAAGGTCAAGCTCGCGAGCCTCGATGGCCGCCCTCACAGCGGTCTTTAGCCGTCTAGTCTGCTCGGCATACGGAGAAAGGATCGCCAACGTCGGCTTCGTTCCGTCCGGCCTGGTGATTGCGACGAGGTGCTTCAATACCGAAACCGCGGCGTCGACTTCCTTGTCGTTTCGCCAGTTCGGCGCCGCATCCTGGAATTGTGAGTACGCAACTTTCTTTTGACAGTAAGGGACGTCGATCACGGTTATCGGGGCCTTTGCGTTGCCAATGTTCAGATGCACTGGCGGCGCCGTAGTCAGAAACTCTTGCTCCTTTTTCTTGTAGTTCTTCAGTGTGCCCTCGTAGAAACAATCGGACACGATCTTTGCTATCGCAGGATGCATTCTGTGCTGCTCTAAAAGCTTCTGAGCAATGGGACGCGCACGCGGATGCGTCCTGAGAAACTCGTAATCGTCCTCAACGAAAGATCCGAACATCTTCAAGAAGCGCAGCGCGAGTGCACAAATCGCAGGGAAGTCGCTTCCATCTGCCTTGACGTCGGCGATCAACTCTTCCAGCAGCGCGTCTTTTAGCTGGCGCGAGATCATGTCTTCGCCCACCCTTAACACCGCTTTTACGGCCTCAGGGTCGGCGAGGAGTTTTTCGACCCGCTCGGAATCGAATGGAGGGAGCTGTTTGTGATCGCCAATCATCAAACGCCGGTAGGATAGCAGGAGCGGCGAAATCAGTTCGCTGCCTGTAGCTTTGCCGGCCTCCTCTACGATCGTCCAGTCAAACAGCCCGCGATCTTGGATTAGGGTCTCGACCGCCGCCGAGTTAGTTGTGGCAAAGACAAGATTAGCAGATCTAAGGATCATGCTCTCGATCGCTCGCCTGTCAGACGATGTCCTTGTTCTCTTCCTGGGTTTGTTCTTCTCCGGTTTCCCGCCATATTCTTCGGCAAGCGCGCGCACGCGCTCCTGCACCCCCGGTGTGCCCTCGTCCAACAACGAGCTCGCCGCGAGATCCTTTACGATGCTTGCAGCTATATGTTCGGTTTCGACGCCCTCCGACTTCCTATCGTCCTCGATCGATCGAGCTCGCACGATTAGCGGTGGATCGGCCGCATCCTTGAACATGGGTCGTATCTCATCCATGAGATGGTCAATAGCTGCGTTGCTTTGTGCAGTCAGCAGAAAGCGTGACGTCCCTTCGTCTTTTAGCCGGCGGCGCACAATTTCGCTTACAACGTAGGTCTTGCCGACGCCCGGCGGGCCTTGAAGAAGAAACAGCGGGACCGTCCCGAAAATGCGACCTAATGCGCTCTGCTTCGAATCGTCCAGCTCAGCGTATTCTGTATCTTCGGTATCCAGCCGGTCCTGGCTGTCATCTATCCGGCCACGAGGATCGTTTAGCATTTTTAGTAGTTCGACGTGCCGTCCTAGCTCCACCAGCGCCCTAAGGCGCCTCTTGAGCTGGACGATGGTACCCGCTTGTGCCTTGGCGAGGTATGCAGGCCCTTCGACCTGGGGTGGTTTGGTTCCCTCAAGTTGGAAAGCACCTTCGTTCTCATCGCGTTCAGGATCGATGAGGCGCCATTGCGTCATCTGCACAGTCTCACCCAGCTCCCCCCTCTCAAGAAGCATCCAAGCGTTCTCTTCTCTCAAATCTCCGCTGTCTAAAATCTGGGATAGACGCCGAGCTGGTGAGAGTAGCTTTAGCGCGCTGGACAGTGCCTGCCGGGAGACATCGGATTCGCTTTTGACATGTATGCGAAACGTATCGCCTCGCTGAGCTGCCTCGGAACTCGGTAGCACCTTCACTGGGAAGATATCGGCTGCAGCATAGACAAGCTCCAACAAAAACAGGAGAACAACGGCTTGGTGGGTCTGTTGTTCAGCGGTCTTTTTCTTATTGGTGGCTTGCAATGCCTTTAGGACAGGTTCCCACGAGAGCGTCTTGCCACGGAGGCGTGGAAATGAGTGGCGTGCATCTCCACGCTCCATGAAGTCTAGGCTACTCAAATCAATTGGCTTGGTGGCGAGCAACACCTTGTGTGACGGAAGCTCGACTTCTGCATCTTCACAGCGAGCGAACTCCCAAGTTTCGGGTTCGGTCGAGTTTGGCTGCTTCCATGCCCGAATCTTATAACTCAGTAGGCTGCCGCAAAGCTGGTAGTGGATTGCGCCCATTTCCGTTTCGCAGCAAACAAAAAGGGGGGCTTCTCCAAGATCGGCAGCAATGAAGTCGATTTGCTTGTCGACCTCTGTTGCGTCAATAGACCTTCCGCTTGCAGCTCGAACCTTTTCCGTCAGCCTGCTGCCCTGGCCAAGGGTGAGCGCGACATGCAGATGAGCATCCTTGCGTAGTACCTCCGCCACGGAAGTCGTAATAATGGCGTCTAGCTGCCGGATCATCTCGTCGCCATCGAGGCGATCAACTGGGATAAGGCCAAGCATTGTCCTCAAGAGACGGATTTCCGCCGCCGTCGTATGATCCGTAATCGCCGAGGGCACTAGGCGAAGATCCGTCAACTTAGCCAGAGGTATTTCCAACACAGTCGCGATCAGCAATGCGAGATCGTTCCAGTCTCCAAGGAATGATGACGCGGGCCTCGGCCGAGGAGCCGGGCGGACTGATCCCTTCTTGTCTGGTTCGGCCGTTTTGGCGATACGCATCGACCACTCGAATCCCGTGAGCCGGAAGTCCGGCTCGGAGGAGAGACTTGTCATGATCGCCCAAGGGTCGATGTTGCGATGCAAAGTCCCTTGTGAATGCAAAAGCTCCACGCCCTCTATAATTCGTCTGAAGTTCTGCCAAATCAGGCTTCGGACCTGGGGCATCCGGTGAGATACGAGCACGCTATGCTTTCGGGACGAATCCAGAAGCGCTTGTAGCGGCATAGCGTCACCCGCCTCGATCGCGAGGTAGAACCCTTCCGAATCCTTCCCGCTCGCAACCAGCCTACTTACGAGTTCTGCGGCAGCCGGAAGAGCAGCTAGGCTGTGTAACTGCCGTATTTCACTCCGCCAGATATCCTCCAATTCTTCGTCATTCTGGCCGCGCTTTCTGGGCCAACACCGAATGAGTAGCCGGCTTCCGCCAATGTCTGTGCCTTGCCAGATTGCCGAACGCCCGTGTTTATCTCCCGGAAAAAGTCTGCGCAGATCGTCGTACCGGTCGAGAAATTTCTGATCTTTAGATTTCTTCATAAAGCCCTCCGCTACTCACATAAAGAAATGCCGCCGACTGTTTTGCAAGGAGGGGATTTTCGATATGGAGCTTGATCTCATTTAATTTCATGCGCCGCATGCTCTATTCGACACTGTGGCTACGTCTTGGAACAGTCTGGAAATGCGAAGCATATTAAAGTCATAGAGAAAAATGACATACAAAATATTGTCTTCAACAACGTCACCTGTATCCCACAGAATGACCGCAGCAGTACCACCTTCGTCTTTCGCAATTGACTATCGGCGGGCGCTACCTTAGTCTTAGAAGATCGAAACGGATTGGCTGGATTGGCCTGAAGAACCCACCGAGTGGCGCGGTTGCGCCCGCTGGAAAGGCCAACTGATGTCCGTTCATTCGCAAGCGACCCATGAGTCGCGTTCGACCAAAGTATCTCGTAACCCAAAGCCTGAAATCCCTTGGCGGGAGCGACCATGGTTGCCGCTCACGTTGGCAGCCGATCTTTTGGGTGTTTCGTCCACGAGTCTCTATCGGCTGGAAGCGGAGGGACAGCTCGTTTTCCGACGCTTCGCCGGGCGCACGGTTGTTATGGTCACTTCGATCCTTCCGTTGATCGACGGTGTGGAACGGTGGACGCCTTCAAAGCGAGGCGCGGCCGCTCGCCAGCAGCGTACGGAACGGTTGCGAGCGGGGACTCAGTCGTGAGCCGCGCGGTTCGAGCCGGCGCCGTGGTGCAGCCCGCAGTGTTCACCGTCGATGAGCTCGCCGATTACTTCCGTATCTCGCGGGCGGGCGTGTGGCGACTCCTACACGACAATCGGTTGCCGAAGGCGAAGATCGGTGGGCGAACGCTCATTCGGCGCGTCGACGCGGATGCCTTCCTGGCGAAGTGCGTCGAGGTAGCGTCATGACCGGGAGACGGCATAAGGCGGCCTCATTCGCGAAACCTGATGTTGATAGCTGCTTCGCATTTTTGTTGGCCGGCTCCGAACGCCTGTCAGCCGACCTAGGGGTAGAACTCTATTGGCCGCCATTTGAGATCCACGAAAGAACGTCACCGGAAGTGGCGAGTTGGATGCGGCGCGTGAACCCGCTGCTTGCACAGTTCGAAGCCGACTTCCGCGATTACATCATCGAGGATTTGCGCAAAATCGGGATTCGGGCTTCACAGTTGGTGGCACCCTACCCTCCTGAGATCGAAGTCTATATTCGTCGCCGCTTGAATGAGTTGCGTCTCGCAGAACATGCCTTGCAGAACAATCTGCTGGCCAACACGCCTTCCTACCTCGATCACTTCAAAGGCGCTGCTAGGATCATTGCGGGCGTGGTGTCTGTCCTGCCCCCGGGCCGCAGCGAAAGAGATCGCTTCAATCGAGTTGCCGAACTCCTAAATCGTGGCGCTATCCAGGGAAAGGAAAGCGCTTTAGACAATCACCATGTTCGTCGTGCCAACACACGATATCACGCCGACCTGCTCGGCGTGGTCAATGCCGCAATCAGACGCCAAAGCGTCGTCGACACCAATCTGCTACTACGGGCGGAGTTGATTGGTCTGACAAGCACGGTCCGCGGGCTGCTGTTTCTGTGGCAAGAAGCCAAAAAGCACCCACGTTTCAGTCGACTGAAGGGCAGCGAGCTCGCAGCAAGAATCGACGATTTTCCAACCCGGTTCACCCGAGCTCTTGAACTAGCGAGCCGTCAAGTGACGGCCTGAGATGTGCGATCTGCGCCAATTAAATAGCGCTGTTTTCGCACGCGCCTGGCTCGCATCATCATTTCCCAACACAAGGATGACGACCAATGAGACTTTCAAGAGAAGGTGACCCACCCGAATATCTGACGGTTGCCGAGGCCGCAGCGATTTCGCAGCGAACAGCAAGCTGGATCAGGAACTGGATTTCGTGCGGCCAGCTCTCGGCGTCGCGCATGGGACCCCGAAACCGGCTCCACGTTCTGCGCTCGGACGTCGAATTTCTGATCAACCAACGGCGGCCGAAGCTGAAGTCGCCGATCCCCTATTTGAGGCTCGTAGTCGACAACACTTGAAACGGAAAGGTCAATTGCCTCGGGAAAGGCAATTGACCTGAAAGGCATTTATGAACACCGGTAATATAATACCGCAGGGCGACGTTGACAAGTTCCGGCTCTATATGGCGTCGCTGAAGGGGACCCGCGTCCAAAATGAGCATGCTCACAATCAGCCCCCGGCAGCGGTATCAATCGCAAGGCCAGCGGCGCCAAAGCCGAGCAGCGATCTCGATCGGTTGATCGCGGGCGGCTATCTGCCGATGTTGCGCGCGTGCCCCCCACCGGGCGCCCTGACTTGGTTTTTTGACGCTAGCAAGGAGCCTGTGCAGCGGATCAGCGACGGCAAGGTTCCCGGCCAGTTCCGGGATAGTGCCTGGTATGGCCTGAAGGATTGGCGGAACAAGACCCCCACCGACGCAGACGTCAATGCTTGGCGGAAATGGCCGCAGGCTAATCTATGCCTCGTCACCGGCGACGTCGGTGCGTTCGATATCGACGTGAAGATCGCGACGGCCGAAGCTGGTGCTGAAGCTGACCGCGCCCGGAGCCTGATCGACGCGTTCAGAAGCCTTGTCGCGGAGACGGTCGCAGTCGAAGTGGATCACTTGCCTCGCCGGTGGCGCGACAACTCCACCAGCGGCGTGGTTTTCGTTCGCCTGGCTGAACGAATGGGGAAGCGCATCTTCCGTATCGCTGACGAGGTATCGGACCGCGAACACGCGATTGAATTTCTCGCTTCAGGCCAGCAGGTTGTCGTAGCAGGAAGGCATGCTTCCGGCGCCGAGATTCGATCGTCGCTGACGTCAACACCGCTCAACGCTCTTCCAACCTTGGACGCGGCGAAGCTGGAGGCCATCGTCGCGGCGCTGCCGCCGCTGCTGAGGACACACGGTTTCCGAATGGCGGCGTCTGGTGGGGGCGCAGGACGGGAGTTGGAGCCTCCTTTCACTCCGGACGTTGCGCTGCTTCGCGAGGTGATGGCACGACGCCTAGAATGGGTGCCATCCGTCGTTCCTTGCGTCGGAGGCGAGCATCACGAATGGCGAATTTCTTCCGCAGAGCTCGAACGCGATCTCGAGGAAGACCTCTCTATATATCGAGACGGGGTATTCGATCACGGGACCGAGCGCAGCCACTCACCTGCGTCAATGATCCAGGAATTCGGCGCTGTCGATGAGTACGGCGACATATCGTTCGGCGGATGCCCGACCTATGGCGCTCAAGGAAACTTGCCTTTCGCTGTCGTTGGCGAGCCCGATGCGTCGGTCAGGCGGCCAACAGAACCGGAGGCCCTCACTTGGCTATGCCAAAAGCTAGCTGGCCCCGAATTCCCGGCGTTTGAGCAGACGGCAACCTGGCGGAATTCCTCCGGCCAAATCGCCCGCGCCGTCGGGCTTAACTGGGAGACGTTACGGTCGATCCAGTATTTCGAATTCGCGGCCGGCGAAGACCCAACATCATGGTCGGCGGAAAAACTCAACTCGAACGCCGACGTTCTGATCGCGTTGCGCGCGATCGATCCCGAGAAATTCGCCCGGATCGAATTCGCTGCCGAATTGCGGGGCGACGACGTCGACCTGCGAAAGATCATCGAAGATAGACAAGTTGCGGTTGCGGCATCACCTCAACAGCCGGAGTTGTCCGTTGCAGATCACACGGACTGGCCGGACCCCGTCGACATTTTCGGGCATGACGCCGTCGGCGATCTGTCGAGCTTGCCGCGTGACTGCATGCCCCCAATGCTGGAACGCTGGATAAAGAGTGAGAGCCGAAGGAAAGGCGTCCCGGAGATGTTTGCAGCGGCAGCAGCGTTCGGCGCTGCGTCGTGCGCAGTGGGCGCCTCGTTGCGCATCCGCGCCAAAAAGTTTGATGACGCGTTTATCCAGCCCGCTGGTCTGTGGATCACGCTGGTGGCCGAGCCTGGAAGCGCAAAATCGCCGACAATTAACGCCGCGTTCAAACCGCTTCGCGATCTCGACAGCGAGAGCTTTGCCCGTAGCAGGCCAGCGGTAGACGCATGGGAGGCTGCAAAACGAAACCAGCGGAAAGGTGCGCCGGCTCTCGGACCACGGCCTCCTATCAAGAGGTTTACGGTCGACGACGCGACACTGGAGGAACAGATATACATCCATCGTGATAACCCGCGCGGTATCGGGCGAATTCCTGACGAGCTTACCGGCCTGCTTGCCTCGCTCGGAGAATACAAAAAAGGCGCGGATGGGGACCGCTCAAAAATGTTGCGCTTCTTCGACGGTAACGGAATCACCGTCGACCGCCGGAGCGCCGGTTCCCTTCGGGCAGACTCGACGCTCATGACCGTCATGGCATCGTCGCAGCCCGCGAAGATGCGAGAGATCACTCGGGGACTTGGCGTCGACGGTATGCTCCAGCGGTTCATCATGGTGCTCGACGACGGTGCGGAACGGCAACAGCATGACGAGTATCCCGATCGGGAAGCCGCTACCGCCTACACCGAGGCGATTCGGCGCCTGGCCCTCGTAGAGTACCCGTACTGCCCGCCCCTAAAAATGTCCGCGGCAGCCCACGATGTGCTCACTGCTGCTATGAAACAGATCCGGTATCTCCGCTCAGCGCTGGGCCTGTCGGACGCATGGAGGGGCCACGTAGAAAAGTGGGGCCTGTTTTTGCCACGCATCATTTTGACCATGCACGCGTTGGAAGTCGGCTACTCAGGCGCTGACGTCGATCCAGAAAATGAGATCGAAGCCGGCACTGTGGAACGGGCGGTGAAGATCGCACGGCTATTGCTCCGGCACAGTCTCCGTTTCTATTCTGATTACTTCGAGCCGAACACGACAGCCACCGAGGCAAGATGGATCGCCGGCTATCTCCTCACGCACCCCGACCTGGAAACCGTGAAACGCAAGACGATTACTGACGCTCGGAAAGACCTCCGTTCAGATCGTCGAAAGCTGCTTGATGCCATGGGCGAACTTGAAAGCTTGGGCTGGTGCACCGTTGAGAAGCGCGCGGAGGACGGACCCGCTGCTTGGCGGGTCAATCCGAACGTCCATGTCCGCTTTGAGGAACAGGCCGTTCGAGAGAAGGACGAACGGTTGCGGAAACGGGAGGCGATTGCGCGCGCTGGCCAAGGTCGAAAATGGGTTAGCGAGGACAACTTGTCCAACGTCGGGGCGGCACAATGAGGGAAATAGCGGCAAAAGCGGCTTGCGTACGCGCAAGATCAATGTGCTTTCTTCCATTCCTTCTTATACTAAACATTCCGGTTAGGTCGTTCGATCTAACACACGCACAAGCCGCTTTTGCCGCCGGGCACCAGAGTGGACAATTTGTCGGCGATGCGGGTTTGCGATTGCCGCTTAGGCGTCAAGCCGCGATACCTCACGCGCCCGTATCGATCGGATCGGCCCGGTGAAGCGCCGGGGCCGCGCCGACCATTTGCTTGCGTGGACAAAGTCGGCGCAGTGGCGGGCGATCTGTGGCGCCCAGGCGCGAAAGAATCTGGCGGCATGGAAGGCAAAGCCTCGATGCGGCGCATTGGCTCGCACGACTGGAGAGCCCTGCAAAAACCCTGCAAAGGAGGGACACGCGCGCTGCAGGCTTCATGGTTCTGGAACGCCCAAGGGCGAAAATTGGCACAAGCCCGTTTGGCCGGCCCGCAATTCGCGAAACGCGCCCGCCAAGCTAAATCGAAAGCTGAATGATCTGCAGCGAGCCGCTGCCAAGCGTCAGAAGCGCGTCAAACGGATGACGCCGGATGAGCGCGAGGCATATGCACAATGGCAACGCACTCATAAACCCGGTAGCGCGGCCGATCGCGAGCAACGTCGGCGAGACATACGCCAATCCAAAGAATGGCGGGAACGGATGGCCGCGCCGCCCGCGGCGCCAAAAGATCAGGAATTGCAAACCCTACTCGACGAACTCAAGGCTGAGCTAACACGGCGGCAGATCGAACAGAAATTGGGGGTTTTCGGATGACGAATGAAATGGACGATGAACCGGACGACACCGAGGATGCCATTCGCGCTAACGTGTTGCGCCGTGCCAGGAGCGAGGGCGTGAAGGTGGCCTACGAAACAGCGCTCGCAATCTGCAAGGATCCAGAGGCGCCGGCCGTCGCGAAGGCCAGCTCCCAGCGCACTCTGCTGCTGGTTGGCGGCATGCTGGATAAAACCGACCGGCAGGCCGAGCAAAGCAAGGCGCCTCACGAGATGGCGCCCGAAGAGCTCACTCGCGCCGTGAACCGGCTGCTGAAGCGGGGGCGGGGTAAACAGCAGACAGCCGATCAGAGCGTCTTCGATTAGGCCGAGAGGGCGCGGTACACCGACCGCTCGCTAATGCCGAGGTCGGCCGCGATAGCCGATCGCGTGGCGCCCAGTGAGGCAAGCTCACGAATTTTGTCGGCCTGATTCATGGCCTTCGGTTTTCGGCCTGTGTACTTCCCGTCTGCCTTCGCCTTTTCGATACCGGCGCGCTGTCGTTCCAGCATCATCTGGCGCTCGAACTCGGCGAACGCGGCGAACATAGCGAGCTGAAGTTTTCCGGTCGCCGAACGCGTGTTTATTGTCTCGCCGGCGAAATCCAAAATTCGAAGTCCAACGCCGCGCCTTTCCAGATCGTCGACTACCGCGAGTAGGCTGCGGAGATCGCGCGCCAAGCGGTCCATCTTGGTTACGACCAGAATGTCGTCCTGCCGCACAAACCGAAGTGCTTCGTCCAGGGTGTCGCGCTGTTTGGCGCCGGAAGCATGCTCGCTGAAAATGCGTTCGCATCCTGCCGCTTTGAGCAAAGCAATTTGGTGGTCCAGTCCTGCAGTCTGATCAGTCGTCGAGGTTCGGGCATATCCCGCGAGCATGGTCGATGGCCTTTCTGCCAATAGGGTCTAGATGCCAGAATATGAGCCTGCCAAAATTTTAAGTCAATCCCATTGGCAGAATAATCGCCCCAAAAACCTGACACACTCGGCCGCTGCCAAAACCTTGCCCCAAAGTCAGGTAGGTCACTTGGGTCTATTCGAGATTAGGTTCACAGCGTCTCGTAAATCGTCAGGTTGATATTTCGCATAAACTCGCTCGACCATTGCTAGCGAGTTGCCCAAAATCTTGCTGATTTTCCAGAGCGGCACACCCCTTCGCGCCATCATCGTCGCGGCAGTGTGACGAAAAACGTGAGGTGAAATTCCGGTGGCTTTTGGTTTCTGGCCGAATCTAGCTCGCTTGCTATCGTCAGCGAACCCGGCCTCAATGGCGACATGCTGAAGCAGCGCCCAGCATTTTCCCTTGTTATCCAGCACCAAGTCGTTGATCCGCTCAGCGTAAGCACGCTCCAGCACCGGCAACAAAACATCCGAGATCGGGACCGTCGCGCGCCGTTTCTTAGTCTTCTTTCGGCCAGGCACGTCCAGCTCGATCACACGAATTTCGAAATCTACGCGATCCCAAGTCAGATCGAGTAAAGCCTGCTGCCGGCCTGCAGTTTCCAAAGCCAAAGCGATGAATCGCTCCATGCGAGAAAGGCGATCCGCTGTCGGTCCGCCTTGGCGTATTCGCATCTCATAGGCAGCGTCTTTCAAGCGCTTGATCTCATCTTCCCGCAACCAACGTTGTCGCGGCTCCCCAGGTTCGGGAAGCGTCAATTTCCGCACAAAGGTGGATGGGACAAATTCACGATCGGCACAGAATTTCAATGCGGCGCGAATATAGGCCAACTCTTTCAAAACGGTGGGGGAGCCCACCTTCCGGCCGAGCAGGCCAGACATGCGTTTATCGGCATAGTCATCGACCGTCGCTTGGGTCAAGTTGGAAGCGGGCAGCGTGCCAAAGAACGGTTCGAGCTGCTTCCACGCCTGTTTCGCGGTGTCGGACGAAATCAGCTTCGTTACGATGTGCCGCTGGAAATATATGCTCCAGACTTCTCCCAAGGGCAGGATGGCCGGCTGTGCCGCAGGTGGGACGGTGAGCGGTGTCGCTCGTGGCTTGCTGCCCAAAAGGTAGGAGCTCAACGCCCTTTTGGCCTGATTTAGATCCCGCGTACGCGTTGTGACCCGTTTACCGATACGGTCCTGCGTCCAATGGATGTAAAACACTCCGCTCGAGGCCTGCCTGAGATAGGGAACCGATTTCGCCACAGATGCACACCAAGTATCAATTGCAGATTTTGGCCGAGTACGGCGATTCTGTAGTTAAAATCAAGCAAACATTGTGCTACGTCAAATATGACGCGCGACGGAATTGACTATAATTTCCATAATACGGAGATTGACGTCAGGTTTCTTATTAACTATGCTTATAAACGGCCTGAAACGCCGCTTAACAAGCTATCTCCATTAGGATAGTCACATAGGTCCCGGGGCTGCGCGCGGATGTCCAGAGCGTGAGCCGCTTAAAGGTGCGCAGGGCCGAGCTTGTTCGGTCGTTTCACCCCGGGCACTATTCCGCCTGAAACGCGGGGAAAGTGAACAAGCAAAATGGCAACGATCATCGACTTCATGACAGGAAACGTGGCCGATCTAAACCGGCTAGAAAACGAAGAGCTCGCCCGCGCATGCGGCATGTCGAACTTGGAAACCGACTGGGCACTTCTGACAGATCCATCGCATCACAAAGGCATGGTGCGCCTGTCCATTCTGACGACGCTGGAGGGCGCTCAAGAGATCGAACGGGCGTTCCATAGCGCCCTGAGAGGCCTATACCAGGCTTACGACCGGGCAGTTCGAGCCTGACGCATTGATAGCAATCTGGAGGGCGCTACGGGCGCCCTCGCCTGCCCTACCTAGCGACGTTGGGCAGGCGCCGAAGTCCGAAGCCTAGGCGCGCCGCCTTTGATGCTTCGAAACGTTGCCGGCGTCTTGCTGGAGCCGCCCACCGACGACGCTCTGAACTCCATTGCCGCTGAGATGAGGGCCTGCCGGTCGGACCTCATTCAGATCGTGTTGCGGGAATGGCTGGAAACGAACGCCTATCTGTCCATTCATGAGTTCGACGACGACAGCGAGTCGGACGGGAGCGCATAGGCCGTATGCCGTCACGGCGACATTAACTACGCTGCCATCTCCAATGGACCTATAGCGTCGGCTGAACGTTTCCCCCTTATGGAAAATCATCAACATAGATTTTACTGTACGGGCGGAACCTGGGGAGTTTGGGACCGCATTACGAACGCGCCAGCAAGTCTGGGAGGACGTGACCTGCTTGGTTGCACATCCCAGCGAGCTAACGCCGCAGAAGGCGTGTTGACGCGGATCTATGGCAATGGGTTGGATGCACTCGCCGTTCGCTTGTCAGGGATAGCTACCGCCTTGTCTTCGGCGTGATCTCCTCGATCTGGGCTTTAACTCCATCCTGGGCCATCGCTTGTTCAAGCGCGCCTGCTTCTGCCTTGTCCTTGGTGGTCAAAATCGTTCGCCAATGCGGCTTTTCGAAAACGCTCACAATGTAAGTCGTTGCGGGCTTTTCGGTCATTCACTTCCCCTGATGATTGGAAGCCCGCGCCTCTGGCGGAGAACGCGGGCCGATCGGAGGCCCCGATCTTCGGCAGGGTGTTGGAGGGCATCACCTTGCCGTACGCACCAAACCTTTAGAGATGACTAATGTTCCGTCAAGCCGGTGTTTTGTCACTCGTCCTTCCAGACCACGCGTTTCTCCCACCTGATCTCAACTAGACGACGGAACCGGATGGTCTCTAGCTCTTGCCCGACCGGGTGAAATAGCTCGGCGTCCATATATTCCTTCTTCTTGCATTTCTCGCAGCGCACCTTTGCGCGCACCTGGTCGACGTCGACGTTGCCGATCACCTCCCGCAATTCCAGCGGTTTGTCGAAGCGCTTGATATTGCAATAGGCGCAGCGGATGCGGGCCACCTGCCCCGCATTGTGGGCATGCATCAACGTCCATGGGACGCCCTTTGGCCACTTTTCGGGTTGTTCGGGCACTCCCTGAAATGAGGAACATATTCCTGTCCCGTCAAGAGGGATTGACTCTTGTGTTCTCATTTTGTTCACTGTTGGCAGGATGGCCACAGGAGGTGGAAATGCCACTTCGCTTGATGATCGAGAATGCAACGCCGGAAGAACTCGCCCGCGGGATAGCAGCCGCGGCGGCGGTTTTCGCAAGTTCCGGATTTTCCTACAACGATGCCATGAGCGGCGTGCTCGCCGTCGAACTCTGGGAAATGAAGGGATGTCCGGACGACACGGCTCCAAGCGCGGACCAGGATGCGGCAGCCGGTGTCTGGTTCCAGGCCGAGCGCGTCGCGTGCGAAGCCTGCTGCGCCGGATGGCCCGATGAAAAGGTCGTCTGGACCAGGGCTTTAGGGGTCGGGTCGGCTGAGCCAAAGGTGAAAACAGCCAATTTGGCGACGTGGCCGGAACGGCAGAAGCTCTATCCCGACATCATTCAACGCCTCGAAACAACCAGTGGTCCAGACCGTCAGCTCGACATCGACATCTGTTATGTGATGGGCTGGGTCAGTGAACCGGGCACGCCGCAAGAGGCGGCCGAATTGGGCTTACCCTACCTTACCAGCAGTCTGGCCGAGGTAGCCGGCATCACCGAGAAATCCCTTCAGGGCTGGACAATCGAGATCGACCAAGAGCCTTGCGATGCTCGCATCATCGATCCGCAGCGCGAAGACGATGAGGACAGGAGCGTGGCCGCATGGCGCTATTTCGACGGACGGCTCTACATGGACAAGCCACCCGCCAACACCGCGATTGCCCTGACGCTGGCGGCCATGCGTCTGCAGGCTGACAGCTTCTTCGAGGCGACGTGGTGACTCGCAGCCGCGTCACGCCGTCGCCATCCGTCATCGACAGGGAGTGGCCGCACCAGGTCGCGCTGCCGGATGACATCTGCACCGATCGGAACTTCACCATGATCGCGAAGTTCTGCCAGGATCGAGGGCTCACATTCCATCTGCGGAGTGTCCAGGCGACTTGGCCGGATGGCAAATATGAGAATTATCGGGTCCACTGCTTCAGCGACGATGCAGCGGCACGGGTCTTCCGAGATCACTTTGACGGCGTGAAATTCGATCCGAAGCGAGATCGGGAAAATGGGAACGTGAAGGGCGTTTGGCGCCGCACCGGTGAATACAGACAGATCCTCGAGATGGGACCGCTCAGCGTGCCCGAGATCCTGCGCAACTAGGGCAAGACATGTGCGGACGATACACTCGATATCTGTCATGGTCGGAAATCCACAAGCTCTACCGGCTGACTGCGCCGGCCGAGATCGGCCGCAACGACGAACCGCGGTACAACATCGCCCCGACACAGGACGTGCCTTTCGTCACCGCCGGAGAGGATGGCAATCATCGGCTGCGGGAGGGCCGCTGGTGGCTGGTTCCGTTTTGGGCAAAGGAAGTCCCGAAATTCCAGATGTTCAATGCCCGGATAGAAGAGGTCGACACCAAGCCGTCCTACCGCGATGCCTTCAAATCAAAACGCTGCCTGATTCCCGCCGACGGCTTCTTCGAATGGACGATCTCTCCCGCAGACGGGGGAAAGGACTCTTGGCATATCTATCAGCCAGGTCACGCGCCGTTCTCATTCGCCGGCCTGTGGGCCCACAATTCAAATCTCGACATCACCAGTTGCACGATCATCACCGAGCCAGCCGCCGAGCCGATGAAGCAGTTGCACGACCGGCAGCCCGTCATTCTCGACCGGGCCTATTATGATGCCTGGCTGGACACGGCGACGCCGAAGGACAGCCTGAAAGACATCCTCAGTCATGACATCGACGGCCAACTGCAGTTCAACCGCGTCGGCCGCGACGTCAACAAGACGGTCGTCAACAAGCTGCCGAACGACCATCCTGCCCTGGTCGGGCCGATCAACCCGCTATGAGCCTCAAGGAACGCATAAGCCCGAAAGCGGAGTTCGCGGCGGCAGATGTCATTCGTTCCATGGTGCTGGCACCGATGGATGGGACCCCGATTACCGCTCGCGACCGGGAAGGCAATGTCGCCCATATTCGTTGGCGCGCCGACCAAGACTTGGAACCGGGCGAGCGGCCGCACTGGGCACGCTGGGACACAGACGTCGAATTTCATGCCGTGGCCTGGACGCCAACGGCATGGGCTATCACCGATATCCTAGAGGTCTACGGATGAGCGACGAACCTGCCAGGCTTGCCGAAGGCATGACGGCAGTGCCGCGCCAGCGTGCGCGGATCGAGGACCATTTCTGCGAGCAACCGGGCTGCGGTAAGGATGCCGGCTGGGGTTTCGCGAAGCTAAAGCAGGAGCCGCACTGGTTCTGTTTCGAGCACCGTGAAGATGGCGAGAGGTTTCGCTAAGGCCGACGGATCACTGTGCGACCCAGGCGGGCTGGTGTCGGGCATGCGCGGCCTCTAATATGGACGCCTCGCCACTTTGCTCACTCCAAAACCCATGGACACCCCTT
The DNA here is from genome assembly GCF_024746815.1 of Mesorhizobium sp. AR07. Classification (GTDB taxonomy): domain Bacteria; phylum Pseudomonadota; class Alphaproteobacteria; order Rhizobiales; family Rhizobiaceae; genus Mesorhizobium. The sequence continues at coordinate 1,198,721 of NZ_CP080525.1, forward strand.
GAGAAAACTATTCGGCAAAATTGCGACGTGGGCGCGCCTGCAAAGACCGCGCCGAGTGGTCTATACGTGCCTGTTCGGCTACTCCGAGCATTTCGTCGACCACCACTACGAACGAGATGATGAGACCGACTTCTTGTGTTTCACCGATGACAAAAGCCTCACGTCTGATTTCTGGCGCTTTCGCTACCTGGCTTCCACTGAGCTCGGTCCGGTTAGAACCTCCAAGAAAGCGAAAATATTACCGCACCGCTATCTCGCAACCTACTCACGCAGTCTTTACGTCGACAACACGGTCCAGCTCGTGGCGCCGGTTTCGACGCTGTTTGAGATGCTGGACGCCTCGGCCGTGCCTATGATGTGTTTTGCACACAACATTCGCAATTGCATTTACGAGGAGGCCAAGGAGGTGGTCGCCCTGAACTACGACGATCGCCCGACGATCGAAAGCCAAATGTCACGATATCGGGCAACCGGCCACCCGGAGAAAGCCGGGCTAATTACGGGATCGACGCTGTTCAGAAGACACAATGACCCCACGGTCAAATCTGTCATGGAGGATTGGTTCGCCGAAGTGCAAGCCCACTCCTACCGCGATCAATTGTCCTTCAACTACGTGGCCAGGCGAAGGGATTTCCAGCCGGCGCTGTTGAACGGGAATAGCCATGACAACGACATTATGAAGTGGCCTGTCGTGGTGGGCCCACGCTTGCCCCGCAAGTTTCGGGACGACGTTTATCTGGCACTGAATCCTGACATCAAAGCTGCCGGTATGAACCCGCGCCAGCATTATTTGCTACACGGAGCGTCCGAGGGCCGACGTTGGGAGTAAATCGGGTGCTGGCAGTTTTGGACCTGCTCCAAGATAGAACTGATCAGTCCGCCAAGCCCGCATCATGATGGACGATGGCATCGAGGATCGTGTTGTACACACTAACGGTATCTTCCTCGATCTCGACGTCGCCAATGCCGACGGCCTTGGCATCGGCGAACAGCTTCTGAGTCAGTTCCGCAACCGATATGACGTCGGCGCCAACAGTCTCGGGGACGTTGTTGGAAATCCATTGATCGAGGAAGTTGACGCCGCGCGTGCTCACGTTGCCCATAATGTGGCAGGCCGCGATAGGTTCCGTCGTCCTCGAAATCCGGTCAACACCTAATGCAACAGTCGTACAATCGCGTATAGGGTCCCAACTGCGCCCACGAGCCCATAGATACCAAGTAGCAATAGGACAGGAAAGTAATCACCCCACTGGTGCGATTTCGAAATTGGCCCGGGAAATCTGCCGGCGGTACGCTTGCCCATGGCAAAGTAAGCTCCCGGCTCCGCTTAAGTTCCATCCTTGTCCCGGAAATCCTGCAGCGAAGCGTGCCGCAAATTCTCCTCGCCGCGCAAGTGCTTCACGCGCCCGACCAGGCCGGGCTTGACCCATTGCGTCGCCGGCCGTTCCATGCCCTTGGGTGCCGTTCCGACGTGTTCCTGCACGCGCTTCCACAGGCGCTCGCGGATTGGCCGGCTGGAATTGATGAACGCAGAGCCGACATAGCGCCCGGTCGCGCGATCGGCCATCAGCGCGAACGCCGGCTTGCCAGACTCACGCTCGACGCCCAGCAGCTCGTATTCGTCGATCGCGTAGCATTTCGCCTTCAGCCAGTTGGTCGACAAGCCGCTGCGGTATTTGCTGTCGAGCCGCTTCGACACCATGCCCTCAAGTCCGGCCTTGTCCAGCACGTGATAAATGGCCTTTGCTTCGCCCGGCAGCGGCTCGCTGAACTGGATGCGCCCGCCAGGCTCGATCATGCCGGCGAGGATCTCGCGCCGGTCCTCCAGCGCCATGCCGCGCAGATCGTGGCCGTTGAGGTGGAGCAGATCGAAGGCGACGAAATAGAGATCCTGCTGACGGCTGGTGATCGCCTTGCGCAACTCGGCGAAGTCGGACAGGCCGGCGGCGTTCAGCACGATGATTTCGCCGTCGACGATGGCGCTTTCGGCGCCGAGGCTTGCCGCCTCTTTCACCAGGTCGCGATATTTGGCAGACCAGTCAAGGCCGTTGCGTGTATGGACCCGGGTGCCGTCTTCATCGATGATGATCTGCGAGCGGTAGCCATCGAACTTGACCTCGTGAATCCAGTCGTCGCCTTCGGGAGGCTGCTCGACAAGGGTTGGCATCAAGGGCGCGACGAATTTCAAACGCATGCACGGAACCCACACAAACCGCGATTCAATAAGCTTGCTCTGAATTGGTTCTAAAACCGGAAGCCGGGTTGCAACAAAGAAGCCGGCCAGGCGTTGCGCATCAACAAAAGTGCGACCGGAACCGATGACGGAAACTTCAAATATCGCGACAAGCATTAAGCCTTGTGGCTTCGGGAACAAAGTTAGCGCAAGGGAGTTAAAGCCATCTCACCGGTGACCGAACACCATGCTCCTTGCCGTGGCGAATGTCATCTCGACTACTGTCTTGGCTGGCAGGAGCGGGAACGCGGAAATTTTTGGCGTAGTCGACCTCAACGACAAAACTGAGGCCCAAATCGGCCCCATCAACTTGGGAATGGCCATTCAATTCGTGGCCAATGCCTCAGTACTCGGCTACGATGTCCGCTCGGCGATGGTCTTCTATGGCGAACCGGGCACGCCGAGTCTCAGGGCAAGAGACTGCGAACGATTGTGGGCGCAATTTGGTGGCGCGCTCCTTCGACCGTAACCTTTCCCGAAAACGAAGTTCGACGACCAAAAGATCGGCAGCGCTGCGACTGCCTGAAACGTAAAAGGCCCGCCACGGAGGAAGCCATGACGGGCCCCCGAAAGCTGCCGAACAACTTTCGTGCACCCGCGTCACAGGTGCGTAGGCAAAACGAGCCGAAAAACCAACCGTTCCAACAGGCACATCGCCCTCGCCGCCTGGATGGTCGAGCACGGCCAGGCGCCCGACTGGCCCCGCTATGCAAAGCTGCAGACGAAGGCAGAAGCGGAGAAAGTCGGACTGTGGGTCGGAACGTTTCAGGCGCCATGGGATTGGCGGGCAGAGCACGCTGGCGGCGTGAGGCCTGGGTCCCCCCTGGACAGTCTCCCGCGCAAGCCGGAGAGCCCGTCGGAGGCCCGAAGAAATTTGGCCTAATTTCAAACTTTTGACCGCACCGCTTGCTGCGTCCGCCACGTCCGATCTGTGCGATCAGGCCCTCTCGAAAGCCGATAGCTTCGCACGCGCACCTCCTGCACTGTCATTGCGGAAAGGGCCCACGATGCACGTCAAACTCGCCGAGCCGGACTATTTGATCCCGTACGCCGAAGAGTCGTTCGAGGGGGATCAACCGTCCCAGGAAGAAAACGACCATCACGACGAAGTCGCGCTCCTCACGTTCCAGTTCAGAAAGTGCGCCATGCCGCACATTGATTTGGTGTTTGAACTCGACTGGACCCTTTCGATGTTCGCCAAGCGCAAATCCAAGCTGACGCTTCACCCCGACGACCGTGACGCGATGATTTCCGCTGTGTTCGAAGCGCTCTCATCGATCGAAAGGCGTCCGCACTTGTTCCCGTTTCGATATCTACGCCGTGGCTTTTCGGGCCTGGCGTCCATGATCGAGCGATGGGCTAATGAGGATGCAAGCAACCCGCGCGACGATGACGAATGGTTCGATCATGTCGCGTATTTCCGCGCGTTGCGGAACGAAATCCAGACCGCTCGGCTGATGTCTTTTGTTCGTGAGCGGCGTGCAGATCGAACCGTGAGGGCGCGGCAGGCAATGGCCAAGAGCACGGCGAGATTGGTCGCATGACTCTGGCGTTTGCCCGCAGAATTTGCTACTTTAAGGGACCGGAAAAATCGCGGAACTCGGGTAGCCGCTCCACAGTCGGGCACTCTGCTCGGCCCCTCTCAACGAACCTCTCTTTCGCGCCTGAACGGCGCTGTGGTTCTTGAAGCCTGGAGCGCCCCATGCCAGCCGACGCGAAGCAAGATCGCCTTCCCGCTGCCGGACCTTGGACGAAGTATCAGTCGAGCGATATTCCGCCGGGCTTTCGGGTCGTGCAGCAGCCCCAAGCGAACGTTTTCGATCAGTTCGACTTGTCGGCAGCCGGGTCCACAACGCAGACCCCGGTCGACAAGTGGTCAGCTTTTCCCGATGCATCGATTTTGGGCTCCGGCAATCCCGCCCGGCTTCAAACCGCCCTTGACCATCAGTTGCATGTTCAAACGGCTGACCCCGGATCGGCGTCCAATTTTGCCCCCTTATGTAATGCGAGGCGGTCAGCGTTCGCCCAGGCGGAGCTGGTCAGGGTTGCGCAGCTCGGGCGAGCGCGGACGGCGCTTGGCAGGTGGCCGGTAGGCAAGCCGCCCCCGAGCGCGCCGTCAACGGCGCTGTGGTGAGCGAGCGACTTTGCGGTGGTCATCAGCGCGACGTCAAGCTGATCAACCCGCCCCTAAGCCGAAAGCACGGCGACCAAGCCGATAATTATACCACACCATGGGACACGATCCTCAAAGTTGCGAAACCGTGAATTCTCGCTATACATCGGGGAGCCTCCTACCTTGGTTTCCGATCGCCATGACATCGTCCATCGCTACAGATTGCTTCAGCAATTGTGTTCTGACTTGTCGAAAGGCTAGAGCCAGTCGTCACCAATGCCTATGAGTGATTTTCCCTGCATCGCAGTGATCGTGCCCTGCTACAACGAGGCCGCCACGATCGCGCAGGTGATTGCAGACTTTCGCCGTTATTTGCCGACAGCAAACATTTTCGTGTTTGATAATAACTCTTCCGACGACACCGGACGTATAGCAGCAGCAGCGGGTGCCCAGGTCCTGACGGTACCTATGCCGGGCAAAGGCAACGTAGTGCGGCGCATGTTCGCTGACATCGAAGCCGATGTTTATGTGATGACGGACGGCGATGCCACGTACAGCATTGCAGATGCTCCGCGCATGATTGATCGTTTGCTTTCGGAGCGGCTCGACATGGTGGTTGGTACTCGGGCCAGTGGACGGCTCGAGGGTAGCGAAGCCTATCGTTTCGGCCATCGCTTCGGCAACCGGATGCTAACTCGCAGTGTGGCGGTACTGTTCGGCAGAACGATTTCGGACATGCTGTCAGGCTATCGGGTGTTTTCACGCAGATATGTGAAATCTTTTCCAGCACATTCCACGGGCTTTGAGATCGAAACAGAATTGACTGTCCACGCTCTCGATCTACGCATGCCGGTGGCGGAGGTGCTCACGGACTATGGTGCCCGCCCGAAGGGTTCACAGAGCAAGCTTCGGACGTATCGTGATGGAATTCGCATCCTGACAACGATAGTGAGACTGTTTAAGGCAGAGAAGCCGCTTATTTTCTTTTCAGTGGGTTCCGTGGCGACAACCTTGTTGGCGATCGTTCTGGCCGTGCCACTGCTGGAAACATACGCGGAGACGGGGCTGGTGCCCCGGCAGCCCACAGCGCTGCTTTGTGTTGCGCTTGTTCTTCTGGGCAGCATCTTGTTGGCGTGCGGGCTTATTCTCGACACCGTTACGCGGGGCCGAAGCGAGGTCAAGACGCTAGCCTATTTGAGGATTCCTGGAATCGGCGCACCGCGATCGCCGGTGCCATGATAAACAGGCAGATTGGCTGGTTCGCAATCGCCGGCGTCGTCGGCTTTGCCGCGGATGCTGGTGTACTGTATCTGCTGCTTGCCTATGGCCTCGGACCATTCGTCAGCCGGTTTTTTTCGTTCCTGGCGGCAGTATTTGTGACTTGGCAACTGAACCGCCACAAGACTTTTCCGACACGGTCTGACGAGCCTCTTTGGCGCGAGGGCCTGCGCTATCTCACGGCAATGATGTTTGGCGGTGCCGCCAACTACGCAGTCTACTGCGCTTTCGTCATGGCGGGGTGGCTGCCGATATTAGGCCTGGTTGCGGGCACCGGCGCTGGAACAGTCCTGAATTTTTTGTCGGCGAGATCCTGGGTGTTCCGGGATCGCTCGCCATCTGCGCGCCGAGGGTCGTTTCGGTCGTGGATCGGAGGCGCGCTCACCCACCCCGGGGCGGCGGCCCGTGCGATGTGGCTAGCGCCTCTTCTGGGTGGGCTGATCGCACTGCTGCGGGGGCAAGACAGCAACTGGGATTTGCTCAACTATCACTTCTACAACCCTTACGCGCTGCTGGGCGGGCGGATCGGCATCGACCTAGCCGCCGCGCAGTTCCAGAGCTACTTCAATCCGCTGCTCGATATGCCGTATTACGCGATGGTGGCATATGCGCCGGCGATGGTGGCAGGCTTTGTCATGGGCGCGTTCCACGGTCTCAATTTCGTGCTGCTCCTTTGCATTGTTCGTCTCGTGCTTGGCAGCTCCGGCAAGCCTAACGATGCTACCTCCATTCTGCTTTCGCTGGCCGGCTGCATGGGGCCGGCGTTCCTGTCGGAATTGGGCAACACCATGGGCGACACAACGACCGCGGTGTTTGTGCTGTGCGCCCTTGCGCTCATAGTGTGGCAGCTGCGGCCTGTTGTGGAGGCCGGCTGGCCAGGTGTCATATCGGCAGCAGCAGGGGGGCTGCTGATGGGTGCCGGCGTTGGGCTGAAACTCACCAACGCGGTCTATGCTGTTGCTCTGTGTTTGGCGCTCTTGTCGCTTCCGGCGCCATGGCTGCGGCGGCCAGTCCTTGCCTTCGGTTTTGGCGTGGGTGTCCTCGCGGGGGTTGCGGCGACATCCGGCTATTGGTTCGCCACCTTGCTGCAGGCCTTTGGAAATCCACTATTCCCCCAATTCAATGCCTGGTTCGGCGCGCCATTGGCCGCGCCGATCACAGTTGTGGACGCGCGGTGGCTGCCAAAAAGCATTTGGGAAGCGCTGCTGTTCCCCTTTGCGATGGTCATCAACGACCACCGTGTCGGCGAACTGCCAATGCGGCCATTTGTCTGGCCAGTTTTGTGGCTTCTGATGGTTTTGTGGATCGGCTCCGTCGCCATGCGCAAATCCACCTTGATCCTGTCGGCTCCTGAACGCCTTGTCGTGTTGTTCGTGAGCTTGGCCTTCGTGGTCTGGATGGCGATCTTCAGCATCTATCGTTATGCCGTCCCAATGGAGATGCTTGCGCCACTGGCCGTTTGGATTGTGGTGCACAAGCTCCTCAGCGGAGACATGGCGAAACGGGTCGCTGCTGTAACGCTCGCTCTGGTCGCGACATATGCAGTGGTTGATTCCCGCTCGTGGGGTCATGAAGCGTGGGACACACGCGCGTTTCGCGTGGTGGTACCGGACCTGCCGGTATCGGGGACACTATTGTTGATTGCCGAGGAAGTGCCAAATGGCTGGATGGTCCCCTTCTTCCCACCGAAGATGGCGGCCGTTGGCCTCGGGACGAACTTTCCGGAAGGGCCAGCCTACACCCCGCGTGTCCGTGAAATAGTCGAGCAGACCGGTGGCAAGGCTTGGGCCGTGATGCCAGCTCACATTGACGAATATGCAGCGCGTGTGGCGCAGGTGAACGGCATCCTTGAACCCTTGAAATTGTCTATGTCGGGGTGGCCCTGCCGGAAGCTGTCAGCGTTGCTGCTCCGCGTGAGCAAGCACTTGCGGGTGGACGAAGCCTCAAACCCGGGGAGTTGTCGACTGGTGTCGTCGCCTGCAGGCGGTATGAGTTTGGCTGAAGCGGATTTGGGGACCATTCGGCGATCGGGCACGATCATTACGCGTTATGGTCTTACTCTCGACGCCGCAAGCTGTCGAACCTATGAAGCGTCGGTCGGTGCAGCGCCACGTCCCTATCAGTTGTGCAAAGTTGGCCTTTGACCGGATAAAAGAACAAGCATGATCCGGTAGCCCGGATCGTCGCGATAGCCTGCACGAAATCATCATCATTCGCCGCCACCCCCACCGAGTGGTATGGACCGCCGTGGCACAGTTCCATTTACAGACCCACCTTGCGTTACAGACCCGCCGTCTTCCGACGGAAGCCCGAGCTTGATCGGTGGCGAACGTCGAGCCGATAAAACCGTCAAGGCGCTGAAAGCGACGGCGAAGCGAACCGCGAGGATGGTTGCGGGATACTATCCAACGCCGGCCGAGCCAACACCGAGGAACGGCCGTACGCTCTACGACCGGCGTGGCGCGCGGTGACGTCGATTCGCGAAGTATTCGCGCAACGATCGGGAGCGGCCGAATTCGGTTTTGCGGAGGCTGTGTTCGACCGATCGCCCGATGGCACCGGGGATGCTCATGATAAGTCCCGCCATCAAGATTAAGAAAAAGGCACCAAGAACCCGAAGAACGAGTGTCATGAACAAGACCCTTCCCCATCGGTATTTTTTTCGTGATGACCACTTGTTTCTCGGCGTATCTATAGCACATAGGGATAGCCGCAAGTACTCCGTACGTGCTACTGTTAAGTCAGCCGGAACACTCGCGAATCTCGGGCAGTCGCATCACCGCCTTGGGCTACCAGGGCTGATATCAACCAGCTTCCAAATCGTTCTCATCATTGTTGAGAGTTTGTCGTCCCCAAAAGCGGATGGCATCGATCGGGTAGCCGCGTTGCAAGTGATGCAAGATGCCGAACCCCGACAAGCCAGTCATTGATTTCAGCTACCAATACTACCTGCCATACGGCTCACAGCTCGATAACGACCTGGCCAAGCTCGAACAGGGCGTCAGCGACACGATCGACGCCCTGGCCGACGTGCGCCGCTCCGACGGGGCGCTGCCAAACGGCAAGGTCACCCCCGACAGCCTTTCGCCGACCGTTTTGGCGCTGCTGCGCGGCGACGGCCCTACGGGGCCGAGTGGGCCGGCGGGTGTAGGCGCTACTGGCCCCGCCGGAGCAACCGGCCCGTCCGGGTTGGCCGGTCCAGCTGGCGCTACCGGTCCGGCAGGCGCCACGGGGCCGGCCGGCGCGACGGGGACCACAGGCTCGACCGGCCCTACCGGCGTGACCGGTGCGACAGGCCCCACCGGCCCCGTGATCATCAGATCCGCCGCGGACCGCACGGCGCTGGCCAGCATAACAGGCGCGGATATCGTCGGCGTTCTCGCCGCCGGGGACCAGAATCTCTGGCAATCGACCACGGCCAATATTTCCGCGGCAATTACGGCGGGTGATCCTCGATACGTCGCCAAAGCGGCCGACACGACCGGCGCCAGCGGTGGTTTTGTGCAGATGGGCGCCGTCGGCACGGGGAAATTTTACGCCGATAGCGGCGCGAGGGTGGCGCGGTTCGCTGACCGGGCGTTCGTAGGTGGCGCGGCCCTTCACCGCGGCACAAACGTCATATCTCAACCTGACTGGCTGACGCAGTTCGAGCTAGGTAATGGCCGAGTTGCAAGCTACATGCACCGGACGCAATCGGCCAACCTCACGCCGAGCAACGACCCCGATGCGTCGAGCGCGCTCGTCGTTGGCGCGCAGTCGAAGGATTACACTATAACCGGGCTGAACGCTATTGGCTCGGTACATTTCGGTGTCAACAACAACACTACATTGTGGTTGAGCGCCTACGGTTCCTATAACGAAGCCTACCGTATGCCGGGTGTACCGGGCGGCGCTTACGGGTGCGAGCTTGATATAGTTAATTATTCCGGTCTCGTCACCGTTGACCCGTTTCAACAGGACATCGGGCAGACGATAGGTTTGCAAATAGCGGCTGGTGCCGCGATAGTGCCAGGGGCTGGAATCCCTGTACAAGTTCCGACCACGGCCGCAATCAACATTAGAAACAGCTTTAGCACTTTCAAGAGCGGCATCATCTTCGGAAGCGATGCCATCGCCGGAACGGATGGCACAACTGGTCAGGGCGAAGCAGTCGCATTAGTGACCGGCCACTCCATCAACTACTACTACGGCGTTGGTACTGTAAGTTGGCAAGTGTGGGCCGGGCCCGGCGTGAACAACGACTACAACATAGCGTCCCAAGGAACGGGCGCAGTGTCTGTGCCGCGCCTAAACGTCACCGGGGGTCGGATCAAGTTCCCCGCGACCCAGGTTCCGTCATCGGATCCAAACACGTTGGACGACTATGAAGAGGGCACTTTTACGCCAGTTATCGGCTTCGGCGGCGGTGTCGTCGGCATCACTTATTCCACGCAAGTCGGCAAATACACGAAGATCGGCAACGTGGTAATCATCAACGGCTCGATAACCTTGACCAGCAAGGGTTCTTCGACAGGCTCGGCCTTCATCAACAATCTTCCGTTCGCTGTCGGATCGACCAGCGTGCCTCTCACGATGAGGGCAAATAACATGGCCGCCGGGGTCGTGTCGGATCTGCAGTCTATTTTTGTGGCAGGCTCCACCACAATCCAACCGGCCAGGTATTCGGCCGGCGCCATCACGGCTTTGGCCGATACCGATTTCACCAATACGTCGGTGATGTCGTTTTCCGGTATATATCTGATCTAGGCTATAGCAGAGAGCGGTTTCCGCGCGCGGGGCCGGCTATTTTCGCCCTGCGGGCTCTCGTCTCGACAAGTGCCCAAAGCAGATAGGATAGGCCGTAGACCGTCGCTAGGATAAGCACGACGGAGCCTGGAACGCCTATAAGCCCAGGCAAATCGTATTTCGTCGCCACCCGCAACACGATCTCGTGGACCATGTAGGTGGAAAAGCTGATCTCTCCGAGAAACACCAGCGGCCTCCATCTCAGCGCGGCACTGATCACGCCGCGCCCGACAGCTGAAATTACCTAAAGGACCGGCATGGGCAGTGCGGAAGCCCTTTCGTTTGCGGGTGCAAACTGCTTGGGCCTCCTCCGCATAATGGGAATCTCGACGAAGCGGGTCAGCAAGGCGGAGACAGCAAAAGACCAGTTTACCATCGTCAACGAGCATCTGGATCAAATGGGCTGGCCTGCCGTCTCTGTGGAAGACATTGAAACTGTAAATCATGCTTCGACGGTTCGGGCAATCCGGCTCTGATCTGCCCGACAGTTGCAAAAGAGCTAGCCTAGTTTATCACCTCCTGCATGGAAGATAACGGCAAGATAGAATTCGCAAACAGTCTGCGCGGGATTGCAGCGCTGTTGGTCGTCGTTGCCCACCATTTTATCGTATTCTGGCGGTTACGGGATACCGCGGCCGCTCAAATGCACGCCCCAGTATTGTCGGCATTCGAGTTCCCCACGCCGTCCTATGTCTATGCCGTCGACTCCATTCCCGCGCTCGGATTGGGGGCCGTAGGCGTCGCTCTGTTCTTCCTCATCAGCGGATTCGTCATCCCATTTTCGTTCCAAAAAACAACCGGCCCGGTGTTTCTGATCGGTCGATTCTTTCGGCTTGTGCCGACGTATGCAGTCGCCTTTAGCGTGACGCTTCTGGCGATTTTCGTAGGCACCAGATATTTCGGGCTACCTTGGCCATACGATTGGCAGTCTGTCCTCATCCACTATATGCCTGGTTTGCGAGACATTGCGGGGTCGCCTGGCATAGACGGAATAGTCTGGACACTGGAAGTCGAGGTTAAATTCTATTTGATCTGCGCGGTGCTTTCGCAGCTGCTTATGCGCCATTCCAAGCTTGTGTTTTTGGCGCCGGTGCTGTTGTTCGTGTTTGCGCTCTGTGTCCTGACCGGCGGCTATGCTTTTGCGTTACCCTTGGTTTTTGCGACGTGTTTTCAATACGTGATCTTCATGTTCATAGGCGTGGCTTTTCACTACCACTATGTCGGGAAGCTATCGCAGTTGGAAATGACGGCTCTTGGCGTCAGCCTTCTTGGCGCATTCGGAATTTTGTGGGTACTATCAAACGACGGCCCGGACACCGTAAAGGGGTGGAACTACGCCCTTGCGATCGTTCTGTTTGCGGCTGCGGCGAAATTTCGACATCGGTTCAAGAGAACTGCCGTCCTCGGCTTTCTTGCCGACATCAGTTATCCGCTCTACGCCTGTCATGCGATAGCAGGGTATATCGCCCTAAGGATCCTGATTGACCTCGGCGTCAACGTTTGGGTCGCTCATTTCAGTGTGTTTTGCGGGGTGGTTTTTGCCGCGTGGCTGATCCATATCCTGGTTGAAGCGCCATCGCATTCGGTCGGCAGAAAAGTCGTTAAGGCTCTGTCCCGCAGCAGGCAGCGTCCGCAAACTGCCGCAGCATAGGACGCATCGGCTGATGAGTTCGGCGGCGACGCGGTCACGCAGGAACTTTAGATTGCCAACCAGGGCATCACTTATCAGGTCAGGAAATGACCATTTCTAAGAAACTTCCCATTTTATCCCAACTCGCGCACCTTCCAGCCGCGCTGACTCAGGTCAAGAAGCGGACTGAACAAATTCGGGTCCGGGGTCCGCTGCCTGGCTGCCATCAAATTGTTTCGGCCGCATATTCATGATTGGAATCTCCACGAAGCGGGTCAGCAAGGCGGAGACAGCAAAACCAGCAATAGGGCCGAGAATCGGGGTCAATCCATATGCCCCAGCGAACAGCAGAGCGTACGCGGTCAAGCCGAACACTTGCACATGCAGCAGGTACAAGGTGTAGGCGTGTTTGCTTAGATACATCACTGGAGCTTTGAAGGCGACGTTTGCGGCCTTTAGTCTGGTGGACGCCACGACCAGGAGAGCGCTTCCGAGCGCAGATGTCACGAATGCTCCATTCGATATCCAAATATCCGAGGAAACTAGCTGCTTGGAAATCAGTGGGAGCCACGCCGCCGAGGGCAGGATGATCGCGCCGCCAATACAGCAAGCGGTGCTGGTGCGAGCCGACAACGAGATGCCTCTTGTGAGGTAGGCGGCCAATGTACCGTAAGCGATTGCGTCCAATTGCATCGGGACCATCTTGCGAAGACCGGCACTCCAATCCAAGGCGAACCATCGCCACCCAATGTAGCGGAGCATCGCTGGGACAATCAGGAATACGATGATTGCGACGATAGCTCCTCGGCGTGGCAGAACGGCCAGGGTGCCAAATAGAACAAGCGGGAATAAGATATAGAACCATTCCTCGACGGTCAGTGACCAAGAGACCGAGAAGAACTCAAGCTTGAATTGCGTTAGGAAATTTTGCGTCAGCGTCAGGAATTGAAGAATAGCGTAATTGTTGTCGGAGGTTAGGAGGGCAACGAAAACGCTAATGGCAAGGGCGATCAGATAGCAAGGGATCGTCCGAAGCCAGCGCCTCACCCAAAAGCGCCAGAGCAGATCGAGGTTGAAGGAACGTTCGGCGATGTCCAGTAGGATGTTCCCAATCAAATAGCCCGATAGGGCAAAGAACATCTCTACGCCATAGAATCCGGGGTTCAGAACACCAAAAGGCGGTGGCGTGAAACCCCAGATTACGGCTCCGCCAACGCTATAGTGCCCGATCAGCACAAGCACGATAGCCGTGGCCCGCACTACATCGAGACCAAAAATGCGGCCGTGAGGTCCGTGCGACATTTAGGCGGCCAGCCAGCGGATCAGTGCTTCGTTCGTCGGACTGTCACCATCCATCCTGTCGGCTCCTCCGGGGCGCCAACCATATCCAAATTTCGTTCCTGGCTGCGGCCAAGGGCCTGCGGGATGCTTCGCGACGGCTGACCGCATTAGGGGACTAGGCCTTTCCAAAATCAAGCCGGGGAAGGTATTAGCAAAGAGTGACGCCGCCGCGTCATCAGCGCTCTCTGCGCTCTCGTTTCGACAAGCGCCCAAAGCAGATAGGAGAGAATGTACACCGCCGCCAGAATCAGCGCGACCGAGCCGCGAACCCCAATCAGTCCCGGCAATCCATATTTCATTGCTGCCCTTATGACGATCTCATGAATCATGTACGTGGAGAAGCTGATCTTTCCGAGAAGCACCAGCGGCCTCCATCTCAGCCCGGCACTGATAGCGCCTCGACCGTGGGCGAATGTCGCGATAGCCAGCGCAAAAGAGAACATCCCACCCGCTTGGCTGTACCACCGTCTAAGCAGATCGACGGAATGAAGGCACGCCTCGATCATATGGGATGTGAGCAGGAATGCCGCCACGACTGCGACCGCTGCCAGTTCTGCGACGGTCCACGCTATGGTCGACGAGGCTCTCAGCCTGTCATGCAGACGCCACGCCAGCATGCCGGTGGCGAACTCTATGCACCGCACAGCGGGGTGCTGGAGTATCACCGATATCGGGTTCAAGCCCCACACGCCCGAGCCTTGCGCGGGGTTCGCAATCTGCATCGTCAGGACGATTGAGAACGCCAGCGCCGCCAGAGCGGCGTACCAGAGATAGAAATGTCTCGACCGCGCCAAGACCGGGAACACGGCATAGAACGCCATTTCGGCGCTGATGCTCCAGGACAGGCCATTGAATGACAACGTGGTGCCGTTGAGGGGTAGCCACGATTGCAGCAGCGTCAGGTTGATGCCGGCCAGAGCAGCCGACGTAAAATCGAATTCATAGGGTTGGACAAGTACAATTATAAGCACGAAGGTAACGGCGTGCACCGGCCATATCCGGGCGAACCTTCCGAAATAGAAATCTCCAATCGATCTAGTGGAAAAGTCCCGATACGAGTGAGATAGGATAAACCCGGAAAGCACAAAGAAAAACGAGACACCCGTTGCAAAGCGGACGTCCAGTCCCCCGATTATGTAACCTTGCAAATGAAAGAAAACTATTGATGCGGCAGCAAAAAAACGCAACGACGTTAGCTGTGGAATTTGTTCGGTTTTCAACTTGGCAGGCCCCGCCGTCGCGTCGATGTATTAGATGAATGGAATATTCCGGGCGCCGCTCGTTTCGCGCACCTTGGATTTCTTCCTAGCCCGAAGTCTCCATCAAAGAAAAGCCCCACCCTGAACACCCGCTCGTGATCGGAAAAGGAACTGCCTGGGCCTGAACCCGATCCGGTTGCGGGCGGTGCTATAACGGCAGGACGTAAAAACCGGCTTGACGCTCAAAGGATTATCAAGGAATTGCGTGAGGAGCAGTTGTCCCTGATGCCTTTCGCATTGGGATGCGATCGACCGAGCTGAATAGCGCACCTTTGCCGTATCGTCGGATCAGCCCGGCTACCTCGGCATGATGCGAGCATTTTGTGCACCAACCGCGTTTGACGGCCCCGACTCAAGTGCAGGCTGAATGCCGATTGGGCAACGTGACTGGGGGCGGTTTGCCCGCGTTTCTGTTAGGGCTGGACAGCGCTGCATTGGCATTTCGATTGTTCACACAGCCGATTCATCTCGATACGCCGCCGCGCTCGCTCGCATTGCGAAATCCCGAGCTGGCCACCCCCATCGGGGATGTGGAGCGGACGCAAAGATTGCTGTGGCGGCTGCGCTCTTAATGCCATTTCGACGGCCCGCGAGAGGGACTATCGCTTCTGGTGCCAAGTCTTCCATGATCTGGATGGTAAGGTGCACTAACGCGTAAAAAGCAAAGCCCGCTGCCGCCCCACCTCGCGCAAATAGAACGATTGTCCAACGAAACAAACCTCTGGACTCCTGAGTCGAAGTTGCCCCATTATTTGCGCGGGGAAATCAAATGAAAAAACTTAAAGTTCTTGCGCGCGCTGCGCTGTGTCTGGCCGGCTGCTCAACGAGTCCTGTTGTGTCGGATAGCGATCTCACGGCAATGAATACCGTGGCATTGTGCCATGCTTTGGCCTCCAGCACTGACGAGCAATATCGAACCAGAGTAGCAGCCCTGCTAGTCCGTCGCGGCGCGACGGCAGACAAGTGCATGCGGCTGGTACAAGCTGACAACGCTGTAGCGACTGGAATAGCGGTAGCTGCTGTAGGTGGTGCGGCTGTCGCAGTTGCCGCCAACAATGGCTACGGCGGTGGATATTACCGCCCGCCTCCCACGGCGTACGGCGTCGCTTGGGATCAGTTCTACGGACAGAACTATGCGCTGATATGGCGGTGCCGAGATAAGGCCACCGGACAGTTCGTCTACGATTATTACTGCAACGGCATGCCCATGATCGACACCACATGGCCGGGCTGGTCTGCATAGCGGTCTCGGGTCCGCCTACTTCGCAAGCAGGGCTAGCATCCAGGTAGCGACTGCCGGCAGGCTGGCGAGGCTTGCATCGAGCGCTTTCGTAACTAACGCGCCCAATGCTTCGCCTGGGATGTCTTTCAATTTTGCTACGACCTTCTGCTTAACTGTGTCGTCCTCGTCGGACGACTCCACTCTTGAGATGAGAAGTTCACGCAATGTGTCTCCGTGGAGCCGAACAGTCACGACGCCAAGGATTGCGCCGAGTCCACCATCGTCGGCGATGAAGTCGAGCCCCTTGGCAGTGATCGACGCCTGCATCGGCGCCCTACCGTCCTAGCCGTTGTGCCAATGGACTGAAACGAGTCCGTGCTCCTCGAGATAGGCCAGGTTGACGTCTAAGCCGTTACCGCCCCCTTCAAAAGCTTTTCTGAGGTTTGTTCTTTGAGGGTAGTCGTTGGACAGGATCCCCAAGACCCCTCGCTGCAAGTTGCGATCCAATAGTTCGCCCATTTTTTCCCCCATCTACTATTGAGATGCCCGTCGATCAGATAGCAGGGGCGCAATCAAAGCAATGCCCTGTGAGACGAGCCTCCGTGCGATCCATACGCTGAAACCTCTGTAGATTGTCAAATGTCCGGCGCCAGCCGCCGGATTGTGTCCGCTACATACGACGGCGCTAGGTGTGCGTAGTGCTTCTCTGCCATGCGGGTGTCGCTGTGGCCGAGCGCCTGGGCGACAATTATCAGCGGCGCTCCATTCCTGACCATCGTGCTAGCGTAGGTGTGCCGGAGCTCGTGGAGCGTCACATCAGAGAGGTTCGCTTGCTTTAGAAGCGTTTTCCAAGGCCGATGGTAAACTGCAGCGGCCCAGGCCACGCCACTGTCCTGTGCCAGAAGTGGCTCACTGCCTCCCCTGCCCTTTGCAAGTCGCTCAAACAATTCTGCGCCGCCCGCAGGCAGAGGGATGTGGCGAGGCTTGCCACTTTTGCTTTCAGCAACGAAGACCGATTTATTGACGGCGTCGTAATCCGTCACCCTGAGTCGTGCCAGTTCGCTGAAACGCGCGCCCGTAACCAACGCCGCAGAGACCAAATCTCTTATTGCGCCGTTGCTGGCGGCAACAAGTGTCTTCTGCTCCGTCGGAGTGAGAAAGCGAATCCGCGCGGCCGTGGTTCCACGGTAGGGCCTGACCAAACGCCAGGCTGTGTCGTCGCTGACCAGTCGATTGTTGAAAGCCCAGTTGAGAGCGGCTTTCAGCGTCGTCAGGGTTCGGTTGGCTGTGTCGCGCCGGCGCCGGATCACCTCCGGATCGGTGAGATCGACAGTGACAGAGTTAATCTTCTCCGCGTACTTTCCGGTTCGAAGCCGCTTTTGCGACGAAACCATGCCGTCCCGCCACGCACGAACCTTCTCGATAGTCAGATCGACAACCTTGACGCTTCCAAGCTTCGGCCGGATGTGAAACGCAGCTCGCCCCTTCGCATCGTCGATCGACTTCATGCCTTCAGCACCCCGAGCTTCGAAATATCGATCGAGGGCGGCATTGACCGTCAAAGCCGGAGCCGTTTCGTTTCCAGCACACAGGGTCTTCACCCAGGCCCTCGCCGCGGCTTTGGCCTGTTCATGGGTCAGAACGTCGGCCCCGTCAGCCGGCAACACATCATCAGCGCGCCCAAGCTTGGCCTGGAGACGCTTTCCATCTGTGGACCTCGAGGCACCCAGCCATGAGCCCCCGCGCCCATGCGTGCCGCGTCCTCGCCGGTATCCAAGTCTCACGCCGGGGCTGATGACCTCCCACTCCGGAGTGTCGGATGCGGGAAGCATCGCTCTGCTAGTCCTGCTGGCTAGGGTGCTGCGTCTCTGGGCCATTCGTGTCCTGGAGTTGTCGTTGTCGATTTCGTTGCTTTGTGAGCCACGAAACCGCATTATCGGCCTTGAGACTATATGCGATAAAGCCTAGCAAAATCAAATGTCTAATAGAATCTCACCAAGTCTCACTTTGTGCCAGACATCGCCCTTTCACGGCGGTAACAGGGGTTCGATTCCCCTTGGGCGTACCAGAGATTTCAAGCATCTAGTGGCCTTTTGAGCTGGCAAGCGACATCGCCTCAACCTTGCCTTGTGTTCAACGTTCATTTGGGTGCAGCAATCTGTGAATCTCTCGCGGCCACGCACAAGCACCATCTGACTCCGATGTATCAAAAAAGTTGCTTTCGTTCCTTTGTCAGAGAGCAAATCCTGTGAAACTATAAAATGCTGGACTCGGGCGGAGCAAATGAAGGCTATCGATCGTTACAAGAAGGATGTTGATGCCTTGATTGCTCGCGGCGAAAGGCTCCGGTTAGCTATTCGCTATGAAACGGTTCCCGAGAATATGGGTCCACAAGGATTGACTAAGGAGCAGATCGCAGCACTTCCCTCCGTAACGGAAACCTACCAATCATGGTACTCGGAGGCTCTGGCTCTCATTAAGCAAATTTTGCCAGACCGAGCAGACGATTTTCAATCGTACTACATGCCTCCAAAGACAAGAAAAGACGTTAAGTATGAGAACTATACTATGTTCGATTATCTGAAAGGTCTTCAGTCACGCTGGGGTGACGGGGTAAAAACTTCAGCTGGAATTACGGTTCTCGACCAACAATTTCAGATTGTACGAGCGTTGCGAGCGCGATTCGAGTCGTCTCTCTTCGACATAAAGGCACTTGTCCAAGCAGATTTGTTAGATGACGAACTGGCCGCCGCCGAAGAGCTTAACAAGAACGGTTTTACCCGCGGCGCCGGAGCGATTGCGGGGGTGGTGATTGAAGCACACCTCTCCGAGGTTTGTGATCGACACCAGATTCAGCCTAAGAAAACGAATGCAAGCATTGCGGATTTCAACGACGCATTGAAGGGCGCTTCAGTAATAGAGGTTTCGACGTGGCGGTTTATCCAGCACCTCGCGGATATTCGGAATAAATGCGACCACAAAAAGACCGTAGAACCAACAAAAGCAGAAGTTGCCGACCTCATTGATGGGACACGGAAGATAACAAAGACGATATTCTAAACGGCAGACCGCCGCCGTCCCCCACCCGACCTGAGGCAAGGTCGCAATTGCTCCTCCCTCTCCGATCACCCTGGCCCGACATTGCCGGCCAGTCGGGAACTTGCCATCGAAGGTGGCGAGCACCGATGTATTGCTGCCCCAGTTCAGCTTGACACCGGCGTTGATGGCAAACCTTGCAGAGCAATTTCGGCCTTCAGGCAGAAAGACCCGGCGCCGACCCCGCGTCCGCACCCGCCGACATCTCCCTCTGCACGGCCAGAAAAAACCTGCGCACTTCATCGCTGGCTGCTGTTCTGTCCCTGCCCGACCCGACAACGAGATCGAGCAACTCGGATGCCTTGGCCCGCCAGAACGAGGTGGCGGGCTCGCCGTGCAGATTGCCGAGCTTGGCGGCAACCTCTCTGACCAGGAACACCTGACGGTCGATCGGGAACGCACGGACTTTTTCTGGCGACATCTTCCGAACCATGAACTGACGCAACGAATCAACCATTGCTGAACAAGCACTGGCGTAGCCGCGAAGGTGGAAACGGAAGCTTAACGGCACCGACGTTGACGCGCCTTGATACATTCGCATGAGATGAAAATGACGCGCTCACGGCATCGCCGCATGGGTTCAAACGCGATCGTTGATGGTTCAATCGGGCAAGCAGAACGGTGGACGGCCTTTAGGCCTGCAGCGGTCTCGCCTCACTGCTACGCCTGCTCGGCGTCATCATGTCCCTGGCCATCAGTCCGCTGGCACGACAAAACGCCATGAATGCACGGCATGCCTCCTCGGTCTTGACCACGTCCACCGTGGCGCCGAAGCAGGCATTGAACGCCTTCTGATAGAGCGGGCCCCGACGGCGCACGGGCCAGTCCTGAAGAATATCGAGCGCCTGTTCAACGCCGTAAATCTCCTCCACCGGCAGGCCGGGCGCGGGTGCGATCCGCACCGGCACCTCGAATTGCAGTCTGTCCATTTCTTGGTCTCCCGAACTGGCGTCGCCAAAGCAACGCCGTTCGTCGTCAAAAGTTGCTTTGACCGGCCTCTAGCCAAGAAATGTGTCGTCACTGCGGTGCGACCAATTGGTCGTCACTGCGGTGCGACCAATTGGTCGTCACTACGGTGCGACCAACTGGTCTGCGGTCGCGACCACTGCGTGAACGCGACCGCGCCAGGGTCCGCCAGGCTTACTGGTTGGCCGGATCTGTCTCCGCTTCGAAAGCCATGCGGGTGGCGGTGATCAGCACGAAGACCGTCGGCACTGCGAAGATGCCGCCGAGAACAAGGGCCGCCGTTGCCGACAGACGAAGCGTCTCGGCGACCGCCCAATAGACAGTGCCGATGCAGATGAGCGCCTGGACGGAGAGGAAAGCGGCCGCCGAGGCGGCGCGCGACAGGGTTTTGAATGTCTTGATGCGTTGCATTGAAATAATCCGGAAACGACGCGCCGCATGACCGGTGCGCGGCCGACAGCCGCCGCAAGATCACGACGCGAACAGGGATAGGTATGAGGTGAAAGCTGCGGTCCTGGACCGCTCAGGCCGCGATGAACGGCGGTGCGCGCGGCTGGTGGGCATTGGCCTTGGGCGCGGAGACCGTCCCGTGTCCGGCAACAAACGTTGAAGGCGAAGCACGGTCGAAGCGAAGGAAAACAGCTTCGGGAACCGGTAGGCCGGGATGACCGCTGGCAAATTTGGTCAGCACCGGCCGGCCGGCGCGAACCTCCAGCGCCGGCGCCTTGCCGGTGACACGCAGCAGCGCCGCCACCTCGCCGGACCGTTCCAGGCCGACGCTGGCGCCAGCTTGCGCGGGGTTCGCGAAGGCCGGCACGTCGGGGCGGCCAAGGCACAGCATCGCCAGCAGCACCATGCCCATCAGGCATGAGCAGGCTGCCGTCAGCGGCGCTTCAAGCAACCTGGTTTGCCTGGCCGCCGTGAGGGGACGCGATCTCCAAAACATCACCCGCCCTAACGCACGATGGCCGGAAAGGAAAGCAAGCCGGGCAAAAACCGGCAAGACATCGCCCATTCGAGGCGAATATCCCGAACTGAGCGGCTGCATCAGGCAGTTCTTCCTTGAACCTTTTGCCCTCAAGTGCCAAATCTGGGTGGATTTTCACGTCGGCTCTCTTGCAGGGCTCTACCCGGCACTACGGAAAAAATGGTCACCTATCTCGACGCCGCCACGGCACCGCTTAGAAACACCGGCCAGATCCGCCTCTATGGCGAGGAAGGCTTTGCCGGCATGCGCAAGGCATGCGATCTCACCGCGCGTTGCCTCGACGCGCTGGTGCCGATGGTCGAGCCGGGCGTCACCACCGAAACAATAGACCGCTTCGTCTTCGAATTCGGCATGGACAACGGCGCGCTGCCGGCGACGCTCAACTATCGCGGTTATACCAAATCGTCCTGCACCTCGATCAACCATGTCGTCTGCCATGGCATTCCCGACAACAAGCCGCTCAAGGATGGCGACATCGTCAACATCGACGTCACCTACATCCTCGACGGCTGGCACGGCGATTCCTCGCGCATGTATCCTGTCGGCACGATCAAGCGCGCCGCCGAGCGCTTGCTGGAGGTGACGCATGAATGCCTGATGCGCGGCATCGCGGCGATCAGGCCCGGCGCCCGCACCGGCGCCATCGGTGCCGCCATCCAGACCTATGCGGAGGCCGAGCGCTGCTCGGTGGTGCGCGATTTCTGCGGCCACGGCGTCGGCCAGCTTTTCCATGACGCGCCGAACATCCTGCACTATGGCAGCGCCAACGAGGGCGTCGAGATGCGGCCCGGCATGATCTTCACCGTCGAGCCGATGATCAATCTCGGCCGCCCGCACGTGAAGGTGCTGTCGGACGGCTGGACGGCGGTAACGCGCGACCGCTCGCTGTCGGCGCAGTACGAGCACACGATCGGCGTCACCGACACCGGCTGCGAGATTTTCACGCTGTCGCCCAAAAAGCTCGACCGCCCCGGCCTGCCGGCCTAGTTTTGCCGCGGAGGCATGGGCATCGGGTTACCCGGCAGGAGACCGTCTAGGACGGTTGGGCACTTGGACCATTCGGCAGGTCGACGGTAACGATAAGCCCGTTGGGTTGGTTGTCTTGCAATGCGATCTTGCCGCCATGGCCCTGGATGATGTCCGCAACGATCGAGAGGCCCAGGCCAAAGCCATGCTTCGACGCAACACCGCGTGACGTGTCTTCCTTGAAGAAAGGCTCGAAGACCCGAGCGCGGGCCGGCATCGGAATGCCCGGCCCATCGTCGCCGACCGTGATACGCGCCGCCATGTCGGTCTCTGTCAACGCGACGATGACGTTGCCGGCGAATTTGACCCCATTGTCGCAGAGATTCGTGATGGCGCGTGCCAGCGCATTGGGTTTGCACCAGCCCAGAAGCCGGTCCGGTCCGGAATAGGAAACCGAAAACCCTACATCGGAGAATTCGGCGCAGACGGTTTGCAGCACGCTGGCAATGTCGGCACGCTGCAGCTTCTCCGTCGAGACATCGTTGCGCAGATAGGTCAGGGTCTCGTCGATCAGATCCTCGATGTGCTGGACATCGGACAACATCGCGGTTCGGATGGGTCCGTCGTCCATGCGCTCGGCGCGAAGCCGCAGCCGCGTCAAAGGTGTGCGCAGATCATGACTGACGCTGCGCAACATGCGCGTGCGGTTTTCGATCATGGTGCGGATACGGGTTCTCATCCGGTTCAGGGCGCGCGCCAGGCCGACCATTTCGATGGAGCCGCGTTCGACGAAAAGCTCGTCGCTATTCTCGATCGCGGCCGAACTTACAGCCGCCGAGATACGTTTCAGCGGGTCCGTCACGGTCCATACCGCAAAGAGCCAGATCAGGAGGGGCAAGGCAATGAAAGCCATAAACCTGTAGAACAAGCCACGGACGAAGCCTGATGTCAGCAAAGTATCGGGTACGCCGAAATGAGCCAGGACGGTCTGCTGGTCCAGGTCAAGGACAAACGCGTATTGACCGTCGACTGTGAGCCATCGTCCGTCAACCGGCTCCTTCCCGACCCGGAAAACCCATTCGATATTTCGCCACAATGCATAAGAGTTTGGACCGCTATCGATCTGTTTTTTCGGCAGTATCTTGAAATCGAGACCCGCACGAGCCGCCGCCGCAAGGATGGTGTTGCGAGTCTCCGCTGGCGCTTCGCGCAACAAGGCACCAACCACTGCGGCTCGTCTGCCGCTATCGTCCATGACCGGCAGGTCGATACTCCTGGTAAAAGTTTCGACGGCCGATCCGACCGACATGATGACGATCACTGCCATGAAAATGATTGCCGCAAGCTGCCCACGCACAGACTGCGGCAGGCCGCGGCGGATGAAATCCCTCATACTTCCTCAACCGTCGCGGTGAAGATGTAACCGCCCAGCCGAACAGTCCTGAGAAGCAGCGGATCGCGCGCATCCTTTTCTATCTTCTGGCGGATCCGGCTGACATGGACATCGACGCTTCGCTCGATCGGCCCGGCAAGCCCGGCATGGGTTACGCCGAGAAGTTCCTCGCGCGAGAGAACCCGGCCCGCATTGCGGCAGAACGCGAGCAACAGGTCGAATTCATGTGTCGTGGTCGCAACGCGCGCATTGCTCGGATCATGCAATTGCCGACGTATGGGGTCGAGGCGCCAGCCGTTGAAGCGAAGCACCTTCGAGCGATCCCGTTCGTCGGGAGCGTAGGCCGTGCGGCGCAGCAACGCCCGTATCCTGGCCGTCAGTTCGCGCGCGCTGAACGGTTTCGTCACATAATCGTCCGCGCCGATTTCCAGTCCGAAGATGCGGTCGATTTCTTCGCCAAGCGCGGTAAGTATCAGGATCGGAACGTTCGTTCCCACACGAAGACGGCGGCAGATGCTGAGACCGTTCTCACCGGGCAGCATGACATCGAGCACGATGAGATCGAACTTCTGGTTGCGAAGCGCGGCATTCATTTCGACGCCGTTCCCGGCTATTTCCACGATCATGCCGTTGTCGGTGAGTGTCTCGCCCAGCATGCGCGCGATCTCGATATCGTCTTCGACAATCAGTATGCGCGAACCTTGCCTCGCCGATTTGAACTCGGCGTTCAAATCGCTCCAGCTTGAGTTTGCCGCAGCCTGCATTGTTACCTGTGTGGTCATCAAAACCGATATCCGACAAGAAGCATCCCTGAAGGCTGAACCTTGTCGACGACAATGGGGCTGTCGGCGGCGTCACCCACAAGAATGCCGACCCCCGCCTGGCCACGCACCATCCATTTCTGGTTGAGCATATATGTGGCGGAAATCGAAAAATCGGCGCGCTTCAACCCGGCGCGGGCATCATAACGCGCCAGCCCCGAGCGGGCCGATTGTTCAGGCGTGACACCAAAATAGGCCTGCATGTAATTTGCGTCGGCGAAGACGACGGATGCGCCGGCGCCGATTATCAACGATTGGGACAGAGGCTGGGTCACCTCAATCCCGACCGTGCCCAGCAGGCCGTCGCTGCCGCCGATGGTCTTGTCCAGCTGTGCGAAGATTTCAGCCGGGCCGAACTTCACTGCAGCCTTGGCGCCGACTGTCGCGCCCATGTCGACATCCCCCAGGCCGCGCAGGCGATCGGAGTCGTCTTCCTTGCGGCCCATCTCATAGCCAAGGCGCGCGCTGAGTTTGAACGGCCCTTGTTCATAGACAGCGATGTTGGCGCCTGTCGGATCGATCGTCACTGTGTCGCGGAATGTCGCTGTGACGAAAGGCACCGGCATGATCTTGAACTCATCGCTGCCCTCGTATTTGGGGACGATGATGGCGCCGCCGCCAAGCACGACATGCCAGTCGGCCAGCTTCTGTTCGAGGCGCCCGAAACGGGAAGGCTCGGGCGGCGGAATGAAATCGTCGGAATTGACCGCAATGGCGTCGGCCGCCAGCACGATCCCCGAATGCGTTGAAAACAGGATTGCCATCGCCGCAAGAGAGGTCCGGCCGGCAAACATTCCAGAATCTATTTTGGCTAACATGCATGCTCCAGAGCAGCGAGGCAGTGAGCCCCTGATGCTCTGACTATTTCAGGTGAAAGTGGCTGCATGCGTGAAGTGATGTTAAGTTTTGTTGCGCAATCTTGGTCTCATCTTGGCGCTTGCATGAGAGACGTTGGAAGCGGGCAACCGCAGCCGGCACGGCGCGCTCGCGTGGGTCGTCTCACGCTGGCAGAACAGAACGGTTTCAATCCAAGCCAGAACGGTTTTAATGTCTGCGCCAGAGGAGTGTGGGCGGCATATGGGGAACACAAGCGACGACGAGCGGGGGTTCTTCCCGCAAAAGCCGATCCAGCCTCTTGCGAAAGCGAAGGCCAAGTCGAGCGAGGAAAAACCGCATTATCTCGGCCATCGTGACCGCTTGCGCGAACGCTTTGCCTCGGCCGGTCCGGACGCCCTGCCCGACTACGAATTGCTGGAACTCCTGCTCTTCCGCCTGATCCCCCGCGCCGACACCAAACCGGCCGCCAAGGCGCTGCTGGCGCGCTTCGGCACGCTGGCCGAAGTGCTCGGCGCTCCGCTCGGCCTGTTGCAGGAGGTCAAGGGCATCGGCCCGGCGGTGGCGCTCGACCTGAAAATCGTCGCGGCGACCGCGCAGCGCATGGCGCGCGGCGAGGTCCGCGGCCGCGAAATCCTCTCGTCCTGGACGCAGCTTCTCGACTATTGCCGCTCGGCAATGGCGTTCGAGGAGCGCGAGCAGTTCCGCATCTTGTTCCTCGACAAGAAGAACGCGCTGATCGCCGACGAGGTGCAACAGGTCGGCACCGTCGACCACACCCCTGTCTACCCGCGCGAGGTGATCAAGCGCGCGCTCGACCTCTCGGCGACCGCGATCATTCTGGTCCACAACCACCCGTCAGGCGATCCGACGCCATCGCGGGCCGATATCGAGATGACGAAGGAGATCGTCGACGCAGCCAAGCGGCTGGGCATCGCTGTGCATGACCACATTATCATCGGGCGGAAAGGTCACTCCAGCATGAAGGGCCTGTTGCTGATCTGATCATGCGCGTTGCGTGCGAGGCTCCTTCGAAGACTCCCGGGCATCGTTTGATTGCACGAAGACGGCTGGCCGGAGGCTCGATATAAGACGGCTATCTTAAACCCGCGTACCTTGCCGAGTGAGGGTGAGCGCAAGGGGGGTGTTCGGTCATGAAATTCAGGGGTCTGATCAAGCGCGCTGACAATGCGGACAGGGCATTCGAAGAGCTCCAAACAGCGTTGGCGGACGCGGTCGAGGAGTGTCTCGGCCTCGAGGACTTGCCCGTGGTGGAAAACGACACCGTATCGGATGAGAACCCTGCGGCAAAGGATGACGGCTCGCAGCCTGAGGACAATCCGGACACTGCCGAACCCGCGCGACGGCTGACTTCGCATACGCAAAGCCGTCTGGCTGGGTTGAGTTCCTTTGATGGGCTCTTTCGCGATGCGCAGGAGTATTTCGAGGAGATCAACGCGAAACTGTCGGACATCGCGAACTCGCACCATTTGACACGCGAATTCTTCTACATCCTTCATGCCGACATTCTTCGCGCCAACGAACTGGAACTGGCAAATGTCAGCCTTACCGCGGAACAAAGACTGCTGTTGGAACAGCTCCATGATGCGACCAGAAAGCAGCACGAGCTCGAAAGCACTGTTGAGGCCTTGCATCAGCGCGAGACAAGCTTGGCCCAAGACAATGAGGCGCTTCGCGGTGCGCTGGCTGCAGCAAGGCTGGAACTCGTAGAGGCAGCGAATACGAGCGCAAAAAACGAAGCGGAGTTCGGTGACGTCGCTAAGACGCTTTCCGCCATAACGGTCGAGGCCGATAGACGCGCCCACGAGAACAAGCTGCTGCGGGAAAAGCATGTCAACCTGTCGATCGATCTCGACAAGGCGCTAAAGCGGGAAGCCGAGGCGCGGCACAGGCTCGACGAACTCTCGACGATGCATGCCAACGAAGCAGTGCGACAATCGGAACTGCTAGCTGCGCTTGGCAAGAGCGAGAAGGAGTCGGCGCGGCTCCAGAAGTCGCTTGAGATCGCCCAAGCGAAGATGGCAGAAATGACGGAAGCCGGCCGTATCATGGAAGGCGACAGGGAAGCCGAGCTTGAACGCAGTCGCGCGGAGATTCGAGGGTTGCGTTCTGAAATCCGGAGCCTCCACTCGCGACTGGAACTTGCCTCGAACGAAAATAGTGGAGCCGCAAGCGAGATCGCGAAGCTCAAGGTTCAATGGAGCGACGCCGTAACCGAAAGGCAAGTGGCGGATGAAAGGTTGTCCGCTCTCCTCAAGGAGAACGAAAGCGACAAGAATAACCTTTCGAAGGTGAGCGCAAATTTTTCGCAACTTTCCCTGCAGCAGGCATCCGAACAGATACAGCTCGATATCCAGAGACAGGAATGCGAGGATCTGCGCGCCGAAATTGCGTCGCTCAACGCTCGGATCAAGGAACTGTTGCCCTATGAGCGGCTCCATAGGGTCACGAACGCCAAGCCGCGCGATAGCGGCATCGTCGATGCTGCCGGCGGGGTAGTGGAGACGGCGCACGCCACAAGCAGGCGGCGCGTTCGTCGGAGCCTACGCGCTACGTCCTAGCTAAGGGCGGCTGCTTTCACCGAGAAGAAGAGTGTGCGGATTCCGTGGCTGATCAGGGCGTGAGGGTACTGAGTAAATAGCCGTGCGTGACCACATCATCATCGGGCGGAAGGGCCATTCCAGCATGAAGGGCCTGCTGCTGATCTGACGATGTCGGCTTTTAGGACGAAGGCGTTCGTCGGATTGCTGCCAATGGTTGACGCCGCCAGTGACAAGAGCGATACTTCGCTACATGGTGAAGTATCAAGCATCAGCTATCGACCGCACCTTCTCCGCGCTCGCCGATCCTACCCGGCGGGACGTCCTGCTGCGGTTGAAGGAGGAGCCCGGCCTGTCGGTTAGCGAACTCGCCCGGCCGTTTTCGCTAAAGCTTCCTGGAATGATGAAGCATCTGGATGTCCTATCCGATGCGGGATTGATCACACGGGCCAAAGCCGGTCGCATCGTGTCGGTTCACCTATCTGTCGGGCCGATGCGGGAGGCAATGGATTGGCTCAAGCGGTATGAACGCCTCTGGACGGTAAGCCTCGATCGGCTTGTCGCGCTCGTCGAAGAGGATGGCGAGCGATGACCAAGAGCCTCCCGAGCGTGACCATCGTGCGCAGAATCAAGGCACCGCCAGCCAAGGTTTACGCGGCGATCACACAGCCCAAACTGATGATGCGGTGGTGGGGGCCTGATGCAGGGCCGACGCTCAGCGCCGAGGCGGACGTGCGACCGGGAGGTCGATTTAGCGTCGTATTCCGGTTGCTGAACGGCGATGAGCACAATCCTACCGGGGTCTATCAGGAAGTGGTTCCCGAGAAGAAGCTCGTTTTCACCTGGGAATGGCCCGGAATGCCAGAACGAGAGTCGCTGGTGACGTTTCTGCTTGAGCCCTTTGACGGCGGCACCGAGCTGACGCTGATCCACGAGCATCTTCCCGACGAAGAGGCGCGCAAGAGCCATGAGGAAGGCTGGAGAGGCCTCCTCGACAAGCTGCCAGTTTTCCTTGGAGATGCCGGATGGTCGACCTGATTCTCACCACCTTCGACTGGGTTCCCGAGCCGCCGCGCGGCTATGTGCGCGACATACGGGTGCGTTGGGCCTTGGAAGAGGCCGGCTTGCCCTATCGCGTCGAGAGCGTGCCATTTCGCGCTCGCAATGCCGAGCATTTCGCCCACCAGCCGTTTGGCCAAGTGCCGTGGTTGACCGATGGAGACATCTCGATCTTCGAGAGCGGCGCGATCCTGCTGCATCTCGGCGAGCGTAGCGATGCGCTGCTGCCCGCCGATCCGCGCGATCGCAGCGACGCCAAGGAATGGCTGTTCGCGGCCCTGAATTCGGTCGAGGCGGCGAGCCTGCCCTGGTCCATATTGGTGTTCTCGGGGGAGAGCCACGATACGGCGGCCTGGAAGATTTTGGACGGGTTTCTCAAGCTTCACCGACTCCAGCGTATGGAGCCGGTATTGGCGGGACGCGAATGGCTCGCCAGGAGCTTCTCCGTCGCCGACATCCTGATGGCGGATGTGCTGCGCCTCGTCGATCGGTTCGACGGGCTAGCGAATTATCCCGCTTGTCGCGACTACGTCGCGCGCGCCACGGCTCGCCCGTCCTTCGTGAAGGCACGCGCAGACCAGATGGCACATTTTGCTGCGGCAGACTGAGACCGGGAAAGTCGCCGCGCTATGACAATAGCCGGACCGCCTGGAGCATCCTCAAATGGGCAACGCGCTCTTTGGTATCGAACACAGCACGCTGAACGACGGGTTGACCAGGTTTCCGACGCGCAGTTTGCAGCATTGGCTGACAAGCTGGTGCGCGTCCATCAGATCCAGTTTCGTTCGCCGTGCAACCCACCGGACCAGGCCGGATGCGGCGATCCGGACGGCGTCGTCGACTGGTCGTGCGCCGCCGATGACGCCGATGTGGCTGGCGGTTTCCAGCCTCGGCCAATCGAAACCGTCTTCGGGCGCAAGCCGCTCGATTGAAAGCGTCGTGTTGAAGGCGCCTTCGATCGCGGTGCCCGCGATCTCGCCGTCGCCCTGCGCATAATGTCCGTCGCCGATATAGACGTGCCCGCCATCGACATTGGCGCGAAGGTAAAGCGTGGCGCCGGGGCCGAGTTCCGGAATGTCGAGATTGCCGCCAAAATCACCTGGGACGACGCCGAGACGGACTTCGCCATGCGCCGGCGCGACCCCCAGGGTTCCATGAAACGGCTGGAAAGGGACCTGCAACTGGGCGCCAGAACGCGTTGGTGTCACAAGCGAGGTCCGCTCGGCGGCGAATCTCCAGATCCAGACACGTTCGTCCTGCGGCTGTTGAAGATTCGGATTGGCACGCGTGCCGGAGAGCAGCCCGAAATCCGGCGAGATCGTCGCAACACCCCAGTCGCGGGCGGGTTCCAACGCTATCAGGCGGATGGCGAGAATATCTCCGGCCACAACGCCGTCGACGGCAATCGGTCCGGTCAGCGGGTTGACCTTCGGGTATGGCGCAACCTCGCGCGGTCGGCCGTCGACATCGGTCAGCCTGCCGGAAAAGCAGTCCTCGGTGAAAACGGTGAAAATCTCGCCTGGACGCACGGTCCTGCGAGGCGCATGGCCGCCGAAATGAAACACGAAGTCGTTTTCTCGCTGCATGTCTTGGCCGCCTTGCGTGATGATGGTCAAAGGTTTGAACGTTGCGGATCGGATGGCTCGCGCATCGGCCCTGGTTTGAGAATTCTGGCTGGGCGGTTGCGGACGTGAAGCCGCCAGCGCGCGAATGTCAGCCCGAGAATGGCCGCGAGATAGGGCAGCATCAGGACGAACTGCGAGGGGATGGCCAGCGCCTGGAGGCGGTCACCCAACGCCCCGAAGAAGCCGAACAGCACCGCCGCGGCAGCCGTTGTCCAAGGCAAGCCGCCGCTGAACAGGGTCGCGGCAAGACCGATGAAGCCGCGACCGCTGGTCATTTCCGGGAGGAAGAAGTGCAGCTTGTCCATCGAGATCTGCGCGCCGGCCAGACCGGCGAGCAGGCCGCTGATGGCAAGCGCCAGCGCCTTCATGCGCGCAACGTCGATGCCGGCGGAGCGTGCCGCATGTTCATCCTCTCCCGAAGCGCGCAGGTAGGAGCCGATCGGCGTCTTGTAGAGGAAGACAAAGCACGCCGGCACGGACAGGAAAGCCAGGATGACGACGATGCTCTGCCCCTCCAGCGCCGGACCGAGCACCGGCACATAGGACAGCGCACCGGCCGGGATGTGCCAGAGATCCGGGAAGGTGACTGGGCGCAGGCCCCCTGGGCTTCGATAAAACCATTCCAGCGCGAACAGACTGCCGCCCGCGCCCAGAAGGTTGATGCCGAGGCCGGCAACGATGAAATCCGCGGAAAACCGCAAGGTCATCAGCGCCAGAAGCTGGGACATCAGGATCGACGCGACCAGCGCGCACAAAAGCGCAAATGCCGCACTTCCGGACGCATTGCCGACGGCAATGGCCGTAAACGCGGCTACCAGCATCATGCCCTCCACGGCGACGTTGAGGATGTTGGCCCGCAGCGTGATCATCGCCGCCAGGGCCGCCAGCACGATCGGCGAGGATTGTTCGAGCACCGAGGCGAGAAAAGAGATGTATGCCATCTGCTCTAGTCCCGCGCACGGGCGCTGAGCCGCGCCGTCATCAAGAGCACGAGAAGGCCGGTGAGGAGATTGACGAGCGACCGCGGCACATCGGTGGAGATCTGCATGTAGGCGGCGCCGTTGATGATCATAGCATAGAACAAGGCCGTCGCCAGCGCTCCGATTGGGTGGATGCGCGCCAGCAAGGCGCATGTGAGGCCAACCAAACCGTAGTTGGGGGAGAAATTCTGCTCAAAGCGATGGCCGATCCCCAGGACGTAGAGTGTACCCGCCAAACCGCCGAACCCGCCGGCCAGCAGCATGGCCATGACAATGCGCTTGTCGGCGGGAACGCCAATGGTCCTGGCAAAGCGCAGATTGGTGCCTGATGCACGCAGTTGCGCGCCCCATTCCGTCCTGAACAAGGCCACCCAACTGACCACCGACAGCACGGCAGCGACGATGATTCCGCTGGTGGCGCCGGGCACGCCGGGAAACGCCGGAAGCCATATCTTTTGCGGCAGCAACTCGCTTACGGCGCCGTAGCTGGTCGGATCGCGGATGACCTGATTGGCGAGATAGGAGGTGAACAGCAGCACAATGATGTTCAACATCAGCGTCGTGACGACCTCGTCGACGGCTAGTCTGACCTTCAGCACCGCGGGAATCCAGCCGAGCAACGCGCCGGCCAGGATGCCCCCCACGACCACCAGTGGAAACAGCACGACCGCCGGAAGGCCGGAAAGAAAGACGCCGATCACGGTGGCCGTGATGGCACCGGCGTAGAGTTGGCCTTCGCCGCCGACATTGAAGACGCCGGCCCGGAACGAAAAGATCACGCCGAGCGCGATCAGCGTCAACGGCGTTGCGCGATTGAGGAACAGGGCGAAATTGCCGAGCGAATCGAAATTGGCCAGAAGCAGGTCGCGATAGGCGCGGACCGGCTCGTCGGTAATGGCGGCAACCAGCACGAAGCCGATAGCGAGCGTCAGCGCGATAGCTGCAACCGGCGCGCGAATGGCCTTCAGCAGGTCGATGACGACGCGGCGCATCAGTTGACCGTCCCGAGCGAGCCGTTCATCAGCGCCCCGACCGTCACCTCGTCCGCATCGCCGCGCTCGAGGACCCGCAAGAGCTTTCCTGAATACATCACGCCGATCCTGTCGGAGAGCGCGAAGATCTCGGACAGCTCGGACGATATCAAAAGGACGGCACGGCCGCGATCGGCGGCCGCCATGATGCGCTCGTAGATGAATTCAGCGGCACCGATGTCGAGGCCGCGCGTCGGCTGGCTGACCACCAGAAGCGTCGGATCCCGGTTCAGCTCTCGTGCGATCACGACCTTTTGCATGTTGCCGCCCGACAGGCTGCCGACCGGCGTCGAGGGCTGCGCGCCTCGAATGTCGAACTCCGCGATCTTGCTTGCCGCGAAGGCGTCGACCTTGTCGGTGCGCACGAATCCGTGCCTGATCAGACCCGCGAGCCTGTAATTGGTCGCGGCCAGATTCTCGCCAACGCTCATGGTGGCGCCAAGGCCACGATCCAGACGGTCTTCCGGGACGAAGCCGAGGCCCGCCTGCTGGCGGCCCGGTACGCCGACGGTGGTGACGTCCTCGCCGTCGAATTCGATCGATCCGGCCTGGAGATCGGTGAATCCGGCGATGACTTCAGACAGCTCGGTTTGCCCGTTGCCGTCGACGCCGGCGATACCGACGATCTCGCCGGCCCGAACCTCGAAGGAAATGTCATCGAGCAGCAACCTTCCGGCGGCATTGGACACCGAGACATTGCAAAGCCTGAGCCTGGTGGGGCCGAAGGCGCGCTTCCGCGGCTGACCGGTGCGGCCGACAAGAAAGACATCGCGGCCGACCATGTCGCGGGCAATGTCAGCCTCGCTGACATCGCGCGTGAGATGCGTCGATATGGTTTTGCCGTGGCGCAGCACCGTCACCCGGTCGGAGACCGCCTTCACCTCACGAAGCTTGTGAGTGATGAAGAGGATCGTCCTGCCGCGTGAGCGCAGCCCATCGATGATGCTGATCAACTCGTCGACTTCCGGAGGCGTCAGCACCGCGGTTGGTTCATCCAGGATCAGCAGTTCCGCATTGAATGCCAGCGCCTTCAGGATCTCGACACGCTGACGCTGTCCGACAGACAGTTCGCGGACCGGCGTCAGCGGGTCGAGGCCGAAATTATAGCGCTCAATAAGGGCCGCGGCCCGCGCGACCATTGTCCGGCGGTCGGAGAAGATCGCCAGCCGGGTTACGTGCCGGCCGAGGAATATGTTTTCCGCGACTGTCATCGAGGGGACCAAGGTAAAATGCTGGTGGACCATGCCGATGCCGAGCCGGCTCGCCGCGATCGGGCTGGCGATCTCGACCTTGCGGCCGCCGAGTTGAATGACACCCGCGCTCGGCTGGTGAATGCCGGCCAGAATGTTCATCAGAGTCGATTTGCCCGCGCCATTCTCGCCGCAGATGACATGGACTTCACCGCGCCGGACGCTCAACTCGACGTCTCGCAGCGCCACCTTCTCGCCGAACGTCTTGGCGATGGCCGAAAGGTGCAGGATTTCATCCGAGCCGGTCATGGCACAAGTCCACCAACAAGACGACGGGCGGGATCGAACCCGCCCCATCTGCTTTCAAGCCTACTTGAAGGCCGTCTCGACCTTAAGCGCGCCGTTCACGACTTTTGCTTTCGCCTCGTCGATCTTGGCCTTTACCGAGGCCGGCACCAGGGCATCGTTATAGACCAGGCCGACACCGTCATTGGCCAGGCCATAGATCTTGAGCTTGCCGAACTCGGCCTTGCCGTCACGGACCTGCCCGATCGAGTCGTAGATCGAGTTGCCGATCTGCTTCAGCATCGAAGCAAGGACGTTCTCGGGGTGCAATCCGTTCTGGTCGGAGTCGACGCCGATCGCATATTTTTTGGCGTCCGCAGCGCCTTTCAATATGCCCAGGCCTGCAGGACCGGCGACGTTGTAGACGACGTTGGCGCCATTCTCGATGGCGGTCTTGGTGAGGTCATAGGCTTTCTGGGCATCGTTGAAGTTGCCTATGAAGATCACCTGGACTTCGATGTTCGGCACCACTGTCTTGGCGCCCTGCTTGAAGCCGACGATGAAGTCCTGGATGACCGGGAGGTCCATGCCGGCGACCACCGCGATCTTCGGCTCACCGGAGGAAAGCGGGAATTCCGCCTTGTCCGTCGCCGCAATCGCCGCGAGTGCCCCGGCGAGATAAGATCCCTCGTTCTGCGCATACTTCACCGAAAGAACGTTCGGCAGATCCAGCTGATCGTCGAAGAAGACATACTTCTGTTCGGGATGCTGGGGCGCGACGGCCGCCAGGTTGTCGTGCATGTTCGGCCCGGTGAAGATGATGTTCCATTCGCCGGAATTGGAGACCGCTTCAAGATTCTGGCGCCACAATTGCGGATCGCTCGGCGAGGCCTGCAGCAGGCGCGTGCGCACGCCGTCCGCCTCCGCACGCGCAAAGCCGGTTGCGGCATTGTCGTTAAAACCCATGTCGCCCAGATTGTCGCTCATCACATAGACGGCGCTGAGCTTGTCGGCCGCGTTCGCCGCGCTCGCCATGATCGAGACGGACAGCAATCCGCCGGTAACGCCGGCCAGTAACTTCGAAAGGATCCTCATCATCATCGTGTTCCCTGTTGTTGTATCGTTTGATGTGCTGCTGCTGGAATTGCGTTGCGGGCTTCGGCATCGCCGAGTTGGAGTGACGCGATCGACGCGATCGACACCAAAAGAGCCTCCTGCGTGGCCGCGACGTCGAACTCGATCACCACGTCGCAGTTGGCGGGCTTGTCTGACCTGCCCAGGAAATCGACGACGGTGCGCCCGTAGTTCAGCCCCGGCGCCGTCTCGATGTCGACGCGGGCCCTGACGGTCCTTGCAATGCCCGGCTGCGCGGCCACGAGCACGGCGCAGGGATCATGCAGCGGTGCTTCAGCCGGCGTGAGGACATTCGGCTTGTGTGTTGCACGCAGGGACGCCAGCAATTCTGCCGCGAATTTCGCGGCAGGCGCGCTAAGCGCCGCGACGCGCGCAATCAGCGTGTCCGTGATTGGCACCGTGCCACTCGCATCCACCGGCACCATGGTCAGCGGAATCCCCGAACCGTAGACGATCGCCGCTGCCTCGGGGTCGCACAGGATGTTCCATTCGGCCGCCGCCGTTTTCGTCCCCAACCCCCACGCACCGCTGAGCGTGACGATCCTGCCGATCACTGGCTGGATCCGCGGGTAGCGGCGCAGGGCAAGGGCGATATTGGTCAGCGGTCCGGTTGCGACGATCGTCAGGCCGGGCCGCGCGACGGCCTCGGCTGCGATCCGATCGACGGAATGCTCCGGGTCCAGTTCCACGCGCGCCAGGTCGTCGCGAACGGGGTCGAGTGCGCTCTCCATGTCGAGAATGCGGGCGATCAGGCGCTCCCGAAGCAGCGGCCCGACAGAGCCTTCGCACACAGGCGCAACCAGCGGAAGGGCCGCGGCGACGGCAATCGCGGCATTGATGGCTGTCCGATCGCTCGAAAGATGTCCGGCCCCCGTCGTCACGGCCAGAAGGCGGACCGCCGGATGTCCCAACGCGGCCAGGATGGCGAGTGCGTCGTCGTTGCCGGGGTCGCAGTCGTGCACAAGGTCAAGCATCGGCGTCGTCAGCCGCGACCCGTCCAGGCGACGAGATTGCACCACATGGCCTTGTAGCCGGGCCAGTTGGTGAATTCGGCGGGACACCAATGCGGACTGCAGTCCGACATGAAGGCAGCCGTGCGGCCCTTGCCATGTTCGGTCAATGCCAGAAGCGGATCGTCGCCGACGGTCGCCAGGAGCTCCGCGCCTTGCGCCAGCGTCACGCGATTGTAGCCGAGCAATGCCGGCAACGGCCCTTGCACCCCGTCGAGCACAGGATGGGTATCGCGCACGATCTGGCCGACAACGCCTTCGGGATGTTCGCGCCGGTCGTCCGTCGCCATCAAGCGAACGGGAAGACAGGCCTCGACCGGCGTATCCTTCCAGCAGCCCTTGGCTTCGATCCCGGTAAAAGTCAGGTAGCCGCCGACCATGACCAGCCCGCCGCCGCCCTGCACGTAATCCGCGATCACGTTCAGCCTGTTGGGAGACCGCTGCGCGTGCAGCCAGGTCTTGGGGGCGAGCAGCAGCGTGTTGGCCCCGATGTCGCTCAGGATTACGGTCGCGTATTTCCGCAACCCGTCGACAGTGTCGGGAAAATCCGTCGGAGCGGCATGGTTCTGGATGACATCGACCTGGTAGCCGCCGGCCTCGAGCGCGGCCTTGAGGATCGAATAGCCCTCCCCGAACGATGTCGTGGTGAAGGAATCGAACCCCTTGGTGTGCGTCGCCGTCGTGAACCAGGTCTCGCCGACAATCAGGATTCTCTTGCCAGTCATCACATTCTCCCGACCTTGTATTCGGAGGCGGATGTCGCGTATGGGCGATTGGCCAGATGCTCGACATTGCCTTGTCTGGATGCTATCTACACGAGTAGAATTGCACTTGCAAGCATTGCGGACCGAAGCGCCTGTGCAAAAATTAAAGCGTCGTGCCATGGCTGGACGTGACAGGACGCCTGCGGCACGCTGCGTGCGCGGATCAGAGGAAGAGGTCGTTCGAATGCCGCTGTATCGTCAGTTCGAAACGCAGGAACAGCTCGACTGGGAGTACAGGCCGGAGCTCAGGATAGACGACCCCAAGGCGTTCGAGAACATTATCGCCGGCCGCATTGCGGAGGCCGAAGCGGCGAGAAAAACCCTCAACCGCACGCCCGACGTTCACTACGGGCCGACCCGAATGGAGAAGCTCGACATCTATCCCGCCAGCAAGGCCGGTGCTCCGATCGTGATCTTCATCCATGGCGGCTACTGGTTCGACGGACGCCTGAAAAAGGAGAACTACATCTGGGTGGCCAAGGGCTTTACCGGCAATGACGTGACCACCGTCATTATCGACTACGACGTTTGCCCCAAGGTCACCGTGGACGAGATCGTCCGCCAGTGTCGGGCCGCGATTGCCTGGGCTTACAAGAACGCCAGCACATTCGGCGCCGACGGCAACCGGATCTATGTGACCGGCAATTCCGCCGGCGGCCATCTGACGGCGATGATGGCGGTGACCGATTGGGTGAACGATTACGGGCTGCCGGCGGACGTCATCAAGGGGGGCTGCCCGATCAGCGGCCTCTATGACATCGAACCCTTCCAGTACACATGGATCCAGCCGAAGATACAGTTCAACGGCCAGCAGGTCAGGCGCAACAGCCCGATACTGCACGTACCGCACAATGGGATTCCGCTGCTCGTCAGCTGGGGTTCCAACGAGAGCACGGAATTCTGGCGGCAATCGGAGGAGTTCTGCGCGGCCTGGCAGGCCAAGGGCAACAAGGTCCAGGCCCATCCGCAGGAGGGCTGCGATCATTTCACGGCCATCAGCGCCTTTGCCGACAAGGAAAGTTCCTTCTTGAAGCAGATCATGAAACACATGCATGAATGCTGGGTCTGAGGACACGGAAAGTTCGGCCGGTTTCCCGAGGGGCAAGGCAGGTGTGATGGTCACCCGATCGGACGTTGCAAGGCGCGCAGGGACTTCGACAGCCGTCGTCAGCTATGTCGTCAATGACGGGCCGCGGCCTGTCGCGACCGAAACCCGGCAACGCGTGCTCGACGCCATCGCCGCGCTCGGCTATCGCCCGAACCGCGTCGCACAGTCCTTGCGAGGGCAACGGTCGCGCGTCCTCGGCCTGATCGTCCCCGACATTTCCAACCCGTTCTACGCCGAGCTGGCCCGGGTGATCGAGAACTGCGCCGACCTCTCGGGATACACGCTTGTGCTCGGCAACAGCGAGCAGGATGCGCAACGCGAGCTGCGCTATGTCCGCACCTTTCTCGACCGGCAGGTCGATGGCCTCTTTCTGATCAGCGGCAGCAGTTCCGATGAACTGACCGCTCTGTTCTCGGAGATTGCCATTCCCTTCATCCTGCTCGATCGCCGCCTCAACTATGCGCCGAACGCCTTTCTCCTGGCGACGGACAGCTTCGCCGGCGCGGTCACCGCGACCAGGCATCTTCTCTCGCTCGGCCACACCGACATAGCCGCACTTTGCGGCCCGGTTCGGGTGCCAAGCGAGCGCGCACGAGGATACGCGCATGCGATGGCCGATGCTGGCCTCAAGCCGGTCCTGCATCACAGCCAGGAGTACGACCGCCAGTCATCCTATGAACTCGCCCGCATCATGTTGGCGGCACCGGAAAGGCCGAGCGCCATCTTCGCCACCTATGATCTCGCCGGGATCAGCATCTTGCGCGCCGCCGCAGATCTGGGGCTCAAAACTCCAGCCGACCTCGCGGTCGTGGCCTATGACAACATTCTGGAGGGACAATACACCGTCCCTCGCCTGACGACGGTCGCCCAGCCGACCGAAGAGCTGGGCAGCAGCGCTACCAGACACCTCATCGGCCTGGTCGAAGGCGACATCGAAGTCAAATTTGGAATGGAATTCATCGTGCCAAGGCTGATCATACGTGAAAGCTGCGGCGGCAGCCGCGCATAGGCGGCCGATGAATCAAGCCCTGCTCCGAACGCCCGATTGAGCCGCACGGACCAAACAAAGTGCAGACAATTCGCGTGCACAATCTTTTTGCCGAAAATTTGAAATTTGTTCAATCGCAGAAAGAACGATCCTGCAATTGGCTTTCATACGGTACAATCTTCCAAGAAAAGACGGGTACCATCTCCTCTTTTAGAAGATGATTTCATTGAGGCGTGACCTTTCCGCTGTTACCGTTTGAAACGCTTCAATTGGAACCATGCAATTGCTACGCAAGCGCCCGACGATAGCGGATGTCGCACGAACCGCCGGTGTTTCCATCGGAACGGTGTCGAACTTCATCAATGGGACCGCCGGCCTCAAGGAAGGCACGCGCGACCGGATCGAGAAGGCGGTTGCCGCGCTGATGTACCGGCCGAGCTCCTTTGCGCGCTCGCTGCCGGGCCGCGCGCCTCGCAGGCCAAAAAACCTCGATCATCTGCCAAGGCTTCTGGTCGCTGGCCGGGTGAGCGTCGACTTCCTGTGCCGCGTCGACGTGTTGCCACATCGTGACGACCGGATCACCGCCAGCCATATCGAAAAGGCGTTGGGCGGCCCCGCGGCCAATCTCGCGGTTGCTGCCGCCGGGGTCGGAGCGCCCTACGCTCTCGATGTCGAGTTGGCGACGGCGGTCGGCGAGGATGCCGAGAGCGACTGGGCACTCGGCGCACTTTCGAAACTGGGCGTCCACGCCTTGCCGATCCGCAGCACGCCCAACAACCGCCTCTCCCAAGCCATCGTCATCATCGAGCGCAACGGCAGCCGCACGATCATCAGCGAGCCGTTCGAGCTTGGCGAGGTCGATTTGACCGCCAATCTCGATATCCAGCCCGAGCAACGTCCGGCCTGCCTTCATATCGAGGGCTTTCACTGTGAAACGATGACCGCCTCCATCGCGCGTTTTCACCAGGCAGGCTGGAAGGTGAGCCTGCATTCGGCCGGCCTGCCCAAGAGCGCGCGCACGCCGGAAACCTTCACGCAGATGGTCAGACAGATCGACCTGACCTTCATCAACGACGTCATGATGCGGGAGATTTTCGACTTTCGCACCCGCATGGCGACAATGATCGAGGAGGTGCGGCTGATGCTGTCACGCATCAAGCGGCGCGGAACGGTCGTGCTCACCCTCGGCGAATTTGGCGCGGTCGTCTTTCCGGCAAATGGCGGCCCGCAGATCGAGGTGCCGGCACTGCCGGTCAATCGCGTCGATGCGACGGGCGCCGGCGACAGCTTTGCCGGCATCTTCCTCAGCCTCTGGCTGCACGGCGCATCGCTGGACGATGCCGCCCGCCATGCGGCGATTGGCGCAAGCCTGACGACAACGGTCGAAGGCGCGCAGGGATACATCGCGGACTTCGCGACACTGAAGGCTGCCGCCTTGGCGAACAGCCCCATGATGGCAAGCTGAATCAATGGCTTATCGACGTTTAGATATCCAGCAGACGGGCGTCCGATCTGGCGACATCAGGAGAATATGATCATGGCGAAAACAAAAGTCCTTCTGGTCGGCGAGAGCTGGGTGAGTTCGGCGACCCATTACAAAGGCTTCGATCAGTTCGGCAGCGTTACCTTCCATCTCGGTGCAACGCCTCTGGTCGACGCCTTGAAAGACAGCGAATTCGATCTTGACTACATGCCGGCCCACGAGGCTGTCGAAAAGCTGCCTTTCACCATGGAGGGGCTGTCGCAATACAAGGCGATCATCCTGTCCGACATCGGTGCGAACTCGCTCCTGCTCCATCCCGACGTCTGGCTGCACGGCAAGACGGTTCCCAACCGGCTCAAGCTGCTGCGCGACTGGACGCTGGCCGGCGGCGGCCTGATCATGATCGGCGGCTATTTCAGCTTCCAGGGCATCGACGGCAAGGCCCGCTGGCATCGCACGGCGGTCGAGGATGCGCTGCCGGTGACCTGCCTTCCCAACGATGACCGACTCGAAATTCCCGAAGGCTTTCGGCCCTCGATCACTGGCCCCAGGGATCATCCGATTTTTGCCGGCATCGAAGGCGAATGGCCCCTGCTGCTCGGCGCCAACGAGGTCATCGCCCGCGATCGGGACGATATCGAGGTTCTGGCGCGGCTACCACAGGACCAGGGCAGCCATCCCTTGCTGGTCACCGGACGCCATGGCGAGGGCCGCACGCTGGTCTGGACATCGGACATCGGTCCGCACTGGCTGCCCAACAGCTTTGTCGAATGGCCCGGCTACGCACGCCTTTGGACCAACGTGCTTCACTGGGTCAGCAAGGCCTAATCAAACAGCAATCGCCGGGGAACCGCCATGACCGCACCTTTTCTTGTGGCCAGAAACATCGCAAAACGCTTCGGTGCGCTGACCGCGCTGGCAAATGTCGACCTCGAGATCCGCTCCGGCGAGGTGCTGGCGCTTCTCGGCGACAATGGCGCGGGCAAATCGACTTTCATCAAGATCCTGGCGGGCGCCCATCCGCCCAGCGATGGCGAACTCGTCATCGAGGGCACTCCGGTGGCCTTTTCTTCACCCAAGGACGCGGCGTCATCGGGAATCGCGACGATCTTCCAGGAACTGGCGCTCTCGGAAAACCTGTCGATCGCCGAAAACGTCTTTCTCGGCCGGGAATTGAAACGCTCGATTTTGGGCATTCCTTTCCTGAAGCGCAAAGAGATGCGGCAGCGCGTCGACGGCCTTCTGAAAGAACTCGACGCTCATATTTCCGATCCGGAAGCGCCTGTCGGCAGCCTGTCAGGTGGCCAGCGTCAGGCCGTCGCCATCTGCCGGGCGCTCAATCTCAATGCCAGGCTGGTCATCATGGATGAGCCGACGGCAGCGCTTGCCGTTGCCGAGACGCGCAAGGTGCTGGCGCTGACGCGGCGTCTTGCCGCGCGTGGCTGTGCCGTCGTCCTCATCAGTCACAACATTTCCGAGGTCTTCGAAGTCGCCGACCGGATCGTGGTGTTCCGGCGCGGCCGCAAGGTGGCCGAACGGCAGGCCTCCGAGACCAATCACGAGGAAGTCGTTTCGCTCATAACAGGCGCTCATCCCGACGTGCGGGCGCTTGAAAAAGCAAACTGAAACGCACGTCATTTCCAGAGAGGATCAAACCACAATGCTTTCACAGTTCAAGAAAATGCTCACCGCTTCCGTGCTGTCACTTGTCGTTGCGACGGCGGCGCATGCCGCGGACAAGCACAGAGTAGCCTTCGTCCCGCAGCTGATCGGCATCCCCTATTTCAACGCGATGGAAGCCGGCGGCAATCGCGCCGCCAAGGATCTGGGCGTCGATTTCATTTATTCTGGTCCGGTCGACACCAATCCGGTCGACCAGTTGCAGATCGTCCAGAACCTGATCGACCAGGGTGTCGAGGCGATTTCGGTCAGCGTGCTCGATGCCTCCAGCATCGCCCCCGTTGTCGAGAGCGCCAAGGCCAAGGGCATCAAGCTGTTCACCAGCGACAGCGATGCGCCCGACAGCGGCCGCGCGGTCTATGTCGCCCAGGCGACCGACGAAGGCTTGGGCACGACGATCGTCGACGAACTCGTCAAGCGCGTTGGCGAGGACGCAACGATCGGCATCGTATCCGGCGAGGCAACGGCGTCCAATCTCAACGCCTGGATCGGCTTCATGCAGAAACAAGCCGCCGGCAAATATCCGAAGCTGAAGCTGCTCGCGCCGCAGTTTGCCGGCGGCACGGCGGAGCGTGCCGCGCAGATCTCCGGTGACCTCATGGCCGCCAACCCCGATATCAAGGCCATCATCGCCGTTGCGTCCTCGACATGCCCGGGCGTTGCCCAGGCCATCGAAACCGCCGGCAAGATCGGCTCCGTCATCGGCGCCGGCTATTGCAGCCCGAACACGGCACGCTCCTACCTGAAGAGCGGCGCCTTCGGCTTCACCGTGCTGTGGGATCCCGAGCAGCTCGGCTATCTCACGGTCTGGACCGGCAAGCAGCTGATCGACGGCAAGACCTTCGCGGCGGAAAACAAGGTTCCGGGCTTCGACAAGCCGGTCACCTACGACGCAGCAAAGGGCATTCTGCTGCTCGGACCACCGGCTGTCTTCACCAAGGACAATGTCGACAAGTTCAACTTCTGAGCCCCGGCATGAACGCGGTGCGACAGTTTGGAAACGGTATTGTCTCCATGAACGGGCGGGAGTGGTCTTTGCTTGTCGCCTGTTTGCTGGCGATCATCATTTTCTCTATCGCATCGCCCCACTACGCGACCTCTGGCAATGCTGCCACGGTCCTGCGCAACAGCGTCGAGCTGCTGCTGATCGGCCTTGGCATGACCCTGTTGCTGGCTATGGGCGGCATCGATGTGTCGATCGGCATCGTCATGGGTCTCGCGGCCATCGCAATCGGCCGTGTGCTGGGTGCCGACGGCAATCCGCTGCTGGCGCTCCTTGCAGGCCCTCTGGTCGGCGCGTTGCTGGGCTGTGTGACGGCTACGGTCGTCGTCCTCGGCCGCGTTCCGGCGATCGTCGGAACGCTCGGCCTGCTCGGTGTCTACCGCACCTGTGTCTTTGTCCTTCTCGGCGGGCAATGGCTTTCCGGCCTGCCGTCGAGCCTCACCAGCCTGCTCGCAACCACCGTGCTCGGCGTCCCCGTCCCTGCCCTGGTGATTGCCGTGGCCTATCTGGCCGTCTGGCTGGCGTTGCGGCGAACCCCCTATGGGCTGCACTTGCTGGCGATCGGCAATTCGGAGGAGAAGGCGCGGCTGTCGGGCATCCCGGTGATCAAGACCCGCTTCATGACCTTCGTCATCAGCGGCGTTCTGACCGGTATTGCCGCCACTTTCTATGTCGCCACCTACCGCAATGTGGAAATGACGATCGGCAGCACGCTGGCGCTCGATGCGATTGCCGCGGTCATTCTCGGCGGCACGAGCATATTGGGCGGCAGATGCAGCCTGATCGGCACCGTACTCGGCGTGCTTCTCCTCAGAATCCTCCAGAACGGATTGCTGCTGATCGGCATCCCCTCTCTCTGGCAGCCCGTCGTCACCGGCATTCTCATCATCGGCGTGCTTGGCTTCGAAGCCGTCTCCAACCGCTTCCCTGTGGCTCAACTCCTGCGAGGCCGCGCATGAAAATGCTTGGCAAGCTGCAGGGCCCAGCCCTCACCCTGGCTTTGCTGTGCGGGCTTTGGCTGATCGTGATCTTTGGCTTGGCTGCGCTCAAGCCTTCAGCCTTCAATCTCGGTACCGTCACCACCATCCTGCAATTCTCGACGATCCTGGCCCTGGTCGGCCTTGGACAAGGGCTGGCCATCCTGGCCGGTGGCGCCGGCATCGACCTGTCGGTCGGCGGTGCGGTCTCGCTCTCCGC
This sequence comes from Mesorhizobium sp. AR07, assembly GCF_024746815.1. Taxonomy (GTDB): domain Bacteria; phylum Pseudomonadota; class Alphaproteobacteria; order Rhizobiales; family Rhizobiaceae; genus Mesorhizobium. Next base: position 1,242,744 of record NZ_CP080525.1, read on the forward strand.
CATCGTTGCAATGCTCTCCCTCAAGCTGGGACTGCCGCCGGTTCTGCTGCCCGCCGTCTGCATCCTGGCCGGCGCGATGCTGGGTGCCTTGAACGGATGGCTGGTGAACGGCCTCGCCCTTCTCCCCTTCATCGCCACACTGGGCACATTCTTCGTCTATTCCGGTCTGGCGCTTGCCGTCACCGGCGGCGCGGCCCAGGCGGGCGTGCCCTCCTGGCTGCTTGTGTGGGGGCGCGGCGTCGTCATGGGCATCCCGGTGCCCTTTCTCACGCTTGCCATCCCCTGCTTTGCGCTTGCCGGCCTGGTGCTGATGTCGACGGCCTGGGGGCGCTGGATCTACGCGATGGGCTTCAACGAACGCTCAGCCAAGCTGGTTGGCATTCCGGTCGACCGCGTTCGCTTCATTCTCTACGCCTTGAGCGGCGCGCTTGCGGGTGCCGCCGGCCTTGTCTCGATTGCCTGGCTCGGCAGTGGCAGGCCCAATATCGGCCAGAACCTCGAACTCGAATCGCTGACCGCCGCCATGCTGGGGGGCATCGTCATCACCGGCGGGCGTGGTGGCGTCGGCGGCGTGTTCGCAGCCGTCCTGCTGCTGGTCACCCTGAAGACCGGTCTTCTACAATTGAACATCAACACGGTCTGGCAGGTGGGGATTGTCGGCGCCCTTCTGGTTTTCGTCCTGCTCGTCGATCGACTGTCCCAACGTTGGAGATAACAATGCCGTCCATGGAAGAGATCATTGCCGCGCGCGTCGAGGCAAACGCCGATCGCATCGTCGAAACGCTGAGCGATCTCGTCGCCTTCCCCTCGATCGTGAAATCCAACCCGAGGGACGCCGGCCCCGGCGAGCGTGATTGCCAGCTGTATCTGCAAAAGCGCCTGGAGGTCCTCGGCTTCTCGACCGATCTCTGGGATCCGGACGGCCCGGCGCTCTACGCCAAATATCAGGGACGCGCCGGCGCCAATAAGGGCAGGACCTTCGAGGGCAGACCCAATCTCGGCGGCGTCTTGAAGGGCACCGGCGGCGGCCGCTCCATCATGCTGACCGGCCATATCGACGTCGTCCCGCCGGGCGCCGCCGGACACTGGACGACCGACCCGTTCCAGCCCGTCCTCAAGGATGGATTTCTGCACGGCCGCGGCACGGTCGACATGAAGGGCGGTGTCGCCTGCATGCTGATGGCCGTCGAGATTTTGAAGGGACTCGAAATCTCCCTGTCCGGCGACGTCGTCTTCACCACCGTCGTCGATGAGGAAATCGGCGGCATGGGGTCGCTGGCCATGGTCGATCGCGGCTTTCACGCCGATGCCGGCATCATGACCGAACCGACGGCTAACAAGATCGCGCCGCTTTGCCACGGCATTCTGTGGGGAAAGATCGTCATCGACGGCATTGGTGGGCATGCGGAACTGACGCCGAATGCCTGGTATTCGAGCGGTCCGGTCGATGCCGTCCAGCTTTGCCGGCAAATCCTCGACGGCATCGACATCCTTAACCGGCGCTGGATGTTCGATCCCAGAAAGAACCATCCGTTGATGGAGCTGCCGAACCAGATCATCGTCACCCAGATCAATGCCGGCGAACACCCCTCCTCCATGGCGGGGCGCGGCGAAATCATCATCGACGCGCAGTATCTGCCAAGCGAGCATGACGAGTTCAAGCTGGGCGGCAACGTCAAGCGCGAAATCGAAGAGCATATCGCCAATGTCTGCCAGGCAGATCCCTATCTGCGCCAGCACCCTGCCCGGGTCGAGTGGATCCTCGACGCGGATTGCGCCGAGATCCCGTCGGACAATCCTTTCGTCAGCGTCTTTCAGGAGGCCGTCAAGGAAGCCAACCTGTCGCCGGTGCTGAGTGGTTTTGGCGCGCACAGCGACATCGGACTGCCGACCGGCCTTGGCAACACCCCGACTGTCAACTTTGGCCCAGGCGACCCGGCGCAGGCGCATCAGCCGAACGAACGCGTCTCGGTGCGCGATCTCGTCGATTGCACAAAGGCGATTGCAATCGCCGTCGAGAGATGGTGTCGCTAAAGCAATTCCAGGAAAAGTGTGAAACGATTTTCCAAGGAAAAGCGCGTAGCGCTTTCCCCTTAGGGAATTGCGTCAAGACGAACGGGACGAATGGGCAATGCCTCGACAAAGCAAGCAACCATGGCCTTTCGACAAGGAGCGTGCAGCGCTTCTGGTCATCGACATGCAAAGGGATTTCGTCGATCAAGGCGCAATCATGGAGGTGACGGCGGCTCGCCATCGCATCCCGGTCATGCGGCAAGTTATCGACTTTTGCCGCGCCGCTAGCATTCCGGTCGTCTACACGCGCCATGTTCTCAGCGACGGTTTCGAGATTTCGCCGCTGGAGACGACCTATCAACCTAAGCTGAAGACCACGGGCATGCGCGAGGGCAGCGTCGGCACCGAGATCGTGGCGGAGCTGGCGCCGCAGCCCGGTGATGTCGTCGTCGACAAGCACCGCTACGACGCGTTTTACAACACCCGGCTCGACACGGTGCTGCGCAACATCCGCGGCACCGGCAAGGTGGACACGGTCATCATCATCGGCACGGTTACCAGCATCTGCTGCGAATCGACGGCGCGCAGCGCTTTCATGCGCGACTACAAGGTCGCCTTCATCAGCGATGCCAATGGCGGGCTGGATGAAGCCTCTCACAACGCAACGCTCGATATCATCGGCAAGGTCTTTGGGCGCGTTCTAACAGCCGGAGAGCTTGCGGAAGAGATCCAGGCGAGTGCCTAGAGCGGTTCGACGTTCCGTGAAACGGTGAACCGTTCCAGCAAACAGAGCCAGGCACCAGCCTGTCGCCGCCCTGCCTCGCGATTCGGTCACGGCGGCCTGGTGTTGCAGCTGCCGGCAACCTGGTTGACCGCTTCGCCGAGCCCGGCGAGGTTGAAATCGGCCTCCCCGCGCCCCGACAGCAGCCCGAACCGCCATGAAAGCTGGAGCCGGTTGGCGGCCGCAAGGCGTTTGATGCCGTCGGCACCCTCGCGCACCAGCATCCGGCCGCGCGGCCCGACCGACCAGCTTTCATCGAACTTGTTGCCCTGGTCGAGCGTGATCGACACGGTGATCTTGCGGCTGGCCGAGACGGCGTCGTTCAGTTGCAGCCATTCGGTCCAATGCGGTTCGCCGTTCGCCCGGCAGGCAATGGTCAGGACCGGGCTGTAGCTCAATGCGCCACCGCCGGTGATCAGCTTGTTGGTGGCATAGAGCGACGCTGTGACAAGGCCGCCTTCGCCCCTGTCGAACCGCCAATTGTCAACCACCGTGTCGGCCTGGGCAATGCCGCAGACCGAGACAAGGACCAACGCTATTGCCGCAGCGTGGCCCACTTCGACGAACAGCCTCAACGACCCCTCCAACAACCCAAGCGGCTTGCAGTAGAAGCGCAGATAATGATCAAAGGTTGCTCGCCACAGGCCGTCGCTCGCGAAGCATCGCGGCTGTTGCAGTTTGGCAACGAAAAAGGCCGCCTCGGGGGCGGCCTTCGTCGATTCCATGGGAGCGCAGGGCTTATTCGGCGTCCTTGGCGGCCTTCTTCTTCGGCGCGGCCTTCTTCTTGGGCTCTTCCGCGTCGTCGGCCTTGTTCTCGTCGGCCTTCTTGGCGGCGGCTTTCTTCGCCGGCTTCGCCTTGGTCGCGGTTTCGGCCTCCTCGTCGTCGGCCATCAGTTCTTCCTTGCTGACCTTGACGTCGGTCACGGAGATCTGGCCGAGCAGATGGTCGACCACCTTCTCCTCGAACATCGGCGCCCGCAGCGTGTTCAACGCTTCCGGGTTGCTGCGGTAGAACTCGAAGACTTCCTGCTGCTGGTTGCCCGGATAGCGGCGCACCTGCTCGAACAGGCCGCGCTGCAGCTCTTCGTCCGACACCGTGACGCCGGCCTTCTCGCCGATCTCGGCCAGCACCAGGCCGAGACGCACACGGCGCTCGGCAAGACGCAGATATTCGGCGCGTGCCTCTTCTTCCGTCGTCTCTTCGTCGGCGAAGGTGCGGCCGGCTGCCTCCAGGTCGCGATTGACCTGCGCCCAGATGTTGTTGAACTCGGCGTCGACGAGCTTCGAAGGCGCCTCGAACGAGTAGGAGGCGTCGAGCTGGTCGAGCAGCTGGCGCTTGACCTTCTGGCGCGTCATGGCGCCGAACTGGTTCTCGATCTGGCCGCGCACGACGTCACGCAGGCGCTCCAGCGACTCGAGGCCAAGGTTCTTGGCGGTCTCGTCGTTGATTTCCAGTTCGCCGGGCTTGGAGATTTCCTTGACCGTGACGTCGAAGGTCGCTTCCTTGCCGGCCAGATGCGCCGCCTGATAGTTTTCCGGGAAGGTCACGGTGACCTGCTTTTCGTCACCGGCCTTGGCGCCGACCAGCTGATCCTCGAAGCCGGGGATGAACTCCTTCGAACCCAGCACCAGCGGCTGATCGGTGCCGGCGCCGCCATTGAAGGCCTCGCCGTCGATCTTGCCGACATAGTCGATGGTGACGCGGTCGCCGGTGGCTGCCTTGCCGGTCTTCGGCTCATAGCTGCGCGCCGATTCGGCAACGCGCTGGACCTGCTCGTCGATCTCGCTGTCCGGCACGTCGAACACCTGACGCGTCACCTTGATGTCGGAGAAATCCTTGATCTCGATCGTCGGAATGATTTCATAGTTGAGACGGAATTCGAAGTCGGCGCCGCCGGCCAGGATCTTCTCGGCTTCCTTCTCGTCCTCGGTCATGATGACTTCAGGCTGCATGGCAGCCTTTTCGCCGCGCCCGGTAATGATCGAGCGAGTCGAATCATTGAGGATTTCGTTGACCACTTCGGCCATGAACGACTTGCCGTAGACCTTGCGCAGGTGCTGCACCGGCACCTTGCCGGGGCGGAAGCCGTTGATGCGGACCTTGTTCCTGGCGTCCGAAAGCCGAGCCATCAGCTTGGCTTCCATATCACCGGCCGGCACGGTGATCTTGATCTCGCGCTTGAGACCGGAGTTGAGCGTTTCGGTGACCTGCATCGTAAAACCTTTGTTTTCACCAATGAGACTGCCACGGCCTCTGCCGTTCACAGCCTGCCGGTATAATCTTGCCGGGAATGGCTTTTGGTACGGAACCTGGCAATTTGACCGAAAATACGGCTCAAATTTTCCCAAACTGCGTTCCAAAATGTGAATAAGTTCTTGTTTTTCCTACTTCTTATCACATCTTGTAGAAGCGGATCGTCGCGTCCCGTCACATTCGACACGCCTTTTGTCACAGGCGGGGCTAATTTTCAACCATCTTCGCATTTCGGCGAATAACCATCATTTTGGCCCCTGACCCAACATTTGGTCCTGCCCCAACACTTGTTCCTGACATTGACAGAATGATGGCTACATGGATTGCCGGTCCATGCGGATGTGGCGGAACTGGTAGACGCGCCCTGGATTTAGGTTCCCGCAGTCAGTTCGCTACCGGAGTCGCCACGGTGGCTCGGACACCTCGTGGGGGGTGGACGCATAATATCAGGCCTCACCTATGGAATCGAATGTGCTACGGTTCCGCAATGTCTTGGCAACACGTTCGTATATCCCACTTCGGTGGCCCCGAGGTCTTGGAGCTGGTGAGCGAGCCAACAATCCCAAATCCGGGTGCTGGCGAGGTACGCATCAAGGTTCTGGCAGCCGGAACCGGTTTCACGGATAGCTTCATTAGGCGTGGCCGTTACCCCGACTTCAAAGGACCGCTGCCGTTTACTCCCGGCTACGACCTGGTAGGTGTCGTGGAGAAGGCTGGTCTCGACGTTGTCTTGCCGCGTGAGGGGCAAATCGTTGCCGATCTCTGCGTGGTCGGTGGTTACGCACAATATGCGATTCGTCCCGCGCGTTTTCTTGTGCCGGTTCCTGCTGGCGTCGATGCGGCAGAGGCCGTTTGCATACCGCTCGCCTACCTGACAGCCTTTCAGATGCTCACGCGCTATCGGCGCTTATCACCCGGCGATACGATTCTCGTTGTCGGCGCATCAGGCTCGGTCGGTACGGCGCTACTCGATCTCTCGCGTCATCTTGGCCTCAAGGCAATCGGCACGTGTTCGGCGGCGAACCTCGCCGTGGTTGAGCGATTTGGTGGTAAGGCAATCGACTATCGGGCTGGCGACTTCGTTGATGAGGTCCGCAAACTCACGACTGGGCGGGTTGGCGGCGCCGGTGTCGATGCGGCATTCGATGCGATCGGAGGGGCGCATTTCAACCGGTCATTCGCCTGTCTCGCGCCGGGGGGCATCCTCATCGGCTACGGCTCCCAGACAATGGCAATCGGGCGCGAAAGCTTGATCGCGGCAGGGCTAGGATTGGCACGCCTGAAGCTATGGGGCGCATTGAGCTTCCTGTTCCGTGGCCGTACGGCGCTTTGGTACAGCGTCACAGACCGCCGCTTGTCGCATCCTGAAGAGTTCAGGACTGACATGGCTGCTTTGTTTGAGTTGCTCCGCAACGGCGCCATTCATCCGATCGTTGTCGGTCGCGAACCACTAGCCGCAGCGAAAGATATCCACACACGTATCGACGCCGGCGGGTTCGGCGGCAAAATCGTTATGCTGCCCTGGCTAGCGACGCAGGTGGCTACCGACAAGTAACCGCTTCGCACTGCCAAAGGCCCCGCGCCAGCGCCTGTCACTCCACCCGCCACGGAGGTCGCCTGCGGCTGGAGAACCGGAAGAACGGGAGCTTCGGGGGCATCCCATTGACCAAGCGCGCCGCCCTCGCGCTGGAACGCCACCGCATCCACAGCAAGACGCCTGACCGGCCCTTCGGTGACTTCAAGTACCGTTGGGCGCTGCTCATCGGATAACATGCTGTTTATAAACGCTTTTTTATGTCATGACAGGATCAGTATATATCACGCCTCGTGAATGGAATGGTAGCAACCTTTAAAAAGGTGTGGAAAATACCGAATCGATGCACACACGAGAGGCTGCCCACAACGGTTCTTAGCTTCCTAAACGGTCCGCAATGTTGATTGGGCTAGATGACGCGCCATTCCGCAGCGCGGAGACTCGCAGAAGTCGGCCCCTAGGACGTCAGTCGTCGAGAGAGTGCGAGGTCGCTACCTTCACACTGTCGCGTTCAGCGGGTCCGAATTGAGCTTGAAGTTGTGACATGGCCTGTGACATAGACGTGGCACAGGTCACCAGATCGGCGGGTATGGCGGAATTGGTAGACGCACCAGATTTAGGTTCTGGCGTGAAAACGTGGGGGTTCGAGTCCCTCTACCCGCACCACCCTTCGCTCTTCGAGCTTCGGGTGGCAGGCCACCTGAAGCTCGTTAGCGAAGGAGTCCTCCGAAGCCTTGGCGAAGGAGGACCGCGACAGTCCTGGCATCAGTGCCTACGCCTCGAACGCTCTCCCTGTGAACCATGCGGCGAGCTTTGCAAGCTCTGGCCCCAGCACACGATCATCACCGACAGGCGGCACGATAGCCCTGATTTCATCGACGAAGGCCTGAAGCGCCGGTGGCGCCGCGCGTTCGGTGACGTGCAGCGCCTGCGATGCGATCATCGCCAGCATTGCCATCGCAGCATCCAGGCAGCGGCCGGCGGTCGCCTCCTTGGTCCATGCGAAGAACGCCGTGGTGGCGACATCGTCCTGTCCGGCGCCGGCCGATTCGGTGCCGGGAATGAAGGTGCGTTGCGCCGCAAGCTTGGCCTGCTCGAGATAGCCGGTGATCGCCATCGGCACATAGCCGACATTGCCGTGGCCATCGCTGTCGGCCCAATGCCGGCCGGTCATCAGGAGATCGGGCAGCAGCGAGACCTTGCCGTTGAGCAGCTTGGAGGCGTGACGGTCGCAGAGCAGGCAGATATCGGCCCATATCGCCGCCAGGTCGTCCAGCGCCGGCGTCGCCATGGCATTGTGGTAGCCGCCGGTGCTGATGCAGCGCCCGAACGGATGGGCGTCATCGGGTGGGATGTAGACCGGGTTGTCCGATATCGAAGCCAGCGACACGGTGGCCGCCCGCTCGGCCCCCGCCAGAGCACGATGCATTTGTCCAAGCACGCGCGGCACGATCCGGTAGCTGACCGGCGCCTGATAGTTGCGCCGCCCGTCTCCGGCGCCGACGAGAAATTCCCGCAACCCGCGCAGGGCTGCCGCCTCATGCTCATCGCCCCATAGCGTGTCGAGCGCGGCATCGTAGTGCTCGAGCGGGGCGCGAAATGCTTCGATCGACAGTGCGAACACCTTGTGCGCCATGCGGATGCGGCGGCGTGCCGCGAGCGCTGCGTCCGCCACCAGGGCGGCGGCGCACGGCGAGCCGTTGATCAGCGAGCCCCGTTCCTTGACTTCCAGGTCGAAGCGCGTCGAAAGCTCGGCAAACAGCGGATAGAGCGCCAGGATCTCACCGGCGCCGCCTTGACCCGAAGCCGGCACCGTTGGCATCGGCCCGCCATCGAGCATCGCCGCGACAGCAAGCGCGATGCGCGGCGTGGTGGCGGCGTTGCCCTCGATGAAGTTCGTCAGGCGGGCAAGCACGATCGCCCTGACCACCCGATCCGGCAGCGGGTCGCCGAACGAGGTCGCCGCAGCGAACGCCTTGATGCGGGCATGGCGGTCCCGCTCGTCCGGTTCGAGCTTGCGGCTCGCCAGTTCCCCCATCGCGGTGGTGACGCCATAGATGACCGGCGGTGGATCGGATTCGATGAGCCTGAGGAACGAGGCACGGCATTCGGCGATGCGCCGCAAGGCCTTCTCGCCGATCTCCACCGTGTCCTTCTCCCAGGCGACGCGCAAAACGGTGTCGAGGTTGATGTCTTCACGCGTCGACAGGGTAACTGGCATGCTTCTTACCGTCCAAGGGGGGCTGCCGAGGGCTTGCGTCGACCATCAAGGTCGACATCATTGGTCTAATAAAGCGGCTCTTCGAACAGCGTCTTGTCGCCATCCATCAGCGCCTTGATCTGCGCCGTGCCGTTACCGGCGAGCGCAATGCGGATCCCGAACGGCCGCACCCGCATGTCGTTCTGGATCTGCATCCCCTCGCCCTCAGGCAGATAGAACCGCTCGATGCCGTAGTCCGGTGCGATTGTGGCATCTGGCTCAAGGCCCCAGCCGGACGCAACCTTGCCGACAATATCGGCTTCGTCGGGACCGGCAGCTGATGGAGCCTGGCCGAGCCATGCTGTCGTTGCCAGCCAATAACCATCGGCACCCTTTTTCAACCTGACCACAAGGGATGTGTCGTCCGTAGTCAGTTTTCCGGTCGGGATGTTGGCGATCAGCTTCACCGGTATCCGGGAAATGTCATAGCCAAGGAGAATGTAGTCGCCACGCAGAAGATCGCGCGGATCTATCGGCTCGACCTTGAGCAGCACTTCCTTGCCGTTGCGCAGGACCGCTGCCCGCCCCGCAATGATCCAGCTCAGGAAGCCGATCTGGATGAGCGACAGCACCAGCGCCGAGATAACAAGTCTCTTCCCGGTCATCATGCTGCTGCTCCCTGAACGGCTGGACCCTTCATGCGTTTCTCGATGCGTATGATGATGAGGGCAAGAATGCCGAGCAGCACGGCCGCCGCAAGGAAGAAGCCTGCCGTGTCGAGCATCGACTGCAAGGTCACCACATAGATAATGGCGAGTTCGAAGGCGAAGCCGGCATAGGCAAGCCAGCGCAAGCCTCGGCTTTCCCGTCCCGCCAGCACGATCGCCGCGACGATGCCGGCCAGGGCGACGACCGAAGCGATGGCGAAACCGCTGTTGTAGGTGCTTTCATTGGCCAGTTCGAGCTGGATCATTGCCAGTCCGGTGAGGAAGCCGAGCAAAGCGTGCAACGGCAAGCGGCCGCCGAGCTGGACGATCCTGTCGACCGGCTCCGGCGCGAACACGGAAGCCGCGAACAGCAGTGCCGATACCGCGACCAGCGGGATCGCCACCTGCAGCGTGTCGTGGTTCGTGACCAGCAGCACGAGGTAGAACAGCAGCGACAGGATGATCAGGTGCCGGGCCGCCTGGCTGCGGGTCCAGAAGGAGATCGCGAACAACACCAGGGCCATGGCGATGAAGGGGTGCGGAAAATCCCTGCTCCGGAAATAATCGAACCCTTCCAGGAACAGCCATGCATCGGCAATGCCGACCGAAGCGACAGTCAGGGGATTGGAGCGCAGCGCGACCGCGGCAAGCGCCGTGCCGACGCCCCAGGTGATCACCGCCGACGATTCGTCCCCGGAAAAATGATACATCTGGCCGATCAGCGCGATCGAGCCGCCGAAGGCCGCTGCCGCCACGATCCACAGCGCCTCGCCGATCGCCGCATGGTCGCGCGTCTTCAACACCGCACCGCCGACATAACCGCCAAGGATGACGGCAAAGAGGGCCGCCACCCGCGCCAGCCTTGGGATGGCTTCCCAGTTGGCGGCGACGAAAATCAGGATGGCGGCGCCGAACAGCAAGGCGGCCATCATCGCCAGGATCGAGCCGAAGCTGAGCGACTTGCGCTCGTTGGCTTCGACATCCCGCGCCAGGGAATCAGCCGTCTCGGTATTGATCAGGCCGGCCTGCAGCCAGCGCGCGATATCCGACTTCACTCGCGACGAATAACCCGCCATGCCGCTTTCCCCCCAGTTTGGTCTTTTTTTCAACCGATCCGGTCAAACCGTTGACGCAACGGCATTTTCCGATTCGGGTTTCTTTGTGTCAGGTCCGTGAACGCGCGTTAATGCTGCATTGCACAATTTGCATTGCTGCCATGCAGCCATAGCGCTTTTAAATCGATATGGGCACGCCTATTTATGGTTCGTACACAAACGGAATGATCCGCAAGAAAGACGAAACGAGAAATACCATGAACCTGATCCGCAACTACCGCAACTGGCGCCGCTACAGGGACACCGTGTCCGAGCTGAGCCGCCTGAGCAACCGTGAACTGACCGACCTCGGCATCAGCCGCAGCGACATTCCTTACGTCGCTCGCAAGGCGGTCTAATTCTTCGGACCGCGAATGGTCCGAACAAGTTTTGAAAAGAGAACGACAATGAACCTGATCCGCAACTATCGTAACTGGCGCGTCTATCGCGAGACGGTTACCGAGCTGGGTCGCCTTTCGAACCGCCAGCTGCATGACCTCGGTATCGTCCGCGACGAAATCAAGATCATCGCTCGCCGGGCTATCTAACCAGAATTTCGCCAGGGTCGACCTCCTCCCCGACCCTGACGGATCCGGTCAACCTTCACCTCCTCCCGAGGGTTGACCACCAAAACGGCGCCCGCCGCACCTCCTCCCGCGGCGGGCGTTGTTTCCCAAAAAAGGGTTTCGCCCCTTTTAAAAACGGCGAAAGAAATTTCGTCAAAGCCGACCTCCTCCCCGGCGATGACGAATACGGTCGGCCTTCACCTCCTCCCGAGGGTCGACCCCAAAAACGACACCCGCCGGACCTCCTCCCCCGGCGGGTGTTGTTGTTTTCAGGGTTGGTTGCGCTCACGGCTTTCCGCCTTGCGCCGCGCCCGGCAATTGCAATCGCTGCACCAAGCGATTATTCCGGCGCTCATGAGCAAAAATCCCATCCATATCATCGGCGGCGGCCTCGCTGGTTCCGAAGCCGCCTGGCAGGCAGCGCAAGCCGGCGTTCCGGTTATCCTGCATGAAATGCGGCCCGTTCGCGGCACCGACGCGCACAAGACCGACAGCCTGGCCGAGCTTGTCTGTTCCAATTCCTTCCGCTCCGACGACGCCGAAAACAACGCCGTCGGCCTGCTGCATGCCGAAATGCGGCTGGCCGGCTCGCTGATCATGAGCGCCGGCGACGCCAACCAGGTGCCGGCCGGCGGCGCGCTTGCCGTCGACCGAGACGGCTTCTCCGACGCCGTGACGAAAAAGCTCGAAGCGCACCCGCTGATCACCATCCAGCGCGAGGAAGTGCCTGATCTGCCGCCGGTGGATTGGGACCAGGCGATCGTCGCCACGGGTCCGCTGACCGCGCCTTCGCTTGCCCAGTCGATCGCGGAGGCGACCGGCGCCGACGCGCTCGCCTTCTTCGATGCCATCGCGCCGATCGTCCATTTCGACACGATCGACATGGACACCTGCTGGTTCCAGTCGCGCTACGACAAGGTCGGGCCAGGCGGCACCGGCAAGGACTACATCAACTGTCCGATGGACAAGGAGCAATATCTCGCCTTCGTGCAGGCGCTGGTCGACGGCCAGAAAACCGAATTCAAGCAATGGGAAGGCACGCCCTATTTCGACGGCTGCCTGCCGATCGAGATCATGGCCGAACGCGGCGTCGAAACGCTGCGCTATGGGCCGATGAAGCCGATGGGCCTGACCAATGCGCACAATCCGACGGTAAAAGCCTATGCCGTCGTCCAGCTGCGGCAGGACAATGCGCTGGGTACGCTCTACAACATGGTCGGTTTCCAGACCAAGCTGAAGCATGCCGAGCAGGTGCGCGTGTTCCGCACCATACCGGGTCTCGAAAACGCCGACTTCGCCCGCCTCGGCGGCCTGCACCGCAACACCTACATCAATTCGCCGACCTTGCTCGACGCTTCGCTGCAGCTGAAATCGCGCCCCGGCCTGCGTTTCGCTGGCCAGATCACCGGCTGCGAGGGCTACGTCGAAAGTGCGGCGATTGGTTTGCTCGCCGGACGCTTCGCCGCCGCTGAGCGGCTTGGCCATGCACCGTCCCTGCCGCCGCTCACCACGGCCTTCGGCGCCCTGCTCAACCACATCACCGGCGGCCACATCGTTTCGGACGATGAACCGGGAAAACGCTCCTTCCAGCCGATGAATGTCAATTTCGGCCTGTTTCCGCCCGTCGAAGCACCGAAGATCGAGGGCAAACGCATGCGCGGAAAGGACAAGACCGTCGCCAAGCGGCATGCGGTGACGTCACGTGCGCTGGCCGATTGCCGGCAGTGGCTCGGCTTGGCGGCGCAAGCGGAAGCGGCAGAGTAGCCCTCCCTCCTCCGCTTCAGTGCGGCCGCACATCCGAGACCGTTGGCCGTGGCAAGTTGAGCATCGTGGTTGCCGTCGCGAACACAGCGTCGGCAATGTGGGAATGGCCTTCCGCGGTCGGATGGAACGGACCACCTAGGCAAACCTCAACCAGATCGAGCAGCGCCCAGTCTTGCGGCGGCGGCGGCGTGCCGCTCGCCTTGGACTGCACGAAGAGGCAGATGTCGTTGATGGTGCGGAACCAGCGCTCGCGCGGCGCATAGGCACGCGTGTCGCGAGACGCCTTGAAATCGGCGTCGCGATAGGCGGAAAACGGCTCAAACTCCGACCACTTGTCCGGTCGCGGTCCGTCCGCGTGATAATAGGGCAGCATCAGGCTCTCGGCGGCCGTGACGCCGCTCGACGAGCTCTTTTGCGCACAGATCCCATGCTTGGCGAACGCGGCACGCTGGGCATCGACGAAATGCCAGTTTCCAGCGCGGGCGGCGTCGCGCGTCGCCGGATAAAGCACATTGTTGGCGAAGTCGCTGATGGGACGGAGCGTAGGCACATCGATCGACAGCACCCCACCGACGTTGAAGCCTTCAAGCCTTTCACGTGGTGTGGCTTCGCCACAGAGCCTTCCGTCCTGGTTGAATTCGATCTTGGGAAACGCGGTCAGCACGATGTTGGGCATTCCGCCATTGCTGGCGATCGGCAGCGGCGCCAGCGCCTTTCGCAAGGCGGCAAAGCGTGCCGGCAGCTCCTTTGCCCGGATTCGCGCCGTGGCAACATCATGCGCCTTGGCGATGCGCGCGACAGTTCGAATGACTGACGCGCCGAGGGCGTTGGCGCGGAACCTGCTCTCGACATCTGCGTATGGAGGCGTTGTCTTGGTCAGCGCATCCACGATGAGCGGTGTGAAGCCGACATCGTTTCCACCGATCGACACGATCAGCATGTCGATCGTCCGCAGGAACCGCCCCGGTTTGCAGTCGAGGAGTTTGGCGCTGCGCAATGCGCGGCCTTGCTCGTCGGTGAGCGGCGTGTCGAAAGCCACCGTTCGGCTTGCATGGGTGCGCAGAAGATCATCGCGGCATAGTTCGATCATCAGGCGATCGATCTGTGACAAGTCGCGACGCAGTTTGCCGCCGGACGAAAAATAGGAATCGTTGACTGTCTCAACCCCGGCATAGGAAAAAAGCAGCCCTTCCGTCACCTCGGCCCCCGAGCAGGCGAAGCCGAGGAACGTCACCGCGCTGTGCTTGGGATCGGCAAGAGCGACCTGCAAGGCGGTGCGCAGATGATAGCTATAGGCCGAACGATGGCATTTGCGGTCGAGCCAGCCAGCCGGCGCATTCTGATAGCGAACCGGCAACGAATAGGCTGGCACCGATTTGATCGCCTGAGTATCGGAGTCATAGACGAAGGAGATGTTGAGAAGTCTCCGTCTTGACAGCGGATCGATCTCCACCGGCGAATCGGGATTGCCCTCGCCCGACGAAAAACTGTCGCCGATACCGGCGATGAGCCGGTCGCGAACCCAGATGGCAGGCTGCGAAAGCACCGTGCCGTCGGGCAAGGTCACAGACACATCGACACCGCGCGCTGCTTCCGGAATATCTGGTTCGAAGGGAATGCGCGCTTCAAAGAGCGCGGCGCAGGGCTGTTCCGCCGTGGCCGAAAGCCGCCCGCGGCCGGCAACGAAAATCGGCCGCGCGGCCTGCCATCGGCAGATACCGGCCGGCGCATCCGTCACACTGAAGACAACGGTGTGGCCTTGCGGGCGCACGTAGTCGGTACGAAGCGCCGTTCCGAAACTGTCGCTGGCGCAGGACGAATGCCACTGTTCGCGACTGTCCCAGCAGGTGGAGCGGCGAAGATTGACAGGATTGGCCCAACCGCGTTCAGGACGGCCCGCACCCCTGGGATTTGGATAGAGCGTGGCGTCCTGTTTGTACCACTCACGCAGCCAGCGCGGATCGTTGAGCAGCCGTTCGAGATCGGAAACAGCCGTCGCCGTGAAGGCGCCGCCATGGGTTGTCATGACTTCGGCCATGGCCTCGCGCTGCATGTCGAAATCGGTGGTTTCGGTGAAATACCGGAACGGATGCTTGACCCACCAGTCGATGGCCGGCGCCGCGTAAGTCAATGTTGTGACAAAAAGAAAGAAGCAAGTGGATACAAGACGAAGCATGATCACCACCCCCAAAATACTAAGTAGTCAAAATTAGTACCAAGTCCTCATGCTGTCAAATGGACACCAGATCGCATTTAACTTCACTCTGCGGCCAGATAGACACTCGCTGCAGGTAGCCCCGGCTTGCCAGCCTCATCAGGATTTCGCCGGACATAGGCGGCCTTCAGGCTCTCCGAGGTTTCGCGCGAGCCGTCATGGCTCCAGCCCGGCGGCTTGATCAGATAATTCAGGCGATCGCGCAACGTCAGCCCTGGGGCAAAAGCATCCCTGAACATGCCGATCCATTCGTGGAATGCCACTTTCAGCGGGTTGAAGGTGCCCAGATTCTTGACGATGCCGTAGCGCGGCCGGTCTTCCTCCAATTCCTCGACGAAAGTGCCGAACATCCGATCCCAGATGATCAGCGTGCCGGCATAGTTGGCGTCGAGATAGCGCGGATTGGTGGCGTGGTGGACGCGGTGGTGCGAGGGCGTGTTGAAGACGAATTCGAACCAGCTCCACATCTTGCCGATGGTCTCCGTGTGGATCCAGAACTGCCAGACCAGGTTGAAGCCGAAGGTGAAGGCAATCACCGCCGGATGAAAGCCGAGCAGCACCAGCGGCGCCTGCAGCACGAACATGAAGGTGAACAGACCGGTCCAGCTTTGTCTCAGCGCCGTCGACAGATTGTAGTGCTGGCTGGAATGGTGGTTGACGTGCTCGGCCCACACCCAGCGCACCCGATGCGCAATGCGGTGGTAGACATAGTAGCGCAAGTCATCGAGCAGGAAGGCGGCCAGGAACACCCAAACCGACAGGCCGAGATTGAAGACGCGGAATTGCCACAGCCACAGCAGAGCCCAGTAGGACACAACGCCAAGCAGCAGCCCGGCAACGACATTGCCGGTGCCCATCATCAGGCTGGTCAGCGTGTCGCGCGTCTCGAACGAGCCCTTGGCGCGGCCGGTGCGCACCAGCCAGAGCTCGATCAAAATGGCGGCGACGAAGAACGGGATGGCCAGCTGGGTGACTTGCGGAAAATCGTAGCTGTCCATCACGCAGCCTCCCCTACGGAATTTGAAC
This sequence comes from Mesorhizobium sp. AR07, assembly GCF_024746815.1. Taxonomy (GTDB): domain Bacteria; phylum Pseudomonadota; class Alphaproteobacteria; order Rhizobiales; family Rhizobiaceae; genus Mesorhizobium. The sequence continues at coordinate 1,258,898 of NZ_CP080525.1, forward strand.
GGTGCGGCTCGAGCGCTTTCAGCACGCCTTGCGCATCTGCTGCACTGGCAAAGCGGAAGCGGCCGCCCTTCCAGGTGAAATCGGCAAGCCGGAACGAAACCGTGTTTGCATCGTCGCCGGCCAACGCCATGATGTCTCGAGAGATGACGATGCGGGTCAAAAAGCAGTCGCCTATGCTGTGCACGATGCCGACGCGCCCTCGCTCGATATCCAGAAATGCCGTCCTGGCATCCGCCGTCAGGCGGACCATCGTCGCGATCTCGTCGGGAAAATCCTCGGCAAAACGGCTTATTGCCTGATCCGTGCCGGTAAGCGTGGCCGTCTTGCTGCCACCGGTGAGATGCACTGAAGCAACCGACAGCGCAATGCCAAGGGCGACGATCGCGACCAGCAAAGGCAAGCTCATGGATGGGTATCTCCTCCGGCCCCCCTGTTGTCTGTGGCAACAGTTCTGGCTCGGGGACTCCTTAGCACGATTGACGTTTACGTCAAAGTGCCAGCCAGCCCTTGCTAGCGCGACGCAGCAACAGCCAATGTCGGCGCAAGGCCGACAGCCGCGTCACGCCGTCGAGCGGCGAGCCATTCTCCATTTTCGTGAGATAGGCCCGCGACAGCGCCAGCGGCAGAAATGCCTGATGCAACGAGGCCGGCAGAGCCGATGCGCCCTGTTCGAAAGCCGAAAGATGATCCCGCGCCAGCGCGATCATCGCCGCCACCGCGCGCTTGGCGCCTGGACCTCCGTCCCCAGCGAGGAATTCTTGCGGCGAAGAGCCTGCCGCAGCCAGAATATCGGCCGGGACAAAACACTGCCCGCGCCGGCGGTGCAGCGGCAGCAGAAGTAAAAGACCGGTCATCGCCTGCGCGCAGCCGGCCCTGCCCGAAAGCTCGGCAAAACCAGGCGCCTCAACGGGATCGAGCGTCATCGCCGCAAGCTGGATGAGCGCGGCTGCCGTCTCGCCGCAATAGCCTTCGAGATCTGTGCGCGACGGCATCGGGTCGTCGTAAAGATCGAAAACGCGCGCATCGAGCATGTTCCCGAAGGCCTGTTTCGGCAGATTGTACGTTGCTATCGTGGCATTCAGGGCTTCGGCAACAGGATGGCCGGCGCCCGCCTCTCCGCCGGCGGCAATGACATCGCGCCACCATTGCAGCCGCACCTCGCCCGGCAGTGGCTCGTGGATGCGATCGCGAATGCTTGCGATTTCGGCGTTGAAGGCATAGAGCGAAAACAGCGCGTCGCGCTTTTCGGCCGGCGCGTAGAGCGCTGTGAGGTAACGGTCATGGTCGGCGGCGCGCACCGCGTCCATGACGATTTTGGCATTTTGGGACATGTCAATCGACGGCGATGAGCGCGGCGGCCACGGCGCGCTCTTCCGCCAGAAGGACGTTGTAGGTCCGCACCGCGGCTCCCGTCGACATCGGGTCGGACGCAATGCCTGCCGCCTTCAGCGCGACCCGCAGTGCCGCAGGCAATGGCCGGAGTTCCCTGCCCATGCCGACCAGCAGGATCTCGACCTTGCTTGCCTCGGCCAGCAGTCTGTCGAAATCCGCCACCGTCAGCGCCAGGGGATCCGCCGGCTCCCAGCCATGGATCCCGGATGGCAGGCACATGAGCGAACCGCGATGCGACATGTCGGCAAAGCGGAACCCGCCATTGCCGTAGGCCTCGATCGGCGCGCGGCCGGGAAAATGCGCCTCGCGGATGACGATGCCTTTGCCGGTCACCGTTTTGTCACCCCCTCGGGGCCGCGCGTCAGGTCGCGACCGCCTTGCCGCCGCTGACCGGCTTCTCCTCGTCGGCTGTGGTCTGCGGCCGCAGCTTGAACAGGATCAGCAGCGGTGCCGCGATGAAGATCGACGAATAGGTGCCGAACACGACGCCGAACAGCATCGCCATGGTGAACGAGCGGATCACCTCGCCGCCGAACAGCACCAGCGCCAGCAGCGCCAGGATCGTCGTCACGGAGGTCAGCGTCGTTCTCGACAGCGTCTCGTTGATGGCGTTGTTCAGCAACTGCGGGAGCGGCATGCGCTTGTATTTCCGCAGGTCCTCGCGAACACGGTCATAGACCACGATCGTGTCGTTCAGCGAATAGCCGATAATGGTCAGGATCGCCGCCAGCGATGATTGGTTGAACTCGAGCCCTGTGATGACGAAGAAGCCGATGGTCATGACCACGTCGTGCACCGTCGCAACGATGGCGCCAACCGCGAACTGCCATTCGAAGCGGAACCACACATAGACCAGGATGCCCAGCAGCGCGATCAACATGGCGATCGTGCCTTGCTTGGCGAGTTCGCCCGAAACTGTCGGCCCCACCACTTCGACGCGGCGGAAGTCATAATTATCCTGCAGTTCGCCGCGCACCTTGTCGATGACCGTCTGCTCGGCATTCTCGCCGCCATCCTGGGTACCGACGCGGATCAGCACGTCGTTCGGCGCACCGAACTGCTGTACCTGGACTTCACCGATGTTGAGGCTCGACAGCCGGCCTCTGATGTCTGCGAGATCGGCATTGCCACCTTTGGCCTGCACCTCGATCAGCGAACCGCCCTTGAAATCGATGCCGTAATTGATGCCGACGGTCATGAACAGCACCACGGACAGGATCGAAAGTGCGCTCGAGAGCGTGAACGTCCAGCGCCGGATGCCCATGAATGGGATCTTGGTGCCCGGCGGAACGAATGTGACCGGCGCGCGCGGCATTTCCTTCGGTCGCGCACGGCGCAACCAGATCGATACCAGCATCCGGGTGAAGGTGAAGGCGGTGAAGACCGTGGTCAGGATGCCGATGGCGTAGGTGATGGCAAAGCCCTTCACCGGCCCGGTGCCGAGATAGAACAGCACCACGGTGGCAATCAGCGACGTGACGTTGGAATCGACGATGGTCGCCAGCGCCTTCGAGAAGCCAGTGTCGATCGCCTGGATCACAGAGCGTCCGGCGCGTCGCTCCTCGCGAATACGCTCGTAGATCAGCACGTTGGAATCCACCGCCATGCCGATGGTCAGCACGATACCGGCGATACCCGGCAAGGTGAGCGTCGCGCCGAGCAGCGACAACAGCCCGACGATCATCGCCACGTGCACCGCCAGCGCGATGTTGGCAAGGAAGCCGAGGAAACCGTAGGCGACGAACATGAACACGACCACGAGGATCGAGCCGATGATGCCGGCGACCTTGCCGGCATGGATGGAATCCTGGCCGAGGCCCGGGCCGACTGTGCGCTCTTCGATCACCGTCAACGTCGCCGGCAAGGCGCCGGCGCGCAGCAGCACGGCAAGGTCGTTGGCGCTCTGGGCTGTGAAATTGCCGGAAATCTGGCCGGTGCCGCCAAGGATCGCCTCGCGGATCTGCGGCGCCGAGATCACCTGATTGTCGAGGATGATGGCGAACAGCTTGCCGACATTCTGCGCGGTCGCCTGGCCGAAGCGCGCCGCACCTTTCGAATCGAAGCGGAACGACACCACCGGCTCGTTGTTCTGCGAATTGTATGTCGCCTGCGCATCGACAAGGTTCTCGCCCGAAACGATGACGCGGTTTTCGATCAGATAGGGAACCGGCGGATCGTCCTGCGAATACAGCACTGTCGAGCCGGCAGGCGGACGGCCATTGAGCGCGTCCTGCACCGGCATCGACTGGTCGACCATCTGGAAGGTCAGCTTGGCGGTCTGGCCGAGGATCTCCTTCAGCCTTTGCGGATCCTGCAGACCCGGCACCTGGACCAGGATGCGGTCGTCGCCCTGCCGCTGGACGATAGGCTCCGTCGTGCCGAGTTCGTTGACGCGGCGCCCCACCACCTCGATCGACTGCGTCAGCGCGGTCGATGTGCGGTATTTGATGCCGGCGTCGGTGACATTGAACTTGAGCAGGCCGGGCTCGGAATCGTCGAGCGTCATTTCCTTGATAGAGCCGCCGGTGAACAGGCCGGCCGCGACTGGTTCGGTCAGCGACTTCAGCGCCGTCTTGGCAACGTCGAGCTGAGCGGGATCGGTGATGCGGACCTGCAAGGTCCGTCCGGTGCCGGCAAGGCCAGTATAGCCGATCTTGGCGTCACGCAGCAGAGTGCGGATTTCGTCGCGCGTCGTCTCCAGCCGGTCCTTGATCAGGTCGTTCTGATTCATCTCCAGCAGGATGTGCGAGCCGCCCTGCAGGTCGAGGCCGAGCGTCATCTGCCGCTTCGGTACCCAGCTTGGAAGCTGCGCCAAAGTGCTTGCGGGAATGAGATTGGGCGCGGCGAGGATCACTGTGATGGCCACGGCCACCCAGATCAGGATCATCTTGAAGCGCGAAAAATAAAGCATATGGCGTCGTCCGTCAGAGCGTATCCGCGGATCGCTCCGCCTGAAATTCGGTTATTTCTTGGCGTTCTGGTTCGCCACCGGCTCGCCCTTGACGCGCACATCGGCAATCGTCGAACGCAGCGCGGTCACCTTGGTGCCACCACCGAGGTCGATCTCGAGCTCGTTGTCGTCAATCACCTTGGTCACCTTGCCGACGAAGCCGCCGCCGGTGACGACCGTGTCGCCACGACGAACCGCGGCCAGCATCTCGCCGCGCTTCTTCAGCTGCGTGCGCTGCGGCCGGATGATCAGAAAATACATGATCACGAAAATCAGGACAAACGGCAAAATGCTGATGAACATATCGGGAGAGGCGCCGCCGATGCCTTGGGCGTATGCCGGTGTCACGAACATCGAGGTACTCCTGAATTTTGAAAACAGCCGCCAACCGTCCTGTGGAGTTTGGCGGCCCCTTGAAATTTGGCCGGAATATAGTCGGTAAAGTTGTCAATGCAACTGCGCGGCCGACCAAATCGGCTGCTTTTCCGGCCTGTTGAGCCGTGTTAGAGCATGATCGCGAAAAGCGCGAGCCGGTTTTCGGAAAAGATCACGCTCGAACAAAAGGTTGCAACCGGTTTCGAACCCGACGGAATCGGCCAGCTTCCCGCTCCCCACACGTCAAAACCGCGAAAAACAAAAGACAGACATGACCGACAGCAGCATCGACGCCCTCAACAAGAAACTCGACCGGCTGATCGAGGCGGTTAGCCGCCTCGCCCCGCCGCCAGTGCTTGAAACCGACATCGGCGAGGCTGACTGCTTCGTCTGGCAGGCCGATCCCGGCTATCTGGAGCCGGTGCGCAAGGTCAACCGCGTCGACATCGGCCTGATCCGTGGCGTCGACCGGGTCCGTGACATCCTGGTCGACAACACCGAGCGCTTCGCCGCCGGCTACGCGGCCAACAACGTGTTGTTGTGGGGCGCGCGCGGCATGGGCAAATCGTCGCTGGTCAAGGCCGTGCATGCCGAAATCAACGCCAAGGCCAAGTCCGACCTGCCGCTGAAGCTGATCGAGATCCACCGCGAGGACATCGACACGCTGCCGAAGCTGATGGGTTTGCTGAAGGCAGCCCCCTTCCGCTTCATCCTGTTTTGCGACGACCTCTCCTTCGATCACGACGACACCTCCTACAAGTCGCTGAAGGCAGCGCTCGAAGGCGGCGTCGAGGGCCGCCCGGCCAATGTCATCTTCTACGCCACCTCGAACCGCCGGCATCTTTTGCCGCGCGACATGATCGACAATGAGCGCTCGACCGCCATCAACCCGTCCGAGGCGGTCGAGGAAAAGGTGTCGCTGTCCGACCGCTTCGGCCTGTGGCTTGGCTTCCACAAATGTTCGCAGGACGAATACCTCGACATGATCGACGGTTACATCAGCCATCACGGCCTTGCCATCGATCCCGAGACGCTGCGCGCCGAGGCGCTGGAATGGGCGACGACGCGCGGCAGCCGCTCGGGCCGCGTCGCCTGGCAGTTCACCCAGGACCTGGCTGGCCGGCTCGGCAGGCCGCTCAAGGACTAATGTGTAGACAGTTGCTGACTTGACCACGGATCGATACGGAACCGTTTCGACCCATCGTCATATTCTCAAGCCCGAAACCGGGGGAGAAGAATGCGCACGATCATGATGGATGTGGATGGCGTTTTGGTCAGCGGCCGTCCAATCGACGGCGCTCATCTCTTTACCGATCTGGAGAAGGACCTAGGTATCCCGCTCGACTTGCTGCAACGCGAATTTTTCGTGCCGCGTTGGCCTGCGATTGTCACCGGTCAGCGGCTTCTCGAGCCGGAACTCGCCGATGTGTTAGCTGCCATCGCACCTGATGTCGCAGCTGAAACCCTTATCAAATACTGGTTTGAGAACGATTCCCGAATTGATCGGGAGGTGCTCGGCGCAATTTCTGAACTTCGAAGGGACGGCAAGCGAGTTTTTCTAGCCACCAATCAGGAGCACAGGCGCGCGAGCTACCTGATGAACGATATGCGCCTCGCTGACCACGTGGACGGCATCATCTATTCGGCAGCACTTGGTCATCGCAAACCTTCCGCCAAATTCTATGAGCTTGCTACTAAATTTGCGCAGACCAGGGCTTCAGACATAGTCCTGATCGATGACGCGCAGGACAATGTGCTGGCCGCCAGGGCCTGTGGGTGGGGCGCCCTACACTGGAAGGAAGGCGTGACCGCTGCGACGCTGATTGCATTCTCCGCCAAGGGCGCGCCAAACTTGTCGGATGCACCCCAACTGAAAAAGCCCGCTCCTTGCCGGGCGGGCTGAGCCGGCGGGCCGGACTGGAGGTCAGGCGGCCCGCAAATCGCTTTTTTTCTTCTATTCGAGATAGCCCGACTATTCGAGATAGCCAGAGGGGTCGACCGGGGCGGAATTCTTGCGCACTTCGAAGTGCAGCTTCGGCGAGTCCGTCGTGCCGCTCATGCCCGACAGTGCGATTTCCTGGCCGCGCTTGACCTTCTGGCCGCGCTGCACCTCGATCGAACTGGCATGGCCGTAGACGGTGACCAGGCCATTCTCGTGGCGCACCAGCACCGTGTTGCCGAATTCCTTGAGGCCGTCGCCGGCATAGATGACGACGCCATTCTCGGCCGCCTTGACCGGCGTGCCCGTCGGCACGGCGATGTCGACGCCGTCCTTGCCCGCGCCAAAATTGGAGATCACCCGGCCACGCACCGGCCAGCGCATCTTGCCGATGCCGGTGGCGTCAGGCGCGACGGCATCGTCGGACTCCGCCTGCTGGATGACCTTCGAATCTTTCTTCGGCGGCGTGTAGGACGCCAGCGTTTCCGACGGCGTCGCCTTAGCCGCGGGCTGCGTGGTCGCCGTGGTCACCGGATCGATCTTCGCCGGCTTGGCGCTGGCGACGGTCGCGGTCCCGCCGGCCGGCACCTTCAGGGTCTGGCCGATCTTGAGCAAGCCATCCTGCATGCCGTTGGCCTGCTTGATGGCGACGACACCGACACCGGTTTTCCTGGCGATGGAAGAAAGCGTGTCGCCCGACTGGACCGTATAGGTGCCGGCGGCACCGGTCGCCTTGGCCGCGGCCACCTGCGGCTTGGGTTCCTTGGGCTGGCTTGCGGCGGCCGAAGCATCCACCTGAGCGGCGGACTTGCCCTCCTTGAGCTTCGGCTGCTGCGGCAGCACGGCGACCTTGTCCGGCGCGGTCGCCGGCAGGTCGTGCTTGCCGTCCTTCGCCGGCTTGGCGTCGGCGACTTTCGGCTCGGTTTTGCTCGAATAGGCATAGGCCGGGATGACCAGCTTCTGGCCGGTCTTCAGCCCCTTGGTCGCGCTCAGCCCGTTGACCTTCATGATCACGTCGGCCGGCACCTTGTAGTGCTGCGCCAGGCCGGAAATCGTTTCGCCATCCCTGACGACGATCTCGGTTGCATGCGGGGTACCAGCCTCGGCCACGCGCGGTGCATCAGGCTGCGCGACCTTGAACGGCGATGACGACGGAGCAGCAGTGCCGGTCGCTGTCCTGACATGCGGCGCCGCGGCCAATGCGGTGCGCACCGGCCTTGAAGCAGGCGCAAGCACGGGAGCCGGCTGCGCCTGAGCAGAAACGGGCGGAGGCAGCGGCCGCGTCGAGACCGGTTCGAGACTGGAGCGGCTGACCGACTGAGTATGGGTGCCGTCGAGCGGAGCGGCCGCGACATCGCCCGGATAGGGCTGCACGGCATCCTGCTTGTTGATGATGGCGCGCTGATTGTTGGTCGATGAGGTAAAGACGTCATCGACGCTGTTGAAGCGTGAAGCCTGGGAGCTGCACCCCGCCGCGGCACCAGCGACCATGAGTACGGCGCAACCACGCATCAGGTTGCGTCCATTTACCTTCAAAACACTGAGTTGCATCGCACTGACCCGCACATACCCGGTACAAACTAGGCATGATTAAAGCGCGTTAATGTTACTCGTCGGTTAACCCTATGGAATCCGCCGCGATTTTTCTTAAAATATTAGAGGATGGGCTTGGGGATGGTCCGTGGGTACCGGAAGCGCAGGAAGCCTGCCAATCGCAGGCCGGCTGGATATCGACGATACGCTAGATGATGGCAGCGACGCTGGGCAGGATGGGCTGCAGGCGCACGAGGCCGATGTCCTCGCGCTCGAAACGGCTGCCGACCTTGGTCAGCTTGGCCAGCACCTGTTCGCCCTCTTCGGGCCCGATTGGGGCGATGACGATGCCGCCGCTCGACAATTGGTCGAGCAGGAAGCGCGGCAGGCTGTCGAAGGCGGCCCAGGCGACGATGCGATCGAACGGCCCTTCGTTCGGCAGACCGCCGGAACCATCCGCCTGGCGCACGATGACATTGCCGATACCGAGCGCCTCGAAGCGCTGCCTGGCCTGCTCGACAAGCGTCTTGTAGCGATCGGCGGTGACGATCCGCGCCGCCAGCCGCGACATCACCGCGGCCGTGTAGCCCGAACCGGTGCCGATCTCGAGCACCCGGTTGCCCTCTTCGATGGCGAGTGCCGCGATCACCGCCGCCTGCAGGTCAGCACCCTCGATCGCCTCGCCGCATTCGATCGGCAGCATGCGATCCGACCAGGCGATCGGATGGAACTGGGCGCCAAGAAAACCGCGCCGCGGTGTCGCCTCGAAAGCCGCGATCAGCGCCTTCGGCACCGTCCCCCTGCCGCGCAAACGCAGCAGAAAGGCGGCAAAGCCTTCGCGGTCATCGATTGGAAGCCCCTGATTCATGCGAGCGCCTTGCTCAGCTGGTCACGGATTTCATGCGCGGTGAGGTCAAGCTGCAATGGCGTCACCGATACAAGCCTGTTGCGCAAGGCGTAAAGGTCGGTGCCTTGCTTGCCTTCGACCGGCTCGCGGCCGAAGCGCAGCCAGTAGTAAGGCAGGCCGCGCCCGTCGCGGCGCTCGTCGACCCACAGGCTGTGCACGAGCTTGCCTTGCGAGGTCACCACCGTACCGGCGACGTCTTCGGGAAGGCAGTTCGGAAAATTGACGTTGAGCAGCACGCCGTCCGGCAGTGGCGTCGCGACCAGCTTCTTCAGCAGTGCCGGCGCCAGCGCCTCGGTCGTCTCATAGGGAACGACGCGATCCTCGCCGACATAGCTGTAGCCCTGGCTGAGCGCAATCGACCGGATGCCGAGCAGCGCGCCTTCCATGGCGCCGGCGACGGTGCCCGAATAGGTGACGTCGTCGGCGATGTTGGCGCCGGAATTGATGCCGGACAGGATCAGATCGGGCGCGCCGGGCAGGATCTTCTTGACGCCCATGATGACGCAGTCGGTCGGCGTGCCGCGCACGGCAAAATGCTTCTCGCCGATCTTGCGCAACCGCAGCGGCTCCGAGATCGACAGCGAATGCGCATAGCCGGACTGGTCCTGCTCGGGCGCCACCACCCAGACATCGTCGGACAGCGTGCGTGCGACCCGTTCGAGCGACGCAAGCCCCTCGGCATGAATGCCGTCGTCATTGGTCAGGAGAATCCGCATTATTTCGATTCGATCTTTTCCAGGCCGCCCATGTAAGGCCGCAGCACTTCAGGAATGGTTACGCTGCCATCCTCATTCTGGTAGTTTTCGATGACAGCTATGAGCGCGCGACCGACGGCGGTGCCCGAACCGTTGAGCGTATGGACGAAACGATTGCCCTTGCCGTCCCTGTCCTTGTAGCGGGCGTCCATGCGGCGCGCCTGGAAATCGCCGCACACCGAACAGGACGAGATTTCGCGATAGGCGTTCTGGCCGGGCAGCCAGACCTCGATGTCGTAGGTCTTGCGCGCGCCAAAGCCCATGTCGCCGGTGCACAGCGTCATGGTGCGGAACGGCAGGCCGAGCCGCTTCAGCACTTCCTCGGCGCATTGCGTCATCCGCTCGTGTTCGGCAAGCGACGACTCCTGATCGGTGATCGACACCAGCTCGACCTTGTAGAACTGGTGTTGGCGCAGCATGCCGCGCGTGTCGCGCCCGGCCGAGCCTGCCTCCGAGCGGAAGCATGGCGTCAGCGCGGCGTAGCGCAGGGGCAGTTTTTCATGCGCGGTGATCTCTTCGCGCACCAGATTGGTGAGTGGCACCTCGGCGGTCGGGATCAGGCCAAGCCTGCCCTCCCCATGCGGCGTGAAAAACAGATCCTCCTCGAACTTCGGCAGCTGGTTAGTGCCGAAAAGAACGTCGTCCTTGACCATCAGCGGCGGGATGACTTCCTCATAGCCATGCTCGGTCGTGTGCAGGTCGAGCATGAATTGTCCGAGTGCGCGTTCCATCCGCGCCAGCCCGTTCTTCAGCACGGTGAAGCGCGAGCCCGACAGCTTTGCCGCGCGCTCGAAATCCATCATGCCGAGCGCTTCGCCGATCTCGTAATGCTCCTTCACCCAGTTCGGGCGCGCCGGCACCTTGCCGACGATGTGCTTGACGACATTGTCGTGCTCGTCCTTGCCTACAGGCACATCGTCGAACGGCACATTGGGCAGCACCGCCAGCGCGTCGTTCAGCGCCTTGTCGAGCTCGCGTTCTCGCGCCTCGCCATTCTGGATGAACGTCTTTATATCGCCGACTTCGGCTTTCAGCCTTTCGGCAAGTGCTGCATCGCCCGAGCGCATGGCGTTGCCGATCTCCTTCGAGGCGGCGTTGCGGCGCTCCTGCTTGGTCTGCAGCTCGGTGACGTGTTCGCGCCGTGCCTCGTCCGAGGCGATCAGCCCGTCGACCGTGGACTGCGCCTCGCCCGCCGACCACGAGCGCTTGACCAGCGCCTCGACAAGGGCCTTCGGGTTGTCGCGAATCCATTTGATGTCAAGCATGATTTGAACGCTCCTGGGTAGCATGTCGCCCAAAAGTGCACAGCGGTTTTGGGACAACGACATGCTTCAAAACAAAACTGAAACGCATCGCCATGATGGCGATGCGTTTCAGCCAGAGGGCGTAAACCGCATCCTTGATCGATGCAAGATGAGGCTGGGCGGCGGTTGTCATTTTCCGCCGCCGGCGCTTGCCTACGAGGCTGCCGGCGTCGGAGGCTCGTCTGGGACTTTGTCCGCCACGGTTTCCGCCGCGTCCTGCTTCTCGCGTGCCACCCGCTGCTTTTCCTGATCGCGTTCGATCAGCCGGGCAGCCCAGATGGAGACCTCGTAGAGCAGGATCGTCGGAATGGCCAAGCCGATCTGGCTCATCGGATCGGGTGGCGTCAGCACCGCCGCGACGACGAAGGCGATGACGATCGCCCATTTGCGCTTCTCCGCCAGCGCCTTGGACGACAGCATGCCGACCCGCGTCATCAGGCTGGTCACCACCGGCAGCTGGAACACCAGGCCGAAGGAGAAGATCAGCGTCATGATCAGGCTGAGATATTCCGACACTTTCGGCAGCAGCGAAATCTGCACCTGATCGTCGGTGCCGGCCTGCTGCATGGCGAGGAAGAACCACATCACCATTGGCGTGAAGAAGAAATAGACCAGCGACGCGCCCAACAGGAACAGCACGGGCGATGCGATCAGGAATGGCAGGAAGGCATTGCGCTCGTTCTTGTAGAGGCCGGGCGCGATGAACTTGTAGATCTGCGTGGCGATCAGCGGAAACGCGATGACCATGCCGCCGAACATGGCGAGCTTGACCTGGGTGAAGAAGAATTCCTGCGGCGCGGTGTAGATCAGCTCGACCTTGTGCGGATCAAGCCCGGCCCATTTCGTCGCCCATTTGAACGGGACGACCAGAAGGTTGAACAGCTTCTTGGCGAAGAAGAAGCAGACGAGGAAGGCGACGAAGAAGCCACCGAGCGACCAGATCAGCCGCCGGCGCAGCTCGATCAGATGCTCCATCAGCGGCGCCGACGATTTTTCGATCTCGTCCTTTTCCTTGTCCGAAACGCTCACTTGGCGGCTCCCGCCGTCTTTTTGGCCGCCGGCTTCTTCGCCGGGGCAGGCTTCGGTTCGGCTTTCGCCCCGGTCTTGGTCGAGATCGGCTTGGTCGGGATCGGCTTCGTGGCTTTGGGCGTTTCAGGCTTTGCCGCCGTCACCGCCTTCGCCGGCGCCTTGGATGCAGGCGTGGCCTTGGCGGTCGCCGCTTTCGCGGGTGCGGAAACCTTTGCGTCCTTTGCCGACGCCTTGGCAGGCGCTTTTGCAACCGGCGTCGCCTTGGCCGGCGCGGCCTTGGCGACTTTCTTCGCCGTCGACGCCTTCGCCGCCACAACCGGTTCCGTCGGCGCCGACGCCGTCACCACCGATTCGTCGGTCATTGCCGGGAAAATCGGCTCTGCCGGCGCCGTTTCCGGTCCGCTGACGCCAGGCATGGTCGTCGCACCGTTCTTCAACGGTTCGGCCGCCTGCGGCGTCGAAGCGGCGGGTGCTGCCGGATCGGCGGCCGGCTTCGGCTTCATCGCCGCGTCGACGCCCGAGCGCACATCGGCTGCCGCCTGTTCGAACGGATTGAGCTGCTTCTTGATCTCGGCCATCGGGCTGAGGCCCCTGAGCTCGTCGACCGACTTCTTGACGTCGTCGAGCTCGGCTTCCTTCAGCGCTTCGTTGAACTGTTTCTGGAAATCGGCCGCCATGGCGCGCAGCTTCGCCGTCGTGCGGCCGAAGGTGCGCAGCATATTGGGCAAATCCTTGGGTCCGACGACCACGATCATGACGATCGCGATGACCAGCATTTCGGTCCAGCCGACTTCAAACATGGCACTCTGTTCCGACTAGAACTGTTTGGCTCAGCTCTTGCTGGCCTTTTCCTTCACGGCCGAAACGGTCTCGTCGGCACGGTGTTCGACGGTCCGCTTGTCTTCGGCAACGTCATCATCGGCCATGCCCTTCTTGAAGCTCTTGATACCCTTGGCCATGTCACCCATCAGCTCGGGAATCTTGCCGCGGCCGAACACCAAAAGCACGATCACCAGCACGATCATCCAGTGCCAAATCGAAAATGAACCCATAGCAAATCTCTCTCGAATGTTTTCCCTGGCGATGATCTATGCGTTTTCGCGTTGGGATTCAAACACAACTGCGACAGAGTTTATGAAAGGGTGGCGGATGTCACGCATTTTCGGCGTGATGGCCCGCTACGAATCCGCGCATCCTCGACAGATTGGCCGCTATTGCCAGTCAATCTTCCGTGACGCGCGGCGTCAGCAGGCCGAGTTCCTCAAGATCGATATCGGTCAGCGCATCCTCGTCGTCGGTCAGCGCATCGGGATCGGCAGGCGGTTGCGGAATGGAGAAATTCGATGGCATGCGGCCCGACAGCAGGCCGGCCCCCTTCAGTTCCTCCATGCCGGGAAGATCGCGGATCTCCTCCAGCGCGAAATGGTCGAGGAAGGTCTCGGTGGTGCCATAGGTAACAGGACGTCCCGGCGTTTTGCGCCGGCCGCGCATGCGCACCCATTCGGTTTCCAGCAGCGTGTCGAGCGTGCCTTTCGAGGTTTCGACGCCTCTGATGTCCTCGATCTCGGCGCGCGTCACCGGCTGGTGATAGGCGATGATCGCCAGCACCTCGAGCGCCGCGCGCGACAGCTTGCGCTGCTGCACCGTGTCGCGGCTCATCAGGAAGGCCAGGTCACCGGCGGTGCGGAACGCCCAGGCGTCGCCGACGCGGACCAGATTGACGCCGCGCCGCGCATAGATCTGCTGCAGGTCGGCCATCGCCAAGGCGACGTTGATGCCGTCGGGCAGGCGCGCCGCGAGCTGCTTTTCGCTGACCGGCTCGGCGCTGGCGAACACGATCGCCTCTGCCATGCGCACGGCTTCCGCCATATGCAGCCGCTCGGCCGGGTTCTGCACCTGCTCGGTCGGTTCCTGGGTAAACAACGCCCCTTCCGATTCGTCGTCGACCTTGAACGGGATAACCGAAGCGTTGGCGCGTTCGCTCATGATGCCACCTCGACTGCCTTGATTGCCTGCGCGCGGCCGCGCAGATAGATCGGTGCGAACACTTCGTCCTGCCGCATATCCATCCTGCCTTCGCGCACCAGTTCCAGCGTGGCCGCGAACGAACTGGCGATCGCCGTGCGCCGCTCCTCGGGGCTGGTCATGTACTCGATCAGAAAGCTCTCCAGCGTCGCCCAGTCGCGCAGCGACCCAACCAGGCGGGTCAGGATATCGCGCGCGTCCTTGAGCGACCAGACACCGCGCCTGGCGATCGTCACATTGGTGATCGCCTGCTTCTGCCGCTGCTGGGCGTAGGCGGTCAAGAGATCGTAGAGCGAGGCCGAATAGGTGTTTCGTTTTTCGATGATGACCATTTCCGGCATGCCGCGCGAAAACACGTCGCGGCCGAGCCGGTTGCGGTTGACCAGGCGCGCCGAGGCGTCGCGCATCGCTTCCAGCCGCTTCAGCCGGAACTGCAGCACCGCCGCCAACTCCTCACCGCTTTCGCCCTCGTCGCCCGGCTGCTTGGGAATGAGAAGCTTCGACTTGAGGAAGGCCAGCCACGCCGCCATCACCAGATAGTCGGCGGCAAGCTCGAGCCGGAGCGCCCTCGCCGTCTCGACAAAGGTCAGATATTGCTCGACCAGCGCCAGGATCGATATCCGCGCCAGGTCGACCTTCTGCGTGCGGGCAAGATGCAGCAGAAGATCGAGCGGACCTTCGAAGCCGGCCACATCGACGACCAGGGACGGGTCGCCGGTGACGCGTGAATCGTCATTCTCGGCCCACAGACGGTCCATCGGCGCTGCCTTCGCGGCCTTGCTTTCCAATGTTTCCGCCACGTCCCGTTCTTCCTTCGTGTCAGGCCACCGCGTCAAAGTAGGTGGCGAATTCGGCGCGTATCTCGGTTTCTTCAACCGCGTCATGTTTCCTAATATAGGTCAGCGCCCGTTTTGCACGCTCCAGCGACTTGCCCTCAAGGCTCGTGGTCCGCGATGCGATGCCGGCCATTTCCTCGAAAACGCCATTGCAGTGAAGGACCAGATCGCAGCCGGCCGCAAGGATCGAGGCCGCCTTTGTCGGGAAATCCCCAGAAAGTGCCTTCATCGAGGTATCGTCGCTCATCAGCAAGCCGTCGAAGCCGATCTCGCGCCGGATGATCTCGTCGATGACCTTGCCGGAGGTCGTCGCCGGGTTCTTCGGGTCGATCGCGCTGTAGACGACATGCGCGGTCATCGCCATCGGCAGATGGTTGAGTTCCTTGAACGGGGCAAAGTCATGCCGCTGCAGATCGCTCAGCGAGGCATTGACAACAGGCAATTCGAAATGCGTGTCGGCAAAAGCGCGCCCATGACCCGGAATGTGCTTCATCACAGGCAGCACACCGCCCGCCATCAGCCCTTCCGCGGCGGCGCGGCCGAGTTCAATCACCGGTCGCGGCTCCTTGCCATAGGCACGCGCGCCGATGACGTCGCTGGCGCCTTCGATCGGCACATCGAGCACCGGCAGGCAATCCGCCGTGATGCCATAGCGGAGCAGGTCGAACGCATGCAGCCGCGCCATCAGCCAGGCCGCGCGGGCGCCGGCATCATGATCGTCGCGCCACAGCGCGCCAAGCGCACCGCCGGCCGGATAGTTCGGCGCCAGCGGCGGCCGCAGGCGCTGCACCCGGCCGCCCTCCTGGTCGATGAACACCAGCGCGTCCGGGCGCCCGATGCAGTCGCGCATCTCGGCGACCAGATCGCGAATCTGCTCGGTTTCGCCGATGTTGCGCGCAAACAGGATGAAGGCCCACGGGCATTCATTGCGATAGAAATTGATTTCTTCGCGGGTGAGCGATTTCCCGGCACAGCCGAGGATCATGGATTTTGATTCGGTCATGCTAGGAGTTTAGGACTTCGCGCGATCAAAGGGAATCGTCCCGGACCACATGCGGTGAGCCGCCCGGTCTGCGTCCACATGAAAAAGAAAAAGCCGGCGCGGTCCGAGACCGCGCCGGCTTTTTTCGTGTTCGGCTGCTAGCGCGAGACGAAGCAGTTGCCGCCGGCGGCCTTGTAGCTGGTGCACAGGTTGATCGCATCGTTGCGCGACTGCGCAGGCACGCGGACCCGGTAGAACGTCCCCTTGCCGGCGATCTCGGCCTTGACGATGTTGGCGGTGCGGCCGGCAAGCACGCTGCCGTAGCGGCGCTGCAGATCCTGATAGCTGGACTGGGCGCTTTCGACGGTCGGCTGCGAAGCGATCTGCATCGACCACGAGCCGCCACCGGTCGCGGTGGATGCCGGATCGATGGATGCTACCTGATCGGGCTTGACCTCGCCGACGACATCGACCGGCTGATCGGACGGGCGCTGCGGCGCGACCGGAACCTTGGCCGGGGTGTTGGCCGACTGCGCCTTGGCGTCAGCCTTGGGCTTGGCTACGGGCTTTAGTGCCGGCTCGTTGTCTGCCTGTGCGGCGGCGATCGGTACGGTGCCGGTCTGGTCCGCGTTGGCCTGACCCGACGGGGCGACATGCTGCGGTGCCGGATCGGTCGGCTCAGCGGCGGCCACCTGCGGTGCGGCGGGCGCCGGATCCTCCCGCGGCACCAGCGAACCGTCTGATTTGACCACCATGGTTCTCACCTTGCGCGGCGCAACGGCGATGACATCGGTGTTGGTACCCTTGTCGGTATCCTGCAGCACCTGCGCGATGCGATCCTCCGACTTAGGTGCCGGCGCCGCGTTCTCGGCGGGTGCCGCGCCAGCCGTCGACACGGCGTTGCCATCACCCGTTCCACCGGCGGCTGCGTTCTGGTCAGCCGAAAGATCAATGGCGCGGGCCGGATCCTTGGCTTGCACATCCACCGGCACTTCGGTGTTGGTGACCAGCTTTTCCTGGACCGGCACGGCGGGCTTCGTCCCCTTGGCCACCGCGTCATAGACCTTGTTGTCCTGGTTCGGCACCACGGCACCGCCCGGATTTTCCGGCTTGACCTTGATCGGCGTGTTGTCTGCCTTGACGATCACCGGCGCTTCACTGCCGCCCTTGCCGCCGAAAGACAGCGCAAAGGCACCGAGGCCGCCAGCGACCGCCACCGCGCCGACAATTGCGGCAATGACCAGGCCACGGCCGCGCGAGTGCTTCGTGGCCTCCCGCTCTAGACCTGGAACGGCCATCGCCTCGTCCAGTTCTGGGTCGTAGTCGAGTTCATCGACGGTGAAATCGTCCGCCTGCGAAGCCTGCTGGCTGCCGGGCAAATTGTCGAGGTCGAAGCCATCGGCGGCATCGGCATAGGCTGCCGGCGCGCGGGCAGGCATTTCCGTCGGCCGCGCCGCATAGGTCCGCGCTTCAGGCTGATAGGCCGGTTTGACACCGTCATAACCCGGCTTGGGCTCCTCATGGCCCCGATTGAACCCGGCATTGTAGGATTCATCGCTATAAGAGGCACTGCTTGCGGGAGCGGCAGCAACCTCGACCGCGTTCATCTCGGTGAGAAGGCTGGAGAACTCGGCGTCGAGATCGTCATAGCCGGGCGTCGCCGGTTCATCCTCCTCGAAGTGCAGTTCCGGGATGTCGAGATCGTCCGCCAGGGCCACGACACGCTCGGGCACATCGACTGTCTCGACATCGGGCATATCTTCGTAACGCGCGGACTGTCGCGGTTGCGGCACGGAGACAGGGGCCGCATGGGCGACGGTCTCGACCGGCTCGCTCGGACGGTAGGACGGCATCGCGGCCACTGCCGGCGCTGCGGCCCGGGGCGTTGTCGAAGCGGTCGGCTGAGCGCTGAACGCCGGCTGGGCGCTAAACGTCGGCTGCTGCGGAACCGGCGTCACGCGGCTCCACGAACGGGCAGGCTCAGCCGGTGTCGAACGTTCCGCCAGCCAATCGAGAGAATCCACCGAATTGTCCCGGGAAGCGGCCGCATCACGCGGATCGAGGCTTTTGGCCAAAGCTGCGTCAAACGCATCATCGTCGAAATCGACATCGCCATGCCCGGCGATGTCCGAGCCCAAATCGTGGTCCTGAAGTTCGTCAAGCAGAAGATCGTCGAGATCCACATCGGCAGCCTGGGCGGCGCCAAGGTGCCGAGGCTCCTCGGGCGCGGGTTCGTCAAGACCCCAATCGAGATCGCCGACAAGATCAGCCGGCTCCTCGGTGGTCCTTGCAGCCACTGCGACAGGCGGCTGAACGGCGACAGCCGGCTGAGCCACGGGCTCCTTGGCCGCCGGCACCGTGCGTGCGGTCATGGCGCCCAGAAGCGCGTTCAACTCGTCTTCCAGGCTTCGTTCGTCCGCGACGGGGGCCGCAGGCGCGACGGTGGCTGCTGGCGCCATCGGCTGGACCGCGGCGGCGGCAACCTCAGCGACCGGCTCATTGGCCGTCTCGGCAGCCGCGTCGTCAAAGCTCAGGTCGAAAGCATCATCCAGCGCGTCTTCACGGCTGGACATCTCGCCCGTCGCATCCGCGAAATCGGCAAGCACATCATGCGCCTCATGCTCATGGAACGCGGCCGGCTCATCGGCGCGACGGTCAAAATCCATGTCGACATCAGCCATGGCGTCGTCGAAATGGCCGGCAAAATCCGCGTCGGAGATTGCCTGGGCGTCACGCGCGGTCGCCTGCGCCGGCACAGGGTACTCCACCGGATCCGCAGCCATGTAGGGCTGCTCCGCCGAATGGTCGTCGAGCATCAGCTCGTCTTCAAGCGAGATCGCAACCGCGTCGTCGAATTCATGATCGGAGGCTGGTTCGACGGAGGCAGGCACATGAGCAACGGCAACAGCGTGCTGGGCCTCTTCGGCTTCGTCATCGATCCGGAAGCCCCGATCGAGCGACGCGGCAAGCTCGTCCTCCATCGGCTGGTCGTCTTCGAAAGGCGAAACATCTTCGAGCGAACTGGCAACGGCATCGTCGAAATCGGAATCGAAAGCCGGCTCGGCGGACGGCGCGGCTTCGGCAGCGCCAAAACCCGCATGGCTGGCGACGGCCACGTGGTCGTCGAGATCAGCCATATCCAGATGGAAATCGTCATCGAGCGACGCCGCGAGCTCGTCATCCATCGCGCCGGCATCGGTCGTTTCGAATGCCGGCTCATGAGCCTGGGCGGCAACGTCACTGTTGTCAGCGCCGAAATCGCCCATCAGCTCCTTTTCGAGATCGATGTCGAAATCGCCCTCTTCCGCCGGATGATCGGCGGCAGGGGTTTTCGGCTGGGCGGGCGACTGCGGCTTGACCGGCTGGCGCGGGTCGAACCCCATGATCCTGGTCAGTTCCGCGAACGGATCATCGTCAGAGACGTCGTTGTTGTCGGCTACTCTCAGCTGGGTTCTGTCTGCCATTATTGTTCCCGAACTCGCACTCATTCGGACGCCATGGACGTCGCGCAGGGTTGGCCCATACCAGCGCAATGTGGGCAAATGGTGACAGGTTTTTTAGTCAAACCTAACGCATTTCGGTTGGCGCGGCGGCTCCGATCAGCGTCAGGCCGGACGTCAGAACGTCCGAAACAGCCTGCACCAGCCCTAGTCTGGCATGTGTCAATTGTCGGTCGTTAACCTTAACAAAACGTAAGTCCGGATTATCAGTGCCACGGTTCCAGTGCCCATGGAAACTGGAAGCCAGATCATAGAGGTAAAATGCCAGCCGGTGCGGCTCGAGCGCAAGTGCGGCGGACTCGATCAGGCGCGGATATTCGGCAAGCTTGCGGATCAGGCCGATCTCGCCCTCGTCGGTCAGCAACGCCACCGCGGACGCCAGGCTGTTGCGGTCGAAATTGGCCTCGCCCAACTGCTCGCTCGCCTGCCGGAACACCGAATGGCAGCGCGCCGAGGCGTACTGCACATAAAACACCGGATTGTCCTTGGACTGCTCGGTCACCTTGGCGAAATCGAAGTCGAGCGGCGCATCGCTCTTGCGATAGAGCATCATGAAGCGGATCGCGTCGCGGCCGACCTCTTCCACCACTTCGCGCAGTGTCACGAAATCACCCGACCGCTTCGACATGCGCACCGGCTCGCCATCGCGAAACAGCTTGACCAGATTGCACAGCAGCACAGTGAGTTTCACCTCGCCGTCGGCAATCGCCCGCGCCAAGGCCTCCAGCCGCTTGACATAGCCGCCATGGTCGGCGCCGAGCACATAGATCAGGTCGACGAAGCCGCGATCGACCTTGTCCTTGAGATAGGCGACGTCGGCGGCGAAATAGGTGAATGAGCCATCCGACTTGACCAGCGCCCGGTCCATGTCGTCGCCGACGGCCGTCGAGCGGAACAGCGTCTGCTCGCGATCCTCCCAATCGTCCGGCTTCTCGCCCTTGGGTGGCGGCAGCTTGCCCTTGTAGATATGGCCCTTCAGCGTCAGGTCGTTGATCGCCGAGCGGATCTTCCTTGCGTTGTCTGCGTGCAGCGTGCGTTCCGAGAAGAACACGTCGTGATGCACGTTGAGCAGCGCCAGATCCTCGCGGATCATCGCCATCATCGCATCGATGGTGCGGTCCTTGACGATGGCCAGTGCCTCGTCATCCGGCATCTGCAGCAACGAGCGGCCAAACTCCTTGACCAGTGCCTGGCCGACTGGAACGAGATAATCGCCAGGGTAAAGCCCGGCCGGAATCTCGCCGATATCGTCGCCAAGCGCCTCGCGGTAACGCAGCACGACCGAACGGCCGAGTACGTCGATCTGCGAGCCGGCATCGTTGATGATGTATTCCTTGGTCACGTCGTAGCCGGCGAACGCCATCAGATTGGCGAGCGTGTCGCCGACCACGGCGCCCCGGCAATGGCCGACATGCATCGGCCCCGTCGGATTGGCCGAGACATATTCGACGTTGGTTTTCCTGCCGCCGCCAATTGTCGAGCGGCCATAATTGCGGCCTTCGCCAAGCAGCGCGGTCAGATGCGTCTGCCAGAAACCGTCCTTCAGCCTGAGATTGACGAAGCCGGGACCAGCGACCTCGGCGGCGGCGACATCCTTGTCGTCGCGCAGCGCCTGCGCCAGTCTTTCGGCCAGCGCGCGCGGATTCTGGCCGGTCGGCTTGGCAAGAACCATGGCCGCATTGGTCGCCAGGTCGCCATGGCTGGCGTCACGCGGCGGCTCGACGGCGATACGCGACAGGTCGGGCGAAACGCCGTCATTGTCTTTCAAATCAAGCGCTTCGACGGCTTTTATGATTCGCGCGCTGAAATCGGCGAAGATATTCATCTGTGTGACTCTGGGGTCTGGCTCTGGGGCTTTGCAAAGAATCCGGCTCGTTGGCCGGCAAAATCGAGCCCGCCCTAGCTCAAATCCGGAGTGCGGTCAAACAAACGCCGGTGTTCCTTCAGCGCGTAGGTGTCGGTCATGCCGGCCAGGAAGTCGGCAACGCTGCGCGCCTTGATGCGGTCGTCGGCCCGATCCAGCCCCTCGCGCCAGCCATCAGGCATGGCGCGCGGGTCGGCGAAATAGGCGTCGAACAGATCGTTGACGATCCGCTCGGCGTCCGCGCGCACCCGCATGACCTCCGCATGCCGATAGAGGTGCTTGTAGAGAAACGCCTTCAGTTCCTTCTCGAAGGCAGCCATTTCGGTCGAGAAAGTTACCATCGCCTCGCCGGCCGACCTCACCGCTTCGGCGCTCCTCGGCCTGATGCGCTCCAGATTGGCTGACGTGGAAACGATGACGTCCTCGACCATAGCGGTGATCTGCCGCCGCATCAATTCGTGGCCGGTGCGCACGTCATCGAGTGCCGGATAGCGCGCACGCACGCCCTTCAGGATCGTTCCTGGCAGCGAAACCGTCTCCAGCATGTCCAGCGTCAGCAGCCCTGCCCGCAGGCCGTCGTCGATGTCATGCGTGTTGTAGGCGATATCGTCGGCAATCGCCGCGCACTGCGCCTCGATGCCGGCAAACCGGTCCAGTTCGAGGTCGTGCAGCTGCGAATAATCACGGATCGCCTGCGGCACCTGCCCTTTCAGGCCGTTTCCGTGGGCATCCGTCAGTGGCCCATTGTGCTTGACCAGGCCCTCCAGCGTTTCCCAGGTCAGGTTCAGCCCATCGAATTCGGCATAGCGCGCCTCGAGCCTTGTCACGATGCGCAGCGATTGCGCATTGTGGTCGAAGCCGCCCCAGGCCGCCATCTTCTCGTTCAGCGCATCCTCGCCGGTGTGGCCGAAGGGCGTGTGTCCGAAATCATGCACCAGCGCCACCGCCTCGGCGAGATCCTCGTCGCCGCGCAACGCCCGCGCCAGCGCACGCGCGATCTGCGCCACTTCGATCGAATGCGTCAGGCGGGTGCGATAATGGTCGCCTTCATGGGCGATGAAGACTTGCGTCTTGTGCTTGAGTCGCCGGAACGCCGTCGAATGGATGATGCGGTCGCGATCGCGTTGGAACGGCGTACGCGTCGGGCTTTCCACCTCGTCGAACAGCCGTCCGCGCGACTTTGCCGGATCGCAGGCATAGACCGCGCGTGGCCGATAGCCGAATCCGATGTCGCCAAGCTCATTTGTCATGGCTGATGCTGCCGCAGTTGACTTGCCCCGTCGCGCTTCATACCTATCATGTGAAACCGAAAGCAAGGTGACGCCCATGGGCGCTGATGCCAAGACCGCCATGAAAGTCGACATGACCGAGGCCGCCGCCAGGCGGATCGCCAGGATTGTCTCGGGCGAAGCCGGCAAGACGGCGCTGCGCGTTTCGGTCGAAGGCGGCGGTTGCTCCGGCTTTTCCTACAAGTTCGACCTGGTCGAGAAACGCAACGACGACGATGTCGCCATCGAGAAGGATGGCGCCACGGTGCTGATCGACGACCTGTCGCTGGTCTATATGGGCGGCTCGGTGATCGATTTCGTCGACGATTTGATGGGCCAGTCGTTCCAGATCAGGAACCCGAATGCGGTCGCTTCCTGCGGCTGCGGCACGAGCTTTTCCATATAGGGATGCCTGCTGTCGGTGCGGTCCGTCAGATCGCGCTGTCGGCTGGACGCGACCTCGACGCGACGCTTGCCTTCTGGCGCGACGTGCTCGGCATGGGCCTGCATGCACGCTTCGATCCGCCCGGCATCGCTTTCATCATGGCCGGCGACGTGCGCTTGCTGTTTACCGATGGCATACCAGCCGGAACCGTCTATCTCGACATATCGGGCCTCGACGATTTCCACGGCCAGGCGAAAGCCGCCGGCGTCCCCTTCATCGCGCCGCCGACGCTCGTCCACCGCGACACCGAGGGCCAGTTCGGCCCGGCGGGGGAAAGCGAATGGATGGCCTTCCTAAAGGACCCGGCTGGCAATACGATCGGCTTGGTCGAACGCCACCCGCCGCACGAACCCCATTGAACAGCATCGAGATCGCCATGAAAATCGTCACCTGGAACATCAACGGTGTCCGCGCCCGCATCGGCAACCTGACCCACTGGCTGACCGAGAGCGCGCCCGACATCGTTTGCCTGCAAGAGATCAAGACCGTCGACGACCAGTTCCCGCGCGCCGAGATCGAGGCGCTTGGCTACAATGTCGAAACGCATGGCCAGAAGGGTTTCAACGGCGTCGCCATCCTGTCGAAACTGCGCTTCGACGAGGTTATCAGAGGCCTGCCCGGCGACGATGCCGACGAGCAGGCGCGTTTCATCGAAGGCGTGTTCTCGACCGACAAGGGCGCGTTGCGCGTCGTCTCGCTCTATCTGCCAAACGGCAATCCGATCGATGACGAGAAGAAGTATCCTTACAAGCTGTCCTGGATGGCGCGGCTGGAGCGCTGGGCCGAGGAACGGTTGAAGCTGGAGGAAGCACTCGTGCTGGCCGGCGACTACAACGTCATTCCCGAGCCGATCGATGCGCGGTTTCCCGAGAACTGGCTAGGCGACGCGCTGTTCCAGCCGCGGACGCGGCAGTCCTTCCGCCGGTTGCTCAATCTTGGTTTCACCGAGGCGGTGCGCGCGGTCACCGATGCGCAGGACACCTATACGTTCTGGGACTATCAGGCCGGTGCCTGGCAGAAGAACAACGGCATCCGCATCGACCATCTGCTGCTGTCGCCGGAAGCCGCCAACCGATTCTCTTCCGCTTCGATCGAAAAGCATGTGCGCGCCTGGGAAAAGCCGTCCGACCACGTCCCGGTGGCGATCGATCTCGCGCTGCAGCCGGCCTGACAGGCGCCCTCTGTCCTGACGCCGGACCTCATATAGCCACATTCCGGCGCATGATGGGGGATCATCATGGCGGCCGGGGGTTCCCATGACCATTCGAATTGCTCTTTGTCCAATCGGCCTGGCATTTGCCATGGCCGCTCCTGTGGCGGCCCTTGCCGCTCAGGAATGCCTGGCCAATGGAAAATCGTACCAGGTCGGCCAGGTCGCCTGCCTGACGATTGCCGACCAGAGCCATCTTGCCCGCTGCGACATGGTGCTCAACAACACATCGTGGACAAAGGTCGGGGACAGCTGCCCTGAAAACACGATGGCGCCGCATCCCCATGTGACGCCGATCTCGACGCCGACTCCCAGCATGGTGCCGACGGAGCCGACGCAGAACTGATTTTCCCGAGAGCCGATCTCCCCCTTGTGGGGGAGATGTCCGGCAGGACAGAGGGGGGCGCTGTCCCGCCAACATATCAGCTGATTGCAAATTGCATACTAACGCGGGTCTTCGGCGCTTCCAGGTTTGACCGAAGAGAAGCGATTCTTCGCGCCCCCCTCTGCTCTGCCGGGCATCTCCCTCACGAGAGGGGAGATCAGCAGTTCGGCTGTCAGGCCCTACTGGTCGGCGTTGCTGCCCTTGGTGAGGATATCATCGGCCAGCGAGATCGCGGTGCGGCGGTCGGCTTCGCCGGCGGTGGCGAATGCCTCTTCCTGCATGCCTCGAATCCAGGGCTGATCGGCCGGCGAGGCGCGTTCGAGCGCCGCCGTCATCATCGCCAGACCACGAACGATCTTGCCGCTCTGGAACAACAGGTGGCCCAGCGTCGCCTGCGCGCCGGCATGGCCCTTCTCGGCGGCGAGCTGGAACCAGCGTCCGGCCTGCTTGACGCTGGCCTTCACGCCGCCCTCGCCCTTCAGGAACATCTGCCCCATCTCGAACTGTGCGTTGGGATTGCGGTAGTTGGCGGCGGCGCGCATGTAATATTCCTGGGCAGCCACCTCGTTTTCGGTGACCGGACTGCCGGGAATGCCCTTGCGCAGGTAATCGCCGAGCGCCACCAGCGCGTCGGAGACATAGCTCTCCTCGGGAGAGCCGGGTTCGACATCCTGGTCGACGATCTCCGAGAAGAACTTGAACGCCTCATAGTCGTCGCGCGCCACGCCGTCGCCTTCGGCATACATGCGGGCAAGCTTCCAGGTGGCGCCGATCTGGCCGTTCTCGGCCGCGTATTTATAGGCTTCGGCCGCCTGTTCCTTGTGACCGTTCTTGTAGGCGGAAAAGCCGAACTGGAACACCGCCCACGGGCTGGACTGCGGCTTCACGCCGGTCTTGTCGTCGAACACCTTGTCGTCGAAGGCCATGGCCTGGCCCACGGCGCCAAAGATCGCAACCGCGACCAGTGCCGGAAGGACAGATGACCTCAACAACTCAGATATCCGCATAGCAGTGTGTTTCTTTGGCACCGCCCGGATGGGTGACCGCGCCATCGCGCGCCGGCCCTACCGTCTGTGCATATTTCCATATCGCGCCCGACTGATAGTCGGTGGTGCGCGCCTTCCAGGTCTTTGCCCTCGCCGCCAGTTCGCTATCGGACAACGCCACCTCGATCGTGCCGTTCACCGCGTCGATCGAGATCACGTCGCCATCCCGGAGCAGCCCGATCGGACCGCCCACGGCTGCCTCAGGCCCGACATGGCCGATGCAGAAACCACGCGTCGCGCCCGAGAAGCGCCCGTCGGTGATCAGCGCCACCTTGCCGCCCATGCCCTGTCCGTAGAGCGCTGCCGTCGTCGACAGCATCTCGCGCATGCCGGGGCCGCCGCGCGGCCCTTCGTAGCGAATGACGAGAACCTCGCCTTCCCTGTAGTTGCGATGCGTCACCGCCTCGAAGCATTCTTCTTCCGAATCGAAGCAGCGCGCCGGGCCGGAGAATTTCAACTCCGACATGCCGGCGACCTTGACGATCGCGCCTTCGGGGGCAAGGTTTCCCTTCAACCCTACGACACCGCCGGTTTGGGTAATGGGTGTGTTGGCCGGTCGGACCACATCCTGGTGTTCATTCCAGGCAACGTGCTCCATATTTTCGGCCAAAGTACGGCCAGTCACCGTCAGGCAGTCGCCATGCAGGTAGCCGTGGTCGAGCAATGTCTTCATCAGCAACGGAATGCCGCCGGCCTCGAACATGTCCTTGGCGACGTACTTTCCGCCCGGCTTGAGGTCGGCGATGTAGGGCGTCTTCTCGAAGATTTTCGCCACATCGAACAGGTCGAACTTGATGCCGGCTTCATGGGCGATCGCCGGCAGGTGAAGTGCTGCGTTGGTCGAGCCGCCGGTGGCCGAAACCACGGTCGCCGCATTTTCCAGCGCCTTCAGCGTGACGATGTCGCGCGGCCGGATGTTCTTTGCGATCAGCTCCATGATCTTTTCGCCCGAGGCGAAGTTGAAACGGTCGCGCATCTCGTAAGGCGCCGGCGCGCCACAGGAATAGGGCAGCGCCAGACCGATCGCCTCGGCGACGGTGGCCATGGTGTTGGCCGTGAACTGGGCGCCGCAGGAGCCGGCCGACGGACAGGCCGCCTGCTCGATTTCGAGAAGCTCGGAATCATCGATCGTGCCGACCGAGTGCTGGCCCACCGCCTCGAACACATCCTGTACGGTGATCTGCCTGCCGCGATAGCTGCCGGGCAGGATCGAGCCGCCATAGATGAAGATCGACGGCACGTTGAGACGCACCATGGCCATCATCATGCCGGGCAGCGACTTGTCGCAGCCGGCCAGCCCGACTAGTGCATCGTAGCAATGGCCGCGCATGGTGAGCTCGACCGAATCGGCGATGACCTCGCGCGACACCAGTGACGACTTCATGCCCTGGTGACCCATAGCGATGCCGTCGGTGACGGTGATGGTGCAGAATTCGCGCGGCGTGCCGCTGGCGGCCGCGACGCCCTTCTTGACCACCTGCGCCTGGCGCATCAGCGAGATGTTGCAGGGTGCCGCCTCGTTCCAGCAGGACGCGACGCCGACCAGCGGCTGCGCGATCTCGGCCGCCGACAATCCCATGGCATAGAGATAGGAACGGTGCGGCGCACGCGCCGGACCGACGGTCACATGGCGGCTAGGGAGCTTAGCCTTGGAAATGACTTTGGCGTCCATACTCTTCCTTGCCGCGGGCGGTGCGGCCTGCCCCATCGCCGAGCCTTTTGGCGCGTGTCCCGAGACAAGATCGAGGTGCGCCGGGTTTATGGCGGGAAATAGGCAATTTCCTCGACCTGACTTTTAGCGCAGGGGTTGTTCAGAAAGTGTTGCTAAAACGTCACAATCGCACGAAGCGAAAGCGGTGCGGCTTGAATGCAACGCAGCTTGGATGCACAGGCGCCTGCTGCACCCGCTCAACGAAAAAGGCCGGGCATTGCCCGGCCTTTTTATTCGATTTTCCAGAGGCTTAGAACTTAATCTTGAGACCACCCGAAAACGCCGTGACCAGATCGTTGCCGAAGTCGTAGCTGACTTCCTGCCCGGCCACGTAGCCGTTTTCGCCGGCCACTGTTCCGGAGTGGCCGCTGGTCAGCACACCGATCGCGCCGGCCAGGCGAACTTCGATGTTGGGCCTGGGCGTATAGGCGACGCCGCCGCCCAGCGTCCAGGTGTCGGTTTGGGAGCCATAGCCATGCGAGGTGCCACGATCCCAGGAAAGCTGGCCAGCCGCACTCCACTCATCGTTGAATTTGTGGCCGATACCGCCGGTGACAGTCCAGCCATCACGATACATCAGGTCCAGCGAGGTGATCTGACCTGAATGAAGAGCATCACCCGTAACGCATGCCGCGGCGGGAGTACCTTGGACGCAGATCGGAACACTCTGCAGCAGGCTCCAATTGACCCACTTGAGAGAACCAAAGGCGAGCCAACCGGGCGCAATGCCCGACTGCAACTTCAATTCGACCGTGTCCGGCATGTATTCCGTGGCGCCGTAAATCGGGAGCACGACACTGCCGACATGCGTCAAATCCAGCGTACCTGAGATGTTGTCGAGCTTGACCCGCGAATTGTAGACGAGGCTCGCACGCAGCGCGATATCGGGGATTTCGTAGGCAAGGCCGGCGCGCCAGCCCCAGCCGGTCCCTTTGAGATCAACACGACCGGTTCCCTGGAAACCTGGCACCAGCGGCGACACCAGGTCTTCCTTGAAGCCATAGACTTCCTGATAGTAGACGCCGCCGATGAAGCGAAGCTGGCCTTTGCCGGCATCCATCTTGTAGGAACAAGTGCCAGCGTAGTTGTTGCTCTTGATGTCGGTTTCGATGTTGGACTCAGCACCGGCCCACAGACCCGGATTTGTGTGCGCGCCCCAAGGCTGGGAATAGTCGAACATACAGTCGACGCCCTTGACGAGCTCGGCCTTAACGCCGATGCGCGGCACCCAGTAACTCTTGCTGTCGTTCGCCGTGCTGCCCAGGAACGTCAAATTGCCGTTTAACGGGTTGGTATCCACTGCATTCTTGAGTTTGCGTTGCGGCATCACATAGGTCGATTCCGCTTCGGTAGCGAACGGAGCCGGGTCGAACAAAAGATCGATGTCGTAGCCGCCGCGCTCTATGCCGCCAGCATGCGCCGCGTGCATGGCCGTCCCGATCAAAGCCAGCGAAAAGCACCCCGCCCCCAGCAATGCTTTCAGTCGCAGAATAGTCATGAATATCCTCCCCGAATTCGAGTGCACCAAGCTAGAACCAATTCAGGTTAACCGTGCAACAACGAATTCAAGAGGCGTACATGTACATGTCCGCCAGGCGCATTTTCGACATAATGCGAGCCGGCGTCGTTGGGTCGAAAAACGGCTCCCAGGGCGTATGTTACCCCTGAAACGGGAGAAAAACCGACCCGAAAGGCTCAAAAACGGCGACTTTTGGGGGTCCAGAGCCCCATTGTTACATTATGGCAACAATGGGGCGCAAACTTTCCGTTTACGTCAACATTAACGCAACGGAATGCATGTTTTCGAGGCAAAAAGCCCCTTTTTTCGGGAGGGCCGAGGCGCCGCGAATCTACTCCTCAACCGGCATCGCGGACCCTGGTCAACGCCACCGACAGCTTGTCCTGCGCATCGCGGTATTCAGCGAGCTTTTCACGCTCGGCGTCGACGATCTCGGCCGGCGCGCTGGCGACGAACCATTCATTCGACAGCTTCTTGTGCAGCCGCGCGATTTCCTCAGTGACCTTGGCCAGCTCCTTCTGCAACCGTATTGCCTCGGCTGCGAGATCGATCAGGCTGCCAAGCGGCAGGCAGATTGTCGCCTCGTTGAGCACGATCTGCGCAGAACCCTTTGGCGCGACATCGGCCAGCGAGATCTCGCCGACCCGTGCCAGCCGCTTGATCGCGGAGTCCTCGCGAACCAGCCTTTCGCGTGTCAAATCGTTGGCGCCGACCACGACGAGTGGTGCAATGGCCGCCGGCGGCACGTTCATCTCCGAGCGCACGGAGCGGATGCCCGAGACGAGATCGACCAGCCAGTTGATGTCGGCGGCAGCGTCAGCGTCCTCGAAGTCCGGCGACGGCCATGCAGCATGACACAGCAGCGACGGCCGTTCCTTGCCTTCGCCAGCGGTCTGCGCCCACAGTTCCTCGGTCATGAACGGCATCATCGGGTGCAGCAGCTTGTAGATCTCGTCGAGCACGAAGGCGACGCAGGCGCGGCTCTCGGCCTTGGCCGCCTCGTCCGTGCCCATGAACACCGGCTTCAGCAGCTCCAGATACCAGTCGCAGAACAGGTTCCAGACGAAGCGGTAGGCGGCCCCTGCCGCCTCGTTGAAGCGGTATGAGGTGATGCCGTCGGTGATTTCGCGCGCGGCCCGCGTCAGCTCGGTCAGGATCCAGCGGTTGACCGCCAGCTTGGCATCGTTGAGCCAGAAATCGTCATTGCGCGCGACTTCGTTCATCTCGGCGAAGCGTGTCGCGTTCCACAGCTTGGTGCCGAAATTGCGATAACCGGCGATGCGCGCCGGATCGAGCTTCACGTCGCGGCCTTGCGCCGCCATCACCGTCAAGGTGAAGCGCAGAGCGTCGGCGCCATATTCGTCGATGAGATCGAGCGGGTCGATGACGTTGCCTTTCGACTTCGACATCTTCTGCCCGTTCTTGTCGCGCACCAGCGCATGGACGTAGACCGTGTGGAACGGCTCCTCGTCCATGAAATGCAGGCCCATCATCATCATGCGGGCGACCCAGAAGAAGATGATGTCGAAGCCGGTCACCAGCACGTCGGTTTGATAGTAAGTCTTCAGCTCGGGCGTCTGGTCCGGCCAGCCGAGCGTCGAGAACGGCCACAGCGCCGACGAGAACCAGGTGTCGAGCACGTCCTCGTCGCGGGTCAGGATCTCGCCCGGCTTGAAATTCTCGAGCTTGTCCTCGACCCAGGCCTTCCATGGCCCTTCCAGCGCCAGGTAATATTCGATCGCCGCGCCCAGCGCCTCTTCCTCGGTCTTCTCGACGAAGACGCGCCCGTCCGGCCCGTACCAGGCCGGGATCTGGTGGCCCCACCACAGCTGGCGCGAGATGCACCAGGGCTGGATGTTTTCCATCCAGTCGAAATAGGTCTTCTCCCAGTTCTTCGGCACGAAATTGGTGCGGCCCTCGCGCACCGAGGCGATCGCCGGCTTGGCCAGTTCCGCCGCGTTGGCATACCACTGCTCGGTCAGGAACGGCTCGATCGGCACGCCGCCGCGGTCGCCATGCGGCACGGCGTGGCGATGCGGTTCGACCTTCTCCAGGAATCCGCCTTCTTCCATCAGCTCGACGATCTTCTTGCGCGCGACGAACCGGTCGAGGCCGTCGAGTTCATCCCAGACCGCCTGGCGTTCCGGCGTCACTTCGAGACCAACGAGGAAATCCTCATTGTCCTTGAGGGTCACTGCCGCCTCGACGGTGAGGATGTTGATCGCCGGCAATTTGTGGCGCTTGCCGACCTCGAAGTCGTTGAAATCATGCGCCGGCGTGATCTTGACCGCGCCAGAGCCCTTCTCCGGATCGGAATACTCGTCCGCGACCACCGGGATCTTGCGGCCGACGATCGGCAGAACGATGTTCTTGCCGACCAGATGCCGGAAACGTTCGTCGTCCGGATGCACGGCGACGGCGGTGTCGCCCAGCATCGTCTCGGGGCGCGTCGTCGCCACGGTGATGAAGGTTTTTGGATTTTCCGGATCGAAGACCTCGCCCTCGATGGGATAACGGAAGTGCCAGAGATTGCCGTTGACCTCGTGCTGCTCGACCTCGAGATCGGAGATCGCGGTCAACAGCTTCGGGTCCCAGTTCACAAGGCGCTTGTCCTTGTAGATCAGCCCTTCCTTGTAGAGCGTGACGAAGACTTCGAGCACCGCCTTGGACAGGCCCTCGTCCATGGTGAAGCGTTCGCGCGACCAGTCGGCCGAGGCGCCGAGCCGCTTCAGCTGGTTGAAGATCGCGCCGCCGGATTCGGCCTTCCACTCCCACACCTTTTCGACGAACTGTTCGCGTGTGAGATCGCGGCGGTGGATCTGCTTTTCCATCAGCTGCCGCTCGACCACCATCTGCGTGGCGATGCCGGCATGGTCCATGCCGGGCTGCCACAGCACGTTCTTGCCGCGCATGCGCTCGAAGCGCACGAGAATGTCCTGCAGCGTGTTGTTGAGCGCGTGGCCCATATGCAGCGAGCCGGTGACGTTGGGCGGCGGGATGACGATGGTGAAGGCTTCCGCCCCCTCCTCGGCCCCGGCGCCGGCGCGAAACGCGTCGGCCTCTTTCCAGACTTTGGCGATCTTCGGCTCGACGGTTTTTGCGTCGTAGGTCTTTTCAAGCATGGGAAAATGGTCCGCGCTGTCGGGAGTTTTGCTGGTCCGGTGTAAATCGGAAGGTTTTGGCCAAGTCAACCGCAAGGGCCGCCTGCACCCTCGACGTCAAATAGATGTGGGCTGGATCAGGTCAAGGAAGACCCGCTTGCGAGACATTGCAAACCGAACCCTGGGGCGCCCCCACGTTCATCGTCAGGGACCCCGACGGCAATCTCATTTGCTTTGCGGCCGGCACCGGCTAACCGCACCAACAGAAACGCCGCCTCACCGGCGGCGTTTCTGTTGGTAACCGGCATGCGAGATTACTGCGCCCCGCGCGCCACGCGCTCGATTTCCTCGCGCACCAGCCTTTCGACCAGCGTCGGCAGATTGTTGTCCAGCCAATCCTGCAGCATCGGCCGCAGCATCTCTTCGGCCATCTCGTCGAATGTCTTCTTGCTGCGGCTGGCAAACGCATCGGACAGCTCGCCAAAGGCGGCGGCAACCTGCCGGCCGGTGTGCTCGGAAACGATTGCCGGACGCGGCGCGTCGCTGGCCGCCACCGGCCGCGCCACGCTTGCGCCCGGATGAGACGGCTCGACGGCTGCTTTCGCGGTCGGTTCGTCCCCTGGAGTCGCCACTGGCGGCTGGGCCACCGGCTTGCGTGCCTCGACCCTGTCCGGCACCGCCCTGGCCTGCTCGCCGACCGCTGCGATCTCACGCCGCCAATCGGCAACGGGGGCTTCAGTGACAGAACGCGCCGCCGGCACGTTGGCCGTGGCTAGCGGGGCCGGCTCGGCGGCGACCCGGGCGCTGACCTCAGCAAGTGTCATCGATGGCTTTGCCGGAGCGGGATCGGGGCGCATCGGCGTTTCCATGTGCGCGATCACCGGCTCGGACGCCGGCAGTTGCGCCTCGACCTCCGCCAGGGTGACCGGCTTCCTGACCTCCGGAGCGGCATGCAGGTCGGCACGGAATGCCTCGACATCCGGAGCTGCATCGGCGCTCGCCGCCGGCTCCAGATCCTGGCGCAGCTCATCGGCGTCGCCCGGCTGCTTGCGGCCGCTGTCACTGTCCTCGATGATCCGCCTGATGGAAGCCAGTATCTCTTCCATGGAAGGTTCGCGCTGTGCGCTGCTTGCCGTTGCCATCGTCACATCCGCCGCCCTTGTGACCCGTTGCAGATTTCCGCTCCGGCAAAGCCGGATCGAATCATGGCGACAGCGTAACCGACGGATCGCCGCACGAGAATCCCCAATCTGGGGACTTGTGGGATTTCAACAGATTAGAGAACTTCGGGAAAGATCACGTTCAAACAGGATGATCGCGAAATCCGGACGAACGCTCTCAGCGGCCGTCCGGCGTGCGCAGGCCGAACCACTTGTCCTTGACCGCGTTATAGTGCTCTTCAGGCTTGTATTTCGTCACCTGCAAGCCAAGGCGGTCGACGGACAGGCGGCCGGTCGCCTGCAGAATGGCATAGCTTGCCACCACCACATCATGCTCATAGCCGGCCTGGTTGATCTCGGCGGTGATGACCGTCGCCTGTGCGTTGAGGACATCGAGCGTGGTGCGCTGGCCGACATTGCGCTCTTCGATGACACCGTTCAGGGCCAGCTTCGCGGCCTCGATCACTTGCCGGTTGGCCGCAAGGCTTTGCTGCGCCGCAGTGTACGCGGTCCAGGCGGCGGTGACGGCCTGGCGTACTTGGTCGCGGCTGACATCGACTTCGATACGGGCCTGGCTGAGCTGTTCCTTGCTCTGCCGCACGAGCGCCGAGGTGCGGCCAGCGGAATAGATCGGGATGCTCAGCGTGGCTCCGACACTGGCCGAATTGGTGGTGCCGTCCTGTGTCCCGAAGACGCCCGGCACGGTGTTGCGATAAGCGCTCGAGACACCGGCATTCGCGGACAGCTGCGGCAGCAGCGCGCCTTCGGACGATTTCACCGAAAAGGCGGCGGCGTCGACCGCGTGCTGGGTGGCAAGGATGGCCGGGTGCTCGTTCGAGGCCACTCCGACGGCGGCGGCGAGGCTCGACGGCAACAGCTTTGCCACCGGCGAAGCGGCTTTGAGCTTGCCTGGTTCGTCGCCGACGATCTGGCGATAGGTCGCGGCACTTGCCAGCGCCTGCGCCCGGGCGGCGCTCAGCGATGCCACGGCGGCGGCCCGCGAAGCGTCGGCCTGCGCCACGTCGGTACGCGTGCCTTCGCCAACCTCGAAGCGTGAACGCGCCGCACGCGCCGTTTCGGTCAGGAATTGCAGGTTCTGTTCGGTCAGCACGGCGATCTGCCGGTCGCGAATGACGTTCATATACGCCTGCGCCGCGCTGAACAGCGTGTTCTCTTCGGTGTTGCGCAGGTTTTCGACCTGGGCACGGACCTGCGATTCGGCGGCAGCGACATTGTTCCTGGTCTGAAAGCCGTCGAACAACGTCTGATTGATCTGGACGCCAAAATTGCCGGTGGTCAGCGCCACGCTTGTGTTGCCGCCGTTGAGATGGCTGCTGGAGTAATCGATACTCGCCGAACCGGTGACCGTCGGGCGCCAGCCCGACTTGGCGATGGCGACGCTCTCATCTGTGACACGCACGCCGGCGCGGGCCGCATTCAGCGTGGAATTGTACTGATAGGCCTTTGCAAGGGCACCAAGGATGGTTTCCGCCGAGGCTGAGAATGGAGACAGCGCTGTCGCGGAAACGAGGACGGCGGCGAAAAGACTCTTGCGTACAGGCAGCACGGTATATCCCTCATTCGTTTTCCATGGGAACCGCGCCGCGCCAGCTTCTCCTTTTGAGCAGCGGGCGCCGCGTGTTTAATGTTCCCTGCTGCTCAGCCCCAAAGCGCCCCCAGTTTGCGGATCAGCAACAATTGTTCAAATGCAAGCGACCATGACAAAGCCTCTCCTGCAAGGCAAATTCACTCAGAATTCGAAGGCACGAATACGTTCAAATCCCGGTAGTGGCTTAATTGCCGCATTAAACGCGCGTCTTCCGGTTACAACCCCCCCGGCTTTAAAAAAAAGTCGGGCCACACCGGAATTGCCCTGCCCTTCGACCGCGACGAGTCGGCCGCCTTCGGCAAGCTGGTCGAGCAGCGGCGCCGGCACTTCCGCGACGCTGCCGCCGATGAAGATGACGTCATAAGGCGCCCGGGCGGCGTGACCTTGCGACAGCGCCCCCTGGACAACGGTCACATTGCCGCAGCCCAGTGACGAAAGCGTCGACCTGGCTGTTTCGGCCAACGCCGAATCGCTTTCGAGCGCCACCACGGACTTGGCCAGCCGGGACAGAATGGCCGAGGCGTAGCCGGTGCCGCAGCCGACATCGAGCGCCGAATCGGTCGGATTGATCTCGGCCAGCTGGATGAGTTTGGCCAACGGCGAGGCTTCCATGAGGTAGCGCGCGCCGTCCACGCCGGCGGCAATGCGGATGTCCTCGTCGATATAGGCGAGATCGCGCTGGGCGGCCCCGACAAAGACCTCTCTGGGGACGACAAGCATGGCGTCGAGCAGCGGCGCGCTGGTCACGTCGGTGGTGCGGACCTGACCATCGACCATCTTGACGCGAAGCTCGGAGAAATCAGTGCTCATGTCCCAACCAATCCGCTTGCCGCGCCAGAACCGCGGTTCATTGTGTCAGGAGCTTCAGGCCCCGGCGCTGCTGCGCGGGGGCCTGGGTATTGGAGGCCTCGCCCGGAATCGAACCGGGGTGCAAGGATTTGCAGTCCTCTGCGTAACCACTCCGCCACGAGGCCTCATTGCTCCCGGCGTTCCACCCGGTTCCAATAGGTTGCGGCGAAAATGCCGTCAAGCGGCCACGGTGCATTCGCAGCGGTTTCCTCCGCGCCAATCCGGGCGGCATCCCGTCAAATCGTCAGGCCCGGGCCTCGGGGCGACATATTAGCGGGCTGTTAAGTATGACTCGCCGCCGGAGGAAACTCATCGACGGCCCATACGTTGAGCACGGCAGGAGGCAAGCCATGCGTACGGCAATGGCGGCGAAAGGCAAGAAAGCGGTGTCCGGCCTGTCGCTGCCGCAATGCGAAGAGCTTTTGCGCTACGCCATCGACCGCCTCTGCATCAGCAGTGCGAGCAGGTTGTCGCCGCACGACCGCGCAAAGCTTGCCTCGGCCGCGGCGATTCTCAAGCAGATATGCGAAGCACTGGAAGAGCACGCCGATCGTTGAGTCGCTGCGCTGTCGGCTTCAGTCCGGCCGTCGGCGCCGTTCCCACCAGACAACGAGGCGGCGGCGGTGGCGGCGAACCAGGGCAAATTCATAAGACAGCACCAGCAATCCGATCGGAACCATCCAGAAGCCGAGGATCGGCAGGAAGCCGAGGATGCCGCCGATGGTCAGCAGGATACCGAGGGTGATTCTGAGGCCACGCGACTGCGGCATCTTGAACTCGCGCCCGAAAGCCGAGATTTTCCGCGCCGGCATCTGGTTGTCTTGTGCTGTCATCGTCTCGAAATGTTGACCCGTTTGATCGTTGAGGAGCATTGATAAACCAAAGCCGCGGCCGCGCTTTCGGTTCCGTACCCCTGCCAAGACGGCTAATATGAGCGCGTCCGTGAACGATTGCGAGAAACGCCCGCGCGAAAAAGCCTCGGAAAAATGCGAAATCCTTCTTTGCAAAGCCGAAAAGGGCAGCTATAGGCTGCGCCACTCACATAAGAGCATCCGTTCCCCGGTAGCTCAGTGGTAGAGCAACCGGCTGTTAACCGGTTGGTCGCTGGTTCGAATCCGGCCCGGGGAGCCAATCTTTTCAAGCACTTAGGCAAGTATCGCGTCGGCGCAAATTTGCGGCTAATTCGCTGCGGGCTACGTTCGGGGCTACATTTCCCTTGGTACAGTTCTGTCGCCCGATGTAGGTTGTGGCCGGCTGGTCGGTCATTCTGCGGCGAGGTCGCTGCTGTTCAGGCTACACATGCGGATCAACCATCCTCCGCCGGCCTGACGCTCAAAGACGCTAAGCGAAGTTCCGTTTCCGGTCGCTTCCCCTTCCGAATAGGCCGCGAGAGACCAAGCCAAGTCCCCGGAGCCTCCTGCCTCTATCACAGCAAGTGTTTTGTCTGGACCGGCGTGCTGGGTCCAGATGCCATGCAGCGTCTCTATTGCGGCGCGGCCGCGAGCCGGGGGCGCATAGGGAGAATGCACTTCCGCGTCATCTGTGAATATGGATGCACAACCGGCAGCATCCCCGGCTCGATAGGCCACAATGTAGATGTCCCAAAGTTCCTGCAGTTCATTGCGGATCGACATTTATCCCTCTCCGTAGCCTGCTCCTTCGTTCGCATGTTTCGTCGATATTAGCAGGAGCGCATACATCTTAGCCAGCCGGCGCCTGGGCAGCGCGGGGACGATCCTGGCGCTTGTTGCTCAAAACAGAGCGGAGGCCCAAATGGGCGGCGATAAGCCCTGGCATGATGTTATTCACGACCATCAGGTCGAATGTTTCGCTTCGGAGAACGGTTTGACTTCGGACCTGGCTTGGGAGTTGATCCTAAAACACGGTAACAGCCGCAAGGCCGTGACTAAAGCTGCGCAGGGTTTAAAAGGTATGCAAGGCAACACGGCCGATCAGCACCCTGCTCCCCTGTGGAGCCGACGCCGCCGCTGGCGATGAGCGTGAGCCGACGAAAGCGATGATTGCGCCGTTTCATCCGCTGGAAGGTTGGTCTGGGGGCGCAGACTTGAACGTAGGCCGTTATGAAAATCTCGATGTCTCTTGTAGCGATGATTGTACTTTCTGTGCTCTGCTTTTCAGCCCAGGCCGCCGAAGCCAACACCGGCCACAAAAAGCTCACACCAGAACAATTTGCCAATCTCACGCCAGATCAGCAGGCGGCAATTAGGATCTGCAGGACTAGAATGAGAGCTGCAGGAAATGGGCCTAACCCTGTTTTTATGCAAAGCTGCCTGAAGAATCCTGGGAATCTTAAAGCCAACAACGGCGGTAGAGGTTTTGCCGGCCCAAAGCGTAAGGCGTTGATGAAAACGCACCGCTATCAGGCAAGACTGCGTTACCAACGGTTACATGGGGTGCCCTAAAAATGTGCCCGCCACCCTGAGGCAGCGGGCCAAACCAACGGCAGTGTTGGATTGCTCGGAAGCACAACGGCACGTTGGACTTTACAGCCCTTGCCCTCCCCCACCCGGCGTCAGAGCGTTGATCAGCTGAACCTGATCAAAGTCATCCCATTCGATGAACGTCCTACACGATGCCATGAATTCGCCCTTACGCGCCGCTTCGGCCATGTTCGTCGGCCGGTGATCGAACAGGGCTTGGCGCGTCTTGGTGACGAGCGCGTTGGCCCGCGCCACGCCCGGCGATTTCGGGTCATCGCTGGACTCGGCATCATATGCGCCGCCAGCAGTGTCCTCTTCGCATTTCGTTTGAGACTATCGCGACCTCGCCAAGGGCCTGATCGAGGCTGTCGGCCACGAAAAGGCGATGCACCAGGGCGTCGGCGGCGAATATGAAGGCATTGGCAAGATCGAGGCTGCGTTGCTGACGCATCTCGGGCTTGCCGAGGGACATTTCGTCGTCGATGTCGGTTGCGGTTCCGGGCGATTGGCGGCCGCGCTCTCGCGTGGACCAAAAATCGCCTATCACGGCACTGACGTCGTGCCCGAATTTTTGGACTATGCGAGGGCGCATTCGGCGGAGGATTTTCGTTTCAGCCTTGTCGACGGATTGTCGATACCCGAGGCGGATAGTGTCGCCGATTTCGTGACCTTCTTTTCGGTCATGACGCATTTGATGCTCCACGAAACTTATACCTACCTTTTGGAGGCCGCGAGGGTGGTCAAGCCAGGTGGCCTGATCGTGGTGTCATTTCTCGACCCTTCAAACACTTGGCATTGGGAAACCCTCCGGCGCACAGAGGCGGAGGCTCGTGCTGGGACGTTGGTTCATCTGAACGCGTTCATCGAGCCGAAAACAATGATGACGCTCGCCAATCGGCTAGGCATGGAGCTCCAGGCCATCCACAAACGGGCACGCCGTTCATCCCCGTCACAGAGCCAATTGCGCTGTCCTGGGGCGGGATGGTTCGAGCTGGAACGATTGACTATTCTCCCGGGGACCTTTGCGAGCTGGGTCAATCCATCGCTGTCCTTCGCAAACCCCCGCTCGATGAGTTCCCATCCGAGACCTGACAATGTCGGCGTCATCGAAATTGGGTCAGGTCAAAGCAGGGGCGCCTTCGCGCGCCCGCGCGTTTTGGGTGGCAAATTCTCGCGTGCGCGCGCTAATGGTTCGCCAAGCGTCGTTTAAACACGCTTCCCGGTGGCCGCTAGGCCCCAGTGAAACCGGGGCTGAACAAGTGCTTCACGCGACCAATCAGCCCCGGTTTGACCCATTGTGCCGCCGGGCGCTTCATGCCCTTCGGCGGCCACCCTGCTTCATGGCCTTGTTGATTCTTAGACGATGCGCCGCCTCCCCCTCACTTCTGGCAGGCAACCGGCGCGATGGCGAATGAGGGTCTTCCGATTGTCAGCTTCGCAGGTGACACCGCGATGAGATCAGTGTTTGCGCGAGTCCTCCCCGCTCATCAGCAGGTGAATCTCGCTTCCTGGAGTAAACTCCCCGACGGTCGATTTCAGAAGCCGTAGGGCACCGGGCAAATCTTGGGCGTCGATCCTGCGCTTCATTTCGTCGAAGATGCGCACGATCAGCGCTCCCTCGATCGACCGTGGAGATGCAGCCAGGATCCCCGATGCAGCGGTCCCGCTCAAGGTTTCCTTGTTGTCGAAAAGTTCCTCGTAAAGTTTTTCCCCAGGCCGGAGCCCGGTGTAGACTATCTGAATGTCGGTGTCCGGGCGGCGCCCCGAGAGACGGATGAGATTTCGAGCAAGATCGACGATCTTCACCGGCGAGCCCATGTCTAGAACGTAGATTTGGCCGCGCTCCTGTTGCCGCTCCCGGCTATGCGCCGCCGCCTGCAGGACGAGGAGGCAGGCTTCCGAAATTGTCATGAAAAAGCGTTCCATTTCCGGATGGGTAACTGTCACAGGGCCGCCGGCTCTGATCTGCTTCTCGAACAGCGGTACCACGGATCCGGCCGAGCCCAGGACGTTGCCGAACCGAACGGTGACGAAACGTGTGCCGTTGACCGCCGAGTCCAGATCCATTGCCTGGCAGAACATCTCCGCCATCCGCTTGGTCGCGCCCATAACGCTAGAGGGATTCACAGCCTTATCGGTCGACACCATAATCATCGTGGAGACGTTGGCACGAAGCGCGGCCTCAGCGACATTGCGCGTCCCGATCGCGTTGGTGAAAAGGCCTTCAAGCGGCTGAGCCTCAACGATCGGCACATGCTTGAGTGCTGCTGCGTGGAACAGCACGTCGGGCCCATGGGCGGCGACGATTCTGTTGACTACGTCCTTTTCGCGCACGTTGCAGAGGGCAGCATGCAACTCGAGGCTCGGCCGGGTTCCAGCGAGTTCAGTCTCGATAGAGTAGAGAAGGTGTTCGCTGGCGTCGACGAGAATTAGGCCGCGTGGGTTCAGGGCTGCAACCTGTCTTGCCAGCTCGGATCCAATCGAACCGCCGGCGCCGGTGATCATGACGGTCCTGCCCTCGACCATCGAGGCGATCTTGAGCGCATCAAGTCTAACGGGCGGCCGATGCAGCAGATCTTCCAACTTGATCGGACGCGGCTCAATTTCAGCATCGATGCTTTGCATATCGAGAAGGTTCGGTAGCTTCAGGATTTCGACTTTCTGCTGTGCCGCAATCTCAACCAACGCTTCGATGCTGGCGTGCCGTTGATAATCCTCGCGGGAACGCGTCAGGATGAGCGCTTCGGGTCGCCGCCCCTGTGCCTCAAATTGACTGAGGATCTGCGGCAGTCTTTCCAGCGGACCCAACACTGGAACCCCGCGAATAGAACGTCCGGTCCTGCGACTCCGTTCGTCGATTATCGCAAGGATATTGAATGACGCATTATTTCTCTCCTTAGTGGCCCTCAGGAAGGCGTCGGCGTTGTCGGTGGCTCCAACCAGCAGCACGAACTTACAGGTGCCGCGATCGAACAAGCGACCGGTGTCGTGGCGATTACGATAGAGCCGATATGCGGCACGCGGCCCGGCTAGCAACAGGATCAGGAAGGCCCAGGCGATCAAGATCGAAGAGCGGGGAATCGAGCCCAGTCGATACAGCAGGAATTGGGCCACTGTGAAACTAGCGACGGACGCGCTAGCAGCATAGGTGATTGCTAGGAGATCCGAGAGCGACGCATAGCGCCAAATACCACGGTTCAGGCCAAACAAGAAACCGACGCCGCTGACAATAAGCCCGAATAGAGCCGCCGCACCAAGGAAATACGTCAGGCTTTGAACGACAATATCGAAATCAAACCTCAAAACGAGCGAAAGCAACATCGCGACAGCACCCATTATGCCGTCGTGAGTCAACGCCAATCCCCGCAATACTAGCGGCCGAGAAATCCTCCAAGACCGAGTCGTATTGTCTCCGGTATCAACACGCTCTCGCCGTTTGCGTTCTGCCAGAGACACTAGTTTAGACCTTTAAGGCGGCGATCATCCGCCGACATCTAATTTCCAAACAACCAAGGCTCGGTCGCCCGGGTCTCAGTATAGAGCTCTGGCGCTGACATGTGCCAGCAACTTCTGAAATGGGAATCGTTCACGCGCGATAGACCCGCGAGCGGTCGCCGTCGAACTTAACCTCGTGAATCCACTCGTCGCCTTCAGGAGGCTTCTCTACCAAGGTCGGCAACAGAGGCTCGACAAATTTCAAACGCATGCACTGACAATCCCAAACCCGCGTTCCGCGGGTGCTCATGCAGGCACAAGCACCACGCTCCCATTAGGCTAAAACGCCTCTCGGGTGCGCGATGGCTGTATTTTGATCATTGCTTGACGAGCACGCCCGTGTAGGTCTGGCCCGCAAGCGTAACCGTTCCGGCAAGCGCTCCGTCGGGCTGCATCGCGAAATTGACGTCCGCGCCGTTCGGGAGGCGCTTAAGCTTCAGCGTGGATCCTACAATTCTTCCAGTACCGGCGGCCTCTCCCGGAGAATTGTCGCCTAGGTTCCCCCACGCATAGGTGGCCGTCACCGTTCCATTCGACGAAATCGTCTGGACCGTCAGTTTGGTTTCATCCATCCCCTCCGGTCGCCCAGCCCAGATGCCCGAAAATGCC
This sequence comes from Mesorhizobium sp. AR07, assembly GCF_024746815.1. Classification (GTDB taxonomy): domain Bacteria; phylum Pseudomonadota; class Alphaproteobacteria; order Rhizobiales; family Rhizobiaceae; genus Mesorhizobium. The sequence continues at coordinate 1,301,137 of NZ_CP080525.1, forward strand.
GCATACTTGGTTGGAACAGCCTTGTCAGGGGGAGTGACCGCCACAGATTGATCCGAAATTGCGGAGCTGGCGGGCGCCAAGGCTGGCGCGGAAGGAGTAGGCTGCGACGCCTCAGGGGCCGATTGGCAGGCGGCCAGAGCAAGCGCTGCCAAGCCGAGCACCGCGTTGAACATTCGGTATGCCATTTCCGAAACCCTCTGGCCCGTCCTTATCACTATTCACTATTTGGCCCCAAACCCTAGCGTACCTGCGTAACGTCGTGGGCTTCAAACCAATTCTGCGGAAAACCCTCCGAAGCGGCAGCGACGGTAGGAACGCGATGGCTCCAGGCCGCCCGCCTTCGCGAAAAAGCGATAAGCAGCGGGGAACCCGCGACATGCGAGCGCGTTTCTTGGCATGCTCAAGAAGATCGCCTTCGTAGCGGTGCTGATCCAGGTCGCCGCCTTTTCGGCCCTTACAACTCAGACGGTTCTTTTTGCGTCATCCACTGCTACGCAAGCCGCCAACGTGCGGCCCGGCGAAACTGTCGCGGTCACTGAGAAAGAATGCGCCAAGGGCAAATTTGGCTCTAGTGGCATCAAGTGCCTCGGAACGACAGATGGGCGGCGAATTCCTGCAGAATATCAACGCCTTCAATGTGCGCCGTGACGCCTTAGGTTTTGACGGCCTACCGTTGCTACAATCAATTGGCCGCTGGGGCGTTTCGTTCTTCGACGCTTGCCTATTCGGACCGGATGAGGGCAACGTACGGGAGCGGGTAATCTACACCGTCTTGTTTCCATCTTCGCCTGAGTTGTATCATGGTGGAGGCGGTTAGCGTAGTCGAGCAGTGCATGCGGTTCCACTCCGGAGCCTTCTTCTTCCGTGGTGAGCGTCTGTACGAGTTTGATTTTGGCGCAATGATCCGGCACTTGCCGCTTCAATCCGCGGCATCAACTCCCCGCTCGGCGCTCCAATGAAATTATCCGCGTCTTAACTAATATAGACAATTCTACTAAATGGCGTTGCATCGACTCGCGGGGAGCGGAGTGGTGACTGACCTTGTTGATGGGGATGACGTTCCAAAATCCAGCCCGTCCAAGCGCTGGCGAGCAATCGCTCTGGCGGCAACACAGTTCATCCCATCCATCATTTCGATAGGATGTGCGGTCGCGGTCGGGTATTTTGCGTATGCGGCCGCCAACCAAAAACCACCAGCCGACATGGCTGCGCTGGCGGTGTCGATCCTGAAGTCCAGCGATGCCTCCCCGGAAATGCGAGAATGGGCCGCGGACGCTATAGGAATACAGACCGAGATTGGAATGCGCGCCAAAACCATTCAGCAATGAACTGTGGCACTTCAGATGAAATGGCTGGTGGATTGAGTTTGGGTAACGCGGCACCTCCAACACGCAGGACATATCCTCCGGTTTGCGCGCGATAGTCCCATATTCCGCCGCCGAAACCTTTCGCCTCTTTCAGACAGCGCTTTCACCGAGTAGTGCTTGCACGCCGATGTCCGCCGCGCGATAGATGCGTTGGTTTGGAGGAATCATGCGGAAAATCTTGGCATCGGCATTGCTGCTCGCGGTCGCGTCATTTGTACTCCCCGCCCATGCGCTGGACAGCAGCGGCACGCCCGTCGTCGTTACCCCGCTTGCCTCCCGCACGACGACCGCCTCAGGCCAGCCGATCACGCTGCCGCAGAAAAACTTGCAGGTTCTGGTGTCGACCTACGACATCGCGCCGGGTGCCACCTTGCCGGTGCACAGGCATCCCTTCCCGCGCTACGCCTATGTCGAGGCCGGGAGGCTGAAGGTCACCAATGTCGAGACCGGCAACAGCAACACCTACAAGACTGGGGATTTCATCATCGAAATGATCGGCCAGTGGCATCAGGCCACCAATGTCGGTGACACCGAGGTCAAGCTGCTGGTGATCGATCAGGTCGAGGAAGGCGCCAAGAACACGGAGTTGCGCCAATAGCGTTGGGCTGATCCGTACCCAAGGGCCAGGAAAGCCTTTCGCCGCGCGTCGCTGTATCGGCGTTGTACAGCTTGGCCGAATGCCGCACGTCCAGGCTTCGGCTTTCCGCCTGGCCCAAATGGCGGCGCGCTGTCCACGCTTTCGCGCCAGCCGGCCCGATGCTAGGGCTGGCACCGACATCATGAACTGGATCGCCCCTTGACCAAAGAAACTCGCCTGCCGCTGATCGAAATCTGTGTCGAAGGCATCGATGGCCTGCTGGCCGCGCAGGCTGCCGGCGCCGATAGGGTCGAACTGTGCGCCAGCCTGATCGAAGGCGGTATCACGCCGAGCCTCGGCACGGTGCGCGCCGCCCTCGACCAGGCGACCGTGCCGTTTCACGTCATGGTGCGGCCGCGCGGCGGCGATTTTCTCTACAGCGAAACCGAATACCGTTCGATGCTCGCCGATGTTATCGCGCTGCGCGACCTCGGTGTACCCGGCGTGGTGTTCGGCTGCCTGAACGCCGACGGCACGATCGACGAGGCGCGCATGAGCGAGTTGACGGAGGCGGCAGGCTCCCTGAACGTCACCTGCCACCGTGCCTTCGACATGACGCGCGACCCCGCCGAGGCGCTCGAAACGCTGATCCGCAGCAAGGTCGGCCGCGTGCTGACCAGCGGCCAGCGCGACAGCGCGGTCGAGGGCATGTCGCTGCTGACGGATCTGGTGCGACAGGCCGGCGACCGCATCGTCATCCTTGGCTGCGGCGGGCTCGACCTCGGCAACATCGCCGAAGTGCGGGGAAAAACCGGTCTGTCGGAAATGCATTTCGCCGCTCTCAAGGATGTGGCGAGCGCCATGGATTACCGCAACCCGCATGTCGGCATGGGCGGCTCCGACCTCGACCGCGAGTACCGCAACACCTTGACCGACATCGACCTCGTGGCGGCCACCATTGCGGCTGCCAAGGCATGAACCCGCCCCCTGCCCTGATCAGCCGTGTATCGGCCGAGGACGAGGCGGCGATCCTCGCGCTCAACAATGAGCATGCCGCTGAACTGTCGTGGCTCGAGCCGGAGCGGCTGTCCGTCCTGCTCGGCGAGGCGTTTTACGCGCGCCGCATCGGCGATCTCGAAGCCTTCATCATGACCTTCGACCAGGATGCCCGTTACGACAGCCCGAATTTCGTCTGGTTCCGCGAACGCTACAAGCGCTTCGTCTATGTCGACCGTGTCGTCGTGGCGGCAGCCGCGCGCGGCCGGGGCCATGCCCGCCGGCTTTATCAGGACCTATTCGGCCATGTTGAGCGCGCCGGCCACTCGCTGGTCACCTGCGAGGTCAACATCGACCCGCCCAACCCTGCCTCGGACGCCTTTCACGCCGCCCTCGGCTTTGTCGAGGCCGGCGACGCCGTCATCCATGGCGGCAAGAAGGCGGTGCGCTACTACGTCAGGCAAATCTCTGCCTGATCCGCTGGCGCTAGCCGCACAAAGAAGCCGCAGCTAATATAATGTTTCCGCCAACTGGAGGAAACGCCATGCCAAGCAACGTCTTCCGCTTCGACGAAAGCTGGCACATCCCAGAGGGCACGCCGCAGGAAGTTTGGGAGGTGCTCTCGGATGCCGAATTGCTGCCGCTCTGGTGGGGTGACGTCTACAAGGATGTGGTGCCGCTCGACGGCAAGGGCAAGGCGACCATCGGTTCGCGCGCAAGAGCACGGGCTCGCGGCGCCCTGCCCTATGAGCTGAATTTCATCATCGAGGCCGCTGAACTCGAACCCGGCCGACTGGTGGTGGTGAAAACCCTTGGCGATTTCGACGGCCTGTGGCGGGCGGAATTGTCGCCGTTCGGCACCGGCACGCATGTGCAATTGACCTGGCAGGTCACGGTGCTGCGGCCGATCCTCAAATTCCTCGCACCGTTGCTGCGACCGGCCTTCGCCTGGAATCATCGCTGGACTACGCCGCGCGGCGAAGCCGGCCTCAGGCGCTATCTGATCGAGAAAAAGAGCCGGTCGGTTTAGCGCCAACAGCGCTACGGCACTCACCAGTTACGATTAAGCCATTCACGCGCCGGTCGCTCGATGAGGTAGTAGCTGCAGAGCGCGCAGGCAAAGACTCCTGCCAGCATCGGGATCGGCGCGCTGCCCTGCTCATAGACGAATTTGTAGAACGGCTGCTGCCACAGATAGAGCGAGTACGACCACAGCCCAAGCGTCGCCATCGGCCACGACGACAGCAATCCGGTCAAGTATCGCGGACTGAAATCGAGCGCGTTGACGGCCAGCGCCAGCAGTGGCACCGCGAAGAGATAGTGGATCGGTGTTGGCACCTTATCGAGAAACAGCACAATGGCGCAGATCGATGCCGCCAGCGCCACATACTTGCCGCTGAAGACCGCCGGCAGCCTGCCGTCGGCCTTGAGCAGGCAGATCGACGCCGACAGCAGGATCGACGCGATATGCACATCGGTGCGCCAGTAGGTGGTTTCGTAGTCCATCCCGAAGACCCAGTACGAAACCGCGCCGTTGGCCATCGCAAGCAAGGCCAGCGCCAGCAGCAGCAGGATGACGCGGGAGCGGCTCGAAACGATGACGCTGATCAGCGCCAGGATGATATAGGCGTGCTCCTCGACGCAGAGCGACCAGATATGGTCGAGCGCTCCCGCCCGCGTAACCAGAATTCCAGCGTAGTTGTAGGTGAATGTCAGCGCGGTCAGCGCCGCCTTCCATTTGAAGGCGATGAATGTGCCGGAGAGCGCGATCATCGCGACGATGACGAAGACCAGAAGTGCGGGATAGATGCGCGAGAAGCGGCGTTTGAAGAATTTCTTCAGCGGGTAGCGTTCGATGAACAGGATCTCGCCCATCAGCCGGCCGCTGAGCACGAAGAAGAATTCGACGCCCCAGCACCCCGAGATTGATTCCGGGAACGGGAAAAAAATGGCCGATCAGCACCAGGGCGATCGACAGGCCGCGCCAGCCGTCGAGATAGGCGAGCCTTGTTCTGGCCGACCGGTCGGCGGCGGACCGGGTCACGGCAGGAAGAGTAGCGGAGATATCGGCCATGCCGGCGCCTTTCGCCTTGAAGCTGCGAAAGGCCACGGTTCAACATCTGCTCCGTAGCCCGGCTCGCATTCCCGCCCAAACCCATATTGCAGTGCAATATAAACTTGTGCAAGCGCGAGATGCCGATACCGGGGAAAAGAAAAGGGGCCGCGAAGGCCCCCTCCCCAAACCGGTGATTCGCCTGTTCAGGCGTTGGCGGCAGCCACGGCGCGCTTGGCCATCACCGTGATCAAGTTGGCGCGGTAATCGGCCGAGGCGTGGATGTCGGTCATCAAGTTCTTCGCCGGCACCTTCACGCCATCGAGCGCCGAGGCAGCGAAATTCTTGGCTAGGGCTGCCTCGATCTCCTTCGAGCGGAAGACGCCGTCGTCGCCAGCGCCGGTGACGGCGACGCTGACGCCATCCTTGCCCTTGGCCACGAACACGCCGACGATCGCATAGCGCGATGCCGGGTTGCGGAACTTCTCATAGGCCGCCTTGGCCGGCGCCGTGAAGGTGACCGCGGTGACGATTTCGCCTTCCTTCAACGACGTCTCGAACAGGCCCTTGAAGAACTTGTCGGCGGCGATCTCGCGCTTGTTGGTGACGATGGTGGCGCCCAGCGCCAGCAGCGCCGCCGGATAGTCGGCCGCCGGATCGTTGTTGGCGATCGAGCCGCCGATCGTCCCCTTGTGGCGCACCGCCGGATCGCCGATCAGCGACGCCAGATGGGCAAGCGCCGGGCAGGCCTTCTTCAGCTTCTCGTCATTGGCAACGTCGTGATGCGTCGTGGCGGCACCGATGGTCACTGTCTTGCCCGACACCTTGACGCCCTGCAGCTCCTTGATCCGCGACAGGTCGACAAGATCGGACGGTGCGGCGAGCCGCGTCTTCATCGCCGGGATCAGCGTCATGCCGCCCGAAAGCAGCTTCGCGTCACCGGTCTTGATCAGCTTGGCGGCCTCGGTAACCGAGGCGGCGCGGTGATAGTTGACTGAGTACATTTGTCTTTCTCCCTTCGGGGAAAGAGCGAATAGGGAGTTGCAAATAGCGAGTAGGAATCTCATGCCTACGCACTCTTCTTTTTCCCTATTCGCTACTCCCTATTCGCTATTCGCTTTCAATGCTTCGTCGCGCGGATCGCTGCCCACACGGAGGAGGGCGATGCCGGCATGGCAAGATCGTTGCTGCCGATGGCGTCGGTGATGGCGTTGATGACCGCCGGCGGCGAGCCGATGGCGCCGGCCTCGCCGCAGCCCTTGATGCCGAGCGGATTGCCCGGGCATGGTGTGTTCGAGGTCGACACCTTGAACGATGGCAGGTCGCTGGCGCGCGGCATGGTGTAGTCCATGTAGCTGGCCGTCAGCAGCTGGCCGCTGTTGTCATAGTGGGCGCCTTCGAGCAGCGCCTGGCCGATACCTTGCGCCAGTCCGCCATGCACCTGGCCTTCGACGATCATCGGGTTGATGATGTTGCCGAAATCATCGGCGGCGACGAACTGGATGATCTCGGTCATGCCGGTTTCCGGGTCGACCTCGACCTCGCAGATGTAGCAGCCGGCCGGGAAGGTGAAGTTCGAAGGATCGTAGAACGCGGTCTCCTTCAGCCCGGGCTCCATGCCGCCCGGCAGATTATGGGCGGTGTAGGCGGCGAGCGCCATCTGGAACCACGGCACGTTCTTGTCGGTGCCGGCGACTTTCAGCGCGCCGTTCTCGATGATGATGTCGCCCTCGTCGGCCTCGAGCAGGTGGGCGGCGATCTTCTTGGCCTTGGCCTCGACCTTGTCGAGCGCCTTGACGACGGCAGACATGCCGACCGCGCCCGAGCGCGAACCATAGGTGCCCATGCCCATCTGCACCTTGTCGGTGTCGCCATGGACAATGGATACGGAATCGAGCGGCACGCCGAAGCGCTCGTTGACCAGTTGCGCGAAGGTCGTCTCATGGCCCTGGCCGTGGCTGTGTGAGCCGGTCAGCACCTCGATCGTGCCGACTGCGTTGACGCGCACCTCGGCACTTTCCCAAAGTCCGACACCCGCCCCAAGGCTGCCGACCGCCGCCGACGGCGCGATGCCGCAGGCCTCGATATAGCAGCTCATGCCGATGCCGCGCAGCAGCCCGTTCTTGGCGGCGGCGGTCTTGCGCTTGGCAAAGCCGGCATAGTCCGACGCCTTCATCGCCGCGTCGAGCGAGGTTCCGTAATCGCCGGCGTCGTAGCACATGATGACCGGCGTCTGGTGCGGGAACGAGGTGACGAAGTTCTTGCGCCGCAATTCCGCCGGTGACACGCCGAACTGACGTGCCGCGGTCTCCATCATGCGTTCCATGACGAAGGTCGCTTCCGGCCGCCCTGCCCCGCGATAGGCATCGACGGGCGCGGTGTTGGTGTAGATCGCCTTCACATTGGCATGGATCGCCGGGATGTTGTACTGGCCCGACAGCAGCGTCGCATAGAGGTAGGTCGGCGTCGCCGACGAGAACAGCGACATATAGGCGCCGAGATTGGCCTTCGTCTCGACCTTCAGGCCAAGGATCTTGTGATCCTTGTCAAAGGCCATTTCGGCATGGGTGTGATGGTCGCGGCCATGCGCGTCGGTCAGAAAGCTCTCGGTGCGGTCGGCCACCCATTTGACCGGCACGCCGGTCTTCTTCGACGCCCACAGGCAGACGATTTCCTCGGGATAGATGTAGATCTTGGAGCCGAAGCCGCCGCCGACATCGGGTGCTATGACACGCAGCTTGTTTTCCGGCGCCACATTGTAGAAGGCGCTCATCACCAGCCGCGCCACATGCGGGTTCTGTGATGTCGTCCAGCAGGTGTAGTGGTCTTCGGCCTTGTCGTAATGGCCAAGAGCCGCGCGCGGCTCCATGGCGTTAGGCACCAGGCGGTTGTTGATGATGTCCATCTTGACGACATGGGCCGCCTTCGTGAAGGCCGCGGCCGTCTCGTCGGCATTGCCGATGTCCCAGTCGAAGATCAGATTGTTGTCGGCCTCCGGGTGGATCTGCGGCGCCCCCTTGTCCATCGCCTTCGAGGCATCGACGACGGCCTTCAGCTCCTTGTAGGTGATCTCAACCGCCTCGGCCGCGTCGCGCGCCTGGCCCTTGGTTTCCGCCACCACGACGACCACCGCATCGCCGACATAGCGGACCCGGTCGAAAGCGAGCGGCGACCATGCGCCCATCTTCATCGGCGAGCCGTCCTTGGAGTGGATCATCCAGCCGCAGATGAGGTTGCCGATGCCGTCGGCCTTGAGCTCCTTGCCGGTCAAGACGCCAATGACGCCGGGCATGGCCTGGGCCTTTTTGACGTCGATCTTCTTGATCTGCGCATGCGCGTGCGGGCTGCGCACGAAGGCCGCGTGCTTCATGCCGGGAACCACCATGTCGTCGACATAACGGCCGGCGCCGGTGATGAACCTTTTGTCTTCCTTGCGCGCGACCCGAGCGCCAACACCTTCAATGCCCATCAGAAATTCCTCCCGAAATGCTGAAATAGCGAATAGCGAGTAGCAAGTAGCGAGTAGTGAATTGTGGTGAGTTGGCGTTTGGTCAGACTGCTGACCATTCGCTACTCCCTATTCGCTACCCACTTCCCTCTCACGCCGCTTGCCTGGCTTTGCCCTTCGACCCCTTCATCGTCTGCGACGCGGCGAGAATCGCCTTGACGATGTTGTGGTAGCCGGTGCAGCGGCAGATGTTGCCTTCGAGCTCGGCGCGCACCGTCGCCTCGTCGAGGCCTTCGGGATGGCGGTTGATCATGTCGGTCGCCGTCATGATCATGCCTGGCGTGCAGAAGCCGCATTGCAGCCCGTGATGTTCCTTGAAAGCGGCCTGCACCGGATGCAGGTCGGCGCCATTGGCCAGGCCTTCGATCGTCACCACGGTCGAGCCGGAGGCCTGTATCGCGAGCATCGAGCAGGATTTGACCGCCTTGCCGTCGACATGGACGACGCAGGCACCGCATTGCGAGGTGTCACAACCGACATGAGTTCCGGTAAGGCCGAGATTCTCCCGCAGGAAGTGAACCAGAAGTGTTCGGTCCTCGGCAGCCCCGCTGACCCGTTTTCCGTTCACCATCAACGAAACGTCCGACATGGTTCCTCCCTGGGTATCAACCTTGGTCATCACGCTGCCGATGCGGTGTTGGCGCTTCGGCCATGCGTTATTCGTACACCGCATAACGGACAAAAAACAGCGCGTCGGAAACGCCGCACATTGTACTTTCGGTCATGGCCGAGCCCAGGCGTGCAGCCCAGGTCGCCCCATTGCCAAAATACCGATTGAGGGCAACAATGCCGGTCGACGCTCGCGCCTCCGACGCGCACAAAAAACGCGTCGGAGGAAATGCGGAGAACATCGCTGGCCAGTTCACGGACGCGCTATGGATGCGGCCTGTCGGCGCTCACCACGGACGAGCCCGACATGGGCGCGTTCGCCAAGGCGATCGCGTTGGAAGCCGCGGCGATCGATGCGGGCTTTGCCCTGCTGTTCTTTTCCCAGAGCCTGATCGAGGCTGGCGCCCTTTCCCAGGCGCTCATGACCCACGCGCCGACGCTCCACCATGCGGGCTGCTCGACCGCCGGCGAGATCACGCCGCAGGGCCTCGAGGACGGTCATGTGCTCGCCATGCTGCTTCCATCCGCGGCGTTCACCGCGGTCAGCGCGATGGTCGACAACCTGTCCTCGTCGGGCATGGACAGGATCACCAGCGAGGTCGAGGCTTTGCGGCGGTCGCTGCGCGGGCGCCTGGGTTATGATCGCACCAAAGGCACGTTCGCGCTCTGCTTCATCGATGGCCTCTCCTATGCCGAGGAAGCGGTGAGTTCGGCCATCCATTGGGGCCTCGACGACATACCGTTGATCGGCGGCTCGGCCGGCGATGACCTGAAGTTCGAGACGACGCGCCTGATCTCGAACGGCAAGGTCACCTCCGACAGCGCCATCATCGTGCTGATCGCCACTGAAATTCCCTTCCATGTCTTCAAGACCGACAACTTCGTTCCCACCGACGAAAAACTGGTGGTGACGGCGTCCGATCCCGATCACCGCATCGTGCGCGAGTTCAACGCCACCAATGCGGCGGAGGAATATGCGGCTTCCGTCGGCATCGTCCCGCGGACGTTGACGCCGCTGAGCTTTGCCTCGCATCCGGTGGTGGTGAAGGTGGGCGGCGAATATTATTGCCGGTCGATCCAGAAGATGCACCCGGACGGCTCGCTGTCGTTCTTCTGCGCCATAGACGACGGCGTCGTGCTATCGATCGCCCAGCCCAAGGACATGGTCGAAGCGACGCGCGCAGCACTCCGGGACGTCGAGGAGAGGCTTGGCGGCATCGACATGATCCTCGGCTTCGACTGCGTGCTGCGCCGCCTGGATGCGCGCAACCGCCAGGTCTTTCGCGACATTTCGGAGCTCTACCGGCTCAACAACGTCATCGGCTTTGGCACCTACGGCGAACAGTATCGCTCGATGCACCTGAACCAGACCTTTACCGGCATCGCCTTCGGTGAGCGCCAGGCGGCGGAATGACAAGATGCCGCTCAAGGACATAAACGATCTCGAGAAGCTGAAGAAGATCAACGCGGCACTGGTCAGCCGGGTCGAGCGCTCGATGGACCAGCAAGGCAACGCTTTCTCGCTGTTCCAGACCGCGATTTCGCTGGAAAATCGGGTGCGTACGCGCACCGAGGAACTGCATTCGACGCTGCGTCGGCTGGAACAATCCAACATAGACCTCAGCGCCGCCAAGGAAAACGCCGAACTGGCGAACCTGTCCAAGACCCGCTTCCTCGCCGCCGCCAGCCACGACGTGCTGCAGCCGCTGAATGCGGCCCACCTCTCGGTGTCGGCGCTGGCCGAAGTGCAGACCAGCGACGAGGGCAAAAAGCTCGTGCGGCAGGTCGAGCGCTCGCTGGAGACGATGGAGGACCTGCTGCGCACGCTGCTCGACATCTCCAAGCTCGATGCCGGCGTGGTGCAACCTGACATCGGCGACGTCAGCCTGGAGGCGCTGTTCTCGTCGCTGCGTTCGGATTTTCAGCCGGTGGCGGAACTGAAGGGGCTGTCGCTGAAATTCCGGCCGGTCAACGCCGTGGTCCGCTCCGACCGCACATTGTTGCGCCGCATCCTGCAGAACATTCTCTCCAATGCGCTCGGCTATACCCGCTCGGGCGGCGTGCTTGTCGGCACCAGGCATCGCGGCGACACCATTCGCATCGACGTCGCCGACACCGGTTGCGGCATTCCCGACGACCAGCGCGAGGCCGTGTTCGAGGAATTCCATCGCGGCACCTCATCAGTCAATGCCGAGCTGGACGGCGGCGGTCTCGGGCTCGGGCTCGCCATCGTGCGGCGCATGGCCAGCGCGCTCGGCCATCCCGTGACATTTTCATCGAAAGTCGGTCGCGGCACGATTTTCCACATCGATGTGCCGGTCGGCATCGGCGCCACGGCGGATGCCGTCGCCAGCGCCGCCAGCATGGAACGGCCACGCGGCTACGGCCTGTTCGGCACCAAGGTGCTGCTGGTCGAGAACGATGTCGAGGTGCTGCAGGCCATGACCTTCCTGCTCGAACGCTGGCAATGCCTGGTGCGGGCAGCGACCTCGACCGACGATGCCCTTGACATGCTTGGCGACACCGACTGGGTGCCCGACATCGTCATTGCCGACCAGCATCTCGACGGCGGCGATCTCGGCACCGCCACCATCGCCGAAGTCCGCGACTATCTCGGCCGCGCCGTGCCGGCGCTGATCGTCACCGCCGACAGTTCCGAGGCTGTCGCCAAGGCGGCGCGTGCGGGCGGCATCGAGCTGATGCGCAAGCCGCTGAAACCGGCGCAGTTGCGCGCGCTGCTGGCGCATTTGCTCGCCTAACCCTTCTTGTGTCGAACTGGAGGACAGCGAGGCAATTTTGGACCGGATGCGAGCTGGAAAGCCGAGAAGCCGGAAAAGCGAGGCAGGCGGCGAAAGGAAAATGGTGCACTGTCACCGTAATTGGAAGCACACATGTTCAACAGTACAGCGCGGGCTGTAGCTTACCGCGACGGGTTACGCTTGCCCAGTAGCCTCGTCCGCTCTGCCGCCAAAATCATGCCGGCCAAATGAGGCCTCTTCAGCGCTATTTATGAATTACGTCAGCGCCATTATGAATTACGGTGGAATTACGGTGACAGCGCACTTTTTGCCATGTTCGCCCGGCCATCGTCGAACGCGGCGCCTGGCTTACCCTCCCCTCGATGGGGAGGGTCGGCGCGTAGCGCCGGGGTGGGGTGCGGCGCCGACCCCCACCCCGCTCCGCTTCGCGGATCGACCCTCCCCACAAGGGGGTGTAGTCTCAAAACCCCGCCTGATCCCGAAACAACTCCGCATTGTCCAGCTTCGACACCTCGATCACCGCTTGCGTGCGGCTATACACATTGAGTTTGCGCAGGATTTCGGAGACATGCGCCTTGACCGTGGTTTCGCCGACCTGCAGCTCGTAGGCGATCTGCTTGTTGAGCAGGCCCTGGCGCAGCATCTGCAGCACGCGCAGCTGTTGCGGCGTCAGGGTCGACAGGCGCTGCACCATGTCGGCGCGGTCGGTGCTGTCGGCGTCGGGTGTGCGGCCTTCATAGGTTTCCGGCACGTAGATCGCGCCTTCCATCACCGAGCGTATCGCGGCGGCCAGGTCGCTCTTGCGCGCCGATTTCGGGATGAAGCCGGCGGCCCCGTAGGACAGCGCCTCGGAAATGATCTTCGGCTCCTCATAGCCCGAGACGATGACCACCGGCAGGCGCGGATAGCGGGTCCTGAGCTGCAGCAGCCCGTCGAAGCCATGCACGTCGGGCATGCTGAGGTCGAGCAGCGCCAGATCGAACGGCTTGGCGCCGGCCAGAAGATCGAGCGCCTCGGTGATCGAGCGCGCCTCCACCGTGTCGACTTCCGGATAGGCCATCTGCACGGCGCTGTGCAGCGCCTCGCGAAACAGCGGATGGTCATCGATGATCAGGAACCGGGCGCGATCATTGATTGCGGTCATGGCGTTCGTTGCGAAGCCCCGTTTCAGTTTTCCGACATAGCCTAGTCCCGCGAGCATGGCCGGATTATTGCCAAATAGTCTACCGTCAATCTCCTCATTCCTTGTACAAGCCTTGCGGAGCGGTGCCTTATCAAATGCGACGCCTTGCCCGACCTCGAAAATCGGCCGAATGTACCGCCAGCCCTCCGACACCCAAGACCCAATCCAGAGACAGATCATGACCGCCTTCGCTCTTCCCGCCCCGCCAACGCCTTCGGTGGCGATCAGCGGCTCGCCCGAGCGTTTTGCGGTGCGCCGTATCTTCTGCGTCGGCCGCAACTACGCGGCGCATGCCCGCGAATTCGGCAATGACGAGCGCGACCCACCTTTCTTCTTCACCAAGCCGGGCGACGCGGTGGTCGATTCCGGCGCCACAATCCCCTACCCGCCCCTGACCGGCAATCTGCACCACGAGATCGAGCTGGTTGCCGCGATCGGCAGACCGGGCTTTCGCATTGCGCGCAGCCAGGCGCTGGATCATGTCTGGGGTTACGGCGTCGGCATCGACCTCACCCGCCGCGACCTGCAGGATGAAGCCAAGAAGACGGCGCGGCCCTGGGACTGGTCGAAAGCGTTCGACCGCTCCGCCCCTTGCGGTCCGCTGATCCCCGCGGCAAAATCCGGCCACCCGCAAAAGGGCCGCATCTGGCTCGCCGTCAACGGCAAGGTCAGGCAAGATGCCGACCTCGCCGAGCTGATCTGGCCGATATCAGATATCGTGTCGATCTGCAGCGAGGCGGTGGAACTGGAGCCCGGCGACCTGATCTTCACCGGCACACCGGCCGGCGTCGGCGCGGTTCGTGCCGGCGACACGATGACCGGCGGCGTCGACGGCATCGGCACGATCGAAGTCACCATCGGCCAGTCGAAGTGAACGCATGAGCGACATCGTCCTGCACAACTACTATCGCTCCTCCACCTCCTATCGGGTGCGCATCGCGCTGGAGATGAAGGGGCTGACCTACGACTATGTCCCGCATCATCTGCGCCATGGCGAGCATCTGGAAGCAGCCTATCTCGCGGTCAATCCGCAGGGGCTAGTGCCGGCGCTGATCCTCGGCGACGGCACGCTCTTGATGCAATCGCTGGCGATCATCGAATTCCTCGACGAGACCCGCCCCGAACCGCCGCTGCTGCCGAAGGATGCTCCTGGCCGGGCGCGGGTCAGGATGCTGGCGCAGATGATCGCCTGCGACATCCATCCCGTGAACAATCTGCGCGTGCTGACCTCGCTGCGCACTCTGTTCGGCGCCGGCGACGAGGACATCGCCAACTGGTTCCGCCACTGGGTGAACGAAGGTTTTCGGCCGCTTGAAAAGATCCTGGCTTCCGCGGCCGAGACCGGAGAATTCTGCCATGGCGACAGGCCGAGCCTGGCCGATATTTGTCTCGCCGCGCAAGTCACCAGCAATGCCCGCTTTGGCGTCGACCTGACGCCCTACCCGACGATCGCGCGCATCAACGCCGCCTGCATGGCGCTGCCGGCCTTCCAGAAGGCGGCCCCCCAGAACCAGATCGATGCCGAGTAAGGCTTCATTCGCCGACTCGTTACGTCAGCACCGAAGCGACCGGCCAACCTGTCTGGCGGAATCGATTTTCGCTTGACCAGACAAGGAATCGGCTATCGTCGCTTTCGATATGCCTGCGTGAAGGGTGGGAGTTGCCAATGAAAGCCGTCGTCTTCGAGAAATTCGGCGAAGCGCCGACGATTCAGACCGTTCCCGATCCGAAACCGGCTGCCGATGGCGTCGTCATCAAGGTCGAGGCGACCGGGCTGTGCCGCAGCGACTGGCATGGCTGGATGGGGCATGACGACGGCATCCGCCTGCCGCATGTGCCGGGCCACGAACTGGCCGGCATCGTGGTTGCCGCCGGCAAGCATGTTACCCGCTGGAAGGCCGGCGAGCGCGTCACCGTGCCGTTCGCCGTCGGCTGCGGCCACTGCTTCGAATGCACCTCGGGCAATCACCAAGTCTGCGAACATCAGACGCAGCCTGGCTTTACCGGCTGGGGTTCCTTCGCCGAATATGTCGCCATCGAACACGCGGACACCAACCTCGTGCGCTTGCCCGACGAGATGGAATTCGCCACCGCCGCCAGCCTCGGCTGCCGCTTCGTCACCTCGTTTCGCGCCATCGTCGACCAGGGCCGGGTGACGCCTGGCGAATGGGTGGCGGTGCATGGCTGCGGCGGCGTTGGCCTGTCGGCGATCATGATCGCCAGCGCCATGGGCGCCAATGTCATCGCCATCGACCTCACCGACGAGAAGCTCGATTTCGCCAAGAAGATCGGCGCCGTCGCCACCATCAATGCGTCGAAGACGCCGAATGTGGTCAAGGCCGTCAAGCAGATCACCAATGGCGGCGCGCACATGTCGATGGACGCGCTCGGCCACCCCACCACCTCGTTCAATTCGATCGCCAATCTGCGCCGGCGCGGCCGCCATGTGCAGGTCGGCCTGATGCTCGGCGACCACGCGAAATCTGCGGTGCCGATGGACAAGGTGATCGCCTTCGAGCTCGAAATCCTCGGCAGCCACGGCATGCAGGCTTATCGCTACCAGGCGATGATGGACATGATCCGCAACGGCAAGCTCAGGCCCGAATTGCTGGTCGGCAAGAAGATCAGCCTCGATGAGGCGCCGGCCGCCTTGATGGCGATGGGCGGCTTCGAGGGCATCGGCATCGGTGTGGTGACGAAATTCTAGAGAGCTACCGCAAGGCCGTCAGAGCCAAACCTACCTTGCAAACTTCTTCGCGCCGAACACGCATAGCACCACGCCGAGCGTGACGACGATCATCAGCGGGCTGACCTGTTCGTGCAGCAGCGTCGCCGCCAACGCGAGGCCGAAGAAGGGCTGAAGAAGCTGCAACTGCCCGACGGCGGCGATGCCGCCTTGCGCAAGGCCGCGATACCAGAAGACGAAGCCGATCAGCATGCTGAACAGCGAGACATAGGCCAGCCCGATCCACGCATTGGAGCCGACGGCGGCGAAGGACGGCGGCAGCGTCGCAAACGTCAGCACCAGCATGATCGGCAACGACAGCACCAGCGCCCAGCAGATCACCTGCCAGCCGCCGAGCTTGCGTGACAGCGCCGCCCCTTCCGCGTAGCCCAAGCCGCAGGCAATGATGGCGGCAAGCATCAAACCATCGCCGACCGGCGACGCGGTCACGCCTTGCATCAGGGCAAAACCGGCGACCAGCGCGCTGCCCGCGCACGAAAACAGCCAGAACACCGGGCGAGGACGTTCACCGCCGCGCAACACGCCGAAGATCGCGGTTGCCAGCGGCAGCAGGCCGACGAAGATGATGGAATGAGCCGAGGTGACATGCTTGAGCGCCAGCGCCGTCAGCAAGGGAAAGCCGACCACCACGCCGAGCGCGACAATGACCAGCGACAGCAAATCCCTGCGCCCGGGCCGCTTCTGACGAAACAAAAGCAGCATCGCCAGACCAAGCAGTCCGGCAATCGCCGCCCGGGCCGACGTCACGAATGTCGGATCGAAATCCATCACGGCGACGCGCGTTGCCGGCAGTGAGCCGCTGAAGATCAGCACGCCAACGAATCCGTTCACCCAGCCGCTCGCCGTCTTGTCCATTCCAGGCTCCATTTCTTTCGCCCTCTATCGACCAGCAGGTATGGTCTGGCTAGAGACAATGGGGTACAATTTCATGAAACTGTAATGGCAAATCGAGCAGTACGGATGACGGTAGCAGCGTTCGAAACCGAAGACACACTCACCCTTGTCGAGACTGTAATGGCGACCATCCGCCAGCGGATTGCCGCGCGCAGCCTGACGCCGGGGGCGCGACTGCCGTCGATCCGCGCCTTCGCCAAATCCATGCAAGTGTCGAAGTCCACCGTGGTCGAAGCCTATGAGCGGCTCGCCGCCGAAGGCGCGATCCGGTCCCGGCCGGGCTCGGGCTTTTATGCCGCCGGATCGCTGGCGCCGCTGTCGCTGGCCGAGATCGGTCCCCGGCTCGACCGCGCCGTCGATCCGCTCTGGATCTCGCGCCAGTCGCTGGAAGCAGGCGACGACACCCTGAAACCCGGCTGCGGCTGGCTGCCGGCCTCATGGATGCCCCAGGCTGGCCTGCGCCGGACGCTGCGCACGGTGGCGCGTGCCGACGACGTCGCGCTCGCCGACTACGGCACACCGCTCGGCCTGCCGCCGCTGCGGCACCTGCTGGCCCGGCGCATGGCCGAGCACGGCATCGAAGCCTCCCCCGAGCAGATCATGCTGACGGAATCGGGCACGCAGGCCATCGACCTGCTTTGCCGTTTCCTGATCGAGCCGGGCGACACGGTGCTGGTCGACGATCCCTGCTATTTCAATTTTCATGCCCTGCTGCGCGCCCACCGGGCCAAGGTCGTCAGCGTTCCCTACACGCCGTCGGGGCCTGATATCGAACTGTTCGCGCAGGCATTGGCCGAGCATCGGCCGCGCCTCTACATCACCAATTCCGCCATCCACAACCCGACCGGCGCGATCCTGTCGCCTGTCACCGCGCACCGGCTGCTCAAGCTCGCCGATCAATCGGATCTGACCATCGTCGAGGACGACATCTTCGCCGATTTCGAACATGCCCCCGCCCCCAGGCTGGCGGCGTTCGATGGCCTGAGCCGGGTCATCCATATCGGCAGCTTTTCCAAAACGCTGTCGGCGTCGGTTCGCTGCGGCTTCATCGCAGCGCCCCGCGACTGGATCGAACCCCTGACCGACCTCAAGATCGCCACGACCTTCGGCGGCGGCAGGCTTGCGGCCGAACTGGTGCTGACTCTGCTGAAGGACGGCAGCTACCGCAAGCACATGGATCTGCTGCGGGCGCGGCTTTCGCTCGCCATGGGCGAGACGGGCGCCCGCCTGAAATCGATCGGCATCACGCCCTGGATCGACCAGCCGTCCGGGCTGTTCCTGTGGTGCAGCCTGCCGGATCGCGTCGATGCGGCCGAAGTCGCCCGCCGCGCTCTGGCCGACGCCGTCGTGCTGGCGCCCGGCAATGCGTTCAGCCTGTCCCAAACGGCCAGCCGCTTCCTGCGCTTCAACGTTGCCCAATGCGCGGACGAGCGGATCTTCAAGGTGCTCGAGGCGGCGATGGCGCATTGATATTGCGTTGTCATCGGTTAGCGAGCCGTACAGACCTCCCGCACGCAGTCGCGCAACCAGCGCTGCGCGAGGATATTCTGAGTTCAGAGGCCGCCGCGCGGGGGATGCAACTCACCTTTCAGACAGCAACGGCGCTGGCCCTGGTCGCACTGCTCTTTGCGCTTCTCTCAGCCCACGCCGCTGGCCGCGCGGTGCCCAATGCTTCGCAAGGCACGACGCCATCAGATGGCGGCCTGAGTAGAATTCCCAAATAGGCTCTCAGGCCCCTGCCCGCTTGCGGCGCTCATAGAGCATGACCAATGTTTCAGCCGTCAAAGCAGGCTTTTCCTCGCCTTCGATCTCGACCGTATTGGCCGCTTTCATCAGATACTGGCCGGGGCCTCTGTCCTCCATGGACAGCAGCGTGGAGCGCAGCCTGATGCGCGCGCCGACCTTGACCGGTGCCAGGAAACGCACCTTGTCGAAGCCATAGTTGAAGGCAGCCTGGGTGTTTTCCGGCACGATGCCCATGCCGAGCGCCAGCGCGCCGATGATCGACAGCGTCAGGTAGCCGTGCGCGATCGTGGTGCGGAACGGGCTTTGCCGTCGCGCCCTCTCGGGATCGACATGGATCCATTGATGGTCGCCGGTGCATTCGGCGAACTGGTCGATACGATTCTGGTCGACCGTCGTCCACTCCGACACACCAAGCTCCTGCCCAGCCATCGTCCTCAACTGCTCGTAGGTCGGCGGCGTCTTAGGCCGTATTTCAGTCATTCCTGGTTTCCCGATCGCTTCCAACGCCTCCGGACCACGAACTGGCGGCCCCTGTCAATTCGCCCTGTGCGAATCCGTTCCGCCGATTTTGGCCGCAATGGTGCCATGCGGCCCGGCGCAGTGGCAGGTCAAATCGGGATTTCTTGGCTTTCAGGGCTGACGGCGGCAACAAAGCCACCTTGGCCGCAGGCCGCTACTTCTTGTCGTAGCCGGCGCGGATTTCCTCCATCGCCTCCTTGATGCGCGTGCGCAGGATGTCGACCGATTCGGTGCCGGATTTCTTGACCAATTCAGCCACTTCGCTGGCATTCTTCAACGCCGCCTCGAAGGATTTTCTGGCGAACTCTGTTTGTTTGCTCATCAATTCCTGCGGGTTGCCCGGCGCCCTGTAGCTTTGCGCCATGTCGGTGACCTCGCGCAGCGTGTCCTGCAGCATCTCGCGTTGCCTGGACAACAGCGAGGACGCGCCGGCGGCACTGGCGCGCGCCGATTTCTCCAGCGCCTCGAGGTTCTTGCGGTGATGCGCGAGAATCGTCTCGATATCGACGTTAGGCACTTTCAGGTCGCGGCCGAACTTGCCGAACATGTCCATGAAGGAATCGGAATCCGGTTGCTTGGCCATGCTGGTCTTCTCCCCTGTCGCCGCCGATTGGGCTCCCGGACGAGAGAATAGCACCGAAGTGCTGCGTGTCCATTCGAACGCAGTGGAATCGGCCCAGGCCCGAACGGACGTCAGCCGACGAGGAACAGCCGCTCGGCGACATAGAGCACGATGCCGGCAAGCCCACCGATGATCATGCCGTTGAAGCGGATGTATTGCAGGTCCCTGCCGATGTTCATCTCGATCAGCCGCGTCAGCTGTGCAAGGTCCCAGCGCTTGACCTGGTCGGCGATGAATTTCGACACGCCGCTCTTCTGGCTCTCCACGAACGAAGCGAGCGCCACCACGAAGCCCTGGTTCATGTCGGCCCTGATATGCGCATCGCCGGCAAGATGCCGGCCGACCTCGACGAGCATGTTGGCGAGATGCGCGCGGATGATCGATTCAGGCGCCTTGGTATCTTGCTCGATGAACTGGCTGAGGCTTGCCCACATGTCGCCGGCCAATCCCCTGACCTCCGGCCGGGCGAGGAAATCGCGCTTCAGCTTCTCGGCGCGTTTGGCATATTGCTTCGATGTCCTGAGCTTCTCGATGAAGGCCTGCGCGAAACGGTCGAATTCGGCGCGCATCGGGTGGTCGGGATCGGCCCGCACCTCGTCGAGCAGCGAGCCGGCCGAGGCAACGATCTTCTTCAGGAGATAAGCGTCGGCACGAAACAGGTTGAACAGCGACGGCAGTTCCTCGCGGATCTTCTCGCGCATCGTCGCCAGCGCCTGTTCGTCGTTGAGGAACCGGCCGATCACCTTGGTGAATTCGTCGAACAGTTTCTGGTGGCGACGGTCGTCGGTGAGCGCCGACAGCAGCTCAGCGGCCAGCGGCGCCAGCGGCACCTTTTCGATCTGCTCGAGCATGCGGCTGGTGACGAAGCCACGCAGGCCGGATTGCTCGACGGCGGCGAGCGTCTGCGGCACCAGCCGCACGACGAAGCGCGACAGGCCGGCGGCGCGTTCGGCATCGGCAAGCCAGTCGGCGACGAGCGCCGAAAAATCGACCTCGGCAAGCTTTTCACGCACCGGTTCCGGGGCGAGGAAGTTGACCTCGATGAAGCGGCCGAGATTGTCGGCAATACGGCTCTGGTTCTCGGGAATGATGGCTGTGTGCGGGATCGGCAGCCCCAGCGGCCGCCTGAACAGCGCCACCACCGCGTACCAGTCGGCCAGGCCGCCGATGGTCGCGGCCTCGGCAAAGGCGGCGACGAAACCGAGCCACGGATAGGCGTGCTCGAATGACTTGGCGAGCCCAAACACCACCACGCAAAGCGCCAGCGCTGCCGTGGCGGCAAACTTTGTCCGCCGCAACGCGGAAAGCTTGGCATGCGCATCGGTATCGAAACGGACAGGCGCCAGGGGCGGAGCCGATTGTGACATGGATGAGCCGCTCCTCGTCAATCTCGGGCCTATTTAGTGTTTCATCAGCCGATTTGCCCGTGACAGTCGATTTTGCCTCACATCCTGCCGCTGCGCACATAAAGTTGAGCAGAATATTCATCTATCATGGGCAGCTAGTCTGGAATTGTTCCAAGGTATAGGCCATATTCCGCCCAGGCCAATGTGGCGAATCCGAAATTCCGGATCAAAGCCGCATCAGCAAAAAATTCCAGATCTGGCGTGGTTGCACCGCACCAGCGCCTTGTGAGGACAAAATGCGGCTTACGCGCCAGACCAACTATGCCATGCGCATACTGATGTATTGCGCGGCGAACGATGACCGATTGAGCCGCATCCCCGAGATCGCCGCCGCCTATTCGGTGTCGGAGCTGTTCCTGTTCAAGATCCTGCAGCCGCTGGTCGAACATGGCCTTGTCCAGACCGTGCGCGGCAGGAATGGCGGCGTCAAGCTTGGCCGGACGGCCGAAGCCATCAGCCTGTTCGATGTCGTGCGTGTGACGGAAGAGAGCTTCGCCATGGCCGAATGCTTCGAGAACGATGCCGCCGAATGCCCGCTGGTCGACAGCTGTGCGCTGAATTCGGCGTTGCGCGAGGCGTTGAACGCGTTCTTCGCCGTCCTCGCCCGCTACACGATCGCCGACCTGGTCGCGGCGCGGCCAAACGTGCGCAACCTGCTCGGCATCGACATGCTGGTGGAGCGCCGCGCCCCGGCTGCCTGAACCAGAGCACATCGACCAGGTCTGTTGAGATTCAGGTCAGGCCGAGTCGAGAATGGTGGTTCCGAGAACCGGAACGGAGCGTACGTTTGGGTACGTGAGTACCGGGAGCGCAGGATACCGTCATTCGCAGGCCGGCCTCACCTGAATATCAACTGACCGACGATTGCGGCAACACGAACGGCACGTTGCCGGCCGGCAGCACGCCGACCCTGAGCCGGCAGTCGAACACTTTTTCGATCAGATCGTCGCTCAGCACATCCTGCGGCGACCCGGTGGCGGCGAGCCTGCCGCCATGCATGACAAAGATCCGGTCGGCAAACATGGCCGTCAGGTTGAGGTCGTGCAGGATGGCGACCACGCCGCCGCCCCTTCTGGTGAAGTCGCGGGCGATGTTCATGATGATCAGCTGGTGCTTGATGTCGAGGCTGGAAACCGGCTCATCGAGGAACAGATAGCGCGGCTTGCCGTCGAGCACCGGCGCCCAGACCTGGCACAGCACGCGCGCAAGCTGGACGCGCTGTTGCTCGCCGCCCGAAAGCTCCTGGTAGAAACGCCCGGCAAAACCGTCGAGATCGACGCGCGCCAGCGCCCGTTCCGGCAGCCGCATGTCCTCGCCCGGCAGGACACCCGAACGGCCGCCGACAAGGCCGAGCTTGACCACCTCTCGCACCGTGAACGGGAACGACAGCGCCGTCGCTTGCGGCAGCACCGCTCGCTGGGCGGCAATCTCGACCGGCTTCATCGCCGAGAGATCGCGGCCGTTGAGGGCGACATGCCCGGTGTAAGCAAGCTCTCCCGATAGCGCTTTGAGGAAGGTCGTCTTGCCGGAGCCGTTGGGGCCGACGATGGCCGCCACTTCGCCTGGCCGCGCGGCGAAATCGACACCGGTAACGATGCGTGTGCCGGCGATCGCCACGGAAACATCCCTTGCTTCGATCATCCAAGCCTCACAGGTTCCAAATCTTACAAATCCCCAAATCTTACAAATCAGCCACGCCGCGCTTGCGCAGCAGGATCCACAGGAAGAACGGCGCGCCGGCGATCGCGGTGACGATGCCGATCGGCAATTCGGCCGGCGCCACGATGGTGCGCGCGACGGCGTCAGCCAAGAGCAGCAGCGACGCACCGAGCAGCGCCGACGCCGGCAACAGATAGCGATTGTCCGGCCCAATCAGCAGGCGCAGCAAATGCGGCACGACAATGCCGACGAAGCCGATGCCGCCGCTGACGGCGACAGAGGCACCGACCGCCGCCGAGACGCCGACGATGGCCGTGTATTTCAGCCGTTGCACCGGTATGCCGAGATGACCGGCGGTCGCCTCGCCCAACGCCAGCGCGTTGAGGCCGCGCGCCAGGAACGGCATCGCCGCCAGCGCCAGCACGATGATTGGTCCGACCGAAGCGATCTTCGCCCAGGTCGCGCCGCCGAGCGAGCCGAGTTGCCAAAAAGTCAGGTCGCGCAACTGGCGGTCGTCGGCCATGAAGATGAGGATGCCGGTCAGCGCCATGGCGAGCGCCGTCAGCGCGATGCCGGCGAGCAGCATGGTGGCGACCGAGGTTTGCCCCCGTCGCGTGGCGACCTGATAGAGCACCAGCGTCGTGGCGAGCCCGCCGCAGAAGGCCGCCAGCGGCAGCGCGAGCGTGCCGAGCATGGCCGTCACCGGCGCCAGCACCGTGGCGCCGAGCACGATGACGGCAACCGCGCCAAGGCTGGAGCCGGCCGAAACGCCGATCAGGCCGGGGTCGGCGAGCGGATTGCGGAACAGCCCCTGCATGACCGCGCCGGAGACCGCAAGTGCGGCCCCAACCAGCATGCCGAGGACGACGCGCGGCAGTCGGATGTCGTGGACGATCAGGCTGTCGCGGGCGCTCAGCGCGGCGTCGGCCGGCACGGTGCCGAACAGCCAACCGCTGATGACGTTGACGGCCGACGCGTCCGATGCTCCTGACGTGAGCGACAGCAGCACGGCAATGACGAGCCCCAGGCACAGCAGCAGGATAACGATACGGGCGCGGCCCGAGCGATCGCCTTCGGATGCACCCGCCATCGCCTTCACCGGTCCGGCGATCGATTGATCGACCATGATCTGCCCCGCTCAGTCCGTGACCTGCCCGCCATAGAGCGAGACGGCGAGGTCGTGGATGGCGTCGGCCGTGCGCGGCCCGAAGCCGAGCAGATAGGCACCATCGATGCGGATCAGCTTGCGTGCGGCACCCGCCGGCGTCGAGGCGATCGAAGGGTTGGAGAACAGTTCGTCGTCCGATACCGGGGGACCGGCATTGCTCATCATCAGGATCACGTCCGGCCTGGCGGTGACGATCGCCTCGTCGGACATTTGCTTGTAGCCGGAAAAACCTTCCGCGGCATTGACCCCGCCCGCCAGCTTGACCATGCCGTCGGCGGCGGTCTCGCTGCCGGCGGCCAGGATCTTGCCGCCCTGTATCGACAGCACGAACAGGATGCGCCTGCGCTCCTTGATAGAGGCCGTCTTCTGTTCGGCGGCCGTGAGCTTGGCATCGAGTTCCTTGGCCAGCACTTCGGCCTTGGCGTCGACTCCGAGAGCCTTGCCAACGATGCGGACCTTTTCCAGGATGCCTTCGTGGCTATAGTGCTCGGGCACTTCGATGAAGGGAATGCTCGTCTTCTTCAGCACATCGACGGCTTCCCTGGGACCGCTGCCGTGCAGTGCCAGGATACCGGTCGGATTGACCGACAGGACGCCCTCCGGCGACAACTGGCGCATGTAGCCGACATCGGGCAGCTTAAGCGCTTCTTTTGGGTAGCGGCTGGTGGAATCGCGAGCCACCAGACGCTTCTCCTCGCCGAGCGCATAGACGATCTCGGTGATCGAACCGCCAATGGCCGCGATCTTCGAGGGATCGGCAAAGACGGTCGCGCCCTCCGCGGCGTTGCCGGGTTGCAAGGCGACAAAGGCCAGGGAAAGACCGAGCGCCGGCCCCATTGCTGATCTTAGAATGGGCGCCAGCCTGAGAACAGGCGCCATTCTTGAGAAGGAAACCATTTCTATCGTCCTCAGGCTGCGGTCGGGCTTGGGATGCGCGGCAGGTTCTCCGCCAGGAATCGCCAGTCGTCGCGCTCGCTCTCGCCTTCATGGCGCTTGCCGAAGAACTGGATGATCATCTTGCCATCGGCGTCATAGACCTCGAGCGAGGTGACATGACCGTCCTTGGTCGGCTTGCGCACGGCCCAGACCTCGTGGATGTGGTCGGTCCGCAAATGCAGATGGAAGGTCTCGTCCAGCACGTTGATCCATGGTCCCATCGGCTTGATGGATTTGATCGGGCCGGAATGGATCTGGATGCAGCCGCGATTGCCGACAAAGCACATGATCGGCATTTCGCCCTCGGCGGCATGATGGAACATGGCACGGACGGCATCATTGTCGAGCAGCCAGGCATAGTCCTGGCCGACCATGCGCACCGCCTGCCGGCGGCTGAGCTTCAGCGTTTTCAGCATGCCGAAGAACTGGTGCACGTCGGTCAGCCGGCTCCAGCGGTCGCGCAGATCGTCGAGATTGGCGATCGCTTCCGCATCCTGGACCTCGTCGTCGGAGATCGGTCCTGAAATGTCGACCGAAGGCTCCTGATTCGACGATTCGAGCGCGGCAACCAGCTTTTGGTAGGCGTAAAGGCTGGAGGCCGGCCGCAGATGCACCTTGTGCACCGCCTCGCCGGCTGCGTCGAAGAACTGCAGGCTGCGGCGGATGTCGTCGCCATCGCGCTTTTCCACGGCAAAGCCGTGCGCCCAGACTTTCGGGAAGATGCGCAGGTCGATGTTTTCGCCGAGCACCATGGCATTGTGGTTGCCGGTGACGACCTTGTCATAGACGCCGATCTTTTCGTGTACGGCGCTTTCATTGCGGGTCAGCGCCATGACTTCGCCGACGGCTTCGAGGCCGGTCAAAAGATCGTTGACGCGCGGCTCGATGCGAACGACGCCGTCGCCGCAATGCGCGGCGACCAGCTCGGCTTCCGAAATGCCAAGTTGGCTAGCCAGATCACGCTCGCGCGTCTTCGGATTTTCCGTCCGTGCCCGCCGGATTTCATGCGGGGCGGGTTTTACGCGCTGGTCCATGTGTCTCGTCCCTACTGCCTTACTTGTTGAGAATGAGCTTGCCCTGACGGGTGATTTTCAGCCGGTAGAGCGCGCCATGATGCTCGATGCCGATCTCGTGCTCACCCTGGAACAGGGTGTTGCTGGAGAGAGTGCGTACCGCCAGCGGAACCCGGTCGAAGCGGGTGGAGGCATCGTCGGAACGGCGGACGCGATAGCGAAAATCGTTGGGATTGTGCGTGTTCATCTGGATCGATCCCTTTCCTGTGCCGGGCGTCTGGCTAGGCGTTACGTGAGTGCCGATTCATTTCTTGACTTGGATAGTCATGTTTATTAGTCAGTGCAATACCGGATTAAATGAGTCAACATTTAAGACACCGGATACGATCAAAAATGCCAGCAAGCCCAGGCCAGCCAGCATGAAACCTGGATTTTTGGAGTTGGGGCATGGGGTTATTGGTTTGGAATCAACGCGGCTGGTCCGCGGCGAACGGTGCGGCGGCTTTGCTGGCAAGTGTGGCGGCAATCGCCCTCCTCACGCCACTCGCCAACGCCCAGCAGGCAACGCAGCAGACGGATCAATCGAAGACCGGGCAGGAAAACGCCCCGGCGGGCGCGACGTTGCTCGACAAGATTCTCGTTATCAGCCGCACCGGTGAGACGGCGATCGAGTCGCTGGCATCGGCCAGCCATGTCGATCAGGAACAACTCGACCGCCGCATGGCGACGACACCCAACGAGATGCTGCTCGGCGTGCCCGGCGTCACGACACAAGCTGATGCCAGGCACGTCAGCTCCAGCATCAACATCCGTGGCCTGCAGGATTTCGGCCGTGTCGCGGTCATCGTCGACGGCGCGCGTCAGGATTTTCAGCGCTCCGACCACGGCACGCAGTCGACTTTCTACATCGACCCCGAAGTCGTCAAATCCGTCGACGTGATCCGTGGTCCCGTCGCCAACACCTATGGCTCGGGCGCCATTGGCGGCGTCGTCTTCTTCGACACCAAGGACGCCGAGGACTTCCTCAAGCCGAACGAGACATGGGCTGGTTCCGTCACCGGGCGCTATGAGAGCAACGGCAAGGGCTGGACCACCAGCGCATCCGGCGCCTACCGCTTCAACGAGAACTGGGACGCGCTCGGCAACATCGTCTACCGCAACTATGACGACTACAAGGACGGCGGTGGGGACGTCGTCAAGGGCACCGGCTTCGACGTGCTCAGCGGCCTCCTCAAGACCACCATCCGGCCGACCGACAACAGCGAGCTGAAGCTCGGCTGGGTCGGCTCGAGCGACGGTTGGGACGAGATCAGCGGCGGCGCGCCGGTCAACGACGTCGACCTGAAGTCGAACACCTTCACCGCCCGCTACAACATCACGGACGAAGACAAGAGCTGGCTCGATCTCCACATCAACACCTCCTACAACAAGACCAACCTCGATCTGACCAGCCTTGTCGCTCAGAGGCGATTCGACCCTGTCACGGGCCTTCCGATTGTTTTGCCGGCGGGATCGCAATCGACGTTCGACGTCGGCACCACCGGTATCGACATCTGGAACACGTCACGCTTCGAAACCGGCGGGATCGCGCATGAACTGACCTATGGCGGCGACTGGGTCGGCGACAACGTCAAGACGGGCGGCGCAGCCGGCGGCGACAGTTTCTATACGCCTTCGGGCAAGCGCAACGTGTCCGGCGGCTATGTCCAGGACAAGCTCACCTGGGAGTGGCTCGAAGTCATCGCCGGGCTGCGCTACGACAATTACAGCCTCAAGGATGACACCCACAACACGTCTGGCGATCGGCTGTCGCCGCGAGTCACTGTCGGCGTCTCGCCCTTCGAAAGCGCAGGCCTTGCCGGCCTGCAATTCTACGGCACCTATGCGGAAGGCTACCGGTCGCCCTCGCTGACGGAGACGCTGATCAGCGGCAACCATCCGGCGGGCGTTTCTTTCCCGTTCCTGCCCAACCCCAATCTGCGGCCTGAAACCGGCAAGACGACGGAGTTCGGCATCAACTACAAGCAGAACGATATTCTCGAATCCGGCGATGCACTCCGCATCAAGGCGGCCTATTTCAACAACGATGTCGACGACTACATCGAAGGCGTGACGTTGTCGCCGTTCAACCCGACCAGCGGTTGCCCTTTTGGTCCCGGCATCCCGATCTGCTTCCAGTACCAGAATTTCGCCAAGGCCAAGATCAATGGCTTCGAGCTGGAAGGCGTCTACGACGCCGGCTGGGGCTATGCCGGCCTCTCCGCTTCGATCACCAATGGCCACACCATTTCCTACAAGAGTGTGGAAGCGGACCTCGCCACCATCCCGTCCTCACAGGTCACGGCCCAGCTCGGTCTGCGCTTCCTCGAGGACAAGCTCACCGTCGGCGGCGAGGTGCAGTACAATGGCAAGCCGAAGGGCAATGCGGTGGCCAAGAACTATACGCTGGTCAACGCCTTTGCCAGCTATCAGGCGACCGACAATCTGAAGGTCGATTTCCGCGCCGACAATCTGTTCGATGTCAAATACGCCAACCCGTTGAACGGCAGCACGACGGTTGCCGTCCATGAACCGGGCATAACGCTGAAACTGGCCGCGACGATGCGTTTTGGGGGCTGACGACAATGACGAGCTTGATGACATCGCTTCGTCTGCTGACCTCGACGGTGGCGATGTCGCTTGCGATGGTTCCGGCGTGGGCTGAGCAGTCCGCGCCGGTCCCCGCCCTGACCCTCGAACTCAATGGCGCGCAAGCCTCCGACAAGGGCTGCCGCCTGACCTTCGTGGTCAACAACACTCTCGGCGCCGACCTCTCCAAGGCGGCGTTCGAGATCGCCTTGTTCAACGAAGCCGGTGTCGTCGACCGGCTGACCGTACTCGACTTCAAGGAATTGCCGGCCGGTAAGACCAAGGTGACGCGGTTCGACCTGGCCGGCACCGATTGCGCCAAGGTCAGCCGTGTGCTGATCAACAGCGCGACGGAATGCGCGGGTGCGGGCGTCGAGCCGAATGCCTGCATGCGCAAGCTGAAGACGGACACCAAGACCGGTATCGCTTTCGGCGTCTGAGGTGGGACTGCATCCTGCATTCACGCGAAACCCGGCGGCTTGGCCCTTGGCCGGCTGTCATGTGTTGTCGTTCGGACCAAACGATCTTGATTTGACAATTCTGCGCGGGTCGCTGCAGGTCTCGCGGCGAGACATGCAGGAAATCAACCCTCTCCCCAACGCCGGCGCCGAGCTGGCGATAACGCCAACCGAGCCGCTTGCGCAACCACGGCCGTCGGTCTGGAATCGCAAATGGACGGCGGCGATCGTCGTCTCCTGCCTGCTCCATGCCGCGGTCGCGGCGGCTTTTCTGATCTCGCCCTCGGGGACATTCGATTCCCAGGATGCCATGCAGTCGGAAGGCAGCGATCAGTCGGGCACCAACGTTGTCGGCAGCGCGTTGGATCGTGATCCGGCGGCAATAAATGTTGCGCTGGTGCCGAACCCGCAACCGACCAAGCCAGAGCCGGCAAAGGCGGCCAGGCCGACGCCGCCAACGCAGCCTTCCCAGCCCGCGCCGGAAGCGACGAAGCCGCCCCCGAAGCCTTTGCCGGAACCTGTCAAACAGCCTGCGGTGACGCCGGACATATTGGTGGCTAGCGCCCCACGCTCCGATGGCCAGAGCGTGGCGCCGAAGGCTGAAATGCCGGCACAGCCGACCGTTCAGGCTGAGAGCGCCGAGGCGCCTGTCGCCGTTCCAGAGCAGCCGCCGATTCCCAGCGTCAGGCCAACTCCGGCAGCCGCGCCGGCAACTGCAAGCGAAGCATTTGAGAAGCGCGGCACGGCGGATGGCCACGAAATTAAGGCGGCAATTGCCAGCAAAGGCAGAAAGCAGACTGATGCCGGCAATGCGGCTGCGTCTCGCTACAGCGGCGAGGTGGCAAGCAAGTTGGCTCGCGCCAACCGCCGCATTTCGAAAACAGCGCAAACGAAGGCTCGCAATAACGCATTGGTCGCATTCGAGGTGCTGGCCAACGGCAACATCGGTGACCTGCAACTTGCCAGGAGTTCAGGCTCTCCGGAGCTCGATCGATTCGCCTTGGACCTTGTACGCCAACAGGCCCCTTTTCCTCCCATCCCCCCTGAGACCGGCCTGTTAAGCTGGCGGTTCAAAGCACCGGTCGGTCCATTCTGAGCGCCCGGCGCGCTGTAAAACCCAAGCGCCAACAATCACAGTTCATCAACATTGAAAGGAACCCGATGTACATCGCCATGAACCGCTTCAAGGTGCAGAACGGCTCGGAAGCCGATTTCGAAGCCGTCTGGAAGAACCGCGATTCCAGTCTTGCGGAGATGAAGGGCTTTCGGGAATTCCATCTGCTGCGCGGCCCGGTCAACGAGACCGAAGGCTACACGCTGTTTGCGTCGCACACGGTGTGGGCGAGCCATGACGATTTTGTCGCCTGGACCAGGTCCGAGAATTTTCGCGCCGCCCACAGGAATGTCGGCACGACAAAGGTTCACTACCTGGGCCACCCGCAGTTCGAGGGCTTTTCCGTCGTCGAAGGCGCGTAAACCAAGCTCAAGCCCCGGCCAGCAGGCTGGCATTGCCGCCCGCCGCTGTGGTGTCGACGCAGACGGCGCGCTCATGCGCATAGGCCGCCGGGTTCAGCACCTCGCTGACCAGCAGCACGATCGGGCCGGAGCGGTCGGCGATGACCTTGCGCACGATGCGCACGGCCTCGGGCGTGCCGGAAAAGGCGACCACGTCGACGCGCAGCGAGCGCGCTTCGACCGGATCAGGCCGGCCATCTATGGCTGCCAGCGGCAGGCCCTTGCCGGTCAGCGCCGAGAGCGCAGCCGGTGCGCCCGGCGCAACCGCCAGCACCGCATTGCCGGCGGCGAGTGCCTGGATCGCCTGGGCAAGCAGCGTGTCGGCGTCGGGGCCGAGGCACAGCACCCGTCCGCGCGGTGACAGCGACAGCGTGTTGGCTTCCCCGGTCGGCCCGGGCAAATCGACCTGGCCGAAATCGATGCCGGCGGCGGCACCAATGGCCGCCGCACCCTTGCCGCGCAGATGCTTCCTCAGGATGGCGACGCGGTCAGGCCGCGTCGACCAGCCGCCCAGCGTTGGATCGGGCAGATTGTCGGCAAGCTCGGTCGCCGTCACCTTGTGGCCATCGGCGAGGTGCGTGCCTGCCTCCGGCCCCTTGCGGAAGCGGCGGAGGTAGTGCGGGCCGCCGGCCTTTGGCCCGGTGCCTGACAGGCCTTCGCCGCCAAACGGCTGCGAGCCGACGACGGCACCGATCTGGTTGCGGTTGACATAGATGTTGCCGGCATGGATGCCGTCGACGAAATGCTGCACGCGGCCCTCGATGCGGGTGTGCAAGCCAAAAGTCAGGCCGTAGCCCTTGCGGTTGATGGCCGCGATCACCGCGTCGATCCCGTCGGCATCGAACGTCGCGACATGCAGCACCGGCCCGAACACCTCGCGATCCATCTCCTCGATGCCCTTGACCCGGAAGACGTGCGGCGCGACGAAGCGGCCATCCCTGGGCGCCTCGAGCTTGGCGATCAGCCGGCCCTGCAGCCCCATCTTCGTGCAGTACTCTCGGATCGAAGTCTGCGCCTCGTCGTCGATGACCGGGCCGACATCGGTCGAAATCCGCCAGGGATCGCCGATGCTGAGCGCCTCCATGGCGCCCTTCAGCATCTCCAGCATCTTCTTCTCGACGTCTTTCTGCACATAGAGCACGCGCAGCGCCGAGCAGCGCTGGCCGGCACTCTGGAAGGCCGAGGCCAGGATGTCGCGCACCGCCTGCTCGGGCAGCGCTGTCGAATCGACGATCATAGCATTCAACCCGCCGGTCTCGGCGATCAGCATGGCGTCGGGCGCGGCGGTCTCGGCCAGTTGCTTCTCGATCAGCTTGGCGACCTCGGTCGAACCGGTGAAGCAGACGCCGGCAATGCGCGGGTCTGCGGTCAGCGGCGCGCCGACCGATGGACCGTCGCCGGGCAAAAGCTGGATGACATCTTCCGGCACGCCGGCCTCGCGCAGCAGTTCGACGGCGCGGAAGGCGATCAGCGGCGTCTGCTCGGCCGGCTTGGCGATCACCGAATTGCCGGTGACGAGCGCCGCGGCGATCTGGCCGGTGAAAATGGCGAGCGGGAAATTCCACGGCGAAATGCAGACGATGGCGCCGCGCGCTTGCGTGCCCGTTTCCGCATTGGCCGCCTCGGCCGCGTAGTAACGCAGGAAGTCGACCGCCTCGCGAACTTCTGCAACCCCGTCGGCCAGCGATTTGCCAGCCTCACGGGTGGCCAGCGCGAAGAACTCGACGGCATTCGCCTCATAGAGATCGGCGGCGCGGTTGAGGATGGCGGCGCGCTCTGCGACGGGACGTTTTGCCCACGCCGGCTGCGCCTCCGCCGCGATGCGCACCGCGGTCGTTACCTGCTTGGCGGTGGCTTCGCTGACCGTGCCGACCACTTCGGACGGCTTCGCCGGATTGGCCACCGGGCGCTGCTTGCCATAGCCGGCGGCCCGCGTGATCGGCTTGGCATGCCAGCGGTCGGGGCCTGCAAACGCCGCCTTGGCCTTGTCGATCGCCGCCAGCGTCACCGTGTCGGTGATGTCAAAACCCTTGGAGTTGCGGCGCCCAGTGCCGAAGATCTGGGATGGCCGGACAATCGCCGGATTGGCGGCGGGGCCCTGATCCTCGACCGTTTCGAGCGGATCGCGGGCGATGTCCTCCGGCTCGACCTCCTCGTCGGTCAGCTGATGCACGAAGGAAGAATTGGCGCCGTTCTCCAGCAGCCGGCGGACCAGATAGGCTAGCAGATCGGAATGCGCGCCGACCGGCGCATAGATGCGGCAGCGCGTGCCCTCGGCCTTGCGCACCGTTTCGTGCAGCGCCTCACCCATGCCATGCAGGCGCTGGAACTCGAAAGAATCGCGATTCTCGGCCATCGACAGAATGGCGGCGACGGTGTGGGCGTTGTGGGTGGCGAATTGCGGATAGATGCGGTCGGTCATCGACAGCAGCTTCTTCGCGCAAGCCATGTAGGAGACGTCGGTGTTGGCCTTGCGGGTGAAGACGGGATAGCCGGTAAGTCCAAGCACCTGCGCCCGTTTGATCTCGGTGTCCCAATAAGCGCCCTTGACCAGCCGCACCATGATGGTGCGGTCGTATTTCTTGGCAATCGCATAGAGCCAGTCGATGGCAAAGGCGGCGCGCGGGCCGTAGGCCTGGACGACGACGCCAAAGCCGTTCCAGCCGGCGAGCTCCGGCTCGGCCAGCACCCGCTCGATGACGTCGAGCGACAGGTCGAGGCGGTCGGCCTCCTCGGCGTCGATGTTGAGACCCATACGCGAATGCCGTGCTGCCAGTGCCAGCGATAGCAGGCGCTCGGACATGACAGGCAGCATCTCGTCCTTCTGCGCCACCTCGTAGCGCGGATGCAGCGCCGACAGCTTGACCGAAATGCCGTGGTTCTGGCGGATGTCCGGGCCGTTGGAACCGGCATCGAGCGAGGAAATGGCGTCAGCATAGGCCTTGTGATAGCGCAGCGCATCGGCCTCGGTGCGAGCCGCCTCGCCCAGCATGTCGAAGGAATAGAGATAACCCTTCTGCGTCATCGGCCGGCCGCGCTTGACGGCCTCGGCGATGGTGCGGCCAAGCACGAACTGCTCGCCCATCTCGCGCATGGCGGCGGCCACCGCCTTGCGGATGACCGGTTCGCCCAGCCGGCGCACCATCGAGCGCAGCGTGCCTTCGATGCCGCCCTCGCCTTCATCGAGAACGCGGCCGGTCAGCATCAGCGCCCAGGTCGAGGCGTTGACGAAGATGGAGCTCGAACCGCCCGAATGCGCCGACCAGTCGTGCGGCGCGATCTTGTCAGCGATGAGATCGTCCATGGTCTCGGTGTCGGGCACGCGCAGCAATGCCTCGGCCAGGCACATCAGCGCCACACCTTCCTTGGTGGAGAGACCGTAGGCTGAGAGGAAGACCTCCATCAGCCTCGGATCGGAGGAGCCGCGCACCGCCCTCACCAGATCGGCGGCGCGGGCCGAGATCGCCTTGCGGTCTTTCGCGGAAAGCCCCGTCGCCTCGGTCAGTCGTTTCACCGCCTCGTCTTCGTCGGGCAGGTAGTTGGCACGGATCTGCTGGCGAATGGTATCGAGCGGCATGGTGGTCCTGCGGAGCGAGCATCAGGAAGCGGGCCGGCGGTCACCGGACCGAATGGCGCAAGCTAGCACAGGTACGGATTTCAGTCGGTCCAAAGAAATCGACATGATGGAACGTTCGATCTATCATAGCGGCCCAATACAGGCATATGGACTGCTCTTTCGATGACAGAAGACCAATTGGACCGCATCGACCGAAACATCCTGTCGGCGCTGGCAAGCGATGGCCGGCTTTCCATGTCCGAACTGGCGGCAAAGGTCGGCCTGTCGAAGACGCCGGTGCAGGCGCGGGTGAAGCGACTGGAGAAGGACGGCTACATCAGGGGCTACCAGGCGATCATCGATCGCGAGCGCATGGGCGAAGGCCATGTAGCCTTCGTCCAGGTCAAATTGTCCGACACCCGTTCCGCCGCGCTCGATGCCTTCAACCGGTCCGTGCAGGCCGTGCCGGAGATCGAGCAGTGCCACATGATGGCGTCGAGCTTCGATTATCTGCTGAAGGTCCGCACCCGGGACATCGCCGCCTATCGCCGCGTGCTGGGCGAGCGCATCTCGGCCCTGCCCCACGTCGCCCAGACCTCGACCTTCGTGGCGATGGAAACGGTGAAGGACAGGTAATTTACTCCGCCAGAGTCTTCAAAAATGCCACCAGTGCCGCACGTTCGCGGTCCGACAACTCCAACGGGTGAATTTCGGATGTCCCCTCCACGCTCGGCGCAGCCTTGGCGTAATGCGCCACCACCTCGTCGAGCGATGAAAACTGTCCGGCATGCATATAGGGCGGCCGCGTGGCGGCGCCGCGCAATGACGGCGTCTTATAGGCGCGAATGAGCTGCGGCCCATCCTTGACCATGAAACGCAGTTCGCCGCAGGCGCTGACATTGCCGTCGCGAAAATCGCCCATGCAGTTGAACGGGTCGGCCTCGACCTGCGCCACGGCATCGATACGGCCGCGATCCGGCGGCAGATCCGAGACGGGCGGCACGCCGGTGTTGTGAAAACTGTTGTCGGTGAAGCGCGGGCCGTCATGACAGGTCACGCAATTGGCCTTGCCGATGAACAGTTTCAGCCCGAGGATTTCCTCTTGGGAAAAGACCGCATTGCCTTTCGGCTCGGCGCCGGTGACCAAGTCCAGCGCAAAGCGGTCGAAGCGCGTCGGCGCCGGCTCGATCGACCGTTCGAAGGCGGCGATCGCCTTGCCGACATTGGCAAAGACGCCGTTGATCGCGTGGCGCTGCGCGCCGCTCATCGCGTTCCACGCGGCCTTCTCGGCGTCGGTGCCAAGCGGGCTCGCATTCGACGGCATGCCGGAAAAATCGGGCAATGGCCCGAAGATGCGCTCATAACGTTCGCCGAAGCGCGCCTTGATGTAATGCGCGTAGGCGGCGCGGTTTCCCGCCTGCTCCAGCGGGTTTTCGAGCGGGGTCAGCGCTTGCGCCCAAAGACTGTCACGGCGGCCGTCCCAGAAGAACCAGGGATCGCGCGCCACACCCGCCAGTGGCATGGTGCGCCGGTTGGTGCGGCCGACGCCCACCGCTTGCGGCAGGTCGTCCTGGAATTGCCGGTCGATCTTGTGGCAGGTCGAGCAGGAGACCGTGCCGTCGCGGCTCATCCCCAGATCGAAGAACAGCGTCGAACCAAGGGCGGCAGCGGCCGGCACGTCGGCAAAGCGGTTGGTGGTATCGGGCTTCAGCGACGGCAGCGCCGACAGCGCCAGCGAGGCGATGGTCTTCTTCTCGTCGTCGGAAAAATCCGGCTTGCCGCAGCCGGCAAGGATGAAGACCACCATCAGCGCCAGAAAAAGCGAAAGGCGCCTCATTGGTTGCTCACAGCACCACGTTGAAAAGCACCGTGTCGGAGCCGGCGCCGGCCGAAATGGCGAAATGCAGCTGCCACCAGCCGCTCATGGTGAATTTCACCCCTTCGATCCGATAGCGCCCGTCGCCGAGATAGTCGGTCGCCTGCGGGCTGGTCGGCAGGCCGTGATTGTGCTGCGGCATGCCGCCGGAGATCGTGATCGCGGCCCCTTCCACCGAAGCTCCTGTCTTTGTCTTCAGCGTCAGCAGCCAGGATTCCAGTTCGCCTTGCCGCACAACGCCCCGCTCCGGTGCGAAGCTGGCCACGAACAATCCGTTGTCGGTGTTCTTCGTCCGCGAGACGTCCGGGCCGGCAGGCTGCGACGATCGCGGCGCCGTCAGATAGACGACGGCGAGAATGCCGGCCAGCAAGGCAGCCAGACCAAGACCCGCCAGAAGATAACGCCATAACGATGCCAAACCGGTTCCTCTTCTACAGACAACGTTTTGCCGGACGGATCGCGTCCCGCCAGCCTGTGGGAAAACGCTGTGGCGTAAAAAACCCTGCTTGCCAAGCATGGCGCTGCCGATGGCAAAAAGCTACATCACCGGGATCACTGGAGGATTGCAGATGGCAGGAAACGGCGTCGCCTCGATCGGCGAATGCATGCTCGAACTGTCGGGCCAGACCGGCCCGAACTGGCGCATGGGCTTTGCCGGCGACACGTTCAACACGCTGTGGGCGCTGCATGCGTTGAGCGGCGACCGGCCGGCAACTTATGTCTCGGCCTTCGGCGATGATCCCTTCTCGCAAGGCCAGATCGGCTTCCTCGCCGAAAACGGCATCGGCATCGGTTCCAGCCCGATCATAGCGGGAACGCGGCCCGGTCTTTATGCCATCACGCTGACCGGCGCCGAGCGCTCCTTCACCTACTGGCGCGGCGACGCCGCCGCCCGGCAGCTCGCCTCCGATCCGGCGGCGTTGTCGAAAAACCTGGAAAATCAGTCGCTTGTCTATTTCAGCGGAATCACTTTGGCAATTCTGGAAGATGCCGCGCGCGCTACGTTGCTGACAGCCGTGGCCAAGGCACGGGCGGCGGGCTCGACTGTCGCCTTCGATCCCAACTACCGGCCGCGGCTCTGGCGCAAGCGCGGGGATGCGCAATCGGCGATCACCGAAGCACTTGCCGTCACCGACATCGCCTTGCCGACCTTCCCCGACGAACAGATGCTGTTCGGCGACGCGACGCCGCAAGCGACCGCGGAGCGGCTCGGGCAACTGGTCGCCGAGGTGGTCGTCAAGAATGGCGAGCAGCCGGCGCTGATCGCCGAAAACGGAACATCGCACGATGTGCCGGCGATCCATGTCGCAGAACCCGTCGACACGACCGGCGCCGGCGATTCCTTCAATGGCGCCTATCTGGCCGCGCGCCTTGCGGGCCACGCTCCGGCGGATGCCGTATTGCGCGCGCACCGCGTCGCCGCCGCCGTGGTGCAGGTGCGCGGCGCGCTGGCGCCGTTCGAGATTCTACGAACCGCGTTCGACGGCTAAGGTCTGTTGAGATTCAGGTCAGGCCGAGCCGGAGTCGAAGACGGGCGCGAAGCGACCAAACAAGGTGGGTTCCGAGAACCGGAGCGGAGCGTACTTTTCGTACGTGAGCAGCGGAAGCGCAGGAAGCCGCCATTTGCAGGCCGGCCTCACCTGAATATCAGCAGACCTTAAGGCAACCGGAAGCGATATTCCGTCACATGATGGTAGATCGCGCCCGGCCACAGCGTCGCCTGCGGGAAATACGGTCGGTTCGGCGCATCCGGCCATATCTGCGGCTCCAGGCAGAAGCCGCAGAAGGCCTTGTAATCTCGCCCTTCCAACCCCTTGCGCGGCGTCACGTACTGGCCGGTGTAGAGCTGGACGCCGGGCTCCGTGGTCCACATCTCCATCTCGACACCGGAACTCGCCCCTTGCGTCCACGACGCCTGCTTGAGCGGCCCGCGCGTCGGAGCGAGGCAGAAATTCTGGTCGTAGGGCAGCTGGTCGCCTTCGGTTTCCATGCGCAGCGGCCGCGCCTGGCGGAAATCGAAGGGCGTGCCGTCAACCGGCTTGACCACGCCGGTCGGGATCATGTCGCCATCGACCGGCAG
Source organism: Mesorhizobium sp. AR07 (assembly GCF_024746815.1). GTDB lineage: Bacteria > Pseudomonadota > Alphaproteobacteria > Rhizobiales > Rhizobiaceae > Mesorhizobium. The sequence continues at coordinate 1,339,011 of NZ_CP080525.1, forward strand.
GTAGGCGCCGGCATTCAGCATCATCCTGTGGTCGAGAATGTCGCCGGCGCCGCCATCATCGAGGTTGAAATAGGAATGCTGGGTGAGATTGCACAGCGTCGGCTCCTCGCAGGTCGCGGTCAGTTCGACGCTGAGCGCACCGGGGATCTTCAGCCGGTAGGTGCAGGTGACGTCGAGCGCGCCGGGAAAGCCCATCGTCCCGTCGGGGTCGTGCAGCGTCAGCGTGACGAAATCCCTGCCATGCAAGGAGACCGTCCACGGCCGGTGGGAATAGCCTTGCGAGCCGCCATGCAGCGTGTGCTTGTCGAGGAAGTTGCGCTCGGTCTGGTAGCGCTGGCCGGCGACGGTGAAGCGGCCGTCGCGAATGCGGTTGGCATAACGACCGACGACCGCGCCGAAGAAGGCGGTGTCGGTCTCGTATGGTTCAAACCTGTCATAGCCGAGCACCAGCGGTGCATCATGCCCGGTCAGGCGCAGATCCTGGATGATCGCGCCGAGCCCGAGAATGTTGGCGGTGAGACCACCGCCCCTGATCGTGAAGCGACGCACCGGCTCGCCTGCCTGCGTCGTACCGAAAACCTCACCGTCCTTCATCGCCATGCCCGCAAACGCCAGTTGATCCAGAGGATTTCGGCTGGTTTTCTCCATCCGAGGCAGGCAGGTCACAGGCCTGCCTGCCTTGGGGATAGGGTTATCAAAAGCCGAGGCCGCCGATGCAGACATATTTGGTATCGAGGTAATCCTCGATGCCCTGATGTCCGCCTTCCTTGCCGAGGCCGGATTCCTTGACGCCGCCAAACGGCGCCTCCGGCGTGGTGATGAGGCCTTCATTGACGCCGACCATGCCATATTTCAGCCCTTCCATGACGCGGAAGGCGCGGCCGAGATCGCCGGTGTAGAAATAGCAGGCAAGGCCGAATTCGGTGTCGTTGGCGAGCGCGACGGCCTCTTCTTCGGTCTCGAACTTGAACACCGGTGCGACCGGGCCAAAGATCTCTTCCTTCATGAAGCGCATCTTGGGGGTTGCGTTGGCGATGACCGTCGGCTGGAAGAACGAACCGCCGAGCGCGTGGCGCTTGCCGCCGGCAACGATCTTGCCGCCCTTTGAGGTGGCGTCGGCGATCAGTTCCTCGACCTTCTCGACCGCCTTTTCGTCGATCAGCGGCCCCTGCTGCACGCCGTCCTCGAGGCCGGAACCGACCTTCAGGCCGTTGCTGGCGGCGGCGAGCTTCTCGACGAACTTGTCATAGACGCCGGACTGAACCAGGAAGCGGTTGGTGCAGACGCAGGTCTGGCCGGAGTTGCGGTATTTGGCGGTGATGGCGCCGGCGACGGCACGTTCAAGGTCGGCGTCGTCGAAGACGATGAACGGCGCGTTGCCGCCAAGTTCCATCGACACCTTCTTGACGGTGACGGACGACTTCTGGATGAGAAGTTTGCCGACCTCGGTCGATCCTGTGAAGGTGATCTTCGACACCAGCGGATTGGCGCAGATCTCGTCGCCGATCTCGCTAGCCGAACCGGTCAGGATGTTGATGACGCCCTTGGGGAAGCCGACTTCCTCGGCCAGCGCGCCCCAGGCCAGACCCGAATACGGCGTCTGCGACGCTGGCTTGACCACCGCAGTGCAGCCGGCGGCGAGCGCCGGTCCGAGCTTGCGGGCCAGCATCGAGGACGGGAAATTCCACGGCGTGATGGCGGCGATGACGCCGACCGGTTCCTTGGTCACCAGGATGCGGCGATCGGCCCATGGCGAGGGCACCACGTCGCCATAGGTGCGGCGACCTTCCTCGGCGAACCACAGGATATAGGACGCGGCCGAGCCGATCTCGCCCTTCGATTCGAACAGCGACTTGCCCTGCTCGATGGTCAGCAGCTCGGCCAGCACATCCTGGTTGTCCATCATCGCATCGTGCAGCTTGCGCAGCAGCTTCGAGCGCTCGAGCGCCGTCGTCTTGCGCCAGGTCTTGAATGCTTTTTCGGCGGCTTCGATGGCGCGGCGCGTCTCGGCCTTGCCCGACTTCGGCACGGTGCCGATTTTGAGGCCGGTGGCCGGATTGTTGACGTCGACCGTCTGGCCGCTGTCGGCCTGCACCCATTCGCCGTTGATGAGATTGGCCTGCCGCATGAAATGGCTGGTTTTCTGAAGCATGGTCTATCCTCCGTTCGGCGCTTACGGGCCGGTCTGTGAAGTCTTCGATGAGCGTGCGCCATGGACTGAAGCCGGCACGCCGGAGCCAGTGCTCTTTACCGAGAGCAAGGCCCGCAAGCAATCGCAAGATGGCATATAGGGGTTGGGCCAGCCAGAGACGAGAGCAGCTGACGTATGGCATGCCGACCGCAGGCCGGCATCATCTGTAATATCGACATGTTCTATCAGAAAACGTGGAGCGCCACGGTCAGCCAGAAAGCGGTGGTGACCGCGGCGCAGGCCGTCGCGATGGTCATCTGGTTCGAGGCCAGCGCCTGGCCAGTGTTGAACTGCACGGCGATGAGATAGGAATTGATGCCGGACGGCAGCGCCGCCACCACGACCGCCACCTTGGCCGTCAAGGGCGGCAGGCCGAGCAGCCATACGAAGGCAAGGACTAGCGCCGGCATCAAGAACAGCTTCAGCACCGAAAGCGCCAGCGCCGGCCGGACATTGCCGGAAATGCCGAAGCGGCGCAGGCTGAGCCCCATGGCGAACAGCGCCACCGGCCCGGCCGTATTGGCCAGCACATCCACCAGCCGCTTGACGAGGTCGGGCAGCGGCACGCCGCCGAGGCGCCATGCCAGCCCCGCCAGAATGCCGATGATCAGCGGATTGATGAATAGCCGTCTCAGGAAACTGCGGATGATGCGCAAGGGATGCACGGGCTCGCCACCGCTGCGGCCGAACATCTCGAACAGCACGATCGAAGCCATCATCATGACCGGCAGATGCACGGAGACCAGCAGCGACAGCACTTCGAAGCCGCTCGGCCCGAATATGCCAAGGATGAAGGGGGCACCAAGCAGCACGACATTGGAATAGGCCGAAGACACGCCGCCAACGACGCCGGCGCGGGCGTCCCGTCCGAAGATCCGCGTGGTAACCAGATGGCCGGCGGCCCAGGTAATCGCCGCCGCTGCGAAATAGGCCCCCCATAGCGACCATGGCGCGACGCCGTGGAAATCGGAATTCACCATGGTCTGGAACAACAGCAGCGGCATCGCCACGCTGACCGCAAAGTCGGATATCCCCTCGCCGCTCGACGGCTTCAGATAGCCGGTGAACCCGGCGAGATAGCCGAGCCCGACAAGGCTGAAGACGAAGAGGACGGTTTCGGTGAGCGGCGACATTTTTCAGGGATAGGCGAGCCACGGTCGCGGCGCAATCGCGCCTGAATTTGATCATGCCCGAATTTGATCACGGTCGGCTGGCAGCGTTATGGAGGGTTTGGATCATCGGGGCGGACAAACGACAAATGGCTTTTGTCGAAATCTCGACGCGCAATCTTTTCCGGCAGATATGGCTGACGGCTTTCGTCGCAGCACTGCTTTGCCTGTATGCAACCATGCTTCAGGCGGCGGAAACGAAAAGCCTGAGAGGCGTGGCGCTGATCATCGGCCAGTCGAAATACGAACACATCGCCGCCCTCCCCAACCCGGCCAATGACGCCCGCGACATGGCCAAGATGCTGACCGACCTTGGCTTCGACGCCCGCAACGTCACCGACCGCGACGGCCTCGGCTCGACACTGCACTGGCTAAGCATGAGCAATGCCGATCCCAAGACCCTGCTCGAGTCCATCGCAGCCCGTAGGGCGGCACTTGAGGTGCTGACAACCGAGGCCGCACCCGTCGACTGGGCCAATGCCCAGAACGGCATCGGCATGAGCCTGCTCAACCTCGGCAATCTCCAGCGGACCGACGAATATCTCGGTGATGCCGAAGCGGCCTTCACGGCGGCGCTGAAAGTGTTCACCCGCGAGAGCCAGCCGATGCAGTGGGCGTTCGAACAGAACAATCTCGGCGACATCCATTGGAACCGCGCCAGCTATGGCGGCGGCAAGGCCGAATATCAAAAGGCGATCGAATTCTTCGAGAACGCCAAGCAGGGTTTTACCGAAGCCGGCTACACGATCCCCATCCCGTTGACCGATCAGAAGATCGACCTGGTGAAAGCAGTTGGCGAAGACGTAGGCTCGGTCCGACCGCGCCTTGTCTTTCGACTGGCTTTACCGTCCCTATATGTCCAGTCCCGGAGCCCATTGCCGGGAACCGGAGAAGGATAGCGGATGATTCGATTTGTGCTGGCGCTGTTTCTGCTGACCGTCCCTGTCGCGGCCCATGCAACGGACGCCGGCTGGGCGCTGCTGCGCGACGGCGGCCATGTCGTGCTGCTTCGCCATGCCATGGTCACCGGCACCACCGATCCGGCCAGTTTCGACATCGATAGCTGTGCCAACCAGATCAACCTGTCGGCGCGCGGCAAGCAGCAGGCGAGCAAGATCGGCGCCTTGTTTGCCGCCCGCGCGGCACCCATCGAGCGGGTGCTGTCCAGCCGCTATTGCCGCTGCCTCGACACCGCGCGCATCGCCTTCGAGGCCGAGCCGAAGCCCTTCGTGCCGCTCGATCTCCTGAAGGGCGACGAGACGCAGAAGGCGGCGCAGATCGCGGCGATCATGACGGAAATCCGCGCCTATTCCGGCTCCGACAACCTGATCATGGTCACCCATCTGGAAAACATCGTCGCGCTCACCGGCATCTCACCGCGCGAAGGCGAAGCGGTGATCGTCGAGCCGAAGGGCGACGGCCTGCGCGTGCTCGGCCGCGTCACCTTCTGACAGGCCCGTCATCCCGGGTAACTGTTGCCGAAATGCCACGACTGAAAGAAGCCGCAAATTCGCCGCGACAATGCCGCTTGCGACAACCCGTCGCAGGGGCTATAGGCGCGCTCCCGGTCACGAGAACCGAAGCGAGCACAGTGGTTTGGAGCTTTCGTCTCCGCCCGTGCAGGCGGCTTTGCCGCCCTGTATACGGCGCCGCTTTGGAGATTGGGATTGCGGGTGTAGCTCAGAGGTGAGAGCGCTGGATTTGGGTCCGGAGGTCGAGGGTTCGAGTCCCTTCATCCACACCACGGATAGCTCAGTTTGGTTAGAGCATCAGATTCATAATCTGACTGTCGAAGGTTCGATTCCTTCTCCATTGGCCTGATAAGCCAGCACCCTGCCAGGTGTTATCTGAAAAACGGTCCGGGACTGGAATGCTGAAGATCTGACGGACGGCACAAGCCTTCGGGCGCGGGTCGTATCGAAAAGTCCGACGCCATCGGCTCGCGGCCAGGCCCGCGGTGATGGTCAAGGCGCAGCGTCGCCGGCAAGGGAGGCTCCGGCCTCCGGCGCCCGTTTCGCTGCCCCGCGATCCGCTCCCGCAGGCCCGCCACGGATCGATGCCACCAGTCCCCGGATCATTCGTGCCCGGACCATGACGACGCGAAACGAGAAACGAAAGGGACGATCGACGCATGACTTGACGCCTCGCAGGGGGCCATGCCCGACAGGAGTAAGACAATGACCATTCTCGACAAGGTTCTTGGACGCGAGCGCGTCCTCGTAAGGGAAAACGAACGTGCCCTCACCCTCTACAAGGGGGAGATCAAGGCTGTCCTGATGCCGGGCGAGCACTCGCTCGCCAACCGGCGCGGCAGCCTTGAAGTGTCCCGGCACGATCTGAAGAACCCGGAATTCGTCTCGGCATACGAGAAGGCGTTGTTCGACAAGCTCCCGGATGTGGCCGCGCGTCATTTCACCGTCGTTCGCACCGGGCGCACGGACGTTGCCGTCATTGAAGGTGACGGCAACGTGCATGCCGTGTTGGCGCCGGATCGCAAGCTCGTGCTGTGGACCGATGCCGGCCCGTGGAAGGTGACGCTGATCGACACGTCAGTCGATCTCGCCATCGATGCCGCGGTCATGCGCCGGCTCGGCCAGGCCCGGAAGACGGAATTGATGTCCGTCCATCCGGTCGTCGACGGTCAGGCCGGACTGCTGTTCATCGACGGTGTCCTGGTGCGGACGCTCATGGCGGGCGTGCATGGCTTCTGGAATGTCGGACGCGTGGTGCAGATCAAGGTCGTCGACCTCAAGCGCCAGTCGCTCGATGTCGCCGGGCAGGAAGTGCTGACCAAGGATCGCGTCACGATCCGCGTCAACATCGCAGCCGAATACTGGGTCGTCGATCCGGTCAAGGCGGTGAGCGCTGTGAAGGACTTCTCCGAAGCCCTCTACCGCGCCCTCCAATACGCCTTCCGCAAGACGCTGAGCGCGCTGACGCTCGACCAGATCCTTGAAAAGAAGGTTACGGTCGACGAGGAAGCGGCGGCCAAGGTTCGCGCCGACATGGCCGGGATCGGGTTGGAGGTCAGCGATATTGCCCTCAAGGATGTCATCCTGCCGGGCGAGATGCGCGAGATCCTCAACCAGGTGGTGTCGGCCGAAAAGCAGGCCGAGGCCAACATCATCCGTCGCCGCGAGGAGACGAACGCCACGCGTTCGCTGCTCAACACGGCCAGGGTGATGGCGGAGAACCCGGTGATGCTGCGGCTGAAGGAGCTCGAGGCTCTGGAAACCATCGCCGGCAAGGTCGAGCGGCTGACCGTCCACAACGGAACAGGCGGGCTGCTCAACGACCTGGTCAAGCTCCGCGACAGCTGAGCTGTCGTAACGTCAATGGGAAGGGCCGCCGGGTTAGCCGGTGGCCCTTCTTGCGTTTCTTGAGCACGTTACCCATCTGCGCCCGGCGTATCAGGCCTTTTCCTGCCGGGAAAAACCGATTAGACAGCGCCCAAACACATGCGGACAGATTCCGCCCGCAACCGAAGGAAAAGCCCTTGTCCACCACGTTCGACAAAGTCGCCAAGATCATTGCCGACACCAGCGAGATCGATATCGACACCATCACGCCCGAGAGCCACACGATCGACGATCTCGGCATCGATAGCCTCGATTTCCTCGACATCGTCTTTGCCATCGACAAGGAATTCGGCATCAAGGTGCCGCTGGAAAAGTGGACCCAGGAGGTCAATGACGGCAAGGCTTCGACCGACGACTATTTCGTCATGAAGAACCTGTGCGCCAAGATCGACGCGCTGGTCGCCGCCAAGACCGCCTGACGGCAGTTGAGCGCGCGACCTTGACGCGCTCTTTCGCCTGACCCACAAAGCCGCTCATGAGCAGCCCCCGCGACGTCGTCATCACTGGTATCGGCCTTGTCTCTTCGCTGGGAGAGGGTCCGGACGCCCACTGGCAGAAGCTCGCGCAGCCGGGCCTGCGGCCGGTGCTCGAAGCCGCGCGTTTCGCGCCCTACACCGTCCATCCGCTACCTGAGATCGACTGGAACCTGCAGATCGCCAAGCGCGGCGACCAGCGCCAGATGGAAACCTGGCAGCGGCTCGGCACCTATGCCGCCGGTCTGGCGCTGGACGACGCTGGCATCAAGGGCAATGACGAGCTCTGCACGACCATGGACATGGTCGTGGCCGCCGGCGGCGGTGAGCGCGACGAGGCGGTCGACGCCGCCATTCTTGCCGCTTCGGAAAGCCGCAACGACCGCGACGTGCTGCTCAATGAGAAGCTGACCACCGAACTGCGGCCGACGCTGTTCCTGGCCCAGCTTTCCAACCTGCTTGCCGGCAACATCTCCATCGTCCACAAGGTGACGGGCTCGTCGCGAACCTTCATGGGTGAGGAAGGTGCGGGCGTCTCCGCCGTCGAGACGGCAGCCGCGCGCATCCGCTCCGGCCAGTCGACGCACATCCTGGTTGGTGGCGCCTTCCAGACCGAACATTCCGACATGCTGCTCGGCTATGAGCTTGCCGGCTATTTGCATCGCGGCCCGTGGAAGCCGGTCTGGCAAAGACAGGGCGCCGAGGGCGGCGGCGTGGTCTCAGGCTCCGGCGGCGCCTTCCTGGTGCTGGAGCAGCGCGAACACGCGACAAGCCGAGGTCGGAAAATCTATGCCGAGCTCGGGCCGGTCGTGTCCGGCCGCGCCAGGCGGTCACGGGGAGAACTCGACGCCGAGATCGCCGCGCTGCTCAGCCAGGCGGCGCTGCCGAACGGCAAGCTGCTTGCCCTGTCAGGCGCGTCGGGTGCGCATGCGGCAACCACCGCCGAGAAAGCAGCACTCGATGCCAATCCGGCGATCGCCGCACGCGGCTTCTCGACGCTGACCGGACATATGAAGGAAGCACAGTTTCCGTTCGCCGTGGCGCTGGCCGCACTCGCCGTCGACCGCAAGGCCGCCTACCCTGTTTTTGATGCCGCTGCCGAGAAGCCGTTCGAAGGCGTTCCCGCAACCGTCCTTGCAACGGCGATCGGCTATCACCAATTCGAGGGCATGGCACTGGTCAACGCCGCCTGAGGCGGTACTGCGCGATCCATGCTGCAACGATAAACGCTCGAGGGTTCCCGGATGGCCAATCTGAACGATCACATGGGCAGGCCGATCGTCGCCGTCACCGGCATCGGCGTGGTGACGTCGCTCGGTATCGGCAAGGCCGACAATTGGGCGGCGCTGACCTCGGGCAAGTCAGGCATCCACCCGATCACCCGTTTTCCGGTCGACCATCTCAACACCCGCATCTCCGGCACCGTCGACTTCCTGGCGTCGAGCTCGAAGGGCGCCAGCCCCCTGACCTACGAGCTGGCCGAAACCGCCGCGCGTGAGGCCGTGGCCGAGTCCGGTCTCGATTCCAGTGATTTCGGCGGTCCTCTCTTTCTCGCCTCGCCGCCGGTCGAACTCGACTGGCATGAGCGCTTCTCGCTCTACAATTCCGACAAACAGGATGCTGGCGCCGAAAGGCTGCTGCGGGTGGCGCGCGGGCTGAAGGAGACAGACATTTTCGAGACCACCCAGTTCGGCTCGATCGCCGACCGGCTCGCCGACCGTTTCGGCACCCGCGGCCTGCCGATCACGCTGTCGACCGCTTGCGCCTCCGGCGCCACCGCCATCCAGCTCGGCGTGGAAGCGATCCGCCGTGGCGAATGCGACCGGGCGCTGTCGATCGGCGCCGACGGTTCGGCGACCGCCGAGGCACTGATCCGCTTTTCGCTGCTGTCGGCGTTGTCCACCCACAACGACATCCCGGAAAAGGCATCCAAGCCCTTCTCCAAGGACCGCGACGGCTTCGTGCTGGCCGAAGGCTCTGGCGCTCTCGTGCTGGAGTCTCTGGAGGCAGCGCTCGCCCGTGGAGCGACAGTCCTCGGCATCCTGCGCGGCTGTGGCGAAAAGGCCGACGACTTCCACCGCACCCGCTCCAAGCCGGACGGTTCGCCGGCGATCGCGGCGGTTCGTGCCGCCCTTGCCGACGCCGGCCTGAGCAAGGACGAGATCGACTACGTCAACGCCCATGGCACCTCGACGCCGGAAAACGACAAGATGGAACACCTGTCGCTGTCGACGGTGTTCGGCGAGCGGATCGGCTCGATGCCGGTCTCGTCGAACAAGTCGATGATCGGCCACACGCTGTCGGCGGCCGGCGCCGTCGAGGCGGCGTTCTCGCTGATGACGATGCGCGAAAGCGTCATTCCGCCGACCATCAACTACGACAATCCCGACCCGGCGATCGTGCTCGACGTGGTGCCGAACAAGAAGCGCAACGCCGAGGTTCGCACCGTCCTCTCGAACTCCTTCGGCTTCGGCGGCCAGAACACTTGCCTTGTCATGGCGCGGGAACCGGTCTAAGCGACCTTTTTCCGCCAATCAGAACCGACAGGCTCCATGCGCGCACTGCAACTTATCGAGGACCGCCGTCTTGAGACGATGGACCTGCCGCCCCCGCCGCCTCCCGCACTCGGCGAGGTCACGCTGCGCATCAAGGCGGTGGCGCTGAACCATATCGATGTCTGGGGCTGGCGCGGCATGGCCTTCGCCAAGCGCAAGCTGCCGCTGGTTGTCGGCGCCGAGGCCTCCGGCGAGGTCGAGGCGGTCGGCCCCGGCGTTTCCAGCCTCTTGCCCGGACAATTGGTGTCGATCTACGGCGCGCGCACTTGCGGCCTTTGCCGTGCCTGCCGCGAAGGCCGCGACAATCTCTGCGAACATGTCTCGGGGGTTCACGGTTTTCATCTCGACGGCTTCGCGCAGGAGAAGATCAACCTGCCGGCTCGCCTGCTGGTCCCCGCCCCGCCTGGCGTGACCGACATCGGCGCCGCGGTGGCGCCGGTCACCTTCGGCACCGTGGAGCACATGCTGTTCGACAACGCCAGGCTGCAGCCCGGCGAGACCATCCTTGTCCATGCAGGCGGTTCCGGCATCGGCTCGGCGGCCATCCAGCTGGCGAAGCGGATGGGCTGCACGATCATCACCACGGTCGGCTCGAACGACAAGATCGACAAGGCCAAGGCGCTCGGCGCCGACCATGTCATCAACTATCGCGACGACCGTTTCGAAGGCGTCGTGCGCAAGCTGACCAAGAAGAAGGGCGTCGATGTCGTCTTCGAGCATGTCGGCGCCGACACCTTTGCCGCCTCGATGCTGTGCCTGAAGCGCGGCGGCCGCCTAGTGACCTGCGGTTCGACTTCAGGCGTGTCGACGCAGATCAATTTGATGCAGCTGTTCCAGCAGCAGTTGAAACTGCTGGGGTCCTTTGGCTGCCGCATGGAGAACATGGCCAACGCCATGCAGAAAATGGCGGCAGGACAGGTCGCACCGGTCATCGACACCGAAGTCGGCTTCGACGATATCGAGGCCGCGCTGAAGCGCATGGAAGGCCGCGACGTGTTCGGCAAGATCATCCTGCGCGTCGGCTAGAGCCGGATGATTTCAGGTCGAATCGACCTGAAATCTGAATCCGCCTCTAAATCAAAGGAATAGAGCATGATGTCGTCCGAAAACCGCTTCACACTTTTCGGCATCATGCTCTAGAGCCTAGACCTCAGTGTTCAAGAAGTTTCGCCGGGATCTCAAATTTCGCTACGGCAGGCAGCTGCGCCAGTTGAACTACTGGCTGGTCGCGCGCGCGGCGATGATCATCATCTCGATCCTGCGCCTGCTGCCGGCCGACAGCGCGCTGAATTTCGCCGACCGCGTCGCGCGCCGGGTCGGCCCCTGGGTGGGGCGCCATCAGGTGGCCGTCGACAATCTGCGCAAGGCCTATCCGGGAAAGAGCGAAGCCGAGATCCAGTCCATCGCGTCGGACATGTGGGGCAACATGGCCCGCCTTGCCGCCGAATACATCTTCCTCGACGCCCTGTTCGACTACGATCCCGCCGCCACCAGCCCGGGACGTGTCGAGGTCAAGGGGATAGAACACTTCGTCGAGATCGCCGCCGAAAAGCAGCCGCACATCGTCTTCACCGGCCATCTCGGCAATTTCGAACTGTTGCCGGTGGCGGCGGCGACCTTCGGCATGAACATCACGGCACTGTTTCGCCCGCCCAACAACCCTTATCTCGCCGAATATATCCTTTCGACGCGCCGCTCGACCATGGGATCGTTGCTGCCCTCGATGGCCGGCGCCTCGTTTGCGTTGGCGGGGGTCCTGGAGAACGGCGGCAACATCGGCATCCTTGTCGACCAGAAATTCTCCAACGGCCTGGAGACGACATTCTTCGGCCGTCCCTGCCAGAGCAATCGGGTGCTCGGCACCCTTGCCCGTCACTACGACTGCGACGTCTATCCGGCGCGCTGCGTCAGGCTTCCGGGCAACCGCTTCCGGCTCGAGATCGAGGACAAGCTGACCTTGCCGCGCACCGCCGACGGCAGCGTCGATGTCCACGCCACCACCCAGCTTCTCGCCGACGTGGTCGAGCGCTGGGTACGCGAAGACCCCGGCCAGTGGATGTGGTTCCACAAAAGGTGGGAGATCAGCGGCCGGCGGCGCCGCCCGCAGGCAAAAGCACCAATCGCCGGTGCCTGAGCTCGCTGATTGGGTGCGCCTACCGCAATTCATGAGCCGGGCGATCCAGTCCTGACATTCCTAACTTTGTTGGTCAGGGAATCTTAAACGGCCGGATGCGAACATCCCAGAGATCTTCATCGGTTGGGATGGTGCCCGTTGCATGGTTAGTCTCGAAACGCGGCGCCTTGACCGGGACAGCCTCGAAGACCGTTCGTTCGGCCGTTTTGGCAGGGCCTGGTCGCACATCCGCGAGCGGGGTCTGTTCGAGCCGATCAGGCTCGTCTACCGGCATGGGATAAGCGCAAGCGTCGGCTTTGTCCTGAGAAACGCCCGTTATGTCGTCGCCGACCGCCTCGCGCGCGAATGGGATCGCCGGCACGATGTCGATACGGCCGGCTCGATCCAGCTCGCTGCGTTGGATATCGTCGGACCGCATCGCGACAAGGGCAACGAAGCCGTATGCACGTCGCCGAGAACCTTTGATTTCATCATGAAGTCGCTGCCCAGCGACCTCCAAAACCATACATTCATCGACATCGGCTCCGGAAAGTCGCGAACGCTGTTGCTGGCGTCACGATATCCATTCGCGGAGATCATTGGCGTGGAGTTCGCGCGCGAGCTGGTCGAAATCGCCAGAGGCAACATCGAGCGCTTCAGGGATCCGTCACGGAAATGCCGGGCGCTCAGTGTCGTCGAGGCGGATGCGGCGACTTACGAATTTCCCGAAGCGCCGCTGGTGGTTTATTTCTACAATCCTTTTTCCAAGGACGTGTTCGACATCGTGCTGAAAAATCTGGTGTCGTCGCTCGAACGGCACAAGCGGGACTGTTTCATCATCTACGGAAGCTCAAGCCACCGCGCCATCGATTGGGCAAGGCCGGCAATCCGCGAAGCCGGCATTTTTACCGAACTTACCGTGCCGCCAATGCCCGGCTTCCTCGATGCGATCCGAACCATCGACTACGCGGTCTTTCAGGTTCGCGCGGCGGCGTAGCCCTTGTCTCTGGCCTTGATGAAGCGCGCGACGTTGCGCGCGGCATATGGCGTGCCGGCGGTGAACCGCATCAGCGGGCCAAAGCTGCCGACAGCGCTCGCGCCAACGAAATGCAGGCCTGGAATGCTCGACTCGAAGCCCGCGGAGAGCACCGGAGCCCCTTCCCGGCGCGCAATCGCGGCAAGCACATCGGGCGCGAACAGCCCGAGCCTGGCGATATCGATCTGGTAGCCCGTGCCCAGCAGGACGTGATCGAAGGTGGCGGCATCCTTCTCGAACCGCAGTTCGATGGCATGGCCCTTGGCGGCCGCGCCAACAATCCTGCTGCCGGCATTGACCCTTATTCCGTCGAAGTCCGGCTTCAGCCAGCCTGACGCGCCGGCCCCAAGACTGCGCTTGTTGAGCCCTGCCCTGGCTGCCTCCGGAAACCGGTGCACAAAGCCTGGAACTTCGACCAGCCAGGACAGTGGAAAAGGACCGACCCTGGAAGGAGACGCAAGGCGCTCCGAAGCGAAGTCGCGCAAGCTCCAGCTTTTGTTTCCCGACAGCGTTCGATACCCAAGCCAATGGATGTCGCCACGGCAGACAAGGTCGACATCCGCCCCGCATCGTTTGAGCAGCACCGCGGATTCGCAGGCGCTCTGCCCGCGCCCGATGACGGCGACGCGCTTGCCGCGGAAGGCCTCGTAGCCGGCATGTTCGCTGGGATGGCTGACCAGTTCGCCGGGCATTCCCTTGAAGACGGCGGGTATCATCTGCTGGTTCATCAGGCCGGTGGCAATAACGACACGCCGCGCATGAACGGCAGCCCCGTCGGCAAGAGCGAGACGAAACCCTTCCTTCGCCGTTTCAACGCGGCTGACCATGCGCGTATCCAGATCAGGAACCGTCTGGCCTTGAATCCACAGTCCATAGTCGACGAAGTTTTCGAGCAGCAGCGGTTCGCTCGACGAGATTCCAAGGCCTTCCGCGTAAGAGTCGAGCGACAGCGGACCTTTGGTGTGGCCGATATAGGTCGCGTGCCAGGGAGAGCGCAGCCTCATGCCCCTTGGCATGTGGTCACGCCAGAAGGACATGGCGCCGCCAAAGGCAAGCGTTTCAATGCCCGCCGCTTTGAGGGCGGAAGCAACGGCCAGCCCGAACGGCCCGGCACCGATCACGGCCACCTCGCAATCGGTCCTGAGCATGGGAGCGGTCATGTCATTGGTCTCGTGGGTCTGTTTTCCGTCAGCCTGACCCCGGCTGGAAGCAAACTCAGGCACATCGTCGTCCTAAACATTCCCAGGTTAAGAATGAGGAAAGGAACCGCATCCTGCTGCCTCGCCGGCAGATGAACCGGCGTTGTCAGTTAATCATTTTCACCGGATGCGAAGTATCCGCCTCATCAGCACTCTCCACACGGTCAATGGTATGTCGATCAGACCCGGCACCGGGTCGCTTGCCGCGAATGTCGCCCATGCCCGTACCGGGCCAAATGAGCGCAAATAGGCCTGTTTTGTCAGACGGCCGCTCGAGATCAACTTGCCGGCCGCCACCACGTCCCGAACCAGATACATCCAGGATGTATTCGGCCGCGCCGAGACTGCCGCGACCTTGTGGCCCGACTTGATTGCCCAAAGCATGGCGCCGAGATCGACGCCGGCGGCGGCGGCCAGCCCAAACCATGTCCAGGGCCGCGGATTGACGTCGAGTATCTTCAACGAGCCGTCGCGGGGGTCGCGTTTGAATTCGACCTCCACCAGTCCGTGGTGGTCGATCGATCCAAGCAGCCGGCGCGCGATGTCGATCAGCTGCGGCTCGTCGACGACCTCGACAAACGTGCTGGTATAGCCGAAGTCGACCGGATATTGCCGGCTGCGACGGGCGGTAAACTCGGCCACCGGCGCGCCCCGGTTCCACAGCGCCGCATAGGAAAACTGACTTTCCCCTCCCCCCGGTATCATTTCCTGAACGACGACATTCTCGATGCCGATCTCTCCGGCAGTCCATTTGTAGGCTGTCAGGAACGTCGCCTGGTCGTTGGCGAGAACGGCCTTTGCACGGGCGAAACGGCTGCGCCCGCCCATGTTCGGCTTCAGGATGACGGGAAAGCGAAGCTTGGCGGCGGCTGCCTGCTCCAGCGAAGTAAACTCGTAGGTCAGCGGAATGGCGAGTGCCAGTTCGCGGGCACGGCGATAGAGGAGCGGCTTGTCACAAACCCATTTCAGCTGCTGCCATGGCGGCAGCAACACGTCGAATGCAGCGGACAATTGATCGATGGATTGCGACACCAGCCGAACTTCAGGGTCGCCGCCGGGGATCAGAAGAAAGCCCTCCAACCCTTGGGTCGCGGCCAGGTTGAGCAGGAAGGCGACGGCGCCGTCATCATCGGGACCGGGCCACGTCATCTGCCGATGAGCGTAGCGCGAAAAGCGGGGCAAGGGCGTGTCGGCGCTTACCAGCCAGACAGGCACTTTCTGCATCCCAAGGCTCCTGGCCAGCGCCAGCGTGCCATGCGCCCCACCAAGAATAACCACACCAGCGGGCCGGCCGGAAACACGATCATCCATCTCTGGCTGCACAAGCATCTGTCAATTCCGGCAATGGGCACTCAATGGCGAAGTTCCTGGCGGACCGAATCATCTGTTCCAACCGCCGCTGACTTCGCCGGCTAAAGACAATCCGGAAAAGCATGCGGTGCTTTTGCCGTCGGCAATTGCGTAAAGCAGTCATCAGAGCGGCTCAATGATCCCTTCAACATTGAACCGGTCCAACATGGTGGCGGCTGTGATGCCCGACTGCCCCTAGTTCGTCACGACAATTCGCGTGTTGCCGAAACCCACTTCCTTCACCATCGAATAGAAGGTTGCGGCATCGGCCGTGTGCAGCCGCACGCAGCCATGCGACGCCGGGCGGCCCAGCTGCCTGACGGCGCCGGTTCCGTGGATGGCATAGCCGCCATGGAAGAACACGGAATAAGGCATCGGCGACATATGATATTTGCGCGAATACCACATCCGGGCCGTGCGTTGCGGCCGATAGGTGCCGCGCGGCGTGAAATAACCCGGACGCGCGGTCGAAACACTCCACCGGTAAACCGACAGGCCATAGCGGACCGTCATCGTCTGCGTCGAAACGTCTATGTTTGCAACGAGGCTGGCTGCCCAGCCCTGCCCCGCGGCACCGAACAGCATCGCGACGAACACGGCCGCCATGAGAACTGTCTTTTTCATGCGATCAAACCCCTTTGATTGCCCCTTGCCTGCCTGCCATCACGGTGTTTTTCACCTTTTTTGATGGCAGGTGACCGGGATAACACACACTCCTTGACCAATTGGCCAATCCGAAGCGGCGAATTTGAACGATTTCGCGCGATAGTTGCCGCAACGACACGTCGCGCGGTCCTGACCACGAGCGGGCTTGCAAAACCGCTGATATCGCTGCTCAACTCGTCGCATGAACGAGCGACTCCTCAAGGCAATCGAAGACCGGCGCGACGATGTCGTCGCGCTGACCGCCGACCTGATCCGTTTTCCGACCATCAACCCACCCGGCGAAGCCTACCGGCCATGCGCCGAATATCTTGCCGCGCGGCTGAAGAAGAGCGGCTTCGAGACCGAATTCATCCGCGCCGAAGGCACGCCCGGCGACACCGATCGCTACCCGCGTGTCAATGTCGTTGCCCGTTTCGACGGAAGGTCGCCCGGAGCCTGCGTCCACTTCAACTCGCATATCGACGTTGTCGAAGCCGGCGAAGGCTGGACCGTCGATCCCTTTGCCGGCACTGTCAGGGACGGCAAGGTCTACGGCCGTGGTGCCTGCGACATGAAGGGCGGCCTGGCCGCCTCGGTCATTGCCGCCGAGGCGTTCATGGAGGTCTTTCCCGACTTTCCCGGCGCCATCGAAATATCGGGCACCGTCGACGAGGAGTCCGGTGGCTTCGGCGGTGTCGCCCATCTGGCAAGGCTCGGCTACTTCTCGAAACCCAGGGTCGATCACGTCATCATTCCCGAACCGCTATCAACAAGGACCGCATCTGCCTTGGCCATCGCGGCGTCTGGTGGGCGGAGATCGAGACCAAGGGCGAGATCGCGCATGGCTCGATGCCGTTCCTCGGCGACAATGCGGTGCGCCACATGGGCGCCGTGCTGCAGGCCTTCGAGGATGAACTGTTTCCCGCACTCGAGCGCAAGACGACACGCATGCCGGTCGTGCCCGAAGGCGCAAAGCGCTCGACCATGAACATTAATTCCATCCATGGTGGCCAGACCGAGGATTTCCGGCCCGGCCTGCCTTCGCCCAACGTGCCCGATTCCTGCCGGCTGACCATCGATCGTCGCTTCCTGCTCGAGGAGGATCTCGACACGGTCAAAGGTGAAGTGACCGGCATTCTCGACCGGCTGAAGCGCGAGCGCAAAAAATTCGACTACGAGATCCGCGACCTGATGGAAGTGCTGCCGCTGATGACGGAGCGCGACGCGCCTGTGGTCAAGGCGGTGGCGCAAGGCATCATGGCGATCTTCGACCGCGAACCGGACTATGTCATCTCGCCCGGCACCTATGACCAGAAGCACATTGCCCGCATCGGCCACATCTATGATTGCATCGCCTATGGCCCCGGCATTCTCGACCTCGCCCACAGGCCGGACGAGTGGGTCGGCATATCGGACATGGTGGAATCGGCCAAGGTGATGGCGATCGGGCTCAATGTGCTGCTGCGGGGCACGGAAGCGGGATAGCTGCGCATCACGACAAGCTTCGACCTGCCGATGGGGCCGCCAGGACAAAAACATTCCCCGCCGCACCAGCGGGCAGCACGAAACGCAATTTACTCCGTGACAAAATCACGCTTCTATCGCCCGGGTTTGAACACATGGGGAATTGCACGATGAGATTGTGGAAAACCATTCTGGCCGCTGCGGTGCTGTCGCTTGCCACTGGTACCTCGGCATTCGCCGCGCGAACCGACCTGGTCATCGGCATTCCGCTCGAACCGCCGCATCTCGATCCGACCGCCGGCGCTGCCGCGGCGATCAAGGAGGTTCTCTATGCCAATGTGTTCGAGGGCCTGACCCGCATCGGCCCGAACAGCGAAGTGCTGCCGGACCTGGCGCAAAGCTGGACCATTTCCGACGACGGCAAAATCTACACCTTCAAGCTGCATACTGGCGTGAAATTCCACGACGGCACCGGTTTCGATGCCAGCGACGTGAAATTCTCGCTCGACCGCGCGCGCGCCGACAATTCGGTCAACGCGCAAAAGGGCCTGTTTGCAGCCATCGACAAGGTCGACGTGGTGGATTCTGCGACCGTCAAGGTCACGCTGAAGCACCCGCAAGGCTCCTTCCTCTACAATATGGGCTGGGGCGACGCGGTGATGGTGTCTCCCAAATCGGCGGACACCAACAAGGAAAAGCCGATTGGAACCGGACCGTTCAAGTTCCAGAACTGGGCCAAGGGATCGTCGATCACGCTGGTGAAATCCGACCGCTACTGGGGTGCTCCGGTGTTTCTTGACAAGGTCGAGTTCCGCATTGTTCCGGATGCCGCCGCCTACGTTCCGGCACTGCTTTCCGGCGACATCCAGGCCTTCCCCTTCTTCGATCCC
The DNA here is from genome assembly GCF_024746815.1 of Mesorhizobium sp. AR07. Taxonomy (GTDB): domain Bacteria; phylum Pseudomonadota; class Alphaproteobacteria; order Rhizobiales; family Rhizobiaceae; genus Mesorhizobium. The sequence goes on from NZ_CP080525.1 coordinate 1,357,455, forward strand.
GACAGCGTCGCGCAGGTCAAGGACGATCCGCGCTTCAAGGTGGTGGTCGGAGCGACCGAGGGCGAAACCATCCTGTCGATGAACAACAAGAAGCCGCCCTTCGACAAATTGCAGGTCCGGCAGGCGATTTCCTACGCCCTCGATCGCAAGGCAATCATCGACGGCGCCTCGGCCGGCCTTGGTCTGCAGATCGGCTCGCATATGTCGCCAACCAACAAATACTATGTCGACCTCACCGGCCGTTATCCGTATGATGTCGCCAAGGCCAAGGAACTGCTGAAGGAGGCAGGCCTAGAGAACGGCTTCAGGGCGACGCTGAAGCTGCCGCCGACCGCCTATGCCAGGCTCGGCGGCGAGATCATCGCCTCGGAGCTTCGCGACGTCGGCATTGGTCTCGAAATCATCCCGGTCGAATGGGCGCAGTGGCTGGATCAGGTGTTCACCAAGAAGGATTACGACCTGACCATCGTCTCGCACACCGAGCCCAACGACATCGATATCTATTCGCGCAAGGACTACTACTTCAACTACGACAACCCCGCCTTCGACAAGGTCATCGCCGACCTGGACCTCACCTCCGACGAAGCCAAGCGCAAGGCGCTTTATGCACAGGCGCAGAAGATCCTGGCCGATGATGCCGTGGTTGGCTTCCTCTACGAACTGCCGAAGGTCGGCGTCTGGGACGCCAAGCTGCAAGGGCTATGGGAAAACGCACCGATCCAGGCCAATGATTTGACCAAGGTGAAGTGGTCGGATTGAAGACCCAGGCTATCCGGCGGAAGTTGCGTTCCGTCCCACCCCCCTCTGCCCTGCCGGGCATCTCCCCCCCAGGGGGGGAGATCGGCAGTTCGGCCGATGGCACCCCCTTTGCAACCTTCGTGGTTTGCGCAAGGTCAGTGATTGGCGAAAGCCACGATGAGAGCGCAATCTCCCCCCTTGCGGGGGAGATGTCCGGCAGGACAGAGGGGGGTGGGACGGAGCGATACCATTTCCCGCTTCTTGCCATTGGCAACGCAGCGGTCTCCCAATATCCATGACCGCCTATCTCCTCAAGCGCCTTGCCATTGCGCTCGCCACGCTGGTGCTGGCCTCCATGGTGGTGTTTACCGTGCTGGAGATCCTTCCCGGCGATCCGGCGCGACTGATGCTGGGCATGAACGCCAGCGCTAACCAGGTCGAACTGTTGCGCAACCAGATGGGCCTCAACGCGCCGCTTGGCCTGCGCTATCTGCACTGGGCCGGCGGCCTCCTCAGTCTCGATTTCGGCCGCTCCTACACCTATTCGGTGCCGGTCATCGATCTGGTGCGTGAACGGTTGGCCGTCTCGCTGCCGCTGGCGCTGATCGCGCTGGCACTCTCCACCATCATCGCCATCCCGGTCGGCCTGTTTTCGGCCAGCCGGCGCGGACAGGCTGGCGACACCGTGGCGATGGGCGCCGCACAGCTTGGCGTCGCCGTGCCCAATTTCTGGTTCGCGCTGATGCTGATCTATATCTTCGCCGTCTGGCTGCGGCTGGTTCCTGCCGGCGGCTTTCCCGGCTGGCACGCCGGCGCCTGGCCGGCGCTGAAATCGCTGCTGCTGCCCGCCGTGGCGCTTGCCTTGCCGCAAGCGGCCATCCTGGCGCGCGTCACCCGCTCCGCACTGATCGAGGTGTTGACCGAGGACTATATCCGCACCGCCCGCGCCAAGGGCCTGCCCTACCGCGCGGTCTTGTGGCGGCACGCATTGCGCAACGCCATGATCCCGGTGCTGACCATTCTCGGCCTGCAATTCGCCTTCCTGCTTGCCGGCACCATCATCATCGAGAATGTCTTCTACCTGCCCGGCCTAGGCCGTCTGGTGTTCCAGGCGATTACCCAGCGCGACCTGATCGTCGTCGAAAGCGTCGTCATGCTGCTGGTCGCCGCCGTCATTGCCGTCAACCTCCTCGTCGACCTCTCCTATGCGGTCGTCGATCCGCGCCTGAGAAGCCGGCAATGACGCTGCACATCGACGTCCCCGAAGAGACATTCGGCAGAGTCCTGGCCAAGGCGTTCAGGAACCCCGCTTTCGTTACCGGCTTCATCATCACCTTGCTGATCCTGGCGATAGCGGCCGTCTCCTATGCCTGGACGCCCTACGACGTCACCAGACTGGTCATATCTGACAAGACACAAGGACCCTCGCTGGCGCACTGGTTCGGCACCGATCATTTCGGCCGCGACATCCTGTCGATGGTCATGGTCGGCGCCCGCAATTCGATTGCCGTGGCGCTGGTCGCGGTCGGCATCGGCATGGGTGTCGGCGTGCCGCTTGGCGCCTTTGCCGCGGCGCGCGGCGGCCTCGTCGACGAGGCGTTGATGCGGCTGAACGATCTCGTCTTCGCCTTTCCCGCCTTGCTGTCGGCCATCATGATCACCGCCATCTTCGGGCCGGGCGCCGTCAACGCCATCATCGCCATCGGCATCTTCAACATCCCGGTCTTTGCGCGTGTCGCCCGCGCCGGCGCGCTGGCGATCTGGCCGCGCGAGTTCATCCTTGCGGCGCGCGCCGCCGGCAAGAGCAGCACCCGGATCAGCATCGAACATGTGCTGCCCAACATCGCCACGCTGCTCCTGGTGCAAGGCACTATCCAGTTCGCGCTCGGCATCCTGGCCGAGGCCGGGCTTTCCTATCTGGGGCTGGGCGCCCAGCCGCCAATGCCGAGCTGGGGCCGCATGCTGTTCGACGCGCAGACCCGCATGGTGGTGGCGCCATGGATGGCGATCTTTCCCGGCATGGCGATCGTCGTCACCGTGCTTGGGCTGAACCTGCTGGGCGATGGCATCGCCGACATCCTCGACCCGAAATCGCGGCGGCAGCGATGAGCCTGCTCGACATCGAGAACCTGTCGCTGACCATCGGCGACACGCAGATCCTGAAGAACATGGAGCTTTCCGTCGCGCCCGGCGAGGTGATGGGGCTGGTCGGCGAGTCCGGTTCGGGCAAGTCGATGACCGCGCTGACGGTAATGCGGCTTCTGCCTCATGCCGCGCGCGCCGCCGGGCGCGTTACATTCGGCGGCATCGACATCCTCGCGGCGACCGAGGACCAGATGTGCGCTTTGCGTGGCGACGACATCGGCATGGTGTTCCAGGAACCGATGACGGCGCTCAATCCGGTCAAGACCGTCGGAGAACAGGTCGCCGAAGGCATACGCTGGCATACCAGGGCAAGCCGCGCCGACGCCGAGGAGCGAGCGCGAAAAATGCTCGACCGCGTCGGCCTGCCCGAAGCGAAATTCCCGCTGTCGCGCTATCCGCACGAACTGTCGGGCGGCCAGCGTCAGCGCGTCGTCATCGCCATCGCCTGTGCGCTGAAGCCGAAGCTGCTGATCGCCGACGAGCCGACGACGGCGCTCGACGTGGTGCTGCAGGCGCAGATCCTCGACCTGTTGCGCGACCTCGTCGCGGCGAGCCGCATGGGCCTGCTGTTGATCTCGCACGACCTCGCCGTGGTGACCGAGATGGCCGACCGCATCACCATCTTGCGCCGTGGCGAGGTGATGGAAGCCGGCGATACGGTGCGCACGCTGTCCGAACAGCTCCACCCCTACACGCGCCAGCTGGCGCAGGCTTCGATGCATGTGCCGGCGCGCGCCAGGCCGCATGGCGTCGGATCGGGCCAACCCTTGCTCCAGGTCGAGGGTGTCACCCGCGACTATCCCGGCCGGCGCACCTCGCTGTTCAAGCGCGCGTCAGCGATCCGTGCCGTTGACGACGTATCCCTGTCGATGGCGCCGGGCCAGTCGGTGGCGCTGGTTGGCCGCTCCGGCTGCGGCAAGTCCACGCTCGCCCGCATGATCCTGGCGCTGGACCGGCCGAACGCGGGCACGATCCGGTTTCGCGGCGAGACCATCACCGGCAAGAGCGAGGCGGAACTGAAGCCTGCCAGGCGTGACATGCAGGTTGTCTTCCAGGATCCCTATGGCTCCTTCGACCCGCGCCAGAAGGTCGAAAAACTGGTCGCCGAACCCCTGCATGTGCTGGCGAAGAAGCCGACGCGCGCCGAGCGCCGCGAGATGGTGGCGCATGCGCTGCACGAAGTCGGCCTCGACCAGCGCGACATGGACAAATATCCGCACGAATTTTCAGGCGGCCAGCGCCAGCGCCTGTCGATCGCCCGCGCCATCATCACGCGCCCCAAGCTGGTCGTCGCCGATGAGCCGGTCTCGGCGCTCGACGTCTCGATCCGCGCCCAGGTCCTCGATCTGTTCGCGGAGCTCAACCAGAAGCTCGGCATCGCCTATCTCTTCATCACCCATGATTTGACCGTCGCCCGCGCCATCACGGACGAGGTGCTGGTCATGCATGACGGCAAGATCGTCGAGCGCGGCAAGACGAACGAGGTGCTGGATCACCCGCAATCCGAGGCGGCCAAGGCACTGGTCAGCGCTGCCCCGGATCTGCAGCGGGCAATCGCTCGGCGGATGCGGGAGCAGGGGTAAAGCCCCTCCATTTTCGCGATGGTCGTGACATAGGATATCCCACAAAACCTCATGCTCGGAGCGCATGTACCGAGCGCAAAAATCCAAATATGGTTGGAGGACCAAACAGGTACGAGGAAGTGGCTCCATGCGGTCGCGTCGAATGATTGCCGCCGGATTGTTCGGATTGTCGATGGCGGGGGCGGCCTTTGCCGGTCAACCGACTGAGTGCGACAGTCTGGCGGGCTCGCCCACCGATCCGAATCGGGTCGGCGCGGGAATTGGCCTCTACGGGATCGAACCGGTTGAGGCCATTGCGGCTTGCGGGAGGACGCTGGCCGCCGACCCGAACAATCCGCGCCTGCTTTTCAACCTCGGCCGGGCGCATGAAGCAAGCGGGCGCATCGGGTCGGTGTCGGTTGACGAAATGGCACTGGCCGGCCGAACCTATAAGAGTGCAGCGGACCAGAACTATCCCGCGGCGCAAATCGCATTGGCCCCTTTCTATTGGCGCGGCAGCGATGGTTTCCAACAAGACACCAGGCAGGCCATGCTCCTGTTGGACAAGGCGATGGCGTCAGACGCCACGGAGGCTAAATCGCAGCGCCGGAACCTGTTCGCGGACACGGCCTTCGCCGTTGACCCCAACGAGGCGCAGCTTCAATTTGTCAAGGAGGCCGCCAACGCTGGCGATGCAGACGCACTCTATGCGCTCGGCCTGCCGTTGAGCTTGGGTGAAGACAGGCAAGCGGATGTCGCCCTGCTCTGGCACCAAGCGGCGGCGCTCGGCAGCGCCCAGGCCGCGTTTGATCTCGCAAGAATGTATTTCAAGGGCAAAGGCGGCCTGTCGACGAACCCGGAAGAGTCGCTACGGCTGATCCTTAAAGCCGCCGCCGGTGACGATCCCCAGACTTGGGACGCTGCGGCAACGGCCTATGAGCGGGGCAGCTACGGCCTGCCGAAGGACGACAAGCAGGCTGCCCGGCTCTTCAAGCAGGCAAGCGACGAAGGCAACAAATACGCGCTGTACGATCTCGGCAGGTTCTATGAGGAAGGCAAAGGCGGATTGCCCAAGGATCCGCGTGAGGCGGCACGCCTTTACAAGCTGGCGGCCGATCAGGGCAACGACGACGCCGTTCTCGCGCTCGCCCGCGACATGGCGGAGGGTCGAGGAGGCTACGAAGCGGACAGGGTCAAGGCGATCGCGTTTTTGAAGCGTGCCGCACGCTGGAGCACGCAGGCGAAGGACGAACTGACGAAGATGGGCGGGTGACACGGCACGTGGCCCTCACACATTAAGATAGAGACCCCTCAGATCATCTGGAATTTTCCGGTGGTCTTGAATCGGAGATAGGCGTCGACGCTGCGCGCCATGTTGGGCAGCATTTCGGGCAAGCGGTCGGGCGCGAACCAGCCGACGGCGCTGCTCTCGTCGTCGGTGACGGCCGGCTCGCCTTCAAACGAGCGCGTGTAAAACATCAGTGCGAAGAACTGGGCACGATCGCCATTCGGAAACTGGAAGGTTTCATAGTGCGGGTCGCAGCCGAACCCGAACGGCTCGACATCGCTGACGATCAACCCGGTTTCCTCAACCACCTCGCGGATTACCACCGCTTCCAGGCCCTCGCCTTCCTCGGCATTACCGCCAGGCAGGCCCCACAAGCCAAAATCGGTCCGTTTCTGCAGCAGGATGTGGCCGTCGGCGCGTTCGATGATGATGCGAGCGCCCGGCATCAGCACCAGGCGATCCCCGATCAACGCTCGCAACTGTCCCAGATAGCTGTCGGCAAAGGCCATTCAAACGCTCCCCCGCGGCATCCAGCGAACCGTTGCTCGGCTATGCCTCAGCCTTCCGGCTTGACCACGTCGACCGGACTGATGTCGAGCAGATCGAGCGTGCGGCGCAGCAGCCGCACCTCACTCTCGGCCAGTTTCGAATCCGCCTTGGCGATCTCCGCCATATGGCGGGCGAGCAGCTTGCGTCGCTCGACGTCGAGATCGCGAAACAGCGCAATCGCCTGCGAGCCGTTGGTCTCGTAGCCGAACTCGTTGAGATATTCGATGACGCTGTCGATGCTGGTTTCCGGAATGCCGAAGGCGTCCTTGCAGATGCGCCGAAAGGCAACCATCTCGCTCTCGCTGACCGACCCGTCGGCCAGGATCATGCGGAACAGCATCAGGAGTTCCGCCGATAGGACCGGATCGCCCGCCACCTTGCGCACGCCTGGGTCGCCGTCGAAGATCGAGCGTATCTGGTCGAGCAATGCCATCGCCATCAGTTTCCCTGTTCGATTCGCCTAATGCATACACAAAAGCCAGGCGCGTCATACGATTTCATACGAAGCGCGACGCGCTTGCATAGAGGTAGCGCGGAATCGGCCTTGCGCAAACCGGCTTGCCATGGTCGAACCCGCACGATCCTTCTAACGCCTGAATGTCCCAATCGATCCGATGTCCGACCTCACCACCCAGACCGTTGCCTTGCTCGGCATCGCCGCCTTCGCAGCCGGCTTCATCGATTCGATCGCCGGTGGCGGCGGGCTGATCACCATCCCCGCATTGCTGCTCGCCGGTTTCTCGCCCGTCGAGGCGCTTGGAACCAACAAGCTGCAGGGCATGTTCGGTTCCGGCTCGGCGACCATCCATTATGCGTCCAAGGGCCATGTTGATCTGCGCCGGCAATTGCCATCGGCGCTGCTCGCGCTTGCCGGCAGTGCTGTCGGCGCCTTGCTGGCAACGATCGTGCCTGGGGATCTCCTGCGCGCCCTTCTGCCCCTGGTGCTGATCGCCATCGCGCTCTATTTCGCGCTCAAGCCCAACATGAACGACGTCGACCGCGCTGAACGGCTGTCGCCATTCCTGTTCGGACTGACCCTGGTGCCCGCGATCGGCTTCTATGACGGCCTGTTCGGACCGGGTGCCGGCTCCTTCTACATGCTGGCCTTCGTCGCACTCGCCGGTTACGGCGTACTCAAGGCGACGGCGCACACCAAATTGCTCAATTTCGCCTCCAACATCGGTGGCTTCATCGTCTTCGCCGCCGTCGGCGTGGTCTCCTGGAAGATCGGCCTGATGATGGGCGTTGCCCAGTTCCTCGGCGCCCGCGTCGGCGCGAGCCTGGCCATGCGCATCGGCGCAAAACTCATCAAGCCATTGCTGGTGATCGTCTGCGTGGCGCTGGCCGTGAAGCTCTTGGCCGACCCGGCGAACCCGCTGCGTGTCATGATTGGTGAGTGATCACGCGCGCCCATGCCGGCGGCTGCTTGATGCGCGGCGCCTGAGAGACCGTTTCGAAATTCGCTCTGGCGAGTCATATGATGGTGGTTTCGAGAACCGGAGCGCAGCGGACATTTGGGTCCGTGAGCACCGGAAGCACAGAAAACGCCTTCAGATGGCCGCCAGAGTAGAGTTTCCAAACGGTCTCTGACACGTTTCCCTTGAAATGGGGACTAGGAGCGCCCGGCCAAAACCGGGCGCTTTTTGATTCTGATCAAGGGTCTGCTAGATTTGCTTTGGCGGAAGGATGGTCGATGCCAAGCGAAATGCAACGCCCTCAAGAGCAGGACCGGTCCATCCCCGGGCGGTTCGAGATGCGCCGGCGTCTGCCCAATCCTGGACTTGAGGGCATCGTCACCGACATTTGCGGCTATCGCGAAACGGCAGCCGGCCATTTCCGCAACGTCGAATACGCATCGCTGACCGTGCCGCTGGTCATCAGCTTTGCCGAGCCGTTCGCCATCGGGCTCGGCAAGACGCCGGGCGACAATGACCGCTTCGCTAGTTTCGCCGCCGGCCTTTATGCCGGGCCGGTGACGATCGAGTCCTTCGGCGGCGCCTGCTGCATCCAGGTCAACTTCACCCCGCTTGGCGCACGCCGGTTCTTCCGCCTGCCGATGATCGAACTGACCGACAGCATGGTCGTCCTCGACGACGTCCTCGGCACCGAAGGCATCGCGCTGCGTGAACAGCTTGGCAACGCGCCGGACTGGGGCACGCGTTTCGACATCGCCGAAGCTTTCGTTGCCGCCCGGCTGAACAAGGCCGCTGAAACACCGCTCGAAATTGTCTGGGCCTATGACCGCATCGTCGCGTCGGGAGGCCGGACCCGCATTTCATCGCTCGCCGAACGGCTGGGCTGGAGCCGCAAGCATCTCGCCAGCGGCTTTTCCAACGCCATCGGCATCGGTCCCAAGACGCTGTCGCGCATCGTGCGCTTCAATCGGGCACTCGGCCTGTCGAGGCGTCAGACCGCCGACTGGGCGGATATCGCCGCCGATTGCGGCTATGCCGACCAGGCGCATCTGGTGCGCGAGTTCCGCGACCTTGCCGGCGAGACGCCGACCGCACTTGTCGTCAGGTAACATTTCTTCAAGACGCTGGAACGGCCTTCGAACAGAATGATGCATGTCGCCCAAAAGTGCGCAGCGGTTTTGGGACAACGACATGCTCAAACAGGGTTTATCGAGCAACCCAACCGAAGGAGTTCCCATGCCCACCACCCCTGAAGCGCCCCGCCTCTACCCCGCTTTGCGCTATAAGAACGCGGCAACAATGATCGACTGGCTGTGCGATGCCTTCGGCTTCAGCGTTCGGGCCCGCTATGGCGAAGGCGATATCGTGCACCATGCCGAACTGGTTTTCGGCTCTTCGATGATCATGCTGGGCACCGTGCGCGACGACGACTACGGCAAGATGGTCGGCGAGCCCGGCTCTGGCGGCGGCAAGTCGATCTATATTGCCGTCGACGATGCCGATGCGGCCTATGCCAGGGCAAGGAAGGCCGGTGCCACGATCATCCAGGAATTGACCAATCGCGACTATGGCAGCCGCGAATTCATCTGCCGCGACCCGGAAGGCAATGTCTGGTCGTTCGGCACCTATTGGCCGAAGGCAAGCGAAAAGGCGTAGCTCTACCGCGCCAGCGCGAAAATCGCGTCGCAGTCGAGATGGGTTTCCAGCTCGGCCGCGACCTCGTCCAGGGCCCGCTCGACCTCGGCGCGGTAGTCGATGCCGCCGCCTCTGATGCCGAGGCCTTCGAGAAATTTCCCGCGAAAGCCGTCGGCGCCAAACAGGCCATGCAGATAAGTGCCGATCACCTTGCCATCGGCTGACACCGCACCGTCATCGACACCGTTGATGACCGCCGAAGGTCGCATGGTATCCGGACCTGTGGTGCGGCCGAGGTGGATTTCGTAGCCCTCGAGCGGCAGGTCGAATTGTACCGAGCGGGCGCTGACATTGCGCACTGTCTTTTCCGGTTCCATCACCGTTTCGATATCGAGCAGGCCGAGCCCTTCGGCCTCAGTGACGCTGCCTTCGATGCCGTCGGGGTCGCGCACCACGCGGCCAAGCATCTGGAAACCGCCGCAAATGCCGACGACATGTCCGCCACGCTTGCGGTGGACGAGAAGGTCGCGATCCCAGCCGTTCTCGCGGAACTTCAGGAGATCGCCGATCGTCGACTTGGAGCCGGGAATGACCACCAGTCCGGCATCGGCCGGCAGCGGCTTTCCCGGCGGCACGAACGCCACTTCGACCTGCGGTTCGGCCTTGAGCGGATCGAGATCGTCGAAATTGGCGATGCGGCCAAGCATCGGCACGGCCACCTTCAGCGCGCGCCTCTCGCCGGACGCCAGCCGCTCCAGCACCACCGAATCCTCCGAAGGCAGCCGCGCCGCCGCCTTCAGCCACGGCACGACGCCAAAACAGCGCCAGCCGGTGAATCTTTCGATCGACCTTATGCCGTCATCGAACAGCGAGACGTCGCCGCGAAACTTGTTGATGAGGTAGCCGACGATCATGCGCCGGTCCTCTTCCGGCAGGATCAGATGCGTGCCGGCGACCGAGGCGATGACACCGCCGCGATCGATGTCGCCGACCAGCACCACCGGCACATCGGCGCGCGTGGCAAAGCCCATATTGGCAATGTCGCGGCTTCTGAGATTGATCTCGGCCGGCGAGCCGGCGCCCTCGACGATGACCAGATCGGCGCCCTCGCCGACCTTGCCCCAGGAGTCCAGCACGGCGTCCATCAGCTGGCCCTTCAGTGCCTGATAGTCGCGCGCCCGCGCTTCGCCGAACACCTTGCCCTGCACGATGACCTGCGCGCCGACATCGGTCTGCGGCTTGAGCAGCACCGGGTTCATGTGGACCGATGGTGCGACGCCGCAGGCGATCGCCTGCAGCCATTGCGCGCGGCCTATCTCGCCGCCGCCGGCATTGTTGTCGCCTGGAATGTCGGCGACGGCGGCGTTGTTCGACATGTTCTGCGGCTTGAACGGCCGCACCTTCAGGCCGCGCCTTTTTGCTGCGCGGCAGAGGCCAGCGACCAGCACCGTCTTGCCGACGTCCGAACCCGTGCCCTGCAGCATGATGGCCTTGGCCACGATCAGCCCCTGCCCTGCGCGACGGTTCCGGTGATGTTCGATTTCTGCGCCAGCGGCCCGCCACGCCAGATGTAGAGTGCCAGCAGCGGCTCTTTGCCGGTACGCATGGCATGGCTGACGTTGGAAGCGTGGTGGACGACCTCGCCGGCCTCTCGGACACGAAAGCCGCTCTCCCCCATCCGCCATTCGGTGCCGCCGGTGAGCGGAATGTAGATTTCCTCGGCAACATGATGATGATCGGGATAGACGATATCGGGGCCAAGGATCAGCAGACCGGCGGCGGCCTCGTCATTGGCAAAATGGCCGCGCGTGCCGAACACCTCCAGCCAACCGTAATTGTCGATGAATGCCTTGCCGAAATCCGCCTCGCTATAGGTCTGCCCCCAGCGGAGGTCATTGCGACGCTCCGCCAGCAATCGCACCAGCGGCTTGGCATCCGGCGGCGCCAGTTCGACGGCGCGATCGAGATGGCGCAGGCAGCCAAGCGGATGCGGCTCCAGCGCGCGATCTGGCATCTCCCAGGCAATCCGCGCCACGGCGTCGCGCACAAGGGCGTCATCCACGGAAGCGAGATAGGCGTGGAACCGTCCCAGCAGCTCATCGAATTTTGTCGTCACATTTCGCTCCGGACATGCATTGGTGCACAGCCGCTCCGCGGAGGGTCGGGTTGCGCGGCGGCATCATTGGTCTAGATTGGTGTGCGCGCAAAGCCAAAAACGACAGGCCAGCGAACTAGCCGGCCAGCACACAGGGAGCACGCCATGGACGCCGCGGTCGATGCGAGCACCAGCCAGTTCGAACTCAACGAGGAACAGCGCGCCATCCAGGAGATGGCTCGGGCCTTCGCCGCCGACCGCGTCGCGCCGAACGCGCTCGATTGGGACCGCAGGAAACACTTCCCGGCCGACGTGATCCGCGAGACCGGGCCGCTCGGCCTCGGCGGCATCTATGTCAGGGACGATGTCGGCGGTTCGGCGCTCGGCCGGCTCGACGCGGTTCTGATCTTCGAGGCGCTCTCGCACTCCGATCCGGCCTTTTCGTCCTTCATCTCGATCCACAACATGGTCGCCTCGATGATCGACCGTTTCGGCAATGACGAGCAGCGCCAGCGCTTCCTGCCCAAGCTCACCGCGATGGAATGGCTGGCGAGCTATTGTCTGACCGAGCCGGGTTCCGGCTCCGATGCCGCCGCGTTGAAGACACGCGCGGTGAAGAGCGGCGGCGACTATGTCCTCAACGGCACCAAGCAATTCATCTCGGGCGCCGGCGACAGCGATGTCTACGCCGTCATGGTGCGCACCGGCGCCGACGGCCCGAAAGGCATTTCCACCATCGTCGTGCCGAAGGACGCGCCCGGCCTCTCCTTCGGCGCCAACGAGCACAAGATGGGCTGGCACATGCAGTCGACCCGCCAGGTCATCTTCGAGGATTGCAAGGTGCCGGCGGAAAACCTGCTGTCGGGCGAAGGCGCCGGCTTCGGCATCGCCATGGCGGGGCTCGACGGCGGCCGGCTGAACATCGCCGCCTGTTCGCTCGGCGGCGCGCAATCGGCGCTCGACAAGGCGCTGTCCTACACCGCCGAGCGCAAGGCCTTCGGCTCGAAGATCAACCAGTTCCAGGCGCTGCAGTTCAGGCTCGCCGACATGGAGACCGAGCTGCAAGCGGCGCGCATCTTCCTTTATGCCGCGGCCTCGAAGCTCGACCGCAAGGCGCCGGATGCCGGCAAATGGTCGGCGATGGCCAAGCGTTTCGTCACCGACACTGGCTTCACGGTCGCCAACGACGCGCTGCAGCTGCTCGGCGGCTACGGCTACCTGCACGATTACGGCATCGAGAAACTGGTGCGGGACCTGCGCGTCCACCAGATCCTCGAAGGCACCAACGAGATCATGCGCGTCATCATCGCCCGCGCCCTGATCGGTCGCTGACGCCAGAAGAACCCGGGAGAGAGACAATGACGACGATCGCTTTCATCGGCCTCGGCAACATGGGCAACCCTATGGCCGCCAACCTGGTCAAGGCCGGGCATGCCGTGCATGGCTTCGACCTGATGCCGGAGAATCTGACGGTCGCGCGCGAGCATGGCGTCGTCATCATGGCCAACGCGCCGGCCGCGGTGAAGGACGCCGATGTGGTGATCTCCATGCTGCCGGCCGGAAAGCATGTGCTGTCGGTCTATGAGGACATCGCGCCCAAGGCGAAAAGGGGCGCGCTGTTCATCGATTCCTCGACCATCGACGTCGAATCGGCGCGCAAGGCGCATGCCATCGCCGCCAAACACGGCCTGCTGTCGATCGATGCGCCGGTCTCGGGCGGCACCGGGGGTGCTGCGGCCGGCACGCTGACCTTCATGGCCGGGGGCTCCGACGATGCCTTCGCCACCGCCGAGCCGATCCTGAAGCCGATGGCCGGCCGCATCGTCCATTGCGGCGGCGACGGCGCCGGACAGGCCGCCAAGATCTGCAACAACATGATCCTTGGCATTTCGATGATCGGTGTCGCGGAGGCCTTCGTACTCGCGGAAAAATTGGGCTTGTCGCATCAGGCGCTGTTCGACGTCGCCTCGACATCTTCGGGTCAGTGCTGGTCGCTGACCACCTACTGTCCGGTGCCCGGACCGGTACCGACTTCGCCCGCCAACCGCGACTACAAGCCCGGCTTTGCCGCAGCGCTGATGCTGAAGGATTTGAAGCTGGCGCAGGAAGCAGCACAAGGGTCCGGAGCGGTGACTCCGCTTGGTGCCGAGGCGGCCCAGCTCTATGCGCTGTTCAACGCGCAGGGGCACGCCGGCGCCGACTTTTCCGGGATTATTAACTTTCTGCGCGGCAGCAATCCATAAGCTGCGAATACAACTGGGTTTTCCTGTATTTCGAGAGAAACTCGTCAAATTTAGGTTTGCTTAAGCTCTCGATAACCCCCCGGTAACGATGTCCCTATAAAACAGATTGCGAGGCGGACATATCGCATCCGCCCAGCGCTCCGGATCAGGTCTCGCGTACCGGAGCCCGTAAGTTTCGCAAGTGTTCTGTTGGCGAAACGCCATGCGTATCTGGCAAAGCCGCGTTCCCGATGGAGCGCGGTTTTTGCATTCTGCCCGCCTGCGCGTTCCGCCTATATTCCGATTGCCGCATTCGGAATTGGGACATGATCCTCATTGAGCAGGACGATCGGCGCATCGACCCCGTCCACCTTGACGACCAGCAGGCGCAGGCTCCATGTCCCGGCCGTTCTGGTAGCAGTCGAATATGCTGTGCCCTTGCCCTTGGCGCCGTGGACCGGAATGCTGAACTGGGCGTCACCAGCCCCATTCGCGTTGACATTAAGGTGGCCGCCGACCCAGAAACTGTCGGTTACGCCATCACCGAGAGCGGCCTTGACGCGATCGTCGGCGCGAAGCTTGTCCATCGTCATGTGATAGGCATCGCTGCCTTTCAGCACATAAGGAATGCTGCCGACCGTCGCCGCACAGCCGCCGATCCCGACCACCCAGATGACAAGGCCGGCGATCGCCCAGTTGCGTTGCGTCTTGCGGAATTGTTCGGCGTCGCGCCAGGCGCGGTTTCGCCAGGCCCAGCGGCTGCCGCGCGCGCCCAGCACGATGATCATGATGATGTTGACGAACGGGATCAGCGCCAGCAGAGCGATGAAGGTGCTGTTGCCGATGCCCCAGATCCAGTTGAGGAAGAAGGCGCCCCAGTTCCAGCGGTCAAGTTCAGCCGGAATTTCGGCGGGCTGATTGAGCGGTTGTCCGGCCATGATGTTCCCCATCGGCAGATATGCCTGATGGGGTTCTAACCCATGACCTCGGAAAACGGGAATCGGTTTTTTCGGCCTCTCGTTGTCAGGCCTTGTTGGAAAGCCGGCGAAAATTCGCCTTCACGGTACGGCTTGCCGGCTTCAGCGCGGCGCTGATCGAGCGTTCCGCGGCAACGCCATTGAACAGTGACGGCGTGCGGCCGGAAAAGACTTCCGGCCAGAACCGCGAGGCCGATTGCAGGAAAGACATTTGCGCCGCAAACGCGCCTTCGGCCATGGCCACGGTCTTCTCGTTTACCGCACGCGCCGTCTCCGTGCCCCATGGCTGGCTGCTCCCGGCATCCATGGCCATCAGCGGCAGGCGCATCATCGCCACCATCGGCGCCAGCATCAGGTCGCCGCCGATGCCGGCTGCTTCTTGCGCGCGTCGGCTCTTGCCTGTCTTTCTCATGAAAACAAAACCCCTTCTCGCGGCCGAATCAGCCGCTGCCTCACACACTACGCGCTGGGGATGGAATTCGTTCCCCATCGCGACAGCATGTTTCTCGAGGCCGGGCGTTCCCATCGAGAACGCCCGGGTCGAGGGTCGAGCCCTACCGCTTGCGCAGGTCGGCTTGCGCCAGATCCAGCGCCTTCGAGATGCGATCGCAGGCCATGTCGATCGTGTCGCGGGTCCAGATCAGCGGCGGCGACAGGATCATCGTATCGCCGGTGGCGCGCAACATCATGCCGTGCGCGATCGCGTGGTCGCGCACGGTGACAGCGGCACTGCCCGACGGCAAGAACCGCTCCTTGGTCGCCTTGTCCTTGACGATCTCGATCGCGCCCATCAGCCCGATCGAGCGCACCTCGCCAACCAGATCGTGCCCGGCAATGCGCTCCTGCAACGCCTTGGCGAAATACGGGCCGGTATCGTTCCTGACGCGGTCGACAAGCCCTTCCCGCTCGATGATCTCGAGGTTCTTCAGCGCCACGGCACAGGCCACCGGGTGACCGGAATAGGTATAGCCGTGATTGAACTCGCCGCCCTTCTCGACCAGCGTCGAGGCGATGCGGTCGCCGACCAGCAATGCCGACAGCGGCTGGTAGCCCGATGTCAGCGCCTTGGCCGTGGTGATGGTGTCGGGCTCGATGCCGAGCGTCTGTGCCGCGAACCATTCGCCGGTGCGTCCGTAGCCGGTGATGACCTCGTCCAGCATCAGCAAGACATCGTATTTGCGGCAGATGCGCTGCACTTCCGGCCAATAGCTGACCGGCGGTATCTTCACGCCGCCCGCCCCCATCACCGGTTCGCCGATGAAGGCCGCGACCTTGTCGGCGCCGGCTTCGAGGATCGCATCCTCGACGGCCTTGGCCGCGCGCAGGCCGAAATCGTGATCGCTTTCGCCGGGCAGTGCTAGCTCATAGGCGTAGGGCATCATCACATGGACGATGTTGGGCACCGCGCCGCCGAGCTGCTTGTGCATGCCATCCATGCCGCCAAGCGAGGTGCCGGCAACGGTCGAGCCGTGATAGGCCATCTTGCGCGAGATGATACGGTTCTTCTCCGGCTTGCCTTCCAGCACCCAGTAATGGCGGACAAGACGCAGCGCCGTGTCGTTGGCTTCCGAACCGGAAGAGCCATAGAACACCTGATTGACGTGCTTCGGCGCGATCTCGGCCAGCTTTCTCGACAACAGCACCGGCGTCGGCGTCGAGCATTTGAAGAAGGAGTTGTAGTAAGGTAGCTCCTTCATCTGCGCATAGGCGGCCTCGGCCAGCTCGTCGCGGCCATAGCCGATGTTGACGCACCACAGCCCGGCCATGCCGTCGAGTATCTCGGCCCCTTCGGAATCGTAGATGAACGGCCCGTTGGCATGGGTGATGATGCGCGAGCCGGCCTCGCGCAGTTCCTTGTGGTCGGTGAACGGATGGAGATGATGCGCGGCGTCGATCTGCTGAAGCTGCTTCAGCGAGTAATTCTGATAGGTCATGGATTTTGATCTTTCCTCTGGATTCTGTCCGGCCATGCCGGGGCGAATGCGTCAGAAGATGACAGGTGGCGAATAACCGATGCGGGCGCACAGCCGCAAAAGCTCGGCGCGCAACGTGCGCGGTGACGGTGTCACCGCGACCCGGAATGCGCGAGCCGATATCCTAACGAGAGCCATGGACGGCACCTTAGAGCAAAGGGCGGTCGAGGTGAACCACCCTTTGCGTCAGTGGCGCCCAGACTTCGACTCAAGCCTTGCCGCTCAGTGCCCTTTGCAGGAAGACATACTTCATCGCCGTCTGAGCCGCCTGCGGCCGGCGATCGCCGCGGCCGCCATGTCCGCCTTCGGTCTCTTCGAAGAACAGCGTCCGCGCGTGGCCTGCTTCCTGCAGGCGGGCGGCCATCTTGCGCGCATGGCCGGGATGCACGCGGTCGTCAGCAGTCGACGTCGTCAGCAGCACCGGCGGATAGGCGGTACCGGCGTCGACACGCTGGTAGGGCGAGTAGGCCGAAAGCCACTTCGCGTCTTCCGGTTTCGACGGATCGCCATATTCGGCCATCCACGAGGCGCCGGGCGGCAATTCGGTGTAGCGCAGCATGTCGAGCAGCGGCACCTCGATGATGACGGCGCCGAAAAGCTCGGGATGCTGCGTCAGCGAAACGCCGGTCAGCAGGCCGCCATTCGAGCCGCCCTGGATGCCGAGCGAAGCGGCCGTGGCGATGCCTCGCTTGACGACGTCCTGCGCGACCGCGGCGAAATCGTCGAACCCGTTCTGGCGATTGCCCTTCAGCGCCGCCTGATGCCAGGCCGGGCCGAACTCGCCGCCGCCACGAATGCAGGCCTGCACATAGGCGTTGCCCTTCTCCAGCCACAGCCTGCCGCGCACGCCGGCATAGCCGGGCAGCAACGGCACTTCGAAGCCGCCATAGCCATAGAGCAGCGTCGGCGCCGGACCTTTCTGGTCGCGCCGCCGGACGACGAAATATGGGATCATCGTGCCGTCCTTCGAGCGCGCCTCGAATTGTTCGGAGATCAGCGGCGACGCATCGAAACGCGCCGGCTGCGACTTCACGGTGGCGAGCGTCTCGCCATTGTCGTCGGACCAGATGATCGAACTCGGCGTCAGGAAGTCGGTGAAGGAGAAGGAGACGCTCGAGCCGAAATGCTCGGCATGGCTGATGCCGACAGTGCCGTTTTCAGGCAATGCGACCGGTTTCATGGACCAGCCGTCCGCCTTGCGCTCGCAGACGATGACCTTGCCCCGCACATTGTCCATCAGGCTGATGAACAACCGGTCTTGCGTGCGGGCGATGCCGGCGATGGACACGCGATACGCCGGCTCGAACAGGGTCTCCACCGGGCCGAGCGCGTCTGTATCGACCCAGCGCGCCAGATTCAGCGAATAGAGGCCGTCAGGCTTGCACGTCGTGCCATCCGGCGCCGTCCACGTGCTGCGCACGCCGAAGACGAGCTGATCCCTGAAGATCGCGGTGTCGGTCATGTCATCAGGCAGCGGCAGACGTTTGTTCTCGCCCGAAGGCAGCCTCAGGAAAATATGCGAGGCGAAGAAATCGAGCGTCCGGGCCAGGATCAGGTAACGCTTGTCGCCGTCGAACTCGACGGCAGTGCCAACCGCGAGATCCTCCTTCTGTGCCTCGAAGATCGGTGTCGCGTCTTCCAGCTTCGTGCCGCGCTTCCACAGCTTGACCACGCGCGGATAACCGGACTGCGTCTTGTCGGCCTCTTCGAAGGCCGCGGAGACGATGACCGTGTCCTTGTCCAGCCAACCGAAGCCCGATTTGGAAGCGGGTGCGCGAAACCCGCCCTCGACAAAAGATTTGGTCGCAATGTCGAACTCGCGCATTTCGCTGGCGTCGCCGCCATCCGGCGACATCGAGACAAGGCAGAGGTTGAAGTCCGGATAGAGCCGGCTGGCGCCGCTGAACACCCATTTGATCCCGTCTTTCGCCGCAAGCTGGTCGAAGTCGATGATCGTCTCCCATTCGGACTTCTCGGTCTTGTAGGACGCGACCGTGGTGCGGCGCCACAGGCCGAGCACGTTGGTCTTGTCCTGCCAGAAATTGTAGACATGACCGGCGGTTGCCGCGCCGACCGCGATGTTGTCCTCGGCTGTCATCAGGTCGAGCGCGGTCTGAAAAGACGTCTGATAGGACGGATCGCCCTGCAACTCGCCGACTGTGATCTCGTTCTGACCATGCACCCAGTCGAGCGACTGCTTGGCTGTCCGGTCCTCCAGCCAGAGAAACGGATCGTCGGTTGAGGGAGCGGATTTTGGCGTCTTGCTAGGCTTGGTCATGAGGTCTCCGATAAACGCATCGCTTTGGCGCTGCCAACATCGATATGTTGTGTCCGATATTCAATATGTTCAGCCGACGATTGCGGCTTTCCCGACCAATGAGGCTCGCCAAGGCCAGCGCCAGGCGCATCAGGCCGAGCTTGATCGGCAGGCCACTTGCGCCGAGAATATCCACGCCGTGCCGGCCACTGCATCCCCGTCTCACCATTGCCCGAACCGGTCGCGATCATGCCTTGCCGCTCCGGCGCACGGACGAGCGATACAGCGCGAACATCACCAGCAAGGCGTCGAGGCCGGCGATCACGACCGGCAGGCCGAGCGGGCCTATGCCTTGCATGAGCAGGCCGGCACCGGGCGGGCCGACGATACCGCCAGCACCCCACATCAGCGCGAAGGCGGCGTTGCCGGCGACCAGCACCGAGCCCTTGAACCGGCTGCCCAGTTCGACCAGCGCCATCGTGTAGACGCCGTAGCCGACCGCGCCCATCACCAGCAGCACGACCCAGATCAGCGGCGTCAAGATCAGCAGCGGCAGCAGAAGCGCACAAAAGGCGGTCGCCAGCGCACAGACGATGATCATGGCACGGCCGCCAAAACGCTCCGCCAGCAGGCCGAGCGGAATCTGCAGCAGGATGTTGCCCAGCGAAAGCGCCATCACCAGCGAGGCAAGCACGGCTTCCGCCAGGCCATAGCTGGCGCCGAAGACCGGAACCAGCGCGTAGGTGCTCTGCTGGACCGCGGCCGAAACCAGGACGGCAAGCAGCAGCGCCGGCGCCACCTTGGCAAAACCGACAAGACCGCTGGCAGGCTGGCCATCATCCTCGAAACCTGTGAGCTTTGACGAGACGGCGCGCAGGATCACCGCGCAGAGCGTGAAGCCGGCGACACCGACCAGGAAGGGAGGCCAGCCCGACGTGCCGAGCAGGGTCAGCGCGAATGGCCCGGCTGCGTAACCGGCGCCCATCATAGTGTTGAACACACCCATGACCCGGCCACGCCGCGACGGCGGCGCCAGCGACAGCGCCCACACCTCGCCAAGGATGTAGAGCGGGTTGATGACCACGCCGATGATGAAGCGGATGACGAACCAGGCCACCCAATCCTGCAGATAGCCGATGCCCAGGAAGCAGAGCGCGCCGATCAGCGAGCAGCCGACCGCCAGCGTGCGCGCCCCGACCAGCCGCACCGCCGCCGGCACGAACGAAGCCGAAAGGATCAGGCCGAGCGGCATCATCGCCGCCGAAAGGCCGATCAGCGCCGGCGACATGCCTTGCTTCTGCATCAGCAGCGTGAACAGGGGCGAGCTCAACCCTTGCGCCGCGCCGAACATGGCAAGTGCTGCGGTGACGCCGGCAAGCGCTGCCCACCGCGTTCCCGCTTCGCCTTCGCTCGAGCCGGTCGCGACCATGCTGTCATCCATCTGAAGTGCTGGCATGTGAGGTGCTGGCCATCCGGCCGGCAAGCCCGACTAGCTACTGGTTCGGTCTGAACAAAGGAAGGGCCGGACGGCGAAATCCGCTTGCGCCAACGGGACGCCGCGATCGGGCGATGTCGCGATCGCGCAACTGCCCTTCCGGCATGTCGCTTCCCTCGCCCTAGTGGTCGCCGCCTCCGCAATGGCCGGCGGGTCGCCGGTCCATTATGCCGCCCGCTACCGCATCGTACGAGGACCATCATGACCGCCGCCCTACAACCCTTGGAACCGGCATTGGCCACCGACCGCGCCCGTCGCGGCGGCCGTGCCGGAAAGCGCGCCGGCGGCTCGGCCGCGTTCGAGCAGCCGGCTTTCCGCCAGCTGAAGAACCCGCTGACGCCGACCAAGCTGGTTTCGGACGACGAGCTGGAATCGATCCACCTCGCCTCCTTGCGCGTGCTGAGGGAAATCGGCGTCGACGTTCTGCATGACGAGGCCCGGCGCATCATGAAGGCGCACGGCGCCGACGTGCGAGACGGCAGCGAGCGGGTGCGCTTCGACAGCGACATGATCCTCGAACTGGTGTCGCACTGCCCGTCGGAGTTCACCATCCATGCCCGCAACCCCGCGCACAATGTACGCTTCGGCGGCAACAATCTGATCATCTCGATGATGGCGTCGGCGCCCAACTGTTCCGACATCGATCGCGGCCGCCGGCCGGGCAACCAGCAGGACTACCGCAACTTCCTCAAGCTTGCGCAGATGCACAACATCCTGAACTGCACGGGCGGCTATCCGGTCGAGCCGACCGATATCCATCCGTCCGTCCGGCATCTCGAATGCATCCGCGATCTCAGCGTGCTCACCGACAAGGTGTTCCACATCTATTCGCTCGGCAAGGAGCGCAATGTCGACGGCATCGAGATCGCCAGGATCGCACGCGGCATCAGCCACGAGCAGATGCTTGAGGAGCCGTCTGTCTTCACCATCATCAACACCAATTCACCGCTCAAGCTCGACGTGCCGATGATGGAAGGCATCATCCAGATGTCGAGCAAGGGCCAGGTTGTCGTCGTCACGCCGTTCACGCTGTCGGGTGCCATGGCGCCGGTCACCATCGCCGGCGCGCTGGTGCAGCAGAACGCCGAGGCGCTGTCCGGCATGGCCTTCGCCCAGATGGTGCGCAAGGGCGCACCCGTCGGCTATGGCGGCTTCACCTCCAATGTCGATATGAAGTCCGGTTCACCGGCCTTCGGCACGCCGGAATACATGAAGGCGCAGTTGGTCGGTGGTCAGCTTGCCCGCCGCTACAACATCCCCTACCGCACGTCCAACACCTGCGCCGCCAACACGGTCGACGCGCAGGCGGCCTACGAGAGCGTGTTCTCGTTGTGGGGCGCCATCCAGGGCGGCGGCAATCTGATGATGCATGCCGCCGGCTGGCTCGAAGGCGGCCTGCGCTGCTCCTACGAGAAGACAATTCTGGACATCGACCTTTTGCAGATGGTGGCGGAGTTCCTGACACCGCTCGACCTGTCAGAAGAGGCGCTCGGTTTCGACGCCATCCAGTCCGTCGGCCCCGGTGGTCATTTCTTCGGCACCCAGCACACGCAGGACCGCTACAAGACCGCGTTCTACTCGCCGATCCTCTCCGACTGGCGCAATTTCGAGACCTGGGCGGAAGCCGGCTCGCCGACAGCGCTCGAAAAGGCCAACAAGGTGTGGAAGGAACGGCTGGCTTCCTACGAAGAGCCCTATATGGACCCGGCCATCCGCGAGGAGCTCAACGCCTTCGTCGAAAAGCGCCGGTCCGAGGGCGGCGCGCCGACCGATTTTTGATCATCTGTATTGCTTTGATGAACAGTCGACCCCCACTCCGTCGAGCTTCGCTCGACACCTCTCCCCCGATCGGCGGGGTAGAGGAAGGGCGCGAGTTCGCCGGCCTTGGCTCCTTTCCTCTCCCTCCGGAGGGGGAGAGGTGGCGCTGCGTAGCAGCGACGGAGTGGGGGAAGCCGTTCGCGAAACGCGCTGTCGCCGCAAAACAGGTACAACCCAGCGAGCATGAAACCTCAGCCAAGCACGCAATCAGGCGGAAGCATTGATTTGATGAAAGGTCGACGCCCCACTCCGTCGAGCTTCGCTCGCCACCTCTCCCCCGATCGACGGGGGAGAGGAAGGGCGCGAGTTCGCCGGCCTTGGCTCCTTTCCTCTCCCTCCGCAGGGGGGAGAGGTGGCGCTGCAAAGCAGCGACGGAGTGGGGGAAGGCGTTCGCGAAACGCGCAGTCGTCGTAAAACAGGCACGACCCAGCGAGCACGAAACCTCAGGCAAGCGGGCAATCAGGCGGAAGCATTGCTTTGGCTTGAACTGAAGGCGCGCAAGCTCGGCGGCCATCGCTTTACGCGCCAGTTCTCCATCGGCCCCTTTTTTGCAGACTTCGCCTGCCGCGAAAAATGGCTTGTTGTTGAAGTCGACGGACACCGTCATGCCGACAGTTCATATGACCGCCGCCGCGACGATTTCATGCGCGCCCAAGGCTATTCGATCGTGCGTGTTTGGAGCCATGACGTCCTGAAACATCGCACTTCCGTCTGTGAAACCCTCCTTGCCGCGCTTGATGGCAGGCTGGCCGAAAACATCGCCGTATCTGACCTGCGTTTCGTTTTCACGCCTCGCTCATTCGATTCAATCTCTTCAAAAACGGACCTATCTTTATGAAATCTCATGCAAAAGCGGTTGTCATCGGCGGCGGCGTCGTCGGCTGCTCGGTTCTCTACCATCTGGCCAAGGCCGGCTGGACCGACATCATGCTGATCGAGCGCTCGGAGCTGACCTCCGGCTCGTCCTGGCATGCGGCGGGCGGCTTCCACACGCTGAACGGCGATCCCAACGTCGCCAAGCTGCAGGCTTATACGGTGCAGCTCTACAAGGAGATCGAGGAGATTTCCGGCCAGTCCTGCTCGCTGCATCTGACAGGCGGCGTGATGATGGCCGATACGCCCGAGCGCATGGACTTCCTGCGCCTCGCCCACGCCAAGGGCCGCTATCTCGGCATGGACACCGAGCTGATCACGCCGTCCGAAGCCAAGGCGATGTTTCCGTTGATGGACGAGACCAATTTCGTCGGCGCCATGTGGGATCCGGTCGAAGGCCATCTCGATCCGTCCGGCACGACGATCGCCTATTCCAAGGCGGCCAAGAAGCTCGGCGCCGAGATCGTGCTGCGCAACCGCGTCGTCGAGCTGACGCAAGAGGTCGACGGCACCTGGAACGTCGTCACCGAACAGGGCACGGTTCACGCAGAGCATGTCGTCAACTGCGGCGGCCTGTGGGCACGCGAGATCGGCCGCATGGTCGGTGTCGAACTGCCGGTGCTGGCCATGGAGCACATGTATCTCCTGACCGAGCCGATGCCGGAGGTCGAGGAATTCAACAAGTCGACCGGCCGCGAGATGATCGGCGTGCTCGACTTCAAGGGCGAGATCTACACTCGCCAGGAGCGCAACGGCATTCTGCTCGGCACCTATGAAAAGGCCTGCAAGCCATGGTCGCCGGTCAATACGCCATGGGATTTCGGCCATGAACTGCTGCCGCCGGACCTCGATCGCATCGCGCCGTCGCTGGAGATCGGCTTCAAGCACTTCCCCGGCATCGAGAAGGCCGGCATCAAGCAGATCATCAACGGCCCCTTCACCTTCGCGCTCGACGGCAATCCGCTGGTCGGCCCGGTACAGGGCCTGACCAATTTCTGGTGCGCCTGCGCCGTCATGGCCGGCTTCAGCCAGGGTGGCGGCGTTGGTCTCGCGCTATCGAACTGGATGGTCCATGGCGACCCCGGCTTCGATGTCTGGGGCATGGATGTCGCCCGCTTCGGTGAATGGGCAGGCCTGCGCTACACCAACGCCAAGGTGCGCGAAAACTATTCGCGCCGCTTCTCCATCCGCTTCCCCAACGAGGAACTGCCGGCGGCACGTCCCGCCCAGACGACGCCGCTCTATGACACGATGCTCGCCAACAACGCCGTCATGGGCGACAGCTGGGGTCTTGAGACACCGCTGTGGTTCGCACCAAAAGGCAAGGAGCCGAAGGACATCGTCTCCTTCCATCGCTCCAACGATTTTGGGCCGATCGGCGAAGAGGTGCGCGCAACGCGTGAGCGCGTCGGCGTCACAGAGATTGCCAACTTTGCCAAATACGAAGTGTCGGGACCGGGGGCGGAAGATTTCCTCAACCGGCTGATGACCAACCGCATGCCGAAGACCGGCCGCATCGTGCTGACGCCGATGATCAACGAATTCGGCAAGCTGATCGGCGACTTCACCATCGCCAAGGCCGGTGAAGATCGCTTCATGATCTGGGGTTCGTCCGCCGCGCAGAAATACCACATGCGCTGGTTCGAGAAGCATTTGCCGAAGGACGGTTCGGTGCGCATCCACCGCTTCGACCAGACGCTCGTGGGACTTTCGATCGCCGGGCCGAGCGCGCGGGATTTGCTGCAAAAGCTCGTGGATACCGACATTTCGACAAAAGCCTTCCGCTTCATGGATTTCCGCGAGATGGCGGTCGGCGGCGCGCCCTGCCTGGTCAACCGCATCACCTACACCGGCGATCTCGGTTACGAGATCTGGATGGCGCCGGCTTACCAGCGCCTCGTCTACAAGGCGATAAAGGATGCCGGCGAGGAGTTCGGCCTCGTCGATTTCGGCATGCGTGCCTTGCTCTCCATGCGCCTCGAAAAGAACTTCCCGACCTGGTTCCGCGAGTTGCGGCCGATCTACGGGCCGTTCGAAGGAGCGATGGACCGCTTCATCAAGCTCGAGAAGAACGATTTCATCGGCCGCGAGGCCGCCGCCAAGGAACAGGCGGAGGGACCGAAACTGCGCCGTGTCTCCTTCATCGTCGATGCCGCCGACGCCGATGTGATGGGTGACGAGCCTATCTGGGCCAAGGTCAGCAAGGACTATGGTACGGTGGAAAAGCCGCATGGCTACGGCGCGCCGCGCTTCGATAAGGGCGGCAAGGAAATACGCGGCTCCAAGGCGGCCGAAGGCGCTTCCGCCGTGCGCGGCATCGTCGACGGCGACTGGCGCGTGGTCGGCTGGGTCACGTCGGGCGGCTATGCCCATTATGTGCAGAAGTCGATGGCGCAAGGCTATGTGCCGGCAGCGCTCGCCGAGGACGAAAGTGCGGGGCTGTTCGAGATCGAGATCCTCGGGCATCGCCGGCCGGCCCGCATCAATGTCGAAGCGCCTTTCGACCCGAGCGGCGAGAAGATGCGGACCTGAGGTTCGACCATGGACAACGGGGCGCCAAAGGGCAGCTTTGGCCGTCATCGCAAGATCATGCCGTTCGAGCCTGGCTCGATCGAGGCGTTGCGCGACGCCTCCCGCCAGAAGGCGGCTTCGCTCAACCAGCATGTGCTGGGCTATGGTGCGCAAGCGGAAGCTGAATGGGCCGCGGCAGGCATTGCCGCTCCCGACCTGCCCGCCATGCGCCAATACAGGCTGGAGCGCATCCGCGCCGAGCTGAAGCGCCGCGACTATGCCGGCGCCCTGCTCTACGACCCCGTCAACATCCGCTACGCGACCGATTCCACCAACATGCAGCTGTGGGTGGCGCACAACCCGACGCGGCATTGTTTCGTCGCCACCGACGGACCGGTGGTGCTGTTCGACTATTTTTCCTGCGAGCACCTGTCCGATCATTCCGGCGTCGTCGACGAAGTGCGCCCGGCTGTGTCGTGGATGTACCTCTATGGCGGCGAGTTGACGGAGCAAAAGGTTCGCCGCTGGGCCGCCGGCATCGCCGATCTGGTCCGAGAACATGGCGGCGGCAACAGCCGCATTGCTGTCGATCACATCAACCCTGAAGGCGTCGAGGAACTGGCTCGCCTAGGAGTTTCGATCGGCAATGGCGAAGCGGTGATGGAAAATGCGCGGCTGATCAAATCATCGGACGAAATTCTCGCCATGCGCCGCGCGATTGTCGCTTGCGAGGCGGCAATGGGCGAGATGGAACAGGCTCTGAAGCCGGGGATTTCCGAGAACGAATTGTGGGCTGAACTGCATCGCGGCAACATTGCGCGCGGCGGCGAATGGATCGAGACGCGACTGCTGGCGTCAGGTCCGCGCACCAATCCGTGGTTCCAGGAATGCTCGTCGCGCAAGATTGAAGCAGGCGACCTTGTCGCCTTCGACACCGACCTGATCGGCCCCTACGGCTTCTGCGCCGACCTGTCGCGCACCTGGCTGTGTGGCGATACAGAGCCAACTAACAAACAGCGCGATCTGTTCCGCATCGCCGCCGATCAGATCACCCACAACACCGAATTGGTGCAGCCGGGTACCTCGTTCCGCGACCTTGTCGAACGCTCATCTGTGCCACCGGGAGACTGTTTCCCCACCCGTTATGGCGTGCTCTACCACGGCGTTGGTCTGGCCGATGAATACCCGACCTTGCCGCATGCCAGCGACTGGACATCAGATACGCCGGATGGCGTGCTCGAACCCGGCATAGTGCTGTGTGTCGAGAGCTATATTGGTCGGCTCGGCGGGCACGAGGGCGTCAAGATCGAAGAGCAGATCCTGATCACCGAAGCCGGCAACGAGCAGCTTTCAACCTACCCGTTGGATGCGAGGCTGCTCGGCTAGTCCGGCAATCGCCTCGCGCAACGCGGCCAGCGTCTTTTCCGGCGTCGTCCTGGCGGTGATGAACGGCAGGCCTTTACGCCGTCCTGTCCAGCCGACGATCACGACTTTCCGCGCCGCCGGCTCGAAGCGCTGCGCCAGCGCCCAGCTTTCGCAGTCGATGGCCGCGACATCCGCCCTGCCCTCGGCCACAGCGACGATCGAATCGCGATGACCGCCGCTTTCGCTGCGCGACGAGAAAATGTCGAGGCTTTCGCCGGCCGCCTGCAGGTCGCGTGTCAGCGCAATGATGCCCGACATCGAATCAAGGCTGTTGAAGGTGAAGCGCTTGCCACGCATTAGGTCGAACGGGATGAGCGCGCTGCCGTCCGCGGGCGATCGAACCTCTGGCCCCTCGCCTGTCCGCATCACCAGCGCGCTCGAATAGAGTTCGCCCTGGCCGCCTTCATAGGCGTCGTAGCTCGGCTGGCCGACCACCTGCAGATGCCTGGACAGGCCAAGCTCCATCGGCCCCCAGCAGGTCTGCGCGAACAGCAGCGCCGGATGCAGCCACAATTTGTGAAAATCGAGTTCGTCCGGCGGCAATGTCGCCGGGTCAGGCGCGATCAGTATCCCCTGGGCATCGCGAATGCCGCCCGGCACTGGTGGAAGATCGCCATTGCGGCGCACGATCGTTTGCGGCGCGTCGATTCCCTTTTTTCGGAAGGCGTCGCGCAACCGCGCCCA
Organism: Mesorhizobium sp. AR07; assembly: GCF_024746815.1. Taxonomy (GTDB): domain Bacteria; phylum Pseudomonadota; class Alphaproteobacteria; order Rhizobiales; family Rhizobiaceae; genus Mesorhizobium. The sequence continues at coordinate 1,385,117 of NZ_CP080525.1, forward strand.
TTGGGCGTCGACCTCGTCGCGCATTTCGGGCCAGTCATACATCGGCAACGCCGCAACCAATTCGCTCATGCCGGGATCTGACCGTTATGTCTGGGATTGAAGGGAACCGACCGCAGCCAGTCTAGCGGCAACACCTGCCCGCCGCAAAAACTCATTCCTTGGGCGGCTCGGCAGGAACCGGCGCGGAGCCGAGGCCATTGATGCTGCGCGCCCTGATGCGTGGCTTGAAAGCGCGGCCCGGCTCCGCCGCACGCCGCAACACCGGGTGCACGATCGGCTCCTTCGCCTTGAACGCATAGGCTTTGATCAGCGCGAAATAGTTCGGATAGGCATAGCCATTGTTCATCCGCAGCCATTCGTCACGACGGTCGCTAAACAGTTTCGGCAACCGGTACCAGGCCACGGTCGGGATCTTGTGGTGGACGAAATGCAGATTGTTGTTGAGGAACAGGAACGACAGCGGCGAGCGCTCGACGATCACGGTGCGGCCCTCCGGATGCTCGGACCATTGATGCTCGGCGAAGGTGCGGATCGCAATCAGCGACTGGCCGAGCCAGACGGGCACCAGGACATAGAGCCACAGCGGGATGCCGAAGCCAAACTGCACGATCGGCATCACGATGGCGAGGCCGATCGCATGCAGCAGCCAGGCCTTGCGGATCGCCTTGTCGCCGGCGATCATCCGCTTGGCGTCGTCGATGAAAAAGCCGATGCAGGACAGCCACGGGCCGAGGAAGAAACGGCCGGCCATGGTGTTGTTGATCTTGAGCAGGAATTTCATCGTTGGCGGCAGGTCTTCATGCATCCAGAGCGCCTGGTAGTAGCTTTCCGGATCATCCAGCGGATCGGTCAGCCTTTCGTCGGCATGATGGCGCAGGTGAAGCGTCTTGAAGCGGCGGAACGGCCAGACGAGGCCGATCGGCAGAAACACGAAGGCCTCATTGATCACAGCATTGCGCGTCGGATGACCGTGCAGCACTTCGTGCATGAGCGATGATTGCAGCGCGGCGACAAGCGCCAGAATTGCGAGAGCCAGGACTGGATAGGAGGGCCAGAGCAGGAAGCCGGTTGCAAGCCATGCAGCGTAACAGAAGAATGCGAGAACCACGGTCGGCCACTCGATGGCCGGTACGCTACGCTGCCTGATGCTCTTGCTCGTCATGCTATCGACCACTGTCCCTCAGTCGCCGGAACCCCAAATGGTTCCTGACAGCATTGTGTCAGGAGAAGTGATTCCACTCAACGAGACAAAGTGTACAAAATGTTGCCATTGCGCATTTTTGACCGCACATGTTACACATTGTAAACGGACTTAGGGATTCATTTACGCCTGAAACGCCCATCTGGGAGCTTTGGCGCAAATTTTTCCTCAGGATTCGGGGAGCCAGGTGATGGACAAACGAGATCTGTCAGCAATCTTTAGGGAGCGTCTGAAGCTGCTCCTGACACGGTCCGATCTCAACCAGTCGGCATTCGCGACCGCTGTCGGCATCGATCGGTCGGCCTTGTCGCAGTTGCTGTCCGGCGCCTCGACACGCCTGCCGCGAGCCGAAACGCTGCTCAACATCGCCGCCGAATTCAAGGTCTCGCTGGACTGGCTGCTTGGCCTCAGCCAGGACGAAGGCCTCACCGGTGAAATCCGCGAGAGCCTGGAGATCGAGGAAGCCCCGGATGGTTTCGATCGCACGCTGCTGGCCAAATGGTTCGCCGAGGCGGCGGGCACCAAGATCCGCTATGTGCCGGCCGGCATTCCCGATCTTCTGCGAACACATGCGCTCGTCGACTACGAAGCCAACATTACCAACAGGAGCCGCCAGGCACAGGCCAGCGAGACCCAATACCGCATCGAATACAACCGGCGCCCGGAAACCGATATGGAAGTCTGCATGCCGCGCCACACGCTGGAGATCTTCGCCCGGGGCCTCGGCGTCTGGGACCGTTTTCCGGCGGTCGACCGCCAACAACAGCTCGCCCATATGGCTGCGCTGCTTGACGACCTCTACCCGACCTTCCGCCTGTTTCTCTATGACGGCCGCATGCGCTACTCCATTCCCCTCACCATCTTCGGACCCTATCGGGCGGCCATCTATGTCGGCGACATGTATGTGGTGCTGAACGCCACCCAGCCGATCCAGGCCCTGACCCGGCATTTCGACAATCTGATCCGCGCCGCCGACGTCAACCCGCATGAGGCCGCCGCCTTCGCGCGCAATCTGGCCGATATGTCGTTCGCGTCAGGCTCTGCCTGATCGGCGGCAACCGTGGTCGTTTCAATGGGCCTCCAGCCATCGAACGAGCCATTCGCATTTCCAAAGGACAGCCCATGCCAGACCCGCGCCGCATCGTCGTTCCTGCCCAGTCGGGCCGCTCCATCCGCGTCTCGCGCGGCGACCTCGTTCGCATCATCGACCCGAAAGGCCAGCAGGTTTCCGATCTCTGGGCATTCACCACCGAACCCACGCTCGACTGGCTGAGCACCTCGCAGACCCGCGACATCACCGAGCGGCTTTTTCCCGGTATCGGCGACAGCTTCTTCAGTGCCACAGCCAAGCCAATGCTGACGCTGGTCGAAGATGCTTCGCCCGGTCCGCACGACATGCTTTACCCCGCTTGTGACAGCGCTCTTTATGAGCGCGCCGGGTTTCCCAATCATCCGAACTGCCGGGACAATCTGATGCAGGCGCTTGCCACTGAGGGCATATCGCTCCCCTTCGCCCCCGATCCGGTCGATCTGTTCCAGAATTCATTGCCGCAACCGGACGGTCGCCTCGTTGTCGACGCCTCGATCAATCCGCCGGGCGGCTATGTGACCTTGCGCGCAGAACAGGATCTCCTGCTGGTGATCACCGCCTGCTCGGTGGACTACTATCCCACCAATGGCGGTATCTGCACCGAAATTCACGTCGAGATCATCTCGACACCATGAAGAGCGGCCTCCGATCTGGCGATCGCCATCACGGCAAAATCATTGACTACACATAAAGACTTCTTTATATCCTTATTCGACTTCGAAACATGAAAGCCAATCCGATGACGACGACCAACCCGATCGATGCACTGCTGGCTGAAAAGGGCGTGCTGCTGGCCGATGGCGCCACCGGCACCAACCTGTTCGCCATGGGGCTGGAGGCCGGCGAAGCGCCCGAACTGCTGAACGAGACGGCGCCCGACACCATCACCAGCCTGCACCAGAACTTCGTCGATGCCGGCGCCGACATCATCCTGACCAATTCCTTCGGCGGCACCCGTCACCGCTTGAAGCTGCACCATGCGCAGGACCGCGCGCATGCGCTGAACAAGCGCGCAGCGGAACTCGCCCGTACCGTCGCCGACAAGGCCGGCCGCAAGGTGATCGTCGCCGGCTCGGTCGGCCCGACCGGAGAATTGCTGGTGCCGCTCGGTGCCATGACCTATGACGAGGCGGTCGATGCCTTCGCCGAACAGATCGAGGGTCTCAAGGCCGGTGGCGCCGAAGTCGCCTGGATCGAGACCATGTCTGCTCCCGACGAGATCCGCGCCGCCGCCGAGGCTGCCATACGCGTTGGCCTGCCCTACACCTACACCGGCTCCTTCGACACCGCCGGCCGCACCATGATGGGCCTGCTGCCGAAGGACATCCACGGCGTCACCGATGGGCTGTCGCAAACGCCGCTCGGCGTCGGCGCCAATTGCGGTGTCGGCGCCTCCGATATCCTCGCCTCGCTGCTCGACATGACCGAAGCGAAGCCGGAGGCGACTGTCATCGTCAAGGGCAATTGCGGCATTCCCGAATTCCGTGGCACCGAGATCCATTATTCCGGCACGCCGGAACTGATGGCCGACTACGTGCGTCTCGCCGTCGATGCCGGCGCCAAAATCGTCGGCGGCTGCTGCGGCACCTCGTTCCAGCACCTCGCCGCGATGCGCAAGGCGCTCGACGCCCACACCAGGGCGGATCGTCCGACTGTTGCCGCGATCGTCGAGCGCATCGGCCCGATGCGCAACAAGGTGGCGACGGAAAACACCGCCGAGACCAGCGAAGCCCGTCGCGAGCGTCGCCGTAGCCGGGCCTGACGCGAAATCGCTTTTGTGATTATTCGCTGTTGTCGGCGTAGCTCGACTGCGCCGACTTGAAGTCCGTTCCGGCACCGACCGCATCGCTGCGCATCGTCATCAGCGCCCCCGATGAGCCCGGATCGGTGATCTGCTCCAGCATGACCCGAAAGCGGTCATTGTTCAGCGCCGACATGGCGGTGTGACGCGCTTGAGCGACATCGTCGCTGATGCGCCGCGATTCCGCCGACGGCGCGGACGAAGCAGCCGATCCTAGTGCCGGCATATCTCGTGAGATCGAGTTCGCAACAGTCCTGATCAGCAATTCTGGCTCCCTCAAGCCCAAACATCAGCCTCTGGGTAACAAGAGGAAATTGCGATCATGTACCGGAAATCCAACGCAATTTAATGACCTGAGAAATTCCTCAAAAAAAGGCCGGCAAGGGAATGAATCCCTCGCCGGCCTGCCTCACCCGCCCGTTGGTCGGTTTCCCCTGTCAGAACGATCCCATCTGAAAGAAACCGGCCGTCATCGCCACTACCGGTTACCGCCCAGCGCCGAGGCAAGGCGCACAAGCGAAAGGAACTCGGACCTGTACCCAAACGGGTCGGCTCCTCGAGCGGCGGTGGCGATCTCCATGACCTTGTCGTAACCGAACTTCGCGGTCGCATCCTCGTCGCGCAGCTTCTGGCCGAAGGCTGCGACCGCGACTGAGAAGCGCTGGTCGGTGCTGGCCTGGTCGAAGGACGCCACCTCATTGGCCGAGGTCACCGGCGTGGTGATCAGCTTCGAGACGTCCTCGTTGGGCAGCTTGTAGCGGATCTTGACGAAGGCATATTCGTCCGCATTGGCGACGCCGCCATTGTTGACCGTGGCCTGGCCATAGCGCAGCGGGTCGATCTGCTCGCCGCCGCTGCCCTTGGGCGTGATCTCATAGATCGCGGTGACAGAATGCCCCGAACCGATATCGCCGGCATCGACGCGGTCATTGTTGAAATCCTCGCGCTTGAGCGCCCGGGTCTCGTAGCCGATCAGGCGATATTCGGAGACCTTGTTGGGATTGAACTCGACCTGGATCTTGACGTCCTTGGCGATGGTGAACAGCGTCGAGGATGCATCCTCGACCAGCACCTTCTCGGCCTCGGCCAGCGTGTCGATATAGGCGGCGGTGCCGTTGCCGTTCTGGGCGATGGTCTGCATCATCTGGTCGTTCAGATTGTCGCGGCCGAAGCCGAACACCGACAGGAATACGCCGGTCTTGCGCTCCTTCTCGATCAGCCGCTTCAGATCATCGTCATCGCTCTGGCCGACATTGAAGTCGCCGTCGGTGGCCAGCATCACCCGGTTGACGCCGTCCTTGACGAAGGATTGCTGGGCAAGTCTGTAGGCCTCCTTGATGCCCGCCTCGCCGGCCGTCGAACCGCCCGGCTGCAGGCTGTCGATGGCCGCCAGGATCTTGTCCTTCTCGGACCCCTTGGTCGGCATCAGCACCGTGCCGGCTTCCCCGGCATAGGTGACGATCGAAACCGTATCGTCGGGCTTCAGCTTGTTGACCAGCAGCCGGAAGGCCGACTGCAAAAGCGGCAGCTTGTCCGGTTCGTCCATCGAGCCCGAGACATCGATCAGGAAGACCAGATTGGCCTTCGGCTGCTCGGCCGGCTTGATGTCAAAACCCTTGATGGCGACATGCATCAGCTTGGTGTGCGTGTTCCACGGCGTCGGCATGACGCTGACGGTCGAGTTGAACGGCGTCGTGGCCGACTCCGGACCCTTCCAGTCATAGGGGAAGTAGTTGATCATCTCCTCGACACGGACCGTATCGGCCTGCGGCACAATGCCTTCCTTCAGCGAACGGCGCACGAAGGAATAGGAAGCCGTGTCGACGTCGATCGAGAAGGTCGAGACCGGGTCCTCAAGCGCGGCATGCACCGGATTGGTCTTGAAGTCCTCGATGCGGTCGCGGTTTTCCGCTTGCGGCTGGGTCTGGTCGGCCAGCGTCATGGCGGGTTGTTGCGGAGCCATCAGCTTGGACTCGCCGGCCGGCATACGGGCGACCCGGGACGTGCTGGGCGCGCTTGTGGTGCCATCCAACGCAAACTCGCCCGTCGGAGCTGGCGCAGGGGCCTGCCTGCCGCCTTGCGGTTGATTGGCTGTCGCCGGAGCCGCCGGGAACAGACCCGCTACCGTGCCTGATCCGGATTTCGGCGGCGAAGCCGGTGCGACAAGGACATCGGTAGCGTCGCGGCTTTCCACATCCGCGTCGGCCTTCTTGTCCTTCGCCAGCTCGGTCGGCGCCGGCTTCGGCTCGGCCAGCGGCTTCACGGTCGCCGGCTTGTCGGCCAGCGTCTCGGTGATCTTTTCGTCTCCCCCGAAGGTGGACGGCTGTTCCCTCAGCATATGGAAGGTGGCGTATCCGGCGATCGGCAGGGCGATGAGCCCCGCAAGGGCCGGCGTGGCAATGAGTTTCTTTTGCATGATCTCGCTCCAGAGCTTTTGTGCTCGCTCTGTGAGACGAAGGCCGCCAACCGATCCTTGGGTGACTGGAGAAATATTTTCCTGATCAAAAGCGCGCATGGCGGCTTCGAAGGCACGTGCCTTCGCGCTCTCGCCCGGCGCCGGCGCCGCGATGTCGCGCAGCTTCTTGAGTTCGTTGTCGTCGACCATGGTCACACTTCCCCGGCCGAGCGCATCAGCGTCTTCAGCCGTTTCTTCGCTTCATGGATGTGCCAGGAAACCGTCGTCTCCGAGATCGCCATCGCCTCGGCGGCGGCCGCGTGGCTCAAGCCCTCGCCATAGACCAGCAGCACCGCATCGCGCTGCTTGTCCGGCAGTTGCCGCACCGCCGCCCACAGAGCCTCGGTCGGATCTTCGGGCTCGGCGGAGGCTTCACCCGATATCAGGCTGTAGGCGCCATAGGCTTCGGTCTTGACCGCTTCGCGGGTGGTCTTGCGCATCATGTCGCGCGCCGCGTTCAACGTCACGGAATAGAGCCATGTCGTGAAAGCGCCGCCACCACGATAGTCGCGGATCGCCTTGCCGAGCCGGACGCAGACCTCCTGGGCGATGTCTTCGGCATCGGCCTTCTTGCCGCACCAGCGATAGGCGGCGCGATAGACGAAGTCGTAGTGCCTTTCCAGCAATGTGCCGAAGGCTCCCCTGTCTCCGCCCTTCGCCCGCCCGATCAGTTCGGCGTCGGAGGCTTCGCTCTCATCCAGCATCATCGCCATCATTTGCCTATTGGACGAAGGCTAATGGCGATTCCTTGGGGCAAGGGAAAGTTTTTTTTGAAAACGGTCGGATCGTGACCACCGCCGCCGCCGCTTGACAGATACATATCTCGGCGGTTATACGTCAATCAATAGCCACCGGGTTATCGATCCCAAATGACCAACGCTCACGACGTCCTGTTCAGAACCCTCTCCGATCCGACGCGTCGGGCGATCTTCGAGCGCCTGTGCCGCGAAGGCGAGCAGACGGTCGGCGCTCTGACAGCGCAGTCCGGCGTCTCGCAACCGGCCGTATCGAAGCATCTCGGCGTTCTCAGGCAGGCCGGGCTGGTGCGTGACCGCCATCAAGGACGACAGACGCACTACAGCGCCCAGCTCGGCGCACTTGCACCGCTGACTGACTGGACAAACCAGATGAACGCGTTCTGGCAGGGCCGGTTCGACGACCTCGAAGACCTGCTCAAAAGAATGGACCAATGACCAACATCGCGATCGAAACGCGCTCCGTCGTCGTCGAACGCGAGATCCCTTATCCGCCGGAAAAGATCTGGCGCGCGCTCACCCAGCCGCATTTGATCGAGGAATGGCTCATGAAGAACGACTTCAAGCCAGTCACGGGTCACCGTTTCAATCTGCGAAAGGACCCGCGGCCTGGCGTGAGTATTGTTGTCGACTGTCAGGTAACGGCAATCGAGCCGAACAAGACGCTGTCCTACACCTGGGAAGCCTATGGCCTCGAAAGTGTCGTCACCTGGACTCTCGTGCCGACCAGCACGGGCACCCGATTGCGCATGGAGCAGTCCGGTTTCCGGCCGGATCAGGAGCAAGCGTACCGGGGCGCGAAGAGTGGGTGGCGGCGGTATTCTGCAAACCTCGATCAGGTCCTTGCGCGGACCGATTGAAGTCCGCCGGCAAGCGTATCGCTGGATCCGCTTCGGCTCGTTTTGACAGGAGGTACCATTGGACTGGAACAAGTGGGTTCGGCAAATTCATCGCTGGCTGTCGATCATCTTTACGCTGACCGTCATCGCCAACTTCGTCGCCATGGCATTGGGGCAGCCTCCCGCCTTGGTTGTCTACTCGCCGCTCTTGCCACTCTTCTTGCTGCTGTTCAGCGGCTTGTACATGTTCGTGCTGCCGTACGTCGCCAAGGGGCGCGGCGGGCAGCGGGCGGGCTGATAGGAATGGGCAAAATGGCCAAGACGCAACGGCAACCGACCAAGGTCGCGGCCAAGGCCGCACCGGTCCTGCTCTCGGGCGGCAACCCGCAAATCGCCAAAGGGGATGGCGACGCCCCCGTGCAGGCCTACATCGCCGCAATGCCGGGCTGGAAGCGCGGCCTTGGGGAGCGCCTGGACATGCTGATCGTGCGCAACGTGCCTGAGGTGCGCAAGGCCGTGAGGTGGAACTCGCCGTTCTACGGCATCGAGGGCCAAGGCTGGTTCGTGGCGTTCCATGTCCTGACCCACTACGTGAAGGTGACCTTCTTCAACGGCATGTCGTTGCGACCGATCCCGCCCGGCGGCACGGTGAAGAGCAAGGAAGCACGCTGGATCGACATTCGCGAAGGCGACGAATTCGACGAGGCACAGATGGCGGACTGGGTGAAGCAGGCCGCCGCCCTGCCCGGCTGGATCCCTTAACGGCGGCGGACAGAGTGAAGCCGCCAGCACAATTCAAAACCCCGCCCTGCCGACAGGGCGGCAGCGAACGCGACAAAGGAGGAATAGCGATGAAGATCAAGCTGACCAGCATCTATGTGGACAACCAGGACAACGCCCTGCGCTTCTACACCGACGTACTGGGCCTGACCAAGAAGGCCGATTTCAGCAACGGGCCCTATCGCTGGCTGACCGTTGCCTCGGCCGAAGAGCCGGATGGAACGGAATTGCAGCTCGCCCTCAACGACAATCCGGCCGCCAAGGCCTATCAGCAAGCCATCTTCAAGCAGGGCCAGCCCGCTGTGATGTTCTTCACCGACGACGTCAAGGGCGACTACGAGCGCATCAAGGCGAGCGGCGGCGAGTTCACCATGCCGCCGACCGAGGTGACCGGCTCGACCATCGCCCAGCTGAACGACAGCTGCGGCAACCTCGTTCAGATCACCCAGCTGGCGCGCTGGTAAGCGCGGCAAGGCACAGGAAGGTATCCAATGACCGCATCGCAACAGATCGACCAGCTGATCGCAGGCCTCACGGATTGGCGTGGCGAAACGCTCGCCGGCGTCCGCAAGACCATTCTTGAAGCCGATGGCGAGATCATCGAGGAATGGAAGTGGATGGGCAGCCCGGTGTGGTCCCGCGACGGGATGATCGCCATCGGCAACGCCCACAAGGACAAGGTGAAGCTTACCTTTTCACACGGCGCCAGCCTGCCGGATCCCGACAAGCTCTTCAACAACGGTTTTGGCGGCAAGGTGTGGCGCGCGATCGATCTTTTCGAGGGCGACGAGCTCGACGAGCGTGCCCTGAAGGACCTCGTCCGTGCCGCCATCGATTACAACCAGGCCAAAAAGAAGAAGAAAGCGCCTTCGGGTGCTCGGGCGAAGTTGCAAAAATAGTATCATCGGCCCTAAGCCGCTTGCCCAGCGACCCAGCCGGACGACCACGCCCACTGGAAATTATAGCCACCCAGCCAACCCGTGACGTCGACGACCTCACCGATGAAAAACAGGCCCGGAACGGATTTCGCCTGCATCGTCTTCTGGTCCAGTCCGTTGGTGTCCACGCCGCCAAGCGTCACTTCGGCGGTGCGATAGCCCTCCGAACCGGCCGGCTTGATGCGCCAGTTATTGACCGCGGCGGCGACAATTTTGATCTGGGCATCCGAAAGATCGGCAAGGTTGCCGTCGATCCCGGTGCGCTCGGCGATCGACTGTGCAAGGCGTTTCGGCAGGTGATTTGCCAGCACCGTCTGCACCGCTTGCCGGCCATTGCCATGCTTGGCGCTACGAATGAGGTCCGCCACATCGACCCCCGGCAGCATGGCGATACGGATTTCGTCGCCCTCGCGCCAATAGGACGATATCTGCAGGATGGACGGTCCGCTGACGCCGCGATGCGTGAACAGCATCGCTTCGGAAAACCGTGTCTTGCCGCAGGCGACTTCCGCGTCGACGGCATTGCCGGCGAGCGGCGCCAACCGCTCGAGCGTCTTTGCGTCGAAGGTCAGTGGCACCAGCGCCGGCCGCGTTTCGACGACGGCAAGGCCAAACCGTTCAGCAAGCTCATAGCCGAAGCCGGTCGCCCCCATCTTGGGGATCGACTTGCCGCCACACGCCACGACCAGGGACTGGCAAGTGACCGTGCCGGTGGAGAGGGTGAGCACAAAACCCTCCACGGTTTTGCGGACATCACCGACCTCGACCGACAGTACCAGTTCCACGCCCCTGCCCTGCATATCCCCGACCAGCATGTCGATGATCTGGCGCGCGGAGCCGTCGCAGAACAACTGCCCCAGCGTCTTCTCGTGATAGGCGATGCGGTGGCGCTCGACGAGCGAAATGAAGTCTCGCTGCGTATAGCGGCTAAGCGCCGAGATGCAAAAATGCGGATTGCCGGAGAGAAAGTTCTTCGGGCTTGCGTGAATATTGGTGAAGTTGCACCGGCCCCCACCGGAGATGCGGATCTTTTCGCCGGGCATTGCCGCATGATCGAGGATCAGCACCGAGCGGCCGCGCTTGGCCGCCTCCACGGCGCACATCATTCCGGCGGCACCCGCGCCGATGATCACGACATCATAGGATTGCATCAGGCCAATCGTTCCCGCTCGACCGGCGCTATCTTATAAGGCCGCGCCATTCGTGCAGTCTCTACCCGTTCGGTACGCCCGCAGGCAACGCCTTGATCGAGGTTTAGATCAGCGTTTCGGCGAAGAACGTCGTCAACCGCTTCCAGTGGCGCTCGGCGCCTGCGGCATCGAAAACACTGTGGTCGGGCACGCACCAGCCATGCGCCATGCCGACATAGTTCTCGATGACATGGTCGACTTCCGCAACCCGCAGCGCCTCGGCAAGCCGCGCCGACTGCTCCGGTGGGAAACTTCTGTCGACACCGGACGTGCCGACATAGACACGCGCCCTGAACGAGGCTGCCTTGCGATGCGGGCTGTCAGCGGCGTCGCTGGCCAGATTGCCGCCATGGAAACTGGCGGCTGCTTTTATCCGCTCGGGATAGGTTGCAGCGGCATTCAATGCCCGTGCGCCGCCCATGCAATAGCCGACCGTACCGACCGGCCCGGTGACGCCTTCAGCCGCCAGCGCATCGAGGAACGCGCCACTGTCGCTGATGGTCATGTCCTGCGTGGTGCCGGTGACCAGCGCCATCAGCGCCGTCTTGGTCTTTTCCTCGCTGAATGCGGTCTTGGCGTCAAATGGCCCATAGGGCGCATTGCGATAGAACAGGTCCGGCACCAGCACCGCGTAGCCTTCGCCCGCCAACCGTTCCGCCATGCCGTCGAGCGCAGCGCGCGGCCCGAAGGCGTCCATATGGAGGATGACGCCGGCCTTGGCCGAGGAAGCGTTTGCGGAGCGGAAAAGCCCTGCTTTGGCAACGCCATCCCCAGTCTTGATCTGAAGGTCCTGTTTCGTCATCGCCCGCTCCGTTCATTTGTCGTGCGATACATATCCGGCCAAGCCGATACGGCAAGCCGTTCCCTGAGCTCGACAGTCAACATTTCGTGCAGGCTTGCGTGAGGCGCTATCTGTCGTCGGCGCGCACGGTTCGTGCGCCCACATGCAGCGCGCGCCCGGCGCCGAGCCCCATGATGGCTACGCCAAGCCCGAGCGCGACAAACAGGAAGGCCGATGCCGAAAAACTGCCGGTCCAGCCACGGATCAGGCCCACCAGCAGCGGGCCGAATGCCGCAAGCACGTAGCCCACGCCTTGCGTCATGCCTGAAAGATGGGCCGCGACATGCGAATCCGGCGAACGCAGCACGATCAAGGTCATGGCAGCCGCGATCAGGCCGCCCTGCCCGATGCCTTGCAGGACCGCCCAGAAAAGCACGGTCGAGGGCGGAGCGAAAAGAATGCCGAGCAGCGCAATCACCGCGGCCGCGACGAGCGCCACATTGATGCCGCGCTGGTCCTTGAGCCGCATCGCAAAGGACGGCACTGCGAGGCACGTGATGACCTGGGCCATCACCGAAACCGAAACCATGGCGCCGGCGGTGGCCGCATCGAAGCCGCGCTCGCGCAGGATCGGCGCCAGCCAGCCGAAGATGCAGTAGGCGAGTGCCGACTGCAGCCCCATGAACAGCGTCACCTGCCAGGCCAGGCGATCGCGCCAGAGGCCGACAACGCGAAAGCCGCGATGGCTGACCTGCCGCCGGCTGGCAAGCGCCTGCGGGATCCAGATCAACAGCACGACCAGCGTCGGCACCGCCCACGCAGCGAGCGCCCCTGACCATGAACCCGTGACTAGGTGCTCGATCGGCAGTGTGAGGCCGGCGGCGGCGGCCGAACCGGCGCAGAGCGCCATGGTGTAGAGCCCGGTCATGAGGGCGGCCCTGTCGGCGAAATCGCGCTTCACCAGGCCCGGCAGCAGCACGTTGCCGATGGCAATGGCGCCACCGGCAAGGAAGGTGGCGACAAACAGCAAGGGAACCGATTCGAACCCGCGCAGTCCCGTTCCCAACACCAGCAAGGCGAGTGCGCCGAGCAAAGTGCGCTCGGCTCCAAAGCGCTGGGCAAGCCCTGGTGCAAAGGGCGCAAACAGGCCCAGACACAGGACGGGCAGCGTGGTTAGCAGGCTGGCCCCCGTCGTCGAAAGCCCGGTTGCCTGCATCACCTCGGGCAGCAGCACCGACAGGCTGGAAAACAGCGGCCGCAAGCTGAAGGCGATCAACACAAGGCTCGCGCCAAGCACGATGCGCGCGGTACGGCTGCGCAGTTCAGGCGGCCGCGGCACAGGGAGACTGTCGGCTTCCGCATCGATGAGCTCCAAGCCCTTGATGGCCCCGGACTGCGCCTTGGGGTCAGGCTGACGAAAACTCTGGTTCATTGGGAAAGCAGTCTTTCAAGCTGGGCAAGCACCGGTGCCATGAAGGCGCGGACGGCGGCAACCGCGCGGTCGGGATCGCTTGCGGCGATGGCGTCGACGATTTCCGCGTGCGCCTGCTGATCCGGTTCGGGCAGATTGCCGTCGAGGGTCGCGTGTATGGTTTCGGTGATAGCAGCGGTGAAGAAGTCGTAGAGCTCCATCATCGCCCTGTTGCCAGACGCCGCGACGACCGACTTGTGGAAGGCGAGGTCGCGCCGGATGAAGGCTTCGCTTCCGCCGTCCGCGACCGTGCCGCGCGCGGCAAGCAGTCGCCGCATCTCGTCGAGGTCAGCCGGCGTATGACGCAAGGCGGCGAGCCGTGCGGCCTCCAGGTCCAATGCTGCCCTCGCCTCCCATTGATCGCGCAGGCCGGCGCGCTTCACACGGTCGAGCGCGGCGGAGGCATCGACGGTGGAGCGCACATACGTGCCCGAGCCCTGGCGCGTATCGAGCAATCCCTGCGAGACCAGCACCCGCACCGCTTCACGCACCGTGCCGCGGCTGACCGACAAAAGGTCGGTCAAGGCCGCCTCATTGGGGATGCGCTCACCAACGCTCCAGCGGCCACTGACGATCTCAGCGCGCAGGCTTTCGGCCGCGCTGTCGGTAAGATTGGTTCTGATAGCAGGTTGCATCGGCCTATTCATCAAGTCATCTGATGACTTGATGAATAGGCCGACCCCTGTCAGCCGTCAAGGGTGCATTTCAATCAACCAGTGACCTGCGCAAAGCTTGCCATATGAAACGCCTGGACCTCCGGGGGATAGCGATAGGCGATGCCATAGGGACAGGCGTTGCGGTCGAGGCAGCCGCCGCTGCGGCACGGTTCGCCATCCGCTCCCCGCACATGCGCCAGGCACGACTGGTAGGCGAAACCTTGCCCGGAGTAGGCGTCGGCCGGGCAGGATTTCAGGCAGGGTTTTTCCAAACAGGCATCGCAAAGGTGGGGCGCCGTCTCTGCGGCTTGCACCGGAAGCGCGTCCTCGAACAGCAGCGCACCGCGATAGGCGTGCCACAGCCCATAGTGCGGATGCATGAGGATGCCGAGCGGCGACGGCTTGAGCCCTTCTGCCCGCATCGCCCATTGCTGGAACGGCAGATAGGGCTTGTCGGAGGGCGAAACGGCCCGAGCCGAAAATGTCTGCGCCACCGCTCCGATCACTTCGCGCGACCAGGTGTCGAGCGGATTGGCGATGGTTCTCGACTGCTTTTCCCGCCAATGCAGAAAATGCGGCCAGGGCGCGGCACCTGCCTGCCCCACCAGCAGGACGGCCTTGGCGGAAGCGCCTGACTGGCCGGGTGGCGGCGCATCGCTTGCCATGAAATTGAAACCGCCACGAAGGATGAGGCCGTTGGCGAGAAGCGCCGCAGCAATGCTGTCAACGCTGCCAGCAGGCGCAATCATTCCTTCTTGACCGGATCGGAGAACGCGCTCCGCCAGACTTCCTTGTGGATGATGTTGGCGACTTTAGCCCCGCCTGATTCGGGCTCCTTTCAAGTGAAGGCGTCGGGCATCGATCCCTTCTTCTTGGCGATGAAATCCTTCAACGCTTCGTCGATGCTCGGATCGAGATACGGCGCCTCATAGCTTTCCAGCCAGCGGCGGGCGAGTTCGTTGGCGCGCTGCGGCGCGGTCTTCTCGCCCTCGGCCAGCCACTGTTCGTAGGAATTGTTGTCGGCGATGTTGGAGCGGTAGAAGGCGGTCTGGAAATTGGCCTGCGTGTGGTCGCAGCCGAGATAGTGGCTGCCGGGGCCGACCTGGCGAATGGCGTCCATCGCCTGGCCGTTTTCCGACAGGTCGACGCCTTCGGAAAATTTCTGCGTCATGCCGAGCTGGTCGATGTCCATCATGAATTTTTCGTAGCAGGAGGCGAGCCCGCCCTCGAGCCAGCCGGCCGAATGCAGCACGAAGTTGGTGCC
This sequence comes from Mesorhizobium sp. AR07, assembly GCF_024746815.1. Taxonomy (GTDB): domain Bacteria; phylum Pseudomonadota; class Alphaproteobacteria; order Rhizobiales; family Rhizobiaceae; genus Mesorhizobium. The sequence goes on from NZ_CP080525.1 coordinate 1,400,338, forward strand.
GGCCAGGATGGTCGAATTCAACGTGTTGGCGCTCTCATAGGCCGCCTGGGCATCAGGAACCTTGGACGCGCAGAGCGAGCCGCCGGTGCGGAACGGCAGGCCGAGACGGCGGGCAAGCTGCGCCGCGCCATAGGACACCAGCGACGGCTCCGGCGTGCCGAAGGTCGGTGCGCCCGACTGCATAGAGATCGACGAGGCAAAGGTGCCGAACAGCACCGGCGCGCCCGGCCGGATCAGCTGCGTGAACGACGCGCCGGCCAGCACTTCGGCCAGAACCTGCGTCAGCGTGCCGGCGACCGTTACCGGGCTCATCGCGCCGGCGAGGATGAACGGCGTGACGATGCAGGCCTGGTTGTGGCGCGAATAGACTTTCAGCGCACCGAGCATGGTCTCGTCGAACACCATCGGCGAATTGGCGTTGATCAGGCTGGTGAGCACCGTGTTGTTCTCGACGAAGTCGTCGCCGAACACGATCTTGGCCATGGCGACAGTATCCTCGGCGCGCTCCGGCGCGGTGACCGAGCCCATGAACGGCTTGTCGGAATATTTGATGTGGCTGTAGATCATGTCGAGATGGCGTTTGTTGACCGGCACGTCGACCGGCTCGCACACCGTGCCGCCCGAATGGTGGATCGACGGCGCCATATAGGCGAGCTTCACGAAATTCTGGAAATCCTCGATCGTCGCATAACGTCTGACGCCGTCGAGATCGCGCACGAAGGGCGGGCCGTAGACCGGCGCGAACACAGTGGCGTTGCCGCCGATCTGCACGGAGCGCTCGGAATTGCGGGCGTGCTGGGTGTAGACGGACGGCGCGGTCTTCAGCAGGGAGCGGCACAGGCCCTTCGGAAAGTGCACGCGCTCGCCCTTGACGTCGGCACCGGCCTCTTTCCACAGCTGCAGCGCTTCCGCGTCGTCGCGGAAGATGATGCCGATCTCCTCGAGCACCGTGTCGGTGTTCTTCTCGATCAGCGCCAGGCCTTCCTCGTCCAGCACTTCATAGACATTGATCTTGCGCTTGATATAGGTGAGCTGGGTGCCGGGGCCGCCGCCCGAACGTGCCGCACGCCGGGCAGCCGCCCCGCCGCTGGCGCCGCGCCCGCGTCGCGCGTTTGACGCTTCCTGATCGACTGCCGCGTGTTCGCTCATGATCGCTCTTCCCTGATTTTGTTCTTGTCCGGAATCCATAGCGGCTGCCTCTCGCCGCTTCTTGCCAGATCGTAGCCATGCACCCTATTCGAAACGGCCCGCCAGCGCCAACGTCTGTCGCAAAATCGACAAGAATTCCAAGAGAGTTACGGTCGCTTTCCTTTTGCGGGAAGTCGCAAATCAGCTATGGATACATGCCCCCAGCGGGTTAGGTATGAACGCGAATATTGTGTGCCTTGCGACGCAGTCGCGATGCCGGCAGGAGCTCGATACAAATGGCCGACGACGAGATCATCCTTTCCGAACTTTCCGACGACGAGTTGGTGCAGCAGATGCACGACGATCTCTATGACGGGCTGAAGGAAGAGATCGAGGAAGGCACCAACATCCTGCTCGAGCGCGGCTGGATCCCCTACAAGGTGCTGACCGAAGCGCTGGTCGAAGGCATGCGCATCGTCGGCGAGGATTTTCGCGACGGCATCCTGTTCGTGCCTGAAGTGCTGTTGTCGGCCAATGCGATGAAGGCCGGCATGTTCATCCTGCGTCCGCTGCTTGCCGCCACCGGCGCGCCGAAGCAAGGCAAGATGGTGATCGGCACCGTCAAGGGCGACATCCACGACATCGGCAAGAACCTCGTCGGCATGATGATGGAGGGTGCTGGCTTCGACGTCATCGACCTCGGCATCAACAATGCGGTCGAAAAATACCTCGATGCGATCGAGCAGCATCAGCCCGACATCATCGGCATGTCGGCGCTGCTGACCACGACCATGCCATACATGAAGGTCGTCATCGACACGATGAAGGAAAAGGGCATCCGCGACGACTATGTCGTGCTGGTAGGCGGTGCGCCGCTGAACGAGGAATTCGGCAAGGCCGTCGGCGCCGACGCCTATTGCCGCGACGCGGCGGTAGCGGTCGAGACCGCCAAGGACTTCATGAAGCGCAAGCACAACGTCCGCGCTTCCGCCTGAAAACGAAAAGGCCGCAATGACGCGGCCGTTTCACTTGGCGCGGGACGGCGCATCTACCCCGCCCGATGGCTGAGTTGCCTTATTGGGCAGCGTTGGCAACTCTCTTGCCAGCATTCTTTGTGGCGTGGACCGTGCCGGCGGCATCCTTGCCAACGCCGCGAATGGTGTTTGCGCATGCCGAAACCAGCAGAGCACTGGCGATCAGCGCAACGACTGCATATGTGGATGTTTTCATGGACGGTTTATCCCTCTCTCGATAGATTCGCCCCACAGCAACGAAAGCCGGCTCAGCTGGTTCCATGGCCAAGATACAAAAAAGGAAACCGACCGAAGCGGACAGGCTGCTCGTCATCGCCTGCGGAATGATTGCGCGCGAGGTGTTGGCCGTCAAGGAACAGCTCGGGCTCGATCATCTGGAATTGACCTGCTTGCCGGCCGAATTTCATTTCTATCCGGACCGCATCGCGCCGGCCATGGACAAGGCCATCGAACAGGCCAAGGCGGAGGGCTACATCAACATCTTCGTTGGCTATGCCGATTGCGGCACCGGTGGCCTACTCGACCGGATCTGCGAGAAGCACGGCGTCGAGCGCATGGCCGGCCCGCATTGCTTCGCCTTCTACCAAGGCATGCAGGCCTATGCGAAAATCGCCGACGACGACATGATGTCGTTCTACATGACCGACTTCCTGTGCCGCCAATTCGACGCCTTCTTCATGAAGCCGCTCGGCCTCGACAGGCACCCTGAGCTGATCAAGGACTATTTCGGCAATTACGAGAAGCTGATCTATCTTGCCCAGACCAACGATCCGGAACTCGACAAGGTCGCCGAAAAAGCCGCAAAAATGCTCGGTCTCGCCTATGAACGCCGTGCGACAGGGTATGGCGACCTGACAGCGGGAATGGCGCAGGCTGCGGCACACGCCCGCTAGGCAGCCCCCTCTTCCGCGCGCAGTTCCGCAAGCACATCGGCAAAGCTCGTCTTGCAGACGAAACCCAGCCTGTCTCTTGCCCGCGAGGCGTCATAGACGCGGTCGATGGAAGAAAACATCGTCCAGCCCTTTCGCGCGTAAAGCGTCGGAAACTCCGGAAAATAGCGTGCGACGACCGGCGGGGCGGCGGCGATCAAAGCCGCGCAATCGTCGGGCAGGAATGGTGTCGGCGCCGAGATGATGAAAATGTCGAAACCCAGCTGCGGCGCCTTTTCGAGGGCAAGAATGTGAGCATCGGCCGCGTCCTCCACCGTCAACCGGCGAAACAGAAGTTCATTGGCCTTGGTGTTGGCATCCGACTGCTCGATGGCATGCGCCATGTCGTCGGCTTCCGGAAAGAAGCGGGCCGTGCGCAGCACCACCACCGGCAGCCCGTGCTGGATGTGGTAGAGGCGGCAGAGATGTTCGGCCGAAAGCTTGGTGACGCCATAAATGTTGCGCGGCTCGGGCGACATCGCCTCCGTCAGCCACGCCGCCTTGCGCGCGCCACCTGTGAACCCGTCGCGTATCGCTTGCGAAATCATCAGCGAGGTCGTCGAGGTGAAGACGAAGCGAGCCACGCCGCACGCCACCGCTGCATCGAGCAGATTGAGCGTGCCTTGCACATTGGTTGCGACGAAATCGCTGTTGGCGCGGCTCTCTATGTTGGGCTTATGCAGTGCGCCGCTGTGGATGATGGCTTCGATGCGGTTCTCGCTGACCGTTTGCATGACCAGATCGCGATCGGCGATCGAGCCGACAATCTGCGTCTCCGCTGATGGAACGGGATCGAGCCCGATCACTTCATGGCCAAGCTTGCGCAGGCGCGACGCCAGCGCGCTGCCCAGCCAACCCGACGATCCCGTGAGCAAGATAAGCATTCGCCATACCATGATTTTTGACCGTGACGCTGTTAAGCACGGATGACAGGTCGCCGCGAACTGGTAAATCTTGCGCCAGACGGGCAACACGCTGCTCCAGTCATCAACTGCCAGTCGCAAACACGGAAGCCCATGATGATCCTTCGTTCCCTGCTCGCCGCTACCGGTCTTCTCTGCTGCACCCTTCCCGCGCTTGCCGATGGCGAGGTGCAGAAACTCATCACCCCAGCCGACAAGGCACGGCTCGACAAATATGGCGAGACCCGCAAGGCGGCGCTGGCCGAGGCGAAAGCGGGAGACCCCGCCGAGGTCAAACAGCTCGATGCCTTGCTGGCAAAACCGCTGGTGGCTTTTTCCGACAAGGATTTGACCGGCACCTGGCGGTGCCGCACCATCAAGGCCGGCGGATTGTCCCCGCTCGTCATCTATGGCTGGTTCAAGTGCAAGGTGACCGACGACGGGTCCGGCTGGCGGCTGGAAAAGACCAGCGGCTCGCAGCGCACCAAGGGCCGCTTCTTTGACGATGGCGAGAAACGCTCGATCTATCTCGGCTCAGCCTACGTCAACAGCGACCCGGCAAAACCCTATGGCAATGGCCCGCGGACCGACCAGGTCGGCTACGCCTTCCGCAACAGCGCCAGCGAATGGCGCATTGAATTTCCGGCACCCTATTACGAATCGAAGCTCGACATCCTCGAATTCAAGCGCTGACCAGACCTTATTGGCGGGCTTTGGGCACACCAAGAATTAACCTGCCCGGCCTAGCATCCGGCCCATTCTCGAGAATGGGCTTGGAGGGCGGCAATATCCATGGCAGCGTCGGAATCCAGTCCGCGACCGATCGCGATCGTCACCGGAGGGGGCCCGCATGTATGGGCGATCGTCAATGCGATGACCGACCGTATCGGCCCTGTCAGCGTCGTACTCGAAACGCCTGAATCCAAAAAGCAATTGCTGCTTGGCCGCGCTCGACGCCAGGGCTGGATCTCGGCCATCGGCCAGCTCGGCACCATGGTGCTGAGCAGGCTTGGCAAGCTGTCCCTCGCCGGCCACGCCGCGCGACTGATAGAAGAGGAGAAGCTCGAGACCGAGCCGCGGCACGACCAGGCGATCATCCATGTTGCTTCCGCCAACGGGCCGGAGTGCCTCAAGGCGATCGAGAAAATCCAGCCCGGCGTTGTCCTGCTTGCCGGCTGCAGGATGTTGTCGAAGGACATGTTGGCCAAAATGCCCTGCCCGGTGCTCAACTACCACGCCGGCATCACGCCGAAATACCGCGGCATGAATGGCGGCTACTGGGCGCTGACATCGGGCGATCCGCAGAATTTCGGCACCACCGTGCATCTGGTCGATGCCGGCGTCGATACGGGCGCCGTGCTGAAACAGGTGCGCGGTCAGCCGAAACGCGGCGACAGCATTTCGAGCTACGCGCTGCGCCAGGCGGCGTTCTCGCGCGACATCTGCGTCGAGGCGGTCAGCGACGTGCTGGCCGGAAAACTCGCCACCTTCGACCCAGGCCTGCCTTCGCGACAATGGTATCACCCGACGATCTGGTTCTACCTCTGGACAGGCCTGAGAACCGGCATCTGGTAGCGCATTCGTCGTCCGCAATCGCGTGCGCCACGCCGGCTTTTCCGACGCGTCGAACCTGGCGCAGGCAGACGCCGCAAACGAATAAACGCACCTTTCATTTTACGACATCCGAATGCGTCGCTTTTGAATGCGCGCGCGTCGTCCCATAACAAGCAGCCCAACTGCGCTTCCGGCAATGCTCGTTTCACTGCATCGGCCCGGAAATCGGAATCGATCTTCGGAAAGCACGATCCAGCGGAATTGAAGTGGTAGAGCGTCCTTGTGCGTCCAGTGGACGAACTGCGCTCTACGGGAGTGGGAATTCATGGCCGATCTGATCGTCGTCTACTGGCGCGACATCCCTGCGCAGGTCATCGTCAAGAAGGGCCGGCAGAACGCCAAGCGCGAACTGCCGCTGCGCTTCACCGAAGCGATCGACATGTGCGCCATGCGCACCGGCGCCGGCGGCACCGACGATTATCTGGCCGAATGGCGCAAGGCCGATCCTGTTCCGGTCGGCGACGACCTCGAAGCCGAGGTCGAAAAGGCATTTCAGGATCTCGACACGAAATACGACCGCGAGCGGCTGGTCGCTCTGGTCAAGGCGGGCGGCAAAGAAAATGTCTGAAACCACTCCTGCCAAGGATGGGCCGGCGGTTACCCAGGCCACTCTGGTCAAGAAGGCAGCGCCGAAGTCCGACTACAAGCCTGCCGACGTGTCGCCGCAGCGGCGCGTGCAGCGTTCCTTCGCGGTCAGGCTGTGGTCGATCAGGCACTCGCGCCTGCTCGAATGGTTTTATGCCCGATTCGCCGACATGTTCCTGCTCCTCCATCCCCTGTGGAAGGGCATCGGCTACGGCCGTATCGAAGGGCCAGTCAAATTTGTCGAGAAGCGCGTCAAGGGCTTCATGTTCGACTGCCGCATGTGCGGCCAGTGCATATTGTCCTCGACCGGCATGTCGTGCCCGATGAACTGCCCCAAGCAGCTGCGCAACGGCCCGTGCGGCGGCGTACGCGCCAACGGCAATTGCGAGGTCGAGCCCGATATGCCCTGCGTCTGGGTCAAGGCCTGGGAAGGCTCGCAGAACATGGTCCACGGCGAGAGGATCCTGACCGTGCAGAAGCCGGTCGACCAGTCGCTGCGCGAAACCTCAGCCTGGCTGCGGGTAACCGCGCAGGCGGCCGCCGCGCGCGAAGCAGCCGCCGCCGCCAAGAACGGGGCGGCAAACACCGGGGCATCGGCATGATCGGACGCCAGCGCGACGAGAACCCGGCCGGCATCCATCTGCCGCTCGAGCCCCTGCCCGGCCACACCTCGCGCGGCCGGCTGGAGCGCGTGCTGCGGCGCGGTGAATTCGCGGTGACGACCGAGCTCAACCCGCCCGACAGCGCCGATCCGGAGGACGTCTATAACAGGGCGAAAATCTTTGACGGCTGGGTCGACGCCATCAACGCCGTCGACGCATCGGGCGCCAACTGCCACATGTCGTCAGTCGGCATCTGCGCCCTTTTGACCCGCATGGGGTATGCGCCGATCATGCAGATCGCCTGCCGCGACAAGAACCGCATCGCCATCCAGGGCGACGTGCTGGGCGGCGCGGCAATGGGCGTCGCCAACATGCTGTGCCTGACCGGCGACGGCGTGCAGGCCGGCGATCAGCCCGGCGCCAAACCGGTGTTCGATCTCGATTGCATGTCGCTCCTGGAAACCTGTCGCATCATGCGCGACAACGGCAAATTCCTGTCCGGCCGCAAGCTGACCACGCCGCCGCAGCTTTTCCTCGGAGCGGCGATCAACCCATTCGCACCGCCGATCGACTTCCGCCCGCATCGCCTGGGCAAGAAGATCGCCTCCGGAGCCCAGTTCGTGCAGAGCCAGTATTGCTTCGACGTGCCGATGTTCCGCACCTACATGCAGAAGGTGCGCGACCTCGGCTACACCGAACAATGCTTCATCCTGGTTGGCGTCGGACCGCTCGCCTCGGCCAAGACGGCCAAATGGATCCGCTCCAACGTGCCTGGCATCCACATCCCCGATTCGGTCATCAAGCGGCTTGAGGGCGCGCAGGACCAGAAGAAGGAAGGCAAGCAGCTCTGCATCGACATCATCAACGAGGTGAAGGAAATACCAGGCGTTTCCGGGGTCCATGTGATGGCCTACCGGCAGGAGGAATATGTCGCCGAGATCGTCGATGAATCGGGCGTGCTGAAGGGCCGCCAGCCATGGAAACGCGAGATCCGCCGCGACGACCAGATGGTCGCCGACCGGCTCGAGCACATACTGCACGACGACATTACCGAAACCCAGGTGGACATGGTGAAGACCGCGCACTGATGGCGCCGACGACCACCCATTCGCTTGAACGAAACCAGACAAAGATATAAAGAAATCTTTATATCACGGCGGAGAGAATTCATGACCCGGACCATCGTCGCCTCGGCGACACGAGAAATCATCATTGGCTTCGACCAGCCGTTCTGCGTAATTGGCGAACGCATCAATCCGACCGGCCGCAAGAAGCTGGCCGCCGAGATGATCGCGGGCAATTTCGAGACCGTCATCAGGGACGCGCTCGAGCAGGCAGCCTGTGGCGCCACCATGCTCGACGTCAATGCCGGCGTCACCTCGGTCAACCCGAACGAGACCGAGCCTGGCCTGCTGGTCCAGACGCTGGAGATCGTCCAGGGCCTGGTCGACCTGCCGCTGTCGATCGACTCCTCGGTCACCGCCGCGATCGAGGCAGCGCTGAAGGTCGCCAAGGGCCGGCCGCTGGTCAACTCCGTCACCGGCGAGGAAGAAAAACTCGAAGCCATCCTGCCGCTGGTCAAGAAATACAACGTGCCGGTCGTCGCCATCTCCAATGACGAGACCGGTATTTCGATGGATCCGGATGTGCGCTTCGCCGTCGCCAAAAAGATCGTGCAGCGCTGCGCCGATTTCGGCATCCCGGCGCATGACGTCGTCGTCGACCCGCTGGTGATGCCGATCGGCGCGCTGGGCGATGCCGGCCGCCAGGTGTTCGCGCTGCTGCGCCGGCTGCGTGAAGAGCTCAAGGTCAACACCACCTGTGGCCTCTCCAACATCTCGTTTGGCCTGCCGCACCGCCACGGCATCAACGCCGCCTTCATCCCGATGGTGATCGGCGCCGGCATGACATCAGCCATCATGAACCCGGTGCGGCCGCAGGAAATGGAAGCCGTGCGCGGCGCCAATGTGCTCAACGGCACCGACGAGAACTGCACCAACTGGATCAGGACCTACAAGGACTACAAGCCGGCCGAAGGCGGCCAGGCGGTTGCCGCTCCGACGCAAGTCAATGCGCCGGGCGACGCTGCCAACAATGGCGGCCGCCGCCGTGGCGGCCGCGAAGCCCGCATGGGCCGGGGATAAGCGCGCAATCGTGGAATGTCCTGCAAACCTCACCGAACCGATCGTGCAGATGATGCCGTCGGGCCGGTGTGCGTTTCGGTCAGGCCATGCCCAAAATGGTGTCGAACAGCACCATTCCCGCCCACGACCCGAAAATGCCGGTCAGGCCGCCGACAATGAAGTCATCGTCGGCGGCCGGCCAGAACCCGTGCAGCAGCAAGGCCCCGACAATCGCGCCGACAATGCCGGACGCCAGATATTGCGGATTGCGCAGCCATGGGCCGCGCAGCAGGCGCACCATGGTGAAAGCAGTAAGTATGGCGGACACGAGGAGATCGGTCATGATTGGCCTCTGGACCATCAGACACTCCGCCCATTAGTGAAACGATCCGTTAAACGGCATCGACAATTGTCATCGAGACTAGTGCAAGCATGAACTCACCCGCCAACATCACCGATCCGCTCGTGCTGTTCATGCCGTCGGGCAAGCGCGGGCGGTTTCCGGTCGGCACGCCGGTGCTCGATGCCGCGCGCCAGCTCGGCGTCTATGTCGAGAGCGTCTGCGGCGGGCGCGCCACGTGCGGACGCTGCCAGATCGAAGTGCAGGAAGGCAATTTCGCCAAGCACAAGATCGTTTCCTCCAACGACCACATCACGCCCAAGGGCGCCAAGGAAGAGCGCTATGAGCGCGTCCGCGGCCTGCCCGAACGGCGCCGGCTCTCCTGCTCGGCGCAGATCCTCGGCGACCTCGTCATCGACGTGCCGCAGGATACGGTCATCAACGCGCAGACCATCCGCAAGGATGCCGACACAAGGGTGATCGCCCGCGATGCGGCGATCCGCATGTGCTATGTCGAGATCGAAGAGCCCGACATGCACAAGCCGCTTGGCGATCTCGACCGGCTGAAGATCGCGCTGATCCACGACTGGGGCCTGAAAAACCTCGATTTCGATTTCTATCTGCTGCCGCAGGTGCAAGGCATCTTGCGCAAGGGCAACTGGACGGCGACCGCCGCCATCTACAAGGACGCCGACACCGAGACCGCGCGCGTCGTGGCACTGTGGCCCGGCCTCAAGAACGAAGCCTATGGGCTGGCCTGCGATATCGGCTCGACCACCATCGCCATGCACCTGGTGTCGCTGCTGTCGGGCCGCGTCGCCGCCTCGTCGGGCACATCGAACCCGCAGATCCGCTTCGGCGAGGATCTGATGAGCCGCGTCTCCTATGTGATGATGAACCCCGATGGCCGCGAAGGCATGACGGTCGCCGTGCGCGAGGCGATCTCCGGCCTTGTCGACAAGGTTTGCGCCGAAGGCAATGTCCAGCGCAACGACATCCTGGATTCCGTCTTCGTCGGCAATCCGATCATGCACCATCTGTTCCTCGGCATCGACCCGACCGAGCTTGGCGGCGCCCCCTTCGCGCTCGCCGTGTCGGGCGCCGTGCACATCAAGGCCTCCGACATCGGCCTGAAGCTCAACCAGGGCGCCAGGCTGTACATGCTGCCTTGCATCGCCGGCCATGTCGGCGCCGATGCGGCGGCTGTGACGCTGTCGGAAGGCCCGCATCGCCAGGACGAGATGATGCTGATCGTCGACGTCGGCACCAATGCCGAGATCGTGCTCGGCAATCGTGCGCGGGTCGTGGCTGCCTCTTCTCCGACCGGCCCCGCCTTCGAGGGCGCGGAAATCTCCGGCGGCCAGCGCGCCGCGCCGGGCGCCATCGAGCGCGTGCGTATCGATCCCGACACGCTGGAACCAAAGTACCGCGTCATCGGCTCGGAACTGTGGTCCGACGAGCCGGGCTTCCTCGACAGCGTGCAGGCAACCGGCGTCACCGGCATCTGCGGTTCGGGCATCATCGAGGTGGTGGCGGAAATGTATCTCGCCGGCATCATCTCCGAGGACGGCGTCATCGACGGCGGGCTTTCGGCGCGCTCGCCGCGCGTCACCGCCAATGGCCGCACCTTCTCCTATGTGCTGAAGGAAGGCTCCGCCGCATTGAAGGAAGATGGGCCGAAGATCACCATCACCCAGACCGACGTGCGCGCCATCCAGCTCGCCAAGGCGGCACTCTATGCCGGCACGAAGCTGTTGATGGAAAAGCAGAACACCGACCATGTCGACCGCATCCACTTCGCCGGCGCCTTCGGCTCGTTCATCGATCCGAAATACGCCATGGTGCTGGGCCTGATCCCGGATTGCGACCTCGACAAGGTCTCGGCCGTCGGCAACGCCGCCGGCGCCGGTGCGCGCATGGCGCTGCTCAACCGCGGTTATCGCCGCGAAATCGAGGACACGGTCAGCAAGATCGAGAAGATCGAGACGGCGCTCGAACCGAAGTTCCAGGAGCATTTCGTCTACGCCATGGCGCTGCCCAACAAGGTCGATCCGTTCCCGAAACTGTCGGCGGCGGTGAAACTGCCGCCGCGCAAGACGGTCAGCGAGGATGGCGTCGCCGGCGACGCCGCCCCACGCCGGCGTTCGCGCGAAGGCCACGCCGCCCGGCGCGGCCGGGAATAGGCAGCCGCAGCCAGGGCGCCCCTCCCCGAACTCATTTGTATGCAAATGTTTCCGGGTCGCCCGATCCGGAAACCGAAACGCTGTTTTCGTGAAATCCGCCAGATACATGGACGGCGCATTCAACCGGCATCGAACGGCAGGCGGAAAATACCTTTCAGCCCCCGCAACGCTCCAAGGGAGACAACAATGTCGATGCTCGAAAGCCTCGGCCGCCATGGCGCGGCCATCAGACAAGCTCACGACCGTAGCAAGGCAAGGCGCCTGCTGAACAACCTGCCGCCCGAGATCCAGAAGGACATTGGCTGGCCGATATCGCCGCGATCCAACGACAAGGCCGCGCTCATCAGCACGATCTGGAGCGCCGCGCGCTGATGAATTTCGCCGACAAGTGCAAACTGCTCGGCACGCGCCGGGGATCTCGCACATCTCCGGCGCCTACCAGCAGCCGGCTGCGCTCCGCACTTCTGCCGCGTCGCTGACCACCACGGCACGGATCACACCGCCGTGTAGACACAGCGTAAATCTTGACATTTTCCACCAGGGCACGATGTTCGGAGACAGTGGGGGTTCTCTTAGTCGGCTTTGGCCGAAGTTCGTGTATCCGCATGCCAAGTTTCAAAAGCCATTTCGTTTCGTTTGTGCTCCGGTACAGCCGCAAGAAGGCGTTTTCCAGCCCGGAAAACCTGCAGCGGTGGATCGCTGCCGCGCGCAAGACCGAGACCCACCAGCCGCCTGCCTCGCTACGCCAGCGTCTCGGCATCGAGATGCATACGGTCGATGGCTTCCCCGTTTATGAAATCGCTCCCAAGGCCGGCGAGCGGAAGCGGATCCTGTATCTGCACGGCGGCGCCTATGTCTTTGAAATCACGCCCTATCATTGGCACCTGATCGCCGACATGGCCGACCGGCTGGGCTACGGCATCACCGTGCCGATCTATCCCATCGCCCCTGAACACGACTTCCACGCCATGTTCGGCATGGTCGGCGACGTCTACCGGCAGATGCTCGACGAGACGGAGGCCGAGGACATCATCTTCATGGGCGATTCCGCCGGCGGCAACATGGCCGTGGTGCTGACCATGATGGCGGCGGAAGAGGCCCTGCCCCTGCCGTCGCGTCATGTGCTGATTTCGCCGGGGCTCGACATGTCGCTGTCCAACCCAAAGCTGTTCGAGGCCGAACGCAACGACCCGTGGCTCGGCATTCCCGGTGGCCTGGAGGCGATCCGCATGTACAGTGCCGGCATCGACCGCAACGACTGGCACATCAGCCCGCTCTATGGCGATCTCTCGGTGTTGCCGAAGACGCTGCTTCTGACCGGCTCGCACGATCTGCTCAGCCCGGACAATCTGATCTTCGCCGAAAAAGCGCGCGCGGCTGGCGTCGAAATCGAGGTCGTCTACGAGGAAGGCATGTTCCACGTCTGGCCGTTGATCGACATGCCGGAATCACGCCGGGCCCGCCAGCACATCGTCGCGTTTCTCAGCGAGAGCCACTCGCCGATCAGGCAAGATACGAGACCAAGGTTCGAAGCGCCCTCCGCCGAGGCAGCGGAGTAGCGCTTTCTGCTCCGAAGTTACCGGCGGATCAGAACTTGCCGGTTTCGCGGAACACTTCGAAGGTCGCGCGGATATGGTCGGCGACGGCCTTGACCGGCGCGCTGGCGTCCGGCGCCACCACCATCGCCAGATTGTAGGTGCCGATGTCGGGCATGCCGTCCTTCGAGCAGAGCTCAACCATGTCGTTGCCAAGGAACGACTTCGGCAGCGGCGCCACGGCGAGATCGGACATGATCGCGGCGCGCTGGCCGGCCGTGTGCGCGCTCATATAGGCAATGCGGTAATTGCGGCCTCCGCGGCTTAATGCGTCGAGCGCGCCAGCCCGCCAGGCACAGCCCTCTTCCCACAGCGAGACGGGCAAGGGTTCGCGCAGATGCGCACAGCCGCCCTTGGCGCCGGCCCAGACGATCGGCTCGGTCAGCAGCACCTCGGCGCCCAGCGCACTGGTCTTGTAGGAATTGGTCAAGAGCGTGATGTCGAGCGCCCGGTCATCCATGCGCCGGCGCAGATTGCTGCTCTGGTCGATGGTGACATCGACGGCGATCGACGGATGCGATTGCGCGAAACGCTTCAGCACATGCGGCAGCACGCGCTCGCCATAGTCGTCCGGCGAGCCGAGCCGGACAACGCCGACAATCTCGGGAATGATGAACTTCGACACCACCTCGCGGTTGATCGACAGCAGCCGGCGAGCATAGCCGAGCAGCATTTCGCCATCCGTGGTCAGCGACACCGAGCGGGCGTCGCGCGCGAACACCGAGCGGCCAAGAATGTCCTCCAGCTTCTTGATCTGCATGGAGACGGCCGACGGCGTGCGGAAGACGGCATTGGCGGCGGTGGTGAAGCTGCCGGTCTCGGCAATCGCCACGAAAGTGCGCAAAACGTCGAGATCGAGCAGCGGCAGCGGATGATTGAGCGGGGCGTTCATGGGAAGTGACCTTCAATTTTTCTGATACAAAGCATCATTCCATTTCGTTTGATTGAACATCAGATTGGGAGGATAGTCAACTCCATCGAAGCAGGTTGCTGCCACAAGTAGCCATGAAACGACACGACACAGACCTGCAATCGACATGAAATGAAGCTGAAACAAACCCGACGTAACCCAGTCACCGTCTGGCATCCCTGTCGGCATCAAAGGAGAACAAAATGTCTATCCTGTCGTCCATCGGTCGTATCGCGACCGAGTTCAACGCGGCCCGCGCCCGCTACCAGACCGAACGCGCCATCCGCTCCCTGCCGATCGAACTGCAGAAGGATATCGGCTGGCCTGAAGCTGCCGACACCAAGACCGGCGTACGCAATGGCGTTGGATCCTGGGCTGGAGCAAAGTAGATCGTGTGTGCCAAATGCTGAAGGCCTGCCGCGCCAACCGCCCGGCGGGCCTTCTCTGTTTTATTTGTGTTCAAATGAGTTTTGGAGCCATGCCGCCAGCGCATGGCGCATATGAGCAAGCCGCATAGCGATCCATTTTTCCGCTTAGTGCCCTGTAAACAATCGTAAATTTCAGGCAACCTGCCAAAATATGTCGCAATCGGTGTCGCTTTTCATATCAAGCGCTTCGCATTTGCGATTTAGTTTCTGCTTACACAAGCCTATATCAGCCTCAGCAAACGAGCTGCCCCACTCCATCAAGCGAAGGCGACCCGTCTGAGCAACCGAATGGAGATGATCATGAAGCTTTTTGCCCGCCTCTTCGCCCGCCGCGAAATGAACCTGACCACCGCTCTCGAGCGTCAGCGCCTTGCCAACACCATGCCCGGCCAGACCGGCGCGATGGCTGCGGCGCGTCTCGGCTTCGTCGCCTGATTTTTTTCCAAGGCAGCTTCCCTGCCGCTGCTTTCAAGACCGCAACGCCGCCTGGCTCCAGCCGAGGCGGCGTTTTGTTTTGCCCCAGGGCGCAAATTGCCCGTCTTTTGAACGGTTGGGGGCCGCTTCCCGGGCTCGCCGCATGCCGGGTTGCCCATTTGCGACCCATGTCGCAAATTTAATGTTGTCCTGGCAGCGTAGCCAATTGACAGACATGGTTTTTCCTGATGTCGCTATGCTATTCGCGACATCCTGTTCGCGTCATGGCCGCGTGAGGTTCCCTTGAACGCCGTAAAGCATCCGATCAAGCGATCGTTTGTATTCTTCCTTGTCCCCGATTTCACCATGATCGCTTTTGCGACCGCGCTCGACCCACTCCGCTCGGCCAACCGCATGCTCGGTTATGAGGCCTATCGCTGGCGTCTCGCCAGCATTGACGGCAAGCCGGTGCGTGCCTCGAACGGCGTCGAATGCGCCGTCAACACCTCGCTGGAGGATGAGCGCAAGAAGATGGCCGGCCCCGAGCGGCCGAACATGGCCATCGTCTGCAGCGGCATCAATGTCGAGCGCTACCAGAACAAGTCGGCCTTTGCCTGGCTGCGCGAGGAGTACAATCGCGGCGTCGCCGTCGGCGGCCTGTGCACCGGCGCGCATATCCTGGCCGCCGCCGGCCTGCTGTCCAACAAGCGCTGCGCCATCCACTGGGAGAACCTGCCGGGCTTTTCCGAGGCGTTTCCGAAGGCCAATGTCTTTGCCGATCTGTTCGAGATCGACCAGAACATCTACACCTGCGCCGGCGGCACCGCGGCACTCGACATGATGCTGAAGCTGATCGGCGACGATTTCGACGAGAACCTCGTCAACCGCGTCTGCGAGCAGGTGCTGACCGACCGCGTGCGCAGCCCGACCGACCGCCAGCGCCTGCCGCTGCGCGCCCGCCTCGGCGTGCAGAACTCGAAGGTGCTGACCATCATCGAACTGATGGAGGCCAATCTTTCCGAGCCGCTGTCGCTGATCGAGATTGCCGACCATGTCGACCTGTCGCGCCGCCAGATCGAACGGCTGTTCCGCACCGAGATGGGACGCTCCCCTGCCCGCTACTATCTCGAAATCCGGCTTGACCGCGCCCGGCATCTGCTGATCCAGTCGTCGATGCCGGTGGTCGAGGTGGCGGTCGCCTGCGGCTTCGTTTCGGCCTCGCATTTTTCGAAATGCTACCGCGAACTCTACGCCCGCTCGCCGCAACAGGAACGCGTCGACCGCAAGCAGTTGCTGGCGGCCTGATCCGGTACGCCTCCCGGGTCAAGAAGCCTGGGCCGGCTGCGCTTGCGCCGTGCGCATCGCCTCGACGCGGATGTCCTCGGTCAGCCGCGCCTTCAGCGCCGAGAATTCCGGGCTGGTCTTCAGCGTGTAGTGACGCGGATGCGGCAGGTCGATGGCGACATCCGACTTGATGCGGCCGGGCCGCGCCGTCATCACGATCACGCGCGAGGCCATGAAGATCGCCTCCTCGATGTCGTGGGTGACGAACAGCACGGTCTTCTTGCGGCGCTCCCAGATGCCGAGCAGCAGCTCCTGCATCAGCCCACGCGTCTGGTTGTCGAGCGCGCCGAACGGCTCATCGAGCAAGAGAATCTCGGGATCGTTGGCCAACGCCCGGGCGATCGCCGTACGCTGCTGCATGCCGCCGGAAAGCTGTTTCGGCCAGTGGTCCTCGAACCCTTTCAGACCGACGAGGTCGACATAGGAAGCGACGATCCCGTCCCGCTCCCTTTCGGCCATGCCGCGTTCGCGCAAGCCGAAGGCGATGTTCTCCGCCACCGTCAGCCACGGGAACAGCGTATAGGACTGGAAGACCATGCCGCGATCGGGTCCCGGCCGGGTCACCGCCTTGCCGTCGAGCAGGACACGTCCTTCGCTCGGCGCTTCGAGGCCGGCGACAATTCGCAGCAATGTCGACTTTCCGCAGCCGGACGGGCCGAGGATGGTGATGAAGTCGTTGGCGGCGACCGCCAGGTCGATCGGCATCAGCGCCTTGACCGGCTGCCCGCCGCGCACGCCGGCGAAAGTGCGCGAGACGCCCTCGATCAGCAGCTTGCTCACGCCAGGCTCCATGGAAAGAGCCAGCGATTGAAGGCTTTGAAGGCGAAATCGGACAACAGCCCGATCAGCCCGATGACGATGATGCCGAAGATGATCTGCCCCGTCGCAAGCCGCGACTGGCTGTTGATGATCATGTAGCCGATGCCGGAGGACGAGCCGATCAGCTCGGCAACGATGACATAGGTCCAGGCCCAGCCAAGCACCAGCCGCAGCGTCTCGGCGATCTCGGGCGCATTGGCCGGCATGATCACCCGCCTGACGATGCCGTTGTTGGTGGAACCCAGCGTATAGGCAGCCTCGACCAGGTCGCGCCGCGTCGAGCCGACCTTGACCGCTATGATCAGGATGATCTGGAACACCGAACCGACGAAGATGACGAGCAGTTTTTCCAGCTCGCCAATGCCGGCCCACAGGATGAGCAGCGGGATGAAGGCCGAGGCCGGCAGATAACGAGCGAAGGAGACGAATGGCTCAAGAAACGCTTCCACCGGCTTCCAGGCGCCCATGGCGATGCCGAGCGGCACCGCGATGACCGACGCCAGCAGGAAGCCGCCGAAAACCCGCCAGATGGTGATCAGTATGTCGAGCCAGAAACGGTCCTCGACCAGCAGCCGCCAGCCATCCCGCAGCATCGAGAGTGGATCGGCGAGGAAGATGCGGTTGACATGACCGCCAAGCGTGATCCACGCCCAGAAGGCAACGAACAGCACGAAGAAGGAAATGCCGAGCACGGTTCGGATGCCCGGCGAGACTGGATGCAAGGGGCGCATCTTCAAATCGTCCCCATCTTCAAATCGTCACTTGTCCAGGAGAAAACGGCGGCGCCAGGCGCCGCCGCAAGACGGGTCAAAGGCCTGGCTGTCAGTTCGACACCGCGCTGGTGTCGGCCAGCGTGGTGACGTCGGGCGCTTCCTTGATCAGCCCCATCTGCAACAGCAGATCGCCGGCGGTCTTGGAAAAGTCCTGGAATTCCTTGGTGAAGAACTGCTTGTTCTCCGCCCGGTCGGCCCATTTCAGATACTTCGCCGAACCCTCGAACTCCTTGGCCGACTGCTTCACGTCGGCGCCCATGATCTCGTATGATTTCTGCGGATCGTTCTTGATCAGGTCGAGCGCTTCGAAATAGCTGTCGGCGAGCGCCTTGGCGGCATCGGGATTGGCCTTGAGGAATTCAGGCGTGCAGCCGACCGTATCGAGCACCATCGGGTAGTCGAGCGTCGTTGCAAGGATATGGCCCTGGTCGGATTTGTCGCGTACCGCCGAGATGAACGGCTCATAGGTGACGGCGGCGTCGTTCTGGCCGGCGAGGAAGGCTTGCGCCGCCGCGTCCGGCTCCAAATTGACGACGGTCACATCCTTGGTCGACATGCCGTTCTTGTTCAGCACCCAGGCAAGCATGAAATAGGGTGACGTTCCCGGCGCCGAGGACGCGACATTCTTGCCCTTGAGATCGGCGACGGTCTTGATGTCGTTGCGGGCGACGATGCCGTCCGCGCCATAGGATTTGTCGAGCTGGAAGATCTGCTTGGTGGTGACGCCGCTGGCGTTCCAGACAAGCCAGGTCTCGACCGTGGTGGCGGCGCATTGCAGGTCGCCGCTGGCGATGGCGAGTGGCCGGCTCGCTTGCGGCACTTTCTTCAAAGTCACGTCGAGCCCGTGTTTCTCGAAGATCCCTGCCTGCTTGGCAAGCGTCAGCGGCGCGAAGCCGGTCCAGCCGCTGATGCCGATGGTGACCGATGTCGCGGCCATCACCGGAGCGGACAGACCGGTGGCAAGTGTCAATGTTGCGGCAAGAACGGCGATCCTGGTCATGTCAGTTCCCCTTTTTTTCTCTGGGGAAATTGTCTCACAGACGCCAATCGGCTTGTCAATGAACAGGATGGTGAGGCGCAAGGCAGACCTGGCGGCGATAGCCCAGCTGGATCGGCGGCCGGACACCGAAACGCAACCGGCCGCCGGAAATCCGGCATGGCTTCAGTAGTCGTCGCAAGTGCACTCCGCCGACGAGATGCGGTCGTTCCAGTCGCCATCAGCGAGATTGCGAATCCTGCGCCTGATCTCGATCGAACGGCCCTCCATCTGAGTGTCCTCGTAGGCAACGAGCGTGCAGCCGCGGCGCACGATCACCGACGACACACGGTCGTTCCAGAACTGGCCGCCGCGAAAACTCACCACATCGTCAGCCTCCATCTCCAGCGCTCGGCCGCGAAAATTCGCGTGCTCGAACATGATGCAGGCGGGCCCATCGTTGTACTGGGCGCTGGCGCCGTCGGCACAAAGCACGGATGCGACAGCCGTCAGGATGGCAAGACGTTTCATCTGGTGTTTCCTCGTTTTGACCGCTGCCCCCTCCGGCTGGATAGCGCGGTCCGGCCATTTTGCCAATGCTTCGGTCTGGTAAAGAAAACCTAGCGGCTGTCGAGCATCCAGCTGCGGTTGCGCCACATCTTTTCGCCGACAAGGCAGTCGCTGGCGGGCTTGTCCTGCGCCAGCACCACCGGCGGATGATCGGCCTCTTGCGCCGCCCATTGCGGCGAGGCCGACCCGGCAAGCTCCAGCACCAGCTTGCGGCGGATGGCCCCGGGAAATTGCGTCCAGTCGTTGACCGGGATCATGAAGGCTCCGGGACCGCCGATGACACAGTCGCTGTAGTAGCGATCGAGATTGTTGACGTCGTAGGCGCCGGAAAAGCCGCCTCGGGTCATCAGCGGCAGTCCGTTGATGACGATGCCTTGCCTGATCAGTTCGTCACGGGCGAGGTTGACCGGCGCGCCCTGGTTGTTGGGACCGTCGCCTGAAATGTCGATGACCCGCTTCGTCCCCTGGTAGCCGCTTTCGGCGAAGAGATCGCCACCGAACTCCAGCGCGCCGGAGATCGAGGTGCGCCGTGCACTGCCCGGCGGCTGGGCGGACAATTGCGCGACCACCCGCTCCGCATCGGTGCGACTGGCGATCACCGTCCACGGCACGATGACGCGCTGCCAGGTGGTGCCGGCCCATTCGACATAGGTAACCGCGATCTTGCCATAAGCGCCGTCGGCGATGGCCCGCAGCACATTGTCGTGCGTCAGTGCCGCCGCGTAGCCGTGACGCTGGATCTCGAGTTCATCCGGCGACATAGACAAGGAAACATCGACGGCCAGCACCAGTTCGACATCGACCGGTTCATCCGCGAGGGACGCCGGCGTCAGCCAGAGCATCAGCGCCAGCACGGCGCCGCCCGAGAAGACATGTCTTGCACACCGGAAAGCAGACATGCCGCAAGGGTAAGCGAGAATCGCCAGTTTAAAAAGAGAAAAGCCCGGCCATGAGCCGGGCTTCACGCCGTTTGCTCCCTGCGAGCTCTCAACTGCGCGGCTTGAGGTTCTCCGGGTCGTAAAGCGGCTTATAGCCGACGGCGGCCACCTCGACCGGATAGGTCTCGCCAAAGTACTCGATGGCGAGCTTGCGGCCTTCCTGGGCATATGCCCACGGCAGATAGGCGAGACCGATATTCTTGCCGATGGTCGGGCCATAGGCCATCGAGGTCGTGAAAGACCGACGGCCGAATTCGTCGACCAGCGTCTCGCCCGTCTTCGGGTCCATCACCGGCATCGTGCCGACGGGATAACGGGCAACGCCCTTCGCATCGACGTTTTCGGTCATAACCAGCGTGCACAACATGGCCGGCTGGTGCTCACGGGCGCGGTACTCGACATGCCTGGCCTTGCCGCAGAAATCGTTCTCCTTGACCTTCGGACGGGCGAGATCGGCTTCGAGCAGATTGTACTCGGTCAGAAGGTCGGCATTCTGCAGGCGCAGGCTCTTTTCCATGCGGCGGGTGTTGGCATAGGTCTCGACACCGAACGGCATCACACCGGTCGAGCGCAGCGCGTCCCAGACGGCTAGGCCGTCCTCGTAGCGCGTGTGCAGTTCCCAGCCCTGCTCGCCGACGTAGGAGATGCGGAAGGCGGTGACATCCTTGCCGCCGATCCTGACCGGCTTGATCGCCGCGAAGGGGAAGTTTTCCAGGGATAGCCCATCCGGTTTCTCAACCACCTTCTGCAGGGTTGCCCGGGCATTCGGACCCCAGATGCCGATGGTGACGAATTTCTCGGTGACGTCGGTGATGGTGACGTCGAAACCTTTGTCCTGCGCGGTGCGTCGCATGTACTGGAAGTCGCGCGGGCCGGCGTCCGCCCCGTCGATCAAACGACAGCGGTCGGCCATGCGGATGACGGTAAAGTCGGCGCGCACCATGCCTTCCTCGTCGAGGAAGTGGGTGTAGATGCCCTTGCCGATGTTGTTGTCGCCGCCGATCTTGGCCGCGCACAGCCATTCCAGCAGCGCGACATGGTCCGGACCCTCGATGTCATACATGGCGAAGTGCGACAGGTTGACGATGCCGCAATCCTCGCTCATGGCCAGGTGTTCGGCATTGGACACGCGCCAGAAATGGCGGTTGTCCCATTCGTTCCCGCGCACCGGCACGCGGTTGCCGTATTTCTCAAGCAGGTGCTCGTTGGCGGCGTAGCCATGGGCACGCTCCCAGCCGCCCAGTTCCATGAAATAGCCGCCGAGTTCCTTCTCGCGCTCCCAGAACGGCGAGCGCCTTATGTTGCGGCCCTTGGAGAACGGCTCGCGCGGATGCACCGCGGGATTGTAGACCTTCATCGCCGTCTCGGTGCATCGATCCCAGATGAACTGCTCCTTCGTCTGGTGCGGATAGAAGCGCGCATAGTCGATGGCATGATGGTCGATCGCCGTGCGGCCGTCGGTCATCCAGTCGGCAATCAGCTTGCCCATGCCGGGACCGTCCTTGACCCAGATGGCGACGGCATACCACAGGCCCCTCACCTTCTGGCTTTCGCCCATGGAGGGCCCGCCATCCGCCGTCACCTGCAGCAGCCCGTTGAAGGAATGGCTTTCATTATAGCCGAGTTCGCCCAGGATCGGCGTCAACTCCATGGCGCGTTCGAGCGGCGCCAGGATCTGCTCCATGTCGAGGTCGCGCTGTGAGGGGGAAAGCCGGGCCTGGTCCTTCTCCAAGAGGTCACGCGGGTGGCAAAGGCGTGGATTGGTCTCTTCGTAATAGCCCCATTCGATCTGCCCGCCCTCGGCGGTCTTGGGATCGCCAGTGTCGCGCATATAGGCCGAGTTGCCCTGGTCGCGCAGCAGCGGCCAGCCGATTTCCTTGCCGGTGCCGGCGAACTCGTTATACGGGCCGAAGAAGGTAAGCGGATGGTCGATCGGCATCACCGGCAGGTCTTCACCAACCATCTCCGCGATCAGCCGGCCCCAAATGCCGGCGCAAACCACGACATAGTCGGCCTCGATGGTGCCGCGGTTGGTCACCACGCCGGTGATGCGGCCATCCCTGACGACGAGCGATCTGGCCGGCGTGTTGGCGAAGGATTTGAGCTTGCCAGACGTCTCCGCCTGGTCGACCAGCTTGCCGGCAACGGTCTGCGAGCGCGGGATGACAAGACCGGCATCGGGGTCCCACAGGCCGCCCTGCACCATCTCTTCTTCGATCAGCGGAAATTTTTGCTTGATCTCGGCGGGGTCGATCAGGCGGGCGCGCGTGCCAAAAGCCTTTGCCGAAGCGATCTTGCGCTTGATCTCTTCCATGCGGCTGTCGTCGCCGACGCGCGCCACTTCGAGGCCGCCGATGCGCGCGTAGTGGCCCATCTTCTCGTAGAAATCGATGGAATAGAGGGTCGTCCAGCACGACAGGAAATCATGGCTGGTCGTGTAGCAGAAGTCGGAGGCGTGCGCCGTCGAGCCGATATCGGTCGGGATGCCTGACTTGTCGATGCCGACAATATCGTCCCAGCCGCGTTCGATCAGGTGATGGGCGATCGATGCGCCAACAATACCGCCCAGGCCGACGATGACGACCTTCGCCTTTTTCGGAAACTCTGCCATTGCCCGCGACTCCAAAGTGATAAAGCGGGCGGACTATAGGGCGGAGCGATGGGACTGATGAAGCCTGTTTGCGACATTGGCAAAAAGCCGAGCGACCAGACGGTAGAATGGCTCACGTCAGGCACCTTGGGCGGTTCGCTTTTCGCGGAAGGCCAACTCAGGCGAAGGCCCAGACGTCCTCGGCCTGGAAACCGACCTGATAGCCTGACGTCTTCAGCTTGACCACGACCTGGCCGATCTCGGCGGCGGGCAGCGCGCCGACCTCGACCTTGATCATGCCGGGACGATAGCGCTTGAGGTCGAGCTGTTCGAAGACGATCCAGTCGGCGCCCTCGCAATCGACGAGGAAGGCGTCGATATAGCTGATGCCGTTGCGGTCGAGCAATGTCTGCAGCGTTTCCGACGGTACCTCGATGTCTTTCAGGTGCGGCGCAAACTTGTTGAAGTTGGCATCAGCCTCGCCCCAGGCATTCTTGCCCGACATAAGGTTGGTGTCGGTGACCGACGAACAGCCGATGAACTCGATGGGCAAGGTGCCGGCCTCGAGCGCGGCGGCATCGAAGGTGTGAACGGTGATCGTGCCCTTCGTCTTCGTCACCGCGACCGGCTCTATGACAAAGCGGCTGGTGTCGGGGTAGTTGGCGCGCAGCCGTTTCTGATTGTACGGGATCGGCTCGACCAGCATGGCGCGTGCGCCGGCTATGCGGTGCAGCCATGGCGTGACGTCATCGAACAGCGCACCGTCGCAGGCGCCGACATTGACCATCTGGAATGGGGCCCCCGCCCTACCGAAGCGCGCTTTCAGCGCCGCCCTGGCCAGGAACTTCGTGCCGCGCAGCGCCGGCCCGCGATCAAGCAGGCCGACGGGAAGACCGAGCGAAAGGGCGATGCGCGCCAGGCTGGATACGGAACTCATGGTTTGTCTCCGGGAATGATTTGCAAGGCGGCGCGATGCTGGCCACGGGCCACTGTTGCCCACAGCGCCATCAGCGGCGTCGCCAGCAGCAGGAATGGCGGGATCAGATTGGGGAAATAGATACGGGTGTCATGGATCGGGAAGACGGCGAACTTCGCCAGCACGCCGAGCACCAGCGCTGCGAACAATATGCCGGCACGCCGGTCGAGGCGAAAGCCGGCGCGACTGGTTGCGTACCAGCAGGCCAGCGCCAGCACCGATACGCCGACCCAGCTGTTCAGGCTGACGGCGCGCAGCAGCGACGTGGCATACGCCCGGAGATAGGCAACGATCGAGAATGCCGGTTCGAACCCATCCATATTGTAGTGCTGCTCGATGCTGGAGAACCACAGATGCGGCCACCAGCCGGGATGATGCGCCCAGTGCGAAATGGCGAAATAGGCAACGAAGGATGCGGCAAAGCCAGCCAGCGCTCCCCACGCCTTTTGCCGGAAGGCGACCAGCAGCACGGCGAAAATGGCAAGGAAAACAATATTGTCCGGCCGTGCCATGAAGGCGAGGAAGAGCAGGACCGCCGTTGCCACCTCGCGACCACGGACATAGGCGTAGAGCCCGCCTAGAAACAGCGCCGAGCACAACAGGTCGGGCGTCGAAGCACGCGCCGCATCGCCGAAATCGGCCATGATCAGCACCGCGCCGACGACAGGCGCCAGCGCCAAGGCCCGCTCCGAACGCAGCCAGAGCAATGCGATCGCGCCGAACAGCAGCACCGAGAACACCGAGACCAGGCGCATCGCCTCGACCGGCGACATAACCGAACTCATCGTCGACAGGATCTCGGCGTAGAGGAACTTGATCCGGTACATGCCGAGCAGCGAATGGAAGTCGGCGGCATTTTCCGCCATGTGGCTGCGGAAGCCGCCGCCATCGTCGGTCAGCGCCTTGTAGTCGCCTGCCGACACGCCTGATTTGACGATGTTGTAGGCATAGTCATGCAGCGCCTGCGCATCGGGATAGGTGCCTTCCTCTGATATGGCGAGATAGGGCAGCATGTCCCAGTTGGCGTCCGGCATCACCCATGCCGTGAACGCCGTCAACAGGATGTAGAGCGCGAAAGCCGCCGCGCCGATGGGTGCGGCCAGCCGCGCATAGGTCCCCTCGCCCCACGCCAGACCGGCCTCGGTGAGCCGGTCGAGTGGGTTTTTCGCGGTGGGGGACTTGGTCAGCATGATCTTGCTCGGTGACCTTCGCTTAACGGACCTGTCAGCGGACCTGGCTTTTGACGAAATCCTTGACGATCGAAACGATGCCGCGCGACAGCAGGCTGTCAAAAGCATCGACAAAGCGGTCGACATGCTCGCGCTGGCAGATCAGCGGCGGCTCGAGCCGGATGACGTTGCGGTTGTATTCGGTGAAGGCGACGAGCACGTCGTAGTCGCGCAGCAGCAGCGCACCGACGAAGCCCGACAGCGACCCCTTCAGCTTGTCGTCGAGCACGCTGACAATCGGCCGCAGAACCATCGGCAAGGTCTGCGAGAAGTCGTGGAACTCCAGCCCGATCATAAGACCCTTGCCGCGCACATCCTTGATGATCTTGGGGTATTTATCCCTGAGCGTCTGCAGCCGCTGCAGCAGGTAATCACCGGTGACAGCGGCGTTGTCGATCAGCCCCTCGTCGTAGAGCACGTTGAGCCCCTCGATCGAGGTGACGCAGGCCTCGCCCATGCCGCCGAAGGTCGCCATGGCATGGATCATCGCCGTCTTCGGCGTGCCGTAGGCCTTCATGTAGACCTCGCGCCGGGCAATCATCGCACCGACCGCCGCCTTGCCGGCGCCGAGCGACTTGGCCAGCGCCGTCACGTCAGGAATGACGCCGTAATGCTCGAAGGCATAGAAGCGGCCCGAACGGCCATAGCCGCACTGCACTTCGTCGGCCACCCACAGCACGCCATACTGGTCGCAGAGCGCGCGCAGCTTCTGCCAGTATTCGGCCGGCGCCTGGATGATGCCGCCGCCGCCCTGGATGGTTTCGAGCACGATGACGCCGACCTCCGGGTCGGAGCGGAACAGGCGTTCGATCGCCTCGATGTCGGCAAAGGGAATGCGGACCGTATTGTCCGCCATCTTGAAATCGGCGCGATAGAGCTGGCCGTCGGTGATGCCCAGCACGCCCTTGGTCTTGCCGTGGAAGGAATTCTCGGCATAGACGATCTTCGGCCGCTTCGGGCCGGCAGCGCGCTCGGCGAGCTTGACCGCCGCTTCCATCGCTTCCGAACCGGACGAGCCCAGGAAAACCATGTCGAGATCGCCGGGCGAGCACTTGGCGATGTTGTGCGCGAGGGCCGCCGCATATTGCGACATGAAGGCGATGGCGATTTCCTGGCGCTTCTCTTCCTGGAATTTCTTCCGTGCTTCCAGGATGCGCGGATGGTTATGGCCGAAGGCCAGCGAACCGAAGCCGCCGAAGAAGTCGAGGATCTTGCGGCCGTTCTGATCGATGTAGAACATGCCCTCGGCACGCTCGATCTTGATCTTGTGGAAGCCGAGCAGCTTCATGAAATGCAGCTGGCCGGGGTTGAGATGCGCCTTGAACAGGTCGGTCATACGCGCAACGTCCATCGCCTTGGCCTGCTCGACGCTGATCAGGTCGGGCTTGGCGATGGTGACGGGCGACAGCGCCGGCGCACTGACCATGGTGCGCGCATTCGTCTGTTCGAGCTTGGCCATGACGGTCATTTCAATCTCCTGTCTGCGCGCATGACCAGGATCGTGCGCAACGAAAGCTGTTTTGCGAGCCTGCTATTCGGCGGGCACATGTTTGGTGGCCACAGTGGGACCGGCCTTCTTGGCCCGGTACTCGCTGTAGGCGGCGATCAGCATGTCCTCGTCGCGATATTGCGGCACCCAGCCGAGCTGGCGCTCGGCCTTGGAGACGTCGAGCACGCACTCCTCGTCGGCGATCAGGTATTGCTCCGGATCCATAATCGGCATGTTCAAGAGGTCGAGCAGGTCGAGCGTGCGCTTCACCGCCCAGCCCGGCGTCGGAATCAGCATCGATTTCGAACCGGCATGCCTGATCAGGTCGCCGAGCAACTTCTTCACCGGCGGCGGGTTGAGCGAGCCCAGATTATAGGCCTCGTTCGGGACCCCGGCCTTCCAGGCGGCGCGCGCGGCCTCGGCGCAGTCGAACACCGAGATGAACTGATAGGGGTTTTTGCCCGAACCGATCATCGGCACCGGAAAACTCCAGTCGATCAGCTTGAACAGTTTTTCCAGAATGCCGAGCCGGCCGGGCCCGATGATCAGGCGCGGGCGAAACAGCGAGATCGACATGCCGCGCCTGCGCCATTCGGCGGCCAGTTCCTCGGTCTTCTGCTTCGACCAGCCATATTCGCCAAGCGGCGCGACCGGATGCTCCTCGGTCATCGGCTGGGTGACCGTGTGGCCGTAGATCATGTCGGTCGTATAGTGGACGAGTTTTGGCGCACCGGCTTTGTCCATGGCCTGCATGATATGCTCGGTGCCATGGAAATTGACCGGGAAGAAGAAATCGTGCCGCTTGGCGCGCACCTGGATCGGCGACAGCATCTTGGCCGATAAATTGTAGACCATGTCGTCGGCCTTCAGCCCAACCGCGGCGACCGAGGCCGGATCGGTGACGTCGCACTGGATAAAGCGGACGTTGCGGTAATGCGGCAGGTCACTCCTGACGATGTCGGCGACGACAACCTCTTCACCATCGGCCACGAGTTTCGGGGCAAGGTGGCGGCCGACGAAACCGTCGCCACCGAAAATCACATGTCTCATCGAACGATCTCGCTGTGAATCTTGTCGGACGAAAGGGAAGCCGTTTCCTCATCATGCCCGCGCCCGCTTTGCGCGATCAGCACCGTGCCGACGCAGATGAAGGCGATGCCGGCGATGCGCCAGGCGTTGAGGTCTTCGCGAAAAATGAAATAGGCGAAGATGGCGACGGCGACATAGGCGAGGCTGAGGAACGGATAGGCAAAGGAAAGCTCGACCTTGGACAGCACATAGAGGTGCGAGGCCATCGAGATGACGAAAGTGCACAGGCCCAGAAACACCCAGGGGCTGAAGACGATCTGCAACAGCTTGACGAGCGGGTTGACGCCCTCGAACGAGATCGGCCCGAGCGACATCATGCCTTGCTTCAGCATCAGCTGTGCTGCGGCATTGGTCATGACGGTAAAGAGAATGAAGACGATGTATTTCATGTGTTCCAAGCCACCCCTTCACGCTTCCTACTACAAACCCGCAAACATTTCGTGAAGTCATAAGAATGTTTTGAGTGAATCGCCGAGTTAACGATTTGATAACCAAGAATTACTCAAGCTTTATCTATTCCGCAGCCTCGACCGTGCCGCGCCGCGTATCGAGCCTCTTTGCCGTTCGCGCCCAGAAACCCGACATGAAGGCGGGATCGCGAAGCGCCTCCAGCCTTGGCCATTCGGAAAAGGACGAAGCGAAGATGTCGGCGCCCATACGGGCATCCTTGTAGGGATTGACCGCGCCTCCGGCCTCGACCGCGATGCGATCGAGGTCCCGCAGCAGCGCAAGGGTCGCAACTCCCCTGTTGGGGAAATCCAGTGTCAGCGTGTAGCCGGGACGCGGGAACGACAGCAGCGCCGGCGAACGAATGGAGCCGAAGCGTTTCAGCACGGTGAGGAACGACCCCTGCCCGGCTCGCCTGGCAGCCGTCAGCAGTGCCGGCACCGCCTCGCGCGCCGCCGCTTCAGGCACCACGCTCTGATGCTGGAAAAGTCCTTTCGGCCCGTAAAGCCGGTTCCAGTCGCGCACACCGTCGAGCGGAAAGAAGAAGCCCTGATAACCGACCTGGCGCGGCGCCGTCGACCGCCCCTTCTTCCACCGGTAGGCGGCGTTGAAGGCGGTCAGGAACGGGCGGTTGAGGACATTGAACGGTGGCTGGACCGGCACCGAGAGATTGCCGCCGGCGCGCGAGGCGGCATGCGAACCGTGCTCGGCATGATTGCCGGTGAACAGCAGGCCACGGCCACTGTCGCGACCGCCGGCGAGCTGGTCGATCCAGGCGACCACATATTCATTGGCCTGGTCGGCCGCCTCGGCCAAATCGAAGAATTCGTCGAGATCGCGAAACGGCGTCGCCTTCTCGACGATGTCGAGCGAAGGCACCCGCATCAGCCGGATCGAGGCCGACAGGATGAGACCGGTCAGCCCCATGCCGCCGATCGTCGCCGCAAACAGCCGCGAATTGTCTGTCGCCGAGCAGCGATGCGTCTTTCCGTCGGACCGGAGCAGCGTGAGGTTTTCGACATGGCAGCCAAAGGTGCCGCGCCGGTGATGGTTCTTGCCATGCACGTCGTTGGCGATGGCGCCACCGAGCGTGACGAATTGCGTGCCTGGAACCACAGCCGGGAAGAACCCGTAAGAGGCGGCGTGCGCGATGATGTCGGACAACAGCACGCCGGCATCCGCTTCGAGAACACCGGTCTCGGCGTTGAAGGCGCGGATACGGTTCAGCGGCCGCATGTCGACGACCGTGCCGGCCTCGTTCTGGCAGGAATCGCCGTAGGAGCGGCCGTTGCCATAGGCCAGCAGCGACGCTGGCTTGGCCTGACCGCCCTTCAGCAGCGCAATGCCGTCCTCGGCGCCGATCGCGCGCGGCGCCGGCGGCGTGGCAAGGCCAAAGCTCGGGAAGCGTTCGGTGGCCATGCCTACCAGCCTCCGATGACCAGCATCACGGCGCCGATCAGCACCACGATCTGGCTGCGCCAGTCGCGGATGATGAAGACGACAGGGTCATCGTGCATCTCGTCGCGGCGAGCAAGAATCCAGACACGCATGGTGAGATAAAGCACGATCGGCGCCAGTGGCCAGATCAACCACGGATGCGGATAGAGTTCGCGCACCGCGACACTGTCCATGTAGAGCGCCAGCACCAGCGCCGAGGAGAAGGCCGAGGCCATGCCGGCCTGGGCAACGATCTCCTGGTCTTCGGTGCGATATCCACGCCCTGCAATGCGCTCGCCAGGCGGGATGGCGGTGGTGCGCAACTCGACAAAGCGCTTCACCAGCGCCAGCGACAGGAAAAAGAAGATCGAGAAGGCGAGCAGCCAGAACGAGACGTCGACACCGGTCGCGGCCGCGCCTGCCAGAACGCGGATCGTGTAGAGGCCGGCGAGCGTCAGCACATCGACCAGGAGCATGCGCTTGAACGACAGCGAATAGGCCGTGGTGACGACCATGTAGCCGCCGAGCACCGCCAGGAATTCGAGCGATATCAGGGCGCCGGTGCCGATGCCGATCGCCAACAGCACGACGATCGCGCCAAGCCCGAACGGGATCGACAGCGCGCCGCTGGCGAAGGGTCGGTTGCGCTTGGTGGGGTGCTTGCGGTCGAGCGCGAGGTCGAAGAAATCGTTGAGGATATAGATGGCAGAGGCCACTGCGCTGAACGAGATGAACGCCAGCAGGCATTCCCAGATCATGTCGGTGTTGAAATATTCATGCGAGAGCACCATCGGCACGGCGATCAGCGAATTCTTCAGCCACTGATGCACGCGCAGCATCTTGACGACGGTCCGCAACGTCGGCTTCGGCGCCGGCATCGCTTCGGCGCCGTGTGCGGCCTGCCAGCGCGCGGCATGGCGGTCAGGCGCCACGACGATTGCGTTACGCGCCGCGTCGAAGACCTGGAGGTCGTGGCGGCTGTTGCCGGCATAGTCGAAGCCACCGTCGCCATAGGCCGCGATCAGCGAGGCTCGCTTTTTGCCCGAAGTGAGATTGTCGAGACCGTCGGTCGCCAGCACCCGGTCGAAAATGCCGAGATGGGCGGCGATGGCGTCGGCGAATTTGCGCGGCGTGCCCGTCGCCAACACGATCTTGCGGCCTTCCGCATGCTCGGTGCGAATGCGATTGAGCAACGCCGCACGATAGGGCAGCGATGCCGGATCGATGTCTATGCGCTGGGCGATTGCCTGCTTCAGCCGCGCCGGGCCGCCGGCGGCCCAGAAAGGCACTAGGAAGATATAGAGCGGGTTCTTCTTGAGAAGGATGAACAATCCTTCCCACAACAGGTCGGTCGCGATCAGCGTGCCGTCGAGATCGACCGCAAGCGGTATTGCGTTCCTGTCCGACCGCGCATCCATGTCCGTCCTGCCCTGCCAGCGTATGATCCGGAAACGGACCTCGTTGCGCGCCGCGTTTCGGCGTCTTGAAGCTGGTATAGCGGCGAACGGCATATTGAACGTTAAAACGCCCGGCGCAGGCCGGTCCGGGCCGCGGTATTTCCCCCGTCATCGTTAAGCAGCGATGACCGGAAACGATAAAAGGCCGGGCAATGCCCGGCCTTTCCTGTCATGCCGTCGGAATTACTTGATGCGGGCGACGCCGCCGGAGATTTCGACCGTTTCCGAGCCGGTCAGGGCTTCGAGGTCGCCATTGGGCAAGGTGACGAAACAGCCTTTCGGGCAGAATTCGACGGTTTCGCCAGCAGCCAAGGCAAGGTCGGATTTGCTGCCGCCCTCGGTCACGACCAGCGTGCGGGTCTCGGCGTCCTTGTTGACCGCGCTGGCGGCATGGGCCGAGCCGATGGCGGCGACCAAGGCGACGGCAGCGACGAGAGACTTCCACATGTTGCAATATCGGTGTTCCCACCGCCTCTGTTGCATTTCGCAAGGCATTTTCGCCTTTGCATGGAAGCTTATATGAGACGGAAGCTGAACCGCAACTGAATGCCGCATTCATGCCGCAATTGGCTTTGGCAGGTTGCGGGCGCGCCCTTTCGAAGGCCTGCCGACTGTCAGAACACCCTAGTCGGGGTCCGGTTTGCGAACCTTGCGCCCCGTCCTGGCCAGGCGCTTCTTCTCTGCGTCGGCTTCGGCCTTCGCCTGTTCCTGCTCGACAAAGTCGGCCTCGATCTTGTCGTCGTCGGTTGGCCAGGCCTTGGGCTTGTGAACCTCGACGACGGCGCGTGGCGTCGAGGGAATCTCGATGTGCTCGCCCCTGAACTTCTCGAGCACGGCGAAACGGATGTCGTTCTGTGCGATGTTGCCGTTCATCACATCGGCCAGGAACACGCGGATCTCGAATTCGAGCGCGGCCGCGCCAAAATTGGAAAACAGCACGAAAGGTTCGGGATTTTTCAGCACCAGCGGATGGCTGCGCGCGATCTCCAGCAAGATGGCATGAACCTGCTTGACGTCGCTGCCATAGGCGACGCCGACCTTGATATCGACGCGGCCGAGCTTGTTGCGATGCGTCCAGTTCCCGACGGCATTGTTGATCAGGTTCGAATTGGGCAGGATCACCGACTGTCGCTGGAACGTTTCGATCTCGGTGGCGCGCACGCTGATCCTCTTGACGGTGCCGCTGACATCGCCGGCGACGATCCAGTCGCCGACCTTGAATGGCCGCTCGGCCAAAAGGATCAGGCCGGAGACGAAATTGGACACCACATTTTGCAGGCCGAAGCCGATGCCGAGGGAAAGGGCACCGGCGACCAGCGCAAGGCTGGACAGGTCGATGCCTGCCGCCGAGATGCCGACGAGCGCCGCCAGTGCGACGCCGGCATAGCCGACCGCGAGCCGGATCGAGTTGCGCACCCCGGTGTCGACCTTGCCACGCGCCATGACAGAGCCGTCGAGCCAGCCCTGGAACCAGCGCGTCAGGAAATAGCCGATGATGAAGACGACGATGCCCGAAAGGATGCCGGTGACCGAAATCGTCACCGAACCGATATTGATCCCGGTTGCAAGCTTGTAGGCCCAGGCCTCGATGTCGCCGGGCTGGAAGCCCCACATCAAGAGGATCAGCGGCAGGAACACCAGCACGATCAGCAGATTGATGGCGACGCTGACGACGAGCCCGAGCTGATCGAGTGCGGTATCCTCGTAGCTGGAATTGGCCGACAGCCAGCGCCCGACGGACGTGTTGGCGAAAGCACCCTCGTCGCCGATCGCCCGCGCCGACAGGAAGCCGATATAGGCGGTGATCAGGGCGGTGCCGGTAACCACGACCTGCAGCGAGACGAACAGGGCAAGG
The DNA here is from genome assembly GCF_024746815.1 of Mesorhizobium sp. AR07. Taxonomy (GTDB): domain Bacteria; phylum Pseudomonadota; class Alphaproteobacteria; order Rhizobiales; family Rhizobiaceae; genus Mesorhizobium. Next base: position 1,433,114 of record NZ_CP080525.1, read on the forward strand.
CCTATATAGCCGAGCAGCGCCGCGACGATGGTGAACAGGCCAAGCGCCAGCGATGTATAGCGCAGCCATGCCGGCCAAGGCCGCCAGCTTCCATCATGCGCCTTGAACGGTCTCAGCATCGCCATCAGGATCAGGATGACGCCAACGATGATGGTGGCGCCGAAACTGCGGGCAATGGTCAGCGACAGCGGCGAACCCATCTTGTCGTTGACCACCGACAGGAAGGTGTTGACGCTGATGACCACGGCCATGGCGGTGGCCAGGCGTACCAGCCAGCGCGCCGGCCCCGTCTCGACCGGGATGAGGCGCCAGTTCGGCAGCCGCGGCTCGAGCGCCGCATTGGTCAGCCGGTTGACGCAGAACACCACTGCGATGACGGCCGCCAGCGCGTTCAGGAAGACGCCAATGTCGCCGCGCAACACATTGTAATAATTGAAAAAGAAAATCGTCGACCCGAGAAAGGCGCCGACCGCCAGCGTCGGCAGCAAGGTCGACCAGAACGCCACCGACAGGCGGCTGAGATAGGACGGGTCCTCGACTGTCGGGTCGGCTTCGAACACCCGTCCGAACAGGCGCCTGCCGCCGACCAGCAGCACCAGCGCCAACCCGAGCGCCACGAAGGTCGCCGCCAGCATGGCCTGGAACTTGAACTTGAACGCAAAGCTCAGCCAGGACGACACCGCCTTGTAGAAATTGCCGAACTCGTCCCTGGCATCGGAAAAAACCTGCGGGCTCAGTGCGTCGGTCAGCACGTATCGCTTGGTCAAAAGGTTGCGGAACAGTTCGCTGCGCATATTGCCGATCTTGTCGATCAGCCCGCTGATGCGGATCGACAGGTTCTGCGCGCTGGCAACAACCGCGTTGATTTCGGCCTTTTCTGATGCGAGCGCCTGGCGTTCGCCGGTCACTATATCGGGCTCCTGCGGCTGGCCCGCCGCCGGCGGCGGGCCAAGCACCTCGATCCGATTGTTGATATCGGTGAGGCGCGAACGGAACGCCAGCGCGCTGGTAAGTGCCGCCCGCGACAGATCCTCCAACTGCAAACGGATATCCACGAGTGAGGCATCGTCCTCACCGTCCTGCTGTATTCTCTTCTCGAGATCGTCAGTCTTGGCCGTCAGGCCCTGGATGACTTTCTGCTGATCGGTGATCAATCCCGCGGCGCCCTGGCCGAGCGCTTGCGCCATAGCGTCGAACGAAGGCGGCGCCGAAACGACGAGCGCGAGGATCAAAATGAGGCGAAGCAATCGAAAAAGCATGATGTGTTGGCGACTCACGGGCGGCAAAGGCAATTTGAAAGCCTGTCCTTGATAAAGACGGCCATATCGTGGGGCAAGCCGTCGCGTCGGATCGCTAGACCCCATCGGATCGCCAACCCCTTCCAATCGCCAACCTCTTCCAATCGCTTGACCAAGCGTCGGCCAGTCGAAAGGCGATGGCGCAATATTGGCTTTGCGGACGCGCCCTGCTCTATAGTCTGCCGCATCGCCGCAACCGGATGACATCAATGGCAGAGTACTCGGCCTTTTCGCTGCTCGCGAACGCGCTCAAGGGAAACAAGGACTGGAAGCCGGCCTGGCGCAAGCCGGATCCGAAGGCATCCTATGATGTCATCATCATCGGTGGCGGCGGCCATGGGCTGGCGACGGCTTACTATCTCGCCAAGGAACATGGCATCACCAATGTCGCGGTGCTGGAAAAGGGCTGGCTCGGGTCGGGCAATGTCGGCCGCAACACGACGGCCGTGCGTTCCAACTACCTCTTGCCGGCAAACACCCGCTTCTACGAACACTCGATGAAGCTGTGGGAGAACCTGTCGCACGAACTCAACTACAATGTCATGTTCTCGCAGCGCGGTTGCCTGAACCTGGCGCACACGCCGGCCCAGTTCGACGACTATGCAAGGCGCGGCAACGCCATGCGCCATCTCGGCGTCGACGCCGAGCTGATGACGAAGGCTGAGATCAAACGCCTCATCCCGGCGCTCGACATCTCCGACAGCGCCCGATTCCCGGTGGTTGGCGGCCTGATGCAGCGGCGCGCCGGCACCGCCCGCCACGATGCGGTGGCCTGGGGCTACGCGCGCGGCGCCGACCGTCGCGGCGTCGACATCATCGAGAATTGCGAGGTCACCGGCTTCCTGCGTGACGGCGACCGTATATCAGGCGTGTCCACCTCGCGTGGCGACATCCGCGCCAGGAAAGTGGCTGTCGCGGTCGCCGGCAGCACCGGCCGCGTCATGCAACTGGCCGGCGTCGAGACGATGCCGATCGAGAGCCATGTGCTGCAGGCCTTCGTCACCGAATCGCTGAAACCCTTCATCGACACCGTCGTCACCTTCGGCATGGGCCATTTCTACATGTCGCAGTCCGACAAGGGCGGCCTCATCTATGGCGGCGATATCGACGGCTACAACAGCTACGCCCAGCGCGGCAATCTGCCCATCGTCGACGAGGTGATGAGCGAGATGCTGGCGCTGTTTCCGGGTCTTGCCCGCGTGCGCATGCTACGTTCCTGGGGCGGTGTCTGCGACATGTCGATGGATGGCTCGCCGATCATAACCACCGGCCCGCTGCCCGGCATGTACCTCAACTGCGGCTGGTGCTACGGCGGCTTCAAGGCGACGCCGGCCTCCGGCTGGTGCTTTGCCTGGACCATCGCCAAGGATCAGCCGCACGACTTCAACGCTCCCTTCACGCTCGACCGCTTCCATCGCGGCCTGGTGATCGACGACAAGGGCCAGGGTGCAAACCCGCGGCTGCATTAGACCATGATCCGTAAAAGTGGAAACCGGTTTTCTCGGACAAACGGAACCGTTTGTCCGGAGATCACGGTCAAACAAGAAGATACGATCCAATGTTGATCACCTGTCCCTATTGCGGCCCGCGCGACGTCATCGAGTTCACCTATCAAGGTGACGGCAACCGCGAGCGTCCCGACCCCGCCTCGCAGAATTTCGAGGCGTGGAACGCCTATGTCTATAACAGGCTGAACCCGGCCGGCGACCACAACGAGATCTGGCAGCATTCCGGCGGTTGCCGCGCCCATCTGCGGGTCGTGCGCAACACGCTGACGCATGAGATTTCCAGCGTCGCCTTCATGCGCGGTGATCACACCTCGGCCGCGCGCCGCAAAGCGGAGGACAGATCATGAGCCCGCGCCGCACCGACACTGGCGGCCGCATCGATCGGCTGAAAACCATCCGCTTCACCTTCGACGGAGCGCCCTATACCGGCCATGCCGGCGACACGCTTGCGTCGGCGCTGCTGGCCAAGGGCGTCACCCTTTTCGGCCGCTCGTTCAAATACCATCGCCCACGCGGCCTGCTCACGGCAGGCGTCGAGGAGCCAAACGCCCTGGTCACCGTGCTGAAGGGCGAGGTTCGCGAGCCGAACATTCCGGCGACCATGGTCGAGATCCATGACGGGCTGGTGGCCGTCAGCCAGAACCGCTTTCCCTCGCTCGCCTGGGACGTCAACGCCGTCAACCAGCTCGGCGGCAAGATCCTGTCGGCCGGCTTCTACTACAAGACCTTCATGGGCCCGGTGTTCGGTCCACTCAAAGGCACGCGCTTCTGGATGTTCTGCGAGCATTTCATCCGCCGTGCCGCCGGTCTCGGCAGCGCCGGATCGGCGAAGGACCCGGCCCGCTACGAACGCATGAATGCCTTTTGCGACGTGCTGGTGGTCGGCTCCGGCCCGGCCGGGTTGATGGCCGCCAAAGCCGCAGCCGATCAGGGCGCCCGCGTCATGCTGGCCGATCTCGAGCCGCGCTTCGGCGGCTCGGCCAACTGGTCGGACGAAACGATCGATGGCGCACCCGCCGCCGACTGGGCGCGCCGCACCGTCGCCCAACTGGAAGGCCGCGACAATGTCCGGCTTTTGCCGCGTACCACCGTCTGGGGCTACTACGACAACAACACGCTTGCCGCGCTCGAACGGGTCAGCGACCACAAGGAGCAGCCCGGCAAGGGTGAGCCGCGCCATCGCTACTGGGCGATCCGCGCCAAATCCGTGGTGCTGGCCACCGGCGCCTTCGAACGACCGCTGGTGTTCCCGGGCAATGACAGGCCAGGCGTGATGCTGGCACATGCCGCAGAGCGCTACGCCAACGAGTTCGGCGTGATGCCGGGCGAGCGGATCGCGCTGTTCACCAACAATGACAGCGCCTATCGAGCGGCCGTCGCCCTGAAGAGAGCGGGCGCCGCGATCGTCGCGATCGCCGACGTCCGGCCGGAGCTCTCGGCCGAAATGCGCAAGCTGGCCACTGGGGCCGAGGCCGAGATCTTTGCCGGCCATGCCGTCGTCGCCACCGAGGGTGGCAAGGCGCTGTCCGGTCTCAAACTGCAGCGCTTCGACATGGCCAACGGATCGCTCAGCGGCGATGCGCGCAGCATCCATGCCGACTGCCTGCTGATGTCGGGCGGCTGGTCGCCGACCATCCATCTGGTCAGCCAGGCCGGCGCCAAGGCGGAGTGGAACGCCGCGCGCCAGGCCTTCCTGCCGCCAAAGCCGAACCAAGAATGGCCAACACAGCAATGGATCGGCGCTGGCGCCTTCACCGGCAGCTTTTCCACCACTGAGGCCATCGCCGAAGGCCGCGCCGCCGGTCTTGCCGCCGCGGGTGGACAGAGCACGCCCTCCATGCTGCCGACAGTCGAAGCCGCACCCGGCGATCCCGATCCGGCTCCCGTCTTCGAGATCAGGGCCAAGGGCAAGAGCTTTGTCGATTTCCAGCACGACGTGACTGCGGAGGATGTGCGGCTGGCGCATCGCGAAGGCTTCGTCTCGGTCGAACATCTGAAGCGCTACACCACGCTTGGCATGGCGACCGACCAGGGCAAGAGTTCCAACGTACCCGGCCTTGCCATCATGGCCGAGGCGCTGGGCAAGCCGATCCCCGAGGTCGGCACGACGCGCTTCAGGCCGCCCTTTGCGCCGGTGTCGATCGGCTCGCTGGCGGCCGAGCGTTTCGGCGACCTGAAACCCGAGCGGCTGACGCCGATGCATGACTGGCATCTCGCCAATGGCGCGACGATGTATTCCGCCGGTCTCTGGTATCGCCCGATGATCTACGGCCATGCCGGCGAGACGGTCGAGCAGGCCTATGTGCGCGAAGCCAGGGCGACGCGCGAAAGCGCCGGCATCGTCGATGTCTCGACACTGGGCAAGATTGCCGTGCAAGGCCCCGATGCCGCCGCATTCCTCGACCGCGTCTACACCAACATGTTTTCGACGCTGGCCGTCGGCAAGGCACGCTATGGGCTGATGCTGCGCGAGGATGGCCTTGCCTTCGACGACGGCACCACCTGGCGGCTTGGCGAGCAGGATTTTCTGATGACCACCACCACGGCGAACGCCGGCAAGGTGATGCAGCATCTGGAATATTTCCTCGACGTGATCTGGCCGGACCTGAAAGTGCACGTCACCTCGGTGACCGACGAATGGGCGGGTGCCGCGATCGGCGGGCCGAAGGCCAGGCAGATCCTCGCCGCCTGTGTCACCGGCACATCGGTCGACAACACTGCCTTGCCCTTCATGGGCATCGTGCGCGGCGCGATATCGGATGTGCCGGTGATGATTTGCCGGCTGTCTTTCTCCGGTGAAATGGCCTTCGAGGTCTATTCCGGCGCCGGCCATGGCACCCATGTCTGGGATGCGTTGATGGAGGCCGGCAAGCCGTTCGGCCTGGTCACCTACGGGCTCGAGGCGCTGGGCACGATGCGCATCGAGAAGGGCCATGTCACCGGCGCCGAGATCGACGGCCGCACCACGGCGCGCGACCTGCATCTCGACTGGATGCTGTCGAAGAAGAAGCCTTTCATCGGCTCGGCGATGATGGACCGCGAGGGCCTGATCGCATCTGACCGCCTGGAACTGGTCGGCCTGATCTCGCTCGACAACAAGCCGCTCAACGGGGGCGCGCACATCGTCGAGCAAGTCGACGAGGCCAATCCGCACGGCTCGATCGGCCACATCACCGCCTGCTGCTACTCGCCGGCGCTCGGCAAGCATATCGCGCTGGCGCTGGTCAAGGGCGGCAAGGCGAGACGCGGCACACGCGCCCACGTCTCCGATCCCTTGCGCAACCGGTTCGGACCGGTCGAGATCATCTCCAACCACTTCTTCGATCCGGACGGGAGCCGCATGCATGGTTGAGCGTCAATCCCCGCTTGAGCCGGAGTTTCACGTTGGCTCGCACGGCAATTTTGAGCATGGCGTCGAGATCATCCTGACCGAGACGCGGCCGGGCTCGATCGTGCAGGTCGCCGCCTGGCCGGGCGAGGAGAAAAAACTGATGGCCGCCATCCGCACCGTCACCGGGCTCGCGCTGCCCGATGGCGCCGGCGGCGGCTTGAGCGACGGCGTGAAGTCGGTGTTCGGCTTCGCGCCGGGAAAATTCACCATTGCCGACGAAGCCGAAGGCCTGGGCGACGCCTTTGCCGAGGTGGTCACCCCTGCCATCGGCACGGTCACCGACCTCTCGCACGGCCGCACCGCCATCCGCATTGCCGGGCCGAAGGCCGAATGGGTGCTGGCGAAATTCTTTGCCATCGACTTCTCGCTGCCGGCCTTTCCGGTCGGCGCCGGCCGCTCGACCACCCATCATGATGTCTTCGCCCAGATTCAGCGCACCGGCGCCGACCAGTTCGACCTCTATGTCTTTCGCTCGTTCGCGCGCTCGTTCTGGAAGGCGCTCTGCCATGCCAGCGAGGAAGTCGGCTACGAGGTGCAGTAGGCGGCGCGGCCGAATGGTCGCATTGCCTCTGCTTCTGGCATCAAGGCCGGCCGCTTCTGCCGCTAGAGAATCGCGCCGCAAGCGGCCATGATGGAAAAAAGCGGCCGCCAGACCGGCCCAAGGGGTATGAAAATCCCGTCTCAGGCTCGGCATATTCGTTTGGTTCGAACATCCCCATGACCGCAGAAATATCCGCCGGCGCCACGGATCGCGCCGATGTGTCGGCTAGAGCCATGCTCCTGCTGCCGCTGACGGTCGCCTGCGGTGTCTTCATGACCAGCCTCGACCAGAATGTCGTGGTCACCGCGCTGCCCGGTATCGGCGAAAGCCTCGGCCGCCCGCCCAGCCAGCTCGGCCTCCTGATCACCGTCTATGTCGCCAGCCTGATCATCTCCATGCCGCTTGGCGGCTGGGCCGCCGACCGCTTCGGCCTGCGCAACGTCTACTGTTTTGCCTTGCTGGTGTTCGCCACTTCATCGGCCCTTTGTGGGCTGTCAAACGATATCTGGATGCTGGTCGGCGCCCGCGCGCTGCAAGGGTTTGGTGGCGCGCTGATGGGCACGCTCGGCCAGGTCGTCATCCTGCAGACCTTTCCGCGCAGCCGCACGCTGAAGATCAACATGTACATCTCGCTGGCCGGCCAGTCCGGGCCGCTGGTCGGCCCGCTCGTCGGCGGGGCATTGACCACCTACATTTCCTGGCGCTGGATCTTCTTCATCAATGTGCCGTTCGCGCTGGCGGCGGCTTTTCTTGCCGCCTCGTTGTTCCCGACGCTGACCAAGCCGGTGCGCACGCCATTCGATTTTCCGGGCTTCCTGCTGGTCGGCAGCGGCATGGTGCTGCTGGTCTTCGGCATGGATTCGCTTGCCGCCAAGGACGCTGCCGGCAGTGTGATCGCCGGCGAACTAGCACTGGCGCTCGTCATCCTGACCGTCGCCTCGTTCTATTGCCTGCGCGTGCGCAACCCGCTGCTCGATCTCAAGCTGTTGCGCATCCGCACCTTCCGCATCTCCTTCCTGACCGGCGGCGGGTTGGACACAATCGGCCTCAGCTCCGTCGTCTTCCTGCTGCCTTTGATGTTCCAGCTCGGCTTCGGCATGAGCGCCGTGCAGGCGGGCTCGTTGACCTTCGTCGCCGCGGTCGGCTCGGTGGCCATCCGGTTCTTCATGCCGCGCGTCCTCAACCGGTTCGGCTTCCGTCGCGTTCTGGTCTTCAACACGCCGATCGTCGCCGTCATGGTGGCCGGCTTTGCCTTGATGCAGGCGACCACGCCGGTGTGGATCGTGCTTGCCTACATCTTCGTCTTCGGCGTCTTCCGCTCCGCACAATGGGCCTCGACCGGCAATCTCGCCTATTCCGACATCGCGCCCGAGCAACTCGCCCGCTTCAGCGCGCTCTATTACATATTGTGGCAGCTGGCGGTCGCCATCAGCGTCGGCCTCGCCGCCGCGGCACTGTCGTTTCTCGCCAGCGGCGGTCCGGCGGTCGCCAACGATTTCCGCATCCTGTTCGTGATCGAGGGCGTCATTACGCTGTGCGCGCTGCTCGCCTACCTCAAGCTGACGCCGCAGGACGGCGCCCATGTCAGCGGCCACGGCGCGCAGATGAACACGGAATAGGACAAGCCGCCCAAACCCGGCCCGCCGCGACAGTCGGCTTATTCGCTGAACGTCACCCACTCTTCCAGCGGCACGCGGTCCGTGCGGAAGGCGTTTTCGGGCTTAGATGTATCCTCAAGGCCAAGCGCCATGCCGCAGACGACGATTTCCTCGTCGGGGATGTTGAGCACCGGCCTGATCTGCCGGTGATAGGGGGCGAACGCCGCTTGCGGGCAGGTATGCAGGCCCCTGCCCCGCGCCGCGACCATGATGTTCTGCAGGAACATGCCATAGTCGATCCATGAGCCCTGGTTGAGCCGGCGGTCGATGGTGAAGATCATGCCGACCGGCGCGTCGAAGAAGACGAAGTTGCGGTCGTGCTGGGCACGCATCTTGTCGACCTCCCGGCGGCCGATGCCGAGCGCGCCATAGAGGCCGAAGCCGTTGGCGCGGCGACGGGTCAGATAGGGCTCGAAGAACTGGGTCGGATAATAGCGGTACTCGTCCCAATCGGCCTTTTCGGCGCGAATGCCCGAATTGAGGATGGCGTCGGTGATCTGTTGCTTGGTCTCGCCCTTGGTGACGTAGACCTTCCATGGCTGCATGTTGGTGCCGGATGGCGCGCGCGCCGCAACCGACAGAATGGCGCGGATGATGTCGTCGTCGACCATGTCGGGCAGAAATGCCCGCACCGAGCGACGCGACAGGATCGCCTCGTCGACAATCTCGGCTTCGCCCGCAACTCGGGTGTTGTTTTCCAGCATGGGCCGTCCCTTAACCCTCGTCTCGAGCGGACGTCCCCATTCGCCGTTCGTGCCCGAGCCTTTGCATGAACCGCCAAAATCCTGCAAGCAAATCTTGAGCTTTCGTGAAAATCCACTTGATTTTTTCATGAACTTGATTTCTCATGAAATTCGGCTGCAAATTTTCATGAAGTGAGCATTTTGCCTTCCCCTATCGCAAGAACATTGCAGGGACCTGACGAACGCGTGCTGGCCGGCGACATCCGGGCCTTGCGCAAGCTGCGTAGACTGACGCTCGCGGAGATCGCGCTGAAACTCGGCCGTTCGGTCGGCTGGGTCAGCCAGGTTGAACGTGGCCTGTCGACGCCATCGCTCAGCGACCTCAGGGCCTTCGCTGAATTGTTCGGCGTGCCGATCAGCCTGTTCTTCAGCCATGACGTACCGGTCGAAAGCGAGCGCGGCGTGATTGTGCGCGCTGGCAGGCGCCGCACGCTTGGCACAAGCGAATCCGGCCTGGTGGAGGAGCTTCTGTCGCCCGATCTCGGCGGTAGCTTCGAGATGGTGCGCTCTGTCTTCGCGCCGGGCGCGGAGCTGAAGGCCGAGGCGCGGCGGCCGACCGAGGAGGCCGGATACATCGCGTCCGGACTGTTCGACATCGAGATATCAGGCGTGTGGCACCGGCTTGGCGAAGGCGACTCCTTTCGCTTCGAGGGCAAGCCTTACCGCTGGCGCAATCCGGGTACCGAGCCGGCGGTTGTCATCTGGGTGGTTTCGCCGCCAGTCTATTGAATGAACAGGTTTGTTGGGGAGAAGAACATGGCCGGTTTGCCGAGCACGGCACGCGTGGTGATCATCGGAGGTGGTGCCGTCGGCACGTCCTCGCTCTATCATCTCGCCAAGGCGGGCTGGACCGACTGCGTGCTGCTCGAAAAGAACGAGCTGACCTCCGGCTCGACCTGGCACGCCGCCGGCAATGTGCCGACTTTCTCCTCGTCCTGGTCGCTGATGAACATGCAGCGCTATTCGACCGAGCTTTACCGCGGCCTGGCCGAGGCGGTCGACTATCCCATGAACTATCACGTCACCGGTTCGCTGCGGCTCGCCCACTCGGTTGAGCGCATGCAGGAGTTCCAGCGCGCCAAGGGCATGGGCCGCTATCAGGGCATGGACATCGACGTCGTCGGCGTCGACGAGATCAAGCGCCGCTATCCCTTCATCGAGACGCATGACCTGAAAGGCGCGCTCTATGACCCGAGCGATGGCGACATCGATCCGGCGCAATTGACCCAGGCGTTGGCCAAGGGCGCGCGCGACATGGGCGCCAAGATCATCCGCTTCTGCCCGGTGTCAGACATGCGGCGCGAGAACGACGAGTGGGTGGTTGTAACAGCGCAAGGCGAGATCCGCTGCGAGATCGTCGTCAACGCCGCCGGCTACCGCGCCGCCGAAGTGGGCCGGATGTTCGGCCGCGAGGTACCGATGATGGTGATGAGCCATCAGTACATCTTGTTCGAGGAAATCCCCGAACTGGCGGCATGGTCGAGAGAACAGGGTCAAAAACTGCCGCTGCTGCGCGACGTCGACACCTCCTACTATCTGCGCCAGGAAAAGAACGGCATGAATCTGGGTCCCTATGAGCGCAATTGCCGCGCGCATTGGGCGACCCACAATGATCCGATGCCGGAGGATTTTTCCTTCCAGCTGTTCCCAGACGATCTCGACCGGCTGGAACATTATCTGGCCGACGCCGTCGCCCGCGTGCCGATCCTGGGCACCGCCGGCCTGTCGAAGGTCATCAACGGTCCGATCCCCTACACGCCGGACGGCAATCCGCTGATCGGCCCGATGCCCGGCGTTCCCAACGCCTTCGAGGCCTGCGTCTTCACCTTCGGCATCGCCCAGGGCGGCGGCGCCGGCAAGGTGCTGGCCGAATGGGTGACGCAGGGCCAGACCGAATGGGACATGTGGTCGTGCGACCCGCGCCGCTTCACGTCCTTTGCTGCCGCGCCGGACTACTGCGTCGCCAAAGGCATGGAGATCTACGGCAACGAATACGCCATCCAGTTTCCGCGCCATGCCTGGCCGGAGGGTCGCGACCGCAAGCTGTCGCCGATCCACGATCGCATCAAGGCGCTTGGCGCCCGCTTCGACGTCTACAATGGCTGGGAGCGCGCCACCTGGTACGCGAAAGATGGCGATGACGTTTCCGAGAAAGCGACGCTGACCTTCCGCCGCGACGGGCCCTGGCAGCATCGCGTCCGTGAGGAATGTCTTGCCGTCCGCGACGCCGCCGGCATTCTTGACCTGCCGGGCTTCTCGCGCTTCAACCTCGACGGCCCGGGCGCCGCCGAATGGCTGAGCTTGCAGGTCACCGGGCTGGTGCCGAAGCCCGGCCGCATCGGTCTCGTCTATTTCGCCGACGACAAGGGCCGCATCGTCACCGAAATGTCCGTCGTGCGTCACGACGAGAACCTGATGACGCTGATCACGGCGGCGGTCGCGCAATGGCATGATTTCGAATGGCTGAAATCGCGCATGCCCAAGGGCCCACCATTCAGGCTGATCGGCCGGACCGAGGAATTCTCCACCCAGATCCTGGCCGGCCCGAACTCGCGAAAAATCCTCGCCGATGTCTGTGACGCCGACCTCACTTTGCCGTGGCTGACGCATCAGGAGACGAAGATCGCCGGCCGCTGGGCGAAGCTTATTCGCGTTTCCTTCGCCGGCGAACTTGGCTGGGAAATCCACACCAGGGTCGACGACACCGCCGCCATCTTTGACGCCATCTGCGCGGCCGGACAGCAGCATGGCCTGAAGCCGTTTGGCATGTACGCGCTGGATTCGCTAAGGCTCGAAAAAGGTTACCGCACCTGGAAAGGCGACCTGTCTACCGACTACTCGATCCTTCAGGGCGGGCTGGAGCGTTTCGTCAAATGGGACAAGCCCGACTTCCGCGGCAAGGCGGCCTTGCTGAACGAAAAACAGCAAGGCGTGAAGAAGCGCTTCGTCACGCTGGTTGTCGAAAATCCCGGCGATTGCGACGCGCCCTCCGTGTCGACGCTTTGGCATGACGGCAAGATCGTCGGCGAAACGACTTCGGGCGGTTGGGGTCATCGCATCGACAAATCGATCGCGCTCGGCATGCTGCGCACCGACCTCGCTGAGCCGGGCACCGCAATCGAAATCGAAATCTTCGGCGAGCGTTTTCGGGCGATCGTGCAGAAGGACGAGCCGCTATGGGATCCGAAGAACGAGAGGCTGAGAGCATAATGCCCAGACCATCATCACGCATTTCCGGCATCGTGCCTTCGGGCAAGGATGGCTGGGAAGTCCATTCCGCCGCCTGGGCCCGCAAGGCGGCCGGCGAAGACATCATCATGCTGTCGGTGGGCGACCATGATTTCGACACGCCCTCGGAAACGATCGAAGCCTGTGTGGCCGCGGTTCGCGGCAGCAATCATCACTACACCCCGCTTCCCGGCCTGCCGCGCCTGCGCAAGGCAATGGCGGCAGCCTCGAGCGCCTGCACCGGCATCGAGACGACGCCGGATCAGGTCATCGCCACGCCGGGCGGCCAGGCCGCACTCTACGCCGCCGTGCAGGCCGTGCTCGATTCCGGTGATCACGCCATCGTGGTGGCGCCCTATTACGCCACCTATCCCAACACGTTCAGCGCCGCCGGCGCCAGTTTCACCGTGGTCGAGACGCCGGCCGAGGATGGCTTCCAGCCGCATGCCGACATGATCCGCGCCGCACTTCGGCCAAACACACGCGCGATCCTGATCAACACGCCGAACAATCCGACAGGTGCGGTCTACTCGCGCGAGCGGCTGGAGCACCTCGCGGAGGTCTGCCGGGAGCATGACCTCTGGCTGCTGTCGGACGAGGTCTACTGGACGCTGGGCGGCGGCGAGCACGTCTCGCCGCGCTCGCTGCCCGGCATGGCCGAGCGCACGCTGGTCATCAATTCCATGTCGAAGAGCCACGGCATGACCGGCTGGCGCATGGGCTGGCTGACAGGCCCCAGCGAGATGATCACGCTGCTGATCAATCTCAACCTGGTGACGACCTATGGCCTGCCGGCCTTCATCTCGATCGCCTGCGCCGAGGCGCTCGAGAACCGTTATGGCGTCAAGGAGATCGCCGAACGCTATGCGGCGCGGCGCACCGTCTTGCTCGACGCCGTGCGCGGCATGAACGATGTCACCGTGCGCGGTTCCGATGGCGGCATGTATGTCATGCTCGACATATCGGCCGTCGAACCCGACGACGAAAAGTTCGCCTGGGCCTTCCTCGACAAGGAAAGGGTCGGCGTCATGCCCGGCTCCAGCTTCGGCGAGGCGGCCGCCGGTCACATTCGCATCAGCCTCTGCCAGCCAGAGCCCGTGCTGCAGGAAGCAGCGCTCCGGCTGCGCCGCTTTGCTTCCAGCTACCGTCGCGAGGCCGCATGACCGCCAAGGCTATCCCCACGAAAGCCCGTGCCGTCATCATCGGCGGCGGCGTCTCCGGCTGTTCGGTCGCCTATCATCTGGCCAAGCTCGGCTGGACCGACATCGTGCTTCTGGAACGCAAGCGGCTGACGTCGGGCACGACATGGCATGCCGCCGGCCTGATCGGCCAGTTGCGTGGTTCGCAGAACATGACGCGGCTGGCGAAATATTCGGCCGACCTCTACGTCAGGCTGGAAGCCGAGACGGAGGTCGGCACCGGCATGCGTCAGGTCGGCTCGATCACCGTGGCGCTGACCGAAGAGCGCAAGCACGAGATCTATCGGCAGGCGTCTCTCGCCCGCGCCTTCGATGTCGACGTGCGCGAGATTTCACCCAGGGAAGTCAGTGAGATGTATCCGCATCTCAATGTCTCCGACGTCGTCGGCGCCGTGCATCTGCCGCTCGACGGCCAGTGCGACCCCGCCAACATCGCCATGGCGCTGGCCAAGGGCGCACGCCAGCGCGGCGCCACCATCGTCGAGAATGTGAAGATGACCAAGGTCCACACCAGGGCCGGTCGCGTCACCGGCGTGTCCTGGGCGCAAGGCGAAGAACAAGGCACGATCGAAGCCGACATCGTCGTTAACTGCGCCGGCATGTGGGCGCGAGAACTGGGTGCGCAGAACGGCGTCACCATCCCGCTGCACGCCTGCGAGCACTTTTACCTCGTCACCGAGCCGATCCCCGGCCTCACCCGCCTGCCGGTGCTTCGCGTGCCCGACGAGTGCGCCTACTACAAGGAAGACGCCGGCAAGATGATGCTCGGCGCTTTCGAGCCGGTGGCCAAGCCCTGGGGCATGGACGGCATCCGCGAGGATTTCTGCTTCGACCAGTTGCCCGAGGATATGGACCATTTCGAACCGATCCTCGAAATGGGCGTCAACCGCATGCCGATGCTGGCGACCGCCGGCATCCACACCTTCTTCAACGGTCCCGAGAGTTTCACCCCGGATGACCGCTACTATCTTGGCGAAGCGCCGGAACTTTCGGGCTACTGGATGGCGACCGGCTACAATTCGATCGGCATCGTCTCCTCCGGTGGCGCCGGCATGGCACTGGCGCAATGGATCAACGATGGCGAGGCACCTTTCGACCTGTGGGAAGTCGATATCCGCCGCGCCCAGCCTTTCCAGAAGAACCGTCGCTATTTGAAGGAGCGCGTCTCGGAAACGCTCGGCTTGCTCTATGCCGACCATTTCCCCTATCGGCAGATGGCGACATCGCGCAACGTCCGCCGCTCGCCTCTGCATGAGCATATGAAGGCGCGTGGCGCCGTCTTCGGCGAGGTCGCCGGCTGGGAGCGCGCCAACTGGTTCGCCCGCGAGGGCCAGGAGCGCGAATACCGCTATTCCTGGAAGCGGCAGAACTGGTTCGACAACCAGCGCGAGGAGCATCTGGCGGTCAGGAACGGCGTCGGCCTGTTCGACATGACCTCGTTCGGCAAGATCCGTGTCGAGGGCCGCGACGCCTGCGCTTTCTTGCAGAAGCTCTGCGCCAACGACATGGACGTGGCGCCGGGCAAGATCGTCTACACGCAAATGCTCAACCGGCGCGGCGGTATCGAGAGCGACCTCACCGTCTCGCGGCTGTCCGAAACGGCTTTCTTCCTCGTCGTCCCCGGCGCCACGCTGCAGCGCGATCTGGCCTGGCTGCGCAAGCATCTGACCGACGAATTCGTCGTCATCACCGATGTCACCGCCGCCGAAGCCGTGCTCTGCCTGATGGGGCCGGACGCGCGGAAATTGATCCAGAAGGTCAGCCCGAATGATTTCTCCAACGAAGCCAACCCGTTCGGCACATTTCAGGAGATCGAGATCGGCATGGGCCTGGCCCGCGCCCACCGCGTCACCTATGTCGGCGAGCTCGGCTGGGAGCTCTATGTCTCGACCGATCAGGCAGCCCATGTCTTCGAGGCCATGGACGAAGCCGGCGCGGATGTCGGGCTAAAACTCTGCGGGCTGCACACGCTGGATTCCTGCCGCATCGAAAAGGCCTTCCGCCATTTCGGCCACGACATCACCGACGAAGACAATGTGCTGGAAGCCGGCCTCGGCTTTGCGGTGAAGACGGCGAAGGGCGACTTCATCGGCCGCGACGCGGTGCTGCGCAAGAAGGAGGCCGGCCTGTCACGCCGGCTGGTGCAGTTTCGCCTCGCCGATCCGCAACCCCTGCTCTTCCACAACGAGGCGATCCTGCGCGACGGCAAGATCGTCGGCCCGATCACCTCGGGCAATTACGGCCATCATCTCGGCGGTGCTGTCGGGCTGGGCTACGTGCCGTGTCAGGGCGAGAGCGAGGCGGATGTGCTGGCTTCATCCTACGAGATCGAGATCGCCGGCGAGCGTTTTGTGGCGGAAGCATCGCTGAAGCCGATGTACGATCCGAAGTCGGAGCGGACGAGGATGTAGCCCCGTTTCACGGGGAGAAGGTGGCCCGAAGGGCCGGATGAGGGGCGGCGCCAGAGTCCGAAAAGTTTGTGCTGCCCCTCATCTGCCTGCCGGCATCTTCTCCCCGTAAACGGGGAGAAGGACGCTAATCCTTCAAAACCGCTCCAGCTTGCGCCGCACCCTGCCCAGGAACGCCGCCCTCGTCCTCGGTGTCGAGGCGTCCATCAGGTAATGCGCCAGGAAGAACGTCCGGCAGCGGGTGGCGCACAGCGCCCGCATGCCGCGCAGCAGCGTTTTGCGTCCGGGCTGGCCGACGACGACGCTCCACCAGGTCGGTGCGCCACAGGTGGTGATGACGCCGATCTTCGTCACATGCGTCATCAGCGATTTGATCCGCCCCTTGCCGGCCGGCAGTTGGAAGGCGACATCCGTCGCCCACCCGGTCGAGCCAGCCTTTCAGTATCGCCGGCAGCCCGTACCACCAGGTCGGATAGACGAACAGGATCGCCTCGGCCCAGTTGAGCAGCTCGATATGCGGCTTCAGCGCCGGGTCCTGCGGCGCCTGGTTGTTGTAGGAGCGCCGCTCATCGCAGCCCATCACCGGGTCGAATTTCTCGGCATAGAGGTCGAGCAACCGCACCTCCCAGCCCCGTGCCTTCAGCACCTCGACGGCGGTATCGCGGATTGCGGCGCAAAAACTCTCCGGCACCGGATGGCAGTAGACCACCAGCGCGCGCATCAGAAGGCATCCATGCTGGCCGCGACCTTGGCTATGAACGCCTTGCGGGTCTCAATGGTCGACAGGTTCATCGCGTAATGCGCGAGATACGTCACCGATGCGCCTGGTTTTACCGTGGCGCGCAGCATGCGCTTGACCAGTTTGCGCGGCGGATCGCCCATCAGCACGGCGCGAAACCGGCTGCCGCCATAGGTGGTGACCGCGGCGACCTTGCGAATGTTGTGCAGCGACGGCTGCACCTTGCCGTCGACCAGCGTGAACGACACGCCGGGCAGGAAGACGCGATCGAAGAAGCCCTTCAGCACCGCCGGAAAGCCGTAGTTCCAGACCGGATAGGAAAGCACCAGCGCATCGGCCCGCAGCAGGCGCTCGACATAAGGGGCGGCAGGGTCCGCCGGGCCGCGCTGATTGTGATAGTCCAGCCGCTCCTGGCGCGTCAGCCGTGGATCGAAATCCTCGGCATAGAGGTCGCAGTTATCGACCGCATGGCCCGCAGCCGTCAGCCGCTCGACGATCGTCCTGTGCAGACAGGCATTGAAGCTGGTTTCGACCGGATGGGCGTAGAGGACGAGGATGTTCACGGGAAAACATCCCGAAGGTCAGCGCGGGGCGCCCCCCTCTGCCCTGCCGGGCATCTCCTCCTCAAGGGGGGAGATCGGACTGCTGCATCGCTTTCGCGAATTGTCAACGCAACAGGAAGCGCGCAACTCTGAAACTGCCAATCTCCCCCCTTGAGGGGGGGATGGCCGGCAGGCCAGAGGGGGGTGGACGAGCGCAAACCTCTCCTCATCCCGTCCTCTGCAGCCCCTTGAACAAAAAAGTCCGGCCCGAGCGGTAGTCGTAATCCGGATTTTCCCAGGCGATCATCTTGCCGGGGTTGAGCAGGCCTTGCGGATCGGTCTCGCGCTTGAAGGCGAGTTGCACCGCGTCGGTCTGCTTCATGCCGCCCTCTTCCAGCGTGTAGCGGTGCGGGTTGAAGACCGGACAGCCATTCTCCTCATGCAGTCGCACGATCTCGTCGAGCCGCGCCTCGGTGGTGAACTTCACCAGCGGCAGACCGAAGCAGGTGATGTTGCCGTCCAGCCGCACGAATTCGAGATGGGAAAAGACTTCGCCGGGGAACATCGCGTCCATCTTCTCGACCAGCGCCAACTGGTTGGGAAAGGGATAGAGCGATTGCAGATAGGTGATGTCGGGGTCGACGCGCAGCGCCCTCAGTGTCGTGTGGTTCCAGGCCAGCTCATAGGCCGGGGGCAGACCCTTTTTCTCCTCCGGCGAGGCGATAGCGACGTTGAAGATAACCTCGCCACCGGCACGGCGGGTGAAGGCCATGAAGGCATCGAGCCCATGCTGCGCCACCATGACGACGCAGATACTCTGCCCCTCCTTCAGGAACTTCTGGTGCCGCTTGAAATAGAGCTGCGACACGGGTGCTGAAATCGGCGTGACCAACTTGGTCAGGATACCGTCCTGGCAAGCGAGCGCATTGCCATAGCGGGCCGCATCCATGAAGGTGTCGAAGCCGACGATGACGTCGACCCAGTCGTAAGCGGCGGTCAGCGGCATCTCGACTTCTGATATGATGCCGTTGGTGCCATAGGCGTGGGTCACCTTGTGCAGGTCCTCGCCGGTCAGTTCGAGCGCTTTCGGCTCGGCCTCCATGGTCACCACACGCAGCCGCAGGACATTGCCGAAGTCGCGCAGGCCGCCGAAATTGATCGAGCCGACGCCGCCCGAACCGCCGGCGATGAAGCCGCCGATCGAGGCGGTGTTGTAGGTGGAGGGCGACAGCCGCAGCTCCTGTCCGGAATGCGCCCGCGTTGCCTTGTCGATATCGGCCAGGACCGCGCCCGGTCCGGTCACCACGCGGCCCGGCGCGATCGACTTGATCTCGTTCATCTCGGCGAGATTGAGCACCACGCCGCCCGAAAGCGGCATCGCCTGCCCATAATTGCCGGTGCCGCTACCGCGTGGCGTCACCGGCACGCCATGGCGATGACAGGCGGCAAGCACCCGGATCAGTTCGGCCTCGCTCTTCGGCGTCACGATGAGGTCACCGGTGACATGGTCGAGCTGCCGTTTCAGCACCGGGCTGTACCAGTAGAAGTCGCGGCTCTTCTGCTGGACGATGGCTGGATTGTCGTCGAGCTTCAGGCCTTCGAGATCGCGCTTGAGCGCCGAAACGTCCATCATTCCACCATCAGCTCGTCGAGTTCGGCATAGTCGGGCAATTGCCGGTCGATCGCGCGCCCGCTACGCACGACGATGCGATCCGATTCGGGCCGCGACAGCAATTCCGTCCAGCTTCTGCCTTTGAACACGATGAAATCGGCATCGCCGCCGGCGGCAAGCGTGCCGAAACCGTCGAGCCGCATGACTCCAGCCGGCGTCGCGGTCACCGCTTGCGGCCAGTCGGCGACCGGGTGGTCGAAATGCAGGATGCGCGTCGCCATGCGGTAGACTTCCAGCATGTCGAGATCGCCATAGGCATAGAACGGGTCGCGCGTGTTGTCGGAGGCGACAGCGACCGGAATGCCCCTCGCCTTCATCTCGTGCAGCAGTGTCACGCCGCGCCAGCGCGGCGTCGTGCCATCGCCGCGCCGGTCCTGCAGATAGAGATTGCACATCGGCAGCGACACGACCGCGAGCCCGGCCTTCGCCACCTTGTCCAGCGTGTCCAGCACATCGAGATCCGGCTGGCGCGCCAGCGAGCAGCAATGACCGACGAGGATGTTGCCCTCAAAACCGTTCCAGAGTGCGGCCTCGGCGATCTTCTTCAGCGAAATCGCGGCGATGTCGTCCGTCTCGTCGGCATGGAAATCGAGATCGAGGCCATGCTTGATCGCCTGTGCGAACACGTGATCGAGCAACTCTTCCAGGTCCGGCACCATATAGGTGACGACACCGAGCACACCCTTGGCCGACGCAACCCGCTTCGCCAGCCTGTCGAACCACTTTTTGTCGCGCACGCCCTCGATGCCGATCAGGCATGCGCCCTGCAGTTCGATGCTGCCGCGCCAAGCCTCGCGCATCGTCTCGAACACCGGCCAGGAGATTTCCTCTTGCGGCGCGACACTATCCAGATGGGTGCGCAGCGCCCTGGTGCCATGCGCGTAGGCAGAGCGCAGCGAGAAATCCATGCGTCGCGCCAGGTCCTCGGCGCTCCAGCGTGCCACGCGGTCAGCGCCAGCCGCGTTCAGCGCGCCCATGAACGTACCGTCGGGATTGGGTTTTCGTGGCCAGATATGACCCTTGTCGATATGCGTATGGCAGTCGACGAAGCACGGCAGGATGATACGGCCGCCGAAGTCGATCGCCTCAACGGGCGCCTTCGATCGGCCATGCGCGGTGATACTGGAAACCCTGCCGTCGGCCACAGCGATGTTAGCAAGCGCAAAGCCGTCGCTGTCGAAGGCAGCGGTGAACCCTGGTGTGACCGACGCGTGCACGCGAACATTGGCAAGTAAGAATTGGCCGGATTCCGGAATGATCCCCGAGGTCATCGCCGCCCCTCATCCGCCTGCCGGCACCTTCTCCCCGTATAGAGACGGGGAGAAGGGACGCGCTCCAGCGATGGCGACCCCCTCTCCCCGTCTCTATACGGGGAGAGGGTAAGGGTGAGGGGCAGCACTGACCTCGGGATAGGTGGGTGGAAGCTGCCACTGCATGCGAAATACAACAACGCTACCGCTCCTGCTTCAGCGCGCTTTCGTGCCAGCGCCTTAGAATGAGATGCGAAATCAGCGACAGCACGAGGAAAATCAGGATGCCGGTGAGCGAGATCAAAAACAGCGCCGCGAACAGCCGCGGCGCGTTGAGCCGGTAGCCGGCCTCGATGATGCGCGAGGCAAGGCCAGACGACTGGCCGGTGGTGCCGGCGACGAACTCGGCCACCACGGCGCCGATCAGCGACAGGCCGCCGGCGATCTTCAAGCCGCCGAGGAAATACGGCATCGCCGCCGGCAGCCGCAGATAGCGCAACTGCTGCCAGCGCGTCGCGCCATTGAGCTTGAACATGTCGCGCAGATTGCGGTCGACCGAGTTGAGGCCGAGCGTGGTGTTGGACAGGATCGGAAAGAAGGCGACGATCCAGGCGCAGAGCAGAAGCTTGGTCGTCTGGTTGTCGACATAGATGTTGATCAGCGGAAAGATCGCCACGATCGGCGTCACCTGCAGCACGATGGCGAATGGGAAGAACGACATCTCGACCCATTTCGATTGCGCGAACAGCACCGCCAGCCCGACGCCGCCGATGACGGCCAAAGCCAAGCTGAGGAAGGTGATCCGCAAGGTCACCAGCAGCGAGGAGAACAGCAGGCCGGCATCGTTGTAGAGCGTCCACAACACGACGCCGGGACGCGGCAGGATGTATTGCGGAATCGCGTTCCACACGCAGACGCGGTCCCACAACCAGATCGCCAGGATCATGATCGCCAGCGGCAGCACCCAGCGGCCGATCCGCTCGAGCCGCTCCTGGCGCACGCGGCGCGCTTCCTCCGGGTCGAGCTTGAGCACCCCCTCGTCAATGGCCGTCATGATGCGCGCCCGCCGTTGAATTGATGGCTTTGACCAGCACATCGGAGGCCTGCCGGCACAATGCCGCATAGTCGGGCGAGGTGCGAAATACCTCGTCGCGCGGATAGGACGCCTCGATCGCCAGTTCGTCGAACACCCTGCCCGGCCGCGCCGCCATGACGACGACACGGTTGGAGAGAAACACGCTTTCGAAGACGCTGTGGGTCACGAAGACGACGGTGAAGCGCTCGTCCTGCCACAGTTCCAAAAGATCGTTGTTGAGCTTGAAGCGGGTGATTTCGTCGAGTGCGGCGAACGGCTCGTCCATCAACAGCACGCGTGGCTTGGTCACCATGGCGCGGGCGATCGAGACGCGCATCTTCATGCCACCCGACAGCTCGCGCGGCACCGCGTCTTCGAAGCCGGTCAGGTGAACCCGCGCCAGCATCTCCATCACCGCCGGTGTCGCCTTGGCGCGGGAGACGCCTTTCAATCGCAACGGCAGCCAGACATTGTCGAAGACACTGGCCCAGGGCAGCAGCGTCGGCTCCTGGAAGACGAAGCCGATGTTCGAGCGGTCAAGCGAGCCGCCGCCGCGCCAGTCGAGCACGCCGGACGTTGGCGTCGACAGGCCGGCAATCAGCCGCAGCGCCGTCGACTTGCCGCAGCCGGACGGGCCGAGCAGGCTAAGGAAGTCGCCTTCCCGGATCGTCAGATCGACATCGCTGAGTGCCGTCACGCCATTGGAAAAGACCTTGCCGACGCCACGCAGTGCCAGCAATGCCGGGCCTACACCCGACGCGTTCGCCGGCGCTTGCGCCACTTGGTCCTGCATCATGCCGGAACGGCCTACTTCTTCAACTCGACCCCGACGCCCTTGTTGACGAAGGTCAGCGTGTAGGCCTTCTTGATGTCGATGCCGGCTGGCGTGACCTTGGCCTTGACCATCTTGTCGTAGAAACTCTGGATGCGCGCGTCGTTCATGGCGCCGATGCCGAGCTTCTCGGTGTCGCCGGAATCGGCCAGGCCAAACTTCTTCATCTGCGCGATCGAGAAAGCGATCTGCTCATCGCTCATGTCGGGGTTGTCTTTCTTGATCATGTCGTTGGCGGCCTTGTTGTCGCCGTACAGATATTTGTACCAGCCCTTGGCCGAGCCATCGACGAAGCACTGGACCACCTCCGGCTTCTTGTCGATCGTGTCCTGCATCACCTCGATCGTCGTCGAATAAGTATCCCAGCCATAGTCGGCAAGCAGGAACTGGTTCGGCACGAAGCCGCCCTCCTTCTTGACCGCGAACGGCTCGGAGGTGACGTAACCCTGCTGGATCGACTTCTTGTTGGCGAGGAAGGGAGCGGTGTTGTAGGTGTAGGGCGCGCGCTTGGCGGCGTCGAAGCCGAGTTCGATGACCATCCACTGGAAGAAGGTCTGCACGCCCTCGTCGCCCAATATGTACTGGTCGGCGTTCTTCAGATCCTCCCATTTGTCGAGCCCCTCGCCGGGGTGGGACATCATGACCTGCGGGTCCTTCTGAAAGTCGGCCGCCACCACCCGCATCGGAATGCCTTGCTGGACGGCATCGAAGGCCGACAGCAGATTGCCGCCCATGTAGAAGTCGATCTTGCCGGCCAGCAGCATCGGCCGGCCGCTGACCTGCGGACCGCCCTGCATGATGGTGACGTCGAGGCCGCAGGCGGCGTATGTGCCGTCGGCCAGGGCCTGATAATATCCGCCATGTTCCGGCTCGGCCAACCAGTTGGTGCCGAAGGTGACTTTTTCGTTCGCTGCCGCGCCGAACGTGCTGGCCGCAAGCAGGGCCACCGCCGCCGCCGAGATCTTCTGCTTTCCGTACATAGACACCACCACCCTTTGTTTGCTCCGGCGCGCCACGCGCCAGGCTCGACACCAAAGATTCAAGAAGCAAGACACATGCCACCGGCGTCTCGCGCCGGGACCGCTCGCTTGAACGACATTGCCATACCAAGCGCGGGCGGGTCATGCTGTACGGAAGGCATCGTGCCTATTTTTTGAACGCCTGTCCACAATCGCTCCTGCACCATGCACCGGCATCTTGAAGGTGTGGTGCATCCGGTCTTAGGCTGGCGGTATCTAGGAGATTGCCATGTTCAAGTTCCTCACCCCGAAGTCGATCAAGCCGCCCTTTGCCCGCTACAGCCACGGCGTCGAAGTGCCGGCCGGCAAGCGGCTGGTGCTGTGCTCGGGCCAGGTCGCCATCACGGCGGATGACCAGATTCCGGAAGACGCCGGCGCGCAGGCGGAGCTCTGCTTCAGCAACATCGCAGCGGTGCTCGGCGAGGCCGGGCTGGGGCTCAGGGATATCGTCCGCATCAACGCCTATGTCACCGACCGTGCGCATCTGCGGCCCTATATGGACATTCGCGACCGGCTGTTCTCCAGCCCGGCGCCGGCCTCGACGCTGATGATCGTCTCCGGTTTTGCGCGGCCCGAATTCAAGGTCGAAGTCGAGGCCATCGCGGCTGGGTGATCGACAGGCCGCCCTTGCCGCGCTAGGTCTGACCCATTCATCGAAGAGGCATGACATGACCGTTGCGAAGAAGCGCGTGTGGTGGGGCGATTACCGGACCACGGAATACGCCTCGATCGACCCGGAGACGACGATCGCCGTGCTGCCGGTGGCGGCGATCGAGCAGCATGGTCCGCATCTGCCGGTCTCGACCGACACGTCGATCATGAACGGCATGCTCGACACGGTGATTGCCCGGCTGCCCGACGATCTCGACATCCGCATCCTGCCGGTGCAGGCGGTGGGCAAGTCGAACGAGCATCTTCACGCACCGGGTACCCTCACCTTGCCGGCAACGACACTGGTCGAGGCCTGGACCGAACTTGGCCTGTCGATCGCGCGCGCCGGCGTGCGCAAGCTGATCGTCGTCAACTCGCACGGCGGCAACGAAGAGATCATGGGCATCGTCACGCGCGAATTGCGCGTGCGCGAGAAGATGCTTGCCGTGAAGACCAGCTGGCAGCGTTTTGGCCGCCCGGCCGGCATGTACACCGAAGTCGAGGACCGCCACGGCATCCATGGCGGCGATGTCGAAACGTCGCTGATGCTGCATTTCAGGCCGGATCTCGTCGACATCGGCAAGGCCGACAATTTCGTTTCCAATGTCGCCAAGGCCGAGAAGGAATTTTCGCTGCTGCGCCACACCGGCACCCACGCCTTCGCCTGGATCGCCAGCGACCTCAACCCGAACGGCGTGGTCGGCGATGCCAGCATCGCGACGGCCGAAAAAGGCCGGCTGACCGCTGAACATCAGGCCGACGGTTTCATCAGCCTGCTGCGGGATGTGCGCAAGGCGAAGCTTGCCGACTGGCTGAAGTAGCTATTTTTAGCTGTCGATCTTGAGGGCAAACGGCTTTCCTTCGAACGCGTCCGCGCCGCGCCCGATCGCCTCGATCGCCTCGATCATGCGGCCGTTGCGGTCGAGCAGTATGTCGGCCACCGCAATCAGCCGCGGGTTGGGCGTCGCCGATGGCGACAGCGTCCGGAGCGTCCGCGCCAGTTCGGCCTCGTTGCGCTTCGGCGCAAGTGCCGCGGCGATGATATAGGCCGACGCGGTCGAACGGCTGATGCCGGCATAGCAATGCACGACCATCGGCTTTGTCCGGTCCCATCGGCGCGCGAAATCGAGCAGATTGCGGACATGCTGCTCGCCCGGCATGGTCATGCCGTCCTGCGCCACAGCAATATCGTGCATGACCAGATGCAGATGGTTTTCCCTGGATATGGAGGCTGGGCGCACCACCTCGGTTCCGGCGGCCAGCAGCGACAGCATTCGCTCGGCGCCGGTCCTGGCCACCGTTTCCTCGATCTTTGCCAGCGAGCAGACATGGATCATTGTTTTGAGCCCCCCGATTGATCCTCGCGCCGCGACGCCCATTCGGCAAGAGCGGATTCAAGCCGTTGCCATTCCACCTCGCTCCCCGGCAGACCGGCGCGCAAGACATCCGGGCGGTCGGCGAAATGGCGAAGCAGGATGCCGCGCTCGCCAAGTGCGGAAAACAGGCCGGCGGCATCGGGCAGGCGGAGATAGCGGAACAACGTGGTGCCGCCCGCGACAGCAACGCCGAAGCGGCCGAACAGCGCATCGAGCCGCGCCGATGCCTCCCCCAGCGATATTCGCATCGTGTCCTGCCAGGCGGTGTCGGCAAGCGCGCGAATGCCATAGTCCAACGCCGGGCCGGCAACGGCCCACGGCCCGAATTGCCTGTCCAGCCGTTCGACCGTCGCCGCATCGGAGAGCGCGAAACCGAGCCGCAGACCGGCCAGGCCAAAGAACTTGCCGAACGAGCGCAGCACCACGATGCCGCCCTGGCCGACATCGCCTGCGAGGCTGTGCTGACGTGGGCCGACATCCATGAACGCCTCGTCGACGACCAGCAGCCCGCCCTTGGCGCGCATCATTGCGGCCAGCGCCAGCAACCGGTCGCGCTCGACGATGCGCCCATCCGGATTGTTCGGATTGACGATGACGGCAAGATCGGCTTCGGCCAGCACGGTGAAATCGCTTACCTCGGTGACCTCATGTCCGGCGATCGCTGCTGCCCGCGCATGTTCGGCATAGGTCGGTCCCAGCACCAGCGCCTTGCCGGGGGCGATCAGCGATGCGACGTGCGGCAACAGGATCTGCGTGCCGGGTGCAGCCACGACATTGGCTGGCGAAGGCGCACCATAGGTGCTGGCCGCGATCTCGACCAGTTCGCGGGCGCGCCCGGCTTCCGGCAGCCGCGACAGGGTGGTGGCGGGCAGCTCGAAAAGCGGATAGGAGTGCGGATTGATACCGGTCGAGAGGTCGACGAAAGGCAGCAGAGCGTTGGGGAAAAGCGCCCTCGCCCGGCCAAGACTTCCACCATGGTCCACCGCTCCTTCAAGAAGCTTCATGTCAGTCCTGATCGCTTTCCTGTCATTGGCCGTCGAATTCGCCCTTGGTTATCCGGACTGGCTGTTTCGCGCCATCGGCCATCCGGTGACGTGGCTCGGCAGGCTGATATCCTTTCTCGACCGCCGGCTCAACCACGCCGCTGATCCCGACGCGCTGCGTCGCAAGCGCGGTGCCCAGGCGCTGCTGGTCATCGTGCTGGTGCCGGCGGTGATCGGCCTTGGCGTGCAGATCCTGCTGCTGTGGTTCGTTCCCCTCGGGCTGATCATTGCCGCCCTTCTGGCGACATCGCTGCTGTCGCAGAAGAGCCTCTACGAACATGTCGAGTCGGTGGCCGACGCGCTCGACACCGGTGGTCTCGCTCTGGGCCGCGTCGCCGTCTCGCGCATCGTCGGCCGCGATCCGGAAACACTCGACAGGGCCGGTGTCTGCCGCGCGGCGATCGAGAGCCTGGCCGAGAATTTTTCCGACGGCATCGTTGCCCCCGCCTTCTGGACCGGCGTCGGCGGGCTGGCCGGCGGCGGCGCCTACAAGGCGGCCAACACCGCCGATTCGATGATCGGCCATCGCACCCCACGCCACGAGGCGTTCGGCTGGGCGGCGGCGCGCTTCGACGATTGGATCAACCTGCCGGCATCGCGGCTTACGGCGCTGCTGATCGTGCTGGCGGCTTTCCTGGTCAGGGGTGCCGATCCGCGTAATGCCTGGCACTCGGTGTGGCGCGACGCGAAAAAACACCGCTCGCCCAATGCCGGCTGGCCGGAAGCGGCGATGGCCGGCGCGCTCGGCCTGGCGCTCGCCGGGCCACGCAGCTACGGCGGCGTGCTGGTCGACGACGTCTTCATGGGCGAAGGCGGCCGCCGCGAAGCCGACAGCATCGATATAAGGCGGGCGCTGAAACTCTACCGTGTCGCCGACTATCTGCTGATCGCGCTGTTCGGGTTGGTTGCGGCAATCGTCATTGTGGTGTGATTCTCCCACCCTCCCCCTTGTGGGGGTGAGGCGTGTCCGGCCATAGCGGAGGGCGGTCGTGCAGGCCGGGTCCCCGCTGCCTACGGCAGCATCCCGGCGTTCACCGGCCTTTCAGCGCGCCACTGGCGCGCCGAATTCGCTTCGCGAACCGGCTGGTCACCCCCACAAGGGCAAGGCAATCGCATGTGAGAAGCCGAGGTTTCGCCCTACGAATACCCCCACCCCTAACCCCTCCCCACAAGGGGGAGGGGGATTCCGTAGGCGCTGATCTCCGCAAATTGCCGACGTTTTACGCCAAAGGGGAAGAGCGCGGCAGCTTCCCTCCCCCTTGTGGGGAGGGTTAGGGTGGGGGTCCTTCTTCGCAAGAATCCATATGCGATTGCCCTGCCCACAAGGGGGAGGGTAAAGCTCTCAGAACTCGATACCCTGCTGTGCCTTCACGCCTGCCGAGAAATGGTGCTTGGTCACGCCCATCTCGGTGACGAGGTCGGCGGCCTCGACCAGCGCCGGCTTGGCGTTGCGGCCGGTGACGACGACATGCAGGCCTTCGCGCCGCGCTTTCAGCGCACCAACCACTCTGTCGAGATCGAGATAGTCGTAGCGCAGTGCGATGTTCAACTCGTCGAGCACCAGCAGGCTGATCGACGGATCGGCCATCAGCTCGAGCACTTTTGCCCAGGCGGCTTCGGCCGCGGCGATATCGCGCTTCAGATCCTGGGTTTCCCAGGTGAACCCCTCGCCCATCGCATGCCAGACGACGCGGTCGCCGAACGTCGCGAAGGCGTCCTTCTCGCCGGTGTGCCACTTGCCCTTGATGAACTGGACGACGCCGACGCGCTTGCCGTAGCCGAGCATGCGCAGCGCCAGGCCAAAGGCGGCAGTGGTCTTGCCCTTGCCCGGGCCGGTGTTGACGATGAGCAGCCCCTTCTCGACCGTCTTGCTCGCCACCTCGGCGTCCTGCACCGCCTTGCGCTTGGCCATCTTGGCGCGGTGGCGTTCTTCGTCCCTGTTGTCCATGCGCTTGTCGTCGATGGGCTTGTCGTCGATCTCGGTCATCTCATTTCACCTTCAGCGGCAGCCCCGCCACCATCAGCAGCACCGTATCGGCGACGGCGGCCACTTGCTGGTTGAGCCGGCCGGCGGCATCGCGAAACCGGCGCGCCAATGCATTGTCCGGCACGATGCCTTGCCCGACTTCGTTGGACACCACGAACCAGGGCCCGTGCGGCCACGACAGCACATCCGCCAGCCGCCGGCATTCCAGATCGAGGTCGTGGTCGGCCAGCATATGATTGGTCAACCACAGTGTCAGGCAGTCGACAAGCACCGGCTGGTTGTCCGGCAAGGCCTCGAGCGCGCCAGCGAGATCGAGCGGCGCGTCGATGGTCGTCCAGCCTTCGCCGCGCCGCGAGCGGTGCAGTGCGATACGCTCGCGCATCTCGTCATCATAGGCTTGCCCCGTGGCGACATAGGTCCATGGCGGCGGCAAGGTCGTCGCCAGGGTTTCGGCGTGCGCGCTCTTGCCGGAGCGCGCACCGCCGATGATGAAGGTCAGTGCCTTGCTGTCAGGCAAAGCTGTCGCGCAGGCTGGTCGCTGTGCCGGTGAAGCGTCCGCGCGCCACGCCGACGACCGCACCGAGCACCAGCCAGAACACCAGGTTGGTCACCGTCACCGCCACCACGAACTGATGATGCAGGCCTTCCGGGATCGGCGTCTCGAAGCTGTCTGGCTGCGGTGCGCCGACAATATGCGGGGCGATGATCAGCAGGACGGCAAGGATCGCCAGCGGCAGCGACTTGCGGAAGGCGATCAGGCCGAGACCCGCCGCGGTCGCCACCACCGTTGCCGTCCACCAGATCTGGCGCTGCATGAGATCGGCCGCCGGCATGGCAGGCAGTTCCGGCGGCAGGCCGAGGCCAGGCGCCAGCGTGAACACGGCAAAGCCGGCCAGCCCCCAGAACACGCCCTGGCGCCAATTGCCGATGCCGCCGGCAAATTCGGAAACCGCGACCAGGATCAGCGCGAAACCAATGCCGGTGACGATATTGGCAACCACGCTGAAGGCGAAACGCTCGAAACCGTCGGCCGGAGCCCAGCCTTCGTCTTCCGCTGCCGGAGCGGCGGCTTCCGCCGGCGCCGGGGCGGCGGAACTCATGGCGTTCCCTGCCGGAGCGGCCGTGCTCATGGCATTGGTATCCGTAGCGGCAGGAGCGGCATGGTCATGGTGATGGCCGCCGCCGGCCTGTTCGTAGACTTCCGCCTTGAGGATCAGCGGCACGGTGGCATAGGCCTGCATGCAGGCGAGAACGACGCCGGCCACGAGCCCAGCGATCGCCGCGATGAACACGGCGTTGCGAAACAGGTTCATGATGTCAAATCCTCGTCAGTGGCAGGGAAACGCCATCGAATGGCGATAGTCGTGAGCCGCATTGTGGACCGCATCGATATGCGAGAAGCCGACAAAGCCGACAACGAAGATGCCGAGCAGCGCCAGGAGCGCAAGCTGCATGAAGCGCGACTGCGAGGAGACGGAGGTGCCGAGGGAGACGGAAGCGGTAGTCATGTCTTGTCCTTTCGCCCTCCACCCGAGGGCATCGAAGTCAGTTTCCTGTCGACGGCAGGTCTCCTGGCTCGCGGATCAGCGCCCTTCCCCACCTTCCCGAAGAAAAACCTTCAGTGGCATATGGAGAGGACTACCGCATACAGTTGCGGGGGCAGCCACGGCATTGGGCAACAAGTCAGCCCGCACCGCATTCCCTCTTGGCTCCAAAACGGAACCGACGACAGTCCAGACTATAGGCAGAATCGTCGCGCCCGGCAAACCAAATTCCGCCGGCAACCATCGCGAATGCGTCGTGCCACCAGGCGCCTCCCGAGAGTCCCGCAATTGACAATTCCCGTGGCCAGGTGTCGGCTGGCATCTTCACAGGAAGCCAGCCATGCAGCCCATTGCCAGCGAGCGCTACCCCTACAACGGCCTGACCCGAGCCGAACCGACCCTGCCGTCATCGGCCTATTGGGATGCGGACAACTATCAGCGCGATCTCGATGCGATCTGGTACAAAGACTGGCTGCTCGTCTGCCGCGAGACAGACCTCGCCCAGCCGCTTTGCTTCCGCACTTTCCGCGTCGGCACGCAGGACATCGTCGTGCTGCGTGACGAGACCGGCGAACTGCGCGCCTTTCACAACACCTGCCGGCATCGCGGTTCGCAGCTTTGCCAGGAGAGCGAGGGCCGGCTGAAGGCGCGGCTGATCACCTGCCCCTATCACGCCTGGTCCTATTCGCTGCGCGGCGATCTCGTGCGCGTGCCGTCGAGATCGCTGCCGGATGGTTTCGACAAGGCCGATCACCCGCTTTATCGGGTGGCGCTGTCGGTCTGGCGCGGTTTTGTCTTCGTCAACCTGCAGGAGGATGCGGCGGGTTCGGCGCAGGCATCCTTCGATCCCGCCTCCGGCGATCTCGGCAACTGGCCGCTGGAGACGCTGGTGAGCGGCCATGTGCTGCGCAAGGTGATGAACTGCAACTGGAAGATCTTTTGGGAAAACTTCAACGAATGCCTGCATTGCCCGGGCGTCCACAAGGATCTGTCGCGGTTGGTGCCGATCTATGGCCGCGGCCTGATGGGCCGCCATGACGATCCCGAATGGTCCCGCCACGCCGACAATGACGCGCCGGAATTTTCCGGCGGCCTGCGCGCCGGCGCGCAGACATGGTCGCGCGACGGCCAGGCGCATGGGCCGGTCTTTGCCGGCCTCACATCAGCCGAGCGCGCCGCAGGCCAGACCTATGCCACCAACCTGCCGTCGATGTTCATCGTCGGCCATGTCGACTATGTCAGAACGGTGCGGCTGGTGCCGCTCGGGCCCGAGCAGACCGAGCTTGTCGCCGAATGGCTGTTTGCACCCGAGGCGCTTGATGCAACCGATATCGACAACATCGTCGCCTTCGGCAAACAGGTGCTGGAGGAGGATGCGACGATCTGCGAGGTCAACCAGAAAGGCCTGCGCTCGATGCGCCACACGGCCGGCGTGCTGATGCCCGAGGAATACGACCTGCACCGCTTCCACAACTGGGTGCGCGATCGCCATGCTGCGCTGTCGCCCTGATCCTCACAGCGATTTCGGCAGGTAGCGCCAGGTCACGAAACCGCAGACCGCCGCCAGCAGGCCGAGCGTGACGAACACCGAGCCCAGGCCGAAGAAGGCCAGCACCACGGAGTAGACCAGCGGCGGCGTCAGTTCCGAAAAATCGAGATAGGTGCGGTAGACCGCCGCCATCTGCGATCTTTCATAGGATCGCACCGAGCGCATGAAGGCGGTCGAACCCAGCGCATCCAGGGCGATGGTGAAGAAGGCGCCGCAAAGCAGGAAGGCGCCGGTGAGCAACGGTACGCTTTCGCCGACGAAACCCGCCGCAAAGAGGGTGGCCGACATGGCGAAATAGGCAAATGTCATGGTCCGGCGGCCACCAAAGCGCTTTCCCGCCTTGCCCCAGAAGATGGCCATGAACAGCAGCGCGTTGCCGGCCGAAACCAAAAGGCCTCCGGCCAGCTTGCCCTCGCCGGTGATCACCATGAACAGCGGCCCGTAGACGAAGAACGTCGTCCAGAAGCAGGAGCGGCCGAAAGCGATCAGCCAGGCCAGCCTGAGCCTCGGCTGGGCGATGAAGCGGCCGATATTGGCGAGCGGATTGGCCGGCCGCGACTTGCCCGGGCGGATCGACTGGTTGTCGCCCAGCCGGTAGATCCAGAACAGCGCCAGCAGGGCAAACGCGAACGCGGCCACCGCGCCGTGCGCGGCATAGATGCCGAAGCGCGTGTAGAGGAAGATGCCGAGCGTCGGCCCGCCGGTCCAGGCGAACATCGACCATGCCATGCGCAGCGATTCGGCTGCATGAAGTCGGTCTTGCGGATGTGGTCCATGATGTAGAGGTTGAGCGTGATCGACAGCGCGCTGGCACCCATGACGCGGCACAGCATGCCTGCCAGCTGGCCGGCAAGCGTGTGGGTGACGAAGAACAGCGAGCCGATGGCCAGCAGGCAGGCGCCGGCTGTGTAGACCCAGCGCCGGGCAAAACGGCGGATCAGCATCGGCATGAACAGCGTCACCGACAGGCCGAGCATCGCCACGATGGTGTAGAGGATCGAGACGATCTGCTCGTTGTGCAGGATCTCGTAGGCCTGGATCGGGATGACGCTCGACACCGTGGCGCGGGCGAAGGATTCGACGGCATAGAGCGAGGCGAAGGTGCGCGCGTCCGCCGGTCGCAGGGCCGGTAACCAGATCGGATGGCGCACATGGGTGGACATTGCTTCCCCAAAGCAGAATCACAGGATCAAATCTGCCGTGGTGATGCCT
Organism: Mesorhizobium sp. AR07; assembly: GCF_024746815.1. GTDB lineage: Bacteria > Pseudomonadota > Alphaproteobacteria > Rhizobiales > Rhizobiaceae > Mesorhizobium. The sequence continues at coordinate 1,465,579 of NZ_CP080525.1, forward strand.
GCGCCAATAAGAGGAAACCGACGCCTACCCGGCAAAAAGCGAAGTCGGCCAAAGGCTTTCCGGCACTGGCCTAAGGTGTGTTGAGATTCAGGTTGGGCCGAGCCGAAAACGGTGGCTTTCGAGAATCGGAGCGGAGCGGATAGTCAAGTCCGTGAGCACCGGAAGCGCAGAAAGCCGCCGTTTGCAGGCCGGCATCATCTGAATATCGACACACCTTAAAGCAGCGCCTGATCCAGCTTTTGCATACCGAAGCTGCCGGTCTTCTTTTGTCCGGGGCAACCGTGATAGTCGTCTTGCGGGCTAAAATCAGATCGCGAGACCATGAGCATCCAAACGCCGACCGCACCCGTTCAGGATCAATCGAAACGCATCGTCGCCATCGACATCGTGCGCGGCATCGCGCTCATCGCCATGGCGAGCTACCATTTCACCTGGGACCTGGAATTCTTCGGCTACACCGATCCCGGCCTCACCGCTTTCGGCTGGTGGAAAATCTACGCGCGCTGCATCGCCTCGACCTTCCTGTTCCTGGTCGGCGTCAGCCTGTACCTCGCCCATGGCCAGCAGATCCGCTGGAACGGCTTCTGGAAGCGTTTCGCCATGGTTGCCGGAGCGGCGATCGCCATCTCGGTCGTCACCCGCATCGCCACGCCGGACGGCTTCATCTTCTTCGGTATCCTGCACGAGATCGCGCTGGCAAGCCTGCTCGGCCTGCTGTTCCTGCGGCTGCCGGCGCTGCTGACGTTGCTGGTGGCAGCGCTGGTCATCGCAGCACCCGTCTATCTGCGCTTCGAGGCCTTCGACCATCCGTGGCTGTGGTGGGTCGGCCTGTCGGCGATCAACCCGCGCTCCAACGACTATGTTCCGCTGTTTCCGTGGTTCGGCGCGGTGCTTGTCGGCATCGGCGTCACAAAACTTGCCGCGGCCGCAGGTGTCTTGACGTGGCTGGCGAACCTCAAGCCCGGACGCTGGGCCAACCCGCTGCTCTTCATCGGCCGCCACAGCCTGGCCTTCTACCTGATCCACCAGCCGCTGCTGATCGGCTGTGTGTGGCTGTTCTCGCAAGTCATGCCGGCGCAGGTCGAAACCCCGCAGGTGAATTTCCTGAAAACCTGCCAGCGGTCATGCGAACAGTCGCGCGACACCGAATTCTGTTCGAGCTACTGTGTCTGCATGCTCGATACGCTGGAGGGCGAGGCCACGCTTGATCGGCTCTACAACAACGACCAGAGTGCCGAATGGAAGGCGCATATTTCCGATCTCGCCGGCATGTGCACTGCCAAGACCGACGACAAGATGACAGAGGGGGTCAAATGACCGGAAACCAGCCGAAGCCGGGGCTCATACCGTGGCCGCCGGTGATCTATGTCGCCGCCATCGCTATCAGCGTGGCGCTCGGCCTGCTCTATCCACTGCCCTGGATCGGCGACCTCTTGGGCGATATCCTGTTTGCCGCCGGCTGGGTGGCGCTGTTCGGCGTCGTGGCACTCTGGTTCACCGCGATCCGCACTATGGTCCGGGCCAAGACCACGCTCAACCCCAACGCGGTGCCCGATCACCTCGTCACCACAGGTCCCTTCGGCATCACCCGCAATCCGATGTATCTGGCCAACACGCTGCTGTTGATCGGCGTCGCCTTTGTTTCGGGGATAGCCTGGTTCCTGCTGTTCGCCTTCATCGCTGCGTTCGCCACGCAAAAGGTCGCCATCGAGGGCGAGGAAAAGGTGCTGACGGCCAAGTTTGGCAAGAAATACCGGGACTACGCGAAACGAGTGCGGCGCTGGATTTGAGGCGCCCTACCTGAGCAGTGTAGGGAAGACCAGGAGAATCGCTTCAGATCAATGACAGTTTCCAACTTGTGGCAGAGACCAACAATTTGTCGATGTCGGCGCCGCCCCTCACCTGCCTGCCGGTGTCCAGCCGATAGATGGGTAACACTTTGAACCGGATACATGGGTTACAGTTCTCCCCCTGTATTGTCCGTTGCAGCGCCAAGCGGTTTGGTTGGCGCGGCGCTGCGGCGGACAAGCTTCATGCGCCTGGTGTCGATGATGCCGAGCGGATGGGCATGGAAGGAGAGTGCCCATTCGCCGCCCTCGGTTTCGGTGGCGGCGACCGCTTCGCCGACCAGCGCCTTTGAGATGTAGATGAAGCCGCCATTCCACCTGATTTCGCCATTGTGGCGCACATGGCGCACCGCCGCCTCGTCCGGATAATCGGGCTCGGGTGCTGTTTTTGGCATGGCGCGCTGTGACGGGCGGTAATGCTGGGCTGGAGTGTCCATGGCGAGCGCCTCATGCGGACGCTCCTCATTGTAGCTACGCCGGAAGGCCTCGAAGGCCTGGCCCTGAGCCGTTCTGTCGGCCTCCGGCGTCTCAGCCAATGGCAGCATGGTCAGATGAAAGCGCTCGTGGCGTCCATTCTGCTGCGGCTTGCCAGGCGCGATCCGCTCCAGGATGATCCCGAGCTTGATGAAGCGCACCGCAAGCGGCGTCAGCCCAGTGACGCCGGCCGATGCAAACGGTGAACCGTTGTCGCTTCTGAACCGATCCGGCAGGCCATGCTCCTCAAACAACCGCTCGAACACCGGCCAGGCCTCGCTCTCTGCTGTTGACCCCGTCGCTTCCAGCGCCAGCAAGTAGCGGCTCGACGCATCCATCACCGTCAAGGGCTCGCAACGCCACCCGTCAACAGTCCGGAACCAACCCTTGTGATCACCCGTCCAGACTGCGTTCGGCCCCTCTGGCTCCGGCCACGGACCATTGCCGCAGGCCCGCAGGTGCGGCCGCTTGCGAGTGCCGACAAGTCCATGCCGCGCAAGGATCGCGCCCACCGTCGAGGCTGAAGGCCAGACCAGCTCGGGCGCCGTGCGCTTGAGCCGCGCAACGATCTTCTTAGGCCCCCACAGCGGGTGCGTCTCCTTCGCCGCGACGATCCGCTCCACCAAGTCAAGCGCCGTCGCCCGGCCATGATTGAGCGGTGCTCGCGGCAGATCGTGCAAACCTTCCGGGTCAAACGCGCGATAGCGACCAAGCCATTTGTAGCCGCTCTTACGCGAGATGCCGTACGCCGCACAAAGCGCGCTCATCGTCTCCTCGCCTGCCAGACAATCCGCAACAAACCGAAGTCGTTCGTCCATGATGCCAGTCTCTCGCCAAACCATCGCCGGTCCTCCCGGCGGACAAGAAAACTGTCACCCATGCTATCGGTCCATTCTGTTACCTATCTATCCGGTTCGGACACCGGCACCCTCTCCCCGTATAGTGACGGGGAGAGGGTCGCTCATCGCCGATTTCGCCAACGTCGCAAGAATGGCGCCAAGGTTTGCGGCCAGCCCACTTCTCCCCGTCACTATACGGGGAGAAGTGCCCGGCAGGGCGATGAGGGGCGGCGCCAGCGCCTGGAGGCGATTGTCCTGTCGGGAAGACCGTCAGGTATTCACACCGAGTTCGACCAGCCGCTCGACGCAGGATTCCTCTGCCTGGTCCAGTTCGGCCAGCGTCTCTTCGAGATCGCGCCGCTTCTGCCGGAGATCCTCGCGCTTTTCCTCAATGCGCTTGATCATCAGCTTGAGTTGACCGACCTCGCCGGGCGGCTCCTTGTACATCTGGATGATTTCGCGGATTTCGTTGATCGAGAAGCCGAGCCTCTTGCCGCGCATGATCTGCCGGATAAGGTGGCGGTCGGACGGGCGAAACAGCCGCGTGCGGCCGCGCCGCACCGGCTGCACCAGCCCTTCGTCTTCATAGAAGCGCAGCGTCCGCGTCGAGACGTCGAATTCACGGGTCAGCTCGGTGATCGAATAATATTCCCGCATTGTCACTCCCGCACGCCGGAATCCCGGCGATCGCCAGTCATCCGGCGTCGCCTTCTGTCCCGCACCAAACCCAGGCCACGCCGGAATCGACATGGCGCCCCGCGCGAGCCTCGCATGGCATTTACGTAAAAGTCAATTGAGGGCTCGCCTTCAAGGCACCCCGAACCACCACGTGGCAATACCGAGAAAGGCGAAGAAGCCGACGACGTCGGTGACCGTGGTGACGAAGACCGCCGAAGCGACCGCCGGGTCGACCTTGAAACGGTCGAGCAGCAGCGGGATCAGGATGCCGGCCAAGGCTGCCGCGAACATGTTGATGATCATCGCCGCCGCGATGATGCCGCCAAGATTGTTGTCGTGGAACCAGATCGCGGCGACGATGCCGATCAGGATGGCAAAGACGATGCCGTTGATGAAGCCGACGCCCATCTCGCGGCGAATGATACGGCCGGCATTGTAGATGTCGAGATCCTTGGTTGCCAGCGCCCGCACGGTGACGGTCATGGTCTGCGAGCCGGCATTGCCGCCCATGCCGGCGACGATCGGCATCAGCACCGCCAGCGCCACGATATGCTCGATCGTGCGGTCGAACAGGCTGATCACCGACGCCGCCAGGAATGCCGTCAACAGATTGATCAACAGCCATGGAACGCGCGAGCGCGAGGTCGAAAAGACACTGTCGGACAGCTCTTCGTCACCAACGCCGCCCATGCGCATCAGATCTTCCTCGGCCTCCTGCTGGATGACGTCGACGACGTCGTCGATGGTCAGCACGCCGACCAGCCGCTCATTCTCGTCGACGACGGCGGCCGACAAAAGGTCGTACTGCTCGAATTCCCGCGCCGCCTCTTCCTGATCCATGGTGGCGGGAATGGCGTGCCGCGTTTCATGCATGACCTCCCCGACCTTGACAGCGCGCCTGGTGCGCAGGATCTGGTCGAGGTCGATGGCGCCGAGCAGCTTGAAGGTCGGATCGATGACGAAGATCTGGCTGAAGCGCTCAGGCAGGTTCTTGTCCTCGCGCATGTAGTCGATGGTCTGGCCGATCGTCCAGAACGGCGGCACCGCGACGAACTCGGTCTGCATGCGGCGGCCGGCCGTCTCTTCCGGATAGTCGAGCGAGCGGCGCAGCCTGATCCGTTCGGTGAACGGCAGCTGCGACAGGATCTCGTCCTGGTCTTCCTTTTCAAGGTCTTCGAGAATGTAGACCGCGTCGTCGGAATCGAGCTCCTGCACCGCCTGGGCGATCTGCGCGTTGGGCAGGTTGTCGACGATCTCCATGCGGATCGCCTCGTCGACCTCGGTCAGCGCGGAGAAGTCGAAATCGGCGCCCAAGAGTTCGACCAGCGCGCGGCGCTGTTCGGGATGCAGCGCCTCGAGCAGGTCGCCGAGCTCCGACTGGTGCAGGTGGTCGACTTCATGCTTGAGCGTGAGCGTGTCGCGATCGGCGATCGCCGCGCCGATCTGGGCAAGGAAGGACGACAGGACGACGCCGTCCTCGCCATAGATATCGGCCCGAGCATCCTCAGCGGCCCTGGCGCCGGTCGTCCGTTCGTCCTGGCCTTCCACCAGCGCCTCCCGCCATCGCAATTCGGAAAAGGTGCGTCTCAGGTCTAGAACATCGGACCCAAAAGGGGAAACCGGTTTTGGGAAAACCCGATGCTCAATCCAGAGATAGCGCGGCAGCACGATTCGATTTGGGAACCCATCGCTCTAACACACTGAATATCAAACGAAATGCGCGTGCTCCATCAGGTCGACTACACCCGGAGGCCGACATCGCCAGGCCCGGGCTGACGACGCCAATCCGGTCAAAACCAACCGGATACCGGTTCAGGTGGCGCGACAGCGCATGTCGCTGGGGAAAGAGCACCCTTGTGCGGTTGCAGCGATTGTCATGACGCAGGGTCCGGATATCAGCCGGATCCGCCCATATCCGCAACCGGTCCAGAACGGAAGCCCTTGAGCGCACGGTCGGCGAGAACGAACGAAGCCACATCAGCACAGCAACGCGTTCGCGTCGTTGTCGCCGAGCGCAATCCGCTTGTCATATCGGCGCTGCGCGAAATGCTGGAATGCGACGGACGTTTCGAATTGCTGAGCGCCGTGCCGAGCGGCAAGCAACTCCTGGAACTGGCAATGAAGACCAAGTTCGATGTCGCTGTCATCGGTTGGAGGCTCGCCGACATGGACGGTGCGGATGTTCTGGCCGAAGTCCAGAGCCGCAAGCTCGATATGCGCATCACGGTGTTTTCCAACGACCATGACATCGGCATCTTGAAGCAGTGCGTGCGGCTTGGTGCTCAGGGCTACTGCTTCCAGTTCGACGATCCGCATATCATCTTCGAGACGATCCTGGCGGTCGCGCACGGCCGCATCTGCATCCCCTACATCGACATCAACAAGGTCAACGACACGCCTTTGGCGCAGCTCACGGTTCGCGAGCGCGAGCTGCTGGCGGTGCTTTCCGACGGCTGGACCAACCTTCAGATCGCGACGCGCACGGGCATCTCCGAGAATACGGTGAAATACCACCTCAAGAATCTCTATGACAAGCTTGACGTCCGCAATCGGGCGATGGCCGTCGCCCTCTATTCGAGCGAGAAGCGGCGCGGTCCTAAACAGCCTTTCGGGTAGGCCCAATGGGTAGGCCAAGCGGGTAGGTTCGACCCACCCGCGCGCGGCGAGAACTTACCCACCAAGGTGTTGTTGCCCCTCGCCGTCCAGACGAAACTCCCTCCACAAATCTCTAGCATCGGAGGAGTTCGCGCATGGCTGGGTTCACCCACCTTTTTATTCCAGGACCCACCAACATTCCGGAGCAGGTCCGGCAGGCGATGAACCTTCCGATGGAGGATATGCGCGCCGGATCATTCCCCGATTTCACGCTGCCGCTGTTCGAGGACATCAGAAAAGTCTTCAAGAACGAAACCGGCCGCGTCTTCATCTACCCGTCGTCCGGCACCGGCGCCTGGGAGGCGGCCATGACCAATGTGCTCAGCCCCGGCGATCGCGTGCTGATGTCGCGCTTCGGACAGTTCTCGCATCTGTGGGTCGACATGGCCGAGCGCCTCGGCTTCGAGGTCGACGTGATCGACTGCGAGTGGGGAACCGGCGTGCCGCTCGACCTCTACGCGGAAAGACTGAAGGCGGACAAGGCACACCGCATCAAGGCGGTCTTCTGCACGCAGAACGAGACCGCGACCGGCGTCACCAGCGATGTCGCCGGCTGCCGGGCCATACTCGACGCGGCGAACCATCCTGCCCTTCTCTTCGTCGACGGCGTGTCGTCGATTGGCTCGATCGACTTTCGTCAGGAAGAATGGGGTGTCGACTGCGCCGTCAGCGGCTCGCAGAAGGGCTTCATGCTGCCCGCCGGCCTCGGCTTCCTCTCCGTCAGCAAGAAGGCGCTCGTCGCTTCCAGGGTCGCGACCCACCGGCGCTGTTTCTTCTCGTTCGAGGACATGATCCGCGCCAACGACGCCGGTTATTTCCCCTACACGCCGGCGACGCAGTTGCTGCGCGGCCTGCGCGCCTCGCTCGATCTGATCGCCGAGGAAGGTCTCGACAACATCTTCGTTCGTCACCATCGCCTCGCCGAAGGCGTGCGCAAGGCGGTCGACGCCTGGGGCCTGAAGCTTTGCGCGAAGGCGCCGAAATGGCACTCCGACACCGTCAGCGCCATCCTGGTGCCGGAAGGCATCGACAGCGCCGACGTCGTCAAGCGCGCCTACCAGACCTACCGGACCTCGCTCGGAGGCGGTCTCAACAAGGTGTTCGGCAAGGTCTTCCGCATCGGCCATCTCGGCTGGCTGAACGAGGTGATGGTGCTCGCCTCGTTGTCTGCGGCGGAAATGGCGCTGCTCGATTGCGGCGTCCGGCTGGCGCCGGGCTCGGGCGTCGGCGCCGCCATCCAGCACTTCCGTGCCTCGGCCGGGGTATCTGTCGCCGAGGCGGCGTGAGAGGACGCGACCATGAGCCACACGATCAACCATCTGAAAAAGCTCCGGCTGCAGCGCAGCGAACTTGCTGTTCCCGGCTCCAGCCCGGAGATGATCGAAAAGGCGGCGAACAGCGCCGCCGACTTCGTCTTCCTCGACATCGAGGACGCGGTGGCGCCGCCGGACAAGGAACGCGCCCGCAAGAACATCATCCAGGCGCTCAACGACATCGACTGGCGCGCCAAGGGCAAGACCGTTTCGGTGCGCATCAACGGCCTCGACACGCACTACATGTATCGCGACGTGGTCGACGTGATGGAACAGGCCGGCGACCGGCTGGACACCATCCTTGTGCCGAAAGTCGGCGTTCCGGCCGACCTCTATATGGTCGAGGCCATGGTCAACCAGATCGAGATGGCCAGGGGCTACAAGACCCGCGTCGGCCTAGAAGCCCTCATCGAGACGGCGCTCGGCATGGCCAATGTCGAGGCGATCGCCGCGACGCCCGGCCGCCTGGAGGCGATGCATTTCGGCGTCGCCGACTATGCCGCCAGCAACAAGGCGCGCACCGTCAACATCGGCGGCCTCAATCCCGACTATCCGGGCGACCAGTGGCATTTCGCTCTGTCGCGGATGACGGTTGCCTGCAGGGCCTACGGCCTGCGCGCCATCGACGGGCCGTTCGGCGATTTCTCGGACCCTGAGGGCTACACCGCGGCGGCAAGGCGCGCGGCGGCACTTGGCATCGAAGGCAAATGGGCGATCCACCCCTCGCAGATCGCGCTGGCCAACAGCGTGTTCTCGCCGCCGGAAAAGGAAGTCGTCCGCGCCAGGCGCATCCTGGAAGTGCTGAGGGAAGCCGAGGCGCTCGGAAAGGGCGCGGCAGCGCTCGACGGCAAGATGATCGACGCGGCGTCGGAACGCATGGCGCGCAACGTGCTGGTGGTCAACGAAGCCATCGAACGCGCCGGCCAACTTGATAGCCAACAACAGCCGCACGCCGCCACGCACTGAAGGTTTTTGGGAGGACAAGATGGACATTCACGAATACCAGGCCAAGGAACTGCTTGCCCGCCACGGGATTCATGTTCCGCGCGGCGGCCTGGCCTACAGCCCCGAGCAGGCAACCTATAGGGCGCGTGAAATCGGCGGTGGCAAATGGGTCGTCAAGGCGCAGGTTCATTCCGGTGCCCGCGGCAAGGCCGGCGGCATCAAGCTCTGCGCCAATGACGAGGAGATCTCCAACGCGGCCGAAGCAATGCTCGGCCGCAAGCTTGTGACCCAGCAGACCGGCCCGCGGGGCAAGCTGATATCGCGGCTCTATCTCGAGGAGGCCGTCGACATCGCGCAGGAGCTCTATGTCGGCTTCGTTCTCGACAGGAAACAGGAGCGCGTCATGATCGTGGCGTCGGCCGCCGGCGGCATGGAGATCGAGGATATCGTCGAGAGGGCGCCGGATTCCATCATCCGGACCACGGTCGATCCGGGAGTCGGCATGCAGCGCTTCCAGGCGCGGGAGATCGCTTTTGGGCTCGGCCTGGATCAGAAGCTGATCGGCAAGGCGACCGAAACCATCTTCAGCTGCTACCAGGTGTTCCGCGACTACGACGCCTCCATGCTGGAGATCAATCCGCTAGTGGTGACCCGCGACGGCAACCTTGTGGCGCTCGACGCCAAGATGTCGTTCGACGAGAACGCGTTGTTCCGGCGGCCGGAAATCTCCGAGCTGCGCGACAAGAGCCAGGAGGACCCACGCGAGACCTTCGCCAGCGACCGCGGCCTCTCCTATGTCGGCCTCGACGGCAACATCGGCTGCATCATCAACGGCGCCGGCCTCGCCATGGCGACGATGGACATGATCAAGATCGCCGGCGGCGAGCCGGCGAACTTCCTGGACATCGGCGGCGGCGCCTCGCCGGAGCGGGTGGCGAAATCGTTCCGCGCAGTGCTTGGCGACAAGAATGTCGAGACCATCCTGGTCAACATCTTCGCCGGCATCAACCGCTGCGACTGGGTCGCGGAAGGCGTCATCAAGGCGATCCGCGAAGTCGGCGTCAACGTGCCGCTGGTGGTGCGGCTTGCCGGCACCAAGGTCGAGGAAGGGCGCCGCATCCTGGCCGATTCCGGCGAGGCGGTGATCGTCGCCGAAACGCTGGCGGAAGCCGCCGAAAAAGCCGTCGCCGCCTGGCGTTCGGCAACGCTCAAAAAAGCAAGCTGAGGGAGCTCAAGACATGGCAATCCTGCTCAACCGCGGCACCCGGGTCATCGTCCAGGGTTTTACCGGCAAGATCGGCAGCTTTCACGCCGAGGACATGAAGCGTTATGGCACCAAGCTCGTCGGCGGCGTGACACCAGGCAAGGGTGGGCAGACGCATCTCGGCCTGCCGATCTTCAACACCGTCAAGGGCGCGGTGCGCGAAACCCGCGCCGAAGCCAGCATCGTCTTCGTGCCGCCGCCTTTCGCCGCCGACTCGATCATGGAAGCCGCCGATGCCGGCATAAAGCTATGCGTCTGCATCACCGACGGCATCCCCTCGCAGGACATGATGCAGGTGAAGCGCTACATGCTTCGCTACCGTTTCGAGGACCGCATGCGGCTGATCGGGCCGAACTGCGCCGGCGTGATCACGCCCGGGCAGGCACTGATGGGTATCATGCCGGGCAGCATCTATCTCCCCGGCCGCGTCGGCATCGTCGGGCGCTCGGGCACGCTCGGCTATGAGGCCGCCTCGCAGATGAAGGCGCTTGGCATCGGTGTCTCGACCAGCGTCGGCATCGGCGGCGATCCGATCAACGGCTCTTCCTTCAAGGACATGCTGAAGCTGTTCGAACAGGACGACGAAACCGACGCCGTGGTGATGATCGGCGAGATCGGCGGACCGCAGGAGGCGGAAGCCGCGATCTGGGCGCGCGACAACATGCGCAAGCCGCTGATCGCCTACATCGCCGGGCTTTCCGCACCAAAGGGCCGGCGCATGGGCCATGCCGGCGCCATCATCTCGGCCTTCGGCGAGTCGGCGCAGGAAAAGGTCGAAATCCTGAAAGAGGCCGGCGTCGTCATCGTGCCGACGCCATCGTCTTTCGGGGAGGTCGTGGCCGATACCCTGGCCCGGATGAAGAAGGCCGCCTGATTTCCGGCCTCTATGCTCGGGATCCCTCACATACGGCCGCGCGCGCCTTCCGGATCATAGGGAGAGTCGGCGATAACCTTTGCGGGACGGCGCTCGCCCAGAATTGAAACCTCCAGCGCCGTGCCGGAGGTCCCAAGTTCCAGCGGCAGCAGCGCCAGTGCTATGTCGTGGCCGAACGTATAGGAATAGCCTGCAGACGTGACGCGGCCGACAAGCTTGCCGTCGCGATAGACGACCTCATAGGCAAAGGCGCTCGCCCCGTCCGTATCGATGGACAGCGTGACGATCCGGCGTGCCGTACCCTGCTTTTGCTTCGCAGCCAGGGATGCGCGGCCGATGAAGTCTCCCTTGTCGAGCCTCACGAAGCGGTCGAGACCACTCTCCCAGGCCGACAGTTCGAGGTTCATGTCGCGGTACATGGCGCGGTAGGACTTGTCGAGACGCAGCGATTCCAGCGCCTGCAACCCGACCAGCCTGAGCCCGTGCGCCTCGCCTGATTTCAGAAGCGCATCCAGCAAGTGCCGCTGATAGCAGAGCGGATGATAAAGCTCCCAGCCGAGTTCACCCGAGTAATTGACGCGCATCAGCCGCACGTCGCTGGCCAGGCCGACGGTCGCCGACTGCACGCTGAACCAGGGGAAAGCCTCGTTCGACAGATCGATCTCGGTCAGCGGCTGCAAGACGTCGCGCGCCTTGGGCCCGACCACGGTGAAGCTGCCGTGATCGTTGGTGACATTGCGCAGTTGCACGCTGCCGTCCTTCGGCAGCAGCCGGTTGAGGTCGTCGTAGTTCCAACGCTCGGCGCGCGGTGTTGAGACGAGGTAGAACAGGTCGCTCAGCAATCGCGCCACCACATACTCGGCCTGCACGCCGCCGGCCGGCGTGAGGTGATGGGCGAGCGCGACGCGGCCGGGGCGCGGCAACCGATTGGCGAGGATACCGTCGAGCCAGCGCTCGGCGCCAGGGCCGCTGACCTCGAACTTCGTCATCGGCGTCATTTCGACAAGGCCGACGGCTTGGCGGACGGCCCGAACCTCCTCGCCGACATAATTGCCCTTGGCGGTCCAGCGCCAGCTGTACGAATTGCGGGCCTCGACACCCGAGGGCGCGAACCAGCTCGGCATTTCCCAGCCGTTCAGCACATCCCACACCGCGCCGAGCTGGCTCAAGCGGTCGTAGGACGGAGCGGTTTTCTGCGGTCGTGCCGCCGGCATGTCCTGGCCCGGATAATGCTGTGCCGCGTGGGTGCCCCAGGCCTCCCTCACCTTCTCACGAGTCCAGCTCTTGTTGGCATATTCGCCGAAGCGGCGCGGATCCAGTTCTGCCGTGTCGATGCTGTTGCCGCCCTCGGCAATCCGCTCGGAAAGATAGTGGCCGATCGCTCCGCCCCACAGGATGCCACCCGGTACACCTTCGGCGAGCCAGACATTCCGAAGCCCCCACGCCTGCCCCATCAGCGGCAGCTCGTCTGCCGTCATCTGGAAAGGTCCGCGCACATTCCGCTTGATGCCGGCACGCCCGAGCGCGGGCACCAGTTCCGTTGCCCGCTCCCAGTTCCAGGAAACGGCATCGAAATCCTCGTCGAGCAGGTCGGCACCGAACCATTCCGGCACGCCGTTCTCGGCAAACAGCTTGAGTTGCTCTGTTCGCTCGTAGGGGCCGAACATCAGCCCATCGCCTTCTTCGCGCAGATAACCCTCGTAACCCTCGTCCCTCAGGATCGGCATTTCCGGAAGGCCCAGACGCTTGCGTTCCACCACTTCGGGCACTGCGTCGGTGATCCAGTACTGATGCACGATCGGGATTGCGGGAATGTCGAGACCCAGCATGGCGCCGGTCTGGCGCGCATAATTGCCGGTGGCGAGGATAACGTGTTCGCAGACGATGTCGCCACGAGAGGTTCTGACCTTCCAGTCGCCGCCCGGCGTCCGTTCGAAACCCGTCACTTCGGTGCCGAGTTGGATCTTTGCGCCGAGGTCGCGTGCGCCCTTGGCCATGGCCTGGGTCACATCAGCGGGCGCGATGTGGCCGTCATCGGGATGATAGAGGGCACCCAGCATGCCGCTGTTGTCGAGGAGCGGCCAGATCTCGCGCGCTTCGGCCGGCGATACGATCCGCGCCCGTACCCCCTGGGCCTCCGCGACGTCCATGTAGCTGCGGTACTCATCGAGCCGGTCGCGCGTGTTGGCGATGCGCAGCTGGCCGCATTTGTGCCAACCGACCTTCTGGCCGGTCTCGGCCTCAAGGCCTTCATAGATCTCGATGGACTTGGCGATCATTCGGCCGACGCTGAGACTGCGCGCATAGGAGGGTATGAGCCCCGCTGCATGCCATGTCGAACCGGCGGTGAGCTGCGTTCGCTCGAGCAAGGCGACATCGCTCCAGCCGCGCTTTGCCAAGCCGTAGAGAATGCCGGCACCGACACAGCCGCCACCAACGACCACGGCACGAACGTGAGTCAACATACGCGATGCCCCCGAATGGAATTGTGATGAGCACTATAGGCAAGCGCGAGACTGTCAGTCACGCATTTTGCAGCGCCAGCGCCTTTTCCTTGCCGGGCTTACGGCAGGCAGGGGAAGCAGAAATCTTGAAAGAAGCCGGCGTCGTCAGCGAAGCGACGGCCCGGTCTGAATGACGCGCCGCTGCCGTTTCGATCCTCGGGAAGCCCCGTGACCGCGACGTGTCATCGCTTGCAGTCCCGGCTCGCCAGAAGCAATCTGTCAGGGAAATTTTGGTGCGGTCGAGAAGACTCGAACTTCCACGGGTTGCCCCACAGCGACCTCAACGCTGCGCGTCTACCAATTCCGCCACGACCGCACGTGGTAGGAGCCGGAACCGACCGGCTCGCGGCGTGTAGCAAATCGTTTCCGGCGAAACAAGTGCGCGGCAAGCAATAATGTCAGGCGATTGGCATAATGCTCCACAGGGCTGGGATGCAGGGCCGGAACTGGACGTTTCGGCCTGATATCGCCATATGGGAGGCAAATGCATGTCGCCCAAAAGCGCAAGGCGGTTTTGGGACCACGACATGCATAAACGAAAAGACGAAAAGTCATGACAGAACGCAGCCAGATCGCCACGTCGTTCCTGCCGCTCCCCGGTTCAGCACCGGTCGAATGGCGCATCGAGCCGGGCCTCACCGCCTATCCCGATGCGCTGGCCTTCATGGAGGCACGTGCCGAGGCGATCCGCAGTGGGGCGGCCGGCGAAATGGTTTGGCTGGTCGAGCATCCGCCGCTCTACACCGCCGGCACCAGTGCCCGCGGCGAGGACCTGATCGACGCGAACCGCTTCCCTGTGTTCGCGGCCGGGCGCGGCGGCGAATACACCTATCACGGCCCGGGCCAGCGGGTCGCCTATGTCATGCTCGACCTGAAGCGGCGGCGCGAGGATGTCCGCGCCTTCGTCGCGGCGCTCGAACAGTGGATCATCGGCACGCTCGCCGCCTTCAACGTGCAAGGCGAGCGCCGCGAGGACCGGGTCGGCGTCTGGGTTGTGCGGCCCGATCGCCCTGCTTTGCCGGACGGCTCGCCTGCCGAGGACAAGATCGCCGCCATCGGCATCAGGCTGCGGCGCTGGGTGAGCTTTCACGGCATCGCCATCAATGTCGAACCTGACCTCGACCATTTCAGCGGCATCGTCCCGTGCGGCGTGCAGGATCACGGCGTCACCAGCCTCGTCGATCTCGGCCTTCCCCTTGGCATGGCCGATCTCGACCTGGCCCTGAAATCCGCCTTCGAGGACGTGTTCGGTCCTACCACGATTTTGCAAGTCGAAGCAGCACGCAAGGCCGGCTGAAGCTTCCCGCCTGGAACCTGCGCAAGGTGTGTTGAGATTCAGGTCAGGCCGAGTCGAGAACGGTTGGTTCCGAGAACCGGAACGGAGCGTACATTCAGTACGTGAGTACCGGAAGCGCAGGAACCTGCCGTTCGCAGGCCGGCATCACCTGAACATCAACACACCTCAGATGAGCTGCGCGGACGCCCACAGAACGCCATAGCCGTGGATGGCGAACACCGCCAGCAGCGCGCCGGCGATGACGAAGCGGTCGACTGTGCGGATCGGCTTCAGCTCGTGGCGCGGCTTGACCCCGCTGCTCATCGTCAGCAGGCTGAGGATCGAAAAGACCGCTCCCGCCGCCAGCAGAAAGCCTGGGGAAAAGCCGGCCTGCCGGCCAAGCGCCAGGAAGGCCGAAAGCAGGGAGAACGAAGCCAGCGCCAGCATGATCGGCCCCGGGCAGATCTGGCGCAGCACCTGGCCGCCGTCGAACTTCCACACCGGCACCAGATTGGCGATGTTGAACAGGGCGGCAAAGCCCGCCAGCGTCGCCAGCAGCACTGCTGCCAGCCGATGTCCTTCCGCGCCGGCAAAGGTGCTGGCGGCTATTGCGATTGGCACCAGGAAGGCGGAGAAGCCGGCGCCCATCAATGCCACGAAGGCCACTTCAAAACGGCTGTCATAGGGTCGCCCGCCAATGGCGATGCCGCCGAGCAGCGGGATGAAGATCATGCGTGCCTTGCTGTGCCCCATCAGGCGAAATGCCGCCATGTGGCCGAGCTCGTGCAAGGCCACCACCGACGTCAGGATCGCGGCCAGCGCCAGCCCGCCGAGGTGAAGACCGAAGAACGGCCACAGAATCAATGCCGACAGCGCGGCGAAGCCGACCTGGCTGAGCGGATGCTCGAACCAGCCGCCCTTGCGATACTGCCCGGTCCTTGCCCAGCGCTGCAGCTTGGAGAGTTCACGGCGCATGGCGAAATAGCGGAACACCAGGAAGGCAAAGCCGCGATAGCGATCGGTCTGGCTGAGCGTGACCCGCGTGCCGCTGCCTTCGGAAACGAGCTCAGTGGTCTCACGAAAATCCTTCCAGAACGAGGTATCGAGCGCAGTGTCCTCGATGACACGCATCGAGAACCGGCTGCCCTCCACAACGTCTTCAAATCGCGACTTGCGTTCGATCGGCTTGCCGTCGCGGCCTTCCCAGGACAGCATGATGCGGGCCATGCCCTCCCCGTCCAGTGTCTCGGCCGAAAGGATCTCACCGGACCAGCCGGCATCGCTACCGAACGGCCATAGCGCCTGCCAGAGGCGCTGCCGGTCCGCTGCTATCGTGCGGCTGAGTCGGACCGTGCGCAAACCAAGCGGCACGGTCATCAACAGAAAGATCAGCCCGAGATTGCTGGCCACGAGGATGGCCGTGACGATGGGCGACACGCGACGTTGCTCCTGCCTTGGAGGCACACCCTAGCGTCGCGGCGGCAAGAAAGACTTAACGGCGGAACTCGCTTCCCCTGTCGCAAAACATCCGCGTCAGCGACGCTTCAATGAAGGCATGGCGCCGAGTTGATGCCCCCTCTCCCCGTTCTTCACGGGGAGAGGGTAAGGGTGAGGAGTAGCGCGACCGAGGGACGCTTGCGTTCGCGCCACGTCCTCACCACCAAATCACATGGCTCCGATCCAGATCGCCATGGAAATGAGAAAGGTGCTCATGCAAACCAGTGAGACGACATCCTGAACCAGATCGGTCATAACTCTCTCCTGTTGTTGATATGTTCGCAATTTGTTCTAATTTTGTTCGAATGTCAACGACCGGAATCCGGCAGTGTCCGGAATTTCCGGGCGATCAAATCGGCAGGGTTAAGAAAAGGTTGACGGGCGTGCGACAGCTGTGGATGGAGCGGAACGCGCTCTGGTGACGGGCTGTCCCCGAGCCCGCCATCGCTTGTCGAGATTAAAGTCAGCCAGCGCCGAGCGGCACCACTTTGCCGTCAGCGAGCGTGACGCGCCGGTCCATGCGGGATGCCAGTTCGTGATTGTGGGTGGCGATCAGCGCGGCAAGGCCCGATTGCTTGACCAGCGCCGCCAGCGCCTCGAAGACATAAGACGCGGTGACGGGGTCGAGATTGCCGGTCGGCTCGTCCGCCAGCAGCACCAGCGGCGCATTGGCGACCGCACGGGCAATGGCGACGCGCTGCTGCTCGCCGCCGGACAGTTCGGACGGCCTATGCTGCGCCCGCTTGCCGATCTGCATGTAGTCGAGCAGTTGCGCCGCGCGTTCGGAGGCCTCCTTGCGGCTTAGCCCCTTGATCAGCTGCGGCATCATGATGTTTTCCAGCGCCGAGAATTCCGGCAGCAGGTGATGGAACTGATAGACGAAGCCGACATCGTTGCGGCGGATCGCCGTGCGCTCGTCGTCGGAGAGCCGCCCGCAGGCACGTCCGGCCAGGATGACGTCGCCGGCGTCGGGACGCTCCAGCAGGCCGGCAGTGTGCAGCAGCGTCGACTTGCCGGTGCCCGACGGCGCCACCAGCGCCACCATCTCGCCGCGCTTCAGCGAGAAATCGGCGCCGTTGAGAATGGTGAGCTTGCGCGGCCCCTGGACATAGTGCCGCTCGACGCTCTTCAGCTCGATAATGGCCTCTGCCATCACTCGTACCTCAAGGCTTCGACCGGATCGAGACGGGCGGCACGCCACGCCGGAAACACGGTTGCCAGGAACGACAGCCCGAGCGCCATCAGGATGACGTAGGTCGTCTCGCGTGGATCCATCTTCGCCGGCAACTGGCTGAGGAAATAGAGTTCCGGGTTGAACAGCACCTTGCCGGTCATCCAGGAGAAGAACTGGCGGATCGATTCGATGTTGGTGCAGATCAGCACGCCGAGCAGCACGCCGGCGAGCGTGCCGGTCACGCCGATCGCAGCACCCGTCATCAGGAAGATGCGCAGGATGGCGCCGCGCGAAGCGCCCATGGTGCGCAGGATGGCGATGTCATGCCCCTTGTCCTTCACCAGCATGATCAGGCCGGAGATGATGTTGAGCGCCGCCACCAGGACGATCAGCGTCAGGATCATGAACATGACGTTGCGCTCGACCTGCAGGGCGGAGAAGAAGGTCTCGTTGCGCTGGCGCCAGTCGACCATGTCGATCGGCCGCTGCGCCGCCGCCTCCACCTTCGGTTTCAGCGCGTCGACATCGTCGGGATTGTCGACATAGATCTCGATCGTCTGCGCCCGGCCGTCCATGTTGAAATAGGCCTGCGCTTCGGAGAACGGCATATAGACGATGGAGGTATCATATTCGGACATGCCGACTTCAAAAATCGCTGTGATCGGATAGCCCTTCATCCGCGGCGTGGTGCCAATCGGCGTCACGTCGCCGTCGGGCGAGATCAAGGTGATGGTGTCGCCGAGCGCCAGGCCGAGATTCTCGGCCATGCGCTTGCCGATGGCGACGCCCTCGCCTGTGTCGAAACCGGCGATCGAGCCCTGCTTGATGTTGGCCGCGACGATGGCGATCTTGCTGAGATCCTCACCACGGATGCCGCGCACCAGCGCACCGGTCCCACCGCCGACATTGCCTTGCGCCAGCACCTGGCCGTCGATCAAAGGGATGGCGTATTTGACGCCGGGCACGCCGTTGATGCGGCCGGCGACCTGCGCATAGTCCTCAAGCGGCGAATCGAGCGGCTGCACGATCAGATGGCCGTTGACGCCGAGAATGCGCGTCAACAGCTCCGCCCGAAAACCGTTCATCACCGCCATCACCACGATCAGCGTGGCGACCCCCAGCATGATGCCGAGGAAGGAGATCGAGGCGATCACCGAAATCACCGTCTCCTTGCGCCGCGAGCGCAGGTAGCGCCAGGCAACCATGCGCTCGAAGATGGAAAAGGGGCCGGCGCCCGCCGTTCTTGCCGCCACCGCTTCGCTCATGCGGCCGCTCCGAAGCGCTTTTTCACGTCGGCGATCGGCAGCGTCTCGCGCTCGCCGGTCCTGCGATTCTTGATCTCGACCTCGCCAGCGGCAACACCGCGCGGCCCGACGATCACTTGCCAAGGCAGGCCGATCAGATCGGCTGTGGCGAACTTGCCGCCCGGCCGCTGGTCGGTGTCGTCGTAGAGCACATCCTTGCCGGCGGCGACAAAGGCGGCATGCAGCTCGTCACAGACGCGGTCGCACTCCGCATCGCCCGCCTTCATGCTGATCAGCCCGATGTCGAACGGCGCCACCGCTTCCGGCCAGATGATGCCGTTGTCGTCATGGCTGGCTTCGATGATCGCCGCGACCAGGCGTGACGGGCCAATGCCGTAGGAGCCGCCGGAGACGAAATGGTCCTTGCCGTCGGGCCCGGTCACCTTGGCGCCCATCGGCTTGGAATATTTGTCCCCGAAATGGAAGATGTGACCAACCTCGATGCCGCGCGCCGAAACCTTGTCGTCTTCGCCGATCTTCGCCCAGGCCGCCTCGTCATGCATCTCATCGGTGGCGGCGTAGGGCGTCGTCCATGTCTTGACGATGTCGCCGATCTCGGCGTCGTTGGCGAAGTCGGTCTTCTCTCCGGGCACATCGAGCGAAAGATAATCGCGATGGCAGAAAACCTGGCTCTCGCCAGTGTCGGCGAGAATGATGAATTCATGGCTGAGATCGCCGCCGATCGGCCCGGTGTCGGCCCGCATCGGAATCGCTTGCAGGCCCATCCGCGTAAACGTCCTGAGATAGGACACGAACATCCTGTTGTAGGCCGCTTTTGCACCCTCGAAGTCGAGATCGAAGGAATAGGCATCCTTCATCAGGAATTCGCGTGAACGCATGACGCCGAAGCGCGGCCGCACTTCGTCGCGGAACTTCCACTGGATGTGGTAGAGATTGAGCGGCAGGTCCTTGTAGGATTTCACATAGGCACGGACGATCTCGGTGACCACTTCCTCATTGGTCGGACCGTAGAGCATGTCGCGGTCCTGCCGGTCCTTGATGCGCAGCATCTCCTTGCCGTAATCGTCATAGCGGCCGCTTTCGCGCCACAGATCCGCCGACTGGATGGTCGGCATCAGGATTTCCAGCGCGCCGGCGCGGTTCTGCTCTTCGCGGATGATCCGGCAAACCTTGTCCAGCACCCGCTTGCCGAGTGGCAGCCACGAGAAACTGCCCTGCCCCTGCTGGCGGATCATGCCGGCACGCAGCATCAGCCGGTGCGAGACGATTTCGGCCTCGCGCGGATTTTCTTTGAGGATAGGCAGGAAGTAGCGCGACAAACGCATGGACTGGTCCGTGAGTGAGGATGGCCGCGCTGGAATCGGCGCGGCACGGGCTTGCTTGCCCCGGCTTCATAGCCATTTCATGGCGGAATGGAAACCCGGCGAAGCGGGTACATTGGCGCCCTCGTGCCCGGAACCCTTTCGTTCCTTGGATCGTGTCACTCCGGCTTGCCTGAGCCGGAAAGCCGTGGGACCCTGTCGGCTTGGCTGGATTGGGTCATTGCGGTTTTTCCTGGCGGTCATCCTGGGGATCTTTTTCGTCTCGGCAGCCCATGCCGAGCGGCGGGTCGCGCTCATCATAGCGGCCGACGACTATCGGATCGTGCGTCCGCTGAAGAACGCGGTGAACGATAGCCGCACGATCGAAGTGGCGCTGAAAAAACTCGGGTTCGACGTCACCACCGAAGCGAACCGCGACTTGAAACGTATGCGCCGCGCGCTGGAGGACTTTCGCGACGAAGCGGCCGGAGCGGATGTCGCGCTGATCTATTTCTCGGGCCATGGCGTCGAGATTGCGGGCGACAACCGTCTTCTTCCGATCGATGCCGATCCGTCTTCGCTCGACCGGTTGAAGGCCACAAGTCTTCCGCTCGAAGAGGTGCGTGAGACAGTGACCGCGGTCGGCAGGATCGGCCTCGTGGTGCTCGATGCTTGTCGCAACGATCCTTTTGGCCAATCGGGAGACAGTCAGCCTGGCGAAGGACGCGGCGTGGTGTCCATCGCGCCAGAGGTGAAAGCCGAGATCAAGCCAGGGCTTGGCCGCATGGGGCGCGCGGAAAATGTACTGTTCGCCTTCTCTGCGGCGCCCGGTCAGACAGCCTCTGACGGCGCATCCGACAATTCCGAGTTTTCCGCCGCATTGGCCAAGTTTCTGCCCACGGACGGGCTGGAAATACGCTCCGTGCTGACGCTGGTGCAGCAGCAGGTCTACGATCTGTCGCGCGGCAGACAGCTTCCCTATGTCGAGAGCGGCTTGCCACAGCTTTTCTTCGCCGCGCAAGCCAGCAAGGACGCCCTGCCCGAACGCGATCGGCTACTGCTCGCCATGGCTGACGTCACGCCAGACTTGCGCATCGAGGTCGAGGCGGTGGCGGCCAATGCCGACATGCCGCTGGCGCCGCTATACGCCGCGCTTATCACCTCCGACGGCAAGGCGATGGCGCCAAGGCTGCGCCACCAGAAACTCCAGGAAGCTGCCGACGCCTTCACAAAGGTCAGGGCCGATTTGCGCAACTTCGCCTCCTCCGATCCGCAGGTGACGGCATTGCGCCAACAGGCCGAAGCGCAATTGGCACTCGGGTCGTTCGACGAGGCACGTGCACTGCTTGGCAAGGCGGCGGACATCGACGGCAAATCTCGCGACGATCTGAAAAACCGCTTCATCGAGCGTACGCTGTCGGAGGCAACGACGTATTATCTCACTGGCGGCGCCTCGCAGGCGCAATTGCGTTACGACCTCGCCATCCAGGACTTTCGCAAGGCGGTGGCGCTTTACGCTGATGTCGATGGTTTCCAAATACCGGACGACGCGCGCTACCAGCAGACACTGTCCTGGGAACTGATCGGCACATTGGAAACGACCGTCGGCAATTTGCAGGAAGCTGGCAAAGCGTACGATTCCATGGTCCGGTCGGCTGAGAAACGGGCGGCGGCCGAGCCCGACAAGATCGACCACCAGCGCGACCTTGTCGTGGCGCGGAACAAGGTGGCCGACGTCAAGAAGGCGAAGGGCGATATCCCCGGTGCGATCGCTCTTTACGAGCAGGCGCTCACCACGATGAAGGCTGTCCTCGAAAAGGAGCCTACGCTCGGCTATCTGCGCGACTACGCCGTCTGCTTCAACCGCATCGGCGATGCCATGCGGGTATCGGGCGACGGCCCCGGTGCGCTGGCGAACTACCGTTCGGCGCTGAAGGTGGCCGAATTCCTGGTCGAGAAAGCGCCGGACGACAACAGCTTTCGGCGCGACCTTTCCGTCAGCCATTCCAAGGTCGGGCTGGCGCTCAGGCTGACCAACGAGCTGGAAAGCTCGATCGCCGAATATGAAGCGTCCTTGCAGATCACCGAGGCACTGGCGAAGAAGATGCCGGACGACGCCGAACTGCAGCGTGACATTACCGTCAGCCTCACCGCTATCGGCGACCTGCAGCGGCTGACCGGGCACAACGAAAAAGCTTTCGAACCCTACCAGCGCAGCGTCGATATCGCGCAGAAGCTGGTGGCGCGGGACCCCGGCAACACACTATGGCGGCGTGATCTCGAGCTTGCCCTGGGCAAGATAGCCGACGCCCGCGCCGAGGCTGGAGACCTTGATGGATCGCTCGCCGACCGCCGTTCCGCGCAGGCCATTGCGGAATACCTGGCCGAACTCGACCCCGACAATGCCGAATGGCAGCGCGACCTTGCAGTAGGCCACAACCGCATCGGCGATGTGCTGATGGCCAAGGGGGACAAAATCGGCGCGGCTGCCGAATACCAAGCCGGTTTCGTGATCGCCAACACGCAGTTGCAAGCCGACCCGGGCAATGCACAGCGCACGGTCGATGCCGCCTTCAGCCGCTACAAGCTGGCAATCGCCGGTGTTGACCCTTCGAGAAATTTCAAAGCGGCGCTGACCATGCTAACCGGCTTGAAATCGCAAGGACGCCTGCCGGGTGCCAACGAAGGCTGGATCGGCATGGTCGAGAAAGCGATGGCTACGGCCGGTCTCGCAAAATAGCTTCCAGCCGGTGGTGCGAGAGAGCCGAACCCCTTCGGGGATCGGCGTCCCAATTCTTTGCGCGCGTCAACTCAGGAAGGCTGGAAGGCTCAGTCGATCCCTACTGGTCGTTTCCCAAGCAAAGCCTGCCACACTATTGTGCAGTGCAGCACGAGAATGCCCGTTTCAGGGCAAAATTCTTCGTGACATTTTCATTCGCCTTAGGCTAGTGTGCCTCGATAACCGAGAGGGTAGAGAAAAATCTGCTCTCCTACGCGGTCAAAGTCTTGGGAGGATGCGATCTAGGCGCGGTTACTCGCTGCCACCGGAAACCGGAAACAGATCGGACGCGTTTAAATTGCAAGGCCTCGTGCCTTGCTTTTTTTTTGCAAACATCTGGTTAGCGCCAAAGGTTGACAAACGACATGACCATGCGTCAACCAGCGCAAGGTCAGAATCGCAGCGAGCCTTCAGGCGATATCGTGTCGATCTCGAATGTGCTGAAGCTCGGGCCTGAACGGTCTATTTCGTTGGGGTCTGACCGAATTCCGGAATGATGTGCGGAACCTCGTCGAGGCTGTACCCCAACCCTTTCGTCAAGCCATAGAAAATGCCCATGATTACCGCCGTGGCGACGGTCGTTCGCAGGACGGCGCGCAGCATATGCGGGCCGCGCGGTGCACTTGGAACCGTGCCCAGCGTCACGTCGTGATCGTCGTCCTGTGTCCTGACGCTGAACGGCAGCACGACGAACAGCACGATCCACCAGGTGGCGAAGAAAAGTGCGGTGAACGAAACCCAGCTCATGATTGCTCCAGTTCGATCAGCGTGCCGAAGAAATCCTTCGGATGCAGGAACAGCACCGGCTTGCCATGCGCCCCGGTCTTCGGGTTGCCGTCACCCAGCACGCGCGCGCCGGCAGCCTTGAGCTGGTCACGCGCTGCCAGGATATCGTCGACCTCGTAGCAGAGATGGTGCATGCCGCCGGACGGGTTTTTCTCCAGGAAGGCGGCGATCGGCGAGCCCTCGCCCAACGGCTCCAGAAGTTCGATCTTGGTGTTGCCGACATTGACGAACACCACGGTGACGCCGTGCTCCGGCAGTGCCTGAGGCTCCGTCACTTCGGCGCCGAGCGTGTTGCGATAGGCGGCAACGGCGGCAGTCAGATCCGGCACGGCAAGCGCGACATGGTTCAGGCGTCCGAGCATGGGCTTTCCTCAGGGCAGTAAGGCAATAGGGCAGTAGGGAAGAATCTGACGTTCTGACGTAATGCGCCGCATCCTTGTCCCCTACCGCCCTACTGCCCTACTCCCTTATTCCCCTGTTCGTCACCTTGTGACGAACACCGTCACCAGCGGCTTCTTGCCCCAGGCTTCGTTGGCGGCGCCGCGCACGGCGCGCCGTACCGCTTCTTGCACCATGTCGAGGTCTTTTCGGCGCTGGCGGGGGATCGAGTCCACCGCGCCGACCGCCGCATCGATCATCAGATCC
Source organism: Mesorhizobium sp. AR07 (assembly GCF_024746815.1). Taxonomy (GTDB): domain Bacteria; phylum Pseudomonadota; class Alphaproteobacteria; order Rhizobiales; family Rhizobiaceae; genus Mesorhizobium. The sequence continues at coordinate 1,489,695 of NZ_CP080525.1, forward strand.
TCGAGCGTCTCGCCGCTGGCATCGGCCTCGGCGACACCGATGGCGACCAGATCGGGATCGCCGGCGAGTTCATATTTGTCGTCGAGCACGACATTGACCGCGACATGGCCGGCAAAGGACAGTTTGCGCCGGTCACGAATGCCCATCGCCTGATCGGTGCCGATCAAATTGCCGTCCTTGTAGATGCGGCCGAACGGCACCTGGTCGATGATGGTGGCTGGTCCGGGTGCAAGCCGCAGCATGTCGCCGTCGCGCACCTGCGCCACCTGGCCGATGCCGGAGGTCGACATCAGCGACCCCTGCGCCACCAGATGCGCCGCCTCGCCATGCACGGGAACGCCGATCTGCGGCCGCACCCATTCATACATCTTGCGCAACTCGCTGCGCCGCGGATGGCCGGAGACATGCACCAGCGCGTCGCCGTCCTCGATGATCTTGATGCCGAGGTCGATCAAGCGGTTCTTGATCTCGAGGATAGCCTTCTCGTTGCCGGGAATCGTGCGCGAGGAAAACACCACCGTGTCTCCCGCCGTCAGCGACACCGATTTCATCTCTTCGCGCGACAGCTTGGCAAGGGCCGCCAACGGCTCGCCCTGGCTGCCGGTGCAGATGATGACCAGGTTTTCGCGCGGTATGAAGCCAAAATCCTCTTCGGCGATGAACTCGGGCAGGCCGTCCATGTAGCCGAGCTCGCCAGCCACATCGATGACGCGCTTCAGCGAGCGGCCGAGCACCAGGCACTGGCGGCCGGCATCGCGCGCCGCCTTGGCGATGGAGACGATGCGCCCGACATTGGAGGAGAACGTGGTGACGGCGACGCGACCCTTGGCAGCCTGGATGACGCCCTTCAGTCCCTCGCCGACGGCGACTTCCGAAGGTGACTCGCCTTCCCGCAGCGCATTGGTCGAATCGCAGATCAGCGCCAGAACGCCCTTGTCGCCATAGGCGCGGAAACGCGCCTCGTCGGTTTTCGGGCCGATGGTCGGCTCCGGATCGATCTTCCAGTCACCGGTATGGATGACGGTGCCGGCTGGCGTGGTAATGGCCAGCGACATCGGTTCGGGAATCGAGTGCGCCACCGGAATGGCTTCGATCTCGAACGGACCGACGGTGAATTTCTCGCCTGCCCGGTAGATCGTCAACGGGATCTTCGGTGCGCCCTGCTCGCCCTGCCGCTTGGCTTCGAGCAGGCCCGCGCTGAACGGTGTCATCCACACCGGCGCCTTCAGCTTCGGCCAGGTGTCGAGCAGCGCGCCGTAGTGGTCTTCATGCGCGTGCGTGATGATGATGCCGCGCAGATTGGCGAGGTTCTCCTCGATGAAACGCGTGTCGGGCAGCACCAGGTCGACCCCGGGCAGGCTGGCATCGGGAAAGGTCACGCCGACATCGATGACGATCCACTCGCGCGCGCTCGGCGGGCCGTAGCCATAGAGGGCGAAGTTCATACCGATCTCGCCGACGCCGCCGAGCGGCACGAAGACGAGTTCGGCGTTTTCCGCTTTCGCCATGATTTTTCCCTTCCTGGCCCTCAGGCCAAGTCCACTAGGCGCTGGCCGAAGCGACCGCGCCGAAATGTACGTCGCCGGCGGCGATCGTCACAACCGAACCCTCATCGTCGCGGATCACGAAACGGCAGTCCTCGTCAATGGTTTCGAACACCCCGCGCACCACATTACCGTCAATTCTGACAGCAACCTGCCCGCCAAGCCCCGCAGCGCGTGCCAGCCAGCGTCGCCTGACGGCGGCAAGCCCGCGCCCTTCGTCCCACAGCCTGGCATTTTCGCTCCAGGCATCCGACAGCGCCAGAAACAGCGTTTCCGCATCGCATGTCGCGCCCAGCGCGCGCAATGATGTTGCCGGATAAGGCAAATCCTCGGGATAAGCCACAACATTGACGCCGATGCCGACAGCCACGGCGAAGCGACCGCCGTCAAGGATCGCCGATTCCAACAGGATGCCGGCCAACTTGGCGCCGGAGGCGAGCACGTCGTTCGGCCATTTCAGTTCGAAACGGTTCTTGCCAGCGCTTGCGCCGTCGAGACCGATGGCGATCCGGCCTTTCGGCACCACGGCATCGAGTGCATCGGCCAGCGCCAGCCCGGCAACGAAGCCAAGCGTCGCGGCAAGGCGAAGTTCGCCGCTGGTGATGACAAGCAGCGTCGCCGCCAGATTGCCTTCGGGCGTCGCCCAGACACGACCGCGCCGGCCGCGCCCGCTTTCCTGCTTCTTGGAAACGACCCACAATTTGCCCGGATCACCTGCCCGGGCGTGGTCCAGCGCCACTGCGTTGGTGGAGCCGATCGTGTCATGCGCCTCAAGCCGGAACCCTTCCGACGCCGAGGTTGGAGCCAGCCGAAATGCCATGCCGTCTAGAAGAAGGTCTTGGCGGCGGCTTCGGCGTAGGTGCCGATCGGCCCGCCGATCAGCACGTAGAACAGCACGAAGGCGCCGGAGACGCCGAGCACGAGGCGCAGTTCACTGGCCATCGGCACAAAGCCGCCGACCGGTTCGTCGAACCACATGATCTTGATGATGCGCAGATAGTAATAGGCGCCCACCACCGAGGCCAGCACGCCGATGATCGCCAGCGCGTAGAGATGGGCGTTGATGGCGGCGAGGAACACGTACCACTTCCCCCAGAAGCCGGCGAGCGGCGGAATGCCAGCCAGCGAGAACATCAGGATGGTCAGGATCGTCGCCATGATCGGGTTGGTCGACGACAGACCGGCCAGATCGCTGATCTGCTCGACATTGCCCTCCTTGCGCCGCATGGCGAGGATGAAGGCGAAGGTGCCGAGCGTCATCACCAGGTAAATCAGCATGTAGATGGCAACGCCACGCACGCCGGCCTGGCTGTTGGCGGCAAGGCCGACCAGCGCATAACCCATGTGGCCGATCGAGGAGTAGGCCATCAGCCGCTTGATGTTGGTCTGGCCGATGGCCGCGAAGGCGCCGAGCGCCATCGAGGCGATCGAGATGAAGACGATGATCTGCTGCCAGTCGGCGGCAATCGGCTTGAACGCACCCATGGTGACGCGCACCATCAGCGCCATCGCCGCCATCTTGGGTGCGGCCGCCAGGAAGGCCGTCACCGGTGTCGGCGCGCCCTCGTAGACGTCGGGCGTCCACATGTGGAACGGCACCGCCGAGATCTTGAAGGCAAGGCCGGCCAGCACGAAGACGAGACCAAAGACGAGGCCAAGCTGGCGCTCGCCGCTGCCCAGCGCCGTGGCGATCTCCTGGAAGCCAGTGTTGCCGGTGTAACCGTAGACCAGGCTGATGCCATAGAGCAGCATGCCCGACGACAGCGCGCCGAGGACGAAATATTTGAGGCCGGCCTCGGTCGAACGCAGATTGTCGCGGTTGATCGCGCACAGCACGTAGATCGCCAGCGATTGCAGTTCGAGGCCAAGATAGAGCCCGATCATGCTGTTGGCCGAGATCATCAGCATCATGCCAAGCGTGCTGAGCAACACCAGCACCGGATATTCGAACTTGTCGAAATGCTCCGCCTTGGCGAAGCGCATCGACATCGCCAACGTCACCGCCGAGCCGATCAGCGCCAGCACCTTCATGAAGCGGGCAAAGGAATCCAGGATGTAGGCACTGCCGTAGGCGCTGCCCTGCCCGGTTTGGAAGATCAGCCAGGCGCCTGATATCACCAGCACGGCAACGGCAAGGCCGGTCACCGTATTGGCGGTGTTGGCGCGCGAATAGGCGCCGACCATCAGCAGCGCCAGCGCGCCGACGGCAAGGATCAGCTCTGGCGTCGAGAGCGACAGGCTGGAGAGAAGGTCCGGCGTCATGGTTCGCAAAACCCTTGGGTTAATTCGCCGCCGCGGTCTGCGCGGCGCCGATGGATGCAGTGACATTGGTGACGAGCGACTTGACCGATTGGGCCGTCGCGTCGAAGACGGGCGCCGGATAGACGCCGAAGAAGATGACCAGCACGACCAGCGGGTAGATGATCACCTTCTCGCGCGGCGACAGATCGAGCAGGCCCTTCAGGCTGTCCTTGGTGAGCGCGCCGAAGATCACCCGGCGATACAGCCACAACGCATAGGCCGCCGACAGGATGACGCCGGTGGCGGCGAAGAACGCCACCCAGGTGTTGACGCGGAAGACGCCGAGCATAGTCAGGAACTCGCCGACGAAGCCGCTGGTGCCGGGCAGGCCGACATTGGCCATGGTGAAGATCAGGAACACGGTGGCGTATTTCGGCATGTTGTTGACCAGGCCGCCATAGGCGGCGATCTCACGCGTGTGCATGCGGTCGTAAATGACGCCGACGCACAGGAACAGCGCGCCGGAGACGAGGCCGTGGCTGAGCATCTGGTAGATGGCGCCCTGCACGCCTTCCTGGTTCATGGCGAAGATGCCCATGGTGACAAAGCCCATATGGGCAACCGACGAATAGGCGATCAGCTTCTTCATGTCCTCCTGCATCAGCGCCACCAGCGAGGTGTAGATGATGGCTACGACCGACAGTGTGAACACCAGCGGCGCGAACATTTCCGAAGCCAGCGGGAACATCGGCAGCGAGAAGCGCAGGAAGCCATACCCGCCCATCTTAAGCAGGATAGCGGCCAGGATCACGGAGCCTGCCGTCGGCGCTTCGACGTGCGCGTCGGGCAGCCAGGTGTGCACCGGCCACATTGGCATCTTTACCGCGAAGGAGGCGAAGAAGGCGAGCCATAGCCAGGTCTGCATGTTGGCCGGGAAATTATGCGTCAAAAGCGTCGGGATGTCGGTTGTGCCGGACTGATAGAACATCGCCATGATGGCGAGCAGCATCAGCACCGAGCCGGCCAGCGTGTAGAGGAAGAACTTGAACGAGGCATAGACGCGCCGCTTGCCGCCCCAGACGCCGATGATGATGAACATCGGGATCAGGCCGGCCTCGAAGAAGACGTAGAACAGCACGATATCCAGCGCGCAGAACACGCCGATCATCAGCGTCTCAAGCAGCAGGAAGGCGATCATGTAGGCCTTGACGCGCTTCTCGATCGCTTCCCACGAGGCCAGGATGCAAAGCGGCATCAGGAACGTCGTCAGGATGACGAACAGCATCGAAATGCCGTCGACGCCCACATGATAGGAGATGCCGGAATCGAGCCAGGCGACCTTCTCGACGAACTGGAAGCCGGCTTGCGAATTGTCGAAGCCGGTCCAGATGAACAGCGAGATGATGAATGTGAAGGTCGTCGTCAACAGCGCGATGGCGCGGATGTTGCGGCGCGCGTTTTCACTGTCATCATTGATGAACAGGATGAGCAGCACACCAACCAGTGGCAGGAAGGTGACCAGCGAGAGGATTGGCCAGGCGGTCATCAGAGCATCATCCAGGTGACGAGTGCGGCAACGCCGATCAGCATGGCGAAGGCATAGTGGTAGAGGTAGCCGGTCTGCAGCTTGACGACCCGGTTGGTGACATCGACGACGCGCGCCGAGATGCCGTCCGGGCCGAGGCCATCGATGATGGTGCCATCACCGGTCTTCCACAGGAAATGGCCGAGGCGCTTGGCGGGCCGCACGAACAGGAAGTCGTAAAGCTCGTCGAAATACCACTTGTTGAGCAGGAAGGCGTAGAGCCCGCGATGCCGGGCGGCCAGATTGACCGGCATTTCCGGCGAGCGGATGTAGAACTTCCAGGCCAGCGCGAAGCCGATCAGCATGGCGATGAAGGGCGACAGCTCGACCCACAGCGGCAATTCGTGGATCTCGTGCAGGATGTGGTTGTCCGGCAGCGTGAACAGCGATGCCTTCCAGAACTCGGCATAGCCCTCGCCGATGAAGGCGCCGTGGAAGATGATACCGGCAAACAGTGCGCCCGCGGCCAGGATGAACAGCGGCACCAGCATCACCGGCGGCGATTCATGGACGTGGTGCATGACCTCGTGGCTCGCCCTGGGCTTGCCATGGAAAGTCATGAAGATCAGCCGCCAGGAATAGAAGGAGGTGAAGCAGGCGGCGATGACCAAAAGTATGAAGGCGAGGCCCGCAACCGAATTGTGCCCGGTAAAGGCGCTCTCGATGATGGCGTCCTTGGAGAAGAAGCCGGCGGTGCCGATGACCGTCACCGGAATGCCGACGCCGGTGAGCGCCAGCGTGCCGATCACCATCATCCAATAGGTGGATGGGATCAGCTTGCGCAGGCCCCCCATCTTGCGCATGTCCTGCTCGTCGGAAACGGCATGGATGACCGAACCCGAGCCAAGGAACAGCAGTGCCTTGAAAAAGGCATGCGTGAACAAATGGAAGATCGCGGCGCCGTAGGCGCCGACGCCGAGCGCCACGAACATGTAGCCGAGCTGCGAGCAGGTCGAATAGGCGATGACGCGCTTGATGTCGTTCTGGACGAGACCGACGGTCGCGGCGAAGAAAGCGGTGAAGGCACCGATGAAGGTGACCACCGTCAGCGCCGAATGCGACAGTTCGAACAGCGGCGACAGCCGCGCCAGCATGAACACGCCGGCGGTGACCATGGTGGCGGCATGGATGAGCGCCGAGACCGGCGTCGGGCCTTCCATGGCGTCCGGCAGCCAGGTGTGCAGCGGCACCTGCGCCGACTTGCCCATGGCGCCCATGAACAGGAGCAGGCAGACGACCGTCATGGCCGCCTGCTTGTCCAGCGCATAGCCGAGGAAGGTCAGCACGGCGGCGCCCTGCGGTGCGCCTTCAGCGGGAATGAACGTCGCCGCATTGGCGAAGATGGTGCCGAGATTGACCGAGCCGAACAGCACGAAGACGCCGAAAATGCCGAGCGCGAAGCCGAAATCGCCGATGCGGTTGACGACGAAGGCCTTGATCGCGGCAGCGTTGGCCGACGGCTTCTTGTACCAGAAACCGATCAGCAGGTAGGAGGCAAGACCCACCCCTTCCCAGCCGAAGAACATCTGCACCAGATTGTCAGCCGTCACCAGCATCAGCATGGCGAAGGTGAACAGCGACAGATAGGCGAAGAAGCGCGGCCGGTTCGGATCGTGGTGCATGTAGCCGATCGAATAGATGTGAACCAGCGCCGACACGGTGTTGACCACCACCAGCATCACCACCGTCAGCGTGTCGATGCGCAGCGCCCAGGACGCCTCCAATCCACCCGATTGGATCCAGCGCATCACCGGCACGGTGAACACCTCGCCATGGCCGAAGCCGACGGTGAAGAAGGCAACCCACGACAGCACCGCGGCGATCACCAGGAAGCCGGAGGTGATGTATTCGGACGCCTTGGCGCCGAGCGACGTGCCGAACAGGCCGACGATCAGGAAGCCGAGCAGGGGAAGGAAGACGATGGCCTGATACATGGTGGTTCCGTCAACCCTTCATCATGTTCACGTCTTCGACCGCGATCGAGCCGCGGTTGCGGAAGAAGACGACGAGAATGGCAAGTCCGATGGCAGCCTCGGCCGCTGCGACCGTCAGCACGAACAGCGCGAACACCTGGCCGACCAGATCGCCAAGCGCCGCCGAGAAGGCGACGAAATTGATGTTGACCGCAAGCAGGATCAGTTCGATCGACATCAGGATGACGATGACGTTCTTGCGGTTCAGGAAGATGCCGAACACGCCGAGCGTGAACAGGATCGCCGATACGGTCAGATAATGTGCGATGCCGACAACCATCTCAGAGTCCTTCGCCCGACTTGACCTTGCGGATTTCCATGCCGGTCGCCGGCGTGCGGCCGACCTGGGCCGCGATCGACTGCCGCTTGATCCCTTCCTTGTGGCGCAGCGTCAGCACGATGGCGCCGATCATGGCGACCAGCAGCACGAGGCCCGAAATCTGGAAGTAGTAGAGGTAGTCGGTATAGAGGATGTCGCCGAGTGCTGCCGTGTTTGTCCGCGTGGCGAGATCCGGAATTGGCTTGGAGACCGTCGAGGCCAGCCGCGGCGCGAATGTATAGCCGCCCAGCACGACGATCAGTTCCGCCGCCAGGATCAGCCCGACCAGCGCGCCGATCGGCGCATACTGCAGCGCGCCTTCCTTCATCTCGGCGAAATCGACGTCGAGCATCATGACGACGAACAGGAACAGCACCATGACCGCGCCGACATAGACGACGAGCAGGATTATCGCCAGGAACTCGGCGCCCGTCAGCATGAACAGGCCGGCGGCGTTGAAGAAGGTCAGGATCAGGAACAGCACCGAATGCACGGGGTTGCGCGACGAAATGACCATGAACGCCGACGCCACCGCGACAAAGGCGAAGAGGTAGAAAAAGGCCGCCTCTAGTCCACTCAGCATGGGGTTCCCCCGGGTTCCTGTCAGACAGATATTCGTCTGTCCGTTCTTTGGCTTCGTTCCGCCTCCGGTACCGAAGCCGCGTGTTCCTTAGACGAGGCCCCTCGCCCCGTCCATGCGTCAAATATCAGCGGTACGGCGAGTCCAGCGTGATGTTCCGCGCCAGTTCGCGCTCCCACCGGTCGCCATTCGCCAACAGCTTATCCTTGTCGTAGTAGAGTTCCTCGCGCGTCTCCGTCGCGAACTCGAAATTCGGCCCCTCGACGATGGCGTCGACCGGGCAGGCTTCCTGGCAGAAGCCGCAATAGATGCACTTCACCATATCGATATCGTAACGCACCGTGCGGCGCGTGCCGTCATTGCGGCGCGGGCCGGCCTCGATGGTGATGGCCTGCGCCGGGCAGATCGCCTCGCACAGCTTGCAGGCGATGCAGCGTTCCTCGCCATTGGGATAGCGGCGCAGCGCATGCTCGCCACGGAAGCGCGGGCTGGTCGGCCCCTTCTCGTGCGGATAGTTGATCGTCTCCTTCGGCGCGAAGAACTGGCGCATCGACAGGAAGAAGGCGCTGACGAAATCCTGCAACAGCAGCGATTTTGCGGCTTGGGACAGAGCGGACATCACGCAAACCCCGTGATCTTGAGGAAGGCGGCGGTAGCGACCACCATGAAAAGCGAGATCGGCAGGAACACCTTCCAGCCGAGCCGCATCAGCTGGTCGTAGCGATAGCGCGGCACGAAGGCCTTCACCATGGATATGCCGAAGAACACGAAGCACACCTTCAGCACGAACCAGATGACGCCCGGCACCCAGGTGAACGGCGCGAAGTCGAAGGGCGGCAGCCAGCCGCCGAGGAACAGGATGGTGGCCAGCGCGCACATCAGCACGATGGCGACATATTCCCCGAGGAAGAACAGCAGGAACGGCGTCGACGAGTATTCGACCATATGGCCGGCGACCAGTTCCGATTCGGCTTCCACCAGGTCGAAGGGCGGCCGGTTCGTCTCGGCCAGCGCCGAGATGAAGAAGATGATGAACATCGGGAACAGCGACAGCCAGTTCCAGTCGAGGAAGGTGTTGGGCAGGCCAAGCCGCGTGCCAAGCCCGTCATGCTGCGACAGCACGATATCGGACAGATTGAGCGAGCCCGCGGTGAGCAGCACGGTGACGATGACGAAGCCGATCGAGACTTCGTAGGACACCATCTGCGCGGCCGAACGCAGCGCGCCGAGGAACGGATATTTCGAGTTGGACGCCCAGCCGCCCATGATCACGCCATAGACCTCGAGCGAGGAGATGGCGAAGACATAGAGGATGCCGACATTGACGTTGGCGATCGCCCAGCCCTGGCTGACAGGAATGACCGCCCAGGCCGAGATCGCCAGCACCGCCGAGACCAGCGGCGCCAGCAGGAACACGCCCTTGTTGGCGCCGGACGGAATGATTGGTTCCTTGAAGACGAACTTCAAAAGGTCAGCGAAGGCCTGCAGCGTGCCCCAGGGGCCGACCACGTTCGGACCGCGGCGCAACTGCACCGCCGCCCAGATCTTGCGATCGGCGTAGAGGATGTAGGCGACGAAGATCAAAAGCACGACGATCAGCACGACCGACTTCAACAGGATGATCAGCGCCGGCAGCACGTAGAAGGAGAAGAAAGTGTCCATGCTTATTCCGCCGCCTGCTTGAAGCCGCTCTTGGCCAGCGCCGAGCATTCCGCCATCACGGCCGACGCCCGCGCGATCGGGTTGGTCAGGTAGAAATCCGCGACCGGCGAGGTGAAGGTACCCTTGTTCAGCCGCCCGCCGAGCTTCGCCACCTTGGCGATATCCTCGGCATTGCCGGCCGCGACCTGATCGATGCGGGCCAGATGCGGGTACTCGCCGTAGAGCTTCGCACGCAACTGCGGCAGCGAATCGAAGGGCAGTTTCTTGCCCAGAACATCCGACAGTGCCCTGAGAATCGCCCAGTCCTCGCGCGCGTCGCCTGGCGCGAAGCCGGCGCGGTTGGTCTGCTGCACACGGCCTTCCGTGTTGACGTAGGTGGCCGATTTCTCGGTGTAGGCTGCCGCCGGCAGGATGACATTGGCGCGATGCGCGCCCTGGTCGCCATGCGTGCCGATATAGACGACGAAGGCGCCGCCGGTCTTGGCCATGTCGATCTCGTCGGCGCCGAGCAGGAACAGCAGTTCCATTTCACCCAGCATGCCGGCGACGTTCTTGCCGCCTTCGCCCGGCACGAAGCCGAGATCGAGACCGCCGACGCGCCCAGCCGCATTGTGCAGCACGGCAAAACCGTTCCAGTCGGCGCGGGCAGCGTTGACCGCGGCGGCGAGTTTTGCTGCCTGGCCGAGGACAGCCGCGCCATCGGCGCGCGCCAACGCGCCCTGGCCGACGATGATGAGCGGGTGCGTCGCCTTCTTCAGCGTCTGGAAGAACTTGCCATTGCCGTCGGCCAAATCCTTGAGCGAATCCGGTCCGGCACCCAATTGTTCGTAGTCGTAGCGCGTGTCGCCGATATCGCCGATGACGCCGACCGGCAGATTGCCGATCCGCCAGCGCTTGCGGATGCGGGTGTTGAGCACCGAGGCCTCGAAGCGCGGATTGGCGCCGATGATCAGCACCGCATCCGCCTGCTCGATGCCCTCGATGCTCGGGTTGAAGATATAACTGGCACGGCCAAGCGCCGGATCGAGTGCGGCGCCATCCTGGCGGCAGTCGGTATTCTTCGAGCCGAGCGAAGCCATCAGCAGCTTCAGCGCATAGATTTCCTCGACCGCCGCGAGATCGCCTGATATGGCGCCGATCTTGTCCGGAGATGCCTTCGACGCCGCGTCCTTGATCGCGGCAAAAGCCTCGGCCCAGCTTGCCGGAACCAGACTGCCGTCCTTGCGCACATAGGGGCGATCAAGGCGCTGCGTGCGCAGACCGTCCCAGATGAAGCGGGTCTTGTCGGAAATCCACTCCTCGTTCACCTGCTCGTTGACGCGCGGCAGGATGCGCATCACTTCGCGGCCTCTGGAGTCGATGCGGATCGCCGAGCCGACGGCATCCATCACGTCGATGGATTCGGTCTTGGTCAGTTCCCACGGCCGCGCCTGGAAGGCGAACGGCTTCGAGGTCAGCGCGCCGACAGGGCAAAGGTCGATGACATTGCCCTGCAGCTCGGAGGTCATCGCCTGTTCGAGATAGGTGGTGATCTCGGCGTCCTCGCCACGGCCGATCAGGCCAAGCTCGGAAATGCCGGCGACTTCCGTGGTGAAGCGGACGCAGCGCGTGCAGTGGATGCAGCGGTTCATCACCGTCTTGACCAGCGGGCCGACATACTTGTCTTCGACCGCACGCTTGTTCTCGTGATAGCGCGAGGAATCGACGCCGAAGGCCATTGCCTGGTCCTGCAGGTCGCACTCGCCGCCCTGGTCGCAGATCGGGCAATCCAGCGGGTGGTTGATGAGCAGGAACTCCATCACGCCTTCCCGGGCCTTCTTGACCATCGGCGTGTTGGTGAAGATTTCCGGCGCCTCGCCATTCGGCCCGGGACGCAGATCGCGCACGTTCATGGCGCAGGAGGCCTGCGGCTTGGGCGGGCCGCCCTTCACCTCGATCAGGCACATACGGCAATTGCCGGCGATCGACAGCCGCTCATGGAAGCAGAAGCGCGGCACTTCCGCGCCAGCATCTTCCGCCGCCTGCAGCAGCGTGTAGTGGTCGGGTACAGTGATCTCTTTCCCGTCGACCTTGAGCTTTGCCATTCGCCTCAAACCCCTGCGGATGTCCCGCAATCTCTTGTTCCGGGCGCTGTCGAAACCGCACCCGGCATTTCATTCACTTCTTGACGGCGAGTGCCGCCGCCTGGGCAGTCCAATCGTCACGGCCGATGCGGCCGGTGAGCGACAAATAGTCCTCGACCCAGGCGATCTCTTCCGGCGCCCACGCCGCGATCTGGGCATATGTCCAGATGCCGAGGCCGTTGAGAACCTTCTCCAGCTTCGGGCCGATGCCCGATATCGCCTTGAGGTCCGACGGCATCGCCGGCCGATCCATGGCCTTGGGCTGCCGGAAATCCTCAGGCAACAGCCCGGCCGGGACCACGCCCATTGCCGGATCCGCGTCGACGACCGGCGCTGCGTCGGCTGTTTCCCGGGCAACCACGTCGGTCACATCCTGAGCGAAGGACTGCGCTTCGGCGATCAAGGTCTTGGTCGCCGCTCGGGCCTTGGAAGCATTCTTTTCCGTCTCCGAGAAGAACTCGGCACGCGCCTCGAAATCGTCGATGATGGGCTGCAGCAGCCGCTGCGAGGCTTCGGCAGCTCCGGAGAACGCGCCCATCCAGACGCCGAAGGCATGGTTGGCGAGCCCGATGCCGAGCGCCGACATCGCCACCGCACCCGCCACAGGGTGCGCGAGAAGGTTGACGGCACTCACCATCTCCTTCGGCATCATCCTTGTCAGGTCCTGGTTCATCTTCTCGAGCTGGTCCAAATTGGGCATCAATGAGTAGGGTGTCGAATACGGCGCCATAGATATCTCCTGGTCGTTTCTTCGTTCGCCCGCCCCGGTTGTCTCAAATCGGGCTCTTGCCCGTATTTCAATCGTTCTCTCTATTCCGCCGCCACCATCACCGGCTCGGCCCGGTGGGCATTGCGCGAAAACTCGTCGATGCGCCGCTCCACCTCGCCGCGGAAATGCCGCATCAGGCCCTGGATCGGCCATGCCGCCGCATCACCGAGAGCGCAGATCGTGTGGCCCTCGACCTGCTTGGTGACGTCAAGCAGCATGTCGATCTCGCGCTTCTGCGCCTCGCCGCGCACCAGCCGCTCCATCACCCGCCACATCCAGCCGGTGCCTTCGCGGCACGGCGTGCACTGGCCACAGCTCTCGTGCTTGTAGAAGTAGGAAAGCCGCGCGATCGCCTTCACGATATCGGTCGACTTGTCCATGACGATGACAGCCGCCGTGCCGAGGCCGGATTTGAGGTCGCGCAACGCGTCGAAATCCATCGGCGTGTCGATGATCTGCTCGGCCGGCACCAGCGGCACCGAGGCGCCGCCGGGAATGACCGCCAGGAGATTGTCCCAGCCGCCGCGGATGCCGCCGCAATGCGTCTCGATCAACTCGCGGAACGGGATCGACATCGCCTCCTCGACGGTGCACGGGGTGTTGACGTGGCCGGAGATGCAAAACAGCTTGGTGCCGACATTGTTGGGCCGGCCGAAGGACGAGAACCAGGCCGCACCGCGACGCAGGATGGTCGGCGCCACGGCGATGGACTCGACATTGTTGACCGTGGTCGGGCAGCCATAGAGGCCGACATTGGCAGGGAATGGCGGCTTCAGCCTGGGCTGGCCCTTCTTGCCTTCGAGGCTTTCGAGCAGCGCCGTCTCCTCACCGCAGATATAGGCGCCGGCGCCGTGATGCATGTAGATGTCGAAATCGTAGCCGGACGTGTTGTTCTTGCCGATCAGCTTGGCCTCGTAGGCCTCGTCGATGGCGCGCTGCAGCGCTTCGCGCTCGCGAATGAACTCGCCGCGCACATAGATGTAGGCCGCGACAGCGCCCATGGCGAAGCCGGCGATGAACGAACCCTCGACCAGCGTGTGCGGATCGTTGCGCAGGATGTCGCGATCCTTGCAGGTGCCGGGCTCGGACTCGTCGGCATTGACGACGAGATAGCTCGGACGTCCGTCGCTCTGCTTGGGCATGAACGACCATTTCAACCCGGTCGGGAAGCCGGCGCCGCCGCGGCCGCGCAGGCCCGAGGCCTTCATCTCGTTGACGATCCACTCGCGCCCCTTGGCGATGATGCCGGGCGTGTTGTCCCAGGCACCACGCGCCATCGCGCCGGCCAGCGACTTGTCGAAGAGGCCGTAGATGTTGGTGAAGATGCGATCTTTGTCCTGAAGCATTTTTCGTCCCTCAGACCGGCTTCTTGCCGAAGATGCGGATGTATTCGGCGACACCGCCCTTGGCGAGCGCCTTGGCCTGCTTGACCCAGTCGTCGCGATCGATGCGGCCATGGAAGGAGAGATAGCCGTCCACCCATTCGCGCTCGGCCTTCTTCCACGAAGCGACCTGCGCGAAGGTGAAAATGCCAAGCGAATGCAGGATGCCTTCGATCTTCGGGCCGACGCCGGAGATCAGCTTGAGATCGTCGACCAGCGCCGGCCTGTCGATGCCGGCCGGGCGATTCCTGTCCTCGAGCGAGGGCTTTGCCGGCCTGGCCTCGGCCTCCGGCGCCTTGAAGGCGGTTGCCGGCTCGGCCTTGGTCTTCGGACCATTGCGTTGCTTGGAAACCTGTTCGACCTCGGGGGCTGCCTTGTTGGCATTGGCGGCCGAATGCAACGGCGCCGAGACGCTCGCCGCCTTTTCCGCCGCCGGCGCGACCTTGGCGGCCGAAGGCGTCTTCAAGGCCGGGCTGGTTTCAGGCGCGTCGGTCTTCGGCTTGCCGGCGTTGGACGGTGCAACAGGAGCGGCCGGTGCTGGTGCTGCCGGGGCGGTTGCGACCGGCGCGGCGGCGGCAGCCGGCGCCGCAGCGTGGGCGGCCTTGGTCGCCGCCTTGGCTTCCCTGTCGCGCGTGCTCTTGAGAATTGCCTTTTCGCTGGTCAGCGTCGTCAGCCCGGTGATCGGCTCCGACCCCGTGCGGCCATCCTGCGGTCCAGGCGCCACCGAGGCGCCCTTGCCGGCCTCATAGAGATCGATGATTTCGCCAAGCCGCTCCGGCGTCAGATCCTCGAACGTGTCCTTGAAGATCATCACCATCGGTGCGTTGACGCAGGCGCCAAGGCATTCGACCTCTTCCCACGACAAGGTGCCCTTGGCGTTGGTGTGGAACTGGTCGTGATGGATTTTTGAACGGCACACATCCATCAGCGCTTCCGAGCCGCGCAGCATGCAGGGCGTGGTGCCGCAGACCTGGATGTGGGCGCGCGTACCGACCGGGCTCAACTGGTATTGCGTGTAGAAGGTCGCGACCTCGAGCCCGCGGATACGCGGCATGCCGAGCATATCGGAAATCGTCTCGATGGCCGCCTTCGTCACCCAGCCTTCCTGCTCCTGCGCCAGCATCAGCAGCGGGATGATCGCCGACTGTTCGCGGCCCTTCGGGTATTTCTTGATCCATTGCTTCGCCGCCGCCGCATTCGCCCGGTTGAAGGCGAAGGCTGCTGGCTGGACGCTGGCTTCTGCGAGACGGCGGACTGACATTTAGCGATCGACCTCACCAAACACGATGTCGAGGGAGCCGAGAACGGCGGTGACGTCGGCCAGCATGTGGCCACGGCAGAGGAAATCCATGGCCTGCAAATGCGCGAAACCGGGTGCGCGCAGCTTGCAGCGATAGGGCTTGTTGGAGCCGTCCGAGACCAGATAGACGCCGAATTCGCCTTTCGGCGCCTCGACGGCCGCATAGACCTCGCCGGCCGGCACGCGGTAGCCCTCGGTGTAGAGCTTGAAGTGATGGATCAGGGCTTCCATCGAGCGCTTCATCGCCTGGCGCTTCGGCGGCACCACTTTGCCGTCGAGGTTCGACACCGGGCCGGTGCTCTCCTTGCCGAGCAGGAGATCGACGCACTGGCGCATGATCCTGGCCGACTGGCGCATTTCTTCCATGCGCACGAGATAGCGGTCGAAACAGTCGCCGTTCTTGCCGATCGGAATGTCGAAATCCATTTCCGAATAGCATTCATAGGGCTGCGATTTGCGCAAATCCCAGGGGGCGCCGGAGCCGCGCACCATGACGCCGGAAAAGCCCCAGGCCCAGGCGTCGGCCAGCGAAACGATGCCGATATCGACATTGCGCTGCTTGAAGATGCGATTTCCCGTCAAAAGCGCGTCGAGATCGTCGATCGACTTCAGGAACGGGTCGATCCACTTGCCGATGTCCTCGACCAGCTTCTGCGGCAGGTCCTGGTGCACGCCGCCGGGCCGGAAATAGGCCGCATGCATGCGCGAGCCCGAGGCACGCTCATAGAACACCATCAGCTTTTCGCGCTCGACGAAGCCCCACAGCGGCGGCGTCAGCGCACCGACGTCCATCGCCTGCGTCGTCACATTGAGGATGTGCGACATGATGCGGCCGATTTCGCAGTAGAGCACGCGGATCAGCTGGCCGCGCTTCGGCACTTCGATGCCGAGCAGGCGCTCGGCGGCAAGCGCGAAGGCATGCTCCTGGTTCATTGGCGCGCAATAGTCGAGCCGGTCGAGATAGGGCACCGCCTGCAGATAGGTTTTTGCCTCGATCAGCTTTTCCGTGCCGCGATGCAAAAGCCCGATATGCGGATCGACGCGGTCGACGACTTCGCCGTCCAGCTCGAGAACCAACCTCAGAACACCATGCGCCGCAGGGTGTTGAGGTCCAAAGTTGATGTTGAAATTGCGGACGGAGGTCTCAGCCATTCTGGCGCCTCAATTCGTCTTGGCTTTTTCGTCCCCGGGCAGCACGTAGTCGGTGCCTTCCCAAGGGGAAAGAAAATCGAAATTGCGGAATTCCTGCTTCAATTCCACTGGCTCATAGATGACGCGCTTGGCCTCGTCGTCGTAACGCACCTCGACGAAGCCGGTCAGCGGGAAATCCTTGCGCAGCGGGTGGCCTTCGAAACCGTAATCGGTCAGCAGGCGGCGCAGGTCGGGATGGCCGGAGAACAGCACGCCATAGAGATCGTAGGTCTCACGCTCGAACCAGTCGGCGCCGGGAAATACGCCGGTGATCGACGGCACCATCGTTTCCTCGTCGGCCTGAACCTTGACGCGGATGCGCACATTCTGCTTCGGCGACAACAGATGATAGACGACGTCGAATCGCTTGGCCCGCGACGGATAGTCGGCGCCGCAGACATCGATGATCGAGATGAACTGGCAGCGCGCATCGTCGCGCAGGAAGGTCACCACTTCGACCAGGTCGCGCGGCTCGACATGGATGGTCAACTCGCCATAGGCGATCGCCGCGTCATTGACGCGGCCAATCAGCTTCTCGCCCAGATAGGTCGACAGTTCACTCAGGGATGCGGTCATGGATTTACCGTTCGATCGTGCCGGTGCGGCGGATCTTCTTCTGCAACAGAAGAATGCCGTAAAGCAGCGCTTCGGCGCTCGGCGGGCAGCCGGGCACATAGATATCGACCGGCACGATGCGGTCGCAGCCGCGCACCACCGAATAGGAATAGTGGTAGTAGCCGCCGCCATTGGCGCAGGAACCCATCGAGATGACGTAGCGCGGCTCCGGCATCTGGTCGTAGACCTTGCGCAGCGCCGGCGCCATCTTGTTGGTCAGCGTGCCGGCGACGATCATGATGTCGGATTGGCGCGGAGACGCGCGCGGCGCGACACCAAACCTCTCCGAGTCATAGCGCGGCATCGAGGTATGGATCATCTCGACCGCGCAGCAGGCGAGACCGAACGTCATGAACATCAGCGAACCGCTGCGCGCCCAGGTGATCAGCGCTTCCGTCGAGGTGACGAGAAAGCCCTTGTCGGCCAGCTCGTTGTTGATCTCGAGGAAGAACGGATCGTCCTCCCCCACCGGCCTGCCGGTGTTGGGATCGATCAGGCCCTTGGGCTTCGGCGCGACGAGCGTGCCGGAACTGTCGTTCAATCCCATTCCAGCGCTCCTTTTTTCCATTCATAGGCAAAGCCGATGGTCAGCACCGCCAGGAAGACCATCATCGACCAGAAGCCGAGCATGCCGATCTTCGAGAACGACACCGCCCACGGAAACAGGAAGGCCACCTCCAGATCGAAGATGATGAACAGGATCGACACCAGGTAGAACCGGATGTCGAATTTCATGCGGGCGTCGTCGAACGAGTTGAAACCGCACTCGTAGGCGGAAAGCTTTTCGGGATCGGGATTGCGATAGGCGACCAAGAAGGGGGCGGCCAGCAGTGCCAGTCCGACGACCAGCGCCACGCCGATAAACAGGACGATGGGCAGGTATGAACCTAGAAGTGCGTTCATGCTCGGCTTTCCGTTGGCGCCAATCCACTTTGATTACAGCACCGGACCCTAATGCGGAAGCGTGACAGTTTAACCGCTGAACCGTTTTAAGGGCCTATGCTGCAACGCGGCGAGGGTTAGCGCAGCACTTCCAGCGAAGCAAGTCAAACCTTGTTCAAAACACTGACCTGGACGGCATATCCGGAGAAACTGGTCTCATCCGCTCCTGTTTGATTTCCTTCACATTTTACTCCACTTTTCTCTCCTGACATGGTTGCCGCCAAAACCCTGCTAGCATGGAGCGGAATCACCATGCAGGTACCGCAAAAGTGATCTCGGTTTACGGCGGGAACCTGCGCGGACAAAGAAGCCAAACCTCGGTCAAATCATCCTAAGAGTGACAACGGCATGAAGGAAAAGATCTCGCTCCCCATGGCCCGGCACATCGCGCTCGCCGCCCAGGGGTTTCTGGATCCCCGCCCCGCAGGTACGCCCGACCGCCGCCATTTTGCCCGGGTGCTTTCCCGCACAGGCCTGCTGCAGATCGATTCCGTCAGCGCTGTGGTGCGAGCGCATTACATGCCGCTCTATTCGCGCCTTGGCCCCTACCCCCTTGCTTTGCTCGACAATGCCGCCGTGACGCGCAAGCGCACGGTGTTCGAATACTGGGCGCACGAAGCCTCTTTCCTGCCGGTCGAGACCTACCCGCTGATGCGCTGGCGCATGCAGCGGGCCGAGCGCGGTGACGAAATGTATCTCGGCCTCGCCAAATGGGGCCGCGAACACGCCGGCTACATCGAAGATATTTATCGCGCGGTGGTCGAGCGCGGTCCGATCGCCGCTTCGGCGCTCGAAGGCCAGAAAGGCTCCGGCGGCTGGTGGGGCTGGAGCCATGCCAAGCACGCCTTCGAATGGCTATTCTGGGCCGGGCGCATTACCACGGCGCATCGTCGTGGTTTCGAGCGGTTCTATGATCTGCCCGAACGCGTGCTGCCGCAGGCGATCCTCGACTTGGCCGTACCGGCCGCCGAGGACGCGCACCGCGAATTGCTGCGCATTTCAGCCCGCGCCCATGGCATCGCGACATCAGCCGATTTGCGCGACTATTTCCGCCTGTCACCCGCCGACATGAAGGGCCCGCTGGAGGAACTGGTTGAAACAGGCGAGCTGCTGCCGGTGCGCGTCGAGGGCTGGGACAAGCCGGCTTACCTTCACAAGGACGCGCGCCTGCCAAGAAAAATCGAAGCCCGTGCCCTGCTGGCGCCGTTCGATCCGGTCGTCTTCGAACGATCGCGCACCGAGCGGCTGTTCGATTTCCACTATCGCATCGAGATCTACACCCCGGCCGACAAGCGCCAGTACGGCTACTACGTCCTGCCCTTCCTGCTCGGTGACAGGATCGTGGCACGCGTCGACCTCAAGGCCGACCGCCCCGCCAGTGTCCTGCGCGTCCATGCCGCCTATGCGGAGCCCGGCGCGCCATCCGAGACCGCCGCTCAGCTCTTCGAAGAACTGAAGTCGATGCAGGGATGGCTGGGGCTCGAACGCATCGAGGTGACGCCGGCTGGTGATTTGGGGCCGGCGCTGGCCGACATAGCGGTGTCGTAAGCTCGCGTTGACACCACTGCCCGCAAAAGCCTAAATCCAACCCAGACGGTCTCTTCTCTTCAACGAGAGGAGCCAAGAGGGAATGCGGTGCGAGATGAAAAATCTCAAATCCGCAGCTGTCCCCGCAACTGTAAGCGAAGAGCCAAGGCCGAAAGCCACTGGGATGTCCCCGGGAAGGCGGCTACCCAAGGCGATGACCCGCGAGCCAGGAGACCTGCCGTCTGCGACTGTAGAATCCGATCGCCCGGCGGGTTTCCGGGCAAGGAGCCCGATTTTTGGACCACGACAGCAGTTTTTCGGCTGGTACAGCGGATGTTTCGTCCGGCGATAGCGATGCCTTGGCCGGCGTGACCGTCATCGTCTGCGCCTCCTGCCGCGACGAGACCGGCTCCGACGCCCATCCCCGCGCAGGCGAACTGCTGGCGCAGGACACGCGCAGCGCTGCCTCTGGCGAAGACATCCGCGTCCGCACAGTCGAATGCCTCGGCAATTGCAAGCGCCGGCTCAGCGCCGCCATCCTGCGCGATAGCTGCTGGAGCTACGTCTTCGGCGACCTGACCGCGACCAGCGGCGCCGATCTCGTTACCGGCGCCAAACTCTTCGCCACCTCGACGGACGGCCTCATTCCGTGGCGCGGCCGTCCCGATAGCCTGAAACGCGGCCTCGTGGCCCGCATCCCTCCCCTCGACCTGTTGAAGGACTGATCATGACTGCTTCCGTCTCCCGCGTCCCCTGCACCGTCGTCACCGGCTTTCTCGGCGCCGGCAAGACGACGCTGATCCGTCATCTGCTGGAAAACGCCGGCGGCAAGCGGATCGCCATCATCGTCAACGAATTCGGCGACATCGGCATCGACGGCGAGATCCTGAAGGGCTGCGGCATCGAGACATGCCCGGAGGAAAACATCGTCGAACTGGCCAATGGCTGCATCTGCTGCACCGTCGCCGACGATTTCGTGCCCGCGCTCGACCAGATCTTGTCGCTGACGCCGAAGGTCGACCACATCCTGATCGAGACCTCGGGCCTCGCGCTGCCCAAGCCACTGGTGCAAGCCTTCCAGTGGCCGACGGTGAAGAGCCGTGTGACGGTCGACAGCGTCATCGCCGTCGTCGATGGTCCGGCACTGGCCGAGGGCCGCGTCGCCAACGATATGGACGCACTTCAGGCGCAGCGCGCCCAGGACACGACGCTCGATCATGACGACCCGGTCGAGGAAGTGTTCGAGGACCAGATCGCCTGCGCCGACCTGATCATCCTGTCGAAGAGCGACCTGATGGACGTCGCCGGCTCGGCCCGCGCCAACGCCATCATCAATGAACACTCCGCCCGTGCCGTGAAGATCGTGCCGACGTCGCATGGCAAGGTCGATCCCTCCGTGCTGCTCGGGCTCGGTCTCGCCGTCGAGGACGACATCGAGAACCGCAAGTCCCATCATGACGGCGCATTCGACCACGAGCATGACGACTTCGATACGTTCATTGTCGACATTGCCTCGATCGCCAATCCGGACGAACTGGCAAAACGCGTCGCTACCGCCGCCGAACAGGAAAACGTGCTGCGCGTAAAAGGCTTCGTCGAGGTCGGCGGCAAGCCGATGCGGCTTTTGCTGCAGGCCGTCGGCCCGCGCGTCAATCACTATTACGACCGCGCCTGGACGGCGCAGGACGACCGCCGCTCGCGTCTCGTCGTCATCGGCCTCAAGGGGCTGAACCGCCCGGCGATCGAGCGTATACTCGCCGGCTGACGCAAACCACGGGCCGCGATGCACATCCTCACCACGACCTCCGCCTCGCTCGACGATCTCGCCGAGCCGGTCGATCTGCGGCAGACGCCGGCGGATATCGTGGCCCTGTCCTTCACCGACAGCGATCTCGCCGGACTGGCGGCGGCATGGAAGGCCGATGCTGGCCACCTGCCCTCGATGCGGCTGGCGGCTTTGCGTGACCTTCGCCACCCCATGTCCGTCGACCTCTGGGTCGACAGCGTCGCCCGCCATGCCAAAATCATCCTCGTGCGCATCCTCGGCGGCTACGACTGGTGGCGCTATGGCTGCGACCAGCTTGCCTCGACCGCCCGCGCACGCGGCATAAAACTGGCGCTGCTGCCCGGCGAATGCCGCGACGAGGACCTGCGCCTGATCGAGTCCTCGACCCTGCCGCGCGAGGAATTGGACAGCCTGCTCGACTATTTCCGCGAGGGCGGCCCAGCGAATATGAGTGCGCTGGTGCAAAGGCTGGCGCGGTTGGCTGGGTCTGAAGCGACGATTTCGGCGCCGGTCGCGGTTCCGAAGGCAGGGTTTTACGAGCCGGGACTTGGGATTGTTGATCATCCGAGTGCCGTGCGGGTATCGATGATAGGTAGCGATCCTGCCCACGTCCGTGCCCCCATCATCCCCATCCTGTTCTACCGCTCGATGCTGCTGGCAGCCGATGTCGCGCCCATCGATGCTCTCTTCGAAGCGCTGCGGCTGTGCGGCATTAACCCAGTCCCCATCTTCGTCTCCAGCCTCAAGGACCCGGTATCCCTGGCATTCGTGGAGACCGCGCTGGCCGCGCTCAAACCCGCCGCCATCATCGCCGCGACCGCTTTCGCGTCTGGCGCTGAACCCGGCAAAGAGACTCTGTTCGACCGCGCCGGCGTGCCTGTGTTCCAGGTCATCGTCGCCACCACCCGCCGCGATATCTGGGAAAACAACCAGCGTGGCCTGGCGCCCGCCGACCTCGCCATGCATGTCGTGCTACCGGAACTCGACGGCCGCATTCTGGCCGGCGCCATTTCCTTCAAGGGCGAGAGCGAGGTCGATCCCGCACTTGGTCACCGCGCCTTCGCCAACCGGCCGGAGCCGGATCGCGTGGCGCAAGTCGCGGACCGCGTCGCGGCCTTCATCCGCCTGCAGGAGACGCCAAGCGCCGAGCGCAAGCTGGCCATTCTGATCCCTGACTATCCGAGTGCCCCCGGCCGCACCGGCTATGCCGTCGGCCTCGACGTGCCATCCAGCGTGCTGGCCATGCTGCATGACCTCAAGGGACAGGGCTATGCCGTTGACGGGATTCCGCAATCGCCGCGGGCGCTGCTGGATGCGCTGGAGCGTAGCAATGATGGGCTGAAACTGGAGGACTATCTCGACTTCTCGAAGGAACTGCCGGCTGAGGCAATGGCTGTCGTAGAGGCGGCCTGGGGGAAGACGGAAGATGAAACAGGTTTGTTCGAGGCGCCCCCCTCTGTCCTGCCGGACATCTCCCCCTCAAGGGGGGAGATTGGCATTTTCGCTGTTGGCTCCCGCCCCGCATCCTTGGCTATTGGCGAAAGCGGAGATGGAAGCGCAATCTCCCCCCTTGAGGGGGAGATGTCCGGCAGGACAGAGGGGGGCGCGACAGAACGCCAACCTTCGCGGCTAGTCGGCGAAAATCACTTCCCCTTCCGTGCCGCCACCTTCGGCAACATCACCGTGGCACTCGCCCCGGATCGCGGCCGCTCGGCGGATCGCCGTGCCGATTACCACGACCCAACGCTGCCACCGCGCCATGCGCTGATCGCCTTTGGCTTGTGGCTGCGCAAATCGCTCGGCGTTCATGCCCTGATCCATGTCGGTGCGCATGGCACGCTGGAATGGCTGCCGGGCAAGACGGTCGCGCTCTCGGAGAACTGCTTTCCCGAGATCGTCACCGGTCCCCTGCCCGTCATCTACCCCTTCATCGTCTCCAACCCCGGCGAAGCTGCGCACGCCAAGCGGCGCATCGCCGCCGTCACCCTTGGCCATCTGCCGCCGCCGCTGACTGGCGCCGGACTGGACGAAAACCAGCACAAGCTCGAGCGGCTGGTCGACGAATATGCGCAGGCCGACGGGCTAGACCGTCGCCGCCGTGACCGTCTGGCCAAGCTCATCGTCGACACCGCGCAAAAGACCGGCCTTGCCTCCGAAGCCGGCGTCGCCGGAACCGACGCGCCCGACGAAGCGCTGCGCCGCATCGACGCCTGGCTCTGCGATCTCAAGGATTTCGCCATCAAGGACGGACTGCACATCTATGGCCGCGCGCCCGAGGGCGAGCCCGACGCCATGCGCCGCCAAAGTGCGGCGGCCGAGAAGACGGCGCTGCTCGCCGCGCTCGATGGCCGCCACGTCAAGGCTGGACCGGCCGGCGCGCCCGCGCGCGGCCGTTCCGATGTCTTGCCCACCGGCCGCAACCTGTTCACGTCGGATCCGCGCACCATGCCGACGCCGACCGCCTATGACCTCGGCAAGGCGGCGGCGGAGGAAGTGGTGCGCGGCTACATGCAATCGCATGGCGACTGGCCGCGTTCGCTGGTCATCGATCTCTGGGGCTCCGCCTCGCTGCGCACCGGCGGCGAGGAGATCGCGCAAGGCCTGGCGCTGATGGGCTGCCGGCCGCAATGGGATGCCGCGACCGGCCGCATCACCGGCATCGAGGTCTTGCCGCCGGCCACGCTCGGCCGCCCGCGCGTCGATGTCACCTGGCGCATTTCAGGCCTGTTTCGCGACATGTTCCCGACCCAGATCGCGCTGATCGATGCCGCCGCCAACGCTGTTGCCGCCCGCGACGAGGACGATTCGGAAAACCCGCTGGCGGCCAAGGCCCGCGCCGATGGCAAGATCAGCCCGCGCATCTTCGGCACTTCGCCCGGCACCTACGGCGCCGGCGTCGAGGACCTGCTGTCGAGCGGCGACTGGACGGCGCGCGAAGAGATCGGCCGCGCCTATCTCGACGCCACCTCGCATGCCTATGGCGGCGCCGACGGCGAAGGTGTCTCCGCGCCCGGCGCCTTCGAAGGCCGCATCGCCGAAGCCGATCTGCTGGTCCACACCGGCGACGACCCCGGCCGCGACATTCTCGAAGGCTCCGCCGACGTCGCTTTCATCGGCGGTTTTTCGGCAGCACTTGCCGCGCTTGGCAGGAACGCCGACGTCATCGTGCTCGACACCACCGATCCGCAAAAGCCGAAGCCCCGTTCGCTCAGTGAGGCGGTGGCCCGCGTTGTACGTGCCCGCGCCGTCAATGCCCGCTTCATATCTGGCCAGATGCGCCACGGCCCGCGCGGCGCCTCGGAATTCGCCGAAACGGTCGACCGGCTGGTCGGCTTCGCCGAGACCACTCATGCCATATCGGGCGCCCTGATCGAGGCCGTGCATGATGCCTATCTTGGCGACGCGGAAGTTCGCGCCTTTATCCTGCGCGAGAACCCCGCCGCCGCGAAGGTGATCGCCGAGCGCTTCCTGTCGGCGCGGCACCGTGGCCTCTGGCACCCCTTGCGCAATTCGATCGACGACGATCTTGCCGCGCTGATTGCCGAGGCCGAGGCGCTCGGGGTCGCGGCATGAACGCCTTCTCGCGCCGTGGCGCCTGCCCAGCCCTGGCAGCACCCATGCAGACCGGCGACGGGCTGCTGGTGCGGCTCAACCCTGTCACTGGAGGATCGTCGCCGAAGCTTTTGATTGGACTCGCCGAATCCGCCTTGCGGCACGGCAACGGCATCATGGAAGTCACCGCGCGCGGCAGTTTGCAGATACGCGGCCTTACAGGGGATAGCGCGGCGCTGCTGGCGACGGAGGTCGATGCGCTTGATATCGCCGTGCGCACCGGCGTGCCGGTCGAGACCGGGCCGCTGGCCGGCATCGATCCGCAAGAGGTAGCCGATCCTCGGCCGCTGGCCGAGGGCATTCGCAAAGCTATCGATGAAGCGGGGCTGACGCAGCGGCTTGGACCGAAGGTTTCGGTCGTTGTCGACGGCGGGGGGCAACTGACGATGGATGCCGTGACGGCTGATGTGCGGCTGGCTGCAACGCGCACCGATGCGGGAGTTCGATGGCTGGTGTCTGTCGCGGGTGATGGGCAGAATGCGAAGGTGCTTGTCCTTGCCGATGAAGACTCGGCGCGTGACATCGTCATCGCCGCTCTAAGAATGATTGCCGAAAAAGGCCGGGAGGCACATGCAAGGGATTTATCGGAGAGGCAACTGACATCGCTCGCCGGTTGGCGATCCTTCCCACCCCCCTCTGTCCTGCCGGACATCTCCCCCGCAAGGGGGGAGATTGCGCCCTCATCTCCGCTTTCGCCAATCGCAGGCGTTGCGCCAATAGCTGACGCTGTAAGAGGAGAGCCGGCGGCAGAACTGCCGATCCCCCCCCTTGCGGGGGAGATGTCCGGCAGGACAGAGGGGGGTGGGAAGGAATGCCGGCCTATTGGAATTTTTAATCTGGCCACCTCCGCCACCGCCCTCGGCATCGGCCTGCCCTATGGCAGCATGCCAGCGGACAAGATCATCGGCCTCGCTCAAAGCGCCCTAACCCGCGGCACCACCGAAATCCGCCTCGCCCCGGGCCGTGCCTTGCTTTTCCTTGGCCAGCCATCCGCCGCCAACCAGCCCCTCCAAGACGCCGCAGCCACCCTCGGCTTCGTCACCGACGCCGCCGATCCGCGCACGCGCATCGCCGCCTGCCCTGGCATGCCGGCCTGCGCTTCCGGCCGGATCGCGACGCGCGATATTGCCGAGGCGATAGCCGCTGAAAACGCCGACATCCTCGACTTCACCCTGCACATTTCCGGCTGTGCCAAGGGCTGCGCCCATCCGGGCAAAGCAGCGCTTACCTTGGTCGGCGGCGAAAACGGAGCCGGACTTGTCGTGAACGCGACGGCAAAGGCCCTTCCTGCCGGGTACAGGCCGCGCTATGACGCCGCGCGCGGCCTCAGCCGCGTCGCGGCAATGATCCGCAGCGCACGACTTCCCGGCGAAACCGCCGCCGCTTGCCTGACAAGGCTTGGCGCGGCCGGCATCGTCGAGGCTTACCGACAGGAATGAGCATGGCCGCCTACGACTACATCCACGACGGCACGGCGATCTACGAGCGCTCCTTCGCCATCATTCGCGCCGAGGCTGATCTGTCGCGCTTTTCCGAAGCCGAGGCTGATGTCGCCATCCGCATGATCCACGCCTGCGGCCAGGTCGAAGCCACCAGGCATTTTGTCTTTTCCACGGATTTCGTTGCCGCCGCGCGCGCAGCGCTTTCGGCTGGCGCGCCGATCTTCTGCGACGCGGAAATGGTCTCGCACGGCGTCACTCGCGCCAGGCTGCCGGCCGGCAATGAGGTGATCTGCACACTGCGCGACCCGCGCACGCACGAAATCGCCAAGGAGATTGGCAACACCCGTTCGGCGGCTGCGATCGACCTGTGGGGCGAACGCATGGCAGGTTCGGTGGTTGCTATCGGCAACGCGCCGACCGCGCTCTTCTATCTCCTGGAAAAACTGCGTGACGGCGCGCCGAAGCCGGCGGCCATCATCGGCATGCCGGTCGGCTTTGTCGGCGCGGCCGAATCGAAGGATGCGCTGGCCGGGAATTCCTATGGTGTGCCCTATGCCATCGTGCGCGGCCGGCTGGGCGGCAGTGCCATGACCGCCGCCGCGCTCAACGCCCTGGCGAGGCCCGGCCTGTGAACGCCCCCGCGAAAGGCCGCCTGGTTGGTGTCGGCACCGGTCCCGGCGATCCCGAACTGTTGACGCTGAAGGCCGCGCGGGCCTTGGCCGAGGCCGATGTCGTGGCCTATTTCGCCAAGCGCGGCAACAACAGCAACGCGCGCACCATTGTCGAAGCGCAATTCCGCCCGGGCATGACGGAATTGCCGCTGCTCTATCCCGTCACCACGGAAATCGACAAGGATCACGACGACTACCGGTCGCAGATCACCGGTTTCTACGAAGAATCGGCCGAGAAGGTCGCCGAGCACCTTCAGGCAGGCAAGATGGTTGCGGTGCTGTCCGAGGGCGACCCGCTGTTCTACGGCTCCTACATGCATCTGCATGTGCGCCTCGCCCATCGTTTCCCGACCGAAGTCATTCCCGGCGTCACCGCCATGTCGGGCTGCTGGTCGGCCACCGGCCTGCCGATCGTCCAGGGCGACGATGTGCTGACCGTGTTGCCGGGCACGATGAGCGAGTTCGAACTCACCCGCCGGCTGGCCGACACCGACGCCGCCGTCATCATGAAGGTCGGTCGCAACCTGCCCAAGATCAGGCGTGCGCTGGAGGCAACCGGCAAGCTGACGCGCGCCGTCTATGTCGAGCGCGGCACCATGGCCAGCAGCATCTCGATGAAGCTCGCCGACAAACAGGACGACAAGGCGCCCTATTTCGCCATCGTGCTGGTCGCAGGCTGGTCCGGCCGGCCCGGCGTTTTGGGAGCGCAAGCATGAGTGGCCGTCTTACCGTCATCGGCCTTGGGCCTGGCAATGCCGATCAGGTCACGCCGGAAGCCAGCCGTGCTGTCGCCGATGCCAAGTTCTTCTACGGCTACAAACCCTATCTCGACCGGCTCGAGCTGCGCCCGGACCAGACCCGCGTTGCATCAGACAATCGCGAGGAGCTCGCGCGCTCCAAGGATGCGCTGGCCAAGGCCGCCGAGGGCCATGACGTTGCCGTGGTCTCCGGCGGCGATCCCGGCGTGTTCGCCATGGCCGCCGCCGTCTGCGAAGCGATCGAGGCAGGCCCAGCCGAATGGCGTGCCGTCGATGTCACTGTGGTGCCCGGCATCACCGCCATGCTGGCCGTTGCCGCGCGTATCGGCGCCCCGCTCGGCCACGATTTCTGCGCCATTTCGCTGTCCGACAATTTGAAGCCTTGGGAACTGATCGAGCTGCGCCTGCTCGCGGCAGCCGGCGCCGGCTTCGTCATCGCGCTCTACAACCCGATCAGCAAGGCGCGCCCTTGGCAGCTTGCCCGTGCCTTCGAATGCCTGACCGCGATCCTGCCTGGCACCACGCCTGTCATCTTCGGCCGCGCCGCCGGTCGCCCGGACGAGCGCATCGAGGTCACTCTGCTGGCCGATGTCGAGGCCGAGAAGGCCGATATGGCGACCTGCATCATCATCGGCTCGCCCGAAACCCGGATCATCAAGCGAGGGGACAGACCGGCGCTGGTCTACACGCCGCGATCGTCGACGGGTCACAAGAAATGATCGACCCCAAATTGGTTGACAATCGCGGCCAGCGCTTCGACGGTTTCAGCCGAGGCCACGTCCGGCAAGGCCGGCCTGCCGACCATGACCACTTCGATGCCAAGTGCCCGCGCCGCGGCGATCTTGCCATAGGTCGCCTCGCCGCCGCTGTTCTTAGACACAACGGCGTCGATGCGATGTTTTTCGAGCAGCGCGCGTTCTTCCGCCTCGCGGAACGGCCCCCTGGCCAGAAGATAGCTCGCATCCGGAACCGCCAGCTTCGGCTCGACCGCATCGACGCTGCGGATGAGATAGTGGTGCTGGGGTGCTGCTTCGAAGGCGGTGACCTCTTGTCGGCCCAGTGCCAGGAACACGCGGCGCGGCGCCGATCCGAGCGCCTGCGCGGCATCGCCAACCGTATCGACCTGCGTCCAGCGGTCGCCCTCGACAGGCTGCCAGCCGGGGCGCCGCAAAGCAAGGATCGGCGTACCGGTGGTGTGCGCGGCTTGCGCCGCATTGGCCGAGATTTGCGCCGCATAGGGATGCGTGGCGTCGATCAGCAGGTCTATGCGCATCTCCCGGAGATAGGCGGCCAACCCATCGGCGCCGCCAAACCCTCCGGTTCGCACCGGCACACCCTGTGCGACCGGGCTCTCGGTGCGGCCAGCCAGCGACAGCACGACCGAGGCGCGTGCGGCCAGTTGTCCGGCCAACTGCCGGGCTTCAGTGGTGCCGCCGAGGATCAGGATTTTCTTCATCTACACCATGATGGATTGCGCCCCGTAGGATCGCCAGCGTTGCAGCCAGTTCCCTTCTCCCCGTCACTATACGGGGAGAAGGTGCCGGCAGGCGGATGAGGGGCGGCGCGACATGTCAAAAATCAAGCAGCCAAAGCCTAAATGGCTCACCATCGTCGGCATCGGCGAGGACGGTTTAGCGGGTCTCGGCGATGAGGCCAAGCGGCTGATCGCCAAGGCGGAAATCATCTTCGGCGGCAAGCGGCACCTCGCCCTTGTCGCTTCCTTCGCCAAGGGCGAGGCGCGCCCGTGGCCGGTTCCTTTCGATGCCGAGATGGCCGATGTGCTGGCGCTTGCCGGCAGAAACGTCTGCGTGCTCGCCTCCGGCGACCCGTTCTTCCACGGCGTCGGCGCCACCCTAGCCCGCAAGGTGAAGGCGCAGGAGATGCATGTCATCCCCGCGCCTTCAGCCGTTTCGCTGGCAGCCGCCCGCCTTGGCTGGGCCCTGCAGGATATCGAGACCGTGTCGCTGCATGGCCGGTCGCTCGACCTCATCCGGCCGCTGCTGCAGCCGAACGCTCGCATATTGGCGCTGACATCGGACGCCGAAGCACCCGCTGCAATCGCGCGCCTGCTGACCGAACTGGACTTCGGCACATCGCTGCTGACGGTCCTTGAGGCGCTGGGCGGGCCGAACGAAACATTGCGTTCGACCCGTGCCAATGCCTTCGACATCGAAAACATCAATCCGCTCAACGTCCTGGCCATCGAAATTGATTCAAATCCGCAAGCACGCGTGCTGCCGCTGACATCAGGCCTTGCCGATCATCTGTTCGACCATGACGGTCAGATAACCAAGCGCGAAATCCGCGCCATCACCCTTTCGGCACTGGCGCCGAGGCGCGGCGAATTGCTGTGGGACATCGGCGCCGGCTCCGGCTCCATCGGCATCGAATGGATGCTCGCCCACCCCTCGATGCGCGCCATCGCCATTGAGGCCGACCCGATCCGCGCCGCCCGCATTGGCCGCAACGCCGCTGCCTGCGGCGTTCCCGGACTTGTCGTCGTTGAAAGCACCGCGCCCACGGCACTGACCAAGCTGGACACGCCAGACGCGATCTTCATCGGTGGCGGCGGCAGCGATGCCGGCGTGTTGAGCGCCGCCATCAAGGCCCTGCGCGCCGGCGGTCGTCTCGTCGCCAATGCGGTGACACTGGAGATGGAGACGCTGCTTCTCGCGCGTCATGTCTCGCTTGGCGGCGATCTCACCCGCATAAACATATCCCGCGCATCGCCGGTCGGATCGATGCAGGCCTGGCGGCCGGCCATGCCGGTCACGCAATGGAGCTGGGTGAAACCATGATGGTCGCGGGCATCGGCAGTCGAAAAGGTGTGACGGTTGAGGACGTGCTCGCGGCGATAGAAACCGCGCTGGAGACGCATGGGCTGGCGATGACGGCGCTGTCCGCTTTGGCGACCGCCCCTCTGAAGCAGGACGAAGAGGCCATCCTTGCCGCCGGGCGTCAGCTCGATCTTCCGGTCATCGTCGCCGATGCGGCCGCGATCGAGGCCGCCTCATCAGCCACGATCAGCCATTCCGATCTCTCGCTCGATCTGGCCGGCACGCCGTCGGTTTCCGAAGCATCCGCCCTCGCCGTCGCCGGCAAAGGCGCGAGGCTGCTTGGCCCTCGCACGGTGCTCGGCCCGGTCACATGCGCCATCGCCATCGGCGGAGATGCGCCATGACCGTGCATTTCATCGGCGCCGGCCCGGGCGCGGCCGATCTCATCACGCTGCGTGGCGCGAGGCTGCTGGCAAGCTGCCCGGTCTGCCTCCATGCCGGTTCGATCGTCGCTCCCGAACTTCTGCAGCACTGCGCGCCGGGCACGAAGCTGATCGACACCGCGCCGATGTCGCTCGACGAGATCGAGGCCGCGTATCTCGATGCTCATAAGGCCGGGCATGATGTCGCCCGCCTGCATTCCGGCGACCTGTCGGTGTGGAGCGCGGTTGCCGAACAGATCCGCCGGCTGGAAAAGCACGGCATCCCCTACACGCTGACGCCCGGCGTCCCCTCTTTCGCCGCCGCGGCCGCAGCACTTCGCCGCGAGCTGACCATTCCCGAAGTCGCGCAAAGCCTGGTGCTGACCCGCATCTCCGGCCGCGCCTCAAAGATGCCGCCCGGTGAAACGCTTGCCGGCTTCGGCCGCACTGGCGCCACGCTCGCCATTCATCTCGCCATCCACGCCATCGATCGCGTCGTCGCCGAGCTGACGCCGCATTATGGCGGCGATTGCCCGGTGGCGGTCGTCTTCCGCGCCTCCTGGCCGGACGAGCGCGTGCTGACCGGTACGCTAGCGACCATCGAAGCGCAACTAGCTGCCGATCCGATGGAGCGCACGGCGATCATCTTCGTCGGCCGCTCGTTGGCGGCGGAAGGCTTTGGCGAGAGTTCATTGTACGACGCCCACTACCAGCGGCGTTTTCGCGGACGGGACGGATTGTGAACGGCAGCACCAAGAACAAAGGCCAGAACGCCACGCTCGAACAGGCCTTGTCGCGGCTGAATTTCAAGTCGCGCCGGCTCGAGCCCGGCCATGTCTGGCTGGCCGGCGCCGGCCCCGGCGACCCTGGCTGCTTGACCCTGGAAGTGCTGGCGGCTTTGGCCGAGGCGGACGCGCTGGTCTACGACGCGCTGGTCTCCCCCGATGTCGTCGCTGTTGCTGAAAACGCCGAGCTGTTCTTCGCCGGCAAGCGCGGCGGACAACCATCGATGAAGCAGGACGACATCACCGCCCTTCTGGTCCGGCTGGCGCGCGAGGGCCGCCGCGTCGTCAGGCT
The DNA here is from genome assembly GCF_024746815.1 of Mesorhizobium sp. AR07. Taxonomy (GTDB): domain Bacteria; phylum Pseudomonadota; class Alphaproteobacteria; order Rhizobiales; family Rhizobiaceae; genus Mesorhizobium. The sequence continues at coordinate 1,521,993 of NZ_CP080525.1, forward strand.
GAAGGGCGGCGATCCCTATATTTTCGGCCGTGGCGGCGAAGAAGCTTTGGCGCTGGCGCGGGAACATATCCCGTTTCGGGTCCTGCCCGGCCTGACATCGGGCCTCAGCGCGCTGGCTGCCACCGGCATCCCGGCCACCATGCGCGGCATCAACAAGGCGGTGATCCTGGCGACCGGCCATGCCGCCGGCACCGATGACGATATCGACTGGGCGGCGATCGCCCGCACCGGCCAGCCGGTCGTGGTCTATATGGGCATGGCCAATTTGCCCCTCATCGCCGCTGCACTGCTCGACGGCGGGTTGGCGCCGTCGACACCGGCGGCGGTGATCGTTGCCGCGACGACGCCGCAGGAGCGCATTGTCGTCGCCACGCTCGCCACCATTGCCGAGGAAGCCGCCGCCGCCGGCCTCGCCTCGCCGGCGCTGATCGTCGTCGGCGGCATCGTCGCCATGCGCGCGGCACTTGCGGGGGAAGCATGACCGCCCGCGCCATCATCATCGGCGCGCCGCGCTCCGGCTCGGGCAAGACCAGCGTCACCATCGGCATCCTGCGCGCGCTTACCCGGCGGGGCTTGAAAGTGCGCGGCGCCAAATCCGGCCCCGACTATATCGATCCCGGCTTCCACACCGCCGCCACGGGCCTTTCCGGCGTCAATCTCGACAGCTGGGCGATGCCGCCGGCGCTGCTCAACGCGCTCGCCGCGCAGGCGGCCGACGATACCGACTTCGTCATCCTGGAAAGCGCCATGGGCTTGTTCGACGGCATTCCGGCGGCTCCCGGCCGCACCGGCTCGGCGGCCGATCTTGCCCGGCTCTACGGCCTGCCAGTCCTGCTGGTGCTCGACGTTTCCGGCCAGTCGACCACCGCGGCAGCGGTTGCCAAGGGTTTTGCCACCTACGATCCGGATGTGCGCATGGCGGGCGTCGTGCTCAACCGGCTGGGCAGCGAACGCCACCGCCGGCTGTCCGGCGATGCCATCGAGGCGATCGGCCTGCCGGTCGTCGGCGCCATCCTGCGTGACCCGTCGCTCAATCTGCCCGAGCGCCATCTCGGCCTCGTCCAGGCCGGCGAATATGACGACCTGCTGGCGCATCTCGACCGGCTGGCCGACATGGCCGAAAAATCGCTCGACCTCGATGCCATCATGGCGCTGGCGACACCCCTCGCCCCAGCGTCCGGCGGCTTCGCCGATGCTCTGCCGCCGCCCGGCCAGCGGATCGCGCTGGCAGAAGATGCCGCTTTCACCTTCCTCTACCCGCATGTCGCGGCCTACTGGCGCAAGGCAGGCGCGGAGATCGTCCCGTTCTCGCCGCTCGCGGACGAAGCACCCGACGATGATTGCGACGTCTGCTGGCTGCCCGGCGGCTATCCCGAGCTTCATGCCGGCAAGCTCGCCGCCGCCGCGAATTTCCGCGCTGGCGTGACAAGATTCGCCGCGACGAAGCCGATCCATGGCGAGTGCGGCGGCTTCATGGTGCTTGGCGAAGCGCTGGAGGACGCCTCTGGCGAGACGCATGCGATGCTCGGCCTGCTCGGCCATTCCACCAGCTTTGCCAAACGCAAGATGAATCTCGGCTATCGCGAGGCGCGGCTGCGCGCCGATTGTGCGCTGGGCGCACAGGGCGCGCTGATCCGTGGCCACGAATTCCACTATGCGCAGATGTTTGCTGCCGGCAATGACGAGCCGCTGGCCGACCTCGCCGACGGCCAGGGCAACCCGATCGGCGCTTCCGGCTATCGGCGCGGCCATGTCAGCGGCACGTTCTTCCACGCCATCGCGAGGGGCTAGGGCATGATCCCAAGAAATGGCAACCGGTTTGCGGAAAAAATCCGACTCAAGGTCCGGAACATGCGCCTTTCGCCGCGACAGATTCCTGACGATATCGCGCTCTGCCTGGTCTTCTTCACCCGGCTGCCGCTGCCCGTCTTTGATTTTCGCGGCCGCGGCCTTGCCGCCGCGATCTGGGCCGCACCGGTTGCCGGCCTTGTCATCGGCCTGATCGGCGCCATCGTCTTTGCCACGGCGGAACGGTTTGGCCTCGCCATGGGGCCGGCGGCGGCGCTTGCCCTTGTTTCAACGGTGCTCACCACCGGCTGCCTGCATGAGGACGGGCTGTCGGATGTCGCCGACGGCTTTGGCGGCGGTAAATCGCGCGGTCGTAAGCTCGACATCATGCGTGACAGCCGCATCGGCGCCTACGGCGCCATGGCGCTGGGTCTGTCGCTGCTCATCCGCTGGAGCGCACTGTCGGAGTTTGTCGAGCCCACACAGGCCCTCTTCGCCCTGATCGCCGCACACGCGGCCTCGCGCGGCGTCTTGGGCGCCTTCATGCACCTGCTGCCCCCGGCGCGCTCCGACGGCCTCTCTGCCGACGCCGGTACGGTCTCATTCGAAACTGCCGTCGCCGGTGCCGTGCTCGGCGCCATCCCGCTGCTCTTGCTCGGGCTCGGCGGCGCCCTTGTCGCGCTCATTCTGCTTGGCCTGCTGTTTGCCGCCTTCCGCGCGCTTTGCCTCAACCAGATCGGTGGCCAGACCGGCGACACGATCGGCGCCTTGCAGCAGCTGAGCGAAGTCGCCGTGCTGCTCGTCGCTTCCGTAGCCCTTTCCTGATCCCCCTTTGGCCTGATTCCCTTTTGGAGACTTTGCCCCCATGCCCTTCAAATCGCTCGATGAACTGCGCACCGCCTGCATCGATCTGCCCACCGGCAGCGATGCCGCCGCCAATGTGGTCGCCCGCCGCCAGGACACACTGACCAAGCCGCAAGGCAGCCTTGGCCGGCTTGAGACCATCGCTGCTTGGCTGGCGCGCTGGCAGGGCCGCGACATGCCGAAGCTCGACCGCGTCAAAGTCTTCGTCTTCGCCGGCAACCATGGCGTCACCGCGCAAGGCGTGTCGGCCTATCCTTCGGAGGTCACCGTGCAGATGGTGGCCAATTTCGCCGGCGGCGGTGCCGCCATCAACCAGCTCGCCCGCATCGCCGGCGCCGAGCTCGACGTCATTCCGCTCGACCTCGACCATCCGACCGGCGATTTCACGCAAGGGCCGGCGATGGACGACAAGGCGTTTCTCGCCGCCGTCTCCGCCGGCTATGACGCGGTGACGAAAGACCTGGATCTCGTCTGCTTCGGCGAAATGGGCATCGGCAACACCACGCCGGCGGCTGCCATTTCAGCCGCCCTGTTTGGCGGCGGCGCGGAAAAATGGACCGGGCGCGGCACCGGCGTCGACGATGCCGGCCTCAAGCGCAAGGTGGTTGCCATCGAAGCCGGCCTGAAGCGCCACGCTGCGGCCCTCAGCGATCCGCTGGCAGTAGCCGCCGCGCTCGGCGGGCGCGAACTCGCCGCCATCTTCGGCGCCACGCTGGCCGCCCGCCATCTGGGCATACCAGTACTGCTTGACGGCTTCGTCTGCACCGCCGCCGCCGCACCGCTGGCAAGACTGCATCCGACCGGCCTCGCCCACACCATATCAGCCCATGTCTCAGCCGAATCCGGCCATCGCGGTCTGCTCGAAGCGCTCGGCCTGCCGCCGCTGCTCGATCTCGGCATGCGGCTCGGCGAAGGCTCCGGCGCCTGCCTCGCCGTCAACATCGTCCGCTCGGCGCTGGAGTGCCATGCCCGCATGGCAAGCTTTGCCGAAGCTGGGGTGTCGGAGAAGTAAACGCTGACTGCCCGAGGCGCGTCAAACGCGTCTCGCTTTCAGGGTCTTTCCACCAAGTCTTTGAAGAATTTGGTGGGTGCGCACAGGATTGAACTGTGGACCCGCTGATTAAGAGTCAGCTGCTCTACCAACTGAGCTACGCACCCACTCGGCCGGCAAAAACCGGCGTTGGCGGGCATATAGCCGCCACCATCGGTCCTGTCCAGCCCTGCCGGAATCATTTCCCGACAAATCGACCAAGCCTGGTTGAGATCAGGCGAACAGTCTGCCTTCCGCCACCTTGACCGCGTTGCCGCCGATGCGCGCCGAGGCCAGTTTTCCGCCTTGCACGGTCAGTTCGAGGCGGATGCGCGAGGCCCGGCCCATCTCCAGCCCCTGCTCGATCCACAGCTGCGAGACGCCGTCGGTCGGTCCGTCGAAATGCATGATGGCGCCGGCGAAGGCGGCCGCCGCCGAGCCGGTCGCCGGATCCTCATAGGACGGCGTGCCGGGCACGATCATGCGCGCATGGAAGGCGCTTTCATGGTTCACCGTCTCGCGGCAGTAAACATAGGGGCTGGCGAAGGCCCACTCGCTCTTGCGCGGCGCCAGTTCCGACCACGCCTGGTTGTCCAGCCGGATTCGCCCAGCAGCCTCGAGATTGGCAACCGGGATGGTGACGTAGGGCACGCCCGCCGACCAGAACGAGACACGGTGATTCTCGAAGCCGATTTCATGCGGCGCCAGCCCAAGCGCCGCACCGATTGCTTCCGGATCGGCGTCGAGCTTCAGCGGCTCCGGCAATTTCGCCAGGTCGAACTCGGCAAAAATGTTGCCATCGTGCCTGCTGACGGCGCAGCGCACCGGGCCGATGTTCTCTTCCAGCACGAAGATGCCGGCGCCATCCTCTTCCGCCAGTTCGGCCAGCGCGATCGCTGAACCGACCGTCGGGTGACCGGCGAAGGGCATCTCATAGTCGGGCGTGAAGATGCGGATGCGGTTTCGGTGCTTGGGATTGTCCGGCGGCAGCACGAAGACCGATTCCGACAGGTTGAACTCGCGCGCGATGGCCTGCATCGCTGCCGTGTCCAGACCTTGGCAATCCAACACGACGGCCAGCGGGTTGCCGGCCAGTCGCTCGGTCGTAAACACATCGTAAAGCAAGTAATTCCGAGCTTGCATTCCTGCCTCAATCCCAACATGGGCGAAATTTAATTTGATATTTGAACCAGTAAGCCTGATCTGTGCACAGATAGGGACATTACGCATCATAGGGGTCCGACGTGGACCAAATTGTCAATCCGCCAAAGACGGAATCGGATTCCGCCATCGAGACCGCGCTCGGGCTCGACAGACAAGGCCTGCGCAAGACGCGCCGTCGCGGCTGGCTCTATGCGCTGCTGACACTGATCGTGCTCGTCGCCGGGCTGGGCCTTTATCAATGGTATGCCGGCTCGCCGGCCAAGATTGACTACGCCACCGTGCCGGCCGCCATTGCCGATCTCACCGTCGAGGTGTCGGCGACCGGCACGCTGCAGCCCCTCACCCAGGTCGACATTTCCAGCCAGTTGTCCGGCATTATCCGTTCGGTGTCCGTCAAGGAAAACCAGCAGGTCAAGAAGGGCGATGTGCTGGCCGCCCTCGACACCGCCAAGCTGCAGGTTCAGATCGAGCGGGCGCAGGCATCCGCCAAGGGCGCGGCCGCCAATGTCGAGGATGCCACGGTAACGCTTGCCGAGAACGAAAAGGCGCTTGTCCGCGCCGCGGCGCTGACCAAGCGCGGCATGGCGACCGACCAGTCGCTCGAAGCTGCGACCGCGACGCGTGACCGCTCCAAGGCGGCGCTCGACAGTGCCGAGGCCAATCTCGCCATCGCCAATGCCGATCTGAAATCGCAGCAGACCGACCTCGCCAACAGCACCATCTATGCGCCGATCGACGGCATCGTGCTGACGCGCTCGGTCGATCCCGGCCAGACGGTCGCCTCCTCGCTGCAGGCACCGGTGCTGTTCATCATCGCCGCCGATCTCAGAAACATGGAACTGGTGGCGGCCGTCGACGAGGCCGACATCGGCGCGGTCAAGGCCGGCCAACATGCCCGCTTCACCGTCGACGCCTTCCCGGAGCGGCCGTTCGATGCCGAAATCCGCGACATCTCCTACGCCTCGGTCACCACCGACGGCGTCGTCACCTACAATGCGCGGCTCGAGGTCGACAACAACGAGCTGTTGCTGCGGCCCGGCATGACCGCCACCGTTTCGGTCGTCACCCGCCAGGCCAAGGGTGTGCTCACCGTACCGGCCACCGCCTTCCGCTATCGCCCGGCGCAGCAGGCGGCTCGCGCCTGGAGCCTGAGCGACCTGTTCACCGGCCGCATGGGTCGCCCCGGCGGCAATCGCCAGCGCCAGGCGGCGACGGCGCCCACCGACGGCTCGCGCACGCTCTATGTGCTGGAGAACGGACAGCCGCGTCCGGTCAACGTCAAGATCGGTTCCACCGATGGCGAATTGACCGAGATCACCTCGGGCATCGAGGCAGGCGCTCAGGTGATCACCGCGTCGCAGCAGCGGAACTGAGGCCGTGGCCGCGACCCTTATCACCTTCGACAAGGTCTGGAAGAGCTATGGCCAGGGCGAGGCCAAGGTCCATGCGCTGGCCGGCGTCGACCTTGCGATCCGGCGCGGCGAATTCGTCGCCATCATGGGCCCGTCCGGCTCCGGCAAATCGACGGCGATGAACATCATCGGCTGCCTCGACACGCCGACGGCCGGCACCTACGCCTTCATGGGGCTGGACGCCGGTCGGCTCGACCGCAACCGCCGCGCCATGCTGCGCAACCTTTACATCGGCTTCGTCTTCCAGGGCTACAATCTGCTGGCCCGCACAACGGCGGCGGAAAATGTCGAACTGCCGCTGATCTATCGCGGCGTCGCCGCCCGCGAGCGTCGCGACCTTGCCATGCAGGCGCTGGCCCAGGTCGGCCTTGTCGGCCGCGAGCATCACACGCCGGCAGAACTGTCCGGCGGCCAGCAGCAGCGCGTGGCGATCGCGCGCGCCATCGTCACCCGCCCGACCCTGCTCGTCGCCGACGAGCCGACCGGCAATCTCGACACCGCCCGCACGCACGAGATCATGGAGCTGCTGACTGAGCTCAACACCGAGCTTGGCCTGACCATCGCCATGGTCACGCATGAGGCCGACGTCGCCGGCTATGCCGAACGCACCATTCACTTCCTCGACGGCCACGTCGCCTCCGATTCCAAGAATCTAGAGGTTGCCTAGCCATGATCTGGGAAACCGTCCGCCTCTCGCTCCGCTCGATCCGCCGCAACGTGCTGCGCTCGTTCCTGACCCTATTCGGCATCGTCATCGGCGTTGCCGCCGTCATTGCCATGCTCACCATCGGCTCCGGCACCACCGAAAAGGTCAAGGCCGACATCTCCAAGCTCGGCAGCAATCTGCTGGTCGTCCGCTCCGGCCGCCCTGCCGGTCCCGGCGGTCCGGGCGGGCTTGACCAGGTGGTCCGTCCGCTGGCCGAAAAGGACCTTGCAGCACTTGTCGCGCACCTGACTGGCGCGCGCGCCATTTCGCCGGCCTCGCAGAAGCAGGTGCGCGTCATCTTCGGCACCGAGAGCCTGACCTCGGGCGTCACCGGCACCGACAGCGCCTATCTCGATGCGCGCGACTGGAAGCTGGTGTCCGGCCGCCCGTTCAGCGATTCCGAAACCCGCTCGGGCACCGGCGTGTGCCTGATCGGCGAGACGGTGCGCCAGCAATTCTTCGGCGCCGGCGATCCCGAAGGCGAGATCATCCGCGTCAACCGCACCTCCTGCAAGATCATCGGCCTGCTCGAACCCAAGGGCTATACCGGCTTCGGCCAGGATCAGGACAATGTCGTCTTGATGCCGCTGCATGCCTATCAGCGCCGCATCGCCGGCAACCGCGACATCGACAACATCTACATCGCCGCCGACGACCGCACGCCGACAGCGGAGTTGCAGCCGCGCGTCGAGGACATTTTGCGCGATGCGCGCCGCGTCACCCCCGACCGCGAGAGCGATTTCGCCATCCGCGACATGACCCAGATAGCCGACGCCATGGCCAGCGCCACCACCACCATGACCGGCATGCTGGGCGCGGTCGCCGGCGTCAGCCTGCTGGTCGGAGGCATCGGCATCATGAACATCATGCTGGTCTCGGTCACCGAGCGCACCCGCGAGATCGGCATCCGGCTCGCCATCGGCGCGCATGAGAAGCACATCCTGATCCAGTTCCTGGTCGAGGCTACGGTGCTGTCGCTGCTCGGCGGCATCATCGGCATCCTGATCGGCCTGGCGCTGGCGGGCCTCGCCTCGGTGACGCTGACCATCCCCTTCGCGCCGAGCCCGGCGGTCATCCTGCTCGCCGTCGGTTTTTCGGCGCTGATCGGCATGGTGTTCGGCTTCTTCCCGGCCCTGCGCGGCGCCAGGCTCGACCCGATCGACGCGCTGCGCCACGAATAGAGCAGCGGAAATACGTCGGCGCTCGAAACCGATCTTGCGCAGCCCTTGGCGTGTTAACTCGCGTCGCCACTGTCGCGACGCAGTTGGCGATGCTAGGGCAAGGCATCTTCGGTCGGGGGAACAACACATGAGCAAGAGGGCGCGACTGATCCTGGCGATGGTCCTCATCGAGGCCATCCTTGCAGGCATCCGGTGGTATCTCGCCCGCTACGGCATGGCCAATCCCGATCGCGTCACCGCCGATTTCCAGGTGGTCGTCGGCCAGACCATGGGAATGGCGATGGGCGGCCTTCTGGGGATCGGCTTCATCTTGTTCTTCGTCGCCGCCAGCAACGACCGCAAGGCGGCGCAGAACAAGACGCGCCGTTAGAGCGGTTCACCCTTTCACGGAAACGCCGAACCGCTCTATCTCTTTGTTTTAACGCAATTCCGGACGGAAAACCGTTCACACTTTTCCTGGAATTGCTCTAATCCACGCCGGCAAAATGCCATTCGACCAGCGGCTTCATGTGAGGCGCCAACCCGTCCGGAAGGTCGGCGGCGTGGCGGATGATCACCGGCCCCTCGATCTCCGGCTCGGCCTCGGTGGCCACGAAGGCTGAGATGCGCCTGGCGACCTCGTCGGCGGGCGCCGTCACACGGTAGCGGCGGAAGATCACCGTGCCGCTGTCGGTCGACAGGACGTGCCAGCGCCTGTCGCGCGCAGCACCGGATAGATCGAGGCCGGTCTCTTCGCGCACTTCCCGGATCATGTTGAAATCGACATCGACCCGCCCGTCTCGAAAGTCTGTCGGCTCGAACGAGCCGGCGGCGAAATAGACACGGCCCGCGTTGACCGTATGCGATCCCATGCGGATCGCCACCAGCGCATTGTCGCCGGCCACCAGCACGGCATGCCCATAGGCGTGCTCGGCACCCGAATTCTCGCGCCGCTTACGCCAGAGCATGAAAGTGGAGTAATTGACCGCATGGCAGCGGCCAACGAGACGGTTGTCGCGATACGCGAGATGCGACAGCAACACCACCGTGCCGTCGAACAGCGCCGGCTTGGCCGCTATCTCGCGCTGCCAGTTCTCGGCGATGGCCTCTGCGTTATCCAGCGCGAACGGGTGCGGGCCGGGATCGAGCCGGACGTCGACGGCATCGACCGACAGGATGACATTGCGCGGTAGGTCGAAACTCATAGGCGTATCATCTCATATCGAGGGTAATGGCCACCGGGCAATGATCCGATGCCTTCGGCCGGTCCCAGCCGGCGCGCGGAAAGCGGTCTACCTCCTGGCCAGGCGGGAAAATTGTGCGCCAGGGCTGGCCGTCGCGGATGATGTCGGGAACGGCCGTCGCGTTGCTGGCAGCCAACGCCTTCGACAACAGGATGTAGTCGAGTTGGCACAGATGCCGCTCCTCCGGTCCGCGCGTGTGGTAGAAGCTCCAGCGATTCATTTCCGGCCGCCGTTCGACGACGTTTTCGCAGAAGCCGCCTTCCGTCAGCACGTTGATGCAGGACTGGTTCTCGTTGACCACTTCGAAGCGGTAGCCGTCGATCGCATGGCCGGCTATCTTCACGCGCTGCCGGTAATCGTTCATGTCGCCGCAGATCGCCCAGCGCTTGTCGGCGGCGTGGTCCTTGCCAAAGCGCTCCTCGATGATCCGGCGCACGGCTTGCGCCTCGGCGATGCGCACCGGCATCGTCGCCTCGCGCCCGTCAAGCCCGTTGCGCGGCGAGCCCATCGACTTGAAGTGCACGAGATAGAGCGTCAGCGGTACCCCGCCCACGGTCACGTCGACTTCCAGGCAGTCGCGCCGGAAGATGCGCTCATTGGCCTGGTTGCCGAGTGCCTCGAGCTCCGGCGTGTGCAGCCCGAACTGTTCATAGGTGACATAGGCGTGGCTGGTCATGCGCACAAATTCGATCGGCTGGCCCTGCGCGGTCTCGTTGCGCATCATGACGGCGACGTCGATCCCGCGCGAATCATTGCCTGACGTGGTGTATTTCTGCCGGTAGCCCTGCCCGACCATCTTGAACAGATAGCCATATTCGAAGGCCTTCAGTGCCTCGATGTTGTCGACCTCCTGCATGCAGATGATGTCGGCGCGGGTGGCCGCGATCGCCAGCGCCGTCAGCTGGCGCGTGTCGTCGGATTGGGCGATGGCGCGGGCCTGCTCCAGCATCTTGTATTCCGCTTCGCTCTGGATATCGAACAGCGCCAGCGTGCGATCTTCGTTGAGCTGGTTGCGATAGCCGGAAAAATCGAACCTGTTCATCAGGTTCTCGACATTGAAGGTGGCAAGACGCAGCGACATGCCATGACCTTTGCCCGCAAGTGCCGCATAAAACAAGATCGCGGGACCACCCGCGGAGATCGATTGGTCCTGATGGCACTCGCGCCCTGGTTGACGGAACCTTTCCGTTCATCCGCCGTTCAGATGCAAACACCCACAGTAGGCTCATTCCTCGGGTAGGCGTGGGGCCTGAATCTCTTGGAGAGTGCAATGAATTCGCTCTTTTCTTCCACGGTCAAATCAGGGCTGATTGCCCTCGGTATCCTCTCCGGCGTCACGGCACCGTCCGCCGCAGGCCCGATGATGCAGCCGGACCTGTCGATTCCCACCAGCACGGCGGCGCCGACGGTCACACCGGTCCGCGACAGCTGGGCGGGCGGCAACGACCGGCAGTTCAACGGCGACAATTGGAGATGGCGCCGGTCGGGCAACTGGAACGGGGGGCGCCACTGGAACGGCGGCGGCAACTGGAACGGCGGCCGCCACTGGGATCGCGGCGGTTGGCGCCACCATTATCGCGGCGGCGGCTATTACGATGACGGTGCGGCTGCTGTCCTCGGCCTTGGCTTGGGCCTTGGCCTGGGCAGCATGTACAACAACTACGACTACTACGATGCGCCGCCGCCGCGCCGCTACTATCGCACCTATCGGACGCAGCGGGTTTCGAGCGCCCATGTCCAATGGTGCTATAACAGGTACCGGTCGTATCGCGCCTGGGACAACACGTTCCAGCCCTACAACGGCCCGCGTCAGCAGTGCTACTCGCCCTATTGATAAGCTGGCCTGTAGCTGAGCCCGGAAATGAAAACGGCGCCACGTGGCGCCGTTTTTGATTTTGGCCCATTCGAAACGTTCGAACGTCGATCTCGCTCAGTTCTTGGCTTTATCGACCAGCTTGTTCTTCGAGATCCACGGCATCATCGCGCGCAGCTTGGCGCCGACTTCCTCGATCTGGTGGCTGTCGTTGTTGCGGCGGATGCCCTTGAAGCGCGACATGCCGGCGCGGTATTCCTGCATCCACTCCGAGGTGAACTTGCCGGTCTGGATGTCCTTCAGCACGCGCTTCATCTCGGCTTTGGTCTCGGCGGTGATGATGCGCGGGCCCGAGACATATTCGCCCCATTCGGCGGTGTTCGAGATCGAGTAGTTCATGTTGGCGATGCCGCCTTCATAGATCAGGTCGACGATCAGCTTGACCTCGTGCAGGCACTCGAAATAGGCCATTTCCGGCGCGTAGCCGGCTTCCACCAGCGTCTCGAAGCCGGCGCGGATCAGTTCAACCAGGCCGCCGCACAGCACGACCTGCTCGCCGAACAAGTCGGTCTCGCATTCCTCGCGGAAATTGGTCTCGATGATGCCCGAACGGCCGCCTCCGACGCCGCAGGCGTAGGACAGCGCCAGGTCAAGCGCGTTGCCCGAGGCATCCTGGTTGACGGCGACAAGGCACGGCACGCCGCCGCCCTTTTGGTATTCGCCGCGCACCGTGTGGCCGGGGCCTTTCGGCGCGATCATGACGACGTCGACCGTCGACTTTGGTTCGATGAGGCCAAAATGCACGTTGAGGCCGTGGGCGAAGGCGATCGCCGCACCGTCGCGGATGTTCGGCGCGATCTCGTTCCTGTAGATGTCGGCCTGCAGCTCGTCAGGTGTCGCCATCATCATCAGGTCAGCCCATTTGGCGGCGTCCGCCACGCTCATCACCTTCAGCCCATCGGCCTCGACCTTCTTGGCGGTCGCCGAGCCGGCCTTGAGGCCGATGGCGATCTCCTTGGCGCCGGAATCCTTGAGGTTGAGCGCATGCGCCCTGCCCTGGCTGCCATAGCCGATGATGGCGACCTTCTTGCCCTTGATCAGGTTGAGATCGGCATCGCGATCGTAATAGACACGCATTTTGTCTTCCTTCCCGTTTATGAATCAGAGGCCTTGCGGCCGGTTGTTGCTCTTGAAGAGAGCGAGAAACTGCTGCGTCGCCCGCGCGGCATCGCCGCCGATCGCCGCCTCAGTCAATTCCAGCCGGTCGCCGAGCAGCAGACGGATCTGCACATCGCGGGCAACCAGCCCGAAAAAGGTCCGGAACGCCGTTTCGGCATCCGAGAATTCCAGAAGTCCGGCCTGCCGACCGGCTTCAAGCACAGGCTTCAGCCGCTTTGCGAGCGCAAAACGACCATTCTCGAGCACGACGGCACCGAGGTTGTCCTTGCCGGAACCAGCATGGCCGACCGCGACGCGGTTGAGCGCGATCGAGGTGTCGCTGGAGATCACCTTGAGCCAGTCCGAGGCGAAGCGTTCGAGACTTGCCGTCAGCGAGGCGAGGTCGAGCCCCTTGCCGTCGACCTGCGCCACCCGCACCTTCGACGCCTGCCACTGCACGGTTGCCGTCAGCAGCCCGTCACGGTCGCCAAACCATTTGTAGAGCGTTTCCTTGGAACAGCTCGCCCGCCGCGCCACGGCGGTCATGGTCAATTGATCGCCCTCCTCGACCAGCAGGCGAAGTGCCGCATCCAGAACGGCCTTCTGCCGCTCTGTCAGCGCTTCGCTGGCGTCGATGTCGGGCACGATGTGCAACACAATCTTTCCTCGGCAGGCGAATTCGTCTGCAATTCAAACGAGCCGTACCGTACGTTACGGTTCGGCTCTTCTATGACCCATTGTCCAGACCCGCGCAAGCCCTATTCTGTCCTGACGGCGTCGATGCCGGCTCAGATGGATCGGGGAAGACGATGTTCATCGGATTGCTTGCCTTGACGGTTGCCGCCACCTTCTCCGGCGCCGCGATTTACGTCAGCGTCGCCGAGCAACCGGCGCGGCTTCGTCTCGACGACAGGGCGCTGCTGCAGGAATGGCAGCCGTCCTACAAGCGCGGCGCAGCGATGCAGGCGTCGATTGCCATCGTCGCCTGCGTACTTGGTCTGATTGCCTGGTGGCAGACCGGCGGTTTCGCCTTTCTGGTTGGCGCGGTGATGATCATTCTGCCCTGGCCGTGGACGCTGATCGCCATGATGCCGACCAACAGGGTGCTCGAGGCGATGGAGGCCGGCAATCCGCAAGCCAGGTTCCTGATCGTCAAATGGGGCAATCTGCACCTGGTTCGCGTATCACTTGGCGTGCTGGCAACGCTATGCTTTCTCTGGGGCAGCCATCTGGGCTGACCTCGGCCAGATCTTGGCGGGCCGTGCGCTCAGCGCGATGGCATCAGTCCTCGACCGGCGGATGTCGCAGCCGGCCGAGCAGCGCCGACATCATGGCCAGTTCATCCGCTGAGAGTTTGGCGCCGACCAGTTCGGTGATCGACCGTCCGTAGACAGCCCACATAGCGCGGCGCGTCTCGCGGCCCTTGGCTGAGATGCGGATGGTGTGGCCGCGGCCGTCATCGGCCACCGGCAGTTTCTCGACCAGCCCGTCAGCCTCGAGCCGGGCCAGCAGCCGCGAGATGTTGTACTGCGCAAACAGGGTGCGCTCGATCAGCTGGAACGGTCGCAGCCCGCCCTCACTTGCCTCGGCGAGCTCATGCAGCACGTCGTACCAGGCAAGCGGCGGCAGGCCACCGGCCTTCAACGCCTCTTCGGCACGTTCCATCAGCTGGCGCGAAACCCGCATCATGCGAGCCCAGGCCTTGATGGCTGCGGGCGAAGGCATGGCTTTCTCAGTCATGACTGCATCCTAGGCGATAGATGCAATTGCATCAAGCTTGACGATCAATGCAGATGCATCTATATTGATGCAATTGCATCAATATCTGAAGGCAAATGCCATGAAACATGAAATCTGCAAGATCGCCGACATTCCACGGACGGGCAGCCTGATCGCGCCGTTCTTCGGCCGTGAGGTCCATGTCTATCGCAGCGGCGAGCGTATCCGCGCCGCTGCCAATGTCTGCCTGCATTTCGGTGGGCCGCTCGACTGCAAGGACGGCAGGCTGGTCTGCCAATGGCACCGCGCTTCATTCGACATGGCAAGCGGCGACCGGCTCGATGGGCCAGCGCCGAAGACATCCCGCTTGATGTTCCTGTCGACACGCGTCGAGGACGGCGCGTTGAACTATGTCTGGGGTGAATGAGATGACCGAAAAGCTCATTCTCGTCAGCCATCCTCTCTGCCCCTATGTGCAGCGCGCCGCGATTTCGCTGGCCGAGAAGGGCGTGCCGTTCGAGCGCGTCGACATCGACCTCGCCAACAAGCCGGACTGGTTCAAGGCGATCTCGCCGCTCGGAAAGGTGCCGCTGCTGCGCGTGCAGCGAGATGGCGAGGAAACGGTGATCTTCGAATCCGCCGTCATTCTCGAATTCCTCGAAGAGACACAAGCCAATCCCCTCCACCCCGCCGACCCTTATGCCCGCGCCCGGCATCGTGCCTGGATCGAATTCGGCTCGGCCATCCTCAACGCCATCAGCCGGTTCTATTCGGCCCAGACCGAGGCCACCTTCATTGCGGAAGGCGACGCTCTGTCGGCGATGTTCGATCGTCTTGAAGCCGAGTTGGCGGACGCCGAACGGAACGGACCGTGGTTCGCCGGCGAACGCTTCTCGTTCGTCGACGCCGTCCACGGTCCGGTTTTCAGATATCTCGACGCCTTCGACCGGATCGGCGATTTCGGCATCCTGGACGACAAGCCCCGTGTCCGGGCCTGGCGCGAGGCGCTGAGTGAACGCCGGTCGATCAGGCAAGCCGTGGTGTCGGACTATCCGCAACGCCTGCATGCATTCTTGCAGGCGAAGGGATCGCATCTTTCGACAATCATCCGCCGAAACGATCCGGCCAAACCGTTTGCACAAGCACGATCAGCCTGAACGGATCGATCGCGGACAGGCGACCGCCGTGTGGCCTTGTCAGTTCTCGAACATGACGAAGGCGGCCCATACCCGCGGGTCCTGCGCGCCTGATATCTTGCCGTCGCGGGCGTCGCGGCGGGTCTGGCGCAGCGCCTCCGGATAGGTCTGCCCGGCGGCAAGATGGTCGTAGAAGCTGACCATGAAGGCGGCGGTTCCGGCATCGTCCACGGGCCAAAGGGTCAACAGCGAACGCTTCGCGCCGGCAATGTCGATCGCTGTCGGCAGGCCGCGCAAACCGCCGACGAATGTCTCCTGGCCACGGGCCGTCTCGCAGGCGGAGAGCACGAGCAGGTCGAGGTTCGACAGGTCCCACATCATCAGCTCCATGCCATAGAGCCGGCCGTCATCATCGTCGCGCTTCATCGACTGCCGGTCTCCGGACTGCGACAGCACCACCTGGCTTTGCCAAAGCGCATTCACCGCGCCGACACCGCCCTCTTTCTCATCGCGGTACGCGCCGTGGGTGGCCAGATGCGCAACCGTCGCCTGTTCCATGTCGCTGCGCACGGCCCGCTCGCTGGCCGCCGTTCCAACAAGCATTTCGACGGAATAGTGATCGCCGCGCAGGATCGAGGCAATCGCGTCGACCTCCTTGCGGGTGCCCGGCAGCGGTTCCGCGCCCTTTTCCGACCCGCGTGCATAGTCGAGACCACCGGCCAGCAAGGCCTTGCCGGTCTTGGGAAAATTCTGATCGACGCCGGCGTTCAACAACGATTCCGGCCGTGTCAGCATGCGCACGACGAAGCGGTCATCGAGTGGCGCGCCCTTGCCGTCCCGCAGCATGGGAAATGGCACCGAAAACAGCTTGCCGTCCGGCACTACGAAAAGCGTATCGGCGCCGCCAAGCGATGGCTCCAGGGGTGCGATCAGACCGGCATAAAGCCCGGTGAACGTGGCGTTCAGATCGATCAAGGTCACAGCACCACGCTCCTGCGCGGAGCGGGTCGACCTGAGGTTCGCCATGCGTGTTTCCCGCGCAGCCGGGATCAGCCGGCGCGGATCGCCGAGGTCATAGAGGCTCGGCTGCTGATCCTTGCGCGTGGCGATCGCATAAAGGCGCTCGTCTTCCAGCGGATCGGCGCTCTCGCGGTCCGCCCGCCACTTGCGGGTGATGAAGTAATCGATCAGCGCCTCGTTGGGCTTCAGCAGCGTGTTGGCCGTCGGCAACGGCTTGTCCACCACGCTCTGGCTGAAATTATACCTGGTCGTGACCCTCGCGATGACCTTTTGGTACATCGCCTCAACCTGGTCCGGCTGCACGGCACCTGGATCGTCGGCAATGTCGCCACTGGATGCAGCCTCCTGGTAGGCCAAGGACAGCCGTATCCCGGTCTGGATCAAATGCCGTGTCTCCACGTCGTTCGGATCGATTAGACGGGACAGTCTGCGCAACAGATCCCGTTTGTCGTTTTCGAGCGTCGGCCAGCGCCGCACCGCGTCAGCGAATGCCGGCACCACCGATGCATTGCCTTTTGCGAGGCGCGCATAGTCGTAGAGCATGTCGTCGGCCAAGGCGCGGCTGGCCTCGGCGACGACAGGGTTGCCGGCGGTGCTCACCTGGAACCAGTTCCAACGCAGCATGTCATCGTCGAGAGCGGCGAAATCGGCGGCCGGCGGCCGCGGGATCTGTCTTCGCCTTGAGATTGGCCATGGCCTGACGCGCGGCAAACGTCAGCGGATGCACCACGCCGAATTTCGACTCGGCGATGCGATAGGCCCGGTCGAGCTGGCTCATGCTGTTTTCGGTGTCGCCCAGGGCGGCGAAATGCGCGGCGAGCAGGTTGGCGATCTTGATTGCCAGTATTTCGGGATAACTCGCATCATTGGTCAGCGGTTGCAGATAGGCAATCGTCGGGTCGTCGAGCGGCTGCGCGCCGGAGAGCGCCCTGGTGTAGAGCAGCCACGCATCGGCCTGCTCGATCAGATTACCTTCCTGCTTGAGGACAACAGCGATGTCCCGGTCCTGCCGGAAATAGCGCAAGGCCTCGTCGTACTTGCCGAGGTCGAGGTAGTCCTGAGCCGTGTTGTTGGCGCTGACCAGAACGTTGAAGTGATTTGGCCCGTAATAGGCAGTGCGCTTTTCGAGCACATTGAGATCATACTGCAAGGCGCGTGTCGGGGCCCCCATCTGGCGCAGCATGTCGGCCAGATTGTTCTGCAGCTTCCAGATGAAACGATCATCGGTGCCTGTTACCCGCTCGGCCATCTCCAGATTGCGCTGTTCAATGTTGATCGCTGAAGCGATCTGGCCGAATACGGCTATCCCTGTCGCCAGCACATCGTTGGCATACATGAGTTCCTGGGATTCCTTGCCGCGGTAGTGGGCGTAAAGATTGGTTGCCGTCGCGCACATGGAAACGAAGCCCTGATAGTCTTTCTCGGCCTGCTTCAGCATCGCGTAGTTGAGATAGAAGTCGGCCCGTTTCGCGACATCCAGCTGCATCGCCCTGGTTTTCAGGCCTTCGGCAAAAATCTCCTCGGCGTTGTCGAGAATCTGGTTGTTGAGGAACGTCGCGCCAGCGTTGGAGTAGCTCTCCACGGTGAACTCGTAGAGGTCGCTTCTGGCGGCATCGAGCAGCGTTGCCCGCAACTGCGCATAATCTTCGTCGAAGCGCCCGGCATCCATCATCAGCTTGTAGGCCGCGTCGATGCGGTCCGTCAGGGCCGCCTGGCTATCCGATAGCTGCTGCTGTCCCTGGCTTGCCGTCTGGGCCTGTGCCTTCGGCAAAGGCAGCACCACGACCAGCATCGCCAGCGCAAATGCAACGCGTGACAGGCGGCGTGGTTCTCGGACTATGGGCATGACAATTTTCATGCGGATCGGTCTGATGCAAAAACTCTACGGCGCGGTCGTATCATGACCCGGATCGTGTCCAAAATCCCACCGCGCTTCCTTCAGCCCGGTCCGCTTGAACGGATCGATCACCGTGCCGGCCACCATCGAGGCAAGAAACTGTGGCGCCGGGGGGATTTTCGCCACTGTCGCCACCAGCCTGTCGCGGATGAAGGGCAGCGTTACCGAATCCGACTGGTAGAATGGCGTGAACGCCAGCGACAGCGCCTGGAAGATCCGCACATGCCAGCGCCGCGCCTTGGCATAGGCTTCAAGCGCCGCCTCGACGCTGCCGGTTCTTGCCAGCGCATGGCTGAGCGCCGCGGCGTCGAGCAGGGCCATGTTGGCCCCTTGCCCGAGCTGCGGGCTGGTCGAATGCGCGGCGTCGCCGATTATGGCCAGTCGCCGGCCGGCCGGCCACTTCATCGTGTGGTGACCATAGCGCGCCAGCGAGAGCTGGTCGAAATCCTCGATCTGGCTGGTGAACGCCTCGCATTCGGGCCACAGCGAGACCACCCTTGCTTTCCAGG
Organism: Mesorhizobium sp. AR07; assembly: GCF_024746815.1. Lineage (GTDB taxonomy): Bacteria > Pseudomonadota > Alphaproteobacteria > Rhizobiales > Rhizobiaceae > Mesorhizobium. Next base: position 1,540,613 of record NZ_CP080525.1, read on the forward strand.
CGTCGAGACCCACTGCCCGCACCCGCTCGACATCAGCCGGCTTGAGGCTCCAGAAGAAGGCCACCATCTTGTCAGCACCCGGCTCCGGCCGGCCGATCGGCAGCACACCGATCATCACGCTGGCCTTGTCGTAGCGCTGCAGCAGCGCATGCTCGTCGAAGCCATCGCCGCGCCATCCAAGTGACGCCCAGAACGCGCCATAGGTGAGCGGGCGCGGCGCACCCGGATTGCCCACGCTTCGCCTCAGCTTCGAGCGCGAGCCGCTGGCGTCCACGACAAGGTCGAACGGCCCTGCCCTGCGTCCGTTGCCACGGATCAGTGTCGCCCGTTCGCCCGCCTCCAGCGTGTCGATCTCGATGCCGGTTTCAATCGCGATCGCCTCGCGCCGCGCGGCGCGAAAGAGCACGCCGAACAGGGCCGCCCGATGCACCGCCAGCCCGAAACGGCCGCCGCGTTGCGCATCATAGCGGACATCGAGCACGGTGCGCCCTGTCGCCGCATCCGCGCCATGCAGGCGGTCGATGCGGCTGCCCAGGGCCAGTATGTCGTCGAGCAGGCCAAGATCAGCCAATACCGTCAGCCCTGTCGGCTGCAGGATCAGCCCGGAGCCGACCGGCTTCGGCTCCTCGAAGCGCTCGAACATGGTGACGTTGTGCCCGGCACGCTTGAGATAGAGCGCCATGGCCAGCCCCGCCGGGCCGGCCCCGGCAATCGCGATATCGTAGGAAATGCCAATGCCCCCGAGCAGACTGGCCGGGACAATCCTTCAGCTGTCCGACGAAATCAAGCCGCTGTCGGCCCCAGCAGGCCGTCAGGCCTGTGTGGCATCGAAGCCGGCGCGCGCGGCACGCACCGCGTTGTGGTTCAGCTCCGCCCACTCAAGCAAATGCCGCAGGGCACCGAACATCGACCGTCCAAGGTCGGTGAGGCTGTACTCGACGCTCGGCGGCTTGGTCGGGAACACTTCGCGATGCACATAGCCGTCGCGCTGCAGGTCGTGGAGCGTCTGGGTAAGCATGCGCTGCGAAATGTCGGGAACCAGTCGCCGCAACTCGCCGAAGCGATAGGGCTGCTCGGCTAGTGCCGACATCAAGAGCGAACTCCATTTGGCCGAGAGACCCTGGATCACGTCGCGGACCGGGCAATCGGAAATGTTTCCGCCACCGCTCATGGCTCTGTAGATCTCGAGCTTGGATTTCAGATTGACGATCGTGCTGTCCACGGCTGGTTCCCTGGCTGTGCCTACCTCCCGAAAAACTGCCTCCTTTACGGCCACGGGTCAATTCCTATTTTAGTGCTGGTCTCTTTTTGAGACCTACCCTTTTCTCCGACCCATGCCAGGATCACCCATGAACAAAACTCTTCTCGTCACCGGAGCGTCCGGCCAGCTCGGCCGCGGCGTCATCAACCACTTGCTGGATACATTCAAGGTCCCGGCCGCGCAGATCATCGCCACCACCCGCACGCCGGCAAATCTGGCCGACCTGGCAGCGCGCGGGGTCACCGTTCGCGAGGCCGATTTCGACGATCATGCCTCGCTCGCCAAGGCCTTCGCCGGTGCTAGCCGGGTGCTCGTCATTTCGACCAACGAACTGGCAGTCCAGGGAAAGCGTCGCGAACAGCAGCTCGCCGCTGTCGCCGCGGCCAGGCAAGCGGGCGTCGCCCACCTGCACTACACCTCGATGCCCAACACCGAGCCGGGTTCACCGGTTCTCTTCGCCCCCGACCATTACGACACCGAACAGGCGATCAAGGCGAGCGGCATCCCCTACACGATCTTCCGCAATGGCTGGTACGACGAGAACCTGTTCATGGCGATGCCGCAGATCCTGGCTTCGGGTCAGTGGTACACCTCGGCGGGCGACGGCCGCATCTCCTACGGCGCACGCGACGATCTGGCGGCGGCGATCGCTGCTGGGCTGGCCTCCGACGCCAGCGAAAGCACGACCTACACGCTGACCGGCCCGCAAGCCTACACCACGGCGGAGGTCGCGGCCCTGGTCACCGAGGTGACCGGCAAGCCTATCCAGGTCGTCCAGCTGTCCGACGAAGCCCTGACCGAGGGCATGAAGGCAGCCGGCCTGCCCGAACCCATCGCCAGGCTTCTCGTCTCCTTCGACGCCGCCACCCGGGCCGGCGGCCTTGGCATGGTGACGGATTCGGTCGAAAAGCTCTCCGGCCGCAAGTCGATGTCGCTGGGGCAGTTTCTCGAGGCTAACAAGGCCGCCCTGGTGGGCTGAAGTCGGCGCGGCGAAAAGTCCAGTATCGATTCTTCGCCGCGCTACTTCGCCTTTTTGACCAACCCAAGCCGGATCAGGCTTTCGCCTGTGGCCACGAGCGCATCTTCGCGTGATCGCGGTGCCCAGCCGAGCAGGCGCACGGCCCTCGCTTTGGTCGCATTCTTGACCTTGCCCAATTCCGGCACCAGCTGTGCGACTTCCGGGTTGAACAGGCCCACGATGCGCACCAGCCAGTCGGGAAGCTCCCGCGTCGAGACACGCGCCCCGGCATCGCCCAGCCGCATTTTCAAGGTCTGCGCGATCTCGCGCACGGTCATGAAATCGCCGGCAACCGCCAGGAACCGCTTGCCCTTGGCGGCGGGGTTGGTCATGGCACGCACATGCAGGTCGGCCACGTCGCGCGCGTCGACGACGCCGAAAGACAGGCGCGGCAGCCCCGGCATGGCACCGTTCAACATACGCTGGACAAATTCGGTGGAGGTCGAATGGTCGGACCCTAGAACTGGTCCGAAGATGCCGACCGGATTGACGACCGTGAGTTCCAGTTTGCCGCCCTCGGCGGCAATGAAATCCCAGGCAGCACGTTCCGCCAGGGTCTTCGACTTCACATAGGCGCTGACCTTGCCCGCCGGATCGGTCCAGTTCTCCTCGGTGAACGGCTGGCCGCCGGGCGGTAGCTTGCCATAGCCGATTGCCGCGAAGGACGAGGTCAGCACGACGCGCTTGACGCCGGCGTCCCGCGCCGCGCGCAGCACCCTTAGCGCGCCCTCACGGGCCGGGATGATCAGGTCGTCCTCATGCTTCGGCACGCCAGGCGGAAACGGCGAGGCGACGTGAAGCACATAGTCGCAGCCGGTGACCGCTTCCGACCAGCCCGCATCGGCCATGAGATCGGCGACGGCAAACGAGAGTTCGGCTCCAGGGGCGGCGCCACCGGCCTTGAGCATGGCGAGAACGTCGGCTTCGCGCTTGCTCGACCGCACGGTCGTGCGCACGCGGTAGCCGGCTTTCAGCAATTCGAGGATACAATGAGCGCCAAGGAAGCCGGAGCCGCCGGTAACAAGCACCAATTCGCCGCTCATTCCCGCCTCCGCATCTGTTGAAGTCTACGCGTTCGAGCCCGTCAGATCGCCACCTGCGTACCGATCTCTACCACGCGTCCGGTGGGAATCTGGAAATATTCCGTCGCATCGGCGGCGGTGCGCGCCAGGCCGATGAACAACCGGTCCTGCCACACCGGCATGCCGGAATTGGGCGAGGCCTTGAGCGAACGCCGCGACAGGAAGAACGAGGTCGTCATGATGTCGAACTTCCAGCCCTGCTTGCGGCAGATCGCCAGCGCGCGCGGGATGTTGGGCTGCTCCATGTAGCCGAAGGTCAGCGTCACCCGCATGAACAGCTCGTTGACCGTCTCCATCTTGACCCGGTCGCTGTCCGGCACCACCGGCTGGGGCGCGGTCACCACCGAGAGGATGACGTTCTGCTCATGCAGCACCTTGTAGTGCTTCAGGCTGTGCATCAGCGCAGTTGGCGCGCTCAGAGGATCGCTGGTCAGGAACACCGCCGTGCCGGACACCAGCTGTGGCTTCTTCTTCAACAAATTGCCGGCGAGGAAATCGAGCGGAATCTCGTTGCGGCGGGTCTTGTCGAACAGATAGCGGCTGCCCCGCACCCAGGTCCACATCGCCATCACGATGGTGAAGGCCACCGCCAGCGAGGCCCAGCCGCCTTCGAACACCTTGACGATATTGGAGGCAAAGAAACCGATGTCGATGAACGCAAACACCGCCGTCATCGCGACCGCCACCCACAGCCGCCATTTCCAGATCCGCGTCACGACCACAAACAACAGCACCGTGGTCACCAGCATGTTGCCGGTCACCGAAATACCATAGGCCGACGCCAGCTTGCTCGACTCGCCAAAGCCGACGACCAGCAGCATCACCGCCAGCGCCAGCAAGAGATTGACGCGCGGCATATAGATCTGGCCGGACTGTTTTTCCGACGTGTGCAGGATTTCCAGGCGCGGCAGCATGTTGAGCTGCACGGCTTGCCTGGTCAGCGAGAAGGCGCCGGAAATCACCGCCTGGCTGGCGATGACCGTCGCGGCGGTCGCCAGCACGACCATCGGGATCAGCGTCCAGCCCTCGTTCATCTCGAAGAACGGATGGCCAACCACGCCATTTTGCGCCAGCACGAAGGCGCCCTGTCCGGCGTAATTGAGCAGCAGGCAAGGAAACACGATCGCCAGCCACGCCAGCACGATCGGCTTGCGGCCGAAATGGCCTAGGTCGGCATAGAGCGCTTCGGCACCGGTCACGGCGAGGAAGACGGCGCCGACTGTGACAAAGGCCACGTCGGGCGAATGGATCAGGAAGGCGACGATATAGTGCGGGCTGATCGCCAGCAGGATTTCTGGGTCGTTGATGATATGCTTCAGGCCGGAAAGGCCGATGGCCAGGAACCATACCGCAGTCACCGGGCCGAACACCAATCCCACCCCGCCCGTGCCAAAGCGCTGCACCGCGAACACCATGGCGAGGATGACCAGAGTTAGCGGCACTACATAAGGCTGGAAGGCAGGCGTGACGACATTCATGCCCTCCACCGCAGAAAGCACCGAAATGGCCGGCGTGATGACGGCGTCGCCGAAGAACAGGGAGGCTCCGACGATGCCGATGCCGAGAATCACCGCCGAGCGCTTCGGGAAACTGCCGCGCGCCAGCGCCATCAGCGACAGCACGCCGCCCTCGCCGCGGTTGTCGGCACGCAATACGAACATGATGTACTTAATCGTAACCGTAATCGTCAGCGACCAGATGATCAGCGACAGGACGCCAAGAATATCGCCGCGATCCGCGATGCTACCGCGGGACGATGCCACCAGTGCCTCGCGAAAGGCATAAATCGGGCTGGTACCGATATCACCATAGACAACACCGAGCGCGCCCAGCATCAGCACCTTGGTGCTGTGCTGTTCGACTGCTGGATGGCTCGATTGTTCGACGGGTTCTGCCTCACTACCAGCATTGGCAAGGGCCATGGACGACACTCCGATAAGCGCGCGGTGCTCTACGCTTGCTGCGATGCAATATCAAGTGCCGTCGCGTGATGGCTGCCATGCCTGCCGCGTGAGGCTGCCATCGCTACCACCCGCAAGCCTTGAGAAACCGACCCACCGTGCCGGCCATGCCATACTCCAACGCGTCGGCTGTCAACCCATGTCCGATCGACACTTCGGCCAATGCGGGAATGCGCTTTGCCAGGTCAGGTAGATTGCTGACCACCAGATCGTGCCCGGCATTGACCTGAAGGCCGGCGGCAAAGGCAGCGTCGGCGGTTTTTCCTAGTCTTTCCAGCTCCTTGGCCGCTCTGGCGGGATCGGAATGATAGCTGCCGTAAGGACCGGTATAGAGTTCGATGCGGTCGGCGCCGGTGTCGCGCGCGGCCGTCACACCCTGCGGGTCCGGATCGGAAAACAGCGACACGCGCAAGCCCCCCTTCCTCAGACGCTTGACGATCGGTGTCAGGAACGCGGCCTCGGCGGCAAAGTTCCAGCCATGGTCTGAGGTCGCCTGCGCCGGATCGTCCGGCACCAGCGTCACCTGCTCCGGCTGATGCTTTTCCACAAGCACCAGGAAATCCTCGGTCGGATAGCCCTCGATGTTGAATTCCGCGTTCGGAAACTCGTCGTCGATCAGCGACCGGATCTCAGGCAGGTCGGAGTGTCTCGTGTGCCGCTCGTCGGGGCGCGGATGCACCGTCAGCCCATGCGCGCCGGCTGCCAGCGCGATACGGCCGAGGCCGGTCACGCTCGGCCACGGCAGGTCGCGCCGGTTGCGCAGCATGGCGATGGCATTGAGATTGACGGAGAGCTTTGCGGGCATGCGGACGGCCTCGGAAATCATTCGACGCGCCACCTATAATGCCTTTGGCGGGAACAGACAGGGGTTTCGGGTGTTCCAGTCATGGTGAACGAGTCCGGGAAAGGAAGTGCTCATGAATTTTCTCGATTCCGTGCCGGCGATCCGTCGTCTCGAGACCAGCCGTGACGACCTTCTCGCCATCGACATCGTCGGGCACATCTCTGCCGCCGACGGCGAAAACCTTTTCGGGTTGATGGAGGCGGCCTATGCTCTTCACCAGCGCATCGATGTGCTGGTGCGCCTTGTCGACCATGATGGCGTCGACTGGGCCGAGATCGCCAACGAGACCCTGAAGCAGGGCACCACCCATGCCTTGGAGCATGTTGGCCGTTGCGCGGCGATCGGCGAGCCGGACTGGGCCGCGGACGCGCGACGCACTCTGCCGGCTTCGCCAGCAATCGAATTCAGACATTTCAAGATCGAGGACGAAGCCGCTGCTTGGCAATGGCTCGGCGCCCAGCCGACCGAAGAGCAATAGCTACCTGGCGGAGCAATAGCTACCTGACGATCGTCAGCCGCTCGGCCGCCCGTGTGATGGCGGTGTAGAGCCAGCGTTGGCGGGTTTCCTTGAAGGCCCAGCTCTCGTCGAACAGCACGATCTCGTTCCACTGCGAGCCCTGTGCCTTGTGCACGGTCAGCGCGTAGCCATAGTCGAAATCGTCGAAACGCTTTTTCTGCTGCCAGGGGATGTCGGCATCTGGATCCTCGAAGGCCGCCTTGAGCAGCTTGATCTTGGCGACGCCGCGATCCGGATCGTCCTCTTCCGGTGAAACCAGCAGATTGATGCCGGGCTTCACCGTCTCGCGTGACGAGGTCATCACCTTCCACAGCGAGCCGTTGAGCAGACCCTTGGCCGGATCGTTGCGCAGGCAGACAAGCTTGTCGCCGGCCTGCGGATAGTCGGCATTGAAGCCCTTGAGCTCACGCAGGCGCTGGTTGTAGCGCCGCCGCGTGCGGTTGGTGCCGACCAGCACCTGGTCGGCCTTCAGCACTAATTCCTGGGTAACGTCTTCCTTGCCGATCACCTGTGCGGTGCCATAGTCGCCGCGCATGAATTCGCGCCCCTCGCGCACATCGAGCGCCAGCCGCAGGATAGGATTGTCGCGCGCCTGCCGGTGGATCTCGGTGAGCAGGAAATCCGGCTCGTGGTCGGTGAAGAAACCGCCGCCGGAAATCGGCGGCAACTGGCCGGGGTCGCCAAGCACCAGGATCGGCGTGCCGAAGCTCATCAGGTCGCGGCCAAGCTGCTCGTCGACCATCGAGCATTCGTCAATGACGACCAGTTTCGCCCGCGAGATCGGGCTCTGGCGGTTGAGCGAAAAGGTCGGCGACATCGAGGTCTTGCCGGTGACCTCGTCCGATACCGATTCCTCGCCCTTGGGCCGGTAGATCAGCGAATGGATGGTGCGCGCGTTGACAGCGCCCTTCGAACGCAGCACCTGCGCCGCCTTGCCGGTGAAGGCGGCGAACTGCACCTGACCGTCGACATGCTCGGCGAAATAGCGCGCCAACGTCGTCTTGCCGGTGCCGGCATAGCCGAACAGCCGGAACAGGTGCGGCTTTCCGGTCTTGAGCCATTGGGCGACCGCCTTCAGTGCTTCGTCCTGCTGCGGTGAAAATTCCATCTGATCGTGTGAGCGGATTCGCGAGGCGAACGCAAGCGTTCGGTTGATTCCTACTGTCAGCCGGTGGCAATGAGGGATGTGCCCGCAAAGGCGAGCACCGCCCCTGCCCATGCCGGCGCCGATGGTCTGTAGCCCGTGCGCAGCCACACCATCGGCAGCACCAGCACCGGCGACAGTGAGGACAATGTCGAAACGATGCCGACCTGTCCGCTCGCCAACGCAGCCATTAACAGCGACATGCCCATGCCTGTGCCGATCAGGGCGCCGCAGATGCCGATCGTGAGCGTCCTTGCCGATGGCCTGGGGCGCTTGCTGACGGCAGGCAAAGGAACGAGCACCAGCAGCAGGAACAACACGGCTGATACGCCGGTTCGAATCGACATCGCCGTGAAAGGATTGACGCCCGACGCCATCACAGGGCGTGCCACCAACGCGCCGGCCGCCTGCCCGAGCGCCGCGATCAGACCGAAGGCAAGACCGACAAGCAGGGTCATCTGTTTTGCTGGCAGCACTGGCGTTTCTATGGGCGGTGTCGGGAAGATGCCTTCCGGCTGAGCCTTGGCGGGACGTCCAAACAGGATGGCCAGAACAATGCCACCGATAACCAGCGCCACGCCGGCCAGTTTGATATGGCTAACAGTCTCTCCCAGAAACAAATAGCCCATGACCAGGGCAAAGGGTGACGTCAGCGAGAACACCAGCAACGCCAGACGCGGCCCAAGCGCGAATATCGACGAGATATAGGCCGTCGACGCGATAAAGATTCCGAACACGCCGGAGGCTGCAAGGTAAGCCATCTGCCAAGGCAAGAGGCCCGCCCAACCACCCAGCACCGTTGCGCCGATGGCTGTCGCCACGGTCACCGCTGCCGTTTGCAGCCGGGTCAAGGTCAACGCGTCGATGCGGCCGATCAGTTCACCGGCGAGCATTCCACTGGTGGCTATGCACAATGCCGCGCCGATCGAGAGAATTTCCGACAGATACATTCATTCTCTCATTGTGACGGACGGCGGAAGTCATTGCCTCACCTGACGGATTCGAATTCCGGATCGTTCTCCAGCAGGATCGGCTTGCCGTGCGGCGTCGCATGCGCGGCGCGCTCCCAGGCTTCAGCCATCGCGTCGACATCCGCCTTGGCGGCGAACCCCTTGGACGCAAGCAGGCCTTCCAGCGCCGCCAGCCAATGCTCGTAATAGTCATGGCCGTCGGCCGCAGCGCTGGGCTTCTTCACCTGCGCCGACAGCGCTTGCGCCCACTCAGCCCACGAGAACAGGCCCTTGTCGTGCAGCGCCACCGTCATCGCGAAGGCTTCGGCCTGCCACGGCTCGGCGAAGACCGGCGCATCGACGCCCTCCGGCGAGTCGGCGGTGGGCCCGTTTGCCTCACGCCGGCTCAAGATAGCTCTCCCAAGCATCGATCGACACGCTTAGCGTCGGATCGGCGCCCTCGCCCCAGATTTCAGGCCCTTCGAAAACCACGGTGTAGACCCATTGCGGGTTTTCGCCCTGGCCATGCGCATTGCTGTCGGGAAACACGAAGCCGTCGCGCACCGCCTCGATCGTTCCGCGCTTGCCGCGTGCGTAGCGCGGCAGCCGCGTGTGGCCGGTCGGGTTGAAGTTCTTGGTCCGCACGGGATCGCCGGCCTTGAACCGCGCCGGTTGCGCCACCGGTCGGTTGCAAGGTCCGCCCTTGGCCAGCACATCAGGCACGTTTTCCGCCTTCAGCACCCGTTTGGGTATCGCTGTCGGATCGACCGCCGTGCCTGCCTTGAGATCGCGCCCGCTGACAAAGCCATGGCGCTTGAGCAGGATCTCCAGCGCCTTGATCCAGATCTCGTAGTAGCTGGAGGCATAATAATCGGCGGGATGCAGCGATTCCCGTGCACGCCGGCTCTCATCGATGTTCCACGCCCCCATTGCGCCGGCGCACAGCGTGACGCCGAGCGCCCGCCTTTCCCACGCGGCATGGAAATACGGCTCGTCCACTTCGGGAGCCACGGGGCCGAAGCCCATCTGCCCACCGAGGTCCTGCGGCCCGTTCATGCCGGCTGCCTCGCCAGTCCGGTGCCGATCATCGCGTCGCGGCTGACCAGGTCGGCCAGCCGTTCCTCGCTCCAGCCACCGGTGCCATCGGGCCGCATCGGCACGACGAGATAGCGCAGTTCGGCGGTCGAATCCCAGACACGGATCTTCTTGGTCGTCGGCAGCGTCAGCCCGAACTCTTCCAGCACCCCGCGCGGATCGATGACCGCGCGCGAACGATAGGGAGGCGCCTTGTACCAGACCGGCGGCAGGCCGAGCACCGACCACGGATAGCAGGAGCACAGCGTGCAGACGACGAGGTTGTGCGTCTCATCGGTGTTGAACACCGCCTGCATGTGCTCGCCCTGACGGCCAGTGTAGCCGAGCGAGCCGATCGCCGCCGTCGCATCGCACTTCAGCCACTCGGCGAATGCCGGATCCGCCCAGGCCTTGGCTACCACCCTGGCGCCGTTGCGCGGGCCGATCCTGGTCTCATAGGTGTCGACGATGACGTCGATAGCGGCCGGATCGATCAGCCCCTTGCGGGTCAGGATCGTCTCAAGCGCGCGCACCCGTGCGGCAAAAGGATCGAGTTCATTGTCGTGGTCATGATCATGTGACATGGCGGCAAAGTACGTTTCCGGTCATGCCGCCGCAAGCACGACGGCTTGGGCCAGATCTTCTCGACCTCGATTTCTATTCGGCCGCCGCTTTCTGCGGCTCGAGCTGCTGCTCCTCGTCGACATCGAACAGCGATGGCTGCGTGACAGGCTCCTCCCGGATTTCCTCGCCCTTGCGCTTCTGCCATAGCCCGAGCAGCCAGCCGGAAAAATTCTCCATGTAGACATAGATCACCGGTGTGACGAACAGCGTCAGCGCCTGCGATGCGACGAGACCGCCGACCACCGCCACGCCGAGCGGCTGGCGCAGTTCGGCACTGGCGCCGGTGCCGAGCGCGATCGGGATCGTGCCCATCAGCGCCGCCAGCGTGGTCATCATGATCGGCCTGAAACGCATGATGCAGGCCTTGTGGATGGACTCGACCGGCGACATGCCTTCTCGTCGCAATTCGAGCGCGACGTCGATCATCATGATGCCGTTCTTCTTGACGATGCCGATCAGCATCAGGATGCCGATAACGGCAATGACCGACAGGTCCATTCCGGCCAGCCGCAAGGCGACCAGAGCGCCCAGCACCGCCGACGGCAGGCCGGTCAGGATGGTCAGCGGATGGATGAAGCTCTCGTAGAGGATGCCGAGCACGATATAGATGGTGAGGATGGCACCGCCGATAAGCAGGCCCTGGTTGGCAAGTGAATCCTGGAAGGTCTTGGCCGTGCCGGCGAAGGTGGTCGAGATCGCCGTCGGCATGCCGATCTGCTCTTTCAGCGCGTTGATGCGGGTCACGCTGTCGCCGAGCGCCACGCCTTGCGGCAAATTGTAGGAGATCGTCACGGCCGGAAGCTGGCCGAGCTGATTGACGGTCAAGGCGCCTGCGGTGCGATCGACGCGGGCAAAGGCGCCAAGCGGCACCAGGCTGCCGCTGGCGGTCCTGACCTGGATGGCCAGCATGCGCTCTGGCGACCACTCGATCTTCGGATCGAGCTCCATGACCACCTCGTAGCTGTCGGCCGAGCCGAAGATGGTCGAGACCTGCTGGGTGCCGAAACCGCCGTAGAGGCTAGAGCGCAGGATATCGGTACTGATGCCGAGTGTCGCCGCCTTGTCGCGGTCGACCACCAGCGTTGCCTGCAAGGCATTGTTCTGCAGATCGCTGGTGACATCGGTGAAGGTCGTGTGGTCGGCCGCCAAGGCGTCGTTCAGCTTCTGCGCCCAGATGTCGGTCTGGCCCGTATCGAGGCCCTGCACGACAAGCTGGTAAGCGCTGGCCGAGGATCGCGAGCCGAGGCGCAGGTTCTGCACCGGCTGCATGTAGGCCTCGATGCCCGGCACATTGGCGAGTTGCTTGCGCAGATCCGACTGCACCTTGTCGATGTCAGGGCGTTGGCCCTTGTCCTTCAACTGCACATAGAGCTGGCCCTGGTTCAGTGCATTGCCGCCGCTGCCTGCCGACCATGCCACATGCGAAACATAGGGCGAATGGGCAAAGACGTTCGCCACCTGCCCTTGCAGCTTCACCATGGCGTCGAAAGAAATGTCCTGGCGCGCGATTGTCGTCACCGAAATCTGGCCGATGTCTTCCTGCGGGAAGAAGCCCTTCGGCGAGATCTGGATCAGCCACACCGACGCTGCCGCCGTGCCGATGAAGACAAGGAAAACCAGGAAGGTGTGGCGCAGGCAGAAGGTCAGCATCCAGTCATAGCCACGCATGAAGAAATTATGCTTCTGGACCTGGCTATGCGCGGCTTCCCGCTCGGCCTTCGACACCGACAGCAATCGCGAGCACAGCATCGGGGTTAGCGTCAGCGACACGAACATCGACGCCAGGATGGCGACCGTCACCACCACCGCGAATTCGTTGAAGATGCGCCCGATGACGCCGCCCATCAATAGCACCGGTATGAACACGGCCACCAGCGAGATCGAGATCGAGATGATGGTAAAGCCGATTTCGCGCGCGCCCTTCAGAGCGGCTTCCATGGCCGAGAGCCCGTCTTCCTCCATGTGGCGGAAGATGTTTTCGAGCATGACGATGGCATCGTCGACGACGAGGCCGACCGCCAGTGTCAGCCCCATCAGCGAGATGTTGTCGATGGAAAAGCCGAACAGGAACATGACGCCGAGCGTAGCGATAAGCGAGATCGGCACCGCCACCGCCGGGATGATCGTCGCCGTCACCCGGCGCAGGAACAGGAAGATCACCATGATCACCAGGGCGATGGTGAGCAGCAGCGTGAACTGCACATCGCTGACTGCGGCGCGGATCGAGGTCGAGCGGTCGTTGAGCAGCTTGATGCTGGCCGCGGCCGGCATCTGGTCCTGGAAAGACGGCAGCATGGCCTTGACGCGGTCGACGACGTCGACGGTGTTGGCGTCGGGCTGGCGCTGCACCGCCATGATGATCGCGCGGGTGCCGTCATACCAGCTCGCCGTCGTCGTCGTCTGCACCGAATCGATGACGCGGGTGACTTCGCCCAGTCGCACCGGATGACCGTTCTTGGTGGCGATGATGATATTGGAAAAGCCTGCGGCGTTGGTCAGCTGCGTGTTGGCCGTGATGGTCAGCTGCTGCTCGTTGTTCTGCAGCACGCCAAGCGGCGTGTTGCTGTTTGCCGAGGCTATCGCCGTCTGCAACTGGTCGATCGAGATGCCACGCGCGGCAAGTGCGGTCGGATCGATCTGGACGCGCACGGCATATTTCTGCTGGCCAAAGATCGAGACCTGCGCGACGCCATCGATCGTCGACAGCGACGGCGAGATGACGTTCTCGGCGAAGGCATCGAGATCGGTCAGCGGAACCGTGTCGCTGACCAGCGACATCAGCAGGATCGGCGCGTCGGCGGGATTGACCTTGCGATAGCTTGGCGGCGACGTCATCTCCGGCGGCAGCGATTTCTGCGTGCGCGCGATCGCCGCCTGCACGTCGGCCGCTGCCGCGTCGATGTTGCGATTGAGCACGAACTGGATGGCGATCGAGGTCGAGCCGAGCGAGTTGGTGGTTGAAATCGAATCGATGCCGGCAATGGTGGCGAACTGCTTGATCAGCGGCGTCGCCACCGACGTTGCCATGGTTTCGGGCGAAGCGCCGGGCAGCGAAGCCGAAACATTGACCACCGGAAACTCGGCGCTCGGCAGCGCGGCGACCGGCAGGAACTTGTAGGCAAACAGCCCGCCCAGCACGAGGGCGAACGACATGAGCAGCGTGGCGACGGGCCTGCGGATGCAGAATTCGGAGATCATTGACGTGCCTCGGCGGGCTTGTCGGCCTCGGCCACCTTTGGAGCAGCCTGGCCGCCGGCATCGGCCTTGCCTTCGTGCACCGCGGCACCGTCCTTGAGCCGCGTCTGGCCTTCGACGACCACCTTCTCACCGCTTTTCAGACCTTGGCTGATGGCGCTGCTGTCGCCTGCCGTCAGCGCCACTTGCACCGGCCGCATCTCGACGGTGTTGTCCGGCTTGACCACATAGACGAACGGCCCCTTCTGACTGGGCTGCACCGCGACCGTGGGAACCGATGTCATCTTCGGCATGATGCCGGCGTCGAGCACGACATTCACATACTGGCCCGGCCACAGCGAAAGATCGGCATTCGGCACGCTCGCCCGCGTCGCGATCGTGCCGGAGGCCGTATCGACGCTGGAATCGACGAAATTGAGCGTGCCCTTGCCGATCGGCGTCGGATCGCCGTCCTTGATCAACGTCACGGCACCTTGCACCGGTGCCGCCAATGCCTTGTGCAGCAGAGCCAGATTGCTCTCGGGAAGATTGAAGTTGACCTGCAGCGGATCCATCTGGGTGATGGTCACCAGCGGGGTCGCCGTGCTGCTGTTGCCATTGCTGGTGGTGACGAGATCGCCGACGGCGACACTGACGGAGCCCAGCCTGCCGGAGATCGGCGCCGTGATCGTCGCAAAGCCAAGTTGGACGTTGTCGGCATCGATTGTCGCCTTGTCGGCATCGACGGTCGCCGCGGCGGCCTTTTGCGCCGCCACCGCCTGATCGTAGGTTTGCTGCGTGCCGGCCTGCTTGGCGACGAGGTCCTTGGCACGCTGAAGATCGGACTGGGAGCTGGCGAGCAGGGCCTGATCCTTGGCGAGTGTCGCCTGATCCTTGGCCAGTTGCGCTTTCAACGCGCGGTCGTCCAGCGAAAACAGAACGTCGCCGGCCTTCACCATCTGCCCGTCCTTGACGTCGATCGATACGATCTGGCTCGAAACCCGCGCGTTGATGTTGACGACGGCCGGAGAGGAGACGAAACCGATCGCATAGCGCCGGATTGGGAAATCGGCCGTCGAAGCGACGGCCGAGAGGATGGATTGCCGAGCGTGCCGCGCTGGCGGCATTTTTGTCCGAAGCCGCCGCCGGTTGGTTCGACGCGGCCACCTGTTTTTGACCGATGAGCTGTTGAACCTTGCCCAGCGCGTCAGGCGAAAGATAGAGCCATGCGGCCGCGCCCAGGCAAGCGACGGCAAGCAACGAAAGAACGACTTTTCCACGCATGGTCAAAAGGCCCTCTCCATCCGGCACGGCCCGATGGTGTCATTCTAGCGCAAATCACGGCCCATTGCCGCGATTTCGCCAAATAGATAGGACACGCATTTGTCGGAAAAGGGCCAAAACACGGCATTACGAAGATTTAATGTGCACTGCACAATGGATGTGCACTCGGCCTTCGGTCCAGTCAGGACGGCCAGCGATCGACCGTAGCATCGGCCAAAGTGTCGCCGCCAGCAGCACACCCATGGCGATGTTGAACCATTTCAGCCGCACCGGGTCCGATAGGAAACCGCGCAGCGCGGTGCCGAAACCCGCCCATACCGAGACGCTTGGCAAATTGACCACGGTGAAGGCCACCGAGATCAACACGATCGACAGGAATGGATGCTCGGGGTTGGTGTAGACGGCCATGGCGGTGATCGCCATGACCCACGCCTTCGGGTTGACCCACTGGAACGCCGCCGCGTCGATGAAACGCATCGGCTGCCCCTTCGTCTCACCTTTGCCGGCCAGCGTGCGTGACATGGCGATCTTCCAGGCGAGGTAGAGTAGATAGGCGGCACCGGCGATCTTGAGTGCGGTATGCAGCGCCGGAAACGCGGTCAGCACCGCACCAAGGCCAAGGCCCACGGCCACCAGCAGCACCAGGAAACCGATGCTGATGCCCAGCATGTGCGGAACCGTTCTGACGATGCCGAAATTCACCCCCGATGCGAGAAGCATGAGATTGTTCGGCCCCGGCGTGATCGACGTCACCAAGGCGTAGACAAGCAGGGCAAGGAATGCGTCAAGGGACATGATATCCTCCCAGATACGTCAGCACTATTGTCTCTTTTATTGGCTGTGCAAAGGCCAGGGCCGGATCGTAGCCGAGCCAGCCTTGCCTTGGAAAATTTGTACGGCTGGGCCGGGCTACATCGCCTGCGGGCCGCGGTTCAATGCCGCCACGCCGGTGCGGCAGATTTCGACCAGCCCGAGCGGCTTCATGATGGCGATGAACTGGTCGATCTTGGTGCCCTTGCCGGTGATCTCGAAGATGAAATGCTCGGTGTTGGCGTCGATGACGCTGGCGCGGAAGGCATCGGCCAGTCGCAGTGCCTCGACGCGGGCCTCGCCGGTGCCGGCCACCTTGACCAGCGCCAGTTCCCGCTCCAGCGGCCGCTCCTGGCCGGATTCATGCGAACGCACGGTCAGGTCGACCACGCGGTGGACCGGCACGATGCGCTCGAGCTGATGCTTGATCTGCTCCAGCACATGCGGCGTGCCGCGTGTCACGATGGTGATGCGCGACAGGTGCTTCTCATGCTCGGTCTCGGAGACGGTCAGGCTCTCGATGTTGTAGCCGCGCCCGGAAAACAGGCCGATGACCCGGGCAAGCACGCCCGGTTCGTTGTCGACCAGCACCGAAAGCGTGTGGTTTTCCGGCCTCTCCGTCTCCTTGGCGATGAAGTAGGCGGAGCCTGTGGGTTGAAGGTGCTGTGCGTTCATGACCTGAATCTCGATTTCAAACTGTTGAGCTAATTCTCTGTTTGCGCACGGCTTCTCGCGACAGCCCTGCCTCGGCTTGGGCTACCTAAACCAGTTCCCTGCCCTTGGCGTCGATGGCGTTGGCCACCGCCTCGTCGGTCGCTTCGTCGGGCAACAGCATCTCGTTATGTGCCTTGCCCGACGGGATCATCGGGAAGCAGTTGGCGAGCGTCGCCACGCGGCAATCGAACAACACCGGCTTCCTGACCGAAATCATCTCCTTGATCGCGTCGTCCAGTTCGTCCGGCTTCTCGCAGCGTATGCCGTGGCCGCCATAGGCTTCCGCCAGCTTGACGAAGTCCGGCATCGCTTCGGTGTAGGAATGCGACAGCCGGTTGCCATGCAGCAGCTGCTGCCACTGGCGCACCATGCCCATATACTGGTTGTTCAAGATGAAGATCTTGATCGGCGCGTTATGCTGCACCGCGGCACTCATCTCCTGCATCGTCATCTGCACCGAGGCGTCGCCGGCGATGTCGATCACCAGCGCGTCGGGATGCGCGATCTGCACGCCGAGTGCCGCCGGCAGGCCATAGCCCATCGTGCCCAGCCCGCCCGACGTCATCCAGCGGTTCGGCTTTTCGAAATGATAGTGCTGCGCCGCCCACATCTGGTGCTGGCCGACCTCGGTTGTGATGTAGGTGTCCATGTCCTTGGTCAGTTCGTAGAGCCGCTGGATGGCGTATTGCGGCATGATCACGTCGTTGTTCATCTTGAAGGCGAGCGAGTCGCGCGCGCGCCATTTGGCGATCTGCTCCCACCAGGGGTAGAGCGCCTTCTTGTCGGTCTTGGCGGTCGCCCGCCACAGCCGCACCATATCCTCCAGCACCCGGCCGACATCGCCAATGATCGGCACTTCCGTGTGAACGTTCTTGTTGATCGACGACGGGTCGATGTCGATGTGGATCTTCTTCGAGTTCGGCGAAAACGCGGTCAGCCGCCCGGTGATACGGTCGTCGAAACGCGCGCCGATGCAGATCATCACGTCGCAGTCGTGCATGGCCATGTTGGCTTCATAGGTGCCATGCATGCCCAGCATGCCCATCCAGTTCTTGCCCGAGGCCGGATAGGCGCCGAGCCCCATCAGTGTCGAGGTAATCGGAAAACCGGTGAGATCGACCAGTTCGCGCAGCAGATGGCTCGCCTCCGGGCCGGAATTGATTACACCGCCGCCCGAATAGATGATCGGCTTCTTGGCGCCGGCCATCAATTCGACCGCCGCCTTGATCTTCTCCAGGTCACCCTGGACCTTGGGCTGGTAGCTGGTGCGCGGCGCGATCTGCGGCGGGACGTAAAAACCCCTGGCGAACTGCACGTCCTTCGGGATGTCGACCACGACCGGACCGGGGCGGCCGGTGGTCGCGACATGGAAGGCCTCGTGGATGGTCGCGGCGAGCTCGTTGACGTCCTTCACCAGCCAGTTGTGCTTGGTGCAGGGGCGCGTGATGCCGACCGTGTCGCATTCCTGAAAAGCGTCGGAGCCGATCAGCGAGGTCGGCACCTGCCCGGTCAGGCAAACCAGCGGGATCGAATCCATCAGCGCGTCCTGCAGCGGCGTCACCGCATTGGTGGCGCCTGGGCCGGAGGTCACCAGCATGACGCCGGCCTTGCCGGTCGAACGCGCATAGCCTTCGGCCGCATGACCGGCGCCCTGCTCGTGGCGCACCAGAATGTGCTCGACCTCGTCCTGCTGGAAAATTTCATCGTAGATCGGGAGAACCGCGCCGCCCGGATAGCCGAAGACATGCTTGACGCCATTGTCCTTCAGCGCCTGCACCACCATTTCGGCGCCCGTCATTTCGCGCCGCTCACTCTGTCCGTTGCTCATCGGTCTGGTCCCGTACTGTCCGCCGTCTGGCGATTGCTGGTCGTTTAGTTGTGTTTCAGGCAATAAAAAAGGCCCCCGGAGGGAGCCTGTGTGTTGCGCATGGGAGGTTTTCGCCCGGCGGTTACACCGCCTTGCCCACACGCCTTCCTACGAGAATGAGTGCCGTTTTCATGGTGGCGGACACTAAGGGCGGGAAAGGCAGCCTGTCAACGGGAAAAATCGCGCTGGCACGCGCAGCGTCCCGGCGCAGCTCCGGTGGTCGGCCAGACGCCCTGCAGCGGGAAACGCGCGGATGTGGTCTCTTTTGGGCAAGCCGTTGAAATTGCTTGAAACTATGGTGGGGCGTGACGAAGGTGGTCATCTTTGCCGATACTTGATCTTCCGGCCGGCACGTCCGGCGGAGCCACCATGACGATCTGGATTTCACGGGAGGAAAGCTGATGCTCGACAAGGCCCCAAACAAGAAACTGTCCGACCTGCTCGATACGTTCGGCGCCGCACTTGCCGCCAATGACATCGAGAAGGCCGTCGGCTGTTTTCAGGAGGACTGTTACTGGCGCGACCTCGTCACCTTCACCTGGAACATCAAGACCATGGAAGGCCGCGACCAAGTCCGCGACATGCTGAAAAGCCAGTTGTCGAAGACCAAGCCATCCCACTTTGCCATCGCCAAGGGCGAGGACGCGACCGAGAGCGGTGGGCTGATCGACGGCTGGATCAGCTTCGAGACGGAAGTGGCGCGCGGCTTCGGCCATATCAGGCTGAAGGACGGCAAGATCTGGACGCTGCTGACCACCATGGCCGAGCTGAAGGGCCATGAGGAGCCGGCGGGTTTTGCGCGGCCGATGGGCGCCAAACATGGTTCGGGCAAGAACCGTCCGACATGGAAGGAAGAACGCGAGAAGGAAGCCGCCGAACTCGGCTTCAAGACGCAGCCCTACACGGTGATCATCGGCGGCGGCCAGGGCGGCATCGCGCTCGGCGCTCGGCTGCGGCAGCTCGGCGTTCCCACGATCATCATCGAGAAGAACGAGCGGGCCGGCGACAGCTGGCGCAAGCGCTACAAATCGCTCTGCCTGCATGATCCGGTCTGGTACGACCATCTGCCCTATATCGATTTCCCGAAGAACTGGCCGGTCTTCTCGCCCAAGGACAAGATCGGCGACTGGCTGGAAATGTACACCAAGGTGATGGAGCTGAATTACTGGTCCTCGACCGAGGCCAGGAGCGCCTCCTATGACGACAAGACGAAGGAATGGACCGTCGTCGTCCACCGCGACGGCAAGGACATCACCCTGAAGCCGAAGCAGCTGGTTCTGGCCACCGGACAATCCGGCAAGGCCAATATGCCTAAGTTCAAAGGCATGGAAAACTTCAAGGGCGATCAGCATCACTCATCGAAGCATCCTGGCCCCGATGCCTTTGCCAGCAAAAAAGCTGTTGTCGTCGGCTCGAACAATTCCGCCCACGACATAGCCGCCGCACTTTGGGAAGCCGGCGTCGATGTCACCATGGTGCAACGCTCGACCACGCATATCGTCAAGTCCGACACGCTGATGGAAATCGGGCTGGGGTCCCTTTACTCGGAGCAGGCGGTTCAGAGCGGCATGACCACGGCTAAGGCCGATCTCGTCTTTGCCTCCCTGCCCTACAAGATCCTGCACGAATTCCAGATCCCGGCTTACGCCGAGATGAAGAAGCGCGATGCAAAATTCTACACGAGCCTGGAGAAGGCCGGCTTCATGCTCGACTGGGGCGATGACGGTTCCGGTCTGTTTATGAAATATCTGCGGCGCGGTTCGGGATATTACATCGACGTCGGCGCTTCCGATCTGATCATCAATGGCTCGATCAAGCTGAAAAGCGGTGTCGACGTGACTGAGATCAAGGAGCATTCGGTGCTGCTCAGCGACGGCTCGGAATTGCCCGCCGATGTCATCATCTATGCCACCGGCTATGGCTCGATGAACGGCTGGGCGGCCGACCTGATCTCCAGGGACGTCGCCGACAAGGTTGGAAAATGCTGGGGCCTCGGCTCGAACACCACCAAGGATCCCGGTCCATGGGAGGGCGAATTGCGCAACATGTGGAAGCCGACGCAGCAGGAAGCGTTGTGGTTCCATGGCGGCAATCTGCACCAGTCACGCCACTATTCGCAGTTCCTGTCGTTGCAGTTGAAGGCCAGGCAGGCAGGCCTGCCGACGCCGGTCTACGGGCTGCAAGAGGTCCACCACAAGGGATAGTCGAGCCGCAGGAGGTGCGGCCATGGCCGCACCTCCTGGCTGTATCCCTGTCAATTGCCAATGGGCAAAGCTCTGACCGGTTCGGGCTTACCGGCCGCATCGAGGCGATCCGGCTCGCCCAGAGAGACGCTCGCTGCGGGAGCGTCCGCGGCATGCTCGCGTTCCCGACAGGTGTCGGGCCTATATGGCGTCACCGCACCTTGCCCGTCGAAGCAGAAACACATGACTGTCTCCCCTCGTGATGGGTTGCGGTCAGGTGCGATCGCGAAAGTCGCGAACGACCCGCTGCAGCAGCGGCACATAATCGCGAAACGTCCTCGTCTTCATGTTGGCGATCTTGCCGCTCTCATCCCAGATGCGGACCCGAACCGCTTCCTCATGGAACGGGTTTTTGCGGAACTCGGCCACCTCGTCGGCGTTCATCGGCCCGCCCTGCAGCGACAGCGTGTGCACCGAGGCTTGCGAGAGCCTGCCGAAATAGCTCGGGTCAGTAGCGCAGAGATAGCGCTTGGCCGAGACATGCAGCCTGACGCATTCGACGATGACCGGCGGAAAGAACGGCGCCAGCACCTCGCCGCCGGCTTCGTCATGATGCTTGTCCTCGACATCCTCGGGCGAATAGGTGCCGAATTCGCTGGTGTAGTGGCCGATGTCGTGCAGCAGGGCCGCCGCCACCAGCTCGTCCGGTGCGCCGTCCTGCTCGGCGAACCACGCGCCCTGCAGCATGTGCTCCGACATGGTGAGGGGTTCGCCGAGATAGGATTCGGCCCCCCGGCGCTCGAAGATGTCGGCGATGAACTCGACGATGGTGTCCGCGTTCAAATCCTGGCCGCTCATTCCGCCGCCTCCTTGAAACCATGTTCAATCGCCGCCAGCGTCGACAACAGGCCGTCCTTGTCGGCGTAGCAGCCTTGCAGCCAGCGCTTGCCGGTGCCGGAAAATGCCTTGCGCGCATGCATAACGCGGGTGTTGTCGACGATGAACGCCTGGCCCGCCTCGAGCTTGAAGGTCACTTCGAAGGATGGATCCTCGATCAGTTCGGCAAACCGGCGATAGGCGGCGTAGTAGGTCTCCATGTCGGCGAACGGCACGTCGACCGTCGGCGCCAGCGAGCGGTTGTTGAAGCGGATGCAGATCAGCTCGCCATCGGGCCCGAGCTCGATCATCGGCCGCTTCGCCTGCAGCCGCACACCCGACGAACCGGCATATTCGAAACGCGCCGGGCATGAACTCAACAGCCGGAAACCTTCGGGGTTCTCGGTCTGCAGGGCGGCCGCGACGGCAAAACCGTCGACGACGCTGGACTCGCCGCCCTCCACCGTATTCTCGATGCAAGACAGGATCTGCAGCGTCGGCACCGGATCGCGATAGGGATTGTCGGTGTGGGCCTGAAGGCCGAGATTGGTGTAGGCGAGATTGTTCGGGTTGACCTCGGCGCGGACTTCGAACCAGCGCCCGTAATTGGTCTCCCTGATGTAGCCGAACAGATCGGACACTTTGCAAAGCGCTCCGGATTCGGTCGGCAGATCGTCCATCACCGCGAAGCCACAGGCTTTCACCGCCGACAGCCATTGCCGCAGCACGGCACGGTCGCGGCTGGCGGCATGGTAGCCGGCGCGCGGCACCGAATTCTGCATCGTCGCCTTGGTCCATCGCACGATGCCCTCGCCGGTCCAACCAGGCTGGCGGGCCGCGTCACGATCATAGGCATTGGCGCTCAACCAGGCCGCGGGAAAGCTCACCGTCTTTGCTTCCGGCACGAAGCTGACCTCGAGCGCATCGCCCTTGATCGACGCCGTGCCGATCTTCGTCCCGGCGGGTATGTCGAGAATGGTGATCAGCCGCTGGCCGTTGCCCGCGCTGCGCGTCTTGTCGTCCAGTGCATTGTCGCGCAGCCACATGGCGTGAAAGCGGGTGCGCGTCCCGTCCTTCCAGCCAAGGTCGATTGTTTTGCCTTCGTCGCCGATCAGCGCGTGGGTAAGCATGGAGATCCGTTCCTGTCCGCTACGCCCACGGTCCGATCCGCAGGTTTCGATTGCATGTTGACCGGGTGGAAGGCATAACTGAAATTATCATTTTTCGGCCAATGGCCATGAATTGCTAATGCCTAGAACGATTGTCCCGCCCTTGCCACCGCTCGACTGGCTGCGCAGTTTCGAGGCCGCGGCGCGGCTGTCGAATTTTACCGCCGCGGCAGCCGAGCTTGGTTTGACCCAGGCGGCCGTCAGCCAGCACATCCGGTTTCTCGAGGAACGGCTGAAGACCCGTCTGTTCTCCAGGCTGGCGCGCGGTGTCGCGCTGTCGCCGGAAGGCGCCGCCTACCTGCCCCACATCCAGTCGGCCTTCGCCACCATCGGCAACAGCACCGCCGAACTGTTCGAGCCGCGCGCCGTCCAGACCGTGACGCTGCGAGCGCCGATCTCCTTTGCCTTGCTGATGCTCGTTCCGGCGCTGCCCGATCTGGCCAAGGCGCTGCCGCGCATCCAGCTCGACCTGGTGACGATCCACCGACCGACCGACTACGACCTGCCGGGTTCAGTGCTCGACATCCGTTTCGGCAACGGATCCTTTGCCGGACGCGAGGCCGACAGGCTGACCGCCGAGCGGCTCGTGCCGGTGGCTGCCCCGGCCCTGGCCGGTGACGCCGACTGGACCTCCCTGCCCCTGCTTCTGGTCGCAGGCGCGCGCGAGATGTGGGCGGAATGGTTCGCGGCCGCGGGGTTGGCCGGCCATCCCAGGCGATCGCACCGCTTCGACAGCTTCGTCGCCGCGATGGAGGCGGCCAGAGCCGGCGCCGGCGTGCTGCTGGGCTCGCGGCCGCTGGTCGATGCCGCGCTCGACGGCGAAATGCTGGTCAGGCTTTCCGACTTCGAACTCTCCAGCACTTCGGGCCATTTCCTGACCAAGGCATCGACCGCGCGCCTGACCAGTGCCGAGCAGGAATTCCACCAGTGGTTGCTGTCGCGCCTCTCCGGAATGGCGCCGACACTAGCGACATGAGGTCTTGTCTCTATGCATGTCGTTGTCCCAAAACCCGGGCCACTTTTGGGCGACATGCATCAGCTGGACGACGTGCCTATCCGCTTCCAGTAGATCAGCGTGCCGGTCAGCCCACCATGCGGCTTCAAGGCATAGTCCGGTATCTCGCCCGCCAGCGTGAAACCAAGCTTCTCGTAGAGACCGGAAGCGCCGTCCTCGGTCGCGGTATCCAGAACCAGAAGCGTGCGGCCCTGCTCCACGGCGAGGCGCTCAGCCGCCCGCATCAAGTGCGTGCCGACACCCCTGCCCCTGTGATCGACGCGTGTCATCAGCTTGGCGATCTCGGCCCGGTGCGGCTGGTTGGGTGGGCAGTCGAGCAGCAAGGTGACGGTGCCGACCAGGGCCTCGCCGTCCCAGGCGCCAAGCACCGCCCTTTCCCCTCTTGCCGCCGCAGCCAGCGACTTGTCCCAGAATGCGCTTGCCGCTTCCGGTACCAGCGGATGCATGAAGCTAACAGATCCGCCGGTCGCCACCGTCTCGATCAGCAGATTGGCCAGCATGTCCAGTGTTTCCTGGGTCGAAGTCACCGCTCTGATATCGATGGGCTTCATCATGGAATGTCCTGTAATTTAAATTGTGATGGAAAGTCTGATGCGGGCACATCGCCCTAGTCCAGATGGCGCACGCGGCGTCGCTTTCGTGCGGCCTTGATGGCGCCGATGCGCTCGGTGTCCTCTTCCCTGAGATGCCGCCCGCGCTCCAGAATCTCGAGCGTGTACTCCTCATAGGTCAGGCCCAGCCGCTCGGCCTTGTCCATGCGCAGCAGCATGACCTCGTGGCTCGGCGCCTTCCACGCCTTGGCATGGGCGGCCTGCCAGGCAAGGAAGATGTAGGGATCGCCCTTGCCCCATGGCGGCCCCTTGTACTCATCGAGAGGCGGTCCCCCATTGTGGGAGCGCTTTGGTTGTCTGGCCATGAGTTCAGCCCCTGACCAGCGCGACGAGATAGTCGGCGCCCGGCGCCAGGGCATGGAAGGTGCAGTCCGACGGCGCCCCGAGCGCCAGGCAGTCGCCGGGTTCAAGCCTGTGCACCCTGTCGCCTTCGACGAATTCGAGCTGCCCGGAAATCAGCCATATCTGCTGTTTGATGAAAGCGTAGGAGGCTGCGGGAAAGCTGACCCTGGCGTCCGCCGGCAACCGCACCCTGATCAGCTCCAGCGGCATGTCCGAGGCCGGCGACAGATGCCGCCTGACATAGCCGGTATCGGGATCGCGCCAAACCGGTTGATCGGCCTCGCGCAGCAGCCCGCCGCCTTGCAGTTCGGCGCGCGCGATCAGGCTCGACAGCGTCATGCCGAAGGCCGCCGCGATGCGCACCAGAAGCGCCGCTGTCGGGCTGGTCTTGCCGCGCTCGATCGTGCTCAGCATCGCCTTCGACACAGCGGAACGCTCCGCCAGTTCGGCCAGCGACCAGTCCCGCATGATCCTTTCGGCATGGATCCTTCTGCCGATGGTCGAAGAAATATCGTTCGCTATATCATCCATACGTCCATTATAGCGAAATCTCGATGCCGGGAAAGAGCCGTCTCGCGACAATTTTCTCAGGCTCCTTAATCGTCTCTACACCATCCAACCTCATCCCGCCTTAACCGCACTCCTGTAGGATCGCCGCTCCAGGGGAAATGGGGTTGGCCGATCCATGTATGTCGAACGCGAAGCCTCCGTCGGAGAACCGACATCGCAGGAGCGCCGCAACGCAGAGCAGAACGACAGGCGCATCCTCGGCAATGTCGTGCAATGCGACGGCGCGCGCGCCACCATCAGTGCCTATGCGGACGATATCGACGGCGCTGTGACCGGCCTGTGGACGGTCGGCAAGATGATTTCCATCAATCTCGGCTCCACGCGAACCGTCGGCCTCGTCTACGGGATCGGCAAGTCGGACCGCGCCTGGAGCAATGAAGGCCAAAACCCGATCGAGGTCAGCATCGAGCTGATCGGCGAAGTCCGCGACGGAGCCGAGCCCGGCGCCAAGCCGGTCTTCGACCGCGGTATCACCACCTATCCGCATATCGGCGCCGTCGCGCATCGCATCCGCACCCGTGACCTGCAGGCGGTCTATGATCTGGCCGGGCGTCATTCGATCACCATCGGCACGCTCTCGCAGGACGAGACGATCGCCGCCAACATCGCCATCGACGATACGCTGGCGCGTCACTTCGCCATTGTCGGCACCACCGGCGTCGGCAAATCCACCGCCGTCTCGCTGCTGCTGCGCAAATCGATCGCGGCGCGGCCGGATCTGCGCATCCTGATCCTCGATCCGCACAACGAGTTCGCGGCGTCGCTGCCCGAATATTGCGTCAGGGTCGATTCCAAGACGCTCGATCTTCCGTTCTGGATGTTCAAGCTGGAGGAATTCGCCGAAGTGCTGTTTCGCGGCCGCGAGACCGTGCCGGAGGAGATCGACGCCTTGCGCGACCTCATCCCCGCCGCCAAGAACCTTTACCGCAACCCGAATTCGGGCGCCTATCTGCGGCGCGGCAGCGATGCGCTGACCGCCGACACGCCGGTGCCTTACCGCATCGCCGACCTCATCAAGCAGATCGACGAGCGTATGGGCCTGCTCGAAAGCAAGAACGATCGCCCGACGCTGAAGTCCCTGAAGACGCGCGTCGAATCGGCGGCTGCCGATCCACGCTACCGCTTCATGTTTAACTCGCGCCTGATCGAGGACACCATCCACGAGACGATCGGCAACCTCTTCCGCGTGCCGCATCATGGCCGCCCGGTGACCTGCTTCGAGATGGCCGGCATGCCGTCCGAAGTGGTCAATTCCGTCTGTTCGGTGCTGGCGCGCCTGGCCTTCGACCTCGCTCTGTGGAGCGAGGGCAAGCTGCAGCTTCTGTTCTTGTGCGAAGAAGCGCACCGCTACATGCCGGCCGATCCGCGTCTCGGCTTCGCGCCGACCAGGCACGCGCTGTCGCGCATCGCCAAGGAAGGCCGCAAATATGGCTGCTATCTCGGCGTCGTCACCCAGCGACCGGGCGAGCTCGACCCGACCATCCTGTCGCAGTGCTCGACCTTCTTCGCCATGCGGCTTGCCAACGAGCAGGACCAGGCGATCATCCGCTCGGCGATTGCAGACTCATCGGCCTCGACGCTGGCTTTCCTGTCCTCCATGGGCCAGCGCGAGGCCATTGCCTTCGGCGAAGGCGTGGCGACGACCATGCGGCTGAAGTTCGAAAAACTGTCCCCGGAATTGCTCCCCGGTACGGCCAAGCGCGATGAGACAGCATCGTCGAAGTCAGGCGAGGATGTCGACCTTGTGGCAATCGTCGAGCGGCTGCGCAACGTGCCGAAGTCAACACAGCAGGCGATGGCCTTCGCCGAAGTCGTCGATTCAGGCCGCCAGGCCGGCGATCCGGATTACCGCAAGCCGCCGGCCGCCCGCGGACCATCAGACGACGATTTCGACATGCGCTACGGCCTCAAGCCCGCGACCTTCGGCCTGCGTCCGCAAAACGACTGAACCTGCGTTACGTCTTTCTGCCGACAAGTTGAGAAACCACGTCAAGCGTCCAAGAGCTCTGTTTCGTTGGCGAGCATGGGCAAATCCCGAAAGGGAATTCATCAGGCCGAGTTGAATGACGTGGCTTTCGAGAAGCCGGAGCGGAGCGGACATTTAGTCCGTGAGCACCGGAAGTCGAGAAAGCCGAGTCAGGCGACCGGCCTCATGAATTCTTCTTCGGGATTTTAGGCGCAGACGCGATTGCGGCCTTGCCTCTTCGCCTCATAGAGCTGGCGGTCGGCACGGCGATAGAACTCCTCCGCCGTTTCCTTGCGGTCCCAGACAGCCAGCCCGACGCTGGTGGTGATCTTGAGGCGGACGTTGCCTGACAGTACCGACATGTTGGCAATCGCCTTGCGGATGCGTTCGGCAAACTTGCCCAGAAGTTCGGCGTCCATGTTGGGCGTAACCACGGCGAACTCCTCGCCGCCCAACCGTGCCACCACGTCGTGATAGCGTGTCATGTCCTTGAGACAGCTGGCGACGGCCCTGAGCACCTCGTCGCCGACATCATGGCCATGGGTGTCGTTGACCTGCTTGAAATGGTCGAGATCGAGGATCATTAGCCCGACGGGCTTTTCGATGCGCCGGAACTCCTCGAGATACTCCTTCAGCGCATCGTCGAAATAGCGCCGGTTCTGCATGCCGGTCAGGCCGTCGGTCAGGGCCGCATGCTCGAGCGTTTCCGAGCGGGCGCTGAGCGAAACCGTCATGGCGCGCAGCTTGCCTTCTTCCGTCGCCTGCTTGCGGATGAGCGGATAGATGAAGAAAATGCCGAAGAACAGCGCCGTGGCCAAAAGCACGCCGGTCGCGAACAACAGCTTATTGAGATAGATGACCTTGTCCATGCCCGACGCCGTGTGGAGTTCCGTGGCGAAGGATTGCAGAAGCCCATAGGCATGCAGCGTCACCAGGCCGGCGGCCAGGATCACGAAGATAAAGACGAAAAACGCTGATTCCGCCTTGTGGAAACGCATCTGCTCCCCGATGGAAAAGTGCCCACCGACCTTATGGCATGGCCCGCCTTACGGAGGGTTAATTCGGACAACCGCAACGGGAACCTTTCCTTGCACGTCAACTTTTCAGGTTGCAATGAAAATAGCGATCAGATCGTGGTTTCCAGATCGTCACCGGGGTGCAATCTTTGCCATT
Source organism: Mesorhizobium sp. AR07 (assembly GCF_024746815.1). Classification (GTDB taxonomy): domain Bacteria; phylum Pseudomonadota; class Alphaproteobacteria; order Rhizobiales; family Rhizobiaceae; genus Mesorhizobium. The sequence goes on from NZ_CP080525.1 coordinate 1,568,842, forward strand.
CCGGCCCCAGCTGATGCCTGAACCAGGTCGTTTGCCGTTTGGAATATTGCCTGGTCGCGATCTTGGCCCGCTCGATCGCCTCGGGAAAACCAAGCTCTCCGGCCATCGCCGCCTGCAGTTCGCGAACGCCGATCGCCTTCATTGCCGGCAAGTCTGGGTCGAGGCCAAGCGCCGCAAGTTGCTTGACCTCCTCCAGCGCGCCCTTGTCCAGCATCTGATCGAAGCGCGCCTCGATCCGGCTGACCAGCGCCGCCCGGTCCGGCTCGATCACGAAGAAATGCGCACTCTCCCTGTCGATGAGCGGCCGGCCACGCTCTGCCTGCCATTCCCGGATCGAACGGCCCGACGCGTCGAGCACCTCCAGTGCCCGCACGATACGCTGGCTGTCGGTCGGCTTCAGCATCATGGCGGCCGCTGAATCCTCGCGCAGCAGCAAGCCGTGCAGCTTGACGGCGCCCTGCTCTTTCAGCTCGTAGCGCCAGCGGTCACGGACCCGCTGTGGAATGTCGGGCATTTCCGAAATGCCCTCGGCAAGCGCGCGGAAATAGAGCCCGGTGCCGCCGACAAAAATCACAGGCCGTTCGAAGAGCGTGCCGTCAGGCCGTTCGAAGAACGTGCCGTCGTCGATCAGCTTCATCACGTCGCGCAGCCAGGCGCCGGTGGAATAGGCGGTGGCGGGGTGAACATGGCCGTAGAGAAAATGCGGCGCGCGGGCGAGGTCTGCCGCTCCCGGCCGGGCGGTCAGCACGTTGAGCACCGAATAGCCCTGCATGGAATCGGTGTTGACGATGACGCCGCCCTTGCGCTCGGCCAGATCGAGTGCGAGCGCCGACTTGCCGCTGGCGGTCGGCCCGGCTATCAGGATCGCGTTCTTCACGCGGCCCTCGCCCGCCCGTCCGCCGGAATCTTCCATGCCGCTCATCGCCACGCTTGTTTCCCGTCCCGCCGACCGCGCTTTGTCGCTGTCGCTTGCGAATATGGCGTCACGGTCGGTCGACGCAAGCGCTGTTGTCTGGCTTGCCGACGGGATTGCCTGCGATCTTGCCTTGCCTGGGGAAGCTGACGCCGCCGATGTGAGTGCCGCCTTGCGCGCGGCACTGGCCGCTGAACCGGTCGATGTGATCGTCCAGCAGGCTGAAACGCGTCGCAAGAAAATCCTCATCGCCGACATGGATTCGACCATGATCGACCAGGAATGCATCGACGAGCTGGCCGACGAGATCGGCGTCAAGGAGCGGGTTGCCACCATTACCGCGCGATCGATGAATGGCGAGATCGCTTTCGAACCGGCCTTGCGCGAGCGAGTGGCATTGCTGAAGGGCCTCGACGCGGCGGTGGTCGACCGCATCGTCGCCAATCGCCTGACGCTGGCCTCGGGTGGCCGCGCGCTGGTTCAGACCATGCGCGCCAACGGCGCCTGGACGGCGCTGGTGTCCGGCGGCTTCGAGGTTTTCACGACGCGCATCGCGGCCATGCTTGGCTTCCAGGAGAACCGCGCCAATCGCCTTCTCGAACAGGATGGCCGCTTCACCGGGTTGGTCGGTGAGCCGATCCTCGGCCGCGCGGCCAAGGCCGACGCGCTGATCGAGATTTCAGCGCGCCTCGGCCTGACGCCCGCCGACGCCATCGCTGTCGGCGACGGCGCCAACGATCTCGACATGATCCGCCTGGCCGGTACCGGTGTCGCGCTTCACGCCAAGCCGACGGTGGCGGCGCAGGCAAAGGTTCGCATCGACCATGGCGACCTCACGGCGTTGCTCTATGTGCAGGGCTATAGCCAAGAAGAGTTTGTGCAATGAAACCAATGCGTACCGAACGCCTGATCCTGCGCAACTGGGAGGATCGCGACCGCGCACTGTTCCACCGGATCAACTCGGACGAACGGGTCATGGAGTTCTTTCCGTTCCGCCGCGACCGTGCCGCCGCGAACGCCAAGATGGACGAGGTCCGCGCGTGGATCGATGAGGACGGCTATGGCTTCGCCGCGGTCGAGATTGCGGCCACGGGCGAGTGCATCGGCTTTGTCGGGATAACCGGGACCGAAGATATGGACGTCCTGCCCGCCGGCACGATCGAGATCGGCTGGCGTCTCGCCCCGGAATTCTGGGGCAAAGGCTACGTCACCGAGGCGGCCGAGGCCTGGCTCGCCTACGGTTTCGAAACGCTCGGCCTGGACGAAATCGTGTCTTTCGCGGTCTCCGACAACCATCGCTCCACCGCCGTCATGAAACGCCTTGGCATGCGTGCCGACCCGGCCTGCGATTTCGACCATCCCGGCGTCCCGGACAGCCATCCGGCGCTCAAGCGGCATGTCCTCTACAGATTGTCACGCCAGGAGTGGCAGGCAAGAAAAAAGGCGGCTCGATAGCCGCCTTTTTCGTATCAAAATCCGGGCACTAAATGCTCTTTGGACCTCAGTCCATCCGGATGGTCACGAACCTGAGCTCACCGGTCTTCGACGCCAGCATCAAGAGCGCATTCTTGCGCCCCTGCTCCTTCAGCGCGCCGATCCGGTCCATGACGTCCTTGGGCGTGGCAACCGATTCCTGCGCGATCTCGGTGATCACCTCGCCGGGCTGGATGCCGCGTTCGGCGGCGGCCGAATCCTTGGTGACGTCGGTGATGACGACGCCGGAAACATCGGCCGCGATGCTGAACTTCTTGCGCGTCTCGTCGTTCAGTTCGCCAACGGTCATGCCGAGCACCGAAGCCGTCGAGACGGCCGGAGCCTTGTCGCCCTTGCCCTGGTCGGTGTTGCTGCCGTTCTCGCCGCTGGCGAGCTTCTCACCATCCTCGAGCCGGCCGAGCGTCACCTTCACCGTCTGCTCGACGCCCTTGCGCACGATCAGCACGTCGACCGCCTTGCCGACCGGGCTTTCGGCGACGACGCGCGGCAGGTCGCGCATTTCATGGATGTCCTTGCCGTCGAACTTGATGATGACGTCGCCGGCCTGGATGGTGCCATTGTCGACCGGACCGCCCTTGATGACGCCAGCGACCAGCGCCCCCTTGGCGGTGGTCATGCCCAGGCTCTCGGCGATGTCGTCGGTCACCGGCTGGATACGCACGCCGAGCCAGCCGCGCCGCGTCTCGCCGAACTGGCGCAACTGGTCGACGACGCCCGAGGCGAGCTGCGAGGGAATGGAGAAACCGATGCCGATCGAGCCGCCGGACGGCGAAATGATCGCGGTGTTGATGCCGATGACCTCGCCTGCGCTGTTGAACAGCGGTCCGCCGGAATTGCCGCGGTTGATCGCGGCGTCGGTCTGGATAAAGTCGTCATAGGGACCGGAGTTGATGTCGCGGTTGCGGGCCGAGACGATGCCGACCGTCACCGTGCCGCCGAGGCCGAACGGATTGCCGACCGCCATCACCCAGTCGCCAACGCGCATCTTGGTGGAGTCGCCGAACTTCACCGCCGTCAGCTTGTGGCCCTTCGGGTCGACCTTGAGCACCGCGACGTCGGTCTTGGTGTCGGTGCCGACCAGCGTCGCCTTCAAGGTGATGCCATCGGAGAAATTGACCTCAATGTCGTCGGCATCGGCGATCACGTGGTTGTTGGTGACGACGATGCCCTGCTCCGCGTCGATGACGAAGCCGGAACCCAGCGACTGTACTTTCTGCCCGCCATTGCCCTTGTCGCCACCACGGTTCTTGAAGAAATCGTTGAAGAAATCCTGGAAGGGCGAGCCTTCTGGCAACTGCGGCATCGGCACAGCGCCCGGACCTTCCGTGCCCTTCACCGTCTGCGAGGTCGAGATGTTGACCACCGCGCCGAGCAGGCCTTCCGCCAGGTCGGCGACCGAAGCAGGCCCGTCAGCGGCAAATGTCGGCGTCACGTAGGACGGGACGGCAACGGCGCCGACAAGGAGTGTTGCCGCGCCGGCGATGAGCGTCCGCCGTGCCGCGTGCAAAAGGGTGTTGGATGTCATCGAGAAGCCTCCCGGTATTCTTGAAAAGAAAGGCGCTTCGACGAAAACGCCGCGTGACGCCATGTTGGCAAAAAATACGGCACGTTTGCGGCTATGACTATCGGCACAGGATAAATCATTATTTATCCCGAGGATCGAAGCTCGTATCCTAGGGATCGAAACTCGTATCCCAGGGATCGAAGCTCGCCGCCCTCATCCGCCTCGCACCAGCCAGACGATGCCGACGCCGATGGCGATCGCCGCCAGCCCGGCGATCCGCAGCGCATTCTCGGGCAGCGCCAGCACTTCGGTTGCAAGCTTCCTGGCAAGGCCAGGAAAGCCGCCATAGACCAAGCCTTCTATCACGAGGACAAGGCCCATGGCGGCGAGAAAATCCTGCACCGGCCGCTACTGGCCGGTGCTGGGCTGTGCCGCCGGCGCGGCAGGTGCCGTCGCCGGCGCGGTTGGCGCGGGCGAAGCCGGCTTCGCCGGCGTCTCCTTGCCATCCGGATCGCGGAAGAAGCGGAAGAACTCCGAGTTCGGCGACAGCACCATCGTCGTTCCGGTGTTGTCCAGCGCTGTGCCATAGGCATTCATCGACCGGTAGAAGTCGAAGAAGGCCGGATCGCGCTGATAGGCTCCCGCGAAGGTGGCGCTGCGCTGGGCTTCGCCCTCGCCGCGCAGGATTTCGGACTCCTTTCGCGCTTCGGCAACGATCTCGACCACCTCACGATCGGCCCGGGCGGTGATGCGCTGCGCCGCTTCGTTGCCGCGTGCCCTCAGCCGCGCGGCCTCTGCCAGGCGTTCCGCCTTCATGCGGTCGTAGGTCTGTTGCGAAACCTCGGCCGTGAGATCCGTGCGGCGGATACGGACATCCTCGATCTGCAGGCCGAGCGACGTGGCGTCGGGCCGAAGCTGATCGCGAACTTCGCGCATCATCACGGCGCGCTCTTCGGAGAGTGCCGCCTCGAAAGCGCGCAGACCGTAGACGCGGCGCAAAGCAGCGTCGAGACGCGTCCTCAGCCGCGCTTCGGCCAGTTCGATCTGGCCGGACACCGCGGCGCGGAAGACGCGCGGATCCGAGATGCGATAGGCGATGAAGGCATCCACCTCGTAGAACTTGCCGCCCGACACCTGGACGCGGATGTTGTCGAGGTCGAAGCGCAGCACCCGGTTCTCGATCAGTTGCACAGTATCGGCGTCGAAGAACGAAAACGGTGCCTTGAAGTAGATGCCGGGCTCGCTCTTGACGGCGACGATCTCGCCGAACCTGAGCACAAGCGCCTGCTGGCGCGCATTGACCACGAAGACCGACGAATAGAGCAGGAACAGGATGACGGCCGCGGCGACGACGATGATGGGGAGACGATTGGCCATCACTGGTTACCTCCCGTCACGCCACCAGGGGCGGCCGGTGCTGGCGGTTTCGGTTGCAATGCCGGCAGTGGCAGATAGGGGACGACCCCTTGCCCGTTGCCCTGCTCGACGATCACCTTGTTCGAATCCTTCAGAACCTTCTCCATGGTTTCCAGGTAGAGGCGCTTGCGTGTCACATCCGGCGCCTTGGCATATTCGTTATAGACGGAGATGAAGCGCTGCGCCTCACCTTCGGCTTCCTGCACGACCCGGTTCTTGTAGGCGGCCGCATCTTCGCGGACCTGTGCCGCCTCGCCGCGTGCCTGGCCGAGCTTCTGGTTGGAGTACTGGTTGGCCTGCTCGACGAACTTGTCCTCGTCTTGCTCGGCGCGCTGCACCTCGTCGAACGCATCGGCCACCTCGCGTGGCGGTGCCGCATCCTCGATCGAGACGGCGTTGACGTTGAGGCCGGCCTTGTAGCCGTCCAGCGTGGTCTGAATGATCTCACGCACGGAAGCCGCGATGCCCTGGCGGTCGTCGCGGAAGATGTCCTGCGCCGGCCGGCGGCCGACGGCTTCGCGCATGGCGCTTTCGGCAACCTGCCGCAGCATGCCGTCGGGATCGGAGACGTCGAACAGATAGGCCCGGGGATCGGAGACCTGATAAGCCACCGAGAACTGGACGTTGACGATGTTCTGATCGCCCGAAAGCATCAGGCCATTGCCGCTGGTGTTGCCGCCGCCAATGTCGACGAGCTGTTCGGAGATCTTGGCCGTTTCGACGGTTTCGAGCGGCCACCAGTGGAAATGCAGGCCCGGCTGCGACAGCTCGGCCTTCGGCTTGCCGAAGCGCAGTTCAACCGCGACCTCGTCGGGCTGCACGGTGTAAACCGCCTTGAACGCCCACAGCACCACAAGTGCCGCCGCGATCAGCGCGAAAATAGCCGGGCTTGCGCCACCGCCACCAGGCAGCGCGCGCCGCAGCCGGTCCTGGCCGCGGCGGATGATGTCTTCGAGATCGGGAGGCGAGCCCTGCGGGCCGCTCGGTCCCTTTGGTCCCTGCCCCCAGGGTCCTTGATTGTTGCCGCCGCCGCCCCATGGGCCGCCGCCACCGCCGCTTTTGTCGTTCCAGGGCATGAATGTCCTTTCGCTTGGAATTCCCTCAAGCGCCGATGTTACGGCGCAAAATCCAGTGTTGTTCTTCTATAGGGACGCCGCGAGACGCTTTCAACGCGATGCGCTGCCGACTTCGTCCGATTTGGTCCGGTCGCGACCCTTTGTCGTCTTTCAATGCACGTCGCGGCGTCTCTCGTAAACCGAATAGCGCGTTGCGTGGCTGTCCTTTTCCCCGGCTAGAACCTCCTGCGAGCTGACCACGCGCCAGGAATTCGGATCGATTGGGGGAAAATGCGCATCGCCGTCGACCGTGTCCAGCACATGGGTGACGTGCAGCCGGTCGGCCAGCGGCAGCGCCTGGGCGTAGATTTCGCCGCCCCCGATGACGCAGACCTCGTCCACGCCGACCATGCAGCGCCCGCGCACCGTTGCCAGCTGGATCGCGGCTTCGAGCGTATGCGCCACCTCGACACCCTCAGCGCGCCAGGCCTTGTCGCGGGTCACCACGATGTTCAACCTGCCCGGCAGCGGTCGGCCGATGCCTTCATAGGTCTTGCGGCCCATGATGATGGGCTTGCCCATCGTGTCGGCCTTGAAGCGCTTGAGATCGGTGGACAGCCGCCAGGGCAGCCCGCCGTCCCGCCCGATCACCCCATTCTGCGCGATCGCGACATAGATTGCGACATGCATCAGTTGCCGTCCCCGCCATCGCTGTCCAATGGATCGAGAAGCAGGATGTCGATGTCGTGCTCGGGATAGAAATCGTCCGCGGTCATCTCGAAGGTCGTCGGCCCGACCTTTTTGACATTGTCGCCGCAGAACGAGATCAGCGCTTTCGGATTGATCTTGTCGACCGTCAGCTTGAACCTGCCGATGGTGCCCGCCGCCCAGTTGCCGCCAGTGGTCAGGATATAGGCGATGCGGCTTTCGTTGTACTTCGGATAGCCGTCGGGATCATCCTTCGCCGCCTTGCGCACCGCGTTCTCGAACGTATCGTCCATGCAGTAGCGGGTCTTGTAGGCGGCGTATTGGCCCTGGAACTTGCCGTCATAGAAGAAACTGAGCGAAGACGTGCCGCCGACGCTTGGCTTGTAGCGGTGCGAAACGTGAACGTCCTTGTTGGCCGGAAAGGTCGAGCGCCACCAATAGGTCGAACGCAATTGCCAGAACGGCGCATAGTTGGGTTTCGCGCCCCCGCTGTCGTCGACCGTGTCTCCGATGATGATGCCGCGGTTGGCCCAGTCTTCGGCCACCGCTGGCGGCAGCTTCGCCAGTGCCGCCTTCGCCGCGTCGCCGAACGGGTTGAACGGCACATTCTGCGCTTTCAGCTCGGCGCCGATGTCGATGCCAAGCGCGAACACCTTCTGCTCCAGCTGCGGCTTGGCGGCGACGCCGTCGATGGTCAACTCGAAGCCGAGAAAATTGTCGCTCTGATTTTCCGGAATCGCCGGCATCTCCTCGGGACCGCCCGAAATGTCGGGCATCGGGAAGGCGACGATCGCGTCGACATCCTTGTCGGTGTTGTTGTGGAAGACATAGTCGACCGTCACCTTTTCCGGCGAGATGAAGAGATCCTCGCTTTGCATCGCCACGGCATCGCTGCGCGACAGGATCAGGCCGCCGGTGCCGAGTTCGGCAACCGAATCATTGGCCAATGCGGGCGCGGCCGACAGAGCCAGCACGGCGGTCAGAACATATCGCAACATCGAAGCCCCCTAGGCTGGAATGCCAGCGTGACCCTAGCCGTTTCAATGTGGCGTTTCAAAGCCCTTCCGCACCTGCAAGCGCGTCCGAGCGGTCTGGACTAACAGGTTCCGATCGGGCAGGAGTTCGCCCCATGCGCAAGCTTCTCGTCATCGGCATCGGCGCCGGCAATCCCGACCATATGACCGTGCAGGCCATATCAGGCCTGAACCGGGCCGACGTGCTGTTCATTCCCGACAAGGGGGAGAAAAAGAACGACCTTGCCGACCTGCGCCGCCAGATCTGCGACCGCTTCGTCATCAATCCGAAGTCGCGCCGCGTCGAATTCGACGTGCCGGTGCGCGCCGAGCCGGCGCCCTCCTACCGCCCGACCGTCGACGACTGGCACGAGGCCATCGCCGCCATTTACGAAGACCTTGTCCGCAACGAGATTTCAGAGGATGGCTGCGGCGCCTTCCTGATCTGGGGCGATCCTTCGCTCTACGACAGCGCATTGCGCATCCTCGAGCGCGTGCGCCTGAGAGGCAATGTCGCCTTCGAGCTGGAGGTCATTCCAGGCATCACCGCTGTCCAGGCGCTTGCCGCCAGCCACAAGATGGCGCTGAACCGCATTGGCGATTCCATCCTGATCACCACCGGCCGCCGCCTCACCGACGAAGGCCTGGCCGACAATGCCGGCAGCACCGTCGTCATGCTCGACGGCAAATGCGCCTTCAACACGCTGGCCAACAAGGATGTCGTCATCCATTGGGGCGCCTATCTCGGCACGCCGGACGAGATTATTCTCTCGGGCCGGGTCAGTGATGTCGGCGCGGAGATCGAAAAAGTTCGCGAAGAAGCCCGCAGGAGGAAAGGCTGGATCATGGATACCTATCTGCTGCGCAAACCCGGCGAGCCGGAAGAATAGAGCTGGCCCCTCTCATCCGGCATCGATTTCAGCCTGTAACGCCTCCATATGCGTCGCCGCCGCCGCCGCCGCCGCCCGCTCGATGGCGCGGAAGCGGCTGACCACCGCGAGGCCGACCGTCGTCAGTTGCGCGCCGCCGCCCTTGCGGCCACCGGTCTGTGCCGCGACCAGTGGCTTGCCGAACACCCGGTTCATGTCCTCGACCAGGTCCCAGGCGTGTTTGTAGGACATTTCCATGCCGCGCGCGGCGGCCGAGATCGAGCCAAAGGTGGCGATCTGCTCCAGAAGCTCGATCTTGCCCGGTCCGATTCGCCCGTCGGGATCGAGATTTATCCGCAAGCTCAGCGACGGCATTCTTTGTCCTCCGCGATCACGACCGATCCCATCTTAGAAGCTCTTCAGCGATACCGCTATTCCAAAAAAACATAGCGATGGTCATCCATCCGCCTCGGTAGACGGGCCAGCGCCGGTGTTTGCCCGGTCGAAGCTCACCGTCTTGACCACCGCGAAAACCGTGCCGCCGAGCTGAAGCTTCAGCGTCTGCCGCGACTGCTCCGTGATGCGGGCAAGCACGGTTGCGCCGTTGCAGTCGATGCCGACCTCGACTGTCGCGCCCTCGCCCGGGTCAATCGCGACAATCGTGCCCGGCAGAATGTTGAGCGCGCTGAGGCCTGTCGGTTTCTCCGTCGCGATCATCACATCGCGGGCGCGGATGCGGACGCGCACCCGCGCTCCTGTCTTCATCGCCAGCCATGGCACCCGGATCTCGCCTGCGGCCGAACCGAGCACGGTCATGCCGAAAGTCTCGTCATGGCGCAGCACCTTGGTGTCCAGCAAGGCGCCGCCCTCGCCGCGCTCCTCCGCCGGCAGCAGGTCGAGCCTCTGCATCACCGCTGCGGTCGAGCCGCTGGCGATGACATGGCCTTGCGCCAGCATCACCACGTCGCTGGCCAGCCGTGCCACCTCGGCAACCGAGTGGCTGACATAGACGATCGGGATTTTCATCTCGTCGCGCAGCCGTTCGACATAGGGCAGAATCTCGGCCTTGCGCGCCTCGTCGAGCGAGGCCAGCGGTTCGTCCATGAGCAGCAATCTGGGGCTGGCCAGCAACGCCCGGCCGATCGCCACGCGCTGCTTCTCGCCACCCGAGAGCTTTGCCGGTCGCCTGTCCAGCAGCGGGCCGATGCCGAGCAATTCGACAACGGTATCCATCTCCGCGTAGCGCTCCGTTGCCGGCGTGAACCAGCGGCCATAGCGCAGATTTCTGGCCACGCTCATATGCGGAAACAGGCGCGCATCCTGGAACACCATGCCGATGCGGCGCTTGTGCTTCGGCACGAAAACGCCCGCGGCCGTATCGACCAGCACGCGGCCATCGACCTCGATGTGCCCCTTGTCGGGCCGGATCAGGCCCGCGATCATGTTGATCAGCGTCGTCTTGCCGGAACCAGAGGGCCCGAACAGCGCCGTCAACCGCCCAGCGCTCTCGAAGCGGACGTCGATGGCGAAATCACCGAGCCGATGGCTGATGTCGACGAGAACCGTCATTCGATGTCCATCCGCCGGCCAACGCGCCGCGCCAGGACTTCCGAGGCGACCAGCGCCGCCATCGAGATGATGATCGAGATCAGCGTCAGCCTGAGCGCGCCTTCATCACCGCCCGGCATTTGCGTGAAGGTATAGATCGCCGACGGCAGCGTCTGCGTCTCGTTCGGGATGTTGGAAACGAAGGTGATCGTCGCCCCGAACTCGCCCATCGCCTTGGCAAAGGACAGGATCGCCCCGGCGATCAGCCCGGGCAGGATCAGCGGCAGCGTGATGGTGGCGAACACCCAAAGAGGATTGGCGCCGAGCGTTCCCGCCGCCGCCTCCATCTTGCGGTCCACAGCCTCGATCGACAGACGGATCGCCCTCACCATCAGCGGAAAGCCCATGACACCGCAGGCCAGTGCCGCGCCCGTCCATCGGAACGAGAAAACAATGCCGAAATGCTCGGCCAGGAAGGCGCCGGCCGGGCCACGCTTGCCGAAGGTGAGCAGCAGCAGATAGCCCGTCACCACAGGCGGCAGGATCAGCGGCAGATGCACCAGGCCGTTGAGCAGCGTCTTGCCCCAGAATTGTCCTCGGGCAAGCAGCAGCGCGATCAGTATGCCAGGCGGCAGGCTGGCGAGCATCGCCACCGTTGCCACCTTGATCGACAGCCGGACCGCATTCCATTCGTCGGGAGTGAGGTCCAGCAGCCAGTTCATATCGCTATGTCAGGACTTCTTATTTGCTCTTTTTGAGTACCGTAAAACCCTGTTCCTTGAAGATCTTCGCGGCAGCCGAAGACTCCACGCACTTCAGGAAGGCAGGCGTATCCTTGTCCTTCGAATCCGCGGTCTGCGCAATCGGATAGATGATCGGCGGGTGCGAATCCTCGGGGAAGGTGCCGACCACCTTGACGGTCTTATCGGCCTTCGCGTCGGTGGCGTAGACAATGCCGAGCGGGGCTTCGCCGGTCGACACCAGCTTCAGCGCAGCGCGAACGTTTTCAGCCTGCGCGACCTTGCCCTCCACCGACGACCAGACACCCAGCGATTCGAGCGCTGCCTTGCCGTACTTGCCGGCTGGCACGGCCTTGAAATCGCCCATGGCGAGTTTGCCGTCGCCAAGCAGCTTGGCTAGGTCGAAGCCCTTCTCGATCTTGGTCTTGACCTTCGAATCCTTCGGCGCCACCAGCACGATCTGATTGCCGAGCAGCTGCACTTCGGTCTCCGGCTTGGTCAGCTTCTTGTCCGAGAGATACTTCATCCAGTCGAGATCGGCCGAGACGAAGACATCGGCCGGCGCGCCGCCTTCGATCTGCTTGGCAAGCGCCGAGCTCGCCGCATAGGAAATGGTTGCGGCTTCACCAACCTTCTTCTCGCATGCCTTGTTGACCGCATCGAGCGCGTCCTTGAGGCTGGCGGCGGCAAATACGGTCAGCTTGTCGTCGGCATGCGCTGCGGGCACGGCGGCCATGAGCATCGCCGTCAATCCGCCGATGGCGAATGCCTTCAATCCAAAACCCCTGCCGATCATGAAACTCTCCCTAGTTTGAAATCCGTGCGGCCCAAAGCCTGCAAACCGATATATCCGGATGAACATAACAAGGGAAGGCCCGCCGCCTGTTGAAACATTTCATCTGCTCTTGTGAGTGGCACTGCATGGCTGTTCTGATAAGACGTGCGCACAAACCTCGAAAGGAACTCCGATGAAGATCAGTGCCCGCAACATCCTCAAGGGAACGATCACCGAGATCGTCAAGGGAGCCACCACCTCGCATGTCAGGATCGACATCGGTGGCGGCGCCATCGTCACCGCCTCGATCACCAACGAGGCCGTCGCCGATCTCAAGCTCGAAAAGGGCAAGCAGGCCTATGCCGTGGTCAAGGCTTCGGACGTAATGGTCGGCATCGACTAAAAGCGCGGCGGCCCCATGGTTCGCGAAAACGAGATCAGGCCGAGCGAGGTCGCCATCGAGGCCCCGCCGGCGACCGATGCCGGCCTGGTGTTCATCGGCGTCATCCGCACGCCGTGGGCCTCGCGCCTAGTCACGCCGCGTCAGGGCCGCGAGGACGGCCCGGTATGCCGCATCGAAATCTTCGATCCCTGGCGGCAAGCACTGGACGGCATCGAAAAGTTCGAGCTGCTGGAAGTGCTCTACTGGCTGCATCTGTCGCGGCGCGACCTCGTCAGACAGAGCCCGGCCAGCGACGGCACCTCGCGCGGCACATTTTCCCTGCGCTCGCCGGTGCGGCCCAACCCGATCGGCACCTCGATCGCCAGCCTTGTCGGCATCGAGGGATCGACGTTGCTGGTGCGCGGTATGGATTGTGTCGACGGCACGCCGCTGCTCGATCTCAAACCGGACCGCGCGCTGTTCAAACCGATCGCTCCGCCCCAGGCTGGCGATTTCGAGGTGGGATAAAGCCCGGTTCGCGGCTCAGACCGCGATCGGCGCCTTGATCGACGCGTCGGCGACGTAGTTTTCCAACCGAAAATCCTCGAAGCGGAAGGCGAACAAATCCTTCACCTCCGGATTGATCCACATCGTCGGCAGCGCTCTTGGCGTACGCCGCAGCTGTTCGCGCGCTTGTTCGAAATGGTTCGAGTAAAGATGCGCGTCACCCAGCGTGTGGACGAAATCGCCTGGCTTCAGCCCGGTCACCTGCGCCACCATCAGCGTCAACAGCGCGTAGGAAGCGATGTTGAACGGCACGCCGAGAAAGATGTCCGCGGAGCGCTGGTAGAGCTGGCAGGAAAGCCGGCCTTCCGAAACATAGAACTGGAACAGGCAGTGGCATGGCGGCAATGCCATGGCTTCCACCTCGGCTGGGTTCCACGCCGAAACGATCAACCGGCGCGATTGAGGATTGCGGCGTATCTCCTTCAGAAGGTTTGCAATCTGGTCGATCGAGCCGCCATGGCCGTCCGGCCAGGAGCGCCACTGCTTGCCGTAGACCGGACCGAGATCACCATTCTCGTCGGCCCATTCGTCCCAGATCGAAACGCCATGGTCGTTGAGATATCGAGTGTTGGTGTCGCCGGCCAGGAACCACAGCAATTCATGGATGATCGACTTGAGATGCAGCTTCTTGGTGGTGGTGACGGGAAAGCCGCGCGCCAGATCGAAACGCATCTGGTAGCCGAAGACGGAGCGCGTGCCGGTGCCGGTGCGGTCGCCGCGATCGGCACCATTGTCCAGCACATGCTGCAAGAGGTCGAGATACTGGCGCATCGGTTCCGGCTCGATTCGGTTGTGCGACCATTATAGCGGCCAGACAGATGGCCGAACACAGCAAAACGGCGCAGGCGTTGCCGTTCCCACCACTCTCTCCGGACGTTTGCGCCGCCCCTCATTGCCCTGCCGGGCATTTCTCCCCGTATAGTGACGGGGAGAAAGAGGCTGGCCCCAATGCCGACGCTCTTCCTGTAACGCTGGTGATTGGCGAAACCATCAATGACAGCGTCCTTCTCCCCGTCACTATACGGGGAGAAGATGGCGGCAGCCAGATGAGGGGCAGCGCTAGCGCCCGGAAAACTGCAAATTCAAACCTGAAACGATTGCCCTGCCGCGCCTACCTCCGCAAGTCGCGCGCTATCGTCAGAGGGAGCCGAGCTTGCCCAGATCCTTGGCGACAAGATAGTAGAAAGTCACGCGGTTCTTGCTGTGATCGGCGGCCATCGCCTTGCAGACCTTCTCGATCGATGCGTCGGCCTTCTTGTCGTCAGTGATGCCGAGCTTCTTCGATACCCAGCCCGCCTTGACGCGGTCGAGTTCCTTCGGGTCGGTGCAGGACACCAGCGAGGAATCGCGGTTCCTGAGCGCGATGCCCAGATGCTTCACGATCTTGTCGACCACGTCGGCGCTTGCCGCGGCGTCGTACTTCTTCACGTCTGCAAGATAGTCGGCCATTAAAATTCCCCTCGTCGGCGCCACGGATCCGATCGATGAGGGCTGTGGCGCGCTGCTGCAACCTGTGCGCTAGGTCGGTAACTCCTCACCGCTGCAAAGCTTCGGTTGAGACCGCGCCCAAGTCAACCCTTGGCGATGCGGTTTTGACGCGGGGACAAAGTGCCATTGCGGCCTTTCATTTCCGGCGATCAGCCCCTATATTCGGTTTGTCGGCTTGACCGACTATGGCGATAAATGGGCGATGAAATAAGCCGTTCGGACCCGGGGGCGGTACCCGGCGCCTCCACCAAAAACCGCTCTTGTGAACAGAGCGGCTTTTGCTGGGGGCGAAATAGGATCGACGAAGGTGTAAAGATCGTACTTTTGCCCGGCATGGTACCACCGTCATCGGGCTAAACCTGTAGTTGCAAATGACAACTATGCGGAAGCACGTCTCGCCGCGTAAGCGGTGCGATAGCTTCAATTCAAGCCCTAGAGGTTCGCACTTCTAGGCGGGGTTCGGAGGTACCTGGCAACAGAAACCTCCACTTCTCCCCCTCCTTATTACACGCACAACGGCAACTTCCGTCGGCCGACCTTCGTGCAGCCTGTGGGCCCCGAGGCAGCCGCCCTGCGTGCCCCCTCTCCATGGACAAAAGATGCAAAACGATTCCGATCGGTTCTTCGTGCTGACCGGCGGTCCGGGCTCCGGCAAGACCACCTTGATCGAAGCCCTTTGCCGGGCTGGCTTTGCCACCTCGGTCGAAGCCGGGCGCGGCATCATCCGTGACCAGTCCGATATAGGCGGACCCGCCCTGCCCTGGCGTGATCGCGCGCTGTTCGCCGAACTGATGCTCTCGTGGGAGATGCGCTCGCATCAGGCAGCGCGAGAACGGACAGGTCCCGTCTTCTTCGATCGCGGCGTGCCGGACACGCTTGGTTACTTGCACCTGACCGGCCTGCCGGTTCCCGAGCACGTCATGCATGCCGCCAAACGCTTCCGCTATGCCAGCCGCGTCTTTATTGCCCCGCCATGGCCTGACATCTTCACGCAGGATGCCGAAAGAAAGCAGACACTCGACGAGGCCCAGCGCACCTACCATGCGCTCGTCAATACGTACGCGGAACTGGGCTATGAACTGATCCCGCTGCCTCTGACGCCGGTCGAAGCGCGGCTGCGTTTTGTGCTGACCGAAACCGGATTGAGCCGGACATGAAAAAAGGCCGGGGCGACCCCGGCCTTTTCCTTGATTTTGTTTGCTTATTCCGCCGGTGCCTCGACGGCTTCGCGTGCACGGCCAAGCGTGAACCTGGCCAGCGTGAACGAGATCACCGCGCACAGCGTGATGCCGGCCACCATCGGCAGCGGCGTGCCGTCGAAGAACACGCCGGCGACGCCCATGGCGAGCGCACCGATGCCGAAGTGCAGCGTGCCCATCAGCGCGGAAGCCGTGCCGGCGATCTCGCCATGCTCTTCCATGGCTAGCACCGAGGTGGTCGGGATGACCAGGCCAAGGAAGCCGTAGCCGACGAACAGCAGTGCAGCCATCACGTCGAGGCGGTCGATGCCTGTCGCCATCACCGCGAACAGCACCACCATCGTCGTCGCATAGCCGGTCACCGCGACGCGCACCACGCGCCGCAGCCCGAACCGCTCGGACAGCAGTCCGGTCAGCTGCGACATGCCGATGAAGGCGACCGCGTTGATCGAGAAGAACACGCTGTAGACCGATGGCGACAGCCCGTAATGGTCGATCAGGATGAACGACGAGCTCGACAGATAGACGAAGAAGCTGGCAATGCCGAAGCCGGCGATCGCCGTCAGGCCGAGGAAGTTGCGGTCACCCATCAGGAAGCGATAGGCGGTGAGCGCGGTGCCGAAGGAGGAGCCGGCGCGGTCTTCCACCGGCCGCGTCTCCTTGAGCGAGGTCGCCAGAAGGATGGTCGCCAGCAGTGCGGCACCGGTCACCGTCCAGAACACAGCGCGCCAGCCGAAATTCTCGATGATCACGCTGCCGGTCAGCGGCGCCAGGATCGGCGACACCGAAAACACCAGCATCAGCAAGGACATCAGCTTGGCGGCTTCAGTGCCGGTGTGCAGGTCGCGCACGATGGCGCGCGGCACCGCCATGCCGGCGCTGGCGCCGAGGCCCTGCAGGAAGCGGAAGGCGATCAGCCATTCGATCGTCGGCGCCATGGCCGAACCGATGCCCCCAACCATGAACAGCGCAAGGCCGCCATAGAGCGGCAGCTTGCGGCCGACCATGTCGGAGATCGGTCCGACGACGATCTGGCCAAAACCCATCGACAGGAAGAAGATCAGCAGGCTCATCTGCACGGCAGCGGTGCCGGCGTGCAGATCCGCGCCGATCGACGGCAGCGCGGGCAGATACATGTCGATGGCGAACGGGCCGATGGCGGACAACAGGCCGAGCACGACCGCGATGCGGAGGAATTTGGGACTCATGATAAAGGCTTCTTTCGAATCTGGTTGCCGCCGCGGCCGGCGGGTAACCCAAGGACGTTCCATCCCTTGAAATTCCGACTTCCCAGGACGATTTTTCGTCTCTCCGGCGCGAAATCTCTTCAAGTTATGTCCACAAATTTAGACAGGCTTGTCTAATTCGTCAATCACCTCTATATAGATTTTTATGAAGCTGCACGTTTCTCCTGACACTTTCCCGCCACGCGGCCATGAGGCCAAGCGCCTGTCGATCGTCGACTCAGCCGCCGCGGTGTTCTGCCGTGAAGGGTTTGCCGGCGCCAACATCGACCTGATCGCCGTCGAAGCGGGCGTCTCGCGCCAGACCATCTACAATCATCATGGCGACAAGGAGAAATTGTTCGTCGCCGTGGTGCGCGATCTGACCGAGCGCTGCAATGTCGGCATCTTCGCCACGATTGCCACCTTCCCCGATCAGCCAGGGGATCTCGAAGCGGACCTGATCGGCTTTGCCGTGCGCTTGAACCAGAACTGTATCTGCAACCGCGACGGAAAATTCCTGCGCAAGCTGATCCAGACCGAGGGCGAGCGCTACCCCGAGCTGTTTGCCGAGTGGCGCGAACAAGGACCGGGCAGGACATGGCCGGCAATCGCCGCCCGCTTCGCGCGGCTGGCCTATGGCGGTTATCTCGCGATCGAGGACCCCGACGTGGCGGCGCGCCAGTTCCTCGGCCTCGTCAATGCGGAGCTGCAGACGACCTTCATGCTTGGCGGCACGCCGCGCGAGGACGAAGTGTTGCAATCGGCGACAAATGGCGTGCGCACCTTCCTGCGTGCCTTCGGCAAGCGCCGGTCCGTTGCCTCCGTGGAAAAGCAGACCGCGCTCGCCAGCGCCTGAGCGATCAAATCGTCGGCAATAGTCCTCGCCTCGGTGCGGCGGTGATCTATATGCGGTTTACGCCGCCCTCAAGCTTCATTACAGCTATGCGGACGATTCAACGGAACCCGACCGCCACATGGCCGACGACCACATCCGCTACGACATTCTGGCACAGGAGGCGTTGCGCGGCGTCATGCGCAAGGTCCTGGCCGAAGTCGCGCGCACCGGCCTCCCCGGCAACCACCACTTCTTCATCACCTTCCTGACCGGCGCGCCGGGTGTGCGCGTCTCGTCGCGGCTGCGCGAGCGTTATCCCGAGCAGATGACCATCGTCATCCAGTTCCAGTATTGGGACCTCAAGGTGACCGATACCGGCTTCGAGGTTGGTCTCTCCTTCTCCGATGTGCCGGAGAAACTCGAAATCCCGTTTTCGGCCGTGCGCGGCTTCTATGATCCGTCGGTCAATTTCGAACTCGAATTCGACGTCAAGACAGACGGTGCGGCCGTCGAGGAACCGGCCGCTCAAGCCACGCCTGAGCCGCTGACCATCGTCTCGGAGAAAAAGCCGAAGGCCGAAAAGAAGGCCGCCGCCGAGCCGGAAAAGAAGCCCGCCGCGGCCGACGCCGCCACCAAGGGCGCCGAAGTGGTCTCGCTCGACGCCTTCCGCAAGAAATAGCCCACGGTTCGCGCCATGGCCGACATCGTCAACCTTCGCCACGCCCGCAAGCAGAAGGCAAGGCTGGAGAAGGAGCGCGACGCCAGCCAGAACCGTGCCTTGCACGGCCGCTCCAAGGCCGAGAAGGAACGCGACCGTCTGGCCGCGGACAACAGCGAAAGGTTCGTCGCCGGCCATCGCCGCGAACCCTTTGGCGACAAGGACAGCCAGAGCATCGGACCGAAAAGTGCGCAGCGGTTTTCGGATGAATCCGATGGTTAGAGCAATCGGATGAATCCGAGGCTTAGAGCAAAATGAGCGCTCACCCGTGAGCGCGGTCGAAAAGCGCTCGGTGACCATTCGCGGCCACCGCACCAGCTATTCGCTCGAAAAGCCCTTCTACGACGATCTCGTCGCGATAGCGGCGACCAGAAAGCTGACGCTCGCCGCTCTTGTCGCCGAAGTCGACGAGACGCGCCCCCGCGACACCAACCTGTCCTCGGCGCTGAGACTCCATGTCCTGGACTGGGCGAAGCGCGGCGTCAGCTGAATCTATCTTTGTTTTGCGCAATTCCGAACGGAAAACCGTTACACGGTTTCCCTGGAATTGCTTTTAGAGGCTCTCGACCACGTCTGCCTTTTTCCTGCGTCTGGTGCCGAAGCCGAGCAGGGTCGAGCGATCGCGCTCCTCGGCCTGTTTCCTCGACCGCACGCGCATCAAATCCTTCCAGCCGACATAGCCGACCAGTTGCAAGTCTTCACGGGTGACGACCGGCAGATGGGAGACATTCGCCATCAATAGCTTGTCGGAGAGGCCCTCCAAATACTCATCCGGATAGGCCAGCGTGACCTTGCTTCCGGCCAGCAGTTCGCCAAGCGTTGTGGTGCGGTGCGTGCCGGCGCGTCTCCAGCGCAGGATCGCTGGCGGATCGATGAGACCGAGCACATGTCCGTTCTCGTCCATCACGGGAAAACTCGGATGCCGCGTTTCCGGCGCGGTCAGGAACGCCGCCGCGCCATGCAGCGTCATCGTCGCCGGCACACTTTCGACCTCCGACGTCATCACCTCGCGCACCCTGGTCAAGGCGAAGGGATCGACGCGGTATTCACGAACCAGATGATGTCCTCGTCTGGCGATCTTTTCGGTCAGGATCGAACGCTTCATCAACAGCACGGTGACGGCATGCGCCGCCGCGCAGGCTGCGATCAATGGCACCAGCATATGCGTGTTGCCGGTCAGTTCGACGGCAAAGAAGGTGGCGGTCAGCGGCGCCCGCATCGTGCCGCCCATGGTGGCGGCCATCGCTAGCAGCGCCCAGAAGCCCGGATCCGCAGTTGGCAGAACGCCGGCGAGCACCGCTCCCATCGCCCCGCCCATGATCAGCAGCGGCGCCAGCACGCCTCCTGATGTTCCAGAGCCGAGCGCAACCGACCAGATGATGGCCTTCACCACCAAAAGGATCAGTGCCGCTGTGGCGACCGTTCGGCCATCCAGCATGTCGGCGATGTTGTCATAGCCGACGCCAAGCGCCCGCGGCTCGATCAGCCCGCCTATGCCGACCACCAGACCGCCGATCATCGGCCACCACATCCAGTGAATGGGCAGCTTCTGGAAGCCGTCCTCGCAGGCATAGACCATCTGCGTCAGCAGCCCCGACAACAGGCCGGCCGCAACACCGATCGAGACCCATCCGGCAAGGCCGACAAAGGACACCTCCATGCCACCCTGAAACGGAAAGATCGGTCCGGGCAGATGCAACATGGTGCGCTCGACCTCGGCAATGATCGCCGCGACCGCCACCGGAATGAAGCTGCGGGGGGTCCATTCGAAAAGCAGCAGTTCGACCGCCAGCATGATGGCCGCGATCGGTGTTCCGAAGACCGTGGTCATGCCCGCTGCCGCACCCGCCACCAGCAGCGTCTTGCGCTCATTGTCGCTGACCGGCAGCATCTGCGCGATCAGCGAGCCGATCGCACCACCCGTCATGATGATCGGGCCTTCGGCACCGAACGGTCCGCCGGAACCGATCGAGATCGCCGACGATAGCGGCTTCAGGATCGCAACCTTGGCATCGAGTTTCGAACGCCCGAGCAGGATCGCCTCGATGGCCTCGGGAATGCCGTGACCGCGAATCTTCTCGCTGCCGAAGCGCGCCATCAAGCCGATGATCAACGCGCCGATGACCGGAATGACGACGGCGGCATAGCCGAGCGGTGTGTCCTCCAGTTTTAGGTCGGCAAGCGAAAACTGTCCGAAATAGGCGATGTTGGTGGCAAGCCGGATCAGTTTCAACAGTGCGATGCCAGCAAAAAGCCCCGCAGTCGCCACCACCACGGCGATAGCGGCAATGAGCAGCACTCTAGCATCAGTCGTGAAATCCCTGAGGTGGCCGGGATTGGGGTGATGGGTCTTCATGGCAACTCTGCTTCCTTGCGGCGGGCCGTAGCTCGGATATGCGGCACGGTCGAAGCGACCCGCCGGTTTTGTCGGCCTGCATGTATCGTAACACGATATAAATATTCAAGCTGGTTTTGCACCAAACCGTTTGAGCTTTTGCCGAAATAGAACAAAGGTCGGGTATGACGCAGCCCAAGAAACCACGCCCCGCCATTAAGCAGGCCGACTACCAGCGCCTGTCCGAGTTCCGCTATCTGATCCGTCGCTTCCTCGAATTCAGCCAGTTGCAAGCTGAGGACGCCGGCCTGACCGCGCGCCAGCATCAGGCGCTTCTGGCCATCAAGGGTTTTCCCGGCGGAGGACCGGTGACGATCGGCGATCTGGCGGAGCGCCTGCGCATCCGCCATCACAGCGCCGTCGAGCTGGTCAACCGTCTTTGCGAGGCAGGACTGGTCGCCAGGGATCAGGACAAGGACGACCACCGCCGCGTGCTGTTGCGGCTGACCGAGCGCGCCGACGATTGTCTGGCCGAGCTGTCGGCCGCGCATCTCGACGAACTGTCACGCATCGAACCCATGCTGAAGCGCCTGCTCGTTCGCGAGTGAACACT
Source organism: Mesorhizobium sp. AR07 (assembly GCF_024746815.1). Taxonomy (GTDB): domain Bacteria; phylum Pseudomonadota; class Alphaproteobacteria; order Rhizobiales; family Rhizobiaceae; genus Mesorhizobium. The sequence continues at coordinate 1,590,240 of NZ_CP080525.1, forward strand.
CCGGCGTCTTTGCGGTGCTGACTATTTTCGTCGCAACCCGAATCCTTTGGCTTCAGCGCAGCGTCTCGGACATGAGCGCCTCTGCAGGACGCAAGACAGCCAAAGGAACAGCTGCGATGAAACACCATTTGATACGCTACAAGACGAAGCCGGAGATGGCCGACGAGAATGAGCGGCTGGTCAAGGCCGTGTTCCGGGAACTGCGGAGCAAATCGCCTGAAGGCGTTCGCTACATGACATGGCGGTCCAGCGACGGTACCTTTGTCCATCTGGTCGAGATGGAAACCGAGGGCCATGCCGACATCATACCCGGGCTTGCCGCATTCGAGGCCTTTCAGAACGGCATCCGGGACCGTTGCATCGAACCACCGCATCGTGAGGTGATGACCGTCGTGGGCAATTATCGGATGCTGGACGAGTAATCGCGGATAGAGGCGCATGAGCATATCTGGCGAGACCCGCGAGCCTTTCGATCGCCTGTTCGGGGAATTGCGCCCCAAGCTGCACCGCTACTGCGCCCGCATGACGGGCTCGGTCGTCGACGGTGAGGACGTGCTGCAGGAGGCCCTGGCCAAGGCGTTCGAAGCTCTGCCCAACGCCGGCCCGATCGCAAATCCTGAGGGTTGGCTGTTTCGCATTGCCCACAACGCGGCGCTCGACTTTCTGCGCCGGCGAGGCCGCGAGAAGGCCTTTTCCGATGAGGATCCGGACATGATCGTCGATCCGGCCAACCCCACTGTCGACCGTCAGGCCGCGGCCGCCGGCCTGCATACCTTCATGCGTCTTCCCGTCGCGCAACGAAGCAGCGTCATCATGATGGACGTCCTCGGTTATTCGCTGCAGGAGATCAGCGCTATGCTCGACACCAGCATCCCGGCCATCAAGGCGGCGCTTCATCGTGGCCGCGGCCGCCTGCGCCAACTCGCCGATGAGCCCGAGGATCGCCCTTCCCCCAGGCTGAGTGCGTCCGAACGTCTGCTCCTCGACGCCTACATCGATCGCTTCAACGTCCGCGATTTCGACGCGGTGCGCGACATGCTGGCGGACGAAGTGCGGCTGGAACTGGTCGCCAGGACTCGGCTGAACGGGCGCAAGCAGGTTGGCACATACTTCCACAACTATTCCAGGGTGCAGGATTGGCGTTTCGTGCCAGGCTTCGTCGAAGACAGGCCGGCAGTCCTCGTCCGCGATCCCAACGACCCGGCGGCACGGCCTTCCTATTTCGTGTTGCTGGCGTGGCAGGACGGCAGGCTTGCCGTCATTCGCGATTTTCGTCACGCTCGCTACGTCGCAGACAGCGCCGAGATGTCCCTCCTTGAGACGATTGCCCCTTCGGATTGAGCGACGGGAAGGTCTCCCCCTACTGCCCTACTGCCCTACTGCCCTACTGCAACGACTTCAACAGATTGTCGAGGGTGAACGGATTGGCCTTCGGCTTGGCCGGCGGCGGATTGTCGTTGGCCTCCGGCAGCGGCGCACGCTCCACCTTCGGAGCCTGCTGCGCGGCCTTGCGTTCGGCCTCGAGCCTTGCCTTTTCCTGCGAGGCGATCCGCTTCGCCTCCTCGGCCTTCAGCCGTTCCTGCTCATCGGCTTGCGCCTTGGCTGCTTCGTCGGCGGCCTGCTGCTCGGCTGCAGCCTTGGCATCTGCATCCGCCTTTGCCTTGGCGTCGGCATCGGCCTTGGCTTTAGCGTCGGCGTCCGCCTTGGCCTTCGCTTCCGCGTCAGCCTGAGCTTTGGCGTCGGCTTCAGCCTTCGCCTGGGCATCCGCCTCGGCCTTCGCCTTCGCGTCGGCCTCGGCCTTCAGCCGCGCCGCCTCCTCCTGTTGGCGCAGCTCTTCGGCGGCCTTGTCGCGCGCGTCCTGCAGCGCCACGTAGTAGCGCACCTCGCGCCGCAGCCGCTGCTTTTCGAGCAGCGCCGCCTGCATCGCCTCGACGCGCTGCTGTTCCCTTTCCAGCGCGCGCTGGGTCAGGAACTGCGCCAGCGGCTCGCTGTCGAACTGCCGTTTCACGGCGCCGAACGGCCCTTCGGCGGTGAAATTCATCACCGGCTCGGAGCCGACCAGCGCCTCGTCGCCGGGCCGATAGGTGACCGCGCCCTTGGCGGAAACCGTGCTGGTGCTGAGGTCGGCTGTGATGTCGGCGGACAAGGTCGCCGCCGGATTTTCCAGGCTGATCGGCGGCGCTCGCAGCGTGCCACCAGCGGCCGTGAAGGCGACATCGGTATCCTTGGCCGCAAAACTGCCATCGGCGGCGATCTGCGGCGCGAAGCCGGCGGTCTTGGCCGCATCGATGTCGCGCCCGATCGCATCCGCCTTGGCCAGGAACGCGTTGAACGCGTCGGGATTGACACCTGCGACTTTCAAATCTTTCAGCGATGCCGTGCCGGAACCGGACAAGGCGGCCACCATCGCATCGACCGACTTGCCGCTGGTCGACAGCGCGGTCGAGAAATCGCCATTGCCGCTGATGCCCACATCCGGCAGCACGGTCGCCAGATCGGCGCCGGCCAGTTTCATCTGGCCGGTGAGAAGTCCGGTGCCGTCATTGTTCTTCAGTTCAAACAGGCCCGTCAGCGCACCATTGAGGAATTTCGCCTTGAGATCCGAAACCCGGATGCCTTCCTGGTCGAGTTTGAGCGAAAAGCTGGCGTCATAGGCGGTGGCGAACGGTCCGGCGGCCAGTGCGGCCGTTCTCAGATCAAGGCTGGCGGTGAACGGCAGGCTGGATTTCTGGCTGAACGGAGCAGCCGGCCACCCGCCATTCTTGTCGCCGAGGAAGGCGGAATCGCCGAACAAGGCGACCGCCATCGGGTCGAGATCGAGTTCGTCGAGCATCAGTGCACCGGTCAGATGCGGCACGCCGTCCTTGACGTCGACATTGACGTCGCCGGATACCGCCGCTTCGTTGATGGCGCCGCTCAGATCGCCCAGCACCAGCAGGCCGTTGCCATAGTCGCCCTGCGCCGAGAGCGACGCCGACATGCCCGCGCCCATGCCTGGCAGGCCGATGCCGGTCGTCATCAGCCACGGCTCGATGTCGGCGGCATCGAGGCTGAGCTTGCCCTTGGCGGCGGGGCCTTGCGGCGTGACGGCGACCGTCCCCTCGAAACCGGCCTTGAAATCGTTGCCGGCAAGGCTGAAAGTCGTCACCAGGCCGCCGCCAAACGTGCCCTTGGCCTGGATGTCCGTGGTCGCCTCGCCCAGCATGCCGAGCGGCAGCGCCGGCAGGCCGTAGAGCGCCAGCAGCGCCGTGGCGTCGGGGTTCTTGGCATTGAAGGTCAGCGTCAGCGGCGCTTCACGAAGCTTGTCGGCAGCCCCCTTCCCCGACAGCGACGCCGAAAAGGCCGAGCCGCCGGCCTCGCCTTGTCCGCTGACCGCCAGGCCCGTGGTGCCATCGCCATTGTCGGCGGCACTTGCCACAAGGTCGACGCGTGCGTCCTGGAACAGCTCGGGATAGGCGGCGGCGCGGCTCGCCAGCCCTTTCAGCACGGCATTGTCGGGATAGTGCTGCGCCGCGACGTCGATCAGCGGCTTCAGATCGACGGCAACCACGGAAGCATCGAGCTTGCCGGTCGGGCTCGCCGGAAAATCCTTGACCCGGCCAGTGGCGCTGATCGAGGCGCCTGCCAACCCGCTCACCGACAACCGGTCGATTTCCAGCAATCCGTCGCGCAGCCTGAGCGCCGTGTCGACCGTGTCGGCGGTCAGGCCGCCGGCGCTGACCGGCCCGGCCTTGATCTGGAAATCGAGGTCGCGGTCGGCAAAGCGGTTGGCGCCCTTGTCGCTGACGAAGATCGAGGCGAAGGCCGCCAGCCCGTCGACATCGAGCTCGCCGCCTTCGAGCCGCATGAGCACCGACGGCTTGGCGTCGTCGGGCTGGCTGGAATCGATGCTACCGGAAAACTTCGCCTTGCCCAGGATCAATTCGAGATCGCTGAAGGCCTGGCGCTTTTCCGAGAGATCGACCTTGGCCTTGAAGCCGGCGGCGGGCAGACGGCGGATCGCCTCGTCGACATCCTTCGACAGCCAGGCGGCAAAACCCGACGGTTGCGCCACGGCGAGCAGCAGCGAGCCGGTGAAGCCGAAATGATCCTCGACGCTGAGCATGCCGTTGGCTTCCAGCGTGGTGCGGCCGGGCAAGGTCGCGGCAAGCGATTTCACCGACCAGCCATCATCGGTCGGCTCGGCGGAAAGATGGACGTCGCGCACCGTGGTGTCGCCGGCCACCACCGCCGGCAGCTTGACCTCGACGGTGCCGGGTATGGTCGGCTTCGGCAGATCGTGCAACGCTTGCTCGAGCGCCGAGATGCGCTGATCCAGTGTCGCGCCAGCGCCGGCCTTGGCGCCCACCGCCTCGTCGAACTGCACCTGTGCGCCATTGGCTTCGATGGCGAAGTTCGGCTTCAGGCCGAGATCGACCGAAGCCTTGCCATCGGCGGTGTAGGGATTGTCGAGCGGCCCGGTCTCGAAGCGGAATTCGTCGACACCGAGCTTCTGGTGGTTGAGCGAAAACTTGCCGTTCAGCCGAAAGCCCGGATCTGGCTTGCCGGCACTGACCTTTACCGTCTCGCCATCGGTGCCGCGCAGCGCGGCGCTGTTCTTGTCGGCACCGGAAATCTTGAACTGGCCGGAATAGACGGCGGCACCGTTGACGATGCCGGCATTGCCGTCGGTCTCGATGACCAGCGGATAGGCATCGGGATCTGCCCTCAGCCGAAGCCGCATCTGCCCGGTGCCTTCGGCCTTGCCGGTGGAGGCGGCGACCGTGGTGCGAAGACCATCCAGCCGCAGCGTGCCGTCCATGCGCCATGGGCCGGCCAGCGACTTGGCCGAGATGGTCGAATTGATCTCGGACATGAAATGGCTGCGGCCGCCGGCGGCATGGCGCAGTTCGACCTGCCCTTCGGTCACCGTCAGCTTCTCGATCGAGATCTGGTTGAGGTCGAAGGGCGAGGACGGCCGCATCGCCCAGTCGACAGTGCCGTCATTGGCAATGTCGATGGTCGCTTTCGGCCGCACCAGCCGCATGTCGAAGATCAGCACTTCACCGCGCAGGAAGGGTGCGAGCTCCGCATCCATCGAAAACGTCTCGACGGTCATCGCCGGCTGGCCGTTCGGGCCACCGGCGACGGCGACATTCGAGAAGGTCACCGAGGGGAACGGCAACAGCCGCGCCGTGGCGTCGCCCTGCACGGTCACCTTGCGGCCGAGAATGGCACTGGCCTCGCGCTCGAATTCGGCACGGTAGCCGGTCCAGTCGACAAAATACGGCACCACCAGCGCCGCCAACAGCACCAGCACAAACGAGCCACCGAAGATCACGAACAGGCGTGCGAGCATCAGCTCCGAACGGGTTGATTGAAATTCTGCCGCACTCTACCCGCATCCGCGTGTCGATAAAGAGGCAATTCATCTGGTGTTGCGTGATGTCTCATCCGCATTGCGTGATGTCTCATCCGGTGTTGCGTGATGTCGGATGATCTGAAACAAATCCTGGAAAAGCGGAGATTTTTCTGATGTCGGGCAAGAACTGGGACCGCGTGCCGATCGATGCGCAGAGCGTCGACGCTCCACTGTCGTTGTCGGCGGTCTTTCTTGTCGTCACCGTCGCCAGCGGGCAGAACGCGCTGGCCAAGGTCGCCTCGGTGCTCGGCGGGCTGGACGATCTCGTCAAGACTGTCGGGTTCCGCGACCTTTCCGGCCACCTGTCGTGCATTGCCGGCATCGGCCGCGAGTTCTGGGATCGTCTCTCCGCGGACCGGCGGCCATTGGACCTGAAACCGTTTGCGCCGATCAAGGGACCGGTTCATTCGGCCCCGTCGACAGCGGGCGACCTTCTTTTCCACATCCGCTCCGAACGGCCTGACATGTGCTTCGAATTCGAGCGCATCCTGCTCGACAACCTTGGCGACGCCGTGACCGTCGTCGACGAGGTTTCGGGCTTTCGCTACTTCGATGTCCGCGACCTGCTCGGCTTTGTCGACGGCACGGCCAATCCGACCGGCCTCGATCTGCCCGCCTCGGCGCTCGTCGGCGACGAGGATGCCGACTTTGCCGGCGGCAGCTATGTCGTCGTTCAGAAGTATCTGCACGATCTCCAGGCGTGGGCGCGAACGCCAACGCCCCTCCAGGAAGAGATCATCGGCCGCACCAAGATCGACAACATCGAAATCGACGATGACGATGCGCCGCGCAAGTCGCACAAATCGCTGGCCACCATCGAGGACGCCGATGGCAACGAATACGATATCCTGCGCGACAACATGCCCTTCGGCCGGCCAGGGCAACAGGAGTTCGGTACCTACTTCATCGGCTATAGCAGGTATCTCTGGGTGATCGAGAAAATGCTGCAGCGGATGTATGTCGGCGAGCCGCCGGGCGCCTACGACCGGCTGCTTGATTTCTCCACGCCGCACACCGGCACGACGTTCTTCGCGCCAACCCGCCCCATGCTGCAAACACTCGCTCAGCGCGTGCAAGAGAAGCCCACCGCCGTACGATAGGTGCCCTCAACGGTTTCAGCAGCGACTGCCGGAACTCAGCGTGCGTCGCGCTTCGCTTGCGCCACCTTGGCCGCCTTGCGTTGCCGGCCGAGTTCCATCGGCCGAACCAGGTTCGGCGCCTTCTGGTTTGCCACCGACCGCATGCCCTTGCGTGCGGTGCGCGAGTTATGAGCGGGGCCGTCCGACGTTGCTCGTTGCTTCATGGCAAGTGCCTTGCGCGCGTTCTCGATCAGTGAAACGCTGGCCGCCAGTTGCCGGCGCCGTTCGGCCTCGCCATTCAGCCGCCGCATGGCCATGGCCAGCACCGCGAGCTTCAGTTGCGAGCCGCTGTCAGCCTTCGAGGAGACAGCTCCTTTCGGGGCACCCTTGCCGCGTATTTCGCGGCGGCGGCGATGCGCTTCGGCCTGCGCCTTGTCGCGCCGCTCCCGCAACAGCTTGACCAGACCGGCAAGGTCGGCGTCGGAGAGTTCCTGCACTGCCGGATGGTGCGATTTCTCCACCAGTTCCTGTTCGTCCACGCTCAGCGCGCGCGCCTCTTCCTTGCGTGAAATCGCCATGACACTTCTCCTCCGCTGGCGCCTGCCTGTTCAGGCTTCGCTGTACGGCTCAACTGTCGGCCCGAATGGTGGCGTGGTCAAGACGAGCTGTCTTCGCGGCGCCGCCGCCAGATAAGGCCGAATGCCGAACCAATCAGCGGGCGGATCAGCTCAGGCGCGGTGTCCGACTGACTCCATCAGTGCGGCCAAAACCGCTCCCTCGCGAAAGCTGGTAGAGAAATCCTTGGCGATGAATTCCAGAGTTGAGTCGTGGAACGTCAGGATGAAATGCCGATAGCCTGAAAACAAGTCGGGCACTCGATTCGCCTTTTCCAAGGAAGCGATCCACGACGAGTTGATAACCTCGAATCCCTCGTAAGGCCGCAAGCCCAGTGCGTAAAGACGGTGGCCGCTGATGGCTTCGTCATTCGGCGGGCCGAATTGAAATGCCAGATAAGGGTCTGCCGTCAGGATCGCGACAGCCTGGTTGCCCGTTACAGGCGAAACCGAGCGCGGATTGGTGCCATCAAAGGACGGGTCTGGAATGTTGACGATATAAGCAACGACCAGTCTGCCTTCATCCGCGAAGACGTGAGGCAGTGGAGCGCCGGCGGACGATGGCGGTACGTCGATCGGCAGTAATGTCTCGACCGCCGACATCTAATGGCCGGTGCCCGGCAATATCTTGCCTGGGTTCATGATATCAAGCGGATCGAGCGCCTGCTTGATGGTGCGCATGATGTCGACGCCATGGCCGAGTTCGTGGCGCAGGAAGCCGATCTTGCCTTGCCCGATGCCGTGCTCGCCAGTGCAGGTGCCATCCATGGCGATCGCCCGCATGTTGAGCCGCGCGACGAATTTTTCCGACAGCGCGATCTCCTTGGGGTCGTTCACGTCCATCAGCACCAGCACGTGAAAATTGCCGTCGCCGGCATGGCCGACGATCGGCGCGATCAAGCCCATCTCGGCGATGTCGGCCTCGGTTTCCATGACGCATTCGGCAAAGCGCGAGATCGGCACGCAGACATCGGTCGACAGTCCCTTGGCGCCCGGCCGCAGCGTCAGCGACGACCAATAGGCGTCGTGCCTGGCCTTCCACAGTTTCGTCCGCTCCTCGGCAACGCTGGTCCACAGGAACGGTCCGCCGCCATTCTCCTCGGCGATCATGCCAAAAGTCTCGGCCTGCTCGGCAACGCCGGCATCGCTGCCATGGAATTCGACGAACAGGCACGGGCTCTCGGGATAGTCGAGCTTCGAATAGGTCTTCATCGCCCGCATCTGCAGCGCGTTGACCAGCTCGATGCGCGCCACCGGAATGCCCATCTGGATGGTGGCGATGACCGCGTTGCAGGCCGCCTCGACGCTTGGAAACGGGCAGACGCCACCGGAGATCGCTTGCGGGATGCCTTGCAGCTTCAGCGTCAGCGACGTGATGATGCCGAGCGTGCCTTCGGAGCCGATCAGCAGCCGCGTCAGATCGTAGCCGGCCGCGCTCTTTTTCGCGCGCTTGCCGGTCGTCACCGTCTCGCCGTCGGCCATGACGGCCGTCAGCGACAACACGTTCTCGCGCATCGTGCCGTAGCGCACCGCGTTGGTGCCCGATGCCCGCGTCGCCGCCATGCCGCCGAGCGAGGCATTTGCGCCCGGATCGATCGGGAAGAAAAGGCCGGTGTCGCGCAGATGCCGGTTCAAATCCTCGCGGGTGACACCGGGTTCTACCGTGCAGTCGAGATCCTGCGGATTGACCGCCAGGATGCGGTTCATCCGCGACGTATCGAGCGAAATGCCGCCTCCTGGTGCATTGGTGTGGCCTTCCAGCGATGAGCCGACGCCAAAGGCGATGACCGGCACCGTATGCGCGGCGCAAGCGCGCACGATCTCCTGCACCTCGGCCGTCGTCTCCGGGAAAGCGACGCCGTCCGGCGCCTGCGTCGGAATATAGGTGGTGGTGTGCGCGTGCTGGGAGCGGATGGCCTGGCCGGTCTGGAAGCGTTCACCCAGCCGCTGCTTGAGGATGCCGAGCACCGCAGCGATGCCTTCCTCGTCGCGTTCGACAGGATTGAGGTCGCTCAGAGCCATGAATTCCTCCGCGAATGGACCAGCGCCCACCCTTGTGATGCAGTTATGGATGCGTAGTCTCACCGGCCGCACTCTGTCCAGACCAGCCCGCTATGTCTCAGCACCAGAACAAGGAAGTTTCGATGCCCATTCCCGCCCCCTTCGTTTCCCGACCCATGGACATCGAGAAGGACTGGATCGACTACAACGGCCATCTCAACATGGCCTATTACAACGTGCTGTTCGACCGCTGCTCGGACGAGGCCTTCGAGGCGATGGGCATGGGGCTGGACTACGTGAAGGAGCGGCGGCTCACCATCTACACGGCCGAAGTCCACGTCTGTTATGTCCAGGAGTTGCATCTGGACCACAAGGTCAGGGTCTCCTTCCAGCTGATCGACCATGACGACAAACGGCTGCGGACCTACCAGGAAATCCGCCATGTCGACGGCTGGCTCGCCGCCACTTCCGAAACCCTGTCGCTGCATGTCGACATGTCCGGCCCGAAGGTTGCGCCCTTCCCCGCCGATGTGCTTGCCAAGGTCGAAGCCATGCGCGCCGCCCATTCGGCGCTGCCGATGCCGGAGCGCGCCGGCCGTTCGATCGGGATTCGTCGCAAGACCGCTTGAAGCGGCTCAGCGCCCGCGTTAACCTTACCAAGGTTTTAACGGGAACAAGCCGATTGAACCGTTGCGCGACTCAGCAGGTCGGTCGAAAACGATCCGCATCGAAGTAGCGACACGGGCGGCGGGGCATAAGCCGGTTCGGGGGACGTGCATGAAGACCGACATCAAAGTCGAGGTGGACAGGCTGGCCGCCGATCCGCGCATAACCGACTATGATTTCTGGCGCTCGCTCAAGAACGTCAACAACGAAATCTTCCACATCGCCAACAGCAACGAGCCGATCCCGTTCGACATGATCCGCTGGCGCGCCATCCTGAAGCAGGCGCGCATGAAGCGCGGCCACGCTTAAAGCCTTTGAACCGAAGATCTCGCCCTCAAGACTGGCGTTTCACCGCCCTCAGGGGCGACCGCGCCACGACGGGCGACGACTGGATGATCGCCGTGTTGGTCATCGCATAGGGGATGATGCGGTCGATTACCCGCTCGAGCTCGGCCACCGAGCCTACATGCGCCAGCGCGATGAAACAGTCCTCGCCGGTTACCCGGTCGCATTGCGCGATCTCCGGCAGCTCACGGATGATCTCGGCCACCATGGCCAGTTGCCCCGGCACCGGACGGATGCGCAGCCATGCCGAGAGCGGCAGACCAAGTGCCGCGGGGTTGATCCTGACCGAATAGGCCTCGATCACCCCGCTCTCCTGCAGCCGCTTGATGCGCTCGGCGACACTCGGCGCCGACAGGCCGACCGAGCGTGCAAGTTCCGCCGTGCTGGTGCGCGCGTCCTTTTCCAGCAGGCGCAGGATCTTCATATCCGCCGCATCGAGGCCGGCGCTTTCAGTTCGAAGGCGTATCAAGGAAATCTCCTTGCTTCCGGGAGCAAGATAGCCAGAAGAGCCACTCATCCCCCATATGACTGGACAAAACCGCCTGCGATACTGATCCGATGGATGATCAGACACAAGCTCTCGCGGCAGGCCCTGCCCCTGCCGACCCTGCACAGGGCGGGCTGGCGGCTAAATTGCCACCGCATGTCTGGTTCGGTGTCAGCGCCGTCTTCCACTATCTCGGGCCGGCATTCGCCGTGCTGCTTTTTCCGCATGTCGGCGTGCTTGGCATGGCGTGGCTGCGCATCGCCACCGCCGCCCTGATCTTCGCGCCGCTGACCCGTCCATGGCGAACCTTCGCCCGCGCCGATCGCTCGACGCGCCTGCTGTTGCTGGCCTTTGGTGCCTGCCTGGCGGTGATGAACTGTTCGTTCTATCTGGCGCTCGACCGCCTGCCGATCTCGCTGGTGGCGGCAATCGAATTCGTCGGCACCATCGGCGTCGCATTGATCGGGCTTAGAAGCCCGCGCAATCTCGCCGCCCTTGCCGTTGCCGTCACCGGCACTCTGCTGCTCATCGACGTCAAGTGGTCGAGCGATCCCCTTGGCCTGTTCTGGGCGTTCCTCAACGGCGCGTTGTTCGTCGGCTACATCGTGCTCGGCCACCGGGTCGCTCGCGCGGGCGCCGGCGACGGCATCGCCGCCCTCGGCGGCGCCATGGCGATCGCCTTCCTCGTCGTACTGCCGATCGGCTTCACCGATGCGCTGCCTGCCTTTTTATCACCATTGCTGCTTCTCGCCGCCATCGGCGTCGGCATCTGCTCGTCGGTCATTCCCTACATCTGTGACCAGCTCGCCATGTCGCGTTTGCCGCGCGCGAGCTTCGCGCTGATGCTGTCGCTGCTGCCGGTCACAGCGACACTGATCGGCGTCATCGTACTGCGCCAGATTCCAAGCCTGACCGATTGCATCGGCATTTTTTTGGTGGTTGCAGGTGTTGCCTTCCACAAGCCGGCGCGCTGAAACAACTAAGCCAGCTTCTCCTTCAGGAAAGCGACCGTCCTGCCCCAGGCGAGATCGGCCGCCTTCTTGTCGTAGCGCGCCGCCGAGGTGTCATTGTTGAAGGCGTGGTTGGCGCCTTCATAGACATAGACCGTATATTCGACATGCGCCGCGTCGAGCTCCTTCTTGAAGGCGTCGATGCCGGCATTGGTGCGATCGTCCAGCCCGGCATAGTGCAGCAGCAATGCGGCCTTGATCTTCGACACGTCGGCCGCTTTCGGCTGCATGCCGTAATAGGCGACACCGGCGCTGAGATCGGGCGCGTTGACGGCCAGCATGTTGACCGTGCCGCCGCCCCAGCAGAAGCCGACGGCGCCGACCTTGCCGTTGCCATCCTTGTCGCGCTTGAGGAAAGCGACCGTCGCCACGCCATTGGCGGCCGTCTGCGACGGATCGAGCTTGGCGAACAGGTCGCGCGCCTTGTCTTCATCGTCAGGCGTGCCGCCGAGCGGCGACATAAAATCCGGCGCCAGTGCCACGAACCCTTCCAGCGCCACGCGCCGCGCCACATCGCGTATATGCGGGTTGAGGCCCCGGTTCTCATGCACCACGATGACCGTACCGAGCTTGCCTGTCTGACCGGCCGGCCTGACCAGATAACCCTTCATGTCGCCGCCACTGCCGGGATAGCTGATGTCCTCGCCTTTCACGCGGGGATCGTTGTCGGCAACGATTGCCGCTTGCGCCGAATTTGCCGCCAAAAGCGGCGCGATCGCGGCCGCCGCCGCGCCCGATCCGGCAAGCCTGGTCAGCTGTTCCATGAAGCGGCGTCGGTCGAGCGTCAGATGGGTATATTCGTCATAGGCATCGATCATCGCCTGCGTGATGGCAGGCTTGCTGTTGACGTCGGTCATGGCGCGCTCCTTCTGTCTCGGGTTCTCGACGTTGGTATCCTTGCCGTTCGCAACATAGGGACGAGACCCTCATCGTCCAGTCATCGATGAGTGACATCCTTGTCATGTCGCGATCGGCCGGTGGAGGTCATGACCCTTGCGTCATCACATTCTTGTCATCGGCGACAAATCTTGATGGCGCTGCCACAATAGTAGGGGAGACTGGTCAACCTCTGCCGCGCCCTTGGCGCGGTCACGGTCCTGATCTGAAAGGAACGACGCCGATGACCATGCCCTCCCCGATCCTGGCAACTGCCTTCGTCGTTGCCGCGGCCGCCATTCTGACGCTGTGTGCGACCGTCGTTGCAGCAAGCCGGAAGCCCATGGTCAAGGTTCGCATCCGCCAGCGCCATCCGGTAAACACGAAAACCCAAGGTTGAGGTGAAGTCATGAACGTCCAGGATATCGTCAACACCGTCTCGCAGAAAGCGAACCTCGACCAGGCGACGACGGAGAAAGTCGTCGGCACCATTTTCTCGGTGCTCGAACACGAGGCTGAAGGCACGAGCGCCTCATCGTTTTTCGCCAAGATCCCCGGCGCCGACGACCTCGCCCACCAATATGACGTCATGGCCGCTGCTCCAGCCGGTGGCGGTGGCGGCTTCCTGTCGTCGCTGCAGGGTGCGCTTGGCGGTGTTCTCGGCGAGAAGGCGGGCGCGCTGGTCAACGGCCTTGCCGCGCTCAAGGCATCCGGGCTCGACATGGCGCAGATTCAGAAAGCAGGCACGACGCTGGTCCAGCAGGCCGAAGTCGCTGCCGGGCCAGACCTGACCAACCAGGTGCTCGGCTCGGTCCCCGGCCTGAAGAGCCATCTGGGGATCAGCTGAACGGCTCCCGGGAAACAGCCGTTCAACGCTCGGCGGCTGTCGCACTTTGCGGCAGCAGGCGCATCAGTTCTTCGGCGACCGTATCGAGCGGTGCGCTGTTGCCTTCCGCACGACACAGAATGAGCGCGCCCTCCATTCCCGCAACCGTGGCAACCGCGATGGATGCCGCGCGGGTGGACGGAACACCGGTAGCCTCCAGCTGATCTTTAAGGAGATCAACCCAGGATCGGAACGTCGAGCGCACCACCGCGATCAGGCCGCCCTCGCCCGGGCTGCTGTCGATGGCGACACCGGCGACGGCGCAACCAGATGCACCCGCGGAGGCCAACACCACCTGACGCCACAGATCGACGAAGCACGAAAGCACGTCCGCCGCCGTGGTGCCGGCGCAGGCGCGCTGGCGCCCTATCACCCACTCGCCGGTCAGGCGCACCGCATCTTGCGCAAGCTGGTGCTTTCCGTCCGGAAAATGGTGGTAGATCGAACCGCGCGGCGCCCCGCTGTCTGCAAGCACATCCGAGAATGACGTCGCGTTCACCCCGCGCGCGGCGATCAGCAATGCCGCGCTGCGCACCATCTTCGCCCGACTATCCGATTCCATCACGGCTCCATTGACTATGACGATCGTCATATGGCACTACTGAAGCTCCTATGATGATCGTCATACTCCCCGAAAGGATCATTTCATGCCCATGATCGACGTGTACGCTGCGAAAGGAACATTCCGCAACAAACGTGAGCTGACCAAGGCGCTTAACGAGGCGCTCATGCGGTGGGAGAAGGTGCCACTCATTCCATGGTTCACCGACAACACCGCCGCCTTCATCCACGAGATGGAGCCCGATTCACAGGCAAACGCCAATGGCGACACCAACTATGTGCGCATCCAGGTTCTGACACCGGTCGGCGTTCTCGATCGCGACAAGAAACTTGGCGTGACGAAGGAGATGACCGACATCATTGCCCTTGCGGCCAGTGATCCCACACTGAAGGAGCGCACCTGGGTCCAGATCGTCGAGGCGCCCGACGGCGGCTGGGGTATCGACGGGCATGCCTATACCAATGTGGAAATCGCCACGGAGGCCCGGCGCCAGCTCGCGGCGCGCTAGAAACTCGATTTATTTGCCCTACTTCGGCAACGCATAAGCCATCACATAGTCCCCCGGCTTGGTTCCGACCGAGCCGTGACCGCCGGCGACGATCACCACGAACTGGCGTCCGTCGGCGACCGTATAGGTCATCGGCGTCGATTGCCCGCCGGCTGGCAGCCGCGCCTGCCAAAGCTGCTTACCCGATGTCAGGTCATAGGCGCGCAGATAGTCGTCGACCGCCGCACCCAGGAAGGCGACGCCGCCGGCGGTGATCATCGGACCGCCAATGCCCGGCACGCCGACCTTCAGCGGCAGCGGCAGCGGCGTCATGTCGTAGATTGTGCCGTTGCGATGCTTGTAGGCGATGGTGCCGGTCCGCAGATCGACGCCGGCGACATAACCCCAGGGCGGCGCCTGGCAAGGGACCCCAAGCGGCGACAGGAACGGCCCCATCACCACCGCATAGGGCGCGCCCTCGTTGCGGTTCAGCCCCTGCTCGCTGCCCTTGGTGTTGTCGCCGGGCGGCGGCACGTCCGCGCGCGGGATAAGCCTGGACGTGAAGGCCAGATAGGTCGGCATGCCGAACAGCACTTGCCGCACCGGATCGACGGCCACGCCGCCCCAGTTGAACGTGCCGAAATTGCCTGGATAGATCAGCGACCCCTGCAGCGACGGCGGCGTGTAGCGGCCCTCATAGCGCAATTTGTGGAACGCGATCCGGCAGGCCAGCTGGTCGAACATGGTGATGCCCCACATGTCGGCATCGGTCAGCGGCTTCGGGTTGAAGGAAAGGTCCGACACCGGCTGCATCGGCGATGTTTGGTCGCCTTCGATGGCGCCGCCGGGCGCCGGCACGTCCTTGATCGCGATGACCGGCTCGCCGGTGCGGCGGTCGAGCACATAGAGGTCGCCCTGCTTGGTCGGCCCGACCAGCGCCGGCACCACCATGCCGTCGGCCTTGGTGATGTCGATCAGGCTTGGCTGCGCCGGCACGTCCATGTCCCACAGATCATGGCGCACGGTCTGCCGCACCCAGCGGAATTGCCCGGTGTTGAGGTCGAGCGCGGTGATCGACGACGAGAATTTCTCGACATTGGCGCTGCGCCCGGCGCCGAGTTGATCCGGCGTCTGGTTGCCGAGCGGCACGTAGAGCAGCCCAAGCTTCTCGTCGGCGCTCGGCGTCGACCACATGTTGGGCGAGTTGGCGGTATAGGTCTGGCCCGCCGCCAGCGGCGTCGTCTGGTCCGGGTTGCCGGAATCCCAGTTCCACACCAGGGCGCCGGTGCCGACATCATAGGCGCGGATGACGCCAGACGGCTCCTGCGTCGAATAATTGTCGTTGACCGCGCCGCCGACGATGATCTTGCCGCCTGCTATCAGCGGCGCCGAGGTCGAGTAGTAATAGCCCGATTTCGGATAGGGCATGTTGGTTAACAGGTTCAGCGTGCCGCCCCCGGCGAAGGCGGGACAGACCTGCCCGTTGGCGGCGTCGAGCGCGATCAGCCGCGCATCCGAGGTCGGCAGGTAGACGCGTGTCGCACAGGGCTGGCCGGCAGCGATGGCGGCATCGGCATAGTAGGACACGCCGCGGCAGGTCTGGTGCTGGCGATCCTTGTCGAGCTTGATCTTGGGGTCGTAGCGCCATTTTTCCTTGCCGGTCGCCGCATCGACCGCGATGGCGAAGTTGTGCGGCGTGCATATGTAGAGCGTGTCGCCGATCTTCAGCGGCGTCACCTGGTAGGTGGTCTCGCCGATGTCGTCCGGACCCTTCACATCGCCGGTGCGATAGGTCCAGGCGGGCTGCAGCTTGGCGACATTGTCCGGCGTGATCTGGT
Organism: Mesorhizobium sp. AR07; assembly: GCF_024746815.1. Classification (GTDB taxonomy): domain Bacteria; phylum Pseudomonadota; class Alphaproteobacteria; order Rhizobiales; family Rhizobiaceae; genus Mesorhizobium. Next base: position 1,606,492 of record NZ_CP080525.1, read on the forward strand.
CGAGCGGCGAATAGCGCTGGCCATACTGCGTGCGCCCGTAATAGTGCCACTCGCCGGCCGGCACATCGCCGCCGAGATTGGCAGTAGGGATCACTTTGTCTGTATCGAGTTCGCCGGCGATGTCCTTGGGATCCGTCGTCATCGAATAACCAGCCACCGCCAACGACGCCAGAACGGCCAGGATCAGCGGCGCGCGCGCGTCGGGACCGGCCAGGCCCCGACGCGGCCACGGCGTCAGCAGCCATAGCGCCACAAGCACGATGATGCCGCCGCGCGGGCCGAGTTCCCACCAATCGAAACCGGTTTCCCACACCGCCCAGGCCAGCGTGCCGAGCACGATCGCCGCGTAGAGCCACAAAGCAGTCGACCGGCGCCGATAGAGCAGCCAGGCGGCGATCAGGAAGGCGAGACCAACGATGACGTAGTACCAGCTGCCGCCCAACATCGCGAGGCGGATGCCGCCGCCGCCAAGCGCCAGACCGATGAGGAAAAGGATGAGGGAGGTGATGGTGACAGCCAAGATGATACTCCTTCGACTGTTGCGCTTTGCGACGCCCAAGGACAGCCGGATGCACCGTTCTTGCCCCGCGCACAGCTTTCTCCCGCCCGCCCCGCCTGTCAAGCTGGCCCACACGCCAAGGTGGCAATCCCATCTTGCCTGCAGTCGGGTTTTCCAGCAGTCTGCGGTGGATCATCTCTCCCCTGGAGCAGGCAAAATGACGTCATTCGTTCCACCGCTGACGCGCCTGGCGCTTGCGCTCTGCTGCCTTGTCTCTCTCACCATGGCCGCGCCGGCGCAGACAGTCAGCGAGATCAACAAGGCGAACGGCTTCCACGAGATGCTGACGGCTATCGGCCCGGGTTTCGTCGCGGCCGTGAAATCGGCGCCGGGAACGCCGCCGCAAAAAGTTCAGGATGCCCTTGCGGCCGCCATGGAAGGTGCGTTTGATCCGGACAAGATGGAGACAGCCATCGAATCGCGGATGGGCGACAAACTGTCTGCCAAGGACTTGTCCGACCTCGCCTCATTCTACGCCTCGCCCCTGGGCAAACAGGTCACGGCGCTGGAAATCCAGGCTTCCACTCCGCGAGAACGGGAACGCAAGACGATCGAGGGCCCCAAGATCCTGGCCGAACTTCCGTCCAGGGATCCGGCTCGGCTCGCACTGTACAGACAAATCGTGGATGATCTCAGCGCTGTCGACACCGGAGAAGCCGTGGCCTTGAACATGGGCTACGCGATGCTTTCCGAGATGCTGGGGGCGGCCGGAAAGGCCCTGCCCGACGACCAGATCATGGCCCTGTTGCGCAAGCAAACCGAAGGGCTTCGCCGTGACATCGAAACGGACGTCATGAATACAGCGGCCTACAGCTACCGGAATCTGCCGCTTGACGATCTCAAGCTTTACGAGGCTTTCCTGGCGTCACCCGCCGGCAGCCACTATTATGACCAGATGCAGATCGCCCTCGGCGCCGTGATGACGGATGAGGTGCGTTCGTTCGGACATCGATTTTTCGTCGCCCTCGGCTATCGCAAGGCCTGAGCGGCGATATCAGGCACTTTACCGGAACAAAACGTAGACACTTCTGGCCTTTCGCCGCCGAATCACTACATTCGGGGGAGATGTCCGGCTTTTCCGAAGACATGCCCTTTTTCGACGAACCCAATGCGCGGCCCGCGGCCCCGTCGGGCATTGCCGCGCGCGCCATGGCTGCCCGCGGCGGCCACAACAATGCGCCCGACTATCTGAAGGGCCTCAACCCGGAACAGCGGCTGGCGGTGGAGACCACCGAAGGTCCGGTCCTCGTGCTGGCCGGCGCCGGCACCGGCAAGACGCGTGTGCTGACCACCCGCATCGCCCACATCCTCGCCACCGGCAAGGCCTTCCCCTCGCAAATCCTCGCCGTCACCTTCACCAACAAGGCCGCGCGCGAGATGAAGACCCGCATCGGCCATCTGGTCGGTGAAGCCGTCGAGGGCATGCCGTGGCTCGGCACCTTCCACTCGATTGGAGTGAAGCTGCTTCGCAGACATGCCGAGCTTGCCGGTTTGCGCTCCGACTTCACCATCCTCGACACCGACGATGTCGTGCGGCTGATCAAGCAGCTGATCCAGGCCGAGGGCTTGGACGACAAGCGCTGGCCAGCCAAGCAATTTGCCCAGATGATCGACGGCTGGAAGAACAAGGGCCAAGGCCCGGCCGACATCGCCGAGGGTGACGCCCGCGCCTTCGCCAACGGCAAGGGCCGCGAGCTCTACAAGGCCTATCAGGAGCGGCTGAAGACGCTGAACGCCTGCGACTTCGGCGACCTATTGTGCCACCCGATCCGCATCTTCCGCGCCAATCCGGATGTGCTGAAGGAGTACCACAAACGCTTCAAATACATCCTCGTCGACGAGTATCAGGACACCAACACCGCGCAGTACATGTGGCTGCGGCTTTTGGCGCAGCGGCCCGATGGCAAGCCGATCTCCCCCCTTGAGGGGGAGATGTCCGGCAGGACAGAGGGGCGCGCCTCGCGCCGACAGGCTGGAGGGACAGCGCCCCCCTCTGTCGGCTCCGCCGACATCTCCCCCTCAAGGGGGGAGATTGGGCGCTCTTCGGCTGAAGCTCGTGCCACCGTCAATATCTGCTGCGTCGGCGACGACGACCAGTCCATCTATGGCTGGCGCGGCGCCGAGATCGACAACATCCTGCGCTTCGACAAGGATTTTCCAGGCGCGACAATCATCCGGCTGGAGCGCAACTACCGCTCCACCGCACATATCCTTGGGGCTGCCTCCCACCTCATCGCCCACAATGAGGGCCGCTTCGGCAAGACGCTGTTCACCGACCGCGACGAGCCGGAGGACGGCAAGGTGCATGTCCACGCCGCCTGGGATTCCGAGGAGGAAGCCCGCGCCGTCGGCGAGACCATCGAGACCTACCAGCGGCAAAAGCACAATCTCAACGACATGGCGATTCTCGTGCGCGCCTCCTTCCAGATGCGCGAGTTCGAGGACCGTTTCGTCACGCTCGGCCTCAACTACCGCGTCATCGGCGGCCCGCGCTTTTACGAGCGCATGGAAATCCGCGACGCGCTGGCCTTCTTCCGCGTCGTCGCGCAAGGCGCCGACGACCTCGCCTTCGAGCGCATCGTCAACGTGCCGAAGCGCGGCCTGGGCGAGACCACCATCCGCCAGATTCACGACACGGCGCGCGCGCTCCGCGTGCCGATGCTGGAAGCCTCCGCCAAGCTCGCCGAGAGCGACGAACTGAAGCCGAAGCCACGCGCCGCCTTGCGCGAAGTGGCCGCCAATTTCGAGCGCTGGCAAAAAGCGCTGGAAACCACGCCGCACACCGAACTCGCCGAGACCATTCTCGAAGAGAGCGGCTACACCGACATGTGGAAGAACGACCGTTCGGTCGAAGCCCCCGGCCGGCTCGAAAACCTCAAGGAGCTGATCCGCTCGATGGAGGAGTATGAATCGCTGCGCTCCTTCCTCGAACATGTCGCGCTGGTCATGGATGCCGAGCAGAATGCCGAGCTCGACGCCGTCAACATCATGACGCTGCATTCGGCCAAGGGCCTCGAATTCGAGACCGTCTTTCTGCCCGGCTGGGAGGAAGGCCTGTTCCCGCACCAGCGCGCGCTCGATGAAGGCGGCCGCTCCGGACTGGAGGAAGAGCGGCGCCTGGCCTATGTCGGCCTGACCCGCGCCAAGAAGAACCTGCATCTGTGGTTCGTCTCCAACCGCCGCATCCATGGCCTGTGGCAGTCGACCATCCCGTCGCGCTTCCTCGACGAACTGCCGGAAGCCCATGTCGAGGTCGCCGAAAGCGGCAATTCCTACGGCGGCTATGGCAATTCCTATGGCGGCGGTTCCTTTGCCTCCGGTCGCGGCGGCCAAGGCGCGGGAAGACAAAACCCGTATGGCGCGTCGCGCTTCGACAATGTCGGCGCCGACACCGAAAAATCAGGCGCATTCTCCAACACCTACGCGACACCGGGCTGGCAGCGCGCGCAGGCCAACCGCACCGAGGCGACAGACCGCAACTGGGGCTCGCGCTCCGGCCACCAGGTCGAACGCATCGGCTATGGCGAGACCGATTCCGGCTACGGCGCCGGGCGCACCAGCGTCAAAGGCCGCACCATCGACGGCGAACTGGTCGCCAAATCCGTCGCCGACAAGCCGTCCCCCTTCAACGTCGGCGACCGCGTCTTCCATCAGAAATTCGGCAACGGCAACATCTCGGCCATCGAAGGCAACAAGCTGACCATCGACTTCGACAAGGCCGGCCAGAAACGCGTGCTGGACGGGTTTGTCGCGGCGGTGTGAGTGTCCGCCTGCCCTGTTGTCCTACAAGCGATCGCCTTGTGTATGCGTCTACTTTGACGATACGATCATCACTTCAACATCCAACATATCCAGTAGTGGGATCATTTCTCTGGCGGAAGCCCCACCTTCGTCATCCACGGGCGGAGCAGGAGCGAAGCGACGCAGCGCAGACCCGAGGATGACGAAGCGATGGGCGTCTGCGCCAATCGTCAAGGCATGCGGTTCGCCAAGGAAACAGCCCCTCACCGATAGCGCGCCTGATTCCACTTATGCCCGAGCAGCGACAGGATGATGATCAGCCCGTTGAAGAACTGCACATAGAAGCCGCTCAGGCCTGCCGCCACGACGCCGGTCTGGATGAACGACACGGTGACGGCGCCGATCGCGCCGCCGACCACGGTGCCGATGCCACCCCAGGTCGGCGTGCCGCCGACGAACACCGATGCCAGCACCGGCAACAGATAGCCGTCACCCGCGGTCGGCCACCAGGTGAAGTTGATCATCACCGAGAAGGTGCCGGCGATCGCAGCACCAATGCCGACGAAGACGAACACTTTCACCCGCACGCGCTTGACGTCGATGCCCATCTGCTGGGCGCTGTCGGGATTGTCGCCGACCACCCTCACCTGGGCACCGAAGCGGTGGCGGTTGTAGAGCATCGCCGACAGCACGACGAAGGCGATGGCCCAGAAGATCTGCACCGGGATGCCGTAGAGCTGGCTGGAAAAGATCGTGTGGGCCCAGCTGTCGGCAAGGCCGCTCAGCGACATGGACTTGCCCTCGTTGACGATCTGGATCAGGCCGCGCAGCAGGAAATTCATGCCGAGCGTGGCGATCAGCGACGACAGCCCGCCATAGACCACCAGCGAACCGACCAGGAAACCCAGCAGCATGCCGGTGACGAGTGCGGCGGCGATGCCGAGGAACGGGTCGTAGCCGGCCTGCACCACCAGCGCGAAGACCCAGGAAGCAAACCCCATCGTTGCCGGAAACGACAGGTCGATCTCGCCGCAGGTGACGACAAAGACCAGCGGCACCACCACGAACAGCGCCACCGGCAGCGTGGTCAGCACTGAACTGTAGAGATACCAGGTGGTGAAGACGGTCGGGTTGGCGATCATGAACACCGCCATCATCACCACGAACACGCCGAGCGTGCCGAGCGACGCGCGGTTGTCGAGGACGAAGCCGCGCAGCCATTGATCGGATGGGTGTTTCCACTCTTTCTGCGGAATGCCGGCGGCCGGCTCGTGCAGATCGGGCTCCATGGTCTTGCTCATCGTGTTGCCTGCTCCGCGTCGCCGGCGTCGTGCAGCCCGGCGAGCCCGCCAGGGTGTGCAACGTCTTCCATGAAGTTGATGAGGTCTTCGGCCGACTTGACCTCGCGCCGGTCGGCGGTGAGCGCGACCTTGCCGCGATCGAGCACCACGAAGCGGTCGGCGATGTCGAAGACGTGGTGGATGTTGTGGCCAATGAACAGGATCGAGCGGCCGCTCGCCCGCACCTGGCGCACGAAATGAAAGACCTTGGCGGTTTCGGTCAGCGACAGCGCCGTCGTCGGCTCGTCGAGGATGATCAGGTCCGCCTGCTTGTAGATGGCGCGCGCGATCGCCACCCCCTGGCGTTCGCCGCCCGACAGCTGGCCGACGATCGACTGCGGCGTGAACACTTTCGAGGTGAAGCCGATCTCGCGCATCAGCCGGCTGGCTTCCTCGATCTCCTTGTTGACCTTCAGCCAGCCGAGGAAGCCGGTGAGCTCGCGGCCCATGAAAATGTTGCGCACGATCGTCTGCTGCACGGCCAGCGCCCGGTCCTGGAACACCGTCTCGATGCCGGCGTCGCGCGAGCGTGCTGCACTCCATCCAGTCACCGGCTTGCCGCGCACGAGAATCTCGCCGCTGGTCGGCCTGACCACGCCGGACAAGATCTTGATCAGCGTCGATTTGCCGGCGCCATTGTCGCCGATCAGGCCGACCACCTCGCCGCGATCGACGCTGAGATTGACTCCCCCCAGCGCGTAGACCTGTCCATAGGACTTGCTGATATCGCGCAATTCGATGAGGCGTTCGGCCATGGCGATCCTCGCTTGGTTTGCCGATGATGTTGCCGGTCGGGATCGAACCCGACCGGCATGCCGGGATTGCAGATCAGCGCAGCGCCTGCTTGGCGAGTTCGGCGACGATCTCGTAATTCTCAGGCGTGACGAAGCCGGCGCCGGTGTCGACATTCATTGGCGCCAGGCCCAGCACCACCTGCTGGCAGAGGCTGAGGATCGGCAGGTAGCCCTGCAGGAACGGCTGCTGGTCGGCCGTCAGTTGTACCCAGCCGCCTTTGAAGGCCTCGACGATCTGCGGGCTGGTGTCGAAGCCGAAATTGAAGATGTCGCCGGCTTTCCGTCCCGCCGCCTGCATATAGGTCGGCACATTGCCGAGCATCTGCCCGCCGGGATAGCCGACCGCCTTGACGGTGGGATTGTTGAGCAGTGCCGCGGTGATCACCGGGATCGCGAGATTCGGATCGGCTGCCCACTCGGGCAGCGAATTGATTTGAATGACGTCGATGCCGGCCTCTTTCAGAGCCGCGACTGTGCCACGCTCGCGCGCGCCGCGACTTTCGTTATCGAATGGGCCGATCATGATCGCCTTGTCGCCAGCCTTGAGCTTGGCCAGCTTGAACGCCTCGGCGCCGAGCGCGCGGCCCTGCTGCTCCTGCTGGGCACCGACATAGCCGCCGCCGAACGCCGCCGTCGCCTTCGGCACCGGTACGTTCTGGTACATCATCTTGATGCCGTCCTTATGCGCCTGTTCGGCCAGCGGCATGATCGCGGCGTCACCGGGGTGGCCCATCATGGCGATGCCACCAGGCTTGACCGCGACCGCCTCGCGCAATTGCTGCACCATCTTTTCGACGTCCCAGCCCGAGAAGATGTAGTCGACCTTCGGCCCCAGATCGGCCGCGGCCTGCTTGGCGCCATTGTAGACGATGGTGCCGAAGGCGTCGCCCTCGGCGCCGCCGACGAAGAAGCGGATGTGGACGTCCTTGCACCATTGGGCGTCGAGCGCCTGCGCAGGCAAGGTCGAGATTGCAGCGGCGAGCGCCGTGGCGGCGGCCACGACGGTCGAGCGCAGAACTGTCCTTTTCATCGTCATGCTCATGCACTTGTCCTCCCTTTTTTCCCTGGCCGAGCCGAGGGGTTTTTCGACGATCGCTTCGGCAGTGCGCCGTAATCTTCGCTGGCCGGCACCTCCGCCGGCCCGCTCTCACACCGGATCAGGCACGTAGCTGGCGCCTCCCCGGCATTGCTTCAGATACTCAAGCGCGCGTGCCTGTCCGGTGATTTCGAGATCGCCGCGATAGACCGGATCGTGCCAGCCCTCGATGTCGATGGCGCCCTTGTAGCCGGCCAGCCGCAATTCGCTGATCACCCGCGTCCAGTCGCTGTCGCCGAAGCCCGGCGTACGCATCTGCACGAATGGCAGCCGGCCGAACACGCCATGCTCGCGGATCACGTCCCAGCGCACCGTCGCGTCCTTGCCGTGAACATGGAAGATGCGCGGAGCCCATTTGCGGATCTGCGGCAGGGGATCGATCAGGTAGACGAGCTGGTGGCAGGGCTCCCATTCGAGGCCGAGATTGTCGTCGGGCAATTCGTTGAACATCCGCTCCCAGGCGTCCGGATTGTGGGCGATGTTCCAGTCTCCACCAGCCCAGTTGCCGTCCATCGCGCAGTTCTCGAAGGCGATGCGCACGCCCTTGTCGGCGGCGCGCCTGGCCAACGGCCCCCAGACCTCGTGGAAGCGCGGCAGGCTTTCCGGCAGCGGCTTGCCGCGCAGGCGGCCGGTGAAGCCGCTGACCATCGAGGTGCCGAACAGATGCGCGTTGTCGATCACCGTTTCCCAGGCCTGGAGCACGCCGCGATCGACATCCCCGCTCTCCAGCGGATTGCCGAACATGCCGATCGAGGACACCGTGACGTCGGCATCGCCGATTGCCTCGCGGATCTGGCCGGCGAGCCGCGGCAGGTCCTTGCCGCCCAGCGTCTGCCAGAAGAAGGGCTGGATGCTCTCGAAGCCGAGTGGCAGGATTGCCTTAATATAGGCGGCCGGATCGTCGAGGTTGGCTCGCACCATGGTGCCGATCCTGATGTCGAGAAGCGGGTTTGGCATCATTGTCCTCCCTGTGTGGAGATCGCTACCTTGCGTCCGGTTTCGGCGCTCTCGATGGCGCCGAAGACCATGGCCAGGCTCTTGATGTTGTCAGCGCCGCGCGTCTCCGGCTCGGTGCCGGTCTCGATGGCGCGCATGAAATCCTGGATGATGCCGAGATGGCCGCCGACCCGGTCGGCGGGATCGAGCGGCGGCACGGCGATCGGCTGGGTTTGGTCGAACAGGCCCTCCCGGACCGGCCGCACGACCTCTGCCTTCAGTTCATCATTGCCGTCCCAGACCAGGCTGCCGCGTTCCGCGACGATGCGCCAGCCACCTTCCCAGCTGCTGCGAAAACCGGTGGCGCACCAGCTGCCGGCATAGGTGAACAGCCGGCCGCCGCCGAGATCGAAGACAGCACTTGCCGACGATCCCTGCCGGTACCAGGAGTTGGCCGGCTCCCATTCCTGGCAATAGACACTGGCCGGCTCGCCATCCACCATGTAGCGGGCGGCGTCGAAGGTGTGGATCGCCATGTCGAGCAGCAGCACATGGGCCATCTCCTCGCGAAAACCGCCGAAATGCGGCGCGACGAAGAAGTCGGCATGGATGCTGGTCGCGGCACCGATGGCGCCGGAAGAGAGAAAGCGCCGGATGCGCCGGACATTGGCGACATAGCGACGGTTCTGGACGACGGCATGAATACGCCCGGCCTGGCGGGCGGCCTCGACGATTGCGCGCGCATTCTCCGGACTGTCGGCGAGCGGTTTTTCCGTCAGCAGATGGCAACCGTGCGCAAAGGCCGAAAGCGCGACCTCGCGCCGGGCAGCGGGAACCACCACGTCGAAGACGGCATCGGGCCTGGTCTGGTCGAGGACGGCGTCGAGACTGGTGCCGATGACGGCACTGGTGAGGTCGTATTCGCGCGCCCTCGCCTTCGCCCGCTCGGCGTCGAGGTCGACAAGGCCGACAATGGCGAGCCCGTCGATCTGCCTCGCGGCATCGAGCCAGTGCTTGCTCATCGCTCCGCAGCCGGCCAGGACGACTTTGATCATCCAGCGCTCCTCCCTGTTCGGTCCCTCCAGACCGATCGCCACGGCACTCACGGCATAGCCGTAAACGTTTTTCCGTAAACGTTTACGACAACACACCCGAAGGTGTAGAATGTCAATTGGCCGCCTGCAAAAATCGTCCTGTCGCCTTGGCCTGAGCGGCCACCGGTGCTAGCCAAGCAACGGGGAGAACAGTCACTTGGCGTCCAGCATCCACGACCTTGCACGTCACCTGAACATTTCGATCGGCACGGTGTCGCGCGCCCTCAACGGCCGCGCCGACGTCAATGCCGACACGCGCCAGCGCGTGCTCGAGGCGGCCAAAACGCTCAACTATTCGCCCAACCAGTCCGGCCGCAGCCTGCGGCAGGGCGCCACCCATTCGATCGCCTTCATGCTGCAGCCGCATCCGGGCGACCAGCAATATGGCGAGCCGTTCTTCATCCCGTTCCTGATCGGGCTGCAGGCCAAGCTCGCCGAAAGCGGGCTCGACCTGATCGTGGTCATGGGCGCGCCGGGCGACTACCAGCAGGAGCGCCTGCGTCGCGTCGTCGAGACGCGCCGCGCCGATGCGGTGGTGCTGGCCTGGACGCGGCGCGAGGACGAGCGCATCGATTATCTCACCCAGGCCGGCTTTCCGTTCGCAACGCTCGGCCGCAGCCGCTCGGGGGCCAAGTCCTACCCCTCGCTCGACCTCGATTTCGAAAAGGCTGGCGCTGACGCGGTCGATCGCTTGGTGGCGCGCGGCCACCGCCGCATCGCCGCCATCCGCCCGTCGCTCGATCTCAATTTCGGCTATCTGTTCCTCGACGGCTATCGCAAGGCCTTGCGGCGGCACGGCATCGAGGTCGATCCCGAGCTGATCGCGTCCGGCTTCATCAACGAGGCCGGCGGCTACGAGGTGACGCCGCAGGTCATGCGCTCCAAGAACCCACCGACCGCCATCATCTTCAACAATGACGCGATGGCGCTTGGCGGCTGCAAGGCGCTGGCAGAGACGGGCATCAGGCCGGGCCACGACATGGCGGTCATCGTCATCGTCGACACGCCGCTCTGCCGTTACTTCTCACCGGCACTGACCGGCTTCCGCCCGGCGCTGGAGCCGATGGGGCAGCGGCTGGCCGAAATGCTGCTGGCGTCGCTTCCCGCCTTCGCCGGCCCGCAAGGCCCGCGGATCATGCGCGAGGTCTGGCCGCTCGAACTGGTCGCACGCGACAGCGATCTGATGGACCTCAATCCACCTTCTTCTCGCCCCTCTCACCAGCCTTGACGATGTCGCCTGTGGTGAACAGGATTTCCTTCAGTTCCGCCCGCCAATCCTTCTTCTGGCGCAGCAGGAACTCGAGATCCATGCCGAAATGCTTGAACTCCTCGCTCTGCGCGTTCTTCATGATGGCGCGCGCCTGCGGGTCCTTCTCAACCGATATGCGCTGTTCGTACCAGCCGATCGCTTCCGCCTCCTCGATCAGCGAGGTGATCATGCGGGCAAAGGTCCGCACCTTCTGCGACAGTTCTTCAGGCGGTTCGTGATACTGGTCGAAACCCATGCCGTGGTTCTCCTTGCGTGATGGATCGTGGAAAGTCCGTTGCGCACCAGACGTCAGGCGTGCCCTATTGAATGCCCAGCCGCGCTACTGGTTCCGGATCACTGCCGCCTTGCCGGGTCAAAAGGCGGCGCGGTAGTGTCCTCTCCCTTCACGCAAAGCAATTTGATCAGCAAAGAGGGTCGGCATGTCTCGCAAGCCATTCTTGCCGCTCCTCGGGCGCCGATCGCTGCTGCCGGCTTTGCTTGTCCTGCTGGCGGCGGCGATTTTTCTTGCCGACACCGTTACCAATCTCGAGATCGCCGTCGCGGTCTTCTATGTCGCGGTCGTCCTGATCTCGGTTCGCTATCTCGACAGAAGCCGGGTGGTGATGGTGGCGTCGGCCTGCATGGCGCTGACCGTGCTGAGCTTCTTCATGACGCGGGCGGGCTCGATGCCGGCGGGCTTGATCAACTGCGCCATCAGCCTGGTGGCGATTGGCGTCACGGCCTATCTCGCGCTGCGCGCCGCCGCCGCCGAGGCATCTGCGCGCGAGGCGCAGGCCCAGCTTGCCCACATCACGCGGGTGACGGTGCTCGGTGAACTGACCGCCTCGATCGCCCACGAGCTCAACCAGCCGCTGGCGGCAATCGCCATCAATGGCAATGCCGCCCTGCGTTGGCTGGCTGGCAAGCCCGCCAATCTGGACGAGGCAGGCAAGGCCGCCGAGCGAATCGTCAGGGACGCCGAGCGCGCCAGCGACCTGATCAAACGGCTGCGCGCCCTCACCAGACGGGCCGCCACCAAGGCGGTCTGGCTGGATGTCAACCAGATGATATCGGACACGCTGACCCTCGTTCAGAACGAAGTCGGCGCAAACCGTGTCTCCTTGCGGACCGAACTGGCTGCCAATCTGCCCCAGGTCCAGGTCGATCCGGTGCAGATCCAGCAGGTCGTCCTCAACCTGATCCTCAACGCGCTTGAAGCGGTAAGCGGTGAGGAAGAGCGCGACGTGGCGATCCTCACCAGCGGCCTTGGCAAACCCGGCGAGGTGGTGATTGCCGTCCGCGATTCCGGCCGGGGCCTGAACGGCGTCCAGATGGACCGGATTTTCGACGCCTTCTACACCACCAAGCCGGATGGATTGGGCATGGGGCTTGCCATCAGCCGCTCGATCGTCGAGAGCCATGGTGGACGCATCTGGGCAAGCCCGGAGGCGCCGCGCGGGACCACCTTCTCCTTCTCGCTGCCAGCCGGCAAGGCGGCGTCGCGCGAACCAGACCGGTGAAACCAATGAACAAGCCGAAACAGATGGTCTTCGTCATCGACGACGACCCCGCCATTCGCGAAGCACTCGACAGCCTGTTGCGGTCGGTGGGACTGGAGGTGCGCGGCTTTGGGTCGGTTGCCGAGTTCATCGGCGCATCGAGGCCGGATGTCCCGTCCTGCCTGGTGCTGGACGTGCGCTTGCCGGGCAAGAGCGGAATGGATTTCCAAAATGAATTCGTCCGCTCCGACGACCCCTTACCCGTCATCATCATGACCGGCCATGGCGACATCGCCATGTCGGTACAGGCGATGAAGGCCGGCGCCGTCGATTTCCTGCCAAAGCCGTTTCGCGAACAAGACTTGCTCGACGCTATCGCGTCGGCGCTGGAAAAGGATCGGCTAAGGCGGATCGAGGCGGCCGAACTGACCGTGCTGCGCGACCGCCTGGCGACACTGAGCGAAGGCGAACGCAGCGTCGTGACGCTGGTGGTGCTGGGACGCCTCAACAAGCAGATCGCCGGCGAACTTGGCGTGAGCGAGATAACCGTCAAGGTCCGCCGGGCGCGAGCCATGCGCAAGATGCAGGCCGGCTCGCTGGCCGAACTGATCAAGATGGCTGGCCGGCTGGGATTCTAGCCGCTTGCGCGAGCAATAAATCGTGCTTTTTCAGGGCATTGCCGGCGGATCCTTCGGTCCGTGACCGGCAGCGATATGCCTTGGGTAAGCGGGCGTATACTTAAGATTCCGGCGCCTGCGTTGACACTCCGTGAGCGGCGGGCGTAAGGCGGCGTGGCTTCGGCTGATCGAAGCATCAACACAGATCGAACAGATATGGACAGCTATCCCAGTCGCTGTCCGGATACGGCCGCAGGCACGGTCCGGACATTGGCCCCGTCAACACAAATGGTTTCCGGCATGTGGCGCCGGTCGGGCCTCGGCAGGGCATAACCGCCTGCGGCTCGCCTTGCCGTCCTGCCGGACCGCAAGAGGTGAGCCATGAACACCAACATCATCCCCTTCCGCACGCGCCTTGCCTCGCGCCATCTCGCGCATGCCAGGTTCGCCGCCAGCGCGTCTCGCGGCAGCGCCATTGCCTCCGGCACGTCATCGACGCGGCTTGTCTGCGTCTGGCGGCGCGGTGCCGCGGATGGCCGGCTGGAATGCCGCTGGCAGAAGCCCGTTTCCGAAGAGGGCGTCAGTCGTCGAACGGCCCTCACCCGCTTCGCTGCCTGAGACTTTCACTGACACGGCACGGTCCTCCCCGCTGATGATCGAGCTCCTGCGTTCGGCGCGACCACCTCCCGGTCGCGGCCTTTCGCATGCCCGAAATCATCAGGGCTCTCGCCCCAATTGCTTTGGGCAAGGGCGTGAGCCGACATCCAATCAACATGCAATTGGCACATCATCCGGAGGCCGGCCATGATCTTCCTGCCGCACAACCGCACATCCCTTGGCGAGGCCGCGGCGCTTGCACGCGGACGCATCGCGCCCAACGTCTACGACATCATCGCTTTCGCCATGCTGGCCGCGCTGCTGGTGCTGCTGGCGCATGGAGCCGCCGGCATGCGCGCCCCGAGCACACTGCTCTCGACATCGCCGGTGACGCTCGATCTCGCCAACCTGCCGGAATACGCGCTGCGCACGACATTGCGCATGTTCGCCGCGATCGTGGTATCGCTGATCTTCACCTTTACGGTGGCGACGCTTGCCGCCAAGAACCGCCGCGCCGAAATGGTGATCATTCCCGCACTCGATATCCTGCAGTCTGTGCCGGTGCTGGGTTTCCTGACCTTCACCGTGACCTTCTTCATGGGCCTGTTCCCCGGCAGCCAGCTGGGCGCCGAATGCGCCGCGATCTTCGCCATCTTCACCAGCCAGGCCTGGAACATGGCGTTCTCGTTCTATCAGTCGCTGCGCACCGTGCCGGGCGATCTCGACGAGGTCAGCCGCGGCTTCGGCCTTTCGGCCTGGCAAAGGTTCTGGCGGCTCGAGGCGCCGTTCGCCGCCCCCGGCCTTGTCTGGAACACGATGATGTCGATGTCCGGCGGCTGGTTCTTCGTCGTTGCTTCCGAGGCCATCACCGTCGGCAACACCACGGTGCAGCTGCCCGGCATCGGCTCCTGGCTGGCGCTGGCCATCGACAAGCAGGATTTCAAGGCCGTGGCCTGGGCCGTCCTGGCGATGGGCATACTCATCCTGCTCTATGACCAACTGCTGTTTCGCCCGATCGTCGCCTGGGCCGACAAGTTCCGTTTTGAACAGACCGCGGGCCAGGAAAAGCCCCGCTCCTGGGTCTACAACGTCCTGCGCCGCACCCGGCTCATCAAGACCGTCGGCCTGCCGGTCGCCTGGATCTGGCAGCGCGCCATGCTGCTTCGCTTCGGCAGGCGGCGGGCGGCGGAAGCCACCGTCGCAACACGGCGGTTTTCGCGGACCGTCGACCTTGTCTGGCTGGCATTGGTGCTCGTTGTCGCGCTCTGGGGCATGGTCGAGACAATCACCTACCTCCACCAGACGCTCGGCTGGGACGATGTCGTCGTAGCCTTTAGCGGCGGCCTTCTCACCCTGTTGCGCGTGATCGTGCTGATCGCGCTGGCAAGCGTGATCTGGGTGCCGATCGGGGTCTGGATCGGCTTGCGGCCGGCGGTTGCCGAACGCGTGCAGCCGCTGGCACAGTTTCTCGCCGCATTCCCAGCCAATGTGCTGTTTCCGTTCGCCGTCATTGCCATCGTCGCCACGGGCGCCAACCCGAGCATCTGGCTGTCGCCGCTGATGATACTGGGCACCCAGTGGTACATCCTGTTCAACGTGATTGCCGGGGCCAGCGCCTTCCCGTCGGATCTCAAGGAGGCGGCCGGGGTCTTCAAGATCCGATCCTGGTCGTGGTGGCGCCACGTCATGCTGCCAGGGATCTTTCCCTACTATGTCACCGGGGCGCTGACCGCCTCCGGCGGCTCGTGGAACGCCTCGATCGTCGCCGAACTGGCCAGCTGGGGCAATACGAAGCTCGAAGCGTTCGGGCTCGGTTCCTACATCGCCAAGGCCACCGAAGCCGGCGATTTCCCGCGCGTCATTCTCGGCATCGCCGTGATGTCGCTCTTCGTCACGCTCTTCAACCGCGTCCTCTGGCGCCCGCTCTATGTCTTCGCCGAACGCCGCATGCGGCTCGACTGACCCCATTCTTCAGGAGACTGATCATGAACCAAGCCATCATCACCAAGAACCCGCTCGTCGAAGTCCGTGGCGTGTGCCAGACCTACGACAAGGGAAGTGCCGGCCAGCTCATCGTTCTCGACCAGGTTGGGCTGACGCTCGCCTCCGGCGAGATCGTCGGCCTGCTCGGCCGGTCGGGATCCGGCAAATCCACCCTGCTGCGCTCGATCGCCGGCCTCATCCGCCCGAGCCAGGGCGACATCACCTTCGAGGGCAAGAAGGTCTCCGGCACGCCGGACGGCATTGCCATGGTCTTCCAGAGTTTTGCGCTGTTTCCCTGGCTGACCGTGCTGCAGAATGTCGAACTGGGGCTCGAGGCACAGGGCGTCTCTCCCGCCGAGCGCCGGCAGCGCGCGCTGTCGGCCATCGACTTGATCGGCCTCGACGGCTTCGAGAGCGCCTATCCGAAGGAGCTCTCGGGCGGCATGCGCCAGCGCGTCGGCCTCGCCCGGGCCCTTGTGGTGCATCCCAAGGTGCTGCTGATGGACGAGCCCTTCTCGGCGCTCGACGTGCTGACGGCGGAGACGCTGCGCACCGACCTGCTCGACCTCTGGTCGGAAGGCCGC
The DNA here is from genome assembly GCF_024746815.1 of Mesorhizobium sp. AR07. Lineage (GTDB taxonomy): Bacteria > Pseudomonadota > Alphaproteobacteria > Rhizobiales > Rhizobiaceae > Mesorhizobium. Next base: position 1,622,581 of record NZ_CP080525.1, read on the forward strand.
ATGCCGATCGAGTCGATCCTGATGGTGACGCACAACATCGAGGAAGCGGTGCTGATGTGCGACCGCGTGCTGATCTTTTCGTCCAACCCGGGCCGCGTCGTCGCCGAGCTGCGCATCGATCTGCCGCAGCCGCGCAACCGGCTGGACCCTGCCTTCCGGGCCCTGGTCGAGGACATCTACGCTCGCATGACCGCCAGGAAGGAAGCGGGCGCCCCTGCCCGCGATGGCGTTTTCCCCGGCTCGGGCATAGCGATGATCCTGCCGCGCGTCTCGACCAACCTGCTCGCCGGTCTGATCGAGGCTGTCGCAGCGCCACCCTACAACGGACACGCCGACCTGCCGCCGCTGGCCGCCAGCCTGCAGCTCGAGATCGACGACCTGTTCCCGATCGCCGAAACGCTGCAGCTGCTGCGCTTCGCGGAATTGGCCGAGGGCGACATACAGCTGACCCCGGCCGGAAAACGCTTTGCCGAAAGCGAGGTCGACGCGCGCAAGCAGTTGTTCGCGCAGCAACTCGCGGCCTATGTGCCGCTGGCTGGCCATATCCGGCATGTGCTTGACGAGCGCGCCGGCCACAAAGCACCGGCGCGCCGCTTCCGCGACGAGCTGGAGGACCACATGTCCGAAGACTATGCCGACCAGACGGTGCGGGCCGTGATCAGCTGGGCCCGCTACGCCGAATACTTCGCCTATGACGAGGAGAGCGATCTCTTCACGCTCGAAAATCCGACGTAGTCCGCGCAACGCCGGAATGCACTGACCTGCGGGCAGGGCCGGGATTCTGATCCCCGGCCCTGCCCGCGATCCCGCATGTCCAAGGCCAGCACCAATGCATGTCGCTCAAAAGTGGCCCCGGTTTTGAGACGACGACATGCATACAAACAAAGACTGAAAGCGCGTCGCATGAATCCGTTCCGATGCGACGCGCTTTAGGAGGTCGACCATGCGCCTCGTTCCACGACAGCTCCTCCATCTGGATTCGCCGCGCGGCAGGCGGATCATCCGCATTGCCGGGATCGCGCGCGAATGGTTCTTGCTGAAACTCTCGGGCGTGGCTCTGCGTCTTGGCCATCGCGTGCTCGTTGCCGGAGCAAGGGCCTTCTGGGCAGGCGCGATCGGCAAAGCGGGCCTGCGCAATGTGCTTCGGATCTCCTCGCGCCTCGACCGGGTGGGCATGCGGCTGATGCGCCAGAGCATCCGTCGGCGACGAGCCGAGAGCCGGGACCGTTACTGGTGAACTGGCGGCGCCCGCGCCTCACGACACCGGCGCCGCTCCGCCCTCTTGCGTGCGGCGCGCGATGAACTCGTCGAGGGCACCGCTGGTGGCGACGGCCGAAGCAGGGGGCACGAAATCGGCCAGCGTGCGTCTCCAGACTCCGGTGGCGCGTTCGCTCGCCGTCTTCGACCCGCTTTGCGTCCAGTTGCCGAAATTCGACCAGTCGGCGACCAGTGGTTCGTAGAAGGCGGTGCGGTAGCGGGCCATGGTGTGGCCGGCCGAAAAGAAGTGGCCGCCCGGCTGCACTTCGGCGATCGCCTCGAAGCCGATGGCGTCGTTGTCGCCGGGTGTTGCCGCGCAGAGTTCTGCGACCGTCTGCAGCGCCTCGATATCGGTGACCAGCTTCTCGAAGGAGACGCTCAAGCCCCCTTCCAGCCAGCCGGCGGCATGGATGCACATCGTCGCCCCTGCCAGCACCGAGCCCCACAGCGCGAACTGCGTCTCATGTGCCGCCTGCGCGTCCGAGATGTTGGCCGCGCTGCCGCCGCCGGACCGCCAGGGCAGCCCGGTGAAGCGCGCCAGCTGGCCGGCCCCCAGCGTCGCCTTGACGTGCTCCGGCGTGCCGAAGGCCGGCGCGCCGGACTTCATGTCGACATTGGAGGAGAAGGAGCCGTAGACGACCGGCGCGCCGGGCCGCACGATCTGCGCCAGCGTCAGACCCGCCAGGGCTTCGGCATGCTGCAGCGTCAGCGCGCCGGCGACCGTGATAGGCGCCATCGCGCCCGCCAGGCAGAACGGCGTGATGACGGACACTTGCCCCGCTCTGGCGAAGTCGATGATGCCTTGCGCCATCGGAATGTCGAGCTGGCGCGGCGAGTTGGTGTTGATGACGGTGTAGCAATGGGCATTTGCCCGGAATTCGTCCTCCGTCAGGCCACGCGCCAGCCGCAGCATCTCGAAGCCGTCCTCGACCTGCGGCGTGCCGCGCGCGAAGACGAAGGGGAACTTGTCGGACAGCGTCAGCTGCGCACGGTTGACGGCATAGTGGCGGAAGCGGTTGTCGACATCCTGCGGCTCGATGCAGGGTCCCAGCATGTGCAGCACGTCGAAATGCTGCACCAGCCGCATCAGATCCTCGAAATCGGCCAATGTGCCCGGCCGCCGGCCACGCTCGAGATCGGTGACGTTGGGTGCGCCGCATCCGGCCAGAAAGGTCATCGAGCCGAGCTCGAGCTTCAGATCGCGGGCACGAGTGCCGGCATAAGCGTGGATCGACTTCGGCGCCGAGGCGAGTGCCGCCGTCACCATGTCGCGGCCGATGCGCACCATATCGGTGTCCGGATCGACCAGGGCGCCGGCGTTGGCGAAATGCTCACGCGCTTGCGGCAGCAACACCTTGATGCCGAGCTCTTCCAGCACGCGCAGCGCCGTGTCGTGGATCGCCGCGACCTGATCGTCGGAAAAGATCGGCTGCGGCAGGAACGGGTTCTTCAGCGAACGATAATCGGGCCGGCGGCTGCTTTCGCTGCCGGCCTCGCCTGTCCGTGCCCGCCGGCGTTCGCGCCTGCCATCACGTGCCGCGTCATCGACCATCGAAAATCCTCCTCATTGCCGCATCGCCTTGCCTTCGGGGTCGTAGGGCGAGGCCGCGATGACACGCGCCGGCCGCTCCGTGCCGACGACATGCACCGAGAGCGCGGTCCCCTCGCCTGCGAAATCTCGATCGACAAGCGCCAGCGCCAGGCTCTTGCCGACCGTATAGCCATAGCCGCCCGAAGTGACGAAGCCGACGCGCCGGCCCCGATGCCAGACCGGCTCGAAGCCGCTGGCATCGGCGTCGATGGCCTCGACTTCCAAAGTCACCAGGCATTGAGGCGTATCGCCAGCCTTGCGCGCCTGCAACGCCGCCTCCCGGCCGATGAAGTCGCCCTTGCCGAAAGCGATGAAGCGGTCGAGACCGGTCTGGCCGGGCGTGTGGCCTTGCGTGAACTCGCGTGACCAGATGCCAAAACTCTTTTCCAGCCGCAGCGCATTGAGTACGTAATAGCCGATCTCGGCAAGGCCGAGATCCTCGCCGGCGGCAAGCAGCGTTTCGCGCAGTGTGGCATGCATGGTCACGGGGCAACTGATCTCGAAGCCGAGCTCGCCGGCTATCGACAGCCGCGCCACCCGCGCCTGCACCATGCCGATGTCGAATGCACCGCAAGCCATGAACGCCAGCGCCGCGCCGGACACATCCTGATGCGTCGTGCGCGCCAGGATTTTGCGTGCGTTCGGGCCGGTCAGCAGGAAGCCGCTCATCGTGTCGGAAAGGTCGGTGACAGAAACGCCCTCCGCCGCATGGCTCTCGAACCAGCGCATGTGAAACTCGCGCAGATAGTAGGAGCCCATCAGCCAATAGTCGCCACCGCCCCAGTTGAAGACGGTGAGGTCGCCCTTCAGCCGCCCATCATGGCCAAGCATCGGCGCCAGCCTCGCCTGTCCCGGCTTCGGCAGCCGGCAGGCGAGCAACCGGTCAAGCCATGCTTCGGCCCCAGGCCCCGAGACCGCATAGCGTGCATAGGCCGAGATATCGACCAGACCCGCCGCGCGCCGGACCTGCAGCGCCTCGTCGCCGACGATGTCGAAGGCGTTGGAGCGCCGCAGCGTCGTGTTCTCGCGAAACCCCATCGGCGCGAAATAGGCCGGGATTTCCAGCCCCCAGGACGCCGTCCATTCGCATCCCGCCGCCGTCATGCCGTCATAGGCGCCGGGGCGTCTCAGCGGCCGGCCTGCCGGTAGCCGCTCATTGGGAAAGGTCATGACGAAGCGGCGCGAATAGAACTGGCGCGTCGTCTGCTTGAGATAACAGCGGTTGGCGGCGAACGCGCCGTAGCGGGCAATGTCCATGCCGAAGATGTCGGCTTGCGGCTCGCCATAAATCATCCATTCGGCCAGCGATTTGCCGACGCCGCCGCCCTGGCTGAAGCCGGCCATGACGCCGCAGGCAACCCAGTAATTCTTCAACCCGCGCACCGGCCCGACGATCGGATTGCCGTCCGGTGTGAAGGTGAAGGCGCCGTTGACCCATTTGCGGATGCCGGCTGTCGCCAGGCAAGGGAAGCGCTCATGCGCCTTGGCGAGTTCCGGGCTGATGCGGTCGATGTCTTCCGGGATCAGCTCGATGCCGTAATCCCACGGTGCGCCTTCCATGTTCCAGTGTTTTGGGTTCTGCTCGTAGACGCCGAGCAGCACGCCCTTGCGCTCTTGCCGCAGATAGGAAAACCCGTCGAGGTCGACGGCAATGCCGATCTCCCGGTCCAGCGCCGCGATCTCCGGAATGTCCTCGGTGATGAAATAATGGTGCTCCATCGGCGTCACCGGCAATTCAACGCCAGCCATGCGGCCGAGCTGCTTTGCCCACAGCCCGCCGGCGTTGACGACATGCTCCGCCACAATCGTGCCCTGCTCGGTGACGACGTCCCAGTGGCCGTCGGCGCGCGCCTTCAGTTCGACGACCCGGTTGCGCAGGATGATCTCGGCGCCGCGCTTTTTCGCCGCGCCCGCATAGGCGTGGGTAGTTCCATAGGGATCGAGATGGCCTTCGTTGGAATCGTGCAGGCCGCCAAGCACCCCCGTGACGTCGACGATCGGGCAGATCGCCTTGATCTCGTCGGGCGTGACCAGCCGCGCTGTCTCGATACCGACCGACTGGAACACCGCCCAGGCCGATTTCAGCCACTCCCAACGCGCGGGGTCGCTGGCGATGTTGACGCCGCCGGTCATGTGCAGGCCGATGTCCTGGCCGGATTCGGCCTCGATCTGGCGGTAGAGATTGATGGTGTAGTCCTGCAGCGCCGCGACGTTGGGATCGGCATTGAGCGCATGGAACCCGGCCGCCGCGTGCCAGGTCGAACCGGCCGTCAATTCGGAACGCTCGATCAGCGCCACATCGCTCCAGCCGAACCGCGTCAGATGATAGAGCACCGAGGCCCCGACCACGCCACCTCCGATGACGACTGCGCGGTAGTGCGACTTCAAGGCTTACCTCCACGGTTAGTCCGAAGGCTGCACCATATACGCACTGGACATAAGTGTCCAGTGCGGCGCGAACACATCGCGCTGCGTCGACCTGATGTGTGATTGGGATCAGTTTCTTTCGCGCGACCATGCGTTTTTATCGGCGTGTGAAAAAGCCGGCGGCGTGCATCGCGCACTGTCACGCAAGCATCACGTTCGCGCCGTAGACCGCGTTTGGGGAGGCGCGCGGCATCATCGATGCCGCACCTCTTTCAGCCATTCGTCCATCGGCCGCTCCGGCAGGCTTTGTCACAAAGAGGATTGTCCATGAAATATTTGTACCGAACAGCGTCGCTTGGCGTCGCGCTGGGCTTGTTCACCGCCTTGACGCCGGCGCTCGCCGACAGCACCGCGACCGTCGGCGGCACCAGCTTCGTCAGCAAGGGCCTGGTCGGCGTCGGCCGCATCCCGGCCGCTCAGCGCGACAAGTTCGGCGAGACGTTCGGCTCCGGCTCCGGCATGGCGATCGACACCGCCGGCTGGACGCATGACACGGCTGGCTACAAAGGCTCGCTCTGGCTGCTGCCGGACCGCGGCTACAATGTCGCCGGCACCACCGATTACCGGCCGCGCCTCAACACCGTCGGCATCGAGTTTGCCCCGCTGGCGCCAGGCGCCGCACCCGCCGCCGGCCAGGAGCAGACGGGCGTCAAGGCGACGCTTGCCGACAGCCTGCTGCTCACCGACGACAAGGGCACTGATGCCACCGGCCTCGATCCGCTGTCGGATGTGCGTGCGGCAACCGGCGACATGCCGATGCTGCCCGCCGCCACCAACGGCAAGCTCGCCCTCGACAACGAAGCGATCGTGCGGCTGCCTGACGGCTCGATGTTCATCTCCGACGAATATGGCCCGAACATCTATCGGTTCTCAGCCGAAGGCCGCCTGCTGTCGGCGACCCAGCCGCCGGCGGCACTGGTGCCGATGCGCAAGGGAGCGCCGAACTTCTCCTCGAACAATCCCGGCCCGGGTGCCGCCGAGCCCGATCCGAAGGATCCCGACACCGGCCGCCAGAACAACCAGGGCCTCGAAGGCATGGCGATGACGCCGGACGGCAAGTTCCTGATCGCCGTGCTGCAGTCGGCGACCAGGCAGGATGGCGGCGACTCTGGCGCGACCCGCCAGAACACCAGGGCGCTGGTCTATGACGCGACGGACCTTGCTCATCTCAAGCTGGCGCATGAATATGTCGTGCCGCTGCCGGTGTTCAAGGATGCCAAGGGCAAAACCAAGGTCGCCGCGCAAAGCGAGATCGTGGCGCTGTCGGACCAGACATTCCTGATGCTGGCGCGCGACAGCGGCAACGGCCAGGGGCTGAAGGGCGATACCTCGCTCTACCGCCAAATCAACATCGTCGACGTCTCCGCCGCCACCGACATCGCCGGCACGGATTTTGACAAGGACAAGCCGGTCGCGCCCAAGGGTGTCGTCGACTCGTCGGTGACCCCGGCCAAGTTGACGCCGTTCATCGACATCAACGACAATGCAGAGCTTGGCCGCTTCGGCCTGCACAATGGCGCGCCGAACGACCACAACAACCTCTCGGAGAAGTGGGAAGCGATGTCGCTCGCCAGCGTGCTCGATCCGAAGCTGCCCGACGACTATTTCCTGTTCGTCGCCAACGACAATGACTTCCTCACCCAGGACGGTTTTCAGGTCGGCGCGCCCTACAAGGCCGACGACGGCGCCAATGTCGACACCATGTTCCTGGTCTATCAGGTCACGCTTCCCGGCCTCGCCAGGAAGTAACGACACCAGGCAGGCGGGCGCGCATTGCGCGTCCGCCTGCCTGGTACGATCGAACGGTCGAACCCGCCGGCGGCGCTCGCCCGCGCAAGGGTGCATCTCGATCCGGCCTGCGATAGTTGCAAGCAGTCTACAGATCGTGAAGGCGCTTACTTCAACATCTCGGCGTCCTTTGGCACGCCCGCATCGATCGGCTCGGCCGTCCTGTTCGACACGGCGGTGATCTTCGCGGCGGCCGACAGGTTCGCGCGCACGAAGACCGGCGCGGGGCCGTTGATGCGGCTGTAGAGGTCGATGATGTCCTGGTTCATGAAGCGCACGCAGCCGGACGAGGCGTTCTTGCCAATGGAATCCCACTCCGGCGTGCCATGCAGCCGGTACATCGTGTCCTTGCCGTCACGGAAGAGATACAGCGCACGCGCGCCCAGTGGGCTCTGCGGGCCGGGCGGCATGCCGTCCTTGTATTTCGCCAGTTCGGGGCGGCGCTGGATCATTTCCGGCGGCGGCGTCCAGACCGGCCACTTCTTCCTCGCCTGAATCACGGCGCTGCCGGTCCACCCGAAACCGGCCTTGCCGAGGCTGACGCCATAGCGAATGGCCTTGCCGCCGTCGCCCACCAGATAGAGGAAGTGCTCGGAGGTATCGACAACGATCGTGCCGGGTTTTTCTCCGGTCGGGTCGGACACGATCTGGCGCACGAACTTCGGATCGATCTTGGCCACCGGGATTGCCGGCAGCTGATAGCCCTCGTCGACGCGCGCCGCATACATGCTTGCGACATCGCCGAATGCCGGATCGCTTGGCGCCGCTGCCACTGGCGGCGGCGCAACGTCGGTCGTGGTGCACGCCGAAAGAACCACGGAGGCCGCGCCCAAAGCGGATGCACCGAGAAACGCGCGCCGGTTCAGGCGCTCAAAAAACAGCGGAATATCGGACATGACCCCCCGGCTATCCATAAGATGTAGTAAGGAACGCGGCCCCACGCGCCCAGAACCAATATCCGATTCCGGAAGCTTTGAGAACATGATTAGATCAAGGCACGGATCGGACTCAGATAAGCCTTCGCCGAGTTGCCAGCCATGGACGAAAAAATGCCCCCGCGCCGCCGCACCGGCGACCTGACCAGCGGCCCGATCCCGCGAACGCTTCTGCTGTTCGCCCTGCCGGTGCTCGGCTCCAACGTGCTGCAGTCGCTCAACGGGTCGATCAATGCCGTCTGGGTCGGCCGCTTTCTCGGAGAATCGGCGCTGACCGCCACCTCCAATGCCAATCTGGTGCTGTTCCTGATCCTCGGCACGGTGTTCGGCATCGGCATGGCGGCCACCATCCTGGTGGCCCAGTCGGTCGGCGCCCGCGACCTGCCCGAGGCTCGCCGCATCGTCGGCACCAGCGCCACCTTTTTCTTCCTCATCTCGGTGGTGTTCGCGGTCTGCGGCTGGATCTGGGTCGACGCCATCCTCAACACGCTCGGCACCCCGGCCGATGCCTTGCCGCTGGCCCGCTCCTATCTGCGCATCATCTTTGTCGCCGTGCCGATGATGAACCTTTTGTCGTTCGTCATGACCGTGCTGCGCGGTGCCGGCGATTCGCGCACGCCCTTCTTCTTCATGGCGCTTGCCGTCGTCCTCGACATCGTGCTCAACCCGCTGCTCATCCGCGGCATCGGGCCATTCCCGGAACTCGGCATCGCCGGCTCGGCCACCTCGACGCTGATCGGCCAGACGGTCAGCGTGATCGCCATTCTCATCGTGCTCTATGTGGGCAAGCATCCGCTGCGGCTGGCCGGTGCCAACCTCGCGCTGCTGCGGCCCGATCCCGCTTTGCTGCGCATCATCGTCTTCAAGGGCGTGCCGATGGGCCTGCAGATGATCGTCATCTCGGCGGCAGCACTTACGGTGATGGGCATCGTCAATTCCTACGGTTCGCAGGTCGCCGCCGCCTACGGCATCGCCGCGCAGCTGTGGACCTACATCCAGATGCCGGCGCTCGCCATCGGTGCCGCCGTCTCCTCGATGGCGGCGCAGAATGTCGGCGCCGGACGCTGGGACCGGATCGGCCGCATCGCCGCCTCCGGCGTCGGCTTCAACCTGGTCCTGACCGGCGCGCTGGTTGCGGTGCTTTGGCTATTCGACCGCTCGGTGCTGAGCCTGTTCCTGAGCAGCGACAGCGCCGCGATCGACATCGCCGCCCACATCAACAATGTCGCGTCCTGGTCGTTCATCCTGTTCGGCATCACCATCGTGCTGTTCGCCACCGTGCGCGCCACCGGCGCGGTGATGCCGCCGCTGATCATCCTGGTGATTTCGGTGCTCGTCGTGCGCACCGGCTTTGCCTATTTCATGCGCGGCGTGATCGGCGAGGAAGCGCTGTGGTGGAGTTTCCCGGCCGGTTCGATCAGCTCGCTTGTGCTGGCCGCGGCCTACTACCGCTTCGGCCGCTGGCGCACCATGCACATGATCGAGGACAGGCCGGCCGCAGGCGAGCCGCCGGACACCGGGCTCGGCGTGCCGCGGCAGCGTGCGAACATGACACCTGAAACGCCAAACGGCTGATCAGCCCGGCCCTGCCGGGCCGGTTCTTGTCTCAACGCCTGTGTTTCAGCCCAAAGCCCAGTGCCACCAGCGCAAAGGCCACGATCATGCCGGCGAACGCCAGGCTCGCGGCGACAGAGCTGGCATAGGTCGAAACGACGCCGATGCCGACGACCGGCAAGGCGTTGCCGACAAAGCAGCAGATGAAGAAGCTGGACACCACTTCGGCGCGGCGATCCGCCGGCGCGATCTCGTTCACTACCTGCAGGCCGCCGCGATAGCCGAGTGCGGCCGCGACACCGCAGCAGGCGGTCGCAGCGATCATCAGCGCCATCGAGGCCAATATCTGTGCCGCCACCACCAGCAAGACGCTCGGGATCATCAGTGCCAGCGCGGCCAGCATCGCCTTGCGGCTCTGCACATTCATCAGCGCCACGATGCTGATCGCCGCGACAATCGCCATTTCGAAGAACAGCGCACCGGCAACCGCGTGGTTGGTCTCATGCAGTTGCGGGGCGAGGATACTCGGCGCCGCCGCGGCATAGAAGCCGACCAGTGCCATCGCGCCAAAACCGGTCACCGCCGGCGCGACGAAGCGCGCGCGAATTTCCTCCGGAACGGCAATATGGGGCCGGAAGGAAATCCCTCCGAAGCCGCCCGGCTTCGCCACGGTTTCGCGCGTGCGCCACAGCAGGATCGTCACCACCACAAGGACCGCCAGATAGAGGATGAAGACCAGCCGCAGTGGCCATGGTTCGTATTGAGCCAACAGTCCCGAAACGAGCGCGCCAAAACCGAGGCCGAGAAAATTGGTGCTGGTGGTGATGACGCTGACGCGGGACTTGTCAGCCTCGGGCAGCAGCTCGGAAATCCAGGCGGTTCCGGTTCCCGCGCCAACGCCGATGCCAAGCCCGCTCAGGATGCGGGCGACATCGAGCGAGAGGACATTGCCGGCAAACAGGAAAGACAAGCGCACTGCCAATGGCGATACCCATCGCCGCGAGAGCTGCTGGCCGGCGACCGATCACATCGGACACGCCGCCGAACATCAGCAAGGCGCCGAGATTGCCGACGACATAGACGGCGTAGATCAGTGTCAGCGTGATTTGTGAAAAACCGAATTGCTGCTTGTAGACGATGTAGAGTGGCGTCAGCACCGTGCTGCCGGCAAACAGCACCGCAATCATCGCGGCTACGGCCGGGATCGCAAGAGCGTCGCCGCGAGCTTGGTTGTGCGTGTGCGCCAAATCGCGAACGGTCATGACCAACCTCGTTACCAGCTTCGGGGATCGCGACGTTAACGCGCCGTCACTCCAGGCGTTCCGGCCGGCAGGTTGCCTGAACAGAATATCCGCCGGCTGAACAGGCTCGGATCAGAGCCAGCGACTCCGATCCGTCATGACATCCTGCCGTGCCGCATCAGACCGCAATCCGTCCTATTTGCAGGAGAAGCCGGGCGCGATCTTGCACTTGCCGGGCCGCGGCTTGTGCGGCGGGCGGTGGTGCGGAGGACGGTGGTGCGGCCTGTGCTGCCAGTGCGGCGGCCGATGCGGCGGGCGCACGATGATGACCGGCGGGCCAACGACGTGGGAGCGCTCGATATAGCCGGCGCTGGCCCAGCCGAGCAAACCACCGCCATGGATCTTGCACCAGCCCGGCTGGCAGCCGGTGACATTGACCCGAAAGCCGGCCGGCAGCGTTCCGACCTTGGCGTGTCCCGCCCCGGCCCAGTGCGCACATTGAGGGCGGTCGTGGTGTGGGCGCTGTAGGCGAAGGCCGCGGCCGACGTGCCGAAGACGGCAGCCAGAACGGTCGCGATCAGAAGCAGAAATCTCATCAGTCCCTCCATTCGATGCCCGGCCATTCGTCTGCCTGGGCCGAGGCTGCGTGCAAGGGGAAAGGCCGTGGTCGGAAAAGTCAACATATGACCGCCCAACCATCTCAACCGGCAGGAGTGATGCAGGGATTTTTCCTGGATATGGTTGAGGAATTTCCCGAACGCCGTTTATCGGCCCTTGAACATCCGCTAACAATTTACTGCCTCGCGACAATGCGTTGCGGGCAAAAGGCGGGATCGATGGGCAAAGGCAGGGTCGAGGCATTCACCGACGGCGTCGTGGCCATCATCATCACCATCATGGTGCTGGACCTGAAGGTGCCGGAGGGGGAGGACTTCTCGGCGCTGCTGCCGCAGTGGCCGATCTTCCTGTGTTACGTGCTTTCGTTCATCAATGTCGGCATCTACTGGAACAATTTGCACAACATGTTCCATACCGTGCAGCGCGTCGATGGCCGCGTCCTTTGGGCGAACCTGCATCTGTTGTTCTGGTTGTCCCTAATGCCGGTAACGACCGCCTTCATGGGTGAGAACCACTTCGCCACGGTTCCGGTGGCGGTCTACGGTTTCGACCTCGCAATGTCTGCAACCGCCTATGGCATCCTGGTCGTCGCGCTGCATCGGCTGCATGGACAAGACACCGCCTTCGCCAAGGCAGTCGGCAGGGACCGCAAGGGAAGGATTTCGCTCGCTGTTTACATCGTGGCCGTTGCGCTGACCTTCGTCGACCGGTGGATCGGCGTCGCGCTCTACGTAGCCGTCGCCCTGGTTTGGCTCGTGCCGGACACACGTTTTGCACGGGTGATCGACAAGTAGCTCTTTTGTTTGACGCCATTCCCTTTGGGAAAGCGCTACGCGCTTTTCCCAGGAAAACCGCTTCACACTTTACCTGGAATTGCTCTACTTGCGCATCGCTTTCAGTTTTTCCGCCACCGAAGCGGCAAGGTCGGCATAGCGCTCCTCCAGCCGTTCCGCCGCCTTGATGATCGAGAAATCATGGCCGAACTTTTCCAGCGCCATACGCAGTTTCTCGACGAACTCGGCCTGTTTCTCCAGGGCGGAGAACAGCGTCTTGACCTGCGCTTCGCTGATGTCGGGGTTGGCCAGCATCTGCGGCACCTCGCGGCCCATCCGATCGCCTGTGGCGGTCTGTTCCTTCAGAATTGCAACCCAGTCCGTCAATCAGGAAATCTCCATTTGCCCCGGCAGCGTGCAGAGCATTTGCTCGGCAACATGTGCAGCATTTGCCCGGCAACATGCGCAGCCTCGACCCGACCGGTCAACCCGAACAAGCGCTGACAGAGGCTTGCACCGGCCAGTTCCAGCGCTAAGTTCAGCGCCATCGCAAGAAGGAATCCATCGCCCATGATCACCGATGCCGAGATCCAGACCGCCCTGCCCGCGCTTGCCCCCGGCAACGCCGCCGTTATCACCGGCGCCGCCAGCGGCATCGGCCTCGCAGCGGCCAAGCGGCTTGCATTGATGGGCATGAGGATCGTGCTCGCCGACATTGGCGGCACGCGCCTTGACGATGCCTCCCGCGCCGTTTCGACGATTGCCGGCGACGATGCGGTGCTCACTGTGGCCGCCGACATTTCGAAAGCGGATGAAGTGGATCGTCTCGCCGAAAGGGCGTTCGGCGCTTTCGAAAACGTGTCGCTGCTGATGAACAATGCCGGCGTCGGCAACAACCCCGGAAAGCCCTGGGAAAACCGCGATGCCTGGAAGCGTCTGCTAGAGATCAATTTCTGGGGTGTCGCGCATGGCGTCGAGGCCTTCGCGCCGCGCATGCTGGCCTCGGCCAAGCCGGGGCTGATCATCAACACCGGCTCCAAGCAAGGCATCACCACGCCGCCCGGCAACCTTGCCTACAACGTCTCCAAGGCCGGGGTGAAAACTTTCACCGAAGGCCTGGCTCATGCGCTGCGCAACGAACCCGGAGCCCATGTCGCCGCCCATCTGCTCATTCCCGGCTTCACCTATACCGGCCTCACCGAAGGCGCGACGGAGAAGCCGGCCGGCGCCTGGACCGGCGAGCAGGTCATTGATTTCATGCTGGCATCCCTGACCAGGGGCGATTTCTACATCCTGTGCCCTGACAATGAGGCGGCGCGGCCGCTGGATGAAAAGCGCATGGCCTGGGCGATCGGCGACATCATCGAGAACCGCCCCGCTCTGTCGCGCTGGCATCCGGACTACAAGGAGCCTTTCGCGGCGTACATGAAGCGCTGAGTTTCGCTTCAGGCCGCGCGCTTTTTCGGCCCGCGCTTCTGCGCCACGGCCTTCTTCGCCGCCATGGCGGTGATCTTCTCGTCATGCCGCATTGCTGCCCTCTCACACCTGTCGCGGATCTCCTCGACTTCGGATTCGGTCAGATGTTCGATGCCGATGAAGTGGTTGTGGCCCTCGCTGACCCGGATCAGTTCATCGAGCTTGGTCTGGATCGCCGCGCCATCACGGTTCTGGGTGTTCTGGATGAGGAACACCATCAGGAAGGTGATGATCGTGGTCCCGGTGTTGATCACCAGTTGCCAGGTGTCCGAAAAGCCGAAGAACGGTCCGCTCACCGCCCAGACGACGACGATCAGGCAGCAGACGGCAAATGTCAGCGGCTGGCCGGTTACATGAGCGACCCGGTTGGCGCTCTTGGTGAAAAGCTTTTCCATCTATCGAATCCCTCAATGCCGCAGCGTGATGAGAAACAACCCGCAGCCGTTTCAGGTTCCCGGTGGAAACAAATACAACCGGCACAATTGAATGCACGCATAAAGAGAATAGGCAGGAAAACACACCTTATGGGTTTAATGTCACAGTAACCGAACAGGCAAAAGTGCCTGTTCCTTCCGCTTCACAGCGGTTTACCTCCAGCCCCTTCCGCTGCGCCACCCCCGCATGGCGGAAGGGGTTTCAGTCCGGAGAGCGCGGAGCATGGTTTCCCGAAAGCGCCGACCGGCACACCGACAGACGGTCGCTCCACTTTCCCGCAGCTTGCTTCGCAGCGCCGGCCTTGGCCTGCTGATGGCCTGCGCGGCCGGGACGGTCAGGGCCGAGCAGCCCGCGGCACCCGCGGGCGAACCGATAGTGGCGCCGGCAGCCGACCCGACAACCGATCCGGTGATCACCAGCAGTCTGGAACGGCACTGGACCAACAACGCACTGGACAGCGACCATGCGGTGAAGGACTGGTACACGCTGTTGCGCGGTTCGCTGCAGAAGCAATGGGGCGACAACGACGCCAACGCCAAGTTGAACGCGAACTTCCAGATAACGCACTACGACAAGACGTCGATCGAGGATGACCGCGCACTGTCGCTGTCGGCCGAGGCCTTCCGCAAGCTCGCGCCAGGTCTCGAACTGCGGGGATCGCTGAGCTATCGCGTCTCCAGCACCGGCGACAATCTGGACATTGGCCCGCTGACGCTGGGCACGCGCGAATTCAAGCAGGTCTTCGGCGCCCAGACACAGCTCGGCATCGATCTCGGCAACGCCACCTCCCTGATCCTCGAGGCCGCCGACAGTTTCGAAAAGCTCGGCGCGACGCATTTCCAGGATGACCTGATCCTGCCGGCGAAGCTGCACGCCGATCGCAACCTCTTCCAGTTGGCGGCACGGGTCACCCGAACCTTCGGCCAGTTCGCCTTCGGCGCCTCGGCGTCGGCACTTTTCGCCAGTGTCGAGGAAATCGGCTATCCGCCGCTGTTCCTGTCATTCAACGCCTATACGCTGCGCGCCGAGGCCGCCTACAAGGCATCGGACGGTTCGACGCTCGGCGTGGCGCTGGGCGCGCAATTCCTGCGCGGCGCCTACGACATCTACCAGCGTTGGCGCCCGACCTGGCAGCTCACCTTCGGCAAGCCGCTGCCACGCGGCTTCGAGTTGCGCGGCACCTATTTCGGCCGCTACGAGACATCGGACACCGACGACCCGCTGGCCTCATGGCTGCAGCGCGCGGAACTGGAACTCGGCATGAAGGTGCGTGAAAACCTCGGCATCGCGTCCGGCATCTTCTACGAGCTCAAGGACAATCTGCTCTACGAGAACCAGGAGCGGCGCAAGGGCATCTACGCCGAAGCGACGTATAACGCGACCAAATCGATGGCCATCGTTGTCCGCGTCGACGTCTCCGAAACTTTCAAGACGGTGATCGACGAACGCCAGCACACCGTCGATGCATTTGTGGGCCTGCGCGCGAAGATCTGATGCGTGTCGCCTAAAAGCGACGCGCATGACGCGCATAAAGGCAGGAGGGCGTGCAAGACCCTCCTGCCCCGACACGGGCATTCGCCACCCGTGACTTATTGCTCAGCGATGGCCGCCCAGCTTGTAGCTGTTGCCGCCAAGGACGTTGACGCCAACACCGTTGAGGACACCGGAAAGCACGTTGGTGTCGTTGCCGTTCAGAATGCCCTGGACGACATTGCCGCTCAGGATGTTGTTGCCGCTCAGGATGCCATTCAACGCGTTCACCTGGCCGAGGCCGATGGACGGCGACACGTTGATCAGGCTGCCCGAGCTACCCCCCCAGCCGCCGGCATAGGCGCCGACAGTCGAGAAGGAAACCATAGCAGCTGTGAGTACAAGTTCGAACTTCTTCATGACTTATCTCCATTGTTGCTAGTAGTTTTTCCTTCGACTTCTTACGACTTACCCCCGCACCGAGTAGTGCATTTTGTCGAAAGTCTTGCAACCATGGAGTGCTTAATCTGACGAATACAATTCGTTTTCCAATTTTTAACACTAATATTTTACGTTAAGAAAATTGGTTACCGTCGACGCATTTACGGAGCTCAAGCGTCGTCGTTTTCCCAGCGGTTGAGGAAGGCCTCGATCGGCATCGCCTGCATGTCGGGAACCGCCCTGGCGAGCTTTTCGACCGGCCAGTCCCACCAGGCGAGAGCTTCGATCCGAGCCGCGATGGCAGCCGTGAAGCGTGACCTGAGCGGTCTGGCCGGCACTCCGGCGACGATCGCGTAAGGCGGCACGTCATGCGTCACCACCGCATTGGCGCCGACCACCGCGCCATTGCCGATGGTGATGCCGGGCATGATCACCGCACCGTGGCCGATCCAGACGTCATGACCAATGGTCACGGCTTTCGCCTGCCGCCGCGCGCGGAACGCGGCGTCGACGCCCAGCCAGCGAAAATACTCGTTCGGCCGGTAGCTGACCTTGTGCTGGGTCAGCCGTTCGATCGGATGCTCCAGCGCGTTGATGCGGCTGTTGGCGGCGATCGAACAGAATTTGCCGATCGTCGTGTAGATCGCTTCGCAATGGCGTTCGAAATAGGAGAAATCGCCGACGCTCACCTCGCGCAGCACCACCCGCTCGCCGATCGAGGCATAACGGCCGAGCTTGCACGCCTTCAACTCCGCGGTCGGATGGATGCGCGGCTCGGAATCCTTTGGGACGAGATTTTCGGAACGGTCCATGCCGGCGGCTTTACCCCCGAGCGATTGGTCCCGCAAGCGGGACCAATCGTCCGTCAGACCGGTTCCGCGAAGGAGTTCGACCTGCCTATTTCGGCTTGCCGTTGGTCCACACCACGTTTTGGCCGTAGAGCGGCACGGTTGTCACCGACATTTTGGCCGAGCCGTTCTGCACCTGGCGCGAATGCGACAGGTAGATCAGCGTCTCGTTGGCCTTGTCGTAGATCCGGTTTACCACCTGCTTCTTCCAGATCAGGCTGATGCCTTGCTTGAACACTTCCTCGCCACCCTCGCTCTTGTCGATGTCGCCGATGGTGATCGGGCCGGTCTGGCGGCAGGAGATCGAGGAATCGGAGGGATCCTCGAACCAGTTGCCCTTGTGCAGCCGATCGATGATGCCGCGATCGAAGTAGGAGACGTGGCAGGTCACACCCTCCACCTTCGGGTCCTTGATCGCCTCGACGATGATGTCGTTGCCAAGCCAGTCGACGCCGACCTTGCCGACTTCCTCGGCAATGGCGGCACCAGCGCCCAGGACAACGCACGCGGCCAACGCGCCGCCGATCAGTCTTCGCCCAATCAGTCCTTGCAACATAGCCTCCTGCGGTTCGAGTTGCCGGTCACAGGTGGGGCGAGCAGCCCGGCTTTGCAAGCAGATACGTCGACACCCTGCGGTTGCGGCAACGCGGCACTTTGCCTGGGCGGGGTCGAACCGCTAAGACTGTGCTGGCGCGGCATGGGGCCGGCGCCCCCGATGATTTCTGCGGACGGACCTTACTGATGATGCGTTCTATTCTGGTCGGCATTCTCGTCCTGATGGCTGCCGGCATCGGCTGGCTGACCTTCGACTGGTACCGCGGCCACTATGGCGGCGAGCCCTTCGGCGCCGCCTTCACGCTGGTCGACCAGAAAGGCGCGCCGATCACCGAGGCCGCCTTCAGGGGCCAGCCGAGCGTCGTCTTCTTCGGCTTCACCCATTGCCCCGAGGTCTGCCCGACCACGCTGTTCGAACTGGCCGGCTGGCTGAAGACGCTTGGAGACGACGGCAAGAACCTGCATGCCTATTTCGTTTCGGTCGATCCGGAACGCGACACGCCCGATGTGATGAACACCTATGTCAGCAATTTCTCGGACCGCATCACCGGCATCACCGGCGACCCGGACAAGGTCCATGCCATGGCCAAGTCGTTCGGCATCTACTGGAAGAAGGTCGACACCGGCGACGGCGACTACACGATGGACCACACCGCTTCGGTGCTGCTGCTCAACGCCAAGGGCGACTTTGCCGGTACGATCGCCTATGGCGAAAGCCCTGACACGGCGATCGCCAAGTTGAAACGACTGGCGGCCAAGAGCTGATACAAAATACATGACCCAGACGCGACTGCATTTCATTACCGGAAAAATCGAGGCTGAGCGCATTTTCGCGGCGTTCGAGGCGGCCTTCGAGGATGAAGGCCTGCCAATCGCCGTACTGGAGGTCGACGAGGACAAGGACATCCACGAAGTCTCGCTCTATGCCGACGACGACGTCGATGCGGTCGAGGCCCGGGTCAAGGACATCCTCGCCGGCCTTTCCCTATCGAAGCCGATCGAGCGCGAGGCCCTGCCCGACATCGACTGGGTGGCGCGTTCGCTGGAAGGCTTGAAGCCGGTGCGCGCCGGCCGTTTCTTCGTCCACGGCGCGCATGACCGCGGGAAGCGCCACAGCGGCGAACTCGCCATCGAGATCGAGGCGGGCCTTGCCTTCGGCACCGGTCACCACGGCACCACCGCCGGCTGCCTCGAAATGCTGGAGCGCGTCGTGCGGCGCGAGCACCCGCGCAATGCGCTCGACCTCGGCACCGGCAGCGCGGTGCTGGCCATCGCCGTCGCCAAGCTGGCGCGCATTCCGGTTCTGGCCACCGACATCGATCCGGTGGCGGTGCGGGTGGCTGCCGCCAATGCACGGCTCAACCACGTCAAGGCGCTGGTGGAGACGGTAACTGCGCCGGGCTTTCACCACCCGATCTTCGGCAAGCGCGCGCCTTTCGATCTCATCGTCGCCAACATATTGGCGCGGCCGCTGATGCGGCTGGCGCCGCAAATGGCCGACCATATCGCGCTCGGCGGCTCGATCGTGCTGTCGGGCATCCTCGAGCGCCAGCGCGACGCCGTCGTCTCAGCCTATGTCGGCCAGAATTTCCGCCACGTGCGCACCTTGCACCGCGAGGGCTGGGTGACGATCCACCTCAAGCGCTGAGACCGGCAGGACCAGCCGTGCGCGGCTTGGACCAAGTCCAGCCGGTTGTCAGTCAAGCGACGCTGTAGCAGGTTGCGCCAACTGAAAATCGATTCCGATTTTCGAGGTCATGCGCTACATCAGCGCCGAATTCAGGGAGGCCCATCATGTTCCAGACCTTCGATTCCGCGGGCGACCCGGCAGTCGGCAAGCCGCGTGTTGCGCTGCTGCGCCAATGGCTGGCGGCCAATGGGCTGGACGGCTTCATCGTACCCCGCGCGGACGAGCACCAGGGAGAATATGTCGCCGACCGCTCGGCACGGCTGAAATGGCTGACCGGCTTCAGCGGCTCGGCCGGCGTTGCCATCGTGCTGCGCGACCGCGCCTTCGTCTTTGTCGACGGGCGCTACACGCTGCAGGTGCGCCACGAGGTCGATCTCGACATTTTTTCCATCGAAAGCCTGGTCGACAACCCGCCTGCCGCCTGGCTGAAGGATACAATTGGCAAGGGTGCGCGGCTCGGCTTCGACCCGTGGCTGCACACGATCAGCGAGGTCAAGGCGCTGCAGGCCTCGGCCGACAAGACCGGCGCTGTGCTGGTACCGCTCGACAAGAATCCGGTCGACATCATCTGGAAGGATCAGCCTGAGGCGCCCGTGGCCCCCGTCGAGCTTCACCCGATCGGCTTTGCCGGCGAGCTCGCCAAGGACAAGCTGGCGCGGCTAGCGGCGGCGATCGGCAAGGACGGCGCCACCCATGCCGTGCTGACCGACCCCTCCTCCATCGCCTGGGCCTTCAACATCCGTGGCGGCGACGTACCGCACACGCCGCTGGCGCTCGGCTTCGCCATCCTTGCCGCCGACGGATCGCACCAGCTGTTCATGGATCGGCGCAAGTTCTCGCGCCAGGTTGCGGCCTATCTGACCCAGCTCGCCGAATTGCATGAGCCCGGCGAATTCGAAACGGCGATCGTCGCTCTCGCCAAGGGCGGCGCGAAGATCGCACTCGACCCGGTGCTGGCGGCGGACAGGCTGCGCATGCTGGTCGAGGACAATGGCGGCACGGTGGTTGCCGCGCCCGATCCCGCCCGCATCCCACGCGCCACCAAGAACCAGGCCGAGATCAACGGTTCTCGCGCCGCGCATCGCCGCGATGGCGCTGCGGTCGCCAAGCTTCTGTGCTGGCTGGAGCGGCAAAAACCCGGTTCCCTCGACGAGATCGCTGTCGTCACCAAGCTCGAGGAGACGCGTCGGCGGACCGGTGAGGAAACGCAGATGCCGCTGCGCGACGTGTCCTTCGACACCATTTCCGGCGCCGGCCCGAATGGCGCCATCATGCATTACCGCGTATCGCGCGCCACCAGCCGCAAGCTGCGGGCCGGCGAGCTGTTCCTGCTCGATTCCGGCGGCCAGTACCAGGACGGCACCACCGACATCACCCGCACGGTGCCGATCGGCCAGCCGACCGAGGAGATGCGCGAACGCTTCACACTGGTGCTGAAAGGCATGATCGGCATTTCCACGCTGCGCTTCCCCGCCGGCACGCGCGGCTCGGAAATCGATGCCGTCGCGCGCATGGCGCTGTGGAAGCACGGCTGCGATTTCGCCCATGGCACCGGCCATGGCGTCGGCTCCTATCTGGCCGTGCATGAAGGCCCGCAGCGCATTGCCCGCACCGGCACCGAAAAGCTGCTCGAAGGCATGATGCTGTCCAACGAACCCGGCTACTACAAGGAAGGTTCTTATGGCATCCGCATCGAGAATCTCATCCTGGTGACGCCCGCGACACAGGTCGAAGGCGGCGACATCGCCATGCACGGCTTCGAGACGCTGACGCTGGCGCCGATCGACAAGCGGCTGGTGCGGACAGACCTGCTGACGCGCGAGGAACTGCACTGGCTAGACGCGTACCATGCCCGCGTGCTGGCCGAGATCGGGCCGATGCTCGACGGCGAGACGCTGGCCTGGCTGGAGAAGGCCACCGCGCCGCTGCCGCACGACGTCAAGATTTAGGAGTTGGTCTTCGAAAGTCGGCACCGCCCCTCATCCGCCTGCCGGGCATTTCTCCCCGTAGAACGGGAGAAAGAAGCTGTCACCGAAGCCTTCGCTAATTTTCAACGGTGCAGAAACAGCTCCGACATTGCGGCAGCGTCCCTTCTCCCCGTTTACGGGGAGAAGATGCCGGCAGGCAGATGAGGGGCGGCGCAAACGTCCGAAACGATCACGCCTCGAACTCTACCCGACGAACTGCCGCGATATGATCAACACCGCCGCGCCCGCCAGAAACATCGCCATCAGCCCGCCGCGCAGCGAAACCACCGCGGTAACGACCAGTGCGGCCCATTCCGCCGGTCCGGCATTCAACAGCTCGGGCGCCACCAGCGTCGTCAGCACCGCCGCCGGCACGGCGTTGAGGCCGGCCTCGACGCGCGGATGGATGTTCTCGAAGCGCGAGATGACCAGATGCCCGCCGATGCGCGTGAGATAGGTGGCTATCGCGCTGGCGATGATGATCCAGAATGTCGTGCTCATGGTCGTGCCTTCACGCCGCTGTGGTGGGGCGGCAGGATGACGGCAAGCAGCACGCCGGCAATGGCGCCGATGGAGACATGCCAGGGCGAGCCCACCGTCTTGTAGGCGATGATGGAGGCCGCGGCACTGGCGATGACCACCGGCAGCCACAGCGGCCGCTTGCGAAAGCCCAGGACAAGGCCGAGGAAATAGATCGGCAGCAGGAAATCGATGCCCAGCGCATGCGTGTCGGGGATCAGCTTGCCGAACACAGCGCCAAGCGCGCTTTCGATCACCCAGAACACATAGACCGGCAGGCCAAGCCCCAGATACCAGGCGAAGCCGACCGTCTGGCCGGAGTTTGCCCTCGCCTCGGCGACCGCGAACTGCGGATCGGTGAGGATGAAATAACCAAGTGCCTGCTGGATGACAGGCCAGTGCGCGATACGCCGGCCGATACCGGCGGAGTAGAGCACGTGGCGGAAGTTGACGGCAAAGATCGACAGCACGATCAGCCATGGCGCGACATGCTGGCCGAACAGCTGGATGCCGACCATCTGGCTGGCGCCGCCGAAGACCAGCGCACTCATCAGGAAGGCTTCGAAGACCGAGAAGCCATTGTCGACGGCGAGCGCCCCGAACAGCACCGCAAACGGCGCCGATGCCACCACGACAGGCATCGAGAGCCGCACGCCCTGCCAGAAATCGCTCCTTGCGCCGCTCTCGGAGATTGCGTCCGTCGCCATTCACCACTCCCTCGGGAACGGCGGTATGTAGGTGGCGTGGCCTGCCTTGTCACACGAATTCGCTTGAGCCAAACGATCAGCGGAAATGATCGTCGCAGCACCTTGTCGAAGGCCAATGCATGTCGCCCAAAAGTGGCCCGGTTTTGGGAGAACGACATGCACAAAACAAAGACCTAAAGCGCGTCGCATGGGTCTGTTCAAACGCGACGCGCTTTAGGTGGCGGCGGCTTTGCCCTCGATCGCCCTGCCCCAGTCGAGCAGCGGCTTGGCGCGCACGGTGAAACCGACGAGTTCGTCGACCAGCGCCGGACCATGGATCCCGGCCGGGTCGATCACATGGCGGACGGCGAAATGCCGGTTGCGGATGGCGGCGACCAGGTCCGCGTCCGTAACATGTTCGAAACCGCGCGGCGTGCGCTTCATGCCGCCTTCGGCATCGACCTCAAGGCCGTTTTTCTTCAGCGCCTTTACCATGGCGCGGAATGTGTCGGGCTGCGCCGCGATGGCCCGACGCATCGCCAACAGCAGCTCTGCCTCGGGCTGCCACCAGGCGACGCCGGCAAAGCAACCCTCCAGCCCGATATGCACGTAGAACACGCCCTGCTCCATCTTGGTGCCGTCAGGCGACAGGATCGCCGACAAATGCCTGTTGTAAGGCCGCTTGTCCTTGGCGAAGCGCACGTCGCGATTGATGCGGAACAGCGACTTCTTGCGATCGCCGCGCAGGCCGAGCCCGGCTGCCGCGAAACGCTGCGTCAGCGTTTCGACCAGATCGCTGAGGGGATCGCGCAACTCCTTTTCGAACAGGTCGCGGTTTTCCAGGAACCACTCCCGGCTCTGATGGAAATCCAGCGCCTTCAGAAACGGAATGGCCTTCTGCCCGAAACCCGTGAATGCGCCTTCCATCACGCCTTGCCGATCCGCGCCAGCCAGGCGTCCTCGTCGATCACCTCAATGCCGAGTTCACTGGCGAGCTTCAGCTTGGAGCCGGCGCCTGGCCCGGCGACCACCAGATCGGTCTTCGCCGAAACCGAGCCCGCGACCTTCGCGCCGAGACGTTCCGCCATCGCCTTGGCTTCGGGACGCGTCATCTTTTCCAGCGTGCCTGTGAACACGATCGTCTTGCCGGCGACCGCGCTGTCGGCCGAGATGGTCACGACATACGGCTTCGGCTTGACTTGCACGAGCAGCGCGTCAAGCACGTCGTCATTGCGCTCGTTGCCGAAGAAATCGCGAAGCGCATCGATCACCGTGTCGCCGATGCCGTTGACCGACGGGAAAACCGTGTGCGGATCGGCTGCCGCCGCTGTCTCCTTGCCGACGCGGATCAGCTCCTCGATGGTCGAGAAGGTCTTGGCAAGCACGGCGGCCGTGGTTTCGCCGATATGGCGGATGCCCAGCGCGAAGATGAAGCGGTCGAGCTCCGGTTCGCGGCGCGAGTCGATGGCGGAAAACAGCTTGTCGAGGCCTTCGTAGTTGCGGTCCTCGACACTGCGCACATTCTTGCGCGTCTTGCCGGAGGCCGCCTCACGCTGCCTGGCCTGCTCCTCGCGCCGCGCGGCCAGCGCCTTGGTGACAGCGGGTCGACGATCCCTGAGCGTAAAAATATCGGCGGCTGTCTTGATCAGTCCCGCATTGAAGAAAGTATCGATGTTCTCGGCGCCCAGCCCTTCGATGTCCATGGCGCCGCGAGATACAAAGTGGCGCAATCTTTCGACCGCCTGCGCTGCGCAGATCAGTTCGCCGGTGCAACGCCGGCGCGAATCCTCCTTGCCGGTCTTTTCGTTGATCTCGCGCGTCGCGGGCGAACCGCAGACCGGACAAATGTGCGGGAATTCGTATGGAACGGCATCGGGCGGACGCTTGTCGATGACGACGCTGACGATCTGCGGAATGACATCCCCTGCCCGCTGGATCACCACGGTGTCGCCGATGCGCACGTCGATGCCGTCGCGGATCGGCTGGCCCGTGCTGTCCAGCCCCTTGATGTAGTCCTCGTTGTGCAGCGTGACGTTTTCGACCACGACCCCGCCAACCGTCACCGGCGCCAGCCGCGCGACCGGCGCCAGCGTGCCGGTGCGGCCGACCTGGATGTCGATCTTCTGCACGGTCGTCATCGCCTGTTCGGCCGGGAATTTGTGGGCGATCGCCCAGCGTGGCTCGCCGGTGACG
Organism: Mesorhizobium sp. AR07; assembly: GCF_024746815.1. Lineage (GTDB taxonomy): Bacteria > Pseudomonadota > Alphaproteobacteria > Rhizobiales > Rhizobiaceae > Mesorhizobium. The sequence continues at coordinate 1,647,045 of NZ_CP080525.1, forward strand.
AACCCCCATCGGCGCTGCAATTCCAGCTGGTCGACCTTGTAGACGACGCCATCGATGTCGTAGCCAAGCGATGAGCGCTGGGTCTCGATGAGGCGATACTGCGCGACCAATTCCTCAACCGACTTCGCCCGCACCATCAGCGGACTGATCTTGAATCCCCACTCCGCGAATTTTTGTACGGACCCGTACTGGGTCGGCGCCGGATCCTGCGATGTATAGCCCCAGGCATAGGCAAAGAATTTGAGGTTGCGGCTGGCGGTGACGGATGCATCCTTCTGGCGCAGCGACCCGGCCGCCGTGTTGCGCGGGTTGACATAGTCCTGGCCGCCAACCGCCGCCGAGCGTTGCTTCAGGGCGTCGAATTCCGCATAGGTCATATAGACCTCGCCGCGTATTTCGATGATTTCGGGCCAGCCCGATCCTTTCAGCTTCGCGGGGATGTCGGCGATTGTGCGAAGATTGGCGGTGATGTCCTCGCCGACGGTGCCGTCGCCGCGCGTTGCACCCTGTACGAACACCCCGCCCTCATAACGCAGCGAGGCCGACAGCCCGTCGATCTTCGGCTCGGCCGTGAAAGCGATGTCGAGATCCTTGTCGCGGTCGAAGAACCGCCGGCCGCGTTCGATGAAGTCGATGACATCCTGGTCGGTATAGGCCTTGGCAAGGCTGAGCATCGGCACCGCATGGCGGACCTTGGCAAAGCCTTCCGCCGGCGGCGCACCGACCCTGCGCGATGGCGAATCCTCGCGCACGAGACAGGGAAAGCGCTCCTCGATGGCGAGGTTGCGCCGCCGCAGCGCATCATAGTCCGCATCGGTGATCGTCGGTGCGTCTTCCGTATGATAGCGGCGGTCATGGCCGGCTATCTCCTCAGCCAACTGCTTGAGCTCTGCTTCGGCCTCGCTTTCGCTGAGCGAATCGACAGGTTTTTCGGCCATGCTTTTCTTCCCCGAACAAATGCATGTCACCCAAAAGTGTGGTGCGGTTTTGGGACAGCGACATGCACAAAACAACAACCAAAGCGCGACGTGCTTTGGTTGCGCGTCACAATAGATCAGGATTTTGGGAAAATCATTCCTGAACAGCAGGATGGAGCCATATCCTGACTCGATCCATGACGCCGGTGATTCTTATGCCGCCGTGGTGTTTTCGCGCAACAATCGCTCGGCCGCCGCGCGGGCCTCGTCGGTGATGGTGGCGCCGGCCAGCATGCGCGCGATCTCTTCCTGCCGGGCCGGCCGGTCCATCTCGGCAATGCCGGTCGCGACGCGGTCGGCGCTGCCCGATTTGGAGATCAGGAAATGCGTCGCCGCGCGCGCCGCCACCTGCGGCGCATGCGTGACCGACAGCACCTGCACGCGCTTCGACAGCCGCGCCAGCCGCTGGCCGATGGCGTCGGCGACAGCGCCACCCACGCCGGTGTCTATTTCATCGAAAACCAGCGTCGGCGCCGAGCCCCGGTCGGCCAGCGCGACCTTCAGCGCCAAAAGGAAGCGCGACAGCTCGCCGCCGGACGCCACCTTCATCATCGGCCCGGGCCGCGTGCCGGGATTGGTGCGCACCCAGAACTCGATCTGGTCGATGCCCTCTTCCATGCGGCTCTCGGCCTCGCTCTTCATCTCGACGATGAAGGCGGCGCGTTCGAGCTTCAGCGCCGGCAGTTCGGCCATGACGGCCTTGGTCAGGCCGACCGCCGCCGCATGACGCAGCGAGGACAGCTGAGCGGCGGCAATGTCGTAGGCCTCGCGCGCGGCAGCGGCCTGCTTTTCCAGCCCGTGCAGACGCTCCTCGCCGGCATCGAGATCGGCGAGATCGGCCGACATCGCGTCGCGCAGCTGCGCCAGGTCGTCGACGGCGACGCTGTGCTTGCGCGAGGCCGCGCGCAGCGAAAACAGCCGCTCCTCGGCCTTCTCCAGCCGCTGCGGATCATATTCGGCGGCACGCAGTGCAGCCTCGACGCCCGATTGCGCGGCGTCGAGCGACAGCATCGCCTCGTCGAGCGATTTGACCACGTCGTCGAGCAGGCCGGGCGCTTCCGTCACCTTACGTTGCAGCCGTCTGAGCAGGCTGGCCAATTGCGGCAACGGCGAGGACGGGCCGGACAGCACATCCTGGGCATCATGGATTTCGGAAGCGATCTTCTCCGCCCGCATCATCGACGCGCGCAGCTCGGCGAGATCGGTCTCCTCGCCCGGCTGCGGATCGAGCTTCGTCAGCTCCGCCACCGCCGCGCGCAGGTAATCGGCCTCGCGCGCGGCCGCCGCCACCTTGGCACGGTGGCGCGAAAGCTCCTGCTCGCAGGCGCGCCACTGCCGCCATGCCTCGCCCGTCGAGCGGACGACGCCAAGATGGCCGCCGAAAGCGTCGAGCACCTCGCGATGGGCGCCCGGATCGACCAAGGCACGCTCGTCATGCTGGCCATGGATCTCGACCAGCGCGCGCCCGACATCGCGCATCAGCGTGACGCTCGAAGGCTGATCGTTGACGAAGACGCGGGTGCGGCCATCCGCCGTCTGCAGGCGGCGCAGGATGATGTCGCCGTCATCGTCGATGGCATTCTCAGCAAGCAGCGCACGGGCCGGATGGTTGCGCGGCACGTCGAAGACGGCGATCACCTGGCCCTGCGCCGCGCCATGGCGCACCAGCGACGCGTCGCCGCGCGCGCCGAGCGCCAGCGACAGGGCGTCGAGCAGGATGGATTTGCCGGCACCGGTTTCGCCGGTCAGCACGGAAAGACCCGGCTGGAAGTCGATATCCAGCTTCTCGATCAGGACGATATCACGGATCGACAGTCTGGAAAGCATCAGAACCCGGATCTAGAACGGCGCGCGAACATTGGAGTCGCAGCGCCGCACTATCTTTTTGTTTGAGCGCCGGATCAATCCGAAAAAGCGTTGCGCACGCTTCGGTCCAATGCCCTGGGGTCAGGCGCCGGTGATCATCTTCCCGGCCTTGGATATCCACGACCCGGCATTCTCGCGCGGCGCAAGCCCGTTGCTCTGCAGCAGCTTGTAGGAATCCTTGTACCACGAGCTATCCGGATAGTTGGTGCCGAGCACGGCGGCGGCGGTCTGTGCCTCCGAGGTCAGGCCCATCGCGTAATAGCTTTCGGTCAGGCGGGCCAAGGCTTCCTCGACATGGCGCGTGTTGGAATAGTTCTCCACCACGGTGCGGAAGCGCTTGACGGCGGCGATGTATTCGCGGCGCTCGAGATAGTAGCGACCGATCTGCATCTCCTTGCCGGCCAGCTGATCGTTGGCGAAGCGGATCTTTTCCTTGGCGTCGTCGACATATTCCGATGTCGGCCAGCGCGTCACCAGGTCCTGCATCGTCTGCACGGTCTGGCGCGCTTCCTTCTGGTCCTGCGTCACGTCCTTGATCTGGCGGTAGTAGCTCAAGCCGATAATGTACTGCGCGTAGGCGGCTTCATCCGTCGACGGATAAAGCGTGAGATAGCGCTTGGCCGCGCCGATCGCCTCATCGTAATTGCCCTGGCGATAGTCGGCGAAAGCGCCCATCACCATCGATTTGCGGGCGAATTCCGAATAAGGGTGCTGGCGATCGACCGCATCGAATTTGCGGCTCGCCTCTTGCAGGCGTCCGGCATTCAGATTGGCAAGGCCCTGATTGTAAAGAACATCGGCCGGTTCTGTCTGGTCGACATAGGTCGACAGGTTGATATCTTTCTCCGACGACATGCAAGCCGACAGGAAGAGCGATGGAACAACCACCGAAAGCGCCAGGAAAACAGCCCGCCGCGGCGCTTTCGATTGACCGACTCGCTTGAAGAACATGATTGGATTCCGCCCTTTCGGCGTTATTTCAATGCGCGTTGCATGCCGTTGTCCCAAACTTGGCCCCCACTTTTGAGCGACATGCACTAATCGACGGCAGCAGCCATAAACCATAACCGCCTTGCCCGGCAACGCTATCTCCGGGCAATCGCACATTTTTGTGGCGGTCTGACGTTGCTTGAACGTCGATGCAATTTCGCCGACAGGTGATGCATTCGCGCAACAGTTCTGCGTGCCTTGAAATCCGAAAGAATTAAGAAAATCAGATCATCCAGGGCGCATAGAGCGGCGCGTTGACGGCGTTCATCTCGGCGCTGCGGCCGCGCTCGCGGCGCGTCGTCTCGACGATCTCGAACGCGGTACGATCCGACAAGAGGCGGCGCAGCGCGGCGGCGTTCATCCTGTGGCCGCCGCGATAGGAACGGAAACAGCCGATGAACCGCGCGCCGGCCAGCGCAAGGTCGCCCATGGCGTCCAGCGTCTTGTGGCGCACGAATTCATTGGGATAGCGCAGGCCGCCCATGTTGATGACGCGGTTGTCGTCACCGATCACCAGCGAGTTCTCCAGCGAGGAGCCGAGCGCGTAACCGGCGGCCCACAGCCGCTCGACATCCTTCATGAACCCGAAGGTGCGGGCGCGCGCGATGTCGCGGCGGAAAATATCGGCATTGAGATCCGACGCGAACAGCTGCCGGCCGATCGCCGGGCTCTCGAAGTCGATCTCGATCTCGAAACGGGTGCCGTCATACGGCTTGAACTCGGCCCAGGAGGCGCCGTTCTCGATGCGAACCGGCTTGATGACCCTTATGTAGCGCCGCTTGACCGACAGCGTTTCAATGCCTGCCTGGTCGATGGCTTCGACGAACGCCATCGCGCTGCCATCGAAGATGGGGACCTCCGAACCGTCTATCTCGACGGCGACATTGTCGATGCCGAGCCCGAACAGCGCCGCCATGATGTGCTCGACCGTGGCGATGTGCTCGCCGGAGGGATCACCAAGCATGGTGCACAGGTCGGTAGCGCCGACTTCGGAAACCAGGGCGCGAAATTCGCGGCCCTGCTCTGCGCCATTGAAAAGCTGGAACACGATGCCTGTGTCGGCATCCGCCGGCATAAAGCTGATGGAAACTTCCTTGCCGCTGTGGACGCCGGTGCCTGTAAGCGACGCGCGCGTCTTCAATGTCGTCTGATAGTCGTGCAAGACAATCCCCATAAGCCCGAAATGCCTAGGTCCGCTTCTCCAGCCCGAGGGCGCGGCTCTTGTTGAAATCGGCTGGCAGGGCGACTTCCCCCGAAATCCCGGCAACCGACTATGGTAGGCCGGAAGATAATGTTCCGGCAGGGATACTCCAAATCACGGTTTCTTACCCTTTGTAACCGCGCCCCGGATCCCGCACGGTCTGATAACCACTTGAAATCACACCGTTTAAAACGTTAACAGGCAAGCAATTGCTTGCCTGCCTGTTAACAATTGTTAAAGCGCGTTTACCGATCAGTTGGCCTGACGGCGCAGGAATGCCGGAATCTCCAGCTGATCGTCATCCTGAGTCGGCCTGACCTGCGGCGTCAGCCGGCCCTGGTCGTCGAGTTGACCGCGGCGCGGCGCGTAGAGCTGCGCGTCCTGGCTGGCGAGACGGCGCACCTCGGGTGCTGCCTGGCGCAACTTGGGTTCGCGCGGCTGTGCCGGCTGCAACCGTGCGGGTTCTTCCTCGCGACGGGTCAGGCCGTTGGTCAGACGCTTCAGCAGGCCCATCGGTCCGCTGTTCTCGTGGTCGACCGGACGGCTCTTGGCATCCACCTCGGCCTTGACCACCGGCGGAAAGTCCTCGACACGCGGCATGCGCTGCGGCGCCATCGCTACTGGCTGCGGGGCCTCGCGCTGCAGCATTTCGCGCGGCTGCGGAGCCGGCTGCATCTGCTGGGCGGCTGGCTGCGGCATCGGCTGTGCTGGCGGCGCCTGGAAGATCTTGCTCTGCGGGCGGAAATCGTCCGCATGGGCGGCGGGCGCCGGGCGAGCCTGCGCCATGGCTGCGGCATTTGCTTCCGCCAGATGGATGGCTTCGGCGACCGGGTCGACGGCGCGTGGTTCGTAGGCTGCCTGCTGGGCCGGCACTGGCCGGCTTTCCACCGCGGCAACGGCTGACCGGCTGACCGGCTTCTGCGGCGCCGTGCGGATCGAGATCGGCGCGGCGGCGATTTCAGCCGCCGACTTGTCGATGCCGGTGGCAACCACCGAGACCCGGATGACGCCTTCGAGTTCCTCGTCGAAGGTGGCGCCCAGGATGATGTTGGCGTCCTGGTCGACTTCCTCGCGGATGCGGGTCGCCGCTTCGTCGACCTCGAACAGCGTCAGGTCGCGGCCGCCGGTGATCGAGATCAGCAGGCCCTTGGCACCCTTCATCGAGGTCTCGTCGAGCAGCGGGTTGGCAATCGCCGCTTCGGCGGCGGCCATCGCGCGGCCCTCGCCCGAAGCCTCGCCGGTGCCCATCATCGCCTTGCCCATCTCGCGCATGACGGAACGGACGTCGGCGAAGTCTAGATTGATCAGGCCTTCCTTGACCATCAGGTCGGTGATGCAGGCGACACCGGAATAGAGCACCTGGTCGGCCATGGCGAAGGCGTCGGCGAAGGTGGTCTTGTCATTGGCCAGCCGGAACAGGTTCTGGTTGGGGATGACGATGAGGGTATCGACGCATTTCTGCAGTTCCTCGATGCCCATATCCGCCGTCTTCATGCGGCGCTGGCCTTCGAAATGGAACGGCTTGGTGACGACGCCGACGGTGAGAATGCCTTTTTCACGGGCAGCACGCGCCACGACGGGAGCAGCACCGGTGCCGGTGCCGCCGCCCATGCCGGCGGTAACGAAGCACATATGGGTGTTGGACAGATGATCGATGATCTCGTCGATGCATTCTTCCGCCGCCGCGCGCCCGACTTCCGGCTGCGATCCGGCGCCAAGGCCCTCGGTGACATGCGCGCCGAGCTGGATCAGCCGATCGGCCTTCGACATGGTCAGCGCCTGCGCGTCCGTGTTGGCCACCACGAACTCAACACCGCGCAGACCGGCGGTGATCATGTTGTTGACGGCATTGCCGCCGCCGCCGCCGACACCAAACACGGTGATGCGCGGCTTAAGCTCGGTGATGTCCGGCTTTTGCAGATTGATGGTCATTGTCTCCGTCCTTTGCCTTTCACGCCGCTTCGCCGCCGCGGCCGCCTATGGGGCTGTCCCCGTCAATTAGAAACTGTCTCTCAACCACTGACTCATGCGATGCAGTTTTCCGCCCGTCCCGGTCATTCTGAGACCGGAAATTCCTTTCGCCGGATGGCTCTCGAAGCTTGCCATCTGCGGATAGATCAGAAGCCCCACCGCGGCCGAGAAGGCCGGTCCCTTTGCCGCTTCCGGCAGGCCGGCCACGCCGAGCGGGCGGCCGATGCGTACATTGCGTCCCAGAATGCGGCGCGCCGCCTCCGGCAGGCCGGCGAGCTGGCTGGCGCCGCCGGTCAAGACAACGCGCTTGCCCACCGCATTGCCGTAGCCGGACTTGTTCAGCCGGTCGCGCAGCAGCTCGAGCGTCTCGTCGATGCGGGCACGCACGATGCGCGTCATCACCGAACGCGGGATCTGCAGCGGCACGTCGCCATCGTCGCCGATCGGCTGGATCGAGACCAGGTCGCGGTCGTCGGCGCTGCCCGGCAGCGCCGAGCCGTGCATCACCTTCAGCCGCTCGGCGGCATCGAGTGAGGTCGAAAGCCCCTTGGCCATATCCAGCGTGACGTGGTTGCCGCCAATGGCGATGGCGTCGCCATGGACGAACTTGCCTTCCGAAAACACCGAGATCGTCGTCGTGCCGCCGCCCATGTCGATGCAGGCCGCGCCCATTTCCAGTTCGTCGTCGACCAGGGCAGCCAACCCGCTGGCATAGGGCGTCGCCACCAGGCGTTCGACCGACAGGTGCGAACGGTTGATGGAAAGCTCCAGATTGCGCATTGGCGCGGCGTCGCCCGTCAACACATGCATGTCGACACCAAGTGCGTCGCCGACCATGCCGCGCGGATCCCGCACGCCGCGCTCGGCGTCGAGCGAGAAGCCGACGGGCAGCGAATGGATCACCTCGCGTTCGGCCTTCAGCGCCTGCTTGGCGCCGGCACCGAGAACGCGCTTGATGTCGGCCTCGTCGGCCTCGTGGCCACCAAGATTGATGGTGGCCGAGAAGGATTCGCTCTTCAGCCGGCCGGCGGTCATGTTGACGATCAGCGAATCGACCGTCAGCCCCGCCATGCGCTCGGCGGCGTCGACGGCGAGACGGATGGCGTGTTCTGCGCGGTCGAGATCGACGACGACACCCGATTTCACGCCTTGCGACTTCTGATGGCCGATGCCGATCACCTGGATCCGGTGCGAACGGCCGCGCAACAGCTTGCCGTCATCGCACGGCTTCAGCTTGGCCACCATGCAGCAGACCTTGCTCGAACCGACATCCAGCACTGTCAGGGTGCCGGACCGGCGCGACGCGGCATCGCCATGACCGCCAAGCCAGCTCATATTTTCGTCTCCGGCTTGCGTTTCAGGCTTTTCGGCTTTTCGTTGAGGGCGGCTTCGCGCTGCGTCGCCGCCTCCGGCGTCAGCTGCACGACCAGCCGGTCGGTCAGACGCATGTCGATGGCAGCGATGTCACGCGACAACAGCCCCTTGTCCTGGTCCATCTTGACCAGTTCGGCGATCGCCTGATCCTCGTCATCCTCGGGAAGCTTGACGGTGATGCCGTTGTCCAGCTTCAGGTCCCAGCGCCGCTCACCGATGCGGATATAGCCTTTGATGCGGTTCGCCAGATCGGGATATTTCTCGACCTTGGCCAGGAAGTCCGGCGCCTTGGCCGGCGCGCCGACGCCGATCAGCAGCGGCAAAAGCACCTGCTTGCCGCCGGAGAACGGCGCGATCACGGCGCCATTCTTCTCGATGACGGAGAGCTCATCGCCTTGCTGCCAGAGCGCGAAGGGCTCGCGCTCCTCGACGCGCACTTCCAGCGTGTGCGGATAGACCTTGCGGACCGCAGCGACCTCGATCCACGGCAGGCCGGAAATCCGCTCGCGCGCCGCCTCGGCATCGAAACCGATCAGCGAGGTCCAGCCGTCGAGTTCGAGCCTGTCGAGGATGTCGATCTCGGAGGTCTGGCGATTGCCGACCACCTTGACCTGATCGACGGCAAAGCCGGTGCGGGCGGTGATGCTCTGGACGATGCCGTCGACATGGCCGCCAAGATACGCGCCATAGGCGCTGCTCGAGGCAACCAGCACGGCAGACATCATAGCCGCGGAGAAGCGCGGCGCCTGGAATTCCCCCACGCCCAGGCGCGCCAGAACGCGCACCGGGCGGCGAAGCACACGCGGCAGCACGAAATGGTCCAGCGACAACGGCAGACCGAACAGCGCCGGCCCAGCCGCGCCCTTCCCCTTGCCTTGTCCCCATTTCAACGCAGACACGAAGCGTCCTCCACCATCCAACTCAACAAATCGCCAAACGAGTGCCCGGCCTGGGCGGCGATTTCAGGCACCAAGGACGTCGGCGTCATACCCGGCTGGGTGTTGACCTCAAGCCAGACAACCTCGCCGTTTTCGGAATGCCGATCGTCGTAACGGAAGTCCGACCGGGAAACGCCCCGGCAGCCGATCGCTTGGTGAGCCTTGAGCGCCAGTGTTTGTATTTTTTGGTAAATATTCGGTGAAACTTTTGCGGGGCATTCGTGCTTTGATCCCCCAGCGACATATTTTGAATCATAGTCGTAGAAGGAATGGCCGGTCGGAATGATCTCACAGACCCCCAGCGCCACATCGCCCATGACGGCGCAGGTCAGCTCGCGGCCATGGATGTAACGCTCCACCATGACGGTATCGCCGTATTTCCACTCGGACGAGCCGATGATCTGCGGCGGATGCGACTGCCCCTCATGCACGATGACGACACCGAAGCTCGATCCCTCATTGACCGGCTTGACCACATAGGGCGGCTTCATCGGGTGCTTGCTCTGGATGGCGAAGCGGCTGGCGACCTTCGATTCGGCGACAGGGACGCCAACCGACCTGACAACCCGCTTGGCCTGCTCCTTGTTCATGGCCAGCGCCGAGGCGAGCACGCCGGAATGAGTGTAGGGAATGCCGAGATATTCGAGGATGCCCTGGATGGTGCCATCCTCGCCGAACGGGCCATGCAGCGCGTTGAAGGCGACATCGGGCCGGAGCTCGGCAAGCACCGAGCCGACATCGCGCCCGACATCGACGCGCGTGACCTGATAACCTTCCTTCTCGAGCTCATCGGCACATGCCTTTCCCGAAGACAGGGACACGGGCCGCTCGGACGAGAAACCACCCAGCAGGACGGCCACATGCTTGCTTTTCATTCCCCGTCATCCCCTCTCACGGCGGACCAAAAACCAAGATTTTCCGCAACATTGAGTCAGAGTCTCCCGGCAGGTTGCCCCCCAGACGGAAAACGCTGAAACGCGTCGAACGACTCAAATCAGGAAACGCTTTGGAGCAGAGAATCAGAGAGTTGATTCACTGGCAAGTGCTTACGATTCCGAGAGATTCACTTTCTGAGAAAATGGGTGAGAAAAGCGTGTCGTTGAGTCTTTGCAGCAACGGTTCACGGGCCGTTTCGGCCGCGTTGAAGTTCATGCATCACGTGAACTTCAGCGCGCGCCAATATGTGTTGAGATTCAGGTCAGGCCGAGCCGGAGTCGAAGACGGGCGCGAAGCGACCAAACTGGATGGCTTTCGAGAACCGCAGTGGAGCCGACATTCGGGTCCATGAGCACCGGAAGCCCGGAAAGCCGCCGTTTGCAGGCCGGCATCACCTGAATGTCAGCGCACCTTAAAGGAGTTGTCCAAGAAACTCCTGCACGGCATGTCCCGGTCGAAAATTGCCGATGCGCTTGATTTCCCATTGCAGCCGGATGCCCGAATTCTCCAGCACCCGCGTGCGCACCGTCTCGCCGAGATATTCGAGGTCGTAGCCGGTCGCGGTTCCCGTGTTGATCATGAAGTTGCAATGCATCGGCGACATCTGCGCGCCGCCGATCATCAGGCCGCGGCAGCCCGCCTTGTCGATCTCCTTCCAGGCCGAAGTGCCTTCCGGGTTCTTGAAGGTCGAACCGCCGGTCTTCTCGCGGATCGGCTGCACGGTCTCGCGGTGGTTCTGCACCGCATCCATCGCCGCCTTGATCGCTGTCTTGTCCTCGGCAAAGCCCTCGAACACGGCGGAGGTGAAGATCAGCCCGGCAGGTGCCGCCGAATGGCGATAGGCATAGCCCATCTCGACATTGCTCAGCGTTTGCACATTGCCCTTGCGGTCGAGAGCGCGCACCTCGACGACGCGTTCGCGCGTCTCGACGCCATTGGCGCCGGCATTCATCCGCAGCGCGCCGCCGATGGCGCCCGGAATACCGTGATAGAAATGAAAGCCGCCAATGCCGGCTTCGAGCGCCACAGCGGCGACGCGCTTGTCGGGCGTCGCCGCACCCGCCTTGATCCTGGCAGGGCCAATCACCTCGGCCTCGCCAAAGCCCTTGGCCGAAAGCCTGATAACAAAACCCGGAATGCCACCGTCCCGAACCAGAAGGTTCGAGCCGATACCGACAATGGTCAGCGGTATGTCCTCGGGAACGGCTTTGAGGAACGTCGCAAGGTCCTCCTCATCGGCCGGCTGGAACAGCACTTCGGCCAGCCCCCCGGCACGGAACCAGGTGATCTTGTCCATCTCGGCATTTGGCGTCAGGCGGCCGCGCAGGCCGGCAAGCCGGTCGCCAAGTCTGTCGATCAGGGCCTGGCCGTGCATCATGAGGCCGTCCCGCCAAGCTCCTTGGGCAGCGCATAGGCCCACTGGGTGATGTTGCCGGCGCCGAGGAAGACGACGAAGTCGCCGGGCTTGGCCAGATCACGGATGATGGGCGCGATTGCTGCCGGACCCTCGATGTAGCGCGCGTCGCGATGACCGCCGGCGCGGATGCGCGACACCAGCGCATCCGATGTCACGCCTTCGATCGGCTCTTCGCCGGCCGCGTAGACCGGCGCCACCATCACAGTGTCGGCGTCGTTGAAACAGGTGGAGAACTCGTTGAACAGATCATGCAGCCGGGTGAAACGATGTGGCTGGGCAATGGCGATGACGCGGCCCTTGGTGGCGCTACGCGCCGCCTTCAGCACGGCCGATATCTCGACCGGATGGTGACCATAGTCGTCGAACACATCGACGCCGTTCCAGGAACCGGTATGGGTGAAGCGGCGCTTGACGCCGGCGAAGGACGACAGGCCCTTCCTGATCGCCTCGGCGGACAGGCCGAGCTCATGCGCGACAGCGATCGCCGCCGTCGCGTTGGAGACATTGTGACGGCCGGGCATCGGCAGGCGCAGGCCGGCGATCGTCGTCTGGCCGCCGCCCTTGCGGTTGCGGATCACCACGTCGAATTCCGAAATGGCACCCGCCATGCGGTGGTTGATGAAGCGCACATCGGCCTGTGCATTCTCGCCATAGGTGATGACGCGGCGGTCCTCGATGCGGCCGACCAGCGCCTGCACTTCCGGGTGATCGGTGCACATCACGCCGAAACCGTAGAACGGCACGTTCTCGACGAACTGGCGGAACGCTTCGCGCACCTTGTCGAAACTGCCATAGTGATCGAGATGCTCGGGATCGATGTTGGTGACGACGGCGATCTCGGCCGGCAGCTTGAGGAAGGTGCCGTCGCTCTCGTCGGCCTCGACCACCATCCATTCGCCATCGCCCATGCGCGCATTGGTGCCATAGGCATTGATGATGCCGCCATTGATGACGGTCGGATCGAGCCCGCCGGCTTCGAGCAGTGTTGCAACCATGGAAGTCGTCGTCGTCTTGCCATGCGTGCCGCCGATCGCCACGGCCTGGCGAAAGCGCATCAGCTCGGCCAGCATCTCGGCGCGGCGCACGATCGGCAACAGTTTTTCGCGCGCGGCCTTCAGTTCCGGATTGGTTTTCTTGATCGCCGTCGAGACGACGACGACCTCTGCATCGCCAAGATTTTCGGCCTTGTGACCGACGAAGCATTCGATGCCCTTGTCGCGCAGCCGCTGAACATTGGCGCTGTCGGCCTGGTCGGATCCTTGCACCTTGTAGCCGAGATTGTGCAACACCTCGGCAATGCCGCTCATGCCGATGCCGCCAATGCCGATGAAATGCACAAGGCCGATGGTCTGCGGCATCTTCATGCGTGCGTCCCCTTCCTGAAGTCCGAAATGTTCTTTTTGGACGCAATAGCCTCTGTGAGATCGGCGAGCAACCGTGCCGCGTTGGGCCGGCCGGCCGATTTTGCTCCCGCGGCCATGGCCACCAGCCGCTCAGGGCTGTCCATCAACCCGCGGAGGAGGGTTGCGATGCGCTCGGGCGAAAGCGAGGATTGCGGGTGCACTTCGCCACCGCCGGCGGCGGCAAGGGCGGCCGCGTTCGCCGCCTGGTCGTGGTCGAGCGCATAGGGATATGGCACCAGCAGCGCCGGCCGGCCGATGACGGCGATCTCCGAAACGGTCGAGGCGCCGGAGCGCGAGATCACCAGATGCGCCGCCGCCATGCGCTGCGCCATGTCGGTGAAGAAGGGCGAGACTTCGACGGCGACGCCTAGTGCCGCATAGGCCGCCTTCACCCGCGCCACATCATCGGCGCGCGCCTGTTGCGTGATCACCAGCCGCTTGCGTTGCACTTCGGAAAGCATGGCGACAGCTGCCGGCACGGCGTCGGAGAAGAACTGGGCACCCTGGCTGCCGCCGAACACCAGCAGCCTGAACGGCTGCTCTCCGCTCGATGCCGCATAAGGCGTCTTGGCCGCTTCCAGCACGGGAGGCCGGACCGGATTGCCTGTCGTCACCGTCTTGGCGCCGGCCGCACTGCTCTCGTCGTGCGGCAGGAAGCCGCCGGCGATCGCATCGACGCGGCCGGCCAGCGCCCGGTTGGCGCGCCCCATCACCGCGTTCTGCTCATGGATCAGCGTCGGCACCTTGCGCCTTGTCGCCGCATAGAGCGGCGGCAAGGTCGGATAGCCGCCAAAGCCGACGACGGCATCCGGCTTGATCCTGGCGATGGTGGCGGAGGCCTGGCGCACGCCGCGCCAGATTTTCCAGAAGGCGCCGAGCATGGCGAAAGGATTTTTCGAGCCCATCGTCGCGGACTGGATCGGATGGATGGCCGCGGCCGGGAAGCGGGCGGCAAAGCGCTCGGCGCGGTCGTCGGTGGCCAGATGCACCGTCCAGCCGCGCTCGTTCAACTCATGCGCCAGCGCTTCGGCCGGGAAGAGATGCCCCCCGGTTCCGCCCGCGGCGAGAAGGATGACGCCTCTCGCCATATCACTCCGCCGGCAGGGCGCGTTGCGACAGGGCAAAGCCCATCTGCTTGCGCTTTTCAGGCCGCTTGCGCGTCAGCGCCAGCACCATGCCCATCGAGATGGCGATGGCGATCTGCGAGGAGCCGCCATAGGAGATGAAAGGCAGCGTCATGCCCTTGGCCGGCACCAGCTGCAGGTTGACGCACATGTTGATGACGGCCTGCAGGCCAAACACGGTGACCAGCCCGCCGACCGCATAACGGGTGAAGTCGTCATGCTCCTTCAGCGCCGTGTTGAGGCCGCGCAGCACGATGAAGGCGAAGATCGACATGATGAAGAAGCACATGATCAGCCCGAACTCCTCGCCGGCGACCGAGAAGACGAAGTCGGCATGGCTGTCGGGAATGACCCGCTTGACCGTGCCCTCGCCCGGCCCGACGCCGAACCAGCCGCCATTGATCAGCGCCTCGCGCCCCATGTCGACCTGGAACGTGTCGCCTTCGCCGGTGAGGAACTTGTCGATGCGCAAGGCAACGTGCGGAAACACCGAATAGGCGGCGAACACGCCGCCGACGCCGGCGCCGCCAAGCGCGATGATCCACAACCACGGCAGTCCCGCCATGAAGAACATCACACCCCAGGTTCCGGTGATCAGCATGGTCTGGCCGAGATCCGGCTGTGCGACCAGCAGCGAGACGACCAGGGCAAGCAGCAGCATGGCGAACAGATTGCCCGGAATGTCCGGCTGGCGCTTGTGTTCGGCAAACAGCCAGGCGCACATGATGACGAAGGCCGGCTTGAGGAACTCGGACGGCTGGATCGACAGGCCGGCAAGCGAAACCCAGCGGCGCGCGCCCTTCACCTCGACGCCGATGTAAAGCACCGCCACCATCAGCACCAGCATGATGCACAGCATCACCAGCGCCATGCGCCGGATTTGCCTGGATTCGAGGAAGGAAACCGCCAGCATCACGCCAAGCGCCGGCACGGTGAAGATGATTTGCCTGGTGGCGAAGTGGAAACTGTCGAGGCCAATGCGTTCGGCCACCGCCGGGCTGGCGGCGAAGGACAGGACGATGCCCAGCCCCATCAGCGACAGGAACGCCGCCAGGAACCAGCGGTCGATCGTCCACCACCAGGTCGCAACCGGGCTTTTGTCGAGACGGCTCTGCATTATCGTGCCCCTCCGATGGGTTTCACACCCTCGATAGCATTCGCAGCTTGCCTGAAGGCTTCGCCGCGGACTTCGAAATTCTTGAACTGGTCGAAACTGGCGCAGGCCGGCGACAACAGCACCACCACCTCGCCGCTGTCGTCGCGAGCCGCATCGTGTGCGGCATGCTCGACCGCGGCACTCAGCGTGCCCGATATTTCGTAAGGCACGGCCTCGCCCAGGGTCGCCGAGAAGGCGGGCGCGGCCTCGCCGATCAGATAGGCCTTGGCGATGCGCGGGAAGAAGCCCCGCAACGGCTCGATGCCGCCCTCCTTGGGCAGTCCGCCGGCGATCCAGTAGATGCGCGGAAAGCTCGACAGAGCCGGTGCCGCCGCATCGGCATTGGTCGCCTTGGAATCGTTGACGAACAGCACATGGTCCTTGCGGCCGACCTGCTCCATGCGGTGCGCCAGGCCGGGAAAGCTTTCCAGCCCCGACTGGATCTCGCCAAGCTCCAGCCCGACCTTGAGGCAAGCAGCGACCGCGGCCAGCGCGTTTTGCGCATTGTGCTGGCCGCGCAGCGAGCCGATGCCTTCGAGGAAGGCGACGCGGCTGTAGCGGCCGTGCACGGCCTCCATCAGATTGCTGCCGTCGGCGAAATAGCCGTCGGTCAGCGGCAGCCGCTTGGAAATGCGGATGACATGCCGCCCCGCCCGTTCCAGCCGCTCGGCGATCTGCGCGCACCAGGAATCGTCGATGCCGATGATCGCCGTCTCGCTGCCGGCCACCAGCCGCTCCTTGATCGCCGCGTAATGCTGCATGGTGCCGTGCCGGTCGAGATGGTCGGGCGTCAAATTGAGCAGGATGCCGGCCGTCGGGTTGATCGAAGGCGCGAGGTCGATCTGGTAGGACGAGCATTCGACCACATAGTGCCGATTGGGCTCAGGCGGATCGAGCGTCATCACCGCGCGGCCGATATTGCCGCCCATCTGGGTGTCGCGTCCCGCCGCTTTCAGGATATGCGCGGTCAGCGCGGTCGTCGTCGACTTGCCGTTTGTGCCGGTGATGGCGATAAACGGTGCTGCCGGCGCGGCGAGCACCCGCTCGCGGCAGAAAAGCTCGATGTCGCCAATGATCTCGACGCCGGAACCGCGCGCCAGCTCCACCGTCCAATGCGGCTTGGGATGCGTCAGCGGCACGCCCGGCGACAGCACGAAAGCCGAGAACTTCGCCCAGTCGGCGCCGCGCAGATCGCCGGTCGCGATGCCGACCGCCGCCGCCTTGGCAACGCTGTCGGGATTGTCGTCCCAGGCCAGCACGTCTGCCCCGCCTGCGATCAGCGCGCGCGCCGTCGCAATCCCCGAGCCACCGAGCCCGAAGAGCGAAACGCGCTTGCCTGCGAAGGATGCGGCGGGGATCAAGCGGCCTCCTATCTCAGCTTCAGGGTGGACAGGCCGACCAGCGCCAGGATGACGGCGATGATCCAGAAGCGGATCACCACCTGGCTTTCGGTCCAGCCGAGCTTCTCGAAATGATGGTGGATCGGCGCCATCAGGAACACCCGCTTGCCGGTCATCTTGAAGTAGCCGACCTGGATGATGACAGACAGGATTTCCACGACAAACAATCCGCCGACGATGACCAGCACGATCTCATGCTTGGTGGCGACGGCGACCGTGCCGATCAGGCCGCCCATCGCCAGCGAGCCGGTGTCGCCCATGAAGATCGCCGCCGGTGGCGCGTTGAACCAGAGGAAGCCGAGACCAGCGCCGATGACCGAGCCAAGCACGACCGCCAGTTCGCCGGTGCCCGGCACGAAATGGATCTGCAGATATTCGGCGAACACCGCGTTGCCGGAGAGGTAGGCAATGACGCCGAAGGAGGCCGCCGCGATCATGATCGGCACGATCGCCAGCCCGTCGAGGCCGTCGGTCAGGTTCACCGCATTGCCGGCGCCGACGATGACGAAGCAGGAGAACGGAATGAAGAACCAGCCGAGATTGACGATGAATTCCTTGGCGAAGGGGAATGTCAGCGATGAGGAGAACGGCGCCTGCCCGTTATGCATGATCGCCCAGGCGGCGATGCCGGCAATGACGAATTCGAGCGCCAGCCGCGCCTTGCCGGAAAAACCGAGATGCGACTGCTTGGTTACCTTCAGATAGTCGTCGTAGAAGCCGATCAAGCCGAAGCCCAGCGTCACCAGCAAAACCACCCAGACATAGATGCTCGACAGGTTCGCCCACAGCAGCGACGAACCGATGATGCCGGAAAGGATCATCAGCCCGCCCATAGTCGGGGTGCCCGCCTTCTTGAAATGCGTCTGCGGCCCGTCGGCGCGGATCGGCTGGCCCTTGCCCTGGCGCAGCCGCAGCGAATTGATGATGGTCGGTCCGAAGATGAAGACGATCAGCGCCGATGTGATCAGCGCCCCGCCGGTGCGGAAGGTGATGTAGCGGAAGACATTGAAGACCGAGATCTTGTCCGCAAAATCGACGAGCAGTGTGAACATGCGCTTATCGTCCCCCGACCTGGGTCTGTTTGCTGGTTGTCGTTTCAGCCGGGAACTTACCCAGCAGCGCATCGACCAGTTTTGCGAAACCGATGCCTTTCGACGATTTGATCATCACCACGTCGCCCGGCTTCAAAGCGGCAAGCAGCAACGGCTTCAACTCCTCGACGCCGGCGCGGTATTCCGTCTTGATCTCGGCCGGCAACGCCTGCGCCAGCGCCCGCATTTCCGGGCCGCCGAGAAAGACGATCTGCGTCCCGGTGCCGACAATGAGATCGGCAAGGGCGGCATGCAGCTTGGTCGAATGGTCGCCGAGCTCCAGCATGTCGCCGAGCACGGCGATGCGGCGGCCCTCGCCCGTTACCGGCGTCGCGTTGAGCAGCGCCATGGCGGCGCCCATCGACGCCGGATTGGCGTTGTAGCTCTCGTCGATCAGCGTGATCGGCCCGCCGGGGTGGTTCGAAGTCGAGCCGCCGGGGTGGCGCAGCACATGGCGCTTGCCGCGCCCGCGCTCGGCCGAAAGATTGGCCAGCGCACGCGCCACCTGGTCGAGATCGGCACCGACAAGATGCGCCGCACCGAGCACCGCCAGCACGTTCTGCACCATATGGCGACCGGGCGCGCCGATGCGGGCCGTCACCTCGTGGCCGCTGATCCTGGCGGTGATGTCGGAATGGTCGGCATGGAGTTCGCATTTGACCAGCTTGAAGGTCGAGCGCGCATTCTCGCCGAAGCCGAAGACATGCTCGACGCCTGCGGCATGCGCCATCTTGTCCAGAAGCTTGAAGCGCGCATCGTCGCGGTTGAGGATGGCGGCGCCCTCCGGCTCCAGGCCTTCGAAAATCTCGGCCTTGGCCTTGGCGATCTCGTCGAGATTGCGGAAGAAACCGAGGTGGGCGGCCGCGATCATGGTGACGATGGCGACATGCGGCCTCACCATTTTGACCAGCGGCCGGATCTCGTCGGGATGGTTCATGCCGATCTCGAACACGGCGTAGTCGCAATCATCAGGCATGCGCGCCAGCGTCAGCGGTACGCCCCAGTGGTTGTTGAACGACTGCGCCGAGGCATGCACCTTGCCGACGACCGACAGCACGTGGCGCAGCGCTTCCTTGGTGGTCGTCTTGCCGGCCGAACCGGTGACCGCGATGATCTTGGCCTCAGAGCGGGCGCGCGCCGCGACACCAAGCTTTTCAAGTGCGGCCAGCACGTCTTCGACGACGATCATCGGCGCCGTCAGCCGGCCGAGCGACGGCAGCTTGCCTTCCGCCACCACCAGCACGCCGGCGCCGGCCTTGATGGCTAATGTGGCGAAGTCATGGCCGTCCATCGCTTCGCCCTTGATGGCGAAGAAGGCGTCGCCCGGCTGCAGGCTGCGGCTGTCGATGGAAATGCCTGATATGCCTTCCGGCATCGGCCCGAGCGGCCGCCCGTCCATGGCGGAAACCAGCGCCTCGGAGGTCCACAGCAGGCTCATGCGGCACGCTCCCTGAGCGCGGCGCGGACTTCCTCATGATCGGAGAAATGCAAGGTCTCGGTGCCGATCGTCTGGCCCTCCTCGTGGCCTTTGCCCGCCACGATCAGCGTGTCGCCGGCATGCAGCATGGCGACCGCCTCGTGAATTGCCTGGCGCCGGTCGCCGATCTCGATGGCACCGGGTGCGGCGGCAAGAATGGCGGCGCGGATCGTTTTCGGCACTTCCGAGCGCGGATTGTCGTCGGTGACGATGACGACATCGGCAAGCCGGGTCGCGATCTCGCCCATGATCGGCCGCTTGCCGCGGTCGCGATCGCCACCGCAGCCGAACACGACGATGACGCGGCCGGTCGTGAAGGGACGCACTGAAGCCAGCACATTTTCCAGCGCATCGGGTTTGTGGGCATAGTCGACATAGACCGGCGCGCCATTGGCGGTGGTGCCGACGAGATCGAGCCGGCCCGGCGCGCCCTTCAGTTTCTCCAATGCCATCAAGGCTTTGGCGACGGGCGTTCCGGTGGAAATGGCAAGCCCGGCCGAAACCAGCGCATTCGATATCTGGAAATCGCCGGCCAGCGGCAGGTCGACCTCGTAAAGCACGCCGCCAGCCTCGACCTCGGCGCGCTGGCGATGGCGTTCGTGCTCGACCCGCTTCAGCTTGAGGAAATCGCCATGGCGGCCGACCGTCAGCACGTCGAGCCCGGCAGCCTGTGCTGCCTTGATCGTCGGTGCCGACCACGGATCGTCGGCGAAGATGACGGCCGGCGCGCCTTTCGGCAGCAGCGTGTCGAACAGGCGCAATTTGGCGCGGTGATAGTCCTCGACGGTCGGATGATAGTCCATATGGTCGCGGCCGAGATTGGTGAAGCCGCCGGCCGCCAGCTTGACGCCGTCGAGGCGGCGCTGGTCGAGCCCATGGCTGGAAGCTTCCATCGAGGCATGGGTGACGCCGGCATCCGCCAATTCCTTGAGCAGCTGGTGCAAGGCGACCGGATCGGGCGTCGTCAGCGAGCCATAGTCGTTGCGACCCGGCGCCACCACGCCGGTGGTGCCGATCGAAGCGGCGGCATAGCCGGCCTGCTCCCAGATCTGCCTGGTGAAGGCGGCGACCGATGTCTTGCCGCTGGTGCCGGTCACCGCGACCATGGTCTCGGGCTGCTTGCCGAAATAGCGGGCCGCACTCAGCGCCAGCGCCAGCCGCGGATCGTCGACCGCCAGCACCGGGGCCTGCAGCCCGGCAATGGCGCTGACCGCCACGATCGCGGCAGCACCTCGGCCGGCAGCGTCGGCGGCATAGGTCGCGCCGTCCGCCTTGGTACCGGCGAGCGCGAAGAAGACGACGCCGGGTCTTACCTGGCGGGAATCCGACGAAATCCCGGTAACCTCCAGATCGGCGGAAGCTGTTCCTTCGACTGGCAGGATACCGGCTAGATCTCTGAGCTTCATCGGGTCCCGTTCACCACAACAAAATAGCGCGCAGTTACCGGCGCGCCCTAAGAATCACTGATAGGAAACCAGCGTTGCACCATTTTCATGGCTGAAATCTGGCTTCACGCCAAGCATGGCCGCGGAACGCCTGATGATGTTACCGGCCATAACCCCCGCATTCGCGGCCGCGACGTCTGTCATGCCAGGCTTTTCCGGGTGCGGGGCGTCGGCAATCGTAAACACGAGGTATTGCGGATCGTCCATCGGGAAGGCGGCGACGAAGGTATTGAAATTCAAATCCTTCGAGTAGCGGCCATTGATGACCTTCTCGGCTGTTCCGGTCTTACCGCCAACGCGGTAGCCGGGCACTCTGGCGTTTCTGGCCGAGCCCTTCTCGGCGTTGAGCGTATAGAGGTAGCGCATGCCCTCGACCGTCTTGTCGCTGACCACTTTCTTGGCCACTGCCATCGCTTCTGCCTGTGTGCGGACCAGGAAGGTAGGGTTCATCAGGAAGCCGCCATTCATCAGCGCCGCGCAGCCGACAGCTGCTTGCAGCGGCGTCGTCGACACGCCATGGCCGAAGGCGATGGTGAACGAATTGACCTGTTTCCAGACCTTCGGTTCGGTCGGGCGGGCGACTTCCGGCAGTTCGGTCAGCATCCTGTCCAAAATTCCAAGGCGATGCAGGAATTCGCGGTGCCCCTCGATGCCGACCATCTCGGCCTCCCTGGCCGACCCGATGTTGGACGAATAGAGGAACACTTCCGGCAACGACAGCACACGGTTCTTGCCGTGGAAATCGTGAATGGCCTGATGGCCGACCCGGATTGGATGCGAAGCGTCGAAGCGGCTCGCCATCGTCGCCTTGCCGGAATCGAGCGCCATGGCCGAGGTGAAGCTCTTGAAGGTCGAGCCCATCTCATAGAGACCCGCCGACATGCGGTTCAACCGCTCCTTGTCCTGTGCGTTGTACGGGTTGTTCGGATCGAAGTCCGGCACCGAGGCCATCGCCACCACTTCGCCGGTCTTGACGTTGAGCACGACGGCGCCAGCGCCTATGGCGCGATAGCGCTCCAGGCCGGCGGCGATCTCGTCGCGCACCACATGCTGGACGCGCAGATCGATCGAAAGCTTCACTGGCTTCAGATCCTTGGCGACCGCCAGGCCCGATGCCTGCAGGTCGCTCAAGCCCTGCTCGTCGACATATTTCTCCATGCCGGAGATGCCCTGGTTGTCGATGTTGGTGAGCCCGACAATGTAGGACGAGGTCTCGCCGCTCGGATAGAAGCGGCGCTTTTCGGTGCGGAAGCCGAAGCCGGGAATGCCAAGCTGCATGATGTCGGACTGCTGCTTGGGCGTCAGCTGCCGCTGCAGCCAAACGAAGCCGGCGCCGCTTTTCAGCTTGCGGTAGGTCTGCTCATAGTCGATCTCGGGAAGCACCGTCGACAGCTTCTCGATCGCCTCGTCGGCGTCGACGATGCGGCGCGGCTCCGCGAACAGCGACGCCGTCTTGATGTCCGTCGCCAGCACTTCACCGTTGCGATCGACAATGTCGGGCCGCGAGGCCGTCACCCGGCTCTGCGGACCGCCCGACATGTCGGGGGTCTGGAAGCCGAGATAGACCAGCCGCCCGGAGATGGTCGCGAAGATGCCGAAGAACACCGCCATCGTCATCGCGATGCGCGTCTTGCCCTTGCCGCCGGTCGCCTTGCGGGCGCCGTCGACCACGATCGACCCGCCTTCAACGGTCCTGGCGCGGCGCTTCAGCAGTTTGCCGATCATTGGGCGATGCCTCCGGTCACCACGGGGTCCTTGCCGCCCGCAGGCGCCTTGTCGGAATTGTCGGCCATGCCGCCCTGGCGTCCTTTCAGGATGTCCTGAATGTCCAGGGCCTTGGCCGGCAGGTCGCCGATGCCGACGATCTGGCGGGCGCTGACCGGCTGGAGTTCGAGCTGCGACTTGTAGAGTTCGGCCAGCCTCTGCAGCCGCGATGGCTGGGTGAGCAGGCTCCAATCGGCCTTGAGCAGGTCGATCGTGTCCTCCTCGTAGCGGATCTGCGCATGGATCTTCTGCACCGCCGCCAATTGTTCCTCGGCCTCGCGCTTGGTCTTGTAGGTAAGGGCCGCCGCCGAAACCATGACGGCGATCAGGACGATGTCGCTGGTACGAAACACGTGCTTATCTCTCCCCCGGCCGGTCGATGCCGGGAAGCTTTGGAAGGCCGAAAATCGAAAAATCGGTGTTGCGCGCCGGCGCCTCGGTGCGGATTGCCGCGCGCAGCCTGGCCGAACGGGCGCGCGGATTGACCGCGACCTCGGCGTCGCCGGCAGTCACGCCGCCGCCGGCCTTGCGGAAGGTTGCGGTACGCGCCTGCGCCTCGGGCATATGGCGCGAGCCGGTCACGGCGTCGGCGCGATCTGCGATGAAGCGCTTGACGATGCGGTCTTCCAGGGAATGGAACGTCACCACGGCGAGACGCCCGCCAGGCTTCAGCGCGCGTTCGGCGGCGAACAATGCCTTGGCCAGTTCGCCAAGCTCGTCATTGACGAAGATGCGCAGCGCCTGGAAGACCCGCGTTGCCGGATGGATCTTGTCCTTCGGCGCGCGCCCGACATGCGTCTCGATGGCGTCGGCGAGTTCCAGCGTGCGCTCGAACGGCCGCTTTTCACGGCGAGCCTCGATCATGCGGGCAATGCGCCCGGCATGACGCTCCTCGCCGAGGAAGCCGAAGATGCGGGCAAGGTCGCCCGGCTTGAAGCTGTTGACGACATCGGCGGCGCTCAAACCCGCCTGTGCCATGCGCATGTCGAGCGGCCCATCGGCGCGGAATGAAAACCCGCGCCCGGCCTGGTCGAGCTGCATCGAGGACACGCCGATGTCGAGCACGACGCCATCGACGCTTTCGACGTGCTCATCCAGCGTCGAGAACGGCGCCTGCACCAGCCTCAGCCTGCCGCCCGATTGCGCCTCGAGGTCGCGCCCGGCAGCGATCGCATCGGGATCACGGTCGATCGCCACGACGGAAGCCCCTGTCGCCAGTATGGCCCTGGTGTAGCCGCCGGCGCCGAACGTGCCGTCGATGATGATGTCGCCCTGCGCCGGCACTAGCGCTTCGAGCACTTCGCCAAGGAGGACCGGAATGTGGCGGACCGATCCGCCAACGGCGTGAAGGTCATCGCCGTGGCCCACCGTCATTCCGGTCGCTCCCCAGGCTTCGTCCCCTGCCGAAGCTGCAACAGCCGGGCCCGCGCCTGCGCCCCATAGGCCGCTAGCCGTCCCGGCTCCCAGATCTGAAAGAAATTGCCGCGCCCGACAAAGGCCACTTCCGCCGAAATGCCGGTGTGCTCGCGAATGAAATCGCTCATCGTGATGCGGCCGTCCTGATCGAGCTTCAGGAACGTGCCGTCGCCATGACAGAAGAACGACATGTCGTCCGCCGTCTGCAGGAAGGGATCTTCGAGCGCGATGCGCTGCTCGTAGCGGTCGAGCAGATCGAGCCCGCCGACATCCATCGCCGGCTGGTCGAGGCAACGCAGCGCATAGAGTTCCGAATAGCCGCGCTTCTGCACGACGGCACGGAAATGCGCCGGAACGGACACCCGTCCCTTCGCATCGATCCTGCTCACCGTGTTTGACAGAAACCGGTCCATTGAACGTCACAGCCGCTTGCGCCGCCGCACCCCTCTCCATCTTGTCGCACGCGCCGCCGCGACGCGTTCCCTGCCCCGTATCGGCCTCGTCCACACGGGCAAGAACCGGCAAACGCGCAGCCACCGCGGCTGCCCGATTGGCGTACGCTTTACCCTGACGCGGAACGAAGGCTTTGATGTCTGAATGGGATATCATGGGGCACTATGGGCGTCAACGGGAATAGGCTTCACAAACACGCGCGCCGCGACCAATGGGACAGCCTTGACGGCACGTCTCGTTTTTATGATCCATTAAGCCTAACGAACCGTTTAGACGGATCTTGCAGGCTGACTTGAGGCCGTCGTTGCAGGCACAACAAGACTGGCTCCCGCCATGCAAAATCCGTAATCTCCGATGCGGAGTTGTATCTCCTGGGGATCCAGCATCGCCAAGGTGCGAAACGTCAGGTGCAAGGAAACTGGAATGGACGAGCAGTTACACGCCCCCACAAAGCGTCGTGTCGTATACACCTGCCTGTTTGGCTATTCGGAGAAATTTGCCGATGCTGAATATGAGAGTGACGGCAGGACTGATTTTGTCTGTTTTACGGATGACAAAAGCCTTCACTCGAAGATTTGGAATTTCCGGTACATAGATGCGGATCTCCTTGGGCCCGTCAGGGTAGCGAAGATGGTGAAAATCCTGGCGCATCGTTTCCTGGGCAACTACGAGGCCAGCCTCTATTTGAACAACACGGCTATGCTCAACTCACCGATATCGACTATCTTTGATTATCTGAGGGACGACCAATCCCCGATGATCTGCTTTCAACACTCGGAGCGGTCCTGCATCTACGCCGAGGCCGAGGCGGTTATCGCATTGGAGTACGACAATGCGGCCGTCATTCGGGAGCAAATGAGCCACTACCAACGAATCGGCCACCCAGTGGATGGCGGCCTGATCTTCGGTGGGGTGCTTCTGCGCCGCCACAACGATATCGCCCTGCGGTCAGTAATGGAGCAGTGGTTCTACCAGGTTTGCAGATACTCCTATCGGGATCAGCTTTCCTTCAATGCCGTTGCTAGAAAAATGGCTTTTACGCCGAATTATTTCCCCGGAAATATAAGTGACGGAAAACTTTTTAGGTCTCCGCTGGTGCCGGATAGCATGAGACTTCCACGGGGTTTTAGTGACAATGTCTATCTTGACTTGCACGAGGACGTCAGGCTCTCCGGCATGAACCCGCGCGAACATTATCTGAAACATGGTATGGCCGAGGGGCGCCCCTACCGCCCCGTTCCGCGACCCGAATAGGCGATCAGGCAATTGATGACACGACCGCCGGCTGCCGATAGCCTCATCACCATGACTTGCACTGGAATGAACATCGATGTCTGAAACAGCGAACGCACGCGCTGCGGCACTTCCCCATCTGCGCAACAACGGGCTCGCCAAGGGCGATCCGATCCCCCTGCCGCTGACCATGGCCGCGATCTATCACACGCCCGGCGACGCCACTGGTTTCGACCAGTACGGCCGCTTCAGCAATCCGACCTGGGATGCGGTCGAGCACATGCTGGCGCATCTGGAAGGTGCGCCCTGCGTCGCCTTTCCATCCGGGATGGCTGCGATCTGTTCGGTGTTTTTCGCCCTGCTCAAGACCGGCGACCGTATCCTGCTGCCTTCCGACGGCTATCACACGACAAGGGCACTGGCCGATCGCTTCCTGAAGCCGTTTGGCGTCACCTATGATGTGAGGCCGACATCGACCTTCCTCGATGGTGGCTTCGACGGCTATCGCCTCGCCTTTGTCGAAACCCCCGCCAATCCGGGGCTGGATATCTGCGACATCGCCGCTGTCGCCGCGGCCGCTCACAAGGCCGGCGCGCTGCTTGCGATCGACAACACGACGATGACGCCTTTCGGCCAGCGTCCGCTCGACCATGGTGCCGACATCGTCGTCGCCGCCGACACCAAGGCGCCCAATGGCCATTCCGACGTGCTGTTCGGCCATGTCGCCAGCCGCAATGCCGATATCATCACCGCCGTGACCGGCTGGCGTGAGGTTTCCGGCAGCATTCCCGGGCCGTTCGAGGCGTGGCTGGTGCATCGCGGCCTCGAAACGCTGGATGTGCGCTTCGACCGCATGTGCTCTTCGGCGGAAGTGATCGCACGGCGGCTGAAAGGCCACCGGGCGATCAGCGGCCTGCGTTTTCCCGGACTGGAAAGCGATCCGTCGCACAACCTTGCCCGCGCCCAGATGGAGCGCTTCGGCTTTCTCATCTCTTTCGAGCTCGCCTCGGAGGACAAGGCCGAGGATTTCATCAACAACTGTGCCTTGATGCAGGCCGCGACATCCTTCGGCGGCGTCCACACCTCCGCCGAACGCCGCACGAAAAGAGGCGATGCGGTACCCGCCGGTTTCGTTCGCCTCTCGGTCGGCTGCGAACCGGTGGAAGAACTCTGGAAGGCGATCGAGACGTCGCTGGACAAGATCAGCGGCTGATCAGTCGACTACGAATCGATGTCGTCGGCTTCGATGTTGCGCTTGCCATGCAGCACGCGGATGATTTCGATCACGTCGTTACCGACCCGGTACAGGGTAAGGTAGTCGCCCACGACCAGATGACGGATGCCGGGTGCAATGTCGTCGCGCGGCGCGCCTGAGAAGGGATGCAATGTCAGCAAATCCCACCGTCGTTCCAACGCATCCACGAGACGGACTGCTGCCCGGGGATCGTGGCCGGCAATGTAGTCACCGATATCTTCAAGGTCGACCTCTGCCTGAGGAAGCAGGCGGTATTTCACTCCTGGAGGTCCTTGGCCTCCGCCAGTTTCAGATATTTGGCGCGCAATCGTTCCATGAGTGGCGGCCCCTCCAATGCCGGCCCGCTGTCGATCCCTTCCTGCACCAGCTTGCGCAGTTCCTCGACCGTGTAGCCATACAGATCGCGTCGGTCCTTCCATTGCCTGAGCGCGTCGCGGATCACTTCGCTCGCCGAGGCATATTCGCCGGCGGCGACCACGTCGTCCACCGCCTGCGCCAGTTCCGGCGACAGCGTTATGCTGCGTTTGTCGACCTGTCCCATCGCGGGGCTCCTGATGCCATTTCTGGCGATGGTACGATTTAATCGCACCAATTTCAAGCAACCGGCGGGCTCCCGCTGCTGGGATAAACAGCTGAAGAGCTTGAATCGGCAGGCGCGCCCGAGGGCGCAACCTGCTGATCTCAAAAGACTTCTCTTCGATATCGTAGAGAGAATTGCCAGCTGGCCTGTAAGCCGGGTTCTGTATGGCCCTCGCCCCTTGCGGGGCGATAGCGTGGCGGCCATTCATCTTGGGCGCATGTTGCCATGCGCCTCACGCAACCTACCCGGACGGTGAGCCGGAAACAGCCCTCGAGGGTTTCCCCTCGCACCGCCCCTATTCGGTCTTGCTCCCGGTGGGGTTTACCGTGCCGCTCCTGTTGCCAGTCGCGCGGTGGGCTCTTACCCCACCCTTTCACCCTTGCCCCGAATCCGGCAAGCCGGGTCGTGGCGGTTTGCTTTCTGTGGCACTTTCCCTGGGGTCGCCCCCGCCGGCCATTAACCGGCACCGTGTCTCCATGGAGCCCGGACTTTCCTCACCCGCGGCCTTTCGGCTGTTGCGGGTGCGGCCGCCCAGCCAGCTGGCAAGGCGTATAAAGGGGTTCACGCTCGAAAACGCAAACGAAAAAGCCGGCTATTGCGGCCGGTTCCTCGCAGGCAGTCGGCTAAAGCGCCGCC
Source organism: Mesorhizobium sp. AR07 (assembly GCF_024746815.1). Lineage (GTDB taxonomy): Bacteria > Pseudomonadota > Alphaproteobacteria > Rhizobiales > Rhizobiaceae > Mesorhizobium. Next base: position 1,675,148 of record NZ_CP080525.1, read on the forward strand.
ATCTGCACCTTGACCTTGCTGCAATAGGCGGCCGACACCGGGTTCATCCGCGTTGCGGCGTGGCCGGCATTGTATTTCAGGATCGTGCCGCATGTGGTGCCGCCGCCGAGATCCTGCGCCATGGCGAGGTACTTCATGCCGTATTTGATGTTGGTGTCGGGGTCGAAGAGCCCCTTCGCCGAACCGTTGTAGCCCATCATCCGCGCCGTCGCCGGCTTGATCTGCATCAGGCCGACCTCGCCGGCGCTGCCGACCATGTTCGGCCGGTAGTTGCTCTCGATCCTGATGACGGCGTGTGCGAGCGAAACCGGTACGCCATAGCTTGCGGCATAGCGCGCGACGATCGCCGAATACTGACCGCCGCTGGCCACCGCGGCCGTCGACGCCGCCGCGTTCCTGAGGCCGATCGACGCCGTTGTCGTCATGTCCACGGTCTTGCGGCCGCGCTTGGTCTGCCTTTTGGCGGATTTCTTCGGCTTGGTCCAACTTGCCTTTTCCATTTTCGCGGAAGCCCGCTTCGTCGCCTTGGCGTCGTGGCCTGCCTTGCCGCTTTTTGCGGACACTGTAACGAGCCCTTGATCCACCCGCGGGCTGAGTGACGCGGCATTCGCCGTGCTCAAGGCAAAAGTCATTACGCCGGCAGCAAGAGCTGCCGTTAAAACGGTCAATTTCTGCATGTGATCCTGTTCTGTCTGAACCGCGTGAAGATGTTCACGCAGCAACGCTTAATCAATATCGGAACATCCGGGGGGCTGGGGGTCCGACAACTTGCACGCCAGCCGTTTGACGTTCGAATTGGTGCCAAACAAGGCCAGGCAAGTCACTTTGAGTGACAGCTTGTAATTTAAGGATTTGGAAAGGACTGCTTGGGCGAGGTCTTCCGCAGGGTCAGGACCTTGCGGAACCAAGCAGCCTTTGCAGCGTCCGCAGTGTCGAACCGTCGGCAATGCCATTGACCAGGCGCGGCCGGAAATGCCGCTGAAATGCCTCGACGACAATCTCCGTCAGCCGGTCGAAAGTGCCCGAAATTTCAATACCATAGCCGTAGAGCGCCAGCATCGACTGCAACGCCTCGACATCGGCGCCGGTGTCACCGGCCTTGAGCACGGGGCCTCGCCTGACCGGTGCGGCTGCCACGAGATGGCCGACACCGGCCTCGAACAGCGTCCTCCACGGAAACTTCTCGCCTGGGTCGATCTTGCGTCCCGGCGCCACATCGGAATGCGCCAGCACCCGCTCTGAGACAATGGAATGGCGCTCGGCGATGCCCGTGCACAGGCCGATCACCGCATCGATCTGCCGCCTGGGGAAACCGGGATAGCCCAAAGAATGGCCCGGATTGACGATTTCGATGCCGACCGAACAGGAATTGATGTCGGCGCGTCCGAACCACGAACTCTTGCCGGCGTGCCAGGCGCGGTCGCTTTCCCTGACCATCTGCACGATGTGGCCGTTCTCATGCACGAGATAGTGCGACGAAACCTCGCTGGCCGGGTCGCACAGCCACGCCTCGGCCCCGGCGCCTGTCGCCATACCGGTGTAGTGCAGCACGATCATGTCGGGTCTGAGCGTGTCGCGACGCGGACCGAAATTCGGCGATACCCTGACCTCGGCACTGGGCTCGTCGGGCAGGAAGCCGCTCATGCGTGCCGCAGGCCCCGCTCGATCATCTCATAGGCGGCATTGATCGCCGCCACCCTCGTCGTTGCGATCTTGATGAATTCCTGCGGCAGGCCGCGCGCGATCAGCCGGTCCGGATGATTGTCGGACACCAGCTTGCGATAGCGTTTCCTGACCTCTTCGAACGGCTTGCCGCGTTCGATGCCGAGCACGACATAGGGATCGCCGGCGCCGAGATTGACGTGTCGCGCCAGGATGCTTTCGTAGTGCGCCTCGTCGATGCGGAAAATCTCGGCGATGCGATGCAGGAACAGGCCTTCGCGCTCATGCACCAGCCCGTCAGCCTTGGCGATGTGGAACAGACCGTCGAGTATGTCTTCCAGCATCACGCAGTTGGAATGCCCTGACCCGCACATCTGCGCCATCCGCTCGGCATAGATCTCGAATCCTGCCACGTCGCGCTGAGCAAGATCGAAAAGCCGCGCCACGTTGCGCGTCTCTTTCGCCGGCACCTCGAATATTTCCTGGAAGGCGCGCACCTCATCCTGGGTCACGATGCCATCGGCCTTGGCCATCTTGGCCGACAGCGCGATCATCGCCACCGAGAAGGCGACCCGCCGGCGCAAATCCGCGTCGCCGGAGAAAACCGTGCGCACGGCTTCGACGACGTCGGCGACGCCCGACGAGGCTGACGACGACACGCGCATGATGAAGTCGCCGAGGCGGTCCCAAATCGACATGACCGCTTCTTAGTGCGAGCGCCCGCCGCTATCAAGCCGGGACAGTGCCGCAGGCTCGGCGCATCCGGTCGGCCTGACGCCGAACGGGATGTGGCCGCGGTGCGCGGACAGTGTGAGGAAGGCCAGCGCGGTGCCAGCCTTCCTCATTCATCACACGAAGTACTGCTTACTCACTACTGCGCGGGTGCAGGAGCCGGTGTTGCCGGAGCCGGTTCGGTGGGCTTTGGTGCAGCAGGTGTTGCCGGCTTCATCGGCTGCTCGGCGGCCGGCGGATTGGTGCTTTGGGTGGTGGTGTTGTCCGTGCCGCTGTTGCTGCAGGCAGCAACGCCGAGCAGGGCCAAGGCGGAAACGGACGCAAGAATGAGCTTTTTCATAATTTCTCTCCTTCAATACGCGTTCACGTTGCGGTGAACGGTCGAAGAGGAAATGCATCAGATGGCTATGAGTTTCGTAACATTGCGTTTCCGCATGTAACATCGCCTGGTCCGTTTGCGATTGCCGGCCGGACGGCGGCGAACTAACAGGACGTGTTGCACAGATGAACTGAAAGATGCCGGGAGCCGCCATGACCGCGAAGTGGGATTTCTGGATCGATCGCGGCGGCACGTTCACCGATGTCATCGGCCGCGACCCGCAAGGCGGGCTGCATCCGCGTAAGCTCCTCTCCGAAAATCCCGAAGCCTATGCCGACGCCGCCATTCAAGGCATTCGCGACCTTCTCGGCCTGCCCTCCGGCGGCGCGATCCCGTCCGGCCTGATCGGCGACATCAAGATGGGCACCACGGTCGCCACCAATGCGCTGCTGGAGCGCAAGGGCGACCGGGTCCTGCTGCTCATCACCAAGGGCTTTCGCGATGCGCTGAAGATCGCCTATCAGGCGCGCCCGGACATCTTCGCCAAAGAAATCATCCTTCCCGAACAGCTCTACGAGCGTGTCATCGAGATCGACGAGCGCGTGCGCGCCGATGGCTGCGTCGAACGATTGCTCGACATCGCCGCTTGCCGGCCGGCGATCGAACAGGCCAGGGCCGATGGCATCGACGCCGTCGCCATCGTCTTCATGCACGCCTGGAAATATCCCGATCACGAGAAGGCGGTGGCAAGAGTCTGCCGGAAGCTCGGTTTTGGCCAGGTCTCGGTCAGCCATGAGGTGTCGCCGCTGATCAAGCTGGTCGGCCGCGGCGACACCACCGTGGTCGACGCCTATCTGTCGCCGATCCTGTCGAGATATGTGCGCAAGGTGGCGGGGGAACTGGGGATTATTGGAAACAGCGGCGGCGCTGCCCCTCATCCGCCTGCCGGCACCTTCTCCCCGTATAATGACGGGGAGAAGGGAGAGGCTCCAACGCTGGCGCCCCCCTCTCCCCGTCCTTCACGGGGAGAGGGTAAGGGAGAGGGGCAGCACCAACCCCACCTCATGTTCATGATGTCTTCCGGCGGCCTCACCGCCGCTGACATGTTCCAGGGCAAGGACGCGCTGCTGTCAGGGCCGGCCGGCGGCGTTGTCGGCATGGTCGAGACGGCGAAGCTCGCCGGCTTCGGAAAAGTCATCGGCTTCGACATGGGCGGTACCTCCACCGATGTCGCCCACTATGACGGCGAGTATGAGCGCGCCTTCGACACCGAGGTCGCCGGCGTGCGCATCCGCGCGCCGATGATGCGCATCCACACCGTCGCCGCCGGCGGCGGCTCGATCCTGCACTACGAGGCCGGCCGCTTCCGTGCCGGACCGGACTCCGCCGGCGCCAATCCCGGTCCGGCAGCCTACCGCCGCGGCGGCCCGCTCGCCGTCACCGACGCCAATGTCATGCTGGGCAAGCTGCAACCCGATTTCTTCCCGGCCATTTTCGGACCCGGCCAGGACCAGCCGCTCGATGTAGAGACCGTGCGCGCAAAATTCACCGCATTGTCCGCCGAAATCGGCGATGGCCGCACGCCGGAGGCTGTCGCCGAAGGGTTCGTCACCATCGCCGTCGAAAACATGGCTAACGCCATCAAGAAGATTTCCGTCCAGCGCGGCTACGACGTCACCGAATATCTGCTCAATTGCTTCGGCGGCGCCGGCGGCCAGCATGCTTGCCTGGTTGCCGACGCGCTCGGCATGGAGGCGGTGCTGATCCATCCCTTTTCCGGCCTGCTGTCGGCCTATGGCATTGGCCTGTCCTCGGTCTTTGCCTCGCGCCAGCAGGCGCTGCTCAAGCCTCTTGCCGAAGAGTCCAGAACCGAGATCGGCAACCTCATCGCCATCTTGAGAAAAGCCGTCATCGCCGAGCTCGCGGCGCAAGGCATCGCCGAGGATGCGGTTGCCGCCAAGCCGGTGCTGCACATTCGCTATGACGGCACCGACACGACCCTGCCGGTGAATTTCGAGGAGGACTCGATTTTCCAGGCCAAGCGCGACTTCGAAATCGCCCACAAGGCGCAGTTCGGTTTCGTTTATGACGACAAGCCGATGATCGTCGAGACCGTTGGCGTCGAAGGCACCGAAATCAGCGAGAGCAGGCCAGAGGCCTGCGCACCTGCCGGACCTGCACGGGTCGAGGCCATATCTTCAGAAAGCCGGCGCATCTATTCCGAGGGCCGGTGGCACGAGGCCGGCGTCTACCGCCGCGAAACCCTGCGTCCGTCCAATCTGGTCACCGGCCCTGCCCTGATCATCGAGCCGAACCAGACCATCGTCGTCGAGCCAGGCTGGCGGGCCGAAATCACCAATCTGAACCATGTGGTTGTACGCCGTGTGGAAAAGAAAGCGCGCACCGCGGCGCTCGGCACCGAGGCCGATCCGGTGATGCTGGAAGTCTTCAACAATTTGTTCATGTCGATCGCCGAGCAGATGGGCGTGACGCTGCAGAACACCGCCTATTCCGTCAACATCAAGGAAAGGCTGGATTTCTCCTGCGCCGTGTTCGACCGCAACGGTGCGCTTGTCGCCAATGCGCCGCACATGCCGGTGCATCTGGGCTCCATGGATCGTTCGGTCGAAACCATCATCCGATTGAATTCCGGCGACATCCACCCCGGCGACGTCTTTGCCCTCAACGCGCCTTACAATGGCGGCACGCATCTGCCCGATATCACCGTGGTGACGCCGGTTTTCGACGACACCAAGCAGAAAATCCTCTTCTGGGCCGCCTCGCGCGGTCACCATGCCGATATCGGCGGCACCGCCCCTGGCTCGATGACGCCGCTTGCCACCACGGTCGACGAGGAAGGCGTGCTGTTCGACAATTTCCGCATCGTCGACCGCGGCCGCTTCCGCGAGAAGGAGCTGGAAACGCTGCTCACCGACCACCTTTGGCCGGCGCGCAATCCGCACCAGAACATTGCCGACCTCAAGGCGCAGATCGCCGCCAACGAGAAGGGTGTCGCCGAACTGCGCAAGATGGTCGCGCATTTCGGCCTCGATGTCGTCGAGGCCTATATGGGCCATGTCCAGGACAATGCCGCCGAAAGCGTGCGCCGCGTGCTGGAGCGGTTGCCGGACGCCTCCGAATATGAATATCCGACCGACACCGGCCAGCTCATCAAGGTGAAGATCACGGTCGATCGGCAAAAGCGCGAGGCGACGGTCGACTTCACCGGAACGTCGAAGGTCGAGAAGAACAATTTCAATGCGCCGGAGCCGGTCGCCCGCGCGGCCGTCCTCTACGCCTTCCGTGTCATGGTCGAGGACATGATCCCGATGAATGCCGGCTGTCTCAGGCCGATCAACATCATCATTCCCGACGGATCGATGCTGAAACCCGCCTACCCGGCTGCCGTCGTCGCCGGCAATGTCGAGACCTCGCAGCACGTCACCAATGCCCTGTTCGGCGCCATGGGCGCCATGGCCAACGCGCAAGGCACGATGAACAACCTGACCTTCGGCAACAAGACGTACCAGTATTACGAGACGATCTGCTCCGGCTCGCCCGCCGGCCAAATGAACTCCGGCCGCGGCTTTGCCGGAACCTCCGGCGTCCACACCCACATGACCAATTCGCGCCTGACCGACCCGGAAGTCCTGGAATTGCGCTTTCCCGTGCTGCTCGAGGATTTCCACATTCGGGAGGGTTCCGGCGGCAAGGGCAGATGGAGCGCCGGCGACGGCACCAAGCGCACCATCCGCTTCCTCGAGAAGATGGAATGCGCGATCCTGTCCTCGCATCGCAACCGCCCGCCACAGGGACTAGACGGTGGTGGCGACGGCGAGGTCGGCTCGACCAGGGTCCGCCGCAAGGACGGCACGATCGACATGCTGAAGGCCTGCGACCAGACCGTGCTAGAAGCGGGCGACGCTGTCATCCTGACGACGCCGACGCCGGGCGGATTTGGCAAGGCCTGAACTCACGTCAACAGGCTGTCACCGGCCTGTCATGACCCTGCGCTACCCGCTTGCGGCAAAGCAAATGGGGAATCACCTTGCCATGACGGACGTTTCCGCAGATCTGGTTTTTCGCCGCGGTAAGGAAGTTGGAAAAGCCGTCTACCAGAACCGCCCGCTGTCGAAGGCAGGCATTTCTGAACGGCTGTTCGCCTTCCTGTTTTCCGGCCTCGTCTATCCGCAGATCTGGGAAGATCCCGATGTCGACATGGAGGCGATGCAGCTTGGCCAGGACCATCGCGTCGTCACCATCGCCTCGGGCGGCTGCAACATCCTGGCCTATCTCACCCGCTCGCCGGCACGGGTCGACGCGGTCGACCTCAACGCCGCCCACATCGCGCTCAACCGCATGAAGCTGGAGGCCGTGCGCCACCTGCCTTCGCAAGGTGACCTGTTCCGCTTCTTCGGCGCCGCCGACACCAGCCACAATTCGGAAGCCTACGACCGTTTCATCGCGCCGCACCTCGACCCGGTCAGCCGTCATTACTGGGAGCGCCGCAACTGGCGCGGCCGCCGGCGCATCGCTGTCTTCGACCGCAATTTCTACCAGACCGGACTGCTTGGCCTGTTCATCGCCATGGGCCATCGCACGGCAAAGTTCTTCGGCGTCGATCCTGCCGGCATCATGCAGGCCCGCAACATCGGCGAGCAGCGCCGCTTCTTTTACGAGGAGCTGGCGCCGGTCTTCGACAAGCCACTGCTGAAATGGGCGACATCGCGCAAGGCCTCGCTGTTCGGCCTCGGCATTCCGCCGGCGCAGTATGATTCGCTGATCACTTCAGGTGACGGCACCATGGCCAGTGTCTTGAAAGCCCGGCTGGAAAAGCTCGCTTGCGATTTTCCGCTGGAGAACAACTACTTCGCCTGGCAGGCTTTTGCCCGCCGCTACCCGAACCCCGGCGAGGCCGCCCTCCCCGCCTATCTCGAAAAAAAGAACTACGAGACCATCCGCGGCAATGTCGACCGCGTCGCCATCCACCATGCCAATCTGATCGAGTTTCTTGCCGGCAAGGACGCCGGCGCGGTCGACCGTTTCATCCTGCTCGATGCGCAGGACTGGATGACCGATGACCAGCTCAATGCGCTGTGGGCGGAAATCACCCGCACCGCCTCAGTCGGCGCCCGCGTCATTTTCCGCACCGCCGCAGAGCCCAGCCTGTTGCCCGGCCGGGTCTCCAGCTCGCTGCTCGACCAGTGGAATTATCAGGACGAGGCGTCACGCGAATTCTCGGCCCGCGACCGTTCGGCCATCTATGGCGGCTTCCACCTCTACGTGAAGCGTGCCGCATGAGCACGACCGAGCTGCCGGCCAGCCATGCCGAACTGATGGATGGGGTCTACCGCTGGCAGCGCCACATCTACGACCTGACCCGCAAATACTACCTGCTCGGTCGCGACCGGTTGATCGCCGGGCTCGACGTACCGCCCGGCGGCACCGTGCTGGAACTCGGTTGCGGTACCGGCCGCAACATCATCCTGGCCGCCCGTCGCTATCCCGATGCCCGCTTCTTCGGCCTCGACATTTCGGCCGAAATGCTGGAGACGGCCGGCGCGGCGATTGCCCGCGAAGGCTTGTCGGGCCGCGTCATGCTGGCCAGGGGCGACGCCACCGATTTCGATGCGGCCGCGCTTTATAGCATCGAGCGGTTCGACCGCATCTTCGTATCCTATTCGCTGTCGATGATCCCCGGCTGGGAGAAGACGGTGTCGGCAGCACTTGCCGCACTCGCCCCCAGCGGTTCCCTGCATGTCGTCGATTTCGGCCAGCAGGAAGGCCTGCCAGGCTGGTTCCGGGCAATGCTGCGCGGCTGGTTGAAAAAATTCCACGTCGCGCCGCGTGAATCGCTGCGTGAGGTTCTGGAATCGGAATCTCGGCGGACCGGCGCAAGCTTCCGTTTCCGCACGCTTTATCGCGGCTATGCCTGGCTGGCCGTGGTTGGGCCGAGCATCTTCACCTCCCCCTCGATGGCGGAGGCCGCGCCAAAGGCGCGGGTTGGGTGAAGCGCTAGGCACCCCACCCCGGCGCTGCGCGCCGACCCTCCCCATGATGGGGAGGGTAAGGAAGTTAGTGCAGCGCCGTCACCAGCGCCCCTACCATCGTCTGCGGGCGGTAGCCGAGCTTGGCCGGCGTCAGGCCGAGCCGCACCACCACCAGCTGCTCCGAGGGAATGATGGTGACCGTCTGGCCGTCATGGCCTTCCATCCAGATGGTGTCCTTGGGTAATCCCGCCGCAACGCCGGCGCCGGGATTTTCCTCATCGCCCGGTGCCTCGATCCACAATTGGCCCTTGCCGTAGACTTTCGAGGCGGGTGCCGGCTCCCGCATCCAATCGACGAAGCCGGCCGGAAGCACCTGGTTGCCGTTCCACATCCCACCTTGCAGCAGGAACTGGCCGAAGCGCGCCCAGTCATGCGCCGTCGCATAGAGGTAGGATGAGCCGACGAAGGTGCCCTGCTCGTCCGTCTCCAGCACCGCGCTGTGCATGCCGAGCGGCTCGAACAGCGCGGTGCGCGGCCACGTCAGCGCCTTGCCCTTGTCGCCGATCGCGTCCTGCCAGAGGCGCGACAGCATCACCGCCGTGCCGCTCGAATAGGAAAACACCTTGCCCACCTCGGCCGCCAGCGGCTTGGCTGCGGCGAAGCCCGCCATGTCGGGTTCGAGATAGAGCATGCGCGTGACGTCGGCGACGTCGCCATAATCCTCGTCGAACTCCAGCCCGCTCGACATCGCCATCATGTCGGCAAGGCTGATCGCGGCGCGGCCATCCGCCTTCCAGGGCGCGAACAGCCCCTTGTTGTCGACCGCCATCTTGCCCTCCTTGACCAGCGTGCCGATGACCGCGGCGTTCACCGTCTTGGTCATCGACCAGCCGAGCAGCGGCGTCTTTGCCGAAAAACCGGCGCCATAGCGCTCGGCGACGACGCGGCCGTTCTTGACCACCACCACCGCGCGCATGCCGGTGCCGGTCAGCGCCGCATCGTCCAGCAGCTTTGCAATCACCGGGTCCTGTGATGCTTCGACCCGTTCACCCTCCGGCCACAGCGCGTCCTGGTTGACCGCCGATGGATCGGCATGGATCGCGGTGCGCCGCACCTTGCCGACATCGCCATCGGGAACCGAGGCGCAGCCCAGCCCGTCGCGGGCGACGGCGATGCTCTTGCCAAGGAAGCCTAGCAGGCCGGCAGAGACAGTACCCCGGTTCTTGTCCACCGACACCCGCATCAACCGCAGCAGCGGGTGCCCCGGGGCCTGCACGTCGACGGCGAGCACCTCATTGGGGTCACGCCCGGCGATGAAGACGTTCGAGCAGACGATCTTGGCCGAATAGCCCGAGCCGACGCGGATCAATTCAGGCGGCGCGATATAGAGCCAGGCAAACAGCGCGGCGACCGCCAGCACGATCAGGCCAAGCAGCCATTTGACGATCTTGACGACGATCCGCATTTTTCACCCTCGTTCGACCGGAGCTCCGCCCCGATGACATCGATTTGCCGCCATTGCTTCAGCAAATCGGAGCTCTTGTCGAGCGCCGTGAACCGATTATCAACCATGATCGGCGATCACAGGACATACCGGACGATCCTGTGGGGTGATCGTCCAGTGGGCCAGGCCGAGGGGCCATCAGTGCACAGACCCATCAGCGACCGGCTGAATCCGGCTCGGGAGTTGCCATGCGCCGTCTTGCGGCCCTCTTCATGCTGACGCTGCTTGGCGCCTGCTCGACCGTGGACGATCTCACGCCGCTGTCGCCATCATCGAGCAGCCCGACGGTTGCCGTCCGCGCGCCTCGCTTCTCCGATTCCAAGCCGCATGAATGGGTAAGCGGCGCGCCGTGGAACTACGCCGTTCACGGCACCGACGTCTCCAAGTACCAGACCTCGGTCGACTGGCCGGCGGCCAGGGCCAGCGGCATCTCCTTCGCCTTCATCAAGGCGACCGAGGGCGGCGATCGCTTCGATGAATATTTCAACGAACACTGGGCACGCACGAAAGCCAACGGGATCCCGCGCGCGGCCTATCATTTCTTCTATTTCTGCACGCCCGCCGCCCAGCAGGCGCGCTGGTTCATCCAGAATGTCCCCGTCGATCGCTCGGCGATGCCGCCGGTCCTCGACATGGAATGGAACCCGAAATCGCCGACCTGCAGGCTGCGTCCCGATACCGCCACGGTGCGCGCGGAGATGACCACCTTCCTCGAAATCGTCGAACGGCACTATGGCAAGAAGCCGATCATCTACACCTCGGTCGACTTCTTCGACGACAACGAGCTGTCGACCTTCCGCGGCTATCCCTACTGGCTGCGCTCCGTCGCCGGCCATCCGCGCGAAAAATATGGCAGCCACCCCTTCACCTTCTGGCAGTACACCGGAACCGGCATTGTTCCCGGCATGACCGGCAAGTCCGACATCAACGTTTTCAACGGCAGTGAAACCGCCTGGAACAAGTGGCTGCGGCAGAACACCCGTTGAACACCGGGGCAACGGCAGCGAAGCCGCCTGGAACAAGGGCTGCGGCAGAACACCCGTTGACACCGGGGCAACGGCACCGAAGCCGCCTGGAATAATGGCTGCGGCAGAACAACCGTTGACACCGGGCGTGCCGCCTGCTTTTCGACACAGCCGGCGGTAAGGAGTGCAACCGCCGGTAATTCAGGGCGTTGGGCTTCCGAGGGGAGCATGATAAATGCCCTCATTCGTTTCGAAAGGAAGCTGATGCGACTGCGTTCCCAAGCCCTCGCGGCGCTGTTCCTGTGCGCCACGGCGTTGCCGGCGATGGCGCAGGAATGCGGCGGCGACTTCGAAGCCTGGAAGCAAGGCGTGGCGGCGGAAGCCAAGGCGGCCGGTGTCGGCGCCGTCGGTCTCGACGCGCTGGAAGATGCCACCCTTGACGACAAGGTGCTGGCGCGCGACCGCGCCCAGGGCGTCTTTACCCAGACCTTCATCGAATTTTCCAGCCGCATGATCTCCGCCTACCGGCTGAAGCAGGGTGCGGCGAACCTGAAGAAATACGCCGATGTCTTCGCCCGTGCCGACCAGCAGTTCGGCGTCCAGGCGCCGATCATCGCCGCCTTCTGGGCGCTGGAGACCGATTTCGGCGCCGTTCAGGGCGATTTCCACACGCTGAGCGCCCTGGTGACTCTGTCCCATGATTGTCGCCGCCCGCAACTGTTCCGGCCTCAGCTGGTGCCGCTTCTGGAGCTGATCGATCGTGGCGTGCTGCCGGCCGACGTCAAGGGCGCCTGGGCTGGCGAGATCGGCCAGACGCAGATCCTGCCTTCCGACTATCTGGCGCGCGGCGTCGACGGCGATGGCGACGGCAAGGTCGACCTGCGAAACAGCGTGCCGGATGTGATCATGACCACCGCCAACAAGGTGCTGTCGCGTGGCTGGAAACGCGACGAGCCCTGGATCCAGGAAGTCCGCGTGCCCGACAACATGCCCTGGGACCAGACCGGGCGCACCAACAAGCTGCCGCTGACGCAATGGGCGCAATGGGGCGTCACCTACCCCAGCGGCGCACCGCTGGTCGACAATGGCCTGAAAGCAGGGCTGGCGTTGCCGATGGGACGCAAGGGGCCAGCCTTCCTCACCTACGACAATTTCGACGTCTATCTCGAATGGAACCAGTCCTTCACCTACGCGCTGACCGCGGCCAACCTCGCCGCCAGATTGGCGGGCGCACCACAATTCGATCCGCGCAACCCCGAGACCGGCCTCAACAACGAGCAGATGAAGGCGCTGCAGACCAAGCTGGAAGCCAGGGGCTATGATGTCGGCACGGTCGACGGCATCCTCGGCACCAACACCCGCGAAGCAATCCGCAAGGAACAGATGCGCCTTGGCTTGCCCGTGGACGGCTGGCCGACGCCGGAGCTTTTGGGAAAGCTGTGAAGAGCGAGTAGCGAGTAGAAGGTAATCCCCTTCTTTCCTGCCGTCTCGGCAAATTTTCGCTATTCCCTATTCGCTATTCCCTAATCCGCCATCGTCTCCAAACTCGCAAACCCTTGCGGCGCGTCGCCTTCGTCGAAGGGCGTCGTCACCTCGACGAAGGTGTCGGGATAGAAGCCGTTGAAGCGGGTCCGGAGCGACAGCGAATAGGCGCCGATGTGGCCGATCTCGATCCAGTCGCCGGTGTCGACCGTCTCCGGCAGCCAGAACGGCCGCGACAGGATGTCGACGGAATCGCAGGTCGCCCCGCAGACCTTGAACGGCACGATGTTCTTTTCCTCGCCGTTGCGCGAGCGGATTGCCGGATCGGGAATGAAACGCGCCGGCAGCGTGATCTTGCCCGTCCATGAATCCGACAGCGATGCCCAGATACCGTCATTGATGTAGAGCCGCTTGCCCTTGCGCAGCAGCACACGCACGATCAGCGACAGGCAGCGTGCCACGATCACCCTGCCGGGCTCCGCCACCAGAGGTATCTGGTCGAACTGATATTCCTTCAGATCACCCGACAGCCGTGACATGATCTGCCCGAGCGATGGCATCTCGATCTGCTTGCGGTTGGGATCATGCCCATATTCGGCTGGAAAGCCGCCACCGACATCGAGCCCGGCAATATCGAAGGTCAGCCGGTTGCGCACCCAGTCGGCCGAAGCCAGCGCCCGCTCATAGGTGTCGGGATCCTCGATCTGGCTGCCGACGTGGAAACACAGGCCAACCCTGTAGCCGGTGCGGTTCAGCCGCTCCGCCAATTCGACGGCATAGGCCGGCCCGGCGCCGAACTTCTTCGACAGTTCGTAGGCGGCATGCCCCTTGGTCTGCACCCGCACGAACACGCTGATCGAGCCCGGATCGATGTCGAGCGCCCGCACCACCCGGGTCAGCTTGGTGATCTCGTCCTCATGGTCGAGCGAAATGACGCGGATGGCGTACTTCTCCAGCGCCAGCTTGATATCCGACTGCGCCTTGACCGGATGCATATAGAGCATCTCGGCATCGGGTGAGACCGCGCGCACGGCGGCGAACTCGCCGGGCGAGGCCACGTCGAAAGCTGTAACGCCGGCCTCGACCAGCGCCTTGAGCACGATCGGCTCGCCATTGGTCTTGACCGCATAGGCCGTCTTGCCGGGAAACATGCCCATGAACTGCCTGGCATCCGCCATCAGCACCTGCGGGCGGAAACAGTAGACCGGATCGTCCGGGCGAAGCGCCAGTGCCGCCTCGCGGGCATTCTCGAATCGCTGCATGGACGAATCCTCACCTCGGCTGCGCACAATTAATCCAAGCTAGCGGCTAATGAAAACAATTCTGTGTCTCGTGCACCTGGCGCAGCGGCGCTAGGTCATTGGGGGGAACGTTTGCCATCAGTCAGGTTTCGGGTGGCCCTTGTCGCCGGATCCGATATGCGTTCTGCCTGACCGGCTGGCATTCAGGCCGTCTGGGAGGACGATCACATGGCAATAGCCGCGACATCAGCACCACGTGGGCCGATGGTGCTCAAGGACTGGGGACAGCTCCTGCTGCTTGGCGCGATCTGGGGCGGCTCGTTCTTCTTCGCTCGCATCGCGGTGGCGGAACTTCATCCGCTGGTGCTGGTGCTGTTTCGCGTCGCCATCGCGGCGATCGCTCTCCAGCTCTATCTGGCCATTCGCGGACCATCCTTCCGCCTCGCGCTTCCCCATGCCGGCCTGTTCTTCCTGCTGGCGTTCACCAACAATGTCGTACCCTTCTCGCTGATCTTCGCCGGCCAGACGCAGCTTGGCGCCGGTGTCGCCTCGGTGCTCAACGCAACGACGCCGTTCTGGACATTGATCCTCGCCAACGCGCTGACATCAGATGAAAAGCTCTCGTGGAACAAGCTTGCCGGTATTGCGCTCGGCGTCGCCGGCACGGCCGTGATGATCGGCCCCGGCCTGCTTGCCGGGCTCGGCGGTCCGGTCTGGGCCAAATTCGCGCTGATCGGCGCTTCGCTGTCCTATGGCATCGCGCTGATGGTCGCCCGCCGCTTCAAGGGCGTGCCCTCGCCGGTCCTCGCCACCGGACAATTGACCGCGTCGACCATCATCATGATCCCGATCGTGCTGTTCACCCATGGTCCGGCCGGCCTGTTCTCGGCCTCGCCCCCGGTCTGGGCCGCAGTGCTGGCGCTGGCGCTTTTGTCCACGGCCTTCGCCTACATCCTTTATTTCAACCTCGTCGCTTCGGCCGGCGTCACCAACGCCTCGCTGGTCACGCTCATCGTGCCGGCCAGCGCCATGCTGCTCGGCTTCCTGTTCCTTGGTGAACGGCTCGAATGGTTCGAAATCGGCGGCGTGGTGCTGATTGCACTAGGCCTCATCACCATCGACGGGCGGCTGTTCGGCCGACGTTAGGGCGCCGCGCGTCCAACTGGACGCGCAAAGTACACTCTGACCACTTTGATTGAATCTCCGCATCGTGCTTTCCGAAAGTCGAATTCGACGTTAGGGGCCGATGCGGTAGCGCTGCCATGACACGGCAACGACACGAGTCCGCCACAATTTATTCACAGGCCCTAAGCGGGTTTTTGCCGAAGAGTTTCAATGCTTAACGGCAAAAGGCGGGTCGCAAATCTAGCAATCACGTCGCAATGCAGCACATTTTCCGCTTGCCTGTGGCACAAATGAACCTAGACTCTTAGGCATAGCTCTTTAAGAGGAGGCTATGTCATGGGACTTACGAGGCCTATCAACGCATTGATGATCTGTGCTGCGTTCGCCTTCATCGGAGCCCTCATTATGGGCTTTCTTCCCTGACCCGCCAAGACGGGGAAGACCAGCACCAAATAGTCTAACCAATTTAAAAGGCCGGGTTTTTACCCGGCCTTTTTGCATTTCCGACGCTCTTGGGGCCTAAAGCGTGTCGCGATTAATTGGCCTCATATCCGGCAGCCTTGAAGAAGTTTCTGCATTCGGCTGGCTCGAACAGGTGGCAGATATCGCCGAGAGCGTCGCAGAGGGCATCGAAAGTTCTGGCCGCCTTCTTTCGCAGCCGCGCCTTGAGTTTTGAGTAGGCCATCTCGATCGGATTGAGATCGGGTGAGTATGGCGGCAGGAACAGGAGCCATGCGCCCCTTTGGCGAACCAGTTGGGCAGCGCGCTCGTTCTTGTGGAAGCCGACATTATCGAGAATGACGACATCGCCGGGCGACAGTTCGGGAGCGAGCTGCGTTTCGACGTAGCGTTCGAAGATGGCGGCATTCATCGGCGCGTTGACGATCCACGGCGCGACAAGACCGTGACATCGCAGCCCGGCGATGAAGGTCTGCGTCTGCCATTTGCCGAATGGCGCATGCGTCCTGAAGCGCTCGCCCTTCGGCGCCCAGCCGGTGCGTTTGGTCAGTTTGGTATTGGTCGACGTCTCATCGATGAAGATCAGCCGCGCCAAAGCCTTGTTGAAGAAGCGCTTTCGCCGCCCGATCCACAGTTCACGCGCCTGGCGCACGTCGGCCCGCTGCTGCTCGCTGGCCAGTAGAGTTTTTTTTATGACTGAGCCCAAGGCGATTGAGCAGGCGACCGACATTGGAGCGGTGCACGCTCACCCCGCGCACCTCCAGCTCGACGCAAAGCTCATCTAGCGTCAGTTCGCCGGTCTCGGCCAACCGCGAGCGGACAAACTCGGCATGCGGCTCAAGCTTGCCGCCGCCCACATGGCCCTGCCGACGCGCTTCAAGCGAACCGGTCTGCCGCCGCAGGTTGATCAGATTGTTCACAAAGCGAGGCGAAACGCGGAAATGGCGCGCAGCCTCGCGGTGACCATGTCCCTCATCGACATACGCAACAACACGCCGACGCAACTCAAGCGGTAGCGGCTTGCCCATCGCGGTCTCCTTTCAGCCGCAATGAATCACGAACTCAAATCTATGGGAATCCTGAATCCCTTAAATCGCGACACGCTTTAATGCATGTCGCCCAAAAGTGGCCCCGGTTTTGGGGCAACGACATGCATAAAAACAAAGACTTAAAGCGCGTCGCCTGAATCCGTTTCAATGCGACGCGCTTTAAGCCGCAGCCGAGCCCGCCGCCTCTGCTTCGTGCGAACGGATGCCGATCATGTGGCAGATGGCAAAGACCAGATCGGCTCGGTTCATCGTGTAGAAATGGAAATCGCCGACCCCGCGCTCGACCAGATCCATGACCTGTTCGGCCGCCACCGCCGAAGCCACCAGCGCATGCGTCTGCGGGTCCCGGTCCAGGCCCTCGAACCGCTCCGCCAGCCAGCCAGGCACATGCGCGCCCGCTCTCGCGGAAAAATTTGCGACCTGCTTGAAACTGTGAACCGGCTGGATACCCGGCACGATGGGGATGTAGATGCCGGCGCGGCGGACGCGCTCGACATAGCGCTCGTAGAGATCATTGTCGAAGAAGAACTGGGTGATGGCGCGCGTCGCGCCATTGTCGACCTTGCGTTTCAGCATCTCGATGTCGGTGGCGAAATCGGGGCTTTGCGGATGCTTTTCCGGGTAAGCCGCGACCGAGATGTCGAAATCCGAGATCGCCTTAAGCCCGGCGACCAGTTCGGCGCCATTCTCGTAGCCGCCTGGATGCGGGCGATAGGGTTCGCCGACACCGGAAGCCGGGTCGCCGCGCAGCGCCACGAACCGGTTGATGCCGATCGACTTGTAATCCTGGATGACCGTATCGACCTCTTCACGCGTTGCACCGACGCAGGTCAGATGCGCCGCGGCCGGAATACCGGCTTCCGTCAGGATGCGCTTTACGGTGCGCGCGGTGCGCTCACGCGTCGAGCCGCCGGCGCCATAGGTCACCGAGACGAATTTCGGCTTCAGCGGCTCCAGCCGGGTGACCGTATCCCATAGCCTCGCTTCCATCTCGTCGGTCTTTGGCGGGAAGAATTCAAAGGAAACCCGGACCTTGTCACCAATGTCGGGGCGGCGGGAAAAGCGGAACTGGTTCATCAGGCAACTTCCCTTATCTGCCTTGTGTCGTTGGAAGGATCGGCGATCAGCAGCCGCCGGTCGCGGCCAAGCCAGAGTTTTACGGTGAGCCTGGCCTCGTTGCCGCCGCGCGGCTCGAACTCCTGGCTGTCTTCGAGATCGAGGCCGGCTTCCGAAAACCAGTCGGCGATCTGCCGGTCGGAAAAGCCGAGCCGCATATGCGCGTGCTCGTCGCGCAGGAACTCCAGCGCATGCGGCGCGAAGTCGACGATGACCAATCGCCCGGCCGGGCGCAAAAGCCGCGCCGCCTCGTGGATGGCGCGGGCGGGATCGTCGAGATAGTGCAGCACCTGATGGATGGTGACGAGATCGAAGGCATCGCGCTCGACCGGCGGCGCGAAGATGTCGCCTTGCCGCACCTGCGCGTTCGAAACACCGGCCTTGTCGAGATTGGCGCGCGCTACCGTCAGCATCTCGCGCGACATGTCGATGCCGACGCCGCGCCGGTAGAGCGGCGAGAAGATTTCCAGCAACCGACCGGTGCCGGTGCCAAGATCAAGCATCGACTGGAACGGCCGCTTGCCGACCAGCTTCAGCATCGCGGCTTCGACGGCGCGGTCCGGCACGTGCAGCGAACGGATATGGTCCCAGCTCGCCGCGTTCACCGAAAAATATTCGGCCGCGCGGTCCTGCCGCTTGCGCTTGACCGAGCCGAGCCGCTCTTGATCGCGCTCGACCTGCGGATCGGCGCCGCGAATGCCGGAAACCAGCCCCAGCACGAAATCGCGCGCTGAATCCGTATCCGACAGCCGGAAGAAGGCCCAAGACCCTTCCTGGTAGCGGCAGATCAGCCCGGCCTCCAGCAGCAGCTTGAGATGCCGCGAAACGCGCGGCTGCGACTGGCCGAGAATTTCGGTAAGATCGGAAACGGTGAGGTCGCCGCGCGACAACAGTGCCAATATGCGCAAGCGGCTGGATTCGGCCGCCGCCTTCAATGTGTCCACCATGGTGTCGAGCGAGACATGCATCAGCGTATTCTCTTTGAAAAAGATATAAACATATGTTTATGTCGATTTTCGAGACCTTGCAAGCACTATGTCGCTTCCGGACAAGAAAATGCCGCTTGCGTGGCGTTCGCGGAAACCTGGACCAAATGACCGGACCGCTCAAAATGTTCGAAATGCGCGAAGGCGAGCAGAGGCTGGAACATGATCCAGCGCTGATGCCGCCGGATGGCGGGATCGTCTTCATCGGTCGCATCGCATCGCCATGGACGACACGGGAGACCTGCCCGAAGAACATGCGCACCGCGCGCGAGACCGGGCAACCGGCGGTTCTGATCATCGACGCGCCCTATCGCAGCGGCCTGCAGGGGCTGGAGCGCGCCAGCCACGTCATCATCCTGTCCTGGCTGCACCATGCGCCGCGGTACCTGATTGTGCAGAAACCCCGCCATGCGGCTGAAGCGAAAGGCGTATTCGGCCTGCGCTCCCCTGCCCGGCCGAATCCGGTCGGCCTGCATGTAGCAAAACTCGTCGGGCTCGATATCGGCACCGGCCGCATTGATCTCGACGCCATCGACGTGCTCGACGGCACGCCGGTCATCGACATCAAACCTTACTTCGCCTCGCCACCGACGCCGTTGCCGAGGCCACCATCGAAGGGCGCGACGAGCCCAATCGGATTCGGCGATGAAAGCGCCGACCGGCCGACGCCGCGCCATCGCCAAGGGGCTGACGGCACTTCTTCCGCTGGCGCCCTATGCCGACATGGAGAAGATCCGCGCTGATGCCGGCTCGGTTCATATGAAGACGTTGCCGCCGACCATCGCCGTGTGGCTGGCGACCATTGCCCACATCCGCCACGTGCACACCGATTACGAAAAGCTGCTGAGCGAAGGCTACGACCGCGATTCGGCACGATTCTTCGTCATCGAGCAGACCAACATCGTGCTCACCCGCTGGCGCGCCACACGCCTGCTCGATGCCGACGACGACGAAGAATGAGGCGGTAAGTCAGTTTATTGCCGCGTCAGCACGGCGACCGCATTGTAGGGCTGGCCGTCGGCCTGGCCGACCCACGTCCAGGACAGATTTCCCTTGAAAAACCTGACGGTGACGGTGCCGCCGTCGATGCACTTGTCCCGACCGTAGGTGATGCTCTCATGGTATTCCGCCGATGTATTGTCCCTGGACGTCTGCGACAGGGGCCCGCCGCAGCCGAGCGACGGATAGTCGATCGACGCGCCGCCATCGTTGATCGTCATGGCGATCGACCAGTCGGCGCCGGCATCGCCGGCCGGGCTCTGATGGCCGCTGCCGACCCACGTGCCCGTCAGGGAGGGCACATTCACCACGCAAGGCACGTTCTGGAAGATCGGCGTCAATTCGCTGCCGGTTTTCTCGCAGCGATAGGTTTGGCCGCTCTGGCACAATTCGTCGCCTTCTTTCGCGCATTGCGCGCCGGCTTCGCCTGCAACGGCGAAAATCATCATGGCTGCTATGACGGCCCCAAGCCTGCCCATGTTCCCCCTCCCGTTCAGAATGGAATTGTAAGCCAATTCCAATCTGATGTATCGGCCAGATCGTCATGGAGGACGAACAGCGCCGGCCAGGTGGCTCTATGCCTTCCGCGTGGCGTCGATAGCCTGCGGATCCCGCTTCGCGCGAGAGGACGCCCCGATGAGCCAGACGATGGCAACCAAGGATGCAAAGCCACTGCCGACGGTCGGCGACCGCCACGTCGACCCGCATTCCTATCCCGACGGCGTCGCCTTCCTCGACGGCCAGTACCTGCCGATGGCGCAAGCCAAGATTTCGGTGCTGGACTGGGGTTTTCTGCATTCCGACGCTACCTACGATACCGTACACGTCTGGAACGGCCGCTTCTTCCGCCTCGACCTGCATCTCGACCGCTTCTTCGGCGGGCTGGAAAAGCTGCGCATGACGATCCCGTTCGATCGCGCAGGCGTGACGGAGGTCCTGCACAATTGCGTGACGCTGTCCGGCCATCGCGCCGCCTATGTCGAAATGCTGTGCACGCGCGGCGCCTCGCCGAACTTCAGCCGCGACCCGCGCCAGGCGGTCAACCGCTTCATGGCGTTCGCGGTGCCATTCGGCTCGGTCGCCAATGCCGAGCAGTTGCAGCGCGGCCTGCGCGTCGCCATCAGCGACAAGGTGCGCATTCCGCCGGCCTCGATCGACCCGGCGATCAAGAACTACCACTGGCTCGATCTGGTGCGCGGTCTCTATGACGCCTACGACCGCGGCGCCGAGACCGCGCTGATTCTCGATTTCAACGGCAATGTCGCCGAAGGTCCGGGCTTCAATGTCTTCTGCGTCAAGGACGGCAAACTGTCGACGCCGGCCATTGGCGTGCTGCCCGGCATCACCCGGCGCACCGTCTTCGATCTCTGCGCCGAAGACGGTCTTGCCGCCGCCGCCGTCGATGTCAGTGTCGCCGCGCTGCACCAAGCGGACGAGGTCTTCATCACCTCGACCGCCGGCGGCATCATGCCGGTGACAGAGATCGACGGCACGCCGGTCGCCGACGGCAAGGTCGGGCCGATCACCAGCCGGCTGATGACGCTCTATTGGCAAAAGCACGACGACCCGGCATGGTCGAGCCCGGTGAAGTATCCCTGATCAACCCAATTTCTTGTTCTGCGGGGCGTCTTGTTCAAAAAGATTCCCCCTCGCCTCTGGAAAGTCACGGGACAGGCCGTATATGCCCGAAAGCGGAGAAGCCTCCGCTTTCGCCCGAAATTCACGCCCGCAGGGGCAAGGACTCCACATCATGACAAACAAGGTTTGGTTCATCACCGGATCGTCGAAAGGCTTTGGCCGCGTCTGGGCCGAGGCAGCACTGGCCCGTGGCGACCGTGTCGCGGCGACCGCCCGCGATGCCGGCACGCTCGCCGATCTCGTCGACAAGTATGGCGACAATATCGCCGCGATAAAGCTCGACGTCACCGACAAGAAAGCCGTCGACGCCGCTGTCGCCGAGGCGCACAAGCGCTTTGGCCGGCTCGACGTGGTCATCAACAATGCCGGCTATGGCCATTTCGGCGCTATCGAGGAAGTCAGCGAACAGGAGGCCCGCGACCAGATCGAAACCAACGTGTTCGGTGCTCTGTGGGTCACCCAGGCCGCGCTGCCGATCATGCGGGCGCAGCGCTCCGGCCACATCATCCAGATCTCGTCGATCGGCGGCGTCAACGCCTTTGCCTCGCTCGGCCTTTACCACGCCTCGAAATGGGCGCTGGAAGCCTTCAGCCAGTCGCTCGGCATCGAGGTCGCGGAATTCGGCATCCATGTGACGCTGGTCGAGCCCGGCGGTTTCTCCACCGACTGGTCCGGCGCGTCGGCCAAGATTTCCAAACCGATCGAGGCCTACGCGCCTGCCCGCGCCAAGATGGCCGAGCGCCGCGCCAATTCGGTCGCCGGCGATCCCGAGGCCACCGGACCGGCGATGCTGGCCATCGTCGACGCCGCCGAGCCGCCGCTACGCGTGTTCTTCGGCGATGGCGGCCTGCCGATGACCAAGCAGGAATACGCCAACCGCATCGCCACCTGGGAAAAGTGGGACAACGTTTCCATCATGGCACAAGGCGCGAAGAAGAACCGCAAGGGTTGAGGCCAGCGCTTTTGCTACGCCGTCCCGGCGGCGCAGCCCCTGTCCTTGGTTGGGTGCGATCGATGAAGACTCGTAGCTACGTCCGATAAATCCACTGTTCGGGCACCCGCACCGAAATCTCTTCGCCGACCTTGATCGTTCCCGGCTTCTCGACCCAGGCGACAACGCCACGCAGCCGCTTCGCGGCTTTCGGGAACAGCAGCGCGCCGGCCTCGACGTCGGCCATGCCGACATGTTCGGCGATCGAACGGCCGGCGATGCGGCAGGGTCCGTTCTGCGCGTCGACCTTGATGGTCACACCGCCCTTGAAGAACAACAGCGTGCCGGCCGGCAGCATCGACAAATGCGGCACACCTTCGATCAAAAGGTTGGCGCCAATCCATTCCGGCTTGATCTCGACCAGGCCCATGCGTTCGGCAACGATGGCCAGTTCGTCCGCCGCCACGACAGACAATTGCCGCTCGTTGCGCATTTCGGTGCCGCGCGGATACCAGGGTTCGCGCCCGCCCGAGCGCCGCGTCGCGCCGGCGTGGAAATCGCCTGATATGCCTTCGAAGCCGAGCCCCAAGGCGTCCACCGGGCGCGTCTCGAAATGGTCCGATGGCGCGACGTAAAGCGCTGCCGCTTTGGCGACCAGCTTACGCGCCGGCACGATTTCGATCGGCTTTTCAGCCTCGGGGAAGAGATCCAGCATCGGCTTCATTCCTTGGATGATGCACCCTGTTTTTGCCCTTCGACCGCGAACGCCGCAAGAGCGGTTCGGGCCAAATCACGCAACTCTTCGGCCGAGGCGCCGTCGCGCGCCTGGATCGACATGCCGTTCATGACGCCCGCCAGATATTTGGCGAAGCCCTCGACCGAGAGATTTTCAGGCAGATCGCCCATTGCCAGGCCCTTGGCCAGCCGATCGGCGATCGCCGCTTCACTTGCCTTGCGATAACCCTTGAGTTCATCCGCGATGGCTTGCGCCTGCGGCGAGGCCGCGAGCGCACCGCTGACGAACAGGCAGCCACCCGGCTTGCCGGGCCTGGAATAGGCATCCGCCGCGCCGAGTAGCAACCTCCGGACCGCCTCCCCCGTCGCCACCGGCGCGCTCAGCGCGTCGAGCGCAAAACCGATCTCGGTCTGGTGGTAGCGTGTCAGCGCCTTGCGAAACAAAGTCTCCTTGTCGGTGAAGGCGTTGTAGATCTGCGGCGGCGTCAGCCCCATCGCCTCGCGCAACATGGCCAGCGACGTCGCCTCATAGCCATGCTCCCAGAACAGATGCATCGCCGCATCCAGTGCCCTATCGGGATCGAATGCGCGCGGCCGGCCACCCCTAGGTCTTTCCAAATTATCCATAGTGATCGATACGAAACCTATTGACTCGCCTTCTCCGCATAACGTAACAATTGATACGAAACATGGCAAGCCGGAAGACATATGCCGGAAAGACCATGGAAGCCGGCGAAAAGGAGAGCCAAATGCCAATCACCGTGACCGCGCCGGAAGGCGTACTGACCCCAACTGGCGAGCGCGAGATCCTGCCACGTCTCAGTGCCGCCCTCATCGAAGCCTCCGGCGCCACCGGCAATCCATTCTTCACCGCGATCGTCGGCGGCACGGTCCACATCCTGCCGCTGCATCGCATCTATGCCGGCGGCATCAATCGACCCGTGGTCA
Organism: Mesorhizobium sp. AR07; assembly: GCF_024746815.1. GTDB lineage: Bacteria > Pseudomonadota > Alphaproteobacteria > Rhizobiales > Rhizobiaceae > Mesorhizobium. The sequence continues at coordinate 1,699,029 of NZ_CP080525.1, forward strand.
TGGTCGAGCTGAAGCTGCCGAACATCGGCCTTGGTTCGATCGAAGCCCGAAATGCCTTCATCACCGCGGCCGCCGGCATTGTTGCCGAGTTTTGCGTGCCGAACCACAGGCCCGAGAACACCTGGATCAACATCGTCAATGCGCCCGACGGCGGCTGGGGCATCGGTAGCAGGCAATATTCAGGCGAGGCACTTATCGCCGCCGTAACCGCCGCCGCGCATTGATTGACAGCCGCGATGAACAGGAACGAACCGATGCGGCTCTCCCCTTCGTTGTTCTTCACCACAAATTGCGAGCCGGCATTGGCCTTCTACGAACAGTGCGGGCTCGGCCGGGGAACGATCCTGCTGCGCTGGGGCGACAACGACATGCCGGTGCGAACCGAAGCCATGCGCGGAAAGGTGTTGCATGCGCGGTTCGAAGGCCCGGGCGTGCTGTTTCATGCCTCGGACAATGACGATGCGGAGCCGATGAAGGGCTCCGCCATGATGCTGGAGTTCGACAGCCTGCCGGCCATGCAGGAGCTTTTCGCGCGCATCGCCGCGGGCGGCCGGATCACCGTGCCCCTGGCGCGGCAAAATTGGGGAACCAGCTTCGGCATGCTGGTCGACGCCTTCGGCGTGCAGTGGATGTTCAGCTGTCCCAATGAATGAGATCCAGTGCGGATCACGATCTTCTTACCTGAAATGGAACCAATCCTGTCGCAGCGCCGCATTGCCGCCGCGCTGCGCCGGCAACATGGTGGCGTCCAGGCAAGTCTGCGGAGGGTCTCTCATGCGTCCCGGAACGGCGATCGCGCTGCTTTGGCTGATCTGGGTGGTGTCATGGGCCGCTGCCGCCTTCTGGGCTGACCGTGTCGAAAAACGCGCCGGCTTTCGGGCCGAGTTCCCCTACCGGGCAGTGCTGGTGATCGGCACGATCCTATTCTTCATTCCGGCGCATGGCTATGCCGGGCGATTTCGCCTGTGGTTTCCAAGCCTTGCCGAAGCCTGGATCTGCGTCGCGCTGATTGCCGTCGGCCTCGCCTTCTGCTGGTGGGCGCGCGTGCATCTTGGGCGGCTGTGGTCAGGCACGGTAACCGCCAAGGCAGCACATCATGTCGTCGACACCGGCCCGTACGGCCCTCGTCCGCCACCCGATCTACACGGGACTGCTGTTGGCCTTCCTCGCCACCATGGCGGCGAAGGGCACCGTATGGGGCGTTGCCGGCGCCATTCTGTTGACCATCGGCATCGTCATGAAGGCAAAGCTCGAGGAGCGCTTCCTGCGCGGCGAACTCGGCAGCGCCTATGACGACTATGCCAAGCGCGTCCCGATGCTGGTGCCGTTCGCACCCGCCTGACGCGCCAGGGTCAAAGCATTCTGAGAAGCGCGCCGCCGATCGAATACCCCGCGCCAAAGGCGCAGATCAGGCCGAAGTCGCCGGGCTTCATGTCGGCATGGTTTTCCGACAGCGCAACGATGGCGCCGGCGCCCGCCGTGTTGCCCAGCCGCTCCAGCACCATCGGCGCGCGATCGTGATCGACCTCGTGGCCGAACGACAATTTCAGGATCATCGCATTCATGCGCGCATTGGCCTGATGCAGCCAGAAACGCCGGACGGCCTGCGGCGTCAGTCCGTGCTCGGCGAGGAACTCGACGATGAATTTGTGCCCGGCGACGGTGACTTCCTTGAACACCTTGTTGCCGACCTGCTTGATCAGATTGCCTTCCAGATTGATCATGTAGGGATCGTCCTGGGCGGTGCGGGTGTGGTAGCCGAGATTGGTGCGGATGTTGTTCGACATCTGCGTCCAGGTGCGCGTGTCCAGTACCTCGAAGCGCCCTGGCCGCTTGTCACCCCGCGCCAACCCTTCGACCACCATCGACACCGAAGCGTCGCCGAAGATGAAATGCGTCTGCCTGTCGCGGAAATTGAGATGGCCGGTGATGATCTCGGGTGTCGTCACCAGCACGCGCTTGTGCGCGCCCGACCGCACCAGGTTGACGGCAATGTGCAAGGCCGCCGCCGCCGAAGAGCAGCCAAGCCCCATATCGAAGCCGGCGCCCCTTGTCCCCAACGCCGCCTGCATTTCGATGGCGATCGCCGGATAGGGCCGCTGGTGATGCGAGGCCGAGCAGATCACCAGATCGATGTCGGACGGCTTCAGCCCGGCATGGTCGAGAGCTTTTCTCGCCGAAGCGATGCCGAACTCGGCCTCCAGCGACAGCGCGTCGTCGGGCCGCGCCGCAATGCGCGGCGCCATGCGGGTCGGATCGAGAATGCCTTCGCGTTCGATCACATGGCGGCTGCGCACGCCAGAGGCGTGGACGATGAAATCGCTGTCCGATTTCGCCAGCGGCGGCTCGTCGGTGCCCTGGCGGCGCGCATTCTCCATGTCGACCCAGGCATTGAAGCTGGCGACCAGTTCTTCATTGGTGATCGTGGGTTCAGGGATTTCAACGCCAATGCCGCTGATGATGACGCGATGCATGTCCAGTCCGTCCCATCCGCAGGCGTTGCGGGTTTTCATGTGGGCGCCGGAACGCTCCGGCGCAACACTTTTCTCACCGAGCCGGTTTACGCCGGCTTAAACCAAAGGTTTAGGCCGACTTAACCGGATTTCACCAGGCGCAGAGCTTGGTGCTGGTCTGCGGGTTGCTCCAGCAGGCGCCGTCGTCGCGGCTGCGCACGGACTGTCCCGGCAACGGCACGTTGCGGCGGCCGAGATTGACATAGCCATAGGCGAAGCCCGGCCCGTCGATCTCCAGGACATAGGTCGGGTAGCCCGGCGCCGAGATGCGGAAACTGCCGGCATCGTCGATCGCCCTGTAGCTGCATGAGAAATAGCCGTCATCGCTGGTATAGCGGCGCGCCCGCTTGGCCTCCGCCGAGATCGAGAACGCCAGCAGTGCCGCCGCGCACACGCCACCGCCGAAAAGCATCTTTTTCAGTGTCATCATTCACCCCCTGCCACGTGGGCCATCGTGATCCCAACGTGATGAAATGCGCATGGCGACGAAACCGGGTCAAGCGCGCCGCGAGCGCTCAAAGCGTCCACCTTGGCGCCGCCGACCTTAGGCGTTTACGCCCGCTTGGCGACAATGAATATCCGCGGAAAGCGCAGCAGCACCTTGCCGTTCGCCGTCCTGGGGTAGGCCTTGGCGATCTTGGCCGTGTAGCTGTCGAGGAATACCTTGCGCTCGTCCGCTTCGAGTGGGTCGAGGAACGGCTTCAACCCAGTTGCCTTCACCCATTCGACGATCGCCTCGGCGTCTGCCAGCGGATGATTGTAGGCCGTATGCCAGATATCGAGCCGATCGGAGAATGGCGACAACAGGTCATAGTAGAACGAGACCGGCGGCAACGGTCCGCGCGCCGCGCCCTTGAGCTTCTCGGCAAACGGCATTTCGGCTGCCGTGTCGCGCATCAGCTGATGCGACGGCTCACCAAGATTGTCGGGCATCTGGATGGCGAGCGCACCGCCTGGGGCAAGAAAACCCATCAGCCGTTGGAAGACCGCGGGATGCTCGGGCAGCCACTGGAAAACCGCATTGGCGAAGATCACGTCGACCGGCTCCGTCGGCTGCCATGTGGAGGCATCGGCGAGATCGAAGGTGACATCCGGCAGGCGCGCCCTCGCCTTCTCGATCATGTCTGGCGAAGTGTCGAAGCCGCTCACCTGCGCATCCGGCCAGCGCTCGACAAGCAACTCGGTCGAGTTGCCCGGCCCACAGCCGATGTCGACGACCCGCCGTGGAAAATCCACCGGCACTTGCGCCGCGAGGTCGCGCGCCGGTCGCGTGCGCTCGTCCTCGAATTTCAGATATTGGGCGGCGGACCAGTCAGGTTTTTTTAGAAGGGCGCTGTTGTTCATCGATAGACCTCGCGACGATTGCCTATTTCCACGACCAGGACGACAAGACGGCTATCCCAGAACTGGACGATGATCCGGTAGTCGCCGACGCAGAATCGCCAGGCGTCTTCCTTGGTCGTGGTCAGGCGTTTGGCTAGAACTTTCGGATCGGGATGCGCCGAAACTCTCCCGGAGAGGAATTCGAGGACACGGCGCTGGTCCTTCGTCGAAAGCCGCTCAATATCCTTCTTGGCCCGCGACGTGAACTCTACACGCCAGTTCATTCAGCGGCGGGCTTCTTGCTGCGCTCCTCGACTTCGCGACGTTCAAGTTCGCCGATCATCTCCTCCAGCGGGACACGAACGCCATCGTCGTTCCTGACGCGCTCCTCGGCAATCCTGGCGTCCTGCCAATCCTCGATCGCCTCAAGGATCGCATCAACCGCGACCTGATCGGCGGTGCGACCGCTGGCCTTGGCCATGTCAGCCAGCAGCTTCTCGGTCTTTTGCGGCAGTTTGACTGTGATCATCGAAAACTCCGTCAGGCCAATTTAGGTCAAACGTCGATCACCCGCAACGGACCCGATCCCTCTACCTTGTCAGCCTCTTGTAGGTCATGCGGTGCGGGTTGACGGCATCCGGCCCCAGGCGGCGGATCTTGTCCTGCTCGTAATCCTCGAAATTGCCCTCGAACCATTCGACATGGCTGTCGCCCTCGAAGGCAAGAATGTGCGTCGCCAGGCGGTCGAGGAACATGCGATCGTGCGAGATGATGACCGCGCAGCCGCCGAAATTTTCCAGTGCATCTTCAAGCGCCGCCAACGTTTCCGTATCGAGATCGTTGGTCGGTTCGTCGAGCAGCAGCACGTTGCCGCCGGTCTTCAGCATCTTGGCTAGGTGCACGCGGTTGCGCTGGCCGCCGGACAGGTTGCCGACCTTCTGCTGCTGGTCGCCGCCACGGAAGTTGAACGAGGCGCAATAGGCACGCGTGTTGGCCTCGAACTTGCCAAGCTTGACCACTTCGGCACCGCCGGAAATCTCTTCCCACACCGTCTTTGACGGATCGAGCGCATCGCGGCTCTGGTCAACATAGCCGAGCTTGACGGTCTCGCCGACGCGGACAGAGCCGGCATCCGGCTTTTCCTGGCCCGTGATCATGCGAAACAGCGTCGTCTTGCCGGCGCCGTTGGGGCCGATGACGCCGACGATGCCGCCGGGCGGCAGTTTGAATTCCAGGCCGTCGATCAGCAGCGTGTCGCCAAAGCCCTTCGACAGGCCTTCCGCCTCGATCACCACATTGCCGAGCCGCTCGCCATGCGGAATGACGATCTGCGTATCGCTCGGACGCCGTTTGTCGGCGGCATCCAGGAGATCCTGGAACGCCTGGATACGCGCCTTGGACTTGGTCTGGCGGGCCTTGGGGCTGGACTGGATCCACTCGCGTTCGCGGCCGATGGCGCGCTGGCGGGCATCGTCCTCGCGACCTTCCTGCTTGAGGCGCTTGGCCTTGGCTTCGAGGTACTTGGTGTAGTTGCCCTCATAGGGGATGCCGCGGCCACGGTCGAGTTCGAGGATCCATCCCGTGACATTGTCGAGGAAGTAGCGATCGTGGGTGATGATCATCACCGCGCCCGGATAAGCGCGCAGATGCTTTTCCAGCCACGCCGTGGTCTCGGCGTCGAGATGGTTGGTCGGTTCGTCGAGCAGCAGCAGGTCAGGCTGGCGCAGCAGAAGCTGGCAGAGCGCGACGCGGCGACGTTCACCGCCCGACAGCTTGGTGACGTCGGCTTCCTTGGGCGGACAGCCCAGCGCTTCCATCGCCATTTCGACCTGCTGTTCGAGGTCCCACAGGTTCAGCCGGTCCATCTCGTCCTGGAGCTTGGCCGATTCGTCGGCCGTCTCGTCGGAATAGTTCATCATCAGTTCGTTGTAGCGTTCGATGACGGCGGTCTTGGCTGCCACGCCTTCCATGATGTTCTCGAACACGGTCTTGCTCGGATCAAGCGCCGGCTCCTGCGCCAGGTAGCCGACGGTGGCGCCTTCGGCCAGCCACGCCTCGCCGTTCCACTCCTTGTCGAGCCCGGCCATGATCTTGAGGATCGTCGACTTGCCCGAACCGTTAGGGCCGAGGATACCGATCTTGGCGTCGGGATAGAAGGAGAGATGGACATTCTCGAGCACCTTCTTGGTGCCATAGGCCTTGTTGAGGCCGGCCATGTGATAGATGAACTGGCGTGCCACGCGCGCTTTCCCTGAAAAACTGACTGGCCCAGAGAAACTGACTGGATTTGTCAAATTGAATGGAGGTTGGCCGCTATGTAGGCGATGCGGCGGCGAACGGCAATCGCTTTTGCCGCATAGAGCCGGTCACAGGCGGAAGTGTCCGCCAACCCTGACGTTTTTCCACCGGTCACCGGGCGCGATGAAAGCTCCGGTTAACCCTTCCGCGTCAAAACAGGGTCGGGTGGAATCGCTGGTTTGCGATTTCAGCAGAGAGATCGGATCGACGGCATTGCTGAACAGTTTCCTGCTCCTTGCCGAAGCGGTCGTCTACTTCAGCGTCATGGTGACGCTTTTCCGCTTCAGGAAACGCATCGGCCTCGGCGTGTTCGTCTGCGCGCTCGGCGTCATGCACTTTCTGGAGACCTATCTCGCCAGTGTGTTCTACGTCGCCTTGCCGTTCGGCATGGTCTCGCCGGGCTCGGCGGTGCTGTTTTCCGGCAAGCTGGTGATGCTTTTGCTGCTCTACATGAAGGAGGACGCCGCCACCGTCCGCCAGCCGATCTATGGCCTGCTGCTCGGCAATGCGTTGATGATCGGGCTGGTGCTGCTGCTGCGTCTGCACGCCATCGCCCCGCTTCCCGACGGCAGGCTGCCCGACATCGGCTTCATCGACGAGATGGGCTGGCTGATGGTGTGGGGCACGACGCTGCTCTTCATCGACGCCATCCTGATCATCCTGCTCTATGAAAAGCTCGGTCGCACCCTGCGCAAGGCACAGTTCGCGCGCATCCTGATTTCGGTCGCCTGCGTGCTGACCTTCGACCAGGCCGGCTTCTTCACCGCGCTGCATTTCGTCGCCGGCGCGCCGATCGCGGTGTTTTTCGGCGGCTGGTTCGCCAAGATGGCCGCTGCATTGACCTTCAGCACCTTGCTCGTGGCCTATCTCAGATGGTTCGAGGAACGCCAGATCCCGGTGCCGCGCGGCCTGACCGACATCTTCGACACGCTGACCTATCGCGAACGCTACGAAGCGCTGGTCGAACATGTCGGCCGTGACGGCCTGACCGGCCTGCTGCACAGGGGTCGCTTCGACAGCGACGGTGAAGCCGCCGTTCAGGTCAGCCTGCGCACGGCCAGGCCGCTCAGCCTGCTGATCATCGATGTCGACCATTTCAAGTCGATCAACGACCGTTTCGGCCATGCCGAAGGCGACAAGGTGCTGAAGGCCATTGCGGCCCTGCTTGGCGAGGTGGCAAGCGCCGAAGACCAGGTGTTCCGGATCGGCGGCGAGGAATTCGCCATCCTCAGCTCGCGTCCGCACGCGGTCGCCAGGCTGTTTGGCGAGAGCATCCGCTACGCGGTCAAGGCCTCCGCCGGCACCAGCCGCTTCGAGCTGACCGTCAGCGCCGGCGTTTCCAGCGTCAGCGAAACGACGCGCTGCCTTGCCGATCTCTTCGCGCTTGCCGATCAGCGCCTCTACAAGGCGAAGTCGACCGGGCGCGATCGCGTCGTCGGCGAGCCAGGCAGTCACGAGGCCGACCCCGCCGTTGCATGGACCAAATCCGCGCAGATTTAGAGAAGATCGTGCTCAAGCTATGTGCGCTTACGGAGACTTTTTCTGCCGCCGAATGCCGGCCACCGTGGAGATCGCCATCAGCGCGATCGCCAGCCATTTGAGGGCGGTGATGATCGGCCCGGCCTGAATGTCATAGGCGATGAACAGCAGGATGCCCGGCACCAGCAGGCCGCACATGATCAGCATGATGCGGTTGATTTGCCACGACACCTTTGACGCCAACGCCTCGTCGCCGGGCGCGGGAACCAGTGCCGCACACACCGCCTTGCTGGCCACCAGCACAGCCGAAAGGCGCATCGAGATCGGCAGGCCGAGCCCGATGATCAGAAAGGCGCAGGCAGCCAACAGAAGCGAGAATTTCAGCGCGCTGGTTTCCGCTGGCACGGGGAACAGCACCGTCGCCAGCGGCAGGAAGACACCGAAAATGCCAATCGCCGCGATAGTGATGAAGATCACGGCATTGACGATGGTGAACAGCTGGTAGGTGCCGGCGCCGATCGGCTCGGAGAGCGTTCGCATCCGCGCCCACTCGGCGTTGGTATAGGAAAAGCCCGGCCATTCCATGCGGGCGTCGTTTATCGCGACCATGCCCCTGGCCCAGAAAGCCAGCCGCGCCAGCGCGCTGCTCGTCATGCCATCCATTGCGATCCCCGCCCGCCCGAATGATGCGCGATGCAGCATAGCACCACGACGCGGCAAGGCGACAGTCCGGCGTCCGCGTTCAGTCGGTGCCTACTGGAATCCGATCGGGTCGACGGTGCCGGTCGGGCAGCCGGCCTTGTTGGTCGGCACCGAAGCCAGCAGCAGGTCCTTGAGCGAGCTGTTCGGGCCGATTGGGCCGGCAAGGCCGAGCGTCAGTTCGCCGATCAGCCGCCTGCCGCTCGACGGATCGATGACGCAGGAAACGCGCACGCGGTCCCCTGCTCCAGTGCCGAAGGCTTGGTCGAAGGCACCGCGGATCTGATCCGCCGTCAGCTTGCCGCCAATGTTCTTGGCGAAGAGGTCGCGTACCGGCGAGTTGTTCACCGCCCGCATCAGATTGAGCGCGTCGGAGAAGTACTCCTGCTGGCTCTTGCCGTAGCAGGTACCGTGCTTGATCCATTCATGCCGCTCGAGATGGGAAGCGGTACCCGGCATCACCTGATCGAGTTCCGTGCGGGTGTTGGCGTCCAGATTGACCGGCGGCAGGTCCTTCCAATGGGCCGGATTGTCGTTGGCCTTGTCGCTTGCCGTCGCCTGGCAATAGAAATTGCCGTTCGGCTGCGGCCACAGGCCGTGCAGGGTGAAATGCGTGGCATCGAAATCGCTGGCGCTCTGCGCGTTGCATTCGGTCTTGCTCGGCTTGGTCTCGCAAAAGGCCGGCTGCCAGCTCAGCGCGAAGACATATTCGGGTTTTCCCGAAGCCGCCGGCTTGCCTTGCACGCCCGGCGCGGCCGGCGCCGTCGCGGCGCTGCTGCCGGAGACATGGCCGCAGCTGACCTTCACCCAGCGGCGCTCCGGATCGGCGCCCGGCACCAGGATGAGGTAATGCGTCGGTGCATCCTTGTTGCCGGCAAGCAGCTGGTAGCTCTGTCCGGCATCGGTCGAGACATTGCCGGGGTTCTTGCCGTTCTTGATGGCCTGCGTTGCCGGACAGGCGGCGTCGGCGACGAAGCTGCCGCTCATCTTGACGTCGGCATGCGCCACACTGGCCAGCGACGCCGCCAGCATGGCCAATCCGAAAACAACTCCAATGCGCATACGGAATCCCCGGCTGAAGAAGGTGGGCGGCACACTGCCGCTGTCTCCATGTCAGAATTGCGATATTTCAACGGCCAAAAGCAAGAAACATCGTCGCCTAAAAGCCGGCATGGCGGATTGACGCAAAACCGGTGCCGGCGCAAACAAGGCTGCGCCACGACGGCGGCCAGAGCGTGGAGACCGAGCGGCATGTCATTCAGCCAGCAGCGCGTGGTTCGCTCGCCAACGGGTGCCGACCTCAATCTTTTCGTCAGGCAGTCCGATGGCCGGCCGCGTGCCGTCGTGCAGATCAATCATGGGCTGGCCGAGCACGCCGCGCGCTATGCCCGTTTCGCCGATTTCCTCTCCCAGCGGGGCTTTCACGTCTATGTCCACGACCATCGCGGCCATGGCGCGACCAAGGCGCCCGACGCGCCACTCGGCAGGTTCGCCGACAAGGACGGCCCCGCCAAGGTGATCGCCGATGTCGACGCCATTCACGATCTCATCGCCAGCGAACAGCCAAACCTGCCGGTCATCCTTTTTGGCCATTCGATGGGTGCATCCGTCGCGCTGAACTACCTTCTGAGCCACTCGCCACGCGTTCATGCCGCCGCGATCTGGAACGGCAATTTTTCACAAGGCCTGCTCGGCCAACTGGCCTTGGGCATCCTTGGCTGGGAAAGGATGCGGCTGGGCTCGGATGTCCCCTCACGCCTGCTGCCGAAACTCACCTTCCAGGCCTGGGGCAAGGCGGTGCCCAACCACCGCACGCTGTTCGACTGGCTGTCGCGCGACGAGGCGGAAGTGGCAAAATACATCGCCGATCCGCTGTGCGGCTGGGATGCGTCGGTGTCGATGTGGCGCGACGTCGTCGGCATGGCGCTGAATGGTGGTAAGGACGCCGGCTTTGCCGGCATCAAGCGCGACCTCCCCGTTAGCATCGTCGGTGGCGAGAAGGACCCCGCCTCGGATTATGGCAAAGGCATCACCCATCTTGCCAATCGCATGCGCAAGATGGGCTTTTCGAATCTCGTTTCAAAGGTTTACGCCGACACCCGCCACGAAAGCCTCAACGAGGTGAATCGCGACATCATCATGGACGATTTCGCCGCCTGGGCCGAAACCGTGCTGAAGGGGTGAAAGGGATTGGCCTATCGCAAGAGCCGTGACAGCCGTTGCAGGGCTTGATAGAGGCTCTGCTTTCGCAGCAATCAAAGTGATTGCGGCAACCACGGTGATTTATGACTGAGCCCCCGCTGAAAGGCGTCCGCGTCGTCGAACTCGCCCGCATCCTTGCCGGGCCTTGGGCCGGCCAGTTGCTGGCCGATCTCGGTGCCGATGTCATCAAGGTCGAAAGCCCCGATGGCGGCGACGACACCCGCAAATGGGGCCCGCCCTTCGTCATGGGCAAGGACGGCGAGAACCTGTCGGCCGCCTATTACCATTCCTGCAATCGCGGCAAGCGCTCGATCGCCATCGATTTCTCGACGCCGGAGGGTGCTGAGACCGTGCGCCGGCTGGTCGCGACATCGGATGTGCTGATCGAGAACTTCAAGCTAGGCGGCCTCAAGAAATACGGCCTCGATTTCGACAGCCTGCGCGAGATCAACCCTCGCCTCGTCTACTGCTCGATCACCGGCTTCGGCCAGGACGGACCCTACGCCCCACGCGCCGGCTATGATTTCATCATCCAGGCCATGGCCGGCATGATGTCGATCACCGGCGAGGTTGGCCGCGAGCCGCAGAAGGCCGGCGTCGCCATTTCGGACATCTTCACCGGTCTTTATTCGGTCATCGCCATCCAGGCCGCCTTGCGCCATGCCGAACAGACCGGCGACGGCCAGCACATCGACATGGCGCTGTTCGACACCCAGATCTCGGCGCTCGGCAACCAGAACCTGAATTATCTCGTCTCCGGCAAGTCGCCGGTGCAGATGGGCAACGCGCACATGAACATTGCCCCTTACGAGGTGGTGCCGGTCCGGGACGGCCACATCATCCTGGCGGTCGGCAATGACGGCCAGTTCGCCAAATTCTGTGCCGCAGTCGGATTGGACGATTTGCCCGCAAATCCCGACTTCGCCACCAACCCCGCGCGGGTTGCCAACCGGGTCAAGCTGCGCGAACACATGATCGAGGCGCTGAAGATTTTTGATCGCGACCCGCTGCTGGCAAAGCTGGAAGCGGCCAGCGTGCCGGCGAGCCCGATCAACACGATCGGCCAGATGTTTGCCGACCCGCAGACGATCGCGCGCGGCATGCGGCTCGACCTCGACGACGGCCACGGCAACCTTCTGCCATCAGTCCGCGCACCGATGGTGATGTCGGGCACGCCGCTCGTCTATGAGCGCCCCTCGCCGCGCCTGGGCGAGCACACGCAAGAAATCCTTGCCGAACTGGAGAAGTCTGGACAATGAAGACCGGCGGACAACTGATCGTCGACGCGCTCGAGGCCAACGGCACCGACCGCATCTATTGCGTGCCCGGCGAATCCTACCTCGCGGTGCTCGACGCGCTGCACGATTCGACGATCCGCACCATAGTCTGCCGCCAGGAAGGCGGTGCCGCCATGATGGCCGATTGCCATGGCCGCCTGACCGGCAAGCCCGGCATCTGCTTCGTCACCCGCGGCCCCGGCGCCACCAATGCGTCTGCCGGCGTCCACATCGCCATGCAGGATTCGGTTCCCCTGATCCTGTTCATCGGCCAGGTCGCCAGCCACGCCAAGGAGCGCGAGGCTTTCCAGGAAGTGGACTATAAGAGGTTCTTTGGCGACATCGCCAAATGGGTGGTCGAGATCGACGACGCCTCGCGCATCCCGGAATTCGTCACCCGCGCCTTCGCGGTGGCAACATCGGGCCGCCCCGGCCCGGTGGTCATCTCGCTGCCAGAAGACATGCTGACCAGTGTCGTCGAGGCGCCTGTTGCCTTGCCGCACACGCCGGTCGAAACCCGGCCGGGCGAAGCCGAACTCGACGCACTGGAAGCACTGCTGGCCAAGGCCAAGCAACCTTTCGTCATCCTCGGCGGCACGCGCTGGGATGCCGAGGCCGTGGCGCGGATGCGCTCGATCGCCGAGGTGTGGGCGCTGCCGATCGGCTGCTCCTTCCGCCGCCAGATGCTGTTCGATCATCTGCATCCGAACTATGCCGGCGATGTCGGCATCGGCATCAACCCGAAGCTGGCAACAGCGATCAAGCAGGCCGACCTCGTGCTGCTGATCTGCGGCCGCATGGGCGAAATGCCGTCGTCCGACTACACGCTGCTGAAAAGTCCCTACCCCAACCAGACGCTGGTCCATATCCATGCCGACGCCGGCGAACTCGGCCGCGTCTACCGGCCGACACTAGCGATCAACGCTTCGCCATCTGCCTTCATCGAAGCCTTCGCCAAGCGCAAGCCGGCCTCCGCACCCGTCTGGGCGGACGAGACGCCAAAGCTGCATGCGGCCTATCTCGACTGGTCGACGCCCCCGGAAAGCGGCCCCGGCCCGGTGCAGATGGGACCGATCATGAATTATCTGGAAAAGATGTTGCCCGACGACGCCATCCTCACCAACGGCGCCGGCAACTACACCACCTGGGTGCATCGCTTCCATCGCTTCCGCCGCTTCGCCACGCAGGCAGCCCCGACGTCAGGCTCGATGGGTTACGGCACCCCGGCGGCGGTCGCCGCCAAAGAGCTGTTTCCGGATCGCACCGTGGTCGCCTTCGCCGGCGACGGCTGCTTCCTGATGAACGGGCAGGAATTCGCCACCGCCGTCCAATATGATTTGCCGATCGTCGTCGTCGTCGTCAACAACGGCATCTACGGCACCATCCGCATGCATCAGGAGCGCGAATATCCCGGCCGGGTCGTCGCCACCGATCTCAAAAATCCGGACTTCGCGGCCCTCGCCCGTGCCTATGGCGGCCATGGCGAAACAGTTGAAAAGACCGCCGATTTCGCCGCGGCCTTCGAGCGTGCCCGCGCCAGCGGCAAACCAGCGATCGTCGAGATCAGGCTCGACCCCGAGGCGATCACGCCGACCCGGACGATGACCCAGATACGCGACAAGGCGTGATCGAATAAGAAAGGGGCGGTCGCCCGCCCCTTTTAGTCGACACGGCTTGCGCTATTTCGCCGCCTCGATCTGGCCGCGGATTTCGCCGTCCTTGTTGGCCGCCGTGTGCACGTTGACATAGTCCTTGCCGGCCATCAGGTCGGCGGCCTGCGCGTCGGTCAGGACAGCCGAACCCTTGATCGGGCTCTTGAGCTTGCCTTTAAACGGGATCGCCACCCCGGCGTTCTCGCCAATCGCGGCCGGGCCGTGAATGTGTCCGGCCGTGGCCGGCCCGCTCAGCCCGGAATATTTGACGTTCCAGCTGAGCTTCTTCGTGGTCGTGTCGAAGGTGAGAGTGGCCGTTCCCTTGCCTTTCGTGGTGACCGGCGGGTTCTGCTGGCCGCCGTCGAGCGTTGCCTTCATCTTGACCGTCTCGGCCAGGGCTGGTGATGCCATAAGGAAGGACGCCGAGATGGCCAGTGCCGAAAACATTGGTGCCAAGGATTGGATACGCATGAGAATCTCCGTTGCTGGATGACATCCTCCGCGGCTCCCCGGCGCGTGGATGTATCAACATAACGATTGCGAGCCCGGATGGCTCCATCCGGGTGACGCTTATTTGCAAACTGCCGAGGCCGCAGGATGACCCGGATACGCGAAAGCCAACGGTCAGACAGCCGCCAGCGCCTGCGTCAGGTCGGCGATCAGGTCGTCCGGGTGCTCGACACCGATCGACAGCCTGACCGTGGTCTCCAGCACGCCGATACGCTGGCGCACATCGAAGGGAATGCCCGAATGGGTCATGGCCGCCGGGTGGCTGGCGAGCGATTCCGTTCCGCCGAGGCTCACCGCCAGCTTGAAGATCTGCAGGCCGTTGAGAAAGGCGAAGGCCGCCTTCTCGCCGCCTCTGATGTCGAAGGAGAAGGTCGAGCCGGCGCCGGTGCATTGCGCCCTATAGGCACGGCCGCCCGCCGTGTCCTCGCCCAGGAATGGCAGGTAATGCACCTTCTCGACCTTGGCATGATCGCGCAGGAATTCGGCGACCAGCCGCGCATTGTCGTTGGCGGGCTCCATGCGGATTGACAGCGTCTCCAGCGAGCGGCCGAGCATCCAGCAGGAATGCGGGTCGAGTTGCGTACCGATCGCGCCGCGCAGCGCCTTGATCGGCTTGGTGACCGCCTTGCTGCCCATGGCGGCGCCCGCGATCAGGTCGGAATGGCCGCCGACATATTTGGTCAGCGAATAGACGGATACATCGGCGCCGTGTTCGATCGGCCTCTGGAACACCGGGCCGAGCAGCGTGTTGTCGCAAACGACGATCGGCGTCGAGCCTTGGCCCACGCCGATCTCGTCGGCGATCTTGCGCATCAGCGCGATGTCGACCAGGCTGTTGGTCGGATTTGACGGCGTCTCTATCAGGATGACCGAGACGCGGCCCTTCGCGACTGCCGCGTCGGCAGCCGCGCGCACCGCCATCTCGTCGACACCATCCGCGAAGCCGACCGCGCCGATGCCGAAGCCCGAAAGCGTGCGCGTCAAGAGCGTCTCGGTGCCACCGTAGAGCGGCTGCGAGTGCAGGATGACGTCGCCCGGGCGAGCATAGGCGAGCAGCGTCGTCGCGATCGCCGACATGCCTGATGAAAACAGGATGCAGGCGTCCGTCCGCTCATAGATCGCCAGCCGGTCCTCGACGATTTCGCTGTTGGGATGGTTGAAGCGCGAATAGACCAGACCCGACGCCGTGCCGCTCGGCGGCTCCTTGCGGCCGGAGGTGTAGTCGAAGAAGTCGCGTCCCTCTTCCGCGGACTTGAACACGAAGGTCGAGGTCAGGAAGACCGGTGGCTTGACGGCGCCCTCCGAAAGCTGCGGATCGAAGCCATAGCTCAGCATCAGCGTCTCCGGATGGAGCTTGTGGTTGCCGATATGGGTCTTCGACGGGCGTGGGGCGGTCATGGCTTGTCCTGCTTTTCCGAGGGGTGTCGCCCGGCAATTTATGCGATCCTCTTCAGACAGTCCTTGCTATTCTTGGGCTTGCATGGCTGCATTACCGCAACAAATTGCCGGAAGAGACCGATAATGCAGCAGAAGATAGCCGATGATTTCGACCGCAGGATCCTGCGTGAACTGCGGGCCGACGCCCGCATCACCAACAACGAGCTTGCCGAGCGGATCGGCCTGTCGCCGTCACCTTGCTTGAGACGAGTGCGGCGGCTGGAAGAAACCGGCGTCATCAGAGGCTACACCACGCTGGTCGATCCGGCCGCCTTCGGCTGGAGCATGGCCGCCATCGCCACCATCCGGCTCAGCCGTCAGAACGAGGACGAGATCGTCATGTTCGAGGACGCGATCCGCGGCTGGGAAGAGGTGCTGGAGTGCCACCTCGTCACCGGTTCGCGCGACTATGTGCTGAAAGTGGTGACCGGCAGCCTCGAACAGTACGAGCGCTTCATCAAGGAAAAGATCGCGCGGCTGAAATGCGTCGCCTCGATCGAGACCAGCTTCGTCATGAACACCATAAAGGAACGGCGCCTCTGACTTTTTTGCCAGAGGCGCCGTTCGTCAATATCAAGATGTTGCCGGCTAGGCTTACTTGACCGCCTTGTCGGTGATGGCGGTGGTGTAGGCGCCGGTCGGCTCCTTGGTGATGATCTTCTGGTCGAGCAGCGCCTTGGCGGTGCGCTCGTAGGTCGCCGGGTCGAGCTTGCCGTCGGCATTGTCGATCAGCTTGGCGACTTCGCTCATCATGCGCTTCTGGTGGTTCTCGTCCTGGCCGCCACCGTCCATGACGATGCTTGCCGCCTCGTCATTGTGGTCGACGGCATATTTCCAGCCCTTCATCGAGGCGCGCACGAAACGCACCATCTTGTCCTCGAAGGCCGGGTCCTTGAGCTTGTCTCCCGACGCATAGAGACCGTCCTCGAGCAGGTCGTTGCCCATCGCCGAGTAGTTGAACACGGTCAGCTGGTCCGGCTTGTAGCCGGCATCGATCAGCTGCCAGTACTCGTTGTAGGTCATCACCGAGATGCAGTCGGCCTGCTTCTGGATCAGCGGCTGCACGTCGAAGCTCTGCTTGAGCACCGTGACGCCGTCCGGGCCGCCATCGGTCTTCAGGCCGAGCTTGTTCATCCAGGCGTAGAACGGATATTCGTTGCCGAAGAACCAGACGCCCAGCGTGTGGCCCTTGAAGTCGGCTTCGGTCTTGATCGGGCCGTCCTTCGGGCAGACCAGCTCCATGCCGGCCTTCTTGAACGGCTGGGCGATGTTGACCAGCGGCACGCCCTTTTCGCGGGCGGCCAGCGCGCCGCCCATCCAGTCGACGATCACATCGGCGCCGCCGCCGGCGATCACCTGCTCGGGCGCAATGTCGGGACCGCCCGGCTTGATGTCGACGTCGAGACCTTCGGCGTCATAGAAACCCTTGGCCTTGGCAACATAGTAGCCGGCAAACTGGGCCTGCGTGACCCATTTCAGCTGCAACGTCACCTTGTCGGCGGCCATCGCCTGGAAAGCGGCAAGCGACATCGCGCCGGCCAGAACAGGAATAATCAGTCTTTTCATCTTTTTACCCTCTGAAGTTAGCACCCTTAAACCCACCGCCCCTATCCACCACGGACAGAGGGATGCCAAAACGTGACGGCTCTTTCGACCAGAGCGACCACGCCATAAAAGACCGAACCCGCAAGTGCTGCAACTGCGATTTCGGCCCAGACCATGTCGATGTTCATCCGCCCGACCTCGGTCGAGATGCGGAAGCCCATGCCGACGACGGGCGTGCCGAAGAACTCGGCGACGATGGCGCCGATCAGCGCCAGCGTCGAGTTGATCTTCAGCGCGTTGAAGATGAAGGGCGCGGCTGCCGGCAGCCGAAGCTTCAGCAGCGTCTGCCAGTAGCCTGACGCATAGGTGCGCATCAGGTCGCGCTCCATATGGCCGGAGGCCGCAAGGCCGGCGACCGTGTTCACCAGCATCGGGAAGAAGGTCATGATGATGACGACGGCTGCCTTGGACTGCCAGTCGAAGCCGAACCACATGACCATGATCGGCGCGACGCCGATGATCGGCAGCGCCGAGACCATGTTGCCGATCGGCAAGAGCCCGCGCCGCAGGAATGGCACACGATCGGCGAGGATCGCCGTGATGAAGCCGGCGCCGCTGCCAACGACATAGCCGAAGATCACCGCCTTGAAGATGGTCTGCCGGACATCGGCGCCAAGTATCGGCAGCGAGTTGGCGATGCGCACGCCGATGGCGCTTGGCGGCGGCAGCAGGATGAAGGGGATGCCGGCGCCCCGCGTCACCGCTTCCCAGATGATCAGGATCCAGGCGCCGAAGATCGCCGGGATGATCAGGCGCAGCGCGGTCCGAGCAGAGCTTGCCATCGGGCGAAGCCCCGACAGGACAGCGACGCAGCGCCAACCAAGCAGCCAGGCCGCCGTGAGCAGCAAAAAGTACGGCGCCAGCGCGGTGCCTTCGAAACCTGCAACGCCGGAGATCAGCAGCCAAGCGACGAGGTGAGCGCCGACAAACAACACCACGGCTTCCACAAGGGGCGGAATGCTGATCATCGAGATCAGCGCCGCCAGCACGGCCAGGCCGAACATCAAGCCCTTCGTCCCGAGATAGGGATAGTTGATGCTGGCCGTCGGGTCGGCAAGTGCCGCCGCTTCCGGCTTCGACATCGCACCGAGCGCCACCGCGATCAGGCACAGCACGATGGCCAGCACCGCTTGCCAGGAGGGTTTCAGCCAGTTCATGCCAGCCTCCCGCCCATGGCGCGGTCGACGATGCGCCCGGCAATGCCGACCACCATGACCAGCAGTGCGGCCACCACCGAACCGGCGACCAGCGTCGACCAGATGTCGATGGACTGGCTGTAGTAGGCGCCTGCCAGAAGCTTGGCGCCGATGCCGGCGACAGCACCCGTTGGCAGTTCGCCGACGATGGCGCCGACCAGGCTTGCCGCCACCGCCACCTTCATCGAGGTGAACAGGAACGGCACAGAGGCCGGCACACGCAATTTCCAGAAAGTCTGTGCGCGGCTGGCATTGTAGGTGTGCATCAGGTCGAGATGCATGATCTCGGGCGACCGCAGGCCCTTCACCATGCCGACCGTCACCGGGAAGAACGACAGATAGGTCGAGATCATCGCCTTCGGGATCAGGCCGGTGATGCCGATCGCCGCCAGCACGACGATGATCATCGGCGCCACCGCCAGGATCGGAATGGTCTGCGAGGCGATGATCCACGGCATCAGGCTGCGGTCGAGCGTCGCCACATGCACGATGCCGACAGCGATAATGATGCCCAGCGCCGTGCCGAATCCAAAGCCAAGCAGCGTCGACGACAGCGTCACCCAAGCATTATAGACGAGGCTGCGGTTCGAGGTGACGCTGCGCAGGAAGGTGTTTTCGAAGAAGTTCACCGCCACCTGATGCGGCGCCGGCAGAGTCGGCTTCGGCTGCGACAGCGTCTTGCCGATGAATTCGCTCAAGGTAGGCGTTTCACCGGCGCGGCGGTCGAGGTCGCGCTGGAACGGCGTGTTGAGGATGACGGCGAAAACATACCAGAGCACGACCACGCCAGCGAGGATCGAGGTCACGGGAATGAGCTTGTCGCGGAAGGTGTCCATTTAGCGGGGCTCCCCTCCTCTCCCCAACGGGGAGAGGGTGGCCGGAGCGAAGCGGAGGTCGGGTGAGGGGATAGAAATCTTTCCGTCGAGGCAAGCCAAGATCGTATCAAGCACCGCTCGACGCTCGGCCAAGACTTCGTGGTTCCAGAATCGAAGAACGGAATAGCCATGGCTGTTCAGCCAGGCTGTCCTGGCAGGATCGGTTGGAGAATCCGCATGTTGACTGCCATCGAGTTCGACAACGAGGCCTTTCTCGCGGCAAACGAAATCGGCGATGAAAGGTCCAAGCGGCACTTGCCTCACAAACTTATAACCGTTCAGATGGCGACCTCTCAGTTCCCCCCAAAGACGATAATCAGCTTCGGTCTCGTCGGATCGCAGCTTTCTGGCGCGCTCGGTTGCGCCTATCTTTCGCTTGGTTGGATCTGTCGGCGCAGCCCCCTCACCCGACCTCCGCTTCGCTCCGGCCACCCTCTCCCCGATGGGGAGAGGAGGGAGCCTATCCTCAGCCCGCTCAATCATCATAACTATGCCCTGCCCGCAGCCCGTCGCGGACGCGCGCCGCGATCGCCAGGAATTCCGGCGTCTCGCGGATGTCGAGCGGCCGCTCTTTCGGCAGCGTCGATTCGATGACATCGCTGACGCGGCCCGGGCGTGGCGACATGACGATGATGCGCGTCGAGAGATAGACGGCTTCGGGAATGGAATGGGTGACGAAGCAGATGGTCTTGTTGGTCCGTCCCCACAGCTCCAGCAATTGCTCGTTGAGGTGGTCACGCACGATTTCGTCCAGCGCGCCGAACGGCTCGTCCATCAAAAGAAGATCGGCGTCGAAGGCCAGTGCACGCGCGATCGAGGCGCGCTGCTGCATGCCGCCAGAAAGCTGCCAGGGATATTTCTTCTCGAAACCTGAGAGGTTGACGAGGTCGAGCGTGCGCTTGATGCGCTCCGCCTGCTCCGCCTTGGACAGGCCCATGATCTCCAGCGGCAGCCCGACATTGCGCTCGATGGTGCGCCACGGAAACAAGGCGGCAGCCTGGAAGACATAGCCATAGGCACGTTTCTCGCGCGCCTGTTCGGGCGTCATGCCGTTGACCGAAATCGTCCCTGAGGTCGGCTTCTCCAGATCGGCGATGACGCGCAGCAAGGTGGTCTTGCCGCAGCCCGATGGCCCGATGAAGGAAACGAACTCCCCCTTGCCGATGGTCAGGTCGACATTGGACAGCGCCTGCACCGGCCCGTCATTGGTCTGGAACGTCAGTCCGAGTTTGCTTGCCGCGACGACGGCTGGCGAAGTCCCTGTCATCGCTTGCTGCCTGCTTCCCGCCCCTGCGGCGCCGGCTGAAATCCGATTGCTTTTATCGCGTTGTTGTTTTCCACTCGCCCTGTCCCATTGGCCTCAGTCCCACTAACCTTGTCCCACTCAACCGACGCCCGGAGTTTCCCCGATGTCGCCCAAACCTAGCTGTCATCTTATCCGCCCTGAAACCACTTATGAAGGCAAGCAGGGATTGACCTATTTCGCCGGCATCGCCGCTGAAACCGTCGGCTCCTCCGGCATCTGCATGCACATGCTCACCATGCCGCCCGGCGCCCGCGCCAAGGCACATATGCATGAGAGCCATGAAACGGCGATCTACGTGCTCTCCGGCGAAGTCCATACTTGGTACGGCGACCGGCTCGAGCATCATATCGTCGTCAAGGCCGGTGACCTCTTCTACATTCCGGCCGGCGTGCCGCATCTGCCGGCCAATCTCAGCGGCGCTCCGTCTTCGGCCGTCATTGCCCGCACCGATCCCAACGAACAGGAAAGCGTCGTCCTGCTGCCGGAACTGGATGCGCTGGTCGCCTGAAGCCGATGCGAACTTGATCGTCATCGGCACCGGGAGACTTCCCCCATGACATTACCGTCCGCATCGGCGATCATCAGCTTCTTGGCGTTCTTGGGGTTCGGTTTGACGGTGAACTCCGCTGGCGACTTGCCTTCCTCGCCTTCCGTCTCGCACTGCGCCTTGATGGTCAGCGAACCGTCCGGCTTCGCCTGCTTGTCGGTGAAGGTGCAGGCGCTGGCCGCGGTGACCAGATCTTTGTCGGTCAACAGCAGCATGTCCTCGGCATAGACCTCCTGGCCGTTCTTGTTGATACAGCCGGACTTGTTGCCGTAGGGCCTGGACAGGTCGATGCCTGCCGCCGAAGCCGGGCCGGCCACCAGCACGAGAACCATCGCAACAGACACACCAAAACCACGCATGTTCATCCCCCGATGTCCAACGTCACGAACATGATTGCAGCGGCCCCATTTCGTCGAGACCGGGAATGGTGACGAAGAAACCATCCTCTCCCTTGTTGGTGACCACAATCGTTTCGATCGTCGTCCCCGCCTCGCCCTCGGCGGAACAGGTCGAACGCAGCGATTGCGCGCCCGGCACCGACATCAATTGCTGTGCGAAGCGGCAACTGCTGCCATAGGTTTCGATGCCCTCCGCGGTCAGCACGATATAGGCATCGCTGTCCTGAGACCCGGCCTTCACGCCGGCACAGCCGACGTCATTGCCCCAGGAGCCGGCGAGCACGCCAGCCGCGGTTGCCGGACCGGTGACAACCGCCGCCCAGACCAGCGAAAGGAGCGCGGCGGAACGCGCCAAGCTCAGACCCCGGTCGCCGGGATGCCGGTGCGCTCGACCTTGCGCGGCGCGGAAATTTCCTTCCAGGTCGACAGCGCCCGGTTGACCGCCGCATTCGGTTCGCGGCCGACGAATTCGCCGTGCCCCGGCTTGGCCTTGACCTCAGCCTCCTGGATCGACAGTTCGCCGCGCGAGAACACGAAGCGCGGCAGGCCAGTCACCTCGAACCCTTCGAAGACATTGTAGTCGATGACCGACTGCTGCTTTTTCGACGAGATCTTCTTCTTGGCGCTGGGATCCCAGACGACGATGTCGGCGTCCGCGCCTTCGACGATGGCGCCCTTCTTGGGATACATGTTGAGGATCTTGGCGATGTTGGTCGAGGTCACGGCGACGAACTCGTTCATCGTCAGCCGTCCGGTGTTGACGCCCGTCGTCCACAGCATCGGCATGCGGTCTTCCAGCCCGCCGGTGCCGTTCGGAATCTTGGTGAAATCGCCGACGCCGTTGCGCTTCTGCTTCGTCGTGAAGGCGCAATGGTCTGTCGCCACCACCTGCAGGGAGCCTGCCTGCAGGCCGGCCCACAGCGAATCCTGGTGCAGTTTGTTGCGGAAGGGCGGGCTCATCACGCGGCGCGCCGCATGGTCCCAGTCCTTGTCGAAATACTCGCTCTCGTCCAGCGTCAGGTGCTGGATCAGCGGCTCGCCGAACACCCGCATGCCTTTCTGCCGTGCCCTGCGGATCGCCTCATGGCTCTGCTCGCAGGAGACATGCACGACATAGAGCGGCACGCCCGCCATGTCGGCGATCATGATGGCGCGGTTGGTCGCCTCGCCTTCCACTTCCGGCGGCCGCGAATAGGCGTGGCCCTCGGGGCCGTTGTTGCCGGCCGCAAGCAGCTTCTGCGACAGGGCGGCAACGACATCGCCATTCTCGGCATGCACCAGCGGCAGCGCTCCAAGATCGGCGCAGCGCTGGAACGACGCATACATTTCGTCGTCGTCGACCATCAGCGCACCCTTGTAGGCCATGAAGTGCTTGAACGAGGTGATGCCCTTGTCGACGACTGTGGCCATCTCGTCGAACACCTGCTTGCCCCACCAGGTGATGGCCATGTGAAAGGAATAGTCGCAGGACGCCTTCGAGGTCTTGTTGTCCCACATCTGCAAGGCTTCGAGCAGTGAATTGCTGCGGCGCCGGTAGACAGAAATCGACCACCATCGTGGTGCCGCCAGCCAGGGCCGCCCGGGTGCCGGATTCGAAATCGTCGGCCGAATAGGTGCCCATGAACGGCATTTCGAGATGGGTGTGCGGATCGATGCCGCCTGGCATCACATAGCAGCCGGTGGCGTCGAACTCATGGTCGCCATGCAGATCCGAGCCGATGGCGACGATCTTGCCGTGGCTGAACAGCACATCGGCCTTCCATGTGCGGTCGGCGGTGACAATGGTGCCGTTCTTGATGACTTTGGTCATGTTCTTGTTCCCTTGTTCTCTTCGCGCTTCTTTGTGAGCGTCTTCGCTGTTTTCAGATCGGTTCAGGCCCTCAAATGTCCCTACATGACTCCAACTTCCCGCAATATCTCCTCGACGCAACCATCGAAAGAATTCGCCAGATCTCCGGTCGAAAACCGCAGCACACGATAGCCCTGTCGGTCAAACCATGCATCGCGTATCCGATCCTTCTCCATTTGCTCCGGCGTGAAGTGATGCTCTCCGTCCACCTCGATGACGAGGTTTTTCTCATGCAGAACGAAGTCCGCGACGTAAGGTCCGATCGGCGCCTGTTTCCTCGCATGTAAACCGTAGAGGCGACGGAACTCCTTCAACTCCGACCAAAGCTTGCGCTCGCCTTCCGTCATGTTCCGCCGCAAGACCCTGGCGCGCTTTATGACTGCGGGGTTGATTGCAGTCGGTGCCAAGACGAGTACCCCCACCCTCAATCCCTCCCCACAAGGGGGAGGGAGGCTCGGCGTCGCGCATTCACAGCCGTATCGTCAGAGCCTCCGAAAGCAAGCACAGACGTCCGCGATCCCCCTCCCCCTTGTGGGGAGGGGTTAGGGGTGGGGGTGCAGCGCCGACCTGTCACCCGACGATCTCCGCCGTCTCCACCACCGCATGGAACAGCACGTCGGCGCCGGCCGACGCCCATTCCTTCGTGATCTCCTCGGCCTCGTTGTGGCTGAGCCCGTCGACGCAGGGGCACATCACCATGGCTGTCGGCGCAACGCGGTTGATCCAGCAGGCATCATGGCCCGCGCCGGAGACGAGGTTGCGGTGGGAATAGCCAAGCCGTTCGGCGGCATCGCGGATTGCCTTGACGCAGCCGGCATCGAAGGTGACCGGGTCGAAGGCGCCGACCTGTTCGATCTTGTACTGGATGTCGAGCGCCTCGCAGATCGTGTCGATGCCTTCGCGGATGCGGCCGTCCATCGCGTCCAGCACTTCCTTTTCCGGCGAGCGGATGTCGATGGTGAAGACTGTGCGACCGGCGATGATGTTGCGCGAGTTCGGAAACACCTCCATGTGGCCGACCGCACCGACGGCATCCGGCTGGTAGTCCATGGCGATCTCGTGCACCAACTCGATCACCCTGGCCATGCCGAGACCGGCATTGCGGCGCTTGGGCATCGGCGTCGAGCCGGTATGCGACTCCTTGCCGGTCAGCGTCACCTGCAGCCATTTCAACCCCTGGCCGTGGGTAACGACACCGATGTCGATGCCTTCATCCTCGAGGATCGGTCCCTGTTCGATATGCAGTTCGAAGAAGGCGTGGATCTTGCGATCGCCGACCTTCTCGGTGCCCTTCCAGCCGATGCGTTCGAGCTCCTCGCCGAATTTCTTGCCCTGCTTGTCGGTGTGCTCATAGACATCGGCCTGGTCGAGCACGCCGGCGAACACGCCGGACGCCATCATCGCCGGGGCAAAGCGCGAGCCTTCTTCATTCGTCCAGTTGGTGACGACGATCGGATGCTTGGTCTTGATGCCGAGGTCGTTGAGCGAGCGCACGACTTCCAGCCCGCCCAACACGCCGAGTACGCCGTCATACTTGCCGCCGGTCGGCTGGGTGTCGAGGTGGCTGCCGACATAGACCGGCGGCAGGCTGGGATCAGTGCCTTCGCGGCGGGCAAACATCGTGCCCATCTCGTCGACGCCCGTTTCGAGCCCGGCGGCATCGCACCAGCGCTTGAACAGATGCCGCCCCTCGCCATCCTCGTCGGTCACTGTCTGGCGATTGTTGCCGCCGGCGATGCCGGGGCCGATCTTCGCCATCTCCATCAGCGAATCCCACAAACGGTCTGAATTGATTCGCAGATTCTCGCCGGGTGCGGCCATTCAAAGTCCTTCCATTTCATGTTCTGGGCGGGTGGCGGTTCCCATCGCCACCCGCCCAGATAAAGGCAGAATTAGTCTATCGAGCGCAGCACTTCGCGCACATGGTCGATCAATTCATTGATCTGGCCCTTGGTGATGATCAGCGGCGGCGACAGCGCGATGATGTCGCCGGTGGTGCGGATCAGCGCGCCGCGCTCGAACGCCTTGACGAAGGCCGAGAAGGCACGCTTGGTCGGCTGGCCGGCGATCGGCGCCAGCTCGATCGCACCGATCAGGCCGATATTTCTGATGTCGATGACGTTCGGCTCGCCCTTCAGCGAATGCAGCGCGTCTTCCCAGTACGGTGCCAGTTCCTCGCCGCGCGTCAGCAGGCCCTCTTCCTTGTAGGTGTCGAGCGTGCCCAGTGCCGCCGCGCAGGCGATCGGATTGCCCGAATAGGTGTAGCCGTGGAAGAACTCGATCATATGCTCGGGGCCGGTCATGAAGGCGTCGTGGATTTCCTTCTTCACGAACACCGCGCCCATCGGGACAACGCCGTTGGAGACGCCTTTGGCGGTGGTCATGATGTCGGGCGTAACCCCGAAATAATCGGCGGCGAACGGCGTGCCGAGACGGCCAAAACCGGTGATGACCTCGTCGAAGATCAACAGGATGCCGTGCTTGGTGCAGATTTCGCGCAGCTTCTGCAGGTAGCCCTTGGGCGGCAGGATGACGCCGGTGGAGCCGGCGACCGGCTCCACGATGACGGCGGCGATGGTCGAGGCGTCATGCAGGGCGACGATGCGCTCCAGCTCGTTGGCCAGTTCCGCGCCATGTTCCGGCACGCCCCTGGTGAAGGCGTTCTTTTCCGGCAGATGGGTGTGCGGCATGTGGTCGACGCCGCCGAGCAGCGTGCCGAACATCTTGCGGTTGGTGACGATGCCGCCGACCGAGATGCCGCCGAAATTGACGCCGTGATAGCCGCGCTCGCGGCCGATCAGGCGGGTGCGCGCCCCCTCGCCCTTGGCGCGGTGATAGGCGATCGCCATCTTCAACGCCGTCTCGACCGATTCCGAACCGGAATTGGTGAAGAAGACATGGTCCATGCCCTTGGGCGCGAGGTCGACCAGGCGGTTGGCCAGTTCGAAGACGATCGGATGACCCATCTGGAAGGCCGGCGCATAGTCGAGCTCGGCGGCCTGCTGCTGGATGGCCTCGGTGATCTTCGGCCTGCAGTGGCCGGCATTGACGCACCAGAGACCGGCGGTGCCGTCCAGCACCTTGCGGCCATCGCTGGTCGTGTAGTGCATGTCCTTGGCGGACACCATCATGCGCGGCGCCTGCTTGAACTGCCGGTTTGCCGTGAACGGCATCCAGAATGCGTTGAGATCGTTCGGCGTGACTTTCAGCCGGTTGGACATGACCAAGACTTCCCCTTGTAACCTGTTTCGGTGCGGCTAACGCTTGGTCTTCCCAACACTTGGTCTTCGCGACGATTTCGTGCTACGCAAATTTTTGACCGATTGGACAAACGTTAGCACCGCCCTGTCGGCGGTCAAGGGATTACTAGCGGAAATGCGGCACCTGAAGTGCGTTCCACAGCCTGGGGAAAAACTGGTCCAGAGAATTGGTCCAGATGACCTTGAACGCGAGGTTTGGCAAAGCGAGGGCCGGCAACGGTGAACACCGGCACGGACGCCCCTCGCCGCACCCGCATCCAGCAGGAAAAGCGCGAACTCATCCTGGAGGCGGCGCTCGAGGTTTTCTCCACCAACGGTTTTCGCGGCTCGACCATCGACCAGATCGCCGAAGCCGCCGGCATGTCGAAGCCGAACCTGCTCTACTATTTCCGCCGCAAGGAAGACATTCACGAGACGCTGATGCAGCGGCTGCTCGACACATGGCTGGCGCCGCTGCGCGAGCTCGACGACATCGGCGATCCCCTCACCGAATTGCGCAGCTACATCAGGCGCAAGCTGGAGATGGCGCGCGATTTTCCGCGCGAGAGCCGGCTGTTCGCCAACGAGATCCTGCAAGGCGCGCCGCGCATCATGCCGCTGCTGGCCGGCGAGCTGAAAACGCTGGTAGACGAGAAGGCCGCCGTCATCAAGGGCTGGATGCGCGCCGGCAAGATCGCCAGGACCGACCCGTGGCACCTGATCTTCTCGATCTGGGCGACGACGCAGCATTATGCCGATTTCGACGTCCAGGTCCGTGCCGTGCTCGGCCCGAACCGCGGCGGCGACGGCCGCTTCGAGGACGCAGCGCGGTTCCTGGAGCAATTGTTCCTCGACGGACTGAAGCCGAAGACCTGACGTTTTGACGCCTCAGGCGCTGCGCCGTTCGGCCGGCAGCGCGTCCAGCAATGTCTGAAGCTTGGCGACAGAGTTCTGCTCGGCAAGCGGCGTGTAGACGATCAGCTTCATGTCGGAGCCGTCGTCGATCGACAGGCTCATATGTTCGAAAGCCATGGCACCGGCGATCGGATGCCGAAGATGCTTCACGCCGGACAGGCGATGCACCACGTCGCGCTGCGGCCACCATTCACGGAACTCGGGGCTTGAGCGCATCATGAGTTCGATCAACCGCTCGAAATCCGGATCACCGACATATCTGGCGCTTTCAGCGCGGAAAGCAGCAAGGGTTGCGCGCGCCAGTCCTTCCCAGTCGACTAGCAGGTGCCGCCGTTGCGGATCGGTGAACACGCCATGGATGATGTTGCGGGCGTCGCCCTCCAGCAGCCCGTAGTCGCCGAAAATGGCAACCGCCCCGGCATTCCAGGCCAGCACATCCCAGCGCGGTCCTACGACATAGGCCGGCTGCAGGACCAGGCTTTGCAGCATATGCAGCAACGGGCCGTCCACCCTTTCCGGTGCAATACGCCGCCGCTCGGGCTGCTGGCGGCCGGCAAGGGTGAACAGATGCCGCTTCTCCGCGGCGTCGAGGCGCAGCGCCCCGCACAGCGCCGTCAGTACTTCCACCGAGGGCCGCACGTCCCTGCCCTGCTCCAGCCATGTGTACCAGGTGGTGCCGACACCGGCGATCATCGCCACCTCCTCGCGGCGCAGGCCCGGCGTACGCCGCCTGAGGCCGGTGGCTATGCCTGTTGCCGACGGCGTCAGCCTTTCGCGCCGCGAGCGCAGGAAAGCGCCCAGCTCGCGCCTGCGGCTGTCTTCAGCGGAATGAGCGGGGGCAGAGCGGGGTTGGGGGTCCATGAGCTATTATAGCAGTATTGATACCAGGATAAAGTTTGAACTGTTTGGCATGCGCCAGCAGTCCCATCTTCCGTTCAGAGCAACAGAACGGAGGCTCTGAACATGGAACTCAAAGACAAGACAATCCTCGTCACCGGGTCGACCGACGGCGTCGGCCGCGTCGTCGCGCAGCGGCTCGGCGCCGGTGGCGCCCGCGTGCTGGTACATGGCCGCGATGCAACGCGCGGCAAGGCGACGGTCACCGAGATCGAAGCCGCCGGCGGCAGAGCCGAGCTTCTGGTCGCCGACCTCTCCTCTCTGGCGGAGGTGCGCCGCCTCGCCGAGGCCGTTCGCGCCAGCACGGACCGCCTCGACATCCTCATCAACAATGCCGGCATCGGCACATCAGGCCAAGGGGCCAAAAGGCAAGTCAGTGCAGACGGTTACGAGCTGCGCTTCGCCGTCAACTATCTTGCCGGCTTCCTGCTGACATCGGAGCTTCTGCCGTTGCTGAAGGCGAGCGCGCCGGCGCGTATCGTCAATGTCGCCTCGGCCGGCCAGCAGGCGATCGACTTCGGCGATGTCATGCTGACCCGCTCCTATGACGGCATGCGCGCCTACTGCCAGAGCAAGCTGGCGCAGATCCTGTTCACCATCGACCTTGCGCAGAACCTGAAGGGCACCAGCGTCACCATCAATGCGCTGCATCCGGCCAGCTACATGAACACCACCATGGTCCGCCAGGCCGGTGTGACGCCATGGAGTTCGGTCGAGACCGGCGCCGACGCCATCCTCAACCTCGCGACGTCATCGGCGCTGGAAGGACGCAGCGGTCTTTATTTCGACGGCCTGCGGGAATCCCGCGCCGACGCTCAAGCCTACGACGCCAAGGCAAGACAACAATTGCGAACCTTGAGCCTCGACCTCGTTGGCCTCGCCTCCCCAATATCGAAGGAACAGCATTCATGACCAAGGCAATCGAACACACCGTCATCATCGGCGGCTCGTCCGGCATCGGTCTGGCGACGGCGCGCAAACTGCTTGGTCCCGGCATGAAGGTGACCATCACCGGACGCAACCAGGACAGGCTCAACAGCGCATGGAAGAGCCTTGGCGGCGCTGTCGACAAGGCTGCGTTCGATGCCGCGAATCCCGACGAGGTCAGCCAGTTCTTCGAGCGCCTCGGCCCGTTCGATCACCTGGTCCTGGCGGCCAGCGGCGGGAAGGGCCTTGGCCCCTTCCAGACGCTTGACCTGGCCGACATCGGCAGCGGTGTCGACGAGAAAGTAAGGCCGCAACTGTCCTGCCTGCAGGCGGCGTTGCCGACGCTGAACAAGAGTGGATCGGTCACCTTCATCTCGGCGGTCTCGGCTCAGCTTGCGATGCCGGGCGTCGCCGGCATCGCCGCCATCAACGGCATGCTGCTGACAGTGGTGCCGATCCTGGCTGTTGAGCTGAAGCCGCTGCGTGTCAATGTCGTGGCACCCGGCGTCATCGATACGCCCTGGTGGGATTTTCTGGCCGAGGAGCAGCGGCGGGCGATCTTTGCCGACTATGCCGGCAAGACCCCGGTTGGCCGCGTCGGTCGCGCCGAGGATGTCGCCGGCGCCATCGCCTTTCTCGTCTCCAACGGCTTCATGACCGGGCAGGTGCTGACCTGCGACGGTGGCCTGCGATTTGCGGCGTAGAGACAAGCAATATGAGCGACGCCAAGACCTGCTACCTGCTCGGCTTCCTTGGAACGCGCGGCAAATTCTTCACGTTTACGGGCCTGTCGCCCGCCGGTCTTGCCGTATCTGAAACAGGATGGTCCGGAACATGAGAATAATCGGACGTATCGGCCCCATACATCTTGTTGTCGATTGCTTCCTGCCAGCTGGCGTCAGCATCGGATGGTGAAATGCCGGCGGCTTCATGGCGGGTAGCGCGAGGATTGAGCCAATCTAGCGTGATCTCACGCACCAAACGTGCAAAGAGTCCCATCGAACCGTTCCTTTCCTGCCGAATATCCTTCCAAACTGCGCGATTGCGTCGCTCGGTTGGATCTAAAGTTGACCTCTCAGCCAGGCGAGCGTTTCGGCAACGCCGGCAAGGCCGTACCGCGCGGTGGTATGCGCTGGTGGTTTGATCCGTATCGATATACCGCCGGCATCATTGACGGCCTCAAAACCGTTTTCATCAGGTGTATCGTCGCCCAGGAAGACCGGGCGGCGGCCCGTGAATGGCGCGATGCCCATGAACCGCCGGATCGCGGCACCCTTGGCTGCCTCGAGCGGCAGCAGTTCCACTCCGGCATTGCCGGCAACCACCCGGTAGCCCTTTGGCAGGCTGGCCAGCGCCTGCTCGACAAGCTGCGTCGCGCGCGGAAGCAGATGCGGCGCAGCGCGCGTGTGGATCGCCAGCACCCGGCCCTTGCGCTCGATATAGGCTTGCCCACGACCGAGCTCGGCCTCGATCTCGTCGGCAAGAGCGGCAATATCCGCCGGCTCTCCCGCGACTTCGACGTCGTCGTCCGGCAGCAGCCTGTGTTCCAGGCCATAAAGCCCGGCCGCCCGCAGTTTCAAAGGTTGAAACAGCTGGTCCACGGCCGCAACGGAGCGGCCTGTGATAACGGCCAATGCCCCGTTCAACTTGTGATCCAGGCCCTGCAGCAAAGAGCGAAGTTCGTCGCTGACCGACACGGCGTCCGGATGTTCCGCATGTTCCAAAAGGGTGCCGTCAATGTCGAGGAACAGCGCCCATTCGCCGGTCAGCACAGTCTGCGGCCTTTGCAGGGTCTCGCCTATAACCTTTTGCAGGGTCTCGCTCATGACATTGCCAGCCGTTTGCGCTCGAACATGGAAACGACATTGTCGACGCTTGGAGGCTGCCGGTCGCCAGTGCCGGTTGCCCGATCGACGTCGCCGCGCTTGCGCAAGCGCGCCGCATCGAGAAGCATGCTGCCGGCCCAGCGATAGACATTGTTGTCGCGCACCATCTGCCGCATCGGCCGCATGCGCTCGCGCTGCTCGTCCGGCGTCATGGTCAGCGCCTGCAGCAGCGTCTCGCTCATCATGGCGGCATCGTAGGGATTGACGATCAGCGCTTCCAGCAATTCGCGCGAGGCGCCGGCGAATGTGCTGAGCATCAAAACGCCCTGTTCGTCGTCGCGCGCCGCGACGAATTCCTTGGCGACCAGGTTCATGCCGTCATGCAGGCTGGTGACCATGCATATGTCGGCGGCGCGATAGATCTCATAGACCTGTTCCTGCGTGTGATGTTCAGCCACCATGATCACCGGCTTGTAGCCATCGCGGCCATAACGCTCGTTGAGCTCTTCGGCATAGCGGTGGCATTCGTCGTGGAGCTGCTTGTAGGCCGGGAGCGTGCCGCGGCTGGGTGCCGCGATCTGCAGAAAGACCAGTTTTCCGATCCATTCCGGGTATCGTTTGAACAATTCGTCCAGCGCTTGAAACCGATCCAGGATGCCCTTGGTGTAGTCGAGACGTTCGACGCCGACGCCAAGCTTCACATCCGCTTTCAGCCCGAACCTGTTGCGCAGGCGGGCGCGGCAATCATCGACATCAGGCAATTTTGCCAGAAGGGCCGCCGGCCATTCTATCGAGATGGGATAGGCGTGTACCAGCGTCGTCTGCCCGCCATAGGAGATCGCCGCATCGGCTCGCTCGATGCGGCTCTCCAGGAAGCGATCGACGCTTTCGGTGAAATTGTTGGCATGGAACTGGGTGTGGAAACCGATGATCGAGCTGCCGAGCAGCCCCTCGAGGATGCGTTCACGCCACGGACAGATGCTGTATACTTCCGAGTTCGGCCATGGGATGTGCCAGAAGGTGATGACGATCGCCTCGGGCAGGCGCTCGCGGATCATCCGTGGCAGCAGCGCGAAATGGTAGTCCTGAACCAGCACGATCGGCCGCTCGTTGCGTGCCTCGGCCACCACCGTATCGGCGAACTTCCGGTTGACGGCTTCATAGGCTTCCCAGTCCGATGCGCGAAAAATCGGCCGGGTAAAGGCGATATGGCAAAGCGGCCACAGGCCTTCATTGGCGAAGCCGAGGTAGTAGCCCTGATGTTCTTCCTCCGTCAACCAGACCCGGCGCAACGTGTAGGACGGATTGCCGGGCGGCACCTGTACCCGGTCGTCCTTGTCGACGGTGAGGCGATCCGCCGTTCCGCCGCCATAGGCGATCCAGGTGCCGGCGCAGGCGCGGGTGATCGGCTCCAGCGCCGAAACCAGGCCGCTGGCCGGAACCACCAGTTCGACGCCATCATCCCTGACATTGTGGATATACGGCTCGCGGTTGGAGACCACGATGACCTGCGCATCGGGCAGATCGTCGGCCAGGATCTTGCGCAATGTTTCGGGCGACCATGTCACCAGGGCGGCGTCGGCCGATTGGCCGTTCTTTTCGAACTCCCGAATCACCTTGCGCGCGGCTTCCGCGGCCACGTCCTCGCCCGCCGGATGGGTAACCGCGGGAGGGTGATTGCGGCGTTGCCGCGATATGGAGAAGAAAACGGCAAGAGCGGAGAGACCAAGGCTTGCAAGGATCAGAACCCAGAGCAGGTCCGCACCATAATCTGTCATTGGAATACCAACTCGTCTCCGGCCGTTCGGCGGCCTTTTTGTTCGTGTTTCCGATTTGGAACTGTCCGCTGGCGACCCGGTCGCCGTCCGAACCTGAATTTGCAACGCACAAAGCCGGGATCGGTTCCGAGTTGATCCGGATCAGGTCCTGACGATGAGCGGCACCAGGCCTTCATGCCGGTCGGCAAGAAAGGCGACGACGCGGTCGCCAACGCGCTGGAACGTGAGATCGACCATTCTTTCGCCGACGCCCAGGTGCCGCAGCGTGAGTGTGTCGATGCCGATCGGCAGCCTCGGACGGGTAACGCGGATCTCGCCATCCCAGCCATCGATTTCCAGGCCAAGGCAGGCCTGCATCAGCATGAAGGCGGAACCCGCCGACCACGCCTGCGGCAGGCAGGCGACGGGATAGGCGATCGGTGCTTCGCCAGGCGCGCGCGTAAAACCGCAGAACAGTTCCGGCAACCGCATGTTGAAATGGACCGCGGATTCGAATGTGCCACTCATCAGGCGGACCACGCTGTCGCGCTCGCCATAACGCGCCAGGCCGGCGCCGCATAGGGCGGTGTCATGCGGCCAGATCGAGCCATTGTGGTACGACATCGGGTTGAAGAACACGGCATCGTCGGCAAGCGTCCTCAACCCCCAGCCGGAATGGAAGGAGGCGGAAAGAAGCTGATCGGCGACCATCCGCGCCCGCTCCGGCGCAGGCAACCCGACAAGGAGAAGATGTCCGGCATTCGAGGTCCGCACCTTGCAGGGCTCGCCGGCACCGTCGATCGCCAAGGCATAGAAGCCGAGATCGTCGAGCCAGAAATCGCGTTCCACCGCGGCCCGCATGGCCTCGGCGCGGCTATCCCAATGATCGGCTCTGTCGTCCTCGCCGCGGCGACGGGCGAGCTTCGCCAGCCCCCGGAAGGCGGCAAAGACATAGCCTTGCACCTCGACCAGCGCGATCGGACCCTTGGGGATGCGGCCATCGGCATGAAAGACGGAATCGAAGCTGTCCTTCCAGCCCTGGTTGGCCAGGCCGGACTCGGCAGCCCGCTGGTAGGTCACGAATCCGGTCTCGCGGCCCGCCTCCTCCGTCCACTCGGCCGCGGCGCACAGCGACGGCCACAGGCTGTCGATGAACGCCATGTCACCGGTACGATCGGCATAGGCACAGGCGAGATGGATGTAGAGCGGCGTCGTATCGACGCCGCCATAGTAACGACCGAAGGGAAGTTCCAGCAGCGCGGCCATCTCGCCCTTGCGGGTCTCGTGCATGATCTTGCCCGGCTGCGAATCGCTGAACGGCGACGTCTCCGTCGCCTGATGCTGGGCCAGGAAGGCCAGCACGCCCCGCGCCAGGCCTGGGTTGAGCCAGAGCATCTGCAGCGCCGAGATGACGCCGTCACGGCCGAATGCCGTCGAGAACCAAGGGATGCCAGCATAGGGATAGGGTCCGGTCGCAAGCTCGGTGGTCAGCAGCGCGACATCGGCGCGGGCGCGCTCGACCCAGTCGTTGAAGACGCGACCGGAACTGTGCACCGTCGCGCCATGGCGGCGCTTGGCCCGCATGCCAAAGCGGGCCCGGGCGGCGGCGGCGCGAAACCGGTCGCGATCGGGCGCATTCGCCATCTCGGGACCGACCTCGACATAGAGCACCTTGCTGCTGCGCTTGGTCACGGCGAGCAGGAAATCGGCGCGGTCGGCCGTCAGCTGATCCGGTTCCTGCGAGAACGAAATCACCGATGCGCGCGCCAACCCGTCCAACCCGTCGTAGCGCAGCAGGACGGATGTCGCACCCGTCTCGGCCACATGGGCCAGGCCGCGCCGCGGCCGTGTCGAGCCGCGCACCTCGAACATGTCGCGGAAATCGGCGGCAAAGTGCAGGGAAACGCCGATTGTCGAGGTTTCCCGACTGTAGTTGGAAAGTCTGATGCGTTCGAACAGCCTGTCCTGCCAAAGCAGCCGGACGCGTTCGACGTGAATCGCGCCCTGCGGAATGTCGCGGCCGCCAGCACTCTGCATCGGTAGATTGGTCAGGTTGGTGGTGAACAGCACATTGTCCTGGCTGAGCGAGGCGCCAAGCAACGATGTCTGCCTGCCGCCGACGGTCAGCCTGAACTCGGAGAGCACCCGTGTGTCGTCGCGGAAGAAGCCATCGCCGGCGCCCCGTATGTCGCCATAGGCATCGGCAACGACAAAGCAGTCGCCCTGCTTGAGCGCAAACAGCCGGTGTGGCTCACGAGGAGCGGTTGCGTCGAGCGAGGCAAGCGCTACGGCTGGATCGAGCTGGCGCTCGTCGAGTTGGGCCATTCGTCACAAATCCCTGTCGTTTTGTTCCGTCGCCCGAGCACGTCGCCGTTCACGACGCCTTCGCTTGGGCCGGGACGCCGATCAGTCGCGCATAGGCGGCCAAATAGTCGCCGGCCATTCTTCTGGCGGAAAACCGCTTTTCGAAAACGGCTCTCACCTTTCGCCTGTCGAGTTGCAGCAAATCAGGCACGGCAGCGACCGCGCCATCCACCGTGTCAGCTATAAAGCCGGTCACGCCCTGATCGATGATTTCCGGCAGTGCGCCGCAATTCCAGGCGATCACCGGCGTACCGCAGGCCATTGCCTCGATGGCGACAAGGCCGAACGGCTCCGGCCAGTCGATCGGAAACAGCAGGCCGGCCGCATTGCCGAGAAATTCCGCCTTCTCGTCCTCCTCGATCTCGCCGACATAGTCGATGCGATCGCCGTCGATCAGAGGTTCGACCACCTCGTGGAAATAGGCGCGATCGTCGTCGCCGATCTTGGCCGCGAGCTTCAGCTTAAGCCCCGAGCGCAAGGCGATCTCGATGGCGCGATCCGGGCGCTTGTCGCGCGAGAACCGGCCGAGGAAGGCAAGGTAGGGTTCTTCCGCGGTCCTGAAAGTCGGTTCGTAGATATCAGGCGGCAGTCCATGGTGGATCGTTGCCAGCCAGTTGGCCTTGGCCAGGCCTGCCTTCTGGCTGTGTGAAATGGAAATCATCGGAAAGCGCGCGAAACGCTCATAGGCCGGCGCCAGGTCGACATAATCCAGCCTGCCATGCGGCGTCGTCACCGTCCGCTCCGCTATGTCCTCGAAGAAGGAAAAGTGCAGGAAGTGGCTTAGGTGAAAGTGGATGACGTCAAACTCTCGCGCGCGTTTGCGCACCTCGGCGAGCATTGAAAGATGCGCCGCAATCTCGGATTTGAGCGGGCGCGGATCGAGGCGAAGCGCGCATTCCCGGCCGGCTACCAGCCTGGCG
This sequence comes from Mesorhizobium sp. AR07, assembly GCF_024746815.1. Classification (GTDB taxonomy): domain Bacteria; phylum Pseudomonadota; class Alphaproteobacteria; order Rhizobiales; family Rhizobiaceae; genus Mesorhizobium. The sequence goes on from NZ_CP080525.1 coordinate 1,735,040, forward strand.
GAGGTCTGGCTGTCGCCGCTCGCAAACAGCGTCACATTATGGCCCAAATCGACCAGCGCTTCGGTCAGATACGAGACGATGCGCTCGGTGCCACCGTAAAGTCTGGGCGGGACCGATTCATAAAGCGGCGCGACATGGGCGATTTTCATATTTCATCCCGGGATGCTCGGCATACAGGTGCGAAATGCGTCAACGGCTCGATTGGTTCCGATTTAAGATCGATGCCGTCGGGCTACAGAACCGCCCATCCAGGAATTGGCGACGGCCACACGGTCGCCGCCGGATCTGTCAAACCGACTGCGCGATCAGCGTCAGAAAACCGCCGCTCAGTGCGACATTGCCGACGAAGCCATTGATACGCGATGCGCGGTCCGGGCCCCGATGGTCCCAGAAATTGTGGAGCATCGGCGTGGCGACGATGAGGAACAGCAACAGCACCGCGGCGGCCATTGCCGTCCAGAGGCCCGCGATTACCACCAGACCGGCGACAATCTGCAGGACAATGCCGGTCCACAGCGCCAACCGCGCCTGCGGCACGCCGCGTGCTGCCATCAACTGGGTCAGGAACTCCGCGTTCTGGATGTTGCGCAGGCCGGCGAGAACGAAGGCGCCACCGAGCAACAGGCGGCCGAGAAACAACAGGATCGAAGGCAAATCGACAGGCATCAAACTCTCCCTTCAAAAACAGTTGGAGCGCCGCCTCGTCGACGGCGCTCCAAGACACAATTGGACAATCAGGCAGCCTTCGCCGTCGGCATCGGATGAATGGCCTGGAACGGAATGCACAGCCGGTTCCAGGTGTTGATCATGCCGAGCGCGACGGACAGTTTGACCAGTTCCTCTTCCGAGAAATGCTCGAGCGTCCTTGCATAGAGTTCGTCCGACACGCCGTTGTTGGCGATCAGTGTGACGGCCTCGGTCCAGGCGAACGCAGCCCGCTCGCGCTCGGAAAACAGCGGCGATTCCTTCCAGGCCGAAACCAGATAGAGCCGTTGCTCGGTCTCGCCGTCGCGCCTGGCCTCGCGGCTGTGCATCTCGACGCAGAACGAGCAGCCATTGATCTGCGACGCCCTCAGCTTGATCAGGTGCAGCAGGCTTTCCTCGAGTCCGCATTCGTCGACCGCCTTGTTGAGCGCCGACACCGCCTTCATGATCTCCGGCGCCTTGGCGAAAAATTGCAGCCTCTGTTTCATCTTGATGTCCCTTTACGCTTGCTTGGTTGAACTGGATTTCTGCTGCCGCTGATGGCGCGCCACGAAGGCACAGCCTGCGGCCACCGAACGCGGATCGGCATCGGTCATGTATTCCGCCACGATGTCGGACAGCTTTGCCTCGGCGAGTGCGGCGCGGTAGGCTTTCTCGGCCTTCAGCATCGCGGCATTGATGCCGCAGGGTTTGACATAGGCCGAGGCGTCGAGCCTGGCCGGACCGTTGCGGCGGATCTCGCCACAACGAAAGGCCGGTTCGCGCCCTTCGACGGCGAGCACGATATCGAGCAGCGTTATGCGCTCGGCCGGCCGCGCCAGCCGGTAGCCACCGGCCGGTCCCGAGACCGATTCCAGGATGCGCGCCGCGCTCAGCATGTTGAGATGCTTCAGGAGATAGCTCGGCGACAGGCCAAAGGCCTCCGCCATGGCGGAGGCCGGCATGGTCGCCTCGCCCTCGACGCCGGCCAGCATGGCGGCGCAGTGAATGGCTGCTTCAACGCCCTCGCCCAGCTTCATTGTGTCAGCCTCCTATTCATGGATAGTTTTTATCGTGGATAATTCTTATCCGCAATAGGAAACTGGACAATCTCCCCCTCTCGCGGACGATATAGCGTTGAGGGGTTGCGGTTGCAGGAAGTTCCTCGCCCCCGCGGGAGCGGGGGAGAGGTGGCCCGGCGAAGCCGGGACGGAGAGGGGGACGACCTTCGCGACGTCAGAAGCGCAGAGGAAAAGGCACGAGCAAATAAAAGGCCATCCGGACTTTGGGCAGTGCCCAGTCGTCCCGAAAGCCCCTCTCCGTCCCGGCTTCGCCGGGCCACCTCTCCCCACTTCGTGGGGAGAGGAAAACCCAAAACTACTCCGCCGCCACCTTGGCCATCGGGTTGTTCGGGTGCGTCGTCCAGTTGGCATAGACCGGCGACACCGGCTTGCCGGTGCGCTGGTCCATGACGCCTGCCGCCAGCGGTTCCATGGTGATGCAGTTCTCGACCGGGCAGACATTGACGCACAGATTGCAGCCGACGCACTCGGCTTCGATCACCTCGAAGTGCCTGACGCCATCGACCATGCTGGTGATCGCCTGGTGCGAGGTGTCCTCGCAGGCGATGTGGCAGCGGCCGCATTTGATGCAGGCGTCCTGGTCGATACGCGCCTTGGCGATGTAGTTGAGGTTGAGATACTGCCAGTCGGTGACGTTGGGCGTGGCGCGGCCGACGATGTCGTCGAGCGAGGCATGGCCCTTCTCGTCCATCCAGTTCTCGAGGCCGGCGATCATCTCCTGCACGATCTTGAAGCCGTAGGTCATCGCCGCCGTGCACACCTGCACATTGCCGGCGCCGAGCGCCATGAATTCGGCCGCGTCGCGCCAGGTGGTGATGCCGCCGATACCGGAGATCGGCAGGCCATGGGTTTCGGGATCACGCGCGATCTCGGCCACCATGTTCATGGCAATCGGCTTCACCGCCGGACCGCAATAGCCGCCATGCGACCCCTTGCCGTCGATGGTCGGCTGCGGCGCGAAACTGTCGAGGTCGACGCCGGTGATCGAATTGATGGTGTTGATCAGCGACACCGCGTCGGTGCCGCCGGCATGCGCCGCCCTCGCCGGCTTGCGCACATCGGTGATGTTGGGCGTCAGCTTGGTGATGACAGGCATGCGGGTATTCTGCTTGCACCAGCGCACCACCATTTCGATATATTCCGGCACCTGGCCGACTGCGGCACCCATGCCGCGTTCCGACATGCCGTGCGGGCAGCCGAAATTGAGCTCGATGCCATCGGCCTCCGTCTCCTCGACAACCGGCAGGATCGCCTTCCAGGCCTCCTCGACGCACGGCACCATCAGCGAGACGACGATGGCGCGGTCGGGCCAGTCCTTCTTGACCTGCTTGATCTCGCGCAGATTGACCTGCAGGTCGCGGTCGGTGATCAGCTCGATGTTGTTGAGCCCGAGCAGGCGGCGGTCGGCGCCCCAGATGGCGCCATAGCGCGGGCCGTTGACGTTGACCACCGGCGGGCCTTCCTCGCCCAGCGTCTTCCACACCACGCCGCCCCAGCCGGCCTTGAAGGCACGGATGACGTTGTAGGCCTTGTCGGTCGGCGGCGCCGAAGCCAGCCAGAACGGATTGGGCGATTTGATGCCGACGAAATTGTTGCGGATGTCTGCCATGACAGGTCCCTTTCAGCCGAGACGAAGGAGCAGTTCGACGGGTGCAAGAATGCCGCCTTCAAGCGCGGCGGTAAGATTGGCGATCTTGGTGCGGGCGTCCTCGCCCATGATGAGGCCGACGCCGGGCGGCGGTTTTTTGCCTTCGGCTTGCGCAGCCGCCATCCGGGCACGCATCGTCGCGAAGAATTCAATGGCAAAGGCGCCGCGCGGCCGCTCAGCGGTCACCGAGAACCCCGCGGCGGTTGCCGCCGAGCGATAATCGTGAGGCGTCGCGACGAAGGACATGGTTTGGTTCGACGCCCATGGCAGCGGATGGGTCAGCGCGCCGTCCTTCAGCCTCATGACATCGTAAACGGCGAAAACGCCGCCCGGCCGCAGCACGCGGGCGGCCTCGCTCATCAGCTTCGGCTTGTCGGGAAGGTTCATGCCGACATGCAGGATGACAGCCGCATCGAAGCTTGCATCCGCAAATGGCATATCCAGAGCGCTGCCTTGCACGAAGTGTGTCTTGCCAGCCATCCCGGTTCGCTTCGACAGGCTGGTCGCGATATCGACATAGCTTGGCGTCAGATCGATGCCGGTAACATCGGCGCCAACGCTGTTTGCAACAAAGCGAGCCGGGCCACCGACACCAGACCCAATATCGAGAAGCTTGGCCGCCGGCTTCAGACCCATCTGCTCGATGAGTTCCCTGGTGGCGGCCACGCCGCCAATGTGGAATTCGTCGACCGCTTCGAGATCGCCGGCGCGCAGATGGGCAACGTCCACGCCCGTATCGGCGAGCGCGGCAATGATCCGCTCCTCCAGACCCGATATGTCGTAGTGACGGGCGATGCCCGGTTCCACCGTGGCCATGATCCTATCCCTGAGCGAGGCTCCTGTGGATGCTCTCCGCCGCGTCGCGGCCTTGCGCGACGGCCGAGACGGTGAGGTCGTCGCCGCCAAAGATGCAGTCACCGCCAGCCCAGACCTTGGCGAGCGAGGTGCGGCCTTCCGCATCGACCTTGATGCGGCCGGCTTCGAGGTCGATCGCGGCACCGCTGCCATTGAGCGCTGTCGGCACAAAGCTCTGGCCGATCGCCTTGAACACCTGGTCGGCGACGAGCGTCAGCGTCTCGCCGGTGCCGGCAAGCCTGTCGCCATTCATGGCGGTGTATTCGAGTTCGATCGCCGACACCTTGCCGGCCTCAGCGACCACCCGCTTCGGCTGCAGCCAGTGGCGGATGCTGACGCCGTTGGCGGCGGCCAGATCCTGCTCGAACCCGGAAGCGTTCATGTGCTCCTGGCCGCGCCGGTAGCAGATCGTCACCTCCTCGGCGCCAAGCAGTTTCGACTGCACCGCCGCATCGATCGCCGTCATGCCGCCGCCGATGACAACGACGCGACGGCCGACCGGCAACCCCGAGAGATCGCTGGCCTGGCGCAATTCGGCAATGAACTCCACTGCATTGGTGACGCCGTCGGCGTCCTCGCCATCGGCGCGCAGTGCATTGACGCCGCCAAGCCCCATGCCGAGAAACACCGCATCGTAATTTCGGATCAGGTCGGACAGCTGATAGTCGCGGCCGAGCGCCTTGCCGTTCTGGATGTCGATGCCGCCGATGGCGGTGACGTAGTCGACTTCGGCCTGGGCGAAATTGTCGACGCTCTTGTAAGCGGCGATGCCATATTCATTGAGGCCACCCGCCTTCGGGCGCGCTTCCAGGATGGTCACGTCATGGCCATGCCGGGCAAGCCGGTGCGCGGCGGCAAGGCCTGCCGGCCCGGCCCCAACCACTGCAACCGTCTTGCCGGTGGCGGTGGCGCGTTGGTAAAATTGCTTGTTCTCGCCCATCGCGACATCGGTGGCATAGCGCTGCAGGCGGCCGATCTGCACCGGCTTGCCTTCCGCCACTTCGCGCACGCAGACCTCCTCGCACAGCGTCTCGGTCGGGCAGACGCGGGCACACATGCCGCCCAGAATGTTCTGGTCGAAGATCGTCTTGGCCGAACCGATCGGATTGCCGGTCGAGATCTGTCGGATGAACAGGGGAATGTCGATCGAGGTCGGGCATGCATTCATGCACGGCGCGTCGTAGCAGAAATAGCAGCGGTCGGATTCGACCAGCGCCTCGTGATGATCGAGCGGCGGATGCAGGTCGGAAAAATTGTCTGCATACTGGTCGGCCGCAAGCCGGCCGCCGGCAATACCCTCTTTGAACTGGCCTTCTGGCATCGTCAGTTCCCCATGTTTTCGTTTTGCGAAAGGCTAGCACGTTTTATTTTTTTATCAATTGGTCAATTTTCGGCGGAAGACACTGAAAAGGCTCGATAAAAACATGATTTTTTTAGTCATGTTATGACAGCTGCGGTTGCGTTTGCAGCGCGAATGAATGGCTGGGCTCGCCTGCACGGGCATCGATAGCCCTGACCTCGTCCATGGATCGACATTGTTGTTTGGGCGTTGTCGGATTTTCGTCGTGAAGATCGTCCTAGGATGGATCGTCCGAACGATCGATGCATGAACCGGTGAGGAGACCGACAATGCCAAAATCCCCGATGCCCTTCTTCTGGTACGAATTGATGACCACCGATCTCGACGCCGCCGAGACGTTCTACACCAAAGTGGTCGGCTGGACGGCGCAGCCTTTCGACAAGGCCCCCGGCATGCCGCGCTATATCGTCATGAATGTCGGCGAGCGTGGCGTCGGCGGCCTGATGACGATGCCTGAGGATGCCGCCAAGATGGGCATGCCGCCCGCCTGGCTCGGCTATATCCATACCAAAGACGTCGATGCCGCCACGGCATCGCTGGAGAAGGCCGGCGGTGCCGTACACCGCCAGCCCGACGACATTCCGGGCGTCGGCCGCTTTGCCGTCGTCGCCGATCCGCAGGGCGCGACCTTCATGTTCCTGCAGCCGAACGGCCCGGACCAGCCCATCGTGCCGGCCAGCACACCAGGCCATATCGGCTGGCACGAGCTTTACACATCGGATTGGAAGGCCGCGTTCGATTTCTATTCCGACCAGTTCGGCTGGGCCAATGCCGGCGATTTCGACATGGGCCCGATGGGCATCTACCAGACCTTTACCGCCGGTCCCGAATCCGGTGGCGGCATCATGAACAAGCCGCAACAGATCCCGGTGCCGGTCTGGCAGTTCTACTTCAATGTCGCGGCCATCGACGCGGCGGCAAAGCGGGTGACCGACAATGGCGGCAAGATCTTGATGGGGCCGATGGACGTCCCCGGCGGCAGCTGGATCGTGCAATGCCAGGACCCGCAAGGCGCGCATTTCGCTCTGATGGCCCCGGTACGGTAAGAGCTCACCGGAAGCTCGCAACGTTGTGAAGGCTGGCGATCCTTTGCGCCTCACTCTGTCCGCCAGACAGAGTGAGGCGCTGTCCCGCCAACCCCGCGCCTTTGACGATTATTCCGGCGTCAGCACCGCGACCTTAAGGTCAGCCTTTTTCGCGCCGCTGAACTGGACGGTGGCCGGGCCGGCTGCAAGCTTGAAACGCACACTCTTACGGATGCCGGGGCAGGTTTTCACGCCGCTATAGCCCACCGACTTCACGGCGTGGCCGTCCTGAATGACGTCGATCCAGGCCTCGCCCGACAGGCTTATCTGGATGGTTCCGTCGGGCGGCACCTGTAGGCTGGCGGTCGCACCAAACGTGCCTGGCGCCGGGGCATGTTCGGGCGGCACCGCGAAACCGGCCTTCTCGACCGGCACCAGCGCCAGCTCCGCGGCCGCGCCGACCGCCAGCGTCGCCCCGGACGGCGTTGCCGGCGCGGCGGCAAACAGCGCCTGTTCCCGCGTTACCGGCCACTTGAAGGCCTCACAACCGGCGTCCTCGGCCATGGCGGCCGTCGTTGCCGCCAGCATGGCTGCAAAACCAAGAGCGAGTGTCTTCATTGGCGAGGCTCCATAGGACTGAATGACGGATCGGGCGAGATGTGGCGCCAACTATAGCGCCTCGGACGGCGATGGCCAGATGCGAGCCGGCCGATCCCATCCGTCCGCCTCACAGCCCTCTCACCGACAATTGATGGCGGACCGGACTTTGTGAATGGCCCGGCTTTCGGCAATGATCTACGGCCGGGCGGGTAATAATGGAGTCATTTATGAAGCTTTTCGACAGCCTCGCCAAATACCAGCCGCAGGCTCTGGGCGTGCTGCGCATCGTGACGGCGCTGCAGTTCATCGAACACGGCAGCCAGAAGCTGTTCAACTTCCCCGTCAGCGCCCAACCCCATGCCCTTGGCGGGCTCTCGCTCGCCGCCGGAATTCTCGAATTCGCCGGTGGCATCCTGCTGGCGCTGGGCCTCCTCACCCGCCCGGTCGCGTTCCTTCTGGCCGGCGAAATGGCGATCGCCTATTTCATGGCGCACATGCCGCGCGACTTCTTCCCGGTCAACAACAGCGGCGATGCGGCGATCTCGTTCTGCTTCATCTTCCTCTATCTGGTGTTTGCCGGCGCCGGTGCCTTCGCGCTGGACAACCGCCGCGGCGCCTGAAGCCTTGAAAGGGATGCGTTCAGGCGCGCATCCGCTCGAAATTGGCATCGAACAGCGGCACCGCCTGCATGCGCGCCGCATGACGCTTGCCCAGGAGCTCGATCTCGAACCCGTCGCTCTCGTCGGCGATCTCCTTCGGCACGTAGCCGACGGCGACGGATTTTTTCGAATGATGCGCATAGCCGCCCGACGTCACCCAGCCGCGCACCGCGCCGCCGAACCAGATCGGCTCGTCGCCGATGACGTCGGCGTCGGCGGTGTCGACGATGAAGGCGCGCAGGCGAAGCTTGCCGCCCTGTTTGCGCTCGGCGAGTGCCGCAGCCTTGCCTATGAAATCCGCGTCCTTGCTGTAAGCGACGAAGCGATCGAGCCCGGCTTCCAGCGGCCCGTAGATCGGCCGGTACTCGCGCGCCCATGAGCCGTAATTCTTTTCCAGCCGCAGCGCGTTGAGCGCCCGCGAACCGAACAGGCCGACGCCAAACTCCTCGCCGGCCGCCACCAGCGCCTGGAACGCGGCGCGCTGATACTCCGGCGCCACCCAGATCTCATAGCCGAGGTCGCCGGTGTAGCTGACACGGCCGACCAGGCATGGCGCCATGCCGATGTCCATTTTCGCAACCGCCATGAACGGAAACGCCGCGTTGGAGACATCCGCGCGGCTGACCTTGGCCAGCACTTCCCGCGCCTTCGGCCCGGCGATAGCGAGGCCAGTGAGTTTCGGTCCCAGCGCCTCGATACGAACGGAGTCATCGCCAGGCAGATGCGTCTCGAACCAGCGCATGTGGTACTGCTCGGCGATGCCGGAGCCTGCGAGGAACCAGCCCTCCCTGCCGAGATTGGCCAGTGTGAAGTCGCCGATCAGCTTGCCGTCGTCCTTCAACATCGGCGCCAGCGTCATGCGACCGGGCTTCGGCAGCTTGCAGGCCAGCATCCGGTCCAGCCACACGGCCGCCCCCTCGCCCGTCACCTTGTATTTGGCGAAGCTCGAAATCTCGGACAGGCCGACACTGTCGCGAACGGTCGCGACCTCCCTGGCGACCTGGGTGAAATCGCTCGAGCGGCGCCACGAGAACTCGTCCTTGACGCCCTCCGGCGCATACCAGAGCGGCACCTCCAGCCCATAGGCGACGCCCCACTGCGCGCCCTTGGCCGAGAGCAGATCATAGACCGGCGTCGTCTTCAGCGGACGCCCGGCGGGCAGCTCCTCATTGGGGAAGCGGATCGAAAAGCGCCTGGAATAGTTCTCGCGCACCTTGGCGTTGGTGTAGGCCATCGTCGCCCAGTCGCCATAGCGCGCGACATCCATCGCCCAGATGTCGGCGCCGGGATCGCCCTCGATCATCCAGTTGGACAGCGCCAGGCCGACGCCGCCGCCTTGTGAAAAGCCGGCCATGACGCCGCAGGCGACCCAAAAACCCGGCAGGCCGCGCACCGGCCCGACCAGCGGGTTGCCGTCCGGCGCGAAGGTGAAGGGGCCGTTGATGATCTGCTTGATGCCGGTGTTCTGGAAGGCCGGGAAATGCCGAAACCCGACCTCCAGCGACGGCGCGATGCGATCGATGTCGGGCGCCAGCAATTCATGGCCGAAATTCCACGGCGTCTGGAACTCGGACCACGGTTTGTTGGCTTTCTCATAGGTGCCCATCAGCATGCCGCCGCGCTCCTGGCGCAGATAGAGTTCGCCGTCGAAATCGACCGCATGGATGATCTCGGTGCCGGTCTTGGCGTTCCAGGCAGCGACCTCCGGCATGTCTTCGGTGATCAGGTACATGTGCTCCATGGCCAGCACCGGCAGTTCCAGCCCAACCATGCGGCCGACCTCGCGCGCCCACAGGCCGCCGGCATTGACGACATGCTCGGCCACCACCTCGCCCTTGTTGGTGATGACCCGCCATAGTCCGTCGGCGCGCCGCACGATGTCCTCGACCTTGGTGAAGCGCTCGATCTCCGCGCCAAGTTTGCGCGCGGCCTTGGCATAGGCATGGGTAACCCCCGACGGATCGAGATGACCGTCCTCCTTGTTTCTGACGGCGCCGACGAACTGCTTGGGATCGAGCAGCGGCATCAGTTCGGCCGCCTCGCTGGGCGAGATTTCCTCAAGCTCGATGCCAAGATAGCGACCCTTGGCGACGACGCCGCGCAGCCAGTCGAGCCGCGCCTCGGTCGCCGCCAGAAGCACGCCGCCGGTCAGGTGTACGCCGGTCGCCTGGCCGGAAAGCTCCTCGATCTCCTTGTAGAGGTTGATGGTGTATTTCTGCAGCTTGGCGACGTTGGGGTCGCCATTGATGGTGTGCATGCCGCCGGCCGCGTGCCAGGTCGAGCCCGACGTCAGTTCGTCGCGCTCCAGAAGCACGACATCGGTCCAGCCATGGCGGGCCAGATGGAACAGTACGGAGCACCCGACGACACCACCGCCAATGACCACGACCTTTGCATGCGATTTCATGGGTTCTTCTCTGATATCAGTGAGTTGGATGGGTGAGTGGATTCAGGATGGGAGGCATCACGGCTCGCCATGCCCGATCGCTTCCTTGCGCTTGGCCATGTAAGCCTCCAGTGCCTCGCGCACGGCGATATCCATCACTGGCTCGACATAGTCCTCCAGCGCCTTCTTCCACAGCCGCGTCGCGCGCGCCGTGGCGTCGAGCCCCCCGGCTTCCTGCCAGGCTTCGTAATTCTGCCAGTTGGACAGCATCGGCTGGTAGAAGGCGGTGGCGTAGCGCTCCAGCGTGTGCGGCTCGCCGAAGAAATGGCCGCCGGTCGGCACCGCACCCAGCGCCTCGACGGCAAGCTCCGCCTCGTTGACCTCGATCGGGCGCAAGAACTCCATCATGTGCTGGATCATCTCGACATCGATGATGAGCTTCTCGAACGATGCCGTCAGCCCGCCCTCCTGCCAGCCGGCGGCGTGGTAGACTAGATTGCCGTGGCCGAGCACGGCGCCCCACAACGCCATCAGCGTCTCGTAGGCGCCTTGCGCATCGGCGGCGTTGGAGGCCGAGCCCGGCGTGGTGCGGTAGGGCAGCCCGTAGCGCCGCGCCAATTGCCCCGAGGCAATGTTGGCCTTGGTGTTTTCGGGCGTGCCGAAGGCCGGCGCCCCCGACTTCATGTCGACATTGGAGGTGAAGGCGCCATACATGACCGGCGCGCCGGGCCGCACAAGCTGTGTCAGCACCACACCGAACAACGCCTCGGCATTCTGCTGCGCCAGCGCGCCGGCCAGCGTTACCGGGCTCATCGCCCCCATCAGCGTGAACGGCGTCACCGCCACCGACTGGCCGAATTCGGCCATGGTCATCAGCCCCTCGGCCATCATCTCGTCGAAACGGCGCGGCGAGTTGACCGAAATGATGGTGGTGATGCCGGGATCATCGCGCATCTGGTCCAGTGTCATCCCACGCGCAATCGCCATCATCTCGATGCCGTCCAGCGCCCGGCCTCGGCCGATCGCCGAGACATGGAAACTCTTGTCGGTCAGCGTGAGATTGGTGAAGTAGGTATCGAGATGGCGGGAATTCGCCGGCAGTTCGACCGGTGCGCAGACCTGGTTGCCGAGCATGTGAATGCAGTTGAAATGCTGCGCCAGCCGAGTCAGATCCGCATAGTCGCGCAAATTGCCGGCGCGGCGCCCGCGTTCCATGTCGTGCACATTTGGTGGCCCGGCGACGAGGGTGAAGTTGATGGTGTTGCCGCCCAGATGAATGGCGTTGGCCGGATTGCGCGGCGTCAGCGTATAGTTGGACTGAGTGGTCTTCAGCGCCTCGACAACCAAGCCGCGATCGATGCGGACATTCGCTGAGGCATGATCGACCTGGGCGCCGGATTTCTCGAACAGCGAAAGCGCGCGTGGGCTCATCACCTCGATGCCGAAATTCTCCAATATATGCATCGACGCCTGATGGATCTGCTCGATCTGATCGGGCGACAGCATTGCCATCGGCGGATAGGGATTTGTCACCCGCCTGAGCGGCAATTGCGGGATGGCCGACGGCCCCCTGTTGCTGGTGCGCTCGGCGCCACGTTTGCGTCTTGGTTCGTTCATGCCTGATATCAAAGCCCTGGCAAACCGGGCAAGCTGTCAGAAATACGCCATTTGCGGGCGTGATTTTAGCCACGGCGGCATTTCTTCAATAGCTGTTTAGAAAAAGCGACTAAATACGTCGGATTATCAATACGGTATCGAGCGACGCCGACGACGAAGCGTTAATGGACGCAGCAAGATTCCTTTTATGTTTTCGGTCTATTGCTCATCCAATGCGTAGTTCGAGTTTTAGTAAAATTGGTGCGGTTTGCGTGCTGCTGGCATTGTCGGCCTGCGCCACCGCGCCCAGTCACATCAACAATGTCTGCGCCGTCTTCGATCAGAACGATGGCTGGTTCGACAATTGGCAATCGGCCGCCGAACGCACACAGCGGAAATACGGCGTGCCGGTTCCCGTGCTGATGGCGACGGTGCGCAAGGAATCCGGCTTCAAGAGCAATGCCCGGCCGCCGCGCACCAAGCTGTTCGGCTTCATCCCCTGGAAACGTGTCTCGTCGGCCACCGGCTTTTCGCAAGCCCTGGACGGCACCTGGTCGCAATATCAGCGGGAAACCGGCAACTGGGCGGCGCGGCGGACGAAATTCGCCGACGCCGTCGATTTCGTCGGCTGGTATCACTCCAAGACATCGGACACGTATGGCGTCGCGCGCAACGACACCTACAATCTCTATCTCGCCTACTATCTCGGCTGGACCGCCTATGGCCGCGGCAATCGCGGCGATGCCGGCGTGCAGGGCTATGCCCGGGCCACCGAAAAGATGGCGCGGGACTATGCGCAGCAGTTGAGCCAGTGCGGCAGCTGAAAGATCTGCCGCGGTAACGTCGTTCCGGTCAGCGCGGCTTCTTGCCGAACACCTTGATGTATTCAGCCTCGCCACCCTTGGCGAGCGCCTTGGCCTGCTTGACCCAGTCGTCGCGCTCGATACGGCCGTGAAACTTCAGATGGTCGTCGACCCACTCGCGCTCGGCCTTCTTCCACGCCGCGACCTGCGCGTAGGTGAAGATGCCGAGACCATTCAGGATGCCTTCGATCTTCGGGCCGACGCCGGCGATCAGCTTCAGATCGTCGGGCTCGGCAGGCTTGCCGATGCCTGATGGTCGATTCTTGTCGACGGCGCTGGCGCCGGTCAGCGGAGCGGCCGTCTGGTTTGGTTTGGTCGGCCTCGCGGCCCGCCCGCCCGCCGGTGCCACGCGTGCATTCTCCGCCTGACGACCGTCGCCAAGCGTTCTTGGCGTGAACGGCGCGGAGGTGGCATTGGCATCGGTCGCTGGCCCGCCGGTTTCCGAAACCTCGTCGCGAACCTCGTGTTGGCGGGCTCGTGAAACGGCTTCCGTTTCCTCGGCGGCCTGCCCCACCGCGTCGGCTTCCGCGCTCGCCGTCTTGCCGTGCGGCCGGTTGGGCGGCGTGCCGACAAGTCCCGGGCCGACGCCACGCGGCCCGTCTTCCGGCACGCCCTCATGTGCCGCATGTTCCTTGTCGAACTTGATCACCGGCTCCATCTTGGCCAGCACGTCGTCGGCCAGCCAGCACAGGCTCATATGGCCATCGCCGAGATGCTTGACCGGCGGCACCTTGGTCTCGCACAGATTGTCCGGCACCAGCTTCTTGTAGCCGCAGCGCGTCTGGAACGGGCAGCCCGACGGCGGGTTCATCGCCGAAGGAATGTCGCCTTCCAGCACGATGTGGCGCTTGACCACGCTGGTGTCGGCGATCGGGATCGCCGACAGCAGCGCCTCGGTATAGGGGTGATAGGGCGGCGCGAAGATCTGGTCGGTCGTGCCTTGCTCGACGATATAGCCGAGATACATTACGACGACGCGGTCGGCGATGTAGCGCACGACCGACAGATCGTGGCTGATGAACAGCATCGTCGTCTTGTTCTTGCGCTGGATGTCCATCAGCAGCTCAGTCACCGCCGCCTGCACCGAGACGTCGAGGGCCGAGACCGGCTCGTCGGCCACCACCACCTTGGCGTCGCCGGCAAAGGCCCGGGCCACTCCGATGCGCTGCTTCTGGCCACCTGAAAGCTGGCGTGGCTTGCGGGTCTCGAAAGCCCTGGGCAGCTTCACCAGGTCGAGCAGTTCCAGCATGCGCTTGCGGCGGTCGGCAACCGTCTTGCCGACATTGAATTTCTCCAGCGTGCGGATGATCTGCGAACCGACAGAATGGCTGGGATTGAGCGTGTCGAACGGGTTCTGGAATACCATCTGGATCGACGACACGGTTTCGACACTGCGGCGCTCAATGCCGGTCGACTGGATTTCCTTGTTGCCCAGCGTCACCGTGCCGGCACTTGCCGTCTCCAGCCCAAGCAGCACCTTGGCCAGCGTCGACTTTCCGCAGCCGGATTCGCCGACGATGGCGACGGTCTCGGATTCGCGCGCCATGAACGAGATCGTCTCGTTGGCCTTGACGACACGGCCTTCGCTCGAGCCGAACACCTCGCTGCCACCGACCTTGTAGTATTTTCTCAGATCCTCGATCTTGAGCACCGGCGCGCCGGGCACGACGCGCTCATTGACCTTCTTGGCGCCGGGCGGCAGCGCTTCCCAGTCGATCTCGTTGAAGCGCACGCAGCGCGAGAAATGGCCTTCGTGACCCGCGACCTCGATCATCGGGATTTCGGCGGCGTTGCAGACGCCCTCGACGAAATGGTGGCAGCGCGGGCCGAAATTGCAGCCCTTCGGCCGCTCATGCGGCAGCGGCAGCTGTCCGGGAATGGAGATCAGCGGCCGCGAGTTCTTGTCGGCGCCGGGCAGCGGGATTGAGCGGAACAGCCCTTGCGTATAGGGATGGCGCATCCGGTCGAACACGTCCTTGATCTTGCCGGTCTCCACCGCTTCGCCGGAATACATCACGGTGATGCGGTCGCAGGTTTCGAGGATCAGGCCGAGATTATGCGACACGAAGATCATCGAGGTGCCGAACTTCTCGCCCAGCCCCTTGACCAGATCGACAATGCCCGCCTCGACCGTCACGTCGAGCGCCGTCGTCGGCTCGTCGAGCAAAAGCAGCGCCGGCTTCGACAACAGCGCCATGGCAATGACGATGCGCTGCTGCTGGCCGCCGGAGAGCTGGTGCGGATAGGAGCGCATCATGCGCTCGGGGTCGGGCAGCTTGACCGAGCGCACCATGTCCAGGGCACGTTTATAGGCTTCTTCCTTCGACACCTTGTCGTGGATCAGCGGCACTTCCATCAGCTGCTGGCCGACCTTCATCGCCGGGTTGAGGCTCGCCATCGGCTCCTGGTAGATCATCGCGATCTTGTTGCCGCGAATGGAGCGCAGCTCCTCATCGGAGAGCTCGCCCATGTCCTTGCCCTGGAACTTGATCTTGCCGCCGACTATCTTTCCGATGTTGGAAAGGTCGCGCATGATGCCGAGCGACACCGTCGACTTGCCGCAGCCGGATTCGCCGACGATGCCCATCGCCTCGCCCGGCATGACCGTGCATGAAAAATCCATGACGGCCGGGATCTCGCCCTTACGGGTGAAGAAGGAGATCGACAGGTTCTCGATCTCGATGATCGGCCCATTGGTCGGCCCAGGGGTCGGTTTGGCGGGATTTCGAACTGCCTCATTCATGGGTCGCTCCAATCCAAATTTTACCAGACGCGGGCCAGAGCCCGTCAATCAGTCTTTCATCGATTGTTCGCGCAGCGAGTCGGCGAGCAGGTTCAAGCCCAGCACGAACGACATCAGCGCGATCGTCGGCGGCAGCGCCGGGTGGATGAAGGAGCGCAGCAGGCGGCTGGCGTCCTTGATCGCGGTGCCCCAGTCCGGGCTTTCCGGCGCCAGCCCAAGGCCGAAATAGCCGAGCGTGCCGAGCAGGATGGTGGTGTAGCCGATGCGCAGGCAGGCATCGACGATCAGCGGCCCGCGCGCATTTGGCAGGATCTCCCACAGCATGATGTACCAGGGCGATTCACCGCGCGTCTGCGCCGCCGCCACATAGTCGCGCGTCTTGATGTCCATCACCAGGCCGCGCACGATGCGGAACACACCGGGGCTGGAGGCAAACACCACCGCCACGAAGATGTTGAGCTGGTTGGGATCGATATGCACGATGTGCAGCGGGTCCTTGTCGAACACAAGGCCGAGGTAGATCCAGCCGCCGACGATCAGCGTGATGCCGAGAAGGATGTACAGCCGGTCCGGCCGGTTCTTGTAGCGCGTCCAGAACAGCACGCTGAAGAAGATGATCGGAAACAGGAAGAACACGCCGGCCATCGCATAGGGGATCGGCGTGTCCATGATGCCCGGCGTCACCAGCAGGTAGAACAGCAGGATCACCGGGAAGGCCAGCACGAGGTTGGCCAGGAACGACAGCACCGTGTCGATCTTGCCACCATAATAGCCCGCCGGCAGGCCGAGCGTGATGCCGACCATCAGCGCGAAGCCGGTTGCGGCAGGCGCGATGATCAGCACGATCTGGCTGCCATAGACCATGCGCGAAAACACGTCGCGCGCCAGCTTGTCGCCGCCGAACAGATAGGTCAGTCCCGATTGCGGCTCGATGGCGCCCGGCAGCACGTCCTTCATGATTGGGACCTGGGCCAGCGGATCGAAGGGTGAGATGGTCGCGGCGAAGATCGCCGTGAACAGCCAGAACAGGCAGATGCCGACGCCGACGATGCCGACGCCGCTGTCGAACAGTTGGCCGTAGAGCGCCAGCTTCTTCTTGTAGGCGAAGCTCGTTCCCATGACGATGAGGAGTGCGATCCAGACGGGCCAGAAGCGCGACAGCACTTCGAGAACCACGGTGAAGCCACTGATGTATTGAACCGGCATCCGCTTCGCCCCCTACTGAACTCTGATACGCGGATTGAGGAACGCGTAGCCGACATCGGAAATGAGCTGCGTGATCAAGACGATGAACACCGAGACCAGCGAGCAGCCGAGCAGCAGGTCGATGTCGTTGTTGCCGGCCGCCTCGACCAGCGTGTAGCCAAAACCCTGGTAGCGGAACATCACCTCGACGATGACGACGCCGGTGAGCAACCAGGGAAACTGCAGCATGATGACCGTGAACGGCGCGATCAGCGCATTGCGCAACGCGTGCTTCACCACCACGTTGCCGAAGGAGAGACCCTTCAATCGGGCGGTGCGGATATATTGCTGCGTCATCACCTCGACCATCGAAGCGCGCGTCATGCGGGCGATGTAGCCGATGCCGTAGATCGCCAGCGTCATCACCGGCAGGGTGAAATTGTAGAAGGTGATGCCCTGGCTCGCCGAAGCCGCCGAACCGTTCAGCCAGCCAAGCCATGAGGCGAAGATGACGGTGAAGATGACGCCCGACACATATTCGGGTGTCGCCGTCGAGGCGATCGAGGCCACCGACAGCACGCGGTCGGTTCGCGACCCCTCGCGCATGCCGGCCAGAATGCCGATCAAAAGCGAGATCGGGACCATCACCGCCAGCACCCAGAACATCAGGATGCCGGTGGCGCCGAGGGCGGGAAACAGTTTCGAGGCGACCGTTGCCTTGAACTTGGTCGAGCAGCCGAAATCGCCCTCGAAGACACCGGCGAAGGTCGGCACGATCGGGTCATTGCAGAAGCTGAAACGCTGCGCCGGCTTGCCGGTCGCCGGATCGGTCACCGGCTGCTTGGGCACGACGCCAAGCCACTGCCCGTAGCGGACGAAGAAATTCTGCCGGTAGCCATGACTGACCAGCCAGCTCTCGAGCTGCTCGGCCGACGTATGCATTTCGGTCTGGCTGATCGCCAGCTTCTTCAGATTGGGTTCGAGGTTGATCAGGAAGAAGACGACCATGGTCAGGCACAGCATCGTCAAAGCCATGGTGCCAAGGCGCCTGATAACGAAAGAAAGCATGGCGGTCCCCTGCCGATGGGTTGGGGTTCGAGCCGGCTATGAAAACCAACCCTGCCGTGACCGGCGGGGCTGGCTGTCAAACAGGCCTTCGGATGCGATCAACCCTGTTTTGTTGCACGACCTTGCCCGGGAGTCCGCAACTTTTTTGAGAAGCGCGGACCACAGGGGCGGATGATGCCAAGAGCGAGGGAAAGGGACCGACGCCCCTCCCCCTTGTCGGTGCGATCAAGCCTGTTCGAGCCAGACCTTGCCGTAGTCGCGCTCGAAGGTCGGATGCATCTTGTAGTTCTGCACCGCCTTGACCGAATGGCTGTAGAGCTTGCGCCAGTACGGCTGGATCATGATGCCGGAATCCTGCAGGATCTGCTCGATGTCCTTCATCATTTCCTTGCGCTTGGCGGCGTCGGCAACGGCAAGCGCCGCATTGAGCTTGGCATCCCAGTCGGGGTTCGACCAGCCAGCCTCGTTCCAGGCCTCGCCGGTGCGATAGGCGATGGCCAGAACCTGGACGCCGAGCGGGCGCATGTTCCAATTGGTCATCGACAGCGGATACTTCGTCCAGTCGTTCCAGAACGTCGAACCCGGAAGCACGGTGCGCTTCACCTTGATGCCGGCGTCGCGCAACTGGGCAGCGATCGCATCGCCGGTGTTCTTGTGCCAGTCCTCGTCGACGGTGATCAGCTCGTGTTCGAAGTCGGCCTGGCCGGCTTCCGCCATCAGCGCCTTCGCCTTGGCCGGATCACGCGCAACCTTGGGCAGCTCGTAATATTCCGGATGGATCGAGCAGACATGGTGGTTTTCGGCGACCGAACCGGCATTGCCGTAGCCGAGCTGCAGGACGACTTTATTGTCGACCGCCAGCTGCAACGCGTGGCGCACCTTCTGGTCGCCATAGGGCTTGTTGTTGACGTTGGTGCGGCAGACGATGGTCGACGCCGTGACGATTTCCGACTTGACCAGGTCCATGCCGTCGAGGATCGACACATAGTCGGCCGAGGTCTCGAAGTTGGTGTGCACTTCACCGGCTTCGAAAGCGCTGACCATGGCTGCCGGATCGGTGCCGTAATCGATGAATTCGAGGCCATCGAGGAACACTTCGCCGTCCCACCACTTATTGTCGGTGCGGCGCTTGTAGACGACCTTCTGGCCGACATCGTAGGAGACGAGTTCGAACGGACCGGTGCCGATCGGGCAGGATTTGAAATCGCCGCCCTTCTGATCGAAGCTCTTGTGGACGATCAGGCCCGGATAGTCGCACATGTTCGGGATCAGCGCGATGTCAGGCTTGGTTAGCTTCAGCACGACCGTGTGGTCGTCCGGCTTGGTCACGGCACTTTCGTCGAGCTTGTCGTCCTTGACCAGCGAGCCGAGACGGCCGGGCATCGAATTGCCTTCGGCTTTCTTGTCGGCCCAGCGCTTCAGGTTGAAGATGATGTCATCGGCGGTGAAGGCGTCGCCATTCGACCAGGTCACGCCCTTGCGCACATGCAGCGTGTACTGCGTGGCGTCGTCATTGACGTCCCAGCTTTCCAGCAGATAGGGGCGGAACGTGTATTCGGACGTGTACTTGACCAGCGGCTCGAGTGCCTGGCGCTCGGCATTGGCGATTTCCGACCAGTCGGCCTTGCGCGGGTCCTTCGGATCCTTGATCCACTGGGCGATCTTCAGCGTGCCGCCCTTCTTGCCTTTTACCTCTTCGGCCTTCGCCGGCGTCGGGTCGGCGAGGCCGAGCAAGCCGTAAGCCATTGCCGTCGATGCACCGAAGACGCTGGCCATGGCCAGGAACTCGCGGCGATCCACCTTGCCTGCCTTGGCGTCTTCGGCCATCGCCAGGATGTGATCCGGAACGCGATCGCCATTGCTCTTGTAAATTGTCATGACTTAACTCCCATTGTTGGCTTTCCGCCTTTTAACATTCCGCATCCAGGCCATGATGTCAAAGACGGCATGGATTGGGAACATGTTAGCGAATGTGCAACTTTGGAAAGGGAGCGGTTCGCGCGATAACGACAGTCTTGGCGCAAAATTGCTACTGCCCGACCGATTCCGCTGGAATCTCGATAGTCGATTAAACTGAGCCATTTACCGAAGGCCGGACAGCGCCAGCCTTGAGCCACGATGAGGCCAAAAGCCTCATCGAAATATCAGTATTCCTTCTCGTAGAAGATACCGCCCTTGGCCTCGCCGGCATCGTTGGCCTCGCCGCGCAATTTGACGCCGCGCCCGACATTGAGGTCGATCGTCGCCTTGCCGGAGCCCGGTTTGTCGCCTTTCTGGATCGTCACATAGGTGCGGTCGTTGAGATACTTGCCGGCTGAAACCGCCGTGCCGCCCTTGTCGTCGGTGGTGACGTCCAGATCGTCGACGCCGATGGCGCTGCGCAGGTTTTCCAGCAGCGACGTCGAGCCGCCAACCCCGGCCAGTTGCCCGGCCGCTTCGGCGAGCTGGGCGATCTGCAGCGGCGACAGGTTCGACATCGAGCGCCCGAAGATCAGCTGAGCCAGCACCTCGTCCTCGGGCAGCGCCGGCACCGAGGAGAAGGTGAATTTCGGATTGGTCGCCTCGCCCGACACCAGGATGGTGACGGTGGCGCTGGTCGTCGTCGTTGTCGCCGTCAGGTTGAGGTAAGGCACCAGCGAGCCGGAGAAGCCGACCGTGCCCTCGGTGAAGGTCAGCCGCTTGCCGAGGATCGACAGCCGACCGCGCTGCAGGGTGAAGGTGCCAACCGCTTGCGGCGACGAGGCCGGCCCCGTCAGCCTGAGCGAGCCACCGAGTTCGGCATCGACGCCCCTGCCCTGGATGAAGATCTGGTTCGGCGCGTTGACCGTGACGTCGAGAGCAAGGCCGCCGCCACCGCCACCGCCGCTGGTCGTCGCCGGGCGCAGCGCCTTATCCTGTGCCCGTACCGCACCTGACGCATTCTTGTGCTTGACGTCGAGCGCCGCCAGCGAGCCCGGCAATTTGTCTGGAACCGTGATCACCGTCTTGGCGAGATTGACGGTGCCGGCAATGACCGGTGCCGATGTCAGCGGTCCCTTGATCGTCAGGTCGCCACCGAGATTGGCGGTCACCACCCTGCCATCCGTATAGCGGCCGTCGACCAGCTTGATCGACAGATCGGCCGGAAACCCCTGAGCCGGGTTGATGCCAACCGTGCCGCTGGCCGACAGGCTGCCGCGCGTCGACAGCGTTCCGGTCAGCCGGTTGATCCTGGCGACACCGCCGCCGATCGACACGTCGGCGGCGAGATCGTTGACCGCGAGACCGGAGCGCGCATCGACCAGGCGCGCGCCGGAGGTGCTGACCGAGCCGCCGATGACAGGCGATGTCGCGGGACCGCGCACCTGCACGTTGACATTGGCCGTTCCGGACAGCGACAGCCCCTGCGCGGCAAGCTTCTGGCCAAGCACGCCGAAGGGCACGGTGCCATTGAAGTCGAGCACCAGCGCCGGCGTGCCTGCCGTCGTCACTGTGCCGCCGCCCTTGAGGCCAAGGCCGGCTCCATCGCTGACATTGGCGTTGAAGGCCAGCCTGTTGGCGGCGAAGGTACCGGAAGAAGAAACACTCACCGCGCCAATTCCCGCGCCGCGGGTCTGCGACGTCTGCACGCCTGACGCGTCGATGTTGAAGGCAACGGCGGGGCTCGCCGGCGCGCCCGTCACCTTGACCGTGCCCGAGATCGAACCGGCGGCATCGAGGCCTGGCGAGAAACTGTTGGCAAGCGACATCGGCACGCGTGCCAGCGTCGCATTGATGTCGAGCGCCGTGCCGACCTTGCCGGTCACCGTCGCCGTCCCGCCACCCAGGTTGAGCACCAGCCGGTCCAGCGTCGTCGTGCCATTGGCGATGCTGACGGTCGAGGCCTGTGCGATGGCCGCCTTGATCCCCTGGACGGTCGCCTGGCCGGAAGCGAGTTCGATGGTGGTCGTGCCATTGGCCACTTTCACCCGGCCTGCGGCCTGCGCCGGAATGCCCTTGACGGTGGCGCCGCCCGAAAAGCCGGTCCAGTCGCCGTCGCGCTTCAAATCGACATTGATGCCACTGATCAAGGTACCGCCGGAGGTGACGGTGTCGGCACGGATTTTTCCGGAGATCACCGGTGCCGCCAGATAGTTGGCGATCAGCGCATCGACAGAGACGGCTTTTGCCTGGAGGTCGCCGCGCGCAATCGATGCCGTCGCCGCCTTGATGGCGACTTGTGGCGCGGTGCCATTCTTCGAGAAAGCGATCGTCCCGCGCACGTCGCCTTCGGCCTTTTCCAGCGCAAGTGCCGCCAGCGGACCGATATCGGGCAGATCGAGCGCGATGGTGCCGACCGGCACGAACTTCTCATCCAGCGCCAGATCGCCGGAAATCCTGTTCTTGCCGAGCGACAGCAGCAGTCCATTGATGGCGCTCTTGCCGTCGGCAGTCGCCAGCACCGCACTGCCTTGCAGCGCCTGGCCGGCGACATTGCCGGTCAGTTGCACATTCGCCGCCGGATTGGCGGCATCGGCCTTGCCGGTGGCGGTGAGTTTCAGGCCGGTGATCTCGCGCGCCGCCACCAGAAGCCGGTCGCTATTGACCGTCAGCGACAGATCGGGCGCGGTGGCCGGTCCTTGCGCATTCAGGGCGAAGGCAATGGCGCCCTTGGCGTCCTTCGACAGCAGGGAAATGTCGGTGAGAGCACCGCTGATGTCGGCGGCGACCTTGTTGTCGGCGAGGCTGGCCTGACCCTCGGCAGTCAGCGCACCCGAGGCCAGCTTCAATCCATCGACATTGACATTGCCCGATGCATCGCGCTTCAGCGCAGCACTGAGTTGCGTGCGCTCGGCAAGCACGCCGCGCACCGCGGCCGGCAGCGCTGCGGAAGCCGCATCAGCTTTCAAATTGAGATCGATGGCGCCGTCGGCCAGCGATATCCGGCCGCTAAAACCACTGTTCAGCGCATCGCTCGTCACCGAGCCGTTGTCGATGGTGACGGCGTCCGTGGCGAGGCTGCCGGCAACCTTGGCCGTGACCTTGCCGGCGATCAGCGGCGCGATGGTCGGATTGTCGAGACCGATCCCGTCGGCCGACACAGTGCCGGAGATCGGACCCGTCCGGGCCTTCAGATCGAAAGCATCGGAATGCAAGGCGACCGCGACGCCCTCGACCTTGGCCAGCTTGGTGGCGACCGAGGGCAGCGTCGCCGAAATGTCGAGCCGTGGCTGCGTGCCCTGCCCGGCGGCTTTCAGCGACAGCGCCTGCAGTTCGAGCTTGATCGGGCTTTCCGCGCTGCCCAGCGTCAGCGGCAGGCTTGGACCGGTCGAGGCGAGGTCGAGAGCAAAATCGCTAGCGCCGTTGGGATTGATTGTGCCTGTCGCCTTGCCCGAAATCTTGTCGCCGGAGAGCGTCGCGTGGTCGAGGGCGACGCCGCCGGCCATGGTGTAGCTGCCGGCCGCGTCGAGCGCGAGCGGCCCGAGTCCGGCCTGGCGAGTCTGACTGGTTTCGACACCAGCCAATTGCGCGTTGAACCGAACCTCGGGAGCCGACGGCGACCCGGTCACTTCAGCGGTACCGCCCAGTGTTCCCACGGCATCGAGGCCGGGCGAAAATTCATTGGCGAGTGCTGCCGGCAGTGCTGAGAATTGCGCTACCAGGTCGAGCGTCCGACCGGCGGTGCCGGACAGCGTCACCGAGCCGCCACCGACATCGAGCGCCAGTTTTTCGATGCTGGTCGTGCCATTGGCGATGGAGAGCGTCGATGGCTGCGCGATCGCCGCCTTGATGCCACGAACCGTGGCCTCGCCAGAGGCGATCTCGACGCTGGTGATGCCGTCAGCGATCTTCACCCGGCCTGCAGCAGTCGCCGGAATGCCCGCTATGGTGGCGCCGCCGGTAAAATTGGTCCAGTCGCCATCGCGCTTCAGGTCGACGCCGATGCCGCCGATTTCGGTGCTGCCGGAGGTGACGCTGTCGGCCTTGACCGAACCGGCGATCGCCGGGGCCTTCAGATAGTTGGCGATCAGCGCGTTGACGGTGATCGCCTTGGCCGTCACCTCGCCACGCGCGATCGACGTGCTCTTCGCGTCGATGGCGACCGAGGGCGCGTCGCCATCCCTGGCGAAGCGGATGGTGCCGTCGATGTCGCCCATCACCGCCTGGCCGGCGAGCGCGGCCAGCTGATCGATGGCGGGCGCGGCGAGCGTCAGCGTGCCCAAGGGCATGAATTTGTCATCCAGCGCGAGATCGCCCGAGACCTTGTTGTCGCCCAGCGAGATCAGGAAGCCGTTGATCGACCGCTTGCCTTCGCTCGTCACCAGTGCCGCCTTGATGTCGAGCGGCTGGTCGTTGACGGAACCGGTCAGCGAGACATTGGCGGCGGGGTCGGCGATGTCGGCCTTGCCGCTCGCGGTCAGCTTGATGGTCTTCACCGTGCGGCCCGAGGCCGTCAGGCTGTCGCTGTTGGCGGAGACCGTGAAATCGGGCGCGGTGCGCGCACCCTTGGCGCTGAGCGAGAAATCGATGCCACCCGCAACAGGGACGCCGACCATCGGCGACAGCACCGAAACGTCACCCAGCGTGCCCGTGATGTCGGCCTGGATGTCCGTGCCTTGCGCGCTGGCTGTGCCGCTGGCGCTGAGCGTGCCGGAGGTCAATGAGATCGAATTGGCGGCAAACGACCCCTGTGGATCGCGGGTCGCGGCGGCCGAGAATTTCACCCGGGCGCCGAGCACCGAGGCGATCTGCGGCGGCAAGGCCGTCGCCACCGCATCGGCATTCATCTTGAGCCGCATCGACAGGTCGGCAAGCGCCACCGTCGCCGTCAGCGAGGCATTGACCGCATCGGAGCGCAACGTGCCCTGGTCGATAACAATGGCGTCCTTGCTGACCGACCCGGCCAGATCGACATTGACTTTGCCGGTGATCAACGGCGCCAGCGTCGCCACGTCGGTTTTGAGACCACCCGCCTCCAGCTTGACGGCAACCGGCCCGGCGCGATTCTGGATGTCGAAGCCGTCGGAATGAATTTGCGCCGCTAGATCGTCCAGTCGCGTGCCGCCGGCGACAATCGACACGAAGGAGGCGCCGATGTCGATGATCGGTGCCTTGCCGTCGCCGAACGCGCGGGCGGTGGCGTTGCTGATCGCCAGCGTGATCGGCTGTGCCTTGCTGCCGACGCTGATCACCACGGGGGCGCCCTTGGCGGCGAGTTCGACCGAAAGGTCGCTGGCCCCGGCGGGATCGACGATGCCGGATGCGTTGCCGTGCATGGCATCGCTGTCGATGTTGGCGCGATCGACACTGACGCCGCCGGCTGACGTGGCGGTGCCCGCCACATCGAAGCTGGTCTTGCCGGCAAACAGCGCCTTCAAATTCTCCGGCAGGAAGCGGGCAAAGTCGCCGTCACCCTTGGCCTCGACGTGATTACCCTTGTCGGTCAGTTGATGGCGCCCGGTGAGCTGGGTGACGATCTGGCCGTCGACAACGAAGGTACCGATGCCGCTCCAGTTGGCCAGTGGCCCCGTCCCCGAGACAATGATTTCGACCGGCGGCGCATCAGGCAATTTGAGCAGGTTGGCGATGATGCCGCCCGCCGGTTCCGATGCCTTCAGATCGAGGTCGAGCTTGTTGTCGGCTGGCGCGAAATGGACTTTGGCCTCGACATTGCCTTGCTTGCCGTCATGGCGGGTGACGTTGAGCGTCGTCTCGACCGCCAGCGGCGCGGCGTCGGCCTTGAGCATGCCCTTGGCGGCGAGTTCGGCAATGCCGCTGCCGGCCAGATCCTGCCCAAGCGCGATTTCGGGCAGGTCGATCTGCTTGATGTCGAGCGAGACCGGCAGCGTCGTCGTGCCGCCGCTCTGCGCTGGCTGCGTGCTGGCCACAGGCAACCGGGCCAGTTCGATGCGCTCGGCCGCGATGCGCTCGGCGCTGAAGCTTTTCGACAACAACGCCAGCGGCGACCAGTCGACGGCGACCTTGCGCGCCACCAGCCAGGCGCCCTCGCGATCCTCCACCACGACATGGTCGACGCTGAGCGCGCCCGACCAGATGCCGTCAATGCCGCTGACGGTGATCTTGCGATCATCGCTCGATGCCAGCCGCGAAATGATGCCGGCAAGATTGTCGCGGCCACGCTCTGTCTTGGTCAGCACCACCAGCGCGCCGATCGCTCCGGCGACCACGATGAGCAGCGTGTAGAAGACAATGCGAAGGATGCGTCTGAATATCTTCATCGCTCAGAACGCCTGTCCGATGCCGGCATAGATGCCGAAATGCGGATCACTGGGGTCGCGGTTGAGCGGCACGGCGGCGTCGATGCGCAGCGGCCCGAACGGCGTGACATAGCGCAGGCCGATACCGGCACCGACCTTGACGTCGGAGAAATTGGGGACCGCCTTCGTCGACACTGTGCCGGCATCGACGAACGGGACGATGCCTATCGTGTCGGTGATGGCGATGCGCATCTCGACCGACGTCTCGAAGAACGACAGGCCGCCGATGGGCTGACCGGTAGGATCCTTCGGGCCGATGCCCTGATAGGCGTAACCGCGCACCGAACCGCCACCGCCGGAATAGAAGCGCCGGTCCGCCGGCACATTCTGAAGTCCGGTGCCGACGATCGAACCGACCGCGACGCGTTCGGCCAGCACGAACTTCGAGGCCGAATCCAGCGACTGATAGGCCGACCCCTCGCCCTTCAACTTGAGGAAGGCCGCACCGCTCAGAATGTCGTAGCTCGGCTCGGCATAGGCCAGCACCCGGAAGCCGCTGGTCGGGTTCAGCCTATTATCTCTGTTGTCATAAACATATTGCAGCGGGATGCTGGCGATCAGGTACTTGTGCTTGCCGAAGGCGTCGTGGATTCGGGAATAGTCGAGTGACACTTCGGCGGACACTGTCTGCTTCTTGGTCAGTTCGTAGGACAGGCCTGTGCTGCCCTTGACCGAGAAATGGTCATAGGCATCAGGATGTTCGAGCACTGTCTTGAGACTGGCAAAGAACTTTGACGCCGGTCCGATCACGCCCGGCTTTTCGAACATGATGCCGGCATTGTAGTTGAGCTTGCTGAGATTGTTGCTGCCGATACCGCTGATGGCGCCGTCGATGCGCAGCTTTTCGGCCCGGCCAAACAGGTTGCGGTGGCCCCAATAGCCTTCCAGGCCAAGACCCTCGGTGTTGGAGAACGTGCCGCCGACGCCGAAAAAGCGTGGCTTGCGCTCGCTGACCTGGACGCCGATGGGAATGTTGCCGTCGGCATCGAGCTTGTCGGCTTCCTTGAACGTCACGCTGTTGAAGACCTCGAGCGCCAGCAACCGGTCGCGCGCATCGCTGATCTCGTCGGGCGAGTATTGCCGGCCGCGCTTGAGGCCGGTCATGTATTCGGTGAAATCGCGGTCGACCTTTTCGGTGCCTTCTACCGTGGTGTCGCCATAGCCGGCGACCGGCCCCGCGGCGACCGTCAGTGTCACGTCGAGCGTCGAGGTGGCATGGTCGGCAACGATCTGGCGGTCGGTCACCTTGGCCAGCGGCCTGCCCTCCTGCTTCAACGCTCGCACGATCAGCGCCTCGGCCTTGAGCACGGCGCCGGAGCCGGCGTCGCCGCCGGCGATCAGCCCATAGTCGGCGCTCATCAGCCCCGCCGCATCACCATCAAGCCGGATATTGCCCAAGGTGAATTTCGGCCCGCTGGCGATATCGATGACCACTGGGACCGGCTGCGGGCCCTTGAATTCGGCATCCGGCGGCAAGTCATCCAACGGCTTGCCGTCGATGGTGATGGTGACGACGCCTTCATAACGGGCATCGGCATAAAGCGCGGCGACCAGTTGTTCGCGATCGCTGCGCGCCTTGGCCATCAGCCCGAGCGAGCCGGAAACCGGGCGCTCCTCGTCGCTTTTCAGGGCCGAGGCGTTTTCGAGCTTCTTGACGAGATCCTTGTCGGCATCGGGCGCGGAGATGGTCACGGCATAGCGGAGCGGATCGACGATGTCGGCGTCCTCGTCGTTCGACGCCCCCCACAGCTTGATGCCGAAAAGCTCGAAAGCGGCCGCCGGCCGCGATTCGGCGACAAGGGCGGTCGAGCAAAGCATGGCCAAAAGCAGGGCGCGCGGAAGCACGCGCCCTGGCGCGATACCTCCTGACATCTGCTCTTCATGCGCCGGCATTAAGACAACCTAGGTTGAAAAACTAAAATTGGAATGAAGTTCTGAAGCGCTCGTAAAGGAGCCACAATCCAATTGTCTGAAATAGGCCGGGCTTGGAATTCACACCTTTTGCGTCGCCGCAAGAAAGCGTGATCCCCTGTCCTATGGAGGTTACTACCGGCCATTGGCCGGAAAGGAAACCGTTGGCAGGCGGAACCCTGCCGCGTCCTTGTGTTGACAAGCTTGACTGAAGCTTGAACATGCCCGGACGTCAGCAGTGTCTGGAGGGTGTTATGGCAATGCGCGCGGCTCGTGGTCTGTCGATCCTGATTCTTCTCATTTTCGCCTGGGCCAATGTCTTGACCTGGAGTGGTGTCGCGCAAGCAGCCGAAGCCCGGCGAATCGCGACGTCAGACAATTCCGACTATTTCGGCTTTGACCTCAGGTCCGACCAGAATGTCACGCTCGATCAGTGCAAGACGACATGTCTTGGCGATCCGGCCTGCCGCGCCTTCACCTACAACACCAAGGCCAAATGGTGTTTCCTCAAATCCGACTACAACCAGTTGAAGCCGTTCAACGGCGCCGTCGCCGGCAAGGTCGTCAAACTCGACGGCGATCCCGATATCGGCGCGCCGCCGGAACTCGCCTTCTTCCCCAACTGGATGGCCGACCAGGCCCAGCAATACCGCAACAAGCTGCTCGGCCCAGGGTATGACAAGCCGAAGGACGGTATGGCTGCGCTGACCAACGCTGCCGAGCAGGCAGTGCTCACCGGCGATCATCGTTCCGCAATGCTGAAATACGAAGCAGCGGTCTCGATCATGCCTGATGATGGTCAGCTTTGGCTCAACCTGGCGCGTGAAACGCTGGCCGTGCAGCCCGCCGCCAACACCTCCGAAGCCTCCACTTTGCCGGCAAACGGCACATCGGCGGCCTTCAACGCCTACAAGCTGCTGCGCACCACCAAGACGCGCGCCGAAGTGCTGGCGCAGCTCGGCAATGGCCTCGACAAGCGCGATCTCTACCGACCGGCCCTGCAGGCCTATGAAGCCAGCCTTGCGCTGGTACCTTCGCCGGCGGTCCAGGCCGACTATGCCGATCTCAAGGCGCGCAAGGGTTTCCGCGTCATCGACCACACCGTCGATGCCGACACCAGCGCACCGCGCATCTGCGCGCAATTCTCCGAGGATCTGGTCAAGACCGGCGTCGACTACGCGCAGTTCGTCACCGTCGACAACGCGCCGCCCAAGGGCGTCGAGGCCAAGGACAAGCAGATCTGCATCGAAGGGCTGGAGCATGGCCAGCACTACGACGTCACCTTCCGCGCCGGTCTGCCGGCCGCCATCGGCGAGGTGACCGCCGCCCCCGTGGTGCTGTCGATCTATGTGCAGGACCGGGCACCCTCGGCCCGCTTCACCGGCGACAGCTTCGTGCTGCCGGCCGGCGCGCGCCGCGGCATTCCCGTCGTCACCGTCAACATGAACGCCGCCGAAATGAAGCTCTACCGCATCGGCGACCGCTCGTTGGCTCAGCTTCTGTCCGGCTACCAGTTCCTGCACCAGCTGGACGGCTATGATATCTCCAACATTTCCGAGCAGATGGGCGAGCCCGTCTGGCAAGGCCAGCTCGACATCGCCAATGATCTGAACAAGGAGGTGACCACCTCCTTCCCCGTCGACGAGGCGCTGCCGCAGCGCAAGCCCGGCGTCTATGTGCTGACCGCCCAGGCCGTCAATGGCAAGAGCGACAGCTACAACTCGATGGCCACGCAATGGTTCGTCGTCTCCGACATCGGTCTGTCGACCTATACCGGCCAGGACGGGCTCAATGTCTTTGCCCGCTCGCTGGGCAGCGCCAAGCCTATCACAGGCGCCGAACTGACGCTTGTTGCCCGGAACAACGAGGTTCTCGGCACCGCGACCACGGATGCGGACGGCCACGCCGTCTTCAACCCCGGACTGACGCGTGGCGACGGCGGCATGGTGCCGGCGGTGCTGATGGCCAAGCAGGGCGACAATGATTTCGTCTTCCTCGACATGGGCCGGGCCGGCTTCGACCTGTCCGACCGCGGCGTCACCGGACGCCCGGCGCCCGGCGCGCTCGACGTCTATGCCTGGACCGAGCGTGGCATCTACCGCGCCGGCGAGGATGTCCATGTCGCGGCCCTTGCCCGCGATGGCGCCGCCAAGGCGGTCGAGAACCTGCCGCTGACCTTCATCTTCTCGCGCCCCGACGGCGTCGAGGACCGTCGCATCGTCAGTGACGGCGCGTCGGCCGGCGGCCATGCCGTCGACCTGCCGCTCGAGCCGAACGCCATGCGCGGCACCTGGTCGGTGTCGATCCATACCGATCCCAAGCAGCCGGCGGTGGCCAGCCAG
The DNA here is from genome assembly GCF_024746815.1 of Mesorhizobium sp. AR07. Taxonomy (GTDB): domain Bacteria; phylum Pseudomonadota; class Alphaproteobacteria; order Rhizobiales; family Rhizobiaceae; genus Mesorhizobium. The sequence goes on from NZ_CP080525.1 coordinate 1,765,284, forward strand.
ATGTTCCTGGTCGAGGATTTCGTGCCGGATCGCATCGAATTCGACATGAAGTCCGACAAGCAGGAGATCGCGCGGGGCGAAACCGCCAACATCAACATTGACGGTCGCTTCCTCTATGGCGCGCCGGCAGCGGGGCTGGCGCTGGAAGGCGAGTTGACGCTGTCGACGTCCCGCGATTGGGACCGCTTCCAGGGCTTTTCCTTCGGCCTCGCCGACGAGCAGTCGGCGCAACCCACGGTCACGCCCCTCACCGATCTGCCGGTGGTTGGCGACGACGGCAAGGTCACCTTCCCGATCACCGTCGAACAGCTGCCGTCGACCACCAAGCTGGTCGACGCCAAGGTGACGGTACGCATGCGCGAAACCGGTGGCCGCGCCATCGAGCGCTCGCTCAACATCGGCATCCGCCCGCAAGGCCATATGATCGGCATCCGTCCGGATTTCGCCGACAATGAAGTGCCGCAGGGCGGCACGGCGAAGTTCAGCCTGATCGCCGTCGATCCCGACGGCAAGCGCGAAGCGCTGAAAGGCGCGCAGTGGACGCTGGTCAAGGTCGAACGCAATTACCAGTGGTACCGCTCCAACAATTCATGGAACTACGAGCCGGTCACCTTCACCAAGTCGATCGCCAACGGCCAGGTCGATCTGAGCGCCGATGGCGACGCAACGGTCTCCGTGCCGGTCGATTGGGGCCAGTACCGGCTCGAGGTCGAGACATCGGATCCCGAAGGCCCGGCAACCAGCTACGAGTTCGACGCCGGCTGGTACGTTTCCTCGATCACCACTGAAACACCTGACGGCCTCGAGATCGCCCTCGACAAGGATACCTATGCCGCCGGCGAAGTGGCCAAGCTCAAGGTCTCGCCGCATTTTGCCGGCGAACTTCTGATCAACATCGGCTCCGACAAGCTGTTGAAGACCGTCACCGCAACGGTGCCGGCCGGCGGCAGCACCGTCGATATCCCGGTAGGCAATGACTGGGGCGCCGGCGCCTACGTCACCGCAACCCTGTTCCGGCCGGGTGATGCGCAGGAGACGCGCATGCCGGCCCGCGCCATCGGCGTGAAATGGCTGAAGGTCGATCCGGGCTCGAAGAAGCTCGCCATCACCCTGACGCCGCCGGACAAGACCATGCCGCGCCAGCAGCTGTCGATCCCGATCGCGGTGGCCGGCATGCAGCCGGGCAGCAACGCCTATGTGATGGTCGCCGCCGTCGATGTCGGCATCCTCAACCTGACCAACTACAAGGCGCCGGATCCGGAGAACTGGTTCTTCGGCCAGCGCATGCTGGGCATGGAAATCCGCGACCTCTACGGCCGCCTGATCGACGGCTCGCTGGGCAACACCGGCAAGCTCAGGACCGGCGGCGATGGCGCCAACATGCAGACGCAAGGCAGCCCACCGACCGAAAAGCTGGTCGCCTTCTTCTCCGGTCCGGTCCAGCTCGATGCTGACGGCAAGGCGCGGATCGACTTCGACATTCCGCAGTTCAACGGCACCGTGCGCGTCATGGCTGTCGCCTGGACCAAGGAAGCGGTCGGCCATGCCCAGTCCGACGTCATCGTGCGCGATCCGGTGGTGATCACCGCCGGCCTGCCGCGCTTCCTGGCGCCTGGCGACGCCGCCGTCATGCGCCTCGATGTCGCCGACACCGATGGCCCGGCCGGCGACTATGCGCTGTCGATCGAAACGACGGGCGACCTGTCGACCGGCGACAAGCCCCTGCCCCAGAAGCTGACGCTCGCCCAGGGCAAGCGCCAGACCCTGACCGTGCCGCTGATCGCACAGACGGCGGGCAACGCCTCGCTCACCATCAAGCTCGCCCATGCCGATGGCACCAAGGTCGAGCAGACGCTCTATGTGCCGGTGCGCCCGGCGCAGTTGCCGGTCACCACCCGCCTGGTGGTCGACCTCAAGGGCAATGGCGGCGCGCTGCGCGTCGACAAGGAACTCTTGGCGGCAAGCCTGCTCGACGGCGCCTCCGTCAGCGTCGGCGTTTCGCAGGCGGCAGCCTTCGACGTGCCCTCGCTCTTGATGACGCTCGACCGCTACCCCTATGGTTGCGCCGAGCAGACCACCAGCCGCGCCATGCCGCTTCTCTACGTCAATGAAATGGCGTCAGGCATCGGCATGGCCAGCGACCCCGACATCCATGGCCGCATCCAGGACGCCATCTACAAGGTTCTGAGCTATCAGGCCTCTGCCGGCAGCTTCGGCCTGTGGGGTCCGGGCTCCGGCGACCTCTGGCTCGATGCCTATGTCACCGACTTCCTGACCAGGGCCCGCGAGCAGAAATACGACGTGCCGAGCCTGGCCATGAACCAGGCGCTGAGCAACCTGCAGAACTCGCTCGGCTACGACCAGAGCGTACAGGACCGTGGCAGCGAGATCGCCTACGCCCTCTACGTTCTGGCACGCAACAAGAAGGCCTCGATCGGTGATCTGCGCTACTATGCCGACACCCAGCTCGAAGCCTTCTCAAGCCCGATGGCGGTTGCCCAGCTGGCGGCCAGCCTCGCGCTCTACGGCGATACGCCGCGCGCGGAATCCACGTTCCAGACCGCCTTGCGATTGGCCAAGTCGACCACCGACTACGACTACTACCGCTCCGACTACGGCTCGCCCTTGCGTGATGGCGCGGCGATGCTGGCGCTGGCGGCGGAATCGAAGCCAGTGCCGACAGTCGTGCCGGAGTTGATCAAGCTGGTGACCAGGGAACGCGCCCAGGCCGACTGGACCAGCACCCAGGACGAATCCTGGATGCTGCTGGCGGCCCGCGCATTGAAGGAAGGCAATGATTCGATCACGCTGACTGTCAATGGCGCGCCGCATTCGGGCGGTTATTCCAACCAGCTCAACGGCAGTGACCTGGCCGACAGCCCGCTGACCATTGCCAACACCGGCAAGACACCGCTGCAGGCCGTCGTCACCACCGTGGCGTCGCCGATCCAGCCCTTGCCGGCGGGCGGCAACGGCTTCACCATCGAGCGCACCTACTACAAGCTCGATGGCACCGAGGCCAATGTGACAGAGGCAACCCAGAACGAACGCTATGTCGTCGTTCTCAAGGTCAACGAGCAGAACACCTGGCCTTCGCGCCTCTTGATCACCGACCTGTTGCCGGCCGGCTTCGAGATCGACAATCCTGGCCTGGTCTCCAGCGCCCAGTTGACGAACTTCTCCTGGCTCGCGCAGACCGACGCCGCCCATCTCGAATTCCGCGACGACCGTTTCGTCGCGGCGTTCAACCCGAGCGACGGCGACCACGACCACAATCTGACGCTCGCCTATGTCGTGCGCGCCGTGACGCCGGGCACCTACGCCCACCCGGCGGCAACGGTGGAGGACATGTACCGGCCGCAATATTCGGCCCGTACTGCTACCGGCATGATGGAGATCAAGGCGCCGTAAGGCGCCGATGATGGTGGCGATCATGGACATGGCGACAGCGCTGCCCCTCATCCGCCTGCCCGCACCTTCTCCCCGTATAGCGACGGGGAGAAGAGGACTGTCGCGATCGTCGGCACCTGTTCTGCTACGTCCAAAATTGGCGAAAGCCTCGGTGCAGGCCCATTTCTCCCCGTCTCTATACGGGGAGAAATGCCCGGCAGGGCAATGAGGGGCAGCGCCATGCTTTCAAGAAAGCTCCTTCGCCGCGCCGCCATCACCGCAGCATCCTGCGCCGGCGCCCTCGCCCTGTCCACAGCCGGCCTCTGGGAACTCGACCGCGCCTTCCCGCCGCCGTTGCCGGCCGAACTCACGGTCTCGACGGAAGTCCAGGACCGCGACGGCCAGCTGTTGCGCGCCTTCGCCACGCCGGACGGCTATTGGCGGCTCGAAACCCGCCTCGACCAGGTCGACAAGCAGTTTGTCGACATGCTGGTCACCTATGAGGACAAGCGCTTCTGGGATCATGAGGGCGTCGACGTGCTGGCGCTGGCCCGCGCCGCCGGCCAGTTCGCCACCAGCGGCCACATCGTTTCCGGCGGCTCGACCCTGTCGATGCAGCTCGCCCGGCTGATCGAGCCGCGCGAAAGCCGCAGCCTTGGCTCCAAGATCAAGCAGATGCTGCGCGCCATCCAGATCGAGCGCCGGCTGTCCAAGCGCGAAATCCTCGAACGCTATCTGACGCTGGCGCCCTATGGCGGCAATCTGGAAGGCGTGCGCGCCGCCTCGCTCGCCTATTTCGGCAAGGAACCGAAGCGGCTCACTGTTTCCGAAGCCGCCCTGCTCGTCGCCTTGCCGCAGCTGCCGGAAAGGCGCAGGCCCGACCGCAACCTGCAGATTGCCCACGCCGCGCGCGACCGGGTGCTGACCCGGATGGTCTCCTCCGGTCTGCTCGGCGAGCGCGAGGCCGCGCGCGCCGCCCTCGACGATGTGTCGGGTCTGCGCCGCACGCTGCCGGCACTCGCCGCGCACGCCGCCTATGCGATGCTGCCCAAGGCTGTTCCCGGCCAGCCCTTGCAGCTGACGATCCGCAAGAGCGTCCAGGAAGGGCTGGAACAGGTAGCCAGGGACGCCGCCACCAAGCTCGGGCCGCGTCTGTCCGTCGCCATGGTGCTCGCCGACGCCCGCACCGGCGACATCCTTGGCGAAGTCGGCTCCGCCAATTTCTTCGACGCCAGCCGCTCCGGCTGGATCGACATGACCAAGATCGTCCGCTCGCCCGGCTCGACGCTGAAGCCGTTCATCTACGGTCTCGCCTTCGAGCAGGGGCTGGTGGCGCAGGAAACGCTGATCGACGACAGCCCCGTCGATTTCTCCGGCTACCGGCCGAAGAATTTCGACATGGGCTACCAGGGCGACGTCAGCATTCGCCAGGCGCTGCAGCTGTCGCTCAACGTGCCGGCGATCCGCGTGCTCGACGCGGTCGGGCCAACGCGGCTGATGGCGCGGTTCCGCCAGGCGGGGGTGAATCCAATACTGCCGGTCAACGAAGCCCCGGGCCTGGCCATCGGCCTCGGCGGCGTTGGCGTGACATTGCGCGATCTCGTCCAGCTTTACACAGGGCTAGCCAATGGCGGCAAGACGCACACGCTGCACGACGGCACCGAGCCGGCCAGCGCCGAGCGCACCACCGCCACCATCCTCGACAATCAGGCCAACTGGCAGATCATCGACATCCTGTCGGGCGTCAAGCCGCCCGAGGGCGCCTTGCAGCGCGGCATCGCCTACAAGACCGGCACCTCTTACGGCTACCGTGACGCCTGGTCGGTCGGCTTCGACGGCCGCTACGTGCTGGGCGTCTGGGTCGGCCGCCCCGACGCCGGCGCGGTGCCCGGCCTGTCAGGTTATGTCTCGGCCGCTCCCATTCTGTTCGAGGGCTTTGTCCGATCCGGCCTGGCCACAGTGCCCTTGCCGGGCAAGCCGCCCGGCGTCCTCAGCCCCAAACGCGAGGACCTGCCGATGACGCTCGCCCGCTTTGGGACCGGTTCGGACGGGCTGGTGCAGGCGACGCCGACCGAACCCGCGCCAACCATCATCTTTCCACCGGACGGCGCCCGCGTCGATCTTGGCACCAACTCAGCCGATGCCTCGCCACTGGTGCTGAAGCTGCAAGGCGGCCGTGCGCCGTTCCGCTGGCTGGCCAACGGCAAGCCGCTCACCGGCATCGATCGCCGCCGTACCGCGACGTGGCAACCGGACGGTACCGGCTACTCGACGCTGACCGTGATCGACGCCGCTGGACGTGCGGCCAGCGTGAAAGTGTTTGTCGAGTGAAAGCGTTCCTTGAATAGAACGCGCCAGGCGATTCAGCGCATTGGCTTTTGCGCACTTGTGGTCGCGGCTCTCGCTCTGCCGGCACATGCCGACGCGCTGCCCGCCGGCTTTGTCCGGCTCGCCGATGTCGACCCCTCGATCCGCCAGGACATCCGCTACGCCGGATCGGACAATTTCCTCCATCGCAAAGCCAATGGCTATGACGCACCGGTCTGCATCCTCACCGAGCAGGCGGCCAGGGCACTCGGTCGTGTCCAGAAGGCAATCGCCGCCAAAGGCCTGGCGCTGGTCGTGTTCGATTGCTACCGCCCTGCCCGTGCCGTCGCCGACATGGGCGAATGGACGCGAGAGGGCGGACCACCCGATCCGCAATGGTATCCGTGGATCAAGCGCGGCGACCTCATCGCCAAGGGCTATGTCGGTCAACTGTCCAGCCATTCTCGCGGCTCGACGGTCGATGTCGCCATCGCGCGAACCGACAGGACATCCGCGCCGAAACTGGCCTGCGGTGCCGTAGATGCCGGCACGCTCGATTTCGGCACCGGCTTCGACTGCTTCGACCCGATGAGCGAAACTGTCCACCACCCGCTCAGCAACGAAGCGGCGGCAAACCGCGAAATGCTTGTCGATGCCATGCGCGCGGGCGGCTTCAAGAACTATGCCCGCGAATGGTGGCACTTCACGCTGGAACACGAGCCCTTCGCCAAGCAGCGTTTCGACTTTCCCGTCGCCGCCGAGTGAGGCCGAGACAGCCGCCAGCCGGCGATTTGCTGTATGGCGAACCCAGCACACCAGCAAGTTGTTGTATAATTACAACATAAATTATCAGTCGCTAATAATTATCCCGAGATCGAGCAGACTCAATTTGCAATTTTCTTCCGCAGGGATACCCATGGCCGCGGGAGGGGCTTCCTATGGGCTATACGTCGGATTTTGACGTCGCGTTCGCGCGCGGCGTGGTTCAACTGCGTCCAAAGCGTCGCCGGTTGCTCCTTCTGGGCACGGCACTCGGCTCGACGCTGATGGCATTCTCCGCCTCTCCGTCCTTCGCCGCGAACTGTACGCAGCCGGCTTCACCCTCTCCGATCACGGTCAACGGCGCGGCGACGCCGATCTCCTGCATCAACCCCGTTGCACGCGCGGCAGCCGTGGCCGGCGACAACGCCATCGGCATTGTGACGACCGGCAACGGCAACACCGTCGACATCACCAACAGCGGACTGCTGACGACAAATTCGACCTCCCTCATTCCGGGCCCATCCTATTCGCAGTCGACCGGCGCGCGCGGCATCTATGCCGGCACCAACGGCATCGGCGCTGACATCACCATCAACAACGCCGGCACCATCAACTCGTACAGCGACGGCATCAAGGCGACCGACTCCGCCACGAGCGGCACCATTTTCAGCAGCGACACGCACATCACCATCACCAATTCGGGCAACCTGACCGCCGGTCCCAATGCCGAGGGCATATTCGCCCGTGCCAGTTCCGGCGCCAACAATATCGTGACCATCGACAACAGTGGCAGCATCCAGACCGGCTACAGCACTTCGACCTCAGGCACCTCGACAGGCATCGTCGGCAATGTCGGTGGCGACAATGGGCTTGTCGACATCACCAACAACGGCGCCATCACCACTTCAGGCCTGAGTGCTGCCGGCATTAGCGCGGTCGCCAGCTACTACAATGGCTCGAACAGCAGCATCGTCATCGACAACAAGGCCGGCGGCACGATCAACACCGCCCACGGGGCCTATGGCATCTTTGCCCAGGCAGGCAGCATCGGCCCGGCCAATCCTGACAATGGCGGCACGATCGAAATCACCAACGCCGCCACCATTAATTCCGGCTATATCGGCATCGGCGCCTTCACTTACGGCACGGGCGGCAACATCATCATAACCAACAAGGCCGCGATCACGTCCGGCAACGGCGGCAACAACGGTTCCGACGGCATCAAGGCCGTGGCAAATGACAGCGACTCCACGCTCAGCGTCACCAACAGCGGCGCCATCGACACCTCCGCCGGCGGCGCGAATTCGATCGGCATCGAAGCCATCAACGGCTCCCTGTTCAACGGCTCCAACCTGCATATCTCGGTGACCAACAGCGGCAACATCACCACTGGTGCCGATTCGGAAGGCATCTTCGCCCGCTCGGCCGGCGCCAATGGCATGGTGACGGTCGACAATAGCGGCAACATCCAGACAGGGCCTAGTGCGTCGCTGAGCGGCGGTTCGTCCGCCATCTTCGCCGACGTCGACGGCGACAACAGCCAGATCAACGTCACCAACAGCGGCACGATCAGCACCAGCGGTGCCAGCGCTGCCGGCATCTCGGCGATCGCCAACTACTATAATGGCAACAATGGCAGCATCGTCATCGACAACAAGGCAGGCGGCACCATCACCACGACAGGCGCCGACGCCTATGGCATCTTTGCCCAGGCCGGCAGCATTGCGCCGAGCAACAACATTCCCAATCCGAACAATGGCGGCACCATCAACCTCACCAACGCCGCAACCATCCATGCCGGATACATGGGCATCGGCACCTTCACCTATGGCAGCGGCGGCGACATCACCATCATCAATTCGGGCAACATCGCCTCGGGAAGCGGTGGCTATGATGGGTCCGATGGCATCAAGGCGGTGGCCAACGGCGGTGACGCGACCATCAGCATCACCAACAGCGGCGCCATCGACACCACGGCGGGTGGCGCCTATTCCGTCGGCATCGAAGCCATCAACACTCCGTGTCTGTGCATCGGTTCCAACACGCACATCTTGATCACCAACACGGCCAACATCACCACCGGAGCCGATTCCGCTGGCATCCTCGCTCGCTCGCTCGGCGATGGCGCCGTGGTGACGATCGACAACAGCGGCAGCATCCAGACCGGACCCAGCACTTCGGGGGGCGGCAATTCGTTTGGCATCTTCGCCACTGTCGCCGGCGACAACAGCCAGATCAACATCGCCAACAACGGTTCTATCAGCACGATCGGCGACGGCGCTATCGGCGTTGGAGCCGCCAATTACCACGCTGGTTCCGACAGCAGCATCGTCATCGACAACAAGGCGGGCGGCTCTATCACCACCACCGGCAGCTATGCGTCCGGCATCTTTGCCATCAGCATCGGCCGGGCCGGTGGGGGCAGCATCGAGATCACCAATGCTGCCACGATCAACTCGGCCAACATAGGCATCGGCGCCGTCAACTATGGCAGCGGCGGCAACATCACCATCACCAACACGGCCGCCATCACCACCGGCTCCGGCGGATACGGGTCGAACGGCATCAAGGCGCTGGCCTTTGGCGGCGACTCGACCATCAGCATCACCAACAGCGGTGCCATCGACACCACGGCTGGCAGTGCCTATTCCGCCGGCATCCAGGCCTCCAACGCATCGCCGTCCACGGGCTCCAACCCGCACATCTCGATCACCAATACGGCGGCCATAACCACCGGCGCCGATTCCGACGGCATCTCCGCCTACTCGGTCGGCAGCGGCGGCATGGTGACGATCGACAACAGTGGCGCCATCAAAACCGGTGCCAGCACTACGACCTTCGGCTACTCGTCCGGTATCTTCGTCGCTGCAGACGGCGACAACAGCCAGATCAGCGTCACCAACAGCGGCACGATCAGCACGGTCGGCACCGGCGCGGCCGGCATTTGGGCGACCGCCAATTACTATGGCGGCTCCAAAGGCAGCATCGTCATCGACAACAAGGCGGGCGGCTCAATCACCACCACCAAGGATGCCTACGGCATTCTTGCGAAGGCGGGCAGCATTGGTTCCAATAGCCCCGGCAATGGGGGCACCATCGAGATCACCAATGCCGCCACGATCAGTTCAGGCTATGTCGGCATAGGCACCTTCGCCTATGGCAGCGGCGGTGACATCGCCATCACCAATAAGGCCGCCATCACCTCCGGCACCAGCGGACACGATGGGTCCAGTGGCATCCTGGCCATGGCCAATGGCAGCGACTCGACCATCAGCGTCACCAACAGCGGCGCCATCGACACCACGGCCGGCGGTGCCAATTCCATCGGCATCGAGGCCGTCGGCGGAACTTGTCAGTGTGCGGGTCCCAACCCGCAGGTCTCGGTCACCAACACGGCTGCGATAACCACTGGCGCCGATGCAGTCGGCATCCTCGCCCGCTCGACCGGCACCGGCGGCATGGTGACCGTCGACAACAGCGGCGCCATCCAGACCGGTGCCAGCGCTTCGAGTTTCGGCGGCTCATCCGGCATCTTCGCCGACGCCGATGGCGACAACAGCCAGGTCAATGTCACCAACAACGGTGCCATCCACACGGTCGGCGCCAACGCGGCCGGCATTTGGGCGATCGCCAACTACTATGCAGGCTCCAACGGCAGCGTCGTCGTCAACAACAAGGCCGGCGGCACGATCACCACCACCAGCAGCGATGCATTCGGCATCTTTGCCCAGGCCGGCAGCCCGGGCGGCGCCCCCGCCAACCCCAACGACGGCGGCACGGTCGATGTCACCAATGCCGCCGCGATCAACTCGGGCGGCAAGGGCATTGGCGCCTATACAAATGGCGCCGACGGCATCATCACCGTCACCAACAGCGGCGCGATCGTCTCGACCGCAGGCGACGGCGTCTACGCCAAGTCGAACGGCGACGACAGCAGGGTCACCATCACCAACACTGCCTCTGTAAGCTCCCTGAACGGCGATGCGGCAATCTCGGCATTCACGGCCGGAGCCAACAGCCGCATCACGGTCACGACCAACGGCAACAGCACCGGTGTCGGCGGCTTTGGCGTGATTGCGAAGGCAAGCGGAGCGTCGAGCACCGTCGTCATCAACGGAGGATCCAGCATCCATGGCGCTCTTGGCGGCATCCAAGCCGATTCGACGGCGGGATCGACGATCAACATCGATCCTTCCGGTTCCGTCGGCGCCGGGAACAACCTCGCCATCAAGTCTTTCGCAGGAACAGCCACCATCAACAATGACGGCGTGATCATTGGCCGGGTCGAATTGAGCGACGCCGGCAATGTCATGAACATCAAGGGCAACGGTGTCTTCAGGGCATTTACCGACAGCAAGTTCGGCGCCGGGGCCGATGTGCTCAACAACGGCGGCACCCTCTACGCGTCGAGCAGCTTCTTTGGTGCGTCACCAGGCACCGTCAGCTTCATCGGTCTCGAGACCTTCGTCAACGGCAGCCTGGGCTCCGGAGCCGGCCTGACGACGATGATCGATGGCGTGGCCGGCGACAGGCTGACAACGAGCGGCAACTTTACCGGTCAGGGCAATTCGAAGCTCGGCGTCGATGTCGATTTTTCGTCCAGCAAGGCGGATACGCTGACAATCGGCGGCAATGCCTCCGGTCATACCGATCTGGTCGTGAACGCCATCGGTGCCGGCCTGCCCGCGGTCTTCATCCCCGTGGTCACGGTGACCGGAACAACCGCCGAGAGCGATTTCGGTCTGGCCGGGCCACTCAACGCCGGCCTCTTCACCTATGGCCTGTTCCTGCAGGGCAACACGCACGGCCTGCGTTCCATCGGCCTCAACGATGCGGGTTTCGAACTGCCTGCCGGCGTCACCGGCGCACAGGATGTGTGGCTGGACACGACCGGCTTCTGGCAGGATCGCATGGCGGATCTGCGCACGCAGGAAAGCGGCGTCCACAATGCGGATATGCCCGATTCCAAACTCGCAGCGCGCATGGGAGGCCTCTGGGCACGGGCGTCCGGCGATTGGTCGAGCCGCGACAGCACCATAAGCTACACAGATCCGGTCTCGCTGCACACAGAGACGCTCAACCTCGATCGCAAGCAGCACACAGGCGCGTTCCTCGGCGGCATCGACATGGGGCTCGAAGGTGTTGCCGGCGGCGATATGCTGTTCGGCGTCATGGGCGGCTATGTCACCTCCACGCTCGACTTCAAGGCGACGAATAACAGCTGGAACTACAAGGGCGGCACGGTCGGCGCCTATGCCACCTACCTGAACGGCGGCTTCTATCTCGATGGCCTCGTCAAGGCGGACTTCCTCAACGTCGACATCAACGACGTCGGCGGCAAGGCGAGCACCAACGCCACCAACATCGGCGCGCGCCTCGACGCCGGCTACCGCGTCGCCATGGGCTGGGGCTTCATCGAGCCGCAGGCTAGCCTGGAATGGGTCCACACGAACATGGACTCGGTCTCGTTGTTCGGCGGCGACGTCGACTTCCAGAACGGCAGCAGCGGCCGCGCCAAGATTGGCGTGCGCATCGGCACCGACATGCAGATGAACGGCATGACCGTCAGCCCCGACCTGACGCTGAGCGTCTGGAACCACTTCGGCAGCAGCAATGCCGTCAACATCAACTTCCCGGGCAGCGCCTTCTCCGCAACCGACAGCGCCGGCAACGGCACATTCGGCGAGGTTGGCGTCGGCGTGAATGTGGCGAGCTCCAGCAACTGGTCCGGCGTGGTCCGCGGCAGCGTCCGCTTCGGCAGCAATTACAGCGCCGGTTCCATCGGCGCGTCACTCCGTTACGGCTGGTAGTCCTGCGGATTGCATCTGAACTTCTTGCGCCGGCCCTCGTGGCCGGCGTAGTCATGACCAATGTATGTCGCCCAAAAGTGGTCCCCGGTTTTTGGGACAACGACACGCATAAAAACAGGGACCTAAAGCGCGCGTCGCCTGATTCCGTTCAAAGGCGACGCGCTTTTTAGGTCGACCCATGGAGCGAGCGTGAGCACATCCAAGGCCACCGACGAGGCCACGGCGAAACCGGCGGAAGCCGCGCCTGCCAGCCCGGCCGAACAGCAGACCAACGTCTCGCTGTCGCGCGGCTTCATCAACTGGATGCAGACGGCGCAGTGCTCGCTGGCCTTCACCTCCTACCAGACCGGACAGTTGTTCCTGGTCGGCCTCACCGGCGACAGGAAGGCGTCGATCCACCAGACCAGTTTCACCAGGGCGATGGGCGTGACCGTGGCCGGGCAGCGCATCATCCTTGCCTCCGACACCGCGGTGTGGCGGCTGGAAAATATCCTCGGTCCCGATCAGGTCGCCAACACCATCTACGACCGCATGTATATGCCGCGCGCCGCCTCCTACACCGGCGACCTCGACATCCATGAGGTGGCCGTGCGCGAAGACGGGCAGATCGTGTTCATCAACACCAAGTTCTCTTGCCTGGCGACGCTGAGCCCGACGCATTCCTTCCGGCCGCTGTGGAAGCCGTCCTTCATCAGCAAGCTGGTGCCGGAGGATCGCTGCCATCTCAACGGTCTGGCCATGCAGAACGGACGGGCGCGCTATGTCAGCGCGATCAGCCGGTCGGACTCGGTCGGCGGCTGGCGCGACCGCCGCTGGGAAGGCGGCATGATCATCGACATCACCGAGGACAAGGTGGTGGTCGACGATCTGTCGATGCCGCATTCGCCGCGTGTCCATGACGGCGCGCTCTGGGTGCTCGATTCCGGCCGCGGCTTCCTGGTCCGCATCGATCCCGGCACGAACGAAAAGCAGAACATCGCCTTCTGCCCCGGCTTCCTGCGTGGCCTGAGCTTTCATGGCCGCTTTGCCATCGTCACCACGTCGCTGCCGCGCGATGGCCTGTTCAACGACCTGCCGCTGCAGGCCAATCTGCGGACGCGCGACGCCGAGCCGCGCTGCGCGCTCTACATCATCGACCTGCATACAGGCGGCATAGCCGAGTGGATCGAGTTGAAGGGACACATCACCGAGCTGTTCGACATCGCCGTCATTCCAGGCTGTCGCTGCCCCTCGTCGGTGCCGCTCAACAGTCCGAACATGGCTTCGCTGATCACCATCGACAGCGAAGGCTGAGCGGACCGCCCCTCGCCGGCGAGGTCCTTGTCCCGGCCGGCCCCAAAGCTAGATGACACGTCAGCCAGGCCTGGAGCACGCTCAGTGCAGCCATGAGGAAGAAATTTCTCCACATGGCGAAAGATCGTCAAACATTTTCTTCAGAGGGGCAAAAAAGGCAACATTGAATGCATCTAATTTCTATCAATTCGGTAGATTTGGCGCGGGTTCAACGGAGGCAGAAATGACCAAACCTCATTTCAGGAAACTGCTCGGCGCACTGGTCGCCACATCTGTCCAGTTCGGCACGCTCGGTTTCGCGTTCGCCGATACCACCATTCTCAACGTGTCCTACGATCCGACACGCGAGCTCTACAAGGCCTATGACGAAGCCTTCGCGGCACATTGGAAGGCCGACACGGGCGAGACAGTCACCATCCAGCAGTCGCATGGCGGATCGGGCGCCCAGGCCCGTGCCGTGATCGACGGCCTCGACGCCGATGTGGTGACGCTGGCGCTCGAAGGCGACATCAACGCCATCGTCTCGAAATCGAAGAAGATCAATCCCGACTGGCGCACCAAATTCGAAAACAATTCAGCGCCTTACACGTCGACCATCATCTTCCTGGTCCGCAAGGGCAATCCCAAGGGCATTCACGATTGGAACGACCTCGTCAAGGACGGCACCCAGGTGATCACGCCTAACCCCAAGACATCAGGCGGCGCACGCTGGAATTATCTTGCGGCCTGGGCCTACGCCAACGCCAATGATGGCGGCGACGAGGCCAAGACCAAGGAATTCGTCGGCAAGCTCTACGCCAATGCCCCCGTGCTCGACACCGGCGCGCGCGGCTCGACCGTGACCTTCGCGCAAAAGGGCATCGGCGATGTGCTGATCGCCTGGGAAAACGATGCCTATCTGGCGCTCGACGAATTCGGCGCCGACAATTTCGAGGTCGTCTATCCCCCGACATCGATCCTGGCCGAGCCGCCGGTGGCGATTGTCGACGCCAACGTCGATGCCAAGGGCACACGCAAGGTCGCCGAAGCCTATCTGGGCTGGCTCTATTCCAAGGAAGGGCAGACGATCATCGCCAAGAACCATTATCGTCCGGCCAAACCCGAACTCGTGCCGCCGGAAGATCTCGCCAAGACACCTGAAATCAAGCTGATCTCCATCGACGATCCGCTTTTCGGCGGCTGGAAGAAGGCACAGCCTTATCATTTCGGCGACGGTGGTATATTCGACCAGATCTACAAGCCGGCCCAGTGAGCTAGATCAGGACGATATGACCACAGCACCCGCGCAGGCGGGGTGGCGGTTCAGGCAGCCGAGCGTCATTCCGGGTTTCGGATTGACGCTCGGCTTCTCGCTTGCCTACCTCACCCTCATCATCCTCATACCGCTGTCCGGGCTGATCTGGCGCTCGGCCGCCCTTGGCTGGCCTGAATTCTGGGCAATCGCCACTGACCGCCGCACCCTCAACGCGCTGGAAATCAGCTTCGGCACCGCCTTCATCGCGGCTGCCGTCAACGTTGTCTTCGGCACGCTGGTCGCCTGGGTACTGGTTCGCTACCGCTTTCCCGGCCGCCGCATCGTCGATGCCATGGTCGACCTGCCCTTCGCACTGCCGACGGCGGTGGCCGGCATCGCGCTGACCACTCTCTACGCTCCGAACGGCTGGATCGGCAAATTGCTGATGCCGCTCGGCATCAAGGTCGCCTATACGCCGCTCGGCATCGTCATCGCGCTGATCTTCATCGGCCTGCCCTTCGTCGTGCGCACCGTGCAGCCGATCATGGAGGAGATCGACAAGGAGGTGGAGGAAGCAGCCGCCACACTCGGTGCAAACCGCTTCCAGATCATCACCCGCATCCTGTTTCCGGGCCTGGCGCCGGCCATCGTCACAGGCTTTTCGCTGGCCTTCGCGCGCGGCGTCGGCGAATACGGCTCGGTCATCTTCATCGCCGGCAACCTGCCCTATAAATCCGAGATCGCGCCGCTGCTGATCGTCATCCGGCTGGAGGAATACAATTATCCGGCGGCGACCGCGATCGCGGCGATCATGCTCGCTTTGTCGTTCGTCATGCTGCTGGTGGTCAATCTGGTGCAGACATGGAGCCGCAAGCGCTATGGCTGACCCCGAGATCAAGTCCTACGAACCGCACCACGAGAGCCAGTCAGCCGCGGTGACAGAAAGCCGCCCGGCGCGCATGGCGCTGATGAGCGTTGCCTTCGCCTTCCTCGGCATCTTCCTGCTGCTGCCGCTGATCATCGTCTTCCACGAAGCGCTGGCGAAAGGCGTCGGTGCCTATACGCAATCGCTGAGCGATCCCGACACGCGCTCGGCGATCCGGCTGACTCTGCTGGTGGCAGTGATCTCGGTGCCGCTCAACATCGTCTTCGGCATTTCCGCCGCCTGGGCAATCGCCAAGTTCGAGTTCAAGGGCAAGGCCTTCCTGACCACGCTGATCGATCTGCCCTTCTCGGTCTCGCCGGTCATATCAGGCTTGGTCTACGTGCTTCTGTTCGGCGCCCAGGGGTTGCTCGGCGGCTGGCTGAAGGCGCACGGCATCGTCATCCTGTTTGCCGTGCCGGGCATCGTACTGGCCACAGTCTTCGTCACCTTCCCCTTCGTCGCGCGCGAACTGATCCCGCTGATGCAGGAACAGGGCAATGGCGACGAAGAGGCATCCCTGTCCCTCGGCGCCAATGGCTGGCAGACCTTCTGGTACGTGACCTTGCCCAACGTCAAATGGGGGCTGCTCTATGGCGTGCTTCTGTGCAATGCGCGCGCCATGGGCGAATTCGGCGCGGTTTCGGTGGTATCGGGCCACATTCGCGGTCTGACCAACACCATGCCGCTGCATGTCGAAATCCTCTATAATGAGTACAACGCCGTCGGCGCCTTTGCCGTCGCTTCATTGCTTGCGGGCCTGGCGCTCGTCACGCTGGTCTTGAAAACACTTCTCGAGATGCGCTACGGCGCCGAGATCGCCGCCACGCGCGGGCACTAGAAGGTTCTGTCGATGGAAGTTCGCGTTGCCAACGTGCGCAAGGAGTTTGACCGGTTTCCGGCGCTTCACGACGTGTCGCTCGACATCAAGTCGGGCGAACTGATCGCCTTGCTCGGGCCATCCGGTTCCGGCAAGACGACGCTGCTCAGGCTGATTGCCGGGCTGGAACGGCCGACGCGGGGGAAAATCTTCTTCGGCGACGAGGACGCCTCGCACAGGTCGATCCAGCAGCGCAATGTCGGCTTCGTCTTTCAGCACTATGCGCTGTTCCGGCACATGACGGTCGCCGACAATATCGGCTTCGGCCTCAAGGTCCGGCACGGGCCGTCGCGCCCGCCGGCGCAGGAGATCCGCCGCCGCGCTTCGGAGCTGCTCGATCTCGTCCAGCTTTCGGGGCTCGAGAAGCGCTATCCGGCACAGCTCTCCGGCGGCCAGCGCCAGCGCGTGGCGCTGGCGCGCGCCATGGCGATCGAACCCAAGGTGTTGTTGCTTGACGAGCCGTTCGGCGCACTCGACGCACAGGTGCGCAGGGAATTGCGCCGCTGGCTGCGCGAAATCCATGACGCCACCGGTCATACCACCGTCTTCGTCACCCACGACCAAGAGGAAGCGCTGGAGCTTGCCGACCGCGTCGTGGTGATGAGCCAGGGCCGCATCGAGCAGGTCGGCACCGCCGACGACATCTACGACACGCCGAACTCGCCCTTCGTCTACGGCTTCATCGGCGAATCGAGCTCGCTTCCCGTCAAGGTCGAGAATGGCGAGATCTGGCTCGCCGACCGTCCGATCGGACTTGCCGCGCCAAACGAGCCCTCGGGCGATGCAACGCTGTTCTTTCGCCCGCACGACGTCGAATTGCTGGACGGCTGCAGCGGCTGCATCGCCGGCACGGTCGCCGCCAGCCGCCGCGTCGCCGGCACGCGCCGGGTGGAGCTTGAGATCGGCGGCGATCGCCAGCGGGTCGAGATCGAGCTGCCGGTCGGCCATCCCGCGGCGCAGAAAAGCCGGGTGGCGTTCCGCCCCGGTCGCTGGAAGCTGTTTCCGGCCGCCTCGCTATGAGGCACCATGAATTTGGCGCACCATGCTGAGCGACATCGACTACCCTTTCAACGCGCCTTTTAACGACAGCACCAAGGTCATCGGATTTTTCGGGGAAGCCGCAAAGCCGTAGCGCACATGGAAAGCTTTCGCTTCATCCGATATGGCATGAACAAAAATGCCGCGAATCCCCAGGATCGTCGCCGCGTGACCGGCACGCAGAACGGCGTCTTGCAACAGCGCTGCGCCCAGTCCCTTCCCTTGCCAACCTGCGTCTACGGCGAGACGCCCGAGCACAACCATTGGAATGGGATCTGGCATGTTGCGGCGAATGGCACCGGGTGCTTCCGCGAGATCAAGCCCGCCCGAAGAGAGACAGTAGTAGCCGACGACACGAGCGCCTTCAGCCACCACATAAGTGCGCGACGCGCCACTGACCTGGTTGGCCCGCGCCCTGAGGTGAAGCCATTGGTCGAGGCTTTCCGTCCCGCTTTGGAAAAATTCGACATCGTGATTTTCGGCCAGAGGCGTGGGCGCCGATAGCATCAGCCCTGCCATGGCTTGGGCACGTTCATGAGGCGTGCAAAACCTTCACCGCTCGGCGGTCCATCAAGGATGTCGAGATAGTGCCGGTAACTCTCAGGATCCACCTTGATCAGAGCTTGGTCGAGCAGCGTATCCTCGGCCGCACGGTAGGCAGCATCGATCATAAAGTCGGAACGGGTTTTCCCACGTATTTTCGCGGCGCGGTCAATCAGCATGCGCACATCCTCTCGGATGCGCAGATTTACAGGCTTGGCGTGGGTCTCAGGTCTGGTCTTTGTCATGGAGGACTCCTTTCCGTATCATAGCATTCCGCATACACAATGTGTATCTATTTTATCATCTTGCCAGTGAGGTGACTGGAAGGGTCGGCTTCCGAAGGCCCTCAAAAGAGACTCTCCTTGAAAGAAAATCCTACGGGCCATCCATTTCAGCAATGGTTTTTCTAGCAACGGGCGCTCAGCCTTGAACCCATACCTCGCCGCACACCCTGCCCCACGGCTATGGTCCAACCATAAACGCATTGCATCGGAGCCCTATTTTCATGAAGCGATTTTTCCTCGGTGTAGCCACCGTCGCCGGCCTGTTCCTCGCATCTTCCCAAGCCTGGTCGGCCGACAAACTGCTCAACGCGTCCTACGATGTCGGCCGCGAACTGTTCGTGCAGGTCAACAAGGCCTTCATCGCAGGGCATCCCGGTGTGACCGTCGACCAGTCGCATGCCGGCACCTCGGCGCAGGCTCGCGCCATCGCCGAGGGCCTTGGCGCCGATGTCGTCACCTTCAACCAGGTCACCGACATCGACTTCCTGGTCAAGAAGGGCCTCGTCTCGGCCGATTGGCAGAAGGATTTCCCCGACAACGCTTCGCCGTTCTATTCGCTGCCGTCCTTCCTGGTGCGCGCCGGCAACCCCAAGCACATCAAGGACTGGAACGATCTGGTGCGCGACGACGTACAGGTGATCTTCCCCAACCCGAAAACCTCGGGCAATGCGCGCTACACCTATCTGGCAGCCACCGCCTACGCCAAGGAAGCCTTCAAGGGCGACGATGCAAAGGTAAAGGAATTCGTCACCAAGCTGTTCAACAACGTGCCGATCTTCGATACCGGCGGCCGCGCCGCGACCACCACCTTCGTGCAGCGCGAGATCGGCGACGTGCTGATCACCTTCGAGTCCGAGACGCGCGGCATCCGCAAGGAATATGGCAACGACAAGTTCGAGCAGGTCACGCCCTCGGTCAGCCTGCTGGCCGAATTCCCGGTGGCGATCGTCGACAAGGTGGCCGACGAACATGGCAGCCGCGATCTGGCCAAGACCTATCTCGACTTCCTTTACACGCCGCAGGGCCAGGACATCCTCGCCCAGAACGGCAACCGGGTCCGCGACGCCGCCGTCGCCGCCAAATACAAGGCCGACTTTCCCGATGTCCGCCTGCTGACGGTGGAAGACGTCTTCGGCGGCTGGGACAAGGTGCAGAAAGAGCATTTCGCCGCCGGCGGCCTGCTCGACCAGACCTATGGCAGCCGCTGACGAAAGCAACATCCGAAGTGACCGAGAAAGCCGGCGCTTTGCCGGCTTTTTCGTTTCGTGCGCCGGCAACCCGGTTTTCAGCGACCAAAGCATGATCCCGAAAAATGGAACCCGGTTTTCTCGGACAACCGGAAACCGTTTGTCCAGACATCATGCTCAAGCCAAGAGATCGAGGCCCATCCCGAGTCTATCGGGATGGAACAGGCTTTATCGGCGTCATCCGTGCAAAACGTTACAAAGAATCAACGCGTTTGTGCCTAACGTGCCATCCGGCGGCTTGTTTTCGCGAAACATCATCGCTTGATCAAACCGTCATTATTTGCACACAAACAGTCGCCAGATGCGGGTGGTTGGGGCTTTTATGGGTTGATCTGGGCATGCTGACAAAAAAAGGCAAATACGGCCTCAAGGCCCTGGTGCATCTGTCCGGCCTGCCGGTTGGCCAGTTGGCCTTCGTCAACGACATCGCGGTTGCCAACAACATCCCGAAGAAATTCCTCGATGCCATCCTGGGCGAACTGCGCAATGCCGGCTTCGTCCAGAGCCGCAAGGGCAAGGAAGGCGGCTATCGCCTCGCCCGCCCGGCCTCCGAAATCAAGATCGGCCATGTCGTGCGCGTGCTTGACGGACCGCTGGCGCCGATCCCCTGCGCCAGCCGCACGCAGTATCAGCGCTGCGAGGACTGCGACGAGGCGACCTGCCAGGTCCGGCACATGATGCTGGAGGTGCGGCAGGCGATCGCCGAAGTGCTCGACAATCGCAGCCTTGCCGCCATGCGCGATGCCGACAATGACGATTTTCCGGTCGAGCTGACGTCGCAGATTTAGCGGCTCGGGACACCATCCATCCATATCAGCACTGATGAAGGTTATATCAGGCGTATCAGGCGGGCGGCTTCAGCGACGATTTCGCCGACCGGGCGTTTCGCGTCGAGCGTCAATGCCCGCTCCTCCGCTGTCGGTGGCTCGAGGATGGCGAACTGGCTGTCGACCAGGCTTGCCGGCATGAAATGGCCCTTGCGGTTACCGACGCGCTTTCTGGCCGTGGCGGGATCGATCTCCAGATAGAGAAAGACGATGTCCGGGCAGAAGCCGCTCAGCCGTTCGCGATAGCTGCGCTTCAGAGCCGAACAGGCGGCGACCGCCCCTTGCCCCTGCCCCACGGTCGCCGCGATGCGCGCGCCGATCGCATCGAGCCAGCCTTCGCGCAGCTGATCGGTGAGCGGCTCGCCGCTTGCCATGCGCGCGACATTTTCAGGCGGGTGCAGCCTGTCGCCCTCGATGAAGACGCCGCCCAGCACAACGGCCAAGGCCGTGCCGACCGCCGACTTGCCGCAGCCGGCGACGCCCATCACCACGATGGCCGGAGGCACTGAGCCGGGAGCGCCCGATGGCGCCTGTGCTGCCTTTTCGTCCACTGTCAGCGGCTTGCCGGCGCGCGGCCGTAGAGCAACAGCATGGCGACGATGACGACGCCATAGATGATCTGCCGCCCTGCCTCCGGCATCTGCATGACCGACAGGATGGATTGCAGCAGCGTGATCAGGATGACGCCGGCGACGGTGCCGAGATAGGAGCCGCGCCCGCCCAGGATCGAGGTGCCGCCAAGCACCACAGCGGCGATCGACGGGAGCAAATAAGCGTCGCCCATCGATTGCGCCGCCTTGGAGGCATAGCCGGCCAGCAGGACGCCGCCGAAGGCCGAGAGACCGCCGGAGACGGCGAAGGCGATCATCACCACGCGCCGCGTATCGATGCCGGAGAGATAGGCGGCGCGCTCGCGGTTGCCGATGCCGTAGACGGTGCGGCCGAAGCTGGTACGGGTCAGCACGAACACCATCGCCGCGCCGATCAGCGCCCAGATGATGACCGCATTGGGCACGCCCGGAATGGTGAAGCCGGTCGCCAGGTAGCGCATCGCGCCGGTCGCCGAATCCTGCGGCGAGAAGCCGCCGGTGTAGACCACCATCAGACCTTGCGCGACCGCATTGGTGGCCAGCGTGATGATCATCGAGGGGATGCGCAGATAAGCGACGCCGATGCCGTTGACGACGCCGATCAGCATGCCGCAGATAATACCGAACGGAATGGCCAGCACCACGCCGACCGGGCCATAGGCGGCGGCCGCACAGGCCATCATCGCGCCCGCCGCCACCGCCCACGGCACCGACAGGTCGATCTGGCCGAGCAGGATGACCAGCATCATGCCGGTGGCGATGACGCCGAGAAACGACGCCACCTTGAGCTGCTGCAGAAGATATTCAGGCGACAGGAAGCTTCTGGAATAGAGGCTGCCCAGGAACAGCAACAGCACGATGCAGGCAAAGGCCGTCAGCACCGCCGGATCGGCGCGGCGGATGAATTTCGGCATATGCCCGGCGATGCCGCCCAATGTCGTTTCGCTCACAGGAACCACTCCAGCCGATTGCGGACCCGAAACAGGGCAAAGGCGCCGAGGCTGACGGCGACCAGCAGGATAACGCCCTGGAACAGCGGCTGCCAGAGCGGATCGAAATCGAAGACGAACAAAAGGTCGCCGATGGTGCGGAAGGCCAGTGCGCCGAAGATGGCGCCGATGGCGCTGCCCTTGCCGCCGAACAGCGAGACGCCGCCAAGCACCACGGCGGCGATCGAAAACAACGTGTAGGAGTTGCCGCTGGCATAGGCCGCTTCGCCCGTATAGGTGAAGAAGGTTAGGAACAGACCGCCGATCGCGGCCAGCAGCCCGGCCAACGTGTAGGCGGCGAACTTGCCGCGCCGGATCGGCACGCCGGACATGTACGCCGCCGTCTCCGACGACCCCGCCGCGTAAGCCGCGCGGCCAAGCACCGAGCGGCTGAACGGCACCCAGATCACCAGCACGATGACGAGCAGGACGACGAAGCTCGCCGGTACCACGCCGAACACACGGCCGGTCAGCGCATCGGCGAGATCCTCATTGACCGAGCCGCCCGGAAACGGCCGCAGCAGCAGGCCGATGCCGTAGTAGACGGCACCAGTGGCAATGGTGGCGACTATTGGCTGCAGCCGCCCGTAGATGACGATGGCGCCGTTGATGGCGCCGCAGAGAATGCCCACCGCCAGCACGGCGATGACGCCCAGCGTCGTCTGCATCGGCGTGCCCACCACCAGCCAGGAGGCGAGGCAATTGGTGAGCAGGAAGATCATGCCGACGGACAGGTCGATGCCGGCGGTGATCACCACCAGCGTCTGCGCCATGGCGACGAAGGCGAGCAGCACGCCCTTGTTCGCTGCCGTCTGCACGACATTTGCGGTGAAGCCCGCCGGATGGTTCGAGGTGTATATGACGAACATGACGATGAATATGCCAAGCGCCAGCAGCGTTCCGCGCTGTTCGGCCAGCCAGTAACGCCAATCTTTCACGCGTCCGCTCCCAAGCTCACGGGGCTCTCTTCGCCATGGATGTTGAGCGCGCTGGCGATCAGCGCCCGCTCGGAGATCTCTGCGCCGACCAGCTCGCGCTTGACCGCGCCGTCATAGAGCACCAGCACGCGGTCGCAGCAGCCAATCAGTTCGTCATAGTCGGTCGAATAGAACAGGATCGCAGCACCCGCATCGGCGAGCTTGCGCATCAGCTGGTAGAGCTCCTGCTTGGTGCCGACATCGATGCCGCGCGTCGGATCGTTGAGCAGGATGATGCGCGGCTGGCGCATCAGCCATTTGGCGATGACCACCTTCTGCTGGTTGCCGCCCGACAGCGCGCCGACCGGTATGTCGAGACCCGCGGTCTTGATCGCCAGCAGGCCGACCATGTCGTCGATCAGCCGCTGTTCGGCGGCGCGGTCGATGATGCCGGCTTTCGACAACCGGTCGAGCGCGGCGAAAGAGAGGTTCTCGCGCACCGTCATCGGCAGCATCAACCCTTCCGTCTTGCGGTCTTCCGGGATCAGCGCCATGCCGATCCCGTCATGGCGTGCAGCGGCAGGGCTGGCGATCAAGACCGGCTTGCCGTCGATCAGGATCTGACCGGACAGGCCGCGCAGCACACCGAAGAAGGCGAGCAGCAATTCGCGCTGGCCCTGGCCGTCGAGACCGCCAAGACCGACCACCTCGCCTGCCCCAACCGTCAACGAGACATTGTCCAACCGATCGGTCCATGAAAGCTGGCGTGCCTCCAACACCGGAACGGCGGCAGCCGAAGCGCGTACCGGCTTTGGCGGAAAAATATGGCTGTATTCGCGCCCGATCATCAGCTCGACCACTTCATTGTCGCTCTTTGTGCCCGCCGCGTAACTGGCGACGTTGCGGCCGTTGCGGAACACCGTGCACTGATCCGCCAGTTCGGCGATCTCGTTCATGCGGTGCGAGATGTAGAGCAGCGCCAGCCCTTCCGAGCGCAGCCGTTTCAGCACCGCGAAGATCTTGGAAACATCCGCCGCCGTCAGCGCCGAGGTCGCCTCGTCGAGGATGAGGATGCGCGGCTTCCTGGCGAGCGCCTTGGCGATCTCGACCATTTGCCGGCGCGACAGCGGCAGGTCCTTGACCAGCGCCAGCGGATGGATGTCTGCGGCGCCCGCGCGCGCCAGCGCCTCCTCCGCGATCCGGCGTTGTGCCTTGCGGTCGATCATGCCGAACCGCGTCGGCGGGTCGGAAATGACGATGTTGTCGGCGACGCTGAGCTCAGGAACCAGCGACAGTTCCTGGAAGATGCAGACGATGCCGGCCTGGTTGGCGGCAGCCGGCGAAGCGAACGTCACCTCGCGCCCGTCCAGCGTCATGCGGCCTTCGTCGGGCGCCACGACGCCCGCCATCACCTTGATCAGCGTCGATTTGCCGGCTCCATTTTCGCCGAGGATGGCGTGAATGCTGCCGGATGAGACCGACAGCTCGGCCTTTTCCAGCGCCCGCACACCACCATAGCGCTTGGACATGCCTTCCATCCGGAAGAGCGAAACCGCACCGTCCATCGGCCCTCCCGAGGCAATTTGACGACTAGGGATATCGACTGGTCGGCGCCGCGGGAGATCCCGCGGCGCCAGGTGTGCAGCCTACTGGTCAGCCTTGGTCTGGCCCATGATTTCCTGAGCGGTGAAATTGATACCGCAGGTCGGGAAGGAATTGCCGACGAAGAAATTGTCTGACTGGTCGGGGAAGAAATCCTGACCTGCCTTGAAGTTCGGATCCTCGACGATCGCAAGCGGCAGCTTGACCGACTGCGGGACGACATTGCCTTCAAGCGCCGAGATCGCCGTCTTGATGGCAACCGCCACCTGGGCCGGACCGGTACCGGCTGACGAGCATTTCAGCCCGTCCGCTGCATGGGCCGCGCAGAACTTGCGGAACCCGTTCTCTGTTTCGCCGCCGAACGGTACGAAGGGATGCTTGGCATCGATCATCGCCTGCACGATGCCGGTGTCGCCACCCTGGCCAGTGATGCCGACGAACGGACCGTTGGTGGCGATCGCGTCAGCCGTAACCTTCTGCGCTGTCGGATCGTCCCACTTGCCGGCGACTTCGGTGACATCCCATTTCTTGCCCGAAGCGTCGAGAACCTCATGGATGCCATTATGACGATCGGTGTCGACCGACGTGCCGGCAACGCCGCGCACTTCAAGAATCTTGCCGCCATTGGGTATATGGCTGATCAGCCATTTGCCCCAAAGCTCACCGAGGCCCTTCTGATCGACATTGACGTTGATGGCATCCTTGGTATCGAGAATGTTGTCGAAGGCGACCAGCACGACGCCGGCTTCCTTGGCGCGCTTGATGACCGGCGCGAAAGCGGTCGGGTTCTGCGCGTTGACAACAATGGCGTCATAGCCGGAATCGATGAAGTTGTTGATCGCCGAAATCTGCGCCGGCACATCCTCGCCGGTCGACACCACCTTGAATTCCTTCAGCTTGGCGGCGACGTCCTTTTGCGCTGCGTAAGCCTTGGCGGTCTGGATCATCTGGATGCGCCAGGTGTTGGCGATATAGCCGTTGGCGAGCGCGATCCGGTATGGGCCATTTTTTTTGGGAAACTTGAAGAACTGCGTATCTGCGGCCCAGGGCGCGAAACAGTCCGCCTCGGCGGCAGGTCCCTTCACGACTTCGGGGCCGGCGGCCATTGCGGCCGAGTTGAGCATGACGAATGCAGTGGCGGCAACGATGCCACCAACAAGTGACTTGATCATCGACATTCCTCCCAGTTGCAGTTTTGAGTGTTGTTGGCTGCCATGCACTTCACGCGTCCGGCCAGACACCTCCCGCCTTGCCTGTCGCGCTTTTTAAGTCGCCAATGCCGAGCCGATGCCCTCCTTTGCCACCTCTCAATCGGAAACAAAAACTATCATATTATACATAATAAACAAGCATTAGCTGTCGCTTATATATAATAAACAGGCCTTGGCTTTTGCCGTAAGTTTCCACGGTAGGCAATTGGTAGCGCTACCATGACGTTGTGTAAACCGGCATTCACACAGTCGCTTCTGTGTGTTTCAACGGGCGGTGCTCTCGCGGCGCTTGAGTTCGAAACCGAGATCGACGATCCGTTGTTCCGGCCTGTTGCCGGCGATCGCCGACAGCGCCATTGCGACCGCACGCCTGCCGATCTCATACCGGTAGGTGCGGACGCTGGTGATCGAAGGGAACGCCACCTGCATCATGTCGAGATCGTTGAAGCCAACGATGCCGATCGTCTTCGGCACCGCGATCGAGGCGCGATGGCACTCGAACAGCACGCCGAGCGCGATGTCGTCATTGTTGCAGAAGACGCCATCCAGCGTCGGCATCTTGGCCAGCGCGTCGCGGAACAGCTCACGGCCGAGCGGCACGCTGGACAGCACCGGCGTGGTGGTGACGAGGCGCGGGTCGAACAGGCCGGCTTTCTCCATCGCCGCGCGATAGCCGGCCAGGCGCCGCTGCGAGCGCGGGTCCATGCGCGCCCCGATGAAGCCGATGCGGCGATAACCCGCCTCGATCAGATGTTCTGTCGCCGTCCTGCCGCCGTCGAGATGCGAGAAGCCGACCATCATGTCGACAGGGTCGGGTCCGGTTTCCATGACCTGCACCACCGGACAGCCGGCGTTTTCCAGCAGCTTTCGCGACACCGGTGTCTGGTCGATGCCGGCGACGATCAGCGCTGCCGGCCGCTGCGAGCCGAACAGCTGCAGCAGCCGCTCTTCCTCGAGGCCGGAATAATGGGTGTTGCCGAGCTGGATGCGGAACGGGCTGGCCGACAGGCTGTCATAGATGCCGCGCACCACCTCGGCAAAGACGTTGTTGGTGAGCGACGGCACCAGCACGCCGAACACCTCGGCGCGCGCCGAGGCCAGCGCCCGCGCATTCGGGTCCGGCACATAGCCGAGTTCGTCGACGGCGACCTGGATCTGCCGGCGCAGCTCTTCGGAGACACGCTCCGGCTCGCGCAGGGCGCGCGACACGGTGATGGCGCCGACGCCGGCCTTGCGCGCGACATCGGCAATGGTCGGGCGGCCCCCGCCCCGGCGTGAGCGCGGCTTGATCAAGGACGCACTCGCCCAGAAATGCATCCGCCAAGGCGCGGCCGCGATACGATCATTTTTCCTGCCGCCATCCCACCGGCCCGCTTTGCCGCTCACTCGCCTGCTGGCGTCGCGCAGCCTGTCGTCCTTGTCAAGCAATGGGAACCGAGCTGACCCGTTCAGGCCATCACCGCAGCCCTGCGCCTTGCCTTCCACAGCAACAGCCCGATCGCCACTATGTTCAGCAGATTCCAGGCAATGCCGTTGAGGAACGCCGCGGCGTAGGAGCCGGTCAGGTCGTAGATCCAGCCCGACATCCAGCCGCCGATCGCCATGCCGAAGATGGTCGCCATCATGACGATGCCGATGCGCTGCCCAGCCTCCCTGGCCGGCATGTATTCGCGCACGATGATCGCATAGCAAGGCACGATGCCGCCTTGCGACAGGCCGAACACCAGCGACACGACGTAGAGCGAGGCAAGCCCGTCGAACGGGATGTAGAACAGCAGCGACAGGCACTGCAGCACCGACCCGATCAGCAGTGTTTTCACGCCGCCGATGCGGTCGGCAACAAAGCCGGACGCCAGCCGGCTGACGACGCCGGCCGCCATCATGATCGACAGCATGTCGGCGCCATGCGCCATGCCGTAGCCGAGATCCATGCAATAGGCGACGATATGCACCTGCGGCATCGACATCGCCACGCAACAGCCAAGGCCGGCGACCACAAGCAACACCTGCAATGCCGCTGGTGACAGCGAGATCGGCTGCACCGGCCGGCTGCCGGGCGAACCTGCAGCGGCCGCTTGAGGAGCACCACGCCGCAGCAGCAGTACCAGCGGCACCATGGTCACCAGGCAGAAGACGCCGATGGCGGCATAGGTGAAGCGCCAGCCTTCGGCCTTCATCAACGTCGGCATGATGGTCGGCCATATCGCTCCGGCGAGGTAGTTGCCGGCCGCCGCAGCGGTCACCGCGACACCGCGGCGGCGATTGAACCAGTGCGAGATATCGGCGATCAGCGGCCCAAAGATCACCGACGTGCCGACACCGATCAGGACACCCTGCACCAGCGTGAACTGCAGGATCGATGTGCTCAGCGACGCCAGCAGGAAGCCGGCGGCGAGTGTAATCGAGGAGAGCAGCGCCGGGATCCAGTAGCCCATACGGTCGATGGCGCGGCCGACCAGCGCATTGCCGGCAGCGAAACCGACCATGGTCGCGGTGTAGGGCATCGACGCGGCCGCGCGATCGACGCCGAACTCGGCCTGTACGGCGGGCAGCACCACGACAACAGCCCACATGCCCACGGCGCCAATCGTCGCCAGCAGCATCGAAATGGCCAACCGCACCCAGGCATAGGTGCTGTCGATGCCAGGGCTTGGCCGGCTCAAGTCGGTTCGGGTCAAGGCGTTTCCTGTCGGCGGTCTCAAAAATCGGCTGCCGTTTGCACCACTATCGGCGCATTCGCGGCACGCAGCAGCGCCACGGCGGGCAAATCCGTGGCTCCAGACCAAGGCGGATGTCGGAACCGATGCCGATGTGCGGAGTTTCCTGCCTGTCGCGCACAAGAAAGTGCTCGAGGACACCAAGGGCGAACTGCGCACCGCCTTCGTCGTGAGAAGGAGGATTGGCCCAGACTCGTCAGGCGCCTAGCGCGAACGGATGACGCCATCGGTATTGGCCAGCAGCTTGCGCACCGCATTGCGCGCCGCATCCGGCCGTTGCAGGCGGATGTTCTTCTCGATCGCCTCGTGCAGCTTCTGTGCGTGCTGCAAATCGTCCAGCTCCCGCGTCGTATAGGCGAACAGGTGATCGAAGGCGGATTCGATCAGCACGCCAAGCGGCACCAGAAGATCGTTGCCCGAGGCGCGCAGGATGGCGAGGTGAAAGCGCGTGTCGGCGCGCGTGCGCTCTTGCAGGCTGGTGGCCTCGCCCATCTCGCGGCAGGCCTGGCTGATCTCGGCCATCTGCTCGTCGGTCCGCCGCATGGCGGCAAAGGCGGTCGCTTCCGGCTCGATGATATGGCGGAATTCCTGCACGGTCTTCAGGAACACCTCGCGGTCGGGCGACGTCGCGTACCAGGCCAGCACGTCGCGATCGAGCAGGTTCCAGCGCTCCTTCGGCTCGACCCAACTGCCGATCTTGGGGCGCGACGCCAACAGGCTCTTGGCCATCAGCATCTTGATCGCTTCACGCACCGCCGAACGGCTGACGCTGAAGGTCTCCGACCATTTCGCTTCATTGGGCAGGATGGTGCCGGGCGGGTAGTCCCCGCGCACGATCCGCAGACCAATCTCGCTGGCCAGCGAAGCATGGACACTCGAACCTGGAATACGCGCCGCGTCAGGTCGGCGAACGCCCGCCGGACGCTCGGTGGATGCCGCTTTCGCTGGCGATTTTTCCTTGTTCGGCTTCGCGTCCCGCATGGGTTCCAGAAAGTCCGGATTGAGGGTGCTGTCAAGCGCGGCAAGCGGCTCGGGCGGCAAAGCCGGCCGCTGTGCACAGATCAGCCCCCTGCCGCCCCTGCGGATCAGGCCTGGTTGACGTATTTGCGCCAGCTGTGCTCCGGACGGAAGCCGAGGATATCGCGCGCCTTGCGGTTCGACAGCAGCGTCTCGTACTCGCCGAGTTCGCCCTGGACCGGCACGCTGGCGTAGAAGCGCTTCAGGAGTTCGGCGGTCGACAGGTCGGACGAGGTGTCGTCATTGGCGGCGTTGAACACCTGATAGCCGAGCCCGTCCTTCTCGATGGCGCGCAGCGTGATCTGCCCGAGGTCGCGCGCGTCGACATAGCTCCAGGCGATGCGCTTGCGGAAACCGGGATCGGCGAACCATTTCGGAAACAGCGAATATTCATGCGGCTCGATGACGTTGCCGATGCGCAAGGCGTAGATGTCGATGCCGCTACGCAACGCAAACGCGCGCGCCGTCTTCTCGTTGACGACCTTGGACAGTGCGTAGCTGTCCATCGGATCGACATCATAGTCCTCGTCGAGCGGGAAATACCGGGGATCACGCGGCTCGTTGGCGAACACCAGCCCATAGGTCGTCTCGCTGGAGGCGATCACCACCTTGCGGATGCCGAGCTTCACCGCCGCCTCGATGACATTATAGGTGCCGAGCGCATTGATGCGGAACACCTCGTTGTCGGTGGTGATCATGATGCGCGGGATGGCGGCGAAATGCACCACGGCATCGACCGGCTGGGGGCGCAGCGACGGGTCGAACTCGTGCAGGCCCATATAGCTCGACAGCGCGTTGAACACCTGTCCGCTGTCGGTGATGTCGGTGATCAGCGTGCGCACCTTGGGATTGTCGAGCGGCTTGGTGTCGATGTTGAGCACCTGGCAGCCCTGCTCGACCAGATACTGCACCACATGGCGTCCGGCCTTGCCGCTGCCGCCGGTGAACATGATCCGCTTCGTCATTTTGCTCTCCACATCCGCTGGGATTTATGTGTATTGTCAGACAATATCGCAATCCGCAACCACCCTCGCCTGCAAAACGGCAGCGCTGCTCATCAATCATTGCAACAGGATTTGAAGACATGAACACGACTGCCGCGAGCGAAAAGATCGGCTTCATCGGCCTCGGCCTGATGGGACACGGGATCGCCAAGAATATCGTCGACAAGGGCTACAGCCTGACCTTTCTCGGTCGCAAGAACCGCAAGGCGGCGGAAGACCTGCTTGGCCGCGGCGCCACGGAGGCATCGACCTCGCGCGATGTGGCGGCGGCATCAACAATCGTCTTCATCTGCGTCACCGGCTCGCGCGAGGTCGAGGCCATCGTTCGCGGTCCCGGCGGCCTCAAGGAGGGCTTGAAGAAGGGCTCGGTCGTCGTCGATTGCTCGACCTCCGATCCGGTCTCGACCGTAGCACTTGCGGCCGAACTCAAGGCGCTCGGCATCGACTATGTCGACGTGCCGCTGAGCCGCACGCCAAAGGAGGCCTGGGAGGGCACGCTGGACGCCATGGTCGGCGCGCCGGACGCCGTCTTTATCAGGCTGAAGCCGGTGCTGGAAACCTGGGCCGGCCGCATCGTCCATATCGGCGACACGGGCGACGGCCACCGCATGAAGCTGCTCAACAACTTCATCTCGCTTGGCTACGCCGCGATCTATTCCGAGGCGCTGGCGCTGGCGCAGAAGGTCGGCATCTCGCCGCCGCGCTTCGACAGCGTCATCCGCAACGGCCGCATGGATTGCGGCTTCTACCAGACCTTCATGCGCTGGACGCTGGAGGGCGATCGCGACGCGCACAAATTTTCCATCGCCAACGCTTTGAAGGACCTGACCTATCTGGAATCGATGGCGGGTGCGGCAGGCATCGCCAACCCGCTCGGCAACGCCACCAAGAATTCCTTTGCCGGCGCCTTCGCCACCGGCCCGGCCGAGCAGTTCGTGCCGATGCTGGCGACGCATATCGCCAAGGTCAACGGCGTCGACCTGATGCCGACGAAGGATGGCAAGAAGCAGACGATTTGAGTGAGGCACAGGCGCCGGTCACCGCCTTGACCGCCCGATCCCTTCATCGGTGTTCTCGAGCAGCTTGTGCACGGCGTTGCGCGCGGCTGCCGGACGCCGCAGGCGGATGTTCATCTCGATCGCCTCATGCAGCTTCTGTGCCTGCCGCTGATCGCCGACCTGCTGCGTCGTGAAGGCGAAGAGATGGTCGAGCGCCGATTCGATCAGCACGCCGAGCGGCACCAGAAGGTCGTTGCCGCAGGCGCGCAGAATGGCGAGATGGAAGCGCGTGTCGGCGCGGACACGCTCCTGCAGGCTCGATGCCTCACCCATATCGCGGCAGGCCAGGCTGATCTCCGCCATCTGCTCGTCGCTGCGCCGCAGCGCGGCAAAGGCCGACGCTTCCGGCTCGATGATGTGGCGAAACTCCTGCACGGTGCGCAGGAAAGCCTCGCGATCGGGCGCCGTCGCGTACCAAGCCAGCACGTCACGGTCGAGCAGGTTCCAGCGCTCTTTCGGCTCGACCCAGCTGCCGATCTTGGGACGTGACGCCAACAGGCTCTTGGCCATCAGCATCTTGATGGCTTCGCGCACTGCCGAACGGCTGACATTGAAGGTCTCGGCCCATTTGGCCTCGTTGGGCAAGATGGTGCCGGGCGGATAGTCGCCGCGCACAATCCGCAGACCAATCTCGCTGGCCAGCGAGGCATGGACGCTCGCACCCGGAAAGTGCACTGCACCGGCCCTTCGCACGACAGCCGGGCGGCCGCCGGCTTGTGCCTTGGCCCTGTCGGCTCGCTTCTTTGACTTGTCGTCCGGCATCCACGTTCCAATGCGTCGGCCGTTGTCGTCCGGAATGATCCGAACCTCCACGCCGCGCCGATTTCGTTGCCGAAAATTCCAGATCATGGGCGCGTCAAAGCCGGGGCCGGTTGCCCCAACCGCCGCGTCCCGTTCGGGAATGGACGGGGCGCCCGTTGCCGAGCGCCCCGAAATCGAGACCCTACTTCTGGATGCAGGTGTCAACCGTGTCCTTGGTGCATT
This sequence comes from Mesorhizobium sp. AR07, assembly GCF_024746815.1. GTDB lineage: Bacteria > Pseudomonadota > Alphaproteobacteria > Rhizobiales > Rhizobiaceae > Mesorhizobium. The sequence continues at coordinate 1,797,910 of NZ_CP080525.1, forward strand.
CGTCGAGGCCGGTGAACACCGGATCGGCGACTTTCTTGCCTTCGATGAGATCGATCATCACCGATGGCGCCTTGTAGCCCATTTCGAATGGCCGCTGGCCGACCAGGGCGGTCACGAGGCCATCCTTGGCGATCGCCACTTCGTCGCCGATCGTGTCGGCGGCGCCGATGACGAAATCGTTGCTGGCCAGCTTGTCCTTGAGCGGCCCGATCAGGTCGCGGTAAGGCTGCGGTGCGCCAAACAGCGGCCAACCGCCCATGATGCCGAAAGCATCGAGCTTGGGATTGGCGGCGAGGATGTCGGTCATCGCCTGCACGCCCTTGGCGCCGTCGTCATTGGTGAACACTGGGCAGCCGGCGACTTCGGTCCAGCCGCCTTCGCCGGCCAGCGCCGCGAGGCCTTCCTTGCCCGACAGCGCGTCACGCATGCCTTGCGCACGACGCAGGATGTTGTCGGCCGCGGGATTGCCCTCGATGGTGCAGATCGTGCCGCCCTTCGGCTTGGCCTTCTTGATGTACTCACCGATCTTGTGACCCATCAAATAGTTGTCGGTGCCGAGATAGGTCTTGCGCAGGGCCGCATCAGCCTTGGTCAGGTCCGCGTCAACGGTCATGATCGGGATCGTCGGATTGGCTGTCTTGATCGTCTGCGCGATCAGTGGCGCGTTGGACGGCGAAATCGCCATCGCCACGGTGTCGGGCTTGCTCAGCATGTCTTGGACGATCTGCGCCTCGCCGGCTTCGTCGGAAGTCGACGCCGGGCCGGTGTAGAAGCATTCATACTCCGAGCTGGCGTTTTCCTTGTTCCATTTCTCGCAGCCCTGGTGAATGGCTTCGAAGAACGGATTGTCGAGACCTTTCACGACAATGACGAGCTGCTTCTTGGCCAAAGCCGGCCCGGCGCCCATCACCATCATGGCGGCGGCGGCGAGCAAAAGTGATTTCCTCATGTCAATCCTCCCTTGAAACAGACGGACACGGCGTGCCCGCCACACAGATCGACCGGATGCGAGATGACGGAGGGTCGTTGCGCGAGCGCTCATGTCGTACGCCAGGTCGATAGGTATTTTCATGTCGGTCAGCCAGGTCGAAACAGACCGACAATCCTCAGCTGATCCCGCGCGGCAAACCGGCATGGGATCGGCAGACTACTCCTCCGATGCTCAGCTAATATCGGCGCGCAGCCAACGTCAATGCCATTTGTCCTACAAAACAGATTTTTCGAAACAGGCCCCATCCTCCCCAACGACAACCGACCCTCATTCGTCCGACAATTGCCGGCTCTTATTCGTCTGACAATTGACGCCTGCGCCGGCATTTGCGTAGATGCACGGCAGCGCTGTTTCCGGGAGGAGCTGGATAGAGCGCAGCGAAAGCCGAGCCCGGACCACCGGGAAAGCAGGCAGGCACGGGGAGGCAAAGGCTGGTGGCGGTTCTCGAACTCTCCAACATCTCGAAGCATTTCGGCGCCATCCAGGCGGTCAACGACGTATCGCTATCGATCGAGGCCGGACAGGTGGTTGGGCTGATGGGCGACAACGGCGCCGGCAAGTCGACGCTGGTGAAGATGATCGCCGGCAATTTCCGCCCGAGCCACGGCAGCATGCGCATGGACGACAAGGAATTGATCCTGCACAAGCCGGTCGAGGCGCGCCAGCACGGCATCGAGATCGTCCACCAGGATCTGGCGCTCTGCAACAATCTGACCGCGGCGGCGAATGTCTATCTCGGCCGCGAACTGCGCCGCGGCGTCGGCCCGTTCCGCATTCTCGACTACGCCTCGATGTACAAGCGCGCCGGCCAGATCTTCGCCGAGCTCAAATCCGAGACCCGTCCGCGCGACCTCGTCAAGCAGATGTCCGGCGGCCAGCGCCAGGCGGTGGCAATCGCCCGTACCATGCTGTCGCAAGCCAGGATCGTGCTGATGGACGAGCCGACGGCGGCGATCTCTGTGCGCCAGGTCGCCGAAGTGTTAAACTTGATCCGCCATTTGCGCGACCAGGGCATATCAGTCGTGCTGATCAGCCACCGCATGCCCGACGTCTTCACCGTCGCCGACCGCGTCATAGTTATGCGGCGCGGCCGCAAGGTCGCCGACAAGACGATCGCGTCGAGTTCGCCCGAGGAAGTCACCGGGCTGATCACCGGCGCCATCGAACAGGTATGACTGCAAGCGTTTTCACCATGGCAGCAGATGAAGGCCAACGATGGCACTGACAATTGACCAGCCGATCGAGCACAAGCAGCAATCCTTGCCGGCGAGGCTATTTGCCAGCCAGACCTTCTGGGTGGTGATCGCCGTCATCCTCGCCTGCCTGTTCCTGTCGTTTGCCACCGACGCCTTCGCCACGTCGAAGAACCTCTACAACATCACCCGCAACGTCACCTTCGTCGCCATCATCGCGCTCGGCATGACCTTCGTCATCATCACCGGCGGCATCGACCTGTCGGTCGGCTCGGTGCTGTGCCTGTCGTCGATGGTGCTGGCGGTCACCATGCATGCCGGCTACTCGATCGAGGTCGGCATCATGGCTTCGATCGCCACCGCGCTCGCCATTGGCGCCTTCAACGGCATCCTGATCGCCTATCTCGGCTTTCCACCGTTCGTGGTGACGCTCGGCATGCTGTCGATCGCCCGCAGCCTGGCCATGGTCGCGTCCAACAACACCGTCGTCTTCCAGTTCGGCCCCGACCACGACAAGCTCTTGGCGCTGGGCGGCGGCGCCTGGGTGTTCGGCATCGCCAATCCGGTGCTCTACACCATCGTGCTGGCGCTGATCACCGGCTTCACCTTGCGCTGGACCAAATTCGGCCGGCACATCTTCGCCATTGGCGGCAATGAGCATGCGGCGACGCTGACCGGCGTGCCGGTGCGCCAGATCAAGGTCGCCGTCTACATGATCTCGGCGCTGTCGGCGGGCATTGCCGGCATCATCGAAACCGGTTGGCTCGGCGCCGTCACCACCAACATCGGCACCGGCATGGAGCTTCAGGTCATCGCCGCCACCGTCATCGGTGGCGCCAACCTGGCCGGCGGCGTCGGCACCGCCTTCGGCGCCATTGTCGGCGCGGCGCTGATCGAGGTGATCCGCAACAGCCTCGGTCTGCTCGGCATCAATGCCTTCTGGCAAGGCGTCTTCATCGGCGGCGCCATCCTGCTGGCGGTGCTGTTCGACCGCATCCGCAATTTCCGCCGTAGCGACTAAGCCGGGACGATCCGATGTCAAACTCGCTGTTCAGCCTCCAGGGGCGGCTGGCGCTGATCACCGGCTCCGGCCAAGGTATTGGCTTTGCCCTGGCGCGGGGCCTGGCCGAACATGGGGCAAGCGTGGTCCTCAACGGCCGCGATCCAGGCAAGGTCGATGGCGCGGTCGCGAAGCTGCGCGATGCCGGCTTCAAGGCGCATGCTTCGACCTTCGACGTTACCGATTTTCGCGCGGTCAATGACGACGTTGCCCGCATCGAGGGCGAGATCGGCGCCATCGACATCCTCGTCAACAATGCCGGCGTGCAGTTCCGCGCTCCGCTCGAGGATTTTCCAGAAGAGCAATGGGAGCGGCTGTTCAAGACCAATGTGTCGGGCGCCTTCCATGCCGGCAAGGCGGTTGCTCGCCACATGATCGCGCGCGGCAAGGGCAAGATCATCAACATCGGCTCGGTGCAGAGCGAACTCGCCAGGCCGAACATCGCGCCCTACACCGCAACCAAGGGTGCGATCCGCAACCTGACCCGGGGCATGTGTGCCGATTGGGCAAAACATGGCCTGCAGATCAATGCGATCGCGCCGGGTTATTTCCGCACCGAGATGAACCAGGCGCTGGTCGACAATCCCGAATTCTCCGCCTGGCTGGAAAAGCGCACGCCGGCCGGACGCTGGGGCAATGTCGAGGAGCTGATCGGCGCCGCCGTGTTCCTCGCCTCCGACGCATCGTCCTTCGTCAACGGCCATACGCTGTACGTCGACGGCGGCATGACGGCGTCGGTCTAGGTTCGGGCCAGAGGTACGGCCCACCGTTATTCGTTCCAGTGCCTATCGCTCAGTCTGAAAATCCACCGCCATCGGCTGTCACCCGCCCTCTCCACAGGCCCCGCGCCTTGACGTGGCGCCGAACTCCGCCGCACAATCCCCCAGCAGGCGAAGGGAGGCCAGTCGTCTGCGGGAGGAAACACCCATGACGGAAGCGATCAGGCTCTACTGGGGCCGGTTCGGACATGTTTCTGTCCTGAATGTCGCAAGCGACTTCGTCACCCATGCCCATGTCGAGGCCCATCTGATCATCTGGCTGGACGGCACGGCCGGCGAAATGACCATCGGCCGCGAGACGGTACGGCTTGGACCTCGCACCGCCGCCGGCATCAACTCCTTCCAGCCGCACAGCCATGTCCTGTCGCAGAACGGCACACCGGGCCTGTTCCTCGCTTTTTACGTCGACCCCGACTGGGCGCGTCGCCGCCGCGACCTGCCTTCGTCCGCGCCGCTTTTCTCGCAGGCCGCGATCACACTGGAGCCATGGCTGCACCAGGCCGCCGCCAATCTGCTCGATCGCCTCGGCGACAATGAAAGCGTCGACGATGTCGCCAACTACGAGATCGAGCGCTTCGTCGACAGCGTGCTCGATGCCGCCGATGCGTCGGCGCCGCAGCAGGCGCGCGTGCGCATCAACACCATGCAGGATTTCCGCGTCCGCAAGGCCATCCAGCTGATGAAGGCCAATGTCTGCGAGCGCATCTGCTTCGACGACGTGGCGCGCAGCGTCGGCCTGTCGCGACCGCATTTCTTCGCCCTGTTCAAGGAACAGACCAATCTGACGCCCAATGTCTACTGGAACACGCTGCGCATGGAGGAAGCGGTGCGGCAATTGCAGTGGTCGCAGGAGCCGCTGATTTCGGTCGCCTGCAATCTCGGCTTCACCACGCAAGGCAATTTTTCGCGCTTCTTCCGCGACCATGTCGGCGTGCCGCCGACGCTCTACCGCGAAGCGGCGCGGATGATCGCCTGAGCCGACCGCCCGCCACCTTTTTTCAGACTCCCACCCTTTTTCAGACTCCTTGATACGGGCTCAAGACGCATTGATAAGCGTCCCTCAAATGGCCGCCCTACCCTTGCCCAACTGTCGCGTTTGCAAGGGAACATCTGATATGGCGAAAGTCACCATCTCCAGCGTCATCGACGCGTCCGTCGAAAAGGTCTGGGCCCGCATACGCGACTTCAACGGCCTGCCAAGCTGGCATCCGCGCATGGTCGAAAGCCATATCGAGGACGGCAAGGATGCCTCGACGATCGGCTGCGTGCGCAATTTCCAGCTCGCCAGCGGCGCCCGCATCCGCGAAAAGCTGCTCGATTTCTCTGATCAGAATTTCCTCGTCAGCTACTCCATCCTGGAGACGCCGCAGCCGCTCACCAATCACAAGGCGACGCTACAGCTCAGGCGCGTGACGGATGGCGACCGCACCTATGCCGAATGGACAGCCAGCTTCGACGCAGCGCCCGAGGAAGCCGGCAAGCTGGCCGAAGGCATGGGCGCCAATGTCTTCCAAGGCGGCTTCAACGCGCTGAAGAGCCATTTCGCCGGCCAGAACTGAAGGAGCCAGCCGTGGCGCTAGCACTGCAGACATTTGCAACGGTGAAGGACGCCAACGCGGCCCTGAAATCCGCAGGGACCCGCTATCTCGGTGGCGGCACGCTGGTCGTGCGCGCCGCCAATGAGGGCGACATTTCGGTCTCCGGCCTCGTTCGCTCGACGGATCCAACCCTGTTCGCCATCGAGGTCACGGGCGGCAAAGTCCGCATCGGCGCTTCGGTGACCATGGCGGCGATCGCCCGCCATCCGGAACTTGGCGCCATCGCCCGCGCCGCGCGCGCCGTCGGAGGCCCGGCGGTCCGCAACATGGCCACCGTCGGCGGCAACCTGTTCGCACCAACGCCTTATGGCGATTTCGCCGTTGCCCTGCTGGCGCTCAATGCCACGGTCAGCACCGACGACGGCGCGGTTCCGATCGAGACCTTCCTGGCCAAGCGGGATGGCAGCTGCGCCATTATCACTTCGGTGGACTTCGCGCTTCCACAGGCTGACGGTTTTCGCTTCCTGAAAGTGTCGAGGGTCAAGCCGAAGGGTGTTTCGGTGCTGAGCATCGCCGCAGTGCTTCAGCTGGCTGGCGACGGCACCGTGTCCTCGGCACGGATTGCGCTGGGCTGCATGGCCGACCGGCCAATCCGCGCCAGGGCAGCGGAGAAAGCGCTGATCGGCCGAAGCCTGACGAAAGACGGCATCGCGCCGGCCTTGGCCGTCATCAACGACGGCACCTCGCCAGCCACCGATCCGATCGCCAGCGCCTGGTATCGCAACGAAGTGCTGCCGGTCCATCTCGGCCGGCTGCTGCTCAGCTAATCACCTGTCGGGGGGCGCGCGTCTGTCCGATCAATCGGGCAGGCGCGCAAGGAGGGAAAACATGGCAAAGGTCCCGGTTCAGTTCACGCTCAATGGCGCGGAAAAAGCCGAATTCATCGACAGCGGCACGACGCTGCTTCATGCCTTGCGCGACAAGATTGGCGACACCTCGCCGAAAGGCGGCTGCCACCAGGGCACCTGTGGCGCCTGCTCCGTCATCATCGATGGCGAGCTCAGGCTGTCCTGCCTCACGCTGGCCGAGACCTGCAACGGGGCGGCCATCATCACGACGTCGGGGCTTTCGGAAGGCGGTGTTCTGCACCCGCTGCAGCGCGCCTTCCTCGATGCCTTCGCGACGCAATGCGGCTTCTGCACGCCAGGCATGATCATGGCTGCCAAGGTGCTGCTTGACCACACGCCCAACCCCAGCCGCGACGAGGTGGTCGAGGCGCTGTCGGGCAACATCTGCCGCTGCACCGGCTACGAGCCGATCATCCAGGCGGTGCTGACCGCCGCCCGTTCCAATTCGCAAAACGCGGCCTGAGGCAAGCAAAATGGAACTGCGCAAGAGCTACTTCGCCGATGTCCGCAAGGACGATCTGCACGAGATCGGCCAGCCTCGGCCTCGCTCGGATTCTCCCGGCCATGTCACCGGCAAGACCGCCTTCTTCGCCGACCGCAATTTCCCCGGCATGCTGCACCTGAAGATGGTGCGCAGCCCGCATCACCATGCCCGCATCCGCTCGATCGATACCTCGGAGGCGGAAAAACATCCCGGCGTGGTCAAAATCCTCACCGCGAAAGATGTGCCGCACAATGTCTACACCATCCTGATCCTGATCCAGATCGGGCCGGAGGACGAGACGGTGCTGGCAGACGGCAAGGTGCGCTGGAAGGGCGAAGCCGTGGTGGCGGTGCTGGCCGAGACCGAGCGTGCCGCTCAGGAGGCCGCCGCCAAGGTGAAGGTCGACTATGAAGTGCTGCCGGCCGTCTTCGACATGGAAGAGGCGCTGAGACCCGGCGCGCCGCTGATCAACGAATATCACGGCCAGAACTACTACCTCTATGACAGCGGCGAGTGCCGCAAGGTGCGCTTCGGCGATGTCGAGGCGGGCTTTGCCGGCGCCGATCACATCCTGGAACAGAGCTACCAGTCCTCGCCGATCGAGCATGCGCCGACCGAGACCACCGGCTGCGTCGTGATGCCTGAAGGCAATGACCGCTTCACCTGCTACACCAACACGCAGGCGATGTTCTTCAGCCTCGACAACACCTCGATTATCCTGCAGATGCCGGGCAACAAATTGCATTTCGTCGGAGGCACCGTCGGCGGCGGCTTTGGCGGCAAGGTCGACGTCATCGTCGAACCGATCGCCATCCTCGGCGCCAAGCTCACCGGTCGTCCGGTCTCCTTCATCTACAGCCGCGAGGAGGAGATGCAGATCTCCTCGCCACGCGCCGCCGAAAAGGTGGTGATCAAGGACGGCGTCATGAAGGACGGCCGCATCGTCGCCCGCAAAGTCACCGGCTACACCGATGCCGGCGCCTATTCGCGCCACTCGCCCTATGGCGCCCAGAAAGGCGCCGGGCATTACCCCGGCCCCTACACCATCCCCAATGTCTGGATCGACACGTACTGCGTCTACACCAACCGAACGCCGTCCTCGGCCATGCGCGGCTTCGGCGTCACCATCGGCGATTTCGCGCTGGAGGTGCAGATGGACAAGCTGGCGCGGCTGATCGGCATGGACCCGCTCGAATTCCGCTTCATCAACGCTTATCGCGACGGCGACATGAAGGCGCATCGCCAGCCGACCGAAGGCGCGGCGCTGATCGAGTGCATGCAGGAAGCCTCGCGCGCTGCCAACTGGCCGCTGGCGGAAAAATACCTGGCGATGTCGTCCTACGCGAAGGGAGCTTGAGATGGCGATCAGGCGCGGACGCGGCGTCGCCGCGATCAACTATCCGACCGGCATGAACCTAGGCGGCGACCCGACCCAGGCGTTGGTGCATTCGACGCCGACCGGCAATTTCATGGTCACGCTGTCGTCAGTCGATCTCGGCCAGGGCATGAAGCAGATCATGGCGCAGATCTGCGCCGAGACGATCGGTGTGCCGACCGGCCGCGTCGTCGTCGACACCGCCGACACCGACACCGGCCCGCACTGCATGGGCACCTTCGCGTCGCGCGGCACGCACCGCGCCGGAAACGCCGTCATCCAGGCCGCCAAGGAAGCCCGGCAAGTGATGCTGGAAGTGGCCGCAGAAGAACTGGAGGTCAACGCCTCCGACCTCGAAACAGACGGCCAGGGCAACATCCTGGTCAAGGGCGCGCCCCAGAAGTCGATCTCGATTTTCGATGTCGCGCTGTCGGCACATTTCAAGCGCGGCCGCTCGATTTCCGGCCGCGGCATGTTCCTGATCCCGCGCTCCTATCCCGAGAAGGAAACCGGAGCGATGAAGCCGTCGACCTGCTATGCGCACGCTTGCACCGTGGCCGAGGTCGAGGTCGACGACGAGACCGGCGAGGTCACCGTGCTGACGGTGAAGAACATCTTCGAGATCGGCCGGGCGCTGAACCCCAAAATGGTCGAGCAGCAGCTGGTCGGCGGCTCGTGGATGGGCATCAGCCACGCGCTCTACGAGACGACAGAGCCCTACTACCCCAACCGTGACCATGGCGGCACCGACTTCAACCAGTATCTGATGCCCGGCCCGGGCGACCTCGCCGAGACCGAGATCATCGTGCTGGAGCGTCCCTCCGCTGACGGGCCTTATGGCGCCAAGGGGCCGGGCGAAATGTGCGCCAACCCGCAAATCCCGGCGGTCGCCAATGCCGTCTTCGACGCCGTCGGCGTGCGCATCGACACGCTACCGATCACGCCGGAGCGCATTTTGCGCGCGCTCAAGGCGCAAGCGCCGAACTGAGTGGTCGAAATGCCAGAAGTGAACGCCGAGACATCAGCAGCCTCGCCGGAGGCGGTGGCGGAGCAGCTGGCCGCCTCGCGCTATCTGGCCGATGAGAGCCTTTCGACCGCCATCTTTCTTGCGATCCGGCTGGGTAAGCCGCTGCTGCTCGAAGGCGCGCCGGGCGTTGGCAAGACGGAAGCGGCCAAGGCGATCGCGCAGCTGCTCGGCCGCGATCTGGTGCGGCTGCAATGCTATGAAGGCATCGACGCCGCGCACGCGCTTTACGAATGGAACTACCAGCGCCAGTTGCTCGCCATCCGTCATGCCGGCGAGCACGAGATCGACATCTATGACGATCGTTTCCTGATCGCCCGGCCGCTTCTGCAGGTGCTGAAGGCGCCCGGGCAGCGCGTGCTGCTGGTCGATGAGATCGACCGTTCGGACCATGAATTCGAAGCGCTGCTTTTGGAATTCCTCTCCGATTTTCAGATCAGCATTCCCGAGCGCGGCACCATCCGCGCCACGGCACAGCCGATCGTCATCCTGACCTCGAACCGCACCCGCGAACTGGCCGAGGCGCTGCGCCGGCGCTGCGTCTATCACTGGATTGGCTATCCCGACGCCGAGCGTGAGGCCGCCATCATCATGCTGCGCGCGGGCGATGTCGCTGAAAGCACCGCACGCGCGGTGGCGACAGCCGTGCAGACCATCCGCGCCCGGCCACTGGCCAAGCCGCCCGGCATCGCCGAGGCGGTCGAATGGGCCAACGCCGCCACCATTTTGGAAAAGGGCGGCAGCCCGTGGCCGGAAGCGTTCCGCCGTGCCATCGGCGTGCTGATCAAGGACGAGGAAGATCTGTCCTACATCGCGCCGGAGCTTGGCCGGATTGTCGAGGAGGCCTTGGCGTGAGCGCCCTGCCCCACGCCGCCGCACCCTTGCTCGGCTTCGGCCGGCTGCTGCGCCGCCACGGCTTTGCCGTCGCACCGGAACAGGTCTCCGGCTTCATGCAGGCTGTGACATTGCTCGGGCCGCGCTCGATGGCCGACATACGCGAGGCAGCGCTCGCCATGCTGGCGCCGCCGCCCGACCGCCACGGCGAATTCGAGGCGCATTTCCAGAGCCATTTTTACGGCAACGCCGATGCCGTGGTCGAAGGCGAAGCAGACGAGGAAACCCGCATCAAGGACGATGGCGGCGCGAGCCAGGAAGAGATCGAGGTGGTCAGCCAGCAGCAAGGCGGCGAGCTGTCCTCAGGCGCCGAACAGCTGAGCACCCGCGACTTCCAGCGCGACGACGATGGCTTGGGCGCCTTCCGCCGCAAGCTCGCTTCCGCCCTGCCCGCCCGCCGCTCCTTCCGCACCGTGCGCACGCATTCGCGCGGCAAGCTCGATCTGCGCCGGTCGCTCAGGGAAATCGTCTGCGCCGATGGCGACGTGCCCTCGCCGCTGCTGCGTCGCCGCCAGGCCGTGCCGCGCAAGCTACTGATCCTGATCGATATCTCCGGCTCGATGAAGCTGCACACGTCCGATTATCTCAAGCTGGCGCATGCAGCGGTGCAAGGTGCCGACCGGGCCGAAATCTTCACCTTCGGAACACGGCTGACCCGCATCACCGCCGCACTTCGCATTCGCGACCGCGACCAGGCGCTGGCCCGTGCGGCGGCCCAGGTCGACGATTGGGACGGCGGCACCCGCATGGGGCCGACGCTGCTCGCCTTCCTGTCGGTGCCGCGCTTCTCGTCCTTCGCACGCGGTGCCGCGGTTGTCATCCTCTCCGATGCGCTGGAGCGCGGCGACCATGCCGAACTGGAGACCGCGATGCGCCGGCTGAGCGCCCGCGCCTTCAGGCTTTCACTGGCGACGCCGCTGGCCGGTGACCCGCGCTTCAAGCCGGCAACGGCGGCACTCAGCGCCATCCTGCCGGTGCTCGACGATCTCATCGATGGCTCGTCGCTCAGGGGCCTCACCGATTTCATCCTGTCACTCGCGCGCCCTGCCCCGGCGGCGACGGCAATCTGGAAGAGGGTTTCCTGATGCAGAAAGCAATCGACGCGCATTTCCACATCTGGCGCCAGAAAGACCAGCCCTGGCTGGTCGTGCCGATGGTGCCGCGCATCTTCGGTCCCTATGAGCCGATCCGCCGCGACTACCCGATTGAGGAATTTCTGGCCGACCAGAAAGGTTCCGGCGTCGAGAAGGCCGTCTACGTCCAGACCAACTGGGCCAAGGAGGATTTTGAGAAAGAGGTCGCCTTCCTGCAGAAGACGGCTGACGAAACCGGCTGGCCGCAGGCCATCGTTGGCTACGCCGACATGACGGTGGACGACGTCAGACCTCAGATTGACCGGCTGATGAAATACCCCTTGCTGCGCGGCGTGCGCATGCAGTTGCACTGGCATGAGACGCCGGCCTTCCGCTTCGCCGCCTCGGCCGCTCAGGTCATCGACCCGAAGGTGCGCGCCAACGTCGCGCGGCTGAAGGACTATGGCCTGTCCTTCGACCTGCAGCTTTTTCCCGCCCAGATGAAGGACGGCCTGACGCTGGTCGGCGAGAACCCGGATACCAATTTCATCCTCACCCATGCCGGCATGCTGACCGGCATGGAGCCCGAAACCACCGAGGCCTGGAAAGCAGGTCTGCGCACGCTGTCGGCAGCGCCCAATGTCTACGCCAAGCTGTCAGGCCTCGGCACCTTCGTCCATCGCAACGATCCGGCGCTGATCGCATACATCGTCGACAATGCGATCGACATCCTGGGCGCGGACCATTTGATGTTCGGCTCGAACTTCCCGATCGAGAAACTCTGGACCAGCCACGCCGAGCTAATCGAGGCGCACCGCGCTGCGGTGGCCAAGCATGGCGCGGCCGCCGAGGCGGATATTTTCTGGAACACGGCGGAGCGAGTTTACAGGCCGGTGTAGCACAGACCTTCTCCCCCTGGGGCTAGCGTGTGCACACAGGGGGAGAAGGTAAGACGTGCGGCTCCGCGCCTTACTTCACCTCGAACTGCGGGTCGACGGGGATCTGCATCGCGGTGACCAGATGGTTGGTCTGGCCAGCCAGTCCGATGATCGACACCAATTCGCCATGCTGCGCGTCTGTCATGCCCTTGGCGCGGGCTGCCGCTGTGTGCGAGTGGACGCAGTAGGAACAGCCATTGGCCGTCGACACGGCGATGTAGATCATCTCCTTGGTCAGCGGGTCGATGGCGCTCTCAGTGACCATCACCACCTTGAGCTGTTCCCATATCCGCTTCAGTGCCGCCGGGTCATTGGCCAGCCCGCGCCAGAAATTGTTGACGAAGTCGGATTTGCGCGTCGCGCGGATGTCGTCGAACACCGCCTTCACGGCCGGGATTTTTTCCACTTCGGCATCGCTCAGGAGTCTTGTGGTGGCCATGGTTCGGTCCTTTCGTTTGAATCGTCGTTTGGGCGCCCTGAATCAGGTGTTGAGCAATTGCGGCTAATCGGCTTGTCTGATTCAGTTTCCACCCAGATTGGCGCAAACCGTGGAAGTTGGCCGACGCCGCTCAACTTCGTCATCCCAGGGCGAAGCAGGCGCGAAGCGCCGTCGCGAAGACCCTGGGATCCATGCCGTGACTGTCGCCAAGGAATGCAGCGGGCGAGAATTCAGCACCGCAGCGGTACTCCCGAGTCGCGGCATGGATCCTGGGGTCTGCGCCGCGTCGCTTCGCTCCTTGCTACGCCCCAGGATGACCAAGAGGCAGGCGTTTGGGCCAATCGCCAAAGCTTGCGATCCACCGATGCAAAGACTATCCGACATGTCAAAATTCTGCGCCAAACATTTAATGCACCGCCGCATACATGATCTTCTCCTCCGTCGCCTCCGCCGGCGAAAACTCCTCGACGATGCGGCCTTGGCGACAGACAAGAATACGGTCGGACAGGTTCATGACCTCCGGCAGGTAGGAGGAAATAACGACGACGGCCAGGCCCTCGTCGGCCAGCCGGTTGATGATCTGGTGGATCTCGGCGATCGCGCCGACATCGACGCCGCGCGTCGGTTCGTCGAAGATGACGATGCGCGGCTGCTGCACCAGTCCCTTGCCGATCACCACCTTCTGCTGGTTGCCGCCAGAAAGCTCGACGACGCGCGCATTGTCGTTGATTGCCTTGATGTTCAGCGTCTTGGTCCATTCGGCCGACAATGCCCGCATTTCCTGCGCATTGATCACCCAGGCCTTTTCGCGGCCCGCCGCCAAAAGCCCTCCGAACAGGTTCTCGGCGATGCCCATCGTCTCGAAGATGCCCTCGCTCTTGCGGTCCTCGGTGACGTAGACGATGCCGTCGGCCACCGCCTCGCTCGGCACGAGATAGCGCACCGGCCTGTCGTCGAGTTCGATGGCGCCGCCGCGCAGAAAATCGCGCTTGTAGATGCCGGAGACGATCTTGAAGGTCTCGGTGCGGCCCGAACCGATCAGCCCGAAGACGCCGGTGATCTGGCCTTCGAAGATCGAGAACGAGTTGTTGCGCACGACATTGCTCATCGAAATGTCCTGCACCGACAGCACTTTCTTGCCGGCCTTGCGCAGCTTGGCCTCGTCACGCTGGCGGTAGATCTGCCCCGACAGCGTACGCCCGACCATGGCGGCGACGATCCGATCGCGGTCGAAGGCGGATGTGTCGTCGGTAATGACCAGCTCACCGTCGCGCAAAATGGTGATGCGGTCGGCAATCATCAGTGCCTCTTCCAGCGCGTGGCTGATGAAGACGATCGACACGCCGCTGGCCTTCAGCCGACGGATCAACGCGAAGAAGTGCCGCTTCTCCTCGGGCGTCAGCGTCGCCGTCGGCTCGTCGAAGATGATGATCTCGGCATTGTGATGGACGGCGCGCGCGATCTCCACCATCTGCCGCTTGGCCGCACCCAGCGTCGCCACCATCGCATTCGGATCGACGGGAAAGTTCAGCGACTGCAGGAACTGCTGCGCCGAAATGTAAGTACCGCGCAGCCGGTTGAGGAACTTTTCAGTGCCGAGATAAAGGTTCTGCGCCACCGTCATCGACGGCACCAGGCTGGTTTCCTGGAACACCATGGCGATGCCTGCTTCGAGCGCCGCGTGCGGCGAGGCGTAGGCGATCTCCTGTCCCTTGTGGAACATCTTGCCGGAGGTGGCGTCGACGACGCCGGCGATGATCTTGGTCAGCGTCGACTTACCCGCGCCATTCTCGCCGAGCAACGCGTGGATTTCGCCCTTGCGCAGTTCGAAACTGACGTTTTTCACCGCGGGCACGCCGCGATAGGTCTTGGTGACGTTTTCCAGACGGACGATCGGCTCCATCAGAAACCTCCCGTGGCGACGGACAGCACGCAGTCGCCTCCCCTGGAGGCGATGAACAGAAGGCCATCCTTTTCCACCACGCTGCAAATGCCGTGGCGCGTGCCGTTGGCGCGGCTGTGCAGGCTGAATTGCGGCTGCATTTTCTGGTCCAGCCTGACCACCAGCCCATAGGAGCGGCTCGGCGACCATGGCTTGTGAATGCCCATGGTACGGATACCGCCGCATTGCAGCGGTTCGAGGAAGCTGCGGCTGGAGGCCAGCGCCGGCGCGATCCAGTAGGCCGGCGGCACCTGTTCGATCATGTCCTGCCGGTAATGCGTTTCCTGCAGCACGAATTCGATCAGCCGGTTGCGCGGCGCAAACAAGGTCAGCCAGGCCCCGCCATCGGCGGAAGGCGACAGCCGCGCGGGATAGCCGGGCAGATGCGTCAACACCGCCGAGCGGTTGCCGGTCGCGCCATCGAAGCGGACGAGCTGGTGACGCCAACTTTCGCTGACCAGCACATCCCGCCCCATGGGATGGAGTCCATAAGGGAACGCAATCTCCCTGGCCACCTTGCGGAGGCCGCCGCCTGCTGCCTCCCGCTTCCATAGCGAACCGGACGCGCCCTTCTTCATCAAGTCGGCGGCCCATAGCGATGGCGCGTGCTCGGCCGAGCCATTGGCCAGCCAGAGCGTGCCATCATCGGCATAGGCAAGTGCGGTGATGCAGCGGATCTCTGGAGGCAGCGAAACCTCCTTAGCGGCAATCAGCAGCTTGCCACTTTCGAGCCCGACCGTCAGCTCTCCCGACGGCGAGAGCGCCAGCGCCGTGACCCCAGATGGAAACGCTTCGACCAGGACAGGTTCAACGCCGGCAGCAATCGCGTGGATGGCGTTGCCGCTGGAGGCCAACAGCCTGTCACCTGAAATCAGCAGATTGTCCGGTTCGGTCAGTTCGGTGAAAGCCGGGGCGTCATCCAGCTGCGTGTTGGGCCGGAAAGCGCCATCGAGCGGCGGGATGGTCACCGCCTTGCCGCGAAAGAGGTCAAGCACCGGATCGAGGATCATGGCTTCGCCCCCCAATAGGAAGCAGGGCTGGTCCAGGTCGGGTCGGCGCCGGCGATCTTGTAGCGGCCGATGCGGTTGTTGAGGATGCCGCCGACGAACAGAAACCCCTTGTGCTCGCGCATCGAGGTGACCATCGGGTGCGCACCGCCGGTGAGGTCGCCCATCGCCTCGACGATGCCTCCGGTTTCGTTGAACTTCACCACGCCGCCGGTGTTGATGTTGGGGAACAGCCATTCGTCCTGCGGTAGCCGGCGCGTCATGCGTTTGCGCATATCGGGATGACGCAGCGAAAGGTCGAAGCTCGGCGTGCGCATGCCGAGCCACGCCATCCAGTAATTGCCGTCGGAGGCGCGGTTGATGTTGTCGGGATAGCCGGGCATGTCGCGGATGACGCATTCGGCGGTGCCGGCCTTCGGCCCTTCCAGCCAGTATCTGTGCACGCGACAGGCCCAGCTTTCGGCAAAGAACAGCGACTTGCCGTCATGCGCCATGCAGACACCGTTGGTGTAGCGGTAGCCGTCGAGCAGCGTCCTGGTCGAACCATCCTTCGGATCGTAGACCAGCAGCCGGCCGGTGGCGCGGTTCTCGATCGAATCCAGCGCCCAATCGTGGGCGTCATAGCGCTTCGTTGAATCCGTAAAATAGATGCGGCCATCGGGTGCCACGTCGCAATCATTGGGATCGCGCAAACGCGCATCGTCGACGATCGAGGTCCAGGAGCGCGACGTCTCAGCCGACAACCGTCTCACCTCGCGCTGCGGCGAGACCGAATAGAGTCCCATGGCGCCGACGCAGCTGATCAGATTGCCCGATTTGTCGAAGGCAAGACCCAACGGAAAG
This sequence comes from Mesorhizobium sp. AR07, assembly GCF_024746815.1. GTDB lineage: Bacteria > Pseudomonadota > Alphaproteobacteria > Rhizobiales > Rhizobiaceae > Mesorhizobium. Next base: position 1,814,398 of record NZ_CP080525.1, read on the forward strand.
CCGCCAATGTGGGCAAACAGTTCCGATTTGACATAGTCCGGCGCGAAGAAACGGACGATCTCGCCATGGCGCGTGCCGCAGTAGAGATGGTCGTCGCGATCGAGGATGACGTCTTCCGGCCCTTCCAGTTCGCCAAGCCCGATGTGATCGGCGACCGACAACCGATTATCGAGCTCGTAAGGCGTCCCCGAACTAGGCGCCGCCGACTGGGTTGCGCCCATCTTCAGATAGACCGGCGCGACATAGACCTCGTTCAGCACCTTGTGGCGGTTCTTCAGCCAGCGGATATCGATGGTCACCGCCACCGCCAGCATGATGCCGAGCACCATCTGGTTGGTGCCGGTGCCGTAGCCCAGCCGGATCAGCCCGTTGGTCATGGTCAAGACGATGATGGCGCCCATCAGCCCCTTGATCACCGATCCACGCCCGCCGCCGAGGCTGACGCCGCCGACCACCGCCGCCGTCAGCGCCATGATCTCGAGGTTGAGGCCTGTTCCCGGCCCTGCCCCGCTCAGGCGACAAGCGATCAGAAAACCGCCGATCGAGGCGCAGAAGCCGGAGAAGACATAGGTCATGAACACCGTGCGGCGCACGCGGATGCCGGCATTGTGGGCCGAGCGCCTGGAGCCGCCGACCGCCAGCACATGCCAGCCCGGCCGCGAACGCGTCAACGCGACATGGGTGACGATGGCGAGGAGGATCGCCAGCCAGACCGAGACGGACAGGCCCCAGAACGTGCTGTCGCCGATGAAGTCGAGCACATTGGAGGTGGCTGTCGAAAGCTGCACGTCGGCGGCATAGGTGGTGACGAGGATGTCGAACAGCGCCCGCCCGAAGATGAAGGTGACCAGCGTGGTGAGAAAGGCCCGCAGCCGGAGGTACCCGACCAGATAGCCGTTGATGGCGCCGAAGACGAGGCCGGTGGCGAGCGACGCGGCCATCGCCAGCCAGATCGGCTGTTCGAGGATGAAAAAGACATAGACGGCCGAGAAGCAGGACAGTGCGAAGATCGAGCCGACCGACAGGTCGATGCCACCGCCAAGCATCACCACCGTCATGCCGGTGACCATCATCGAGAATTCGCCGAGCTGGCGGGTCGATTCCTGCAGCGAGGTCAGTTTGAAGAAGCCCGGAATGATCGAGCCGAACACGCTGAGCGTCGCCACCAGCGCCAGGAACGGAATGGCGTTGTCGGTCCAGCGTTTGGTCAGTATCTCGCCGACGAGATGGTCGGGCACGAGATTGTAGCGCCAGGACTGGAGGCGTTCGCGAAAGGACATCAGGTCACTGCTGCAAGAGAAAGAGGTGGCCGGGCAATCCGGCCACCTCGTTGATCGGTGTTGGAGACGATAGGCTTATTTCGCCGCCGCTTCGGCCTGCAGCGCCTTCAGGTCCCAGCAGCTGTCGGGCTTGAGGTCGGCCTTGGTCGTCGCCTTCTCCAGAGTGTAGATGTAGGTGTGCGATGTGCCGGCCGGCTGGCCGCTCTGCAGCAGGAACTTCATGATGGCGTTCATGTCGCCAGACTGGCGGGCAAGGTCGGTCATCACCACGGCGCCATAGGTGCCGTCCTGCAGCTTGTCGCAGTCGGCCGCCTTTTCGCCGCCGCCGGTGGTGACCAGGAACACCTTGCCGTCGAGCTTGGCGTCGCGGATCGCGGCCGAGGCGCCAGTTGCGTCACCATCCCAGAAATCTATGATCGAGCAGATGTCGGGGTTCTGCTGCAGCATCGTCGTCGTCACGTTGCGCGAGGTCGTCGCATCCCAGTTGGAGTCGGGCTTGGCCACCACCTTGAAGTCGGGATGCTTGTCCAGAACCTTCATGATGCCGGCATACTGATAAAGACTGGAGGAATTCGCCTGGTCGCCCTGCACCAGGCCGATCTTCTTCGACGATTTTTCGCCGCAGCCCTTGATCGCCGCTTCGGCCTCAAGCTGGCCAAGCCGGTCCCAGTCGCTGCCGACAAAGGCGTCGGCCGGGAAATTGGCCGGATTGTCGACCAGCATGACGTAGGTACCGGCGGCCTGCGCCTTCTTCATCAGCTTGGAATAGGAATTGAGGTCCGGTGCGTGAATGATCAGCACGTCCGGCCTGGTATCCGACGAGATGGCATCGGTGATCGCCTGCGCGCCGGCATCGACCACCCAGTTTGGGTCGCGCGTTTCGAAGACGCCGCCCCAGGCCTCGACTTCGGTCTTCAGATAGTGTGCCCAGCCCTGCGCCAGATCGAAGCCCATCGCCAGCGGCACCAGCATGACGCGCTTGCCCTTCAGCGCCTGCGCATAGGCAGCCGGACCCGGATCGTCGGCGGCAAAGCTGGGCGCCACGAAGGCGGTAACTGCTAGCGCCGTGGCAGCGGCCATGAGTGTCTTGATCAGTTTCATGTCACATCCTCTGGTTTGGTCATGGTTGTTCACGGACGGCCCCAACCGTCCGCGTTTGGTTCAGATATCGCCCTGCTGCGCGGTCTGTTCGTCACGTGGATTGATGATGCCGTCGACGATGATCGCCCCCAGCAGGATCGCCGCCTTGATCAGGTTCTGGTAGAGCAGCGGAATGTCGATGATGGTCATGGCGTTGAGCAGGATGCCGATCAGTGCCGCGCCGACCAGCACATTGCGCACCCCGCCACGCCCGCCAGACAGGCCGATGCCGCCGATCACCGCCACCAGGACGATGTCGTAGAGCAGCGTCGAATTGACGACGCGGGTGTTGATCGAATGCAGGCTGGCCGCCGTCAGCAGGCCGGCAATCAGCGCGACGAAGGCAGACAGGACGTAGCGCAGCACCAGCATCGGCCGCACCGGAATACCGATGTTGCGCGCGGCCACCGGATTGTCGCCGGCGAAATAGATGTAGCGGCCCCATTTGGTGTAGCGCAGGAACAGGAAAAACAGGAAGGCGAGACCGGCGAAGACGAACACCTCGATGGGAATGTCGAGGAAGCGCAAGCCGCCGAGAAGCTCGACCCAATGGCCTTGCGGCACCGGCACGGCATCCTGCGTGATCAATTGCGAGCGCACATAGCCGAAGACGAAGGAGCCTGTCGCCAGCGTCACGAAGATCGCCGGCACATCGGCATAGGCGACGAGGAAGCCGTTGAGCAGGCCGATGGCCAGCACCCCGGCCAGCACATAGGCGAAGGCCAGCCCGTCCGGCGTTCCCGAATTCAGGAGTTGCAGATACCAGGCAACCGACATTGCCATGATCGCCACCGCCGAGAGATCGATGCCGCGGCCGATGATGACGACAGCCATGCCGAGCGCCAATATGCCGAGCACCGAGACAGAACGCACGATGGCAACAAGGTTGTTGGGATCGATGAAGCCCGGCAGGCCGATGGCGGCGGCAACGAACAGCACCACCGCGATGGCAAAGACAATGCCTTCCTGATTCAGGCTCCTGAAATTCGGCCAGCCGATCGCGTTCATGTCTGCTTACGCCCCCATGGCAGCGCTGCCATCCCTGGGAAAGAAAGCTAATCGGCTCAACGCCGGTTCGTCAAATGAATCCGCGTTCAGAAGCCCGCTCGGCGGCGATATTCAACGAGTGGACGCATCGATTGCCGAAGCTGGCGCAATGCTCGGAAAACTCTGCACTTTTGGCAATTGGTTCCACCATTGCGATGGCTCGCGAAAGCGCCGCATCGAGGCGAAAGGACGGGGCGGAATTTATCTCCGCATTTGGTGGAAAAATTCGATTTCAATTCCCAGCCGCGTGGCCTGAAACCTCGGCGCCCGCACCTGGCGGCAGCGCGAGGAAACGCAACGCCGCCACCAACCCGATGGCGCCGATCGCCAGGAAGGCTGCTCGAAAATCGACGAGATCGAGCGCCGGCTCGGCCCAGGCGATCTGCGACAGGTTGAGGATGGCCGCCGCCACCGCGACGCCGAACAGCATCGCCACTTGCTGCAGCATGCTGGAGAGCGTCGCCGCCGAGCTGCGCTGCGCTGCGTCGATATCGGCGAAGGCCAGCGTGTTGAGGGCGGTGAACTGCATCGAGCGCGACAAGCCGGCGATCAGCATCAACCCAATCACCAGCGCTTGCGGCGTCTGCGGCGAGATCGCCGCGCACGCCATGATAGACGCCGAGGCGATCAGGCCATTGACGACCAGCACCGAGCGGAAGCCGAAGCGGCGCAGCGTCGGTGTCGTCACCGTTTTCATGCCGAGATTGCCGAGGAAATAGGCGAGGATCATCATGCCGGCATCGACGGGTCTCAAGCCGAAGCCGACCTGGAACAGCAGCGGCAGCAGGAACGGCGTGGCATTGATCGCCACCCGGAAAATGGTGCCGGCGGCAAGCGTCGAGATGGCAAAGGTCAGCACCTTGAACGACGACAGGTCGAGCAGCGGATGCGGCGCGCGCCTCAGATGGCGCACCGCCAGCCACCCGATGACGATGCCGGCCACGATGAGCGCCACCGTCGGCAGGACACCGTCCTCCGGATGCGCGATGCGCTCGAGGCCGTAGAGCAGCAGAGCGAGCCCCGCCGATGTCAGCGCGAAGCCCGGCCAGTCGAGCGGCTTGGGATCGGCCTCGCGGTCGCCCGGAATGAAGCGGGCGACCAGCGCCAGCCCAATCACGCCGAGCGGAATGTTGATGAAGAAATTCCAGTGCCAGGACAGATAGGTGGTGATGAAACCGCCGAGAACCGGCCCGACCACTTGTGCGAACAGCGCCGGCCAGGTGATCAGCGCGGTGGCGTTGAGCAGCTCGGACTTTGAGGCATTGCGCAACACGAGAATGCGGCCGACCGGTGTCATCAGCGCGCTGCCCAGCCCTTGCACGACGCGTGCGGTGACGAACTGGGTCAAATTCCCGGAGAAACCGCAGGCGATCGACGCCAACGTGAACAGCGCAATGGCCAGCAGGAAGATGTTGCGCGCACCGAAACGGTCGGCGAGCCATCCCGACAATGGCACGAACACCGCCATGGCCAGCATATAGCCGGTGATGCCGATGCTCATCGCCACCGCCGGCACGCCGAAGGAGGCGCCCATCTGCGGCAGCGAGGTTGAGATGATCGTCGAATCCAGCAGCTGCATGAAGAACGCGATGGCGACGATCAGCGCCACGCGCCGCGCGTTGGTGGCCGTTTCGGGCAAGGCTTCTGTGTCGGGAATGGCCGTCATGTCGGGACCGGTTTGAACAGCATTTGGCCGGCCGCGTCCAGAGTTGGCGCAACAAACTTTCGTGTCGCTTCTTAGCCTGCTATGGGATGAACGGGGTGGCCGAGGAAAGTGTACGCGTCACATGAAACCCATCTATATCGACTACCTCAATGCCCTCGACATCGATGCCCTTGCCATGACCGATGCCGAAATCATCGCCGCCGTCGAGGCCGGCCTGGTGGCGCAAGGCAATGGCCAGACGGTGATCGAGCCGCGCGTCCATCTCGAGCCCGACCCGTCCTTCCACGGCCATTTCAATGTCTTGCGCGGCTACGTCGCGCCGCTCGACACGGCCGGCGTCAAGATCGTCGGCGACTATGTCGACAACTACCTGCACGACCTGCCTTCCGAATTCGGCATCCTCAACCTGTTCGATCCGCGCACCGGCACACCGCGCGCCATCCTCGACGCCACCGTCATCACCGATATGCGCACCGGCGCCGTCACCGCCATTGGCGCCAAGCACCTGGCGCGCAAGGGCTCAAAGGTGCTGGCCCATATCGGCGCGCGCGGCACCGCCTACTGGAACGTTCGCCTGCTCGACCATCTCTTCGACTTCGACGAGATCCGCGTCCATTCGCGCCGTCCGGAAAGCCGCGACGGTTTCGCCGCCAAACTCGCCGCCGATCTCGGCAAGCCGGTGACGGCAGTCGCCGACTGGAAGAGTTGCGTCGAAGGCGCCGACATCGTCGTCGAGGCCTCGCGGCTGCCGGAGCCGCAACCGTTGTTGAAGACCGAATGGATCAAGCCCGGTGCGCTGGTCGTGCCCTATGGCACAATGAGCGCGGTGGAACTGTCGCTGACCGACATCATGCAGAAGATGGTCGTCGATGATTGGGGCCAGTGCAAGGGCGGCAAGTTCGGCTCGCTGCGCGCCCATGTCGAGACCGGACGGCTGAGCGAAAAGACGCTGCACGCCGAGCTCGGCCAGATCGTCGCCGGCCTCAAGGCCGGGCGTGAAAGCGACAGCGAGACGATCCTGTTCTGGCATCCCGGCCTGTCGCTGTCCGACATCGCGTTGGGCAAGGCGATGCTGGCCAAGGCGCAGGCGCAAGGCATCGGCCAGAGGCTGCGCTTCGCATGAACGCGCTCGTCCTCACCGGAACCGGCGTCGGCACTGCGGATGTCGCCACTGTGGCCCGCGAAGCGCGCAAGGTGGAAATCGGACCCGATGTCATCGGCAGGCTGGAGAGGGCGCGAAAAGTGCTCGACCAGGCCGCCATGTCCGGCCAGCAGATCTATGGTCTCAACACCGGGCTCGGCGCCAGTCTCGGCACGACGGTCGAGGGCGACGCCAGCGCCTTCCAACGCCAGCTGCTGGAAGGGCGAAGCGGCGCGGTTGGCGAAGCGTTGCCGATCGAGGCCGTGCGGGCAACCATGTTTGCCCGTGCATCGATGCTTTCGGCCGGCGGCTCTGGGCTTTCGCCTGCCGTTTTCGTCGCCCTGGTCGACGCGCTCAATGCCGGCGTCCATCCGGTGATGCCGTCGCTCGGCTCGATCGGCGCCGGCGATCTGGTGCTGATGACCGCGCTTGCCCGCCTGCTGACCGGCGAAGGCGAAGCCGACTATCAGGGCAGGCGAATGCCGGCGGCCAAGGCGCTGATGATGGCGCGTCTCGTCCCCATCAGCCTGGCGCCCAAGGATGGGCTGTCGCTGATCAACGCTTCGGCCGTGTCCGCCGGCAGCGGTGCGCTCGTGGTCACGGATGCGCTGTCCGCGCTTGCCCAGCAGCAGCAGGCCGGCGCGCTGACCATGGAAGGCTTTGGCGCCAACCGTACCATCCTCGACCCGCGCCTGCACATGGCGCGGCCGGCGGCCGGCCAGCAGGAAGCGGCAAAGGCGTTGCACGATCTGCTCGCCCGCGACGAAGCGCCGGCGCCGACCACCTTGCAAGACCCGCTGTCGATCCGCTGCATGCCGTCAATCCACGGTGCCCTCATCGAGGCGATCGGTCAGGCGAGGCAGGCGACCGAGATCGAACTCAATGCCGCCGCCGACAACCCGCTGGTGCTCAGCGATGACGATCTGGTGCTGTCGACCGGCAATTTCCACACCGCGTCGCTGTCGCTGGCTTTCGAGACGCTCGGCCTGGCGATTGCTCAATGTGCCGCCGCGAGTGCCGCCCGTTTCATCCAGCTCACCGGTTCGGGCCGCAACGGCCTGCCCAAATATCTGTCGCCGGTCGGCGGCGCCTCGGCTGGCTTCGTGCCGCTGCAGAAGACGGCGACATCGATCCTGGCCGCCATCCGCCACAAGGCCAATCCGGTGATGCTTGATTTCCTGCCGGTTTCGGAAGGCGTCGAGGACCATGCCACGCAAACACCGCTGACTGTCGCGAAATGCGCCGGGATGATCGTGCTGTGGCGAAGGCTGATCGCCTTCGAGCTGATGGCGGCGGCACAAGCGGTCGATTTGCGTGAAGGGTTCACCCTGGCGTCACGCACCGCCGCAATTCACACGGCGATACGGGCGCTGGTCCCTGCCCTGAAGGAGGACCGGCCGCTCGGCATCGACGCCGAAGTGCTCTATGCCGCGCTCATTGGCGGAAGCTGGCGGGCGACCTTACGCCCGGCCGACCTTGTCCAGGAACAGGCGTAGCTCGGCCGGATCCATGTGCACCACGTGCCTGTCCTCGGGATAGGCCAGGCTGTTGACGTCGGCGACATATTCGGAGAACGCCGCGATGCGCTCCGCCTGCAGGCGATCATACTCGGCGGCGAAATTCCGGTAGACCTTGGAATGGCGGGGCATATGGCCACGGTTCTGGCCAAGGATGTCGTCGGCGAACAGATATTGCGCGTCGCAGCCGGTGCCCGCCCCCATCGACAGCATGATCAGCGACGTCCGTTCCGAGATCGCCTTGGCCACCTCGACCGGCACAACCTCGATCTCGGCGCCAATGGCGCCGGCGGCCTCCAGCTGCTTCACCGCTTCGAAGACCTGCATGGCGGTGTCGGCGGTCTTGCCGACCGCCTTGAAGCCGCCCGTCCAGGTTGCACGCGACGGAATGAGGCCGACATGGCCGATGACCGGGATGGCATCATCGGCCATCCGCTTGATCGTGGCGTAGCCGGCGCTGCAATAGACCGCGTCAGCGCCGGCCTTGTAGAGCCGGAAGGCCCAGCGCAGGAAATCATCCGTGGTTCCAATCTCGAAGAAATTGTCGCCCGGCATGGTGAACAGGCTGGGCGCCGCATCGCGATATTGCGGGTTGAGCACCAGTTCGGGCGGCACCGAGACGATGTCTACCCCTGCCCGCTCGGCGGCCTCGGCCTCGTCCATCGTCAGCACACGCAGCATGGTCAGCTGGCGCTTGCCCTTCAAGGCGCGCAGGTCTGCCACTGTCGGTCTTGTTCGGCTCATCGATAAGGGTTCCCTCTGTTGCATGCTGCGGCAGGTCAGCCGATCTGGATCATCACTTTGCCAGCCTCGACCTTCACCGGATAGGTCGCGAGATTGACGCAGACCGGAGCGCCCTTGGCGGCACCGGTCTTGTAGTTGAAGCGGCCATTGTGCTTGGGGCATTCGATGATGTCGTCCATCACCAGCCCATCGGCCAGATGCGCCTTCTCGTGCGTGCAGAAACCGTCGGTGGCAAAGAACTCGTCATCCGGGCTGCGAAAGATGGCAAAGGTGCGTCCGCCATGGTCGAAGCGGATGACATCCTCTTCCTCGACATCATCGACGCCACACGCTTCAACCCAGTCCGCCATACGTTTTCTCCCTATTCCGCTGCCGCCGGAACGGTCAGGGCATGGAACTCCTCCCGGTACGGCCGCGCCGTCGGCGGCAATTCGCGCTTGAGGAAATAGTCCTCGTAGCGGAGCTGTTTGATAAGCACCGGCCAGACCTCGCGATAGGCATGCCACATCGACGGATTGGGCTCCGGCAGATCGTGCTTGATCATCGCATGCAGCTTCGGCAGCGCGTGATAGGGCACCATCGGAAACATGTGATGTTCGACGTGGTAGTTCATGTTCCAGTAGATGAAGCGGCTGATCGGGTTCATGGTGACGGTGCGCGTGTTCAGCCGGTGGTCGGTGACATTGTCGGCCAGCCCGATATGCTGCAACAGCCCGGTCAGCACCATGTGCCAGCTGCCGTAGAGGCGCGGCAGGCCGATCAGCACCAGCGGCAGGAATGACCAGAGATAAAGCGCCAGCGCGATCGCCGCGACATAGATGGCGACATGCCAGCGCGCGGCGATCACCGCCTTGCGCTGCTCCATCTCGGGCACGAAGCTTTTCTCGCCGGGCGAGAGGTTGCCGAACGCGTTGCGCACCAGCGTCGGCAGCGAATAGCGGAAATCGAGGACGCCGGTGAAGGCGAGTGCGGCGCGCAACAGGTCCGGCGGGCGCATAACGGCGATCTCGGCGTCGCGGCCGACGATGATCGTGTCGGTGTGGTGGCGGGCGTGGCTCCAGCGCCAGGTCACCGGATTGCGCATCAGCATGAAGCTGGCGATCTGGTAGACGACATCGTTCATCCAGCGGGTGCGGAAGGCCGTGCCGTGGCCGCATTCGTGCCAGCGCGAGTCGCTGGAGGAGCCGTAAAGCACACCGTAGATAAACAAAAACGGCACCACCCACCAACTGCCCCAGAACCAAACAATTCCCGCTGCCGAGCCCAATATGGCGGCGATCCAGATGACGGTGTCGCGGATCGCCGGACCGTCGGAGCGCTGCATCAGCTCCTTCATTGTCTTGCGCGGGACGTCGGTGTGATACCATTCGGCCGAGGCCAGCCCGGTCTCGATCGCGATCCGCGTGCTTTCGCCGACCAGGCTGTAGTCGCGCTTCATCTTGCCAGCCGTCATCATGGCCTCCGGATATTGAACCGGGCGGGCTCGTCAGCCGGCCCTTTCTGTCGTCGCGCGCCCGTCATCGACCTGCGCTCCCGAGGGTCGGAAATTTGCCCGACGGCATTGGATAATCCTCTTGCGGCTGCATTGCGATCGCCGCGATCCGCCGCTCGCATGCGGCGATCGCACCGGCGCCGTCCAGAACGCGGAACGCCGCATCATAGGAGCGGCTGTCGCCATGCTCCAGCCAGATCATCTCGCCGCGTTCGCGTGCGGCGAGATTGCCCAGCACATGATGCGTCGAGGGCTCGATGCCCAGCGCATACTGCCCCGCCTGGAAATTCTGCCATTGATAGGCGCAAGGCAGCTGGTCCTTGCGGGTAACCACTTCGAAGCCAAGCCCGAGCTGATCGTTGACCACCGCCACGGGCACGTCGCCCTTGGCATCGGCCGCCATCTCGTGCTGCCAGACCTGCTCGCTGAAACCCAGTTGCGGCGCCGGCACCGTGCGGTAGCCGACCTTCTGCGTCTGGTAGCACTCGCCGCCATGGCCGGCCCAGACGACGTCCCGGATCGGCGCCAGATAGCGCGAGCCTTCGTCGAGCAGGGGATGGCTGACATTGACGTGGTAGAAATACATATGCGGCGTGCGGTTGAAGCCGTGATTGACGACACGGTCGAAGAGCCTGATCTCGTTGCTGCCGACATCGGCCTCGACGCGCCGCAGCAGATGCAGGTCCTCGCCGAACACCGCCGACTGCTGAACGATGCCTTCGGCCCACAGCACGCAGCGGTCGCCGTCCCAGGTCTCGCCATAGCCGGTCAACCTGGCCGGAATGGTGCCGACGCGGCCGTGCAGCGAATGGACGACGGACTTCTTCCCCGGATAGTTGTAACTCTCGGCCGGCACTTCTTCCCGCCCCAAGATATGGTCGAGCCCGCAGGTGACAAGCAGGCCCGAGAAAGAACGCGCCCAGGCCAGGCCCGCCTCGCCCTCATAGTCGTGCAGGCCGGGATGACGAAAGCCGCTCGGCGAATGCCAGCCGATCGCCTGGCCCTTGAAGTCACAGTCCGCGATATCGAGCGCCCGGTCGACCAGCGCGGTGAAGCGCAGGCCCGAGCCGGTGCGGAACTCCAGCATGCGGATGCCACGTTCCACACCGTCGCCGAGTGTCATCAGCCGCACGCCGGCGAATTGCGACAGCATGCCCGAGCGTTCGCTGACCTGCCGGCGCGACAGCGCCTTGCCGTAGAGTTCTACCATGCGACGTCCTTCATTTTGCCCTCGCCTCCTTGAGCAGGGCCGACATGTCGGCGCCAGTGATGATGCTTTCCACGGTCAACAGATCGGTATCGGCGACCGTCTGCTCGGCGACGATCTCGCCGCGACGCATGACGATGATGCGGTCGGCGACCTGGAACACATGGTGGATGTTGTGGGTGATCAGAAGCACGGAATGGCCGGCGTCGCGCACCTCCTTGACGAAGCGCAGCACGCCATGGGTTTCCTCGACGCCGAGATTGTTGGTTGGTTCGTCGAGAATGATGACCTTGGCGGCAAACTGCATGGCGCGCGAAATCGCGATCGACTGGCGCTCACCGCCCGACAGCGTGCTGACTAGCGCATCGGCGTCCAGCTTTTTCGAGATGCCGACGCGCTTCAAAAGGGCCGAGGCGGCACCGCGCAATTTGGCGAGATCGAGCGGCGCGAACACGCCGAGCCATCCAAGATTGACCGGTTCGCGGCCGAGGAAAAGATTACGCGCGATGCTGAGATCCGGCGCCAGTGAGGTGTCCTGGTGGATGGTCTCGATGCCGAGATCCATCGCGTCGCGGGTCGAGCGGATCGATGCCTTCTCGCCGCGCACATAGATGTCGCCGCGGTCGGCTGGAAACACGCCGGAGATCGCCTTGATCAGCGTCGACTTGCCAGCGCCATTGTCGCCGAGCAAAGCCACCACCTCGCCCTCGTTGAGCGTGAAGGAGGCGCTCTTCAGCGCCCGCACGCTGCCGAAGGACTTTTGCAGATTCTGCAGCCGAAGCACTTCCATCGTCAGCTCCTTGCGGCGTTCTTCTGCAGCAAAGCGTGCAGGATGAGCATGGCGAGGATGATGACGCCGACGAAGATGTTGTAGGCGAGCCCAGGCACGCCGATCAGCACGATGCCGTTTCGGATGGCCCGCAGCATCAGCGCGCCGACGATGGTGCCCAGGATCGTGCCGCGCCCACCGGTCAGCGCCGTGCCGCCGACCACGACCATGGCGATCACTTCGAGCTCGTAGCCGGTGCCGGCTACCGGCGAGGCGGCCGAAATGCGGAAGGCGCTGATCATGCCGGCCAGTCCCGCCAGCACCGAGGTGAGGATGAACAGCCAGATCTTGACGGCATCGGCCGGCACGCCGCGCGCCACCGCCGCGTTGCGATTGCTGCCGATGGCGCTGATCCAGTTGCCGAGCTTGGCGTAGCGCAGGATGTAGATCGCCAGCAGTGACAGGCCGATGAACCACCACAGCGAGGTGTAGAACCGGAACGAGCCGACATTGAAGCTGCCGGCCAGCAGCGTCACGAAAAAGCCGGGCTGGTCCCAGGATTTCAGTGGAAATCCTTGCGTGACGTAGAGCGCCGCCCCGCGCACCACGAGCAGCATCGACAGCGTGACCAGGAAGGAAGAGATGCCGATCTTGGTCACGATCAACCCGTTGATCGCACCGATCACCACGCACAGCAAAAGCCCGGCAAGCAGAGCCACGCCGATGCCGGCCTCGCCATTCTGCACCAAAAGCATGACCACCACCGGCGCCAGCCCGAACACGGCGCCGACCGACAGGTCAAACTCGCCCGCCGTCAAAAGCAGCGTCATGCCGAGCGCGATGATGCCGAGCTCGGGCAGGAACGCCATCATGTTGGAAATGTTGAGCGGCGACAGGAAATTGGCATCGGCGATGGCGAACACCGCCAGCAAAATGATGAGGATGACGAAGGACGAGAACTGCGGCGAGCGCATCAGGCTCGATCTGCGTTTCCCGACAGGCATTTCGTCTTCTGCGGCGATCGTCATGACTGCTTGAACCATGCTTTGAAGAGGTGCCCGCGGCTTGCCCCGCGGGCGCCGGTTTTCACTTCGTGTTGTAGAGCTTCAGGATCGGCTCGACGCTTGTCGCGTCGTAGAGGCTGAAGGTGTGGATGTCGTAGCCGATCGGCTCGCCCGAGGCGGCGAGGCCGAGCAGCGCCACCGGCATAAAGCCTTGCGCCGACGGGAACTGCCAGGCGGCCGCGTTGACGAAGCCGGATTTGACGGCCTCGGCGGTTTCCTTGGAGTTGCCCCAGCCGACGACCGGGATTTTGCCGGCCGGCACGCCGGCGCCGTCGAACACCCGCTTGACGCTGGCCGCCACGGAATCGCCAAGCGCGATGATCGCCGGCGGATTGTTGGCGACCATATAGTCGGTCATCTTGGCGATGATGCCGGCCGGGTCGGTGCCGCAATCGACCACATCATATTTGATGCCGAGCGGATCGAAGACGCTGGCGATGCCTTCGGTCTCCAACTGCTGGTAGCTGGCGCCAGGCACCTCCACCGGCAGGAACACCTTGTCGCCCTGCTTCACCATCTTGTGGTCGACAAGGTACTTGGCCCAGATGACGCCGGCCTCTTTGAGGTCAGCGCCGACATAGGCCTGCCGCCCGGTAGCCGGATCGTCGGTGTTGAAGAACACGATCGGGATGCCGGCCGCCTTGGCTGCCTTCACCTCCTCGGTCCACAGACCGGGCTGCGCCGATGTGGTGGCGATGCCGTCGGGCTTGGCGGCAAGGGCCGAGTTGAAGGCTTCCTTCTGCGCTGCCATGTCGCCGCCGCTGAAGGAGATCTTGCAGGTCACCTTGAGCTGATCGCAGGCCTTGGTGGCACCAGCATTCCAGTCCAGCCAGAACGCATCCGACGGACCTCCATGCGACAGCAGATAGAACGTCTTGTGCCCATCCTGCGCCAGTGCCGGCGTGCCCAATGAGACGCCGGCGAGCAGCGTTGCGGCAGCTGCCAGTTTCAATGCGAATTTCAACATTCTTTCCTCCCTTTGCTTGCAACCGCGCCGCCGCGAACCGACGGCGCGCGGTGACCATCACAGGCCGTTGGCGCGGAACTTCCCGTCGAGAAACTTCTTGGCGCGCGGCACGTCGTCTTCGGCCAGATGCTCGATGATGACGGGGATGTTCGGATGCTTCTCGGCCAGCCGCTGAAGGTAGAGGTCGTAGTTCAACGAGCCGAGGCCGGGCGCCGGCAGTTCGATCTCGCCGACGCCGCGGAAAGTGTGGCTTTCCATGGCGTTGTCGTCGCCGATATCGGCGTGCTTTTCCGACTTGTCGCTACCCGAGCGCTTGACGTCCTTGGCGTGAGCAATCTTGATCTTGTCGGTCAGCGTGTCGAACACCTGGTTCAGGATCTGGTCCATGCGGTCGATGTTGTGCGTCTCGAAATAGTTGGTCGGATCCATCAGCAGGCCGAGGCCGGGATGGTCGACCTGGGCGAACATCCTTACCGTCTCCTCGACAGAGCCCACGACGTTGTTGACATAGGTTTCGAGCAGGAAGACCGCGCCGTGGTCATAGGCCGTCTGGGCGAGGTCGGCGATCACCTTGCGGCATTCCTCGAAACCTTCCTCGGTCTTGTTCTTGGGGTGATGCACCCAGTCGGATTCGGTGTTGTAGGTGCCGGTTTCCGAGATCACATACGGGCTGCCGAAATGGCGGGCGTTGCGGATGATCTCCTTGAGGTAGCCGACGCGTTTGTCGCGCTCGGCCCTGTCCGGATGGATGATGTTGGTGTAGCCCGATACGCAGCAGATCGGCAGATTGTGTTCGCGAAACGTGTCGCGGACTTTCTTGGCCTTGTCCTTGGTGATCTGCCCGGCCGACAGGTCGACATCCCTGAAATGCAGGTCGAGCTGCACCGTGTTGAAATCGAGCCCGCGGATCTTCTTCGCCGTCTCTTCGAGACCGTACGGGAAATAACCCGTGAAAATACCTGCCTGCATCATGATGTGAATTCCTCCCTGTAAGCGACTCGAGTTGCTTGATGATTTGGTTGTGGTGATCAGATGGCGATTTCGGAAAGCCTGACCGTGCGGCCCTCGTCGATCGAGCGGTAGCCCGCCTCGACCAGCGCCATGGTCTTGACGTTGTCGGCGACGGAGAGCGCCGGCGGCGCGCCGGTCTTGACCGCGTGCTGCAGCTGCTCCATCACGCCGATGAAGGCATGCGGGAACCACATCGTGTCCCAATGGGGCGTGACCCACGCGCCGCCGGTCGTCTCGGTCGAGGCATAGGTCAGCGTCGAGGCAGCGCCCGTCGGCCAGCCGATGGTGCCCTTGGCGACGCCCTTGGTGCCGTCGACGCGCCAGTTGATGTGCTGGTCGTCCTTGTAGCCATCCTGGCGCGGGCCGGACCAGACATCCTCCAGCGACACGGCGAGCACGCCGGACGGGAAGCGCAGCGTCGACACGGTGATCCCGTCGGAATGGTCGAATTTCGTGCGCGGGTCCTTGCGCGTCAGCGTGGTGATCTCGTCGGGATCGCCAAACAGGAAGCGCAGCACGTCGAGGTGATGCACGCTCATATTGGCGAGCGTCAGCCGGTCATAGTCCTCGAGAAAACTCTGCCAGTGCGGGATGGCGTGCATGTCGATCTGCGCGAAGACGATGTCGCCCAGCGCGCCGCTGTCCATGATCTGCTTCAGCACGCGCATCGACTGGTCGTAGCGCATGTTCTGGTTGACCGAGAGGATCTTGCCGGCCTTCGCCGCCTCGTCGCGCAGCTTGACCGCTTCCTCGACCGACAGCGCCAACGGCTTCTGCGCCAGGATCGCCCTGATGTGCTTCTGCTTCAGCGCGTGCCGGATCAGCGCCGGCTGCTGGTCGGGTGGAAAGGCAAGATCGATGATCTCGACTTGTCCGTCCTCGATCAGCTTTTCCGGCGTATCGTGCACGGTGGGGATGCCCCAGCGCTTGGCGACCTTCTCGGCGCTGGCCTTGGTGCGCGAGGCGATCGCCACCACCGGGAAACCGGCTTCCTGGTAGGCGGCGAGATGGCACTCGGCCATGATCATGCCGGCACCGACGCAGCCGATCCTGTATTCTTTCGTGCGCACCTTCACGTCCGGCTCGAAGCCACTATCTACCATCTGATCCTCCCGAAGCTCTTTTCTTGCGGCCGCCGTCATCTCGCCAGCGCTCCCCCGCTTTGCCCGAAATAATGCACTCTGGCCGGCTCGCAGGATATCGCCACCATTGCGTCAGGCCGGATATCGGGCTGACCGCGCAACAATGCCTTCAGCCGCGCCTGCCCGGCAGCGAGTGTCACCACGGTGTAGCCGCCAAGCGGCTCAACCTCGAACACCCGCGCCGGGCGGCCCGTGCCCCCGTCCGCCCACGGACTAACCTTGATATCTTCCGGCCTGAGCCCGATCTCGACGGCATTGGCGGGAGCAGCCTTGTCGGCAATGCGGATCGCACCTTCGGCCGCCTCGACGCCGCTCTCGCCGCGCATAGATCTCAGGATATTCATCATCGGTGAGCCGAGCAGCCTCGCCACATAGGTGCTGGCCGGGCGGTCATAAATCTCGGCCGGCGCGCCGATCTGCCTGATCCTGCCGTCTTCCAGGATGGCGATGCGGTCGGCGACCGACATCGCCTCTTCCTGATCATGCGTGACATAGATCAACGTCTTGCCCAGCTCGCGCTGGATGCGTTTCAGCTCGACGCGCGTTTCCTCGCGCAGCCTGGCGTCGAGCGCCGAGATCGGATCGTCCATCAGATAGGCATTGGGATCGCGCACCAGCGCACGCGCAATCGCCACGCGCTGCCGCTCACCGCCCGAAAGCTGTGCCGGCGGCTTGTGCAGGATGTGGCCGATATGCAGCTTGGCCGCGACGTCGGCGACCCGCCTTTTGATCTCGAGCTCGGCGATCCGGCGTTCAACCAGAGGGAAGCGGACATTGTCGAGCGCGCTCATATGCGGAAAAAGCGCCAGGTTCTGGAACACCATCGCCACGTTGCGCTCGGCCGGCGACACCATGTTGACGGACTTGCCGCCGATCAGGATTTCGCCGGCGTCAGGCGTCTCCAGCCCTAGCACGAGGCGCAGGATTGTCGACTTGCCCGACAGCGGCGGACCGAAGAAGCAGAAGAACTCGTTGTCGTTGACAGTGAACGAGGCGTCGTCGACGGCGATTGTCTTGCCGTAGCGCTTGGTCACATTGCGAAAGACAATATCAGCCATCTCAACCTGCCTTGATCGCAAGGCCGGTAGCGGCATCGAAGACCCGCACCGCCGACGCGGCAGGCGCGACGACGGCGATGGCCCCGATCGCCAGTCCGACATCATTGTCGAACACCGTCTTCACCGTGCTCTCGCCCTGGCCGAGATGAACGATGGTGCGCGCACCGATCCGTTCGACGAAGCTTACCGGCATGGCGAGGCCCGGCCCATCTTGCACCAGCGACGCCTGTTCCGGCCGGAACCCGTAAAGCATCTCGCCGCGCGCGCCACGCATGGCCGCAGCGAGCGCGTCCGGCAGCGGCGGAGTGATGCCCAACGGCCCGAGATCGACGACCAGTCCGCGGTCGCTCTCCGCCGGCCTGCCCTTGAGCAGGTTCATGCCCGGCGCGCCGATGAAGCGGGCGACGAAGACATTGGCCGGATCGTTGTAGACCTCGAGCGGCGTGCCGACCTGTTGCAGCACGCCGTGATCCATCACCGCGATGCGGTCGGCCATGGTCATCGCCTCGAGCTGGTCGTGGGTGACATAGACCATGGTCTGGCGGAACTGGCGCTGTAGCTGCTTCAGTTCGGTGCGCATGACGGCCCGGAAAGCGGCGTCGACATTGGAGAGCGGTTCATCGAGCAGGAAGATCGCCGGCTCCATGATCGCCGAGCGGCCGATCGCCACCCGCTGCAAGATGTTGACCGACAGCCGGTCGGCCTTGCGGTCGAGCAGCGGCGTCAGTTGCAGCATCTCGGCGATCGCGCCGACGCGGCGGTCGATCTCTGCCTTCGCGGCACCTCGCATCTTTGGGCCGTAGGCGAGGTTCTGGCGCACCGTCATATGGGTGAAGATGGCATAGTTCTGGAAGACGAAGCCGACGCCGCGCCGTCCCATCGGCACACCGGCCATGTCGCGCTCGCCAAACAGGATCTTGCCGCCGGTCGGCTCCTCCATGCCGGCGATCATGTTCATTGTCGTCGACTTGCCGCAGCCAGACGGCCCGAGCAACGCCATGAACTCGCCATCCGCTATGGCAAGGTCCATGGTCTTCAGCGCGGTGAAGTCGCCGAATGTCTTGACCAGCTTTTGCAGATGGATCGCGCTCATGCCGGCACCTCGCGCGACCGCGCCATGCGCTTCATGGCCAACACCGCGACGATGGACAGCACGATCAATATGGCCAGCGCGATCGCCGCCACATAGCCCCAGATCAGGTCCTGCGTGGTCAGCTTGTAGATGTAGACGGAGATGGTTTCGGTGGCGACGCCAGGGCCGCCGCCAGTCATGATGTAGAGCGTGTCGAAGATCTTGAAGTTCTCGATCACCCTGATCGCCAGCGCGATGATGATGATTGTCTTCATCTTCGGCAGCACGATGGTGACGAAGCGCTGCCACGGATTGGCGCCGAGCAGCGTCGCCGCCTTGATCTGCTCCTCCGGCACGCCGACCAGGCCGGCAAGCAGGATGAGGAACATCAGCGGCGCCCACTGCCAGATGTCGGCGACCATGACGGCAAACAGCGCCAGCGTCGGGTCCGACAGCCAGGCAATGGTGACTGGAGAGCCGGTGAGCGACGACAATATGTCGTTCACCGGGCCGCCCGACTGGAACAGCATGAAGAACATGTAGCCGGCCACCGCCGGCACCACCATCATCGGCATCAACAGGATCGAGTAGAAGATGCGCTTGCCGGGAAAATCGTCGGCAAACAGCGTCGCCAGCGCCAATCCGAGCAGGAACTCCACTGGCACGCAGACGAACATGACGATGGCCGTGCGCTTCAGCGCACTCCAGAAGCGGGCATCGGCGGCAAGGTCGGTGTAGTTGGCAAAACTGTTCCACAGCGACCAGGCGTTCCACCAGCCAAGGCCCGACAGCGGCGACCAGTCGGTGACGCTGATGTAGAGCTGCATCAACAGCGGGAAGGCCGAGATGAACAGGACGAGGATCTGCGCCGGCAGTGTCAGCCGGAAGCCGAGCCTTGCCCCTTCGTCGCGCAGGGCCGGTCTTGCCTGGACGGTTTTCATCGCGTCCTCTGAAATCGTGGCAGTCACCGCGCTCATTGCTTGAGCGCTCCGAAAGTCAGCCCGCGCACCAGATGGCGCTGGATGGCGATGCCCATGATGACGGGCGGCACGGCGGCGATGAGGCCAAGGGCTGCCTTGGCGCCATAGAGCTGTCCGGTCATAGAGGAGGACAACGAAGCCATGTAGACGGGGATCGTCACCCATTCGCGCGTCGTCAAAAGCAGCGCGATCAGATAGTCTGACCAGTTGAGGATGAACACGAAGAGCGCGGCACTGGCCAGCGGCGCCTGCATCATCGGCAGCGTGATGCGGGTGAAGACGCGCAGCCGCGAACAGCCCTCGACAAGTGCCGCCTCCTCGATCTCGCGCGGCATGTCGTCGAAGAAGGTCTTCATCAGCCAGAAGGCGAAAGGCAAGGTGACGATGCCGTAGATCAGCGACAGCCCCCACCAGCTGTCGGTGAAATTGAGGAAGGCCCACATGATCATCACCGGGATCATCACCGCCATCGGCGGAAACAGCCTGAGCTGGATCAGCGCCAGCGGCAGGTTCTGGCCGGAGCCGAAACGCGACAGGCCGTAGGCCGCGGCCGTGCCCGCCGACATGGCGATAACCGTGCCGAACACCGCCGACAAGAGCGACGACAGGATCGGCTTCAGTGCGTTACGGTCGAGCGCGACGATCAAATTGTTTGTGGATTCGCCGAAGACGAAACGAAAATTGCTGAGCGTCGGGTTCTTCGGCCACCACGTCAGGTCGGCGCCGGTCGCCGACCATTCGGCGATCGGCTTGAACGCCATCGACACCATCCACAGGATTGGCACGAGCGTCACCGCCATCGCCGCGAAGATCGCGGCATAGCGGAATATCTCGAAGGGAATGGAACGCTTCATCTGGCAGCTTTGCTGGTGGCGTTGTGGGCGGAGGGGAGAAGCAAGCTCCTCCCCTCCTTCGACGGGATCCTGGGAGGATCAGGCGATCGGATCGAGAACTGTCGGCCAGGCCTCCTTGTTTGTCTTGATGGCTTCGAGCAGCTTGTCCTCGCCGGTGCGCCTAGCGATCTTCTTCCACTCGGCTTCGGTGTCGGCCATCGCCTGCTCGGCGGTCTTGGCCTTGGTCAACGCCGCCATGAGGTTCTCGTCCAGCGCATTGTGGAAGGCGGTGGCGCCGGGATAGTTGATGGTCGGCACGGTGCGGGCGACCGTCTCGCGCACCACGTCCATGTGGTAGGCATGGTAGGTCTGGCGCACCAGCGGATCGGAGAAATCCGAAAGCCGGAACGGGTCGAGATAACCGCCGGGGTTGGCGCTCATCCAGGCGTAGATGCGGGCGGAGCCCAGCCATTGCAGCAGGAGATACGCGACCTCCTGGTTCTTCGACTGCGACGAAACCATGCCGGTCAAAGAGAACCAGAGCACGGAGCGGCTGATCAGCTTGCCGTCGATTTCGCGGCCGGGCGGCAGCATCGAGCCGATCTTGCCGGTGACAGCTGAATCCTTGTTGCCGGCATTGTCGAGGAATTTCGGCAGGTTGGAGAAGGCGCAGGTCATCGCCGCCCCGCCCTTGGCGAAATTGCCGTATTGTTCCGGCCAGCCCCACGAGATCGCATCCGGCGAATGATGCGACAACGAGGCGACATATTCGTTGGTGGCTGCGATGCCTTGCTCCGAATTGATCAGGGGCTTGCCGTCATCGCCAAACAGGAACTGGTTGGGCGAGGCCATCGAGACATAGCGCTGATACCAGTTGGTGTAGCCCCAGCCCTGGTTGCGCAGGTCGGTCGAACCGAACAGGCCCTTGTCCGGGCGCTGGAAGAAGGCGGCGATGTCGCCATGCTGCTTCCAGGTCTTCGGCGGCGCCAGGTCGTAGCCGTATCTGTCCTTGAAGGCCTTCTTTTCGGCTTGGTCGCCGAACAGGTCGGTGCGGTAGACCCAGGTCTGGAAGTCGCCGTCCAGGGACACGCCATAATTCGAGCCGCGATATTTGTTGAGCAGCGACACGCCCTTGGCGCCGTTGACGTAGCCGGTCTTGGGATCGTCCCACTCAGGCTTGTACTGCGCGACAAAGTCGTCGAGCTTGGCGATGCCGCCGGTTTCGGCGAGGTCGCCGAGGCGGTTCCATTCCGTCGAGTAGATGTCATAGGCCCCACCCTTGGTGGAGATGTCCTGCATCGTCTTGGTGAATTCCTGGCCGTTCGGCAGGCCGACGATTTCGATCGGAATGCCGGTCTCCTTTTCCCACAGGTCCTTGATCGACGGCGCGCCGGCCGGGAACGGCTGCGTCAGCTGGCCGATCGAGCCGTCCGACAGGCCAAGCACGATCTTGGCCGGCGCCTTGCCGGCGCCCTTCAGCGCCTTGACCGCCTCGATGGCGCGGCCTTCCGGCGTGTCGGCGCCATACTGGTAGCGCTCGGCTCCTTCGAAGCCCGTCGGGCCGCCGATCATCCCTGGCGCCAGCGCGTCGGCCGCATAAGCGCGGCTGGGGCGAATGAATTTCGGTGCAATACCAGCGGCGGCCATGATCACGGCCGCTTTTCCTCCGGACGCCAGCAAGCGGCGCCGCGACATGCGGATCAAATTCGACATTGAGACTCCTCCCTCAGGGTCACGTTTCCTCCACGACCCTATTGAGGGATATTGACGACAGCAGGGGAAGGCTGTCAACATCATAAATAATCAAAACACCTCACAACATTGCAAATATAGCGAGAAAATGTGCCATACCAGGATCCATAAATCACTCCTGATGCCTCGATTTGATGGGAAATGCCTCTTTCCAGCCCTGCGCAGCTCTGTCGGACGATTTGAGTTAGCCCGGCGGCTTGCACATCGGCCAAGGGCGGATACATCATTTCCCATCAGAATCGCGGATGGCATGGAAGCCAGCGCCAGCCGACCTGACGCATACAGGAGATGAAAGACGGTGCGGTCCACCCTGACTGACATAGCCCGGGAAGCCGGTGTCTCGGCCGCCACGGTCGACCGAGTGCTCAACAACCGCCCCGGCGTGCGGGCGCGCACGCGTGAAATCGTGCTCGAAATGGCGCAGCGGCTCGGCTACATCGCCGAAGGCCCGAACGGGACGCCGCCGCGGCCCTTGCCCGGCGATGTCATCCGGCTCGACTTCGCGCTGCCCGCCGGCACCAATTCCTTCATAAAAATGCTGCACCGGCAGATCGAGGCGCAGGCGCAGTCACGGCCCGATCTCGATGTGCACATCGCCACCATCGAAGGTTTCAACCCGGACGGCCTCGCGCGCCTGCTGCAGGAATTGCGTGGCCAGACCCAAGGCGTCGGCGTCATCGCGCTCGACCATCCGACGGTGCGCGAGGCGATCCGTTCGCTGTCAGCCAACGACATCAAGGTGGTGACCATCGCCTCCGACATCCTGCATGTGCCGAGGGTCGCCTATATCGGCATCGACAACCGCGCCGCGGGGCGGCTGGCCGGCTATCTGCTCAACCGCTTCATGGGGCCGGGGCGTCCGGGCAAGGTGGCGCTTTTCGCCGGCTCGCTGTCCTATCGTGGCCACGAAGAGCGCGAGATGGGGTTCCGCCATATCCTGACGGAAGAATCGCCCAATCTGCAGATCGTCGAGATGCGCGAAATGCTCGACGACCGCGAAAAGGCCTATTCGGAGGCGTCCGCGCTTCTGGAACGCCATCCCGACCTTGCCGCGATCTACAATGTCGGCGCCGGCAACACCGGCATCGCCCGCGCGCTCAAGGAGCGCGGCCGCGCCCAGTCCATGGTTTTCCTCGGCCATGAGGTGACGGACGGCACCAAGGACCTTCTGCTCGACGGTACGCTCGACGCGGTCATCGACCAGAACCCGCGCGTCGAAGCCCGCGAGGCCCTCAACACCTTGACCCACGCGGTCAGGGGGCTGCCCTATGAATTGCACCAGCCAAGGCTGCAGGTGATCTTCAAGGAGAACATCCCGGAGATCTGACAGACCCAGCCGAACGGGGCACCGCTGCAAAGCAGCCCGCCCCATCAGATGCTTCTGGTCTACTGGACGGCGGCGATTTCCGTGGAGGCGGCGTCGACAAAGCTCTTGTCGACCCATTTGCCATAGTCGATCGAACCCTTCAAAAGCCCGGCGCTCGCCATGAATTTTTCCTCGCCCTGCAAGGCGGCGATCGCATCGTCGGTGAGTTTCGGGTCCTGGTGGAACACGCCGTCGGCATAGGTCTTGCGGACGGATTTTTCCGACGATTTGGTCGCCTCGACAAAGGTCTTGATCGTCTCGTCTGGGTGCGCATCGGCCCAGCGCGAAATCTCGATATCGACCTTCAGCAGCCGCTTGACGAGGTCCGGATACTTCGCCGCGAAGGCGCCGTTGGCCGAGATGACGTTCGGCACGTTCCATTCCGGATGGGTACCGGTGTCGAAGAGCACGCGCGCCTCACCGGTATCGACCAGCTTGGCCGCTGTCGAATCGGTCTCGACAATGGCGTCGATATCGCCGCGCAGCAATGCCGGACCCGATGCCTCGAAAGGCAGATTCAACCCTTCGACGTCATTGGTGGTCAGGCCGACGCTGTTCAGCGCCTTGCTGAAATTCGAATGCCGCACGGTGCCGGTGAGATAGGCGACCTTCTTGCCCTTGAGGTCCTGCAGCGTCTTCAGCGGCGAGTCGGTCTTGACGACGATGTAGGAGCCGCCGGCCTTCACATAGCTCGACAGGCCGATCAGCTTGACGTCGGCACCCGACGCCGCCACGCGCAGCGCCGGATTGTTGCCGGTGTAGGTGAACTCGATCGCACCAGTGGCCAATGCGGTGGTCGCCTCCGAGCCGCCATTGAAGGTCACCAGTTCGACCTTGATGCCGTCCTTGGCGAATTCCTTCTCCCACCAGCCGTCCTTCTGGGCGAGGATGAATTTGAGGTGCCCCGGCGCCGTGCTACCGATGCGGATGACATCGGGTTTGTCCTGCGCGAAGGCGGGCATGCCGCCAAGGCCGATGACGACGGCAATGGCGCCCTTCAGGAGCAACCGGCGAAATCCGTCGAATGAGGTGCTGGGCATGGAGAAATCCTTCCTGATTGGGTGAATGAATGGCTCAGATGAGCGAGGTCTCGGACTGGCCCTTCCAGGCAGTCGCCCAGCGTTCGAACCAGACGAGCAGGTAGTTGACGGTCAGGCCGATGACGGTAAGCGTCAGGATGCCGGCATACATGTCGGCCGTTTCCATCATCAGCTGCGAGTTCTGGATGAGGAAACCGAGGCCGGATTTTGCCGCCAGCATCTCGGCGCCGATCACCGCGAACAGCGAGGATTTCACCGCGAGCCGTGCACCGGCAACGATCGAGGGAATGCTGGCTGGCAGGATCACTTTTCGGAACAGATCGAAGTCGGGTGTACCCATCGAGCGCGCCGCCTTGATCAGCAGCGGATCGACCGACTTGACGCCACTGATCGTGTTGACCAGGAGAAAAAACACCGAGGAGTAGAAAGTGATCGCCACCTTCGATTCCTCGCCGATGCCGAGCAGCAGGATGAACACCGGCAGCAGTGCGAATTGCGAGGTGTTGCGCAGCGTCTGCACCAGGAGATCGCTGACCTTCTCGAACAGAGAATAGCGCCCCATCAACAGGCCGAGCGGGATCGCCACCAGCACGCCGAGTGCAAAACCGATCGCCGCGCGCTGCAGGCTGATGCCGATGTGTTCGATCAGCACGCCCGAGGCGAGCAGGTCCCACCAAGCAACCAACACTTCGCTCAGCGGCGGAAAGAAGATTCGGTTCAGCCAGCCGAGCCGTGGCGCGATCTCCCAGAGCAGGAAGAACAGGCCGAGCAGCGGCAGGCCATAGAGGAAGGTGCCGGAATGCGCCTTTTTCCTCCGAACCTTGGCGCCCTGGGCGACACCGCGCGCCTTGGTTGCGGGAACTTTTGCCGGAATCGCGGCCTCGCCGGTGCCGGCAAGGGCACGAAAGCCGATGGCGGGGCCAAACTTGTCGGTCAGATAGGCCATGGGTCTAGCTCCTCAGTGGCTGAAGGCTGGCGACAGCGTCCAGTCCTTCTGCGCCCTGTTGACCTCGTCGCGCAGCACGTCCCAGACGCGGGCGCGATATCCGTTGAATTCGGCGCTGGCGCGGATGTCGCTGTCGCGCGGCCGTGGCAGGTCGATGTCGATGATCTCCTTCACCGTGCCCGGGCGCGCCGTCATCACCACCACGCGGTCGGCCAGGAAGATCGCCTCGTCGATCGAATGGGTGACGAAGATCACCGTCGTCTTGATCTTGCCCCAGATCCGCAACAGCTCGCCTTGCAGGAGCTCCCGCGTCTGCTGGTCGAGGGCTGCGAAGGGTTCGTCCATCAAAAGCACTTCCGGATTGCTGGCCAAGGCGCGGGCGATCGCCACGCGCTGCTGCATGCCGCCGGAAAGCTGGTTGGGGAAACGGTCCTCGAAGCCGGCGAGGCCAAACAGCGACAACAGATGCCGCGCGGTCGCCGTGCGCTCTGCCTTGCCAACGCCGCGCACTTCCAGAGCATATTCGATGTTGGTGAGCGCGGTGCGCCAGGGAAAGAGCGCATATTGCTGGAAGACATAGCCGGTCTTGGGGTCGGGTCGGGTAATGCGCCTGCCGTCGAGCTGGACGTCGCCGCCGGTCGCCTGCGTCAGCCCGCCGATGATGTCGAGCAGCACTGACTTGCCCGAGCCGCTAGGCCCGACCAGTGTGATGAACTCGCCCTTGTGGATCGAGAGATCGACACCGTCGAGCACGGTGACGCGGTCAGTCGCCTCGCCGTCGACGGTGACGAACTGTCCCGGCTTGAGCTGGAAGGTCTTGGAGATCTCGCTGACGACAATGCGGTCCATGCTTGGGCGGTCCATGCTTGGGCGGTCCATGTCAGGGCGGTCCATGTCAGTCTCCGATCGGTTCACTGCGCCACGCGGATGCGGTGCGTCGGGTCGAATTCCGAGCCGCCGGCCTTGCCGCGCTTCCAGCCCAGCGCACGGGCATAGCCGCCGAATAGCTGGCGTGCATCGGCCTCGGCTTCGGTGATGCCGGTCGACCCTTCGGCGAATTCGGCCACATAAAGCGCGTCGGTCGGGCAGTAGATCTCGCACAGGAAGCAGGTCTGGCAGTCGTCCTGGCGGGCGATCACCGGCACGCCATTCTCCGTCGCGTCGAACACGTTGGCCGGGCACACCTTGACGCAGATGTCGCATTCCACGCAGCGCGTCGCCGAGACGATCTCGATCATGACGCCAGCTCCGCCAGCCGCTCGGGCGCCCCGGCGATGCGGAAATCATCGACGCCGGTGATCACCAGTCGGTGCGCCAAGGCCGGGCTCTTGCCCGGTAGATCGGTGCGGCGATGCATGCCGCGGCTCTCGGTGCGATGCAGTGCGGCTGCCACCGACCAGCGTGCGGCCGCGGCGATCGATGCCGCCTCGCGCGTGCGGACCCGGTCCAGCCCCTCGCCCTGCAGATGGTCACGCACGTCGCGCCAGACGCTCTCCAGCCGCTCGCCGCTCTTCTCCAGGCCGTCGCCGCTGCGGAAGAAATTCTTGTCGAGTGGTGTGACCTCGTTGCGCACCGTCTCGATCACCTCGCCTGCCGAGATGTCGGCGCGCGGCGATGCCGCCGGACGCAGACCGGCCTGGCCGAGCGATTGCACCGTGCCGCGAAAGGCCTTGCCGGTTCGGCGCCTGGCATGGGTCGAGGCACCCTTGCCTGCCCACCAGCCGCTGGCCAGTGCCCAGGACGAATTGACGGCGCCGCCGCCCGACACCGCCCCGGTCATGATCTCGCGGCTGGCGGCGTCGCCGGCGACGTAGAGGCCGGGCACGCCCGTGGCGCAATCGTCGGACACGATGTCGATGCCGCCGGTGCCGCGCACCGTGCCTTCGGCGCGCAAGGTGATGCGGAACAGCTCGCTGAACGGGTCGATGCCGGCGCGGTCATAGGGCACGAA
The DNA here is from genome assembly GCF_024746815.1 of Mesorhizobium sp. AR07. Taxonomy (GTDB): domain Bacteria; phylum Pseudomonadota; class Alphaproteobacteria; order Rhizobiales; family Rhizobiaceae; genus Mesorhizobium. Next base: position 1,841,583 of record NZ_CP080525.1, read on the forward strand.
GCAATTTGGCTGGCCCTGGCGCAGCCAGCCTTGCAGCGCCGGTTCGGCCTGGTCGAGTCGCGCATAGACCGGCCCGTCAATCAAAGCGCGCGCCACCTCTTCCTCGCGGTCGCCGATGCCGTTGCGCAACGGCTCGCCTGTCGGCCCGAGGATCGGCGAGCCATCCTCGCGATGGAACGAGGCCCAGCGGAACGGCAACCCCTTGTTCAGCGAGGAGCCGTAAGGCGCCAGCGGGTACTTGCCGGTGAACTCCATGCCCGACAGGCTGGCGCCGGCTTCGGCCGCCATCAGATAGCCGTCACCGGTCAGCCCGGTCGCACCGAGGATGCGTTCGCGGAAGGCGCAGCCGCCGGTCGCCAGCACCACAGCCCTGGCGTCGACGCGCCAGTCATGGCCGGCCTGCCTGGCGACGCCGGCGGCGCCGACGACGGCATCGCCATCCGACAACAATTCGAGCGCGGGATGATGGTCGAGCACGGTGACGCCGGCCAAGAGCACCCGGCGGCGCATGAAACGCATATAGTCCGGGCCGCGCAGATTGGCGATGTAGAGCCGACCGTCATCCTCGCTCGGAAACGGGTAACCCCATTCGGAGAGTTTCAGCAGGTTGCGATAGGCAGTGTCGACGCAGCGCAGCATCCAGCGCGGGTCGGCGAGTTCGCCGGTGCGCTGCCAGCGCCGCTCGACCACGGCGTGCCTGTTGTCGCCCGGCGGCACGCACCAGGTGCCGGTGTTGGACGGTGCGGTGGCGCCACTGGTGCCAAGATAGCCCTTGTCGGCCAGCACCACCTTTGCGCCGCTCTCGGCCGCAGCGACAGCCGCCCAGGCGGCCGACGGGCCGCCGCCCAGCACCAGCACATCGGCCTGGAGCTGCAGGACGTCGGAAACGGATCGTTGCGACTTTGGCATGGATGCTCGGTGACTGAGTTCGCGGCAGGAGACGGTGCTATGCGGCGCGGGCAGCGCTGGAGAGCCACACCGGCTCGTTGCCTGCGCTCCACTTGATGTTGCAGCCGATCGACGGCACCTGCTGGGTGGCGGGTCTGCCGCCCTCCAGCACGGTGTCGACCGCCGCGCGCAGATCAGCACCCGTCACCGGCTTGCCGTTGCCTGGCCGCGCGTCGTCGAACTGGCCGTGATAGGCGAGCCGCCGGTCGGCGCCGAACAGGAAGAAGTCGGGCGTGCAGGCCGCGCCATAGGCTTTGGCCGTCTGCTGCGACGCGTCTTTGAGATAGGGGAAGGAATAGCCGAATTTTTCGGCCTCCTCGCCAATGCGAGCCAGCGTCTCCTCTGGGTGCGCCTCATGGTCGTTGGCGTTGATCGCCACGATCTGAAGCCCCTTGGTGGCATAGTCCCTGGCGAAGGCAGCAAGCTGCTCGCGGATCAGCACGACGAATGGGCAGCGGTTGGAAATGAAGGCGACAAGCAGAACCGGCTTGGCATCGAAATCGGCAAGCCGGTGCAACACACCTTGCGCGTCCGGCAGCAGGAAATCGGCAGCACTGGTGCCAAGGTCGATCGGATTGGACTCTGTCTTTGGCATCGATGCACTCCCTTTTCAACCGGTTCCACAGGCCAAGGTGCGAGCGCTTTGAGCGTATGCAGTTAGTCTATGAATTTAGTAGAATTATAAACTGAAAGGCCCGCTCACGGTCAACCGCGCGGCTTAATGCATGTCGCCCAAAAGTGGCCCCGGTTTTGGGGCAACGACATGCATAAAAACAAAGACTTAAAGCGCGTCGCCTGAATCCGTTTCAATGCGACGCGCTTTAGAATATCGTGCCAATGTTTCCCGCCGAGCCGGCACGTTTTGTTCGAGCGCGGTCTGTCTGAAAGAAATGCGATTTGGGAAGGAAAGACATGCGCGGCGCGGGTCGGTGTTTGCGCTCCATCCAACTACCCCGCGCCGTCGTCGAAGTGGCGACGTGAAGACGGGCCGCACTTTCAGTCCACTCAGCCTGGGAGTCTCCCAATGCTGATGGTCGCCCGGCCATCCGCCCCAATGCCGATTGCGATACTGTCACCAGAAGCGATATCGCCGATGTCGCAGACCACCAGCGGCATGCGGATATCGTAAAGAAATTCGGCGACGATGGCGCCCACCGCCAGGATCGGGTCCGGCCGCTCCAAAAGAATGCCGGCTGGTGCCGTACCCCGGCGGATCGCTTCGGCCAGAACCGAGGATGAGGATGACGAGCCGCGCCCGCTCGGCATGACCAGGATCTTGCCTGCGACAGTTTGGCCGAGACCAGGATGCGAATGGTCCGTTATGGCGCCGGTCTCGGCGTCGATGCCGCCCCAGAAGCTGAGCGGCTGCGAAAACACCAGCGCCTGGCCCTCGGCCTCGCCAGCCAACTGGAAGGTGCCGGACCGCTCGACGGCCCTCGTTTCCACCGGCCGCGTCATGACGCACTCCGCACGACATGGCCGACCGCAGCGGAGCGGATGCAGTCCTTCATGTCGGCGAAGGCAACGGACACGCCGATATTGCCCGGCGCATAGTGCGCCCATTTGCCGGAATTGGTCATCACCACGCCGTCGAGCCGCTCCATGATCGAGGTGACATAAGTACAGGTATCGGCGACCGGGATCAGGCCGAATGCCTCCATGCCGGCCAGCGCGCCCTCCTCCTGCAGCCGCGTCAGCGTCACGCGGCCGGTGTTGACGTAGATCGGGATGCCCCTGCCCGGCGCGACCTCGCGCAGCAGCGGCAACAGCCGCATCCATTCCTCATGGGAAAAGTGTGGCGTGCCAAGCGACACGGCCGCTAGCGGCGCGCCGTCGGGCACACTCGACAGCCTGGCCAGCGCATGATCGATGTCGCTGCCGGTGATGCGGATTGGCTCCTCCGGCGCATGGCCCTGGAACGCCTCGTTAAGCGTTCTTGCCTCCGGCGTGACGCCGACGGCATGGAACAGCGCCACCGCGCCGGTCGTTGCCGCGGCGGCGCCCAGCGCCTTCAACTGGTCCTCGTCCCGCGGCCGCGGCAGGCCCGCAATTACCGGAACCCGGTCGCCGCTCGCTTGCCCGATGATCAGCCCAACGCCGACGAACAGGCTGTCGCTCGGTTCCGAATCAGGAATGGTCAGCTCGAACAGGATCCGGCCGCGCCGGTTCTCGCTCAGATGCAGGCCCCAGGCCGGCGCGCGCCCAGTCATGGCGCAGCACAGATCGATGAAATCGCCATAGCGGTTGGTGCGCGCACCGATCACCGAATTGGCAAACACGATGGCGTTGGATTCACCCCAGGCGATCTGCTGGCCGAAGCTTGGCCGAAACCGCGTCTGATAGGGTGCACAGGTGAACGTCGCCTGACAGCCAAGTTCCAGATGCGCCTTCATCAGCCGCCTCGCCGGCACTTCCTCCGCCGCCGGTATCTTCACCATGCCGGGGTGGATGAGGTCGAACGAGCCGACATTCAATGTCGTCGGCACCTGGACGCAGCCGCCGCCCTCGACCAGCCGCTCGACGAAATCGAGCCCGGCCTTGCCGTGATAGAGGCAACCATCGATATGGGCGCCGGCAATGTCGAGCAGGCTCTCCGCCCCGACCGCGTTGGAGAAGGCGACCAGGATTTTCATCGCGGCGGCCGCGGATGAACCTTGCTCGCCGTCGAGTATGGACTGGTCCTGGGCCGTCAATTCGAGCTTCATCGATGTGGCCCTTACTCGACGCTATGGCGGGACAGCGCCCCCCTCTGCCCTGCTGGGCATCTCCCCCTCCACGGGGGAGATTGGCTGTCATCACTGCTTTCGCAAATTTCCGGTGTTGAAGAAAGAGCAGCGACGCTGAAACCGCTGATCTCCCCACCTGAGGGGGAGAATGTCCGGCAGGACAGAGGGGGCGCGAAGGACCGCCAACCTCCCCATCCGGCGATGGCCCCGCCTAGCTCGCCGCGATCAGCACCGTACTTTCCGGCGACCAGCGCAACACCACCTCCTGCCCCTCGGCCAGCCGCTCGATGCCGGTGTTCTGCACGATGACCTTCAGCGTCTGGCCGGCACGTTCGACGAAGTACGTGCTGTTGTTACCGGCGAAGATGCGTTTCGACACTTGCCCCCGCAGCATGTTCGCATTCACAGCATCCGAGGCCGCGGCATCGGTGGCGATGCGGATGCGTTCGGGGCGTACGGCGCAGCTGGCCTTGGCACCGGCGGCAAGCTTGGCACCCGCGCCCGCGGCAATCGCCGTGCCGTCCGGCAGGCGGATGCCGTTGCCCGTCGTGTCGCCGCGAAAGATGTTGGCATCACCGAGGAAAGTGGCGGCGAATTCACTCTTCGGCCGGTCGTAGATCTCCTCCGGCGGTCCCTCCTGCACCAGCCTGCCGTCGCGCAATATGCCGATGCGGTCGCTCATCGTCAGCGCCTCTTCCTGGTCGTGGGTGACGAAGATGGTGGTGATGCCGATCTCACGCTGGATTCGCTTGAGCTCGATCTGCATGTCGACGCGCAGCGCCTTATCGAGCGCACCGAGCGGCTCGTCAAGCAATAGCACGCGCGGCTTGGTGACGATGGCACGCGCCAGCGCCACACGCTGGCGCTGGCCGCCGGAGAGCTGATGCGGGCGACGGCCACCGAGCTTGCCGAGTTGTACAAGGTCAAGGGCGCGCTGCACTTCGGCGGCAATCACCGGCTTGGCCTCGCCGCGCACCGACAGGCCGAAGGCGACATTGTCGGCGACGCTCATATTGGGAAACAGCGCGTAGTTCTGGAACACCATGCCGATGCGCCGCTTTTCCACCGGCACCCGCTCGACGCTCTCGCCGCCGATGGCGATGCGGCCTCTGTCGGGAAAGTCGAAGCCGGCGATCTGGCGCAGCAGCGTGGTCTTGCCGCTGCCCGACGGCCCGAGCAACGCATAAAAGCCGCCATCGGCGAAATCGATGGAGACATCGTCCAGCGCCTTGTGCGCGCCAAAGCTGCGCGAGACGTTCGATACCTGCACGCCGGCCATTATTTCTCTCCGCCGAATTTGAAGAAGCGCGCCGTGAGCAGCATCAGCGCCATCGACACGACAATGATGATCGTCGAGACCGCATTGATCTCGGGCGTGAACCCTTTGCGGATCGCGGCGTAGATTTCGACCGGCAGCGTCGTCTGCCCCGGCGTCGCCAGGAAATAGGACACCACGAACTGGTCGAATGACACCGCGAAGGCGAATAGGCCGCCGGCAATGACGCCAGGCATGATCCACGGCAGCGTGACGCGCCTTGTCACCTGCCACTGGTTGGCGCCGAGCGAGCGCGCCGCTTCTTCCAACTCCGGCGCGAAGGTCTGCAGCCGCGCTGAGACGACGACGATGACATAGGGCAGCGCCAGCGCGACATGGCCGAGCACGATCGCATGCAGGCCGCGGCCGATGCCGACGCCGAAGAAGAAGATCAGCATCGCCGTGCCGGTGATCAGCCACGGAATGGCAATCGGCGGAAACAAAAGCGCCTGCAGAAATTTCTTGCCGCGAAATTCATAGCGATAAAGCGCCAGCGACGCCGCCGAGCCGAGCACTACACAGATGATGGTTGTGATGACGGCGATCTCGACACTGTTCCAAGTGGCGGCAATGAGCTGGTCGTTCTGCCACAGCGAGGCGTACCACTCGATCGTCCATTCGAACGGCAGTTGGTAGAAGGGTGAGACGTTGAACGACATCAGCGCCATGATGATGATGGGCAGATAGAGGAAGGCGAGCAGCAGCCAGATATAGAGACGGCCGAGCCATTCGAGGATGCGCGTCGTCGCCATCAGGCGGCCCTCCGCAGCACCGGCGAGGCAATCGCCAGAATGACCAGCACCACGGCCAGCAGGATGAAGGAGAGAGCCGCACCGAGCGGCCAGTTGAACACGGCGACGAACTGGTCCTCGATGACCGTGCCGTAGAAGGTTCCGGTGCGGCCGCCGAGGATGCGCGGCTCCATGAAGGAGCCGACGACCGGTACGAAGATGAGCGCCGCGCCCGCCACCAGTCCCGGCAACGACAGCGGGATGATCACCCGCTTCAGCACCTGCAGCCGCGAGGCACCAAGAGATCGCCCGGCCTCGATCAGCGAATCGTCGATGGCCTGAAGCGTAAGATAACAGGTCAGCACCATGTAGGGCACGTAGGAGTGCACCAGCCCGATGATCACGGCCGGATAGGAATACATCAGGTCGATGTTGATCTTCAACGGCAGGATGGCATTCAGCGCCGTGTCGAGGATGCCGCCCTCGCGCAGCACCATCGCCCAGGAAAAGATGCGCACCAGCCCGTTCGACCAGAACGGCAGGATGACCAGCAGGAAGATCGCCTCGCGGCTGCGTCCCTTCAGCACCTTGGCGAGCACGTAAGCCGCGGGATAACCGATGACGATGCACCACAGCGTCACCTCGAGGCCGAGCCGGAGCGACGCCAGCAGCAGCGTCAGATAGAGGCTTTGCGAGAAGAAGGCGGCGTAGTTGCCGAGCGTGAACGCCCACGGCTTGCCCGACAGCGGCAACTCGGTCATGAACGAGAAGAAGACCATGGCCGACAGCGGCAGGAAGATCGCAACCGTCAGCCAGAGATAGGCAGGCGCCAGCAGTGGCAACGCAGATCTCAGCCCGCTTCGCGATGCAGTCGCAGCTGCCATGATGCTCTCCTCCCCAGGATTGGAAGACCAGCCGGCGCGAGCGCCGGCTGGTCCGGACGTGAACTCTACTTCACGTCGACCTTGAGCTGTTGCCACAGCGCCAGATAGGCTTCGCGCTGGGCATCGGTGATCGGCGCCTGGAACTGGATGCGCTTGGCGACTTCGGGGTCGCCCATCACCTTGCGGTTGAAGGCATCCTCCGGAAGCGCCTCCACCGCCTTGGTGTTGGCCGACACCGGAGCACCAACCTTGGTGACCCATTCGACGTAGAATTTCGGGTCGATCATGTAGTTGATGAAGGCCTCGGCCCCCGCCACATTCTTGGCGCCGACCGGAATGGAAAAGGCATCGAGCCAGGCAACGGCGCCTTCCTTCGGCACGACCAGCGAGACCGGCAGCTTGAAGTGGGTCTTGGCGCGATCGGCCGAGCCGCTCCAATAGGTGCCGATGTCGATCTGGTTGGAGGCGACCATCTGGTTCCAGTCGTTCTCCGAACTCCAGAAGGTCTTGATCTGCGGCATCAGCGAGGTGAGCTTTGCCTTGACCGCGTCCATGTCCTTGATGTCGTTGATGTTCTGGCCAGTCGCGATGGCGCCGAACTGGACCGCCTCGACGGCGTCGTCACGTATGACAACGCGGCCCTTGTGGGCGGGATTCCACATCTCGGCGATGCTCGTCGGCGGCTTGTCGAAGGATTTCTCGTTGATGGCGAGCGCCGTCAGGCCCCACACCCACGGCACGCCATAAACCTTGCCGTCATGGTCGAGCATCGGCGAACCCGACTTGTCCGGGCTGATATTGGCATAGTTCGACAGTTTGGAGACGTCGATCGGCTGGATCAGCTTTCCGCCCATCGCCTGGTCGTTGAAGGCCGCATTGATCATGACGACGTCGTAGAGGCCGGGATTGGTCCGGATCTTGGTCAGCATTTCCTGTTCGGAATTGAAGAAGTCGTTGACGACCTTGTTGCCGGTCGCCTTCTCGAAAGCCGCGACGGCCCACGGCTCGTCGGTGCCGTAGCCCTTCCAGTTGAGCACATGCACCTCGTCGGCCTTGGCCGCGAACGCGAGTGCGGAGGTGAAGACGGCGGTCGCCGTCAGCAGAGCAGTCAAGTCAGGCATGCGCATGGTTGGTTCCTCTCTGTGGGTTTGCCCGCTTCCCGGGCTTTCAGGCTTTCTGGCAGTTATGCATTGGCCTTATGTGTCCGGCCCTGCGCGCCGGACCCGTCGGCGGCATGGCTCAGGAATGTCTGGATTTCCTGGTCGGTCGGCGCCGACGAGCCGCCATGGCGGGTGACGGAAATGGCCGCCGCCGCATTGGCGTAGCGCGCTGCCTCGAAGGGCGCGATGCCCCGCGCCAGCGCGCAGACAAAGGCGCCGATATGCGTGTCGCCGGCGCCGTTGGTGTCGACGGCGGCGACCTTGAACCCCGGAATGATCTGGGCCGTGCCATCGGCCAACCGCACGAGGCAGCCCTTGGCGCCAGCGCGGATGATGACACCCGCGGCCTTCGGGCAGTGGTCAGCCAGCAGCCGCACCGCGACAGCCCCGACATCGCCAGGGCCCGCGATGTCAGCCGCCTCTGTCGTGTTGCAGCTCAGCCATGTGGTGCGGGCGAGCACCCGCGACAGGATGGGGCGGGGAATGTCTGAAATGATCGGCGTCGGATCGAAGGCGAACGGTGTTTCGGCCGGCAGCGCCTCGATCCATTCGGTGAGCGCATCGCGGCACTTGACATAGCTCAGCGTATAGCCGGAGGCGAATACCCAGTCGCCCGGCGCGACCGCCACGGGCGCCATCATGTCGAGGCTGAGCACACTTTCGGCACCCGGCCACGAGACGAAGGTGCGTTCAGCATCGGCGCTGATCATGGCGACGCAATTGCCGCTGTCCATCAAGGGCGAAGGCAGCGTCAGCGTCTCGATGCCCTCGTTGGCGAAAGCGGCGCGCAAAAAATCGCCATTGGGTCCACTGCCGAGCTGGCCGCCGAACACCACTTTCATCCCGGTGCGTGTGGCCGCGACCATCATGTTGAAGCCGCCGCCGGCGACCTGGGCAAAGCTCGACGCCGTCTTCTCCATGCCGGGCGCTGGCAAGGAGTCGATGCGGTAGACATAATCGACCACAGCACTACCGATATGGATGAGCCGCCCGTTCATGCCGCGGCATCCTTGCCTGATCCGGCCTTTGCCAGCCGCGCCGCAACAAGGTCGGCGGCGAGTTCGCGGACTTGCTCGATGTCGATGCCGACAAGCCGGGCTATGTGCTGTTGCGGCAATCGGGAAAAGCCCACGCAGGCTCCGGCCATGCCGGCGGCGATAGCGCCGATCGTGTCGGTGTCACCGCCGAGATTGGCGCTGATGACCGCCGCTTGCCACGGATCGCCACTGGCAACCTCCAGCACGGCGAAGGCCGCCGGGACAGATTCCTGGCTGGCGACGCCGGTGCCGACCAGGTCGGTGATCAGCCGGATCGCAGCCTTCATCGCCTTGCCGCGCACGATATCTTGCGCCCAGACGATGCGCGCGGCGATGTCGCCGCCGGTCACCCAATGACCAAGTGTCGCCCCTCGCCTCGCCGCCGCGATGGCGCTGTCGGATGCGGCGCGCCAGTCGCCGCCGGCGACGCCGCGGCTGATGGCAGCGGCAACGGCAGCGGCCGAAGCAATGGCGATCGAGGTGTTGTGCGTGGCGCGGCAAGTCTCCGCCACCTTGGCGACCAGCGCGTCGAGCGGCTCGAGCGGCATCATGATGCCGACCGGCGCGATGCGCATGGCCGCCCCATTGGTGTCGCCGCTGCGCCCGGCCTCCTCCGCCGGCGTGCCATTGTTGATGGCATCTATGGCGCGCTTGGTCGACGGCCCCAGCAGATCGTAACTGCCGCGCGCCTTGACCTCGCGCTCCCAGTCCAGCAGCGCGTTGACCCAGCGCGCATGGTCGAACCGATCGCCTGACTCAACCAGGATGCGGCCAAGCAGCAGCGCCTGTTCTGTATCGTCGGTGATGGTACCGGCCAGGAGCCCCTTCGACACCGGGTGGTCGGCGACGGGAGCGACGAAATCAACGACATGGCCATAGAACTCAGCGATGCGTGCCGGCGACAAGAGCTGCGTCGGCATACCGAGCGCATCGCCGATCGCCCCGCCGACAAGTGCGCCCATGGCTCGATCAATGGCTTTGCTGGTTGCATCCGGCATCGCTCAAAACCTCATATGCAGCGCGAAATGCGCGGGGTTGAGCAGGCTGGTGACATATTCGATCGGCCGGTCGTCGGCGGCACGCGTCAGCCGGCGGCCGCGCAGGAATGGCGTGCCTTGTGGGCAGCCGAGGATGGCGGCATCCTCGGCGTTGAGCATTTCGATGCCTACCCATTCCTCGCCATGGTCGGGAATAAGGCCGGCGCCGCGCAGCGTCTGGTGCAGCGATCCCTCGCGTAGACCGCGCAACGGCACATCTTCCAGTTCCGGCGACAGCGGCAGGCGGCTGCGCTCGATCGAGATCGCATGGCCATCGCTGGCGTTGGTGCGCACCCGGTCGACAGCGATGAAGAAAGAGCTTTCAATGCCAAGCCAGGCGGCAAGATCCGCGTCCTCGATCACTTCAAGCCGCAGCGTCCGCGTCTCGGCATTGGCGCCCGCATCGGCCAGCGCCCGCGACCAGCCGATCGCATCGTCGACCGGCTTGCCGTCGAAGGTGACGAACGAGCCGATGCCGACCTTGGTGGTGATCAGCCCACGGCTGGACAGTTCCTCAAGGCCCTTGCGGATCGTGTTGCGGCTGACGGAAAAGCGCTGGACCAGCTCGTTCTCGCTTTGCAGGCGATCGCCGAAACCAAGCACGCCCGAACGGATCTCATGCTCCAGAACGGTGGCGATCTGCTCGGGCTTGCCCGTGCCAGGAGACAGTTGAACCGCGCGCCGTTTCATATGCGTACCTGTCTAGTGAACCTGTATAGTCCTGTTCAATATACGGGTGCAAAATACAATGTCAACGGGATACCGAGGCAAGCCGAACGGGGGCAGTCAAATCTCCGAAAATAACGATGAATCAGGAGGATGGAGCCTAATCCTGATTCAAATTTGGCCGGACAGGCAACGGTCCTTCACGGGGTTCAACGAGGATGTCCGCCTCGATGGCGGCGTTGATGAAAGTCGCTCGTGCCACCGAGGCCTCTTTCTTTCCCTCAAGCACGGCCAGACAGGCCTTGCGGGCGACCATGTGCCTTTGCCCTGTCACAACCGGCCAACGGTTCATCAGAATGTCGGCGGCTTGAGCCACCCGCTCCACATTGAAGACCGAGTTTCGCGACCGGCCCAGCACAACCCTGACCGGCTCATCGAAACGCTGATCTTGCACTCACGTCACCTCCCGAAATCGAACGTGCCGACCTAATTCCCGCTAGTGTGATAGGTTCCCTGGAGAAGGTGCAAGATGTCCGATTCCAGTGGCCAGAAAAGTCCCAAACTGATCGTCGTGGTCGCGTTCGACCGCGGCGAGGACGGCGAACTGTTTCCGGCCTTCGGCCCCGCCGACCAGCAGAGCGAGGACCGCGCCATACGCACAGCGAGGGCACTGGCGGCAAAGCATGTTGGCGTCATCGCCTGGAGCCGGGAAGCCGATCCCATGTTGGGCGACTACGGCCCGCCGACGACGCTGTTCGTCAGCGGCGACGTGCCGGACATGGAGTAAGTCGACCGGCGCCAAGATCTAGGCCGCGCCACGCCTCCGGTTGACTTGGCGGCGTTCCACACAGAGCCGGTAAAATAAAACGTCGTTTTAATATATATCCATCTCACGGAACTGTTTTCCCTCGATCCCGTTTGTCTGCAGGTCGTTTATTTCAATGACCTCCACAGAGAGGAATATCCAGATGAACTTCAAGATGCTCACTATGGGCGCGATGGCGCTTGCGATGATGACTGGCTCGGCCTTTGCCGCAGCTACCCACACCTCGGCGCTCGACGACCCGGCGAAGATGTCGCCGTTCTTCACCGATGCCGGCATGAAGACCATGAGGACCGAAAAGGAATTCAAGGCTGCCTGGCTGGCGATGAAGGAAGAAGACCGCACCTCGATGATGAAGGATTGCGGCGACAACGTCATCGGCAAATCGCATGACAATTTCTGCAAGATGACCAAGCAGCTCGGCGGCGCGAACTGACGCACCACGATTCGGGCGCATACCCAAAGCGAACAGCTGGATGAAGGCGGGCCAAGTGCCCGCCTTTTTCAGCGGTGATGTGAAACATCAAATCACCGTGCCCCGGGGGATTCAATTCGCGACAACGGTCGGGCAAATGTGTAACGTCCACACTTGGAGTGGCAGAACGCCGCTCATTTGGCTTTGTGCCCATGTTTCAACCCATTGCGAATATCGAGGACGCGCAGACGCTGGCGCAGGCGATCGTCAATACGATCACCGAGCCGTTCCTCGTCCTCGACGAGCAGTTTCGCGTGCTGGCAGCCAGCCGCTCCTTTTACAAGACATTTGAAGTCGACCCCGAACAGACCCAGGGCTCGATGCTCTATGCGCTCGGCGACGGACAGTGGGATATTCCCGCGCTTCGCCTGTTGCTGGAAACAATCATTCCCGAGAAGACCGCCATGGACGGCTTCGAGGTCGAGCATGATTTCCCGCGGATCGGCCGCCGCACCATGCTGCTCAACGCCCGCAAGGTGCTTTACGACCACAGTTCGGCCATCACCATCCTTCTCGCCTTCAACGACATAACGGCTCGCCGTGTCATCGAGCGGGAAAAGGAAGAGCTGCTGCGCCGCACAGAGGATCTGCTTCTGCAGAAGGACGTCCTGCTGCGCGAGATGGAACATCGGGTCGCCAACAGCCTGCAGATCATCGCCAGCATCCTGTTGTTGAAGGCACGCTCGGTCACATCGGAAGAGACGCGCCAGCATCTGAAGGACGCCCACCAGCGCGTTCTGTCCGTGGCCGAAGTGCAGCGCCATCTTCATACCTCGGCCGGGATCGACGAGATCGATGTCGGCTCCTACCTTCCAAAACTGTGTAGCAGCCTTGCCTCGTCGATGGTCGGCGAAGCTCAGCCGATCACGGTCACCGTGACGGCCGAAGGCGGGAGGATGGATTCGCAAAGGGCAGTCAGCCTGGGACTGATCGTTACCGAACTCGTTCTCAATGCCATCAAATATGCTTTCCCCAAGGAGAAGGCCAGCGCTCGCATCCAAGTGAGCTACGAGACCGCGGGCAGTGACTGGAAACTGACGGTTTCTGACAATGGCGTCGGTAAGATCGCCAACGACATGCCGGCCACCGGCCTTGGAACAGCCATCGTGGAGGCGCTGGTGAAACAGCTCGAGGCCAGGGTGGACGTCATCAGCGACACCGACGGCACCACCGTGTCAATCACCCGGGCAACATTTACCTCACGAGTGCCGCGAGCGGCGTAAAAACCGCTACCACGATGCCTGCCTTCCGGATATCGCCTCGATCCTGATCTGATAGAAGAGATGGCTGCCCGAAACCGTTGGCGCAGCGCCAGGCTTCAGGGCTCCCGGTTCCCACCAGTTCGCGTGCGCGGCAAGAAGCGACCAGGCAAATTTGCGGTCACCGTCCATCGGAGCAGTCATCCTTTCGACGCCGGCAGCGCTATCGTCCAAGTGCGGCCCTTTGGGTAATTCCTCGAAGAGGCCTTCCACGACGACGCTCTTCCAGCCATGTGAACCACCGACATCATCGACTTGAAGGCAGACCTGGGGGTTGGCCTGCATCCACTCGACCTTCCTGCCGGGAAGCGAGAAACTGAAAATAGAGTTGTCGCCGAAGGCAAAATGGATCGGCACCACATAGGGTCGGAGGTCGCGCACGCAGGCCAGACGGCCAAGGCGTTGCGTCTTCAACAGGGCGACGCAGTCCTGCCGTGTCATCACCTTGACGTTCATCGCGATCCTTCTTTCTGTTCAGGCAGCGCGATCGATGCGGCAAATGACCTTGATGGCCGCTTCCGCCACCCCAATCCGTGCATCGATCCCCTGGATAGTCTCGATATGACCGCGAGCCGCCACCATCCGCCACAGGGCATGAGATCGCCGCGAATTTCGCAGAGTGTTGTCCGGAGCGTCAGGGGCATTGGCAGCCTCCCGCAACTCAACGGTATCGACACAGACCGGTTCCCTAGACCGGCAAGCAAAAGCCCGCTACGGCGAAGCCGGAGCGGGCCTTGGAGGAGGAGGAAGGGTGGGACCCTCTCCCTCTTGTTTCCACGGGGGGTGTGGACCGCGATCATCTTACAAAAGTTTCGAGACAAGCCGCATCACAATCCGGTGCACGCTGACACCGACGCGGTCACGAAATTGCGACCGCCCGGCGACGACCGAGCAGTGCGGCTAAATGCGCCCGAGCACGACAAGCACGATGATGATGAGCAGCACGAGCCCGAGACCGCCGCCACCATAGTAGCCGGTGCCATAGAACGGACCACCGCCGAAGCCGCTGAAGCCTCCAAGCAGCGCAATGACAAGAATAATGATCAGTATGGTTCCTAGGCTCATGGTTTCCCGCTCCTGTTTACGCGCTTCTGCGCCGGCTCAACATCGCGCCATTCGCGTGTTGCTGGGGATGTGAACGCTTTCAACGCATTAGCGTTCCGCCCGGCGCAGCGATGCCGGACGCACGTGAACTGCCAGGGCACTCGCACAGAAAGCCGCCCCAGGATGGCGGCTTCCGACCCGGCTGGAAGAGAGTGCAGGCAAAGCCTCACGGCGGGTTCGGTATTGCCAATCCCGGTGCGGCGGAACTGCCGAGCACGCAGCGCTTCTTCATTCTGGCCACCCGGTATCCGACATGTCGGCTACGGCACCCGGCGGGTTCGGATGTCCCGGGGTACCTCGAGCCCAGCATGAAAAAAGCCCGCCGCTTGCGAAGAGGCGGGCTCGATCGAGATGCGAAGATCATTAAAGGTTAAGGGCGTGAGCATCCATGTAGACGCGCACCGCGTCGACCCGTCAGACGATCCCGTAGAACAGCCTGTAATGGACGCGCTGCATATAGTCCCGGTATTCCGGCGTGGCGGCAAGCAGCGCCTCTTCGCGCAGGATGCGATGCACCTGGAAGAACGTAATGACGGCGTAGACGGCGAGATTGTAGAAGGAAAAGGCCGACAGCAGGAACAGGACATGGCCGATCAGATAACCGGCATAGATCGGGTGTCGCACAAGGCGATAGGCACCACCGGTCATCACACCGCGATTGCCTGGCAGAATGGCGAACGAACGCCCCAGCGATATCTTTCCCCAGATCACGAAACCCAATGCCAAGGCTTGCAGCGGCGCGGCGACATAGATCGGGATAATGGCCACGCCTGGTTCGAGGGCGATGAAGCCGACACCGAAGCTGGCGATCACGGAGACAATCACCGTGAGCGGGTTCCAGTCGCGAACCTGCGGCCGCCGCGACAGAAGCAGCCAGGTAAAGGTAAGGATCTCGGAAGTCGCCACCAGCGCCACATTGAGACGGGTCGGATCGAGCATAAGCTGATATATGCCGCGGTAGACAAACAGCGCCGCGAAAGCGAGCGCACAGGCGCGAAAGAAGCCCTCACGCAAGTCGACCAGGATTTCGCGCTTTCGGGCCGCGGACAAAATCCCGTCGTCGTTGACGTGCGGAAAGGTTTCATTTTTTGATATGAGCAAGGCAAGCATCCCAATGATCCCTCAAGGCGACCTTTGCACGCAACCATTGCCGTGCGGTTAATCAACAAGATCAGATCGGCACTAAACTGCTTCTATGTCCACAGGGATCAGCGTGGCGCAGCCTTCGCCGTTCGCTGGCAGATCATTCCATCGCATTGCAATTTATGCTTGCATTTTAGAACAAATAAGGAACAATAGATGGATTGCCGCCAAGGCGGACCAGGGTTTTCGGGGGAGGACCAGCGATATGGCGAGCTGCAAAAGTGCGGGGATGGCGCTCGCCGCGATTGGATTGCGTACACTGATACTGATGAAGGCTTCGCCCAGTTGGCGGCTGTCGGCTGCACTTGCCGTCTGCCTTGCTCTGAACGCACCGACGCTCGCGGCAGAGAAGGACTATGCCGGCTGTGTCGGCAAGGACGTCGAGCCGGACAAGCGCATCGCGGCCTGTACGCCGATCGCGGAGGACAAGGGGGAATTCTACCACAACCGAATGATCGCCTATTTCAAGCGCGGCATCGCGTGGGATGACAAGCGCGACTATGACCGCGCAATCGCCGACTACGACCAGGCAGTCAGCCTCGACCCGAACGAGCCGGAGGCTTACTACAACAGAGGCACTACGTGGTTCAACAAGGGCGATAGCGACCGCGCCATCATCGACTTCGATCAGGCAATCAACCTCAATCCGCAATATACCAAAAGCTATCTCAATCGCGGAACGGCATGGTTCAAGAAGGGTGATGACAAGCACGCCATTGCCGATTTCGACAAGACGATCAGTCTCGACCCGAGTCTCGCTGACGCCTTTTAAAAGCGTGGCATGGCAATGTTCCGCGCAGGCAAGAGCGACCGCGCCATGCTTGATTTCAACCAGGCGATCGCACTCGATCCGAAATTCGCCAAGGCTTACACGGCTCGCGGCTATGCTTGGGCGCAAAAAGCCGACGATGAGCGCGCCATGGCCGACTACAACACGGCACTCAGCCTCGATCCGAAAAACAGCGAGGCCTATCTCGATCGGGGCCTTGTCTGGATGAACCGGGGCGACAATGCGCGGGCCATCGCCGACTTCCAGCAGGCCATCATTGCCGATCCGAAAAACGGCAATGCGCACAACAACCTGGGTTTGATCTGGTCTCGAAAAGGCGACCTGGAGAGGAGCACGGCAGAATATGACGAGGCGATCCGCCTCGATCCGAAGGACGCCATGGCTCACCTCAACCGCGGTATCAACCTGGCGGCCAAACGCGACATCGATAGCGCCATTGCCGATTTCGACCGGGCGATCGAAATCGACCCACGTTTCGCCAACGCCTATTTTGCCCGCGGTACGGTGTGGGCCGACAAGAGGGACCATGGCCGGGCAATCACCGACTATGACAAGGCGATCAGCCTCGATCCGAAAAGCGGCGCTTACTTCAATCGAGCCTTGGCCAAGACGATCGAGGGAGACCTCGTCGGCGCGGCCGCCGATTGCCGAAAGGCCATCGAGCTCGATCCAAAAAAAGCCGGCGCGTGCAGCACGCAAGCGGCGGTCGCCGAGGCCCCGGCTGCGCCTCAGGCGGCCAAGCCGGCGGAGCCCATCGCCATTCCGAAGCAGGATGATTCCAGCGTCGTGGCCTGGAGCATCCAGCGCGGGCTGGACCTGCAGATGCGAGGTGATGTCAGCGGCGCCATCGGCGAATTCAGCCGGGCAATCGAGCGGGATAGCTACAACGCCGAAGCTTATTATGACCGGGCACTCGCCGAGGCATCCCTGGGAAACTATGCCATTGCCGCCGCAGACTGTCGGCGCGCAATCGAACTCGACCCAAAGCGCGCCGGCACCTGCCTTGAACACGCGCCCGGCGAAGAAGCGCGGTCGGATACGAAAGCGACAAGGGACCCCGCAACCGCAAGGATCCTGCTCGAGCGCGCCGGGGCGCGGCTTGCAAAATATGGCGTCGACGGCGCGCTTGTCGATTTCGACAAGTCCATCAGCCTCGACCCGGACAATGCCGACGCCTATCTCGGCCGCAGCCGCGCCAGGATGCTCAAGGGAGACAGTGCCGGGTCGGCGGCCGATTGCCGGCATGCCATAACGCTCGATCCGACGCGGGCGGCAAGCTGCAGCGACCGGGTTTCGAGCGACGAGAGCAAACCGGCACCGTTGCCAGACACACAACAGCCGAAGCCGCGAGCCGTCGTTCCGAATGTAACGGCCACGCAAGACACGCTGGCCGCGACGGCCATGGAGGCGACCGAACCGCGAGCTCTGGAAGCGATCCTTGGCGGCGACGCCTTCCTGGACATGGGCAAGTACGATCAGGCGATCGGCGCCTACAACCAGGCGATCTCGCTCGATCCGAGAAACCGGTTCGCCTATTTCGGCCGCGGCAGGGCTTGGGCTGCCAAACGCGCCTACGAGCAGGCGATCGCCGACTATGACAAGGTCATCGAACTCGCCCCCAATTTTGCCGCGGCTCATTTTCGCCGGGGCCTCGCCAAGGTCACGTCAGGTGATGCGGAGGGCGCGCTTGCTGATTGCGGCCGAGCCGCCGTGCTCGATCCGATGGCACCAGGTGCATATTTCTGCAAAGGCATGGCCTGGCATGCGAAGGGTGATGCCGCGCGCGCGGTCGCCGGCTATTCAGTGGCGATCGAGATCGATCCGAAGGATGCCGCCAGCTACTACGGGCGCGGCATGGCGCGGGCCGACGGGAAAGACTACGATGGCGCCATTGCCGACTTCAATCAGGCGACCAAGCTCGACCCGGACAACGCAGACTATCTCGTCAGCCGCAAGGCGGCGGTGGCGGCGAAAGCCGAGCTGCAGCCCGCGCCTTCCGTTGAACCCGTCGAACCAACCGATCCGCGAGTGCCCGCCGCTGTCAGGAACGGCGACAGTCTGGCCAAACAGCGCAAGTACAAACAGGCGGTCGCACAGTACGACCGTGCCATCAAGATCGACCCCCATAATCTGGAAGCCTATGTCGGCCGCGCCGATGTGTGGTTCAGGCAGAAAGACTACGACCGCGCGATTGGCGACTACGACAAGGCAATTCAGGTCGCTCCGACCGAGGCGAATCTTTTTGTCCGCCGCGGGCTGACGTGGCTGGAGAAGCGCCGCTTCGACTTGCCGTTGCCGATTGCGAGCAGGCGATGCAGCTCGATCCGAAGTCCATCGACCCCTATTTTTGCCGCGGACTCGTCTGGCAGAGGAAAGGCGATCGCGACCGGGCCATCGACGACTATAGCCGCGCGATCAAGATCGAGCCCGGCGACTATGCAATGTATCTGATCAGGGGCAAGGTTTGGGCGGACAGGAAGGATTACGACCGCGCCATTGCCGATTTCGACAAGGCGCTGAGCCTCAAGCCGGACAATGCCCGAGCCCGAACGGAGCGCGAGGCAGCGGTGGCGGCGAAGGGAAAGGGCGACACGGCCACCGCCGCGGTCGGCACCGAACCTGCGGCCCCGCAGCACGCCGACAACAATACCCAGTCCGACGGCAAGCTTTCCACCGCCAAGATGGCGGAGCTCATTCAGGCGACCGACCCGCGCGTTCTGGCCGCGGTGCAGAAGGGTGACAGCCTGTCGGATGCGAGCCAGTACGACCAGGCAATTGGTGCGTATGGCAGGGCGATCGCGCTCGACCCCGACAGCCCCCTCGCCTACTTTGGCCGCGGCAATGCCTGGTCCGCCAAGCAAGCCTATGATCGGGCGATTGCCGACTATGACCAGGTGATCCGGCTCGTACCGGATCTGGTCTCGGCTCTTGTTCGCCGGGGCATGGCCAAGGCCACGTTGGGTGATGCCGAAGGTGCTCTCGCCGACTGCGGCAGGGCCGCCGTGATCGATCCGAACGTGCTGGATGCATATTTCTGCATGGGCATGGCCTGGCACGTGAAGGGCGATACCGGGAGAGCGATCACAGCCTATTCGGCGGCGATCGAAATCGATCCGAAGGATGCCCCCAGCTATTACGGGCGCGGCATAGAACGGGCCGACAGCAAAGACTACGGCGGCGCCATTGCCGACTTCGACCAGGCGATAAGGCTCAATCCGGACAATCCGGACTACGCGGCTGTCCGCAAGGCGGCGGTGGCTGCGTTAAAGAAAGGCGGTGCCACACCTGGTGCCGTCGGCTCGGATCCGAAGAACCTCAAGGCCTTCATGGATCGCGGCGATGCGTTCTACAGGAGCCGCAAATACGATCGCGCCATTGCCGAGTACAGCCGCGCGATCGCGCTCGATCCAAGGAAGGCCGCCGCCTATGTCGGGCGGGGAATTTCGCGCGCCGAGAAGGGTGACTATGATGGAGCCATCGACGACTACGGCAAGGTGATCGAGCTCTATCCGGCCTATTTCGACGCTTACCTCGGCCGCGCCATTGCCTGGAGCAAGAAGGACCAATTGGATCGCGCCATCGCCGACTACAATCGCGCGGCCGAAATCGAGCCCGGCTATGCGCCTGTCTATTTCGGGCGCGGCAGCGCCTGGTTCGCCAAGGGCGACTACGATCGAGCCCTTGCCGACTACGACCAGGCGCTCAAGCTCGATCCAAAGCTGGCCATCGCCCGCAAAGGCCGCAAGCTGGCAGTGGCGGCGAAAGCGAACGCCTCAAAAACATCAGACGAAACCGCTGGCCAGGCTAGCGAGGAGGCGATCAAGCCAAGTGGCGCTTCGCCAGCCGCGCAGGCGTTCAGCAGGGGCTGGACGCTGCACGAGAGGGACGACTATGACGGGGCCATAGCGCTTTACGACAATGCGATTGCGCTCTTTCCGGCATTCCACGACGCCTATCTGGCCCGAGCGATGGCCTGGGGATCCAAGGGCGAATACGCTCATGCCGTCGCCGATTACAGCCAGGCAATCACGCTCAATCCGAATTTTGCCGATACCTACTACGACCGTGGTCAGAACCGGAGTGTCCAAAGAGATTACGACGGGGCGCTTGCTGACTACGGAAAAGCCATCGGTCTCAATACCAAGGACGCAAGGGTCTATGCCGATCGGGGCCTCATATTGATGGGCAGGCATGAGGACGTTGCAGCGTTACGTGATTTCGAAAAGGCGCTCAGCCTCGATCGCAGGAACGCCTTTGCCTATCTGGGCCGAGGCGTGATTCGGATCAGCAAGGCGGATTATGACGGAGCCATCGCCGATTTGAGCCAGACGATAAAGCTCAAACCGGATTTCGCCGCCGCCTACAAAGTGCGGAGCAGGGCGTGGGACGCCAAGGGCAACCACAAGCGCGCCGAGGCCGACCGCAAGAAAGCGATGAGTCTCGGGGCGAAATAGAGACAAGGTTCGGGAGGGCCGGCGGATGTCGCGTTGGAAAGGTTTGGGCGTAGCGGCGGTCGCCGCTTTGTCCTTATTTGCTGTAAAGGTATTGCCTTGGGCGCTCGGCTTTGCGGGTGGTAAATATATCTACCAGACGGTAGCAGGCTCGCCCGATCCACAGACGCTGACTACAGCTCAGGTGAGCGAACAGATTCAGAGTCAGGGAAGCCAGATATTCATGGCAATCAAGCAGGAGTTTCCGGGCGACTATGTCGCCGTCGTGGAAAAGATCACAGCCGTGGTCAGACTTGGAAACGTCGAGCAAGTGCGAAACACGAGCAGGTTGGCTGTCTCCGATCTCAGGCAAAGATACGCATCCCTGCTGTCTTCGGCCCCGGACAGCAAAGCCGCCGAGGCGCTGCGTGCACAATTGGCCATGCTCAACCATGTCATGGCGCGGGAAACCGCAGCAACCTGCAACAGCTATCTTCGCGAAGGGCCGGGCGCGCTCAGCACGCTAGACCAGGATTTCTTGACCGACATGGACAAGATCGGCGCCACCCTGTTCCACGCCTTCGGCGCAGCGAAGAATGGCGGTCTGCCGGCCGCTGCCGCCAGCGATGAAGACTGGTCGCTGCTGGCCGACGCTTTCATGAACGTTGGCGGCACTCCGGCCGAGATGGATGCGATTGCGAATATCAACCGGGAATTCGAGGGCCTTTGTCCGGCCGTGGTGAAACTCTACGCGGCCGCTTTGTCGCTGCAAGGCGAACCGGGGCGGCACGTAAAAGCCGCCCTTCTCTATGAGATCGCCCGAAACTAGGCCTAATCTGGAAACGGCCCCGGTTTTCCCGTCGGGGTCGTATTCGATCAAAGAGCCGACAAGCGGGCTTCAACGAAGTCGCCCGGGTTTTCGCACCGGCGAGCGAGGGCCGATTTCATTCCTGCCCCAGATAGTCATTGCTGAAATAGCTCTTGAAATCCGGCTGTCGGGCAATCGGCTTGCCATCGCCGTCCCGCAAGATGCCAGCGGCGACCAGATAGGTTCCGATCGCCTCCATCTTGGCGACGTCCATCACACCGACAGCGCCGTTTTGGCCGCGCAGGAAGTGCCCATCGATCAATGCCTTCAACGAGGCCTCGATCAGCGCCGGACTGGTCAAGGCATCCTTGTTTGCGGCAATCAAGAGGGCTGCCGCCTCATCGGGATGATCGACGGCGAACTGGTAGCCGCGCCGCGTCGCCTGGACGAAGGCCGCCGCAGGTTTAGGGTTTGCCTGGAGATAGGCTTCGCTCGAAGAGATCAGCGTCGTGTGCTCATCAGGCACGCCATAGTCGGCATAGACGAAACTTCGCTGCTTGACGCCTTTCAACGCTGCTTCAACGCCCTCCCAGGTCGAGACCTCCAGCGTGAAGTCGACGGAGCCGTTGGCCAGCGCCTCATAGGCTGACGTGCCGAGCGTCACCGTCTCGAAATTGCCCTTGCCGCCATCGTGGCGGATGATGGTGCCGATCAGCGCATTTTCCCAGGCGCTGCCGAAGCCGCCATAGGTCAGGCCGTCGAGTTCCCTCGGGCTTTTGATCTCGCTACGCGCCGCGTTGAACACCAGCCGGCCGGTTTCAGATTGCACCACGGCATAGACGCCCTTCAAGTCTGCGCCGGCGGTTTTCTGGGTGAACAGGCTGATCGTCCCGTTGATGCCGAAATCGGCGACGCGGTTGGCGACGAGTGTGCCGGCACCGGTATCGCTGTAGGGCAGGATGTCGACGTCGAGCCCGACCTCGCGATAAAACCCTTTGTCGCGGGCGACGAACAGGCCGATATGGTTGGAGTTGACTGTCCAGTCGAGTGCGACGGAGACCTTTTGCGCCGCCGGTTGCGCTTGGGCCCGGCCCGCTCCGGCAACCAGCGGAAGGCCGGAGGCAAGAGTCAGCAGCATGGCCTGCCGGCGCGTCAAGTCAATCATGGTCGTGTCCTTTGGGTGGGGTGCGGGTTGAGCAGGATGTCGAGTATCTCGGCCTCGATCGCGCTTGCCTGCAGCGCGGCGCCGTCGCCAAGGCTGCGCGGCCGTGGCAGCGGCACCTTGATTTCGCGGACGATGTGGGCAGGGCGCGCCGACAGCACATAGATGCGGTCGGACAGGAAAACGGCTTCGCGCACATCGTGGGTGATCAGGAGCGCCGTCCAACGGTGGTGCCGCCACATCTGCTCGAGCCAGCGCTGCATGGCGGTGCGGGTCAGAGCGTCGAGCGCGCCGAACGGCTCGTCGAGCAGCAGCATGTCGCGCTCCTGCACCACGGTGCGCAAAAGCGCCGCGCGCTGGCGCATACCGCCCGAAAGCTGCGAGGGAAAATGCCGCTCGAAGCCGGTAAGCCCGAATTCGGCGAACAACGGCGCGACGCGCGCCCGCGCGGCCTCGCGCCTGATGCCTTGCACTTCGAGCCCGAGCGTCGTGTTGTCGAGGATCCGCCGCCAAGGCATCAGCGCATCGCGCTGCGGCATGAAGGCGAAGTGCTTGCCGTGGTCGTCGAGCGGCGCGCCGTCGAACAACATCTCGCCCTCGCCATGCTGCGCGCCGGTCAGCAGTTGGAACAGCGTCGATTTGCCGGCGCCCGATGGGCCGAGGATGGAGACGAATTCACCAGCGCCGACGCTGAGCGAAATGTCGGCGAGCACGTCGAGTCCGCCGAACGCTTTGCGCACATGCCGCAGTTCGAGCCGGCTCATCGCTGCGGCCCCTTCCCGGTGGCTTGCCTGCCGGCCCGCTCCCAGGGCATGGCAAGACGCTGCAGCAGCACCGTCAGCCCAAACAGGATTAGCGTCAGTGCGGCGCTGACGCCGACGGCGGCCAGCACCAGATCGGGGCGGAAATTGTTCTTGGCGTTGAGCATGTAGATGCCCAGCCCGTTCGCCGCACCCGCATATTCGGCGAAAATGGCGCCGACCACGGCATAGGTGATTGATATCCTCAGGCCAGCGAAGAAATAGGGCAGCGCCGAAGGCAGCCGCGCCAACACGAAAACGCGCCAGCGTCCCGCCCCCATGGCGCGCAGCATCTGGCCGATCTCGGCCTCCGTCGACTCGTAGCCCTCGACCAAGGCCACCAGCATCGGAAAGAAGGTGACCAGCGCCACCAGCATGATCTTGGGCGCCAATCCGAAGCCGAACCACAGCACCACCAGCGGCGCAATCGCCACCAGCGGCAAGGTCTGGCTGACGATGAAGACGGGAAACAGCGCGCGCCGCAGCGGCTGGAAGAAGTCGACCAGCATCGACAGCGCAAAGGCCGCGCTGAGCGAACAGGCAAAGCCGAAAAGCGTGGCGCGGATGGTGGGAATGGCGTTGTCGACCAGCGCCTCGCGATTGAGCATCGCCTGCGCGAAGACGCGCGACGGCGCCGGCAGCGTTGTCGGCTTGATGCCGGAACAGGTGGCGTAAAGCTCCCACGCCACGAGGAGCAAACCGACCGAGGTGACGGCGGGCACTGCTTTGGCGATGAAACCCGAGAGCGGGCGCGAAGCGATTGGTGATGAGACCACGGGAATAACCTTGGCGGCGGGCGCGCGGAAGCGCTGCGGGCTCAGACAGCCGACGGGCTGTTGGCCGAGACCGTGACGTCGAGGGTTACGTGGCCGGCACCCGGCCCGAAGCGGCAGAAGGCCTCGTTCAGCGCACAAAAGATTGCGCCGACATCGCCGCGCAGTTTCGTGCAGAAATGTTTGGAGCGTTCATAGACGCCCGACTGCTTGAGAAAATCGATGCAGCCATAGATCTCGTCCATGTGGTCGTCGGTGCCCATCACATAGAGCGAGAACTGCGCCGCCGCCGGCTGGCTTGTCGAAGCCGCGCCGCGCACCGCCGCGATTGCCGCGTCCTTGCGCGGGGCGAGTGGCCCCACAGGTCCACCAAGCGCATCGGAGCGGCAGATCGGGTCATCCGGCTCACCCGGGCATCCGCGCGAGATGGTGGCCGACAGCACGCAGTGTTTGCCACTGCGTGCCGCCGCCACGAACAGGTCGCGCATGGCTGGGAACAGCACCTCTGGCGGCCCGATCAGTAGGGTCGAGATGTCGTCGGTCTCGATCCTGAGCCTGTCGCGGTAGGGACCGAGCGCGCCCAGCGCGCCAAGGATGACGCCAACGAAATCGTCGGTCATGGGATATAGGGAAATCTGTGCGCCTGAAAACATCGCCCGCCTCGCTCCGCTGGTATTACCCAGATCAGCTTCTAGGGTCTGTGAGCTTGCCGCCCCCGTCTCAGCCCCGACCGTACGGAGCACCCCTGTGGATGGGCGGGTTAAAGCACCATTCGAGCAATTGGGAAAGCCATTTTTTCAACGCGCTTCGCCAAAAGCATTGCGCCAGGGTTGGCCCCCGCAGCCAGCATGAATTCGAACGCGGATGAAAACCGCCCGTCCAGTAAGCATCGCCAGTCATAAAGAAAGCCACGGAGCGAATGCCCCGCGGCTTTCTTTATGAGGCCGGTGAAACCGGACCGTCAGGTGGCGCCAGTCCGGCCGTGCAAAGAAAAGTTTGGAATGCAATGACGCCGCTCGGCAACCTCGTCGAGCGGCGATACGTGCTGGAACCGAAAGCTGTGGACCCTACGAAACCGCCTTCTCGCGAACCGGCAGCTTCCAGCCGGGCCTGACGAAGTGGCAGGTGTAGCCGTTGGGGTATTTCTCGAGATAGTCCTGGTGCTCAGGCTCGGCTTCCCAGAAGTCGCCGACCGGTGCGAGTTCGGTGACGACCTTGCCCGGCCACAGACCGGAGGCGTCGACATCGGCGATGGTGTCTTCGGCAATGCGCTTCTGTTGGTCACTGGTGTAGTAGATCGCCGAGCGGTAGTTCATCCCGACATCGTTACCCTGGCGGTTGCGGGTCGTCGGGTCGTGGATCTGGAAAAAGCGCTCCAGCAGCGTGCGATAGCTGATCACGGCCGGATCGAAATTGATCTCGATGGCTTCGGCATGGCTGCCATGGTTGCGGTACGTGGCGTTGGGCACGTCGCCGCCACTGTAGCCGACGCGGGTGGAGATGACGCCGGGATAGCGCCGGATCAAATCCTGCATGCCCCAAAAGCAGCCGCCGGCAAGGACTGCGCGTTCGGTCGAAGTCGCCATATCACGTCTCCTCAAATGCAATTCCAGGAAAAGTGTAGCGGTTTTCCATCCGGGAATTGCGCAAAAGCAAGTTGGATCTCTCATAAATGGGCATTGTCTCTTGCTTCGTCCAGCGTATCGGCCGGCCTGCTTCAGTTGCCCGGCTGGGCGAGGCTGTCGATCACACTCGGCAACTGCCGCGCGCCTGGCGGAATGGCGGCAAAGCTGATCGCTATCGGCGGCGCCCTAAGCGACCAGTCGAAAAGAACGGTCTTGACCGGGATGCCGTCCAACCACGCCGCCGGCAGATAAGGTGGCACGTCGCGCCCAGGCCAGACCAGCAGCATGCCATGGTCGCGCAGCCGCTGGCTGGTGATCCAGGGGGCGAACCGCATGTTTAGATCGGTGAAGATCGACGGCTTGTCATAAGCACTGAGGCCCGCCAGCAACGCCATACGGGTGTCGCCGCCGACGATGTCGAGCCGACCGGGCGCGGCCGCGTGCCAGACGGCCTCTGCCTCATCGGAGATCTTCTGCGCCGGCCAGCAGACGGCGTCCATGCGCCCACGCAAATTGCAGGTCGTCCAGCGTATGCCCGCATAGGCGCCGGATATGCCGATAATGCAGATGAACGCGCAGATCGCCAGCTTTCGCATCTCGATGGCGCCAAGCCGATGGCCGAGCAACGCGATCGCCACCACGCCAACAAGATTATACATCGGCGCGCCCCACGACTCGCCAGTGCCGGTGAACAGAGATGCCACCATGACGAGAACCGCCGGGCCAAGCCCCATCCACACGACATAGGCAAGCTTACGGCGCTCGATGGGCTCTTCGGGTGCGGGCGAGCGCCGCAACAGCCCCGATATCGCCAGCACCAGAAGAAAGCCGCAGAGGCCAGCCATCTGGACGCCGATATAATAGAGGCGGGCGCGATTGGCCAGCACCCACTGATCACGCCCGGCGGCGTAGGTCAGCGGCAGGAAATCGATGCGGTAGAGTTCGACGGCCAGCGGCGCGGCGACGGCAAGAAAAACCGCTAGCCCGAGCCATGGCCAAGGCGTCGCGAGCCGACTGCGTGCCCGTGCATCGGACAACAGCCAGATGGCGCCGAACAGCAACAGTAGGCCGGTCGAGAACTTCGCATAGAGCCCGACGCCCGACACCAGCCCCAGCAAAAGCCACCATTTGGCCCCGCTGTCGCGGCTCGCACGCCACAGCAGCCAGCAGATGGCGGCCCAGAAAGGCATCTGCGCGTAGTCATGATTGAACTGCGGCGTCGGCCAGCCGAAGAAATAGAGCGACGGCATCAAAAGCACGGCGGCCAGCGCGCGGGTTCTCCCGAGCATGTCGCGAGCCAGCAGGTAGACGAAGATGAAGGTTGCTGAAACGACAAGCTGGGCGAGCAGATATTGCGGCCAGCGGAACGATCCGGTCAGAAGATGGCTGATCTCGAGCAGCCATCCGGGAAGCTGCGGATGCTTGTAGGTCAACAGCACCCATTCGCGGCCCCACATGAAGCCCTCTGCGACATCGTTGGGCGGTGAGACGTCGACAAGCGCCGGCGCCACGGTCCAGCAGAGGATCTGCGTCAGGCACAAAAGTGCCAGAACAACTTCCGGATAACGGATCAGGCGCGGCCAGGTCGACGACTGGCGCCAGTCGCCTGGAACAGACCTGTCGACCGGCAGCCAGTTGGTCATCGGTTCATCGATTCGCGTCATGCGGCGGATAAGTCACAACGGACGGTTTTCCGAACAGTCCCGAATTCAAAACTTACGAAAATGTATACTTGAGAGACCATTGCAAAACCAAGATTGAGGTGGACTTTCGCGGCCCGACGCTGCCCTCCTCTCATATGCAAAGCAGAACGGCAATGGAAGTCCTTACCCCGCAGCACCTCGAACATTCCAGGCATGGTGCATTGCGCGTGATCGCGGCAAGCGTCGTTCGCGCGTGACCGGGTCCCCGGCCCCCAACAAGCAGCCAGGATTTGAAATGCGCCATCAGCATGCCGTCATTCACTACCGTGCGCTCGACTTCTGGATGGCGCGTGCGGCCGTCCTCGTCATCATCTGCCTGCAGCTTCTCGTCATCAACAATCTCTCATTCGGACCGCGCTGGCTGGCGCCGGCGCTGGAAGCGGCCCTGCTGCTGCCGTTGTCGGTGGCCACGGCCTGGACACAGGCCGCCACCAGAAAGGCGGTCGAGGATCACGAGTGGCATTCGATTGGCCAGTTTCGGGTCATGATCCGCAGAACGGCCCTGACCATGACCGCCATCATCAGCATCATGAATTGCGGCTCCCTGGTCTTGCTGGTGCGAGCCTTGGTGGAGGGTCATGCCGGCAACAGCGGCACGACACTGTTGGTCGACGCGCTCAACATCTGGGTGACCAACGTCATCGTCTTCGCCCTGTGGTTCTGGAGCACCGACCGCGGAGGCCCGCCAACCTGCGGCCTCGTCAAGCTCGCGCAGGCCGATTTCCTGTTTGCGCAGATGACGCTGAAAGACCGTGACCTTCGCAATTGGCTGCCGGGCTTCGTCGACTATTTCTTCCTCGCCT
Source organism: Mesorhizobium sp. AR07 (assembly GCF_024746815.1). Taxonomy (GTDB): domain Bacteria; phylum Pseudomonadota; class Alphaproteobacteria; order Rhizobiales; family Rhizobiaceae; genus Mesorhizobium. The sequence goes on from NZ_CP080525.1 coordinate 1,869,785, forward strand.
TCACCAATGCGACGGCCTTTTCGCCCACCGATACCTTGCCGCTTTCCCAACGGGCCAAGCTGCTGATGATGGCCGAGGCAATGATCTCGCTGCTGACCATCGCGCTGGTCGCGGCGCGCGCCGTCAACATCCTGGCGTGATCGGGCTGGAAACGCAAAATAGCCCGCCCCGGCGAACCGGAGCGGGCAGAGCTTGGAGTGGCCAGGGATCAACCCAGCAGGGTCAACGAGCGGCGGAGGTTGATTGCCGCTGGCGGGTTCACTCTTCCGGGGCCGACTTGAACCTGCGCACGACAAACTCGAACAGGACGTCCGAGATCCACATCGCGCAGACGCCGATCAGGAACGCCGCCGCCAGCGTGGTGGTGTCGTCGGCGGGGTCTGGCATCGGCAGGCCAGTCGCCTTGAAATAGGACACGACCGGCGGCGTCAGATAAGCCGCCGCAAGCGCGCCACAGATCGGTGAGGCCACCATTTCGCGCAGCTTGTAGCGGTGCCGTGACAGCGCCCGCAGGACACCGCCGGCAAGGCCAGCGGCGACGACCGGTCCCTTGATGCCGAGCAGGTCGAACAGATCATGCATCACGGCCTCCATCCACAAAGCGTCTGGCCCTTTTCGTTGTGAGCCAGGATCGACGCGACAGACGCGTCGGAAAGCATGGTGACTTCCGCCTCTGTCGGCCTGATCGGATGTTCGATTGCGCAGAAGGAACCACCGGCCGCGGTGCAGCCGGTGACAGCGACGATTGTCAAAAGCGTTAGGACCTTGACCATGTGCCCAGCCTCCCCCGGTTGTCATCCGGCGCCCGGCCGGCGACGGCATCATCGATCTTCCGACCTTCGGTGCGCGCCGCGGCGTCGGCCGCGTCATGCTTCGCCTGATTTGTGGCCTTGCCCATGGCATAGGCTTTCCAGAGCGCGGTGAGCGCGGCGCCGGCCGCGAAAAGATACGGCCAAAACTGCACAAGAAGCGACGCGGCGCTCATCTCACATGTCCTTTGCGCGAATGCGGCGGGCGATTTCCGTGATGACGCCGGCGCCAAGGACATAGAACGGCAACCACCGCTCGGGGATGTGTTGATTGAACAGGCTAGGGTCCGTGGCGGCGATCACTGCCAGCACCGCGCCGCCAAGCATCTGAAGCCGAGCCCATGCGATGGTCTCGGAATCCTTGAACCAAGTGCGTATCTTGTTCCACATGTGCGTTCCCTTTCAGAAGAAGCTGTGAACCCAGGCCGACAGCTCGTGCCACCAGTTGGCGACAGCAGCAGCAGCGAGGACGAAGAGGCCGGCAGCAGCGGCCGACTTGCCAACGCCTGCCGGCTTTGGCTCGTCGGTCCGCAACTGAGGCTGCGGCGCCGGCGATACGGGAGCCGGTGCCGACGACTGCGGGGCCGGGATAGGCTGAACGGGTGCTGGCGGGGCTGCTTGGGGCTGCGCCGTCATCATAAGTGCTGCCGAGCGGACAGATGCCACGCGACTCTGCCAGCCCTTGCCGAACGTCGCCCAGGTCGGAAGGCGCTTCAGGAAAGCCAGACGGTTGTCGCAGAGCACGTCGACCACGACGCCGGCCGGCTTGGCTTTCGTCGCCGCGATGGTGGCTGGGCCTACGCGCCCGTCCTGAGAAACGCCGACAACCGCCTGCAGGTACTTCGCAGCTCGGCCAGGTCCGCTGTTCACCGCGAAATCGAACATCGCATGGTCGACACCATCCGGCAATTCGGCGCCAAGCACTGCGTCCCAGTAGAAGCGGCGGAAAAGCCTGAATTCCTCGAACCACGGCGACAGCGTCGAAAACACCTTGAAGCGACCGGATTGCATGCGGTCGAGCATCTCCATCAGCCCGGCCTCGACCGAGACGGAACCGTCCGGGAATTGCGCGTGGCGCGGCAGCATGTTCAGCCCGTGTGCCGCATATTGCCGGGCAAGCGCGACGCCCGCCCCTTCCAGCGTTTCGCGGCGGCCGTCGCGCGGCCACGCCCAGGGCAGCCATTCGCCCCACGGTTTCAAGGTCAGCGTCTGCATCGCCGGCGTCTGCTGCGAGGCGCGGGCCGCCTTGGTGACATAGACGACATCGGCCTCCGTATCCCACGCAAGCTCGACCGCGGCCGAGGGATGGTCCCAGCCGAAATCGAGCGCGCCGATGCGCGGCCAGTAGCGCGGCAGCCGGAACGGCTCGCAGGCAATCAGCGCCTCGGCCACCGGAAAAATGCGGCCGGACCCCAGCACCGGAATGCCCCGCGCCCGGGCCTCGCGCTCATGCCCCGGATAGGCGGCGACGATCGCCGCGCGTTCCCCGGGCGAATAGTGCTCAGCATCGTCGATGGTCATGAACGTGACATGACGCGCCATGGCGAATTCCTGAATCACTGTGCGAGGCGAAGGGTGTATGATATTGTTAAGGCGTTTCTTTTCGCGCCAGGCGCCGCGCGGTTTTACCTTCTCCCCCTGTGGGAGAAGGTGGATCGGCGCGCAGCGCCGAGACGGTTGAGGGGTGTTGGCCGGAGCGCAGTCGCCGCCAAGCTGGACCACCCCTCATCCGACCGAGCTTCGCTCGGCCACCTTCTCCCACAAGGGGAGAAGGGCAGTCCTGCGCGAGCTTCTCACCCCTTCGCCAGTCCCTCCACCTCTCCCGCTGACAGAAACAACAGCACCACATCCGACATGCCGAGCAGCGGCGTGAAGGTGACGATGGTGATGCCGCCGGTGGCGTTGGTGCGGGTCAGGCCTTCGGAATAGATGTCGAGCGGCGGTTCCTCGTCGAACCAGACGCCATGCAGTGTCTCGCCCTGCCATTTCTCGCGGCCCTTCTCGAAACTCTTGAACGACAGCACCGATTCATCGGTCTGCAGATCGCCACCGCCACCCCAGCGCACCACGACACTGTCGAGCGCGCCGGGCGCGCCGCGGCCCATGGTGGTCTGCAAAAGTGCGTCGGCCGGGATCATGCCGGTGCCCCAGGCCGCCGGCTGTTGCGGCGGGCCGACCAGCACGCGCTGCGGATTGTCGCGCGTGCCCTCGCCGGTGACACCGGCGGCCCACAGCCGCACCGCTGAGTCAAAAACCTTGCCTTGCCACCACGGCGGGTAGCGCCCGGTCAGGTGCATCGCCCATTCCGCCCCGCCGGCCCTTGTCTTGCCGAGCTGGTTGCCGGCCATGAACAGCCGCTCGCGGTTTTGCGCGCCCGCGGCATGGAATTCCGCTTGCCTGGCGTAGGGCCGGTAGGCGGCGAGCTGGTTAGTACGGCGCCTGCGGTCCAGTTCCGCCAGCAGCGCCAGATACTCCGTCTTCGCCGCCGAGGTCTTCGAGGAACGGCTTGAGGACGGCTTCGAGGCTGCGGATGCGGCTGCGGATCTCGTCATCGCTCAGCCCGTCCAGATGGTTGATGGCAACATGCAAATCCCTGGGCAGCACCGAAAGCACGATCTTCAGATACTGGTCCGGCTTGTCGGCACGCACCTCGGCGATGACCCCGGCGCCATGGGCGCGGAAATCGGCGCGCACGGCAGCCAGGAAATCATCGCCCAGCGTCTTCTTCGTGCGCTTCGGCTGGCGCTTGGCGGCGGCGGGTGTCGTGGTCCGGCTCTTTGGCGCCCGGCGCGCGGGCCTGGCCGGCGGCTTGTCAGCCATGCCCGGCCTCCGTTGTCTTTGCCGCGGATTTCGCCGCCCTGGCTTTCGCCGTCCTGGATTTCGAACGGGCGGATTTTCCTGTCCTCGATTTCGATCGCGCGGCGCGCTTGCCCGGCTTCCTGGCCGCCCGCGCCGGCTTTGCCGGGCCGGCCTCTGCGTCTGTTGCGCCGGCAGTTTTGCCGCTTCGCAGCTCGCCGCGCCGGACCGGCCGGCAAGGCGCAGCCGGCTCATCAGCCGTGCCTCGTCGACGGCTCCGTCGCCAGCGCCCTGGGAGCCCGGGGCAAAACCGAAACCGCCGACCGCATCGACCGGACCGCCCCGCACCATGCCGATAGTCACGCCGGGCGGGACCTGCTCGACACGGCCGAGACGCACGTGCGGCGCGGAACCCTCGAATTCGCCAATGGCACTGACGACCTCGCGGCCGTCATCGTCGGTGATGATGGTGGCGTAGCGAACCATGGGGATTCTCGCGGATGGTTAGTCGGGAAGCCGAAGGATGGCGTTCCGTCGCGCCCCCCTCTGTCCTGCCGGACATCTCCCCCACTTGTGGGGAGATTGGCAGCTTCGACGCTTCGCTATTTCTTGCAGCGTAAGCGATTGGCGAAAGCCGAGGTGACATCTGATCTCCCCCCTGGAGGGGGAGATGCCCGGCAGGACAGAGGGGGGCGCTGTCCCGCCAGCATGTCTAATCGTACGCCACAAACACAAAACCCGCCTCGGCGGCGGGTCATTGGCGCAAATCAGCACCATGGGCAAATATGTAGCATGGCTGCCCTCACCCGGTCAACGATTTTCTGAGAAAAAATTCCTAGTCCGCCCTTCTTCGGCACCGAGCAGAACAAGTGACCGGCATCGCTGAATGGGCTAGTTTTGGAAACCATGCATCGCGAGGGGATCAAAAAATGCCAAAACCATCCTACCTCCCCCGCAATCGCCTGGATGCGCTGGTCGACGGCATTCTTGCCATCACCATGACGCTGCTCGTGTTCGGGCTCAGGCTGCCGGACGACATCCATGGCAACCTGTTCGGCGCGCTCGGCGAGCTGCGCCCGAAGATCGTCTCCTGGGTGGTCAGCTTCCTGATCCTGGCGCTGTGCTGGCAGCGCCATGTCAGCGACTTCCGCAATGTCGGGCATATCGACGGGCGGCTGTTCCGGCTGGTCGTGTTGTGGCTGCTGGTGACCAGCGTCGTGCCGTTCACCACGACGCTGATCGGCGAGCATGACGAACTCCTGCAGTCGCACATCGTCTATGCCGTCAACATCGTCGCCATCCAGCTGGTGGCCGTGCTGCGCGACCTGCACCTGAAGGCCCTTCCGGCGCTGTTTCTCGACGGCAAGGCCGAAGGCCACGAGGTCGGCTGGCGGCCGGCCCTGATCATCGGCCTCAGCGCCCTGGCCAGCATAGCCCTCGCCTTCGTGCGGCCGACCTACGCGTCGCTCGCCTATCTCTTGATCTGGCCGCTGACGCTGCTCGCCAACCGGCTGCGGCCGCGATAGTCAAGGACGAGCGGTCGGAGCGGAAACGCCGCTCGCGCGTTTTCGACCATAGCCAAGGGAGCAATCGCCATGAATGTCGCCAATCTGCAACTCGAAGGCCTGCTGATGGCCGTCGCATCGATCAACCACCTCTTGGTTCAAAAGGGGCTGCTGACATCAGAGGAAATAGACCTGGCCTTGCGCAAGGCCGAGGCCGGCGAAACCAGCCAGGAGCGATCCGAAGGCATGTCCGCGTCAAGCCGTGACGCCGTCAGCTTTCCAATACGGCTGCTGGAACTCGCCAATCAGTGCCAGCCGGAGGCGGACATGCCCTCCTTTTCAAAGCTGGCCCGCATGGTCGGCCAGATAAAGGAGCCCTACAACGACCAGATGTGAGGAGGCCAACGCGGACCTGCCTTGGCTCTCCGCCCTGTCCGGCGATACCACCGCCCTGCGCTGGGATGCTTGGCACGCGTCCATCGAAGGCTTGTCAGCCTCCTACGCCCGGCCCGGCCATCCCAAATTCAGCGAAAGCACCCTGCCCGGCCCGTGCACCGCCGCGAACAGCAGTCCGGCCAGGAACGAAAAATGGTCGACGAAGAAGCCGAACTCGGCCTGGTTGGCGACCCAATGGCTGGGTCCGTGGAAAGAAAAACCGAGGAACAGCACGTAGGCGGCAGCGACCAGGGCTGCCGGCGTGAAGAAGGCGCCGGTCAGGAAGCACAGCACCAGGGCGACCTCCAGCAGCGCCGCGCACCAGGCCAGGAACAGCGGAAACGGAAAGCCGGCGGCGGCGATGTAGCCGGCGGTGTCGCCCATGCCCATGAACTTGAAGGTCACGGCCATCAGGAAGACGGCGGCGAAGATCAGGCGGGCGACGAGAAGTGCCGCGGTCTGCCATGGCGATTGGGCGGTTTGCGACTGAGTGGTCTGCGACGACATGCTTGTTCTCCAGCTTTGCAAAATGGTCGCTCCTAGGACGCGCGACCGGCGCCAGGTCCGACACCCCGGCAGATTTTTTTCTCGAGAAACCGCGATGACGATGCCTGCCGCAGCGACGGGGAGCATGGCGTTATTGTCGTACCGGTGGAACCCCGCGACGCCGATCTGTGTTATGTCCTGTTGATCGGGGGTTCGGGGGCCGACGGCTGCGCGTTTCCCCGGCAACAGAAAGCGAGGCCTGAGATGGCTGACGACAAGTCGAAGACAAAGCAGGACCGCAAGCTGGTTTCGAGCGAGGAGCCTTACGAGGTCGCTGCCTTTGCCCGGAAATACGGCATTCCGCCGAGCGAGGCGCAGACGATCATCAAGCGCTATGGGCCATCGCGCAAGAAGCTCGATGCCCATATGGCGGCCCGCGGCTAGGGCTGTTCTATCCCGACGGGATCGGGATGGGGCTCTGTCCCGGACGAGCGTGTCTCGGACGAGCATCCGCCCGGCCCGCACCGCCACGACTGATGCCCCGGGCTCAGCCGCAGGCTGATGCCATAGGCTCATGCCACAGGTTGATAGACGGAGGGTCGCATCATGTCCGACACCACACGCAGGACCGGCAGTTGCCTGTGCGGCGGCGTGCAGTTCTCGGTGAGCGGCGCGCCGCTCAGAATCGGTCTCTGCCATTGCAAGGACTGCCGCAAGGCCGGCGGCTCGGTCTATTCGGCCTATGCCATCTGGCCGCGCGAGGCCTTCGAGACGACAGGCATCGTCAGCACCTATGGGACGCGCAGCTTTTGCCCGACCTGCGGCGGCCGTGTCGCCTGGGTCGGCGACGACGAGGCCGAGGTGATGATCGGCAGCCTCGACGTCGCGCCGACCGATCTCACACCCGACTATGAATTGTGGACCAGCCGGCGCGAGACCTGGCTGCAGGCCTTGCCCGGCACCGAACAGTTCGAGCATGACCGTCCAACGGCGCACAACGCCGAATTGGCAGAACGCAGGCCGTTGTCGGACGCCGCCGCACGCGACTGAAAATTTGATCTCAAGGGCAGGGAACCCTGCCCTGTTGCCGACGTTGTTCGGCGCCGTGTTTTTGTGCATGTCCCCGTTTTTGTGCATGTCAACCAAGACCGCTACGCACTTTTTGGGCGACATGCACCAGTCATACATGCACCAGTCATGGAGACGACCGTTGATCGACAAGATGTTTCCCCAACCGGTCCGGCTGAAATTTGCTCCCGAGCGCGAACGCGTGGTGCGCAGTACCTGGGAGGGCCTGGAATGTCTCGGCGACTGGCCGGCGAGCCAGGGCCGGCGCTACCGGGCGGCATTGCGCAGTTGTCGCGATGCGCTGGATGGCTGGACGCCGCCGGAAAAAGCGATGCGGGCAATGATCGACGCCGCACGCGAAGCGAAATTCCTCCAGTAGCGGAACCAAGAGATGACCGAGTTGATGCTGTCGACGCCGATGCGGATCAGGCCGCATGGCTCGGACACGATCCGCGACATCACCACGCTGAGGGACGCCAGCGAAATCCTGATCGACTGGCCCCAGGCCAAGCGCGGCCCGTTCTACCAGGCCGCGCGCGAACAGGTGGAAGCGGCGCTGGAAAACAAGGCCGGAGCGGCACAGGCCCAGAAAGCGTTCGCTGCCCTGTGCAACCATGCCGATGTACTGGTTAGATAGGTTTCCTCTGGTTTATCGGCGGGCCATCGGCGCGGCTGCCGCGCCTTCTACTGTGCCGGCGGCTGGGCCGGCACTTCACCCGGTTTGATTACCGGCGTCCTGCCTTCATCCGGGGCCGGCGCGGCCATCCCTTGGTCACCGATGGCGGGCGGTGTCAGCACGCCACCGCAGTCATTGAGCTTGTCCGTCGGATTGTCGCCGCCAGGCTGCTGTTTGGCACCTTGCTCTGTCTGGACCCGGCATTTGTCGGCCCGCGGCGCCTGGTTGTCCTGAGGCTGATCCGTCTGGGCCGCAGCCGGCGCGAGCGCCAGCATCAGGCTGAATGGCACGATGGCGAGAGTTCGCATCTCGGCCTCCTTCTTGCTTTCACGACCGCCCGCGGCGGCCTTTCCCTTCACAGGGACAACGCCTGTCGACGGAAAAGGTTGGCCACTTCAGGCAGCAAAAGGGGGCGAGTTCAAGCGGTGCGCCCGAAGGTTCCTGCCCGTCGGTGAAATGACCGAGCCGACCCCTCAAGGGCCGAAGGACGGCTCGCTGTCGGCGGCCGGCAGTTCGCCGCCGAGCTGCGGAACGATGATCGATTCGAGCGGCGCCGTCAGCGACCAGCTGACATGGCCCGGGCTGCGCTCGAGCACCGCCGAGCCGTTCAGCGATTGTGGCGCGACCCGTTGCAAGACGACGGTGCCGAACCCCTTGCGCATGCTTTCCTCTCGCCGGTCCCCGGCATGGACCGGCATCGTCTCGTCCCAGACGAGATGGATTTCCCGCTTGCCCGAAACACCGGCGGCGATCTGCCAGGTGATCTCGAGCCGCCCGACATCACTCGCCAGGGCGCCGTATTTGGAGGAGTTGGTGCCGAGTTCATGAAACGCCATGCCGAGATTTTGCACGGCGTTCGGCTGCAGGGTCAGCAGTGGTCCCGACAGCGACACCTGCTCCTCGTGGCCGAACGGCTTGAGTTGTTCCTGGATGAGGTCGAAGAGGCTGGCGCCCGCCCATTCCGAGTTCACCAGCAGGTCGTGCGACCGCGACAGCGCCATGATGCGGGAGCGGATGCGGTCTTCGAATTCGCGCGGATCGGTCGAGCGCTTGGTCGTCTCCCTGACCATCGAGAGGATCACCGCGAACTGGTTCTTGACGCGATGGTTCACCTCGCGCAGCAAAAGCCGGATCCTGCGTTCGCTCTCCTTGGTCGCGGTGATGTCGCGGGCGATCTTCGAAGCGCCGATGATCTCGCCCTCTGTATTTCTGATCGGCGAGACGGTCAGCGACACCGCAATGATCCCGCCATCCTTGCGTCGCCGGATCGTCTCATAGCTGGCCACGAGTTCGCCATTGCGAACCCGGCCGATAATGTCGGCCTCCTCATCCCTGAGATGATCGGGAATGAGCATCAGCACGGATCGGCCGACAGCCTCCTCGGCGGTGTAGCCGAACATGCGCTGCGCCGCCCCGTTCCAGCTGGTGATGACGCTGTTCAGGTCCTTGCTGATGATGGCATCGAAGGACGAATCGACAATCGCCGCCAGCCGTGCGTCGGCGGTTCCGATCAGACCATCGATGCTTGCCAATTCCGTCATTGCCCACCTTCTCCCGCCACGCCGCCTTCAGAACTCACGTGACGGATTGCGCCCATGCCCAGCAATGCGTGGTGGGGTGTTTGGTTGCAATCGGCGCGAAGCATTCCGCATCTGCGGTCGAGAGCAGCGCTATTCAGGAGTGTGCTCGGGCATCCGCGGCCACGGGCACCCTGGTACGGGGGTACAAAACCAGCACCCCAGACCGGCTCGACAGGCGACGGGCCGGGCAACCTGCCTCAACGGCCATAAAGTCCGATCTCGTCGAACTGGAGCGGGCCTGAAAATCCCTCGCTCTTGCCGCCGTCGCCGACCTGTTTCTTCAGCGCCGCGTCAAGCTTTTTGCCGTCGTGCCCGTTCGGGTCGATGGTCGCATTGACTAGTTCGTCGAGCGAGATGCCGAGCTTGTCCAACCCCAGTCTCTTTTCGATCTGGAGGATGACTAGCGAGGAGCCGGGTTTCGCTATCAGCGCCTCGACAGCTCTCCGGATGTCCGCGCCGTAGGCAACCATAGACGTGTAATCGCTTTGCCTGATGCCGAATTCCTCGCCCAGGCGTTCGATCAGCCTGACCTTCTCCGCCGTCGGATCGACCCTATTCACACTGAACATATCGGAAATTTTTACCTGCGCCAGTGTAAGAGGCGAACCGGCACCAGTTCCGGCGAGGCCGGAAACGCCGCCGGTATCGGCGAGGCTGTCGCCGACGGACCTTGCCAAGGGGCTGGGCTGCTGCAGGATCAGCAAGGCCGTGGTGTTGACCGGAAATACCGAAGACATCGCCCTGCCCACTGACCGGCCGCGTTCCACATCGAACGGCGCGCCGGGAATCCAAGCCAAGGCATCATGCCCATGCCACCATGTTTTGACGGAACATGGTGGAGACTTTCTTAACGAGATGAGAGTGCTAACCCGTTCGAACGCCGCGTGACGATGGCTCAGCCAGGCCGGGTCAGCCAGCCTCGATCCCGTCCTCGTCAGGCGGGGCAAGGGGCGGATCGGCCGAAGCGTCCCTTTGCGGACAATCCTCGTAGCGGTGATTGCGACCGCCGCAGAAGGAGCAGCACATCGCCTCGCGATCCTCGTTTCCGGGCCGCCATTGCGGCATTTCGTAGGGCTTCCTGCTGTCCATCCCCAGCAATGCGCGACGCCGCATTTGGTTGCGCTGCAAAAAGCCGGTCAGACGGCTGTTGCGGAACCACCGGCCGAGATGCGAGTTTCGCCTGACACGCTCGCCCGAGCTACGTAAAACGCCCGAGGTACGTGAAGCGCCCTAGGTAACCGCCAATGCCCATCCGCCGACTTGTTTTGATGACAGCAGCGATCCTGCTTGCCGTGACCAGCCTCGCCGAGGCCCGTCCCGACACCCGAACTATGGGTTGCGGGCAACTGCAGCAGTTGATCCAGAGCGACCACGCGGTGGTATTGACCACCGGCCCCAACACCTATGACCGCTATGTCAGGCAGTTCGGCAACGAATGCGACTGGCCGGAGGTGCCGATGTCGGCCTATGTCCCGACCCGTGACGGCCACTGCCCGGTCTACCGCTGCGAGGAGCCGGTCAACAACTTCCCGAACTGATGCCGTTGCCGGCCACGCATCTTTGCCGCCGCAATGCGTTGATCCCGGCGCACGAACCGGCTACGGGTGTGGGCGCAAGTTGCATTTTCCCGCTTCGTCTAATGGTAGGACAGCGCCCTTTGAAGGCGTGAATCGTGGTTCGAGCCCATGAGCGGGAACCAGCAATTTCAAGAGATGGCTAGCCGGCGAGCCGCGTCTCGTTCTCCTCGACGCCAAGTGCCTCCTCTACGGCCTTGGGGTTTTTCTCGATGACGGTGAGATAGGCACGCACCGCGCTGTCGGGCGCGGACCGGCCCTGCTCCCAATCGCGCAGGCGAGCAAGACCGAAGCCGAACCGGGCGGCGAACGCCTCCTGGTTGAGGTGGAGGACCTTGCGGATCGCGCGGACGTCCACCCGCTCTGGCACATGGATCACGGCCCCGTCAGTATCCCCCCCGGCGAACGCGATGGCGTCGTCGAGGCCGGCCTTGATCTTGTTGAACGCGCTCTTGCTCATTTCGCTTTTTCCTTTCCGTAGGTGTCGACGAGGATCTTCGTCAGCTTTGCGAGGTCGTTGCACTCGGCCTTCGATAGATTGTCCTTCTCGCCCTTGCCGAACACGGTCAGCAGGAACACCGGAATGTCCTCGCCGCCGAATACGGTCACGATCCGATAGCCGCCGCTTTTGCCATGCCCGCGACCGGCAACACGGAACTTCCGGCAGCCGCCGGTGCCCTTCATCACTTTGCCGAACTGAGGGTCGCCTCCGAGGAGTTCGACAATCTCTGCCCGCTCTTCTTCGGACATGCCGGCAGCATGGGCGGCGGAAAGATATGCGGGCGTTTCGACGACAGTGTGCATGGCCAATACTACGGAATTTCCGTAATAAATCAACCAAAACTACGGATACCCCGTAGTTCGCTTACGCAGCTGTTCCCCTGAAACCATTTCGCGGACCCTGCGTTGATGCCTGGGGCACCGTCAGACACAGGAGACATTCCATGACCGTCAACTGCCGCATATCGATCGACAACCGGCCGGAAGCCACCGATGCCGTCTTCCAGGCGGTTCCCCGGATCGGCGAAAGCGTTTCCCCGTCGATCAACGGAAATGCGCAGGATTTGCGGGTATCGCGTGTCGTGCATGTCACGAATGGCAGCCTGGAGGGTGCCGCTATCGTCGTCGAAGTGACGACCAACATCCTGTAGAATCGAGAGCGGGCCCCGGCCTGTCGGCCGGCGGCCTGCTACTGGCTGACCAGCGCGGTTGCAACTAATCCTTGCCGCCCTCGGCAATCCCATTACCGTCGGTGGGCAAGATTCCGTAGTCTTGCGACTTCACCCCTTGCTCCGCCGTCAGGAACCCATCCGAGGCAAGGCCCCGCCGCAGCAGCTCTCTGACCGCGGCCGAGCGGCTCGGCATGCGCTTATCGTATCGCCAGTTTTCCAGCGCGGCCAGTTCGTCTGCCGTCTGCATGATCTGCAGTCGTTCCGGGCGTTCCAGTTCAGCCATGGCGCTTCCTCGCTCAGGACCAAGAATACGTTGAGTTAGTATCTACCTCACTCGGCTTATAATTAGGATACACCTCATAACGCGTCAAGACCCTGCGATGGGTGAACAGCGCATCACACACATGATGAGCATCAAACGCCGGCTGCGCATTTGTGTAACTATGCTAACCAACTGATTTATATCGATAATTTATAGATTTCACTTGCCATTGCGTAGCGCCTGACGCATGGTGGAATCTGAACAGAAAACCGTTCCCTTTGGGAGGTTTCGATGCGGTATGATTATTCGGCACGCCTGCGCGATGACGTCAGTTCAGCCGTACAGACGGCATTCAAGACGGCGGGCATTGTCAACATCACGGTGGTGGCTGAACAGGTCAGGGTCAGGAATCTTGCCGAAAACGTCGCCCTCGAGGACATTGAACATCTGGTCCTGCAGGCTGCGCAACTCATTGGCGCGGCAATCGAATTCGACGGATTGAGCAACGGGTTGGCCCTGCTCGAAGATGGCCGCGCTGACGATCACGGCGAGCGCTCGAGCACGCCGCTCGATCTGGCTTATCCAATTTCGATCCAGTAGAGCAATTCCGGGAAAAAGAGCAATTTTGGGAAAAGTGTGAGGCCCTGCCGATGCGGAGCGGCGCGCGGCTGGCCGGCGCGCTCGGTGTCACGCCCTATGCCGTCAATCGCGACGCGGCGGAACGGCTGTGGGAATTGAGCGAGCGGCTGCTATAGTCTGGTGACCCCACTGGAGAACGCCAGCCATGACCCTGAAAATCCGCAAGCTCGGCAGCCAGGGGCTGCAAGTCTCGGCCATCGGCCTCGGCTGCATGGGCATGAGCCAGTCCTACGGTCCAGCCGATGAGGCCGAATCCATCGCCACGCTGCACCGCGCCATCGAACTTGGCTGCACCTTCGTCGACACTGCCGAGGTCTATGGCCCTCATACCAACGAGGAACTGCTCGGCCGGGCTCTGAAGGGCAAGCGCGACCAGGTGACCATCGCCACCAAATTCGGCTTTCGCATCGAAAACGGCAAGCAGCTCGACGGAACCGATAGCCGGCCCGAGCATATACGCGGGATCGTGGAAGCCTCGCTTAGCCGGCTCGCCACCGACCATATCGACCTGCTCTACCAGCACCGCGTCGACCCGGCGGTGCCGATCGAGGATGTCGCAGGCGCGGTCGGCGAACTGGTCGCGCAAGGCAAGGTGCGGTTCTTCGGCCTGTCCGAGGCGGGGGCGGCCAACATCCGCCGGGCGCATACCGTGTATCCGGTGTCGGCTGTGCAAAGCGAGTATTCGCTCTGGGAGCGCAATCTGGAGCCGGAGATCATCCCGCTGCTCAGCGAACTCGGCATTGGCCTGGTGCCGTTTTCGCCGCTCGGCCGCGGTTTTCTCACCGGCGAGGTCAAACGCGCGGAGGACTATCCCGAGGGCGACTACCGCCGCAGCGACCCGCGCTACCAGGGCGAAAACTACGACGCCAATGTCGAGGCGGCGGCCAAGGTGCGTGACATCGCGGCAAGCAAGGGCGCCAAGCCCGGCCAGGTCGCGCTGGCCTGGCTGCTGGAAAAGGGCAACGGCTTTGGCGTCGACATTGTGCCGATCCCCGGCACCAAGCGGATCAAATATCTCGAGGAGAACATCGCCGCCGCCGCGATCAAGCTAGACGCCGCCGAGATGGCCGCGCTTGACGAAGCCCTGGCGCCGGGAAAAATCGCCGGCCCGCGCTATGGCGAGCGCGGCATGGCGATGGTCGATCGGTAGGCGCCCTCCAAGCATGATCCCGGAAAGTGGAATCCGGTTTTCGCTGGAGATCATGCTCAAACAAGAGATATCCAGTGCGCCCGCCACTGAATCTTACGAATTTGTATTCCAGCGGAAATGCGCGGGAAACATAAATGGGTCATTGCTTCGGGGGAGAACGGAGTTATCTCGATGAACAGGATCGCTGAAATCTTCTGGATTGCGTTCGCGCTGGTTCTAGGCGTGGCACTTGCAGTCGTCGCGGTACCGATCGTTGCCGTCGTTTGCTTTTTGGCGCTCGCGCTTCCCGTGGCAATGCGGAGGGTTCGTCGGCACCGCGATTGCGGCGATGTCGTTTCTCCCTCCACTCGAAAAGGCCCGGCTGATCGGTCCCGTGTTCCTCCGACCATAGAGACGACCTACACCGTCGTTGGGCAATCGTAGCCTGTGAGTGTCTCTGCGCTTGCGACAACGGTCGCTGCCGCCATTGCGCCGGATACGTTTCGGACGTTGCCGCATCGAACTGGTATCCTGGGTATCGTCCGCAACAAAAAGCATCAATGAATGTTGGATGAAAAAGCCCAAGAACCACCCGCAATACCATTGGTTCCACAGATCGACGGATGCAGCGGAAACGATGGCCTCGCCTTTCAAGGCGCGCCTGGCTGGCATCTGACACCACCCCGTGCATCGGTCGTCGAGACACTCGATGGCACAGGCGCCACTGGCCTGCACAATTTTATCGCGCAACAGTTTTCCATGCCGGAGGGGATAAGCGGGCGTGCGGCCGGGGCAGTTATGGGTCTGATAAACCACCTGCCCAACAGGCGAGCCATCGAATTGTTGGACATCGGCGAGCAGGATGACGTCCTCGAAATGGGATTTGGGCCAGGTTGGGCGCTCAAGAAAATGGTCAGACTTGCGCGCGGCGGTACGATTACCGGGGTGGATCGGTCGCCGACGATGTTTCGTCTGGCCCAGGCTCGAAATCGAGCCGCAATTCAAGATGGAAGGCTGAAACTGATCCAGGGAAGCTTCGAGACGTTGCCGCTGGAAAGCGCCTCGGTGGACAAGGTTCTGGCCGTTAACGTGCTCTATTTCTGTTCGCCGACCGGAGCCGCCCTCGCGGAAGCCCGCAGGGTTCTGCGTCCAGGCGGAACAATGTCGATCTACGCGACGGATTGCTCTTCCATGAGGAGATTGCAATTCATTGGTCCTGAAACCCGGCAAACATTCGATCTGAAAGGACTTGAGGATTTCCTCCGCAAGACCGCATTTGGGTCGGATCAGATCGACATTCAGATGATTTGGTTGCCATTCGGCTTTCGCGGCCTGGTGGCTCGATTGTGCAAGCGGTGACGTGGGGTGCTGACGGCCTAGCGCGCGGCCAGCTGACCATCTTCGAAGCACCTGTGGAGCCGGTGCCAACCACTGCGCTAGACGCAGGCGATTTGGTCTGGCAGTCCGATGATGAATGCCGCCATGCCGGGTCTACAACAGGTGGAAACGAGCTTGCATCGAGATGCGATCCCTGGTGACACCAGGAAAGCAGCCAATAGAGAATGGTCGACTTGGTCCAATGCCAACCTAAGGCAGGCGAAACGATGCCAAACAAACTTGTGATGATCATTCGTCATGCCGAAAAGCCGATTCAAGGGGGTCCGGACCTCGGGGTTACCGAACAGGGCGAA
Organism: Mesorhizobium sp. AR07; assembly: GCF_024746815.1. Taxonomy (GTDB): domain Bacteria; phylum Pseudomonadota; class Alphaproteobacteria; order Rhizobiales; family Rhizobiaceae; genus Mesorhizobium. Next base: position 1,885,607 of record NZ_CP080525.1, read on the forward strand.
AGTGATCCCGCGTCACTGACGGTGCGCGGCTGGCAACGCGCGGGAGGCCTTTGCCGATTTTTTTACGAGCCGCCTCTACCTCTAGGCAGGCCAGCATCAATTGTTGCGTCGGGCACGATCAAAAGAGATGATTCCGGCACTCGGAGCAAGCGGCCTAGCCAGACAATCACTCCACTGGCAAGGCGCCTTGGTCTTGAACCGGATGTCACCCATTCAAAGGGGCAAGAGCAGTTAGCGGCGGATGCCATCCGCACAGCCCAATCACCGGTGTTGGTCAGCTGGCAACACGAGTCCATTCCTGCTCTGGCAGCCGCGCTTGTCGGCGGCACAGGGATCGCTCCACAATCATGGCCCGATGATGATTTCGACAGCATCTGGGTGCTGGAGGCTGATCAGGCAAATGTCTGGTCTTTCTCGCGGGAACGCCAGGCACTCCTGGATGGTGATGACACCGGTCAAATGAGTTGAGTGTCTGCCTTGGGTCACATCGCGTCATGCGAGGCTCGCAACTGAACGGCCGCAGTGTCGAATCCGGCCGTTCGGAGTGATCGGGTTTTGACCCTAACTCGCAGACGCTGCCTGAACTTTCCCGGGCGCGGCCCGCTGCCGGCGCTGGCGGCGTTTGGCGACGAGCTTGAGGGCAACCGGCGGCTCTTTTGACAGCGCCCCCACCACGGCGTCCACCATGCCATGCGCGACGAAATCCGCGCTCATGTCATGGGCCAGTCTGTCGGTCGTCTCCTTGTCGTCATTGCCGGTCTCCGACCAGAACACGATGCCCACCCGCAGTCCCGCCTTCGCACGCTTCAGCCGGCGAACCAGAAAGCGGGCATGCTTGACGGAATCCCGATTCAGGAAGCCGACCACGACGGTGTCGATGGTTTCGAGCTCAAGGCGGCGAATGCTCGCCGGTTCCATGTCGGCGAAGCCTGCTTTTGACGCTGTCGCACCCTGCACTTCCAGCACCTGCGCCAGCATCGCGGCGGCGGCATCGTCAAGTTCGCCACGCCCGCCGGCGCAAAGCACCGACATGCCGGTGCCATCGGGCAGGTCGATCTCGTCCTCGCCGGCGGCATCGCCATGGTCGCCCGGCTCCGCGGCCTCGGGCGGGACATCCTCCTCGGCCGCTTCCTCTTGCGCGCTGTCGTCGAGGTTGGCCACCAGCATCAGGGCACTGGCCGCCACCTGACGTCGCTGCAGATCGCCCATGACGCCGCGCACACGGTCCCGCTCGCCCAGCAGAAGTGCCGGAATGGCAACCTTGTCGTAGAATTCGAACAGATATTTCTCCTCCAGCATCTCCTCGGCGTGGTCGGTGGCTTCCTCCGGATCACCGGCCAGCAGCCGCTGGTAGAGGCGTGCATGGGGTTCGAGCACGGGCTCGTTGCCGAACAGCACGTCGAGGAATTCGAACTGCGGCACGTGCCTGCCCAGCACCACCAGACAGACGGTGAGCGGCGTCGACAGGACCAGTCCGAGCGGCCCCCATAGCCATGTCCAGAAGATGGCCGCAACGATGATCGCCAGCGGCGACAGCCCCGTTCGCGAACCGTAGAGCCAGGGTTCGACGACGTTGCCGGTGACCAGCTCCATCACCACGAACAGGGCGGCCGTCCACAGCACGAGCGACCAGCCGGGAGCCACGGCCAGCGCCAGGAACAGCGGCAGCAGCATGCCGATGGCCGGGCCGATATAGGGAACGAAACGCAGCGCCAGCGCAAGCAGCCCCCACAGCAGTGCATTCGGAATGCCGAGGATCCACAGCCCGGCCGCAATCGGTATGGCGTAGACGATGTTGACGACCAACTGCATCAGCAGATAGCGACCCACCCGCTTGCCGGCATCCCGAAGCGCCTCGGTGGTGCGGTGAAGGTCGCCGTAACCGACAAGCCGGATGAAGCGGTCGCGCAGATCCTCCCGCTCGAGCAGCATGAATATGACGACGACGATGATCAGTCCGGCCGACCCGAGCGGGCTGATCAGCGGGCCGACTATGTTCTGCAGGACTTCGAGCGGCCTTTCGCGCGAGACGATCTCGACGGGCACCGGCTCGCGCGGCGGCTTGTCGGGAGTAGCGGCCGGCAGCGAGGCGTCCTGCCTGTCGATCTCCTGGCCGACACGCTCGACCACGCTGCTCAATCTGGCAATGATGCCTCCTCCGACGCCGGTTTCCTTGAGTGAACGGATCTTGGCCAGGATGTTCGTCTGGTAGGCCGGGATGTTCTGCGCCAGTTCACTGACCTGCGTGGCGACAATGAAGGAGAACAGGGCAAGTGCCGCGAAAGCGCTAAGAACGCTGACGATGACGGCGGCAATCCTGGGAATGCCGACCCGTTTGAGCGCCGAGACAAGCGGCGCGAGTGCGAAGGTCAGCAGCAGCGCGATGGCGATCGGCAGGAAAACCTCGCGCCCGAAATACAGCGCCGCCACAGTCGTGACAGTGGTTGCCACGTTGGGCAATGCGGTTCGCGGGTGGGGCGCGGCGGCCGCAAGAATGTCCTCCAGCCCCGGAGACGCCATGTCGTTTCGACGATTGGCCACCACTTGGTTTCTCCCCTGCCAACCGTCATGATCGGGCATATTGAGCCGGCGTGCAACTTTCGCCGGTGACGAACCGCTCCTCACATGTTGATGCGAAGCGTCGCGGCCCCCCAGGCCGCGACATCGCGCGCCATGGTGATGATGGCGCAGGGCTGGGTCCAAACCGATCCGGGCGGCGCGGACGCACGGCTCACTATCGAAGAGAGCGTTCCCAGCCCTAGCCGGGCAGCCGTGAGCCTGGATGCGTCCGCATCTGCCGGCGGCCTCACGCTACAGTGATTGGCAAGGATGAAACCCCGCGCTGCCAGAGGCGTTTTATGGCTGCAATGCAGTCGAGGTTCCAATGCAAACCGCATGGTTCTCCAAACCCGTGGTGGTTTCAGTCGGCATCGCCGGTTCCACCCGCAATCTGTCCAATGCCCACCAGGCCATCGAATTGCTCACGACACATTGGCGCGACGCCGGCAGCGCGAAACATCAGTCCGCGCTACGCGCCTGCCGCCGGGCGACGAGCGGCGAAGTCTCCCCCGACATCGCCAGGGAGGCTTTTGTCGAGGCCGCGCGCGAGGCGCATATCCTGGTCGAGTAAGCCGGGTCGGGCAAGCTAGCTCTGTTCACGCACTGTAGCGGTCGTTCACAATTTCGTGACCGACGGAACCGTTTGAAACGGCAGGCGTTTTTTTGCAAGCGTCTTTTCTCAGGCAACGTTAGGAGGCGTTTATGCGCATCATGAACCTCGTCACCCTCGCCCTCATCATCCTTGGCGGTCTCAACTTTCTGTCCATGGGTGTAACGGGCTATGACATAATCGGCACGGTCCTCGGCGGCGCCATGTTGGCCCGCCTGGCCTATCTGATCGTCGGCCTTGCCGCCATATGGCAGCTCATGCCGGGCTTCCAGAGCTTTACGGTTGGAGAAGTCGATGCCGAAAGGCATATCCATCATCATCCGTGACTGGTAAGATCTGGTAAGATATGGGGCGGCGGAAAAATCCGCCGCCCCATATCGCGTAAAGCCCGATCAGGCGGCCGCCATCGGTGTTCCCCGGCGAAGACTCAGACTGTTCGCGTCCTATGCCTGGCCAGCGCGTGCTCGATCAGCACGTCGATGGTCTGGCTGTAGCCTATGCCAATCGCCGCCAGCGCCTTGGCGTACATCGAAATGTCGGTGAAGCCGGGAAGCGTGTTGACCTCGTTGACCAGCAGCGAACCGTCGGCGCGCAGGAAGAAATCGACGCGCGCCATGGCTTCGCAACCGAGCGCCTGGAAAGCCTGCCGCGCCATGTCGCGCGCTTTGTCGGCGACCGCGGCCGGGACATCGGCCGGCACCTTGACCACCGCGCCGTCGGCATCGAGATATTTGGCCTCATAGGTGTAGAAGCCGTGCTTGCCGGCCGGGATGATCTCGCCAGGCAGCGACACCGTCAGCGTGCCGTCGGCCCGCTCCAGCACCGAGCACTCGATCTCGCGGCCTTCGACGAATTCCTCGATCAGCGCCTTGCCGTCATAGCGGAAAGCCGTCTCAATGGCCTGCTGGAAGCCGTCCCTGTCATCCACCTTGCTCACCCCGAAAGACGAGCCCTGGCGCGCCGGCTTGGCGAAGAACGGCAGACCGAGCGCCCCGGCAATCTCCTGGAACGAACTGACATCGTTTCGATGCAAGGTGACCGAGCGGGCAACGGCAAGGCCGGCCTCGCGCATCAGCCGCTTGGCGACATCCTTGTCCATGGCGGCAGCCGAGGCGAGGATGCCGCAGCCGACATAGGCGACGTCGGCGACCTCGGCATAGCCCTGCACCGAGCCGTCCTCGCCGAACGGCCCGTGCAGCACGGGGAAGACGACATCGACCGGCGGCAGGTCAGGCTGCGTTCCATCCCGCGCCACGGCAACCAGCCTGCCCTTGCCGCCGGGCAGCAGCGCGACCTCCACACCGTCCTCGGATACCGGAGCCCCTGCCGCATCGCCGGTCGACGAGCCTTGCAGCAGCCACCTGCCGTCCCTGGAAATGGCGATCGGAACGATCTCGTAGCGGGTCCGGTCGATGGCCTTCAGCACATTGGCGGCCGAGAGGCGCGACACGTCATGTTCGGCCGAACGCCCGCCGTAAAGAATGGCCACTCTTGTCTTGTCCGTCATCGAAATCCCTCAACTGTCAAAAATCAAATGGTGACGGCAATGCCGCGATTGGCGAAGAAGCGGTCGAAACCGGCCGGCGCCAACACTGCGTTCTCCTGTGTGGCGCTGGTATGGCCGGACGGATTGTGGAAGCGGAAACCCTCGTCCGACGCCGCCGTGACCAGCACCAGATGGCCGCCCTTCGAGGGCGGCTCGCGTTCGGGCCAGCGGATCGAGCTGCTGACCGAAGCGATGAAGAAGCGCGACCGCGCCAGGATCGCCGGAATGTCGGATGTCGCGACATTGGTCATCACCTCGGCTTGCAGGCCGAAGTCCTCCTGCACGAAGCTGACGAAAGGCGCGTAGATCAGCCCCTTGATCGAGCCCGCGGTAGCGACGTAGCCGCCATATCTGGTGCAGCGCCTGGCGAGTTCGATCGTCGGCACGATCTCGCCGCGCGTCGCCAGGATCATCTTCAGGCACGCCATGCCGCAGATGTTGGCGGCCCAGAGCGCGTATTCGTCTGATGTCTCCGCCCCCGAATTTTGCCACAAGGGATCCCGCCGCAGCGCAATGTCGGCGCCCTCGGCGAGCACCTCCATCGTCATGTCGGGCGTTTCCCACTGGCTGAAAAACGGCACGGCTTCAGGCAGTCGGCTCATGCGGTTCCTCGGCTGTCTTCGGATTCTCGTATACGAGGATACGGGGCGAATGAAAAGCGTCATAAGGTGTGTTGAAATTCAGGGTCAGGCCGAATCGCAGCAAGCCATTGTTTGCAGATCGGCTGAATATCAGCGCGCCTTAGAAGGTGATCTTCACGGACGGAGCACTGCGCACCGCCGGACCGTGGTGGACGGCCTCGATGTTGTTGCCGTCCGGATCGAGCAGGAAGGCGGCGTAATAGCCGGGATGATAGGGTCTTTCGCCCGGCGCGCCATTGTCCTTGCCACCGGCGGCGCGCCCGGCCTTGTGGAAGGTATCGACCATGGCGTGGTCCTTTGCCTGGAAGGCGAGATGATGGCGGCCGGTGAGCTTTCCCTGCGCCGCCCGGCTGTCGGCACTGGAGACGAACAGTTCGTCGGCCCAGAAATAGTCGTCGCCGACACCGCCGATCGGCACATCGAGCGCCTGCAGGACCGCCTCATAGAAACGCCGGCTGGCAGGGAGATCCCTGACCACCAGATGGATATGGTCGACAAGCCGGCCGCGATGCAATTCCATGAAGGTTCCTCCTCGCAAGGCTTTCGAATTTAGGCTTGGACAGGGCGCCGTCAATGCGGGCGCATGCTGACCGCCAGGTTCTACCACACGTTCGGCCCATGGCCCCGGGCCTGTCCTTCAAACAAAAAGCCCGCCGAGAGGGGGGAGCCGGCGGGCCTTTGGAAAGCTCAAACCGAGCTTTCTGATGTCTGAGGGGGGATCAGACATGGTGAGAACTTCTATGTGCCGCAGAGGTTCCACCGGAACGAAAAAAACCGCCAGCGAGTTGTCGGTTCACGGAAGCCGGACGTGCGTCAGGCGTTCAATCCCGCTCAACTGGAACCTTTTGTCCGGAGCCAAGTTTTGTGGCGCGGCTGGGAGGAATTGAATTGGACAGTTTTCAGAGGCTCGAAGCGCTGGTCGACAGCGCCGGCGTCGACGGCATCGAAGAAGCGAACGCTTTGTTGCGTCGTTTCAAAGGCAGATCAGAAGCGGTCACCGCGGCCATCGAAGAGTTCATGCTGGATTTCATGACCTTGGTCTTCGTCGTCGAAACCGGCGAGGACGATTTCGAAAAACCGATCCGCAAGCTGGCCCGCACCAGGCTTTCAAATCTCAAGGGCCTGATAGGCGTGGCAGCGTAGGAGCGCCGACTTCCGGCGCCGGGCTTGCCCCATCAGCAGGGCCGCCAGATGCCCTCGGTCGCAGCGCGGCGGTCGGCGAGCGTGAACGACAGCCGCAGCGTGTTGCGCCCTGTGACATCGGCGACCTTACCGAATTGTATGAACCGTCCGATTGTCAAACCATCGGATCAGGACGATGCTTTGCCGAGCCTGTCAGCCGCGCGGTACGCGGCCATGAAAGATCGACAGATGCGCATTGAAATCAAGCCCAACGGCACGCGCTTGCGCATTGATCCGGCGCGCCGGCAATTCCTCCTTGGCGTTGCTGGAACACTGCTTGCCGGCCCCGCCATCGCCAATGTGCCGGTTGCCTATGATGCCAACGCCATGCCGCCTATGGACAGCCGCGCCGGCTTCATCGAGTGGATGAAGAAGAACCGGGGCGAGGATGCCGGCTTCCTCGGCCAGCGCTGGGACCGCTTCCAGGCCCTGCTCGCCCACAAGGACGTCTGGGACAAGCGCGACATGCGGGCCTATCTGATGACGCCGCGCGAGGAGTTCGTCACCAAGGCCAATCTGAGCCGCGCCTATGAGTGGCACTATCTCGATATCGGCTACGGCGTGACGATCACCGGCCCGCACAGCGTCGCGCGCATGACCAATTCGCTCGAAATCCGACGCGGTGACAAGGTGCTCGAGATCGGCACCGGCTCCGGCTACCAGTCCGCCTATCTGTCCAACCTCACCGACAAGGTGTTTTCGATCGAGATCATCAAGCCGCTGGCGGCAAGGACGCGCGCGCTCTACGACGGGCTGATCGCCAAGGGCTATTCCGAATACAAGGCGATCCACACCCGCAACGCCGACGGCTATTATGGCTGGCAGGAAGAAGCGCCGTTCGACAAGATCATCGTCACGTGCGGCATCGACCACATCCCGCCGCCGCTGCTGCAGCAGCTGAAACCGAACGGCATGATGGTCATTCCGGTCGGCCCGCCGGGTGCCCAGCATGTGCTGAAGGTCACCAAGCACCAGGAGGCCGACGGGACGTTCAATGTCGTGCGTGCCGACATCTACAATGGCGGCACGCTGTCCTTCGTGCCCTTCACCAAGCTTGAAGGCGGCGCCATCAAGGGCACTCACAACGGCCCTTGAGCCCATCCGGAACCGCGGATTTACCCCTTCAGGATGGCCGCCAGCCGTGGGATGCCCTCGCTCACCGCGCGCCGGTCGGCGAGCGTGAAGGAGAGCCGCAGCGTGTTGCGCCCTGTGCCGTCGGCAAAGAAGGCGCTGCCGGGCACGAAGGCGACGCGCGCTTCCTTCACCGAACGCGCCAGAAGTGCCGTGGCGTTCGCGCCTTCAGGCAGCGTCATCCAGACGAACATGCCGCCTTCCGGGCGGCTCCAGGTCACGCCCTCAGGCATGTTGGCTTCGAGCGCTGCGAGCAGGCCATCGCGGCGCTCGCGGTAGGCGCCGATGAGTTTTTCCACCTGGCCGTCGAACACGGCTTCGGCGACGCGGTGCATCACCACCTGATTGATTGACGGGCTGTGCAAATCGGAGGCCTGCTTCATCAGCACCAGCTTCTCGACGACGTGGCGCGGCGCGCACACCCAGCCGACGCGCATGCCCGGCGACAGGATTTTCGAGAACGAACCGCAATAGAGTGTGCGCGCTCTGTCGATGCCGCCGGAACGGGCGCAGTCGAGCGCCAGGATCGGCGGCACGCCCTCGCCGTCATAACGCAGCGCGCGATAGGCGGCGTCCTCGATGACGGCGATGTCGAGTTCGCCTGCAAGGTCGAGCACCGCCTCGCGTTGCTGGTGGTTCAGCGTGTTGCCGGTCGGGTTGGCGAAGTCCGGCACCAGATAGGCGAACTTGACCTTGCCGCCATTTGCCGCGGCCGCCGTGCGATAGGCATCGGGCGTCATGTTGCCGCCTTCCGGCCGCAGCCGGTCGTAGCGCGGTTCGTAGGCGTTGAACGCCTGCAGCGCGCCGAGATAGGTCGGCCATGTGACCAGGGCGGTATCGCCCGGCGACAGGAACAGCTTGCCAAGATAGTCCAGCGCCTGCTGCGAGCCGGAGGTGATGAAGATGTTGGCCTCGTCGCAGGTGACACCGAGCTTGCCCATCTGCCCGGCCAGCCAGCGCCGCAGCGGCAGATAACCTTCCGAGACCTGGTACTGCAGCGCCGCCCCCGCCTCGCCGCCGCCCAGCACATCGGCGTAGGCGTCACGGATGGCATCGGCCGGAAACAGCGCCGGGTCCGGAATGCCGCCGGCGAACGAGATGATGTCGGGCTGGTCGAGCAGCTTCAGCAGCTCGCGGATTTCGGACGCTTTCATGCGCGACGAGCGCGAAGCCAGCAGATTCATCAAGGTCAAGGCACGCCTCCCGCGACAGTTTTGATATAGGTCAACCTGACTGACCTATATCAGCCCTTCCCGGCAAATTGAATAGAGCCTGAAAGCCTTCCGCTATACGCCAGACACCGCCGGTCCGGAACGGTGCCGGGCATTACAAGGTTTTCTTGTAGCCGAGATGGTTGCCGGTGAAGCCGAGGCTCTCATAAAAGCGGTGCGCGTCCGCCCGCCCCTTGTCGGTGGTGATCTGGACCCGGCCGCAGCCGCGCGCCCGGCATTGCGCGATCGCCCATTCGAACATCAGCCTGCCGATGCCGCCCGAGCGCCGATGGCTGGCGACGCGGACCGCCTCGATCTGGCCACCCCAGGCGCCCTTGCGCGAGAGCCCGGCAAGGAAGGTGATCTGCAAGGTACCAATCACCTCGCCGCCATCCACGGCCACCGCCAGCAGTTGGTTCGGATCGGCATCGATGGCGTCGAAAGCATCGACATAACCCCGCGCCAGCGGCACCGAGGCATCCTCACGGCCAGCGCCAAGCGGATCGTCGGCCAGCATCGCGACGATATCAGGCAGGTCGGACGCTTGCGCTCGGCGGAAGGTGATCATGGTTGCATGACTTACGGCGCGGCGCAGGTGGCGGCAAGGCACTTGAGTTGGCAGCGCAGGCGCCGCCCCTCATCTGCCTGCCGGCATCTTCTCCCCGTATAGTGACGGGGAGAAGGGCGCCGTGTCCGAAGATTTCGCCAATCGCCAGCGTTGCAGAAAAGAGCGCCGGCGTTGAAGCTGCCCCTTTCTCCCCGTCACTATACGGGGAGTTGAGGAGTGGTCCGCATAGCGGACGAAAAGCCAATTGCTTGGCTTTTCGAACGACGAACGTCCGGCAGGACAATGAGGGGCAGCACGAACCTTGCAGGCTACACCCCGCCCTCATACGCCAGCTGCGCCTGCATCAGCGCCCGATCGAGCCTTTCGCCCTCCGCATAGCCAGACAGATTACTCGGCCGCTCGATACCGGGCAGCAGCCTTGGACACGGCTCGGCGGCGCCGACCACCGTCCGCACCGGGATGACACCGGCCCAGACCGGATGCCCGTAATCCTCCTCGTCGTCGCCGACGCCCTTGGCGCGCACTTTTGCCGACGCCTCCTCGATGCGCATGCCGATCACCGTCGTCGCCTTGGCTTCCTGCGTCGAGATCGGCCGCAAGGTCGCGCTGCGGCCGGGATAGAAGCGGTCGACGACGCCGGCCAGCGCCTTCAGCTTCTCCTCAGGCTCATCGACGATCCGCGCCGTGCCGAAGCACATCGCCGAGCGGTAGTTGGCGGAATGGTTGAAGCCCGATCGCGCCAGCACCAGCCCGTCAAGATGCGACACCGTGAGACACGCCGGCGTGCCGCCGCGCAGCTGGCGCAGCATGCGGCTGGCCGACGAGCCGTGCCAGTAGAGCATGTCGTCCTCGCGCCAGTGGATGGTCGGCGTGCAATAGGGCTGGCCGTCGAATGTATACGCGACATAGCACAGCAGCCCGGCATCCAGCACCGCGAACACCGCCGCGTGGTCATAGCTGCCGCGCTCGTGCAGGCGCTTCACCCGGTTGCGGCTGGTGGTCGGAAAGCTGGCGGCGACGTCGTTCACGGCTTGCATCCTTGTTGGTTGTCTGCCAACCATGCGCCATGACATTGGTCGATAAAAGAACCAATCCTGCCAAGAAAACTCAGACCAATCAGCCGGATTGGTCCGAACTGATCCCGGTCCTGCCGGGCGACGGCCCGCGCAGCCGCGAGCTTTACGCGGCGCTGCGGCGGCTGATCGAGACCGGCGCGCTGGCCGCCGGGGCCAAGCTGCCGACCACCCGCGATCTGGCGCAGCGCTTCGGCCTGTCGCGTTCGGCGGCGGTCGCCTGTTTCGAAACGCTGATCTCGGAAGGCTTTGCCACAGCCAAAGTCGGCGCGCCCAATGTGCCGCATCTGCCGATGACGCTGGTCAAGGCGCGTCCACCCGAGATCGATGTCGCGGCGTCGCTGCCCTGCGGCCTAGGCGTGGCGGTGTCCGATCCGCGCACGCTGAACCTGTTCCGCATCCTGTTGTCGCGCCACCTCGCCCGCCCCGGGCCTGAGCATTTCCGCTATGGCGACCCGCGCGGTGGGCTCGCCCTGCGCAGCGCGATTGCCAACTATCTGAGGACCGCGCGCGGCGTACGCTGCGATGCCGGCCAGATCGTGCTGACCTCCGGCACGCAGCAGGGACTCGATCTCCTGGTGCGCGCCACCATCCGGCCGGGTGACCCCGTGTGGCTGGAAAACCCCTGCTATCCCATGGCGCATGCCGTGCTGGCCGGCAGCGGCGCCAGGGTTTTCGGCGTGCCGGTCGACGAGGAAGGGCTCGATCCCGAGATCGGCGAAAGCCTGTGCCCTGGGGCGCGCGCGGCCTATGTCACGCCCTCGCATCAATATCCGCTCGGCGTGACGATGACGATGCGCCGCCGCCTGGCGCTGCTCGACTGGGCACGGCGCAACGATGCCTGGATCATCGAGGACGATTATGACAGCGAGTTCCGCTATGCCGGGCCGCCGCTGACCTCGCTGCAAGGCATGGATGGTTCGGGCCGCGTCGCCTATCTCGGCACCTTCTCGAAAATCCTCTTCCCCGGCCTGCGCATCGGCTATGTCGTGGTGCCGGAAGCGCTGCTCGATGCCGTCATGGCGGTCAGGGCGCGCGCCGACCGCTTCCCCTCGACGTTGGCCGAAGGCGCGCTGACAGACCTGTTGAATGAGGGCCATTTCGCCGCGCATCTGAGACGCGTGCGCCGCCGCGTCCAGGCCGCGCGCGACGTGCTGGTCGCCGGCCTCAACGCCCATTGCGACGACGCTCTCGAGGTGACCGTGCCCGAACAGGGGCTGCACCTGATGGCGACGCTGAAGGGTGCCGGACCGGACACCGAAATCGTCGAGGCGGCGAAGGCCGCAGGCGTCGGTGCCCGCGCTCTGTCCTCGATGTTCATCGACGGTCCGGCACGCCACGGCCTGGTGCTGGGTTTTTCCGGTTTTCGGACGAGGCGCTTTTGGCCGCGACGGTCAGGCTGGGCAAGGCGATGCGGTAGCGCCGCCACCGCGTCACCACTTCACCAAGGCACGGTGCGGCCGAGATAGTCGACATAGTGCAAACCCGGGGTGCCCTGCTTCGAAAGCAGGACATTGACCAGGCTTGGGATGCTCTCTTCGATGCTGAGCCGCCCGTCCGGTCCGCCGAGCTCGGTGCGGACCCAGCCGGGGGCCATTGTCACCATGGCACGTGAGGGCCGGCGGGCCGCGAAGCTGCGCATGAACATGTTCGGGGCCGCCTTGCTGCCACGGTAGACCTCCCTTTGGCCGCTCTCATTGTTGGCGATGCTGCCTTGTCCGGATGACATCACACCAATCAGGCCCGTCGCGGGAACATATTGCTCCAGGCTCTCGATAACCCGCATCGGGCTCAGCGCATTCGTGACCATGACCCTTATGAACTCCTCGGTCGTCACATCCGCGATTGTTTCAGCCGGATTGTTCGTCACCCCGGCGTTGACGAACAGCATGTCGAACACCCGGCCCGACAGGCGGTCGCGCAACGCAGCGACCTGATCGGGCTCGCAGATGTCCAGTGTCTCGATTTCGACCCGGCCTTCGGACGCGTCGGCGAGATCGCGCAGTTTGGTCCGGCTTCCGCCGCCTCGCACCGTGCCGACGACGTTCCAGCCTTTCTTCACGAATTCGGCGGCGATCGCGAGGCCGAGACCGCGAGATGCGCCGATGAGAAGGATTGTGCCGGCGGGGGCACTCGAAACGCTTGTGGGCATGGGTCAACCTCTTTCGTTGGTGACCACACATATGGGCGACCGGAAGCTAGGCGCCAGACGCGTCAAAATCAAAGTATGGTTGCACCCAACGCTATGTCAGGCAAAGCGGATGGAGTAGGCTTGGCTTGATGAACGATGTGGACCTGAACCTTCTCGTGGCGCTGGATGTGCTGCTCGCCGAAGGCAGCGTGACGGGTGCGGCCCGCCGCCTCGGCTTGAGTTCCTCGGCCATGAGCCGGACCCTCACGCGGCTTCGGTTGGCAACAGGCGACCCTCTGCTCGTCAGGGCCGGGCGCGGGCTTGTGCCGACACCGCACGCCACCGAGTTGCGCGAGCGCGTTCATGAGCTGACCCGGGATGTGCGAGCGGTTCTGCGGCCGCAAAACACGCAGTTGGGCGTGGCAGCACTCGAACAGACGTTCACCATCCGCGTCAGCGAAGCGTTCCTTGAATTCCTCGCCGGCCCCGTCGTAACCGCCGTGGCGCAGGCGGCACCACGCATCCGCCTGCGTTTCGTGGCCAAGCCCGACAAGGACGCGCGTCCGCTTCGCGAAGGTCTCATCGATCTGGAGATCGGCTTGCTTGGAACGTCGGCGCCCGAGATCCGCACCCAGCTCCTGTTTTATGACAAGCTCGTCGGCGTGGCCCGGATTGGACATCCGCTTCTGGCAGGCACGGTTACATCAGAACGATATGCGGCCTGCAACCATGTCGTGGCATCCAAGGAAGGCGACAGGATCGAGCCGATCGATGGCGCCTTGGAGAAGCTTGGCCTTGCACGAGCCATAATGGTTGTCGTGCCCGGCTACCCCGACGCCATGCGGATCGCGCGCCAATCGGATTTGGTCGCGGCCGTGCCGCGTTCGTGTCTTGGCAACACCATGGCAAGCGACCACGCCGCCACGGCAGGCCTCGAGAGCTTCGAGCTTCCCTTCCCCATGCCGGAGTTCAAGATATCGGCGATGTGGCATCCCCGCCTGGACGCCGACCCTGCCCATCGCTGGCTGCGCGACACCGTGATGTCGGTTTGCCGGGCCGCGTATCCGCGGCGATGAGGGATGGCCCTGCCTGGTCAGGCTGGGCGGGGTTATAGCAGGTTGCAATGGACAAGCGTCGCGCCGCCCCTCATCCGCCTGCCGGCACCTTCTCCCCGTATAGTGACGGGGAGAAGGGAGATGGCCGCAACCTCGCCGCCCCTTTTTGCAACGATGGAGATTGGCGAAATCGCTGATGACAGCTTCTTTCTCCCCGTCACTATACGGGGAGTTGAGGAGTGGTCCGCGTAGCGGACGAAAAGCCAATTGCTTGGCTTTTCGAATGACGAACGCCCGGCAGGGCAATGAGGGGCGGCGCGCACGTTTGAATTCAGTGACCAGGCGTTCGCACGCAACGCCCGCCAACCTCAATCCGCATCCGCCGGCGCGGCCTTGCCGCACTGCGCCAGCACCTTGCCAATTGCCCCGCTCGATCCCTTCAGCGGAAAGCTGATCTCACCGTATTTGGCGGCGCTGACGCTGACATCGCCTTTCGAGCGGAACAGGTCCAGCAACGGATCGGTTTTGGTGAGATCGACCACGAAGTAGTTGTACATGGCTTCGAGCTGCAGCGTCTTCGTCACTGTCTTGCCGTCGGCCTTGAAATCGAACGCGCCGCTGAGGCCGGGCTCCAACTGCTGGCCGGTGGCGCCAAGGTCGTAGCTCAGCACCGGCGCATCGAAACAGGTCAGCATCAGATGCGCATCGCCTTTCGGCCCGCCGCAGACCGAAGCGGTCAGGACGCTGCCACCCTCGTCTTCCTCCATCTTGGCGCTCCAGCCGCTGCACGACGCGGCAACCGCCGGCTGCGCGGCCTGCAACGCCGCCAAGACACCGGCGACAATGAGATATCGCATGACTTCTCCCCTCACACATTTGCCGCCGCACCCGTCGGCATCCTATAGGAAAAGCCTTCCGGTGGCATTGCCCGTCGCGGCAATATCGTCCGGTCCTGATTTTTGCGGAGCGTGGTGTGAGAGCTTTCATTCGTCTGTGCCTGCTGGTGGCAGCCCTGCTGGCTTTGCCGCTGGCCGCCCATGCCGACTGGAAGCCGGTCGAGAAGGTCGAGACCTACGCCATCTCGGGCCAGTCCGGGCCGGAGCTGTACCGCTCGATCGGTGAGAACGGGCCGAAGCTCGGCGTCGGTCGCGCCATCGCCCACACCAATTTCAAGCTGACCTGGACCAGGGACTATCAGGCGCGAGCCGGAGCCTGCGTGCTGGTCTCGGCACGGCCGAAGCTCATCATTACCTACACCTTGCCCAGCCCCACTTCGCCGCTGCCGCCAGCCATCCAGAAGAACTGGGAGGTTTTCATCGCCGGCGTCAGCGCCCACGAGAAAGTGCATGGCGCTGAAATCATCGACATGGTGCGCAAGATCGAGACAGCGACCGTCGGCCTCAGCGTCGCCGACGATCCCAAATGCGGCAAGATCCGCACCGAAATGACGAAACGCCTGTCCGAACTGTCACAGGCACAGCGGCAGGCGAGCCGCGATTTCGACAGAGTCGAACTCGGCCAGGGCGGCAATCTGCAAAAACTCATCCTTGCCCTGGTGAATGGCGGCTGACGCAGGCCATGGCGCCATGCCGCCGCACCTTTGCGATGCGACGGCACCATACGACTTTCTTCGGCCTGACCCGCCCTATCGGCTCAGATCGAGCGCCGCGCTCAGGTCGCCCATCGGCGGCTGGTCGTTGTCGCGCAGCGCCTTGTCGCGGGCGACGATGCCGGACAGCACCGGCAAATCGTAGCGCGCGGTGATGAAGCGCAGAATCGACGTCGTGTCGTATTGCGTGTGGTCGACCGTGCCCATCTTCGCATAGGGCGAGATGATGAAGGCGGGGATGCGGTTGCCCGGCCCCCATCGGTCGGCCTTGGGCGGCGCGACATGGTCCCAGAAGCCGCCATTCTCGTCATAGGTGACGACCACCAGCATGTGGCTCCATTGCGGGCTTTTCTCGAGATGCGAGACGAGGTCGGCAAGATGCTGGTCGCCGCTCGTCACATCGGTATAGCCGCCATGCTCGTTGAGATTGCCTTGCGGCTTGTAAAAACTCACCGCCGGCAGCTTGCCGTCGTCGATGTCTTTGATGAACGCGGCGCCATCCAGGCCGCCATCCTTGAGGTGTTCGGTCCGGGCAGCCGTGCCGGGCGCATAGGCGGCGAAATAGTTGAACGGCTGGTGGTGGAACTGGAAGTTCGGCACCGGCGTCGCGTTCTTGCCGTCGAGCGTGGCCTGCCAGGCACCGGCATACCAGGCCCAGCTGACGCCTTTCAGCGACAGCAGGTCGCCGATGGTGATGTCGTGCTGCGGCGGCAGCGTCGTCGGCTGCGAAGGGTCGGCCAGCGCCGCATCGCCGCCTTCGGCCGGCTTGTTGGCGCTCGGCTGGTAGGGCGGCTGCATGGTGTTGACGGCATGGAAATCGGGCGTGATGGCGCCGTCATTGACGAATTTCGGCGCGCCGCCGAGTGCCGAGGCCGGCGAATTGTCGGCAACCTTCAGCGTCGTGCCATCAGCCTCGACGACGGCGATCTGCCCTTTCACCGGGCTGGTGTCGGCATGCGGATAGACCGGCGTGCAAGCGCAGGCGAGCTCGAAATGGTTGAGGAAGGAGCCGCCGAAGGCGCCCTGGAAGAAATTATCGGCCAAAACATATTTCTTCGCCACCGCCCACATCGGCAGCACCGACCCGTCATAATGGCCCATCACCAGGCCGCCGGAATCGGCCCAGGCGACGAACTTGTCGTTCTTCCCGCCATTGATCTGCATCTGCTCCTGATAGAAGCGGTGCCAGAGGTCGCGCGTGATGACCGAGGTCTTCTCGTTGAAGCCGCTGGCGTCGTCGATGGCGAAGCTGGCATTGGCCAGATGCGCCGACTGCGCCTCGGTCACCGGCGGCGTCACGCCCTTGGCGGTCAGCCCGCCCCAGGCCGGCGGCAATTCGGTCAGCGGCTTGCCGTCGCGGTCGAGTTGGCGCGCCTGGTCGGCCGAGACGTTGGCCAGCCCATTGGCGCCGGGGAAGCCGCCATAGAGATTATCGAAGCTGCGGTTCTCGGCATAGATGACGACGACGGTGTCGATCTTGTCGAAGCCGGGAGGGGATGCCTGGACGGCAGAGGCGACCGATGCCAGCGCCGTCGAGGCGAGGCAAAGGGAGAGAAAGGACCTGGTCATGGGAAGATGCCTCGTGGCTGGGGGATGGCTGGAGGAACCCTTGGACGCTAGGACCGGGGCTTGTCAGCTTTGTGACATCGCGGCAACCGTTCCGCGCGACGTCGGTGAAATCAGCTGATACGTCGGCGGGACAGCACCCCCTCTGTCCTGCCGGACATCTCCCCCACACGGGGGGAGATCAGATGTCGCCTCGGCTTTGGCCAATCACCAAAGTTTGAAAGCAAGCGAGGCCGCGCAGCTGCCAATCTCCCCACTCGTGGGGGAGATGTCCGGTAGGACAGAGGGGGCGCGAAGGAACGCGACGCAGGCAAAAATTGGACCTCCCCAAACGGTCATCACTCCGTAGCAAAGCCGGCATACGCAAATGCAGAAACGGACTGGAGTGCCATGAGACGATGGAATTCCGCTGCCTTGGCGGCACTTGCCGGCATCGCAATCCTCTGGCCCGCCGACGGCCTGCCAGCAGGCAGCGTCCATCCCGGGCCGCTATCGCGCGCGGATGCCTTCGCGCGGACGCAGGCGCTGACAGCACTTGGCCGCAAAATGTTCTTCGACCCGTCGTTGTCCGCCTCCGGCAGGCAATCCTGCTCGTCCTGCCATGACCCGCACCATGCTTTCGGTCCGGCCTCGGCGGCACCGGTCGAGATGGGCGGACCGAATCTCGACCAGCCAGGACGGCGCGCCGTGCCGTCGCTGCGTTACCTCCAGGCGGTGCCCGCCTTCACCGAGCATTTCCACGATTCCGAGGATGAAGGCGACGAGAGCGTCGACAACGGCCCGACCGGCGGCCTGACCTGGGACGGCCGCATCGACCGCGGCCGCGACCAGGCCAGGATCCCGCTGCTGTCGCCGTTCGAGATGGCCAACAAGGATGCCGCCGCCGTCAGCGCCGGATTGCGCAAGGCGGCGTACGCCGACGACTTCAAGGCCGCCTTCGGCGATACCGTGTTCGACAACCCGGACGACGCCTTTGACGCCGTCGCCGAGGCACTTGGCACCTTCGAGCAGAGTGCGCCCGACTTCTATCCCTACTCCAGCCGCTACGATGCCTTTCTCGCCGGCAAGGCGACGCTGTCGGTGCAGGAATTGCACGGCCGCGCGCTGTTCGAGGACGAGACCAAGGGCAATTGCGCCAGCTGCCATCTGAGCGAACCCGCCAATGACGGCGAGCCGCCGCAATTCACCGATTTCGGCCTGATCGCCATCGCCGTACCGCGCAACCCGGCGATCCCGGCCAATGCCGACCCAGCCTATTTCGATCTCGGCCTGTGCGGCCCGCTACGCACCGACTTCCGTGGCCGGGCGCAGTATTGCGGCCTGTTCAAGACGCCGACGCTGCGCAATGTGGCGCTGCGTAAAAGCTTCTTCCACAATGGCACTTTCCACACGCTGCGCGATGCAGTCGCCTTCTACGCCAGCCGCGACACCGACCCCGGCCGCTGGTATCCCCGCAACGCCGATGGCACGACCAAGCAAAATGACGATTTGCCAAAGGCTTACTGGGCCAACCTCAACCAGGACCCACCCTTCGGCAAGAAACCCGGCAACAGACCGGCTCTGACCGACCCCGAGATCGACGACATCGTCGCTTTTTTGCAAACGCTGATTGATGCCGATCAGCCGTGACGCACCCTTGCCTTCTCCCCTTGTGGGAGAAGGTGGATCGGCGCGCAGCGCCGAGACGGTTGAGGATGTTGGAAGATATGAGGCGTCGGCGTTCTCAGGAACACCCCTCATCCGACCTCGCTCCGCGAGGCCACCTTCTCCCACAAGGGGAGAAGGGAAGTCCCACCGATCGACGCCTCACACAGCGCGAATAATGCCGCCGTCGACGCGGATGTTCTGGCCGGTGATGTAGCCGGCGCCTTCGGAAGCCAGGAAGGCGATGGTCGCGGCGATCTCTTCCGAGGTACCGTAGCGCTGCATCGGCACGCTGTCGCGGCGCTCCTCGGTGGCCGGCAGGCTGTCGATCCAGCCGGGCAGCACATTGTTCATGCGCACATTGTCTGATGCATAGGTGTTGGCGAAGATTTTTGTGTAGGCGGCAAGGCCGGCGCGAAACACCGCCGAGGTCGGGAACATCGGGCTCGGCTCGACCACCCAGGCCGTCGAGATGTTGATGATGGCGCCGCCCTTCTGCTTGACCATCTGCGGCGCGACGATGCGCACCGGCCGGATGACGTTCAGCAAATAGACATCCATGCCGGTGTGCCATTGCTCGTCTGTGATCTCGAGGATCGGCGCGCGCGGCCCGTGGCCGCCGCTGTTAACCAGCACGTCGATGCGGCCAAAGCGTTCCAGCGTCAGGTCGACGAGACGCTGCAGATCGTCATTCGACTGGTTGGAGCCGGTGACGCCGAGACCACCAAGCTCCTTGGCCAGCGCCTCGCCCTTGCCCGAGGATGACAGGATGGCGACCTTGAAGCCATCCGCCGCCAGCCGCTTCGCCGCCGCCGCACCCATGCCGCTGCCACCGGCCACGACGACAGCCACTTTTTCTGAACTCATCTGATTTTCCTTCTTGGGTTGGCGCGAGCGAAGCCTCAGGCGGTGGTATAGCCGGATTCTTCATCCGGTTCGAACCAGAAAGCCTGAACCAGCATGCAGAAAAACTCTCGCATGTCGCCGGGAATTCACGGAGGACCCTGCAGGAGACTGGCCAGATTCGTTGCTTATGTCGGCGCCGCCCCTCATTGCCCTGCCGGGCATTTCTCCCCGTATAGTGACGGGGAGAAAGAAGCTGTCCGCAACGCTGGCGATTGGCGAAATCAACGATGACAGCGTCCCTCGCCCCGTCCCTATACGGGGAGAGGATGCCGGCAGGCAGGTGAGCAACTGTGTTTGTCAGGGTCGGGCTGGGTTCCACGGTTCGTTGTTTCGGATCATGGCACTGAGGATGGTCAGTATCTTTCGCGCGACGGCGATGAGAGCGACTTTCGGCGCCTTGCCGTTTGCAATGAGGCGCTGATGGAAAGCCTTGAGCACAGGATTGGAGCGACTGGCGGTGAGTGCTGCCATGTAGACCACCCTGCGCACGTCATGACGGCCACCCCAGATGCTGCGCTTGCCTCGGAAAGTGCCGGTGTCGAAGTCGTAGGGCGCGAGGCCGGCAAGGGCTGCGATCTCTCGTCGCGAGGCCTCACCAATCTCGGGAGCCAGAGCAAGCACGGTGTGGCTGAACACTGGGCCGGCACCGCAGAAGGACTGGATCAGGCGATCCCTGGCCGCGAGCGCTGGCTGGCTGGCGACGAGTTCGGCCATCCGTTTGGCAAGCAGAGCGATATCGAGCTCGATGCGCCGCAGCCGCCGGGTGAACATGCGCTTGACCGTCGGCTCGCGTATCTGCTCGAGCTGGTTGGCGAGGCTGACCTTGTCGTCGCTGAGCTGCCTGCGGGCAACGACCAGATCGGCGAGTTGCTCGGCGATTGGGTCACAGCGCACCGGCCGGGTCGGCAGTTCGGCGGTGTAGCGCGCAATCAGCAGCGCATCGATGCGATCGTTCTTGGCCAGCCGGCCAAGGGCGCGGGCATAGTGGCGCAGCTTGTGCGGATTGACGTTCCTGGCCGGCAGGTTCGCCTTGCGCAGCGCCTTGGCCACACCGCGCTCATAGCCGCCGCTCGGCTCCATGCCGATGGCGCGCACATTGCGACCCGTCAGCCACTTGATCAGCTCGGCCCAGCCGTCCTTGTCGTTGTCGAAACGGGCTCGTTCTAGCGTCTGAAACACCGACACATCGAGCCACCACTTGGCGACGTCAATACCGACGTCCTGAACCGTCTCTTCAGCCATCTCCTCAATCCCTTCCTTGTGTGCGGGGGCTTGCCCCTTGCAACTGTTCGGGTTCACAAAGAAGGCGGTCGGGCCCCAGCTCACCTACGGTTTAGGCCACCTGAGGGGCGACGGGCTCTCGACCGCCGCCACGAACCGGAACATCCACCGGTTCGTGGCACCCTCCATTATGCATATTCCAAACACACAAGGGGCAGCGCAGACGGCCAAGGGAGATGCGCGATGGCCGCCCCCTACCCCTCCACCGTCTCCAGCACACTCAGCAGCGTGCCTTCCATGTCCGGCTCGTCGCCGGAGCAGACGCACAGCATCTCGGCGTCGCCCTCGCCCACCGAGAGGTAGGCGTGGCCCATGGTGGAATCGATGTAGACGCTGTCGCCCTGCTTCAGCCGCACCGGCGCGTACTGGTCGGTGTGCAGTTCGATCTCGCCCTTGAGCACGATCAAGAATTCCTCGCCGGCATGTTTCGTCAGCGGGCCGAACTCCTGCGGCGTACGGGCGCGGGCATAGGCGTGGATCGGCACCATGCGCTTGCGCACCAGATCGGTCGCCAGATAGCGGTAGTCGTAGTTGCGGGTCAGCTGGCGCAGCGTGTTGGACTGCGAGGTCACCGAGCGGCGGGTGCGCGCCGCCGGCTGCTTGCGGTCGCCGCTGAGCAGCTCCGTCACATGGATGCCGAGCCCCTCGCAGATCTGCAGCAGCTTGTCGTAGCTCAGCGACATCTGGTCGTTCTCGACCTTGGACAGCGTCGACACCGCGACGCCGGTCAGCGAGCTGACCTCCTGCAAGGTCCAGCCATGCGTTTTCCTCAAGCTGCGCAGGCAATCACCGAGGTTCGGTTGCTCCGACATCGTCAGCTCCATGGCGCGGCGTCAAGCCGCTTCTCCACCCTAGGTAGTCCAACTTCCTGTCGCCATCAACAACGCTAACAATTTTCTTATACGCTAAATATTGACTGGATACGAAATTATTTCTACGCGTGGTGGATGCAGTCGAATTCCCCCAGAAAGATCGTCGTCATCGGCGGCGGCATTGCCGGCCTCTCGCTGGCGGCCGCCGTGCAGCTGTGGGCCGAGGTCATCGTGCTCGAGCGTGAGCCGCATCTCGGCTATCACGCCAGCGGCCGCTCGGCGGCACTGTTTTCCGAGACCTATGGCAATGCGCTGGTGCGGGCTCTGTCGCTGGCCAGCCGGCAGCAAATCGTCGATGGCGGCTTTGCCGCACACCGGCGCGGCGCATTGCATGTCGGCGGCGTGGATGACGGCGAAGCCATCGACCGCATGGCCGCCGATTTGCAGGCCCTGGTGCCGCGCGTGCGCCGCCTGTCCGCATCCGAGGTCAATGCGCTGGTGCCGGTGATCGCCACGCAAACCACCTGCGGCGGGGTGCATGAACCCGGTGCGCTCGATGTCGACACGGCCAAAATGCTGGCGGCTGCAGCCTCGGCATTGAAGGCCGGCGGCGGGTTAATCCGCACCGGCGAGGAAGTGCGGGAGATCGCTCGCACGGCAGCCGGCTTCCGCGTCACCACCAACGCTGGCACCCATCAGGCCGACATCGTCGTCAACGCCGCCGGCGCCTGGGTCGATGTCGTCGCCGGGCTGGCCGGTCTTGCCGGCCTCGGCTTTCGGCCAAAGCGGCGCACCGCCTTCCTGTTCGACCCGCCTGCCGGCACCGACATCGCCGCATGGCCGCTGGTGGTCGACCTGCACGAGCAGTTCTACTTCAAGCCGGATGCCGGCAGGCTGATCGGCTCGCTGGCCGACGAGACCGATTCCGAGCCTTGCGACGCCTGGCCGGAGGACATCGACGTCGCCATCGCCGTCGACCGCATCGAACAGGCGACCAGCTTGCGCATCGGCCGTCCGTCGACGCCGTGGGCCGGCCTGCGCACTTTTTCGCCCGACCGCAGCCCGGTCGTCGGCTTCGATCCGCGCCTGCCCGGCTTCTTCTGGCTCGGCGGCCAGGGCGGCTACGGTTTCCAGGTCTCACTGACGCTGGCGCGGCTGGGCTCGGCGCTGCTGCGCGGCCAACCCTTGCCGGACGATCTCGCGGCGCTCGGCGTCACCACAGCGGCGCTTGCGCCCGACCGTTTCATCACCTCGGCGACGACGCCATGAACTTCACCGGCCTGCCCTTCCCTCAACCCGTAAAGTGTCATCAGGAGCGTTTGCGATGAAATCCACCGTTCTGCGCGCAGTCCTTGTTTCCACGTCACTCCTGGCCTCATCCGTCCTTCTCGGCGGGCAAGCCCAGGCCAAAACCCTGGTCTACTGCTCGGAAGCCAATCCCGAGACCTTCAATCCGGCCATCGGCACCGCCGATTCCACCATGGACGCCGCCGCCAAGACGATCTTCAACCGGCTGGTCGAGTTCAAACCTGGCACGACCGAGGTCGGACCGGCGCTGGCCGAAAGCTGGGATGTCTCGCCCGACGGCAAGACCTACACGTTCCATCTCAGGCATGGCGTGAAATTCCAGTCGAACGACCATTTCACGCCATCGCGCGACTTCAACGCCGACGACGTGCTTTACACCTTCAACCGCCAGCGCGACGCCAGCAATCCCTACCACAAGCTCGGCGGTGGCGCTTACGAGTACTTCAATGCGCTGGGCATGGGTACGCTGATCGACAAGATAGACAAGGTCGACGACTACACCGTGCGCTTCACGCTGACGGCCGCCAACGTCACCTTCCTGCCCGGCATCGCGCTCGACTATCTCTCGATCCTGTCGCTGGAACAGACCGAGAAGATGGTCGCCGCCGGCACGCCGGAACTGATCGATAGCGAACCGGTCGGCACCGGCCCGTTCATCCTGCAGGCCTATGTGCCCGACAGCCAGATCCGCTACGCCGCCAACAAGGATTACTGGCGCGGCGCGCCGAAGATCGACACGCTGGTGTTTGCCGTCACGCCGGAGCCGACCACGCGCGTCCAGCGCCTCAAGGCCAATGAGTGCCAGGTCGCCGCCCCGCCGCCGCCGAGTGCCGTCGCCGACTTGCGCGCCGACCCCGACATATCAGTGCTCGACCTCAAGGGCCAGAACATCGGCATCCTCGGCTTCAACGTCGAGCACAAACCGCTCGGCGATGTGCGCGTGCGCATGGCTTTGGCCAAGGCCATCGACCGCAAGGCGATCGTCGACGCGGTCTATGCCGGCGCCGGCACCGTGGCCGGCAGCGTCGTGCCGCCGGCGCAGATCGGCGCCGTCACCGATGCCGGCATCGACTATGATCCCGATGGCGCGAAGAAGCTCTTGAAGGAGGCCGGCCACGAAAGCGGCCTGTCGATCAGCCTGTGGGCGATGCCGGTGTCGCGGCCCTACAATCCCAATGCCAAGCGCATGGCCGAGATGATCCAGGCCGACTGGGCGGCCGTCGGCGTCAAGGCAGAGATCGTCAGCTTCGAATGGGGTGAGTATCTGAAGCGCACCGCCGCCGGCGAACAGGACGCCTTCCTGCTTGGCGGCAGCAGCGACAATGGCGACCCCGACAACATGCTGAGCTATCTGCTCTCCTGCGACGGCGTGAAGGGTGGCTCCAACCGCTCGCGCTGGTGCGATCCGGCCTTCGAGAAGCTGCTGCAGGACGGCCGCGTCGCCGCCGATCCCAAGCAGCGCGCCGACATCTATGCCAAGGCGCAGGCGATCCTCAAGGTCGAGGTGCCGGTGGCGCCGATCGCCCATTCGGTGGTGGCGATCCCGATCCGCAAGAGCGTGCTCAACTACGTGCTCGACCCCTTCGGCCGGCAGAATTTTGCGGCGGTGGATTTGGCCGAGTAGGACTTGGCGCCTGTCCTTCTCCCCCTGTGGGAGAAGGTGGATCAGCGCGCAGCGCCGAGACGGATGACGGGTGCTGGACGGAATGAGACGTTGGTGTTCCCTGGAACACCCCTCATCCGACCGAGCTGCGCTCGGCCACCTTCTCCCACAGGGGGAGAAGGGAAGAACTGACAACAAAGCGAGATCACCATGCGCGAAAATTTGAACGCCCTCCTCAATACCTACCTTGCCGACGGCGCGGTGGGCGCCTCGCTGGCTTATTCGCTGAACGGCGCGGCACCAACCGCCATCACCGCTGGCCTCGCTGACCGGGAGCACAACATTGCCGTCCTGCCGGACCGGCAGTTCAAGATCGGCAGCTGCACCAAGACCTTCGTCGCAGCCGCCCTGGTCAAGCTCGCCGAAACCGGCAAGCTCGACCTTGGCGCGCCGATCGCCTCCTGGTTCCCCGATTTGCCGGGTGCCGCCGCCATTTCGGTGCGCCAGCTGATCAATCACCGCAGCGGCCTGCCCGAATTCGAATATTACATTCCGATGGATCCGGGCCGGCAGTGGACGCCGCGGCAGCTGGTCGACATTGCCTTCGCCTCGGACACCCAGAGGGCACCGGGCGGCCCTGCGGTCTACAACAACACTGGCTATGTGCTGGCCGGCATGGTCATCGAGGCGGTCTCCGGCCAGTCGCTGGGCGGTTATGTCAGAAGCGCGGTGCTGCAGCCGCTCGGCCTGAAAAACACCTGGTCGCCGGCGACCGAAGCCTTTCCGGAAAAGTCGATGGTGCGCGGCTACTACCACCGGCCGCCGCCGCCGGCGAATGCACCGACCGACATCGCCTCCGGCGGCGAGATGTGGCGCATGGACGGCGTGCTGCCCTATTCCGACGAATTGCAGGATTCCTCCGATTCCTTCCCGTTTGGCGCCGCCTATGGCTGCGGCGACATGGTGTCGACGCCGTCCGACATGGTGGGTTTCATGCGCGGCCTGTTCTCCGGCAGGCTGTTGTCGCCGCCCTTCTTCGCCGAGATGTTCGAACACCGCGTGCCGGCCAGCTTCCCGGGCACCCGCATGCGCGAGACCGGTGCCGGCATGTTCCAAAGTGCCTACGCCGGCCGCGCCTTCTACGGCCATCAGGGCAGCATCCCCGGCTACGTCGCCGTCATGCTGCACGACCCGAAGTCAAGCCTGACCATCGCCATGACCAGCAATGTCGGCTCCGGCAACCGGCTGTCCTTCCAGGCCAGCGGCCTGCACCCGGTCGTCGATCAGGCGATCGAGATCATTCTCGGGTAAGCATCAGGGCCGCGCCTGGCGCACCAAATCGGCGACGGATCAAGGTGTGTTGAGATTCAGGTCAGGCCGAGCCGAAAACGGTGGCTTTCGAGAACTGGAGCGGACTTTCGGGTCCGTGAGCACCGGAAGCGCAGGAAGCCGTCGTTTGCAGGCCGGCGTCACCTGAATATCAACGCACCTTGGGCAAGCCGGGCAGCATCTGGCTTAGCACGCGATCGCGAAGAAAGACGTGATGGAAGATGGCCGCCGCGGCGTGCAGGCCGGCGAGCCATAGGATGATATCGCCGAGCGTGCCATGGATGTCGGCCAGCGCGGCGCCGGCGTCCCATGGGCCGAAAAACGGACCGATGGCTCCGAAGCCATAGACCGTCACCGGGTGACCGCCGAACCATGCGCCGAGCATGGCCGACGCCGGGACCGCAAACAGCAGCGCATTGAGCGCCCAATGCGTTATCTTCGAGGCGACCTCCATCCAGGCCGGCATCGGCGGGGAGTCGGGAATGCGGTCGAACAGGCGCCAGACCAGACGGATGACCAGCAGCCAGAAAACAGCAAAACCGAGAGACTCGTGAAACAGTAGCGTCGAGGCGTTGGCCGCGGAATAGACGCGCGTGGGCGGACCGCCTGCCGAGACCAGGAAGGCGATGAGCACAAGCAGCGCCGTCAGCCAATGAAATGCCTGGGCGAGGCTTCCGTAGCGAGTTGTCGTACCGGACAGCGACATGCAAAAGCTCCGTTGGTCTCCGCAACATTGCCTGAACGTGGCCCTATATCGGTTGTTCCTCAAGTGAACATCTGCGTTTTGCCGTTTGTGTGACGGCGGGCCGCGCGACGGCAAGGGTACCGCTGGCGCGACGGCAAAGATGCCGCGCGGCGACGGCAAGGTGCCGCACAGAGGTGGAACGCCTCGCCGGGATATGAGACGGTATCCGCAAGCCACCACTGGAGATGCCGGATGAAACCCACATTGCCGCTGCTGTTGAGCCTCAATGGCGGCTATGTCGATACGGCCGGGTTCCTGGCGCTGCAGGGCCTGTTCACCGCGCATGTGACAGGAAATTTCGTCACCCTGGGCGCCTCGCTGGTGCTCGGCATTTCGGGCGTGCTGGCAAAACTTCTGGCGCTGCCGGTGTTCTGCATCGTCGTCATTCTGACCCGGCTGGCCGGCGAGCGCTTGCGCAGGCATGACCGGCCGGCGCTCGCCGTGTTGCTGGCGGACAAGCTGGCGCTGCTGACCGCCGGCGCCACGCTGGCGATCCGCTTTGGCCCCTTCGCCAGCGGCGACGGCGCGGCGGCGATCGTCACCGGCATGGTCCTGGTCGCCGCGATGGCGATCCAGAACGCGGTGCACCGCGTCCACCTCGCGGCGGCACCGCCCTCGACGCTGATGACCGGCACCACCACCCAGATCATGATCGACCTCGCCGATCTCATCGGCGGCGTGACGCCGGAGGCCCGCCCTGCCCTCATTGCCCGGCTGCGGCGCATGGCGGCGGCGGTCGCCGTGTTCGCCGCCGGCTGCGCCGCCGCGGCGCTCGGCTTTGCCTTCGCCAATGTCTGGTGCTTCGTCGTTCCGCCGGTGATTGCGCTCTTCGCCCTGCTGCTGCGGCTTTCGGAGCCTTACGAGGAAGCGAGACCGTAGATCAGCGGGCTGGCATCGGCCTAAAGATCGCCACCGCAGCCGCGGCGATCGCCGCATTGTCCTTCGCGATAGTCCCATCGGCGAGCGTCTTGCCGTCTTCCAGCCCGACCCGCGTCGACCAGCGCTGGCGATGCGCAAGCGCGACGAACGGCCAGACGGTGGCGTCGACGCCGTGCAGCAGGATCGGCCTCAGCACCTTGGCGCGCCCGAGCACGGCGGCGATGCCGTGCGCCTCGTCCAACGCCGCCGGCAGGTCCTGGATGTCGATCTCGATCAGGATGCGCAGCACGCGGTTGTGGTCGGCCAGCCCGACGAAGCGCTCCGCATCGGCTGTTGTGGCAAGCCCCGCCTCGATGCCGATGCCACGGCCGCGCAGCAGCTCCATCACGGCGGGCGCGTCGGCCTCCGACAGATTGACCGAGGCATAGTCGGGCAGTTCCCGCCACGCGGCGATCGCCGCACGGGTCCGCTCGACATCGTTCTCGATCCAGGCGCCGGTCGACACGCCGACCAGCGTGCCCGGACAGGCCTGGCGCACCGCCAGCACGGTGGCGTCGACGGCCACCAGACTTTCGCGCCCGTCCGCGCCGCGCGGGTGGATGTGCAGTTCGGCCGCACCGGCGTCGACGCAGGCCGCCGCGTCATCAGCCATCGCCTGTGCGTCGAGCGGCAGCTTTGGGTGGAAATCGCGCGGACGCGCGCCGTTGATGCAGGCCTGGACGATCATGCGGTCTCACCTCGGACAGGGAAGCCGCAGTCTAGCCGCACGGCCGCGAAACTGCCAATCTCCCCCTCGTGGGGGAATTTGGCAGTTCCACGGCCGCGCGGGCAAGGTTGGCGGCATTTGAATAAAAGCCGCCTGTGGATATTTACCCCACGTTCCGCCAGGCCCGGCAAGATACATTAGGGCGGGATCATGGAGGGACCATTGACCAGCGATTTTTCAGCCGCCCGTCTCCATCTCGAACGCGCCTATCACTATCTGCGTGGCAATGACGAGACCAGCCGCGAGGCATGTGAGGCCCTCGATCTGTTGATCGAAATGGTGGCGGAGGCCCAGCACAAGCGGCCGGTGACAGGCGTCATAGCCTTTCCGCGATCGGCGACGCGGTGACGATTTGACCGGGCTCGAACAGTCTTGCCCCAGGTGACTGGAGCAGCGAACCCGTCACGATGCCCTTCGCCTGCCCGGCGTCCCGGCGTCCGCCGTCGCCCGCGCGACGATCTGCTCCAGCGGCTCCGGCCGGTGCAGCAAAAACCCCTGGCCGAAGGCGACGCCCATATCGGCGAGCATGGCCAGCGTGTCCTGCCGTTCGATCTTCTCGCCGACCACGTCGCAGCCGAGGCTGCGGGCGATGCTGGTGATGGCCAGCACGATCTCGCGGTCGAAGCGGCTTTGCGTGATGTGCTCGATGAAGGAACCATCGATCTTGATCGTGTCGACGGGGAAGCGCCTGAGATATTCGAACGAACTCATGCCGGCGCCGAAATCGTCGAGGCTGACCCGGCAGCGCCGCTCGCGCGCCTTGCGCACGAACTGTTCGGCGGCGTCGAAATTGGTGACGGCCGCGGTTTCGGTGATTTCGAAACCGATGCCCGAATGCGGCGCCCCGGTCTCGTCGATGACGCTGTCGACGAACTCCCAAAGCTGAGGATCGCTCAGCGTCTGCGCCGACAGGTTGAAGCCGAGCGTCAGCGCGCCCGAGCGCAAGGCCGCGCCATGCCGCGACAGCGCGGTGCGGATGATCCAGCGGTCGAGCCTGGAAGCGATGCCGAACCGCTCGGCCACCGGAATGAACTCGCCGGGCGGCACCAGCCGGCCATTGCGCCCAGCGAGCCTGGCCAGCACTTCGACATGGCGGCTCTCTTGCCAAGGCTTGCCCAGCAGATGGATTTCCTGGCCGAACAGTTTTAGCCGTCCGTCTTCCATGGCATCGACGGTGTCGGCCGCGACGCGCGCCGCGTTGAGCCCGCCGGAACCGGATGTCGTCCTGGTGGAGAAGACGGCGAAGCGGTTGCGGCCGGCAGCCTTGGCCGCGTAGCAGGCATCGTCGGCGCAGGCGAGCGCATCGGCCACCGTCGTGCTGGCGTCATCGATGAAAGCAATGCCGATCGAGGCCGCCAGCTTGCGCGATGACGTGGCCGGGCCGAGATCGGCTTCGCGCACCGCGCCAAGCACGGCCGTGGCGATCCGCTCGGCCTGCGCGGCGTCGCAATGCGGCACCAGCAACGCGAATTCGTCGCCGCCCAGCCGCGCCGCATGCGCGGCCTGCGGCAGGCAGCCGCTGATGCCGGCGGCGACGCTCTTCAGTGCCAGGTCGCCGGCGGCGTGGCCGGCAAAATCGTTGAGCGCCTTGAAGTAGTCGAGGTCGACATAGAACACCGCCAACGGCGCCCCCGCCGCGATATGGTCTCTGAGCAGCCGGTCGAAGGCGGACCGGTTCCACAGGCCGGTCAGCGCGTCGTGGCGGGCCGCATAGGCAAGTTCCAGCTCGCGCAATTTTTCCTCGGTGATGTCGCGGACCGTGCCGAGGATCTGGCCGACAGCACCCGCGGCGGCGACGAAGCGCACCAGCGATTCGATATGGCGGATCTCGCCGTCTCGCCTGATGATGCGGTATTGATTGGCAATGACGCCGTCCGTTCCGATCGGCGCGCGGTGGGCGCGCTCGGTGGCTTCCTTGTCGTCGGGATGCAGATAGCTGTGCCAGAGGTCGGCCGGCACCACGTCGGTGTCAGAGACGAAGCCGAACATGTCCCTGGTGCGGCTGTCCCAATAGCTCTTGTTGGTGGCGATGTCGTAATGCCAGATGCCGGTGCCGCTGGCGGCGAGCGCCAGGCGGAAGCGCACATTGACCTGTTCGAGCTCGGCTTCGGCCGCCTTCTGCTTGGTGATGTCGGTCTGCACGCCCATCAGCCGCAGCGGCTTTCCGGACGCGTCGCGCTCGACGATGCCGCCGCGATCGAGCACCCACACCCAATGGCCCTGCTTGTGCTTCAGCCGGAGCTCGGTCTCGATGGCATCGGTCTGTCCGGCAATGTGGCGATCGCCGCTGGCCAACGCCCGCTCGCGATCATCGGGATGGGTCAGTTGCAGCCACAGGTCGCTGGTGTTGGCTAGTTCGCTTTCGTCATAGCCGAGCATCCGCGCCCAGGTCGCCGAATAGAAGCAGTCGCCGGTCGCAAGATCCCAGTCCCAGACGCCAAGATGGGCGCGTTCCAGGGCCTTCGCCCAGAACGTTCCATTGCGACTTTTCTTGTCCTGACGCGCCATCATCTGCTTCGCTCATCCCGCCACGCGGCAATCTGCAGCAAACCAGAGAAGAAACAGTTACCGCTGGAAGGCCGGCCATGGCGGCGATCCGGCGTTGCCGGCTGTGTGAGCGTTACCGGTCGTGAAATGTCCCCGTAGCCCTTCGATTGGCCGGCAAGAACCGGAGTTTTGCGCCCGCCGGATCGTCTTACTGCTTGCCCGGGGTCATCGGCGCGGATCGGTGACCTCTGGCAAACAACAAGAGGACCTCCCAATGACCAAACAGGAAGACAACAAGGCCGTCGTCATCAGATGGTTCACCGATTTCTGGGGTGAAACCTGCGATCTGTCGGTCGTCGACGAGATCGCCGCACCGGACATGCTGCTGAAATACTCGCTGCATGAGCCGCGCCGTGGCCGCGACGACATCAAGGCCTTCATGACCGACTTCCGTGCCGCCTTCCCTGACCTCAGCTTCTGGGCGACCGCCGACCTCATCGCCGAAGGCGACTACGTCGTCGGCCAGTGGGAGGGCGGCGGCACCCACACCGGCCCGGCATTCAGCGATTTCCTCGTCGGTTCGCTGCCGGCCGCCACCGGCCGCACCATGCGCTTCACCGGCACCACCGTGCTGAAGGTGGTCGACGGCCGGATCGTCGAGGAGATCGGCCTCGACGACGGCCTCGCCGCCCTCACCCAACTCGGCCTGATCAAGGCCGCCTGAGGAAACGCAGGCAATGAATGAATGAGGTCCGCATGGCCGTGATGCGGACCTCTTTCCGTTTGCCCGATCAGGCTGGACCCTCCTGACAGTTGGCAGGAAACGGGTGGCGAAGCTGGCTTCCGGCGGCTTCAATGCGGCCATGTTCATCACCCTGGCCAAAAATCTGAAATCCACGCCGCTGCAAGTCGCCGATGATCCGCGCTGGGCGCGTATCGTCGCGCGCGACAAATCGACCGACGGAGAATTCTGGTACTCGGTGGCGACGACCGGAGTCTATTGCCGGCCCTCCTGCCCGTCACGGCGCGCCAACCCCAAGAACGTGCAGTTGCACCACACACTGGGTCAGGCCAAGGCGACCGGCTTTCGCCCATGCCGGCGCTGCAACCCGGACGGCCCTTCGCTGGAGGCCGGCAACGCCGCGATGGTTGCCGATGCCTGCCGCAGGATCGAACGGAGCGAAGAAGAGCCGTCGCTCGGCGACCTGGCCGCCGCCGCCGGTCGCAGCCCCGGTTATTTTCATCGCGTCTTCAAGGCTGTCACCGGGCTGACGCCGAAGGATTATGCCGCCGCGCAGCGTGCCGCCAGGGTGCGCCAGGGCCTGGAAGACGGCAGCAGCGTGACAGCGGCGATCTACGATGCCGGCTTCAATTCGAGCGGGCGTTTTTACGAGAAATCCACCGGCATGCTGGGCATGACGCCGACGCGCTATCGCGCCGGCGGCGCGCATGAAGAGATCCGCTTTGCCGTCGGCGAATCCTCGCTCGGCACAATCCTGGTCGCATCGAGCCAGAAAGGCGTTGCCTCGATCCTGCTCGGCGGCGATCCGGACATGCTGGTGCGCGACCTGCAGGACCGTTTCCCCAGGGCACGGCTGATCGGCGGCGACCGCGACTATGAGGCGCTCGTCGCTCGCGTCGTCGGTTTCGTCGAAGCGCCGGCGCTCGGCCTCGACCTGCCGCTCGACGTGCGCGGCACCGCGTTCCAGCAGCGCGTCTGGCAGGCCTTGCGAGACATCCCGGTCGGCCAGACAGCCTCTTATGCCGAGATTGCAGAGCGCATCGGGGCGCCAAAGGCGACCCGCGCCATCGCCGCCGCCTGTGCGGCCAACACTCTTGCTGCCGCCATTCCCTGTCACCGAGTGATCCGCAAGGACGGCGCGCTGTCCGGCTACGCCTGGGGCGCGGAGCGCAAGCGCGCGCTGCTCGACCGGGAGGAGGCGTCTGGTGGACCGGGCGCGGTGAAGACAGCTGATAACGCGTACCGGTCTACGCGAGCCTGACGAGCACCGGGCGGCAATGCGCGCGATGGCAAGGTCTCCCACCACCGATGCGACCATCCAGGCCCGCAACGGCGGTGCAATTAGCGCCCGTGCCCAAGACGCGAAATCACTGGTGATGGCTGCTATTGGCGAGCTTGTCGGTGACGACAAGGCCGAGTGGAGCCGCACCGCGACCGGCGAGATCGAGTTGCGGCTGTTGACCGGCGAAGTGTTCTTGCTGGGCGAGCTTTCCGTCACGCGTGTCGCCTGACGAAATGTAACGGTTCGAAATCAGCGCTCTACGGCGCCCCCTCTGTCCTGCCGGACATCTCCCTCCTTGTGGGGGAGATGTCCGGCAGGACAGAGGGGGCGCCACAGAACTCGACGGCGGGTGTTGAGTTTTTCACAGGCTACGATCTTGAATTTGAAAGCAAGCATCGGAGTGAGAGGCGGCCTGCACGTAGCTAGGGTTCAGGCACAAACAAAGGAGTGGAAGGCAATGAACCTCATGCAAACCAATATGCCGGCGACTTTCCACAAACCCGCCGCCCTCGACACCATCGCCTATGCCATCGGCGAATCCGCGATCGGCAAGATCCTGGCGGCGCGCAGCGAGACCGGCGTCTGCGCCATCCTGATCGGCTCGCACGGCAGCGAACTGGAGCAGGACCTCGCCAACCGCTTCCCCGGCAAGGGGCTGGTCGAAGACGAGGCCGCCTTGCGCGACGATCTGGCGGCGATAGCACGCTTCATCGAAACGCCCAGCGTCGGTCTCGACCTGCCGCTCGACATGCGCCACGGCACGCCGTTCCAGCGGCGTGTGTGGGACGTGCTGCGCGCTATCCCCTGCGGCGCCACCATCACCTACACCGCACTTGCCCGGCGCCTCGGCCAGCCGAACGGCGCCCGCGCCGTGGCGACGGCCTGTGCCGCCAACGCGATCGCGCTCGGCATTCCCTGCCACCGCGTTGTCCGTGCCGACGGCACGCTGTCCGGATACCGCTGGGGCGTCGAGCGCAAGCGCGCGCTGCTCGACAAGGAGGCCGCGCTATGAACGCCCACGCCAAGGTTGCCACATCCGTGGTCGAGGCAGCGCAGACACGCGTTGCCGCTTACGACTGGCCGGCCGTTGCCGCCGAACTCGACGGCTTCGGCTGCGCGGTGATCGAAAAGCTGCTGTCGCCCGAGGAATGCCGGCAGGTTGCCGGCCTTTATCCGCAGGAACAGCATTTCCGCAGCCACATCCACATGGCCAGGCACGGCTTCGGCAAGGGCGAGTACCGCTATTTCCGCTATCCTTTGCCCGACCTGCTTGGCGGCCTGCGCAGCGCGCTCTATCCCAGGCTGGCCGAGGTCGCCAACCAGTGGAACGAGCGCATGGGGCAAGCCATGCGCTATCCCGCGACGCATGCCGCGTTTCTCGAACAGTGCCATGCCGCCGGCCAGACGCGGCCGACGCCGCTGCTGCTGCAATATGTGCCCGGCGACTTCAACTGCCTGCACCAGGACCTCTATGGCGACCTCGCCTTCCCGCTGCAGGTGGCGATCCTGCTCTCCGAACCGGGCAAGGATTTCACCGGCGGCGAGTTCGCACTGACCGAGCAACGGCCGCGCATGCAGAGCCGGGTCGAGGTGGTGCCGCTGCGCCAGGGCGACGCCGTCGCCTTTGCCGTCCACAACCGGCCGGTGCAGGGAACCAAGGGCAATTACCGCGTCAATTTGCGCCACGGTGTCAGCCGGCTGCGCTCAGGCATGCGCCACACGGTCGGCATTATCTTTCACGATGCCAAGTGAGCGTGGTGGGGAAGCAATCTGGCGGTCGAATGACCCCGCCCTTCGCAAGCTCAGGGCGTTCGACGCCCGAAAGCCAAGCAATTGGCTTTTCGTC
This sequence comes from Mesorhizobium sp. AR07, assembly GCF_024746815.1. Lineage (GTDB taxonomy): Bacteria > Pseudomonadota > Alphaproteobacteria > Rhizobiales > Rhizobiaceae > Mesorhizobium. The sequence continues at coordinate 1,920,119 of NZ_CP080525.1, forward strand.
CGCTAGCGCGGACCGCCTCTCACCCCACAGGGCAGGGCTATCGCATATGGGAAGCCGTTTTCGCCCTACGAGTACCCCCACCCCTAACCCCTCCCCACAAGGAGGAGGGAGACTCTCGTAGACGCTGACACCGGCAAAACTACCCAAGTTCGACGCTGAGTATGATGGACAAAGGCGCGCGGCAGCATTCCCTCCCCCTTGTGGGGAGGGTTAGGGTGGGGGTACTCATAGAGCGAAAGCCTCAGCTTCCCATATGCGAGCCCTGCCCCACCGGGGGAGAAGGCAAGGCGCTGCTTCATCCAGCGTCGGCGGACGCCATATCCAGGATCCACGGGCAGGCATAATAGTCGGTGATATGGTCGATGACGCCGTCGGCGGCGTGGATCCGCACCAGATACGCCGGCCGCCACACCTCGCCATATAGCCTGTCGAGGACCAGCACAATTTCTCCGCCGATCGCGCCCCGCCGCATGCGCCAGGGCAGCTCGCTGCGCTCATACTCGACGAAATAGGGCGAGCCCGACAGCAGGCCGTTGTAGCAGTCCGAGACCCGCAACCGCGCATCGGCGCTGGCCAGCGCCCGCACGCCGTCCCAGTCCCTGATATTGAAGAGCTCGACATAGCGATCGAGCAGCCGCGCCAGTTCGGGATCGTGTGCCGGTACCGCGACCGGCTGCGCCGGCAAGGTAGCGAGCTTGGCGCGGCCGCGGTTGAGCGCCGATTTGACACCGCCTGTGGTCGAGCCGACTAGATCGGCGATTTCGTCCAGCGAATGGTCGAAGACATCCTTGAGCAGCACGCAGGCGCGCTCCTTCGGCGGCAGATACACGACCAGCCGCTCGATGGCATGGCCCGCGCCGGGACCGGCGGGCTCGACGGGCAGCACGAGGTCGTCGCCGGCATAGCCGGCCTCGGCCCGCTGTAGCGCCTGACGGTTGCGGATGAAGTCGATGCAGCGATTGTGGGCGATGCGGAACAGCCAGGGCCGTAGCGCCTGCGCATCGTCGAGCCGTTCGATCTTGCGATAGGCCTCGAACAGCGCCTCCTGCATGATGTCCTCGCCATCGAGGGCCGAACCGGTCATGCGCGCGCAGTACCGGTGCAGCTTGACGCGCAGATGCGAAACCGTCTCCAGGAACGCTGCGTAGCGCAGGTCGAACAGACCTTCGGGGCGCGGCTGCATCCCCTGCGCTGTCTCACGAGATTTACGGACCTGCTGGTTCATCGCGGCACATAGGTCAGGGTCACCACGCCATTGTCGAAACGATGCGTGCCGACGAGATCGAGGTTGATGGAATCGACATCATCGAAGGCGCGCTTGCCGTGCCCGACCCGTATCGGCACGATCGACAGATGATACTCGTCGACCAGCCCTGCGGAAAGCAGCATGCGGTCGAGCCGCGACACCCCGTATTTCAGGATATCGCCGCCCGGCTGCCGCTTGATCGCGGCGAGTGCTTCAGCGACGTCACCGTCGAGCACGGTTGCATTCCACCCCGCCGCCTTCAGCGTCGTCGAGGCGACCAGTTTCTTCATGCCGTTGATGCGGTCCATATACGGACCCTTGATGTCGGGCCAGCGCGCTGAGAACATCTCGTAGGTGACGCGGCCGAGCAGAAAGAAGTCGACGCCGGACAATGCCTGCAAGGCGTGCGCCTGGTTCTGCTCGTCGAAGAAGGGCGACGCCCACGCCATCGGCGCTTCGATGACACCATCGAGCGATACGAAGCTCGACACGATCAGCCGGCGCATCGTCAGGCCGCCTTGTCGCTGCTGTTGATGTCCGGCAGCCCAAGCCTCGGCCGCACCCAGGCGGCGAAGCGGCCGATCGCGTCGTCGGCTTCCGGCGCCCGGCCGGCCATCATCTGGAAGGAATGCAGCATGCCGTCAAAGACGTCGAGCCGCGTCTCGACGCCGGCCAGCCTGGCGCGATCGGCGAACATGCGGCTTTCGTCCACCAGCGTCTCGTCCGCGCCGGCTTGCAGAAAGACAGGCGGAAGACCGCTGAGGTCGGCATAGAGTGCACTGACCTCCGGATCGAGCCGGTCGCCATCGCCGATGAAGTTCGTCACCAGCCAGTCGACGCCGGCCTTGGCGAAAGCCGGATCCTTGTCGCGGTTGGTTTCGTAGCTGGCGCCGGTCAGCGCCATGTCGAACCAGCCGGAGATGATCAATGTAGCAACCGGCAGCGGCCGCCCTTCGGCACGCAACCGCTGCAGCACGCCATAGGTGAGCACCGCGCCACAGGAATCGCCGGCAAGCGCGATGTGCCTGGTGTCGACGCCTTGCCCGGTGCGGTCGGTGAGCCAGGTCCAGGCTGTCATCGCCGCATCGCGTTGGGCCGGATGCTTGGCCTGGTGCGCCAGCGGATAATCGTAGAGCAGTGCCCGACAGCCAACCGCCTTGGCCAGATGGCCGACCAGCTTGCGGTGCGTGTACATCGAGCCGCCTATGAAGCCGCCGCCATGCGCGTAAAACAGCACCCGCTGCTCGTCGGCGCCCTTCGGCACGATCCACATCGCCGGCACGCCGCCAGCATCGACCTCGATATAGTCGACGCCGCCCGGTTCGCCGGTCAGCGCCGTCCAGTGCGTGTCGTTGAAGTCGATGATCGCTTGCGGGCTGGTCAGCTTGCCCGCATTGGCCGCGATCGCCGCGTAGTGGTTCCTGTTTGCCTCGCTCTGTATGCTCGCCATCATGGTCTCCCGGGGTTGCGGATCGCGGGCCGCGCGACCTTCAAAGCCTAGGACGAACGGGAGGGCAGAAAGGATACGTCGCAGCGGATGCTTTTTTGCGGGCGCGGCTAATTCCCGCCGCCAAACATCGCGGCATGACGCCGGGCGAATTCGACGAACGGCGTTGCGCGCACGCCAAACATCTCATGCGTCGCCAGATGCACCCGCGATTTCGGCCGCCGCAGCCGCTCGGCCAGTTGCTCGTCCAGCGCATCGGCGAAGTCGGCTGAAATGCCGTTGGCCAGCAGACTGCGCCGCCGCACGTCAGGGCTGACATCGACATAGCGGACCGGCCTGCCAATCGCTTGCGATATCCGCGCCGCGACATCGCTCATGGTCAGCGCCTCGGGCCCGGTCATGTCGAGGCTCTCGCCTTCATGGCCGCCATCGCGCAGCAGCCGGAAGGCCACCTTGGCGATGTCCTCGACATCGACCGGCGACAATTCGGTGTCGCCGAGCGCAAGGTAAAAAGCGCCCTCGGTGGCGATGATCGACACGTCGCGCAGATAGACCTGCATGAACTGGCTGGGGCGCAGATGCGTCCACGCCATGCCTGCCCCTTCCAGATAGCGCTCGATCTCCTCATGCATGCGCGTGAAGCGGAATTTCGTCGCGTCATAGCCGATGTTGGATTCCGCGCCGGAAAACTTCACCATATGGGCAATACCAGCCTGTTTGCAGGCATCGATGAAGCAGCACTGCGTTTCCGTCATGTCCTCGGCGGCGGTCGATATCATCAGCACGCGGTCGATGCCGTCAAGCGCGGCGCCCAGCGTTTCAGGCCGGCGCATATCGCCCTCGACCAGTTGTACGCCGATAAGCTCGTCGAGGCCCGCCGCCGATGCCCGTGCCGGATTTCGCACCAGCGCCCTCACCTCATGCTTCTGCCGTGCGAACTCGCGCACGATCGCCTTGCCGTTCAGGCCGGTGGCGCCTGTCACCAGGATCATGGTCTTGTCTCTCCGTTCAGGGTTGCCACGGCCGCCCTGGCGACCGCACCTTGAAGACGAAGAGACGCGGGCAAAGGATTCCGCCCAAACAACTTTTTTGTCGGCGAGATGCCTTTGCCATGCCACCGGTCAGCCAGCCGGCGCGTAGCGATTGACCACCATGCCGCAGGCATAGGCCTTCGAGCCAAGCAGGCGCAGGGTCTTGAAGCCGCCCTGATCAAAAATCCGGCGCCCAGCGCCCAGCACTGCCGGGTTGACGAACAGCTGGAATTCGTCGACCAGCCCGGCCGCGATCAGCGCCGACGCAAATCCTGCCCCGCCGAAGACGGCCATGTCGCCGCCATCGCCCGCCTTCAGCGCCTTGACCTCGCGCGGCAGGTCGCCGCTGGCGACGCTCGTGCGCTCCCATCGCGAGGCTTTGAGCCTGTCGCTCAGCACCACCTTCTGCGCATCGACGATGCGCTGCGCGAAGGCATAGAACGGATCGCTCGGAAATTTCTTCGCCGCATTGCCCCAATGGGTGAGATACCCCTCCTCGGCCATCTTGCGGCTGAGTAGTATGGTGTCGATGCCGGCGAAGACGGCGTTGAAATCCCGCTTCAGCCCGTCGTCCCAGGCGCTGTCGTCGCCCCATTCCCAGAGCTGCCAGGGACGGTCCTCATTGGCGCCGACAAAGCCGTCGACCGACATCTGCATCTGCAGGATCAGCTTTTTCATCGTCATTCTCCTCGGTTTGTCAGGGCTCGAGGGTGCGGGCGAAGTCCAGTACCCAGCGATCCCTCTACGACCACAACGGTTTACATTTGGAATCATTGACGCGGAGCAAAAATGGTGTCAATAGTAAATTGATTTAAAAATAGAACCATAGAAATGTCGACGCGCGAAAAATCCGGTTGCCCGATCAACCTGTCGCTCGAACTGCTCGGCGACCGCTGGACGCTGCTCATCATCCGCGACCTTATCTTCGCCGGGAAAAAGCATTTTCGGGAATTCCTGCGGTCCGACGAAGGCATCTCCTCGCGCACGCTGGCCGAGCGCCTGCAGACGCTGCAGGACGAAGGAATCCTCACCCGCGGCGACGACCCGACGCATGGGCTGAAGACGGTCTACCGGCTGACCGAGGCCGGCATCGACCTGCTGCCCGTGCTGGCGACCCTCGGCGCCTGGGGCAGCAAGCACCGCAAGGCCAACGATCAACTGGCGCGGATCGCCAACGAGCTGGCGGCCGGTGGCGACGCCGCGCTGGATCGCATGAAGGTGGCGTTGCGGGCGGAGCATATTGTCTAGGCGAATGCATTTGAGCAGAATTCGGTCGAAACCAGAACCGCTCTTCTGCCCAGAACCGCTCTCTTCTGCGAAGCCGGCGCCGCCCTCATTGCCCTGCCGGGCATTTCTCCCCCGTAGAACGGGGAGAAAGAGGCTGGCCGCACGCCGGCGCCCTCTTTGCACCGCTGACAAATAGCGAAAGCGGCTATGGCAGCACCCCCTCTCCCCGTCTCTATACGGGGAGTTGAGGAGTGGTCCGCGCAGCGGACGAAAAGCCAATTGCTTGGCTTTTCGAATGACGAACGCCGGCAGGCAGGTGAGGGCAGCGCCAACGCTCGAAACTAAGCGACGCAAACTCAGCATTCCAAAACTCACGCCATCTTGACAACCATCTGCTTTTGTTCTCTATCTGTTCTCATCTATCAGCAACTGCGGATGTGGGGATGGAAACGACAGCCACCATCCTGCATGCCGATCTCGATGCCTTCTATGCCTCGGTCGAGCAGTTGCTCGATCCGTCGCTGCGCGGCAAGCCGATCGCTGTCGGCGGCGGCGTCGTGCTGGCCGCTTCCTATGAGGCGCGCGCCTTCGGCGTGCGTGGCGGCATGCCGGGACGCAAGGCGCGCGAGCTCTGCCCGCAGTTGATCTTTGTCGGTGGCAATTTCAGCGACTACCAGCGGCTGGGCGACGCAGCGATAAAGGTACTCGACGATTTCACGCCCGTGGTCGAGCGCATTTCCATCGACGAGGCCTTTGCCGATGTCGCCGGCTGCACGCATCTGTTTGGATCCCCGCAAGAAATCGCCACGACCATCCGCCACCGCGTGCGGGCCGAACTCGGCCTGCCGATCTCGATCGGCGTGGCGCGCACCAAGCATCTGGCCAAGATCGCTTCGCAGGTGGCCAAGCCCGACGGGCTGGTGGTGGTCGACCCCGGCACCGAGCTTGCCTTCCTGCATGACCTGCCCGTCGGGCTGATGTGGGGCGTCGGCCCGGCGACCAAAGCGCGGCTGGCCGAGATCGGCATCGAGACCATCGGCCAGCTGGCCAGGACGCATAGCGGCGCGCTGACGCGGCTGCTCGGTCCCGCCGCCGGCGAAAAGCTGTCGGCGCTGTCCTGGAACCGCGACCTGCGCAGACTGGAGACGAAACGTCGGGCGCACTCTGCCGGCGCGCAGTCGGCGCTTGGGCAGAAACCCGCCGTGGCGCGGGTCATCGTACCCACTCTGCTGCATCTGGCCGACCGCGTCGCCAGCCGGCTGCGCGCCAAGGCTCGGCCCGGGCGCACGGTGACGGTGCGCGTGCGCTTTGCCGACCTCAGCACTGTTTCGCGCTCGATCACGCTCGACCAGCCGATCTCGGCGACAACGATCCTGGCCGAGATCGCCGGCGATCTGGTGCGCGGCGTGCTTGCCGACCACCGCCAAGAGAAAACAATCTCGCTGCTGGCGATCTCGGTCTCGCATCTCGAGGAAAGTGCCGAGTTGCAGCTCGAACTGCCGCTCGGCCTCGCCGACGAGAAACGCCGTCCCGGCACCCGCAAAGGTCTGGCCCGCTTCGGCGCCGACCGCGCCATCGACAAGATCCGCGAGCGTTTCGGCAAGCAGGCGGTCGGCTACGGCACGGTGGCGCTGGAGGCGGCGCGCTCGGTTCCCGACGAATTCAGGGAGTTGGCGGAGAAGGAATTGTGAGCGGGGAACGGCGAAGCATCATTCCGTCGCCTCGCCATCCCAGTACTGCCTCACCGCAGCCATGTCGAAAATGCCGTCGCGCCGGCGCAAGGCGTCGACCGCGACCTTGTTCGAGTCGGGATAGACGCACACCTCATTGGGGTTGTGCTCGCCAATCATCAGGTAGCGGCACGGTCCGGTACCGCTGTTGAGGAAGGAATGGCCAACCGGCCGGCCGGCGGGAAAGCAGACATAGTCGCCGGCCTTCATCTTGTAGTGCTCCTCGCCAAGCAGCAGTGTCACCTGCCCTTCCAGGATCAGCGCATGCTCCTCCTCCAGCATGTGGTAGTGCCTGGGCGCCAGGCGCATGCCGGGGGCAGGCGCCTCGATCAGCATGCCGACATGATAATCGGGCCGCCCCAAGGCGGCATAGGTCAGATGCCTGGACCGGCCGCCGAAGCGCGGGCCTTCGCCTTCGACCTTCCATTCGACGGTGTCGCTGGCGATCGGCGGGATCGGTGCGGCCGCGGCCTTCGTGACACCGGCCGTCACATCCGACGGCAACGGATCGCCGGTGGCCAGGCCGGTGTTCTCGCCGTCCCAGTAGGTTCGGGTTGCCGCGAGATCGAAGAGCGCGCGACTGCCCAGGGCGCGCACCAGCACCTTGTTGGAGGCGGTGTAGACGACCACGTCATTTTGGTTGCGCTCGCCGACGATGACATAGCGGCATGGCGCGGCGCTGGTGTTGACGAGGCAATGCCCCGCCGCGGCACCCGCCGGAAAGCAGATATAGTCTCCAGCCTTCATCTCATAGGCGGCGTCGCCGACATAAGCGGTCAGCATCCCTTCTAGGATGAAGACATGCTCCTCCTCGAAAATATGGTAGTGCGCCGGCGAGGTCTGCTTGCCCGCCGGCAACTCCTCGATCGCCACGCCGACATGATAAGTCTCGCCAAGGGCGGCAAGCGACAAATGCCGGTAGCGCACGCCGAACCGCGGCACATCGGACCATTCGGTCCACGGCACCTCATCCGATGCGAACGGCACTGGCGCTTTGTCGTCTGCCATCGGAGCCTCCTGGTCTGTCGCGCTGCCCTCATCGCACAGCCATGCTGCAAGAGGGTCTACGACAGAACCAAGCTGCCAGCTTCCGGCATCGTCGCCAAGTGGCGCTCCGCTAGGCTCCTGACACAGCCAGACAGGAGCCGCTTGCGATCACTCCCTGATCGCCTTGCCGGCCTTTTGCAGCAGCTCGAACGCCGCGAAGCGCTTGGCGTGCCAGCCGGCCAGCGAAGCATCGGGATGGTAGACCTCGCCGAGTTCCGACATGCCGGCCATGGCCGCCGTGACATCTTGGTAAGCCCCGGCAGCGACAGCGCCCAGCATCGCCGAGCCGAGCAGCACCGGCTCCGGCGAGGTCGACGCCACCACCACCATGCCCGTCGTGTCGGCAAGCAGCTGGCGCACCAGCGGGCTTTGCCCGGCGCCGCCGCTGACCACGATGGTGTCGACGGGAATGCCCTTGTCATGCTGCGCCCGCACGATCTGGCGCGCGCCGTAACCCAGCCCGCAGACGCCCGCGACATAGAGCCCGATCAGGCTGTCGAGGGCGGTGTCGAGATCGAGCCCGGCAATCAGCGCGCGCGAATCGGGGTCGGCGAAGGGCGCGCGGTTGCCGAGGAATTCCGGCACGACATGGATGCCGCTAACCAGCGCCGGCGCGGCCGCCGCCCCTTTGCGGCTTTGCGCCTGCAGCGCCAGCCAGGCGCTGAGGCCGAGGCCCTCGACCTGAGCCTTGGCCGTCGCCTCGCCGGCCGCCGGGTGCATGCGCACGAGATGGTCGATCGCGGCACCCGCCGCCGATTGGCCGCCCTCGTTCAGCCACAGGCCCGGCACCATGGCCGAGAAATACGGCCCCCAGACGCCGTCGACGAAGGCCGGCTCGGCCGTCGACGACAAGGTGCAGGCCGAGGTGCCGAAGACATAGGCCATGCGCGACAGAACGCTGCCGAAATCGCCGCGCGCGCCGACCGTGCCGACGCCGCCGGCATGCGCGTCGATCAGCCCGGCCGCCACCGCGGTGCCGGGACGCAGGCCAAAGTCCGCCGCCGCTTGCGCGGTCAGGCCGCCGCCGAGTGCGGCGCCGGCCGGCACGATCTCGGTGCCGATGCGCGCGAACGCCTCGTCGGCCAGCGAACCCAGGCCGATCTTGCGGAAATAGGCCTCATCCCAGCGGCTCTCATGCGCCAGATAGGTCCATTTGCAGGTCACCGTGCAGACCGAGCGGGCAAGGCTGCCGGTCGCCCGCCAGGTCAGGAAATCGGCGAGGTCCAGGAACTGCCAGGCGGTGTTGAAGGTGGCGGGCATGTTTTCCGCCAGCCACAGAAGTTTCGGCGTCTCCATCTCCGGCGAGATGACGCCGCCGACATAGGTCAGCACCGCCTCCCCGCTGCGGTTGACGCGGCGCGTCTGCTCGGCGGCGCGGTGATCCATCCAGACGATGATGTTGCGTTCGGCATTTCCCGATTTGCTTGCCGGCAAGGGCACGCCGCCCTCGCCCAGCACCACCAGCGAACAGGTGGCGTCGAAGCCGATGCCGGCGATCGCCTCGGGCACTATGCCGGCATCGGCGACAGCGGCGCGGGTGGCGGTGCACACCGCCCGCCAGATGTCGTTGCTCGACTGCTCGACAATGTCGCCGGGCTCGCGCCAGACCTCGATGTCCTGCTTGGCCGAAGCAAGCAGGTTTCCCGTGTGGTCAAACACCCCGGCACGCGCGCTACTGGTGCCGACGTCGATGCCGAGATAGTGGGGCATGGGATCTCTCATAGGGAATAGGCAGTAGGGCAGTAGGGCAGTAGGGCAGTAGGGCAGTAAAGATTAGCGAGACGGGGTAGGAAGCAGAAAGCGTTTTCTAACGGAGGTCGGACAGCAAGGCTGTGTCTACATCTTCCCCTACTGCCCTACTGCCCTACTGCCCTATTCCCCTCACAAATCATTGCTCTGCGGCAAAATCACCAGGTCCCGGATCGTGACGTTGCGCGGGCGGGTCAGCATGAACATCACCGCTTCGGCCACTTCGCGCGGCTGCATCAGGCCGCCGGCGGCGAGCTCTTCCTCGAGCTTCGCCTTCGGCCAGTCGTCGACCAGCGCCGTCACCACCGGGCCGGGCGCCACCGCGCCGACGCGCAGGCCGTGCTTGGCGACCTGCCGGCGCACCGTGTGGACGAAGGCCTGCACGGCGTGCTTGGAGGCGGTGTAGATCGGCTCCCAGACCACCGGAACCAGCCCGGCGATCGAACTGGTGACGATGATGTCGCCGATCTTGCGCTCGACCATGTGCGGCAGCACCGCGTGTATCGAGCGGAACACGGCATTGATGTTGAGGTTCAGCATGCGATCCCAGGCGTCGGGATCGCCTGCCAGCACCTCGCCGCCGACATAGGCGCCGGCATTGGCATGGAAGATGTCGAGTTGGCCAGCCTTCTCCAGGATCCGCGGCATCATGGTGGCGACGCTTGCCGGCTGCATCAGGTCGATCACCAGCGGGATCGCCTTGGGGCCAAATTCCGCGCACAGGCTGTTCAGCGTCACCTCGGCGCGGTCGACCAGCACCACGCTGGCGCCCGCCGCCAGCATGTATCTGGCACATTCGAGGCCGATGCCCGATGCGGCACCGGTGATTGCCGCAACTTTTCCAGACAGTTCCTGACTCATGTTCTTCTTCCTGTTGATGGATTCAGGCCCGGCCATGGGAAACACGCGAGCGGCGAGCCAGCGAGTCGACGATGACTGCGATGGCAAGCACGGCGCCTGTGATCATGTACCGAAGCGACGAGGACAGATCGAGCAGCGTCAAGCCGCTGGCGATAGACTGGATGACGATGATGCCGAGCAGCGCCGAATAGGCACTGCCGCGGCCGCCGAACAGGCTGGTGCCGCCGATGACGGCCGCCGCGATGGCGTTGAGGTTGACGTCGCCGGTGCCGGCCTGCTGGCTGGCCGAGGCAAGGCGGGCCGCCGACAGCACGCCGCCGAAAGCGGCCAGCATCGAGCACAGCACGAAGGCGCTGGAATAGATCAGCCGCACATTGATGCCGGCGCGCCTTGCCGCCTCGCGGTTGCCGCCGACCGCCGACATCGAGCGGCCCCACTTCGTCCGCGTCAGAGCATAATGCATGGCGATGACCATGCCGACGAACAGGCCGAACATCCACGGAATGCCACGCGCCTGGTTGAGATAGAAGACGATGAGTTCGAGAATGACGGTGATCACCACCGCCCGCGTGATCAGGCCACCGGTCGACGGCGCCGACAGATTGGCGGCGCGGCGCCGTGCAACGGTGCGCAGGCCGGTGACCAGCATGACGATGCCGGGCACGGCCGCCAGAGCGAACGACACAAATTTCGGCATCACCAGCAGCTGGCCGAAATTCACCAGGTTCGAGCCGTAAGGCAGGTTGATCGAGCCGGTCGAGCCGAGGATGTAGAGCTGCAGGCCAAGCACCGCCAGCAGGCCGGCCAGCGTCGAGACGAAACTCGGCATGCCGAGCCGGTTGAACAGCAGCGCATAGAGCGCGCCGATGAAGCCGCCGACGGCGATCGCGGCGAGGATGGCGAGCGCCACCGGCCAGCCCTGGTTGACCCACAGCGTGCCGACCAGGGCCGAGGCAAAGCCGCTGATCGAGCCGACCGACAGGTCGATCTCGCCGACCATCAGCACGCAGACGATGCCAAGCGCGATGACGCCGACCGTGGAGGAATCGAACAGCAGATTGACCAGATTGCTGCTCGACAGGAAGATCGGATTGATGCTGGCAAACACCGTCCAGATGATGACCAGCCCGACGATGACCGGCAGCGAGCCGAGATCGCCCGAACGCACCCGGTCGAAGAACGCGCGGATGCTGCCGCCAAGCCCGGCCTCGTGCTTGACGCGCACATCGGCGCGGTCGAGCTGCGGCGGCACGGGGACTGCGTGTTCCACTTCGCGGCTCATGGGCGTGGCTCCTGCGTTTGATCCTGCCTGGCTTGGCGGCGCTCGGCGCGCCGCGACACCGAATTGTTCGAGGCGCCGGTGATGGCGCTGACCAGCTCCTGGTTCGAGGCTTCGGGGGTGAAAATGCCGTTGTTGCGGCCAAGCCGCAGCACGACGATACGGTCGGCCACCGCCCGCACATCCTCCATGTTGTGGCTGATGATGACGACGCCGAGGCCGCGGTCGCGTACCCGCTCGATCAAATTGAGCACTTCGGCGGTCTGCGCCACGCCTAGGGCCGCCGTCGGTTCGTCGAGCAGGATGAGCTTGGGTTCGAGCAGCAGCGAGCGGGCGATCGCCACCGTCTGGCGCTGGCCGCCCGATAGCGACGCGACCACTTCGCGCACACTGGGGATGCGCGCCGACAGCTCGTTGAGCAGCGTCCAGGCGCGCACTTCCATCGCCACCTCGTCCAGCCGCAGCGGGTGGAGCTCGCGGCCGAGGAAGATGTTGGCGACGATGTCGAGGTTCTCGCACAGCGCCAGATCCTGGAACACGGTGGCGATGCCGAGCGTCAGCGCCGCACTCGGGTCGGCAAGCGCGACCTGCTTGCCGCGAAAGCTGATGGTGCCCGAGCTTGGCTGGTGCACCCCGGCCAGGATCTTGACCAGCGTCGACTTGCCGGCGCCATTGTCGCCGACCAGCGCCACCACCTCGCCGGCATGGACATCGAGATCGATGTCGGTGAGCGCCGAGACGGCGCCGAAATTCTTCGAAACGCCGCGCAGGCGGAGCACCAGCTCGCCTGTCGGAACCGGTCCGTCCGGGATATCGATCATGCCTGGAACACCTTTCATAAGAACCGGTTCAAAAGCGGTGAGCGCTGCCTGGCCACCGCGCAGGCGACCAGGCAGCGGAGCGGGCAAAGGTCGCGGTCAGTTCCCGATGCCCAGTTTCTTGCAGCCTTCCGCGTAGCGATCGACGCAGAGTTCGGCTGCGGTGTTGATCTTCTTGTCGATGATCTCGGCCTTCAGGTTTTCCTGCGTCACCACGGCCGGCGTGAACAGCTGCGATGGCGTGTCGTAGAGCGTCATCTCGGCCTTCGGCGTCTCCCCCGACAGCAGCTTCACGGCGATGTTGGCGGCGGCTGCCGCCACGATCTCGCTCGGCTTGGAGATGGTGTTGTACTGGTCGCCGGCGATGATCAGCTGCAAGGCTGCGATCGTCGCGTCATTGCCGGTCACCGGCGGCACCGGATCGACGCCGGCCGCCTTGAAGGCGGCGATGGCGCCACCACCGGTACCGTCATTGGCGGCAACGACGCCGAGGATTTTCGGGCCGAAGCGGGTGATCTGGCCGCCGGCCCATTGCTGCGCCTTCGGCGGCGCCCATTCCGGCGTGTCGTATTCGGCCAGGATCTGGTAGCCGCTGTTGTCGAGCCCTTCATGGATGCCCTTCTTGATCAGGCCGGCCGCCGCGTCGGTCGGCGAGCCGTTGATCTGCAAAACGCCGCCAGTGGCCGGATCGACCTTCAGCGCCTTCAGATGCGCGACCAGCGAGTCGGCGATCGCCTTGCCGATGCCTTCATTGTTGAACGAGACATAGAAATCGGCCGGCGCGGTCGGGATCGGCCGGTCATAGGCGATGACCTTGATGCCCTGGCTCTGCGCCAGCTTGACCAGCGAGGCGGCGGCGGTCGAGTCCACGGGATCGAGCACGATCGCCTTGGCGCCCTGCGAGATCACCGAGTTGAACTGCTGCTGCTGGCGCGAGGCATCGGCATCGGCGTTCTGGTAAAGCACCTTGCAGCCTGGGCACAGCTTCTTCATCTCGGCGGCGAAGCCGGGAAAATCATGCTGTTCGTAGCGGGTCGAGGCCTGGTCGGGCATCAGGAAGGCGACAGTGGCGTCGGTGACCTCGGCGGCCCTGGCGATCGCGGCGGTGCCGGCCAGCAGCGACAGCGCAAGCGCTGCCATGCCGGCGGATTTGATTGAAAATTTGGTCATTCGGTCTTCTCCGTTTCTGGATCTGGTTGTAAGAAGGTCGTTGACTGCTTTTGTCTGACGACGCGCCTCCGCCCTCGCCCCAACTGCAATTGGGAACCAGGGCCCGGCGCCGGCCTTTCAAGCCGCGCCGACATCCTCCGCTGAGGGAGGATTTTCGAGACAAGCGCTCTCCATCGCGGACCGCGTCATGCGGCCCACCTTGTCATGCGAAAAACTGTGGTTCCTCCCTTGGTTCCTCCCTGGCTCCTCCATTAAGCGGCTTTTCCCGCGTTGATGTTGTCGGCCAGCAGGCGCCTGAAACGCGAGGGCGGCATGCCCTTCTCCGCCAGGAACTGCCGGTTGAAATTGGACAGATTGTTGAAGCCGACCTCGTAGCAGATGTCGGTGATCGAGGCCTGCTCGTCGCTCATCAGGATCTGGCAGGCGAGGTTGATGCGCAGCCGCTTGACATATTGTACCAGCGACATGCCGGTGTGGCGGCGAAACGAGCGCGAGAAGGCGCCGGTCGACTGGCCGGCGATGGCTGCCAGGTCGGCTTCGTCGAACAGCTGCGTCAGGTTTTCCCTTATATAGGCGAGCGCCTTGTTCATGCCGGCGGTCATGTAGCCCGAGGGATCGGGCCGGTAGCTGGCGCTGGCCAAAAGCTGGAACTCCTGCGCACGGCTGAGCAGGCCTGATATCATCATGAACAGCTCGATGCGGCGCACCCCTTGCGCCTGCATCATCTCTTCCATCAGCGGCGCCAGCTCCTTGCTGGTGCGGCTGGAAAACAGCACGCCGCGCCGCGATGCCTCGAGCAGAGGCGCGAGCCCGGCCAGCTCCGGCAGCACATGCATGGCGTCGCCGATGAAGCTTTCGGAAAACTGGATGATGCGGCCGCGCAGCGGGATGGACGTGTCCCTCGGGATATCGCTCACCCAATTGTGCGGCAGGTTGGGCCCGGTCAGCACCAGATTGCCCGGCTCGAACTCGCCGATGAAGTCGCCGACGAAATAGCGGCCATTGGTGAAGATCACCTGGTGCAGTTCATATTCGGGATGGAAATGCCAGCGCACCGTGTGGAAGGGGTAGCCATGCGACCACGCCTTGAAGGACTCACCACGTCGTATCTGGACAACTTCCAGGTCCGGTTCCATGTCCGTTTCCTCCCGGGCCGGCACGGATCGTTGCCGCGTTCGGCCCACATTCCCTAAACCGGCCGAATTGGTTTCGGCTCTGCATTTCGGGACCACGCTACCGGCTCATGACTTGAGGCGCCACCACGATTCAGGGCAACGGATGATACTTTTTTGACCGACAGGGGATGCGAAGAAGCGATATTCGGGCAGGATGGGTCAGCTTTGCTGACACGCCGGCCGTGGTTCGGGGGTCAACAGCAAGTCCTGCCCGTACCCGTCAGAGTCCTTCCGGTCCGGATAGAAGCGGTCATGTTTGGGCGGACCGAGTCCCGCGTCGCCCTCACCCGAACCGCCATCCACGCCCAGCCGGCGCATTCGAATCCACGTCATTCCGTTGAAAAGGTGGCCCGGCAAAGCGGCCGGCCATGCCGCGTCGGTCGGCCGGTCAGGGCCGATTTCGCATAATACCTTGGGGTTATGGTCGCCGTGCGCCGGCTAAGTCATGTTTCCTCTCATCTTCAAGAAATGCGAACGGAAGCCTGCGCGGAACAGTTCGATCTCAAGCCCGCCCTGGTCTCCGGAAAAAGCATCGGACACATCTTCCCGGAGGCGGAACAATGAAAGACACTGTCAAACTCGACCGCGCGCTCGGACTCTGGTCCGTCGTGCTCTTCGGACTGGCCTACATGACGCCGATGATCGTCTTCGGCACCTTTGGGGCGCTGGCGGCGACAAGCCAGGGCACCACCGCGATGGCTTATCTCGTCGCGGCCGCGGCCATCCTTCTCACCGCCATCAGCTACGGCGTCATGGCGCGCGTCTATCCCGTCGCCGGCTCGGCCTATACCTATGCCCGCCGCTCGATCAACCCCAGCGTCGGCTTCCTCGTCGGCTGGGCGGTTCTGCTCGACTATTTCTTCTTGCCGATGGTGATCTGGCTGATCGGTGCCGCCTATCTCACCTCGGCCTTTCCCGCGGTTCCCGCCTGGCTGTGGATCGTCGGCTTCATCGCGCTGACCACGCTGGTCAATGTCGTCGGCATCGCCTTCGCCAACCGCGTCAACTTCATCCTGATGCTGGTGCAGCTTGGCGTGCTCGTCGCCTTCCTGGTGCTGGCCGCCCGCTATGTGGTGGCGCTGAACGGCCCTGGCGGGCTCGTCTCTGTCACGCCCTTCTTCAAGAGCGGCGTGCCCTTCTCCGCCTCGGTCGCGGGTGCGGCAATAGCCGCTTATTCGTTTCTCGGCTTCGATGCGGTGTCGACGCTGACCGAGGAGACCAGGGACGCGCGCCGCACCATGCCGAAGGCGATCCTGATCATCGCGCTCGCCGGCGGCCTGATCTTCATCGCCTCGGCCTATGTCACCCAGCTCGCCCATCCAGGCGCGGATTTCGTCTCGGTCGACGCCGCCGCCACCGAAATCGCCAAGGCCATCGGCGGCGACCTGTTCGTCACCATCTTCCTGGCGACGCTGGTCGTGGCGCAATTCACCTCCGGCCTTGCCGCGCAGGCCAGCGTCGGCCGGCTGCTCTACGCCATGGGGCGCGACACCGTGTTGCCGACCTCGTTCTTCGGCAATCTGCATCCGAAATGGCACACGCCGATCCTCAACCTAATGCTGGTCGGCGCCGTCGGCCTCGCGGCACTGACCATGGACGTCACCACCTCGACATCGTTCATCAATTTCGGCGCCTTCCTCGCCTTCACCGCCGTCAACGTCTCGGTGATCGCTCTCTATCTGAAGCGCGACCAGCAGGTCCGTCCGCTCGGCGTGCTGATCGGGCTGGTCGTCCCGGCGCTGGCGGCGGTCTGCGACCTCTTCCTGCTGTGGAATCTCGACGAGAACGCCAAGGTCCTCGGCCTTATCTGGCTAGCGGTCGGCGTCGTCTATCTCGCCTACCTGACCAGCTTCTTCCAGGTCGCGCCGCCGGAAATGGACTTCGCAGAGTGACGCGGACTTGTTCCAAAGGGTGTTGAGATTCAGGTCAGGCCGAGTCGAAAACGACGGGTTCCGAGAACCGGAGCGGAGCGTACTTTTCGTACGTGAGCACCGGAAGCGCGGGAAACCGCCGTTTGCAGGCCGGCATCACCTGAATATCAGGCGAGGAACAGCCGGAACAGCTCCGCCTGGCTCGATATGGCCAGCTTGGAATAGATCTGCCGGCGATGCACCTTGACGGTGTTGGGCGACAGCGAAAGGACCGCGGCGAGCGAGAGGTTGGAATGCCCCTTGAGAACCAGAGTGACGATTTCAAGCTCGCGCCGGGTCAGCAACGGATGCTCGATCCTCGCCGTTGGGCCCGCGTTCTTGAGGTCAAGCGAGAGGCCAGGAGCATGAAACCAGTGTCGCGCCGCAAGCGCGCAGACGACCGGCGCGGCGGATCTGAACCGCTCCAGTTCGTCCACGGCAAAAAGCGGCGCCGTGCCGGTTCGCGACAGCGACAGAACACCGGCAAAGCCGCTTTCCAGCTTCAGCACGAAACCGATCTCGTCGACGATCTCGGTCGTAGCGTAATGCTGTCGATGATATTCGCTCTGCAGAAAATCGTCGGGCGCCAGCTCCCGCATCACGATCATGCGCTCGGTGCCGTCACTACGAACAGCGTCATAAAACGGGTCCAGCACGAAGGCACCGGCAAGGTAGCGGTCGACGATGATCGAGCGCGCGGCTACGATCTTCTCATTGTAAAGGTCGAAGGCGCGACCGCCCGGCGAATAGAGGAAACCGTTCATCATCTGGAAGGGCGCAAGCAGGCGCAGCGCCGCCGCCAGCGCATCGGGAAATCCGCGCGAGCCGATCGCGTTGGCCGCCGCGCCGAGGCTGGCATTCCAGGCATCGAAGGACGCATGCGAGCCGGCTTGTCTGGCTGCGGACTTCATCGAAACGGTAGACCTCATGCTTGCGGCGTTGGCGAGATTGCGCAGGTGCGCCCGCGCGGCACAAGCACCTATTGCATGTCACAGGTCCTTGCGGGAGGCGAAAACCGCCCGGCATCAAAGCACCCCCGGAGACCCGAACCATGACCCATCCGCTGGACCTGACCGCCAGGGCGATCGCTGACGGCATCCGCTCGGGTGCCTTCAGCGCCGAGACGGTCGTGGGCGAGTCCATCCGCCGCGCCAAGACGGTCAGCCAGACGCTCAATCCCTTCGCCGTCATCCGCGAGGAACAGGCACTGGAAGCGGCGTGCCAGGCCGACCTCGCCGTGGCGCGCGGCGAGGCGACCGGGCCGTTGCATGGGGTGCCGTTCGCGGCCAAGGACCTGACGCCGACCGCCGGCGACCTGACGACGCTCGGTTCATGGACCCGTGGAACCTGGATACCGACGCAGACGGCGCTCTGCATCCGCCGCCTGCAAGCCGCCGGCGCCATCTTGATGGGCAAGACGACGACGCCGGAGTTTGCCTTTTCCAGCTTCACCAACAGCCCGCGTTGGGGCGTTACCCGCAATCCGTGGAACCCGGAGCGCACCAGCGGCGGCTCTTCCGGGGGAGCTGGGGTCGCCGTGGCAACGGGCGTCGTGCCGTTCGCGGAAGGCACGGACATGGGCGGCTCGGTGCGCATTCCAGCTGCCTTCTGCGGTATCGTCGGATTGAAGCCCAGCCTCGGCCGCATCCCGATGACCATCCTGCCCAGCGTGTTCGACAACATCTCGCATTTCGGGCCGCTGGCGCGCAGCGTTGGAGACGCCGTCGCCTTCATGGAGACGGCGGCGGGCGGCAGCGACGAGGACATTGCCTCGCTGCCGATCGGATTCGACGGTTCGGCGGCGCGGACCGGCGGGCTCGAAGGCAAGCGCTTCGCGCTATCGATCGACCTCGGCTATTACGCCATCGCGCCGCAGGTCGAAACGGTCATCCGGCAAGTGGTCGCCGAGATGCGCAAGGCTGGCGCCATCGTCGACGAAGTGCCGATGGGCTGGACGCGCGCCGTCAACGACGAATGGTTCGATCTCTGGTGCGTCTTCATGTCGGCCTTCTTTGGCGGCGAACTCACCGAGCATCGCCACCATATGGACCCGTCAATCGTGTCGATGATCGAACGCGGGCTGGCGATGAACGCGACCGCCTACAAGCGGGTGGAGCTGCTGCGCACCGCGATGTGGCGGGACATGGCGCGGCTTTACGAACGCTACGATGCCCTGCTGTGCCCGACCTGCGCCATCACAGCACCTCCGGTGACCGAGACGGACGACGACTATGCCGCGACGCTGCCCGATGGCCGCTTCAAGGGGCTCGACCTGACCTGTCCCTTCAACATGCTGCCGCAATTGCCGGCGCTGTCGCTGCCCGCCGGATTTGCCGCCGACGGGCTGCCGGTCGGCCTGCAGATCGTCGGGCGGCGCTTCGCCGACGAACAGGTGCTGTCCATGGCGGCGGCCGTGGAAGCGCGGCTGGCCGCCGCCGGCTTCAATACGCCACCGATGGAGGCAGCGGGCCGGTCGTTGGAACGTTGAAGGAGCGATGAGGCGTCATCGTCTCATCCTCACCCAAATCGCGCCGCCGTCCACGCGCCGCTCGCCGCATTCGACTCCACCGCCGCCGCAACGAACTTCACGCCGCGCGCGCCGTCGACGACATCGGGCACCTGCGCCGCACGCGCCGGGTCGACCTCGCCGCCCGAACGATGGGCGCGGATGATGTCGGCGGCGTCGCGGTAGAAATTGGCGAAGGCCTCGATATAGCCTTCGGGGTGCGCCGCCGGCATGCGCGACACGCGCCGGCTCTCTTCGGTCGAGCCATGGCCGCCACGCACCAGCGTGCGCGTTTCCTCGCCGTAGATGGAGAAGCGCAATTCCTCCGGCCGCGCGCCCGACCATTCCAGCCCGGCTCTGTCGCCATAGAGGCGCACGGAGAGATCGTTGTAATGGCCGGGCGATGTCTGGCTCGCGAGGAGCGTGCCGCGCGCCCCGCCTGTCCAGCGCACCAGCACATGCGCATTGTCGTCGAGCCGCCGTCCCGGCACCGCGGTGAACAGGTCGGCCGACACCGCCTCGGCCTCGCAGCCCGAAATGTAGCTCGCTAGGTTGAAGGCATGCACGCCGATATCGGCCAGCACCGCCGACTGCCCTGCCCTTGCCGGATCGGTGCGCCATTCCGCCTGCTTCTGGCCCTCGGCATCGATCGGCCTGGTCAGCCAGTCCTGGATGTAGGCGCCATGCACGGAGACGATGCGCCCCAGCTCGCCCGCCGCCACCATTTCGCGCGCCTGCCGAACCATGGCGTATCCGGTGTTGTTGAGGGTGACGACGAAGCGGCGCTTTTTCGCCCGCGCCAGCGCCACCAGCGCTTCAGCCTCGCCCAATGTCGTCGACAACGGCTTGTCGCAGATCACGTCGATGCCGGCCTCGAGAAAGGCGGTTGCGATCGGCGCGTGCAGATGGTTGGGCGTGACGATGACGACAGCTTCGATGCCGTCCGGTCGCGCGGCTTCGGCCTGTGCCATGACCCGATAATCGGCATAGCTGCGCTCCGGCGCGATGCCGATCTCGGCGGCCGAGGCGGCGGCGTTTTCAGGGTCCGAGGACAGCGCCCCGGCGACCAGCACGATCTGGTCGTCAAGGCGCATCGCCAGCCGGTGCACGGCGCCGATGAAGGCGTTGCGGCCGCCGCCGACCATGCCGACCCGCAAACGTTGGCGTGTCGATCCGTCCGATGTTGCATAGACCATTTTCAAATTCCTCCAGATATCCCGCTAATTCCTTGACATAGGTCTTGAGCATTCGAGCCAACGCCCACCGTCGAGTTCTGTGGCGCCCCCCTCTGTCCTGCCGGACATCTCCCCCACAAGGAGGGGGATTGGCAGCTTGGTCGCCGGCGCCATTCTTGCGACATCCGAGATTGGCGAAGGCAGTCGTGGCAGCCGATCTCCCCCCGCGTGGGGGAGATGTCCGGCAGGACAGAGGGGGGCGCCGTAGAGCACTACTCGAGCAGTTCACGTCCTTCTCCGAGGCCACGGCCTTCCAGTCGAACACGATTTCCAATTTCCATATTGTAAAACGTTCGTGCCGCGCTAGCCTGAAATCATGAGTGGGGCTGGCAAATCATCGGGACGGTCCATTACCGACGAGGCTGCGACGCGCAAGCGCGGACGCTCGCTGGCGGCGCTCGGCTACATCCAGCCGCGGACCTATGAGGAACTGCGCGCGGTGCTGTCGTCCGGCACGGTGCATTTCCCCAAGCGGCTGCGCCAGGTCGCGATCTTCCTTTGGCAGCATCCGAGCGATGTGGCGCTCGGCACCATCGCCCAGGTGGCGGCACAGGCCGGCGTGCAGCCCTCGACGCTGGTGCGGTTCGCCCAGATCTTCGGCTATGCCGGCTTTTCCGATTTCCAGGGCCTGTTTAAGGACCACGTCAAGGGATCCTGGCCGGACGGGCGCGGCGAGCAGCGGACCGAGGCCGAGCCCAACGCCAATCTGCATTTCCTGCACGGCATGGTCGGCGCCTCGCAGGCTTCGCTTGGCCGCATCGAGAGCGGCTTCGACGTTGAGAGTTTCGACAAGATGGTCACGCTGCTGGCAGCCGCCGACCTGATCTATGTCATCGGCTCCAAGCGCGCCTTTCCCGTCACCACCTATCTGTCGCTGACGCTCTCGCAGCAAGGCGTGCGCAACGTGCTGGTCGACAATGTCGGCTCCACCGCGCTCGACCAGGTCGGCTGCATCGGCAAGCGGGATGCAGTGCTGGCGGTCTCCTTCAGCCCCTACAATTCGATCACACCCGACCTTGTCGCGGTGGCGCATGAGCGCAGCGCCCGCATCGTCACCATCACTGACAGCACCTTCAGCCCGCTGATCCGGCTGTCTGACACCTGGCTTGAAGTGGTCGAGTCCGACTTTGCCGGCTTCCGCTCGCTGGCGGCGTCGCTCGCCGTCGGCATGGCGCTGGTCCATGGCGTCGTCGCCCGCCGCGGCACGTGAGGCGCTACTGGCACAATTGACTATCGGGAATTGACGTTCCATATCTGGAAAAATAGAAACTTTGTTCCGGGAGGAGGAATGGAGATCAGGCTCGACGGCAAGGTGGTGCTGGTCACCGGCGCGACGCAAGGCATCGGCCGCGCCATCGCCGAGACGCTGGCGCGTTCGGGCGCCGGCGGCCTGCTGGTCACCGGCCGCGAGAAAGCGCGCGGCGATCCCGTGGCGGCCGAGCTTTCCCAGTTGGGCACGCCGACTGTCTTCGTCGCCGCCGACCTCTCCGACCCGCAAGCCCCCGCCCTGCTGGCGCAGGCCTGCATCGAGCGCTTCGGCCGCATCGATGCGCTGGTCAACGCCGCCGGCCTGACCGACCGCGCGTCCTTCCTCGATGCCAATCTCGACGACTGGGCATCGCTGTTCGCCGTCAACGCGCGGGCGCCGTTCTTCCTGATGCAGGCGGCGATCGCCGACATGAAGAATCGCGGCCTGGGCGGCGCCATCGTCAACATTCTGTCGATCAACGCGCATTGCGGCTCGCCGGAGCTCGCCGTCTATTCCGCCAGCAAGGGCGCGCTGGCGACGCTGACCAAGAACGCCGCCAACGCTCATCGCTTCGACCGCATCCGCGTCAACGGCATCAATGTCGGCTGGACCGACACGCCGGCCGAGCGCGCCATGCAGGCCGACACGCTCGGTCATGGCCCAGGCTGGCTCGACGCCGCCAACGCCGCGCAGCCTTTCGGCCGTCTGTTCTCGACGAACGATATCGCGAACCTCGCCGTCTTCCTGCTTTCCGACGCGGCGGGACCGATGACCGGCACGCTGGTCGACCAGGAACAGTGGGTGATCGGGGCGAACCGGTGAGCGTAGCTTCTGCATCGCCCGAAGGGCTTGGCCCGGCACTGCTTAGCCGGCTTCCATCCTCCGTGCAGAAGCCGGCCTATGACCGCGCGGCGCTCGCGCCCGGCATGGCGCATCTGGGCGTCGGCGCCTTCCACCGCTGCCATCAGGCCGAATACACCGACGATCTGCTGGCCAGCCATTTCGACCGCTGGGGCGTGGTCGGCATCAACATTCGCCCGCCCAGCCTCACCGAGACGCTCGGCCGGCAAGGCGGCCTCTACACGCGGTTGATCCGCGAGAACCAACGCATCGAGGCGCGCGTCATCGGAAGCATCGTCAAGGTGGTCGACAGCCAGTCCAGTGCCGCCCCGGCGCTCGACGTGCTGTCCTCAGCTGACATCGACCTGGTGACGATGACGGTGACCGAAAAAGGCTATTGCCACATCCCGTCAAGCGGCGAACTCGATCTCGACCATCCCGACATCGTCCACGACCTCGCCAACCCCGGGACACCGCGCAGCGTGCCCGGCATATTGGCGCGGGCGCTGGAGCTGCGCCGGGCCACGCATGGAAGGCCGCTGACGCTGCTCTCCTGCGACAACATTCAGACCAACGGCGTCATCCTGGCCAATGTCGTGCAGGCTTTTGCCGAACGACGCGGCAATGGTCTCATCGACTGGATTGCGGCCAACGCCACCTTCCCTTCGGCCATGGTCGACCGCATCGCGCCGGCGGTCACGCAAGCCGATCTCGACAGCGTCGAGCAGCGCCATGGCTACCGCGATGCCGCCGTCGTCGTCGGCGAGCCGTTCCGGCAATGGGTGATCGAACAAAAGTTCGCCGGCCGCATGCCGCGCTGGGATCGCGTCGGCGCGACCTTCGTCGATGACGTCACACCGTTCGAGCATCTCAAGATGCGGGTGCTCAACGGCGCCCAGACGACGCTTGCCACGCTCGGCGTGCTGGCCGGCCTCGAACACACATTCGATGCCATCGCCGATCCGTTGCTGTCGGCCTTCGTGCGGCGCATGCTGGTCGAGGAGACGCTGCCGACGCTGCTGCCGGTGCCTGATATGGAGCCATTGGCCTATGTCGAGCAGAGCCTCGGCCGGCTGAAGAACACCGCGATCCGCCACCGCAACCACCAGATCGCCACCGACGGCTCGCAGAAGATCGTCCAGCGCCTGCTCAACCCGATCCGCGACCGGCTCGGACAAGGCGCAAGCATCGGGCTGCTGCCGGTGCCGGTCGCCGGCTGGATGGCCTATCTGATCCAGGCCTCGGAAAAATTCGGCAAACGCTGGCCGGTGTCGGACCCCTATGCCGGCAAGGTCGCCGCGATTGCCGACGCAACCGGCCGCGATCCACACGCGTTGGCCGCCGGCGTCCTTGCCATAGACACGATTTTCGACCCCGGCCTTGCCGCGAACGACACGTTTCGCAAGGCCGTCATTTCAGCGCTCGGCGCGCTGCTTTCGGACGATCCGATGGCGGCCGTCAGGCACAGTCTGCAACAAGGTGAGGCCGCACGGTTGAAGCGGCCCTCACAATCGGCATTATAGCTATCGGTCGTGAAGTCGCGAGCCGAGCAATTCCAGGAAAAGTGTGAAACGGTTTTCCGTCCGGAATTGCCTCAAGAACAAAGGGATAGAGCGGTTCTTCGTTTCCGTGAAACGATGAACCGTTCTAGGGAGGCATGATGAAACTTGGAGTGCTCACCGCACCATTCGCGGAGACGCCGCTTGGCGAGGTCGCCAGCTGGGCAAGCTCGGCCGGCTTCGAGGCGCTGGAAATCGCCTGCTGGCCGAAATCCTCGGGCGCCAGCCGCCGCTATGCCGGCACCAGCCATATCGACGCCGCCTCGACCTCCGCTTCGCAGGCGAAGGAAATCGTCGCTTCACTGGCGGAGAAGAACCTTTCCGTCTCCGGCCTCGGCTATTATCCCAACCCGCTGCATCCCGATCCCGCCCACCGCGAGGCGGTGATCGGCCATCTGAAGAAGGTGATCGTGCTGGCCGCCAATATGGGCGTGCCCGCCGTCAACACCTTCTGCGGCGGCGACGCCTCGAAAACCGTCGACGTCAACTGGCAGGACGCGCTCACGGTCTGGCCCGAAATCATCGCCCATGCGCGCGACCATGGCGTCAAGCTCGCCTTCGAGAACTGCCCGATGATCTTCAGCTATGACGAGTGGCCGGGCGGGCACAACATCGCCTATTCGCCGCTGGTCTGGCGCCGCATCCTCGAAGCCTGGGGCGGCGATGTCGGCATGAATTTCGACCCGTCGCACCTGGTCTGGCAGATGATCGACCAGGCCCGCTTCATCAGGGAATTCGGCCCCTACATGCTGCATGTCCACGCCAAAGACCTGATGATTGATCATGATGGACTCTATGAGCGCGGAATCCTTTCGGCTGGCATAGGCTGGCAGGTGCCGCGCATGCCGGGGCTCGGCGATGTCGACTGGAACGGCTTCTTCTCCGGCCTCTACCGGGCCGGCTATGACGGGCCTATCATCATCGAACACGAGGACCGTCGGTTCGAAGGCAGCGACGACAAGGTCAAGCGGGGTTTCCTGCTCGCCCGCGACGTGCTGCGTCCGTTCGTCAAATGACGGCGCACATGCATGTTGCCCAAAAATGCGTGGCGGTTTTGGGAACACGACAAGCATAGGAAGAGGAAATTAAGGCGCGCCGCATGAATCTCTTTACAAACGACGCGGTTTAACGACTTGAAACTGAACTGAAAAACAATGTGGAGGAAGTTTGACATGAAAAAATACCTGACCATGGTCCCGCTACTTGCCGGCGCGGCCTTCCTGGCTTCGGTGGGCGCCTCGTCCGCCGCGGGCAAATACACGATCGGCATCTCCAACACCGTGCAGGGCAATGGCTGGCGCGAGGAGATGGTCTGCGCCATGAAGGCGCAAGCGCTGGCTTCCGGCGAGGTCGCCAAGCTCAACATCGCCCACCGCAACACCGACGCGGCCGGCCAGTTGGAAGACATCCGCAACCTGATCAGCGCCAAGGTCGACGCCATCGTCGTCAACCCGGCCGATCCGGCCGGCATCAAGGCGGGCCTCGAGGAAGCCACCAAGGCCGGCATCGTCGTCGTCGCCGTCGACCAGGCGGTCACCGAGCCGTCGGCCTACATCATCTCCAACAACCAGGAACAATACGCCTATCTCGGCGCCAAATGGCTGTTTGGCCAGATGGGCGGCAAGGGCGAGGTGTTCTACATGCGTGGTGCGGCCGGCGCGTCCGCCGACAGCGATCGCGACAAGGGCTTCAAGAAGGCGCTGGCCGAATTCCCCAACGTGAAGGTCGCGCAGGAAGTTTTCACCGGCTGGCAGCAGGACCAGGCCAAGCAGCAGATGCTGTCCTTCCTCGCCACCGGCACGCCGTTCAACGGCGTGTGGACCTCCGGCATCGACAACGTCATCGTCGACGCGCTGGTCGAGTCGCAGGCGCCGTTGGTGCCGGTGGTCGGCGCCGACAATGCCGGCTTCGTCGGCCAGCTGAGCTCCGTCAAGGGCCTCGTCGGCGCTGCCGTCACCAACCCCGGCTCGATCGGCGGCGCCGGCGTGACGCTCGCCCTGCAGATCCTCGACGGCAAGAAGCCGGCACAGCAGACCGTGCTGGTCAACCCGCAGCTTTGGGACAACGCCACCGAGGAAGGCAAGGCCAAGCTGAAGGCCGCCGCCGATCCGTCGCTGAGCCCAGAATGGCCGGTGTCGATCTCGATCCCCGACTGGACGACGTACACGAAGGACCAGATCGTGGCGTGCAAGGGCCCGGGCGAGTAAGCACTGCTTTGAATTGCATGGCGAGGACGGCGGCTGCCATCCTCGCCATGCAAGGATTTGACAGGTTAGCGCTCTACGGCGCCCCCCTCTGTCCTGCCGGACATCTCCCCCTCAAGGGGGGAGATTGGGCAGTTCCGGCGCCGGCCTTCGTCTTGCAACGTTGAAAATTGCCGAAAGCCAAGGTGACAGCCAATCTCCCCCCTCGAGGGGGAGATGTCCGGCAGGACAGAGGGGGGCGCCGTAGAGTATCAGCCCATCAAGACAGTCGGGCTCCATAACATTTAAACAGCTTAGAACGAGAACCCAGCAACTTGACCGCCAACCCCCTCCTAGACGCCACCGGCGTCGCCAAGAATTACGGCGCGGTGGCAGCACTTCGCAACGCGTCGCTGTCGGTGCTGCCGGGCGAGGTTCATGCGCTGATGGGCGCCAATGGCGCCGGCAAGTCGACGCTGGTGAAGATCCTGACCGGCGCCATCCAGGCCAACGCCGGGCGCATCCTGATCCGGGGCGAGGCGCGCGACGTGCGCTCGCCCGCCGCGGCGCGCCGCGCCGGCCTTTTGCCCGTCTACCAGGAGCCGTCGCTGATCCCCGATCTCGACGTGCTGTCCAATCTGCGGCTGACCGGCACGCCGGTCGAGCCGTTCCGCGCCTGGGTGCGCGAACTCGGCATTCCCGACCTCGACATCCGCGACACCGCGCGCGACATTCCGCTGGCCGTGCTGCGCGTACTTGACCTGGCGCGTGCGCTGGCCGTCGAGCCCGACGTGCTGCTGCTCGATGAGATGACGGCAGCCCTGCCCGCCAACCTCGCCGAAAAGGTGCTGGAAGTGGTGCGCCGCCAGGGCGACAGCGGCCGCGCGGTGATCTTCATCTCGCACCGCTTCGTTGAGATCTCGGCGCTGTGCGACCGCGCCACCGTGCTGCGCGACGGCGAGACCGTCGGCGTCGTCGACATCGTGCCCGGCGTCGAGGAAAAGATCGTCGAGCTGATGCTCGGCGCCCGCATCGAAAAGACCCATGTCGCCGCCCGCAGCGCTGCCCAAAAGGCCGCGCCCGCCCCTGCCCGCCCGCGGCTCTCCGTGCGCAATTTGCGTGTCGGCACCAAGCTCAACGACGTCTCCTTCGATCTCGCCGATGGCGAGGTCGCCGGCGTCGTCGCGCTCGAAGGCCAAGGCCAGGACGAGCTGTTCGCCGCCCTTGCCGGTTCGATCCGGCCCTCGGGCGGCACCATCGAGGTCGACGGCCAGCCGGCGAAATTTTCGCATCCCATCGATGCCATCCGCGCCGGCCTCGCCTATGTGCCGGGCGACCGCGCCGAGGCGCTGGCCATGCAGCGCTCGGTGCGCGAGAACATCGCACTGCCCTTCAGCGCCGCCCTGCGCAACTGGGGGCCTATCCGCATGCGCCAGGAGCGCGCCAAGGTGGTCAGCGCCATCGAACGGCTGCAGATCGACACCCGCGCGCAAGGCGAAGTGCAGCGCCTGTCCGGCGGCAACCAGCAGAAGGTGACCATCGCCCGCTGGATCGCCGCCGATACGCGGACCCTGCTGTGTTTCGACCCGACGCGCGGCATCGATGTCGGCACCAAGCAGGAGATCTACAAATTGCTGCGCGAGCTCGCCGGCCACGGCAAGTCGGTGCTGTTCTACACCTCCGAGCTGGAAGAAGTGCAGCGCGTCTGCGACCGCGTCATCGTCATCTTCGGCGGCCGCGTTGTTGACATCTTCCCGGTCGAGGAGGCCGACGAGCCGGCGCTGATGCGCGCCGCCTACGGCCTGCCGCGAGGCGCCAAGGCGGATGTCGGCATCCTCGCCGATCCTCACTCTTCTTCTCCGGAGACCTCGAATTCGCCTGGGGCGACGCCATGAACCATTTCCTGCGTCGCCAGGGCTGGGTCGCCGGCCTGTTCGTCCTCTTCGTCGTGCTGTTCATCGTCACAAAACTGATCCAGCCGGCCTATGGCAGCAACGATTTCGGCTCGCTGGTGCGCGCCGTGCTGCCTTACGCCTTTGCCGTCGCCGCGCAGGCCGTCGTCGTCATCGCCGGTGGCATCGACCTGTCGGTCGCCGCCATGATGGCGCTGACCAGCGTCACCGCCGCCTCGATGATGGCCGGTGCCAGCGAGGAATACGCGCTGTTCGTGGTGCCCTTCGTGCTCGCCATGGGCTTCGTGCTCGGTGCCGTCAACGGCTTGCTGATCGTCGTCACCCGCGTGCCCGACATCGTCGTCACGCTGGCCACTCTGTTCGTGCTGCAAGGGGCTGCCCTGTTGGTGCTCGACGCACCGGGCGGTGCCGCCGCCGAATGGCTGAAGGCGCTGATCTCGGGCACCGTGCCGATACCGGGCCTGCCCGACGGCATCGACGCCTGGCTGCCGAAGGCGCTGCTGGTGCTGATCGTCTGCCTCTGCATCATCTGGATTCCGCTCAGGCGCTCACGCCTCGGTCTCTCCATCTACGCCATCGGCTCGAGCGAACTGGCGGCGTTCCGCAGCGGCGTGCCGGTGGCGCGCACCCGCATCATCGCCTACGCGCTGTCGGGCCTGTTCGCAGCGATGGGCGGGCTGGCGCTGACCATGAGCACCGGCATCGGCGCCCCCATCCCCGGCCCCTATCTGCTCGCCAGCGTGGCAGCCGTGGTGCTGGGCGGCGTGGCACTCGGCGGCGGCAAGGGCGGCCTGCTCGGCCCCATCGTCGCCGTCTTCGTGCTGCGGCTGGTGCGCACCGACCTGACGCTGCTCGCCATCGACCCCAACGTCACCGCCATCATCGAAGGCGCCATCATGGTCGCCGTGGTGATGTTCGGCGCCTTCATCACCATGAGGGGGCGGAAGTAGTGGCAAATCCATGTGAGCTCGGCGATCCTTCGCGCCCCCCTCTGTCCTGCCGGACATCTCCCCCTCCAGGGGGGAGATCGGATATCGTCACCGATTTCGCTTCTTTTCGACGTTGTAGAAGGAACGCCAGCGGCGAAGCTGCCAATCTCCCCACTGGAGGGGGAGATGTCCGGCAGGACAGAGGGGGGCGCCGTAGAGTACCATCCTTCCCCGGCACCAACACCACGCGAACCCAATCGCGAGCAGCGTCATGAGCACAACCGCGATCACCCCCGTCCCCTTCGGCCGCCGCGTCAAACGCTTCATGGCCGACCGGCCGCTGATCCCGCTGGTCATCCTGCTCGTCATCCTGGTGGTGATCCTGCAGATCCTGCGTCCCGGCATCGTCAACGAGCGCTGGATCGCCAACACCATCAAATTCGCCATACCGCTTGCGATCCTCGCCGGCTGCCAGACCATGACCATGCTGACCGGCGGCATCGACCTCTCGGTCGGCACGGTGGCGACGATGAGCGCCTTCATCATGGCCACCCAAGTCGTCAACCAGGACCCGGCGCTGGCCTTCCTGCTGGCGATGATGCCGGCGGTGCTGATCGGCCTGGTCAACGGCATCGGCGTCGGCGTCTTCCGCGTCCATCCGCTGATCATGACGCTGGGCACCAGCCTGATCGGCACCGGCTGCCTGCAGGTCTACCAGCGCACGGTGATCGCGTCCGGCGCCAAGATCCCCGACTTCCTCGCCTGGCTCGGCACCGGCGTCACCTGGGGCATGCCGAACGCCCTGCTGCTGTTCGTGCCGCTGGCGGCGCTGATCGTCTTCACGCTGAACCGCACCGGCTTCGGCCGCCTGCTCTACGCCGTCGGCGACAATGAGCGCGCAACGCGCCTGTCGGGCGTGCGCTACTGGCAGGTCATCACTGCGCTCTACATCACCTCCAGCGTGCTCGCCGGCATCACCGGCCTGCTCTATATCGGTCTGATCAAGGCCCCTTCCCTGTCGCTTGCCGAACCCTTGGTCCTGCCTTCGGTGGCTGCAGCGGTGATCGGCGGCACCTCGATCTTCGGCGGCCGCGGCGGCTACACCGGCACCATTATCGGCGCCCTGATCCTCACCGTGCTGACGACGCTGCTGACCATCCTGCAGATGCCGGAGGGGGCAAGGCGGATATTGTTCGGGCTGATCGTGCTGTTTGTCACGGCGGCTTACCTGCGGATTGTGGAGGAGCGGTAGAGGGTGGAGGCAACTGCTTTGGGCCGAAAGCGGAAGGTTGGCTTGCGGTCGCCGAGAAAGGAGAGCGGACCTCAGGTCCACGTGACACCAGCCAAAACTAGTCTCGCCATCGGCCTCGTTTCGCGGCGGTCTTCTCGCAGCCGGATTCCATGTGCTTGGAACCAATGACGGGCCAGACTGTTTTGATACGACGCCGACGTCCCGGCCGGCTGGGTAAACAGCGATCTTGAGGAGCTCTCATCATGAACATTTCGTCCAGATTTCGTTCAGTCTCGGTTGCCGTGATCGCCGCCGCGGGAGTTAGCTTTGCCAGCGCTGCGCACGCCGACAGCGGTACGATCCGCTTCGCCATATACAAGGCGGCCTTCTTCGTCGGCGGCTCCGGCGGCGAGGGCACGCTGACCTTCCATGGCCGCAAGTATCCCATTTCAGTCGGCGGCGTCTCGGGCGGCCTCGCCTTCGGGGTCTCCAAGACCTATTTCCAAGGCACCGTTCGCCACATTCGCCGCGCCCGAGATGTGACCGGGGTGTACGGTGCAGCGGGCGGTGGCGGCGCGCTCGGCAAAGGCGCCCAGGTGATCGTCATGACCAATGACAAGGGCGCTCAACTCGAACTCTCGGGCAAGCAGGTGGGCCTGCAAATCAACGCCGATCTCAGCGGCATGAGCATCTCGGTGAGGTAGGGCTGTCACTCCGTTCGTTTTTCCTTGGATGGGCAAGCAGCCGGACCGAAAAGTCCTGAGTGCGGTCGATGATGGCCATGGCAAGCGCATGAACCGACGGCAGCTTTGGGCAAGCGTCCTCGAATCCTGAACGGCCGACATGAGGTTGCAAAGCTTCTTCCAGCCTGGTCCAGCGGTGCTTTCTTAATTCGCACCCTACCCCATCACACCGCCAGACTCCCCTGCTCCACCTCCCCAGCATTGGGATCGCCCGGTGCAGTCGCCCAAGCCAATTCAACCAGCGTCACCGTCCGCCGACCCACCCCGTCGAGCTGACAGACGATCAGGCCTTGCTCCTCGATATAGGTCAGCAGGCGCCGGGCGCGGCGTAGCGAGTGGGAGCCGTAGGCGCGGGCGATCGCGGCGTCGCTCGGGCACGGCCAGCCCTCCTTCGCCGCCCGCGCGATCATCATGAACACGCCCTGCATATCCTCGGGCAGCAGCGAGGCGCGCACCGAGACGTCCTGCCAGGCGTCATCGCCTGCCGCCATGTCGGAGCCGAGGCCGGCGCGGGCGCGCGTCAGCATGCGGCGGAACTCCGGCAAATCGGGCACGACCGAGGCGAGGCCTTCGATACGGCAGCGCACCACGAACTCCTGGTAAAGCACGCCGATGACCCTGAAGCCCGCGTCAGGTTGGGCGAGGATGGCGCGTAGCACGCGGTCGACGCGCTCACGGCGCTCGGCCAGATCCTCGGCGCTGATTTGCGGTTCCACCGGCTCGGGGCGGAATTCGAGCGCCGCCGACTTCGCCGCCATCAGCTGGTCGAGCAGGTCCGGCGACGTCGTCCGGCGCTGCGTCCGCACCGTCTCCGGCGGCGGCGCGGCCAGGATGATGGCGCGTGCGTCCTCAAGCGCTGATTCCGGAAGCGGCATCAGCCTTGGCGTGCCGTTGCGCGGACTTGTATCGGTCGGGCCGATACGCAGGCCGAGCGGCCGGCGCGACAGCGCCGGGCCGAGGGCCATGAACTGCCCACGCTCCAGGTCGCGAAAAGCCTCCGCCTGCCGCCGCTCCATGCCGAGCAGGTCGGCGGCACGCGCCATGTCGATGTCGAGAAAGGTGCGGCCCATGAGGAAATTGGACGCCTCGGCGGCGACATTCTTGGCGAGCTTGGCCAGCCGCTGGGTGGCGATGATGCCGGCAAGCCCGCGCTTGCGGCCACGGCACATCAGATTGGTCATGGCGCCGAGCGAGAGCTTGCGCGCCTCGTCGGACACCTCGCCGGCCACCGCCGGCGCGAACAGCTGCGCCTCGTCCACCACCACCAGCATCGGATACCAGTGGTCGCGGGCGACTTCGAACAGCCCGCCGAGGAAGGCGGCGGCGCGCCGCATCTGGTTCTCGGCGTCGAGCCCTTCGAGATTGAGCACTGTGGAGACGCGGTGGATGCGCGCCCGCTCGCCCGCAGCCTGCAGGCCGCGCTCGGTATGTTCTTCGGCATCGATCACCAGATGGCCGAAACGCTCGCCCAGCGACACGAAGTCGCCTTCGGGGTCGATGATGGTCTGCTGCACCCAGGGGGCACTCTGCTCCAGCAGCCGGCGCAAGAGATGCGATTTGCCGGAACCCGAATTGCCCTGCACCAGAAGGCGGGTCGCCAGCAGCTCTTCGAGATCCAGCGTCGCCGGGGCGCCCGCGGTCGTGTGTCCCATCTCGATCGCAACGGTCATTTCGACTCAGGCGCTCCTTTCGCAGACGGGCTTATCAAGGGGATTACAGCCCGTCGAGCGCGGCATCGGGGTTGTACAGGAACAGGTGGCGCCTGTGGATAGAAACCTCTTGTTCACCATGGGCCGGCATTCCGATTGAAGACGTCCGCCAGGCGCTTAGCCTGATCCTGCATTGCGTCCCCAACGTGGTGCGTCCCTAACCCCACCCGTGGCGACCGGCGTCTTCAAGTTCTCTCCAACCCGTATACGTCGGTCGCCAATTTTGCCCGATCCGCCTAGAGCATGATCCCGAAAAGTGGAAACCGGTTTTCGGACAAGATCATGCTCAAACAACAAAGAGATAGAGCCCCATCCCGATTCCATCGGGATGGAACAGGCTCTAGTTCCTACGTCGTCCAAACTTGCTCACTGGCGCAAACTTTGGGTTGACCGCCCCGGAGCGTGAGGCGACACTTCCCCGACGCTAGAGGTGCGAGGAGGAATTGCGATGGATGAGCCCGAACGGTGGCGCCACATGTCGACGGCGCCGAGGGATGGCAGCCGCATCCTGGTCACGGTTCGCCCGTCCGAACAGGGGCCGGCGGAAGTCGACCTTGCCTATTGGTCGCGCGCCGACCAGTTCGCCAGCGAGGGCTGGCGCGCTTCGGATTCCTCGCCGGGGCGCGTCGTCGAATATGCCGATCCGGAACTGAAATGCTGGATGCCGCTGCCGACAGCCAACCTCAGCCGCGCGTCGATGCCGGCGCCCTGGGAAGGCGACGACGCCCAGCAACTGGACGGCTCGGGGATTTGAGGGTTGGCGAAAGCGGTGAAGCGGCCAATCTCCCCCCTTGCGCGGGAGATGTCCGGCAGGACAGAGGGGGGTGTGAAGAAACGCCATCTTTCGATTTCAACCATTCCTACCGAAAACCTGTTGAAGGCACGGCTACATCCGATCGTCGGGTCGGCGGGACAGCACCCCCCTCTGCCCTGCCGGGCATCTCCCCCGCAAGGGGGGAGATCGGCAGTTTCGCTGCCAGCCCAGCTCCCCTCAGAACAAAAACGAAGCCGTCGCCGGGTTCGGGCCAGTGCGGCCGTCGGGCGAATCCATGCCACGGATCGTCTCGAGGTCCTGCGCGTCCAGTTCGAAATCGAAGACGTCGAAATTGGCGGCGATGCGATCCTGGCGGATCGACTTTGGAATGACGATCAGCCCTTCCTGAAGGTGCCAGCGGATGATCGTCTGCGCTGGGGATTTGCCATGCTTCCTGGCAATGCCAGATATGGTCGGGTCGCTCAGCAGCCGGCCGCTGCCCAGCGGGCTCCAGCTTTCGATGCGGATGTCGTGCCCAGCATGAAAGTCCCTGAGGCCGCGCTGCTGGAAGCGGGGATGCAGTTCGATCTGGTTGACGACCGGCGTCACACCGGTCTCGCCGATGATGCGCTCCAGATGGTTCTGGTTGAAATTCGAAACGCCGATCGATTTGATGCGACCGGCCTGTTTCAGTTCGACCAGCGTCTTCCAAGCCTCGACATATTTGTCCTGGCTGGGCACCGGCCAGTGGATCAGGAACAGGTCGAGCTGCTCGATGCCGAGCTTTTCCATCGTCTCGTCGAAGGCGCGCAGGGCCGCATCGCGCTGGTGCGCGCCATTGCGCAGTTTGGAGGTGATGAACAACTCATCTCGCGGCACGTCGGCACCGCGGATCGCCTGGCCGACGCCCTCCTCGTTCTGGTAGCCTTCGGCGGTGTCGATCAGGCGATAGCCGGCCTCGATCCCCCAGCCCACCACCTCAGCGGTGATGTTCTGGTCGACCTGCCACACACCAAGGCCCAGCTGGGGAATGGCGGAGCCGTCGTTCAACGCAATCTGTTCAGTCATGGGAGATCCTTTGCAAAGCTGTTCCAGGGCGGTCCGCCCGGTGCACAGCCTATCTAGGATCGCGATGCGGCAACGGCCAGCCAACAGCGGACAAATCTGTCGGGGCGATTTGGAATCGTGTTGTCGAGCAACGGCCTATCGGGGCCGCCGCACGGCGCGCAAGACCCCGGCGGACACACTGCCGCAAAAGAGGCGGTCGCCGCCATCGGATTCCAACCCGGAAACGCCCATGCCAGGCGGCATGTCGAGCTTCTCCAGAACCTTGCCGGTTTGCGCGTCGACGCGACGCAGATCGCTCTGGTCGCCTTCCCAGGTGGCGTGCCATAACTCGCCGTCAACCCACGTCACCCCGGTGACGAAGCGGTTGGATTCGATGGTGCGCAGGATTGCCCCGGTCTCGGGGTCGACCTGATGGATCTTGCGCTCCCGGTACTGCCCCACCCAGAGCGTCCCTTCGGCCCAGGTGAGCCCGGAATCGCCGCCGCCGCCGGGCGCTGGGATGGTGGCCAGCACCGCCCCGGTATCGGGGTCGATCTTCTGGATTCGATCGTTGGCAAGCTGGAAGAAATGCCGGCCGTCATAGGCCGTGCCGGCGTGTGCCGCGACATCGATCGCGCGCAGCGCCTGCCCGCTTTCTGGATCGAAGGCGGTCAGCTTCTCGCCCGAGGCAAACCAGACATTGTTGCCGTCAAAACTCACTCCATGCACCCTCTCCACATCCGGAAAGGGTCCGTATTCGCGCAGGATTTCGGCCGCTGAGTGTTTCATATCTTGATCCTCACCATGTCGTCCTTGCTTCTTTGCCAGAGCATCATCTCTTCCGAAAACCGGATTCCACTTTCCAGGATCCTGCTTTAGCCGTTCGGTAGCGGTGCCGGGAGTAACAAGGTGGTCGTGAATCCCGCCACCGGCGGTGTCACCCAGCGGCGCGCCCGGCCGTGCCCGAACGACTGCGCCTTGCCGGCCTCGCCAAGCTGCTCCAGCGCCCGCTGCACGCTGCGCTGGCCGGTGCCAAGCGCCAGTGCCAGCGCCGAACTCGCCCAGGATTCACCATCGGCGAGCAAGGCCAGCACCGCCGCATGCCGCTCCTCGATCGGTCGCGCCAGCACCACCACCTCGCGCGCCTGGCTTGGCGCCAGCGCGAAGCCTCGCGGCGTGGCATTGATGTCGGCCAGCGTCCGCAGTTCGGCGCGCAGCCGGCCTATCTCGACCCGCAGCCGCGCCCGATGCGATTCATCGGCGTGCCTGCCGCCAAAGGCCTGTGCGATAAGCGTCGCCCGCGACACATCCGCCGGCCACGCTTCGGCGAGCGTGCGCGCCAGCGCAAACAGCACCGCGCGGGTTGCCAGTGAGACCGTGGTTTCCTGCTTGCGCACGAGATAGCGCAAGGCATCGACGACCAGCGCCGGCGATGCCTGCAGCGCTTCGACCTCCTCAAGCAGCAGCGGGCGCTGCCGGCCCTGCACGATCAGCCGCGCCGCCGGCGTCTCCAGCGCCAGGAAGGCGCTGTCGACCTCGGCCATCAGTCCCGGAATGCCGGCCCGGCGGGCGGCGTGGCGGGCCCATTCCAACGCCGTGCGCGCGGCTTTCGTCTTCAGGCGCCGCATCGCGATGCCGGCGACGGCCAGTTCGTGCGCGGCTCTCGAGGCCGGCGGGAGCGGCGCCGGGTCGAGCCCGGCCAGCACCTCTTCGGCCTCGTCAAGGCGCCCGATCAGCAGCAGGCGCCGCACTTTGAGATGGCCGGCATGCGCGGCGTTCAGCCGGTCGCCATGCTTTTCCAGCGTCGCCCGCGCCGCATCCAGCGCTTTGGCCGGCCAGCCGAGGTCACGCGAGACCAGCGCGATCTCGGCTTCGGCGACGACGCATCTGGCGCGCGCCACAGCCTCTTTCGCGCCGAAGGCGCGCGCGGCCCGCCGCAGCAGCACCTTGGCGCGGTCGAGGTCGCCGAGCTGCGCCATGGCGATGCCGCGCAGCGCCAGCGCCGGCGCGTCCTCGCGCAAGGCGACGCGGTCCAGCGCGCCGAGCGGATCACCCGCCGCCAGCGCCAGTGCCGCTGCCGTGATCAGCGAGTCCATTCAAATCCCGTCACACTTGTAACTCCCAGCCCTGCGCGTCACGGCCCTAACTTAAGTCACCGCCGCCAGCCAGCAAGCCGTATCGGCAACAGGCGGCACGCCAAGGGAGCACACTGACCATGCCTGACACCGCCGATCCAACCCTCCACGCAACGAACGACATGGCTGGGCGCAACGGGCGCCATCCCTGCTGCGGCGGGCCAGTCCATTCAAATCCCGCCACGTTTGTAACGCCCACGGCAGCACTTCACTCCCCTGCCCTGCCGCACGATCAGCAACCAACAACACACCGCAACGATGCGACGACAGACTGACAAAGGAGACGACCAATGACCAAGCACACCGCAATGAAGACCCCGCCGATCGTTTCAAGACAGGAATGGGAAGCCGAGCGCGAAAAAATGCTGGTGAAGGAGAAGGCGACGCTGCGCGCCAAGGACGCGCTGGCCGCCGAGCGCCGGCGCATGCCGTGGATGGAAGTCGACAAGGCCTATGTCTTCGAGGGGCCGAATGGCAAGGCGAGTTTGCTCGATCTGTTCGAAGGCCGCCGCCAGCTGATCGTCTACCGCGCCTTCTTCGAGCCGGGCGTGTTCGGCTGGCCCGATCACGCTTGCCGCGGCTGTTCGCTCGGCGCCGATCAGGTCGGCCATCTCGCCCATCTCAACGCCCGCAACACCACGCTTGCCTACGCCTCGCGCGCACCGCAGGCCGACATTGCGCGGTTGAAGAAGAAGATGGGCTGGGAGATGCCTTGGTACACCATCACCGACAGCTTCGACAAGGATTTCGGCGTCGACGAATGGCACGGCCACAACATCTTCATCCACGACGGCGACCGCGTGTTCCGCACCTATTTCATCAACAGCCGCGGCGACGAGGCGATGGGCACCGTCTGGAGCTACCTCGACGCGACGCCGCTCGGCCGCCAGGAGATCTGGGAGGACTCGCCCGAAGGCTATCCGCAGACCCCGCTCTACAGCTGGTGGAACTGGCACGACAATTACGACGCCGGGCACGACAAGACATGGGCCGACGTGTCGGCTGCCGGCGAGGCGGCGTTCCGGGACAAGGGCGAGAATTAAAATCTGGCGAGAAACGGTGGCGCACGCTCCAGCTTGGTTTCCTCTCCCTCACGCAGTGGGGGAGAGGTGGCTCGGCGAAGCCGAGACGGGGTGGGAGCTGCGCCCTACGAAGGCCCCCACTCCGGCCGCTTCGCGGCCACCTCTCCCCCGCCTTTGGCAGGGGCGAGGAACCCAAGTCCTGGAAGGCTGCGTCGCAATCTTTCTACCTCCCCTTGTGGGGAGGTCGGACCGCAGGTCCGGGTGGGGGTACTCCACGCTCGAACCATCAAGGGAAAAGGAACCATGAGCGATATCCACAGAGGCGCCGGCGGCGCGGCCCCCGAAAACACCAACGCCACCCCTTTCGGCATCGCCGATTGGCTGTGCCTCGCCGCCGCCCCCACCTTCGCCCTGATGGCGCTGCTCACCTGCATTCGAGGTGACGATGCGGCCATGCTGTGCATGGGTGGAAATACCTCGCCGCTCGCTGGCCAACCCTTAACCGGAATGCCGGCAATGTACCTTCTGATGAGCGCCTTCCATCTGGCGCCCTGGCTGAGGGTGATGTCCGGCCGGCAGGTTCGCCAACCATGAGGCTGGTCAGGCTGAGAGCGCCGGGTGGCTTGGACAAGCTCGAGCTGGTCGAGGAAGATCATCGCCAGCCAGGCCCGGGTGACGTGCTGGTCAGGATCCGGGCCTGCTCGTTGAGCCTGCGTGACGATTTCGTGGCGCAAGGCAAGATGCCGCTCGCCGACGGCCGCGTTCCGCTGTCCGACGGCGCCGGCGAGGTGATTGCCATCGGCGACGATGTCGATGCGTTCAAGGTCGCGGACAACGTCGTCAGCACCTTCTACCCCTGGTGGCTGGACGGTGACATGACGCCCTCCACCAGGCGCGACATTCCGGGAGAGAGTTTTGATGGCTTCGCCAGCCAGTATGTGTGCATGCCGGCGCAAGCCTTCACCAGGGCACCTGTGGGCTATACGCATGTGGAGGCGGCATCGCTCACTTGCACCGGTGTTACCGCCTGGCGCGGCCTGGTCGTATGCGGCAAGGTGAAGCCCGGCGACACCGTGCTGGTGCTCGGCACGGGCAGCGTATCGCTGTTTGCGCTGCAATTCGCCAAAGCCGCGGGCGCCCGGGTCATCGCCACGTCGTCCGACGACGAGAAGCTGGAAAAGCTCGAGCGCCTCGGCGCCGACGCCGTCATCAACTACAAGGCCGTGCCGGACTGGGGCCGAAAGGCCAGGGATTTGACGGACGGACGCGGTGTCGATCATGTGATCGAGGTCGGCGGCCCCGCCACGCTGGCGCAGTCGATAACCGCCTGCCGCACAGGCGGCCACATCGCACTGATCGGCGTCCTCACCGGCTTTGCGGCGGAAGTGTCGATCCCGGCCCTGTTTTCGAACCAGATCCGTGTCAGCGGGATTTCGATCGGCAGCAGAGCGGCCCAACAGGACATGATCCGGGCCATAGAGGTCAACCGCCTGAAGCCCGTCATCGACCGCCGTTTTTCGCTTGAGGACATTGCCGCCGCCTTCACGCACTACGAATCGCAAAAGCACTTCGGCAAGGTCTGTCTCGAACTTTGAGCATTCCCAGATTGCCGAGACCGTTCGGGCGCGATTTCGCCATCGCGAACGGTGACCACCTCACCCGCAATACATCAGCAACAGCTAATTGACAGCCCGAAAGAAACGGCGCTCACTGGCTGCACAGGTGGCTCGTTACATCAGGCGGGCGATGTCGACCGCCGGCGTCACCTTGGGAGGATGCCATGCCGACAGTCATTGGCCATCACAACATCACGAAAGACAGCAAGCACTGGCTCAATTCACCCAAGCGCAAGGAGCTTTTCGGCTCCCTTGGGATCACCAACATCCGCACTTTCGTCGATCCGCAGAACCCCAAACGAGTGGCTCTGATGATGGACGTTCCGGACATGGATGCCCTCAAGGCAATGATGCAGAGCAAGAAAGCCGCTGACGCGATGGCCTTCGATGGCGTGGTGCCGGAGTCGCTGGTCATCCTGGTCCAAGCGAAAGGC
This sequence comes from Mesorhizobium sp. AR07, assembly GCF_024746815.1. Taxonomy (GTDB): domain Bacteria; phylum Pseudomonadota; class Alphaproteobacteria; order Rhizobiales; family Rhizobiaceae; genus Mesorhizobium. Next base: position 1,959,914 of record NZ_CP080525.1, read on the forward strand.
TAAGGCACTTCCAGGAAAAGTGTGAAACGGTTTCTGGAATGCTCCAAGGTGTGTTGAGATTCAGGTCAGGCCGAGCCGAAAATGATGGCTTTCGAGAACCGGAGCGGAGCGGACATTTGGGTCCGTGAGCACCGGAAGCGCAGAAAGCCGTCGTTTGCAGGCCGGCATCACCTGAATATCAACACAGCTTAATGCAGGTGCCTGAGCTTGTCGGGGTTGCGCACCACATAGATGGCCGCGATCTTTCCACCCTCGATGTCGAGGGCGGTCGTCTGCAGTTCGCCATCGGCTTCCAGCGTGACGAATCCGGGCAATCCGTTGACGAAACCGACGCGAACAAGTTTCGAGCCGTTCTTCTGAAGCCAGGCCGCGACACGCTGGTATTGTGCCATGACGGCATCGAACCCCAGGGCCGGCTCCCTGGCCGCCGGACGCTTTCCGCCACCATCGGCATGGGCGCTGACATCGGCCGTCAGCATCGCGCCGAGCGCCTTCATGTTGCCGCTGCGCGAGGCGGCGAAAAAGGCCTCGGCGAGTTCGAGGCCGCGTTGCTTTTCCACCTTGAAACGAGGTCTCGCCTCGCGGACATGGGTACGCGCGCGGGCAGCGAGCTGGCGGCAGGCGGCGGGTTCGCGCTGGATGGCGGCGGCTACCTCCTCAAATTCCAGCCCGAACACATCGTGCAGCAGAAAGGCCGCCCGCTCGAGCGGAGAGAGACGTTCCAGCACCAGCATCATCGGCAAGGTGACGTCTTCCACCTCATCCTCTTCCACGATGGGATCGGGAAGCCAGGGGCCGACATAGGTCTCGCGCTGGCGGCGCGCGGATTTGAGCTGGTCGAGACAAAGCCGCGTGACGGTGCGGCGCAGGAACGCCTCGGGTTCGCGTACCGCGCTGCGGTCGGCCTTCATCCAGCGGATGAAGGCCTCCTGCACGACATCCTCGGCGTCCGCCACGGAACCCAACATGCGGTAGGCGACACGCATCAGCGTCGGACGCAGCGGGGCGAACCCCGCCGCCGCATGCTCGGCCCCTGCGTTCGCCATCAGGCGGCCGCCGCCTTTGCGGCGGATCTGATCGTCGCCGGATCGGCCCAGCCGCCGAACCCGACCGCAAGGCGGTTGTAGCCATTGATGACATTGATCATCAAGGTGAGCTTGACCTGTTCTTCTTTCGTGAACTCGGCGTCTAGGGCGTCATAGGCACTTTCGTGCGTATGGCCTTCGCAAATCCGCGTCAGCGCCTCGGTCCAGCCGAGCGCGGCGCGTTCGCGATCGGTGTAGCAAGGCGCCTCGCGCCAGGCCGAAAGCAGGTAGATGCGCTGCTCGGTTTCGCCGTCCTCGCGCGCAAACACCGTGTGCATGTTGAGGCAGTTGGCGCAGCCATTGATCTGGGACGCACGAATCTTCACAAGCTCGGCCAGGCTGGGCTCGAGGCTGGAGGAAATGGCAAAGGATGCGCGCTGCCATTCCTTCATCAGCGAGGGAGCAGCGGCGAAGAGATCGAGTTTGGCTGTCATGATTGGCCTCCTTCTGTTGGTGCCGACATCATGACGAGCCAGGATCCGCCGGTGTGACATACGCATCAGGATTCTTGATGCATGCCGCCAGACCCGCTTAGGACGCCCTCGCCCCGAACCGCAGCCCGTCCATCAGCAGCGACACCAGCCGGCGCGAGCGGTCGCGCCATTCCGGGGTGTCGGGGGCCGAATAGATGCCCGACAGCGCATGCAGCACGTCGGAAGCGTCGACATCGCCGCGGATGGTGCCATCGGCCACCGCCGCCTCGACCAGCTCCCGCAAGGCCTGCGAGACCCGACCCGACGTGTCGGAAAACAGCGTCGAGTTGGTGGTGATCAGGATGCGCAGGCTGGTCGCCAGGCCGCGCTTGGTGGCGATGTAGTCGACGAAGCGCTGCATCCATTGTTCCAGCGCGACATCGGAAGGATATCTTTTGGCGAGCTCGCCGGCGGCCGCGCAGAGCCCCTCCACCTCGCGCCGGTAGACCACCTCGACCAGATGCTCGCGTGTCGGGAAATGCCGGTAGAGCGTGCCGATGCCGACGCCGGCGCGGCGCGCGATCTCTTCCAGCGAGGCATCGATGCCACGCTCGGCAAAGACTGCCGCCGCCACCTCGACCAGCCGGTCGCGGTTGCGCTGCGCATCGGCGCGCAGCGGCTTGGCCTCTTCGGCCTTCTCTTCAGCGATGGCGGATGGCTCTGCGGCCAATTTCTTTCTCCACGATATGTCAGGGGCTTGAACCCGGCCGGGTCAGCCCCCACGTAATAAACGGAGGCACCTCCGTTTTAGTGGAGTGCCTTCATCATATAAGAAGGGGGATCGGTATGTCACGTCTTTCGAGTTCGCAAATCAACGCCCGCTGGAGATTGGCAAAGGCGTCGGAGCTGTCAATCTCCCTCCTTGCGGGGGAGATCGGCTGTCATCACCGCCTTCGCCGTCTGACCCTCTTGCCCTCGCCTACTCCGACACCAGATCATTCCCTTCCGCGTCAAGCAACTGGAGCCAGACGCCCATGACCCAAACAACAATCCCCCTTCATCTCGACATCAATGGCCACCGCCACGCGCTTCAGATCGAGCCGCGCGTCACGCTGCTCGATGCCTTGCGCGACCGGCTCGGCCTGACCGGTACCAAGAAGGGCTGCGACCACGGCCAGTGCGGCGCCTGCACCGTGCATGTCGACGGCGAGCGCGTGCTGGCTTGTCTCACGCTGGCAGCGCAAGTCGAGGGCCGCACCGTCACCACCATAGAGGGGCTTGCACGGGAGGGCGAACTGCATCCCGTGCAGGCTGCCTTCCTCGAGCAGGACGCCTTCCAGTGCGGCTATTGCACGCCCGGCCAGATCATGTCGGCGGTGGCTTGCATCCGCGAGGGCCATGCCGGCTCCGACGACGAAATCCGCGAATACATGGCCGGCAATCTCTGCCGCTGCGGCGCCTATCCGCACATTGTCGCCGCTATCCGCCAGGCAGCCTTGGAGGTCGCATCGTGAGGGATTTTTCGTACCTGCGCGCCACGTCGCTCGATGCGGCAAGGCAGGCAGCCGCCCTGCCCGGCGCCATGCTGCTCGCCGGCGGCACCACGCTCATCGATCTCGCCAAATGCGGCGTCGCCGAGCCCGACAGCCTGGTCGACATCAGCCATCTCAAGGGGCTGGACCGGATCGCGGTCGACGAGCGCGGCGCCACCCTCGGCGCGCTGGCCAAAATGGCCCATGTCGCCGACCATGCCGACATCAAGAGCAGCTTCCCCGCCGTCTCCGAAGCGCTGTGGCAGGCGGCTTCGGCGCAGATCCGCAACATGGCGACCATCGGCGGCAATCTGATGCAGCGCACGCGCTGCCCTTATTTTCGCGATCCCTCGAATTTCCCCGCCTGCAACAAGCGTGAACCCGGCAGCGGTTGTTCGGCGCTTGGCGGCGTCACAAGAGGACACGCCGTGCTCGGCACCAGCGACGCCTGCATCGCCATGTATCCGGGTGACCTCGCCGTGGCTTTGGTCGCCTTCGACGCGATCGTCCATCTTGGCGACCGCCGGGTTGCGGCGGACGACTTTTTTCTCTTGCCGGGCACCACGCCCGACAGGGAACACGCGATCGAACCGGGCGAGATGATCACCGCGATCGAAATCCCCGGCTCCGCCGCCGCCCGCCGCTCGACCTATCTGAAGGTCCGCGACCGGCAATCCTATGAATTCGCCGCCGCGAGTGCTGCTGTCGGCATCGAGTTCGAGGCCGACGGACGCACCATTCGCGACCTGCGCGTGGCGCTCGGCGGCGTCGCGACAAAACCGTGGCGCGCCCGCGCCGTCGAAGCGGCATTGAAGGGCAAGGTGCTTGAGCCGGACGCTGTCCGCGCCGCCAGCCTGCTCGCGGTCGAAGGCGCCGCCGACCATGGCGCCAACCACTACAAGATTGAACTCGCGCCGCGCGTCGTCGCCCGCGCCATCCTCAAAATGGGAGAAACGGCATGACCGTTCACAACATCAGACATGGTGACGCGTCCGATGGCGGCGCCGACGCGGTTGGCGGCCGGCTGTCGCGCGTCGACGGCCCGGCCAAGATCACCGGTGCCGCGAAATACGCCGTCGAACAGCAGCTCGAAGGACTCGCCTACGCCGTGCTGGTCGAAAGCACGATTGCAACGGGCAAGGTGCGCTCGATCGACACGGCGGAGGCGCAGGAAGCACCCGGCGTGCTCAAGGTGTTGACGCCGGACACCATCATCAGCCTCAGGACCGCCTCGGACTGGTTCGGTACACCGCCGCCGGACAAGCCCTATTGTCCGCTGGCGCGCGACATCACCTTTTCGGGCCAGCATGTCGCGGCGATAGTCGCCGAGACTTTCGAGCAGGCGGTTGCGGCCGCAGCACTGGTCAAGGTCAGCTATGACGAGACGGCGGCCATCGTCGACCTCAGCGACGCCAAGGCCGGCGACGGCATTCCGATCGACGCCATGACCAAGGAATGGGGCGACGCGCAAGGTGCTTTCGCCTCGGCCCCGGTCCGGATCTGCGCCGCCTACAACACACCGCGCGAATACCAGGCGCCGATGGAGCCGCATGGCCTGATCGCGCGCTGGGAGGGCGACCAGCTCACCGTATGGGAGCCGAGCCAGTGGCTGGACGGCATGGCCCGCACCTACGCCGAATGGTTCGGCGTGCCGTTCGAGAATGTGCGGTTGGTCTCGCCCTATATCGGCGGCGGCTTCGGCTCCAAGGCACTGGCGCTCGGCCACGGCGCGGTGGCCGCATGTGCCGCCAAAATGCTCGGCCGGTCGGTGAAGCTGGTGATGACGCGGCCGCAGACCTTCACTGGCTATGGCGGCCGTGCCGCGACGCGGCAGACGGTGACGATCGGCGCCGACCGGCAAGGAAAAATCCAGTCGATCGTGCATCGCGGCGTCAATGAAACATCCATCGACGGCATGTGGGTCGAGCCGCTTGGCTCGGTCACCTCGATCATGTACGCGACACCGAACTTCTCCTCGAAGCAGAATGTCGTGCGGGTGAATTCGGTGGTGCCGGGCGCCATGCGCGCGCCGGGCGAAAACCCTAGCGCCTTCGGCATCGAAAGCGCCATCGACGAGCTCGCTTACGAAGTCGGCATCGATCCGTTGGAGATCCGGCTCAGGAACTATGCCGAGCAAGACCCGGAGGCAAAAAAGGCCTGGTCTACCAGACAGTTGCGCGAGGCCTTTGCCGCAGGTGCCGAACGCTTCGGCTGGGCGAGGCGGACGCCCGAACCGCGCTCGATGCGCGACGGCAACCAGCTGATCGGCTGGGGTGTGGCCGCCGGCACCTACCCGGTGCGGCGCGCCTATGGCGAGGCGATCGTGCGCATTCTCGCCGACGGCTCGGTCGAGGTCGAAAGCTCCTCGATCGACATGGGCCAGGGCACCTATACGATCCTGGCGCAGACCGCCGCCGAGACGGTCGGCGTGCCGACCGACAACGTCGTGGTGAAACTCGGCGACTCCCGCTTTCCCCGCGCCGGCGTCACCGGCGGCTCGCGGCTGGCCGGCGTCATGACCGGCGCTGTCTACAAGGCGGCGACCTCGGCGCTCGACCAGTTGATCGGGCTGGCGATCGGCGATCCGCGCTCGCCGTTCCACGCGCTGCAGGCCAACACGCTGGTCGTCGCCAACGGCCGTATGTCGTCGCCACGCGGCGACGGCCCCGATGTCTCGATTGCCGAACTGCTGGCGAGCGTCGGCCACAACCACATCGAAGCCACCGGCGACACCATGCCGGCCAATTCGAGCGCCGAGGATCGCTACAAGAACTACACCACCATCGCCATGGCCGTGCCGCAAACCGAGGGCGATTATTCCCGCCACAGCTGGTGCGCGCATTTCATCGAGGTGCGCGTCGACGAGGATTTCGGCACGGTGCGCGTGTCGCGCGTGGTCTCGGCGCTGGATTCCGGCCGGCTCTACAACCCCAAACTCGCCGAAAGCCAGTGGAAGGGCGGCATCATTATGGGCATCGGCCAAGCGCTGCTGGAAGAAGGCATCGTCGACCGCCGCCATGGCCGCATCGTCAACAACAACCTCGCCGACTATCTGGTGCCGACCAATGCCGACATTCCCGACATCGAGGTGATCTCGGTCGGCATTCCCGACCTGCATTCCTCGGTGCTCGGCGGCAAGGGCGTCGGCGAACTCGCCATCGTCGGCGTCGCACCGGCAATCGCCAACGCGATCTTCCACGCCACCGGCAAGCGAGTGCGCGACCTGCCGATCACGCTGGAGAAGCTGATTTGAGGGGTGAAACTGCCGGTCTCCCCCTCGTGGAGGAGATCGGCGGTTCTGCCGCTGGCCCCCTACTTCCCCTGCGGCTTCATGAACTGGCTGAGCAGATCCACCGGCAGCGGGAACACCACCGTGGACGAGCGCTCGCCGGCGATGTCGTGCAAAGCCTCGAAATAGCGCAGCTGCATGGCCTGCGGCTCGGCCGCCAGCATCCGGCCCGCCTCAACCAGTTTCGCCGCCGCCTGCTGTTCGCCCTCGGCATTGATCACCTTGGCGCGCCGCAGCCGCTCGGCTTCAGCCTGCTTGGCGATGGCGCGGATCATGTTCTCGTTGAGGTCGACATGCTTGATCTCGACATTGGAGACCTTGATGCCCCAAGCATCGGTCCTCTGGTCGAGGATCTCCTGGATATCGCTGTTGAGCTTGTCGCGCTCGGCCAGCATCTCGTCGAGCTCATGCTTGCCGAGCACCGAACGCAGCGTGGTCTGCGCCAGCTGGTTGGTGGCGGCCATGAAGTCCTCGACCTGGATGACCGCCCGCTCGGCGTCGACGATGCGGAAATACAGCACCGCGTTGACCTTCACCGAGACGTTGTCGCGCGAAATGACGTCCTGCGGCGGCACGTCCTGCACCACAACGCGCAGATCGACCTTCACCATCTGCTGGATGAAGGGGACGAGGATGATGAGACCGGGACCCTTGACCCCGGTGAAGCGGCCGAGCGTGAAGACCACGCCGCGCTGATACTCCCTCAGGATTCGGATGGCCGCGGACAAGAACATGATCACGACCAGCGCAACGATCAGATAGGCCACATAACCAATCATCATTGTCTCGCTCCATTCCTTCCGGCGTCGCGCCGCCGCACCGTCAGCACGAGGTCGCTGATGTCGGTCACCTCGACGCTGTCACCCGGTGCGATAGGTTCGTCGGCCTTCGCCCGCCAGCGCTCTCCCTGGGCCAGCACATGGCCCTCGCCGCCCTGCCAGTCGAGGATCTCGGCCGGCAAGCCGCGCATCGCCTCGCCGCCGACGCGCGGTGGGCTCCTGCGCGCCGCCCAGAGATAGGTGCCGGTCAGCAGCGCCAGCCCAAGCGTCAACACGGCGGCGGGACCGATGACGGCCCATGACATGGCAAAGCCCGGACCCTCGACTCTCAGAAGCATGGCGGCGCCGAACAGAAAGGCGGCCACGCCGCTGAGCCCAAGCACGACGGTGGGATTGAAGGCCTCGATGACGAGGAAGGCGATGCCGAGCAGCATCAGGGCCAGGCCGGCATAGTTGATCGGCAAGAGATTGAGCGCATAGAGGCCGAGCACGAGGCAGATGGTCCCGATGACGCCGGGCGCCACCGCGCCGGGGCTGGTGAACTCTAAGATGATGCCATAGACGCCGACCAGCATCAGGATGACGGCCGTGTTGGGGTCGGTGATGACGGCGAGCAGCCGAATGAACCAGCCGGGCTCCAGCGTCTCGACCGGCAGTCCTTTCGTCGCCAGAACCACTCTCCTGCCGGCCACATCGACCGTGCGCCCATCGGCCAGTTGCAGCAGCTCGGTGGTATCGACGGCGACGAAGTCGATAACATGTTCCCGCAGCGCCGCGTTGGCTGACAGGCTCGCCGCTTCGCGCACGGCCTTCTCGCCCCAGTCGCCATTGCGCCCGCGCAGTTCGGCAAGCGAGCGGATCAGGGCGACGGCGTCGTTCGTCACCTTGGCCATCATCGCGTCGCCCGCCGGCCGCCCGGTGGCGTCCTTCTCGCCCTTGTCCTTGTCGCCGCCCGGAAGCGACGGAAGCCCGCCCATCTCAACCGGCGTCGCCGCACCCAGATTGGTGCCGGGCGCCATCGCCGCGACATGGGTGGCGTAGAGGATATAGGTTCCGGCGCTGGCGGCATGGCCACCGGCCGGCGCGACATAGCCGATGACGGGCACCGGTGAAGCGAGGATATCGGCGATCATCTCGCGCATGGAGGTGACCAGCCCGCCGGGCGTATCGAGCTGAAGGATGAGAACTTCGGCGCCCCGCGTCGCGGCTGCATCGAGCGCTTCCTTGAGCTGCCTGGTGCTTGCCGGCCCGATGGCGCCGTCAATGGCGACGCTCAGCGCAACCCTCTCGCTCCCGGCCGAAGAGAAGGGAGAAAAGACAGCTGCGGCGACGAAGGCCGCGGCAAGAAGGGCCACCCGCGCGAAGGTCACGCTCAAAGCTCCATGGATTCAATATGGGTTGTATTTTGGCGAAGTCCATGAGGGGAGCCCACGCCAGAACGGCAGCGCGCTGGAGAATAGCCCGACGAGCAGCGCGCTGGTCAGCATCGAGGGTGCGACCAGCGCTGTTCCCGCCTGCGCCGCGTCTTGGGCTGGGCCGCACCCGAATTGTCCTGAACAAGCGCCGCAGTGCTGTCTCGGCGGGACTCGCGGCCGCCGAACTACCTGGCGCCGCTCGGCGTCGAGCCGAAGCGGCGGCGGAAACAGCGATTGAAATAGGATATGTCGGAGAAGCCGCTGAGCAGCGCGATCTCGCTGATCCGCATCTGATCGTTGCGCCTGTCGCGGAGCATTCGATGCGCCTTCTGCAAGCGCAGTTCGAGAATACGCTCGGCAAAACTCACCCCGGTTTCCTGCAGGATATCGTGGACATAGCGCACGGAGAGCCGCAATTGCCAGGCAACGCTCTGGGCCGAAATGGCGGGATCGGCGAAATTGTCCCGCATCTTTTGCACGATGGCCTGCAGCCTTGCCGCGCGCAGGCCGCGCAGGCCCGCCAGTTCGGCGGCCTCGCCTTTGGCGCCGGTCGCCAGGCCGATCAGGTCGACGATCGTTTCGGTGGCATGGCTGACAAGATCGGGAGAGAGCAAGGCAGGGCCTGCTTCCAGGAAGCTGCAATAACGCTTGAGCATATCGAGCGCCTCGTTGTCGGCTCCGATGCGCAGCGCCAGCCGGTCGTCGAGATGAGCGAAGGCGTTCTCCAGCACGACGCGAGGCAGCACCACATTGGCCCAGACATTGTTGTCGCCGCCGGTCATTTGCAACGCTTCCGAAGCCGAGACCAGCGCGGCTTCGCCCTTGCCAACGCTGTAGTCACGGCCAACCTGGGTGCCGCTGAGTACCGTCTCGCCATTGTTGACCAGCAGGAGATAGCCGTCACGGCCGTCGGCGGCGATATCGCTCGCCTTGCGGCTGGCATGGCTGATCGTCCCGGCCATCTGCCCTAGCACCAGCGGCCCGACGGCCGTGGCTTCGATCGCGGCTTCGAACGACAGCTTCTCGGAAATCGTATATTCGACCGACCATATCTCGGCAACGTGGATGTCCTGCCAGAGCATGAACCGTGCGCGCTGGTCCAGATGCGGCGGCAGGTCGACTGACGAGAAGACATTCTTTTGCAAGGAGCAACCGAGCCTTTTCTACACTCACCTCTTCACTTGGACACGCAACGTACTGGACCCGACAACGGCTTGTCCAGAGCAGGAAATACTTGTGCTGTGGGCGACAATTTCATTGCTGCTTTGGACAAGAATTTGCCCGAACTTCATCGGTTCGGCTGGCAGAATGCCAGAAACACTCGGAAATATCCGTCAGGCCGGCGGCGCTCAATCCAACCGCCACGCTGGTCGTCGCCTATGGCCCGCATCGCATCGCCGCCCATGGCGCCTGTGGCGATCAATGGGGGCCAAACTGCCACAGTGCGCGGAAAAGGCACGGCACCTCGTTCCAGTCCAATTCCAGTGCGGCCCTGCCCAAGACAACAGCTGGGCTCCGGTGACATGTCAGCCTCAGGGCGAAACGACTGTCATGTCAGGGGATTGAATGCCGCAGAATATATTTGAAGGCCGCAAGGCGACGCTGATGTCGACCGCGTCGTTGGGTTACCGCAACCTCTTGCGCAATCCTCGGCACATGGCCGGCGTCAGTTCGCTCGCGCTGATGCTTGGCTCGACCGGCGTGGTGGGAACGACCTTGCCGGCGGCGGCGGCGGACGCGACCTGGACGGGTACAACATCCAGCAATTGGTTCGATCCCGCCAACTGGAGCCCGAATGCGGTGCCCGACGCCACCAATTTCGTCAATATCAACACGCTCACGCCGAACCCCACGGTGATAAGCGGCCTTGGCGCCAACGGGCTCGTGGTTCTCGTGGGCAGGAATGCCGGCGATGTCGGTTCGCTGAAAATCATCAACGGCGGGACCCTCAGTGATTCACAAGGCGCCGTAGGCAGATTCGCGGGCTCCACCGGCACGGTGACTGTGGACGGCGCGGGATCGGCATGGCTGCACGCCGACGATTTCTACGTCGCGGGCGAGGGCACGGGGACGGTCGCCATCCTCAATGGCGGCTTGATCAGCAATATCGGGGGTATCCTGGGGGACGGCAGCGAAGCCGTTGCAGTCCTGTCCGTGGACGGTGCCGGCTCGGCCTGGACCAACAGCTCAACCCTCGTCATCGGTCAACATGGTGCCGGTACGCTAGAGGTCACCAACGGCGGTGCCGTCAGCAACGCCGCTGGGTCCATCGGCAAATTCACTGGTTCGAACGGCTACGTCTCGATCGACGGTGCCGGCTCCACCTGGACCAACAGCGGATCGTTGACTGTCGGCGGTTACGGCATCGGCACTCTTGTGATCACCAATGGCGGCGCGGTCGGCAGCGACATCGGCTATGTCGGCTTGTATTCAGGTTCGACCGGCTCGGCGACGGTCGATGGTGCGGGTTCGACCTGGACCAACAATGGGACACTCAAAGTCGGCAATGACGGCGACGGCGCGCTGGCAATCACGAACGGCGGTGTGGTCAGCAATGTTGACGGCTATGTGGCCTACAGCACCGATTCAACTGGCAAGGTGACGGTCGATGGCATCGGCTCAACCTGGCTCAACAGTGGGAACGCGTCTATCGGCCTCGACGGCACAGGCACGCTGAATGTTTTGAATGGCGGCGCGGTCACCGACAGCGTTGGCTACGTGGGGAACGACGCAGGTTCGTCCGGCACAGTGAAGGTCGACGGTGCGGGCTCGACATGGACCAATAGCTCGGATCTCTATGTCGGCAACAACGGCACGGGCACTTTGGCGATTACCAACGGCGGTGCTGTCAGCAATGTCATCGGCGCTGTGGGCTACGCGGCGGGCTCGACCGGCATGGTGATCGTCGATGGTGCCGGCTCGACTTGGACCAACAGCGGATCGCTGATTGTCGGCGATTTCGGCACCGGCACTCTGGCGATCATCCATGGCAGCGCTGTCAGCAACAGCTGGGGGGCTATTGGCTATTCGGCGGGCTCGACCGGCATGGTGTTCGTCGACGGTACCGGCTCGACCTGGACCAACAGTTCCAACCTGGCTGTCGGCGATTTCGGCACCGGCACTCTGTCGATCACCAACGGCGGCGCTGTCAGCAATGACACGGCCTATGTCGGCAATTCGGCTGGCTCGACCGGTACGGTGTTCGTTGCAGGCGCCGGCGCGACCTGGACCAGCGCAGACCTGTTCATCGGCGGTCTCAGCACCGGCACGCTGACGATCTCGAACGGCGGCGCAGTCAGCAGTGACTCGGCCTATGTTGGCTACGGTGCCGCCTCGATCGGCACCGCAACGGTCGACGGCGGGGGCTCGACCTGGACCAACAATGGAACACTCAAAGTCGGCAATGACGGCGACGGCGCGCTGGCAATCACGAACGGCGGTGTGGTCAGCAATGTTGACGGCTATGTGGCCTACAGCACCGATTCAACTGGTAAGGTGACGGTCGATGGTATCGGCTCAACCTGGCTCAACAGTGGCAACGTGTTCATCGGCCTCGATGGCACAGGCACGTTGAATGTTTTGAATGGCGGCACGGTCACCAACAGCATTGGCTACGTGGGGAACGACGCAGGTTCGTCCGGCACAGTGAAGGTCGACGGTGCGGGCTCGACATGGACCAATAGCTCGGATCTCTATGTCGGCAACAACGGAACCGGCACTCTGGCGATCACCAACGGCGGTGCTGTCAGCAATGTCATTGGCGCTGTGGGCTACGCGGCGGGTTCGACCGGCACCGTGTTGGTCGACGGTGCGGGCTCGACTTGGACCAACAGCTCGGATCTCGTTGTCGGCGGCTCCGGCACGGGCACACTGACGGTCGCGAACGGTGGTTTCATCAACAGCGGAATCCTGACCATCGGCAACTCCGGAAGCGGCACGCTGGCCCTCTCGAACGGCGGCAAGGTCAACAGCACCTATGGTGTTGTCGGCGATGCTGCTACGGGTGTTGGTACGGCAACGGTCGATGGTGTGGGCTCGACATGGAGCAACGGTTCGGCCCTCTATGTCGGCAACACCGGCACCGGCACGCTGACCATCTCGAATGGCGGCAAGGTCACCAATGCCATAGGCGTTCTCGGAGATTTCTCGGGATCTCGGGGCATGGCGATGGTGACTGGTGTCGGGTCGACCTGGGCCAATGGTTCAAACCTGTTTGTCGGTCTGACTGGCTGGGGAACGTTGGCGATCGCGAATGGCGGTGCGGTCACCAACAGCGAGGGCCATATTGGTGACTTCGCAGGCGCCAAAGGTTCAGTGACGGTCGATGGCGCGAACTCGACCTGGATCAGCCTTTCGGATCTGGTCGTTGGCAGTGCGGGCACTGGCACACTGAATGTCTCGAACGGCGGCGCGGTTTCGGTCGGCGGCATCGTCAACATTGCCAGCCAGGTGGGCTCCGTCGGCACGCTCAACATCGGCGGTGCAGCCGGAACGGCCGCATTTGCGCCCGGCACGCTCAACGCTGCGAGCGTCCAGTTCGGCGCCGGCACCGGTGCGATCAACTTCAACCATGCGAGCGCGAACTATATCTTCGCTTCGGCGATCAGCGGGCTGGGGACGATCAACCAGATCGCCGGCAACACCAACCTGACCGCCGATTCGAGCGGTTTCACCGGTGCGACCAACGTGATCGGCGGACGGCTGGCCGTGAACGGTTCGCTGGCCAACTCGCTGGTGACGATCACGGGCGGCATGCTGGGTGGCAACGGCACGGTGGGCGGCATCGTGGCGCAATCAGGCGGTATCATCGCACCGGGCAATTCGATCGGCACGCTCAATGTCGCGGGCGATATCGACCAGGCAGCGGGCTCGATCTACCAGGTCGAACTGACCTCGACCGGCCAGTCCGACCTCATCCAGGCGACGGGCACGGCGACGATCGCCGCTGGCGCGGTCCTCGACGTTGTTAAGACGGATGCCGCGCCTTATGTCCTGGGCACGCATTACACGGTGCTGCAAGCCAATGCGGGCGTCACCGGCACCTACACCTTCAGCAAGGCCGGCCCGTTCATCGGCCTTCTCGCCAATTACGACGCGACGCATGTCTATCTCGATGTGGTGCAGACAAAGTCCTTTGCCTCGGTCGGCCTGACGCCCAACCAAATCGCCACCGGCGGTGGCAATGAAAGCCTTGGCGGCGGCAATCCGCTCTTTGATGCCATTGTGGGCTTGCCGACCTATGCAATTGCCCGTGGCGCCTTCGACCAGCTTTCAGGCGAAATCCATGCCTCGGCCAAGGGCATGCTGGTCGAGGACAGCCGCTTCGTCCGCGACGCCGCCAACGCCCGTGTTGCTGCTGCCTTCGGCGATGCCAGCGTGGCAGCATTGCCGGTCGTGGCCTATGGCGAAGGCGGGCCGGAGACGGTCGCTGCCGACACCGACCGCTTCGCCGTCTGGGGCCAGGCTTTTGGTTCGTGGGGCAATACGAATTCTGATGGCAATGCCGCCGCCTTCGACCGCTCGACCGGCGGCTTGCTGGCAGGCGCCGACACGCTGGTTGGCGGCTGGCGCGTGGGCTTGCTCGGCGGCTACAGCCATTCGTCCTTCGACGCTGACGACCGAAACGCCTCCGGCAAGAGCAGCAGCTATCATCTTGGCCTCTATGGCGGCACCAATTGGGGTGCCATCGCCTTCCACACCGGTGCCGCCTACAGCTGGAGCAGCCTGTCGACAAAACGCTCCATCGCCTTCAACGGCTTTGCCGATTCACTATCAGCCGACTACGATGCCGGCACCGCGCAGGTGTTCGGCGAACTTGCCTACAAGGCCGATGCCGGGGACTTCAAGTTCGAGCCGTTCGCCAATCTCGCCTATGTCAGCGTACACACCGACGGCTTTACCGAAACGGGTGGCGCGGCGGCCCTGACCAGCGCCGGCTCGACCACCGACGCCACCTTCGCCACGCTCGGACTGCGCGGCTCGACCGACTTTGCGCTTGGCGGTGTGACCGCCACCGCGCACGGCACGCTCGGCTGGCGTCACGCCTTCGGAGACGTCACGCCGACCTCGAGCTTCGCCTTCGCCGCCGGCGATGCCTTCACCATCGCCGGCGTGCCGATCGCCAGGGATGCCGCTCTTGCCGAAGCCGGCCTCGACCTGCAACTCGCCCCCAATGCCACGCTCGGCCTGTCCTATGCCGGACAATTCGGCGGCGGCGCCGTCGACCAGGGCGCAAAGGTCAATCTGGGCGTGAGGTTCTGACGACAACGACAAAGGCCGCCAGCCAGAACGGCAGCGCGCTGGAGAACAGCCCGACCAGCAGCGCGCCGGTCGGGATCGATGGCGCAAGCAGCGCGGTTCCCGTCTGCGCCGCGCCGAAGGCGCATGATGGGCAACCGGCCCTCCTGTCGCAAGGAAGGGCGGACTGTCGGCTGGGGCAAGGGCCGGCATCAGCGGTTCGAAAGTCAGCCAGGCATCACTTGCAGCCATCCATGCCACTGGTTCAGCGTCACCCTGTCTAGGCGGCGGCCGCAACCGAGCGCTTGAAGACGATGGTGATCCTCGTGCCCTCGCTGGCGCTCGAATTCACGTCGAATTCCGCCTTGGCATTCTCGGTCAGCGAGCGGGCGATCAGCGCGCCGAGCTTGCCGCGCCTGGGCCAGGTCTCGCCTTCCGGCAGGCCGATGCCGTCATCGGCGACGACGATGCGGCAGCCATCGCCATCGACGATGCTGTGCAGCGTGATCGTGCCGCCGTCGCGCCCCTGGAAGGCATGTTTGAGCGCATTGGTCAAAAGCTCGTTCACCACCAGCCCGGTCGGCATGGCGACGTTGATCGATACCGGATAGGTGTCGACCTTCATGTCGAGGCGGATGCCCTCGACCGCATGCGAATTCATCACCGCCGACGCGATCCGGCTGAGATAGACGCCGAGATCGACCTCATCCTTGTCATTGTCGCCCGACAGCGTCTGGTAGAGGATCGCCAGCGCGTCGACGCGCCCCGCCAGCCTCTCGAAACGCTTCTGGTCCGGCTCGGCCGCGTTGCGGGTTTCGAGGCGGATCAGCGCGGTGATCATCTGCAGATTGTTCTTCACCCGGTGCTGCAGTTCGCGCAGCAGCGTGTCTTTCTCGCGGATACGCTCGTCGATCGAGCGCGTATCCTCCGTTTCACCATGGGCCGAGACGTCGACCAGCGCCACCAGCCGGAAGCAGACCTTGCCATCGTCATCCTCGATGACGTTGGAATAGACGTCGACGATCGCCGGCTGGTCTTCTGTCCGCTCTAGCCGGAACGTGCCGACGAAATCGGTCTCCTCGACCACCGCGTCGAAGAGCGCCCGGTCCTTCTGCTGGTGCAGGCCGGTGCCGGAAAGTGCCGCCCAATGTTCCCGAGCGAGCTTCGCCGCCTTCAGACCGGACAGTTTCTCGAATTCCGGATTGGCGTAGACGACGCGCTCCTTCGAACCCAGATCCGAGACGGCAATGGCGATCGGCACCTGGTCGAGAAATTTCTTGAACTGTTCGCTTTCCAGCGCGCTGGCAAGGTCCGGCGTTTCGAGCAACTGCCCGACCGCTTCGGCCTTCTGTGTGTCGGATGTCATCTGCGGCGCCTGTGCTGTGTATGGGCGCTATCAATATCAGTGATACGATCAGCCCGCCATCGTCAAAGCTGGGAGCGGCTTTTCACGCGCCGCGTAGCCACCTCGAAGCAAACAGTCGAGGCCTGGAAACCATTACCTCGACGCCAGCCGCGGAGTGGTCTTGACGTCGATGATCTCCGGTTTCGCGCTGTCGACCGTGCCGTCCCAGCCGCCGCCGAGCGCCTTGTTGAGGGCCTTATTGCTGATTGGCCGTTGCCCGCGTCTCGCCCGTCTCCTGCCCAGTATCCTGCTTGGCCGCCTTGCCCTTGAAGATGCGGCGCACCGTGACGAACAGCAGTGGCACCAGGAACACGCCGATCACCGTTGCCGCGATCATGCCGCCCATCACGCCGATGCCGACGGAATTCTGCGCGCCCGAGCCCGCACCGCTGGCAATCGCCAGCGGCGTGACGCCGAGGATGAAGGCCAGCGACGTCATCAGGATCGGCCGCAGGCGCTGTCGCGCCGCTTCCAGCGTCGCCTCGACCAGACCCATGCCGGCCGCCTGCCGCTCGATGGCGAACTCGACGATGAGGATGGCGTTCTTGGCTGCGAGGCCGATCGTGGTCAGCAGCCCGACCTTGAAATAGACGTCGTTGGTCTGGCCAAACAGGCTTGCCGCCAGCAGCGCGCCGAAGATGCCGATCGGCACCGCCAGCATGACCGCGAACGGGATCGACCAACTCTCATACAGCGCGGCCAGGCACAGGAACACGACCAGTGCCGAAATGGCGTAGAGGGATAGCGCCTGGTTGCCCGAAAGGCGTTCCTGGTGCGACAGCCCGGTCCATTCGTGGGAATATCCGGCGGGCAGCTGCGCGACCAGCCTGTCGATTTCGTCCATGGCGGCACCTGAACTCACGCCCGCTGCCGCCGCGCCCTGGATCTCGACCGCCGCCGAACCATTGTAGCGTTCGAGCCTGGGCGAGCCGAATGTCCAGTGGCTGGAGGCGAAGGCCGAGAACGGCACCATGGCGCCGCTGGCATTGCGGACCTGCCATTTGTCCAGATCTTCCGGCTGCATGCGGAAGTCCGCATCCGACTGCAGATAAACCGGCTTCACCCGTCCGCGATCGATGAAATCGTTGACGTAGTTGCTGCCCCAGGCGGTTGAAAGCGTGTTGTTGATGTCGGCGAGATTGACGCCGAGCGCGCTGGCTTTTTCCTGGTCGATGTCGACCGAGAATTGCGGCTGGTCTTCCTGGCCGTTAGGCCTTGTGTTGGCAAGCAGCTTGCTTTGCGCGGCAAGGCCGAGAAGCTGGTTTCGCGTCTGGATCAGTGCGCCATGGCCGGCGCCATTGACGTCCTGCAGGTAGAAATCGAAACCGTTGGTGTTGCCGAACCCCTGGATGGCGGGAGGGGCAAGCGCAAAGACCTGCGCGTCCCTGATCTTGGAAAAGGCCCCCATTGCCCGGCCGGCGATCGCCCGTGCCGCCATGGCCGGCGATGTACGCTGGCTGAAATCCTTCAGCCGCACAAAGCCGATGCCGACATTCTGGCCGGCGCCGCCGAAGCCGAAGCCGGAGGCGGTGAAGACGCCGTCGACCGCGTCCTTTTCGTCCTTCAGATAGTGGTCGGTCACCTGGGCCAGCACACGCTCGGTGCGGTCCTGCGTCGCGCCGACCGGCAGCTGCACGCTGGTGATCAGAATGCCCTGATCCTCTTCCGGCAGGAACGAGCTCGGCAGCCGCACAAACATCCAGCCCATGGCAATGACGATTGCCAGGAAGACGATGAGGAAGCGCTTGCCTCTGTTGATGATGCCGTGCGAGCCGTCGCGATAGGCCAGCGTGCCGCGATCGAAGACACGGTTGAACCAGCCGAACGGGCCTGTCTGCGTCGCATGGTCCTTGGGCGGCCGCAGGATCGTGGCGCAAAGTGCTGGCGTCAGCACCAGCGCGACCAGCACCGACAGCACCATCGCCGAGACGATGGTTACCGAGAATTGCCGGTAGATGATGCCGGTCGAACCGCCGAAGAAAGCCATAGGCACGAACACGGCCGACAGCACGGTGGCGATGCCGATCAGCGCGCCGGTGATTTCGTTCATCGACATGCGCGTCGCCTCCTTCGGCGGCAGGCCTTCTTCCTGCATCACGCGTTCGACGTTCTCGACGACGACGATGGCGTCGTCGACGAGCAGGCCGATGGCGAGCACCATGGCGAACATGGTCAGCGTGTTGACCGAATAGCCGAACAGGGAGAGCACGCCGAAGGTGCCGAGCAGCACCACCGGCACGGCGATGGTCGGGATGATGGTCGCGCGCAGGTTCTGCAGGAAGATGAACATCACCAGGAACACAAGCACGATCGCCTCGGCCAGCGTCTTGACCACCTCCTCGATCGACAGCCGCACGAAGGGCGAGGTGTCGTAGGGATAGACGACCTCGACCCCTTGCGGAAAGGTCGAGCTCAGGCGGCTGATGGTGGAGCGCACCGCCTCGGCCGTGTTGATGGCGTTGGCGCCGGTCGCCAGGTTGACGGCGACGCCGGCCGCCGGCTTGCCGTTGTAGTTGGCTTGCGTCGTATAGCTTTTGGCACCGAGCTCGACGGTGGCGACATCGTTGAGGCGAACCAGCGAGCCGTCCGTCTGGCTCTTCAGGATGATGTTGCGGAACTGTTCGGCGGTCTGCAGCCGGCTCTTGGCCGTCACCGTGGCGTTGAGCTGCTGGCCCTTGCGCGCCGGCAGGCCGCCGAGCTGGCCGGCCGAAACCTGCGTGTTCTGCGCCTGGATCGCCGAGGCGACGTCGCTCGGCATCAAGGCATATTTGGCGAGCTTGTCCGGATCGAGCCAGATGCGCATGGCATAGCCGGAGCCGAAAAGCTGCGTCGAGCCGACACCCTCGACCCGCTTCAGCGTGTCGTTCACGGTGGCATCGACATAGTCGGCGAGATCGGTCGAGTTCATCTTGCCGTCGCCGGAGACGAAGCCGATGACCATCAGGAAGCCGGTCGAGGATTTGGAGACGGTGATGCCGTTGCTCTGCACAACCTGCGGCAGCTGCGACTGCACCAGCTGCAGCTTGTTCTGCGTCTGCACCTGGGCGGTGTCGGGATCGGCCGCACTGGTGAAGGTCAGCGTGATCGAGGCCGAACCGGTCGAGGTCGACGTCGCCGTCATGTAGTCGAGATTGTCGATGCCGGTCATGCCTTGCTCGATGACCTTGGTCACCGAGTTTTCCACCGTCTGGGCATCGGCACCCGGATAGGTCGCGCTGATGTTGACCGTGGTCGGCGCGATCTGCGGGTATTGCGAGATCGGCAGCGTGGTGAGTGCCAGCAGGCCGCCCAGCATGATCACGATGGCGATCACCCAGGCAAAGATCGGCCGGTTGATGAAGAATACGGACATCGCCTCAGTTCCCGGTCGACTGGCCGTTGCTGGCCATCTTGGAAGGGGTGGATGCGGACGAGGTCCCCTGCGCTCGGTCCTTGACCTCGCCGGTCGTCTCGTCGATCGTCACTTCGGCACCCGTTGCATCGCCGCCGGGGCGCACGAGCTGCATGCCCTCGACGATGACGCGGTCGCCGTCGCCGACACCGGCATCCACCAGCCAGTTGTTGCCGACGCTGTTGCGCACGGTGAGCACCCGCGTCTCGACCTTCCCCTGCACGTTGATGACCATCGCCGTCGCCTCGCCCTTGGTGTTGCGGCTCACGGCGCGCTGCGGCACCAGGAAACTGTTCTGGGCGACGCCCTCCTCGACCAGCGCCCGCACATACATGCCGGGCAGCAGCAGGCGGTCCGGATTGGGAAACTCAGCCCTCAGCGCGAAGGTGCCGGTGGTCTGGTCGACATTGGCGCCGGCGAATTCCATCTTGCCGGTCTGCGCATAGATGGTGCCATTCTCGAGCTTCAGCTTGACGCTGACATTGGGGCCGCTGAGTTTCAGCCGCCCTTCGTTGATTGCCTGGCGCAGATTGAGCAAATTGGTGCTCGACTGCGTGACGTCGACATTGATCGGATCCAGCGAACGGATGGTGGTCAGCACCGTGTCCTGGTTGGCGGTGACCAGCGCTCCGGGCGTCAGCGTGGACTTGTCGATCCGGCCGGCAATCGGCGCGGTGATCGAGGTGCGGTCGAGGCTGATACGCGCGCTCTCGACGCTGGCCTTGGCCGCTGCCACATCCGCGTTGGCCTGTGCCAGCGTGGCCGCGGCATCGTCATAATCCTGTTTCGAAACCACATTCTGCTTCAGCAATCCGGCATAGCGGTCGAACTTGGCCTGCGCGGTAGGCACTGCCGCTTCCGCCTTTTGCTGCGCCGCGACCGCGCTGTCATAGGCTGCCTTGTAGCTTGCCGGATCGATGAGGTAGAGCGGCTGTCCCGCCGCCACTTCGCTGCCTTCCTTGAACAGGCGCGACAGGATGATGCCGTTCACCTGCGGGCGCACCTCGGCAATCAGCGAAGCGGCCGTGCGCCCTGACAGTTCGGCGGTGATCGCGACCGATTGCGGATGCACGGTGACGACGCCCACCTCGGGCTTGCCGGGCGCGCCCATGCCGGCGGGAGCCTTGTTCTCCTGCGAACAGCTCACCAGAAAAAGCGCGCCGCACAGCATTGCGGCCCAGGGCGCGAGACGGCGTGCCGGCAGGGAAGACTGGCTAGACGGGATAGACATGGCCTGGATGATCTTTCGCTGGAGTTGCGGTCGCCGCCTGGCTGTCGGCATCGGATCGGTCCACCAGGAACCAGCCCGGGTTGAGGGCGGCGTCGAGCAGTGCTTCGAAGCGGCTCATGTCGCGCTCCTTCTGTGCGGTCGAAGGTATTCGAGGATCGAAGTCCCGGCCGCGGTGCCCATCAGCATCAATATCCCGATCAGCAGCGACATGCCAAGCGCGTTGCCGGAGTCTTACGCGATCTGGCGATTGCCGGGCCGCTCCGAAAGCGGCAGCGACAGGCGCCAGGCGGCGAAGCTCAGACGGATCGCGCCCTTGAGCGTGTCGGCTGGCATCGCCGGCGGCAGAACGCGCGCGGCATGGCCGAGCGAGAATCCCGGGCGGATCGATGCGATCAGCCGCAGCATCATCATGGCTTCCCACATTGCTTCGATTCCATGATTTGAAGGATCGGGTGGCGGGAACACGCCCCGCCACCCCGAAACCGGCCGGCCCGAGAACGGGTTGGATATCGGGCCGGCCGGCGCAGCCGATCAGAGCTGCTCGCCGTTCCCGGGCTGGGGCGGCGGGACCTGTCTGCCATCGTCGGGCAGACCTCGGGGGCCGGCTGCGTCCTCCGGCGGGCCGCCCCAGGGACGGGCGGGGCCGTGGGGGCGATCCGCCGAAGCGAGGATTTCGAGCTGCTCGGGGGTCAGCTTGGCGCGAAGTGCCGCGATCGCGTCCCTCAGCTTGCCGGCCGAGACCGCCCGTTTGGTGATATCGTCGGCCAGCCTTTCCTGGAAGGCGAAGGCATCCGGTTTGCCGCCCGGGCCCGCCGCATCCAGGCCCCTTGCCTCCGGTCCGCCCGGACCACCCTCGCCAGGACCACCAGGACCGTGATCGGGCCGAGGCGGCGTCAGCACGGCCTGCAGCGCGCTGGTATAGTCGCGCCAGGCATCGAGTTGCTCGCTGCGCACGCCGATGCGGGTCTCGAGCGCCGCAAGCCGCGCCGCCAGCATGAATTCCGGCGGCGGCCCCATGCGGCGGGGACCAAAACCTTCCGGACCGGACCGCATCGGGCCGTGCCAGGGCATCGGGCGATGGTCTCGTCCCGGGCCATCCTGCATGGCCATGACCGGTGGCGGTTCGCCGCCGGGCGCGGCGGCCGAATCGACCTGTTGCGCCAGGGCCGGATGAACGAGGGCGGCCGAGAACAGGCCGAGCGCGACGAATCTGCTCTGCATGATGTAAATCCTTTCCCGCATGCTTCGGATGGCAGGAAGATAGGAGGCGTCTTTTTCCGCTTTGCTTCGGCGTGTTGCCGAAGGTTTCCAGAATAAGGAGATTTGTTTCCGAATGTTTCCGCCGGCCCATTGGCAACATTGCGTTGCAATTTTCCATGCCGTTTACCGGCGGCTCTCCCTATAATCCCGAACCAACAGGCAAGCGGGCGAGCAATGCAGGTACAATCCCATATCCTTGTCGTCGACGACGACCGCGAGATCAGGACGCTGCTCCAGCGCTATCTCGATGGCCAGGGGTTTCGCGTTTCGGTGGCGGCGGACCGGCGCGAGTGCGAGCAGAAGCTCGGCGCCGGCCAGTTCGACCTGCTGGTGCTCGACGTCATGCTGCCCGACGGCTTCGGCCTCGACATCTGCCGCAGCCTGCGTGACCGCAAACCGCACATTCCGGTCATCCTGCTGACGGCGCTGAAGGAGGATGTCGACCGCATCATCGGTCTGGAACTCGGCGCCGACGACTATCTCGGCAAGCCGTTCAACCCGCGCGAACTGACCGCCCGCATCCGCGCCGTGCTCAGGCGCTCGGCACCGGAGGAAGCAGCACCGCCGCCGCGCGCCCGCTCCTACTTTTTCGCCAGCTACAGGCTGGAACCCGACACCCGCAAGGTGACGGACGCGCTAGGCGCGCTCATCGATCTCACCGGCGCCGAATTCGATCTGTTGCAGGTGTTCCTCGACCGTCCCGGCCGGCTCTTGTCGCGCGACCAGCTGCTCGATCTGACGCAAGGCCGCGAGCGCGACCCGCTCGACCGTTCCGTCGACGTGCTGATGAGCCGGCTGCGCCGCAAATTTGGCGAGACCAGCGAAGGGCCGCTGTTCAAGACTGTGCGCAATGGCGGCTACCAGTTCACTGCCCGCGTCGAAGCGGCGGAGACCGAGGCATGAACTCGTTACGCCGGCGGCTCATCCTGTTGCTGGTCGCTTCGATCGTCGGTGTCGTCGGCCTGGCGACGGTCGCCGTCATCAGCGTCCGGGGCGGCGGACCGCCGCCGGAATTGACCGTGCCCTGGATTGCCCAGCAGATGGAACTCGTGGTGCGGCTGCTGCCCGGTCCGATTCCGGACGTTCTGCGGGTTCAACTCGGCGACCATGCGGCTGGCGGCAAGGTGGACCGGGCGGAAACGGCGATGCTCAACGACATCCTGCGTCGCCGCGGCCTCGACCTCCTGGCCATCGTCAGCGACAAGGCGGACGAACCCGGCCAGCTTGCATCGGTGCGCCTGCCCGACAATCGCTGGGCGATCATGGAAGTCCCCCACATCACGCCGCCAAGGCGCGAGTGGCTGGTCCTGGCCGGCTGGATCTCACTGATCGTGGCCGGCGCCACGGCCGTCTCGGTCTATTTCACCGCCGTGCTGATCCGGCCGCTCGAGATGCTTGAGGCCGCCGTCTCCAAGATCGGATCGGATGGCATGCTGGCGGCGGTGCCGGAAGTGGGTTCGGCCGAGGTCAAGGCGACCGCGCATGCGCTGAACCAGCTCTCGTCCCGGCTGAAGACAGCCATGGAGAGCCGCATGCGCCTCGTCGCCGCCGCCGGCCACGACCTGCGCACGCCAATGACGCGCATGCGGCTGCGCGCCGAGTTCCTCGATGACGAGCGCGACAAATGGCTTCACGATCTCGATGAGCTCGACCGCATCGCCGACAGCGCCATCCGCCTGGTGCGCGAAGAGGTGAACCAGGATGCCGTCGAACCGGTCGACCTGCAAAGAATGGTGCGCGACATCGAAGCCGAGATGGTCTCGCTCGGCCGTGCCGTATCGATCGGGCATCTGGATGCGGTTTCGGTGCAAGCCGGCGCGCTCGGCCTGCGCCGGGCCTTGCGCAACCTGATCGTCAACGCCGCCACCCATGGCAAGGCGTGCCGCGTCGACCTTGCCGTGGCCGACAATCGCGCCGTGCTGACCATCTCCGACCACGGACCCGGTATTCCGCCGGACCTGCTGAACAAGGCGTTCGAGCCCTTCTTCCGCGTCGACCCCGGCCGCCTGCAATCCATCCCGGGCGCTGGTCTGGGCTTGGCCATCGCCAAGGAAATCATCGAGCGCTACGGCGGCAGCGTGACGCTGGAAAACCGCAAGGGCGGCGGGCTTGAACAGACGGTGGTGTTTGAGGCTGCGTGATGGGGCTCCCCACCTCCCCCTTGTGGGGAGGTCGAACCGCAGGTTCGGGTGGGGGTGCTTGGCGCCGACCCCGCAGAACGTGGTTCCTCGCCCCGCAAAGCGGGGAGAGGTGGCTCGGCGAAGCCGAGACGGAGAGGGGGAACGGCGCGGCTTATAATGATTCAGAGGGAAGCCCGCCAGCGTCGCAGGGCCCCTCTCCGGCCGCTACGCGGCCACCTCTCCCCCATTTCATGGGGGCGAGGAAACCCTTATCCTGTTGGGGGTCGGCGCCGACCCCCACCCCGCTGCCCCGCAGCGACCCTCCCCACAAGGAGGAGGGTAAAAAAATTCAGCCCGCCATCGCCAGCGGCACCGCGCTCTTGTTGGGGATCTGGATGTCGATTTCCAGTGTCGACATGGTTTCGCCGCGGTCCATCGAGACCTGCAGGTAATCCTGGTCGATCTGCACGTGTTTGGCGATGACGGCCATGATCTCCTCGCGCAGGATGGAGACGAGGTCGGGCTGGCTGCGGTTGCGGCGCTCATAGGCGAGCAGCACTTGCAGCCGCTCGCGCGCCACCGGCGCGCTGGAGCGCCGCTTGAAAATGTCGAGCAGGTTCATGCCGCCCTCCTTCCCAGAAGCCGGTCGAGAAAACCCTTGCGCTCGAACGGCACGACGACCGGCAGCTCTTCGCCTTCGAGCCGCCTGGCGGCGTCGAGATAGGCGCGTGCCGCGGCATTGAGCGGTTCCGACAGCGTCACCGGCGAACCGAGGTTGGAAGCCCTCAGCACATCCTGGCTCTCGGGAATGATGCCGAGCAGCGGCGTCGACAGGATTTCCAGCACGTCGTCGATGGAGAGCATTTCGCCGCGCGCGGCGCGCGCCGCGTCGTAGCGCGTGACCAGCACATGCTTGGCGATCTGCTCGCCCTGCTCTGCCCGCAGCGTGCGGGCATCGAGCAGGCCGATGATGCGATCGGAATCGCGCACCGAGCTGACTTCCGGATTGGTGACGATGACCGCCTCGTCGGCAAAGCGCATGGCAAGCTGCGCGCCGCGCTCGATGCCGGCCGGGCTGTCGCAGAAGACATAGTCGAACACCGAGCGCAGCTTGTCGATGACTTCGCCGACACCCTCTTCGGTCAGCGCATCCTTGTCGCGCGTCTGCGAGGCCGGCAGCAGGAACAGCGTCTCCACCCGCTTGTCGCGGATCAGCGCTTGCGACAGTTTCGCCGAGCCCTGGATGACATTGACGAGGTCGAACACCACGCGCCGCTCGGCGCCCATGATCAGGTCCAGGTTGCGCAGGCCGACATCGAAGTCGACGAGCGCCACCTTCTTGCCGGTCTTGGCGACCGCGGCACCAAGGGCCGCCGTCGAGGTCGTCTTGCCGACGCCCCCCTTGCCCGAGGTGACCACCACTACCTTGCCCATCAAAATGCCTCCGTTGTTGTTGTTTTGTTGGTCGAGCGGCCCTGTCAGCCGCCCAATATCAGTCCAAACGCCCAATATCAGTCCAAACGAATGTCAGTTGAGCGGCTCGACACGCAGAGCGTCTCCGTCGAGAAACGCCTGAATTGGCTTGCCGCGCGAAACACCTTCCATCTCCTCAGCGGTGACGTACCAGCCGTCGACCGCCAAAAGCTCGGCCTCGTTGCGGCGGCAGAAGATGCGCGCGCCTTTGTTGCCGAGCGCGCCCGCCGAAGCGCGCCCGCGCAGCGTGCCGTAGACATGGATCGAGCCTGCCGCAATGATCTCCGACCCGGAAGCGACCGAACCCAGCACGATGACATCGCCATGCGGATGCACGATCGCCTGGCCGGAACGGATCGGCGACTTGATCATCAGCGTGCCCGAAGCTTCGTGCCCAACTTGCGGCTCGCTTTCGCCGGCCTTGCTTGCGCCAACCTTGCCCGCGCGGCCCTCAGGCGCCTTGCCCTCGGTCTTGCCCTCTGATTGGCTGGAAATCTCCGCCCTCGCCTTGCGGCCGGGCTGCGCCAACAGGCCGTCCGTCGTCGCCTCCTTGGCTCCAACCAGCACCGGCGGCAATTCGGCGCCGAGCGAGGCCCCTTCGAGCTCGATGGCATAGATGCGGATGCCGCGCGTGGCGAGCTCAGCGACCAGCGCCGCGATCTCGCCCGCCCCAGGCTTCAGCATGTTCAAATCCAGCAGCACCGGCCGGCCGGCAAAATAGCCCGGCGAATTGCCGATCCAGTGATCCAGCCCCTCCAGCCAAGTGGCCAAAGGCGCCTCCGGCGTCAGCGTAAAAGCGACGAAAGAGCGGGCGCGAAAGCGAATGGATTTGGCCTCGAGGGGAGCGGCAAAAGTCACGGCTGGCGAATCCTTACTGATAGGTAAACGCTAGCGAGTGAATGGTTAATGAATGGTTAATAAGAGGGGTGGGGGCGCAGCTTGGCAGTCTTCGAAAGGTCGGCTGAACGCCAGTAGCGGTCGCTACCCGCAACACGCTGAATGTCTTGATAGGGGCCGCTTCCAGCCTGTCCGGTTTCGGTTGTAGCATTCAGTAAGCGGACACCTGGTCGAATTAGCTCCGCGGTTTCGAGAAAGCGCTTGGCTGGCGGCTCGCTTCAAGCTTTCATACGGTCGCGGGAGTAATCAGCATGTCGTCACTCGATTTCGAGGTCGAAAAGGCCGCATTCCGCAATTACTATAACGACAATGCTCAGCGCCTTGAGCAGGCGAAGATGGCATTCCTAACGCTCCTGAGTTCGCTGCTCGCCCACGGCGATCACGTCGTGGCGGCTACCGGCCGAATCAAGGATCGCGAGGAATCGATCAAGAAGTTCACACGCAAGTATCAGGAAGCTCTCGAAAAGAGCCGAACGCCCTACTGTTGATTTCCACTAGGAACTGACCCGGCAACACAGGATATTTCCATCGAGAATTGACCCATGTTTGAACCTTGCCCCGCGTTTTTCAGCGGGGGCTACGGAGTGATCGACATGGCGTTATTGAGCGTGATCCGACGCTGGCATTTTCGAGAGCATTTATCGATCCGGGAGATTTGCCGCAGGACCGGCCTGTCTCGGAATACCATTCGCAAATACCTTCGCCTGGGCGGCGTGGAGCCGAAGTTCATGGTTCCCGAGCGGCCTAGCAAGCTTGATCCTTTTGCCGACCGATTGTCAGCCTGGCTGAAGACGGAAGCCAAAAAGAACCGCAAGCAGAAACGCACGATGAAGCAGTTGCATGCCGATCTTGTGAGCCTCGGCTATGAGGGGTCCTATGGTCGTGTTGCTGCTTTTGCTCGGGAGTGGAAGGCGGATCTGCAGAGAGAATTACAGACTTCGGGGCGTGGGACTTTCGTTCCACTAGCCTTCGATCCGGGTGAGGCTTTCCAGTTCGACTGGTCGGAAGACTGGGCGATCATCGGCAATGAACGCACCAAGCTACAGGTGGCCCACACGAAGCTCAGTTACAGCCGGGCCTTCACCGTTCGAGCTTACCTTCTGCAGACGCATGAGATGCTGTTCGACGCCCACGACCATGCTTTCCGCGTCTTAGGTGGCGTGCCTGGGCGCGGCATCTACGACAACATGAAGACCGCCATCGACAAGGTCGGGCGTGGCAAGGATCGCGACGTCAATGTCCGCTTCATGGCCATGGCCAGCCACTACCTGTTCGAGCCCGAGTTTTGCAATCCAGCGTCTGGCTGGGAGAAGGGCCAGGTCGAGAAGAATGTTCAGGATGCTCGCCATCGACTGTGGCAGCCGGTGCCACGCTTTCCTTCGCTGGAAGCCCTGAATGACTGGCTGGAGCTTCGATGCCAAGAGTTCTGGGCGCAGACCCCACATGGCAAAATGCGCGGCACCATCGCCGATATCTGGGCTGAGGAAGTGCAGGCTCTCATGCCGACGTCCCGACCGTTCGACGGCTTTGTCGAATATACCAAGCGGGTTACCCCGACCTGCCTCGTGCATCTGGAACGCAACCGCTACAGCGTTCCGGCATCCTTTGCCAATCGGCCGGTGAGTCTTCGGGTCTATCCGGACCGTGTCGTTGTCGCCGCGGAAGGTCTGATCATCTGCGAGCACCGACGCATCATCGACCGATCGCATGATCGGCCGGGACAGACAGTCTACGACTGGCGGCACTATCTGGCGGTCGTGCAGCGCAAGCCCGGTGCTCTTCGCAATGGCGCACCGTTCACCGAGCTTCCCGAAGCCTTCAGAATGCTGCAGCAGCAACTGCTCAAAAAGCCGGGTGGCGACCGTGAGATGGTCGATATCCTGGCGCTCGTGCTTCAGCACGACGAACAGGCCGTGCTGTCGGCCGTCGACATGGCGTTAAAATCCGGCGTTCCGACCAAGACCCATGTGCTGAACCTGCTGCATCGCCTGGTCGACGGAAAGTCCTCCACGCCGCCGCCGATCGACGCGCCACAGGCCTTGACGCTTACCAACGAGCCGAAGGCCAATGTCGAACGCTACGATGCCTTGAGGAAGACCTCGGAGGTGCGCCATGCGCCATAATCCTGCCAGCGGCGCAATCGTCATCATGTTGCGAAGCTTGAAGATGCACGGAATGGCGCAGGCTGTCGGTGAACTCACCGAACAGGGATCGCCGGCGTTCGAAGCCGCCATTCCCATCCTGTCGCAACTCCTCAAGGCCGAGACGGCAGAACGCGAGGTCCGATCGACAGTCTATCAGCTCAAGACCGCACGCTTTCCAGCCTATCGTGATCTGAACGGATTCGACTTCTCTAGTAGCGAGATCAACGAGGCTCTGGTTCGCCAACTCCACCGTTGCGCCTTCCTCGACGAAGCCAACAACATCGTTCTGGTCGGCGGACCCGGCACTGGAAAAACCCACGTTGCGACCGCCTTGGGTATCCAGGCGATCGAGCATCATCACAAGCGGGTTCGTTTCTTCTCCACGGTCGAGCTGGTCAATGCGCTCGAGCAGGAGAAGGCACAGGGTCGCTCAGGACAGATCGCCAACCGGCTTGTCCATTCCGATCTCGTCATTCTCGATGAGCTCGGATACCTGCCGTTCAGTGCATCAGGTGGCGCATTGCTCTTCCATCTGCTGAGCAAGCTCTACGAGCGCACAAGCGTCATCATCACCACCAACCTCAGCTTCAGCGAATGGGCCAGCGTCTTCGGCGATGCCAAGATGACGACCGCGCTGCTCGACCGACTGACGCATCATTGCCACATCCTCGAAACCGGAAACGACAGCTTCCGCTTCAAGAATAGCTCAGCTCATGAACCGAAAAACGCGAAGGAGAAAAACAGGAACTTGACCACCACACCAGACCCGAAACATACATAAAAGGCGGGTCAAATCTCGGTGGAAACGCCGGGTCAGTTCCTAGTGGAAATCAACACTGCAAGGAAGCCGGATTAATCTGGGGCCGCCCGTTCGGCAGAAGAAGCTCCTCCGAAATTTCTCTGGCTGCGTTCTGACGGATGCCCAGATCATATCGGGAAAAAGGTCACGGTCGGCTTCGTTGACATGCCCCCCAAATCCAACGCAGTGGGCGCCTCGTAAGAAGTTGGCCGCCCGATTGTAGAGACCCCGTCGAAACGACAG
The DNA here is from genome assembly GCF_024746815.1 of Mesorhizobium sp. AR07. Taxonomy (GTDB): domain Bacteria; phylum Pseudomonadota; class Alphaproteobacteria; order Rhizobiales; family Rhizobiaceae; genus Mesorhizobium. The sequence goes on from NZ_CP080525.1 coordinate 1,989,627, forward strand.
GATCTTCGACTGGTGCTGGATGATCGTGTAGGTAATGACTTGTTTCGAGGCGTCATCGGTCTCCGCCAGCACTCGGGCAATGTATTCAAACTGATCATCCCGCAGGTTCTCCAAGGGATTTTCCACGCCGATGTGTCCTATGCCCTGGAAATCAAGAAAGCGCTCACACGCTCGACGAGGCACGCACAGAACCATCTCAGCGGAAGGCCTCGGTGCATGTCGTTCCGCAGTGTAGACCTGCAGTTCCGTTGGTTCGTCCGCGCGATTTGATGGGAGCAACTCTCTAAGAAAGAACCGTCCCCGGCTTGTCCTGACGAAGATCGACGAGGTGTTATTTAGGATGTCAATGCTTAGGCGAGCCTGCATCGACTTCTGAGGGGTGCGGCTAAGTCCCGTTGCCGGAAAAAGTCCATCCTCAATCCCATAGTTTACGAGTGCACGCGCCTTCAGGGGGCGTCCGTGTTTCCGTAGAACGGTCTCCGCGACCCACAAGTAAGTTACATCTTCTTCCAAGCGCGCAAGTCGTCCCCAAACTGCGATTATTCATAGCAACTTTGACGTGCTCGAGGGCAGACAATAAACGCAATCCACCGAAATTCTCAACCAACTTATAGCTTCGGGATTTTTCTCCAGTCGGCACGTTCATTGCCGTGTTGTCGGGCGTCGCTTCTGAGCGGAACCATCCTCGTAGTATAGCCACTCGGCATGCCAGCTTCCAGGAAGTCGATAAGGCACTCCCAACGACTGTAATTAGGCGCAAAGCTGCCGTGTACTTAGCGGGATTAAGATTAAATCGGTCACGCAAGCCTGCGGTGCATCGCATCGCGACCGTCAAAGGCAAGCACCAAACGGCTCCCCTCAATGCCGCTTGAAATATTGCACCTCCCTCTCATGCTTCTCCGCCGCCTCGCGGGTATCGAACGTCCCCAGGTTCCGCCGCTTGCCGGTCTTTTCGTCCTTCTTGCGCGAATAGAGGCGGTATTTTCCGTTCTTGAGTTTCCGGATCATCTCGCTCTCCCTGATCAGGATTTCCGCTTGCCCTTGAGGCTGCGGGCGGCCTGCTCGGTTGCTGCGCGGTCGCCGCCCAGCCTGTCGATCAGTTCCTGTGCCTCGTCGCCCGATATGCCGGTGCGCATCGCCAGCGCCTCGACCGCCAGGACGTCGGAGCTGGCGATTTCGCGGGTTTCCGGAAGTGCATCGCCTGCCGTCAGCGGCAGCGCCGCCTCCCTGTCGATCTCGGCCGCTGCCTGGTGCCAGTGCCGTTCGGGGTCGCCGCCGCCTTCGCGTTCCCAGATCTGGTATGCGCGCTGCTGGATCTTCTCGTGCCGTTCGTCGCTCATGTCAATTCCTCCGTTGCGTCAGGGATGAACGCCGCGCCAATCCGAACGATCCAAAAAATTTGCGTGATCGGCGGGCGAAGAGCGTGACCCGCACGAAGGTGGCGCCCTACGGCGCCCCCCTCTGCCCTGCCGGGCATCTCCCCCACAAGGAGGGAGATTGGCCGGCACTTCCGCTTTCGCCAATTTTCAACGTTGCAAGAAAAACGCAGGCACCGAAGCTGCCAATCTCCCCACAAGTGGGGGAGATGGCCGGCAGGCCAGAGGGGGGCGCCGTGGAGCGCGACGGGCTGAGGCTTCACCTTCCCCCCGCAAGGGCCAACAACGGTAGGCAAAAAGAGCGCCCAGACACAATTCAGAAACAAAATTCAACAGTTCGGAAAAAATGGCGAAAAGATCGGATGGCATAATCATCCCGCGGCGGCCGGAAAATGGCCACGGCGCGACGCCAATGGGGTGGTTACCGGCAATGCAACGAGGTTCGAACGGATGGATGGGTGACCTGCCCGGCATGTCGCTCACCGCCAGCAGCGCCGAACCGGTGCGCCCACCCCGAGATCCAGATTATATGATATCGCTGCGGCCAATTATGTGATATCGGGCCGATCAAAGAGGGGTGAGACTCAGGCGGTCAGCGATCGCCGGTCGGAATTCCGAGCTTTTCCGTCATGGATGCTTCGGTCATTCCACCTCCATCAACAAGGGTCAAATCGCAGCGGCGGCACAGCCGACAATGCCTGCCGACGCGGCGGCATGATCAGGATGTGCTTGGCGTGCTCGGCCAGGACGAGAGAGTATGGAAATGGATCACGGTGTCGATATCGCCGGGCGCGGCGCAGCAAACCCGGCGAGCCAGCCCGAAACAGGCGTGGCAGGCGCTGACGCGCTTGCAAAAACCGCCTTCGGAACAATCGCGCGCGCCCAGATCCTGACGGGCGCCGACTTTGCTCGGGAAGGTCAGCCCGGTGAGCGGCTCGATACGGTCTTCGAGCAGCTCGCCGAGACATTTGCCGCGTTGCCGGCGGTGATCTCCGATGGACGTGTCTGGACGTATCAGGAGCTGGACAAGCGGGCCAACCAGTTCGCCCGCCTGCTGATCAAGCGCGGCGTGCGGCCGGGTGACCGGGTTGGGCTTATTCTCGACCGGTCGGCGGAGACCTATGTTGCGTTGCTCGCCGTGATGAAGGCAGGCGCGGCCTTCGTGCCGCTGGCCACCGCGTTTCCCCAGGAGCGGATGACGCTCATCATCGAAGACGCCAGTGTAAGCCTGATCGTGACGATCGCCGCCTATGCGTCGCGAGCCGATCAACTGCCGGTTCCCCATTTGTTGATCGACAGCGCCGCCGCCGAGATTGCCAAACAGTCCAGCGCACCGCTGAAGCCGCGTGCGGCGCCAGTTGCAGCCGACGACACCTGCTACATCCTCTACACCTCGGGCACCACCGGCAGGCCCAAGGGCGTGGTCATCACGCACCAGAGCTTTGTCAACTTCATACGGGTCGCCGCCGCATCCTACGGATACCGGCCGGGCGATCGTGTTTATCAGGGCATGACCATCGCCTTCGACTTTTCCGCCGAAGAGATCTGGGTGCCATTCGCCGCCGGCGCGACAGTCGTGCCGGCGCCGGGCCAGCTGCCTCTCGTGGGCGAGGAACTCGCGGATTTCCTGCGCCATCATGACATCACCTGCATGGCCTGCAGCCCGACCCTCTTGTCGTCGATGGCCAGCGACGTGCCCAGCCTGCGCACGCTGCTGGTGGGCGGCGAGGCCTGCCCTCACAATCTGGTGGTGCGCTGGTCGAAGCCGGGGCGGCAAATCCTCAACACCTATGGCCCCACCGAGGCGACCGTCACGGCAACGATGGGCGCGCTGACGCCTGATCGTCCCGTGACGATCGGTGCGCCGCTGCCCACTTACTCCATCGTCATTCTCGACGCTTCGGTGCCGAAACTGGCCGCGCCTGGTGAACTGGGCGAGATCGGCATCGCCGGTATCGGGCTGGCCGTAGGCTATCTCAACAGGCCGGACCTGACCGAACAGAAATTTATTGCCGATTTCCTCGACCTGCCAAACAACCCGTCGAAGCGCATTTACCGGACGGGCGACCTTGGCCGGATCAACGATATCGGTGAGATCGAGTATAACGGGCGCATAGACACACAGGTGAAGATCCGCGGCTATCGCATCGAACTCGGCGAGATCGAGGCGGTGCTGCTGGACCAGCCTGACATCGCGCAGGCCGCCGTCACCACCTGGGAGATCGAGCCCGGCCGCGTGGAACTCGTTGCCTACTACGCACCCAAGACCGGCCTGCCAGCGATCTCCCGCGCTGATCTCGCCCAGATGATGAAGCGGCGCCTGCCGGACTACATGGTGCCCTCCTATCTGGAGGAACTGCCGGCGATCCCGATGACCGTCTCCAACAAGGTGGACCTTCGCCAGCTTCCGAAACCGACAAGCGTTCGGCTTTCGGCCGATCGCACGATGGTGCCGCCCGGTAACGACGACGAGCATTTCCTGGCTGATGCACTGGCCGCGGTGCTGAAATTCGACGCGGTGTCCGTCGAGGACAACTTCTTCGACGATCTCGGCGCCAACTCGCTGCTCATGGCGCATTTTTGCGCGCGCGTGCGCACCAGGAAGGAATGGGCGACGACGTCGATGCGCGACATCTATCTCTATCCGACGGTGGCGCGCCTCGCCAAGCATTTGTGCGTACCGGAGGAGATGACGACGGCCACCAATGAGCCGGTTCTCACCCGCCGCACGTCGAACCTTGTCTACTGGACCTGCGGAATGGCGCAGCTGCTGTTCTATGGTCTCTACAGCTACTTCGGATTGTGGTCGCTCAACTTTGGCCTCAACTGGGTCTATGACGCCCTCGACGAACCTCTGAAGCTCTACCTGCGCTGCGTGTCGCTCTCGGCTGGCGTGTTCTTCGGCATGACGGGCTTTGCCGTCCTTGCGAAATGGGTGCTCGTCGGCCGCTGGAAAGCGGAAGTATTTCCCATCTGGGGCCTGCGCTACTATCGCTTCTGGGTGGTCAAGACACTGATCCGCACCGCGCCCGTCGTCCTGTTCCGCGGCAGCCCGCTCTACAGCATCTATCTGCAGCTTCTCGGCACCAGGCTCGGGCGCAACGCCGTCATCGAATCGCGTTCGGTGCCCGTCTGCACGGACCTGATTTCGATTGGCGACAACACGATCCTGCGCAAGGAATCGATGATCCTCGGCTACCGCGCCCAGTCCGGCTATATCCATACCGGGCCGATCGCCATCGGCCGCGAGGCTTTCGTGGGTGTGGGCTGCACGATCGACATCGACACAAGCATCGGCAACAGCGCCCAGCTCGGCCATTCATCCTCGCTGCAGCGCGGGCAAAGCATTCCGGACGGCGAGCACTGGCACGGATCGCCACCCGTGCCGACCACGGCCGACTATTGCAAGGTGCGCAACGTCAATCCGTCCCATGTCCGGCGCGTGCTCTACGAGACGGTGCAACTGGTGGGCCTGTTTACCTTCGTGACCCCTCTGCCGCTTCTGTTCCACAGCTATTGGCAGAACGTCAGCGACGATTATCAGGAGACGATCGGCATCGTCGCGATCGGCACCGTGGTCACGCTGTTTGGCTACATTGCCTTGGCCTTCCTTGCGGCAACGCTGGTGCCGCGGCTGGTGAGCCTGCTTCTGAAGCCAGGCCGCACCTATGCGCTTTATGGTTTCCGGTACTGGCTGCAGACTGTCGCCGAATTCTCCAGCAATTCGCGCGTCCTCAATCTCCTGTGCGGCGACAGCTCGGCGATCGTGCATTACATGCGCGCCATTGGCTGGAACCTCAACAAGGTGGTGCAGACCGGCTCCAACTTCGGCAGCAACCAGCAGCACGAGAACCCGCTGCTGTGCGACATCGGCACCCAGACCATGGTGTCGGACGGACTTTTCATGATCAACATGCACAAGTCCGCCACCGCATTCAGGCTCGAGCGGACACGAATTGGCGAGCGCAACTATCTCGGCAACAACATCTACTATCCGCCGGACGGCCGCACCGGCGACAACTGCCTGCTCGGCACCAAGGTGATGGTCCCCATTGATGGACCGGTGCGTGAGAATGTCGGATTGCTGGGTTCGCCGTCCTTTGAAATCCCCCGCATGGTGAACCGCGACAAGGAACTGATCGCGGGCATAAGCGAGGAAGAGCGGCGTCAGCGCATCAGGCACAAGAACCTCTATAACGCCGTGACGGTGCTTCTGTTCGTGGCGGTTCAATGGATCATGCTGTTCGCCACGCTGGTGATCTGGGACCGCGCCCTCAACTATTATACCGACTGGGCGGAAGTAGCGCTGTTCGTCGCTGTGCTGCTCACCTCGGCGATCACCATTCCGTTCTACATTCTGATCGAGCGCGCAAGCCTTGGTTTCCGCAGGCTGAAGCCGCAGATGACGACGATCTATGACGTCACGTTCTGGCGCCATGAACGCCACTGGAAGCTGTCGGATTCGCCGATTGTCAGGCTTTTCGGCGGCACTCCATTCCGACCGTTGATCATGCGCCTGCTGGGCGTGAAGGTGGGCAAGAGGGTCTATGACGGCGGCAGCAACCTGACCGAGCGTTCCCTGGTGGAGATCGGCGATGACGTCACCCTCAACGAGGGGTGTGTCATCCAGGCCCATTCGCTGGAAGAAGGCGCGTTCAAGTCCGATTTCATCCGCATCGGCAAAGGCTGCACACTCGGACCTGCCGCCTTTGTCCATTACGGCGTCGTGATGGGCGAAGGGTCGGTGGTCGATGTCGACTCCTTCGTCATGAAGGGCGAAGAGCTTGAACCCAACTCCATATGGCGGGGCAATCCGGCCAAACTTCATCGGTTCGTGCAGCCGGTCACGGATGGTGGCTCCAAGACATCGGCTTGAGCCTTGGGCCAATCATCCCTCAGACCTCATCGGAGGCCGCGTGACAGAGCGATCCGGCAGTGTCATGGAAATCCGTATCGCTCCTGTGACCGAGGCCAATCGAGCCTTGGTCACGGCTCTGCGACTGGCCGCCGAACAGATGGATTTCGTCGCAAGCAATGCGGAGTCCCTCGATGAAGCCGAATCCGATGGGGACGCGCGGCCGCGCGTCGTGATGGCTGGGGGTAGTGTCGTCGGTTTCCTGATGTACGAGGCGCCGGAGGATGACGACGAGGCGCGGATCTACCGTTTCATGATCGACCGCACCTGGCAGGGCAGAGGTTACGGCAAGGCTGCGTTGCGTGAAGTGCTGGACGAAATCAGAAGCCTTGGCCACATCAGGCACGTTTCAATCTGCTACGAACCGGACAATGATGCAGCACGACAGCTCTACCGTACCGCCGGTTTCGTGGAAGAAGGGCTCGACGAGGATGGCGAAATGATCGCCGATCTGGTCCTTTCGACGGATGATCGTTGACGCGGCCGCCCCCCCTGAAATCGCGCTTGCGCAGACATCCCTGCTGCGGGCGATGATGGCCATTGCGCCCAAAAGTGTCCGGATCGGATGCCGGGTCATACGCGACGGAGACGAGGCCCATCTGCTGCCCGAGGAAGCGCGTTCCATCCTGGCGCGCCAGCCGGCCATGCGGCGCGCAAGCGGAGCGGCCCGCTGGATCGCACGCGGGCTGCTGGCGGATGTTGGTGTCAATGACTTCGCCATCCTGCGCGCGCCATCCGGCGCGCCGGTCTGGCCCAACGGGATAACGGGTTCGCTCGCGCATGACGACGAAATGGCGGTCGCGGCGGTCGCGCCTGTTGACCACGTCGCCTCCCTCGGCATCGACGTCGAGCCCCCCCAGCCCTTGCCCGACGACATCCTCGCGCTCGTTGCAGCCCGTGCTGATCAAGCAGACGCGGCGGACCGGCATCTTGCCGGTCGTATCCTCTTTTGCGCCAAGGAAGCAGTCTACAAGGCGGTCTATCCGCTCGATCGCGAGATCCTGGGCTATGAGGATATAGAAGTGGACCTCAACGCAGGCCGTGCGATGACGAAAACGGGCCGCGAGGTCAACCTCGCTTACTGCATTGCTCCGCGCGTGGTCGTATTGGCGTTTGTTGATGGCGCACCGCCGTATTCGCCAAGCTGAAGTTCACCTGCAACCACAAACGGGAGCCGAGGGGCAGCGCGCCTTCAAACCGGCAGCCTCACCTCTCCCACCGACATCTGGTTCTCAACCGCCACCAGCGCCTTCACCATTTCCCTGTCCCGCTGCCGGTGCCGCAGGTAGGCGACCACCAACCTGTCCAGCGAGATAGCGCCGGCGCCGGCGATAGCCAGCACCAACATGCCGCCTGATATCGCAAGATCTTTTTCGAAATGCAGCAACTCGTTCTGGCTGGCGAAGTTGGTGTGGAACAGCGTCGCTGTCGCCAGGCAGAACAGGCCGAGCCCGATGGCGCCGAGGCGTGTGAGCAGGCCGAATGCGATGGAAAGCCCTGCCCCCATTTGCAGGGCGATTGTCGCGACAAACAGCGGCAGGCTGACGCCCAGTGCAGCCATCGCCCTGGCGGCGCCGTCGAAATGGGTGGCCAGTGTCAGGCCTTCATGCAGGAAGAGCAGGGAAAGCAGCAGGCGGCCGGCAAGCAGTGCCACATCCTTGGCGTACAGCTTCGTGGCGAGTTCGGTCGGTGTCATGGTCAGGCTCCAATTCTTTAAACAGGCAGGCGCCGCGCGTCCGGTCGGACGCGCGAAATGGCGCTGTGTCTGATGTTTGAAAAAGGCCGGAGCCGGCGCGAGGGAGAGGATGCCAGCTCCGGCAATGGGCGCCAGCCACGAGCGCCCAAACTGCGGTGCATTAGAGGGCAGGCGCGGCGCCAAGGCCCCACTCCGGCCGCTTCGCGGCCACCCCCCTCACATTTCGTGGGCGAGAGGAAACGCCTTACTTCGTCACCTTGGTGTCGATGGCCTTCTGCAGGTCCGAAAGCTCCTCGCAGCCGGCCGGGCAGAGTTTTTCCAGCGACGCCAGTTGCTCGTTGGCCTTGGCCATGTCGCCGGTCTCGACATAGAGCTCGCCCAGATATTCTCGGGCGGCCTTGTGGTCGGGCTTCAGCTCCAGCGCCTTGCTGTAGTAGGTGAGCGCGGTCTTGTAGTCGCCGGTCTTGCGCAGCGTGAAGCCGAGCAGGTTGTAGACGTCGGGCTGCTGCGTGTCCTGCGCCAGGTCGCGCAGATCGGCCAGGGCGCCCTTGTAGTCCTTGGCGGCGATCTTGGCCTGCACCGCGGTGAGGTCGGGCGCGTCGGCCCCCTCGATGTCGTCCACCGCATAGGCCGGCATGATTGTGGCGACGGGAACCACGGTCAGCACGGCAATGGCGCCGAGCAGGCCGACCAGGGCATGCTTGTTGAAGAGGGACTGTTTCATTGTCTTTCTCGCTTTGGGTGGGTTTCCGCGCTTAGATTTGCACTGGAGCGAAGCCGTAGGCATCGCCGTCCTTGACGAAGGTGCCGGTGCCCGGGAACGGGAAGTGCGAGCCCGAGATCCGGATGTTGTCGGCAATCACGCGGTCGATGATCTTGTGGCGCGTGGCGATCGCCGCCGGCCCGTCCTGGTCGTAGCTGCCCTGCCACTCCGGATGCGGCGCCAGAAGCGCCGGCACATACATGGTGTCGGCAGAGATCATGATCTGCTCCTTGCCGGAGTTCGCCAGGTAGACAGAATGGCCGGGTGTATGGCCGGGAGCGGCGATGATCTGGATGCCGGGCGCGACCTCGGCGCCGTCCTCGACCAGTTTCCAGTTCTTCCATCTCGGGAAATTTTCGGCGATGCGCTTGCCCGCCGGCTTGCGCCCTTCCGGCAGCTTGGCCAGCCGGCCGGGGTCGGTCCACCAGTTGTATTCGGTGGCGTTGACGATCAGCTCGGCATTCGGGAACACCGGCGCGTTGGTGCCCTTTTCCATCAGGCCCCAGACATGGTCGGGGTGGAAATGCGAGATCATGATGGTGTCGATCGCCTTATAGTCGATGCCGGCGGCGGCCATGTTGCCCGGCAGATGGGTGGCGTTGGTCTGCCATTGGCCGACGCCCGAGCCGGCGTCCATCATGATCAGTCTGCCGTTCATCTTGAGCACGACGACAGTAAGCGGGATGGGCATGAAGTCTGTGGTCAGCCCCGCCTTGGCGAGCGCCGCCTTGGTGTCGTCGACCGAGGCGTTGGCGAAGAAGGCCGGGTCGTGCGGCTTGCGCCAGATGCCGTCATAGATGGCGGTGACCTCGATATCGCCGACCTTGTATCTGTAGAAGCCGACGGCCGGCTCGACCGGCGTTTCGGCAAAGGCGGGCCGGGTGAATTCCAACTTTCCGGCAAGGCCGAAGGCGGTGGCGGCGGCGGCGGAACCAAGCAACGTGCGACGTGTCATGCTGAACATGGTGATCTCCTCTGGGTTGCGGAAGGGATGACGGAGGGCCAAGCCCTAGGCCCCTCCGTTCCGATGCGGTTGGGGGGCCGGCCCGTCGGGATCCGGTCGTGCCCCCCGGCGAACTCAACGGCCCCAGATGCCCTGGCCGGGTTCCTGCGCATCGGATTGCATCGGCGCGTGCCGCGGCCCGGTCATCACCGTGGTGTCGACGCCGTCTGGGCGTGCGGTGTAGGGGATCGACGCCGTGGCGTTGGTGTCGACGGAAGCGATGGGCTGATTGGCATTGTTTGCGCCGTGGTCACTGCCGGCAAAGGCAGCGCTTGAAGCAAGCAGTATGGCAGCCACGCTGAGAGCGAGCTTGGTCATTTTCGTAGGTCCTTGTTTCGTTTCTTCGGATTGCGGGCCGGGCGAATGGCCTCGCTGAAGGGAAGACCTGGCAGGGCTTGCCTTTATTCCCGGATGCGATGAGATTTTTGGGGGGCGAAGGATTTGAGTAGCAGTGGGGTGCCGCAGGCGGGAGATTGCTGAAGTTGGCGCCGCCCCTCATCCGCCTGCCGGCACCTTCTCCCCGTATACGGCAGGGGAATCGCATTTGAGTAAAAGTAGGTCTTGCGGGCGGTGGAAAGGTTGATTCTTTAGGGGCTTTGTCTTTGAAGGAGAGGCCCAATGCCATTGCTGCTTTCGATTTTGCGGGAAGTTCAAGACCCGCGTGACGTCAACGCGCGTCATGATCTGGCGGAGCTTCTGTTTTTGGCTTTGGCTGCGACGTTGTGCGGCGCCAAAAGCTGCGTGGATATTGCCGATTTCGTCGAGGGTCAGGAAGAAGAGCTGAAAGAGATCGTGGTGCTGGAGCATGGCTGTCCGAGCCACGACACGTTCAGCCGGGTGTTTCGACTTCTCGATGCCGATGAGCTTGCGCGCAGCTTTGCCGGCTTCATGGCGGCGCTGCGCCAAACGCTCGGACTTTCGCCGCCACGCGGCGTGGTGGCAGTCGACGGCAAGGCGTTGCGGCGCGGCTATGCGAAGGGGCGGGCTTTCATGCCACCTTTGGTGGTGAGCGTGTGGGACGCCGAGACGAGGCTGTCGATTGCCGCTGCCCGCGCGCCTGAGGGCGACGAGGTCAAAGCCACGCTGGATCTTCTGAAGAGCTTGGATTTGAAGGGCTGTACAGTGACGGCCGATGCGCTGCACTGCCGCCCCGACACCGCCAAGGCGCTGATCGGCAAGAAGGCGCATTATGCGCTGGGGCTGAAGCCCAATCGTCCCAAGCTGTTTGCCGCGGCCGAACGAAGCTTCGCCCAAGCCGGCGAGATCGCGTTCTTTGAGACCAGCGACAGCGCGCATGGCCGCACCGAGACGCGAAGGGCTTCGGTCCTGCCGCTCAAGCGGCTGCTCGACCTGCCGGGCTTTCCCGGCCTCAAGGCGATCGGACGCATTGAGGCCTCTCGCAGCGTGGCAGGCGGCAAATCCAGTACCTCCGTGCGCTATGTCGCGCTCTCCAAAGTGCTTACCCCTAAAAGACTGGCCGAGACGCTCAGAGCACATTGGACAATCGAGAACCAGTTGCATTGGAGCCTCGACGTCGTCTTCCATGAGGACGACGCTCGCTCCCGCAAGGACAACGCCCCGCAAAACCTCGCCGTCATCAGACGCCTCGCGCAAAACATCTTGCAAGCCCATCCTCTCGACAAACCCATCGCAAGCAAAATGCGCAGAGCCAGATGGAACAAAGACTTCTTCTTCCAGCTCTTTACTCATATGCGATAGCCCTGCCGTATACGGGGAGAAGGGTTGGCCGCACCTTTGGTGCGTTCTCTTGCAACGCCGGCGATTGGCGAAAGCGGCGACGAGCGCCCCTCTCCCCGTCACCATACGGGGAGAGGATGCCGGCAGGCAGGTGAGGGGCAGCACAGACGCCGAATTGATATCACTTTGACGCCAGAAATCGGCCGCATTCCCTAGTCGCCCACCACCTCCGCATATCCCCTCGCCTCGCCATCCAGCCCGCGAATGCGCCAGCTTTCCCCGTCCCGCGCCTCGACATAGCAAGGCCCGATCGGCACCTTGCCGCCACCTTCCGGCAGGTCCAGCACATAGACGGGGTTGCAGATGCCCGACAGGCGGGCGCGCAGCGCGCCGGCCAGCGCCTGGCCTTGCGCGATGGTGGTGCGCCGATGCGCCATGCCGCGGGCAAGGTCGCCGTGGTGCAGGTAATAGGGTTTGACGCCGAGGCGGTACATCAGCTCGCGGCAGAGCTCCTCGAGCACCTCGACCGTGTCGTTGACGCCTTTGAGCAGGACGCTCTGGTTGAGTAGCACGAAGCCGGCTTGCCGCAAGGTGCGGCAGGCCGCTTCCGTGGCGTCGGTGATCTCGCGCGGATGGTTGAAATGGGTGACGACGGTCACCATCAGCCGGCCCTGCAAAGCCGTGACCAGCCCTGACGTGATGCGCGAAGGAAGCGCCACCGGCACGCGCGTGTGGATGCGTAAGAGCCGCACATGCGCAATCGCCTCGATGCGGGCGCGGATTTCGGCCAGCGCCTTGTCGGGCAGCGACAGCGGATCGCCGCCGGTCAGGATCACTTCACGGATTTCCGGGTGATCGGCGATGTAGGCGAGCGCCGGCTCCAGCGCCTCGCGCGTATAGCCGCGGCCGATCGCGGTCAGCGATTCCTTGCGGAAGCAGAACCGGCAATAGACCGCGCATTGATAGGTCGGGAACAACAGCACCCGGTCGGCATGGCGATGCGTCAGGCGCGGCACCGGGCTGAACGCATGGTCGGCGATCGGATCGTCGAGCTCGCCGTCCTGTTCGACCAGTTCGTCGGGCGACGGGATGACCTGCGCCCGGATCGGATCGGCGGGGTCGTTCCAGTCGATCAGGTCGAGATAGGTTTTGGGGATGCGCACCTTGTGGTTCGCGGCAGCAGCTTGAGCCGCCGCGCGCTCGGACGGCGACAGCGGCAGCGACGCAAGATCGCGCGCATGGCGCACGCCGGCGCGCACATCGGTCTGCCAGGCAGCGTCGGCGGCGAGGGTGTGGAGAGTGGCGTTTGAAGTCATCGGATATCTCGGGTGGGTATGCTTGGGCGGAGCTATCGGGCGGATGGCTGGCGAGGTCAACCACATGCTTACCGCAGATTGTCACGCGTCGCGTTCTGTCGCGCCCCCCTCTGTCCTGCCGGACATCTCCCCCACGAGGGGGGAGATCGGATGTCGCGCCGGCTGTCGCCAATCTGCAACATTGCAAGGGAGAGCCGACGCCCGAACTGCCAATCTCCCCCCTCGTGGGGGAGATGTCCGGCAGGACAGAGGGGGCGCGACGGAGTGCCAACCTACCCCACCACCAACTTTCGCCGCATCGACCAAAGCCCCAATTTCAGGCATCTATAAACCGACAGCGCCTCACAGGGAGATGCGGCGCCGCCTGGGAGGATGCCATGAGCCAAACACCAGCGCACTTGCAGCCCTATGCCGATGCCGTTCAACGCTTTCGCATCGAGGATGAAGTCGCTCGGCTTCAGGGCGACCCCGCCACCGGCATCAATGCCTGCATCGAATGCTGCGATCGCCACGCCGGCCAAAACCGGCTGGCGTTGCGCGCGATCTCCGCCGACGGCGCGCTACGGGAATTCAGCTTCGACAAGCTTCGCGACATGTCGGCCCGCGTCGGCAATATGCTGAAGGAAGCAGGTGTCGGGCCTGGTGATGTCGTCGCCGGCATGCTGCCGCGCATTCCCGAACTGGTGGCGACCATTTTGGGCACCTGGCGCATCGGCGCTGTCTATCAGCCGCTATTCACCGCCTTCGGTCCAAAAGCCATCGACCACCGGCTGAAGACCAGCGGCGCTAAACTCGTCGTCACCAACATGGTCAATCGCGGCAAGCTCGACGCGGTGGAGGATTGCCCTCGCGTCGCGACCATCCTTGTCCCGGGCGAAGCCTTGCCGGCGGGCGACATCGATTTCCGCGCCGCGTTTGCCGCCGCCTCGCCCGACTGCCAGCCGGTGATGCGCAAGGGCGACGACCTGTTCATGATGATGTCGACCTCGGGCACGACGGGCCTGCCCAAGGGCGTGCCGGTGCCGCTTCGCGCCCTGCTGGCCTTCGGCGCCTATATGCGCGATGCCATCGGGCTGAGGCCCGACGACGTCTTCTGGAACATCGCCGATCCGGGCTGGGCCTATGGCCTCTACTATGCCATCACTGGCCCCTTGCTGCTCGGCATCGCCACGACCTTCAACGAGGGCGCCTTCACCGCCACAAGTACCTACGGCATCATCGAGCGCCTCGGCGTCACCAGCCTTGCCGGTTCGCCCACCGCCTTCCGCCTTCTGCTGGCCGAGGGCGCGGCGCCCGCCGCGCGCGTCAAGGGCCGGCTGCGCGTGGTGAGCAGCGCCGGCGAGCCGCTTAACCCGGAAGTGATCCGCTGGTTTGACGCTCATCTTGGCGTGCCGATCCATGACCATTACGGCCAGACCGAGAACGGCATGATGGTCAACAACCATCACGGCCTGTCGCACCTGGTGCGCCCGGGCTCGGCCGGCTTCGCCATGCCGGGCTACCGCATCGTCGTGCTCGACGAGATGGGCAACGAGCTTGGCCCCAACCAGCCCGGCATTCTCGCCGTCGACATCGCCAACTCGCCGCTGCGCTGGTTCGGCGGCTACCACCAGGCCGAAACGCCGGCCATAGCAGGCGGCTACTACCGCAGCGGCGACACGGTCGAGTTCGAGCCGGACGGTTCGATTAGCTTCATCGGCCGCGCCGACGACGTCATCACCTCTTCCGGCTATCGCATCGGGCCATTCGACGTCGAAAGCGCGCTGATCGAGCACCCGGCGGTCAACGAGGCAGCGGTGGTCGGCGTGCCACATCCGCAGCGCACCGAGATCGTCAAGGCCTTCGTCATCCTGGCGCCCGCCTGGCAAGGCAGCCCGGAACTGGCCGAAGAGCTGGCGCAGCATGTCCGCAAGCGGCTCTCGGCCCACGCCTATCCGCGCGAAATCGATTTCGTCACCGAGCTGCCGAAGACGCCGAGCGGCAAGATCCAGCGTTTCTTGCTGAGGAAGGCGGAGGTGGAGAAGCGCAAGGGGTGAGGCATGGTCCGCGAAGCGGACGGGACCGGCCAATGCATGCAATGCCTGGTTTCGACCTCCTGCCGCGCAATCGCCGCAAAGCTGCTCGATGGCTCCCAGCCTGTCGATTGCACAAGGGGTTATGTCATGCGGTTGATCTGGACCATGGTGTTCGCACTTGCCACCGGCGCGGCTTTCGCGGCCTCGCCGGAGGATGACTATATCGCCGCACGCGACAAGGCGATTTCCGCCATCGCGGCGCTGCAAAGCGCGAATGCACCCGTGGAAACGCTCGATGCCACAGGAACGAAGGCGCTGGCCGATCTCGAAGGGCGTCTTTCCGCCCTTCTCGGCCCCTTGGCGGTTGCGGATTTCCCGACGACCGGCAAGATCAATCTCGAAAGCCTGAGCGATTCCGATCTCGGATTCGGCATGCTCGACGGGTTGCGATACGCCAAAAGCGACGACGGCCCGAGCCTGGTGGCGACGACGCGGGGGCTTCTCGAGCGCTGGCTCCAGTCCAGGGCGGCCGAGCTAGACGACAGCTTCAAACTGCCCGCCGGCATCGATGCGGCGCTGAAGCTCGATTCCTTCTACACCCAGGCGATCAACAGCGACGCCGCGTTCACGGGCACGCTCGACTTTCCGCTGAAGAAGCCCGAAGGCGCCGACATCGCCTTTGCGCGCCTCGGCGGCTGGGCGCAGGACATAGGGCCGAATCCAGACCAGCAGGTCATCGTCACGCTCGTCAAGGGCAACAGCGTCATGATCGCCTCGGCGCCCGCGGCACCGCCTGTTCCGAAGATCGCGGCCTGCGACGCCTTGTGGGCCTCGGCGGACGCCGCCGCCCAGAAATTCCAGGAGGCCTACCAGGCCTCGGACCTCAAGGATGAAAAGGCGTATGAGGCCGGCAATGCCGCCTGGGAAAAAGGTGACGCCGACTATCGCGCCTGCATGGGTGAGCACCTGCCGGGCGAGCCGGTCTTCCCCGCACTTCTCAGCCAGGCGCAGGCTCTTGCCGATCACATGGCCGGCAAGTAGGCCTGCCCCGGCGGGTCGGCGCCGCGCCTCCTCAGCCACGGCCCGCCGCGTCAGCCATGGCCACCAAGGCGCTTTCGATGCTCTCGAAAGTCAGCTCCGGGTAGAGCGTACCGACTTCCGGGGTGGCCGTTTCAATCGCGGTCTCGCCGCGATCCAGAACGCCCGCAGCAATCTGAGGCCGGGAGCTGCCGCGACCCCGGCGCCTCCTGTCCGGTGCGCTCGACATATTCGGTATAGCCGTCGCCATAGGCGCGGTACGAAGGCAGTTCCGACTGGTGGGCTGAGGGCGCCTCGCAAGGTGCCGCCTCTACTGTGGCTTCGACCTACCCGACATCGAGGCACCGCAATTACAGCCGTCTTCATCACTATGAAGGGGGACGCGAACCGGCGGCCGTGAGATGGTGCCTGCAAGGCAAGCACGCCTTGCCCCGAGGACCCAGGCCGCAAAAAAAGCGGGCTGGTCAGGTCTGGTCGCCATGAGCAGTTTGATGCTCCAGACGCTTGAGTGGCATTTCCAGTTCGGCTGGCATCGCAGGACGCAGCCGCCGCCGTCGCGGCTGGCCGAAGATGTTCGGAGATCGAAATCGGAGGCTGCGATGAAGCGCCTCTATCTCATGCTTGGCTGTCTTCTGCTTGGTCTCTTGCCGGCCGGCAGTACTCTGGCAGCCGGCGCAGTCTTCCTCGGCGACGATGAGTCCTACGGTTGGTGCTCCGGCTACACAAGCAGGGAAGCCGCGCGCAAATGCGCGCTCGAGCAGTGCAAGGAAGCCGAAGGCGTCAATTGCCAGCTGGCCTTGGAATGCCAGGGGCGGATGGGGCGCGGTCGCCATCGGCGACAATGGCGGCTATGGCATAGCCTGTGAGGCCTCCACGGAGGTCAACGCGCGCATTCAGGCCCAGCTGGCATGCATCTTCGCGGTGAAAGGCATGTGCCACACACAAGCCACCTTCTCCGAGCGCAATCAGTCCATCAGCCAGGAGGATAACGCGCTGTTTGACCGCACGATTCTCGCGCAGGTCCTGCTGACCAGGCTGGGTTACTATAAGGGCAATATCGACGCCAACGCGGGATCGGACACAAAGAGCGCGCTGAGATCGTTTCAGAGCCAGGCGGGGTTGCCGGCTACCGGCGAACCCGACGAGAAATCGCTCGACCAACTGACGGCCAAGCTCGGCGGCGCCGGCGCGCTCGTGGCGGCCATCCTGGAGGGGAATCGCGATATCGATACTTCGGACTGGCACATGAAGACGGCGGCGCCGCGCGCCGAGGCCGCGCAGGCATCGACGTCGCAGAACATACCGACCTCCCCGCTCGATTCATTCGGCGTGAACGAGGAGGCCCTGAATGGAGCCCTGTCGCAGGGCGTCAGTAACATCAATGGCCAGACGGGCAATAATTTCAGTTTCCAGGGAACGTTCACCTGTGGCCGTCTGGCGGGCGACAGCAAGATCAGGTGCACGACGACGGTGACCGATCCGGCCAGTCCGGAGGCGGATGTCGTCGATCTCTACCATGTCGATGGATCGGACGTATTCGCCCAGATGGAGGCAATGGCCGACAAGAGCGCGCGCGAGGAAGGCGGCGCCGACCACCTCGACAGGAAGTCGCAGGTGACGTTCACGACCAAGGACGGAGAAAAACGGGTGGTCGATTTCGGTTGCGTGCAGCGCATCGGAGACCGGGTCTCGCACGGGATCTGCTATATCGAAGTCACGAAAAGCATCGGCCTGATGACGACCGTGGCGCCGCCGTCGCCAAATCCCGATCCGGGCGGCGTGAAAACCACGGATGAAGGAACAGCCGAAATGCAAAGAGCGTTCGGCCTGTTGGCAGGGATGTCGCTCGCCCTGCTCGACGTTCCGCTGAAGAAGTAGGGAACGAGAGGTTCTCCGTTACAAGGCCGCCCGAGCGACAGGTAGCCATTCCTACCTCCTGAGCTCCGGCGCTTCGTGCCCGGTCCGCTCGACATATCCGGTGTAGCCACCACCAAAGATGCGGATGGCTTCGGGCGTCAGTTCGAGCACGCCAATGGCGGCTATGGACAATATCCGCCCTGCCCGCTCAACTCCTTAGCCCCGGCGCCTCCTGCCCCGTCCGCTCGACATATTCGGTATAGCCGCCGCCATAGGTGTGGATGCCTTCGGGCGTCAGCTCCAGCACGCGGTTGGACAATGCTGCGAGAAAATGCCGGTCGTGCGAGACGAACAGCATGGTGCCTTCATATTGCGAGAGTGCGGTGATCAGCATTTCCTTGGTGGCGATGTCGAGATGGTTGGTTGGCTCGTCCAGCACCAAGAGGTTGGGCGGGTCGAACAGCATCAGCGCCATCACCAGCCGTGCCTTCTCGCCGCCTGACAGCACGCGGCATTTCTTCTCGATTTCGTCGCCGGAAAAGCCAAAGCAGCCGGCAAGCGCCCGAAGCGGCGCCTGGCCGGCCTGCGGGAACGCATCTTCCAGCGTCTGGAACACCGTGCGCTCGCCCTCCAGAAGCTCCATGGCGTGCTGGGCGAAATAGCCCATCTTGACGCTCGGACCGCGCGCCACCGTGCCGGTGTCGGGCTCGGAGGCGCCGGCGACCAGCTTCAGCAGTGTCGATTTGCCGGCGCCGTTGACGCCCATGATGCACCAGCGCTCGCGGCGGCGGACCTGGAAGTCGAGTCCCTCATAGATGCTGCGGCTGCCATAGCCCTTGTGGACGTTCTTCAGCGTCACGACATCCTCGCCGCAGCGCGGCGCCGGCTGGAAATCGAAGGAAACGGTCTGGCGGCGCTTGGGCGGCTCGACACGGTCGATCTTGTCGAGCTTCTTCACCCGGCTCTGCACCTGCGCGGCGTGCGAGGCGCGCGCCTTGAAGCGCTCGATGAAGGCGATCTCCTTGGCCAGCATCGCCTGCTGGCGTTCGAACTGCGCCTGCTGCTGCTTGTCGGCGATCGCCCGCTGCTGCTGGTAGAATTCGTAATTGCCGGAATAGGCGGTCAGCGAACCGGCGTCGATCTCGACCACCTTGTTGACGATGCGGTTCATGAACTCGCGGTCGTGCGAGGTCATCAGCAATGCGCCGTCATAATTCTTCAGGAAGGATTCCAGCCAGATCAGGCTTTCGAGGTCGAGATGGTTGCTCGGCTCGTCGAGCAGCATGGCATCGGGTCGCATCAACAGGATGCGGGCCAGCGCGACGCGCATCTTCCAGCCGCCGGACAGCTTGCCGACGTCGCCGTCCATCATCTCCTGGCTGAAGCCGAGGCCATCCAGCACCTCGCGGGCACGGCCGTCGAGCGCATAGCCGTCGAGTTCCTCGAACCGGTGCTGCGCCTCGCCATATTGCTCGATGATCTCGTCCATCCGGTCGGCCTGGTCGGGGTCGGCCATGGCAGCCTCGAGCGCGGCCATTTCAGCCGCCACGTCGCTGACCGGCCCGGCGCCGTTCATCACTTCGGCCACCGCGCTGTGGCCTTCCATGTCGCCGACATCCTGGCTGAAATAGCCGATGGTAACGCCGCGATCGACCTGCACCTGGCCCTCGTCAGGCTGTTCCTGCCCGGTGATCATGCGAAACAGCGTTGTCTTGCCGGCGCCGTTAGGCCCGACAAGGCCGACCTTCTCGCCCTTCTGCAGGGCGGCCGAGGCCTCGATGAAGACAAGCTGACGGCCGTTCTGCTTGCTGATGCTTTCCAGTCTGATCATACGGTTTCCGGGGGCTTGGAGCTTGGAAGGATTTCCCCGGGGCCATACGCGATGGCGAGCGCCAGAGGAAGAGGCGCAAGCGCCGCAGAGCCCTCACCCTCCCCACAAGAGGGAGCGTGAGGGCCCAAGACACAATCCGGAAACAAGATTCAACACTCCGGAAAAACTGGCGAAAAGATCGACTGTCATAAGCATCCCTGCGGCGGCCGGAAAATGGTCGCGGCACAACGCAAACGGGATGGTTAGCGGCAATGCAACGAGGTTCGAACGGATGGATGGGTGCCCTGCTCGGCATGTCGCTCGCCGGGTGACACCGGACGATCAAGCCCAGTGACATCAGATCCTTGAAACCAGTTTTTGAAACCCAGACTTTCGACAACCAGACTTCAACACAAGGAATGCCACCCATGAACAAGACCTTCCTCTCCGCTCTCGGCCTGGCCGTCGCACTCGCCTTCACCATGCCGGTTCTCGGCACCACCGCCGCCAATGCAGCCGCCACCACCACGGCCGCCGCCCCGGCGGCAGCCACCGCCGTCAGCAAGCCGGTCCAGGCGGCCGCGCACAAGCACGTCAGGAAGCATGTCAAGAAGCACCGCAAGCATGTGAAGAAGCACGCCCACAAGCACACGGGCAAGAAGCACGGCAACAAGCACGCCAAGGCTTATTGATCGCCCGCTCTTCCTGACCTCCTCCCGGGAAAGGCCGCCACTCGCAAAAGCGAGGGCGGCCTTTTCTTGCACGCGTTTCCGGCAAAGCGCGTGCCGCGGATTCCCGTTCGGAATTCAGCAAAAACAGACGCTTACAGCACCTCCGCGATTCAGGTGCACTTCAAGCAACGTGGAGCGCCGCCGAACCTGAGGTCCGCTCATGTCGCTGTCGAACCGCGGTACCGGATCGAAGCGCCTGGCCTGCGACAACGGCCCGACTATCCACTGTCACCACGGCAGCCTTTTGCCGTCGCGGAAGAAGCCGCCGGTCGGGCCACCGTCCGGCAATGTCGCGGCCCAGACGATACCCGCCGCCCCTTGCGCGACCGGGCGGCCGCCCGCCCCGCCCATGTCGGTGGCGACCCAGCCCGGGCAGACGGCGTTGACCAGCACGCCGGCGCCGCGCAGTTCGGCCGCTAGGATGCAGGTCAGTGCATTGAGGGTCGCCTTCGATGTCGAATAGGCCGGCGCTCCCGCTCCCATCGAGGCCAGCGAACCGCCTTCGGACGACACGTTGACCAGCCTGCCATGGCCGCCAGCCTTGAGCAGCGGCGCAAAGGCGGACGCCGCCCGCCAGGCGCCGAAGACATTGGTCTCGAACGCTTCGCGGATCACAGTCCAATCGGGCAGAAGCGCCCGCGAACCACTGTCGTAGTGGATCGCGGCGTTGTTGATCAGCACGTCGAGACGGCCAAACCGACGCTCGACCTCCGCAGCCGCCAATGCCGCCGCATCGGGCGCCGCGACGTCGAACGCGATAGCCTCGACATGGCCATCGAGCCCCCTTGCCGCCGCCTCGCCCTTGGCAAGATCGCGCACGCCAAGCAGCACGGTGAAGCCGAGTTTCGCAAGCTGGCGCGCGGTTTCCAATCCGATACCGCGATTGGCGCCGGTAACAAGGGCGGCCTTGCTGGAATGGGTGTTCATGTTCGGCTCCTGGAGTCGATTGCTTTGGGAGAAAGATGGCACGATCGGAATTGATTTTTTAGGTGGTGGGGATCGCAGTCATCATGCGATGGCGTGCATGAAATCAGGGGCTATTTGTGCGACGCCGCGTTCCGTCGCGCGCCCTCTGCCCTGCCCTAACGCAGGAATCGGGTGGTGGCCGGGCGGGGCCACATGCAAGGCTACCCCATCGCGCCAGAAGGATTGCCATGCTCACGCTTCATGATTATCTGCCGTCGCAGAATGGCTGGAAGGTCCGGGTTCTGCTCGGGCTGCTCAAGATTCCGTATGACAGCCGCACCGTCTCGATTTTCGAGGGCGAGAGCCACACCGATGGCTTCCTTCAGCTCAATCCGGCCGGTGCCGTCCCCGTGCTCCAGCTTGAAGACGGAAGCGCCATCGCCGAGTCCAATGCGATCCTCACCTACCTCGCTGAAGGCACGTCTTTTCTGCCTGCGGACCGCTATATGCGCAGCAAGGTCATGCAATGGCTGTTCTTCGAACAATACAATGTCGAGCCGGTCATCGGCTCGCTGCGCTTCTGGACCTTGACCGGACGGCTCGAGCGCAACCAGGGCATGGTTGCGGGCAAGCGCGAAGCTGGAGCCCGTACATTGGCCGCGATCAACCGCAGCCTCGCGGACACGCCGTTTCTCGTCGGAGAAGACCTCACGATCGCCGATATCGCTGTCCATGCCTACAGCCATCGCGCCGGGGATTGCGGCTTCCTTCTGACGGACTATCCGGCGCTCATGGCGTGGACTGGCCGCGTGCGCGACGCCATCGGTCCTGGCTATCCGGTGCATCCCTACAGCATCGACCCGCATTCCGGCGCATGAAGAGCCACGTCTTGCCTTGCCGACGATCGTCCCTTGCCGATGATTGTCTCGCCGCGCTTCAGCATCGCGGCGGGCGTTGCGTGCGCCGGAACCGAGACCTGTCTGTTTACAGCGTAGTGGAATAGGGATATTAAATATCCTTAATAAAGCTCGATCAGTATCGACCCCGGAATCAATTGATGATCCTGAAAAGCCAAGTCGAATGGGCGCTGCACTGCTGCGCCATTCTCGCAGGCCTGCCTGAGGGGCGTTATCTCTCCACAAAAGCGCTTGCCGAGTTCCACGGCCTTCCCAAGGAGTATCTTTCCAAAGCACTGCAAAGCCTGTCGCAGGCAGGTCTCGTCAATACGACACTGGGTCCGTCAGGTGGATATCGATTGGCGCGGACACCAGCCGAACTGACCTTCCTGGATATCGTCGAAGCGGTCGAGGGCAAGGCGCGAACGTTTGTCTGTAACAATATCCGCGCAAACAACCCGTGTCGTCCGCAGGGCTATTGCGAAAGCAGCCCTTGCGCTGTGTCGCGCATCATGTGGGAAGCCGACGAGGCCTGGCGTGCGAAATTGCGCAGCGTCAGGCTTTCCGAGCTCACCGAAGCGCTGGCGCAAGAAATTCCGGCGGACCTTTGGAAGAACAGTTTCGAATGGGTGCTGGAGCGCGCCGGATGAACGTAAGCGGTGGAGACGACCGACCGGTTTCTCATCGCGGACAGAAGCCCGCATGATCGGGGTTCACAGGCACGGGCCGGACGCCAGAGGGGCGCCCGGCAATTTCGGCCTACTTCTTGACCGGATAGGTTAGTTCTTTCTGAGCGGTATCGACCACGAAGACCGCCAGCAGCTTCGCGGGCTTCGTCTCGCTGCCGTTCTCGCTTACGCTGTGGCGATCGCCCGGCAGCTCCGAAAAGCTCTCGCCGGCCTTGTAGACCTTGACCGGGCCGTCATTGACCTGGCTGCGGATGGAGCCTTCCAGAACCGTTGCATAGATGAAGGCGGAGGTCGGATGGGTGTGCGCTTCCGAGTGACCGCCGGGACGATATTCGACCAGAATGCCCTTGATGCTCTTGCCGGGGACATTGGGCAGTTCATGCTCATAGACGAGCGTAACTTTGGCGGCCTTCTCGCCTGCGTCCTCGGCCGCGACCGGGCCTGCCAAGGCTGCCGTCACGACGAGGGCGGCGACGATTGACTTGATCATTTCGAAACTCCTTTTATGCGTTGAGCGGAACGCTGCGCCCGAAGCTGCGGCGCATCGTGATGGTCATTTCCGCGCCGAGGTCGCGAACCACTGCTCGAAGGTGATGCGGCCGAGACGGGGATTGTTGTCGGACACGAGCGACGTGTCGTTCAGCCTCGCACCGAAGTAGCGCGCCTCCGGATCAGCCACGACCCTGCGAGGATCCCCGGCAGCCTTGAGATAGCGGGCGACCAGCTCGTTCATTCGCACACGCTCCGGGCCGGAAATCTCGATCATGCCGTTGATCGGCGCGGCGAGCGCGACACCGGCCATGACGTCGGCGACGTCGTCGGACGCGATGGGCTGCACATAGGCCGGCGACAGATGCACCGCGTCGCCGACCGTGCCGGATTTGGCGATGCCTCCCAGGAACTCCATGAACTGCGTGGAATGCACGATGGTGTAGGGAATGCCGGAGGCCTTGATCAGCTTTTCCTGGGCGAGCTTGGCGCGGAAATAACCGCAGTCCTGCAGGCGTTCGGTTCCGACAACCGAGAGTGCGATATGGTGCCTGACGCCAGCAACCTTGTCCGCCGCGAGCAGGTTGTGGCCCGATGTCTCGAAGAATTCCATCGCGGCCTTGTCCTCGGAGGAGGGTGAGTTGGCGAGGTCGATCACGACCTCGGCGCCAGCGAGCGCTTCCCCGAGGCCTTCGCCGGTGATGGTGTTGACACCGGTATCAGGCGAGGCGGCGATCACCTCACACCCCTGCTTGCGCAGGCGTTCGACCGTCTTGGAACCGACAAGGCCGGTGCCTCCGATGATGACGATTTTCATAAGACTGCTCCGTTGGCGGCCGCGCCGTCGCGCCGCATCGATTGATGGGTTTGCCCTGGGAAGGGGTTAATTCAGGCCAGCCTTGTCGAGGCCGTAGAGTTTATCTGCAGAGCCGGGCACGGTCTTGAAGGCGATGTTGGCGCGGTTCCAGGCGTTGATGGCCATGATCGAGAAGGTCAGGTCGGAAATTTCCTTTTCCGAAAGCTGCCCGCGCACACGCTCATAGAGCTCGTCTGGAATACCGCCTTCGGGGAGCTTCGTGACGGCTTCGGTCCAGGCCAGGGCGGCGCGCTCGCGGGGGATGAAAAGGTTCGATTCCCGCCAGATGGCGACATGGTAGAGCCGCAGCTCGGTCTCGCCGTGGATCTTTGCTTCCTTGACATGCATGTCGAGGCAGAAGGCGCAGCCATTGATCTGCGACGCCCGGATGTGGACGAGATCGCGAATCTTCTCTTCGATAGCGCCGTGTGCCTCGGCCATGCTGAGGTCGACAAACTTCTTGAACAGCTCAGGCGATTGTTGGGCGAGGTTCGGGCGTTGTGTCATTGCTCTCTCCTTAATTGAGGATATTTGATATCCTTAAGGATAGATGTTATCCATAATTTCTGGACAGTAAAGCGCCTCCCGCCTGGGATGCGGACATAAGGCATATGTCGAAAAGTATGAGGGTGAGGGATGGACATCGTATCGGCACTACGAACGTTCCTGCGGGTGGCGGAGACAAGGTCCTTCTCAGCGGCCGCGATCGACCTCAATCTGACGCAGCCGGCCGTATCCCGGCAGGTCTCTGCGCTGGAAGCGCATCTGAACACGCGCCTTCTGCATCGCACGACGAGCGCGCTTGCCTTGACGGCCGAGGGTGAACAGATGCTCCCGATGGCGCTGCGCGTCATAGAAGCGGTCGAAACGCTCGGCGAAGCCAGCTGTGCCGAAGGAGCATCCGCATCTGGAAAAGTAAGGCTTAGCCTGCCCGCGCCGCTCGGACTCTACATGAGCGACCGCCTCGCAAGGTTGCTGGAGAGCCACCCGTCGCTTGTTGTCGAACTGATCTTTCGAGAGGAACCCTCAGATCTGGTCGCGGACGCAATCGATCTCGAGGTACGCCTCGGGCCGGTCGGCGACAGCAGCCTGATGTGCCGCCGGATCGGCTGGACGACCGCCTTTCTCGTCGCCTCGCCCTGCTATCGCAAGGGACGGAATACACCGCGGGCGCCGCAAGACATCAGTGGTCACCGCTGCATTTGTTATAGCCGTGCCGGCGACGGCCGGACATGGTCTTTCTCCAACGGAGCGGATGAAGTGGTTCTACCGATTGAGCCTCGCCTGGTCGCCAACAATTCAATGGCCGTCCATCGGGCAACGCTGGCTGGAGGAGGACTTGCAGTGCTCTCCCATATTCTGGCCGGGCCTGACATCGAAGCAGGGAGGCTGGTTAAGGTGATGCCGGATTTTCCGCCGACGCGCCTGCCGATCAACGTCGTCTATCCATCCCGCCGGAACATACCGTTGCGTGTGACAACGGTCCTCGACTTTCTTGTCCAGGCCGTCCGCGACGACGCTTTGATGGCGTCATCCGCGCCTTGATCGACTGCATGATCACCTGAAGCCTGCGTCCGATCCAGTCCTGCGGAATCGACCCGCATTCCGGCGCCTGAAGGCCTACTTCTTGCTCTGCGGATAGATCGTCTCGCCGCGCTTCAGCATCGCGACGAACGTCTCGATCTTCTTCGTGCGGCCAGCCTCGGTCTTCATGTTGTGGGTGCGAAAGGCGAGCGCGAAACGGTTCTGTGCGCTGAGCTTTGCCAGCATTTCTTTCGCCGCCGGTTCGGCGTCGATCGCCGCCTGCAGATCATCGGGGATTTTCATCTCCTTGCTGCTGCCATAGGCGCGCGCCCAGCGGCCGTCGGCCTTGGCCGCCTCGACCTGTTTGAGCCCATGTTCGGTCATGCGGCCCTCCTCGACCAGCCGCGCGACATTGTCGATGTTGATCAGGCTCCAGATGCTCTTCTTGCCGCGTGGCGTGTAGCGTTGCAAAAAACTCTTGTCGTCCAGCCCCTTGCGCACCGCATCGATCCAGCCGAAGCACAACACCACGTCGATGGCCTCCTTCGGCGTGATCGACTTGAGCCCCGAGCCGACCTTGTGGACCTTGATCCAGACTTCGGTTTCCGTGGCGTGGTGCTGGCCGAGCCAGGCGCGGAAGCTGGCCGGATCCGGGAACTCCCTGACCTTGTCGGGATCGACCTTGACCGGCGCCATCAGCCGGCCTGCCCGTTCAGTGCTCTTATTGCTTGCGTCACCCTGTCCCCCGCTTTCACTGTCGCCTCCGGCATCTTGCCCACCAATGTCGTGATTGGCCAGCATCGTCGCATGGATCCCTGTCAATTTCCGGCAGCAGCAGAGCTTGCCGGCGGATGACGACTGAACGCCCCACCTATCGCCGCGTCGCAGTGCCATCGACTGGGCGATAGCCTTTTCGGCGAAGATGGAATCAACCGATACCCCCTTGTCCAACATGTTCTCTACTGGCCGGTGAGCAAAAAGCCCCGCCCGATCTTGGTGCGAACCGCAGCACCAGGCACAAGCCGGTTTCGATCGAAAGCCAGACCATCGCCTTCAAGGACTGGAACCCGGGCACCGCCTGCATCGCTTGTGGCGAGTGAGCCGCACCCCCTTCCCTCCGCCGGCGTCAGGCCGGCGGCGGTGCTGCCGGCGTCAGCCCATGGCGGCGCATGATGTCCATCATTTTGGCCTTGTCCGGCGGACCGCCGGCGGCGGCGTTGAACACCGCGAAAGCCTCACGGAAATAGTCCGGACCAATCGCCGCCGGCGTGATGACGCACAGCGCCTTCGCATCCCTGGCACCATTGTTGTCGAACCGATGGACGGCGCCGCGTGGAATGCACAGCGCCTCCCCCGGTCCGACCTCGATTGCCTTGCCGTCGACGGTCCAGGTCAACACACCGTCGACGCCGTAGATCGTCTCTTCGTAGTGATCGTGGCTGTGCGCCGGCGCCGGCAGCCGCTGCGCGCCGGGCACCATCAGTTCGAAGGCGGCGACGCTGCCGTTCGAGCTGTCGCCCGACACCAGGAAGCGAACCGACAGCCCCTTGGTACCGATGGTTTCGTTGGCTGGATTGACCTGAATATCCAAGGCTGGCATTGCGCAAACTCCCCGGGTAAATTACATTTACCGCCAATAAGTAAACTCAATTTACCGGATCGTCAGTGGCCACATCCACGGAAGTTCTGCGGACCAGGACCGAGGATCTGCTGATCGGCGCCCTGCTGCGTGTGCCGGCGCAGGCGATCCAGCGCCGGTTGATCAAGGAACTCAACGCCGCCGGTTTCGACGAATTGCGCCTGCCGCACATGGCGGTGCTGCAGTTTCCCGGACCGGACGGCGTGCGCCCGGGCACCATCGCCGAGCGCGCCGGCATGAGCAAACAGGCCATCAACCAGCTGCTCAGCAGTCTCGAAGGTTACGGCTATCTCGTCCGCTCCGACATTCCGGGCGAAGGCAGCGCCCGTGTAGTGCGATCCACCGAACGTGGGCATGCCGCCTTCTGGAAAATGGTCGACATCCTGCGCGACATCGAGGAGGAGTGGCGTGCCGAGCTCGGAGCGGAACGCTTTGCCCAGCTGAAAGCGCTGTTGTTTGTCGTCTGGGACAGCCCGCTGGCGCGGTGAGCCACCAGCCGAGCTTGCATGGCCGAGCTTCCATTCCGCACAGGACTGAGAACCATCGGCATTTCCGAAAGCGCCATCGGTTTCTTCCGTTTTCCCTTGCCGCACCGAACTGCCAATCCCCTGCCCTTGTCCATGCAAACAAAGGCAGAGCGAAATGAGCATTTCAAACCAGAAAATCCTGATCGTCGGCGGCGGTTCGGGCATGGGTCTGGCGCTGGCGCGGCGATGCGTCGAGGCCGGTGCCGAAATCATCATCGCCGGGCGTGACGAGGACCGGCTGCGGCAGGCGTGCGAGACGCTGGGCA
This sequence comes from Mesorhizobium sp. AR07, assembly GCF_024746815.1. Taxonomy (GTDB): domain Bacteria; phylum Pseudomonadota; class Alphaproteobacteria; order Rhizobiales; family Rhizobiaceae; genus Mesorhizobium. The sequence continues at coordinate 2,017,637 of NZ_CP080525.1, forward strand.
ACCCCGTCGGCCTGGCGGTGGCCGCCGTCGACATCACGCGGGAGGACCAGGTGGTTGAGCTTTTCGCACGGATCGGCGATCTCGACCACATCGTTAGCACCGCCGCCGACATCGAAGGCGCTTACCGGCTGTTGCCGGAGCTTGACCTGAAGGCGGCGCAAAGGGTGGTGGAGAGCAAGCTCTACGGCCCGCTGCTGCTCGCCAAGCATGGCGCACCACGGCTTGGCGGCACCGGGTCGATGACTTTCGTCTCCGGCATCGCCGCCTATCGGCCGGCGGCCCGCGGCTCCGTCGTTGCCGCCGTTAATGCGGCGCTCGAAGGGCTGGTGCGGGCGCTCGCCGTGGAGCTCGCGCCAATCCGCGTCAACGCCGTGTCACCCGGCTGGGTCGACACCACGATCTGGGCGCAGGTTGCCGGCGACAGAAAAGCCGAGACGCTCGCCGCGATGGCCGAACGGCTGCCGGTCGGCAGGATCGGCCAAGCCGAAGATATCGCCGACGCCATTGTCTTCCTGATCGGCAACGGTTTTACCACGGGAACGACACTGCATGTCGAGGGCGGACACCGCCTTGTCTAGGATGACCCGGTGTCAGGAATTGCTTTTAAAGCAAGGCCTTGGAGTGGTTCGCCGATTCAGACTCTGAACTGGTTTGAGAGCGCCCCGAAGCAGGCGCCAGCGTGTCACGCGCGGCAGCAAGAAGCCGCCTGAGCGCCGGCGGCTGAACGCGGCGGCGTCGCCAGATCATCGCCAGCGGTGCCGTCCGCATCTGGCCGGGCCATGGCAGTTCAACGAGGTCGCCCCGCGCGAGCGCGTCGCTGACGGCAAGGCGCGGAACGAGGCCCAGCCCCGCGCCGGCCGCGACCAGCCGCGCGATGGTGCCGATGCTGCCGACCTCGGCGGCAAGCTTGGGCGCGGCGACGCCCGCCTCGGCAAAGGCGGTGTCGAACATATGCCGGTAGATGCATCCGGGCTCCGTTGCCACGAAGCGCAGTGTGGCAAGCGCGGCGAGGTCTGATAGTACCAGCCCCTGCCCCGGAGCCCCGACAAGCACCAGCGGCTCGGACCCTATTGTGCGCCTGGCGAGACGATCATCGGCGTCGCCCCTGGTCATGTCACGACGGTCGAAGCAGAATGCGACGTCGATGTCGCCATCCTCCAGCAGGTGCCGCAGCGCACCGCTATCTGCCACCTTCATCCGCACGGTGATGTCGGGATGGCGGGTCTGAAACCCCGGCAGCCAGGGCGCCAGCCTGCCCGAGGCAATCGTCTCCAGCGCACCGATGGTCAGCGACCCGTTCGCCTGCGCGGCAGCCGCCTGCACGGCCGCGCGCGCCTCGCCGTCGAGCCGCAACAGGTCTTCGGCGATGGGCTTCAGCGCCAGTCCCGCCTGCGTCAGGTCGAGACCCGTTTTCGAGCGCGTGAACAGGGCAGCTCCCAGCTCGGCCTCAAGCGACTAGATCTGGTCGCTGACACTGGATTGCGCGAGATGAACCGCCTCGGCGGCGCGTGTGATGTTGCGGCTCCGCGCTACCGCGAGGAAGGTCTTGAGCAGTCTGGGATGCAACGAAATGTCCTGGTGGATGCGCCTACTGCAGCTGCGGCTTTTTCAGGAAACTGCCACGGTCGGCCGATTTGACGCGCAGCCAGGTCTCGCGGCCGTCGCGCACCACCCGCATCGGGATCTCGGCGCCGGCCGAGCCGCTGTCCCACAGCTTGCGATAGAAATCGGCGAGCCCGTCGACCGCGCCGTCGCGGACCTCGGAGATGACATCGCCCTGGCGCAGGCCTGCCTTGGCCGCCGGGCCACCTTCGGTCACACTCATCACCACCACCTTGCCGTCGCTTTCGGCCGACAAGGCGCCGAGCCACGGGCGCGGCGGCCTGGCCACCTGACCACGCGTCAAAAGATCGTCGAGAATCGGCGGCAGCAGATCGATCGGCACCACCATGTTGATATCGGCGACTTCGCCGTTGCGGCTCATCTGCAGGCGCAGCGAGCCGATACCAAGCAGCGCGCCATCGGTGCCGAACAGCCCAGCACCGCCCCAGGACGGGTGCGCGGGCGCTATGAAGATCGCCTCGTCGAGCAGATACTCCCAGTAGCCGGCGAATTCCTGCTTGGTGACGATCTTGGCCTGCACCGACTGGCCGATGCCGTCGGCAAGCACGACGGCGTCGCCGACCCTGGCCTTGCCGGCATCGCCCAGCGCCACGGCCGGCAGGCCGAGCGGGGCCAGCGCCTGCACCAGGCCGAAGCCCGATTCCTGGTCATAAGCCAGCGCGTGCGCGGGGATGACGCGGCCGTCATGGCTGGTCAGCCAGACTTCCTCCGCCTCGGTAATGAGATAGCCGATGGTCAGCACCAGCCCGTCGTCGCGGATGACGACGCCGCTGCCTTCCCTGAGCGTGCCCAGCGCGCCAGCGGTGAAGGCATCCTCGGGAACGGTGGCCCGCACGGCAACGACCGAGCGCGGATTGGGATTGATGGTCATGCTGTCATTCCTGGTCGGGTGATATTTCTATAGGTATGCCGCGTCCGCCGGGGCGCAAGGGCAAAGGGAGTAGGAGAGTCCTTTTAGGGCCTGCGTCGATAACAGTTCAACACAAGTTGAACTTCCTCATCCGCAGCCCTAGGTGTAGGGCGACCTGCCCATCCTTTCCCCACGACACGAGGCCCCGAGATGACCGATTACACCCCGCCGAAAGTATGGACCTGGAACAAGGCGAATGGCGGCGCCTTTGCCAGCATCAACCGGCCGATCGCCGGGCCGACGCAAGACAAGGAATTGCCGGTCGGCAAGCACCCGTTGCAGCTCTATTCACTGGCAACGCCGAACGGCGTCAAGGTGACGATCATGCTGGAAGAGCTTCTGGCGCGCGGCCACAAGGGCGCTGAATACGATGCCTGGCTGATCAAGATCAACGATGGCGACCAGTTCGGCAGCGGCTTCGTCGAGGTCAATCCCAACTCCAAGATTCCCGCTTTGATGGACCGCGGCGGCAAGACCCCGGTGCGCATCTTCGAATCCGGCTCGATCCTCGTCTATCTCGCCGAAAAGTTCGGCGAATTCCTGCCCGCCGAACAACCGGCCCGCGCGGAAGTCCTGTCCTGGCTGTTCTGGCAGATGGGCTCGGCGCCGTATCTGGGCGACGGCTTCGGCCATTTCTACGCCTATGCGCCGGAAAAATTCGAATATGCCATCGACCGCTTCTCGATGGAGGTGAAGCGCCAGATGGACGTGCTCGACCGCCGGCTGGCTGTGTCAGAATATCTCGGCGGCAAGGATTACAGCATCGCCGACATGGCCGTGTGGCCCTGGTACGGCGGACTGGCGCTCGGCCGCATGTACAATGATTCCGCCGAGTTCCTGTCGGTGCAGGACTACAAGCATGTGCAGCGCTGGGCGCAGGCGATCGACGCACGCCCGGCGGTCAAGCGCGGCCGCATGGTCAACCGCGCCTTCGGCGAACCGTCGATGCAATTGCACGAGCGCCACGACGCCGGCGACTTCGAGACGAAGACGCAGGACAAGCTGGCTGCGGCGGCCGAGTAGGCCCGGTAAAGCCTGCTTCAAAAAGCCAGCTTAAAAAAGAAAGCCCGCCACCGACGCGAAGTCGTGGCGGGCTTTTCTCAAGACAAGCCGGCGCGAGCAACTCGCTCACTCCGCGTCAGGCCTTCAATCAGTTCAGGACCTCGACGATCTGATGGGTCTCGGGATCGACCAGGACAGTCTGGTCATTGATGACGGCGACACGATACTTGACGTTGGGCACCTCGCGCAGTTTGACCGTATCCGGCACCGGCGACCCAAGCTTGAGCTCGACGCCCAGAAGGTTGACCGACGCCAGCGGCTCCTTCTTGATGTATTCGCGAACGACAGTGTTCTGCTCCGGCTGGACGACGATGACGTCTTGCGCCACCGCTGCACCAATGCCGCTCATCAGGACGACCGCGGCCGCCGCACTCGAAAGATAAAGTTTCATGACAATCTCCATAGGGCCGTTTGAAAATCCGCCCTGCATGAAAACTCTATGGCTGCCTTGAAGTTCCATCTATATTTTTCGAATAAAGAGATAATTATATCGGCGGGGCCACCGACACGTATTATTCTTGCTTATTGGTACAAACGGCAGATATATTTTAAATATTGCAGATGGATTGGGCGTCATGGCGGTTTTTCAGGGCAGAAAAGCACGCCTGCCGAGCCGGCGGGGCTATTGTCCCGCCGCATCCGTCGAAGGCCGAGGTCGATTTGCTGCAACACCTTAGGAACAGCCAACGTAGAAAACGCGATGTCGTTCCTGCCGCCTTCATCCAGCGGCACGAAAAAGGCTCGCCCCGCCGGGAGCAGAGCGAGCCCTAGACGGCGCCGGCGGAGGTAGCAGCCTCACCGGTCGCGCTCGAAAAACGCGAACCGTATGGGCTTGGTTCCAACTTTTAGTGTCCTGCACCCCGACGCAGCAGAGATGCCTTGGCGCACGCAACCATGTGGTCACGATGACGTTGTGGCGAAAATCTCCAGCAAAGGATGTGCCCAGATGGCTCCCCGTCCCTCCGTGACCAAGCATCCCTTCACCCTGATGTTCGTCGTGATCGCGCTACTGGCGCCATTCGCCGGGCTTGCCTGGCGCAGCCGCGAATGGATGGGCTGGTAGCGCGGCGCCGACACGGGCTGACACGCATGAGCAGGGTATGGTCGATTGCAATGAGGTGCGTTTCGCGGTGCCCTCTGCCGGCGCGCTCACCGAAACGTGACCAATCACTAATATAAGCTATATCTAAATAAAGTGACGCAGGTGGTATTGATGGCGGTTGCTGCCAATCCGGCGGCAGGAACAGGGAGAGATACCCCATGAACATCAAAACTGTGTGCCTCGGAGTATTGGCTGCAACCGTGATTGCCGGCTCGGCACTGGCCGGCATCCTCGACGAGCCAAAGATGATGGCCCCCTTCTTCACCGACAAGACCATGAAAACCATGAAGTCGGACGCTGAGATGAAGAAGGTCTGGATGAAGGAATCCAAGAAACACAAGACCGCCATGATGAAAGAATGCCAAGACGCCGCGATGAGCAAACCGCACGCCGAGTTCTGCGCGAAGTTGAACGCGCTCGCCGGCAAGGCCTGACATCTTTCAGGCATCGGAAACCACGGTCACGCCGAGCCCTCTGGCCATCGCGCCCTTGACGGTCGCTGCCACGCAAAAATCGGTCTGCGCGCCAAGGATCACGACCGCACCGGCGCCCTGCCCGGCAACCCATTCGCCGAAGGCGGGATTGCTGAAGGCATCGCGCACGGATTTGGCGAAAGTTGGCTCGTCCTTGGCCTGGCCAAGTGCGGGCCACACCGGCCAGCCAGGCTCGCCCGGTGCCAGCGGATCGCCCGCCGGTCCGTCATGCCTGACAAAGGCGACCTTACGCCCGCCGCGCCGCGCCCAGTCGATGACCGCGCGGGCACGATCGGCAATGGCTGGCGCCTCATGGATCGGCGGCTCGTGCACGCCGTCGAACATGCCGGTCTGCAGGTCGATCACGATGAGCGGCGCTTTGTCCGCGAAGCTGGGTGCTGACATGGTTTTTACATAGCACGGCGAGCAAGGTGATCAAGGTTTCCTTCACCCCGGCGCGCCGGCAAACAGCACCACGCCGTCGCCGCCTGTAGCCGGCCAGTCGCGGATGGTGCGGTCGTTGCCTCCGGTGAGCACCGTGCCGTCGGCGGCGAAGGCCACCGCATAGATCGGGCCGGTCTGGCTGTCGAATAGGGCGATCTGGTTGCCGGTCTCCATGTCCCACAGGCGCGCCGTGCCGTCGAGCGAGCCGGAGATCAGTCGCTTGCCGTCGGCCGACAGCGCCAGCGTATAGACGGTGCCCTCATGGCCCTCGAAGCGGTGCACTTCGCGACCGCTGTCGAGATCCCAGAGCTTGATCGTGTCGTCGCCGCTGCCGGTGATCAGATGATGGCCATCGGCGGTGAACACGGCGCCATAGGTGCCTTGCTCATGCCCGTGCCAGCTGCGCAGCTGCTTGCCGCTGTCGATGTCCCAAAGCTTTAGCGTGCCATCGATGCTGCCGGAGACCGCGCGGGTGCCATCGGGCGAGACGGCGACCGCGCTGACCGACCAGTCGTGCCCGCTCATCACATGCAACACGGTGCCCTTCTGGAGATCCCAGACGATGACGTTGCCGGCCTGGTGACCGGTCACGGCCCGTTTGCCGTCCGGGCTGATCGCCAGCTTGTTGACGCCGCCATTCTCGCCGGCCGAGAAGACATGCAGCACGGTGCCGTCGGAAAGTTTCCGCTGCACGATCTCGCCGTCGTCGCCGGCGGTCAGCGCGCTGATGCCATCGGGCATGAAAAGCGCCGTACGCGCCATGTCCTTGTGGGCGCCGAGGGTGCGGATCAGGTGCTTGCCGGCGATATCCCACAGTTTGATCGTGTGGTCGGTGCTGGCGCTGATGATCGAATGTCCGTCGGGTGCCACCGCCAGCCAGACGACGGCGTCGCGATGGCCCTCCGGCTCAGTCGGCAGCGGTGGCGGCGCCGGGGGCAGAGGTGCGACCGTGGGCGGCGGAATGACCGCGACCTCCGGCGGCGTCGGAGCGACGGGCGTCGGCGGCACAAGCGCAGGCGGGGTTACAGGTTCCGGGGCCGGCGGCGCGCTGACAACATCCTGGCCCTTGGGCTCGCCTGGCTTGGGTTCGCCGGGCTTCGGTTCGCTGGGCTGGCTGGCAACTTCGCCGCCGTCATGTGCCCGCCAAGAACCGAACCGGTCAACGGCCAGCACCGCAAGCACAACCAGTGGCAGGACGAGAAACACCTTGCGCAAGCCAGGCCTGCCGGTGTCCGGCACCTCCGCCGCGCGGCCGAACAGCGGCGCTCCGGCGGCATGTGCCGGCCGGCCCGGCAGAAAACCGGCCCAGAACAACAGCGTACCAAACAGGCAGGCAAGCGCCGCCACCAGGAATCCGACAGCACGCAAAGAGGTGGCATCCCCGGCGAAAGACGAGACGCCGTGCCAGACGAAACCCGTGTCGCCCAGCGCCAGCCAGGCACGCCAGGCGCAAGCCACGGCCAGCACCACCAGGAGGATTGCAATCAGCCTGTCAGCACCCCTGTTCATCGGTCCCCCCTCGAACCGTCTGGATTGCAGGCCTCGCCCGACGTGGCCGTCACACAGTTCAGTTCATGAGATTACCCGTGGAAAAGGTGTTCGCAAAATGGCGCATCCGAAAGGGGCAGCATCAAGGGTCCCGGCAAGTTTGCGCCCGCTCTACTTCAACTCCACCCAAACCGGCGCGTGGTCGCTGGCGCCGTCTTGCCCACGAACGTCTCGGTCGATGTCGGCCGCGGTCAGCTGGCGCGCCAGTTTCTTGGACAGCAATATGTGGTCGAGCCTCAAGCCCGCATCGCGCGGCCAGCGGTTGCGGCGATAATCCCAGAACGTGTAGAGCGTTTCCTTCGGGTGCTTCTTGCGCAACGCATCAGTCCAGCCTTGCTCGATCAGCGCGGCGAACGCCGCCCGGCTTTCCGGCTGCACCAGTGCGTTGTCGTCATAGGAGCGGGTGGCGTAGATGTCGCGCGGCTCGGGCACGATGTTGTAGTCGCCGGCCAACACCACCGGCAGGCCGGTATCGAGCAACTGCTCGGCATGCGCTTCCAACCGTTCGTGCCAGGCGAGTTTGTACTGGAATTTCGGCCCCGGCTGCGGGTTGCCGTTCGGCGCGTAGAGGCAAGCGATGACGATGCCACTGATCGCCGCCTCGATGTAGCGGCTCTGCTTGTCGGCATCGTCGCCGGGCAGCACGTCGCGGGTCAGTACCGGTTCCGAACCCCGCGCCAAGATGGCGACGCCATTCCATGTCGGCTCACCCTTCCACACCGCGCCATAGCCTGCCGCCGCAAGGGCCGAGCGCGGAAACTGCGTGTCGCGCGCCTTCAGCTCCTGCAGGCACACGATATCGGGTTTCGCCTGCGCCAGCCACGCCAGCAGGTTCTCCAGCCGACTGTTGATGTTGTTGATGTTGAAGGAGGCGATTTTCATCGTCTCAAGAAACGATCCGGTCAGCCCACGCCTTCACCGCCTCGGCCAGCGTCTTCAAATGATCGGCGGCGGAGAAGCCCGAAATGCTCTTGCGCGGCTTGAGATCATGGTCGCCGTCCTCCAGCCACAGCACCTCGATGCTGTCGGAAAGGTCATAGCCGGCAACCTCGTCCCTGGTCCCGAACTCGTCGCGTGTGCCCTGGAAGATCAGCGTCGGCGTTTTCAGCCCGGCCAGATGTTTTGTACGCAATTGCTCAGGCTTTGCCGGCGGATGAAAGGGATAGCCGAGGCACAGCAGGCCCGAGATCTCGCCCTTGGCAAACAATTCGTCCGCGACCATCGAGGCGACGCGTCCGCCCATCGACTTGCCGCCGATGATGAGCGGGCCGGTCACGCCCTTAGCCCTGAGGTCAGCGATCGCCTTGATATATTCTGGATTCACGGTTTCCGCCCGTGGCGGCGGCTTGCGATGCCCGTAGCGACGGGCGGACATGTAATGGAATTCGAAGCGGGCAACGCGTAAGCCGGCCGCGGCCAGTGCCTTGGCGGTGGCGGTCATCGAGGCCGAGTCCATCGGCGCGCCGGCGCCATGGGCAAGCAGGATGGTGGTTGGGGCGGTGTCGGGGCCGTCGAGGAGGAAGGTGGTCATGGGGCGACCCATCGATGAAGGCCGAGTACCTTCGCGCCCCCCTCTGTCCTGCCGGACATCTCCCCCTCAAGGGGGGAGATTGGCAGCTCTGACGTTCCGCTCGCCTTCCAATACTGGCGATTGGCGAAAGCGACGGCGACAGCGACGGCGACAGCCGATCTCCCCCCTTGAGGGGGAGATGGCCGGCAGGCCAGAGGGAGGTGTTCAAGCGCAAACATGAATCCCCTCACCCCGCCGCCGTCCGCGCCAGTTGCAGATCCACGAACTGCACCCCCTTGGCCGCCACACGGGCCCATTCGGAATCCGCGTCGAGTTCCAGGTACCGCGCCCAGTTGCGGCGCGCCTCCAGCAAATTGCCGGCGTCGAATTCCAGCCGGGCGAGGTTGAACACCGGATCGGCATAGGTCTTGTCGAGCGCGATCGCCTTCTGCAGGTGCCTTCGCGCCGAAGCTTCGCGGCCTTGCTCGCTCATCAGCCCGGCGAGGTTGAACCAGGCTTCGACGAAGGCCGGGTCGAGTTTTATCGCGCTGATATAGTCGTGCGCGGCTTCCCTCCCGTGGCCGCCGGCGCGCAGGCAGTTGGCGCGGTTGAAGGCGGCAATGGCATCGTTTGGGTCGATGGCCAGACAGCGCTGGTAGAGCGCCGCCGCGCCGTCATGGTCGCCACCCGCCTCCGCCGCTTCGGCCTCGGAAAACAGCTCCTCCAGCGTGTCGTCGCCCACTGCCCCGGCCTTGCCCAAATCGAACAGCAATTGCCCGTCGAGTTCGCTCTGTCCGCCTTCGAGATAGATCGCGTCCGCGCGCCCATGTTGTGAGCCGACGGCGAGCGACTTGGCGGTCAGCGATGCAATCGGGCCGGAGCGGTGCACCGAACGCGCAATCGCGCCCCAGGTCGCACCGCCTGCCACCAGCCCGGCATATTTGCGGGCCAGGATCAGGTCGCGGAAGGAATAGGGTTCGGCGTCATGCTCGAAGGCGTCGAACAGCGACAACAAATCGAGGTCGGCGCCTGACAGCCGCGACTGGTCGATCAGCGATTGCCGCGACAGCGAGGACGCCTCCGGTGCTTTCATCAGCCCGAGCAGGCGCAAAAAGCCGTTCTCGCTGATCAGCGTTCGCCCAGCTGCGCGCTCGGCGGCGACACGGCGCTCGATCTCGGCATCGCCGTTCTTGGTGAAGTCGGCCTTTGCCAGATAGGTCCGCCCGAACACGACATGCGCGGTGCGCCTGGTGACGCCGCGCCGCAACTGGCCATGCTGGCGCTCGACCTCGCGCGCCGCCAGCCTGAGCGGAAACGCCGCCAGCGCGCCGATCGTGCCGAAAGCGGCCCCCGCGACCGAGAAGGCTGGCGCCGTCATTTCTTGCTCTTGCCGACCGCCTTCAGCAGATTGGCCTTCAGCGGATTTTCAGCCGCACCGCCCGCCGCCGCCTTCTTGGTCGCCGGCTTGGCGGCCTCGTCGGCCTTGCTCTTCGACTTGGCCGGCGGCTTCGACTGCGACAGGCTGGCCTTCAGCGCATCCATCAAATTGATGACATTGCCGCGCTCGGGAGCTGCCGCGATGATCGGCTTGTGGCCCTTCAATTTCTCGCGGATCATGGTCATCAGCGCGATCTCGTAGCGGTCCTCGTAGTTCTTCGGATCGAAGGTGGTTTCCTTCTGCTTGATCAGTGCTTCCGCCAGTTGCAGCATTTCCGCGTCGGGCTTGCCGGCCGGGATGTTGCCGAAATATTCAGCCGTTCCACGCACTTCGTTCGGGTTCCTCAAGGTACACACGAACATGCCGTTTTCGCGCGCGCCGATCGTCACCACGCGCTCGCGGCTGGAGAGCACCAGCCGGGCGATCGCCAGCTTGCCGGATTTGCGCATCGCTTCGCGCAGCACGGCGAAGGTTTCCTCCGCCATCGCGCCATCCGGCGCCATGTAATAGGGCGCATCCTGATAGATGACGTCGACCTCGCCCTCGTCGACGAAGGCCTCGATGTTCATCGTGTGGTTGGATTCGATGCGCACTGCGTCGAGGTCTGCGTCATCGATGATGATGTACTGCTTGTCCTCGTATTCGTAACCCTTGACCAGATCCGAGCGCTCGACCAGCCCCAGTTCGGGATCGACCGGCTTCATATTGATGCGGTTGTGGGTCTTCTTGTGCAGCTGGTTGAAGCTGATGCGCTCGCTCGTGCTGCTCGCCGGATAAAGCCGGACCGGACAGCTGACGAGACTGAGCTTGAGGTAACCCTTCCAACTTGCCCTGGGCGCCATGAAACACTCCTACGCGGCCATGCACTGATACATCCAGCGCGTTTTCGTCCGAAGGACGATTGGCGCCGCGGAAATCCTACACCGACCCCGCATGATACAGGCAAATCCCTGACGAAATCTTCCATGAAGGCGCGGGCGTCACTGGAACAGAATAATTCAAATTGTCCGAAGCGTCGATGGAGTCCGGTATCTGCTTCGCAGAGCCCGGGTTCCTCAAGGAAACCCAAGCTTATTTAAACACCGGCAAATCCCGCGCAAAATCCTCCATATCCGCCCAGGGATCGCCCGACGTCGCCAGCAAGCCCGGCAGCGAGGAATAGTTCAGGTCCTGCGGCGCATCGATCGACTCCAGATCCGCCCAGCTCACCGGTGTCGAGGCCGGCAGATTGGTGCGGGCGCGCAGCGAATAGGGGGCCGCCGAGGTGTGGCCGCGCGCATTGCGGTGATAGTCGATGAAGATGCGCTTCTTGCGGTTGTCCTTGCCCATGGTGGTGGTGAAGGTATCGGGCGCGGTTGCCGCAAGATGCGTGGAGATGGCGCTGGTCGCCTGGTGCAGCTTCTTCCAGTTCTGCTTGCCCGTTACCGGCACTGTGATGTGGATGCCGCTGCCGCCAGAGGTCTTGGCGAACGGCACCAGCCCAAGCCCCTCCAGCTCGCCCTTGATATGCACCGCCGCCTCGACCACCTCGCGCCAGGAAATCCCCTCGCCCGGGTCGAGGTCGAAGACGATCTGGTCGGGCTTGTCGAGGCTGGTGCGATGCGTGCCCCAGATGTGGAACTCGACGACGCCGAACTGCGCCAGCGCCAGATAGCCCTTGGCGCCTTCGACCGAGAGATAAGACTTGGTCTCGCCTTCGGAATTGGTCGCCTCGAACGTCACCACCGAGGGCGGCATGCCGGTAAAGGCATGCCGCTGGAAGAAGCAGTCCTTCGGCAGGCCGGTCGGGCAGCGCACCAGCGAGACCGGGCGGCCGAGAATGTGCGGCAGCATGAAATCTCCGACCAGCGCGTAGTACACGGCGATGTCGAGCTTGGTCGGTCCGGTCTTGCCGAACAGCCGCCGCGTCGGGTTGGTCACCCAGATGGTGGCGAGGTCGGCCTCCGAGATCAGCCGCTTGCGTTTGGCCGACACCGGCGTCGACAGGCCGATATCCCTCAAGCCGCGAAACACCGCATGGCGCAGCGCGTTGTCCGCGGTGCGGTTGGCATAGTGGATGCGCGCCGAGAACAGCGGCTTCACCCAGTTCATCTCGCGCATGATCTCGCGCGGCGCCCCTTCGGGCGCCATCGCGCCTGAAGTGAGCGGCTCCAGCCTGGCGAGCAGTTCGGCTGATGTCTCAGCATCGAAGCCGGTGCCGACCTTGCCGCGATAATGCAGTTCGCCGCCCTCGAACTCGGCAAGCCCGAGCGCTGCCAGCCCCTCGGCCGCGTCGGAGGTGGTGTAGCCGGCGATGACGAAGTCGTCGCTCTTCAGCGCCTTGGTCTTGGTCCAGCTCTTGGTGCGGCCGCTCTGGTAGGTTGCGGTGGCGCGCTTGGAAACCACGCCTTCCAAACCAAGGTCGCTGGCCTGATCGTAGAGCCCTTGGCCCGAGCCTTCGACATGGTCGGAAAACTGGATGGCGGAATTGGCGCCGAGGCCGGACAGCAATTGCGCCAGCAGCGCCTTGCGGCGGACCAGCGGCGCCTTGGTCAGGTCCCAGCCGTCGAGATGAAGCAGGTCGAAAGCGTAGAAATGCAGTCTGCTGCCGGCGCCTTCGGCCAGCGCATCCTGCAGCAGCGCGAAGCGGCTGATGCCCTTGGCGTCGAGCACGACGATCTCGCCATCGATGATGGCGTCGCGGCACGGCAGCTTGGCAAAGGCATGCGGCAGGTCGCCATAGCGCTTCGTCCAGTCGATGCCGCCCCGGGTGATCAGCTTGACCGAGCCGTCGCTCAGATGCGCCATGGTGCGGTAGCCGTCGAATTTTATTTCGTGCAGCCACAGCTCGCTTGTATTCTCCGCAGGGCCTTCGCCACCGGGCGGTTTCGGCACCTGGGTCGCCAGCTGCGGCTCGATGCGGCTGAGCGCTGGGGCCTTGAATGCGCCCGGCAGCGTGCCCGGCTTCAGCGAACCGGGCTTGGGCCTGGCCGCGGGTTTCGCGGGCGCCACCAGCTCTTCGATGCGCAATCCCGACTTCACGCTTTCCGGCCGTGCTTCCAGGATATCGAGCTTGGTGTCGGCGGCAAGGTCGCGCTCCTTGAACAGCAGCCAGTTCTTCTTGTTCTCGTCCTCGCCGGGTTTTGGCTTCAGCCGGGTCAGCATCCAGCCGCCATTGAGCTTCTCGCCGGCCAGCCGGAACTTGAAGGCGCCAGTCCGCAGGCTCTTCTCGACATCGTCCATCGGCGCCCAACTGCCGGTGTCCCAGACGATCATCGGCCCACCGCCATACTGGCCCTCGGGAATGACGCCCTCGAAGTCGATATATTCCAGCGGATGATCCTCGGTCTCGACCGCCAGCCGCTTGTCGGCCGGGTTGAGCGAAGGCCCGCGCGGCACCGCCCAGCTCTTCAGCACATCGCCGACTTGGAGGCGCAGATCATAGTGATCGGCGGTGGCATGATGCTTGTGGACGACGAAGCGGTTGCCTTCGTCGGTAACCAGCCCGCCGGCCGGCTCCGGCGTTTTCGAGAATTCGCGCCTGGCGCGGTAGGTTTTGAGCTTGGGGGGCATGGTCACGGTCAGGCACGACCGCCGGCGGGTGGTATCCATGCCGCGACTTTTGCCGGGAGGTAGAGCGGTGAAGAGCAGACCACGTTGACGACCGCCGTTCTCTTCGTGCGGCTCAATCGTCGGTGGCAGGCGTCAACTCGAGCTCGGCCGGCGACAGCCCTTGCTGCAACTGGGCGAGCCGGAATTCGTCGACCCAGTAAGCCTCGCCGTCGACGAGCACGCGCGCCTGGTAGGCGCCGCCCGAAAAACTCTGCGCGGTGATGTAGACCTTGTGGCGGTCGAGCGCCTTGCGCACGGCGGCACGCTTGGAATTCTGGCCGATGACGGGACTGAACATGACACTGCCCTCGGTCGCCCTGGTGTGGCCGCTGTCCGCAGCCTGGCGACTGGTCTCAAGGATGACGGAGACACGCGGTCCTGTCAATTTCGCGCAAACCGCCCTCAGCCCTTCAAACGCCGAAGGCCGCGCACCAAACTTTGGCCAGCCTTGAACAGCCGCGGATTGGATCGCATGAAAAGCTCGGCCCGCTCGCGAAGCGAAGCGACGCCTGCCACGCCCTTGCCGAGCAGGGTCAACGTTTCGTCGATCTCGGCCAGAGCGGAACCCTTGGCGCCGAACTGTTCTTTGTAGGACTGGCTTCCCACCGAAAGGTCGAAATAGTCGAGCCCCTCCACACGCGCCCACACCATCAATTGACCCATCATCAAAAGGCCGGGCGAGACGTTCTTCACCACGTCCTCGTCGATCCCGATCACGAGGGTATGCAAGGTGCCTTGTCGGAGCAGCGCGTACTGGGCGGCGACCCAATCGTTACCGGCACGCAATCCGAAGACCCGCACCGATCCGTCGGACAGGCCGCGAAGAGCAGCGTCTCGATAGAAATCGACAACTGCCGGCTGAGCCAGCAGGTCGAAACGCCCCAGTTGGCGAAAGCGCCTTAGCCGCATCTCGATGAGCGTGTCGAAGATGGTCTCCACCAGGGCCGGCGTGCTGCCCTCGATCATATCCACGCCACCGTGCCGTTCGAGCCGGCGCCAATCCTTGTTGAAGGCTTTGACGAAAGACGGCCTGCCATTGCGCTTGACCAGGGTCTCCGGATCGCCCTCCAGAACAAGGCCGGATGTGATCAGGCTGGACTCTTGTGCGACCGCCAGCATCGCCAGTGGGTTGGCCACCCCATATATCTGGTGGGGAATTGCGGTGACGTGGATCCGATCCGAGGGCGGCAGGGCGGACCGTATCGCCGCCCAAGCCGCTTCGGCAGCCTGCGGGGTCCACGGGTCCCTGTCCGCCAGAAGCGGTGCTGAATAATCGCAAACGCCGCAGCTCAGCCATTCGATCACCCGATGTCCGAACCTTGAGCTCCGCATCAGTGGCATCAGCATCTTGAGGTCGCCAGTCCCGGCATCCACCACTTCCACGACCAGGAGTTCAGCGCCTTCGGGCATCAGCCGCTTGGCGATCCCCTCGACCCACGCGTAGAGCTGATGGGCGGTGCACACCCCATTCGCCTGGCATTGCAGCCAGAGCGGCATGACGGCTTCGAGGCTGGTGTGCAGCCGCGCCGTGTAAACCTTTCCGGCAATGCTGGCGCCTCGGGGTGCATCAAAAGCCTGCCCGGCCAGTATCGGTGCTCCTGTCATTGGGGTTGCTTCCATCAGCGCGTCGGGTGCGGGCGCCATCGTCATTCTCTGGATCGACATGTCCGTACCTATCTTTTTCCGGTGGCAAGCGGGGCGGGTTCGGCCCGTCGCCACGACGTTGACTTGCTGTCATGCCGGCTGTCCCCGCCCTCAAGCGCGAGCATATGGCGGCGCGCGAAATACCATGAGGCCGCGAGCACAACGGTCTCGGAGACAGCGGCACCCGCAAGCGACCATGGCGGGGAAGCGATGGCGAGCAGGATTGCGATCAAGACCAGCCCGACGACCGCGCCGGCTGTCATGATGAGCGCGACGGTGCGGAATTCGCCGAGTATCTCGAGGACGATGCGCGGCATGATATAGAGCATGATCGGTACAAAGTTCGCCACGGCGAGAAGCCCGATGAAGCCGACCGATGCATCCGCGAGGGCCTGCGATCTTATCGTCGGCAGAACGAACAGGATGCCGGCTCCGTAAACCAGGCTTCCGAGCCCCATGACAAGGGACCACAGCTTGGCGTGCGTCCACACGCGCCCGAACTCATTGTTCGCCATCAACTTCGCAAGCTCCGGCTGTGTCATGTTGACGAAAGCAAGGCTGACGATGCGCAGTGGGGCAAACAGCACGAGAACCGCCGCGATCGGCGCGAAGGCAGCCGGTCCAGCGATGCCCGCGACCAGCAGCGCCAGGCACTGCCCCTGGATGTTGGCGGTTGTCGCGCTGAAGCCTGACCAGCGCAGCTGGCGCCAGAGCTTAGCGTAACGTCGCCGCACCGGCGCACGGAAGCTCAGCCGAAGCGGACGGGGTGCCAGGCGAGCGAGCACGGCTATGCCGATCAGATTGGCCGCTGCAAGGGCATAGAACACCATCTGCAGCACATTCGACGCCGTCCAGATCGCCAGCGCGGTCATCACGGCACCGGTGACGGTGAAGGTGAAATCGCTGATACTGACGACTATCTGCTGGCGACGCGCAAAGAAAGCCGTGCGCATATGACTGCGTAGCGACCACGCGCCGACGAAGCAGCCGGCCGCGACGCCGCCCGCGTCGCCCCACAGCAGCATCAGCAGCGCGGTCGCGGCACCCACGATCGCAGCGACGACCAACGCCGCCGCTCCAAACGTCACGTCGTGCGCGTCGACGCCTGCGCTGTTGGTGCTCTTGCCCATCCATATGCTGGCGGGAACGGCGGTGAGCGATCTGATGTAGGACAGGCCGACGCCTCCCATCACCATCGCGATTGCGAAGATGCCGTATCCTTCCGCCGACAGCACATGCAGCAGTGCGATGTTCAGCGCGAAGTGAAATCCGCTCTGCATGGCCTCGCCGCCGATCATCAGCACAAGGCGGCGCAGCAGATGGCCTGGAAACGTAAAGGTCACGGGCTGGTCTCCGCTTCGCGGGCGACATGCGCCCGGCCAGGCTTCGCCAGCGCCGCCCTCAGCTTGTCCGTGGCGATCGCCGCGATCGCCGCCGCCGCCACCGGCTCGCTGAAAATCGCCTCGTAGCGCAACCGGCTCGCGGCGACGAAACCACGCCAGGCATCGGGCTGCAGAATGATCTCCCGCAGTTTGTCGGCCAGGGCGGCTGCGTCGCCGGGCGGAACATGCCAACCCGTCTCGCCGTCGCGGACCACTTCCACCAGCCCGCCGATGGCCGACACCAGCGGCGGACGGCCATAGGCCATCGCTTCGATGGCAACGCGCCCCAGCGATTCCGGACGCCGCGACGGCACGGTGACGATGTCGGCCCAGCGGTAGTGCTCCGAAGGGTCCGG
Source organism: Mesorhizobium sp. AR07 (assembly GCF_024746815.1). Lineage (GTDB taxonomy): Bacteria > Pseudomonadota > Alphaproteobacteria > Rhizobiales > Rhizobiaceae > Mesorhizobium. The sequence continues at coordinate 2,034,720 of NZ_CP080525.1, forward strand.
CACGAAGGGCATAACGCTGACGCATCCGGTGAGGCCCCTGCTCTCGACCAGTTCGGCCAGCGCGCGCTCGCGGTCGGCGCTTTCGAAGGCGCCGCCGACCAGCCGCACCTCGATCCTCGCCCGCAGCGCCGGCGGCATCGAGGCGATCGCCTCCAGCAGGACTTCCTGCCCCTTGATCCTGTTGATGCGGCCGAGCAGCAGCGCGCGCAGCGGGCGCTTGCCGTCATAGGTCGCCGGTTCGGCCGCCGCCGGCCCGGCAACGCCGTTGTAGACGACATGCGTGCGCGCGACCCGGGGATCGCCGAAGGCGGCTCGCGTCGCGTTCGAGTTGAAGATGAGATCCGCATGGCTCCAGTGCATCAGGCCGATAAGTATCCTGCGCATTGCGCCTTCGGGGATCTCGTGGATGTGCAGGACGGCCTTGTGGGGAAGAAGGCGCGCGGCCAGCGCATAGTCGGCCACGATCGAGGTGTTGACGTAGGTGAGATCGCAATCCCTGAGACGCCGCCATGCTCTCCACACAGCCATCGGCAATCGCGCCATCTCGACCGTCGCCAGGCGCGCGATGGCCTGGCGCCTCAGCACCCAGAGCGGTTCGAAGACGATCCGGCTGGCATGTGGTTCGAGGATTTGCACGATCGGTCCGCTGCGCGGCAGCACCACTTCGATGTCGGCGGCCGGAAACGCGGCGCGCAACGCAGCGACACTCTCCGCGAAGCTGCGGTCTGAACCATAGAGTTCATAACCCTGATGAACGCAGGCAATCCGCATCTTTGTATCCCGCCGGGCGCCGCAACCACCGCGCCAGGGCGGCGGCATGCAGGAACCTTGTCGCAAGAACCATGCCTGATTGATCCGTCCGGCTGCCGGACACCATCCCTGGCAATGCCTCGTTTCGACACAAATACGCACAGAAGGGTTGACCGATAATGAAACAACCATCGGGTCAATACAGTTTTTTTACAACCCGGCGCGATGATCACCGCCCGAACGCCGAATTTGTGAGATGGCACGGAAGTTGCCGTTTTGCTTTTTATTGATGCAGCAATCGCTAATATATTCAGACACCTGAAAGTGCCACCGGCCATGAAACCAGAGACGCCTGCCATTCTGATCCTGGGGACGCGCGGTATACCCGCGGCCCATGGCGGCTTTGAAACCCTGGCCGAAAGGCTGGCCCTTTTTCTTGTCGGGCGAGGCTGGAAGGTCAGCGTCTACTGCCAAGAGGAGGTCGATCGGGTCGAGCAGAGGGTGCGCAGCGAAACCTGGCGCGGCGTCGAGCTCATCCATGTCCAGGTCGCCTCCACGGGACCGCGCGCGACACTTGAATTTGACTGGGAATGTGTGCGCGACGCCGCCAGACGGCCGGGTGTCTGCCTGGTGCTCGGCTATAACGGCGCGATCTTCCTGACCTGGCTCAGGCTGAAGCGGCGCAAGATCATCACCAACATGGACGGCATCGAGTGGCGCCGCGCCAAATGGGGGATGGTGGCGCGCACATGGTTCTGGCTTAACGAATGGATCGGCGCCTGGGCCTCGCATCGCCTGATCGCCGATCATCCTGCCATATCAGACCATCTGGCGACGCGCCGCCCGCGCAGCGCCATCGCCACCATCGCCTATGGCGCCGATCCGGTGACATCGGCACCCGAGGCGCCGGTGCGGGCACTCGGCCTCGAGCCTGGGCGCTATCTGATCTCGATCGCGCGCATCGAACCCGACAACAACATCCTGCCGATCGTCGAAGCCTTTTGCAGCCGCAAGCGCGACATGAAGCTGGTGGTGCTGGGAACGCTGACCGACAAAATCCCCTATCACGCCGCCATCCGCAAGGCAGCGAACGGCTCGGTGGTTCTGCCTGGAGCCATCTACGACCAGGCGACGGTGAAGGCGCTGCGCTTTCACGCCCGCGCCTATCTGCATGGTCACACGGTCGGCGGCACCAATCCGTCGCTGGTCGAGGCGCTGGCGGCTGGCAACATGGTGATCGCGCACGACAATCCGTTCAATCGCTGGACCGCGGGTGCTGCCGCGATCTACTTCACCGACACCGACAGTTGCGCCGAGCGGATGCAACAGGCGCAGGACGATGACGACCTGGTCAGGAACTGCGGCATCTCGGCCAGGGCGCGCGCCCGCGAAGCCTTCCGCTGGGAGGATGTCCTGGTTGCCTATGAGAATGAAGCCTACCGCTTACTGGGCGTGACCGCCGCCGGGACGGTCGCGACCAAACGCGCATCGCGCCGCACCGCATGACAGGCTGGTCGCGCCGGCGGGTGCTGCGCACGGCGCTGTCGACGGCGGCGGCATTTGGCTGCCTCTCGATCGCACCATCTCGCGCGGCCGGCGTCGAGCCGCCTTTTCGGCGCGGCGTCAACGCCTGGCCCTGGTTCTCGCTGACGCGCGAATTCCCGGCGCCGCGCACCGACTATGACTGGCCGCCCTTCCAATCGCAGCGGCCGGTGCCGACCGCGCACGACCTGCGCCGGTTGCGCCAGACCGGGCTGGACTTCATCCGCCTGCCCGTCGATCCCGGCCCTTTCCTGGCCGCCGACGCCACCTCGCGCGGCCTGTTGCTGGACATGCTGGACGCGGCCGTCACCGCCACCCTCGATGCCGATCTCGGCATCATCGTCAACGTCCAGGCCAATGGCGCCACCCACTATTGGAATCCCGACCGGATGGTCGCAAGTGTCGACGCACCCGCCTTCGATCTCTATCGCGGGCTGGTCGGCGAGCTTGCCGGCAGGCTGGAGCGCTTCCAGCCCGCCAAGGTGGCGCTCGAAGCGGTCAACGAGCCGCCGCAGGCTTGCGCCTCCAACGTCTGGTCGGACGTCCAGCTCGCGCTTCTGACCGCCGCAAGGGCATCGGCCGCAACCTTGCCGCTGGTCGTCACCGGCGGCTGCGGCTCGATGGTGAGCGGGCTGACCGCGCTCGATCCGGCGCCGCTGTCGCCGTTCGAGCCGATCCTGTTCACCTTTCACTTCTACGAGCCCTATCTGTTCAGCCATCAAGGCGCGCCGTGGATGCGCGAGCCCGTCTACCGCTCGCTCAACAATGTGCCATGGCCGGCATCCGCCGGCTCATTGGAACTGACGCTGGCGTCTGTCAGGGCGCGCATGGCGCAGGATAGCGAAACGTCGGAGGCGGCCAAGCAGGCCGCCTATGCCGAAACCGAGCGCGTGCTGAAGATCTATTTCGACGCCCAGCCCGACCGCAGGTTTGTCGACAAATACCTCGCCCAGGTCCGCGCCTGGGGCGATGGCCACGGCCTTGCGCCGGAACGCATCATCATGGGCGAGTTCGGCGCGCTTCGCACCGACGCCCGCTATGTGGCCGCGCCCAACCCCGATCGCGCACGCTACATCGCCGACGTGCGCCAGGGCGCCGAGGATCTGGGCTTTGGCTGGGCCTTCTGGAATCTCTTCGACGGCATGGGCGTGATGGACGACACCACGCGGGCCCTCGACGCGGCGATCATCGACGCGCTTGGCCTGACCATGCCGGGGGACTGACCGGCCTGAGCATCGACCGAGTCGGACGGTAAAGGACCAGGCACAGCACCACGACCTTGGTGAGCAGCGTGGTCTTGGAGGAGATGCTTTCCGAGGTGTTGAGAAGAATGAGCCAGCCCACTACCGGCAGCCAGACGCCAGGATGGCAGCGGCGGGCCACCTCATGCATGAACAGCCCGAAGCTGGACATCATCAGGAGGGTGAAGAAGGCGCCCTGGTAGACCGTCATGCGGATGAATGGGTTCTCGATACCCCATTCAAGGCCATTGATCCGGCGCAGGCTCTCGACGAGATCGACGCTCGGCCCGACTATCACGTCGCGCAGCTCCAGATAGTTGAAGATCTCGAACATCTCGACGCGGGCATTGGCACTGCCGCCATCGGAAACGAAGCGGCCAAGCAGCGCATCGAAAAAGCCCTGCGAGGCCAATACGACGATGGCAACCGGCAGCAGCGCGGCCAACATCATCGCCAGGGCGGCGCCGAGCAGGTTGACGCGTCCCGTACGCAATTTGCGAAAGCCGTGGAAAAGCACGTAGCTGCCACCCAGAAGGACGGTCACCACCATCGCCGACCGGCCGCCGAACGCAACGAGCGCCGCGCATTGCAGGCCGACCATTGCCAGCCGCAGCGGCGGCGGCAGCGATCTTGCGCTACTCAAAAGGGCAAGCACGTAGATCGACGTCAGGGTGGCATTGACAAGCGGATGCCCCTGCAGCGCGCTCGAACGCGGATCGGTGGCAAACACCTCGCCATCGAAACGATAGGGAAACACCAGTATCTTGGTGGCGAATTCGACAAGGGCGAGCAGCGCATTGACCGTCATGACGGCGTGAACGACGGTGCGCAGCCGGGCGAATGTCCATTCGTCATCTTCGCCCAGCATAAGCACCAGGAGCGCGGAAGCCACGAAAGTGTCGATCATGCCGGCCATGCCTGGACGTTGCCTGACGATAACGACGACCAGGAGCACGACAGCGATGACGAGCATCAGCGCGGTGGCCAGCCGCCTGTCGGCGACGTGGACGCAATAGCCGACCGGATTGCCGAACGTGCACGAACGCCAGGCAAACAGCAGGATGATGAGATAGGTGGAGGGATGTATCTTGGTCGCCGCGCTGCCTGACAGGCCGTCGTAATTGTAGCCCAGCAGCCACAGCATGCCGCCCGAGACGCTGAACAGCACCACCACGGTCGCGATCAGTCCAAACTGGGTCACCGCATCGACGGACGTGCCGGCGCGGGGTGCGGCAGCGCCGAAATTCGTGGCGGTTCCGCTCCAGCCGGATGCCATGTCAGGCCACCTCGTCGACCAGCAAGGCTCCTGTCGGCAGCCGCCCCATGACGGAAATCGCCTGCATCGTCGCTGTCACGTCACGCATCGGGGTGGCGTTCAACCTGGCGACGAGCACGATCTCGTCGACCATGGCGACAAGTGGCGAGGCATTCAGATTCTCAGCGAGCGCGCCGCCATCGATGACGACCAGTTCGAAACTCCGGCTCGCTTGGGCCAGCATGTGCTGCGCGAAATAGACGCCGTGCGCTTCCTGGAAGATCGCCTTCGGCCGGCCCCTGCCCAGAAGGGCAACGTTGCTGTTCGGGGCGTAACGGCTGACGGCTTCAAACGCATACTCGCCGCGCAACACATCGAGTATCCCGGGCTGCGGGTCCGTCTGGCCGTTGCCGGTGTTGGTATCGACGAACAGCACCCGGCTGCCCCTGGCCGCCGCGGCGTTGGCGAGCAGCCGTGCGATCCTGTTGCGTTGCTGGCCATCTTCTGGCGGCGACGTCACCAGGATGGATGGCACCAGCGGCCAATCCGGCGGACGTCGGCCCGAACTGAACATGCGCCGGAGCGCAAGGCCCACGACTGCGTCCGTCTTCTGACTGGTCGCGACGGCCGGGCTCGTGCCGAAAGGCCACCAGCGCCGTCCTGCCTTTGCTCCCGCCGGCAGGATGCCAAGCACGGGGGCATCGATCGTGGATTGCATCTGGGCGCTGGAGAGCACTGTCGGCGAGAAGTACTCCGCGATCAGCGCCAGGCCGGTGCCCAGTCCCAATCCGCCGAACACAGCGCCAAACAAAAGCAGCCCCAGCGGCGGCCAGCTCTTTTTCTGGGCCGGCATGGCATCCGAAATGACGCGCGCATTGGTGCTGTCGACATTGACCTGCTCGCGCGTTTCCTGAGCCCGCTGCAGATAGGTTGCGTAGACGGAACGGACCGCCTCGAGATCGCGCTGCAATTCGCGCAGCCGCACGGATGCCTGGTCGGTGTCGAGCGACTTGCTCTTCAGGCCGGCGACTTTCGCTTCCAGCGCCTGCTGGTTGGCGAGCGCCCGCTCGTAGTCGGTCTCGGCGGCCGTCTGGATCCGGCCGAGCTCGCGCGCGATCAACTGCCGCGTGTCGCGCAACTGCTGCTGCGCGGCGATCATCGACGGATGGCGTGGTCCAAGCTCCGTGCCAAGCTGCGAAACCTGGTCGACAAGCGTTGCTTCCTGTGACCGCAAACTCGAAATCACCGATGAGCGCATCGCTTCCGAGGTTGCATCCGGCGCGCCGCCCTGCCGGCGCATCTGGTCGACCTGCGCCTTCAGCGTCGCGGTGCGGCTTTGTGCCGCCGAAAGCTGCGTGTTAAGCTCGGTCAGCTCCTGGTCGCTGACCAGATTGCCTGCTGCCATCACCATGTTGTTGGCGGACTTGTAGGCTTCGACGGCATTCTCGGCCTGCTGAACGCGCTTGCGCTGCTCGTCCAGCCGAGCGGCGATCGCCTTCGACGCATCGGTGGCGGCTTGCGCGCGCGCGCTCCTCTGGTCGGCCAGATAGGCCTGCGCGATGGCATTGGCCAGAAGTGCAGCCTTGTCGGCGCTCTTGGCGGTGACGATCACGTCGATGACCAGAACCTTGTCCGCCCGCTTCACCGCCAGGCGGCGGCGCAGGTTGTCGAGCGTTGCCACTGTCCCGTCGGTCGCGGCTGAACCCGAACCGAGGACGCGCGACAGCGCGCCCTGCCCGTTGAATTCCGGATCCTCGGTCAGGTTGGTCGCCGCGATGGCCCTGAGCAACACGCCCGTCGACTGGACGACGCTGACCTGGCTTTCAACCTGCGTGATGCCACCATCGGGCGAGACCCGGCTCGGATTGACATCGTTGGTGACCACTTGCAGGTCTTGCGGATCGATGATGATTTCCGCCACCGAGCTGTAGAGCGCGGGGGTGAGGAGGCCGTAGAGCATCGTTGCGAGCGTCAGCAGCACCGCGGTGCCGATGATCCAGAGGCGACGGCGCACCAATATGCGCTTCAGATCGCCAAGCTCGACAGTCGAAGGTTGGTATGATCCCGCTGATTCCATCGATCCCGCTTCCGGAAAGTATTGCTGAGGCGCCGCGGGCAGAGATGATAGCATAGCTGCCTCCTACAATACTCCATTTGCCTGCAAGACCAAATTGCGGCTTGATCCTAGCTATTCCCCCAATTGTTAAAACATTATTAATTATGTTCGGAGCTTTTGTGATTTTTGGCACGGAGTTTGCTTGGAATGAACCCGGAGTGTTGAGATTGCAAAACCGAGCAGGAGACGGACGTAGATGGGGCAACACTTCAACCAGGCCGGCCGCGTCGGCAATGACATGTGTCAAACCCTCGGATGTTCGGTATGCAGGTAAGCCTTCGCCTGGACAGCCGATGCGTCCGCGCTTTTCACGTCATGTTGCTTCAGCGACTGGCCTCGCTTGCGGACGTGACGGTGGTCATCGACGCCCGGCCAGCTGGCGGCGTCCCGCGCAGCGCCGAGGCCTTGTTCCAACTCGAAACAGCAATACATGGCTTGCCTCGCGACGGGCTGGCCAGGCACGTGCCAGTTTCGGAACTCGCTCCCTACCGCACGGAGCGGCCCGTTTCACCCGACCTGGTGCTCGATCTCTGCGGTGACGTCAGGCTGGAAGGCACGCGGGTCTGGCGTGTCACCTACGATGGCGCCAGTGGAGAAGCGGCCTTGTTGGCCTTGATCCTCAACGGCCAGACGCCGTTAGCCCGGATCGAGGAAAACGGCGTTGCGATTGCCGCCGGGCGCCTGGGAACCGAGTATGGCGGCATCGCACTGGCGTCCTTCCAGGACATGCTGGCGCGCACGGCAAGCCTGATCGTCGCGGCTATGTCAGGCGCGGCAAAGGCCGTGCCGGCGCTGCCCGAGCCGGCGCAAGCTGGTGCCCCGCCGCCAATGCCGTCGGCCGGCAAGCTTGGCGTCAGGGCAGCCAAGTCGCTGGCGCGGCGGATCGTCCAGAAGATCTACCATCTTTGCTACAACGCGCCGCACTGGAAGGTCGGCTGGCGGCAAACCGGGGGCCGGGATCTCTTCGACCTGCGCGCGCATCCGGCATCGGGCTGGCAGGTGCTGCCGGACGATGGCAGCCGCTTCTATGCCGATCCGTTCCCGATCCTTCATCAGGGCCAGCTCACCCTGTTCGTCGAGGACTATATCCACCGGCTTGGCAAGGCCATCATCTCCGCCGTGCCGTTCGGTCCGGCCGGGCCGCTTGGAAGCCCGGTGCCCGTGCTCGAACTGCCCTACCATCTCTCCTATCCCTTCGTCTTCGAGCGCGACGGCGCGGTCTGGATGATCCCGGAAAGCTGTGCCAACAGCACGGTCGACCTCTACCGGGCGACCGTGTTCCCCGGTGGCTGGGTCAAGGAAGCCACACTCCTGTCTGGCGTCGTTGCCAGCGACGCCACGCTGGTCGAACATGACGGACGCTGGTGGATGTTCGCCACCGTCAGGAACGGTGAAGGCACCACCCGGGACGGCGGAGGTGCCTTCTCCGACGCGCTGCATCTGTGGTCGGCGCCGGATTTTCGCGGCCCCTGGACGCCGCATCCGAACAATCCCGTGCTGATCGACATCGCCTCGGCGCGACCGGCCGGCCGCATGGTGAAACGCGGCAATGATCTGCTGCGCCCGGTGCAGGATTGCCGCAGGAGCTATGGCGCGGCCCTCGGCATCGCACGCATTTCTCACCTTGATTTGATCGGCATGGAGCAAGTTGTCGAGACCATCTTGAACCCGGGTGCGCTATGGGGTGGACGCAAGCTCCACACCCTCAACGAGGCGGGCGGCTTCGAGTTCATCGATGGCTCGGCGATCTCGCCGCGCTGGAAGCGTCGGGCCGATTAACCTAAACACCGGTTACTATCGGCCTCACGCAAAGGTTGCTTGAGGTTGATAGGGCCGGCAAGATACTCAAGGGACGAATACCCGGAGAGGCATGATGAGTAGCCAGAAGGTTTCTGAAGTGCCTGCCGGAAACACCGAGCCGACCATGGTCGACGTGGCGATTGTCGGCGCTGGAATGGCCGGCACAACCCTGGCCACGCTTCTGGGCAGAGCCGGACGTCGGGTGGCGCTGATCGATCCGCATCAGACCCATCCTGACGAGTTCAGGGCCGAGAAGCTCGGTACGGGCCAGGCGCGTCTGTTCGAGAAACTGGGTCTCGACGCGACCGTCCAGCCTCTCATGACGCCGATGGACGATATTCATGTCTTTCGCCTTGGCCAATTGTTCTCACGCGAACGGCGCCTGGAATACGGATTTTCCTATGGTGCGCTGATCAATGGCTTGCGAGCCGCCTTGCCGCATCAGGTGCCGCTGACCGTGGCCAAGGTCGCCGAGATCACGACCGGACCGGACAAGCAGCGGCTTGTTTTGAACACCGGCGCCATCATCGAGGCGCGGTTGGTGGTGGTGTCCACCGGCCATAGCGAGGCGCTGCGGCGCGCCGTCGGCGTCCGCCGCATCGAAGACTCCAAGGCCCATTCGCTTTCGATTGGATTCGATCTTGCCATCGCGCCGGGCGAATGCGCCTTTCAAACCGTCACTTGTTTTGGCCGGCGAGCCGAAGACCGTATCGCCTATCTCAGCGTGTTTCCCATCGGCGGCACCATGCGCGCGAACATGTTCGTGTATCGGCAGGCGGGCGAGCCGTGGACCAAGGCGTTTCGCAAGGAGCCGCAGAAAATGCTCTGCGAACTCATGCCGGAGATCGCGGCGCAATGCGGGAACTTCAAGGTCGGCGGGCCTGTCGAGATCAGGCCGATCGATCTGACGCGGACGGAAGGGCATCGGCGTGACGGGGTTGTCTTCATCGGCGACGCGTTCTGCACGACGTGTCCGACGCCCGGCGTCGGCATCGAGCGGGTGATGACCGATGTCGATCAGCTCCATTCGCTCCACATCCCGCGCTGGCTCGAAACACCAGGCATGGCGGCCGACAAGATCTGTGCCTTCTATGACGACCCGGTCAAAATCGCCGCCGATGAGAACGGCATGCGGGCGAGCTACTATGCCAAGGCGATCACCATCGGCACAGGGCTGGAATGGCGCATCCGCCGCCTGCGCAACAACACAGCCCGCCAGCTGATGATCGTCGGCCGCAAGATGAAGCATTTGGGACAGCGGCGGTCGCCCGGTCTGGCGTGAGGGTCCTCCACCTGTTCTCGTCTTCGAAGGCGACAGCGTCTTCCTTTCTCCCCCCCTGCGGAGAAAGGAAACGTCCCCGCGTGTCTCCGGCGTTGCAAGAGGATAGCCGGCGCCAGAGCTGCCGATCTCCCTCCTCATGCGGGTTGAGAAGTGGGCTGCGCAGCGGACGAAAAGCCAATTGCTTGGCTTGCCGACCGACGAACGTCAGGCAGGACAAGGGGCGCCGTAGAGCGCTGCTTTTGAACAGTTCGGGGAACCATCCCCCGGTTGCGATTTTGCGACAACGCCATGTACAAAGCAAAAAGCGCGACGCGCCTCGCGGGAGGAACACCCATGTCAGACAACACCTTGCCGCTGGTCATCAGCGCGCCGGAACCACGCACGCTCCACCTTATCTTCACGCCGCCGCAGCTGGCGCGCTTGCGGAAAAAATACCGCATCGTCGAGACCACGCCCGACGGCGTGACGAAACTGCCGGGCGAAGTGCTGGCTGAAGCCCGCTACATCGTCGGCCAGCCGCCGATCACGCCTGAGACGCTGGCGAGCATGAAAGCGCTGCGCTGCGTCTTCAATGTCGAGAGCAATCTCATCAACAACATGCCCTACGAGACGCTGTTCGCGCGCGGCATCCATGTCGTCACCACCGGCCTGGTGTTTGCCGAGCCGGTGGCCGAGCTTGGCCTGGCCATGGCGCTCAACCTCGCCCGAAACATCGTCGACGCCGACCTCGCCTTCCGCCAGGGCAAGGAACTGTGGGGCGGCGACGGCAACCAGACGGCGCGGCTGCTGTCGGGCGCCGATGTTGGCATCATCGGCTTCGGCGATCTCGGTCGCGCGCTGAACAGGCTGCTGTCGGGCTTCCGCACCCGCACAAAAGTCTTCGATCCCTGGCTGCCGCCATCGATCCTCATCGACAATGGCGTCGAACCGGCCTCGCTCGATGAGGTGCTGTCGACGAGCGACTTCGTCTTCGTCGTCGCTTCGGTGACCAGCGAGAACCAGGGCTTTCTTGGTGCAAATGCCTTTGCCAGCATGCGCAAGGGCGCCGCATTCATTCTGCTCAGCCGCGCCGGCGTCGTCGATTTTCCCGCCCTGATGGCGGCGGTGACGAGCGGCCACATCGTCGCCGCCAGCGACGTCTTCCCGGAGGAGCCGCTGGCGCAGCACCACCCGGTTCGTGCCCTGCCCGGCTTTCTGCGCTCGGCCCACCGCGCCGGTGCGCTCGACATCGCCTTCAAGCGCATGGGCGACATGGTGCTGGAGGACATGGACCTGATCGACCGTGGCCTGCCGCCTCTGCGCTCCAAGCGCGCCGAACGCGAGACGGTGTCGCGCATGCGGTCGAAGCCGGTGGATAAGAACTGACGGCGCAGGAGCAGATGACAAGGCTGTCCTCGACCGGGTCAGCCGGTGACAATCTTCGGCGGGATGCGGCCCCTGGTTCGGCACTCGTCGTAAAACACAGCCACCTCCCGAAACGGCACCACCAAGCTGCCGGGTGTCCTTGACTTCATTGTCCTTGCCAAGCACGGCGACACGGTCGCCATTGTTAAGTTCAAATACCTGTCGACTGGTGAGCGACGATGCCTGGCGAAGTTGCCTGACGCCAGCCGATTGAAGTCGTTCGCCCCAATTGATGGCACCAAAATTCGTAGGAACTGGGTGCAAGACGAAGAGCTGGCCACCATAGGCACGCTATTCAATCGGTCCCACGATAGACATGGCCGACTGCAGGTGCATTAGTGACGCAAGGATATCTCCCTCAAAATACAGACAGCGTGCGGTCCTTGGGTAATGGAGATCAGGCGTGCTACTGAACTTTGTTGAGGTCTTTCGTCGCGAACTGAGCGTTGTCAATTTTCGTCGCGCCGCCATACGCAGCGGCACCGTGGCCGGACTCAGATCGAAGGCCGCCAGCAACGCTGCTCCCCATTTTCTTGTCGATCGCGGCGATGCGGCACTCGACGACGCAAATTCCGCCCCCAAGCGCGGTACGGTTCGGACGAAGGGAAACAGCAATCTCACGGGGATAGCCCTATCGGGTGGCGGGGTGCGCTCGGCCTCGTATTGCCTCGGCGTCTTACAGGCTCTGGAGTCCCTGTCGCCGGCGGGCAGTCCACGCCCGCTTGATGCCGTCGACTATCTCTCCACTGTGTCGGGCGGCGGCTATATCGGCACTTCGGTCGTGACCGGGATGATGCAGGACAACCGCTCATTCCCGTTCGAAAGCCGGCTCGATGAAGCAGAGACGCCCGAAACGCAGCATTTGCGTGACTTCTCCAATTTTCTGGCACCAACGGGTGCGGCGGACTATCTGGTCAGCATCGCACTCGTGATGCGTGGCCTGCTGGTCAATGCCTTGATCGTTCTGCCGGCTCTGCTGTTGCTCGCGGTGCTTACCATCTCGATCAATCCAACGGTATCCGACCTGGTGACGCCTGGTATCTTCGGCATTTCAGCGGCGAAATTGCCAATGCTCAGCGGGACCATGAAATACTTTGCGCATACCGTTGCTCTCGCAGCGCTGGCGGCATTGCTGATGTTCGGCAGCGCACTCTACACGTCGATGACGTTCCGCAATGGCACGCTGAAGAGCCGCGAAGTTCTCGGACGCGCCCTTGGTGTGCTGGTTGCGGTGGTGTTCGCCTCGTTCGTCGTCGACATCCAACCCCTGGTGCTTTCCGGGATGCTTGCAAACGCAAACGACAAGGTGATCACCTCGGCCGATCAGACATTGGTTCTGGCGGAACCATTTCAGGGCCTACTTTCGGCGTTCGCGAGCATTCTGCCGTCGATTGCCACGGTGCTGGTTCCGGCGGTGGCGGTTCTGATTTCAGTCGCGCAGAAACTGGCCAAGCTTGCGGAGGCAGCGTTTGGCGACGTTACCTGGAGCGCGACGATCAAGAAGAACAGCAGCCGATTTGTATTGTACCTTGCCGCCGTGATTGTGCCGTTCCTGCTGTGGACAGCATACATATACCTAAGTTACTGGGCGATCCGAAAAGGCGGCGAGTGGTGCGGCGTGGAAACCCCACGCTGGCTGAAAACGATCACGCAATGCGAGGCGGATTGGTACATTGGGCCCCTTTCTCGACTTGGTCCGATCGGCGCAACATATCTGGGCCTGGCTTTGGCTCTCTCGCTTGTCTGCCTGTTGATTGGGCCGAATTCGAACTCCCTCCATAGACTCTATCGTGATCGTCTCAGCCGTGCCTTTCTCATGGAAAGAAAGACCATAGGCCAGCGGCCATCGGAATCGATCGACACGTGGAAATTCTCATCGTTGAAGCCGTTCGATGAGAAGATCGGAAGATGGAAGGAAGGCGCTGCGTTTTCGCCGTATTTCTTGGCGAATACCGCCATAAATCTTGAAGGTTCTGACGACCTGAACAAGCGTGGACGCAACGCTGACAATTTCATTTTCAGCCCACTCCACGTCGGCAGCCAGTCGACCGGCTATGTCAGGTCGCAGGATATCGAGCGTGTGGTGCCCGACCTCAGTCTTGCAACGGCGATGGCAACCTCTGGTGCGGCGGCGTCCGCGAATATGGGACGAAGGACCATCAAGATTCTTACGTTCAGCCTATCGCTGCTGAACATTCGCCTCGGCTACTGGTTGGCCAATCCTGCTCGCATCGACGCATTCAAGAATCGTCTGACTCGATGGATCGCAAATGTCGGCACATGGTACTTCGCGGCGGAGACAGCCGGGCTTCTGAATGAGAAACAGCTCAATGTTTACCTGACGGATGGTGGTCACATCGAGAATCTCGGCATCTACGAGCTGCTTCGCCGGCGCTGCAAGGTCATCCTCGCGGTCGACGCCGAGGCCGACCCGGCTTTGACGTTTCCATCGCTGGTGAACCTGGAAGTTATGGCCCGTATCGATCTCGGCGCGAGAATTGATCTGGGATGGCAAGCGATCCAGGCCAATGCACTCGGCGTCACGCCAGCCGCTCCTTATGGCCCTGGCGGTGCGCCTGGGCGGCATGGTCCGCATGCCGCTATTGGCATCATAAAGTATGACGACGACGAAGCGGGCGTCCTGATCTATATAAAATCATCATTAAGCGGGGATGAGAACGACTACATTCTCGACTACATGCGGCGAAATCCAACGTTTCCTCACGAAACGACCGTTGATCAGTTTTTCACTGAAGAACAGTTCGAGGCTTATCGCGCCTTGGGGTTCCATGCGGCACGTGGAATCCTGACCGGCGTCGACAACTTTGGAAAACCGGCAGCGGCTCCGGAGGGCTGGAGCAGCGAGGTTGCCGAGGCTCTCGCCTTGCTCAACGTGCCAGGATCAATGGCGGCGGCGGCCGTGGCTCATATTTGATTTGACTGAAGGCCGGCAGGCCATGAGCATGCCTGCCGGATGCTGGCACTCGGCACCCGGTGCGCGCGCTGCTCCGTGGATCATGGCGACTATCGCAGATATCCGACCACGAGCCGCGTGGCCTCGTCGATGAGCGTTCGGATCGCTTCCGCCCCAAGCCTTTCAGGGCCGTGCGCGCCCATTGGCGCTTCATTGGTTTTCTCACCCCGCAAGGCCAGCGTTCGTTGCGTTGTGCCGATCTATCCGCTGGCTCCGGGTGGCACAGCCAAGGAGGTCGTGCCGGCCACGGGTGAGTTGCTGCGGAAGCTTCTGGAAGAGCCCGGGCCTGCCAAGGTCATTGTGATCGGCAATTCGGCGGGCCGGACTGGGGCTGGCGGCGGCGCAATGGCTGAGAGATTCCGGATACCGGCAACCGAACGGGCTGGTGCTGATCTCGCTCGGGGTGAATGCCTCGCTGGGCGGCACGGAGCGGATGGCGATCGCCGCTCGTGATCCCTTGCTGGATATTCAGGGCACGATCGAAGGGGCACGTCTCTATCCCGGCGAGCTGGATGTCACCCATCCCTATGTCAGTCCGTTGAACGGCGATTTCTATCGCCTGGCGCCGATGCTCGTCTTCTCCGGCACATCAGACCTGCTCTATCCCGACAGCGTCGATCTGGCCGCCAAGGCGCGGGCGACAGGTGTGCCGGTCGAGCTGCATCTGCGACTGGACCAGCCCCACAATTATGCCGGGCTGCCGACGCCGGAAGGCCGCCAGGCGCGCGCGATCATCCTGCGTGCGGCTGCCAAGGGACTGGCGTGATCCGTCACCCTGGTGAGCACACACGGCGAACCGCCTCGGCAGGGCGCTGGAACCTTTTCGCGGCGCTTGCGTTCTTCACCCGGGTCGTTTCCCATTCGATCCAGAACTCCTCCAATCAAATACCCCGTCAGGCTCCGGCCGGCGGGGTTTTTTCATCCGCGCGGCCAGGACGCACCGGCTTCCTGTTTTGGCGGAACAATCGTCCTGCCCCAAGGTTATGAAAGCAGCCGGGCGGTGGGAAGCCCGGTGTGCTCCAGAAGGCCCGTCACGATTCGCGTCGGTGGCGGGCCTTTTCGTTTTGGTCTCCCACAACATCCGGAACTTTCCAAACAAAGCGACGTTGGTCCTCGCCGGTCAGGCAACAATCCACGAAAAGGAAAATTCCATGGGAAGCACCAGCGACAAGGCCTCGGGTCTCGCCAATGAGGCCGTAGGCAAAGCCAAGGAAGGCGTCGGCAAGGCCGTCGGCAATGACCGTCTGCGGGCCGAAGGCGCCGCGCAGGAAGCCAAGGGCAAGGTCCAGAAGGCTGTCGGCGACGCAAAGTCCGCCGTCAAGGACGCGACAAACAAGACAGCGGCCGCGATCAACAAGAACCTCTGAGGGCTCTTAGCTCAATCCAAATTCCGAGGGCCGTCCGGCAGGGCGGCCTTCGTCGTTGCAGAACAGAGACCTAATTGGGCATGTGCGCATTACGTGTCCGAGGACCCTTCCTGAACGATGTGCCGCCCGGTCCGAAAGATCCGCCTGAGGATGTGGCGCGCGATCTCGGCCCGGTGCTTGTCCTGGCCTCGTAACTCAACGCCGCCGAGCCTTGCCGGCGCGCCGCCCTTATGGTCCCACACCATCCAGCTACCAGGCGTTTCCTGCAGACACTCGAATCTGTCCTTTGGCATCAGGCGAGTTTGTCTCTCGGCATCAAGTGTCCCCGTTCGCATGGCCCGTCGATCGAGGCACCTCTATCGATGGCCGACGCGGGGGTTGGGTTGGGCGGGGGTGGCTGGGTCCCCGCATCGGCCAGGGCGGCTCCTGAGGTCCACCGCGTCGCGAACCTAACGAGTTGCCCGCCCCCGAACAATTAAGCGGCTCACTTGGTACGCTTTCGGACAGTTCGCGGGACTCGCTAACCAATTGTCGGAAGCGTACAGTCCGTTTGTCGCTGGCCGTTGAATGGGCGCTGGCGCTTGAAAGAGCAGATCGCGCTTTCGCCCCCAACGATGGGAGAAGCGCGATGATTTTCAACGGCTCAGCGGATTCAGATCAGCTTTCGATCTTGGCCAAAGTGCTCGATGACTATTGCCGTCAGGCCGGCATTGCCGCGGGTCACCCGGCCAGGGAACGTCTTGGGCGACGCGCCATGGAGCTGTTCCAGGATGGCATGGACAAGTCCGCGGAACTGCTTGCGGCCCTGAACTCCAGCTACGACGAGTGGCTTGGCGAGGTTGATCCCCCCTCTTCATCGTTTCAACGGGCCCCCTTGTGGGCTGTCGAGGCAGCAGGCGCGGAACCATCCCCTACCGAGACAGTTGGTTCAGGTGGCGGCGGAGCATCGTGCTTCCCTCAAGCTGATATAGCGGACCACTCCGCTAATTCGTCGCCACGCCTCCTCCAGAGAAAAGATCCTGGCAAGCAGCGTTTCTAGCAGCAGGGAATGACTCGCTATCCGATTGTCGGAAGCGTACATTACTCTGGTCGCTGGCCACTGAATGGGCGCTGGCGCTTGAGAGTGTCGATCGTGCTCCCGCCCCTGCGGGAGCTACACATTGAACTACGAAATTTCAAAATCGACTGTCATCGGCCAAGCACTGGCTCGCGAGACCTCCTCTCGGTCAAGATTCCGAAATGAACTGTTGCGAAAAATGAGCGCGGAAGACCTCGCGCTGCTTGAGCCGAGTTTGCAACGAGTAGCCCTGCCGCTGAGAATGCCGCTTGCGACGCCCGACGTGCCGATTGAAGCCGTTTATTTCATCGAGCACGGAATTGCGTCGGTGGTCGCGCGCACGGCCAGCGGACACGAGGCGGAGATCGGGTTCATTGGCTATGAGGGGATGGCTGGATATTCGCTGGTGATGGCCGACGACCGCTCGTCGCAAGCCTGCTTCGTGCAACTCGACGGCGAAGCAATGCGCATCGATGCAGGCAGCTTTAATGTGGCTCTGACGACCAGCCCTACATTGCGGTTGTTCCTGTTGCGCTTCGTCAATTATTTGCAGATCCAGACCGGATGCACAGCGCTAGTCAATGCGCGGCTGAGGCTAGGGCACCGTCTGGCTCGATGGTTACTGATGTGCGACGACCGTGTTGTGGGGGTGCGTTTTTCCATTACCCACGAGTTCCTCGCCACGATGCTTGGCGTAAGACGGCCAGGCGTCACGGTCGCCCTTCAACAGTTGGAAGGTCTTGCTCTGATCCGGTCGCGCCGGGGTGAGGTCATCATACTGGACCGCCCTGGCCTGATCGCGCTGGCCAATGGCGGATATGGGGAGCCGGAAGCTGAATATATCAGGCTTTTGGGAGAGATCGGTTCGCGGGACTGATGATCGACCACGGAGCCTGTTGCCGTTGGTCGGCCCAACATTGTCGGTTTCATACAAATAATCCCTAAAGAATTGTCGAAATCGTACGGTTGCATCAAAGTAAATTTTGAAGTTGAACCTAATTGGATATTGCTCGCATAATGCGTCATAGTTAATAGACGGCGGCTTGTTTAAGTGCTTAAACAAAATTGTCATCAGCCATTGCAAGGGCGCTGATGCTTGAGAGCGCATAACATTCTCCCGCCCCCGCGAGAGCTATGCAATGACATTCAGTCAACCCAATATGTTTTCTGGAATCCCGATCGAGAGAAGTGATGGCACTATCTCGGTCCTTTCTACGCTTCCCCAAATGGCCGACGCTTTGGCAAACGACTGGCCATCCGATGGTCCAATGTTTTTAGCTGCGCTTGCTGCCTTGGTGGGGGAAAGAGTGGGATGTTGCAGCACAAGGGACGTCCACCGAGCCTTCATTGCTGCGGCGGTCGAAGCCGATTGTCTTCCCGACAGCTACATGAAGAAGTGAGCGCGAAATGCCCCTCACCCTGCGGACGACACTTTGCGAAACGAGAGATGCGTTGCACGTGCTGCGAAGAGCTTTGTTTGTTCGCGGGCATGTCGAAGCAATGGAAGAGATCGATTCCCTCATAGGCATCGCGGAAGACAAGGCAGTCCACGCGATCGGCGACATCGACCGGGCCGAGTTTCGAAAACCAATCCTCGTGGTCGTGGCGAACTCGGCGATGTCCGAAGACATCGTGGTTCCAGTGGCACTGCCCACGAGGCTCGGCGAGCTTCGCGAACAAGGCATGGGCCTCAGTGCATATTGCGGCAGTGCGCGCTGCGGTCATTTGGGGTCGCTGGATCTCGATGGCCTGATCGAGATCTACGGTACTCACTACGATTTCATCACCGAAAAGCGGCTGGCGTCGAAGCTGGTATGCAAACGGTGCCAAAATGTTGGGGGAAGGCTGGTCGTGGTCTCCGACAAAAGGCCCCGCTATTGAACTTCGGTCGCCGGACCGAATCTCGGCCACTCGTGCCTTTTCGCGCATAGACGGAACCTCTTGCATGACAGCCCGTTCCTGGAGGCGCCTCGGAAGCCCCCCGGCCGACACGGCGCCGGAAAGTTGGTCAAACAGCTTTCATTAAGCCCGCCACTGACCCCTCGGTGGTGGGCTTACGTTTGTCGGCTTCGTGCCAAGACTTGCTATCCGATTGTCGGAAGCGTACATTTCTCTGGTCGCGGGCCACTGAATGGGCGCTGGCGCTTGAGAGTGTACATCGTACTCCCGCCCTTGGGAGCCAGACGATGAACGACGACGCCGACAGCTCGGTCTCCGCAATCGATTTCCACACCCTTCGGTGCGCATTCAAAAGTTTGGTCGCCGAAGGTTTGCTGCCTGAAGCCACCTGGGTCGACCATGCCGAGGAAATGGTCAGAGACCTGACGGGATCGAGTGCTGTCGACCCTGAGATTATCCTTCGGATCATCCGCAAGTGACGCCATGACGCATTGGCAGGCTACGAAGTAATCTGCGGTCGTGGCTTGATAGCGTCTGCAGGGCTTGGAGGATCAGTCCGCGGCATCAGCGCGTTTGACGTGGATCGGAGTGCCTGGCTTCTAACGGGCTGCCAAAAGCGTCGGCCCATTGTCACGCAAGGACCAGAATAAATGTCGGAAACGTACAATTTCGGTCAGGCAGCACGCCCAAACTCGTTCTCGACGATATCGAGAAGCAGGCCGTCATTGTTTCGGCCGACAGGTTTTCTCAATCGCCAATCGCACCCCGACCGGTCGAACTCGATGGGCGCTGAATAGAACTCGGCGAAACCGAGCACCAACCGTTCGGCATCAACCAGGGACAGGTCGCTGCGGCGGCCGATCAGTTGTGCCGCCAGAACCGGAACGTTGACGATTCCAAACTCGTAGATTGTCTTGACCAGCGTGTGATTGAGATCGTCACGCAGCTCGATCGGGCAATTGTACATGGCAAACTCCTGTCCAAGAGGACTGGGTTTTCCCTCACTTTCACCATGCGCCGAGCACTTCGTTAAAGCAAGACAAATATCAAAAATATATTAATAAAATCAATTAGTTAGTATACTTAGCCAGTGGCGCAACCCAAGCACTTTGAGTACGTGGTGCAACAAAAGCGTTTGACTGTCTCGGAACCAAATAGGCCATTGGCAAATTGTGAGGCAGATAAGTCGCTTACTCATTCGGCTCACCGGCCCTGATCGCCGGCAGAAGGAGGCCCACCATGACTGACAATCTAGAGCGCCCAGAACGGCTGCAGGTCATGCTGAACGAGGAGGAATTCGCCGCCCTGGACACTTGGCGCTTCGACAAGCGCATGCCGAGCCGCGCGGCTGCCGTGCGTGAGCTGCTTCGTCGCGGCCTGGTCGCCGAGGGCTTTCTGCATGCCAGCAGTGGAACGCGGTCTGGCGACTTCGGTCTTCTGAAAGGCGAAGAAGACAAGCTTGCCCGTAGCGCAAAGAATTCGAGCGGATGAAAATGCGGCGCGCTGGCGTCCTATGGCTTGATAGCGTCGGCCGGAGCCTCGAAGGTTAAAACCTCGACCAGCAATTCGACAGGAGCCGCCAGGCCCTGAGGGTTGCGTGTATGCCCAGCGTCACCGCGGCCAGGTGATCCCCGGGGTCTGGTGATCCCTCCGGCTTGCCATTGTCGTTCGCCAGGTCGGCGGCAACCGGCGGCTTCACTTGCGGATGATCCACTCGACGACGCCGGCATCGACGTGAACATTGTCCGTCAGTTCGCGCATCATTGCCGTGGCGTGTTCCGCCCATTTCGTTTCGGGCAGTTGCAATTCGGCAATCGACGCCTTGAAGGCATTCCTCAGAATGTGGAAATCGAGCGCGGATATCACACCACTTTGGCTGTCGTCGTCTTCCATCGCATGTCTCCCGGCGGGGCGGGAGTACACGGCACTCTCAAGCACCGGCGCCCGTTTCGTGGCCGGTGACCTTTGGCCTCTTAGAGACTCTGCGCGCGCCCTCAACAACAAATGAGACCTGAGCGCGATGATGTTCTTTTCGTACAGAGCCGCTTGCGGTCGGAACGTTTTCTTGTCGCCGGCATTTTGAGTGCCACCGAACGACAGGAGACTTACTTGACCCGGCTGCCGCAGGACAAAGACCGGATTGAGCGCGCCACCCGCGAAGCCCAATCCATCATCGCCATCGAACGCGAGGCGCGTGCGGCAAAGACAGCCCGGCTGCGAGAGCAGCGGCTTTTGTCGGAGGCATCAGTTTCGACTGGGGCGGCCGCGGCAAAGCGCAAGCCCAACGCCCGAAAAGCGTCGCGGAAAATCATTGACGGGGACTGACGCTTCCGCATTCAACTGCTTGCTGAAACCGGCAAGGGCTACTTGCGCACGATCCAGTCGACAATGTCGTCGTCGATATCGTCAAGTTCGGTCAATTCGCGCGCCAGAAGCGTGGCCTGCATTCGCCATTCCCTTTCGGCGATGCGTCTTTCCACGACCGATTTTCTGAAGGCGCTACGAAGGATATCGCACTCGAAAGCCGATATTCTGTTGTCTGAATGGTCTAGCGCCATTTCAGTCTCCCGCGCAGAGGGCGGGAGCACCTGAGTTGGCTTCCAAGCGTCCGTGTGCCGTAGAAGGCGGACGACATGAGAAGCGTACGCTTTCGTACAGAAATAGCGAGTCAATTCGCAGTGGAACGTTGTCATCTCTTGGCGGTTGTAGAACGCAAGGGAGGGCTACCGGTGTCAGACCAGCCCAGCATTGTCGACACGCTCCGGATTGTCAGGGGGTTCCTGCGCCTTGCCCGCAAGGCCGTTGTCGACGCTCGCCATATCGAGGCGATGATTGAAATCGATACGCTTATGCAAATCGCTCAAGCTGAAGCGGAAAGACAGATTGCCATCATCGAACGGGCTGCCGGTTTGTCAAAGACATAGTCGCCGCGCATTGCCGCTGGCCTAACAATTGCGCGGGTCTTTGGCCGCTTTCGGACAGGTCGCGAGTCCGGACCTGGTGTGCCGGACTTGATAGCGCTTTGTTGTTAGCCGGCGGATTTTCTCGACGCGGCGCCCTCAGGGATATGTCGGTTTTGTACCATGCAGTGCTTGGTACGTTTCCGACACTAACGCTCAGGTCGATCTTTTCGTATGCGAACGGTGTTTGGGGGCCGCCGTGCATCGAATTCCATACCGCATTCCTAGGTTTCTCCGGTCCGAGTCCCTATGTGTAGCCGATCGTCGGCACGTTGTTACGGGCGCGGACGGCTGGGAGATCGGATGGCTCTTGCCCTGCATTGGGCCGCGCCATGTCTGATCCCCGCAAAATGTCTGATCCCGACAAAAACCACCAATACCGAAATCAACTCCTGCGGCTCATGCCTGCGGATGATCTGGCGCTGCTCGAGCCGCATATGCAGCGCTGCGACCTGCCGTTGCGCAAGATGCTGGTAACCCCCAATGTCCCGATCGAGGCCGTCTATTTCATCGAACAGGGCATTGGTTCGGTGGTCGCCAGGACGACGAGCGGCCACGAGGCCGAAGTGGGCTTCATCGGCCTCGAAGGCATGACCGGATCTTCGCTGGTGATGGGCGACGACCGTGCCGTGCATGCCTGCTTCGTGCAACTCCAAGGCGAAGCAATCCGCGTCGATGCCGGCCCTTTCAATGCGGCACTTGCGGCAAGTGCGACCTTGCGACTGTTCCTGCTGCGCTTCGTCAACGCCCTGCAGACCCAGACCGGCTGCACCGCGCTGGTCAACGCACGGCTGAAGCTCGAGGAGCGGCTGGCGCGCTGGCTGCTGATGTGCGACGACCGGGTGCCCGGCGAACGCCTCACCATCACGCACGAATTCCTGTCCATCATGCTTGGCGTGCGGCGGCCAGGCGTCACCGTTGCCCTCCAGTTGCTCGAAGGCCGCGCGCTCATCCACTCGCGCCGCGGTGAGATCGTCATTCGCGACCGCACCGGGCTGCTGGAACTCGCCAACGGCGGTTACGGCGAACCGGAGGCCGAGTATGCCAGGCTGATCGGCGAGGCCTGATCAAGGGCGCCCCGCGGCCGGCTTGCCCGATGGCGTCAGTTTGCCGGGCCGTGCCACACCGCCTTCAAATTCATCCGCCGCGCTATGCCGGCCAATTGGCCCATTTCTGCCAATCGGCAAGCCGGCATGCTCCAGGCTTGCCAGCTTGCATTTCGTCTGTTCGGCCGCTGCTCCGACAAGGCAATCGATGGCGAACATGGCACCGGCATGATCGCTCGCCGCGACCGCCTGGCGTATCTTGCTCAATTGAGCGTGCGTGTAGTCCAGAAGCTCGACTAGGCCGGTATGATCCAAACCGCCCTCCATCACAGGATGTCGAGAGGCCGATCGGGGTCGCTCTTGGTACCGAAATACGCCCATTTGCATGGCTTGCATAGCCAAACTGTCCAAAACGTACAGTCTCACGATGCCGGACCGGTCGCGGTATTGGCCAAAGGTCCCCTTTCGCCAAATCGTCGCGGCGTGCCAATTGATATATAAGCTAGCGCTTTAATACACGGTCCGTACGTCTGCCGCGGGGACGATGTCGTGCCAATTCGCGAGAATCTCGCCGCCAATCTCTGGCGGCTGATCCAACGCCACGCCTTCGACCGCCGACCGGCTCCTTCCCGTCGCCTCCCTTTTCCGACCATGTTGCACTGCGAAAGATTTGTTGCATTGCGATGCCGGCCTGCCCGGCCGACACTCCCGAGGGGTCGGGCCAAGGGGCGGGCTTACACGAAGGAGCCATCTTGGCAGCATCGTTCCGGCCGGACATACAGGGATTGCGCGCGCTCGCCGTCGGCGGCGTCGTCGCCTATCATTTCGGCCTCACCGGCCTGCCCGGCGGCTTTGCCGGCGTCGATATCTTCTTCGTCATCTCCGGCTGGCTGATCACCACCCACCTCATGCAGGAGATCACCGAGACCGGCAGGCTCGACCTCTGGCGCTTCTATGCCAGGCGTGCCCGGCGCCTTTTGCCGGCAGCATTGTTCGTCATCCTGGCCACGCTTGCCGCCGGCCATTTCATCCTGGCGCCACAGGAGCAGGCGCTCTATTCGCGCGGCGCCATGTTTGCCTCCGCCTACGCCATCAATCTGTGGCTGCTGCGCTGGTCGTTCGACTATTTCGCCGCTGATGCCACCAGCAATCCCTTCATCCACTTCTGGTCGCTGTCGGTGGAGGAGCAGTTCTATCTGGCCTGGCCGGCACTACTCCTGCTGGCCGCCTGGTTGCGTCCGGGCCGGCGCACGGCCGTGGCGGTGATCGGCGCGGCTGGCCTCGCCTCCTTTGCCGCCTGCGCCTGGTTGACCGTGGTCGCGCCAGCCTGGGCCTTCTATTTCTCGCCGCTGCGCGCCTGGGAGTTCGCCGCCGGCGGCCTGGCAACGCTGGTCCCAGTGACTTTCCTGCATCACCGCGCAGGGCTGCGGGCCGTGCAAGGCTGGCTCGGCCTGACGCTGATCGCGGTGGCCTATCTGCTGCTCAGCGAGGACCTGCCCTTCCCCGGCTATTACGCGCTGCTGCCGGTTGCCGGCACGATGCTGGTGCTGTTGAGCAGCGCAGGCGAGGAGCAGAACGGCAGCCCCTGCCGGCAGGCCTTTGGCCCGACCGCCGCCTTGTCGCTGCCACCCCTGCAATGGATCGGCGCGCTCTCCTATTCGCTGTACCTCTGGCATTGGCCGGTCATCGTCTATGCGCAGATGCTGGCGCCGGATCTTTCTGGCCCGCAGCGCCTCGGCTGCGGCGCGCTGGCGCTGGCGCTGTCGGTGTTCACCTATCACCTGATCGAGAACCCGGTGCGGCGCGGCGGCTGGTTGACGGCGGGTGCAAGGAGTCTTTATTTTAGCGCAATTCCGGACGGAAAACCGCGTCTCACTTTTCCTGGAATTGCGCTGGTGCCCGCACTGGCGCTGACCGGTGCCGGCGTGGCGGTGGCTTACGCCAATGCGCATCTGGCCCAGCGCAACGTCGACCCGCAGCAACGCGGCATCGAGCAGGCGGCCGAAAAACCCTCCATCGCACGTGCCGCAGACAAGGGCTGCCTGCTCGACTTCCACACGGTGACACCCAAGCCTTGCACGTTTGGCGCGGCTGACGCCGCCCACACCATCGTGCTGTTCGGCGATTCGCATGCCGACCACTGGTCGACGCCGCTGATCGAGGCGGCGAAGCGCAACGACACCAGGGTGGTCACCTATCTCAAATCGTCGTGCCGCGCCTCGCGGCTCTCCACCTTCAACACGGTGCTGAAGCGCGACTACACCGAATGCGACGCCTGGCGCGAGCAGGCGATATCAGACATCATCGCCCGCAAGCCGCGCCTGGTGGTGATCTCGGAATTCTCGATCGGCAATCTGACGCGCGACATGCCCGCCGCCCGCCGCATCGCCGAGACCGCGCGCTGGCAGGCCGGTCTGCGCTCGACATTGCAGGCCTTCAGCCGGGCCGGCGTCGAGACGGCGGTGATCCGCGACACGCCGATCAGCGACAGCTTCGCCGACTCCTGCGTGGCGCGCACGCTGTGGTGGCGCGAGGCGCCGTCACCGCATTGCGACACGCCAAGGACGGAAGCCGCCAATGACGGTGCCGCCGCCGCCGAGCGCGCCATCGTGGCCAGCGTGCCCGACACGCTCTATGTCGACCTCACCGACCGCTTCTGCGGGCGCACAGCCTGCCACGTCTTCATCGGCGGTAAACTCGCCTTCCGCGACCGCCATCATCTGGCCACCGCGTTTGCCGAGACGCTGGAGGGACCGCTGGAGCGGGCGCTGTTTTAGGGGTGGACTCCCTTCTCCCGGTTCACGGGAAGAAGGTGCCGGCAGGCGGATGAGGGGCAGCGCTGCCCTATCCCTTTGCGGCAAAGTCCCCCTCTCAGCCAAATGCACGCATCTCGAATTGATGAGCGACAACATTGGGCTCAACGGCGGCCAAGGTTCACCCATCACCGCCTCCCCATCATCATCCCATAGTGCACCGCCAGCAAATCCAGCCCGACCTTCAACAGCTTCGTCACGACGTCCCGCCCCTCGCCGGTCTGCTCGGCCAGGCTCTTGATCGAGCCGCCGGCGCAGCAGACTTTCTGCACCACGGCGGCAACCTCCCAGTGGCCTAGCGCCTTGGTGGCGGCGCCGTGCGCGCGGCCGGCGTCGAGCACGTTGTCGGCGATGCCGCCGCCGTGCCGGCCGCCGTCGACGCGTTCGGTCCAGCGCATCGGCTTGACGCTCGCCTGCTGGCTGCAGCGGAAATCCCCGCGGTAGCGCAGGCCGGCCTCGCGCTGCTGGCGCGACAGCGAGGTGATGCCGATAAGCGGATCGATGGTGCGCACCCGCACGATGCCGCCGGTGGAGGTGTGGCCGTCATTCGACACCTCGTAGACGCGGCTGGCCTCGAGCGTGCCGGCGGCCAGGCGTTTGCGGCCGAAGTCGTCGTCCTTCAGCGCGAAATCATGGCCGATCTCGCGGCGTATGCGCACCTGCTCGGCCTCGCCCTTCAGCAGTTTTGGCGCCTGCGGTTTTGCGGCTCTGGTTTTTTTGGGCATGGGTGGCTCCTCGTTTGGGGTCGGAGTTTGGTATGATGGCTCGGGCCTTGCAGGACTTGGGTTCCTCGCCCCCGCAGAGCGGGGGAGAGGTGGCCGCGAAGCGGTCGGAGAGGGGGCAGCGCGGCGAATCGTGGTCTGGTGCCTTATCCCTCAGCCCGCTTTGACTCACTGAGGTTGCCCCCTCTCCGTCTCGGCTGGGCCGAGCCACCTCTCCCCACTCCGTGGGGCGAGGAACCCAGGTTCTTGAGCGCCGCCCTTCTGGCGAGCAGCTCGCGGATGGCGCGGCGCTCGCGCAGTTCGATGCAGAGCTGGGCGCTGGAGGGCGCTGCCGGGGCGCGCCGCAGCCCCCGCATCCGGGCCGATGGAACCAGAGCGAATTCGCGACGTTATGCGGCGTCCATCAACACGGGAGACATGTCGATGACAGCCTTCATGCCGGTTACCCTGCGCTTTTGCGACAACAGAACCATGCTGGTCGGTTCGGTGGCCGCGGCCGCGACAGCACTTGGCCTGCAATGGCCTGACAAGACAGCACCCGCCTATGTCGAGGCGGCCCGGCTCGTCGCGCTCGCCGTCGATGGCACTTGCAGCCAGCGCATCGCCTTCGACGCCCTCACCAGGGCGGCCAGGCAACAGAACATACTGGTTGCCAGACCCAAGAGCCGCGCCCATGATTGGCTGGACGCCGTGGCCAGTTCGTGAGGACCGCGAGCCGGCCAAAAATGTGATGCAACCGCCTGGCAGCGTGGCGCGTTGATCATAGCGAGGTTTCATGCCTCGCGCAGAGTGAAGGTGAACGCCGTGGGTACGATGAAGACCGGAGTGCCGCTCAAGGTGCGGATGGACGGCCAGATCGAAGAGATCGACAGTGTCAGCGAGGCCGCCGACTTCCTGAAGCGCTGGCCGGTAGAGCGGCGCGGCCATGTCTACCGCAGCGCCCTCAACGCCTGCAGCGCCGCCATTGCCGCGCAGATTTCCGAATCCGACGCCATGAAAGTGTTCACCGGCTTTGCCCGGGTGGCCGACATCCTGGTCGCCGAAGGTGGGCCGGCCATGATGCTCGAGGCCAGGACGGTGCAAAGCCGCATGCCCAAGCAAGGCCGCCAGGCGCCGAAATAGGGTTGCGGCGCTTTCGTTTTTGGCTTGATTCATCTCAGATCCTCGCGGGTCGCTCATTGGTTTGGTTGCTGCGTCAGCGTCGCCCTCATCCGCTTGGGAGGGAGAAGGATTAAGCTCCGCGCCGACGTCCCCCTCTCCCCGTCCCTATACGGGGTGAGGGTGAGGGGCAGCGCCTGCGCCTTGGTAAGTGGCGTCTGACTGACGTTCCAAGTCACAAGCTGAGCTCTCAATTCTGCTACGCCGGCACCGCCCCTCATCCGCCTGCCGGCACCTTCTCCCCGTATAGTGACGGGGAGAAGGGATGCTCACCCGGCGTCGCTTCAAAAACGCGCCGGCGGAAGCGGGCCTGGTGGTAGGTGCAATAGCTTTTCAGCGCCCTGGTGCGCATGCCGCAGCACAGCATGTCGGCGCCCGGCCGGCCGCCCGGCGCATCCCCCTCTTCGGCAATGGACTTGTCGGGATCCTCTTCCAGCGTCAGGTCCAGCGGCGCGCGGCAGCGGCCGAACAGGCAGTCGATGAAGCGCATCGCCACGCCATGCGGCTGGCGGCCGATGACCGTCCGTCGCGGCACCGGCACCTCTAGGCGATAGGCTTCGCCATCGGCGATCAGCACGCCCTCCTCGCGCCCAAGCAGGCGCGGCGGCAGCCAGGCCGGCGGCGGTTCGCGCCTCAGTCGGGCGGCCGCCTTGCGCACGCCGGCGCCGCTGGCGGCGACCGCATCGACCTCCCCGGCAGGCGCCTTGGCGGTGGCCCTGCCCTTTGCCAATGTCCCACTCGCGCGCTTGCGCTTGCCCGCCGCGCGTTCGCCCGCTGCCTGTCCGGCTGCCCCCGGCGCACCTCTGGCAAAACCGATCGCGCACAGCATGGCGTTGCGGTGCACGATGCCGATGATGGCGTTGCGCGAGACCGCACTGCCGCGCAGCGCGCTGAATGCCGCTGCGATCTTCGCGGCGGAAAGCCCGTCCTTCAGCCAGCGGGCGATCTCTTGCAATTCCGTGTCGCTGTAGCTTGCCATCCGAGGCCTCCATCCAAAGTTCTGCCTTCGGCCGGTCGCCGTCAGGCAAGCGTCAAGGTTCGGCCACCGGGCCGCGGTCAGGGTTGTCTTGTTCGAGGGCCGGCTGGCGCCGGCTCGGCCGGCCAAGCCTCAGTCCGATTGGGCTCGCCGCCCGGCCGGTTCAACGAGGCGCGAAAGCAGCACCTCGGCCGTCTTTCTGTCGGGGGCGGAAACCGCCCTGCCCGTCAGCGGGTCGAACAGGATGACGGTGCCGTCCTGCGTGCGGATGCACGATCGGGCAGAGGAACCAGCAGAATCCGGGCCAGCGCCATCGCGGTCGAATTGGGGGCCGGAGCCGCAGGGAGCGGCGGCTCCGGCCGTTCCGGCCGCCGGTGACGGGCTGACCGGACCAGAGGCAATCAAGCAAGGAGCCTCGGGCTTCGCCCCGGCCGGGGAGGAGGACGGCCGGGACGGAAGGGAATGGGCGGCGGTGACAGTCGCCGGATGCGCCTCATGGGAGGCCGGCGCCACGGCGCCAAGGAAGCTGGACAGGTTTTGCATGACCGTATATAAGCATAACTCAAAAATTGATGCAAGCCATTCTTTCATGGACGAGAGCCGCTTTCATCGCTCACATGGGCGCCATGGCAAAAACGGAACTGTCGATCAAGGTTGGGGCGGCGATCCGCCAGGCGCGCAAGCAGCGCGGCCTGGTCATGCGCCACATTGCCGAGCACAACGACACCGATGTCGCCGCTGTCGGCAATTGGGAAACCGGCCGCAACCTGCCCAAGACCGAGAACCTTTTGAAGACCGCCGCCTTCCTGCGCGTCGACCCGGTGGCCCTGGGCAAGGGCGAGGTCGTTTTCCTCGACGAGGCCGGCTCGGTCGCCGACGCCGAGATCGTCACCGATGCCGCTCCCCTGCCCGCCGGGCCGATGGATATCGAACTGCTCGGCGCGGCGGTCGGCGGCGACGATGGCGACTTCACCTTCAACGGCGAGGTCGCCGGCTACGTCCAGCGCCCGCCCGGCATCGCGCATCTGCGCAAGGTATTTGCGCTGCATGTGCTTTCCGATTCCATGGTGCCGCGCTACGAGCCGGGCGAAATGCTCTACTGCGGTGGCCGCGACGCCGTGCCCGGCGACCATGTGGTGATCGAGACCTTTCCAGAAGAAAACGAGCGCAACGGCAAGGCCTTCATCAAGAAGTTGGCCAAGCGCACCGCCGCGGAACTGGTGGTCGAACAGTACAATCCGCCGAAGACGCTGACCTTCAACCGCTATGCCATCAAACACGTCTGGCGGGTGATTCCGCTGAAGGAGTTGCTGGGGTATTAGGGGAGGGAGAAGATCTTCCTTCTCCCCCTGTGGGAGAAGGCAAAACGAGCGTCACCGCCCCCACTTCTCAAGCCCGCTTCGATCCCTCCAGCGGAACCTCTCGGTCGCTTAGCATCTGGGCTTCGCTGCGCACGCGCTGGCGCTCGTCGATGAACGCTGCCTGGATCGAAACAGCCGCGCCCGGCAGCCCGTCGGCGCGGCAGGCGGAGCAGACGATGCGCCCTGAAAGGGCCGCCAGCGGCGTATTCCCGGTCACCCCGAACCGCTTTAGCTGATCGGGCCGCCACCACCTGTTGCGGCCGCAATCGGCGCACTCGACCGATATCGAGGCGACATGCGCGATCACTGGTTCCTTGCCTGGCAATGCCATCGCCCCTCCTCGCTATTTGTTCCTTGTTTGTTCACATATTCGTGTGTTTTCAGCCCGAAGTCGAGTCGAACCCATCAAAGATTTCCAAAAGTTTTTCTTCTGTCAATTTATGAGTTATGCTTATATTAACTCACAAATGTGAGTCGGGGCGCGAACCGCCTGCCGCATCGAACCCGGGAGCGACGATGGAAGCCCTAGCCGCCGACCTCGCTTGTGCCTGCGGCTACACCGGCGACAGCCCTGCTCTGCTCGAAGCTTTCGAGGCGATCCGCCGCAACGGCATCGCCCACACCCGCCAGGATCATCTCAGGCGCAAGGCGGTCATCGACGCGTTGAAGCCGTCGGAGATGCTGTTCCTGGCGGCGATCGGCCCGGCGCTGTCGGCGGAAGAAGCCCTCGAGGACGCCGCCCGCTTCATCGCCTTCTGGCGCAACATGCCGCGCTGGCGCCAGGAGCGGCGCCTGCCCGACCTCATCAGAGCCAAACAGCAGCGTTTGGTAGCGCGCTTCTTTCGCCGTCACAGTCACCGGCTCTGGGCGCTGGAAGTTGAGAAGCGGTTCGCGTAGCGTCCGAAAAGGCCAATTGACTGGCTTTTCGAGCTTCGAACGCCCTGAGCCTGCGAAGGGCGGGGCATGCGCCGGCTCTGGTGGCCACTTCTCCCCTTGTGAGCCTGGACCAGCCAATTTGCGGGTTCGAGGTGCCGCCGGACCAGATCAGTGGCGCCAGCCTGCTGGTCGCCGCGCGCCAGTTCGGCCCGCTCGACGCCCAGGCCCGCATCAGCCTCGATGCGCTGCAACCGGTGCCGATGGCCAGCCGGCGGACGTGCTGCCGCAATACGATCTGGACGCGCAACCGTAGGGAGGAAATCTAACTGCCCATGGCCTGTCGCAGCAACGCAATCACGTCCGCGACAGAAGGACCTTCGATGGGTGGCGGATCGGCCCGCTCACAAAATTCCCTCCAGATGAACAGCGTGAGTTCCGCGCCATCGGTACCCGGTTCACTCGATGCTTCAGCAAACTGTTCAAGGGCTCGATATCGATGGTCGGACCAAAAGAGCCGTTCGACCCAGTCATAGACAGGTATCAGGTGAAAATGGATCGGATGACCGGGAGAGTGGCCGTAGCGACTGATGTAGAGCCGGTTAGGCCGCAGACGCGACTGCAACGCCTTCTGCGTTTGCGCAAGCAGCGGGCCTAATTCGGCCAGAGCCTCTTGCGGCAGTTCCGAGAGGTCGTTGGTCGGCAGCTTGGAACCAAGCATCAGATATCCGGGCAGAGCCGAGTCAGTCCGGTGGCTAAGGAGCCAGAAATCCGTCGCGGAAATTTGGAGCGGTTGGGGAATCTGCAAAATCTGTTCTCCGATCCAGGGAACTCGACCGTTTGTCTCGGTTAAAACGCAAAGCAATTCCGGGAAGCGCGTGTAGCAGTTTGCGTCCGGAACTACCAACTGAGCAGGACCGATGGAAAGGCATGACCGCAGTTTCGACAAATGTCACACGCGCCGCCGGAGACGAGCCCGAGAAAAAAGCGCCAGCGCAGTTTTATCGCGCTTGCCATCCTGCTGCCGTTGACGCTTGCCGAAACCAGGTATGACAGCGTCCGTGAATGGCTGCACGGCCGAGACCTCATCGCCCACGATGTCGCCTTTGGCCAAAGCCTGCCGTTTAACGGCAACGACTGGCGGCTGGCCGATCTGCGCAGCGGCAAGGCCGGGCGCTTGCCCGCTTTCTAGCAAAGCTCGCCTGTTTTGCAACCGGGCCTGGACGTGCGGCGGCGAGACCGTGCATCCTCGTTCTTCGGGATTCATGATCGGGATAAGGCGAGCCCCATTGCGGCCCTCATTTCGTCGGATTGATGGGCCTGAGTGGGCTTGAAGAAATTCATCCGTGGCCGGAAGGATCTGACATGAAACGCCTTGTTCTCGCAGCCCTGTGGATGATGGCGCTTGCCTTGTCGGCCCATGCCGCCTCTGACGCCACGACCGGGTTGGCCGACGCCACGGTGCTGATCGTGCGTCATGGCGAAAAGCCCGACAGCGGCACCGGCCTGTCGCCCGCGGGTGAAGCCCGCGCCAACGCCTATGTCGCTTACTTTCAGCCTTTCATGCTCGACGGCGTGCCGTTCCGGCCCGATGTGCTGGTGGCCAGTGCCGATTCCAAGAACAGCGCGCGCGAGCGGCTGACGCTGTCGCCGCTCAGCAAAGCGCTGAAACTGCCCATCGACCAGCGTTTCGCCGACAAGGATGTCAAAGGCCTCGTTGCCGCTCTCGCCAGCGAAAGCCATGGCAAGTCGATCCTGATCGCCTGGCATCACGGCGAGTTGGCGAAGCTCATCAAGGCCTTCGGCGCCGACCCCAAGGCGCTGCTGCCGAACGGCAAATGGCCGGACGACGTCTTCAACTGGGTGGTGGTGCTGCGCTTCGACCACGCCGGCCAGCTTGTGCCCGGCTCGGCGCGCATCATCGAGGAAAAGCTGCCGGGCTAACGGGCGCGACTTTCCTTCTCTGAACGGTCACCGTCTCACGCGCGATTTCAGAAACCGGTCGAACGCCACCGCCAGGATCAGGATCAGGCCGATGACGATGCTTTGCGTGTAGGATGACACGTTGTTGAACTGCAGCCCGTTCTGCAGCACGCCGATCAGGGCCGCACCCACCACCGTGCCGCCGACCGAGCCGATGCCGCCGAACAGCGAAGTGCCGCCGATGACCACGGCCGAGATCACCGTCAGTTCGTAACCGATGCCGGCCACCGCTTCCGAGGAATTCAGCCGCGCCGACAGCACGAAGGCGGCGAGCCCAGCGAAGAAGCCGACGATGACATAGACCGAGACCAGGATGCGGTCGACGCGCAGGCCAGACAGCCGTGCCGCCTCGGCATTGCCGCCGACGGCATAGACGGCGCGCCCGTAGCGCGTGTAGCGCAGCACGATGTGGCACAGGATCGCCGCAATCGCGAAGATGAGCGCCGGCACCGGCACCGGGCCGATGAGGCCGGTGCCGAACCAGCGCATCGAGGCGTCGAAGCCGGAGATCGGGCCGCCATTGGAGATGGTCAGCGTCAGCCCGCGAAACACCGTAAGCCCGCCCAGCGTGACGACGAAGGGCGGCACTTTCAGCCGGGTGATGACAAGCCCCTGCACGCCGCCTGCCGCGGCGCCGACCACGACAGCGGCGAGCAGCGCGGCAAACCAACCATAGCCCTGCGTGCCCGTGGTCGACAGCGACAGCGTGTTGGCTGTGCCGCCCTTGGCGACCACGGCGGCGACCATGCCGCAGAAGGCGAGCAGCGAGCCTACCGACAGGTCGATGCCGGCGGTGAGGATGACGAAGGTCATGCCGAGCGCGATCAGCCCGGTGATCGAGATCTGCCGCGTGATGTTGAACAGGTTGATCGGGTCGATGAAGCTCGGCTTCAGCACGGTGAAGACGACGACCAAAGCGGCCAGGAACAGCAGCGGCCCAAAGCTCATCAGCAGCCGCGCGATGTTGACGCCGCCACGCTGGTTCTGTTCTCCCGCCACGCTCATCGTGCCTGACCCTTCGCATCCGGCCCGTTCGTGTCCCGCCCCCGGGTATCCCGCTTGTCGAGTGCCATCAATTCCATCAGCTTTTCCTCGTTTGCCTCGACGCCCGGCATCTCGCCGGTGATGCGTCCCCGGCGCATGGTGACGATCCGGTCCGAGACAGCCAGCACCTCGGGCAACTCGGACGAAATCATCATCACCGCGATGCCGCGCGCCGCAAGCTGCACCAGGATCTGGTGCACTTCCGTCTTGGCGCCGACATCGACGCCGCGCGTCGGTTCGTCGACGATCAGCACCTTCGGATCGCGCGCCAGCCAGCGCGCCAGGATCACCTTCTGCTGGTTGCCGCCCGACAGGCCTTCGATCGCCTGATCGACTGAGGCCATGCGGATCGACAGCATTTTCCTGAAGCCGGCGAGTGCGTCGCGCTCGCGCCGCTCGGCCATGAAGCCGAAGCCGTTGCTGAAGCTGCCGAGCGAGGCAACGGAGAAATTCGGCAGGATGCCCAACGCCGCAAAGATCGCCTGGTGCTTGCGGTCCTCCGGCACCAGTCCGATGCCGAGCGCGATGGCGTCCGCCGGTGACGCCGGCGCGATCGGCTTGCCGTCGAGCGTAATGGTGCCAGCGGCGATGCGGTCGGCGCCGAAGATGGCGCGCGCCAGCTCGGTGCGGCCGGAGCCGACGAGGCCGGCGACGCCGAGGATTTCGCCGGCCTTGACGTCGATGTCGACACCGTCGAGCACGATGGCATGTGGCGCTTCGGGGTCGCGCACGGTGCGCAGGCCGCGCACCGAAAGCCTGACATCGCCGGCCACCGCGCGCTGCGTCGGCCGTGCATAGAGTTCGGACGCCGCGCGGCCAACCATCTTCTCGATGATTTTCGGCAGTTCGATCGGCCCGTTCTCGCGGTCGAGATGCCCGGCCAGCCTGCCGTCGCGCAGCACCGTCATGCGGTCGCAGATGGCGGAGGCCTCCTCCAGCCGGTGGGTGACGAACATGATGGCGACCTTGTCCTGGCGCAGCCGGTCCATGATCGACAGCAGGCGCTGCACCTCGGTCTCGGTCAGCGCCGAGGTCGGCTCGTCCATGATGATCAGCCGGCTTTTCAGCGATAGCGCCCGGGCAATCTCGACCAACTGCTGTTCGGCCACCGACAGCGCCGACACCGGCGTCATCGGATCGATCGACAGGCCGACGCGAGCGATGATGGCGCGCGAGTCTTCCTCCATGCGCCGCCAGCTGACCAGCCCGAGCGGTCCGATCGGCGCACGGCCGATAAAGATGTTCTCCGCCACCGTCAGCGTCGGGATCAGGCTGAGCTCCTGGTAGATTGTGACGATGCCGTGCCGCTTGGCATCCTGTGGGCTCGCCGGCTGATAGTCGGCGCCGTCGAAAGTGATGCGGCCGCTCGACGGGGGCATGACGCCGGACAGTATCTTCAGCAGCGTCGACTTGCCGGCACCGTTTTCGCCCAAGAGGCCAAGGATTTCGCCAGGCCTGATGTCGAGCGAGACATCGCTCAGCGCGGTCACGCCGGAGAAATGCTTGGTGATGCCCTCGACGGCTAGCAGGATGGGCGGTGCGGCTTCAACTAACGGCAATGGTTGCTCCCGGATTGCGGTAGGCGGGACAGCGCCCCCCTCTGTCCTGCCGGACATCTCCCCCACGAGGGGGGAGATTGGCAGTTCCTTCGGCAGCGCCTCTTCTGCAAGGCCGGCGATTGGCGAAAGCCGGGGTGATAGCCAATCTCCCCCCTCGTGGGGGAGATGTCCGGCAGGACAGAGGGGGGCGCGACAAAGCGCGACCTCCATCCGCCATGCGCCCAGCTCTCACAGCCTACTTCGTCTCGCCAATCCGCTCCGCCTTGTCGAGATTGTCCTTGCCGATGACGATTGGCGTCAACAGCACCAGCTTCTCCTTCGGCTCGGTCTTGTCCTTGGCATAAGCGACCGCGATGCGCACCGCAGTGCGCGACTGCTCGCCAGGGAATTGCTCGACGGTGCCGGCAAGCTTGCCGTCGCGCACCGCGACCAGCGCTTCCGGCAGGGCGTCGAAGCCGTAGATCTTGACGTCGGTGAAGTTGCGGGCCGCACAGGCCTCCATGGCGCCGAGCGCCATGTCGTCATTGGCGCAGACGATGGCATCCGGCTTGCCGTTGGCGGCAAGGCCGGCCTCGGTCACCGACAATGCTTCGGCGCGGGCAAAGTTGGCGGTCTGCTCGAAGACGATCTGGTACTTGTCCTTCAAGGGATCGAGCACGTTGTGGACACCCTTGTTGCGGTCGATCGCCGGGCCGGCTCCGGGCTGGCCCTGCAGGTGGAAGATCTTGGCGCCATTGGGGAACGCCGCCACCATGGCTTTGGCCTCCGCCTCGCCGCCCTTGACGTTGTCGGCGCCGACATGGGCCAGAATGCCCGCGACGCCGTCGACGCGGCGGTCGATCGTCACCACCGGAACGCCGGCCTTGACCGCTTCCTCGATGGCCGGCGCCAGCGCGTTGACGTCAAGCGGCGAGATGACGATGGCGTTGACCTTCTGCACCAGCGCCGCCTCGATGTCGGCGGTTTGCTTGGTGGCCGAGTTCTGGCCGTCGCTCTCGGTCAAATTGACGCCTTGCGTGGCGGCCTCGGCCTTGATCTCGTTCAGCATGTGCACGAAGAACGGAAAGCCGAGATTGGGCACCGAGCCGAGGATGGTGAGCTTGCCTTCGGCAAACACCGAGGGTGCGGCAAGCATCATGGCGCCAAACGCCGCGGACGACAGCAGGACTTCACGTCTGTTCATAGGATCCTCCTCCACAGGGACGCATCATCCCCAAGGCCGGGATCGGTCTTGGGAAGGGATCATGCGCCGGTTCAAAGTGTTGGAGCATCCTCCGTGCGCCCGAAAAGCGCGTGCCGCTCCAGCTGATCACCGTTGTTGAAAAGTGCCTCCCACCGGCATCAGCGCGGGGATGCTAACCCAGGGTCAACCATTTGTGCAACATCGATATAACAGCGCTGGCGGGCAAATTATCGGAATTGTCTGAATTTTGGATTTTCTGGTTTGGGCGCCGCCTTGCCGGAGGCCGCAACCCGAAGGTCGAGCCCGCACCGGGTCACTGCCGGCGCCGTGCGCCGGCCGAGTGATGCT
Source organism: Mesorhizobium sp. AR07 (assembly GCF_024746815.1). Lineage (GTDB taxonomy): Bacteria > Pseudomonadota > Alphaproteobacteria > Rhizobiales > Rhizobiaceae > Mesorhizobium. Next base: position 2,071,433 of record NZ_CP080525.1, read on the forward strand.
CGCTGAGATGCGGACGCCAGCCGTGGACCCGGTCCCGCCCCGCGACCTTGGCGCCATAGAGAGCCTCGTCGGCACGCCTGAGCAGATCGGCGACCTCGATCGACGAGCTGCCCGGATCGAAGGTTCCCACCCCGATGCTGACGGTGACAATGCCCTTCTCGCTGCCGGCGTGCGCGAGCTTGATGTCGCGCACCCCGGTTCTGAGATTTTCGGCGATCACGAATGCGCCTCGCGCATCGGTTTCAGGCAGGATGAGGGCGAACTCTTCTCCCCCATAGCGGGCTGCCGCGTCGGCCGGCCGCCGGGCCGCGGCTTTGATGCAGCCGCTGACGGCGCGCAGGCATTCGTCTCCGGCGGGATGGCCGTAATGGTCGTTGAACCGCTTGAACCAGTCGACGTCGATGATAAGCAGACTGAGCGGTGTCGTGTTGCGCTTGCCGCGGGCAAATTCGCATGCCAGCGCTTCGTCGAAGGCCCTGCGCGTCAACAGCTCCGTCAGGCCGTCGCGGCTCGCCAGCAGGTGCAGCTTCTCGTTGGCCGCCAGCAACTCTGCCTCGACATGCTTGGCATCGGTAATGTCGGAATAGACGCTGAGGCTGCCGCCATCGCCGGTCGGCCTCGTCCTGACATCAAGCCAGCGCCCGTCGGCAAGCCAGACCTCCTGGCGGTTGCTGGAAAGCTTCCGCGACGCCACGATGGCGCCGATCCAGTCCTCGACCCCGTCTGGCGGCACAATCTGTTCGCCGCGCGCGGCCGAGACGCGCAGGATATCGCGATAGTCGGCGCCGGGTACCCGGATGTCGGCCGTCTGGGGAAACATGGCAATGTATTGGGCGTTGCTGAGCACCAGCTTGCCGTCCCGGTCGAACATCACGAGGCCGTCTGCCATGTGCGTCAGCGCGTCCGCCAGCCTGACCCGGCTTTCCGCCAGTTCGTCCTCCAACTGCCTGCGCGTGGTGATGTCGCGATTGTGCGTGATCAGCCCGACGATGGTTCCGGTCTGATCCCGAAGGGGTGCTTTCAATGTCGACAGCCAGCCGTTGGTCCCGTCTTCATGATGAAGGCGCTGTTCGATGGTGGATGGCACGCCGGCCGCGAGAATGGCGAGCTCGTCCTCGCGGAATTCTCGGGCCGTTTCCTGCGAGTAGAAATCGAAATCGGTCTTGCCGATCAGCGCCTTGGCATCCGTTGCGTGCATCAGTGCCGCGGTTGCCGGATTCGCGGCGATAAACCGGCCATCCAGATCCTTGACATTGAGGCAATCGGGCAGCGCCTCGACCACCGCCTTGTAGATGCGCCGCGATTGCAGCGCCTCTATGCGGCGACGTTCCTGGTAGAGCGCAAGTCCCGACAGCATGATCGAGACGAAGATCAGCAGCGGAGTTGGCAGCGCCAGTTGCGGCAGCACCGCCTGCATGACCTCCCGTGGCAAGGCGAGCAGGCCGAGCAGCGAGCCGGCGGCGGCCGTCCGCGGCCAGGATCAGGACGTCGACACGGCCAGGCGCGCGGCCTCTGAGCGCGAGATGGCCGGCAATACCGATCAAAGTCGCGATCGCGATCCCGATGGCGCCGGCGAACACGCCGATACCGCCTTCATGGAAGCGGAAAGCAACCGCAAGCAGCCCGGCGATGACGCAAGCGACTGGGCCGCCGAAGAAGCCTGCCAGTGCGATCATCGTGCCGCGCAGATCGACGAAGACGCCCGGCTGCAACTGCATCGGCGTCAGCATAAGGATGACGGCGCCCACGCCCATCAGCAGGCCGAAGGCCGTCGCTCTCGTCAACGCCGCCTTGCGGTCCAGCCACACATGGGTGTGGATCCAGACCGAGACGAACATCGCCACAACGGCGAGATTGGCCAACAATTCGGACCAGGGCGAACCCATGCTTTATGCGTCCATTGGTGCGTCGGCCATTCGCGACGCGGCCCTTTTGGATACGCCGCGCAAGAAAACAAAGCGTTACGGACCGGGTTCGGATTGTCGCGATATGCGAGCAAGGGTTGCATTGCCAAGGTGATAGCCTGTTTCACCCCACCGCTCGCCGGTGGAACTACTCGTCGATCGCCAGTGAGCTTGAAAGCGCCCGGTAGGCTTCGATCTGCTGTTGCAATATCGCAATCTTCTGTTCAGCCGTGGCGATGGCATCAGCGCCGGCCAGGAAGCGCCGAGGAAGCTCGGCCTCTTTGTCCAGCGCGATCAGTGCTTGTGCCAGCTTTGCCGGGTCGCCACCCTGTGTTCCGTTCGCACCGGTCCAGAAGGCCTCCTGCTGCGCACGACGCCGACTGTAATCCTCGACGGCGAGGTCGGCATATTGGGTCGATTCCTCGGTGAGAAGTTCTGTGCGGAAAAAGCCCGGATTGACGATCATGGTCTCGATACCGAACGGAGAGACCTCGATCTGCAGCGCTTCCATCCAGCCGTCGAGACCGAACTTGGACGCCGAATAGGCAGTGCAAAATTCGTACCCCACGAGGCCCGCGGTCGACGAGATTGAGATGACTTTGCCTGATCCCTGCTTGCGCATCACCGGCAGAAACGCTCGAGTGACATTCATGGGGCCGACAAGGCTCGTGGCCAGTTGCAGATCCATTTGCCGAGGCGACAGCTCTTCAAAAAAGCCGGCGTAGAAGCTGGCCGCGTTGTTGACCAGGACGTCGATGCGGCCAAAGCGCTCGATAGTGGCCTTTGCCGCCGTTTCGGCGTCGACGGCGCTCGTAACGTCCAGTTTGACGACTAGCAGCTTGTCGGATTGGCCGACAGCCCTGGCCACCTTGTCCGTATCGCGGCCAGTGGCGACGACTTGATGGCCAGCGGCCAGGGCAGCCCTGGCAATGTGCAGGCCCATGCCTCGCCCGGCACCCGTAATGACCCAAACCTTGTTCATATCTCAAAATCCCTTCGTTGCTCGGGCATAGGTAGCCCCTCCTAACAAACAGGATTAGCTGGTATTATCGGCATGGACTTAGAAATGGGATTGATAAATGCGCCGGGAGAACGTGAACGACCTTCTGGCCTTTATCGCGGTCGCCCGTGAGCGGAGCTTCACCAGGGCAGCCGCCAAGCTCGGCGTATCGCAATCGGCATTGAGCTATACAATCCGTACCCTGGAGGAGCGGCTTGGACTTCGGGTTCTGACCCGTACGACGCGGAGTGTCTCCTTGACGGAGGCCGGCGAGAGGCTTCTGCGCAGTATCGGACCAAGGTTCGATGAGATCGAACGCGAAATCTCGGCATTGGGAGAGATGCGCGACAAACCGGCCGGCACAGTCAGGATCAATTCCGTTGAGCACGCCGCTGAAACACTTCTCTGGCCGGCCGTGGCGCGGCTGCTGTCTCAATACCCGGAGGTGAACGTCGAGATCATTTCAGAATATGGCCTTACCGACATCGTGGCGGAGCGCTACGACGCCGGCGTGCGACTTGGCGAGCAGGTGGACAAGGACATGATCGCGATGCGCATCGGTCCTGATTTCCAACAGGCGGTGGTCGGGGCACCGGCTTACTTTGAAGGCCGGACGCTCCCGAGCACGCCGCAGGAACTCACAGAGCACCAATGCATCAACCTACGCCTGCCGACCCTTGGCGGCTTCTATATCTGGGAGTTTCGCAAAGACGGCCGCGAGCTGAAAGCCCGTGTCCAAGGTCGCGCCGTATTCAACTCCATAAGCCTGATGCGACAAGCAGCGCTGGATGGATTGGGACTTGCCTACCTGCCATTAAACGTGGTGGCGCCGTGTATCGCCAGCGGTCGGCTGCTGCGCGTACTGGACGACTGGTGCACGCCACGTCCGGGGTATCACCTCTACTATCCGAGCCGTCGCCAGCCTTCACCTGCCTTTGCCCTCGTTCTCGAGGCACTTCGCTACCATTCCCCGGCCCGATAGCTATTTTGAGCTGATGCATGTCCGGTTTTGGGAAAACGACACGCACAAACAAAGACCTGAACCTTCGAAGCCTGTGACCTGGAGGAACTGCATGAAGCCGCAAATCATCTGCCATATGCTCGCGTCACTTGATGGCAGCCTTCATCCGAGCCGCTTCACCACCAGTCCCGATGGCAGCCAGGCCGAGTGGTCAAGCCTCTATGAACAGATCCACGGGGATTTCGCGGGTGACGCCTGGATGGTTGGCCGTGTCACCATGGCCGAGATGAGCAAGGCCGGCGCCCACCCGCCGGCGCATGCCGGCAAGGTCGACCGGCCCTATCATTTCGCGCAAAGCCGTGCGGGCAGCTATGCCGTGGCGCTCGATGCCTCGGGCAAGGTGCACTTTTCGCGATCTGAAATAGGCGGCGATCATGTCGTGATGCTGCTTGGGCAAGACGTGACGGACAGCCATCTGGCCGAGCTCGCGTCTGACGGCGTGTCCTACATCGTCGCGGAAACGGCGGACATCGATCTCGCCCACATGCTCGAGGTTCTCGGGCGCGAACTGGGTATCCGCCGGCTGCTGCTCGAGGGCGGTGCCGGCATCAATGGCTCCTTTTTCGCGGCCGGCCTCGTCGATGAATTGAGCCTGCTCGTTGCACCCGCGATCGATGGGCGGGCAGCAAACCAGGGCTTTGTCGAGTTCGGCGAAAGCGGCTTGGCGGACAAGGTGCAGTTGTCTCTGAAGAGTTGCGAAGCCCTCGCGCACGGGCTTGTCCATTTGCGCTACACGGTCACCAGCCGTTGAGGGCAAGATTCATGGAAAATGGCCGGCAACCCGGCCATCTCGGATTGCCGGCCATGCCGTCCGCCTCGGCATCGATACTTCGGTGCATCAATCGGCGTAGCGCATGGCGCCAAGGTCGGCGATCAGCGTTGGGCCGACCGGATGCCAGCCGAGCTGTGCCTGGGTCAGCGCGCTGGAGGCCGGGAGATCCATGGGAGCGAACATCGCCATCCAGCCGAAATGCTCCGCCGCCTTTTCCGGCGGAATGGAAACGACAGGCACTTTCAGGCCCCGGCCGATCGCCTCGGCGATCTCGCGCACCTCGACCCCTTCTTCGCCGACCGCGTGATAGCGTTCGCCCGGCTCCTGCTTTTCCACCACGAGCCGGTAGAGGCGCGCCACGTCCAGCAGATGGCCTGCCGGAAAGCGATTGCGGCCCTCACCGACATAGGCCGAGACGCCTTTCTGACGCGCGATTTCGATGAGCGGCGAGACGAGGCCCTGCTTGACCGGGTTATGAACCTGCGGCAGCCGCACCACCGACACGTTCACGCCGGCCTCCAGCAGGGCATTGCCGGCCAGTTCGGACGCGATCCGCGGATTGGGATGGCTGGTGTTGAAAACGTCCTCGGTCGCGGGTTGGCCGTGTCCGGGGCTGCCCATGCCGGTCCCGGACGTGATCACCAGCGGCCGATCGGATCCGGCCAGCACCGAGCCCAGCGCGGCGATGACGCGCCTGTCCTTTTCGCAATTCTCGGCAAATCGCGAAAAATCGTGGTCGAACGCCGTGTGGATGACGCCGTCCGCCTTCGCCGCGCCGCTACGCAAGCTCTCGGGATCTTCGAGGGTTCCCCGATGGACCTCGGCGCCTGCCGCAGCCAGTGCCTCGGCCCCGGCGTCGGAGCGGGTCACGCCGACCACCTGATGGCCCGCTTTTACGAGTTCGGGAACGAGGGCCGAACCGATGAAGCCGGTCGCGCCGGTGAGAAAGATACGCATGGCAAAATCTCCTGCATGATTGCCAGCGCACTATCGGATGATCTATTATTCCATTAAAGTAGTGATCCTATCCTATTATAATGGCTAACAGGATGCCCATCAATTCCGCCAGTTCGCTCGGAGCGTTCCTGAAAGACCGGCGCACCCGGCTCGATCCGGCCTCTTTCGGGTTCTCGGGGCGCAGACGGACGCCTGGATTGCGCAGGGAAGAGGTTGCCCAGCGCGCCAATATAAGCCCGACCTGGTACACATGGCTGGAACAGGGTCGTGGCGGTGCTCCGTCGGCCGATGTCCTGAACCGGATCGCCAAGGGGCTGCTGCTGACCGAGCCGGAGCGCGAGCATTTTTTCATGCTCGGGCTGGGGCGCCCGCCCGAAGTCCGCTACAAAAGCGTCGAGGGCGTCAATCCACGGCTGCAGCGCCTGCTCGACACGCTCGATGCAAGCCCTGCCTTGATCAAGACGGCCACCTGGGACGTCGTTGCCTGGAACCGTGCCGCCGAAGTCGTGCTGACCGACTACAGCGCCCTGCCCGCAGGCCAGCGCAACATCCTGCGCTTCATTTTCCGCAGTCCCGCCCTCCGCGAAAAACAGCACGATTGGCAAGGCCTTGCCCGTTTCGTGGTGGGGGCGTTCCGGGCCGATGCGGCACGCGCCGGCGCGGTCTCCGAGGTCGGCGAACTCGTGGACGAACTTTGCAGCGTCAGTCCCGAGTTTGACGCCCTGTGGCGGGAAAACGACGTGCTTGGCCACGGTGACGGAACAAAGCGCCTGAAGCACCCTGAACTCGGTGATATCGAGCTGGAATACTCGGCGTTTGCGGTCGACGGCCGGCCGGATTTAAGCATGATCGTCTACAACCCGGTCGACAGCACGGTGGCGGACCGCATCCGCGCCCTGGCCCGCCGACCCAAGGACAAAAGCCGTTGAATGAGCACCCGCTGCGATGACCCTGCTGACATTTGTGGCGACAGCGACCGCTTTCCCGACGCAACGCGTGGATGGTGCCGTGGTTCTCGAACGGCAGCCCATGCAACAGTCCGCGTATCACGATCGCGCCGCCGACCCCGCTCCTGCAGGCTGACGGTCAGTTCCTCGTCGGACATCCATTGCGGAATCATTTTAGGCGTCGTCAGCACCTGCCAGACTTTTGCCGGCGCGGCAGCGATGACGACAGTCTTGGTGATCGGCGCGAGCGACGTATTCATGACGCCTCGCCCTGGCCAGCGGGCTCGGGCGTCAGCATCAGCCCGGTCTCCTCGGCTGCCTGCGCGGCATGCCGCCGAACGGTGGCGAGGTCGAGCGTGCTGTAGCTGGTCGCCACATAGGGCACGGTAAGCGCCGCGACCGCGTGGCCGAAGGGCCCGATGACCGGGAAGGCAAGATCGATGACGCCGGGCTGCAGCCCGTCTGCCACCTCCTCGTGGCCGGCGGCGCGGACGCGAGCAAGCGCGCGCTCTACATCGGTCTTTTCATCAATAATACCAGATGTTTGCAGCCATTGGCTGACTCTCTCCTGCGGCTGGAATGCCATCAGCGCACGCCCGGTGGCGGTGGCAAACAGCGGGAACTCGGCGCCGACGCGGACCCGGAAGCCGAACGCCGCCGGGCTTTCCACTTGCGCCAGGATCAGCACGCGGCCAGCATTGTGGACGCCGAGATTACAGGACTGCTGGATCGCCTCGGACAGCCGCCGCATCGACGGCAGCGCCGCCTGCACGAGGCCGCGCAGCGGCTCATGCCGGTGCGCCAGTTCGAACATGCGGGTCGACAGGAAATAGAGCCCAGCCGGGCGATCGCGGAAGATGTAGCCGCGCCGCTCCAGCGCCTGCAGCACGCGGTAGATCTGGTGGATCGAGCGGCCGACCGCCTCGGAAATCTGGCCCTGGTTAAGCCCATCCTTCTGCTCGGCCAGCAGCTCGATGATGTCGAACGCCTTTTCCAGGGCAGGGACCGAATAGTCCGGCGCTTCCGCGATCTTGCCAGCCATGCCCGAAAACCTTCCAGAACCAGAATCAGGAACTGCGGAAAAGTATAGTCAGCGCGCCGCACCCATCGTAGCCATCATCAGCCGGGCGATCCGCCGGTTGATGTCGTCGGGCACCGGCTGCGCGCCATCAGCCAGCCGGCTGCCAGGAAGCTTTGAGCCCTTGACCACCCGCTCCAGCGACAGCGCCTGCAGCATGAAGCCGATGTCCATGGATTCGATCGAATTGCCCTTCGGCTCGCTGCCGGCAAGGTTGAACATGCGACCGTCGGCGACCAGGATGACATGCCTGCCATTGGCAAGGTCGAGACGCTGCAAGGTGCCGTCCAGATCGGTGACGCCGGTCGTCATGGCGCTGAGACCCTCGGTGTCGATCTCCCAGGGGAAATGCCCGGAATTGGCCAGCACCGCGCCATCCTCCATGGCGGCGATCGCGCCGACCGGCAGCACGCCGGGGCGCCCAGTGGCGGTGATGAACACCTGCGCCCAGGGTGCCAGGTCGGCAAGCGGCGCCACCCGGTAGCCGTCGAGGGCGGCCTCCAGCGCCTTGATCTCGTCGACCTCGACGACCGCCACGCGGCCGCCCAGCGCGCGCAGATACTGCGCGATGCCGCGCCCGCACCAGCCATAGCCGATGACGCAGAAGCGCCGCCCGGGGATCATCAGATTGGTGATGCGCATGAAGCTTTCGACCACCGACTGGCCGACCGCATGCTTGTTCTCGCCGATCGCCTTCAGCGGGCTGTCATTGATGACGATCGATGGGAACGGCACTTTGCCGGCCAACTCGCCGCGCAGCCGGTCGCCGCCCGAGGTCGTCTCTTCGGTGCCGCCGAGAATGGACGCCGCCATGCCGCGTTCGACGATGCCGGCGGCAAGGTCGGCGCCGTTGTCGAGCAGCATGTCGGGCTTGGCGTCCAGCAGCCGCGCCAGATTGGCGTGATGGTCGGCCAGCGTGTCGGCGCGGCTGCCGAACACGCCAATGCCCTGACTTTGCAGGAAGGCGACGACATCGTCCTGCGTCGAGCCGTGATTGCCGGTGCCGACAATCTCGGCACCGCCTTCATGCAGCACTTCAAGGAGCACCGCCGTCTTCGGCTCGACATGCAGCGACATGCCGATGCGCCGGCCGGCAAAAGGCCTGCTGTCACGGAACTCCGCCCTCACCTTGGCCAGCATTGCCATGCGCGAGCGTATCCAGGCGACGCGGCCGCGGCCGCGTTCGACAAGATCGATGTTCGCCGCAGGAAAGGTCATGCGAAGCCTCCAATTTTGGCACAAACAAAAATAGTTTTTGTATATGACAAACCCGGTTGATGATCGTCAAGCTCCAACATGCACCCGGCCCCGCCCGAAACGGTCCGGGTTGACGCGGCGGGTGATCCCCTTTATAGAACCAATAAGTTCCAGAACTAAATGGTTCCACAATGGCAATTCAAATCTCCCTCGACGACACATTTGCCGCCCTTGCCGATCCAACGCGCCGGGCGATCCTGGCCCGGTTGCTCGACGGGGAAGCCTCGGTCGCCGAACTGGCGCAACCTTTCGCGCTCACCGTGCGGGCAATCTCCAAGCACGTCGGCGTGCTGGAGCAGGCGGGCCTGGTCACCCGCAGCCGGGCGGCGCAGAAGCATCTGAGCCGCATCGAGCTCAAGCCGCTGCGTGACATCGATCGCTGGCTCGACGGCTATCGCAAGCTTTGGGAGGACCGCTTCGACCGCATGGAGGACTTGCTGCGGCGCGACGCGGACAAACCGGAATGAGCGCGCCCATGGCTTCGGCGACTGACCGCAGCTTTGCCATCGAACGGATTTTCGACGCTCCGGTCGAGCGTGTCTTCCGGCTGTGGACCGATCCGGCACTGGTGGCGCAGTGGTGGGGTATCAGGGACTGCACCATTCCGCATTGCGTGCTTGATGTGCGCGTCGGCGGCCGCTGGCGCATCGACATGCGCACCTCGAGCGGCGCTCTCTACCGCAACCAGGGCAGCTATCTCGAAATCGTCGAGAACATCAGGTTGATTTATTCCGACGAGCCGGATCCCGAATTGCGCGAATGGGCGGGCAAGCCGCCGGGTCAAAGCCGCCATACCGTAACCTTCACGCCGGATGCGCAGCGAACCCACGTCCATTTCGAGGTGACGCTGGCCAGTGTCGCCGACCGCGAGCGCCTGCTGGCGCTCGGCATGCGCGGTGGCTGGACGCAAAGCTTCGACCGGCTGGAGCAAATGATAGGAGCGAACCATGCTGGCTGAAAACGCCGAGCCGACCACGCAAGCCGTCCTGTCGCGGGATGGAACGCCGATCGCCTGCGAACGCAGTGGCCGGGGCCATCCGCTCATCCTCGTCGACGGCGCGCTTTGCTCCCGCACCATGGGTCCGAGCCTTCAGCTCGCCAGGGCCCTGGAAGGCAACTTCACCGTGTTCCGCTACGACCGCCGCGGCCGTGGCGACAGCGGCGACACCGCGCCCTACGCGGTCGAACGCGAGGTCGACGACATCGAGGCCGTGCTTCAGGCGGCCGGCGGCGAGGCTTTCGTCTGGGGCATGTCGTCGGGCGCCATGCTGGCGCTGATGGCGGCAACCCGCCTGCCCGGCATCAGCAAGCTGGCGCTCTACGAGGCACCGCTCATCGTCGACGACAGTCGTGAGACCACGCAAGCCGACTGGGCAACGATCCGGGCCGCCATCGCCGAAGGCCGGCGTGGCGATGCCGTGACCGCCTTCCTCAGATCGGTCGGCATGCCCGGCCTGCTGATTGTCTTCATGTGGCTGACGCCGATCTGGCGCAAACTCAAGGCGGTGGCGCACACCCTGCCCTATGACGGCGCCATCGTCGCCGGCGATCAGCTCGGCGAGACGCTCGACCCTGCCCGCTGGGCCTCGGTGCACGTGACGACGCTGGTGACCGATGGCGGCAAGAGCCCGCCATGGATGCAGCATGGCAACAAGGCGCTGGCCGAGGCGCTGCCCAATGCCCGCTACCGGACGCTGGCAGGCCAGAACCACATGCTGAAACCCGCCGCGCACGCGCCCGTGCTGACGGCGTTCTTCAACGAGCGGGATTAAGCGCAGACGATAACCCACAGCATCCTAAAGGAAATCCGGCCATGCAGCTTCGCCATATCCTCATCAAGGTGGACGACCAGGACAAGGCGCTGGCCTTCTACACCTCGGTCATCGGCTTCGTGAAAAAGCATGATTACGACGGCGGCCGGGCCCGCTGGCTGACGGTCGCAGCATCAGGCGATGCCGACGAGACCGAACTAGTGCTCGAACCCAACCGTGATGCGCCGGCGCTTGCCGCGCAGAAGGCGCTCTACGACGCCCATTTCCCGGCGGCACTGATCACCACCTGCGACATTCACGCCGACTTCGACCGGCTCACCGGGCGCGGCGTGAAATTTCTCGGGCCTCCGCAGTCTATGGGCCCGGTGACCGCGACCTTCTTCGACGACAGCTGCGGCAACATCATCGTCATGGCTGAGGAGGCTGGCTGACCGCGCCACCATCCCACGGTTGCCGGCCCTCGCCGCATCCGGCTTGCGAAACCGTCGCCACCCGTGGCATCTGTCCGACACAACGGACCGATCCGCAGCAGCATGGCAGCACGCCCACCACCGCCCGCCGGAAAACCGCCGAGGCCGCCCGCCGGCAGCTCGCACACCGGCAAGCCGCTGGGCGTCAGCCTCAACCGGGCGCTGTCGAAGCTCGGCCTGTGCTCGCGCACGCAGGCCGAGGTGCTGATCGCGGAAGGCCGCGTGCGCGTCGGCGGCAAGGTGGTGCGCAATGCGGCCCTGCGCGTCGACCTCAACCGCGACCGCATCGTCGTCGACGACACGCCGGTGGTTGCCGAGCGCAAGGTTTATCTCATGCTCAACAAGCCGCGAGGACTGGTCACCACACGCGACGACCCGCAGCAGCGCGACACCGTCTATGCCTGCCTCGACGAGCTCGACCTGCCCTTCGTCTCGCCGGTCGGCCGGCTCGACAAGGCGAGCGAAGGCCTGCTCCTGATGACCAACGACACCCAGTTTGCCAACCGCCTTATGGACCCGGCATCGCACTTGCCCAAGACCTACCACGTGCAGATCGGCACGGTGCCCGACGAAGCGATGCTGGAGACATTGCGCGCCGGTGTGACCGTCGACGGCGAGACCCTGACCACCAATGCGATCGAGCTCCTGCGCAGCGGCGGCCGCACCGCCTGGCTGGAGATCGTGCTCGACGAGGGCCGCAACCGCCACATCCGCCGCCTGCTCGCAGCGCACGGCATCGAGGTGCTGCGCTTGATCCGCATCGCCATCGGCCGCCTGCAGCTGGGCGACCTCGCCAAGGGCACAGCGCGGCACCTGACACCGGAGGAGCTGGCGCTGCTGACGGGATGAGCAAGCGTCCCGCCCACCGGGCCGGCAGCGGCCTGGCCATTCATTGGGCACTCGCGGTCGGACAGACCGGGTAGAGCGGTCAATCAGGCCTTGTTGGTGATCCACATGGTTGGCGCGCCAACGACGCCGGCACCCGCCATCGCCTTTTTCAGCTCCGGATTTTTGATGAAGGCCTGCGCGTCGGCGACACTGGCGAAATCATGGGTCACGGTGACGTCGTTGGGATTGTCCGCCGCCTGGTAGACGCTCTCTGCCTTCACGCCGTTGGCCTTTTGAACCGGGCCGAACGCGTCATAGGCTTTGCGCCAAGCCTTGTAATCGGACACGGCATGTCTCACGAACAATTTCGTCATCATCCATTCCTCCCAGGCTGTTGTTGTTATTGCGCCCAAGCGATCGGTCATGGGCCGTCCATTTTATCGCTCCAATCATGTCTTTGGCAAACGTGCGAACGAACGAGAGCCGCCTTGCAGGCTGCCCGAGAAAGATTTTTACGCCCGCACCGATGATTTCCTCTCGCCTGCGCTGTCCTGATCCACAGGCGCTGGAATAGTCCAGCCGCCGGACAAGCGAGGTGATCCATGGGATCGTTACAAGGTCAGAATGTCGTCGTGGTCGGAGGCAGCCGGGGTGTCGGCCGCGCGATCGTCGAAACCGTGTTGAGCGAAGGAGCGACGGTGCTCGCCGTTGCCCGTGGTGCAGCCGATCTGAAACAGCTGTCCTGGGAGAAACCCAGGGTGAAGACATTTGCCGCCGACGCCACCAAGGAGACCGCGCCCGATGCGGTGTTCGCCGCACTTCAGCCGGACGTGCTGGTCATCTGCGCCGGCGCCCTCGCGCCGTCCGCGCCGGTGCAGGACCAAAGCTGGGAGGGCTTCTCCGCGAACTGGGACATGGACGTCAAGGCATCGTTCCTGTTTTGCAAGGCAGCACTCCGGGGCCGGCTGAAGCCGGGCAGCCGGGTGGTGCTGATCTCAAGCGGCGCCGCGCTCAGCGGCGGCCCGCCGAACTCGGGCGGCTATTCCGGCGCCAAGCGCATGCAGATGTTCCTCGCCGCCCATTGCCAGAAGGAAGCCGACCGGCTTGGCCTTGGCCTGCGCTTCATGGCACTGGTGCCGATGCGGATCATGACGGGCACCGGCGTCGGCCAGGGCGGCATCGACGGCATCTCGGCCTATCTCGGCATCAGCCCAGCGGATTTCCTCGCCAGCATGACCGATGTGCAGACGCCGGCCGATGTCGGACACGCCGTGGTCACACTCGCCGGCGGCAAGCTGCAAGGCGTCTCCTTCACGGTCAGCGGCAGCGGCCTTGCGGCGGCGGCATGAGGCGCGCAGGATACCAGCCGAAATCAGCACCACAGGCTCGATATGACAGACGCTCCTGGCCCGGTTGAGCCATTGGGCACGCAAGGCCAACCGATCCTCGATCGGCTGGCCTTCGAGCGCCTGACGATAGCCCACCGCCGCGCGCTCAAGCTGCACTGTTACCGGATGATGGGCTCGCTGCACGAGGCCGACGATCTCGTCCAGGACACGTTCCTGAGGGCCTGGCGCGGCAGGGCGCAATTCGACGGGCGCGGCTCGCTGCGCGGCTGGCTCTACAGTATCGCCACCAACAGCTGCCTCAACGCCATCAAGGCGCGGGCGACAGTGCATCGCATTCTCGAAGAGCCGGACCGGCCGCCGACCGAAGGGCGCGCGTCTGCCGGGCCAGCAGCCGAGCTCGCCTGGCTGGAGCCCTACCCGGACGCCGAACTGCCGGACCTCGTTGACGGCGAGCCCGGCCCGGAGGCCCGCTACGAGACAAGCGAGGCCGTGCAGCTCGCCTTCGTCGCCGCCATCCAGTCTTTGCCACCGAGGCAACGCGCCGCTTTGTTGCTGTGCGACGTGCTGGGCTGGTCAGCGCTCGAGACGGCGCAATTGCTGGGCGGCTCGACCGCTTCGATCAACAGCGCCCTGCAGCGCGCCCGCGCGACACTTGGCAAGCGCTATCCCAGGGGACGTCCGCTGCACCGCTCACAGCCCAGTGGCGAAGAAAGCCTGCTGCTCAAACGCTACATGCAGGCCTGGCAAGCCGCCAATCTCGACGGCTTCATCGAACTGCTGCGTGAAGATGCCACCTACCACATGCCGCCATGGCTGGACTGGTACCAGGGACGCCAGGCGATCCACGGTTTCTTCAGGACCGTCTGGGGCAATTTCGCCGGCTACCACGCGGTTGCGACAAGGGCCAACGGCCAGCCCGCGGTCGCAATCTACGCACGCCGCCATCAGGATTCCGAATGGCGACCCCAGTCTCTGCATGTCATCGAGCCGGCCGATGGCGGGATCGCGTCGCTGACGGTCTATGTCGGCCCGCTCGGGACCGACTTGTTCGGCGCCTTCGGCCTGCCGCCTGTCTGGCCGGCCTCCTGACAGGAAGCTGTCAGGAGGCCTGGTCTATAGGTCGCTCATGGGCCTAGCCGCGGCTCCGGCAATCGGGAAACAAGAAAATGAATTTCGTCTCTGTCCGCATCATCACGTCTGATGTTCAGCGCCTCGTGCGCTTCTACGGTGAGATCACCGGCATGCCGGTGACGATGTACACGGAAGACTTCGCCGAACTGGTGACGCCGGCCTGCACGCTGGCGATCGGCAGCACGCGCACCTTGCAGCTGTTCGGTGGCGACGTCGCCCGCCCCGCCGACAACCACACCGCCATCATCGAATTCCGCGTCGGCGACGTCGATGCGGAATTTGCCAGGCTGTCGGACACCCTCAAGGACGCAACCGTGCAGGAACCGACCACCATGCCCTGGGGCAACCGCTCACTGCTGTTTCGCGACCCCGACGGCAATCTGGTGAACTTCTTCACGCCCGTGACCGCCGAGGCAATCAAGAAATTCGACAAATAGCGCGCTGCCGACCCGCGACCCGGGCGCTCAGGCCCGGGGCGGATTGCAAGGACGGGAGTCAGTTCGAATTCTGGAGAGATCGACGGCTGCTCGTCCAATGGTCCTGGGCAGTCGCATCCGTCCATCTTGTGTCTGGCGCTAGCAGTGAAATCCAGGTCTCGGCAAGCTTGCCGCCCTCGATCCGGTAGCTTTGCATGCCTGCCCGGCTGCGCCGCTCTCCGGTCTCGGGATCGGGCCACACGAACGAAAAGCGAAACCACGCGCTATCATCCGTGAAGGCGTGATCGTAGACAACGACGCGTATGCCCGGCCGACCTGCGCGGACGGCAGCGAGTTCCGCCGCATAGTCCTCCCGCGTCACCGTGCGGTCGCCTTTTTCATCGTGCCTGATGTAGTGCGATCCGACGCAAGCCGGGATCAGGTCGTATTGGCCATCCACCCAAACCCGTTCCCACCTGTCGAACAGGTCGCGCACCAACTCCTTGGACATGGACAAATCTCCTTCTGACTCAGGCGTCGACCATACCACCGGGAGGCGCGGGATTTGTGTCAGGAGACTGAAGGACGCCGGAGCGGCCATTCCTACTTCTGGTTCCATTTGCGCACGACCGGCTCGCTCAAATCGTGCTCGTAGCCGAGCACGCTGATGCTCGCCGTATCCAGCACGAACAGCGCGCCGCCTTCCGGCGGCAGGCCGATCCAGCGCGCCGCCAGCACACGCAGGAAATGCGCGCTGGAAAACACCAGGATGCTGACATTGGCCTTGCGCAGCGCGGCGATGATCGTATCGGCCCGCGCGCCGACGTCGGCGGCCATCTCACCCTTCGGGCAGCCATCGCGAAACACATTCCAGCCCGGCCGCTCGGCCAGGATCTGTTTTGTCGTCAGCCCCTCATAGGCGCCGTAGTCCCACTCCTGCAGATCGTCCTTCTTGACGCTCTCGGCACCGAAGCCGGCGAGCACGCTGGTGTTGTAGGCGCGCTGCGACGGGCTCGACCAAACGGCCGAGAACGACAGGCCTTTCAGCCGCTCAGCCACGCCGCGCGCGGCCGCCTCGCCGGCCGGCGTCAGCGGCATGTCGGTGCGGCCGGTGTGCTGCCCTGAAAGGCTCCACGCCGTCTCACCATGCCGGACCAGATGGATTTGGGGAAACGTGCTGCTCATGCGGGCGCCCTTCGAAGTTGCCGGCACTGTAAAGGACGATGCGGGAAAGGGGAATCTGGGTGGAGCCGAAAGAGTATGCCAGGCGGCGTCCGCTCACTGGGCAATTGCTTCAGTTTGAATTGGTAACTCCGAGCGTTTGCGGGATCCACAATTGATCTCTTCAACACGCGATGGCACCTGGCCCTGATCCGCATCGAGCTGGCCCTGTGATGAGCCCGATGGCGCAACTATATCAAGGTCAGCCTCGACAAGGCTCCCGCCACCACAAGGGCGCATCGGCCCTGCACAACAGGTCAAGATCATCATGTACACACATTTGCTGATTGCCACGGACGGATCGGAACTGGCCGACAAGGGCGTTGCCCAAGGCCTGGCGCTGGCCAGCCGCCTCGGCGCCACGGTTACCTTCGTCAACGTCACCGAGCCATTCCCGTTGTTCGCCTGGGGCGGCGCCATGGCCGGCTATGCCGCGGGCGACGAATTGGCCGCCTATAAGGAAGAGGCGGGCCGATTTGCCAGGGAAGTGCTCGACAAATGCAAGGCGTCCGCCGATCTGGCCAACGTGCGCGCCAAGGTCGTGCATATCGAGGACAAGAAGCCCGCCGAGGCGATCCTGGAACTGTCGCAGGCGCAGGGCTGCGACCTGATCGTGATGGCCTCGCACGGGCGCCGGGGACTGGGCAGGCTGCTTTTGGGCAGCCAGACCGCCGAGGTGCTGTCCTTCACCGAGATTCCGGTTCTGGTGGTTCGCTAGGTCCTAGCCCTAAGAGACGGAAACCGGCATGCGTCGGCCATTCGTTAACCGCGCCCAGAGGAAAACTACGAATGGCGGATGACGGTAGCATCAGGATAATCCCCGGCAGAACGCCGCAATCCGCAGCCATGCTAGCAGACGTCAAACGAGCGATGGCGATCACCGCCAGTCTCAACCGTTTGACGTTCAGCGACGCGGATGAAATCCGCACCGTGTTCAGCGAACTCATCGGCAAGAAGGTTGACGACAGCTTTTTGCTGATCCCACCGTTCTACACGACCGGTGGGGCCGACATCTGTATCGGCCGCAATGTTTTCATAAATCAGAACTGCACTTTTTATGATCTTGGAGGGCTCGACATTGCCGACGATGTGATGATCGGGCCGAATGTGAGCCTCATCACGTCAGGCCATCCCGTCGAGCCGTCCCGGCGGCGCGCCTTCACAATTGCAAAGCCGATCGTCATTGAACGAAACGCCTGGATCGCAGCCGGCGCAACGGTCATCGGCGGCGTGACGGTCGGCGAAAACTCTGTTGTTGCGGCGGGTTCCGTAGTCAGCCGGAACGTTCCCCCGAACACGCTTGTCGGAGGAAACCCGGCGAGGGTCATTCGTTCCATTGCCGAGTGAGGGCAACCTCACCACAGCGCCTCCAGCGCAAGGTACCCCCCCAGCGCCAGCAGTCCGAAGAAGAACACCGTGCGGAAGGTCTCGACGCTCATCCGCTGGTGCAGCGCCTGACCGGCGAACATGCCGGCCAGCGCCGGCGCCAGTACCACGACCGACGCCGCCAGCTGCGCCGCTGGCGACGTGAAGGCGCCGGTCCTGAACAGCCCGATGGCAAGGGCCGCCGTCGAGACGGTGAAGGACAGGCCGAGCGCCTGGATCAGGTCCTCCTTCTCCAGCCGCAGCGATTGCAGATAGGGCACCGCCGGGATGACGAAGATGCCGGTGGCGCCGGTGACCAGCCCGGTCGCTACCCCGACCAGCGGCGACACCCACGCCTCGTGGCGCGCCGGTGTGGTGAAGCCGGCCTTGGCGAGGCCGACAAGGGCATAGAGCACCAGCGCCGCGCCCAGCCCCGCCGAGGCGAACGCCGTGTGCGTGCCGGTCAAAAGGCCGGCGCCGGCGATAGTGCCGGGCATCACGCCGGCCATCATCGTCGACAGCCGTTTGCACAAGTCGCCGAAGGACGGACCGGTCAGCAATTGCCAAAGGTTGGTGACCAGCGACGGGATCAGCAGCAAAGCGGCGGCTTGCGCCGGCGGCATCGTCACCGCCAGCAGCTCCATCGCCACGGTCGGCAGCCCCATGCCGACGACACCCTTGACCAGGCCGGCGGCAAGGAAGACCGCGCCGATCCAGGCGAGGACGCCGACGCTCAGCATGGTGGCCCCTTCAGAACAGCGACCGGGTCAGTCATGCAACAACATGTCGGTCGCGTCGGCGTCCGGGCTGGCGGCATCGGGAAAGGGTTTTGCCGGCACGGCATCGCGGCTGACGGGAGCGACCGTCGCCGTACAACCTCGCAAGCCGGATTCCGCCCGCACTGCCGCAAGGCAAGCCACTGCGATGGCCAGCACGATCGCCGTGCTTTCAAGAATGCCGGGCCGGCCTGACGCTCGTTCGCTCATCACACATCTCCAGCCGAAACTGTTTGACGAAGATGCCGGCCGGCCACAATGTGGAAGTTGCGATGTCAGCCTTCGGCCAGGACGAAGGCTGAAGCTGGGAGCCGCCCGGCCTTGCCTGGCTGCCGGACCGTTTGCAGGAGCAAAAAATGCGCTTCGATCTGGTCGATCTCCGACTGTTCCTGCTGGTGGCCGAGCGCGGCAGCATCACCCATGGCGCCGAACTCGCCGGGCTGGCTTTGGCCTCGGCCAGCGCCCGCATCAAGGGCATGGAGGAACGCCTCGGCGCGCCGCTGCTTGAGCGCCGCCGTCGTGGCGTGGTTCCGACTGCGGCTGGACAGGCGCTGCTCCACCATGCGCGCGCCGTGCAGAACCAGATCGAGGCGATGGCCGGTGACCTCGGCGCCTACGCCACCGGCCTGCGCGCGCGCGTCCGGCTGCAGGCCAACACCGCAGCCACCAGCGAGCTGCTGCCCGAAATCCTGCCGGCTTTCCTTGTCGCGCATCCCCAGATCGACATCGATCTCGACGAGCGCCCCAGCCACGTGATCGCCGAGGCGGTAGCGAGCGGTGCGGCCGATCTCGGCATCGCCGCGACCTGGGCCGGTCTTTCGCATCTCGAACAGAAACCGTTCTTCATCGATCGGCTGGTGGTGATCGCCGCGCGGAACTGGTCGGGCCTCGAAGGCCGTACAGTCAGCCTCGCGGGCGTTCTCGGGGAATCCTTTGTCGGTCTGAGCACCGGCCACGCGCTGCAGGAGCACATCACGCGGCAGGCCGCCCGCCTTGGCGGCCATCTGCATGTCCGCATCCGCGTGCCTGGCCTCGACAACGTCTGCCGGCTTGTCGCGCAAGGCGCGGGCATCGCCATCGTGCCGCAAAGTGCGGCGCGCCGGTCGGCACGCACGCTGCGCAGCCTGCGCCTGACCGACGACTGGGCAACGCGCCAGCTCAATCTGTGCGCCCGCCGCTTCGATGAGTTGACGCCGCAAGCGAAATTGCTGGCCGCCGCGCTGGTCTGAAGCCCCGCCGGCACCCACAACGGCGCGCCAAGCGGCGCCAACATATCCCACCAGCGCTGAATCATTGCCTTGCATTTCAAAAATCCGTGACGTAGCTTGTTTGCATATAGGCAAAATTATTGCCTGAATTTTTTCCTTTTGTGAAAGACAGGACCTTGCGGGAACATCTCGATCTGACCGATCGGCGGCTGGTCAAACAGCTGTCGCAGGACGCGCAGCCGGGCATCAACCGGATTGCAGAGATACTGGCGATTTCGGTGCCGACGGTGCGCACGCGGCTGCGCAATCTGCTTGACCGCAACCTGCTCAAGATCGTCGGGCTCTTGAACCTGACCGAGCGCCCCGAGCTGATCTCGGCCATTGTCGGCATCAACGCCCAAGGGCGCGGCCGTGCCCGCGAACTGGCGCAGCGCATTTCCGAACTGCCCTTCGTCAACTCGGCTTCGGTGGTCACCGGGCGCTTCGACATCATCGTCGACGTGACGGTGGCCGGTGATGTCGCCGATCTCTACCGCGTCACCAGCGAGCTGATCCCGGGTGCCGGCGAGCCGGGCGAAGTCGTGCGCAGCGAGACCTTCGTCGTCATGGCGTCCTGCAACAAATGGGTCAGCCTGCCGGAAGGCTGCTGGTCGGACGACAGCGTCCGCAAGGAGCCGGCATGAGAATAGCGGTTCTCGGCGGCCTCGGCCTGCAGGGCCGGGCGGCGATCGCCGATCTCGTCGCCAGCGGTGTCGAGGAGGTGGTCTGCGTCGACACGGCGCCGGACGGTGCGGCTCGCCTTGCCGGCCTGGCCGACCTAGCCCGCGTGCGCTTCATGGTACCCGAGGGCGCGATCGGCCCGGCGCTGGCCAATGTGCTGGCGGATGTCGACGCCGTCATCGACCTGTTGCCGCAGCCGCTGATGCGCGAAGCGATCCAGGCCGCGATCGCAACGCGCACGCCGCTGGTGACCACCAATTACGGCAAGGCCATCGCCGACCTGGCGCCGGCGGCTGAACAGGCCGGCGTCTCGATCATGACCGAATGCGGGCTCGATCCCGGCATCGACCTGGTGCTCTACGCGCGCGCCGCAAGGCAGTTCGATAGCATCACCGCGATCGATTCCTATTGCGGCGGCATCCCCGAACCGAAGGCGATGGCCAAGCCGCTGTGCTACAAGGTGAGCTGGAACTTCGACATGGTTCTGGTCAGCCAGAACCGCGACAGCGTGATGATCGAGGACGGCGAACGCGTCGAGGTGCCGGCCGGCCGGCAGCACGACAATCCTTTCATTCACGAGATCGAGGTCGCCGGCCTGGGCACGCTGGAAGCCTTCCCCAATGGCGATGCGCTGCATTATGTCGAGATGCTGGCCGCGGCAAAAGGGCTGCGCCGCTCCGGCCGCTATACGCTGCGCTGGCCGGGATGGTCGGCCTTCTGGGCGCCGCTGAAGGAACTCGGCTTCCTCTCCGAGGACAAGGTTTCCGGTACCGCGGTGAGCCCGCGCGAATTCCTCGGCCGGCTGCTTGGGCCGCAACTGCAATATGGTCCCGGCGAGAAGGATCTGTGCGTGATGCGCAATGTCTTTTCCGGTCTCGAAAGCGGCCGCCGCAAGACCGTGACGTCGGACCTGATCATCGAGCGCGACCTGGCCTCCGGCCTGTTCGGCATGAGCCTCGGCGTCGGCTATCCCGCCAGCATCGTGGCGCAGATGCTGGCGCAGCGCGCGATCACCAAACCAGGCCTGCTCAACCCGCTGCTCGATGTGCCCGATGGCCCTTTCTTCGACGAACTGGCCAGGCGCGGCATCACCGTAGCCGAGACGGTGGCCTGGGACTGAGAATTTTCGAACGGTGGCTGCCGCCGGCAACGGCGCTGCCGTTCAAAAAAAGGCCCAAGGGAATCCGCGGGCGAGACATCAACGACAACAGGGAGGAATGCCAAATGAAGCTTGCCAGACTTTTCATCGCCGGACTTGCCCTCGCCGGGCTCACCGCTGCCGCCAGCGCCGGAACGCTGGACGACATCACCAAGCGCGGAGAACTGCGCGTCGCCGTGCAGACACAGGGACCGCCCTTCTCGCTGGTCGGCGCCAATGGCGAACGCACAGGCAGTTCGGTCGAACTGGCCGAACTGATGGCCAAGGAAATGGGCGTCAAGATCACCTTCCTCGACTTCGACTGGGACGGATTGATCCCGGCGCTCTTGTCGGGCAAGGCCGACCTTCTGGTCGCCGACATGACGCCGACGCTGGCGCGCGGCATGAAGGTCGCCTTCACCACACCTTACATGTACACGGGCAGCACCGTCTTCACCAAGGCCGGCAGCAAGTTCAAGACCACCGAGGACTGCAAGGCCAAGGGCACCAAGATCGCCGTGCTGCTTGGCGCCACCGGCGAGAAGGAAGCCAAGACCGCCTTCCCCGATGCCGACATCAAGAGCTACAAGGGCGGCGGTCCGCTGCTGCTCGATGCCGTCAACAACGGCCAGGCCGATTGCGGCGTCAATGACGTCTCGGCCGTCAAAGGCCAGTCGACCGCCTATCCGGCCGGCACCTTCACCATCATGCCGGAACTTTTGTCGAAGGAGCCGCTTGCCTTCGCCACCCGCTATGACGAGCCGGACCTGTTGATCTGGATGAACCTGTTCCTCAACCAGGTCAACATCGACGGCCGCCTGCAGAAGAACCTCGACTACTGGGTCAATTCCGACGCCTGGAAGAAGGACCACTAAGCAGCCATAGAACCCGGGCGGTTTCGCGCGTCTTGAGCGCCGCGAAGCCGCCCGGACTTCCGCTTCGCCCGCTTCGGGGAATAGCCCAGCGATGCTCGAAAATTTCAGTTTCCGCACCATCGTCGAATACCTGCCTCTGTTCGGGCAAGGCCTGGTCACGACGGTCTGGCTGTCGGCGCTGTCCTTTGCCGGTGCGCTTGCCGTCGGCATCGTGCTGTGTGCCATGAACCTGCAGCGCGGCTGGCTGTTTCGCGCCCCGGCCAAGGCCTATATCGACGCCGTGCGCGCCACGCCCTTGCTGGCGCAGCTCTATTTCCTCTATTTCGGCCTGCCCCGGCTCGGCTTCGTCCTGCCAGAGCTCGTCGTCGGCATCCTGGCGCTGTCGCTGAACAGCGGCGCCTATGTCGCGGAAATCATTCGCGCCGGCATCCTGTCGATCCCGCGCGGCCAGGTCGAAGCCAGCGTCGCCTCGGGCATGACCTATGTGCAGCGCATGCGCCTGGTCATCCTGCCGCAAGCCTTCAAGGTGACGATTCCGCCGCTGCTCGGCCAGGCGATCGTGCTAGTCAAGGATTCCGCCCTGCTGTCGCTGATCTCGGTCGCCGAGCTGACACGCGCCGGCCAGTTGCTCGCCTCCGACCGCTTCATGCCGGCGGAGGGTTTTCTCACCATCGCCGCCTTCTATCTCTTGCTCTACTACTGCCTGAAGGCACTGGCTGTTGTCTCCAGCCGCTGGCTCGGCTCCGCGGGGGCACGGACATGATCTGGCAACAGCTGCAAAGCCTCGCCGGCAGCTATCCGCTGGCACTGCGCGGCCTCGGCATGACGGTGGTGCTGTCGCTGATCAGCCTGGTGCTCGGCACCTTGCTCGGCTTCGGCCTCGGCATCTTGAGGACCGGCGGCAACCGGCTGATCGGCAACGTCATCGGCGCCTGGGTCGACCTGATCCGCGGCACGCCGTTCCTGGTGCAGATCTTCCTGATCTTCTTCATCCTGCCGGAATTCGGCATCGAGCTGGACGCCTTCACCGCCGGCATCATCGCGCTGACCAATCTTGCCGCCTGCTTCATCTGCGAGATCGTCGCCGCTGGCATCCGCTCGGTGCCGACCGGACAGGTCGAGGCGGCACTTGCGTCCGGCCTGTCGCGCTGGCAGCGCATGCGCCAGGTGGTGCTGCCGCAGGCGATGCGCATCGTGCTGCCGCCGCTGGTCGGGCAATATGTATTGCTGATCAAGGATTCTTCGGTCGTTTCGGCGATCGGACTGACCGATCTCACCCGCGTCGGCTGGCTGGTGGTGCAGCGTGTGCCGAACGGCCTGCTCGTCTTCTTCCTCGTCGGCGTCGGCTATTTCATCGTCTGTTATCCCCTGATCATGCTCGCCCGCAGGCTCGAGCGGCGCATGGGTGCGGCGCATGGCGAGGTGCAATTGTGACATCGAACCCCAAAGAGCCAGCAAGCATGACCAAAACCGGCATGACCAAAACCGGCATGATCGACTTTCGCGGCGTCAACAAATGGTTCGGCGCGCTCAACGTGCTGAAGGACATCACGCTGAGCGTCGAACCGCGCGAGGTGGTCGTCGTCTGCGGCCCGAGCGGCTCGGGCAAGAGCACGCTGATCCGCTGCGTCAACGGCCTGGAGGCGATCAAGGACGGCGATCTCGTCGTCGACGGACAGCGCCTTGGCGACCCCGCCACCAACATGACGCAGTTGCGCACCGAGATCGGCTTCGTCTTCCAGTCGTTCAACCTCTACCCGCACAAGACCGCGCTCGAGAACGTCACGCTCGCCCCCATCCATGTCCGCAAGATCCCGCGCGCAGAGGCCGAAAAGGCCGGGCGCGAATTGCTGGCCAAGGTCGGCCTCTCCGACAAGGTCAACGCCTATCCGGCGCAGCTCTCCGGCGGTCAGCAGCAGCGCGTGGCGATCGCGCGTTGCCTCGGCATGCGGCCCAAGATCATGCTGTTCGACGAGCCGACCTCGGCTCTCGACCCCGAGATGATTTCCGAAGTGCTCGACGTCATGGTCGCGGTCGCCGAGGAAGGCATGACCATGATGGTGGTGACGCATGAGATGGGCTTTGCCCGCAAGGTCGCCCAGCGCGTCGTGTTCATGGACGCCGGCGCCATCGTCGAAAGCGGCACGCCGGACGAGTTCTTCTCGCACCCCAGAACCGACCGCAGCCGCGCTTTCCTGAGCAAGATCCTGCGGCACTGAAGCATACCGCAACGCCAGGCTTATTGTGGCTCCGAAACCAGTCGATCGTTCAGGCGCCGAAGCCGGCCAAGGCTCGCATAGTTCTTGCGCGGGCTTTTGACCTGCCAGACTTCCACCCATTCGTCGCGGCTGCCGTGCCGACGATCAGCTTGAGCGACCGTGCCTGGGGGCAACCCGGCAACTCGAGAGTCCTCGCCGTGGTCATGTGACCGACAGAACCTTTCCCGTATCGTGCTGGCGCACGAAATCCACGCGCGCGCCGTCCCAATGATAGCTGTAATGGCGGCCCTGGACGGGAATGCTGATCGCGTCGGGCCAGAAGACGCCGATGCAGCGCCCACCCGGCATGCGCACGCTGTTCCACGCCAGCCCGTCGCTGCCGGCCGCCCGCAGCGCCCGCCCCTGCGCCTGCGAGGCGGTGTAGTCGTCGGGGTCAAGCACGCCGGGCACGGCGTTCACATCGTCGAGGTCACGGTCGACGCTGCCGACCAGCACGCGGAAATCCGCCGTCCAGCCCGGATCCTCATGGGTGGCTCGCATGAAGTTCTGGTGGTGGTGGATGGTCTCGGCCAGCGCGACCTCTTCCGTGTCGCCGGCATAATAAATGCCGTAGCTACCATCCGAGAAGCGGCCGGGCCGCAGCATCGAGCAATGCACGAAGGGCGCCATCACGAAGCTCGCGCCCGGACCTGCAACCCGCCGCGACGCCACCACCTTGCCGATGTCGCCGATCTCCAGCCGGATGCGCGGGTTGGTCTTCTCCTCGACCGAGGCCAGCGCCTCCCAGTCGCGTGGATCGGCAATGTCCTCGAAGAGGTCGATCGGCGGATGGATGGAGCGGATGATGCGAAAGGTCTGATGCCAGTGGACGCGGCGCCCGACCGCAAGCCCACTCACCATGCGCCACGCTCCGCGTCGAGCCATTCGCGCATCGCGGCCAGGTCCGAGATTTCGCCGCGCAGCATCAGGTCGAGCGCCGACTGGCCGGCAAAAATGGCATTGGGTTTGCGGATCCAGGCATAGCCGCGTGCCGGCTCCGTGAACAGATAGCGCAAGCCCTTGTGGATGCCCATCAGATGCGCCATGCGGGTGCGCAGGTCGCGGTCGATCCTGCCGATTGCGCCTTCCTTCCAGCGCGCCCAGGTGCGCGCCGACACGCCGCCAAGCAGGGTGCAGGCCTCCAGGTCGGTGAGATTCCAGGCCTTGAACAGGTTGACCGTGGTGCGCGCCAGCGCCCCCGCCTCCTCGTCTGAAATGGCACTGCCAACCGTGGCCGGCGTGATGACTATGGACTGAAGCTGCATTTTTGCACCTCTGCTATTGGCAGAGATATAGCATATTTTTGCCAAATGGCAAGGAGAAGGCCAGTAAGCCACGGGCGATCGTTCGGATTGAACGTGCCGTCACCCCTCCCAGCGTTTGAGCTGCCCCTCACCTGCCTGCCGGCATCCTCTCCCCGTATAGGGACTGGGAGAGGGACGCTGTCTTCGGCGATTTCGCCAATCGCCAACAAGTTACAAGAAGGGAGCCGAGGATCGCACCAGCCCCTTTTTCCCCGTCACCATACGGGGAGAAATGTCCGGCAGGACAATGAGGGGCGGCGCCGACTCGGCAAGAAATCCGGCCCACAAAACGTTCTGCCTACTCCGCCGCCCTCGTACCCCGCGATGCCCTTGATCTCGAGGAAATCCTCGAGGCCGTATTCGGCATATTCGCGGCCGTTGCCGGACTGTTTGTAGCCGCCGAACGGCAGGCCGGCGTCCCAGGTGGGATAGTTGATGTAGACATTGCCGGTGCGCATGCGCGCCGCCACTTCGCGCGCCTTCTTCATGTCCTTGGCCTGGATGTAGGAAGCAAGGCCGTAGACGGTGTCGTTGGCGGTGTCGATCACCTCGTCGACGCTGTCATAGGGCATGATCGCCAGCACCGGCCCGAAGATCTCCTCGCGCGCGATGCGCATGTCATGGGTGACGTCGGCGAAAACCGTTGGCCGGATATAGTAGCCGCGGTTGAGTTCGGCAGGCCGGCCGGGGCCGCCGGCGACCAGTGTCGCGCCTTCGTCGATGCCGCTCTGGATCAGGTCCTGGATCTTGTCGAACTGGATCTGGCTGACGACCGGGCCAAGCTTGGTGCCAGCAGCATCGGCCGGGCCGACGGTGAACTTTTCCGCCGCGGCCTTGGCATAGCCGGCGGCCTCGTCGTGGCGGTCGCGCGGCACGAACATGCGCGTCGGCGCGTTGCAGGACTGGCCGCTGTTGCTGAAGCAGCCGGCGACGCCCTTGGTGACGGCGTTTGCGAGGTCGACATCCCCAAACAGGATGTTGGCCGACTTGCCGCCGAGCTCCTGATGCACGCGCTTGACCGTGTCGGCGGCCGCCTTGGCCACCAAGATACCGGCGCGGGTCGAACCGGTGAACGACATCATGTCGATGTCGGGATGGCTGGACAGCGCCTGGCCGACACCCGGACCGTCGCCATTGACGAGGTTGAAGACGCCCTTCGGCACGCCGGCTTCGTCGAGGATTTCGGCGAAGATGATGGCATCGAGCGGCGCGATTTCGGACGGCTTCAGCACCATGGTGCAGCCGGCGGCAAGGGCCGGTCCGACCTTGCAGGTGATCTGGTTCAAAGGCCAATTCCAAGGCGTGATCAGGCCGACGACGCCGATCGGCTCCTTGACCACCAGATGGTTGCCCTTCACATGACGGAACTCGAAACTCTTGAGCACGTCGGCCATCTTCTGCAGATGCGCGAGACCGATGCCGACCTGGCTGTCCAGCGCCATCTGGCGCGGCGCGCCCATTTCGCGCGAGACCGCAACCGCAAGATCGGCGCTGCGCTTCTTGTAGATCGCGATGATGCGGTTCAGCAGCTCGAGCCGCTCGCCGACCTCTGTGAAGCCAAATGTGTTGAAGGCGCGCTTGGCCGCGGCCACCGCCTTGTCGACATCGGCCTTGGAGCCGAGCGATATCTGCGCGAAGGCATCCTCATTCGACGGATCGATGACATCGAATGTGTTGGGCACAACTGGATCGACCCACGCGCCATCGATATAGAACTGCAGATTGTGTGACATGGTTTTCTCCCTGGGGTGCACCGCATGGCCGTGCCGGCCGTCATATGTGGCTAGAGATAACGATGCACAAACGGCGCTGTCAAACGCAACCCCCGAACTCGTTGAGCCAGAGTGGCAGTCATTGAGCCAGAGGGGTTGGGCCAGCTGTTCCGGAACGCAGGTGGGACAGCACCCCCGTCTGTCCGGCAGGACAGACGGGGTGTGAAGGAACTCGACGAAGGGTGCTTGCGCCTTCATCGCTCCACCTTTGGCCGACGGCAACATTCCTTTCAGGCCAGGGAAAGAGGCAAATCCTTCTGCGCCGAGGAACTAGTATTCCTGCGCTGTCGGCCGGAACAGGATTTCGTTGATGTCGACCTCATCCGGCTGGCTCATGGCGAACACCACGGTCCTGGCGAAGGAATCGGCAGGGATGGCCACCCGGTCGTAGAGCGCGCGCACGCCCACGGCGACGTCGGCCTCGGTGACGCTGTCCGGTAGCTCGGTCGCCACCGCGCCCGGCGAGATGATGGTGGTGCGGATGTTGTAGGGTTTCACCTCCTGGCGCAGGCCCTCCGAGATGACGCGCACCGCGTGCTTGGTGGCGGCATAGACGGCGCCGCCCGGCCCGACCTTGTGGCCGGCGACCGACGACACATTGATGATGTGGCCGCTCTTCTGCGTCTTCATGTGCGGAAGGGCGGCGGCGATGCCGTAGAGCACGCCCTTGATGTTGACGTCGATCATCCGGTCCCAGTCCTCGACCTTGCCGCGCTCCAGCGGCGAGTGCGGCATCAGGCCGGCATTGTTGATGATGACGTCGACACGGCCATGAATCTTGACCGCATGGTCGACGAGACGCCGGACCTGGCCGACATCGGTCACGTCCGTTTGCAAGATGGCGTCCTTGCCCAGCGACAACTCGCCGGCCAGCGCCTGCAGCCGGTCGAGGCGGCGCGCCCCCAGTACCAGCTTCGCGCCCTCCTTGGCCAGAAGCCGCGCGGCGGCTTCGCCCAGCCCGCTGCTGGCGCCGGTGATGACGACGACTTTATCCCGGATGTTCTCGGTCATGATCTCTTCCTTGTTCTATCGATCGCTTAACGCCCAACCCGCGCCTGCAGATGCGCCGGATAGCGATCGCCCTGCACGATGATGACGGACAGCGCGGTCTCGATGTCGCGCAGCTCTTCCGATGTCAGCACGACGCTGGCCGCGCCGATGTTTTCCTGGAGCCGGCTGATCTTGGTGGTGCCGGGGATCGGCACGATCCACGGCTTCTGCGCCAGGAGCCAGGCTAGCGCGATCTGGGCCGGCGTCGCCTGCTTGGCCGTTGCGATGGTGCTGAGCACATCGACCAGCGTCTGGTTGGCCTTGCGCGCCTCGGGTGAGAACCGCGGCACGATGTTGCGAAAATCGTCGCTGGCGAAGGTGGTGGTTTCGCTGATGGCGCCGGTCAGAAAGCCTTTGCCGAGCGGGCTGAACGGCACGAAGCCGATGCCAAGCTCTTCCAGCGTCGGCAGGATCTCGGTCTCGGGCTCGCGCCACCACAGCGAATATTCGCTCTGCAAGGCGGCGACCGGCTGTACGGCATGCGCCCGCCGGATGGTCTGCGCGCCAGCCTCGGACAGGCCGAAATGCCCGACCTTGCCTTCCGTGATCAGGTCCTTCACCGCACCCGCCACATCCTCGATCGGCACGCTGGGGTCGACGCGATGCTGATAGAGCAGGTCGATGTGGTCGGTCCTGAGCCGCTTCATCAGTGCCGCCTCGGCGACCTCGCGGATATGTTCGGGCCGGCTGTCCATGCCGCGCGACACCTCGCCGCCGGCAAAGCCGAACTTGGTCGCGATGACCACCTTGTCGCGGACCGGCGCCAGCGCCTCGCCCAGCAGCTCCTCATTGACGAACGGGCCGTAAGCCTCCGCCGTGTCGAAGAAGGTGACGCCGCTTTCGACCGCCGAGCGGATGAGGTCGACGGCCTGTCCCTTGTCCGTCGCCGGACCGTAGCCATAGCTCAGCCCCATGCAGCCGAGGCCAATGGCCGAGACTTCGAGACCGCTTGTTCCGAGTGTGCGTTTTTGCATTGTCGTATTCCTTTGTTCAGGCTTGGTATTGCGCGTCGCTGACATGCTCCATCCAGTCGACGGCCTTGCCGTCGAGCGCCTCCTGGATGGCGATATGGGTCATGGCGGTGGTGGGTGCGGCGCCGTGCCAGTGCTTCTCGCCGGGTTCGAAGCGAACCACGTCGCCGGGGCGGATCTCCTCCACCGGGCCGCCCTCGCGCTGCACGCGGCCGCAGCCGGAGATGACGATCAGCAACTGGCCGAGTGGATGGGTGTGCCATGCGGTGCGCGCGCCGGGCTCGAAGGTGACGGCATTGCCGGCCGCGCGGGCCGGTGCGATGGCTTGAAACAGCGGGTCGATGCGCACCGTGCCGGTGAACCAGTCGCCCGGACCCTTGCCGGAAGGCTGCGAGCCGCTTCGCTTGATGTCCATGGTCTTATCCCTTCTTCACACGGGGCCAGATACGGCGGCCACCGTCCTTTGGGCCGTCTGGTTTTAGGCGCCCGATTGTGATGACGCCTATTTAGGGCCTGCGATTGATCGCGATTAGCTGCTATATCCGGCATGTACTTATGAGAAGGGTTCATGAATGGCTCGCGACAACCTGAATGAGCTGACCGCTTTCCTCGCGGTCGCGCGCGAGGAAAGCTTCACCAGGGCAGCAGCAAAACTCGGCGTCTCGCAATCGGCGCTCAGCCACACGGTGCGCGCGCTCGAAGAGCGGCTGGGCTTAAGGCTGTTGACCCGCACCACGCGCAGCGTCTCGACGACCGAGGCGGGCGAGCGTTTGCTGCGCAGCGTCGGGCCGAGGCTCGACGAGATCGAGACCGAGTTGATCGCCTTGAGCGCGATGCGCAAAAAACCCGCCGGCACCATCCGCATCACCGCCGGCGAGCATGCCGCCGATGCGATCCTGTGGCCGGCGATCGCCAGGCTGCTGCCCGACTATCCCGACATCAGGATCGAGATTATCGTCGACTACGGCCTGACCGACATCGTCGCCGAACGCTACGACGCCGGCGTGCGACTGGGCGAACAGGTGGCTCGCGACATGATCGCGGTGCGCATCGGCCCCGACATGCGCATGGCGGTGGTCGGCTCACCGGCCTACTTCGCCACGCGGCCAAAGCCGCGCACGCCGCAGGACCTGACCGCCCACAACTGCATCAATCTGCGCCTGCCGACCTATGGCGGCCTTTACGCCTGGGAATTCGAAAAGGCGGATCGCGAGCTCAAGGTGCGCGTCGAAGGTCAGCTGGTGTTCAACACGGCAGCGCTGCGGCTGAATGCCGTTCTTGCCGGATTGGGCCTTGCCTATCTGCCCGAGGACCAGGTGCACGCGCAGCTTGCCGACGGCCGGCTGGTGCGAGTGCTTGCCGACTGGTGTGCGCCCTTCCCCGGCTATCACCTCTATTATCCCAGCCGCCGGCAAGCGACGCCCGCCTTCTCGCTGCTGGTCGACGCCTTGCGCCACCGGGACTAAATGTGCGCGATCTGGATCGCATCCAGGGCCGTTCCATCTTCCCGCGTCAGCGTGATCTTTTCTGAAAAAGCACCGGAGCAATCGCCATGACCGACACCGACCTCGCCGACACCTATCACGGCTATATCGCCTGCCTCAACAACCAGGACTGGCGGAACCTGCACCGGTTCGTCCATGACGAGGTGCACTACAATGGCGACCGGGTCGGACTGTCGGGCTATCGCAAGATGCTGGAGCGTGATTTTTCCGAGATCCCTGACCTCTATTTCGACATCCAGCTGCTGATCTCCGACATGCCTTTCATAGCCAGCCGGCTTCAATTCAACTGCACACCGAAGGGGACCTTCTTTGGCCTTGCCATCAATGGCAGGAAGGTCTCCTTCAGCGAGAACGTCTTCTATGAATTTCTTGACGGCAGGATCAGGCACGTCTGGTCGGTGATCGACAAGGCGGCCATCGAAGCGCAGCTTTGATGGCATGGCGCAGCGCACGGCACAGCCGCTTCCCCCAGGGCAATTCCAGGAAAAGTGTGAAACGGGTTTCCCGGGAAAGCGCGTAGCGCTTTCCCTTAGGGAATTACGTCAAAACAAAGAGTTAGAGCGGTTCGCCGTTTCCGTGAAACGGTGAACTGCTCTAGGGCGACAGCATGTGAAGCATGGAGGCAGTGGGCGCTGTGCCCATTGTCACCGCCGACGGGATAGTCGTCGGCAGTGACGGCCGCGCAATCGTCGAGGGAGACATCCCAGGATCCGTTGAAAGCGAGCGGCGGTGCTGTGGCCAGCCCCTTCTCCCCGTTCTACGGGAGATAGGGCTGGCAGGGGCGGCGCCGACTTCCGCAATGCGAATGCAATCGTTCGTAAAAATCAATCATTCTAACGAAAATAATTCGTTGGAAAGATCGGTTCAGGAATGGCATTCCTCCAGCATACCTGCCTGGAGCATTGCATTGTCTTTCCTTACCCGTGCCGCGAACGATATTCCGAAAAGCCTGATTTCCGCCGAACTGGCCCAAGGGCAAAGATCCCTCAATTCGGTGTGGAACGGTGTCGTGCCCGGCATCGTGCTGGTCGCGATGATATCAGGTGTCGCCTTCTCGGCCCGCAATGTCTCCGGCTTCGCACTGTTCAGCCCAATGATCCTCGCCGTCGTCGCCGGCATGATCTATTCCAACGTGCTCGGCATGCCCGCCCACGCCAAGGCCGGCATCGCCTTTTCGCAGCGCCGGCTGCTGCGCTTCGCCATCGTGCTGCTCGGCTTCCAGCTAACGCTTGGCCAGGTGGTGTCGATCGGCGCCGGCGGTGTCGGCATCGTCGCGTTGACCCTTGGCGCCACCTTCGTCTTCACCATCACGCTCGGCCGGCTGATCGGCGTCGATGCCAAGCTGGCGCAGCTGATCGCCGCCGGCACCTCGATCTGCGGCGCTTCGGCCATCGTCGCCACCAACATCGTCACCGATGCGCGCGACGAGGACGTCACCTATGCCGTCGCCTCGATCACCTTGTTCGGCACCATCGCCATGCTCGGCTTCCCATTGCTGGCGCCCGTGCTCGGCCTCGACCAGCACGCCTTCGGCCTGTGGGCCGGCGCCTCGATCCATGAGGTGGCGCAAGTCATCGGCGCCGGCTTTCAGAACGGCACCCAGTCGGGCGAGATCGCCACCGTCGCCAAGCTGACCCGCGTCGCCATGCTGGCGCCGATGGTGATCGCGCTCGGCCTGATGGCGCGCCGCAAGAACAGCGATCAGTCGGCAGCACGGCCGCCCATGCCATGGTTTGTCGCCGCCTTCGTCGCTGTGGTGGCGCTGAACAGCCTCGTCGCGGTACCACCCGAGGTGAAGTCGGCGATGGCGCTCGCCACCACCATCATGCTGACCATGGGTCTGGCCGCCATGGGCCTGCAGGCCGACATTTCGCAACTGCGCTCGCGCGGCCTGCGGCCGCTGGCGCTGGCCTTCTCGGCCTTCCTGTTCATCGGCTGCTTCAGCCTGATGCTGGTGAGGTTCGCCTGAGCATTGGCGGGCGCTATCGGCGCGTTTGGGAATCAAAACTACATCGGCTAGGCTCTGCCGCGTATCAGCACGCGAGCCAGCAACCGACTCATGCCGTTCATTCCCCTGCCCTTTGTCGTCGCCCTGTTGCTGTTCATCCTGCTTTGGGTCGTCGCCAGACGAGAGGATGAGGCAGCACCCAACCTGCCGTTTCTTGGCCTGATCCTGCTCAGCGCGCTGCAATCGGTGTTCACCGGCCTGCGCTGGGGTTATGGCGTAAGCGAGGTCGGCTACATCGCTCCCGTGTCCGCCGCGATCATGCCATCGCTGCTCTACGCCGGCGTCTCCAAGCTCGTCCGGACCGGCAACCGCCAATGGCCGGCCCTGCTGGCGATCCATGCGACTCCGGCCGTCATGATCATCGTGCTGATGATTTTTTGGCACGAAGCGATCGACGTAGCACTGATATCAATCGATTTCATCTATGCCGCCGCCATTCTCTGGCTGCTTCGGTCTGGCGCGGATGGTCTCCGCCTTGCCCCTTTCGACGGGGCGGTGCCGGTCTACCAGGCCATCATTGCCGCAGCAGTGACGCTGTGCCTGTCGGGGGGACTGGTCGACATGCTGGTTTCCTTCGACCTGGCATCGGGGCATGGCGATCGTGCGGCGATGGTGATCGGCATCGCCAATCTTTTCATCCTCGTCTTCGTCGGCGTGGCGGCGGCGGCGGCCAGCCAAAGCCGTGTTCCGCTCAATGCTACCGAGCCCGCCGAGGCTTCACCCCCATCCGGTGTCGGCGAAGACGCCGATACCATCCGTCGGGTCGATGAGATGATGCAGGACAAGAAGCTCTATCGTGACGCCAATCTCAACCTCAACCGCCTTGCCCGCCGCGCCGGAATTCCGGCGCGGCAGATTTCGGCTGCGATCAACCGGGCGACCGCCAGGAACGTCTCGCAATATGTCAACCAATACCGCATCACCGAGGCCTGCCGGCTGCTGACCGAAACCGATCAGTCCGTGACCGAAATCATGCTTGCGGTCGGTTTCCAGACCAAGTCGAACTTCAACCGCGAGTTCCGCCGCGTGACGGACATGACCCCACTCACCTGGCGGGACCGGAACGCGCAGGGCGTATCCCCCTCGCCCGCAACCCTGGCCAGCGGCTGAAGGCCGACCACGCCAACTGGCATCAAGCGGTACCAGATCGCGATAGTGCACGTCCTCGATCACGATCGAGGTCGCGGGCTTCGTTCGGATCCGCTGATATCGCGGCATGAACACAGCAACCGAACTGCCCGCCAAACCAGAAGCTGAAGCCTCCGGGCTCTCCAGCCCATGGCGCTCGCGTTCGGGAACGGAGATCTCAATGAAATTCTGGACCATGCTTTGCACCATCATTGCTTCAACAATGCTGGTGCAACACGCGGCGAGCGCCAGCGACAATGTCGGCGTTCGTCAGCTTCCCGCCCCGTCCAGGGAGCGCGGCACCAGTCTCGATGTAACGGTCTGGTACCCGGCGCAACCGGGCGGCGAGACGGTTATGCTCGGCGACAGTCAGCTTTTCATCGGAACGTCCGCCATGCGCGATGCGCCGATCTCTGGCGGACAATTTCCGCTCATCCTGCTTTCACATGGCGCTGGTCTGGCGGGAAACCCGCAAGCCCTGAGCTGGATCGCGACGCCTTTGGCCAGTCAAGGCTTCGTCGTCGCCGCCCCTACGCATCCGGGGAATTCGGGGAGAAACAAATCTGCCGCCGAAACGATGAAACTTTGGTTGCGGCCTGCCGATCTCACGGCAACCCTGGACGCAATAGGGAAGGACACCTTCTTTAGGGATCACCTTGAGCAAAGCAAGATTGGCGCCCTTGGCCTTTCCATGGGCGGCAACACGGCGCTCGCGATAGCCGGCGCGCGCCTCGACGTGAAACTGCTCGCGGGCTATTGCGATACGGACGTGCTCAATGCTTCGCTTTGCGAGTGGGTCAGGCAAAGCGGCGTTGATCTTCACGCCATGGATTTGCAGCCCGCCGGCCGTGATAACCGGGATGAGCGCATTCAGTTCGTCATGGCGATCGATCCCGCTCCGTCCGATATATTTGACGTCAAAAGCTTTGCCGGCGTCAAAATTCCGGTCGATATCGTCAATCTTGGTCGACCGGGAAAGATCCCGTTGACCGTCGACGCCTCCGGCATTGCAAAAGCGATTTCAGCGGCCAGCTACGCGACGATCGACGATGCAAGCCATTATAGCATGTTCGGTGAGTGCAAACCCGGCGCGTCCAGTATCATTGCATCCGAACAGATAGGTGACCCGGTTTGCGACGATGGCGGGGAACGATCGCGCGGTGCGATTCACACACAACTGATCAATATTACAGTTGCAGCTTTCAACCGCGCGCTGAAGGCCAATCCGTAGGCTCGGCCTGACAGGGTCGGCATCCCCGAACCGCGCGCTGTTCAATCCTCGAACGAACTCGCCTCGGCATAGATCGCCGCCAGTGTCTCGATGCCGGCCTGATCGGCTTTGTCGAAGCGGCCGGGCAGCGGGCTGTCGAGATCGAGCACGCCGAAGACGCCGTCATCGTCTTCGAGCAGCACGACCAGTTCCGAACGCGAGTCGGCGTCGCAGGCGATGTGGCCGGGGAAGTCGTGCACATCCTTGATCAGCATCGAGGTGCCGAGTTCGACCGCGGTTCCGCAGACGCCCTTGCCGACCGCAATGCGCACGCAGGCCGGTTTGCCCTGGAAGGGGCCGAGCACCATTTCCTCGTCCGATGCCAGGAAATAGAACCCCGCCCAGTTGAGGTCGGGCACCATCTGGAAGATCAGCGCGGCGGTGTTGGCGGCGTTGGCGATCGAATCGCGCTCGCCGTCGAGCAACGCTTTCAGCTGCGTGGCGAGGTCGCGGTAGAATGCCGCCTTGTCCGACGTGTCGATGGCCTTGGCCGCGAACATCACTTGTCTCCGTATCGAGAATCGCGGTTCCGTTTCCGCAAGCTCTGCCCAAACGACCACCGGAACAGTCTAGCGTGAATTCAGGTCGCTGCGAAAGCCGGCAGAAGCGCATTCAACCAATCGTCAGAACCCGCGTGCCGGCTCACCGCGACATCACGCAGCGGCGGGCGGCCGTAGAGCCGGCTGTATTCGCGGCTGAACTGCGACGGGCTCTGATAGCCGGCCGAGCCGACGTCCAGGCGCATCATCGTCGACGTGCTGATCTGGGCGGCTTCAGTCGAGGCCGGCCGCAATGCGGCCAGCGGCATCATGACCGAGATGGGGCATTCGTCGGTGCATGCGATGATCCACCAGCGCACTGTGGACTGGACGGTGGCGCCGGTTCGCCACAGTATCGGGTGACGGAGGACCAACGATGGACAATCATGCACATCATCGCTGCGGCTGGCCGAGGGCGATCCGTTGATGCGCGCCTATCACGACGAGGAATGGGGCGTTCCGCAGCATGATGCCCGCATGCTGTGGGAAATGCTGATGCTGGAAGGGTTCCAGGCCGGTCTCGCCTGGATCATCGTGCTCAGAAAACGCGACGCCTTTCGCGCCGCCTTCGCCGGCTTCGATCCGGAAAAGGTCGCGCGCTTCGGCACGGCGGATGTCGAGCGGCTGATGGCCGACCCCGGCATCATCCGTGCCCGCGCCAAGATCGAAGCGACGATCCGGGGCGCGGAGATTTTCTGCGAGATGGCCGAGCGTGGCGAGAGCTTCGCCGACTTCTGCTGGTCCTTCACCGATGGCAAGGTGCTCGACAATGATGGCCACAGCTGGATCGCGTCATCGCCCCTGTCCGAGCGGATTTCGAAGGAGATGAGGCGGCGTGGTTTCAAATTCGTCGGCCCGACCATCGTCTATGCCTGGATGCAAGCGGTCGGCATCGTCAACGATCACGCGGCCGGCTGCTTCCGGCGGTCGCAAGTCGGGCTTTGATCACGGCAACATTGTCAGGGCGCTTGGGTTCGCTCTTTGGTGGAGAAGACGTCCTGTCCGACACTCGGCAGCACGGCACGTCCATCGAACCGTGCTGCCTTGATCAAGTAGGCAAGTCCATCAGCCGGCGGGTTTGTATGCGCCAGCAGCCTTGTTGGCAGCCGCGAGCACTGCCTTCATGTCGAGTTCTTCCAGTACAACCATCTCGGTCAGCGAGCCGCTCGCTCGCACCGCAAGGGACATGCCAATCCCCGCGGACTGGTCCGGCACCTCGCCATTGACGACGACGTCATAGATGCCGCGCGTGAACATCACGCTGGTCACCTTGCCGCCAACGCTTTCAAAAAGCGCCTTGACCGCAGCTTGCCTGTCCGAGCCTTGCATCAATCCTTTGGCGGCATGAGGCGCATAGTTTGCCAATATGGTCACTTTCATGGCTATTCCTCCAAATGTCATTGTCTCGTGGCTGCTCGATAATTCGAGCGGCACGGAGTGATTTTTTCGGTAGCGATGGCAGACGCCCTTGGACACCTTGGCGGCCAAGGGACCCACTGCCGGATAAATATGCGCTGAAGCTAATATAATAACAATACCAGACACGCCGATACCGCTGACAGGAAGGTGTCTGGCTGGACCACGCTCGGTCGGTGCGATCGTCTCGCGGCGTCGGCGCGCGATATGGTGCTGGCGTTGCGTGGAAGCAGCGGCGGCGCCGCAGCGCCTCACATCGGACGCTTGGGTTCGCTCTTTGGTGGGGCAGCCGTGTCGGAATCGGATTTCTTGTGCTTGTCGGCGGCAATCCTGCGGATGCGGTCGAAGCGGCTTTCCTCGGTGGTTTCGGTCGTGACGACCGTCTCTGGCTTCTGCACGAACGTGATCATGGATCCGTCTCCTGGGCTAGAGGCCTGCGCGCCGGGAGAGAACCTCCCGGCGGTAATTATCTGGCTTAAGTGACGAGCCGGCGTAGCAGATTCAGGTCAGGCCTGCAGGGTGGCTTCTATGAAACCACCCGCGCAGGCCAGTTGAATCTTTAGTAACCGCCCATGCCGCCGCCACCGCCCGCGGGCGCCGCATCCTTGGCCGGGATGTCGGTGATCATGGCTTCAGCCGTGATCAAAAGGGCCGCGATCGAGCCGGCGTCCTGCAGTGCGGTGCGCACCACTTTCGCGGGATCGACGATGCCTGCCTTGATCATGTCGACATAGACCTCGTTCTGGGCATCAAAGCCCTGATTGTGGTCCTTGCTGTCGGTGAGCTTGCCGACGACGATCGAGCCTTCGACGCCGGAATTCTCGGCGATCTGGCGGATCGGCGCTTCGAGCGCGCGAAGCACGATGGAGATGCCAGCGGTGACATCGTCATTGGCGCCGGTCAGGCCGGCAAGTGCCGACCTTGCGCGCAGCAGAGCCACGCCGCCGCCGGGCACGATGCCTTCTTCGACCGCCGCGCGCGTCGCGTTCAGCGCATCGTCGATGCGGTCCTTCTTTTCCTTGACTTCCGACTCGGTGACGCCGCCGACGCGGATGACGGCAACGCCGCCGGAGAGCTTGGCCAGCCGCTCCTGCAGCTTTTCCTTGTCGTAGTCGGAGGTGGTCTCTTCGATCTGGCCCTTGATCTGGGCGACGCGCGCCTGGATGGTCGCCTTGGTGCCGGCGCCGTCGATGATCGTGGTGGTGTCCTTCTCGATCAGCACGCGCTTGGCGCGGCCGAGCATCTCGATGGTGACGTTTTCGAGCTTGATGCCGAGATCTTCCGAAATCATCTGGCCTGACGTCAGCACCGCGATGTCTTCCAGCATCGCCTTGCGGCGATCGCCGAAGCCCGGAGCCTTGACGGCCGCGACCTTGAGGCCGCCGCGCAACTTGTTGACGACCAGCGTGGCGAGTGCCTCGCCTTCGACGTCTTCCGAGATGATCAGCAACGGCCTGCCGCTCTGCACCACCGCTTCGAGGATCGGCAGCATCGCTTGCAGATTGCCGAGCTTCTTCTCGTGGATGAGCACGTAGGGCTCTTCCAGCTCGACGCGCATCTTGTCGGCATTGGTGACGAAATAGGGTGAGAGATAGCCGCGATCGAACTGCATGCCTTCGACGACGTCGAGTTCGGTGTCGGCGGTCTTGGCTTCCTCGACGGTGATGACGCCGTCATTGCCGACCTTGTCCATCGCCTTGGCGATCATCTCGCCGACGCTGGCGTCGCCATTGGCGGCGATGGTGCCGACCTGCGCGATCTCGGCCGACGACTTGACCTTCTTGGCCCGCGCCTTGATCTCCCCAACGACGGCGGCAACCGCCTGGTCGATGCCGCGCTTCAAGTCCATCGGGTTCATGCCGGCGGCGACCAGCTTGGCGCCTTCGCGCAGGATCGAGGCGGCCAGCACCGTGGCGGTGGTGGTGCCGTCACCGGCGAGGTCGTTGGTCTTCGAGGCCACTTCGCGCACCATCTGCGCGCCCATGTTCTCGAACTTGTCGGCAAGCTCGATTTCCTTGGCGACGGTGACGCCGTCCTTGGTGATGCGCGGAGCGCCATAGGCCTTGTCGATGATGACGTTGCGGCCCTTGGGGCCGAGCGTGACCTTCACCGCATTGGTGAGGATTTCGACGCCGCGCAGCATGCGGTCGCGCGCATCGGTGGAGAATTTGATTTCCTTGGCAGACATGATTTTTATCCAGTTCGGTTGAGGAAGACAGAACCCTGCCCTCCATGATCAAAGCCCGGAGCGTCTTTTGCGCGTCCCCAAGGACACGCAGTGCTCCAGTCAGGCGGCCTTCTTGGCTGCCACGGTCTTCTCGCCCGTCTCGCTCTTGTCGATGACGCCCATGATGTCGGCTTCCTTCATGATCAACAGGTCCTCGCCGTCGATCTTGACCTCGGTGCCCGACCATTTGCCGAACAGGATGAAGTCGCCCGCCTTGACGTCGAGTGCGATCAGCGCGCCGCTTTCGTCGCGTGCGCCAGGCCCAACGGCAATGACTTCGCCTTCCTGCGGCTTTTCCTTGGCATTGTCGGGGATGATGATGCCGCCCTTGGATTTGGTATCGCCTTCAGCGCGACGAATGACGACGCGGTCGTGGAGTGGCCGAAACTTCATGGGAACTTCTTTCTGGGGCCGGCACAGGCGGCCACGCCCCTGCTATATAGACGGGTTGGCACTCGATAGATAGGAGTGCCAAAAATTATTCGCGGCCGGAATTAAATATTCAAAAGTATTATTTCGGCGCCCGGTTTCGTGATATCGCCGGTTGGTCAAATAATTCAAAAATTTGAATTTTGCCGATTGAGTGCCTATTTATCGGACAAGTTCGTTTTCACAATTTCAGGCACAAGGGAGATTTCTTCGATGGCCGAAGGCAATCAGACGATCATGGAAAAAGCTGAAGCCCGCTTTGTCGACAAGCAGAAGAAAACGGCTGAGCGCAACAAGGCAACCGCTGAGTACATGTCCGAGGCGAAGGCCAGGGAGATCAAGACAGCAAGGCTGAGGGAGTTGCGGCTGGCCAAGGAAGAGGCCGACCGCGTCGCCGAAGCGCTGAACCCGACACCAAAGAAGAAGCGGGCGGTCAAAAAGGCCGCCACGACGGAGGCCAAGACATGAGCCTGACATTCCCCAACCGCAGCCGCAGCTATGACGAAGCCGGCAAGCGCATCCGTTTCGTCGGCCATGACGGCATGTTCCAGATTTCCTTCTCCGTCGCCGCAGATGCGATGGCGAAGATGCAGCCGGCGACCGCCGCCAACGAAGCCGGCTACCTCGCGACATTCGACACGCAGAGCAGCGCCATCCGCGACGTGGCGTCGAAGGCCTACGACCGCACCCGCAAAAGCATGTATGTGCTGACGGCCGCCGATTTCGGCTGATCAGCCTAAGGTGTGTCGAGATTCAGGTCAGGCCGAGCCGGAGTCGAAGACGGGCGCGAAGCGACCAAACAAGGCTGCTTTGGAGAATCGGAGCGGAGCGTACCTAAAGTACGTGAGCACCGGGACATGCATGGAAACGAAGATCAAAGGTCCATCTTCTCGACCATCGTTCGTATCTTTTCAGCCTTTTCAAAATGGTCGAGGCGGTGGGTTCTGATCCACCACTCGGCGGCTTCCATCAAGAGGTCGGGGTCGTCGTTCCTGTTGGCGAAGAACGCATAGAACGACACGCCGACGCCAGGTCCTTTCTCGGAGATCTTGCGGTCGCAGACTTCCAGTATCTTCTGCTTCAGGCTGGCTCTCACGGGAATCCTCTGATTTGCGGTGCGGCAGGTTTTGCCGGCGGCAAAGCGTTGCCCTCCGGCAGTGCTGGACGGGTCAGGACTTGCGCTCCGCCCTCTCCCGGCGCTTGACGTCGCGGACATTCATCTGCACGACCATGTCCTCGGCCTCGCGCGGGCCCATCCCGACCATCACCTTTTGCCGGATCACGGCGGGCTGGCCGGTGAAGACGTCGATGATGGTCCAGCTCTGCGGCAATTCCATGCGCAGCGTGTAGCGGTTGGCCATGCCGGTCAGCCCTGCATCATGAAAAACACCGCGCCCAGGATCAGCACCGTCCAAGCGATGACCGACAGCTTCAGCACCATGCCGCCATGCACGGCCAGAAGCTCCCGCAGCCGCGACACGACACCTGCCGGCCGGGCTGGTGCCGCCACCAATGCGACGGGTGCCTTGGCGCCAAGTTTCCCAAACACGGGCAGCAGCGACGGTTCACGCACGGAAATGACCTCGGATGTCGGGAAGGAGCCGGAGCAACGACGCTCGCTTACCTTTCATAGCACTCTTTTCACGAACGCCCTGCATGCCAAATGAAAATACGGCAGATCCAATGGCGGGCCTACGCCGCCTTCCTGACCTCGATCGTCAGATGCGACAATGACCGGAACCGCGCAAGTCGGCTGCGGTAATAGTCCTCTTGCCGGCGCGTCGGCGTGACCACCGAGACGATCGCGCCGAGATGTCCCGGCCCGAGCCGCCACAAATGCAGGTCGGCAAGCTCATCGCCTTCGCTTTCGATCGTCTGGCGCAGATTCTCCGCCATGCCACGGTCGGGATTCATGTCGAGCAGGACGGCGCTGGTGTCGCGGATCAGCCCGAGCGCCCAGCTGGCGATGACGAGCGCCCCGACAATGCCGGCGAGCGGATCCATCCACAGCCAGCCGAAGGCGCGGGCCAGGAGCAGCCCGATGATGACCAGCACGGACACCGCCGCGTCGGCGATGACATGGACGACGGCGGCGCGCATGTTGTT
This sequence comes from Mesorhizobium sp. AR07, assembly GCF_024746815.1. Classification (GTDB taxonomy): domain Bacteria; phylum Pseudomonadota; class Alphaproteobacteria; order Rhizobiales; family Rhizobiaceae; genus Mesorhizobium. The sequence goes on from NZ_CP080525.1 coordinate 2,113,621, forward strand.
GTCGTGCGTGGCCTTGCCGTGTGCATGCTCATGTTCCTCGAAGAGGACCGGATAGGTCTGCCCGCCGACCGTGACATTGGCCTCGAAGGCGTGCGGCTCGGCAATCTCCTCGATGGATTCCAGACAATCGCCCAGATCCCTGAATGCGAAGGTCTTCCGCGCGCCATCCGACCGCACGGTTTCTATAGAGACGGAGGATGAAGAGAGCGCCGTCCCGGATCCGGAGCGCAGCCGGAAGCGAGGCGGCACGCCGTCTTCGAACACCTCCAGCACCATTTCGCCATCCGCCGTGGCGATCCGATGCGTTTCGTCATGCCCTTGGCCCGCCGCGTGGCCGTGGCCATGACCGTGGCTATGGCCGTGATGATCGCTACCGCTGAGCAGCCATGCGCTGGCAATGTTGACGGCAAGGCCAAGGCAGGCGACCGGGATGGCCTCGGCAAAATGGATCGGCACGGGCGCGTAGAGGCGCATGACGGATTCGTAGCCGATCAGCAGCGCGATCATGGCCAGGATGATGGCACTGGTGAATCCGGCGAGGTCGCCGAGCTTGCCGGTGCCGAAGGTGAAGCGCTGGTCGCCGGCATGCCGGCGCGCATAGGTATAGGCAAGGGCCGCCAGCAGCAGCGCGCCGGCATGCGTGCTCATATGCAGCCCGTCGGCGACAAGGGCTATCGAGCCGAACAAAAGACCGCCGACGATCTCGGCCACCATCATGACCGCGCAGAGCCAGATCACCGCCCAGGTCTTGCGCTCGCTCTTCTGGTGTTCCTCGCCCAGGAACATATGGCTGTGAAAGGCCGGGGCGCTGTTGGTGGAGGTCATAACGAATCTCACTTCACATAGGTGCGGATGACATCGAGCAGCTGCTCGACCGCTTCGGTGTTGAGCGCGCCGGGATGGCGCTCGGAATCGACGAGATGCGTGCGCACATGATCCTCGATCACCTCGCCCATCAAGCCGGTCATCGCGCCACGCGCGCCGGCGATGAGATGCATGACCGCCTCGCAGCCGGCCTCGCTGTCGAGCGCCCGCTCGATGGCCTCGACCTGACCCTTGATGCGGCGCACGCGCGCCAAAAGCTTCTGTTTTTCCCGGATCGTGTGTGTCATGCCGGCCGATTTAGCATAGCCCCCTACCCTATACAATGACGGAAAGTGGCCAACCCGGTTGGACCGGCTTCCGGATCAGGACTGTTGGCGCCCGGCGCTTCCCTAGGCGGTGGATTTTGCGGACTGTCAGAAGCGATACGCGGGAGACCGGCCTGGCCAGGCCTCAAGCCGCGGCGCTGCGGTCTTTCGCGGCGACGTCAGGCTTGAAGATGCGGAACGTGTTGCGCCCGGCGGCCTTGGCGGCGTAAAGCGCGGTGTCGGCCTGCATGAACAGGTCGCATGGAGCGCCCGCTTCGGCGAAGGCGATGCCGACCGAGGCGCCGAGCCTGAGCGATTGGCCGCATACTGTGACCGGCTTGCCCATCGCTTCGATGATGCGGCGCGCCAGGCCGGAGACCGCGCCGCGATCGAGATGCGGCCCAAGCAGCACCGCGAACTCGTCGCCACCGACACGCGCCACCAACTCCGCCTCGCCGCAATTGCCGGCAAGGCGCCCAGCCGCGGCCTTCAGGCATTCGTCGCCGACGACGTGGCCGAACGTGTCGTTGACGGCCTTGAAGCTGTCGAGATCGATCAGAAGCATGGCGCCAAGCGGACGGCCCTCGCCCACATGCGCCAGCCGCGCCTGAAAGCGGCTGCGATTGGCCAGTCCCGTCATGACATCGTATTCGGCAAGATAGCGCATCCGGTCCGACAGGATCTTTTCTTCGGTGATGTCCTGCTTCATGCCGAAGATGCGCACGGGTACGCCGTCCTCGCACTCGACGGTCGCGGTGATGCGGATCCAGCGGCTACGGCTGGCGAAGGTGGTGATCTCGGCATCGAGAGTAAAACCGCTGCGCTCCTCAATCGCCCGGCTGCGCAAGCTTTCCAGCGCCTTGCGCGACTCCGCCGGGTAGCATTTGATGATCTCTGAGCGATCGAGCACTGAGCCGCGCGGCAGATCGAACAGATCATAGACCACGTCGGTCCAGGTAAGCCGCGCGTCGGGCAGGCTGCATTCCCACACGCCAATGCTTGCCGCGGCCGAGGCGCGGTCGAAGATCTTGCGGCTGTGGGCCAGCGAAACATCCTGCCTGGCGATCAGCGCGGCCTGCGCCGCCAGCTCCGCCTTGAGCCTGGCGATGGTGGCGGCGTCCCGGCGTCTTTCGTCGGCGCCGTCGTGTCCCTCCCGCCTGCCGGGCCGCGAGCCATCGGCCCGCGCCGGGCCTTTCGGGGAGTAGGGCATGTCGGGCATGGCGAAGCTCTGCTGTCCTGGCGGGCGACCATCATGACGCGCAACCGATTAAAACTTCGCTGACGCGGCCCGGCTTCGCCGAAAATTGCCTGGAGGGTGAGACAGCCCGCCCCGTCTCGACCGGGGGCCTCCGGCACCGAGGTTGGCGCTCTTCCCCTGAGCTACGGACTGCCGACGTTGCCTTTATCACAAGTCGAATCGCGCATGCGACTGTCAGCGAACCGAACCACTTTTCCCCTTGAACGACCCGCCGATCTGGCTTAGCCTTGAGTTGAGAAAAGGTTTTTCCAAACATCTCCGATCGGACTCGGCCATGTGCCGGGCTTGTTTTCGGCAGGTAAGAGAAAACCTTTTCCCAGCTAAGGATTTTCGGCGCGATGGCATCGGACGAACAGCCAGTCCCGGTCTTTCTCAAGCCCGTCACCTTGCGTGACGTGGCGGCGCAGGCCGGCGTCAGCGTCGCCACCGCCTCGAAGGCGCTCAACGACCAGGGGCGGATGACCGCCGAGACGCGCGAGCGTATTCGCGAGACGGCCCGGCGCCTCGGCTTCCGGCCCAACAGCCTGGCCCAGAGCCTGCTCCGGCGGCGCAGCTTCACCGTCGGCCTGCTCACCAACGACACCTATGGCCGCTTCTCGCTGCCGCTGATGTCGGGCATTTCGGACGCGCTGGTCGACAACGGCGTCTCGGTGTTCCTGTGCAATGTCGAGGAGGATCCGCGCCTTGGCCAGATGCATGTCGACGCCATGCTCGACAAGCGCGTCGACGGCATCATCGCCACCGGCAAGCGCATCGACCGCCATCTGCCGGTCGACCTCAGCAATCTGCGCGTCCCGGTGATCTATGCCTTCACGCAGCCCGATCCCGACGCAATCGCCTTCGTCTCGGACGATGCCGGCGGCGCGCGGCTGGCTGTCGAGCATCTCTGCCGGCTGGGCTGGAAGCGCATCGCCCATGTTACCGGACCGGCAAGCTTTGCCGTGGTGCATGCGCGAGCGCAGGCCTACCGCGAGGTGCTGACCGAAAACGGCTTGCCGGTGACCGAACCGCTGCTCGGCTCCTGGTCGGAAGCCTGGGGGCATGAGGCGGTGGCGCAACTGTTCGACAGCCCAAAACCGACGAACGGAAAGCGTGAAAGGCCGGACGCCGTCTTCTGCGGCAACGACCAGATCGCGCGTGGCGTCATCGATGCCTTGCGCGAACGCGGCATGAGCGTTCCCGGCGATGTCGGCGTCATCGGTTTCGACAATTGGGAGATCGTCGCGGAGGCGACGCGCCCGCCGCTGACCTCGGTCGACATGAACTTGGCCGCCCTCGGGCGCGAGGCGGGGCTGACCCTGCTGTCGCTGGTCGGCGGCCAGCCCGCCGCGCCGGGCATTCGAAAACTGCCGTGCCGGCTGGTGGTGCGTCAGTCCTGCGGCCATCCGCTGGATGGCTGAAGACCAAGCGCCGCGCAATCGGCGCCAAGCCGCGCATCGCGGCCAACCCTGGAGGAGGAGAACATGAGGAACCTGATTGCCAAACTGGCCCTGGCCGCTGCCGTTCTGGGTGGCGCTCTCAGTGCCGCGGCCGCCGAGACGGCCAACATCTGGGTGCGCGCCGACGGCTCGAATTTCATGCCGAGGATCGTCGATGCCTACAACAAGGCGTACACCAACCAGGTCAAGCTGGACATCATCCCCAATGCCGAGATCATCCCGAAATATGGCGCGGCGGCCGCAGGCGGCACCGCGCCCGACGCGCTGTCGCTCGACCTGATCTACACCCCGTCCTTCGCCGCCGCCGGCCAGTTGGAGGACATCACCGACTGGGCGAAGTCGCTGCCCTATTTCGCCAGCCTGTCGCCGGCGCATGTGAAGACCGGCACCTACAAGGACCACATCTACGGCCTGCCTTTCTCCGCCGACGCCTCGGTGCTGATCTGGAACAAGAAGCTGTTCAAGCAGGCCGGCCTCGACCCCGAAAAGGGACCGACCAACTGGGCCGAGATCGCGGCCGACGCCGAGAAGGTCAACGCGCTCGGCGGCACCGTCAAGGGCTTCTACTTTTCCGGCAATTGCGGCGGCTGCAACATCTTCACCTTCACGCCGCTGATCTGGGCGTCTGGCGGCGACATCCTCAGCGAGGATGGCTCGAAGGCGACGCTGGACAGCCCGCAGCTGCGCGGCGCCATCGATCTCTACCGGTCGATGGTCAAGAAGGATCTGGTTCCGGCAGGCGCGCAGACCGACACCGGAGCCAACTTCTTTGCCGCCTTCGCTGCCGGCAACATCGGCATCTCGCCGTCCGGCGCCTTCGCCATCGGCGCGCTCAACACCCAGTATCCCAATGTCGACTACGGCGTCACCTTCCTGCCGGGCAAGGAAGGCGGCTGGTCGTCCTTTGCCGGCGGCGACAATTTCGTCGTCACCAAGGGCACCAAGAAACTCGCCGTGGTGAAGGAGTTCCTCGACTTCGCCTACTCGCTCGAGGGCCAGACCATCCTGGCCAAATACGGCAGCCTGCCCGTGCGCGGCGACATCGCCAAGCAAGCGCTGAAGGATCTCGATCCACGCTACCAGATCGCCGCCGAAGCCATGGCCAAGGGCCGCACGCCTTATTCAGTGGTGTTCAACGACCTGATCAACTCCGCAAACGGTCCGTGGACGCAGATGATCAACGAGGTCTTCTTCGGCGACGATGTCGATGGCGCCATATCGAACGCGCAAGAGACGATGCAGTCGATCATCGACCAGGCGCCGCAGAAGTAGAGCGCGCCTGCCGGCCGCCCGCCTGTCTCCCTGGGCGGGCGGCCGGCGCGCTCCTTACCCTCGCCCTTGTGGGGAGGGTCGCTGCGAAGCAGCGGGGTGGGGGCGGCGCCGAGCCCCCCACCCGGACCTGCGGTCCGACCTCCCCACAAGGGGGAGGTAGGGCGGCGCACCGCATCCAACGGAAGAGCAAACATGACCTCCATCACAGCAGCAACGTCCGCGCCATCCCGCGCCCGAAAGCGCACCGGCGCCGGCCGCCGGCAGTGGATCGGCCTGCTCTACGTCGCGCCAGCGGTCGCGCTGGTCGTCGTCTTCTTCCTCATCCCGCTTGGCATGACGGCGTGGATGTCGCTGCACAACTGGCCGCTTATGGGCGAGCACAGCTATATCGGCCTCGGCAATTATGTCGCCATCCTGCGCGACACCAGGTTCTGGAACGCGCTCAACTTCACTGCTTACTACACCGTGATCGCCACCATCGTGATCTTCGCGGTGGCGTTTCCGCTGGCGCTGTTCGTCGAACGGCCGCGGCCGCTGACCAATCTCTACCGCACCATGTTCTTCATGCCGGCGGTCGTCGGCTTTGCTTCGGCCAGCCTGCTCTGGTCATGGCTCTTGAACGTCGATTCCGGTCTGTTCAGCCCGGCCGCCTACGAGCTCGGCCTGATCGACAGGAAGTTCAACCTGCTGGCCACCTTCCAGCCGGCCTTCTGGTCGATCATCGCCATGGTCGTCTGGAAGGTCGCCGGCTTCACCATGATCATCCTGATGGCCGGCCTGCAATCGATCCCGCAGGACCTGCAGGAGGCGGCCGTCATCGACGGCGCCGGGCCGTTCGCCAGGTTCAGGGCGATCACATTGCCGCTGATGCGCCGCACTTTGGCACTGGCGCTGATCCTGTCGGTCGCCGGCTCGATCCTTGCCTTCGACCAATTCTACATCATCCTGCGCGGCGGCCCGCGCAACCAGACGCTGACGGCGGTCTACTGGATCTTCAACCAGTCCTTCGTATCGTTCAAGCTCGGCTATGGCGCCGCACTTTCCATGGTGCTGTTGGTGATCCTGGTGGCGCTCAGCCTCGTCCAGCTGTGGCTGCTGCGCAAGCCGGAGGGTCTCGACTGATGGCGCAGGCCGCCTCTCGCAACCGCCGGCTTACTGCGCGCATCGCCGGGCATTCGACCGGCATCATCGCCTCCGTGCTGTTTGCCGCACCCATCGTGTGGGCGGTGCTGTCGGCCTTCAAGCCGGCGCAGGAAGCGCGCCTGCCGCCGCTGCCGCCCTGGCCGACGACAGGCTTCTCGCTGGAGAACTATGCCACGCTCAACACTTTCGGCGACGGGCTCTGGGTCTCGGCACAGAACAGCATCTACGTCTCGGTGATGACGGTGGTGCTGTCGGTCGCCGTCAGCGTGCTGGCCGGCTACGGCTTTTCGCGGTTTCGATTTCCGTTCAAGGACCTGTTCTTCGTCCTCATCCTGTCGACGATCATGATCCCGTTCCAGTCGATCCTGACGCCGATCTTCCTGGTGCTGACCAAGCTTGGACTGCACAACACGCTGACCGGCCTGGTCGGCGTCTATGTGACGCTGCAATTGCCGTTCTCGATCTTCATGATGCGCAACGCCTTCGACGCGGTGCCGCGCGAGATCGAGGAAGCCGCCCGCATGGATGGCGCCGGCAACCTCACCATGCTTGCGAAGGTGATGCTGCCGCTGGTCTGGCCGGGTGTCGTCACCATCGCGCTGTTTGCCTTCCTCGGCGCCTGGAACGAGTTCCTCGCCGCCCTCGTGCTGATGACCGACCAGTCGAAATTCACGCTGCCGGTGATGATGACGGCGCTGCAGTCGGGCCGCTTCGGCGCCATCGACTGGGGCGCGGTGCAGGCGGGCGTCACCGTGATGATGGTGCCGTGCCTCATCCTGTTCCTGGTTCTGCAGCGCTTCTACATCCGCGGCCTGATGGCCGGGGCCGTCAAGTAAATCGATCGAATGGAGTAAGTTCATGACCGCATCGCAAACCGTAAAACCGGATAAGTTGGAAAAGACGCGCAAGCCAAGGCTCGCCTTCCGCCCGCTGCCGGTTCCGCAGGTCGACGTGCACGGCTTCTGGGGCGACCGGGCCGACGCTGTGGCCGCGCGCACCGCCGACATCCTCTACGACCGCTGCGTCGAGGCCCGCATGCTGGAGCAGATCGACCCGGACCGGCCTTCGCCCGGCGTCATCATCCCATTCCACTCGCCTTCCCCCGACGAAGCGGAGCGCCAGGGCGCGGAATTCACCGGCTCGACGGTGACCACGCAGATGTTCTGGGATTCCGATCTCGGCAAGACGATCGAGACCGCGGCCTACTCGCTCTACCGCCGCAAGAACCCCGAACTGGAGAAGAAGATCGACGCCGTGATCGATATGTACGGCAGACTGCAGCAGCCGGATGGCTATCTCTCGAGCTGGTACCAGCGTATCCAGCCGGGCAAGCGGTGGACCAATTTGCGCGACTGCCATGAACTTTACTGCGCCGGACATCTGATCGAGGGCGCGGTCGCCTACTACCAGGCGACCGGCAAGCGCAAGCTGCTCGATATCATGTGCCGCTATGCCGACCACATCGCTTCGGTGCTGGGCCTCGAACCCGGCAAGAAGAAGGGTTATTGCGGCCATGAGGAGATCGAGCTGGCGCTGGTCAAGCTGGCACGGGTGACCGGCGAGCAGAAATACATGAAGCTGGCGAAATACTTCATCGACCAGCGCGGGGTCGAGCCGCACTATTTCGACGAGGAGGCTCGCGCCCGCGGCGCCGACCCGAAGGCCTATCATTTCAAGACCTACGAATACAACCAGTCGCACAGGCCCGTGCGCGAGCAGGACAAGGTCGTTGGCCACGCGGTCAGGGCGATGTACCTCTATTCGGGCATGGCCGACATCGCCACCGAATATGGCGACGACACGCTGCGGGCAGCACTCGACCGGCTGTGGGACGATCTCACCACCAAGAGCCTCTACATCACCGGCGGGCTGGGGCCGTCGGCGCACAATGAGGGTTTCACCAGCGATTACGACCTGCCCAACGAGAGCGCCTATGCCGAGACCTGTGCCGCGGTCGGGCTGGTGTTCTGGGCCAGCCGCATGCTCGGAATGGGGCCGAACGCCCGCTACGCCGACATGATGGAGCGCGCGCTTTACAATGGCTCGATCTCGGGCCTGTCGCTCGACGGCTCGCTGTTCTTCTACGAGAATCCGCTGGAGAGCCGAGGCGCTCATAACCGCTGGAAATGGCACCGCTGCCCCTGCTGCCCGCCCAATATCGGGCGCATGGTCGCCTCGATCGGCAGCTATTTCTACAGCCTGGCCGACGATGCTGTGGCCGTGCATCTGTATGGCGACTCGACCGCTCGTTTCGACATTGGCGGCGTCCCGGTCAGCCTTGCGCAGGTGAGCCGCTACCCCTGGGACGGCGCCGTCGAAATCACGCTCGAGCCGCAGGCGCCGGTGGAATTCACGCTCCACCTGCGCATCCCGGCCTGGAGCACCGGGGCCGAGCTGACGGTGAACGGCGACCTGGTCGCCCTGGAGGAAGTCGCCAGTGACGGCTACGCCGCGATCCGGCGCACATGGCAAAAGGGCGACCAGGTCCGGCTCGATCTCGAAATGCCGATCGAGCGGCTCTACGCCAACCCGCAGGTGCGCCAGGATGCCGGCCGCGTTGCGTTGTCGCGCGGTCCGCTGATCTACTGCGTCGAGGCGACCGACAATGACAGCCAGCTGCATCGCCTGACGTTGCCGAGAACTGCAAGCGTCGAAGCGCGGCAGCGGCCGGAGCTTCTCGGCGGCGTGGTGACGCTGTCGGCCACCGCGCAAGCCGACGCCGGCGACGGCTGGCAAAGCGGGCTCTACAGGTCCGAGCCGCCGGCGACCACTCAAACGCGCCTGACCGCCATTCCCTATTTCGCCTGGGACAACCGCGAGCCCGGCGAAATGCTGGTGTGGCTCAGGGACGGGTAAGGTGCGGCACCCGTCCGATCTCGTCAGCCACCAGTTCCTGCAACTGCCACAGATTGCGGTCGCGGATGCCGCAGGCGTCAAGATGGCGGATGGTCTCGAACAGATATTCGGCGCCCGAACCCCAATGGCCGACGGCCTTGGCCAGCGTCATTGCGATCGCCCGCTTGTCGAGCTTGCCTGCATAGCGCGGATTGGCCGGATCGACGACGAAGCCGAGCGCGCGGCACGTGCCGCCGTCGGTCTTGACCTGCAGCCAGCGCGGCACGTTGACGGCCGGCAGGATGGTCATCTCGCGGCGCAGCAGCGCTTCGAGATTGGCTGCCACCTGCTCGGCGATCTCGAACACCATGCCCTGGCACTGACCGCCGCGGTCGAGTGCCATCATCAGGCCGGGTTGCTCGACCGTGCCGCGAAAGCGCTGCACCGTGAAGCAGAACGACCGGTGCCAGCCGGTCGCCACCGCGCGCTCGCCGCCGCTCACCTCGCCGGCCGGCTTCCACAGCAGCGAGCCATAGGCGAAGAGTTTCAGCGGCCCGGGCGGCGCGCCGGCCAGCACCTCGTCGCGGATGCGCGTATAATCGGCATCGGTCATGTAGACCATGCCCGGTGTCGGCCCGGCATCCTCGACCACGCGCAGGGTGCGCGCGACGAGTTCCTCAGTCAGCGCCATCGCCGCCTTGCGCGGTGACGACTTTCGTGGCGATGCGGCAGAAATCGGTTTGTTCATTCTCGCGCCTCGGGCATCGCCGCCATGTTGCCCAAGGCAAGGAGATTCTCAAGGGCCGGCCGGCCAGGTCCGGATTCAAAATCTGAACCGCCTCGCCCAACCGTCTGAAAGGATTCGTAAGTATCGACTGTCCTAACGCTGCCGGACGCATCGGCACCTCATGTCACGAAGACATGTCCTCTGGTCGGCTCGCACCGTAGCGCAGCCCGTCGACGAGCAGCGCAACCATGCGCCGGGCATGTTCGGGTCCCTGCTTGTATGCGTGCATGCACAGGCTCGCGACCGCACCCAGAAGCTCCTCGGCGGCGATATCGGTGCGGGCCTCGCCGGCTTCTGTCGCGGTGGCGAGAAGTGTCCGAAGCGCGGGTTCAAGCCGCTGCTGGAAATATGCGGGCAAGGTATCGAAGGTCGGATCCCCCGAATGGAGGGCCGATGCAAGCCCGCGCTTGGTGGCAATGAAAGCCGCGTAGCGCTGCATCCATCGCGCCAGTGCCTCGCCCGGCCCATGCGCGGCGGCCAGGATCGGTGCCGCGTCGGCGCAGGCATCGATTTCGCGACGAAACACCGCCGCGACCAGGTCGGAGCGTTGCGGAAAGTGCCGGTAAACGGTGCCGATGCCGACGCCGGCCTTCTCCGCGATCTCGCGCACCGGAGCATCCACGCCAGAAGTCGCGAACACCGCCGCGGCCGACTGGAGCAATATGTCAAGGTTGCGCTGCGCGTCGGCGCGCACGCGCCGGTCCGCGCGACCCCGAGGCTCCAGGCCTGAATCTTCCGTTCTGTCGTCCACCATGCACCCGCTTGCAAAACGGAACAATGTTCCGTATAAAACGGAATATGGTTCCGCTTAAGCCGAATAGCACAGCGTCGCGGCGATGACCACAGCCATGCACAAAGGAGAAAACCATGCAATACCGCACGCTGGGACGAACCGGCATCAAGGTCAGCCCCTATTGCCTGGGCGCGATGATGTTCGGCGGACCGGGAAATCCCGACCACGACGACTGTATCCGCATCATCCACAAAGCCCTGGATTCCGGCATCAACTTCATCGATACCGCCGACAGGTACAGCCGCGGCGAGTCGGAGGAGATCGTCGGCAAGGCGCTGAAAGGCCGCCGCGACAACATCGTGCTGGCCACCAAGGTGCACGGACCCATGGGGGAGGATCCGAACCAGCAGGGCAATTCACGACGCTGGATCATCCAGGCGGTGGAGGCCTCGCTGCGCCGTCTGCAGACCGACCATATCGATCTCTACCTTATCCATCGACCGGCACCGGATACCGACATCGAGGAAACTCTCTCTGCGCTCACCGATCTGATGCGCGCGGGTAAGGTGCGTGCGATCGGATCCTCGACCTTCCCGGTCTCTGAGATCGTCGAGGCCCAGTGGGTCGCCGAGCGGCGCGGGCTCGCCCGTTTCCGCACGGAACAGCCGCCCTACTCGATCCTCGATCGCGGCATCGAGCGCGAAGTACTCCCCGCCTGCGAGCGTTACGGAATGGGAGCGATGGTCTGGAGCCCATTGTCGAAAGGCCTGCTCACCGGGCGCTACCGCAAGGGGCAGCCGCTGCCCGACAGCCTGCGGGTGAAATACATGCCCAGGCAGATGTCCGATCAGCACAGCCTGGACGCGGTCGAGCAGCTCATCCCGCTGGCGCAGGAGGCAGGGCTGTCGCTCACCCACATGGCGATGGCTTTCGTGATGGCCCATCCGGGAGTGACGTCGGCCATTCTTGGGCCGCGTACGATGCAGCATCTCGACGATCTGTTGGCCAGCGCCGAGGTTCGCCTCAGCGATGACGTACTGGACCGGATCGATCAGATCGTCCCGCCCGGAACCAATGTCGGGTTGAATGAGGCTGACTACGATCCACCGGCAATCTTGCAGGCGAACCTGCGCCGCCGCCCGGCCGCCGAGCGCGCCGCTGCCTGAGCGGCTTAGAGCGCGTCGACTGAATCCGTTTGGATGCGACGCGCTCTATCCGGCGCGCACTACGACACCAGCGGCATCGGCACCTCAAGCCCTTCGATCAGCCTGGCACGGAACAACGCAATCGGCGCTCGCGGCCTGGGCCGGCTGTCGCGTGGGCAGGATCGCCCGCCGGGTCGATGGCAATCGGCGAATGACAACGTCGAGCGCCTGTTCGCGCCGGCTTCCGGCAGGGAACCATGTTGCCAGCAAACCGTTCTACTCTTCGCCGGAGGATGTCATGAACGATGCGTCGGCAAAACCCGCGAGCCTCGTCCTTTCATCGACGGAGCGCGTGAACACGCTGTCGCATTTTCACCGCGCCGAGATCGCCCGCATGGCAGGATGGCGCGATCGGCTCGACAGGACGACGAACTGGGCGATCACGGTGGTGGCGGCGCTGCTTTCGGTGTCGCTGTCCACGGCCAGCGCGCATCACGGCGTGCTGCTGTTCGCCATGCTGCTGATCATGCTGCTGCTGTGGATCGAGGCGCGCCGCTATCGGTTCTTCGACTTCTACCGGGCTCGCGTGCGCCAGTTCGAGCGTCACTATTTCGCGCAGATATTCTCCCCGCAACCCGACTTTGCCTCGGATTGGCTGCTCATCGTCGGCGAGGGCCTGCGCGCGCCGAAATTCCTGCTGTCGCACCGCGCTGCGCTGGCGCGCCGCCTGCGGCGAAATTACATCTACCTGTTCCTGATCCTGCTGCTGGCCTGGGTGGTCAAGATATCGACCCCCAGCCTTCAGGCCGTGGGCCTGAGGACAGGGTTTGTCGGTTCGCTTCGCGGGGCCATCGACAGCGCCGCCCTTGGCCCCATTCCCGGTTTGGCGATCGTGATAATCGTGGCGGCATTCTATGCCTGGCTGCTCGCCATCGTCTTTTTCGCGGCCCGCGACAACGGCGAACTTTCCTTCGGCGACGTCCATGTCTGACGTCGACGGCCGGCAACAGGCGGCTGCAACGCAAAGGGCGGCCCGCGCGTTGTTGTTGTCAGTCCGCTGAGGCGTTTGAGGGAACCCATGACTTGTCGATCGGCAACGACGTCACGCGGCATCGTGCCGGCGCTTCTGTTGGCCGTCTTCGGTTTAGCGCCGGCAAGCCATGCCTTCGCCGCGCAGCCGGCCGGCCACGCCTCGGGCATGGGCGGCTCGGCGGAGGGACTGTTCGTCGCCGAGATCGTTCTTTTGCTGCTGGTCGGCCGCGGCCTGGGCGAGATCTTCCAGCGTTACGGCCAGCCGGCGATCATGGGTCAGCTCATCGGTGGCATCCTGCTCGGGCCTTCGCTGTTCGGCTGGCTGTGGCCCGGCGCGCAGCACCTGATCTTCTCGACCGATCCGGCGCAGAAAAGCATGATCGACGCGGTCTCGCAGCTCGGCATCCTGCTGCTTCTGCTCTTGACCGGCATGGAGACGGATCTGCGCCTCGTGCGCCGGGTGGGCGCCGCCTGTTTCTCCATCTCGATCACCGGCGTGGTCGTGCCCTTTGTCTGCGGCTTCGCGCTGGCGCAATTCCTGCCCGGCTCTCTGTTGCCGGACCCGACGCAGAGAACGGTCGCCGGACTGTTCCTCGGCACCGCGCTGTCGATCTCCTCCGTCAAGATCGTCGCCATGGTGGTGCGCGAAATGAACTTCATGCGCCGCAATCTCGGCCAGGTCATCATCTCCTCGGCGATCATCGAGGACACCATCGGCTGGCTGATCATCGCCGTCACCTTCGGCATCGCCACCAATGGCAGCCTGCAGATCGTGCCGCTGGTCGCCACGGTGGGCGAAGTGGCGCTGTTCATGGTGTTCTCCTTCACCATCGGCCGCCGCCTGGTGTTCACACTGATCCGCTGGAGCAACGATTCCTTCCGCAGCGAATACGCCGTCATCACCGTCATCCTGATCATCATGGGCGTGATGGCGCTGATCACCAATCTGATCGGCGTGCACACCGTGCTCGGCGCCTTCGTCGCCGGCATCCTGGTCGGCGAATCGCCGATCCTGTCCAACCATATCGAGGGTCAGTTGCGCGGCGTCATCACAGCACTCTTCATGCCGGTCTTCTTCGGCGTGGCCGGCCTCTCGGCCGACCTGACCGTGCTCGCCGATCCCACGCTGGCCCTGCTGACACTGGCCCTGGTGGCCATTGCCAGCATCGGCAAGTTCGGTGGCGCCTTCATCGGCGGCAGGTTCGCCGGCATGTCGCTGAAGGAAGCCACCGCCGTCGGCAGCGCCATGAACGCGCGCGGCTCGACCGAGGTGATCGTCGCCAGCATCGGCCTGTCGATGAACATCCTCTCCCATAACCTTTTCACCATGATCGTCACCATGGCCGTCATCACCACGCTCGCCATGCCGCCAATGCTGCGCTGGGCGCTCGGCCGCCTGCCTGTCGACGATGGCGAAAAGCAGCGCGTCGACCGCGAGTTGCTCGACGAGCGCGGCTTCGTCTCGAAGCTGGAGCGGCTTCTGTTGCTCGTCGACGACAGCCCGGTCGGCAAGTTCACCGCCTATCTCGCCGGCCTGGTCGGCGGCGGCAGCGGCATGCCGACCACCTTGCTCCACCTCAAGGGCCGCAGCTTCGCTGGGCCGGCCGGCGACAGGGGGCCGGAGCGGTCACTGAAGGAGGTCAGGAAGGGTGCGCAAAAAAGCGCCAAGGCCGTTCGCATGGCCGAGGACACCTTGGTTGAGAAAGTCCATCTGACCGCCCGCAGCGAGACCGAGGCCACTGCTGCGACGATCGCCGAGGAGGCCCGCAAGGGTTACGGCCTGTTGCTGGTCGGCCTGGAAAAGATGTTGACGACGAATGGGTCGTTCAGCGAGGCGCTGAACGACATCACCGAAGGGTTCGATGGCCCGCTATGCCTGGTGCTGAACGGCGCCCGATCCGCTGGAAAGATGCCGATGCTGAGAGCCGGCACCAGCATCCTCGTTCCCGTCAATGGCACGGAAGTCTCGCGCCGCGCCGCCGATCTGGCCCTGGCGCTGGCGCGGCCGCACCGGGCGCGGGTCAAGGTTCTCTACGTATCGCAGGCCGCACGGCAAGGCGGCAGGGCGACGTCCGTCTCGCACCGGCGCGAGGAAGCCATGCTGAAGGATATTGCCGATCTGGCCGACCGCTACGGCGTCCAGGTCGACACCGCGATCCGCACCCGCGCCACGCCGGACAGGGCGATCGCCAGGGAGGTCGCCAAAGGTGCCGCGATGGTGGTGATGGGCGTCACGCAAAGACCGGGCGAGGAGCTGTTCTTCGGCGATACAGCCACGGCGGTTCTCGCCGCTGTCGCCTGCCCGGTCGTGCTTTTGGCCAGCGAACGGATTCGCCGCACGGAGGCCAAGGCAGAGGTGGCAACAGAGATCGGTACCTAGTTTGCGGCAGGCCGGGTGCGCAATTCCAGGAAAAGCGGGAAGCGGCTTTCCGTCCGGAATTGCGTCGAGACAAAGAACTCTAGAGGCCGAAGAACTGCCTGCCGATCATGTAGCCCAGCGCCGCCACGACCAGCGGAAACAGCGCCGGCGCGACCTTGCTGAGAAGGGAGGCTTGCTGGTCCTTCGCCGGCGTGTGGCGTGCATTGCCGAGGTTCTTGGTCATTGCTTGCCTCAGGTTCGAATGGATCATTAGCAGATGCTGATTAACAGCATGGCCGCATTAACGGCTTGGAAAGAAATTCGGTCAAATAGCCGACCACTGCCTGCCGGTTCGATGCATGGCGGTTGGCGGCCGAAGGAAAACCAGCATGCGCCCGGAACCGAATGGCTTGTCCGGTGTTGTGGCGCTCGGGGGCGCCATGTTTTTCAAGATCTCAGGCACCAATGGCGGGCAACAGCCAGTTCGTGCACTTGTGGCGCAACGGAATGCTCGCGCCGCCACACGGGAGTGGTGGGCGGGTTGGCGAGAAACCGCCCGTCGGCCAGAGAACCCGACATGTTAGAGACGACCAATCCGATTTCGAACAATCGCCGACCGACCCACGAGACGCCATGCCAGCATCCAGAACAAAGACCGTAGGCGATCGGGACAACGCCTTCCTCGCCGGCGGCGGCCAGCTCGGCTGTCTGATTGCGACATTCGACTGGGCCTCGACCTCGATCGGCCCGATCGCAGGCTGGCCGCAAAGCCTGAAGACGGCGGTGTCGCTGACGCTGGCGCTGGCCGTCAATGAACTGGCCACCAACGCGCTGAAATATGGCGCGTTGTCGACACCTGACGGCAAGGTGTCGATCGACTGGTCGCTGCAGCCGTCGGCCGAGGCGGCCGGGCAAACGCGGCTGATCTGGCGCTGGCGCGAAAGCGGCGGACCTCCGGTCACGCCGCCCAGCCGGCGCGGCTTTGGCCGTTTCCTGATCGAGCGCGTTTTCGGCACCGATTTCGGCGGCTCCGTGCAGATCGATTACCACGCCGACGGCGTCGAATGTGTGTTGAACGCACCGGCACCCCAGTTGCCGACAGCCCGCTACTGACTACATAAGGCTTGCCATGACCACTAAGACCCCAGCCACCGTCCTTGTCGTCGAAGACGAGGCCTTTTTGTTGTTTGCCATCGCCGACGAGTTGCGCGAGGCAGGGTATCAGGTGCTCGAGGCCAGCAACGCCGACCAGGCGATCGGCCTGCTGGAGAGCCGGCAGGATATCAGCATCCTTTTCACCGACATCGACATGCCAGGTTCGATGGACGGGCTGCGCCTGTCCGCCGCCGTGCGCGACCGCTGGCCGCCGGTCAAGATCATCATCACGTCAGGCAAACGCCAACCGGCGCAGGACGCCATGCCCAGCGGTGGCGTCTTCCTGCCCAAGCCCTATGCCCCGGCTGCCGTAGCCGCCACCATTCTAGGTCTGCTCGACTAGAGCAATGGCCCCGGCTCTAAAGGTCGAGAGCAACCTTCATGCCGCGGACTTCGGCCATTTCCAGCAGCAGGTCCTGCAGGCTTTCGTCAAGCCCGGCACCGGTCAGCACCAAAAGCTCGGCAATGCTCTCTCGCATCGATATGACGGCGGCGCCTGTCTTCTCGGCAAGCAGCCGTCCGATGGCCGTGCGGATCAGGTCGTCCTGATCAGACATCGTGTCACGTCCCAATGCTCTACAGCCTCCTCCATGCTCCCATGCCTCACCGGCGCTTTCTGTGACAGGGCGTGGTTTCCCCCACGGTATGATTTTTTGACTCGGCGTCCGCCGCCGTGCTCACGCGTGCAAATCATCTGGAAGCGATCGGTAATCTTCATCGCCATGCCGGCCGTTCAACACCGACAGTGATGGCAGCACCGGCCCGTTGCCGGGCTGGACGGCTCCGAGTGCCGCAAGCAGCGCCAGCGGCACTTCGTGCCGGTAAAGCCCGATGAGCGTCTTGCCTTCCGTCGTTACCGGCAATTCCGTGGATGTGTCGAAAATGGAATAAGTGCCTGTCGGTTCCTTCAGGATCTCAAAACGGTCCATTCCCAAACCTCCCCCCACACAAAAGTAGCGACCAAACGCCGGTACTCGCCAAGAGGTTCCCTTGGTGCGGCATTTTTTTCGCGTCGTGGTTGTAACGCACGGCGTGGCTTCTGTCATGCCGCAAGCCGATCATGCCGCGGCGCAGCACAGGCAAAATCACTGCGCACCATTTTAAATCTTAACGCGCGTCAATTTTCTTAAACATGCGGAAACGCTGGCAAGGGATCGGCCAGCGCTGAAAGCCGGCCTCTACTTCCAGCGCTACTTACCGCAATGATGATCGTTGATCTTGTTCAACGCATTCGCGTCGGGCCCAACGCGATGATAGGAGCACGCGCCGGCCGCCGTGGTGACCAGCTGCTGATCGTAGTAACGCGGGCCGCCGAACAGGAAGCTGACAAGATCGTCATCGGCGGGAACGTAGCGTTCGGATTGGGCCTGGTGGTGGTGATGCCGGTCGCCGGCGAACGCCGAAGCGCAAAGGCTGCTGCCTATTGCGAAAGCCAGAGCGAAGATCGCAAAGCACTTCGTCGTCATCGGCAATACCTCCTGTCGTCCGGAATCACACCATACATCCAAAATCGCCAGCCGGACAAAAGTTCCCAACCGGCGCGCTTTAGGCGCGATTGGCTCTTGCCCAAGCCGGCGGCCTCGCCCATCCATGGTAGCGTAGCGACAGCCTGGGGCCAGTGATGACCGATGCCAGCCTTTATCTAGTCGAAGCGACGATCGAACAATTGCGCCACGCGCTCGATAGCGGCACGGTCACCAGCGTCGAGCTGGTCGGTGCGTATCTCAGGCGCATCGCGCATTTCGACCGCCACGGCATCAGCCTCAACGCGGTTCCCGTACTCAACCCAGCGATGTTCGCGGAGGCGGCCGCCTCCGACCAGCGGCGCCGCAAAGACGCTGTGCTCGGGCCGCTCGACGGCATCCCCTACACCGCCAAGGACAGCTACAAGGTATCAGGCCTGACAGTGGCCGCCGGCTCGCCTGCTTTTGAGCATCTCGTCGCCAATGAGGACGCCTTCACCATCGCGCGGCTGCGCGCCGGCGGCGCGGTGCTGATCGGCCTCACCAACATGCCGCCGATGGCCAATGGCGGCATGCAGCGCGGCGTCTATGGCCGCGCCGAAAGCCCCTACAATGCCGACTTCCTGACCGCCGCCTTCGCGTCCGGCTCGTCGAACGGCTCCGGCACGGCGACATCAGCCAGCTTCTGCGCCTTCGGCCTTGGCGAGGAGACCTGGTCTTCCGGCCGGGCACCGGCCAGCAACAACGCGCTGATCGCCTACACGCCGTCGCGCGGTGTCATTTCGGTGCGCGGCAACTGGCCGCTGGTGCCGACCATGGATGTTGTGGTGCCGTATACGCGCAGCGTGCACGACATGCTCGAACTGCTCGAAATCATCGTCGCCGACGACCCGCAGACGCGAGGCGATTTCTGGCGCGCGCAGCCCTGGATCGACTTGCCGAAAAGCTCAGACGTGCGGCCGCCGCGCTACACCGACCTCACACTTGCCGGGTCGCTCAAGGGCATGCGGCTCGGCGTGCCCCGGATGTATATCGGCCGCGACACAGGGGCTGATGCGCCGATCGAAACCCGGGCCTCGGTACTTGCCCTGTGGGAGCAGGCGGCGGCCGATCTCACGCGGCTTGGCGCCGAGGTGGTGGAGGTCGATTTTCCCGTCGTCTCCAACTACGAGCGCGACCGGCCCGGTGCGCGCGGCATGGTCGAGCGCGGGCTGGTGCCGCAGGACTTCGCCGACCGCGAAATCTGGGATCTCTGCGTCTGGGGCTGGGACGAATTTTTGCGCGCCAATGCCGACCCGGCGCTGCCCGATCTCGTCTCGGTCGACGGCCCAAGCATCTTTCCGCAGCCGCCGGGCACGCTGCCCGACCGTTACGAGGGCGGCTTCGACCTGGCGGAGTATGTCGAGCGGGCGCGCGCCGGCGTCACGCCCTTTGCGGATATTCCGACGCTCGAGGACGGCCTGAAGGGACTGGAAGCGACACGGCGGATCGATTTCGAGGACTGGCTGGACGCGCACCGGCTCGACGCCGTGGTGCTGCCCGCAGCCGCCGATGTCGGGCCGTCCGACGCCGACATCAACGAGGCGTCCGCCGCGCTTGCCTGGCGCAACGGCACTTGGGTCGCCAACGGCAATCTGGTCTGGCGCCATTTCGGCATCCCCACCGTCACCGTGCCGATGGGAACCATGGCCGACATCGGCATGCCGGTCGGCCTCACCTTCGCCGGCAAGGCCTATGATGACGAAAGGCTGCTGCGGATGGCCGGCGACTTCGAGCGCTCCACCCAGCGCCGTAGCCGCCCGCCGCGCACGCCGGAACTGGCCGACGATGTCTTTTCAAGGCGCCTCGGCCAAGCCGGGAACAGCACGGCACCGCCGCTCGCCATCGCGCTAGCCGCCGAGACGCGGGCTTCGGACGATCAGCACGAGATCCTCATCACGCTCGACCTGCCCGGCGAGGCGACTGAGACGGCCAGCGTCAAGGTACACGTCAACGGAGAGGCCGTCGCGTTGCAGCAAAGCGGTGCACGCTTCAGCGGGCGCGCGCTTGTCCCTGCCGCCGAGCACCGGCGGCTCCACAGCGCTTGGCGGGGCTCGTATGGCTCGATCGTTACGGCGGTGATGCGGCTGGAGGATGGGCGCACCGCCGGCACTTATGTGGTTACGGGTGGCGCCGGGTGAGAGGAGCGGTGAAAGAACCAGCATCCACCGTCGAGTTCCTTCGCGCCCCCTCTGTCCTGCCGGACATCTCCCCCACGGGTGGGGAGATTGCTCGTCACCCGCGGCCTTGGCCGATTTTTGACGTAACAGGGAGTGCGCCGGCGCTGAAACTGCCAATCTCCCCCCTCGTGGGGGAGATGTCCGGCAGGACAGAGGGGGGCGCCACAGAGCGCCATCTTTGCCTTTGCTACGCTCTGGAGACTCAGCGACTCTCGAAGAAGGCAATATCCCGGCGAATGGCATCTCGCTTGTCCTGCGACAGACCGGCAAGCATGCTTTCGTCGAGGTAGCCTGCCCGAATGAGTTGAGCGAAGACGAAGAGAAGCTGGGAGTAGCG
The DNA here is from genome assembly GCF_024746815.1 of Mesorhizobium sp. AR07. Taxonomy (GTDB): domain Bacteria; phylum Pseudomonadota; class Alphaproteobacteria; order Rhizobiales; family Rhizobiaceae; genus Mesorhizobium. The sequence continues at coordinate 2,133,928 of NZ_CP080525.1, forward strand.
GTAGTCGAATGTTCGATCAATCTCCCGCCGCCGTTCACGCAAATAGTCTTCGACCTCCCACATGTCGGCGGGGAGCGTCGCGGCGTTGGCCTTGCTCTTGAATTCGGCCATCGTCCTTGCCAGCGCCACCTCAAGTGCCGCGTCGAAGGCGCGGCGTGCGGTCTGCTTTTCGGATCCTGACCAGCTTTCCCTGGACTCCATGATTTTCTCCCGTTTTTCGATCACTCACCGGCAAAAATGCCGCCTGATGCCCCCTCTCAATCCGTCCTGATCCAGACCCCCTTGGTGTTGAGATATTCGTCCAGATGCTCGGCCCCGCCCTCGCGTCCGTAGCCGCTCATCTTGTAGCCGCCGAAGGGCACCGCCGGGTCGATCGCGTGATAGGTGTTGACCCAGACGGAGCCGGCGCGCAAGCGATTGGCCAGCTGGTGTGCCTTGCCGACGTCGCGGGTGAACACGCCGGCCCCCAGCCCATAGGGCGTGTCGTTGCCGCGCCGCACCACCTCGTCCAGCGTGTCGAACGGCAGCGCCGAAATCACCGGGCCGAAGATTTCCTCCCTGGCAATACGCATATCGTCGGTGACGCCGGAAAAGACGCTTGGCGCGATGAAGTTTCCCGCGCCGAGCGCGCCTTCGGTGATGCGGTTGCCGCCGGTGACCAGCCGCGCGCCTTGCCTAGTGCCGTCCTCGATGAAGCCGGCAACGCGTTCGAACTGCTTGGGCGAAATCAGCGGCCCGATCTCGGTTTCGGGGTCGGCGCCGTCGCCGATCCTGAGTTTTGCCGCATAGGCCGAGACCCGCTCGACGAAGTCCTCGTAGATCGGCCGCTCGACGAACAGCCGCGAGCCGGCGATGCAGATCTGGCCGGAATTGGCGAACACCGACATCGCCGCGATCGGCACGGCGCGCTCGAGATCGGCGTCGGCGCAGACGATGACCGGCGACTTGCCGCCGAGCTCCAATGAGACGCGCTTCATGTTGCCGGCCGAGGCGCGCAGGATGCTCTGACCGGTCACCGTTGAGCCGGTGAAGACAATTTTGTCGACGTCCATATGGGCGGCGAGCGGCGCGCCAGCCTCGGCGCCGGTGCCGGTGACGACGTTGACGACGCCGGCGGGCACGCCGGCTTCCATCATCAGCGCGGCGATCAACAGCGGCGTCAGCGGCGCTTCCTCGGACGGTTTCAGCACGATGGTGCAGCCTGCCGCCAGCGCCGGGCCGATCTTCCAGATCGAGGCGGCCGTCGGCGCATTCCAGGGAATGATGGCGCCGACCACGCCGACAGGTTCCTTGCGGGTGTAGGAGACGATGTCGCCCGGCAGCGAATTGCCGATCGTGTGGCCATGGATCGACGTCGCCATACCGGCATAGAAGCGCAGCATGCCAAGCACGCGGTTCTTGTTGGCGAGCGTGCGCACGATCGGCATGCCCATATCCGTCGTGTCGGAAAGCGCGATCTCCTCCCAGTGACGCTCCATCAGGTCGGCGATCTTCAGAAGCAGAACCTGGCGCTCATAGGGCTTGAACCGGCTCCACGGTCCATCGAAAGCGCGCCGTGCCGCCGCCACCGCGAGGTCGATATCGGTGGAATCGGACAGCGGCACGGTGCCGATCACGACGCCTGTGGCGGGGTTGCGGGTCTCGAAGCTGCGGCCGCCGAGCGCGTCGCACCAGATGCCATCGATCAGCATCTTGCGATGACGGCCGTCGATGGGCGTGTGCAGCGGCAAATCTCCAGCCGATACCGTCATGCTCCCGTTCTCACTTCCGCACCAATCTAGCGGGCGGCCCAGACAAGGCCACGCTCGACAATCAAGGCCATTTCCGGAACCGCGAACTCGTCGGCATTGTGTCCGAGCGCACTGTAGAAGACCTTTCCAGCCCCATAGCGACGCTTCCAGACAACCGGCATGACGACGCCGCCGATCCCTGGGAAATGCGCGTCGGTGAAGGTGGTCGTGGCCAACACCTCATTGCCCGGATCGACATGCATGTAATATTGCTCCGAGCGATAGGCGAAATCACTGACGCCGCTTATGATCGGATCATCCGGCCTGGTGACGGCGACCGTGTAGTCGATGATGTCGCCGGGATGCGCGACCCACTGGCCGCCCGTCATGAACTGATAGTCAGGTTCGCTGCGGAAGCTGTCGCACATCGTGCCGTGAAAGCCGCCGAGCCCACTGCCCTGGCGAACCGCGAGAATCAGATTCTGAAGTTCGGCCTTTTCGATCGCCGACATCGTGATCACGGGCACGATCAGATCGAAGGAAGCAAGCTTCGGATCGGCAAACATCACTGTGCCCTCGCCCAGCGTGACGTCGAATCCGTTGCGTTCCAGCAGGGCGCGCACGACCTTGGCACTCTGCTCCGGCGTATGTCCCGGCCAGCCGCCCCAGGCAATCAGGGCTTTCTTCGGCATGTTGTCCCTCCCTGCAGCTGTCCGCCTTTATCGTTCCGGCGTCAGCGCCAGCCCAGCGCCGGAGCGACATGGGTCAGGATCGCCTCGACGACATGCGCATTGTAGTCGACGCCGAGCTGGTTGGGCACGGTGAGCAGCAGCGTGTCGGCTTCGGCGATCGCCTCGTCCTGCACCAATTCCTTGATCAGCATATCCGGCTCGGCGGCATAGCTGCGCCCGAAGATCGCCCTGGTGTTCTCCTCGATGAAGCCGATCTGGTCGCTGCTCTGGTTGCCGCGCCCAAAATAGGCGCGGTCGCGATCGTCGACCAGCGCGAAGATGCTGCGGCTGACCGAGACGCGCGGCTCGCGTTTGTGACCGGCTGCTTTCCAGGCTTCGCGGTAGATGCGGATCTGCTCGGCCTGCTGGACGTGGAAAGGCTTGCCGCTCTCGTCGAATTTGAGCGTCGAACTCTGCAAATTCATGCCTAGTTTCGCCGCCCATTCCGAGGTGGCGTTGGTGGCGGCGCCCCACCAGATTCGCTCGCGCAACCCTTCAGAATGCGGCTCCAGGCGCAGCAGGCCGGGCGGGTTGGGAAACATCGGCCGTGGATTGGGCTGTGCGAACTCCTCGCCCCGTAGCGTATCGAGGAAGACCTCGGCGTGATGCCGCGCCATGTCGGCGTCGCTCTGCCCTTCCGGTGGCACGTAGCCGAAATAGCGCCACCCATCGATCACCTGCTCCGGCGAGCCGCGGCTGATGCCAAGCTGCAAGCGTCCGCCGGCGATGATGTCTGCAGCACCGGCGTCCTCGGCCATGTAGAGCGGATTCTCGTAGCGCATGTCGATGACTGCGGTGCCGATCTCGATGCGGCTGGTCCGCGCGCCGACGGCCGCCAGCAGCGGGAACGGCGAAGCGAGCTGGCGGGCGAAATGATGGACGCGGAAATACGCGCCGTCGGCGCCAAGTTGCTCGGCGGCGACGGCGAGGTCGATGGACTGCAGCAGCGCATCCGATGCCGAGCGCGTCTGCGATTGCGACGAGGGCGTCCAGTGCCCGAACGACAGGAAACCGATTTTCTTCATAGTCATGCGATATAAGGATGCGCGTCAGGCTTCAATGCAAAAGCGATGGCGTGCGCAGATCAGCACTCACCCATCGGTATTTTCAAACGCGCCGATGCCTTGTGCAATAAGGTTGGTCGCCATCACCAGCGAAACGATTGCCGCCGAATTGAAGACGACGACCCACCATTTGCCCCCGGTCAGGAAGCCGTAGCCGTCGGCGACGGCCAGCCCCCAGTCGGCGGAAGGCGGCTGGATGCCGAGGCCGAGAAAACTCAGCGTCGCGATCGAAAAGAACGCGTAGCCGAGCCGGGTGACGAGCTCGATCAGGATCGTTTCCCGGATGTTGGGCAGTATCTCGAGGAACATGATGGCAAGCGCACCTTCGCCGCCGAGCCGGGCGGCGCTGACATAGTCGCGCTCTTTTTGCTCGCGCACGGCGGCGCGAACGGTGCGCGCCACCAGCGGCGCGTAGGCAATGGCGATCACCAGAATGACGGTCAGGTTCGAAGGCCCGATCGCCACAAGCGTTATGGTGACCAGGACGATGAACGGAAACGCCATCAGCGTATCGAGCAGCCGCGCCCCGATGGCATCGACCAGGCCGTCGAAATAGCCGAGCACCAGTCCGATGATGCTGCCGGCGGCAACGCCGGCAAGCGTGGCGAGCGGCGCAACCAGCAGGATATCGCGCGATCCGACGATGATGCGGGACAGCACGTCGCGGCCGAGCTGGTCGGTGCCGAACCAGTGCTGCGCGTCGGGCGGCGTCAACATGGCCAGAAAATCCTCGGCATAGGGATCGTATGGAACGAAGAGGTTGCCGAACAGCGCGCAGGCGACCCAGAACAGCAGCAGCAGCGAACCAACCACGACCGAGGGCGCCAGTCCTGAGAAAGCGCCGCGGATCCTGCGCAATGCCGGCAGGCCGGCCACCGCCCGCCGCGGTGCGGGAAACTCCGCCAGATCCGTCATGACGATGCCCGGCGGCGTTGCCGCGGATCGAGCAGGGCCAGCACCAGGTCGCCTGTCGCCGCCGACAGGACGAATATTGCCGCCATCACCAAGACACCGGCTTCAAGCATCGGGAAATCGCGTGCCTTGGCCGCGTTCAGAACCAGATTGCCAAGGCCCTGGATGCCGAACAGCGCTTCGATCACCACCAGCCCGCCAAGCAGGTAACCGGTCTGGGTCGCAAGCACCGCGATGGTCGGCGTCAGCGCATTGCGCAGCACGTGCCGAAAAATGATCTCGCGCCGCTCGAGCCCTTTCAGGACGGCGGTGCGTGTATAGTCGGCGGCCATTGCCTCGATCACGCCGGCCCGCGTCATCCGGGCAATATAGCCGGCAAGGTTCAGCACCAGCGGCAGCGCCGGCAGGATCAAATAATAACCGTTCGTCCAGAAGCCCGCGCCATCGGGGGTGACGCCTGAGATCGGGAACCAGTTCAGCCACAGGCCGAAAACGATAAGCAGCATCAGGCCGGACACGAAGTCAGGGACGATGCCGAAGGAAACGCCCGCCATCACGATCACCCGGTCGATGAAACGGCCGGCGTTGAGACCGGCAATGACGCCCGCCCCCACCCCCAGCGGAACGAGGAAGACCAGGATGATGCCGGCAAGGGCCGCCGAGCGCTTGAGGCTTTCCAGCACGAACGGCGCCACCGGCCCGCGCATCGACAGCGAAGTGCCGAAATCACCCATGACCGCCTTGCTGAACCAGTGCCAGTACTGGATGAGAACGGGCTGGTCGGCGCCCAGCCGCTTGTTCAGTTCCGCCACCGCTTGCGCGTCGGCAAACGGCCCGAGCATGACGCGGCCGACATCGCCGGGCAGAACCTGCCCGGCAAGGAAGACAAGGACACTGACCAGCCATAGCGTGAGCGCAAGTGTGCCCACGCGCGCCGACAGATGGCGGCCGCTCAGCATTGCGTCCTGCCGCCTCGCCTGGAGCTTGTCCCATCCCGATGCAATCGGGATGGGGCTCCATCTCCGTGTTCGAGCATCATGCCTGGACGAGGGTAACGCGGTCGAGCAGCAGATGCGAAATCGCGGTGAAGCGGACACCCTCGATCTTGTTGCTGGTGATGCGACTGTATTGCGAGAAGTAGCTGATGATCACCGGCGTCTCGTCGAGCAAGAGGGTCTGGATCTTACCGGCGGCAAGGCGCTGCGCCTTGAGGTCGCGTGCCTTGGAGTAGTCGAGCAGCAAGGCATCGTAGGCCGGGTTGTTGAAATGCGCGGCGTTCCAGCTTCCCGAACTCTTCAGCGTCGCGTTGAGGAAGATGTCGGGCGTGCCGCGATGGCCGAAATCGGTGATGCCGAGAACCGAATCCAGCCAGGGTGAGCTGCCGAAGGTCGCCGAGCCGTAATAGGCGTCCTGCGGCAGAACATTGAGCTTGACGTCGATCCCGGCCTTCTTGGCGAAATTCTGGATCAGCACGGCGTAGTCGGGAATGTCATAGGCGCGCTCGGTGGTCAGCGTCACCTCGAAGCCGTTCGGCACGCCCGCCTCGCCGAGCAGCCGCTTGGCCTCGGCGATGTCCTGCTTGCGCTGCGGCACCGACGGATCGGCCGAGGGAAAGATCGGCGCGAACGGGGTGTCGTTGCCGGCGATGGCGCGGCCCTTCAGCAGTCCCTTCACGATCGCCTCGCGGTCGAGGGTGAGCGCCAGCGCGCGGCGGATGCGCTTGTCGGTGAACGGCGCCTGATCGGTGCGCAGATGCACCTCGTCATGCGAGCTTGCCTGCACGCTGAGGAGTTTGAAGTTGGGATTGCCCTCGATCGCCAGTTCCAGGCGCGTGGTGCTCGGGATGACATCGAGCTGGCCGGCCTGCAGCGCCAGAACCTGGGCCTGCTCGTCGTCGAAGAACTTGATCTCGACCCGGTCGGGCAGTGCCTTGTCGCCCCAGTAATCCGGATTGCGCACGAAGCTGGCGCCCTGCTTGGGACGGAAGGTTTCGAGCTTGAACGGGCCGGTGCCGTTGAAGTTCTTCTCGAAATCACCGGCATAGTCGGCCGGCAGGATGACGGCATTGTAGACGTCGGAGGAGACATAGAAGGGGAAGTTGCTGTTTGGACCATCGAGATCGAAGGCGACCGTTTCGTCGTCGACCAGCTTGGCACCGCCCTTGGACAGGATGCCCTTGTAAGCCGACAACGCCGACGAGCCGCTGGCCGGATCGACAAGCCGCTCGAAGCTCGCCACCACGTCCTTGGCCGTGACCGCGCGGCCATCGTGGAATTTCACCCCTGGCCGCAGTTTGAACGTCCAGCGGCTGGCCGTCTCGTCGGCCTCCCAGGACAGAGCGAGCTTCGGCTGCAGCCCGTCCTTCGGATCGTCGAGGATCAGATATTCGCCGACCTGGCTGATCACCCCGATGCTGGCCGGATCGGTCACCGAGACGGGATCGATCGCCTTGGTCGGCTGGCCAAGGCCGACACGGACCGTACCGCCTGTCTGTCCACTGGCGCGTGCGCGGCCCGTGAGCCCCTGCGAGGCGGCAAAGCCAGTCAGGCCAAGCAGGGCTGCGTATTTCAAAAGGTCGCGGCGCTTGAGAAATCCGCCCTGATACTCGTCGACGGCGACATTCCAGATGTCCCCCGACAGATTGCGAAGTGCGTCGATGTCGTTACGTCCAGTCATGTTGAAACCCCTGTCTGAAATGATGGTTGAAAGATGTGTCTAGGCGACGGGTTCGCCGTCGAGATGGATGCGGTCCACGGCCTGCGGATAGAAGGCGACGAGCCCCTTGATCTTGGGCATCTCGGCGATCGGGTCGCGGTAGCTCCAGGCGATGTCCGGTCGCACCGAGCCGTCGCTCAGCAGGCCGGACCAATAGGAAGCGATGCCCTTGTAGGGACATCGCGTCGTTGTGACAGACGCTGTCAGTCGCTCCAGACTGATGTCGTCCGGATGCAGGTAGAAGCGCGTCGGCAGATGCGTCTCGAACAGCAGCACCGGGCGATGGCTGTCGGCGATCGGCTCGCCGTCGAACCAGACCTGCACATGGCTCGCGCTTTGCAGCACATCGATGCGCGCATAGGGATCGCGGGCATGGACGAAAACCTCTTCGTCCTCCTCGAACCACTGGTCGACAAGCTTCCAGGTGAAGGCGATACGGCCGGCCAGCGGCGACAGGTTTTCACCCGGCGGTGATACGAAGGACCAGGCCGCGTTGGCGCTGCGCCTGTCGCCGGTATCGATATCCCAATAGGTGGTCTCGCCACCGACCGCGTGCGGTTCGCCATGCAGCGAGGGTTTCAGCACCGACGCGTCGACCGATGCCACCGGGAAGAAATAGATCGGCAGGAAATGGTTGGAGCGCAGCACCAGCACATTGCGGCTGTCGGCGATGGTGTGGCCGCCGAACTTGACTCGCACACGCTTGGGGCTGTGCAGGACATTGATGAGATGCGGCGCGGTGGCTTCGCGGGGTTGCAGTCTTGGTGCGGCGGTCATCAGCATTCTCCGGGGTCAGGACACGGCGCGCGCATTGTCGCGCTGCTCGGCGAAGCGGTTGGCGGGCCGCGCCAGGCCGAAGCGATCGCGCAGCGTTCCCGGCCCGTATTCGGTCGGGAACACGCCGCGGCGCTGCAGCTCCGGCACGACCTGCTCGGCAAAATTCACCCAATCCTCGGGCAGCAGCGGGAACATCAGGTTGAAGCCATCGGCGGCACCGGAAACGAACCAGTCCTGCAACTGATCGGCGATCTGCGCCGGCGTGCCGGCGACGGTCGGCACCGAGCCGCTGTTGGCGAGCTTGCGCGCAATCTCGCGCAGGCTGAGGTTCTGCTTCGACCATTGCTTGACCCGGTTGAGCGACGTGCGCCCGCCATTGAACGTGCTTTCGTCCGGCAACGGCGGTAGCGGCCCGTCCGGTGGATAGACGGAGAGATCGATGCCGCTCCAGCTGGACAGAAGGTCGATACCGACCTGATCGGGAAGCAAGGTCTGCAGATAGTCCTGCTTTTCCCGGCCTTCCGCTTCTGAAGCGGCGACGATCGGCAGGATGCCGGGCAGGATCTTGAAACTCTCCGGCCGCCTGCCGTGGCGGGCGAGACGTTCGTTGATGTCCTGGCGATATTTGATGCCGTCTTCTCGGGTGCTGAAGATGGCGAAGTGCACATCGGCCTGGGCGGTGGCAAAGTTCTTGCCGTCCTCGGACGATCCGGCCTGAACGATCAGCGGATGGCCTTGCGGCGGCCGCGAGACGTTGAGCGGTCCGCGCACCTTGAAATGCTTGCCCTTGTGATCGACGGGATGGACCTTGTCGGGGTCGGCGAAATAGCCCGACGCCTTGTCGATCAGCAGCGCCTCGTCTTCCCAGCTGTCCCACAGCGCCTTGACGATATCGAGGAATTCGCGAGCGCGTTCATAGCGGAACGCATGCTCGATATTGCCGTCGCGGCCGAAGTTGCGCGCCTCCTCGTCCATGGCCGAGGTGACGACGTTCCAAGACGCCCTGCCCTTGCTGATATGGTCGAGCGAGGCAAACATGCGCGCCACATTGTAGGGCTCGCTGTAGGAGCTCGACGCGGTGGTGATCAGGCCGATGTGCTTGGTGACGCCGGCCAGCGCCGACAGCAGTGTCAACGGCTCGAGGCGGGCATTGGCGTAATGGGCGATGCCGCTTTTCACTGAATCCCAGATCGCCACGTGGTCGGCGACGAAGATCGTGTCGATCCTGGCGCGCTCGGCCGCCTGCACGAGATCGCGGTAGAACTCGAAATCCAGAACCTCCCGGCCCGGCGCCCGCGGATGGCGCCACGACATCCGATGATCGCCCTGCGGGTTGAAGAAAAATGCGCTGAGGATCATGTGGTCTCGAGCCATGCCGGCCTCCTTCCAAATCTGCTCCGGAGACCGTCGCGCTGCCTCGACAGACGGCGACAATCTCGGCTGAGCGATGAAAGGTAGATTGCGCTCCGGCTTAATTCGAGTAATTTTATAGAGATTATGTAATGCGAAAGCGGAAGCGATTGCCCTCGATGGCGCCGCCCGAAGAAAGTGGTTTCAAGCTCCCAATGTCCTCCTCGGTTCTGAACGTCGATCAGCTCTCCATCGCCTATGACGGGCGCAAGGGATCGCATCCCGCTGTCAGCGGCGTGTCGCTGCACATAGGCGAAGGCGAAGCACTCGGCCTGGTCGGCGAATCGGGATCGGGCAAAAGCTCGGTGGCGCTCGCCATATTGCGCTATCTGCCGAAGAACGCCCGCGTCGCGGCGTCCGCGCTTGAATTCCAGGGCCGCGAAATCCGCGACCTGTCCGCCGAGCAGCTGCGCCAGCTGCGGGGCAATCATATCGCGGCCGTCTACCAGCACCCGGGTGCCGCCCTCAACCCAAGCATGACGATCGGCTGGCAGATCACCGAGACGATCATGCGGCATCGCCCGGTTCGCCACGACGAGGCGCGCGAGCGCGCCGCCGAACTGCTTGGGCGTGTTCGGGTGAGTCATCCCGACCGGGTGCTGGATCTCTATCCGCACGAGCTTTCCGGCGGCATGCAGCAGCGCGCCAACATCGCCATTGCGATTGCGCTCGACCCGTCGCTTCTGGTGCTGGATGAGCCGACGACGGCGCTCGATGCCAGCGTCCAGTCGGAGATCATCGCCATCCTGCACGACCTGCGCAAGGATCACAAAACCAGCGTGCTGTTGATCAGCCACGACATCAACATGATCCGCCGGTCCTGCGACCGGGTGGCGGTGATGCAGTCGGGAACGGTGGTCGAAAGCGGCGCCGCCACTGAGGTCTTCGACAACCCAAGCCATGCCTACACGAAGGCGCTCATCGCCTCGATCCCGGCCCTCGACTACACCAAACGGGACGGTAGGCTGGCGGAGACGGACGGACCCGGCCTGCCGGCGGCAGTCCAGCATGAAGACGCCGGCGCGCGAAAAGAACGCCAGGTCGCGATCGCCTGCAAAGGCATCAGCCATGCCTTCGGCAACCAGCCAGTGCTCAGAGATATCAACCTCGACATAGGCCAGGGCGAAACCTTCGGGCTGATCGGCGAGTCCGGTTCCGGCAAGTCGACCTTGGCCAGGATCGTCACCGGCCTGCAGATATCAGACGCCGGATCGGTCGAGCTGTTTGGCAGGACGGTGGCGCCGCGCGTCGAGAAGAGAAACCTTGCCGAACGCCGCGACGTGCAGATGGTCTTCCAGTCGCCCGATCGCACGCTCAATCCGTGCCAGCGGATCGGCAGCATCCTCGGCCGTCCACTGCGGCGGCTCGCCGGCCTGCGCCGCAGCGAGGTGAGAGCCCGCGTCAGCGACCTCTTGCAGTCGGTGCGCCTAGCCGGCACTACGGCCGAGCAGAAGTCACGATCGCTGTCTGGCGGCCAGCGGCAACGGGCGGCCATCGCGCGGGCCTTTGCCGGCGTGCCGAAGGTCGTCGTGCTCGACGAACCCACCTCGGCGCTCGACGTCTCCGTCCAGGCGACCGTTCTCAACCTGCTCAACGACCTTCAGCGTGACAAGGACACGACCTATCTGTTCATCAGTCACGACCTCAGGGTCGTGCGCTACATGGCTGACAGGATCGGCGTGCTCTATCGCGGCCGTCTGGTCGAAACCGGCTCATCCGACCAGATTTTTCAAGGCCCCAATCACCCCTATACCGGGCTACTCCTGGCCGCGTCCTCCGACGAGGCCGCGCCGAAGCTATCCGCTCCGGCCGAGACCGAGGCGGCCGGCATCCTGAACAAGGGATGTTCCTTCGCCGACCGCTGCCCCCTGGTCCTGCCCGATTGCAGAAAGGCAGAACCGCCCGCCAGGCAGGTCGCGCCCGGCCACCTGATCGCCTGCTGGCGGCAGGGTTCGTGAACGGATCACCGGCATTCCAAAGGACCGCGGCAGCATTTTGCCTTCAGGCACAGTGCTGTGCCGCCATTGTCGCAGCATCGAAATCCCGCTTGCAAATGCTGTCTCTTGAGGCCAGCCTGAACGGATGATGGCACGCTTGTCGCCAAAACATGCCCTGGTCACGCTGCTCGCGGTATTCCTGACCGCCGGCTTCAGCCTGTCTGCCGCTCAGGCGAGCATCATGTCGGCAAAGATGATGATGACGAGTGGCAGCGGCATGACCATGCCTGCCGACACCGGCATGGCCACCGACACCGGCATGAATGGCGACTGCAACGCGTGCCTCAAGGGCGCGGGCGACACCGGCAAACCGATGCATTGTCCGCCCACCTGCATCGCACCGGTGTTCGCGGTGTTGCCGCTCGAGTTCGCGGCGATGACCGTGACCCGGGCACCGCTGCCGTCGGCGCTGCCGACGCCATTGCTTCACGGGCGAAGTTCCTTACCCGACCCATTCCCTCCCAAATCCACCGATCGCGTCTGACGCGGTTTCAGCCATTCCACGGCTGATTCCTGGCGTTTGATTGCCGCTGGCGCACTGCGCCGGCGAGCACACAGCAATTCGACGTCGAGAGGCTCGCCGTCGATCGAGATCGCAAAGGGTTCAAGAGTGAGTATCGATTCCAGTCATTCCATTTCACGCCGCAGGTTCGTCCTTGCGGCGGCGGGCGTTGCTGCGGCCACCGTCATGCCTCCCGCAACGCTCAGAGCATCCGCCGTCGACGAGCGCCGCATCAGGATCGCCCCGGGCCAGGCGAGGTTCACCGGCCCCGGCGGTCCGGTTACTCCTGTCTGGGCCTATGACGGGACGGTCCCCGGCCCGATGCTGCGCCTACGCCAGGGCACGCCCGCTCGCATCACGGTCGAGAACGCATTGGACGAGGAAACCACGGTCCATTGGCATGGCATCCGCCTGCAAAACGCCATGGACGGCGTGCCCGGCCTGACACAGCCACCGATCAAGCCGGGGGCAAATTTCGTCTATGAATTCACGCCCCCCGACGCCGGCACCTTCTGGTACCATCCGCATGCCAACAGTCTCGTGCAACTCGGTCGCGGGCTGGCCGGCGCCCTCATTGTCGAGGAGGCCGAGCCCGTTGTCGTCGACCGCGACCTGCTGTGGCTGCTGCAGGACTGGCGGCTTGCCGGCGACGGCCAGATGGCGCCCGGCTTCGGCAGCGCGATGGACGCGGCGATGTCAGGCCGCGTCGGCAATGTCGTCACCATCAACGGCACGGCGCCGGCCGACCAAAGCGTAAAGGCGGGAGAACGCGTCAGGCTGCGGCTGGCGAATGCCTCGCTCGCCCGTATCATGGCGCTGCGCTTCGAGGGCCACCGCCCGGTCATCGTGGCTATCGACGGCCAGCCCTGCGACCCGCATGAACCGGAGGGCGGCCGCCTTGTTCTAGCGCCTGCCATGCGCATCGATGTCGTGATCGACATGCAGGGCGACCCGGGCAAGCGCTACGCGGTGGTCGACGACTTCTATGACGGGTTGGCCTACACGCTGACCACGCTTGCCTATGACACCGCGCCGCCGCTGCGGGCCCATCCGCTCGATGCGCCTGTTGGCCCGCCCCGCAATCCCTTGCCCGAACCCGACCTCACCAAGGCCGAACATCAGGAGATCGTCCTGCAAGGCGGCATGATGGGAGGCGGCAAGCTCGCCGGCGTCGGCGGCATGATGGGCATGGCGACACCCGGCATGAATGGTGGCGCCGCCTGGGCGATCAACGGCATGTCGATGACCGGTGACGGCCACGCCGGCATGGCGCCGCAATTCACCTTGCCGCGCGGCGCAACCTGTCATCTCACCATGCGCAACGAAACCGCATGGTGGCATCCCATGCATGTCCATGGCTTCAGCATGCTGGTGCTTGCGCGCAACGGTTCGCCGGTGCCGCACCGGCAATGGCAGGACACCGTGCTGCTCGCCCCCAAGGACACGATCGAATGCGCTTTTGTCGCCGACAATCCCGGCGACTGGATGCTGCACTGCCATGTCGCCGACCACCAGATGGCCGGCCTCATGACCGTCTTCCGAGTGACCTGAACCTTTTTGTCAATCAAGGAGAACCGCAATGAAACTGACTTACTCCCTCGCCGCCCTCACCGTTGCGATCGCGATGCCGCTGCCTGCCGTTGCCGCCACGATCAACGCGGTGATGTACAAGAACCCAAGTTGCAGCTGCTGCGAGACCTATGCGGCCTATCTCGAAAGGAACGGCTTCAAGGTCGAGCTGAAACCGTCCAACGACCTGGACCGGATAAGCGCGGGCCTTGGCGTTCCCGAGAAATTGCAGGGCTGCCATTCGGTGGTCGTTGGCGGCTATGTCGTCGACGGTTTCGTGCCGGTGGATCTGATCAAGAAGATGCTGACGGAACGTCCTGAAATCACAGGCATCGCCATGCCGGGTATGCCGATGGGCTCGCCGGGAATGGGCGGCCAGAAAACCGAATCCTGGACGATTTACGCCTTCACCAAGGATGGCAAGGCGCCAACCGTCTACGCGACCGAGTGACGGCCACCTCGATCTCATTTTCACTCAAGGAGAACTGCAATGAAACGGACTTATTCCCTCGCCGCCTTCGCTGTCGCGATCGCAATGCCGCTGCCTGCTGTCGCGGCGACCATCAACGCTGTCATGTACAAGAACCCGCAATGCAGCTGCTGCGAATCCTATGCCAACTATCTGGAACACAACGGCTTCAAGGTCGACATCAAGCCCGTCAACAACCTGTCCCAGATCAGCAGCGATGCGGGCGTGCCGGCGGACCTCGAAGGCTGCCACACGCTCATGGTCGACGGCTATGTCGTCGACGGGCTGGTGCCGGTCGATATCGTCAAGAAACTGTTGACCGAACGGCCCGCCATATCAGGCATCACGCTGGCCGGCATGCCGACCGGCGCTCCCGGCATGGGTGGCGAGAAGGCCGGCCCATTCATCGTATACGCCTTCACAAAGGACGGTAAGGCGCCCACCGTCTACGCGACCGACTGAAAGGGTACCGCGATGTCCGCCGATATGTCGGATTGCCCGGCCCGAACCTGGCTCGCGATGATGTTCCTGTCCGTCGCCGGCTTTCTTGCGCTGTTGGTCCTGCTGCTTGCTATAGCGGCGCTCGGAAAATACTTGCTGTCGGGTCGTCGAACCACAATCAGCGGCGTGGACCGGCGGCCCGACTCGAAGGAGCGGCAGTCATGAAGATGGTCGCTCTCGCCTGATCGAGCAGGCCCGGGGCAGGCAGATGAGCCGGCCAGGGCGCTGACCATGCCTGAGATATGCATCGGGTCACAGCCGCATGCTTGCTTTCCTTCAGGCACAGTGCGATGCCGTCATTGGCTCTTGAACGGCCCGACCGGACCCGCGTAACATTGCGCCATCTGAACTGAGTCTGCTTCATTCATCCGGGCCAAGCCCCGGATTGGTCTGGATATTTCCCTTGCATACGCAAGCAACCAGCAGCGCGGAAAAGCGCGGCAAATCGTTTGCCCATGTGGCGGAAGCCTCCTGGGGCAAGGGCCTTAGCACCTTGCTCCGCATCGTGCGCATGACGCTGCGCCATCCCTGGCAAGTCGCGATCACCCTCGTCTCGACCTTCATCGCCGCGACGCTGCAGCTTTTCATTCCACGCCTGCTCGGACGCGCCATCGACCAGGCGCAGGGCGTCATGGCCGCGGGTGCCGATGCCGCGGCAGAGCACGCGCTGTGGAACACCGCTTTGACATTGCTCGTCGTCAGCATCCTGCGCGGTCTCTTCACCATGGCGCAGAACTATTACGGCGAGGCCGTCGGCCATCGCACCGGCTATGAACTGCGCCTGGCTTTTTATGAGAAGATCCAGCGCCTGAGCTTCTCCTTCCACGACAAGGTCCACACCGGCGATCTGATCACGCTTGGCCTGCTCGATCTCGACGGCGTGCGCATGTTCTTCTCCACCGGCATCCTGCGCGTCGTCCTGCTCGGCGTGCTGATCGGTGTCGGCGCCTATCTGCTGATCAGCACCGACCTCGTGCTCGGGCTGTTGAGCCTGAGTTTCGTGCCGTTCGTCGCCTGGCGGTCCTCGGTCACCCAGTTGGCGCTGCGCAGCACCTGGCTGACTTTGCAGCAGCGACTGTCGGTGCTGAGCCGGGTGATGGATGAGAACCTCGGCGGCATCCGTGTCGTGCGTGCCTTCGCGGCGCAGCGGCACGAGCTGGAAAAGTTCGACCGCGCCAAGCAGGATGCGCTCGACCTCGCCAATAAGCGCGTCGACATCCGCGTCAGCAACACCAGCGCCATGAACTTCTCGTTCCTGGCCGCCATGGGCCTTGTGCTCTGGTTCGGCGGCCAGAAGGTGATTGCGGGTCAAATCAGCGTCGGCACGCTGGCCCAGTTCCTCACCTTCATGACCATCCTGCAGATGCCGGTGCGCCAGCTCGGCCTGATGGTCAACTCGTTCGCGCGCGCCTCGACCTGCGGCACGCGGCTGTTCGAACTGCTCGACGCCGAACTCGACATCGAGGACGCGCCCGGCGCCAGGGACCTCGTCGTCACCGACGGCGTGCTGCGCTTCGACAATGTCGGCTTCCGCTACGCGGGCGCGGGCGACCGGCCGACGCTGTCAGGCATCTCCTTCGAGGCGCGGTCCGGCGAGACCATTGGCATCGTCGGCCCGCCCGGCAGCGGCAAGTCGACCATCGCGCATCTGATCCCGCGCTTCTACGACGTCACCTCGGGCACCATTACCATCGACGGCCAGGACATCCGCAAGGTCACGCTGCAATCGCTGCGCAAGGCCGTCGGCGTCGTCCAGCAGGACGCGTTCCTGTTCACCACCTCGATCGAGAACAACATCGCCTATGGCAATCCCTGGGCACGCGAGACCCGCATAGGACAAGCGGCCGAATTCGCCCAGTTGCACAACTACATTATCGGACTTCCCGCCGGCTATACCACGGTCGTCGGCGAGCGCGGCGCCTCGCTTTCCGGCGGCCAGCGGCAGCGCCTAACCATCGCACGCAGCCTGATGCTGCGGCCATCGGTGCTGGTCTTCGACGATTCCACCGCGGCCATCGACGCCGGCACCGAGCAGCGCATCCGGGCGGCGATGAAGCGCTTCGCCAGGGATCGCGTGACGCTGATCATCTCGCACCGGCTGAGCTCGCTGATGCATGCCGACCAGATCCTGTTCGTGGAGAACGGCCGGATCGTCGAGCGCGGCACGCATGAGGAGCTGCTGGCGCTCGGTGGACGCTATCGCGCGCTCCATGACCTGCAGCTGCGGCCGGACGATGACCGGCCCGCTTCTATGGGAGCCGCGTGATGTCGACACAGAGCGACGACGAGAAGGAAGACACCAGCGGACGGCCGACAAAAGCTGTCGTCGGTTCGCATCGCGACGAGGAAGAGGTTTTCGGCAAGGCCTACGACCCGCGCATCGTGCGGCGTATCTGGAGCTTCGTGAAACCTTATCAGAGCCGGATTTTCATCTCGGTCGCGGCAGTGCTGGTGTTCACGCTGACGCAATTGGCGATCCCGCTGGTCATCCGCTACGCCATCGACCACGGCATGACGGCGGGCAGGCTCGACCGGTCGGTGATGATCTCCGCGATCGGCGCTTTCACTGTGATCATCCTCATCAACTATGCAGCCAGCCACGTGCAGGAAAGCGTCGTCGGCAAGGTGGCCGAGAATGTGCTGTCCGACCTGCGCCGCGCCATGTTCAGCCATTTGCAGCGGGTCTCGCTGAGCTTCATGGACAAGACCGAGGTCGGCAGGCTGATGTCGCGCCTGCAGGGCGACGTCAATTCGATGCAGGAATTCCTCGAGACGTCGGTGATGTCGGTGGGCGACATCGTGCTGTTGTTCGGCATCGTCAGTGTCCTGCTCTGGCTCGATTTCCGGCTCGGGTTGCTGACGCTGTCGACCATGCCGGTGCTGTTCATCGTACGCCTGTTCTGGCTGCCGCGCGCCAAGGTCGCCTTCATGGCCGCGCACGAGACCAACTCGATCGCCAACGGCGCGCTGGCCGAAGGCATCCATGGCGTGCGCACGGTGCAGAGCCTCGAACGCCAGCATGTCAATTTCGACCTTTACGACGAGAAGGTGCTGGCCAATCTCAATGCCCACCTGCGGTCGGCGAAATACGCGCAGGTGATGGTGCCGATCGTCGACACGCTGACCGGCATCGCCATGGCGACCGTCATCGTCGTCGGCGGTTCGATGGTGCTCTCGCACAGCCTCGATGTCGGCGTCATGGTGGCGTTCCTGTTCTACATCCAGCGCTTCTTCGACCCGATCCGCTCGCTGACCATGCAGTACAGCGTCATGCAGCGCGCCATGGCCTCGGGCCAGCGCATCTCGGAAGTGCTCGACGTGCCGGTGGACGTCAGCGACAGGCAAGGAGCAGTGGCTCTGTCGCGCGACATGGACGGGTCGGTCGAGTTCAGAAACGTCACCTTCGGCTACCGGCAGGACCTGCCGGTGCTGAAGAACATCTCCTTCCGCGTCAATCCGGGCGAGACCGTGGCACTTGTCGGCCCGACCGGATCGGGCAAGTCGAGCTCGATGGCGCTGGTGCACCGCTTCTACGATGTCTGGTCGGGCCAGATCATGGTCGGTGGCCATGATGTCCGCGACCTGACCCAGGATTCGCTCGGCGATCAGGTGGCCATGGTCCTGCAGGAACCGTTCCTGTTCTCCGGCTCGGTGCTGGAAAACATCCGCTATCACAAGACCGGCGCCAGCCGCGAGGACGTGGTTCGCGCCGCACAGGCCGTCGGCGCGCATGACTTCATCGAGAACTTGCCTGATGGCTACGACACCGAGCTCGAACAGCGCGGCGGCAATCTCTCGCTCGGCCAGCGCCAGTTGATCAGCTTCGCGCGCGCACTGGTGGCCGACGCCAAGATCCTGGTGCTCGACGAAGCCACGGCCAGCATCGATTCCTACACCGAGATGCTGATCCAGAAAGCGCTGATAAAACTGCTGGAAGGCCGCACCGGGCTGGTCATCGCCCACCGTCTGGCCACCATCCGCGGCGCCGACCGCATCATCGTCCTGCAGAACGGTGAGATCGTCGAAAGCGGCAACCACGAACACTTGATGGCAAGGAAAGGCCTCTACGCCCGCCTCTACAACATGAACTACGCCTCGTTCGACGACATTGCGGAAGGCGAGCTGGAACTGGACGCGGCGGTCGGCAAGGCGACGTGACTAGGTCCGTCGAATGACGACAGCCGATTTTTTGGCTTCAGGTCTTAACTTTCGCGGCGTCGTTTTTACATCTTAGGGGGCTGGAGACGATCGAGCTTGAGGAGGCTCCCTTGCAGCAACCAGAAGACATCGCCGCCCGCCGATTGGGCATTGTCATCGAGCAGTATGTGGAAGCGCGCAAAAGGCGCTACGACTATGTGTCGACCGAGCAGGCCTATCGGGCCATCCGGCAGATCCTCAAGCCCGCCATTTCCGATCGCGAACTGGACGACATGGTCGCCTCGCTTGCCGTCAAGAATGGCTTGGCGGTCGTTTTCGATCGCCAGACCAAGGTCGACGATGCCCCTCTGGGGGGACTTGGACATCAGCGACGGCAGTGATTTTCAGGTGACCAGGCGAATCCGCTTGCCATGACGAGCCTCACTTAATAGCATGTTAAGTGAACTCCGGGATCGCCATGAAAATTGCCGCGGATCAAGCTCTCAACGACAATGCCGTGGCCAGCGCGGAAGCCCGCCGCTCCACGGTGTTGGGCAATCGCGTCAAGGCCTGGCGCACCGCGCGGCGCCTGACGCTGCGCCAGCTCGGCGACATGATCGGCACCACCGCCAGTTTCCTGAGCCAGCTGGAGCGTGGCCTTTCGGGCGCCAACACCAGCACTCTGATGCTGATCGCCAATGCGCTCGGCATCAGCCTCGCCGATCTTTTCGACGAAAGCGAAGTCTCGCCGCACGCGGTGCTGACACGCGCCGAGCGGCCGGCGCTGCCGACCAGCGAAGGCTACCGCAAGACGCTGCTGTCGCGCCGGCCAATCCATGAGATGGAAGTCTACTCGGGCGAATTCGCCGTCGGCGGCTCGACCGGCGACCAGCCCTACACGCATGGCAACGCGCACGAAATGTTCCTCGTGCTGCGCGGCCGGCTGCAGCTGACGCTCGGCGACGAGAGCTTCATCCTCGAAGAGGGCGACAGCATCGAATATTCGACCTCGACGCCGCACAGGACCATCAATGTCGGCGATACGGTGGCCGAAGTGCTCTGGATCATCGCGCCGCCGACCAGCGGCGCCGTCGATCTCGACCAATATGTAGCCCGGAAAACACTCGCACCCGGACTGCCAAAATCAAACAGCGAGTCATCGGAGGGTTAAAAATGGGAAGCAGATCAATAGTGGCCGGATTTGTCGGTGCCGCCGCACTGACCTTGATTGCCGCCGCCGCTCATGCGCAGAGCGCGCCGCCGGCCGGCACCGTGGTGGATGGATCACTGAAAGGCAAGACGCTGACTTTCGTCTCCTACGGCGGCATCTACCAGGACGGCCAGGTCGCCGCCCTCAAGGAATTCGTCGACAAGACCGGCGTCAAGCTGCTGAATGACGGACCGACCGAAATCGCCAAGCTCCAGGCGCAGGTGGAGTCCGGCAATGTGACCTGGGATGTCGTCGACACTGACGATTTTCCGCCTTACGTGCATTGCGGAAAGCTGTTCCAGAAGCTCGACCTGACCAAGCTGGACGTTTCGCACATCCCGGCCGGACAGGTCGGCGAGTGCAGCGTGCCGGCGATGAACTACGGCATGGTCCTGATGTACAAGAACGCGACCTACAAGGACAATCCGCCGAAGGACTGGAAGGATTTCTTCGACACCAAGAAATTCCCCGGCACCCGCGCCATCGATGGCAGCGGAAGCCCGATCGGCGGCCTGATCGAACAGGCCATCCTGGCTGAAGGCGGCTCGGTCGACAACATGACACCGGCCGATATCGACAAGGGCATCGCCAAGATCAAGGCGATCGGTCCGGACACCATCTTCTGGAAGACCGGCGCGGAGTCCCAGCAGCTCGCCGAATCCGGCGAAGCCGACATGATCATCATGTGGACCGGCCGTGCCATGACGGCGGCCAAGAACGGCGCTGCCTATACGCCGGTGTGGAAGGACTGGCTGGTCGTCATGGATCAGCTGACCATCCCGGTCGGGGCCAAGGACACCGACGCCTCCTACGCGCTGATCAACGCCTATCTCGGCAAGAAGTCGCAGGAAACCCTGACCGAGCAGACATCCTACTCACCCATCAACACCGAAGCGCAGCCGAAGGTGGACGCTTCGGTCGCCGCCTTCCTGACCAACACGCCGGAACATGCGAAACTGGGCTACCAGCAGAACATCAAGTTCTGGGTCGCCAACTTCGCCACCGCGTCCGACAAGTGGACGGCGCTGATGGCCGGCAACTGAGCCGGCTTACCGCCAAGGTGACCGCGTGAGCCAGACATCGCATGTATCGACGGCCGGGGGTGAAAATCCCCGGCCATCGGACAACGCGCGAGCGCCGCAACGGCGCTTGCGGCTTGCGGCCTATCCTTCGCTGCTGGCGATGCCGGCCCTGCTCCTGCTCATCGCGGCGATGGGCTATCCGCTGCTCACCGTCACGCTGCGCAGTTTCTCGGACCCCGCCTGGGGCCTGCAGAACTACGTCTGGTTCTTTTCCACACCGGTGAACGTCACGGTTCTGTGGCGTACCTTTTCCATCGCCGCCTGGGTCACCATCGTCTGCGTCATCGCCGCTTACCCCTATGCCTATCTGATGACGGCCGTCGGGCCGCGCATGCGGCTCGTCCTCATCCTGTGCGTGCTGGTGCCGTTCTGGGTCAGCGGCGTGGTGCGCACCTTGGCCTGGGTCATCCTGCTGCAGGATTCCGGCATCATCAATTCGCTCGTCAGGCTGCTCGGCTTTGACACCGTGAAGCTGATCCGCACGCAGACCGGCGTGGTGATCGGCATGGCGCAGGTGCTGCTGCCGTTCATGATCCTGCCGCTCTATTCGGTCATGCGCGGCATCGACCTGCGCCTCGTCCAGGCGGCGCGCAGCCTCGGTGCCCGGCCCTCGCTTGCCTTCCTGCAGATCTATCTGCCGCTGTCGCTGCCCGGCGTTTTCGCCGGCGCCATCATCGTCTTCATCCTGTCGCTCGGCTTCTACATCACGCCGGCACTGCTCGGCGGCCCCCGCAGCACCATGCTGTCGACGCTGGTGCAGAGCCAGGTGCTCAGCCTGCTCAACTGGGGCCGCGGCGGCGCCATGGGCGTCGTGCTGCTGGTGGCGACCTTCGTGCTGCTGGCGCTCGCCGCACCGCTGATGCGCCAGCGCCACAAGCAGGCGTCCAGATCATGAGGCTGGCGCCGTTCCGCATTCTGCTCGGCCTGTTCTGCCTGCTGGTCGCCGTGTGGCTGGTGATGCCGACGCTGGTCATCATCCCGATGTCGTTCAACGAGAAGAAGTCGCTTGCCTTCCCGCCATCCGGCTTCTCCTGGCAGTGGTACGAGAATTTCTTCACCAACCCCGATTGGCTGACCAGCTTCTTCAATTCGCTGAAGGTCGCCGGCCTCGTCGCCGTCGCCGCCACGCTGATCGGCACGCTGGCCGCACTTGGCCTCAGCCGCATGAAACATTCCGGCGCCGGCCTGCTGCGCGCCATCCTGATCACGCCGATGATCGTGCCCGGCGTCGTGCTGGCGATCGGCATCTATGCCGTCTATCTCGACTACCAACTCGTCGGCACCACCACCGGCTTCGTCATCGCGCACACGATGCTGGCGATCCCCTTCGTCATCATCGCCGTATCGGCAAGCCTCGAAGTCTTCGACGTGCGGCTGGAGACGGCGGCGGCAAGCCTCGGCGCCAACCGCTTCACCGCGTTCCGCACCGTGACCTTGCCGCTGATCGCGCCCGGCATCCTGTCGGGACTGCTGTTTGCCTTCGTCACCTCCTTCGATGAGATCATCGTCGCGCTGTTCATCACCAGCCCCTATCTGAAGACCTTGCCGGTGCAAATCTTCACCAGCATCACCCGCGACGCCGACCCGACGGTGACAGCCGTCGGAACCATCATCTTCATTGCCACGACGCTGATCATCAGCGCCGGGCTGATCATCAGCTCGAAATCGACGAGGAGTTGAGATGACAGCGTCCAACAGCAAGGAACGTGGCGCGGCCATCGACATCAAGGGCGCAACCAAGCGCTACGGCAATTTCACCGCGCTCGACGACGTCAGCCTGCATATCGAGCCGGGCGAGTTCATGACGCTGCTAGGCCCCAGCGGCTCTGGCAAGACCACCACGCTCAACGTCGTGGCCGGCTTCACCGACCTCACCTCCGGCGACCTTGCCGTCGGTGGCAAAAGCATCGTCGCGCTGCCGGCGCACAAGCGCAACATCGGCGTCGTCTTCCAGCACTATGCGCTGTTTCCGCACATGACCGTCGGCAGGAACGTCGCCTATCCGCTCACCTTGCGCGGCATGGACAAGCCGACGCGCGATCGTCTCGTCGCGCGCGCCCTGGACATGGTCAAGATGGCCGACTTCGCGCATCGTTATCCCTCGGAGCTTTCCGGCGGCCAACAGCAGCGCGTGGCGCTGGCGCGCGCCATCGTCTTCGATCCGCCACTGTTGCTGATGGACGAGCCGCTCGGCGCGCTCGACAAGAAACTGCGCGAATGGCTGCAGCTGGAAATCAAGCGCATCCACCGCGAACTCGGCACCACGTTCGTCTATGTGACGCACGACCAGGAAGAGGCGCTGGTCCTGTCCAACCGCATCGCCGTGTTCAACCAGGGGCGCATCGAGCAGGTGGGAACCGGCCGCCAGCTCTACGACGAGCCGGCGACATTGTTCGTGGCGAAGTTCATCGGTGAATCGACCAGCTTGCGTGGCGATGCCGAAGCTTCCGGCGGCGAGACCGGCCTGACGATCGCCGGCCAGAAGATCGTTGCCGGCGGCAAGCTCGCCGGCGGCAAGAAGCCGGTGGTGCTGCTGCGGCCGGAAAAGCTTTCGCTTGCCAGAACGAACACGCCGCCAGCCGCCGGGCAAAACAGCCTCACCGGTCAGGTCAGCGAAGCGATCTATCTGGGCTCGGGTTCGAAATACCAGGTGACGCTTGGCGACGGCTCGGTCGCCATTGTGCGCGCGTCCCTGGAGGCCACGCCGTTCTCGATTGGCGACACAGTCGATCTGCGCTGGTCGGTCGTCGATGCAAAGCTTCTTGCCGACGACGACCGCGCCGACATGACGATGACCTGACCGCTCAATTCCCCCCGCAGGATTTTTAGACATGGACGCCAAAGTCAACGGCAACATCTCGTTCTGGTATGCCGACATTGGCGGCCTGCCAGCCTATCGCGCGCCGCTTCCAGGCGACCTCGAAGCCGACGTCTGCATCGTCGGCGCCGGCTACACGGGCCTGTGGACGGCCTACTATCTGAAGCAGGCCGATCCTTCGATCCGCATCGCCATCGTCGAAAAGGAATTCGCCGGCTTCGGCGCGTCCGGCCGCAATGGCGGCTGGCTGTCCGGCGGCTTCAGCTGGTCGCGCGAGAAATACCTGCGGACGTCGACCCGTGGCGCAGTCATCGACATGGAAACCGCCATGCATGGCACGGTGAACGAAGTGATCGCGGTGACCGAGGCCGAAGGCATCGATGCCGACATCCGCCGCGTCGACAATCTGACGGTTGCCACCAACCCGCCGCAGCTGGAACGGATCAAGGCTGCTTATGCCGATGCGATCGGCTGGAGCGTGCCACAGGATCGCGTCAGCCTGATCGGCCAGCAAGAGGCCAGCGCCCGCATCAACATCCGGAATGTGCTTGGCGGTTATGTCCACCACGGTACCGCGCGCGTGCAGCCGGCCAAGCTGGTGCGCGGCCTGTCGGAAGCCGTCGAGCGCCTTGGCGTGCCGATCTACGAACAGACTGCCGTGACGGGCATCGAGAAGGGCAAGGTCACGACCGATCGCGGCACGGTGCGTGCGCCGATCATCATCCGCGCCACGGAGGGGTTCACGGCCGGTATATCCGGCAATGAGCGTCTCTGGCTGCCGCTCAACAGCGCGCAGATCATCACCGAGCCGCTGCCGCAATCGCTGTGGGACGAGATCGGCTGGCAAGGCCACGAGCTTCTGGGCGATGCGGCACACGCCTATTGCTACGCCCAGCGCACCCGCGAAGGCCGCATCACCATGGGCGGGCGTGGCGTGCCCTATCGCTACGGATCGCGGACGGACGTGCGCGGCCAGACACAGCAGGCGACGATCGAAAGCCTGCACGCGATCCTCACCCGCCTTCTGCCGCAGACCAAAAAGCTTCGCATCGACCACGCCTGGTGCGGCGTGCTTGGCGTGCCGCGCGACTGGTGCACGACGGCCGGCCTCGATCTTGAGACCGGCATCGGCTGGGCCGGCGGCTATGTCGGGCTCGGCGTGTCGAGCTCCAACCTTTCGGGCCGGACGCTGCGCGACCTCATCCTGCGCCGCGACACCGAGCTGACCCGCCTGCCCTGGGTCAACCGCCAGGTCAGCAAATGGGAGCCCGAGCCGATGCGCTGGCTCGGCGTCCACTCGATGTATCAGCTCTACCGCGTCGCCGACGAGCGCGAGGAAGCCGACCTCCGGCACACGTCGAAACTGGCGGCCATCGCCGACCGCATCACAGG
This sequence comes from Mesorhizobium sp. AR07, assembly GCF_024746815.1. Lineage (GTDB taxonomy): Bacteria > Pseudomonadota > Alphaproteobacteria > Rhizobiales > Rhizobiaceae > Mesorhizobium. The sequence continues at coordinate 2,158,944 of NZ_CP080525.1, forward strand.
GCATTGAGCCCCGCGGCGCCGCACATCAGATTGACTAGCATTTTCAGTGCCTACCCGGAGACTGTCATGACCGCCTTCCAGACCTTCGCCCATCTCGCCTCGATTGATCTCGGCGAGCCCGAGCCCAAGCCGACCTCGATCAGCGGCGATCAGCTCGAAGCGTCGAGGACATTGTGGACGTCGCCGGACGGGACACTCGAAGTCGGCGTCTGGGAGTGCACGCCCGGCCGCTTCACCGCCTCGCGCGACACCAATTCCGAAACCTGCCATATCGTGTCGGGCCGGGTCTCGCTGCATGACCCCGATGGCCGCAGCAGGCAAGTCGGTGCCGGCGAAATGCTGGTTCTGCCGAAAGGCTGGAAGGGCGAATGGACGATCCACGAGCCGACGCGCAAGCTCTACATCATGCACTTCGAAGCGGCGTGAGCCGGGTGACGAGTTCCACCCCTTGTCATCGTTGGGCAATCGCATATGGATTCTTGCGAAGAAGGACCCCCACCCTAACCCTCCCCACAAGGGGGAGGGAATGCTGCCGCGCGCCTTTGTTCATCATACTCGGCGTCGAACTTGGGCAGTTTGCCGAGATCAGCGTCTATAGGAGACTCCCCTCCCCCTTGTGGGGAGGGGTTGGGGGTGGGGGTATTCGTAAGGCGAAAGCCTCGGCTTCCCATATGCGATTGCCCTGCATGTCATTGGGATGGAGCTGGCTCTAATCGCCTGAACGATCATCCCTGGTGGCGGTCGGCTTGGCTTCTATTGCGTGCCGCAATGTATCGTTGATCCGGTCCTGCCAGCCGGGCCCATCCGCCTGGAAATGGTCGAGCACGGCCCGGTCGATCCTGATCGAAACAAGCTCCCTGATACCTGGAGCGGCCGAGGGCTCGCGAACCGGAGCCACCGGCTTCTTGATCGGCTTGAAGGCGGCTTCGGCGGCCGTCATCGGATTTGTCGGTCGGCGCGGGGGATTTGCCATTGGGTGACCCTGACTGGAGGCGACTCATGCTCGCCGTTGAGGCTGCACGCTTGGCACCACCATAGCCCAACTGGCGCCACCGCGCAGGCCCATTTGGCCAGGACCTGTCTTCGATCCCCTCCTCTCAACCCGCCAGCGATTTCTCGCCGACATTAAGGACGGTCGCCCCGCAGCCATCGAATTGCAGAGATGCAACGTCGCCGCACGACGACTGCCACGCAATTGATAGCGTTTTCCCCTCACCTTGCCCTCTCGCAAATAATTCTGTGGATATTTGTGTTGTTACGCGTTGGTGTCGTATCGGCCAAGTGAAGGAGGCGTAACAGTAAGCAACTGGATCGGGGGGATTCATGAACAGGTTGCTTGCTGGCGCGGCTTTGCTTGCCGCTGGTGTATTCGGCGCGGATACATCTTTCATTTCTTATATTAGCGGAAGCGCGGGAATGGGTGCTCTTGCGCAAGAGACGCAAGGCACCTCGCTGCAACCTGGCGCGCCTGTGGGCTACGGCAACGGTGGCGCAGCACTGGGCAACGGGCAGCCGGCATTGGGTACGCCGGCGCCAACCTCATCAGACACTGCTACCCCCACTACGGATACAGCGTCAGGCGGGATCGAAAATCCGGACGCGGCGGCCAAGGTCGGCACCGAGCCGGCCGATACCACGGCAACCGATGGTGAGGCAGCACCCGAGGAGCCGGCGGTGGCACAGGCGGCGACCGCCACGGCTCCAGCCACCAGCGGCGATCCCGAGGCTATCGGCACGCCGAAGGTGGATCTGCCGAAAGCCGGCGGCAACGGCAATCTCGGCTATGCCATCGGCATCGATGTTCCCGCCTTCCACGGCATCGAGCCGCGGATCGCCTTGAACTACAACTCCTCGCGCAAGACCAAACTTGGCGGTCTCTATCAGGGCTGGCTGGGCTATGGCTGGGGGCTGGATGGCTTCGACGTGATCGAGCGGGCAAGCCCGGGCTATGGCATGCCGGCCTTCGATGACAACGACATCTATCTGCTCGACGGTCAGGCGATGGTCGCCTGCACCGCTGGCATGGTATCGCCATCCTGTTCGACCGGCGGCACGCATGCGACCGAAAATGAATCCTATCGCCGCATTGCGCTCAACCGCACCACCAATGAGTGGAAGGTGACGGACAGGGATGGCACCGTCTCGACCTTCAAGTCGGTCGGCGTCGTCGCAGGTTCCCCCCCGCCCAACGCAAACCTGGCCTTCGCTTACCGCTGGGTGCTGACCTCGGTCATCGACACCAATGGCAACACCGTCACCTATGGCTACGCCTGCCCGACGGTGCCGGTCTGCTACGCCACGACGGTCAGCTATAACGGCACGTTCATCTGGCTTCACTATGAGCAGCGGCCAGATACGATTCTGATGGGCAATGGTCTCGGCATTTCCGAGACGAATTTGCGCTTGAAGACGGTCAGTGTCTGGGTCAGCAACAGGCTGCGTGGCGCTTACCGGATGGTCTACGACCAGGCGCCGTTCTCCAACACCCCACGGCTCACCAAGGTCGCCCGCTTTGGCAGCGAGTGGACTGTCGAACCCGACGGCGACATCACCGGTAGTGGCAGCTCGAAATGGATCGGCCAGATGACCTATCAGGACACCGATGGGGTTTATTCGACGGTGGCTGGCCCGTTCATCAAGGGCAGCAAGGAAAACCCTAGGGAAAACCCTAGGGAAAACCCTCGAGATGTCGGCGATCTGGATGCGGACGGTCAAGATGAGATTTATGGCGATTATACCGAAACCACAACCACAGGAGGCCGCGACCCGACAACCACAACGACAAGAACAAAGTATGTCTACAAATTCAATTCGAACGGAACTTCTGCCGGAATCGTATCACAACAGATAGATTCTGACGGTGGTAGCGACCATTTTTCTCAGCCGGGTCGCTTTATCGCAGCCAAGAACACGATGGATTTTGCCGATACAGTTATCCACGCTTATACCAATGGCGCTACCGGTCACGTTGCCTATACGGCATCGCCATCGATCATCAAGACGGATGCAGCACTGGGGTTGGTGAAGGTCTCTTGTTCACCGGGCTATGAGGCTGTTTGTAGCGCGCTTCCAAATACCCCAAATACCTCAAAAACCAACCCTGACACTTCACCGTGGCCCATTGTAACCGACGCTGATGGTGACGGCATTGATACGCTCAACCCCATCTGGAACGGCGGCGACGCCTTTAGTTTCGCTGGCGTCGGTGATTTCCGTGGCAATGGCCGTCAGCAGCCGCTTTTGAGACTCGGCGGGTCCTTTCAGAAGGGTGTGCTGTCGAATGGCAAATGGCAGCCGAGCGGATTGTCATTTGCGGGCGGCGTGGTGGGCGATATCAATGGCGACGGCGCGTCAGATATGTTCCAATACGGCGACAACGGCGCTGCAACCGTGTGGCTGTCGACCGGAGTTGGCTTCAAAAGCTATTCGGTCGCCGCGATAGCGGGCCTGACTGCAATCCTTCGCGACTTCGACAATGACGGGAAGGCGGACGTTATTACGATTGGTGGCAGGCCATTCGATACTCAACCCGACAGAACCGACACGGTCAAGGTGTTCTCACTACAGCCTTCGTCGACTTCGATGACGCCGGTGGAGTTCACGTTGCCTACCGCGATGACAGCCGGCACGCTAGTTGGCGACTTCAACGGCGACGGCCTGCCTGATTTCACCGACTACACCAACATGTTCATCTCGAACGCCGGCACGAGCAACCCGAACCTGTTGAAGCAGATCACCACCGAGCTCGGCGGCACGGTTGCGGTCGAGTATGCCCCGTCATCCACTTGGGCGAACAACTACCTGCCGCAGGTGGTGCATGCGGTGTCGAAACTGTCGGTCGGCGATGGTCGTGGCCAGACGGCGGTGAGCACCTACACCTATGCCGGCGGCAAATACGATCCGGCGGCGCGCAAGTTCCTGGGCTTCGCCTCGATCGTCGAGACCCGGCCGCTGGCCAATGGCGAGACAGCACCGTCGAAGATCGAGACCACCTACCGCCAGGATCTGGCAAGCTACGGACTGCCGTCGCTGACGGTATGGAAGGACGGCTCGGGCGTGGTGCGCAAGCAGGTCGCCGAGACCTATGTGGCCGATGCGGTGAACAAGCCCTATCGGGTGTTCAACACCAGCACGCTGACGACGCTGACCGAGAACCTTTCGCTGTCGACCAGGGTCGATCGTTACTTCGACAGCTATAACAACGTCAATTACCTCGATGATTGGGGCCGCACCGATGTCAGCGGCGACGAGACGCGCACGGGATACTTCTTCGTGCCGAACACTTCAGCCTATATCGTGTCGCTGCCAAGGGCAGTCACGGTGCGACCGGCGCTCGACAATACGAGCCCGCTCATCGGCTATCAGGAGAACTATTACGACGGCAATACGGGCGATAATGTCACGGCGCCGACCAAGGGCAATCTGACCTGGAAGCGGAACTTCCAGAACCCCTATGCCTCGCCCCAGCAAGTCGCCAGCACGGTCTTCACCTATGACGGCTATGGCAACAAGGTCTCCGCCGCCGATGGCCTCGGCAACAAGACCTTCTGGGAGTATGACGCGACCTATCATCTTTATCCGGTAACCGAGTGGGCACCACGCTATTTCACCAGCGGCGGACAGCCGGCCGATACGCGGTTCTTCTCGACCGCGACCTACAATGCCATATGCGGGCAGCCGGCGACGAAGACCGACTGGAACGGCATCGTCCAGACCTTCACCTATGATGGGTTCTGCCGGCCGTCTTCCGTCAGATCCAGCGCCACCGGCGCCTATGTCATCACCAGCTTCCAGAACGAGGGCAATTCGCTCTATCAGTCGATCGTGAAGTCCACGGCGCTGCCCAATGGCGCCGGCAGTTATTACACCGCGGCCTATTATGACGGGCTTGGCCGGGTCTGGCGCACGCAAACACCAGGCGAAACGGCAACCGGCCCGGTGCGCATCACCGACACCGACTACGATCAGCGCGGCAATGTCGTGCGTTCGGCCTTCCCGAGGTTTTTAGGCGAAACGGGGCAGTGGACCTACAACGCCTATGACCGGGCCGACCGGCCGACAACGACGGTCAACCCCGATAACAGCCAGCGCACCTATGGCTATTACATGGAAAACAGCACGGCTTTCGCCACGCCGCTGTTCCGCAGCCAGGGCATGACGGACGAACTCGGCCGCTTCACCGCGCGCTATTACTCGGCGCATGGCGACGAGGTTCAGGTCGTTCGCGACGGCACGGGGCTGGCAGTTGGAGAGCAACGCAGCTACGACCGGTTCGGACGGCTGCTAACCGTCACCGATGCCGGCGGCGCGCGCTGGACCTATACCTACGACATGCTCGGCAACCGGCTGTACGCTTCCGACCCCGATCTCGGCACCTGGACCTACACCTACGATGCCGCCAATCGGCTCACCAGCCAGACCGACGCCAGAGGCATGGTCACCTATCTGGCCTATGACCAGATGGGGCGGCTGCTTGTGAAGACGGTTGCCACCAGCCCGGGTGGCAGCCAAGTGACGTTGACGTGGAACGCCTACGACCAGGCGGCGGCCAATTTCTACAACATCGGCCAGTTGACGACCTCGACCAATTCGGCGGCGACGCAAGTCTACAACTACGATGGCCTCGGCCAAGTGGCACGGCAGGATGCCACCATCGCCGGTATCATCCACTCCACCTACACCCCGCGCGATGGCTCGGGGCAGGCTTTGTTCAAGCAATACGCACCGGTGCAGCTCGACTTCGGCACCAACGCCAGTCATTTGCTATACACCGCCAACAATCTGCTCTATTCGGCCCCCGGCTTCATCACCTCGACGATCTACGAGGCCGATGGCCAGACCAAGGAGATCACCTACGCCAATGGCGTGAAGACGTCCTTCACCTATTCACCGACGCGGCGCTGGCTGACGCGCGTGACCACATCGAAGGGCGCGACCATCCTGCTCGACGATCAGTATGCGCGCGACAGTCTCGGCCGCATCACCGGCATCACGGGGCGAACATCAGCCGACAGCTGGAGCTATATCTATGACGGGGTTGACCAGCTGGTTTCAGCCGACAATGCCGGCGACTACACGCTGGACGAGGGTTTTGCCTATACGCTCAATGGCAACATGACGGCGCGCTGGCGCGCCGGCTACTACACCTATCCCTCGGCGGGCGCAGCTCGTCCGCACGCCCCCATCACGGTCGGGTCGAAAACGCTGGCCTATGATGCCAATGGCAACATGACATCGGACGGCAGCCGCACGCTCGCCTGGGACGAGGCCAACCGGCTGAAGACCGTCACGCTCTCCTCCAACAATGTCAATCTCGCCTATGGACCCGACGGGGCGCGGGCGAAGAAAAGCTCCGCTTTCGCCACCACGCTCTATCCCGACGCCTCGGTCGAGATCGACCCGGCGGCACCGGGGGCGAAATACACCCGCTATCCCCATCCCGACATCAAGGTCATCGACGGCGTCAAATACTTCCTGCACCGCGACCATCTGGCCTCAGTGCGCATGGTCACCGATGCCGCAGGCAACATTGTCGAGCAGACCAACTACGCCAGCTACGGCGAGCGCCTCAACACCGGCTTCCAGACGCAGAAGAGCTACATCGGCGAGCGTTTCGATCCCGAGACCGGCCTGGTTTATCTCAATGCCAGATACATGGATCCGCTGCTGGGGCGGTTTATTTCGCCGGATGACTGGGATCCGACGCTGCCGAGAGTTGGTACCAACCGGTATGCATATGCCGGGAACGATCCGGTTAACAAGAGCGATCCGAATGGGCACGTTTTCGGAGATTGGTTCCATTCTCAAAGTGATCGAGATGCCGAAAACAAATCCGGCGGTGACAGCATGCAGTCAGCCGCGGACAAGATGAAAGAGAAAGGCGGTATTCTAAATAACTACACAGCAGATCAACTGGCGAAAGAAGCAGCCCGGTATCGCGCTCGTGTTGGCAAGACGACGGCCCAACTGATGGGAATGGATTTTGAACATTTTCTGGCAAATGTGCCACCTATCGTGGGTGGGCCAGTGCCAACGAGCGCAGCCCTCTCGGAAGCTAGTTCTGTGTCGAGCCTCCGGGTTAAGACATCGGCGGAAGTCAATACCGAGTTGGCAGTGCCTTCCGAAGCTTATAATAGGGCTAGGCATTACGGGAAGACACCGACTGCTGCCGACAGGAAAGCAGCTGGTGTTGGACCTGATGAGGTTTTGGACCACCAACCCTCATTGGTAGAACGATACTATAACGGCGATCCGAAATTGGGTGAGAAGCCAGGCTTTCAAATGACTACGGCTCAGCGAAAGGCGAGCGGAGCAGATAGAAATAGAATGAGCCCACAGCCGCGTACAGAATCTAGCGCGCAGGGCGGCTATTTAAGTAATTTTTCCAAAGAAGTGAAGAAAGCGTTGGGCTTATGAGCTGGATTGATAAGATAGAAAATCACTACGAAATTGTATGGAAATCAAGGGGTGAGATTTGCGAATTTACAAATGGTCCCATTGACGCCCTTCCCGAGGGGTTTACCGTGCGAAAATTTCGACCCCATGCTGGTCGTGATATGTGGACCTTTGCAACCTGCGGCATGTCTCTGCAGAAAGATAAAAAGCCAATAGAACTGCACATATTCAGTCCAAAAGACAGTGTTGAGATCGTCGAGTTGCTCTTTTCTGCGGCACACTTCCACCGCACTGCTGAATTTTTAGGACTTTGGCACACTGTAAATTTTGGAAGATCATGGCTAGACGATTCTTTATGCACACACGGGTTAGTTTCTCTCCCATATCTTGATGGACCACTATTAGAAAATTTGGAATTAAACTCATTTTTGATTAAGTTTTATTGGCTTATACCAATCAGCCCCTCGGAGGTTGAATTTAAAAAGGCGAATGGCTTAGAGGCCCTTGAAGCAAAATTTGAGCAGGCAAATTTTAATTATATTGACCCTAGGAGACGAACTGTGGTTTAGAATTACGGTGACTAGAATTTGACGGTGCACTCATGTGATTTACGGTGACAGTGCACTTTTTACCATGTCCGCCCAGCCGTCATCATGTGTAAACTGGCCCGCGCCCGCATTGTCGTTCCCGGTCTGCCGCACCACGTGACGCAGCGCGGCAACGGTCGCGCCAAGGTGTTTTTCACACCCGACGACTATGCGCTCTACAAGACCCTGCTGGTCGAGCATTGCCGGCTCACCGGTGTCGGCTTCTGGGCGTGGCGCCTGATGCCGAACGCGGCAGCCAACCCGAACAACAAAAGCTGTGGCTAATCAGCCTCCCGTGCCTTCGCTGATATCCGCATCCCACCAGCAATTGGTGTAGTCTCACCCTGAAAACCCCAGCTGAGAATCAGCCGGGTGGCGGGCGGCTGGTTGTGGCGACACTCAACGCGCAGGGTCTGGATTTCTGGGACTGGTGGCTCGATGAGCTGCGAGGGGTCTGGTCGCGGGTCGCGCCCAGGCAAAAGAAACCGTCCACCGGCGACTGGATCGTCAGCCTGGCGGATGACGGCATCCGCGCCCGCGAGGCCAATGCGCCGGAGTTCCAGTCGATCCCGTTGGCGCTGACCGCCTCCTCGGACGAGATCCTGGCGCTGCTCCAGGGCGGCCCCCGGCGCAAGCGGCCGACCTTCGATGTCGTGATCCAGCCCGGACTGTTCCTGACCCGGCAACTGGCGGCGCGGCGGCTGCCGCTTCGGCAGGCGCGCGACATGGCCGAGCTCGACCTTCTGGCCTCGACGCCGATCGATCCGGCGCAGGTGCATGTCGTCTTCGCCAGACAGGTCGGGGCCAGGCAGGTTGGGGCCAGGCAGGTTGGGCAGGACTGCTGCTACCATGTCGTCAAGGCGAAGACGCTTGCCGCGGTGCTGGACGCGGTCCGCCGGGCTGGCGGGTCGGTCCGGTGCCTGTCGCTGTCGCAGCCGGACGGCGCGCTGCTGGCCGATCCGCTCAGCCTGGCCGCCATCTGGCCACCGACCGCGCGCGACCGGCGCGTCAGGACCGCCGGGATGGCGGCCTGTTCGATGCTGGCCGCGGCCGTGCTGGTCACCTTCGCTCATGCGCATTGGCGCAGCTGGCAGGCCGGCGCGGAGCTCGACGCGCGGATCGCCGACGCACAGGTGCTGGCCAAGGCGGCACGCAGCGCGCTGCAGAAGCGCCAGGCCGGCATCGAGCAGATCGAAAAAATCCGCCAGGAAAAGAAGACCACGCCGTCGCTGGTCCGCGTCTGGGGCGAACTGACGCATCTGCTTCCCGACACCACATGGCTGACCGATCTTTCGGCCAAGGGCGACGACCTGACCATCACGGGATTTTCCACGTCCGCCGCCGAATTGATCCAGCCGCTCGACGCCTCGCCGCTGTTTTCGGCGCCGGAATTCGCGGCACCGGTGGTCAAGGTTCCCGGCCAGGACGGCGAACACTTCACCATTTCGGCAAAGATCGGAGCGCTCTGACCATGCTCTCCGCCATCCTCAACACAAGCCCGCCGATCCGTCGCCTGATTGCGCTGGCCATCGCGGCGGTGGCGGCCTGCGCCCTGGCCTGGGTGGTGTTCGCCGCGCTCGACAGCGTCGCCGAGGCGCAGGCCGGGATCGAGGAAAAGCGCGAGCTTCTTGGCCAGTTGCAAAGCGTGGCGGCACTGGCCAAGCGCCTCGACAGCGCCGTCAGTCCGGTGGCCGCGGCAAATCCCGAATTCCTCACCGGCGGAAGCGAAGCGGTCATTCGCGGCGGGCTGCAGACCCGGCTGAACGCGATTGCCGCCGCCAACGGGGTGAGTGTTCTTTCAGCCGGCAACGCGCCGGCGCTGACCGAAGCCGGCGTCGATTTCATCGGCCTGCGGGCCAACCTTTCGGGACCGCTGGAGGGCATCCACAACGCGGTCCTCGCCATCGAAACGTCGCTGCCGGTGCTGTTCATTCGCGAGGCCACCTTGCGCACGACCGATGTCGGACCGGCTGCCGGGCGGACCGGCGACCCGGAGATCTTCGCCGAGATCCTGTTTTACGGCCCGTTGCAAACGCAGATCACGCCGCCCGCCGGGGTCAAACCATGACCTCGAAATTCGCCGCCCTGGCAATCGCGGCCATGATCGCGGGCCTCGCTTTGGTCAATGTCGCGCTCTACATCTCGCCGGTCGACATCTCGCCGGTCGCCTCCGGCAAGGGACATGACGGCGGATTGGCGGCCGCGGCCGGATCGCTGCAGTTTCCCGAGGCCGGCAATTTCAGCGAGACGTTCGAGCGTCCGCTGTTCACGCCGACGCGCCGGAAATTCGTGCCGCCGCCGGTCGCGCCGCCGCCGGTGGAGGTTGCGGCAGCACCCGTCGTGCAGTCCCCGCCCCCGCCGCCGCCCGAAGTCGCGCCGGCCGTTGCGCCTTCGCTTCTGGGCATCAGCATTCAGGGCGGAGCGGCAAAGGCCCTGCTGCGCGTCGCCGGCAGCGAAACCGCGATCTGGTATGGCAATGGCGAGACCGTCGACGGCTGGACGGTGTCGACGATCGACAAGGATCAGGCAGTGCTGGAGCGGGCGGGCAAGGTGGCGCGCATTCCGCTTTATCCGCCATGGAAGAATGTCCCGCCACCCGCAAATATCCCGCCCCCGAGCGAACCGCAATTATGAGCGGCCGCACATCTCATGAAAGCGCAAACGCAAGCGCCGGGGACGAAAGCGCTGGCAGCGGCTTTTCGCTGGTCGCCGTGCTGGTGTTCATGCTGATCGTCTCGGCGATCGTCGTGCCCTTTGCCGTGACGGCGAAAACGCGGCTGATGATCGCCAACAACGAAGTCGAGCAGGAGCGCCTGTCGCTGCTTGCCGAAGGCCTGGGCAATGTGGTGGCGAGCGAATTGATCGATGGCTTGGGAGCAAAAATTTTTGAGCTGGATTTCACGCCGGCCGCCTGCCGGGCGGGTGATCTCAGCTTCGATGTCCGTGTCCAGGATCATGGCGGGCTGATCAATCTCAATGCCGCGGACGACACGCTGCTGGCGCTCGGTTTCGCATCGCTCGGCTTCGAGCGGCAGACAGCGCAAGCGCTGGCCAAGGCGGCGATCCGGTTTCGTGACAGTGCCAAGCCGTTTGCTGGCAAGCCGCAGCCCAGAAGCCCGGCCGGGCCGCCCGAAGACAAGCAGGCGCCGTTCGAATCGGTGTCCGAGCTGCAGGAGTTTTCGGCCCTTGCGTCGATGTCCTTGCAAGACCTCCACGCTGTTTTCACGGTCAACTCGGAGCGCAGCACGATCAGCGCCGATCGTGCGCCAAACCGTCTTCGCGCTTTTCTTGCCCGCGGCAGCAGCGCTTCGGTCACCGAGGCGGCGGCCGATGCATCGGCCTACACGGTCGAATTGGTCGTGAGACGAGACGGAGCCGGGATCACGGGCGAAGCCGGGTTCATCATCAAGAGGTCTCCGGCCGACCCCAAGGCGTTCTGGCGCCTCTCCCGAAGCCCGGTCACCGCAGCCGCCGCATCGCCGGAAGCCGCCGGCACCGCAGGTTGCGAGGTGCTTTTCGGCGCCGAGGCAGCGCAGATCCTGCAAGGGTGGAGCTCATGAACGCCTCTTCCCAGACCCAGGGCCAGCCCCAAAACCAGACCCCGGGGATCGAGGCGTTTCTTGCCTTTCTCGAGGGCGAGAAAATGCTGACCGCGCACGCGGCCCAGCGCGCATTGGGGGCATCGCGAACATCCGGACATCCGTTCGATACGGTGATGACCGAACTCGGGCTGATCGGCGAGCAGGAGCTTGCCGACAGCCTCAGCCGCTACCTGAACGCACCGACGCCGGTCGAGATACCCGAACAGGTCAGCCCCGAAATGCTGGCAAGCGTGCCGCTGGCCTATCTGCGCGAAAACGCGATCCTGCCGCTGCGGATGGATGCCGAGCAGCTGGTTGTCGCCGTGGCCGATCCGTTCTCGTCGGCAACCATCGACGCGCTCGCCTTTCACTATGAACGGACATTGGCGCTGCGCATCTTGCCGAGGCGCACGATTGGCGAATGCATCGATCGCATCGAGCAATCGGCCATGGCTGCCGTTTCAAATGGCGGCAGCGGCGGCGAAACCCTGGATTTCGGCCCCGACGACCTCGAACGGCTGAAGGATTTCGCCCGTGAGGCGCCGATCGTCCGCTTCGTCGCCGAGACAATCCACAAGGCGGTCGATGCGAGAGCCACCGACATTCACATCGAGCCGCTCGAGGACCACGTCCGCATCCGCTTCCGGCATGACGGCATGCTGTCCACCGTCGACACCGCCTCGATCGCGATGCTGTCCGGCATCTCCACCCGCATCAAGATCCTGTCGCGGCTCAACATTGCCGAGCGGCGCCTGCCGCAGGATGGGCGCATGCGCATCGCCGTGCGCGGCCGCGACGTCGACCTGCGCGTCTCGATCATTCCGTCGATTCACGGCGAAGCCATCGTGCTTCGAATTCTCGATCGCGCAGGCGTCGAATTGCGGTTGGAGAAGCTGGGTTTCGACGGCGCCGCGCAGGCGAAAATCCGCTCCATGTCGCAAGCCGCCAACGGCATCGTGCTGATCACCGGGCCGACCGGAAGCGGCAAAACGACGACGCTCTATTCCATCCTCGCGGAGCGTTCGCGGCCGGATGTCAAGATTTTCACCGTCGAGGATCCGGTCGAATACCGGATGGCGGGCATCACCCAGCTGCAGGTCAATCCGGCGATCGACCTCGACTTTGCCGCCGCCCTGCGTTCGATCCTGCGGCAGGATCCCGATATCATCCTGCTCGGTGAAATCCGCGATCGCGAGACGGCGCAAGTCGCGGTGCAGGCGGCGCTGACCGGCCATCTGGTGTTTTCGACGCTGCACACCAACAGTGCCGCCGGCGCCCTGACGCGGCTTCGCGACATGGGCATCGACGGCTATCTGCTCGGCGCGACGATCCGGGGCGTCATCGCGCAGCGGCTGCTGCGCCGCATCTGCCCGGCCTGCCACGGCGCGGAACAAACCAGCCCGGCCTGCCGCACCTGCAACGGCTCCGGCTACAGCGGGCGCACGGTGACCTACGAAATGCTGCAGGTGTCGCCGCGCATCGCCGAACTGATCGACCAGGGTGCCGGTGAAATGGAGATCGGGAAAATTGCGGCCGAGGACGACCTCGTGCCGATGTCGGTCCACGCCACCGCACTTGCCCGGTCGCGGGTCACCACGATGGACGAGGTCCGGCGGGTCATCGATCTCGCGGGAGGTGGCTGATGCCGGCCTTTGCCTATCGCGCCTATCTCGTCGACGGCAGCACCGAGACCGGCGTCCTCGATGCGTCGACCAAGCAGGATGCCGCCCGCAAACTGGCGCAGCAGGGCCGCCGTTCCTATCATCTTGCCCCGGTGAACGGCGACAGGCAGCAGCTTCGCCTGCCGGGGCGCAGCGCGCTGACCTTTACCCGAAGGGTCGATCTCAGCCGCCTGTTTTCCGAGCTTTCGGTGCTTCTGAATGCCGGTTTCACGGTCGACCGCGCCTTGAGCGCCTTCATCTCGGGCCAGGCCAACCACCAGCGGCGCCAACAGCTGCAATCGGTGCTCGATCTGACGACAGGCGGCCGGCCGATCGCCGAAGCCTTTGCCGGCCTGCCGGGCATCACCTCCGACGTTGCCGCCTTGCTCGCCAGCGGCGAACGCAGCGGCAAGATGGCCTATATATGCCAGCGGCTGGCGGATGCGTTCGAGGCAACGGCCAAGCGCCGCGCGGCAATCGTCGAGGCGCTGGCCTATCCGGCTTTCCTGCTGCTGGTCATGAGCGGCGCGCTGGTCATTCTGGCCACGGTTCTGGTGCCGGCGCTGGAGCCGATCTTCGAGGGCTCATCCGCCCCAAAGCCGTTCACCATGACCGTGCTTTCGGCGTTCGGCACGGTGTTCAGGGACTACCCGTTCGTTTTCCCGCTGGCGGCGGTCCTGGGTCTGCTTTCCTATCTTTTTCTGTCCCGCTCGGCCGGCGCCAGAAAGCAGTTTTCGCATTGGCTGTTGAAGATCCCGTTGATTGGCGCGCTGGTCAGGGATGCCGTGGTCGCGCGCTACCTGGAAACGCTAGCGCTGTTGCTCGGCAATGGCGTGGCGATGACCGAAGCGCTTGGCCTGGCCGCCAACGTTTCCAGGCAAAGTTCACTGGCGGCAAGCTTCGCCACCATCGAGGAAACCGTCGCAAATGGCGCCCGCCTGCATGGCGCGATCGTCAAGGCGGGGATTTTCGACAACGCGACGATGTCGCTGGTCTCGCTCGGCGAAGAGGCGAATGCCCTGCCGGTGGTGCTGGATCGCGCGGCGAAAATGCTTCAGCTGACATTGAGCAGGCGGATCGACACGGTGCTGAAGCTGCTGACGCCGGCGCTGACGATTTCGCTCGGTTTTCTGGTCGGCAGCCTGGTCATTTCGGTGATGACCACGATCCTCAGCATCAACGATCTGGCGCTGCAATGACAGCCGCGCCAGGAGCCAGCGCACCGGCGGACGCAACGGCCGGATTCACCCTGGTCGAAATGCTGGTCGTGCTGGCGATCATGGCCCTCGTCGCGGCCATCGCCGCACCGGGGCTGGTCAGCAACTATCGCACCAAGACCGTGGAGACGCTGGCCGGCGAGATCACCATGCGGCTGCGCCTGGCGCGCACATCGGCAATCGCCACCGCCAGGCCGAAGCAGGTCGTTGTCGATCTCGGCACCCGCACCGTCCGTTTTGGCGAGCGAGATAGCATCGCCCTGCCGGACGATGTCAAAATGACCGTAATCACTGGTCAGGAGACTGTCGTCGCCGGCCGGCAGACGGTCTTGACCTTCCTGCCCGATGGCAGCGCTTCCGGCATGGACATTTCCCTGCAGCAAAAAGGTCGGACCACGCGCATTGCCGTCAATTGGCTGACCGGGCTTCCAACGTGGCGCACACTGCCATGACCGGGCCATCGTCGCAGCCCTCTCCCGAAGACGGATTTTCGATCCTGGAGATGATCGTCGCCATGACGATCCTGGCGCTTGTGCTGGGCATTGCCAGCCAGTCGATCGTGCTGGCCAGCCGCAGCATCACTGCCGCCAAGCGCCAGGTCGAAGCCGCCAGGACCGTCCGTGCGATGCTGACCGACTACGAAGCCCAAGTCCAATCCACGACACAATCCGGCTGGACCCTGAAGACCCGCACGATAGGGGTGGCGAAGGCGAAGGTAACCGCTGTCATCATCGAGAAGGCGGGTGGAGCATTTCCAGGCGGGCCGTTTCTGACCTTCGTGCCCGTACAGGGCAAGGCTGCTGCCCCGTGAGCGGCCTGTTCTTCCGGGCACGATCGAATGTCCGCGCCGATCGCAAGCGTCTTTCAGGCGCCCTTCCGCCGGGCCGCAAATCGCCGCCGGGACCATCGGCATCGGTTGAGGGATTTGCGCTCATCGATGTGTTGGTCGGGCTCGCCCTGATCGGCGTGATTACATCGCTGATGATGGTCTTTCTCGGCCAGGCCCGAACGATGATGCGCATCGAAAAGGCAACCGAATTCCAGATGGAGGTCGATGCCGCATCGCGGTTTCTGAAAACGGCGATCAGCCATGCCGAGCCATTGCCATTGTCCAAGTCGACGCCGGACATGGTGCTTTATCTCAACGGCGACAGTGCCCGGATTGAATTCAACGCCGTTCAGGCGATCGGCTTCAAATCCTCCGCTCTGCGCGAAATTGCCGTTTCGCTTGGCGATGGAGGCCAGGCCGGAGGGGCGCTGGCCATTGTCCAGAAAACCCGGCGCGGCGGCGACGCCAGCGCATCGAAGCCGAGCGAACCGGTGCGGCTGATCGGCGGCGTCACCGCCATGAGATTCGAGTATCTCGACAGTTCGGCCGCCCCCTCATCATGGGTGCCGAACTGGAATGCATCACGGCGCCTGCCCAGCGCCGTGCGCTTCACCATCTCGGTGCTGCGGGACGGCGCGGCCTATTCGTCGAGAGGTCTTGCACGCCTCGACCTGGCAAATCCGCCGGTGCCGCGCACGAATTCGCTCCTTTCGAAATGAAATCCTTGTTCCCTCAGTTGGAGACGTCCTGGTCTTCACCGGTTCCGTCCGGCTTGCCGTCTTTGCCAAAGGTGCGGATGATCACACCGCTCCCATCGGCCTTGACTTCGTAGGAATAAGGCCTCCCCCACGGATCCTTCAGGCCGGTTGTTCCCTTGAGATAGGGCCCGTTCCAACGCGGTTCGCCGGCGGGCGCGGTGACCAGGGCCGAGAGCCCCTCTTCCGCGGTCGGATATTTCGCATTGTCGACATAGTAGAGTTCGAGCGCGCTTTCGATGTTGCGAATTTGCGCCTTGGCGGCATTGGTCCTGGCCGAACCGAGATAGCGCAGGACCTGTGGCGCGGCCAGCGTCGCGATCAACGCGATGATGGCGAGCACGACCAGGAGCTCGACCAGGGTGAAGCCGCTTTCGCGATCGTCGCTTTCGCCGCCAGATTTTCTGGCGCGGCCGGATTTTTCGGAAAGTCGAGTGAAGCGCGGAGTGATCATCAGAGCAGTCCCATGTTCAAACCTGCGAATTGCTCCAGCCCCCAGCTGCAGCCGAGGCCGATGGCGATAAACGGACCGAAGGCGACACGGGCCTGCACTGCTGCCGGCCCTGTCGCGAGGACTTGCCCGCCGACGAACAGCAGAGCGCTGGCGCTGGCGATGAACAGCAGCACCGGCAGCAGCAGCGGGCTGATCCAGCATGCGGCAGCGGCCAGCATCTTGACGTCGCCGAGACCGAGACCGATCCTGCCCGTCATGAGGAAATGACCGCGCCGGATCAGCCAGGCAGCAGCAAAGGTCACGGCGGCAAACAGGAGGTGTACGGGGAGGCCATCCGCTTCCGTCGCCATCTGATAGAAAAGGCCGATGCCGGCCAGCGCCAGGTTGAGCCCGCCGGGATGATCTGCCTGCGGAAATCGGCGATCGAAATCGCGGCGAGAACGGCCACCAGGGCGACCGTGGCAGCCAGCACGAGAGATGGGTGCGCAGCCATCGTCAATACGCCAGCCTCTTCAGGTCCTGTTGCAGCTTGGTGCCGCCGCGTCGCTTCTGGATCGGCGTCTGCAGGCTGATCTTGCCGCGGAATTCGTCCGTCACTTCGCGGGCTTCGTTGATGTCACGGACAACATGCGGCCTGATAAAGATGATCAGTTCGGTACGTCCGATACTGTCCGTCTTTTGCTTGAACGCGTTGCCGATAATCGGGATGTCGCCGAGGATAGGCACCTGAGTGCGGTCGACATTGTTGCGCGACTGGATGAGGCCGCCCAGCGCCAGGCTCTCGCCATCGTTGACCAGAACGCGGGTCTGGATCTTGCGCTGCTGGATGGTCGGCGAATCGATACCGGAGCTGGTCGTCTTGGTCACATTGCTGACCTCCTGCTCGATGTCGAGCATGACCCTGCCGGCATTGTTGATGCGTGGCGTCACCGTCAGGATGACGCCTGTGTCCTTCATCTCGACCGAGACGACCGGCGAGCTGCCGAGCGTCTGGTCCACCACTTGCCTTGTGGCGATGGGCACCTGGTCGCCGACCTGCAATACCGCTTTCTGGTTGTTCAGGGCCATGATGGTGGGCGCCGAGATGACATTGACGTCGGTGATACTGGACAAGGCGTTCAGCGTCACCTGGATGTTATCGGTCGCATAGCTCCAGTTGAAGCCGGGGAGCGCTGCCGCGGCGGCGCCCTTGGCCACGTCCGACAGCGAAATCTTCATGCCGCCATTCTCGAAGAACCAGCGCAGGCCGTATTTCAGATCGTCGTTGAGCGTGACTTCGGCGATGACGGCTTCCAGCATGACTTGCGTCGGCAGCACGTCGACCTTGGCCAGGATCTGCTCGATGCGTGCGTAGTCGCGCGCCGTGGTCTGGATCAGCAGCGCATTGTTTTCGATATCGGCGACGACGGTGGCGTGGGTGGGCGGCTGTCCGTCCTGCAGCGGGGGCAGCGAAGGCGACGGCCCGGTCAATGGCGCCGGCGTGACGCCGTCCGACTGCATGGCGATCGGGGTCTGGTCGGGCGACACGTTCGAGCCGCCCGATCCCCCTTCGGTCTTGACCGAAGTGCCGAGAACGGAGCTCAGCACCGCGGCCAGTTCCTTGGCCGGGCGGTTCTGTATCTGGTAGACGAAGAGCTGGTCTTCGTTGGTCTCGGCCAGCTTGTCGAGCTTGTTGATCCAGGTCGCCGCCCGGCTGAGATAGGCCGGGCGCGAGGTGATCACCAGCACCGAATTCAGCCGGTCGTTGGGGATGAACTGGATGAGCTTGGCACCCGGCCCATCCTTGGTGCCGAAGATCGAATTGAGTTCGGCGGCAACCGCCTCCGGTTTGGAGGTCTTCAGCGGATGCAGCGCCACCGACATGCCGCGCATCCAGTCGACGTCGAACACCGAAACCGCTTCGCGAATGGCATTAAGGTCGCTGTCGTTGCCGGCGACGGTGATCAGGTTGCGGGTGGAATCGACCCGGAGCACCGAGCCCTGGCGGGTGATCGGCTCGAGAATGGTCTTCATTTCGTCGGCGGCGATGAATTGCAGCTGCAGCACCTGCACCTTGACGCCGGGGCCGGACGGCGAAACCGACGGCACGCTGACCGGCGGTGTGCTGGACATGACTTCGGAAAGCGGCACGACCTGGTAGGTGCCGCCGCGGTTGGTGATGCCGGCCGCGTTCACCGCCAGCGCCGATTGCAGGATGTCGATCAGCGCATCCTTCGACACCGGCTGCGAGGTCTGCAGCGTCACCGTGCCCTGCACGCGCGGGTCGACAATGTAGTTGAGGTGCAGGGCGTCGCCGAGCACCGCCTTGGCCGCCGCGGCAATCGGCGCGTTGACCAGATTGAGTTCGTATTGGCCCGAGCCATCGGTCGTCACCTTGGTGACAGGGGCGCCCGACGAGACAAACTGGCCCGAGCCCTGATACTGCGTGCCGGTAAAGCGCTGCGCCTGGCCGGCTGCCGACGTGACGGCGCCCGGCCCGGTATATCCTGCCCGCAAGGGGGAGTTCCTGGCGTGCAGGCTGTCGATGGTTTCGGTGAAGAAGTCCTTGCCAGGCGCGGACGTGCAGCCGGCAATCGCCAGCAGCGTGCACAACACGACGCGATTACTCGGCTTGATCGACATCCACCCGATTCCCCTGGGTTCCCAGTCTAGGGCTTCTTGCAAGCGGATGTTTGGAATGATGGGGGTCTTGTGGGTCTATCCACAGGGTTGGTGGTGGACGGTCCAATTCCAGTTTGCCCGGCAATCCGATCCAAAAATGCCTCGGTAAAAAAAGTGCACTGTCACCGTAATTCGTAATTCCAGTGCATGTCGCTCAACGACGGCTGTTCCTGGAGGTCCGCTATGGCCCGACCCGGCATCCCAGTGCGGACTTTCCCACCATTGCCGCCCCTGCTGTTGATGGAACGGACCAGCACGGAGTTCTCGGAATGGATGCGAGAGAGATGCAGGCGATCGGCGACACCCTCATGAGGATCGTGACGCCGGACATGACGCCCAAGCAGTTGATCAAGGCAGCCCGCAAGGAACACCCAAGCGCCTCAAAGAAAGACATCGCAAGGGCCGCGTTCTTTTCGATTATCTCGAACGCCGATCGGGACATGGGCAAGGCCAAGAACTTGCAGACCTTCGCCCTTGCCGAACGGACACAAAACTCTGACGATTGATCGATTGGCGATGCCGAAACCGGCAAGGAAATCTGGAGGCACGCGTTGCTGACCGAAGGCCGTGTTTCCGGAGACTGTCGACGCCAGTACCGACGCCGGATTTCCTTGCGCCGTTGGAAGACGATTCCGAGGCTGTGGGCATACGCCGCCGCCAACAGGGATGGGCCTAAAACCGAATCTGTCGTTCGGCCCATTGATGACATTGCCGCAGAACCGGTCATGTCCCTTAACGACCGCGGATGCTAAGCGAACCTGGCTTATCAGCTAGGTTGCCGCCGCAGCGGGCGGGGCCGTCTAGGCTCACCCATGGCGCATTCAAGCGAACCGGTATCCCACTCCCCGAGACGGGCGGCGGCATGATATGTACTTTCCAGGAAGGCCATCAGGGCTGCTTCAGGATCGGGCGCAAGCCGCACGGCGTCGTATGGCAGCAGGAACTCGCCCAGCGTCTTGTCAAAATAGGCTTCTTTGGGAAACACCTCCGCCTCGGCGTATCCTGTGGGACTGGGGTAGGCATAGGAATAGAACGCAGGAAAACCGATGCCACCGCCCGGCCAGAACCCGGCCGACGAAACTTCGTGGCTGTAAGCTTCGCGAGTGATCTCATCCGGCAAGGCCGGAATACCCCCTGGATGCAATGGCGCGGGCCTGCCTGAAAAGCGCGTTACCGCGAGGTCGAAGCCACCCCAGAAGAGATGAACGGGGCTGACTTTGCCCAGATAGGCGGTGCGGAATTTTTGCAGCACCAATGCCACCGATACGAATGCCCTGAAGAAACGCGCGACAGCCTCGGCGTCATAGGGCCGCTCGACCAGATCCTCGGCGAACGGAATCGCGTCGGGAATTTCATTCGGCCGGCCATGCAGTTCCGGTGTTCCTCCAAGCGTGCGAACGAGATCCAGGAAACGCGAATGGAACGAGGCAACCGACATCGGCCCAAGCGCCAGGCGTGCCACCCGTCCGTCGGTGGATGTGCCGACAAGCTGGTGATCGACAAGGTCGAAGCTCAACTCGATTCCACCCACGCCATCGGGCACCAGTCCGGTGGTGAAACCACGGGCATTCGGGTAGAAGGTAGCGTGCCATGAGTGGTTCACCCACGGCGTTCGCGCGAGCCGATATTTGCCAACGATCTGTGCGTGGAGCTGGAGCGCGGCGCCTGTATCGCGCCACGGCAGATAGGGGATATCGGGCCACCGCTCATTCATGTCTCACTCCATTCGCTCCGCCTGCCACGAACGGATGACCTCATACCATTTTGCGTCAAATTAACAGGTCCCGACCTGATTGCATCGCTGGCATCAACCGCGGCCTGCGATCTTGGGGAATCTGGACAGGCCCAAGCCTTGCGGTTGCTCCGTGTCCGGTCAGCCCTTGAGTGTGTTTTGAAAGGCCTTGAAGGCACTGGCCGCCGGCTTGGCGGTCAGTTGCTCCTGGAACTTGGCGAAGTCGGCCACTTCCCAGTGCTCCGCGAGCTTTCCGTCGGCGATCCGATAGAATTGGAAGGCTGCGAAATCGATGCGATTGCCGGTCGCCTTGATCTCACCGAAGTCATTCACCTGGGTGCCGCTGACGCGATTCATCACCGCCACCCGATCGCCCTCGCCGATGATCTGTTCGATGGTCCAGGTGAAATCGGGAAAGCTGGACTTCAGGCCCTCGAGATAGCCGCGGATGACGTCGATGCCGGAGGATTGTCCGTCCAGCTTGTCACCGTAGTCCTGCGAAACAATGTCGGCGAGCTGGGTCAGATCGCCGGAATTGAACATCTCGAAATAGCGACGGACGATGGCTTTGTTGGCATCGGAATCGGACATGGGTTGAACCTTCGCTGTGGCTGGACGCTCTAGATTTCTTTCGGCTTCAGAACGTGTTTGGCGGAGGCGTCGCCAGCGGCGACCGCCTCATATGCCTTGACCGCGTCCTTGAGCGGCCAGCTCTTCACAGGCGACGGTTTCAACGCGCCGCTTTCGAAGCCGGGGCGAAGCGCGTCCAGGATTGCCGCGATCTCGGCGCCCGTCAGTTTTGCCGTGTCCACCCCGATCAGGCGCTGACGGTTGTGGTAGAAATCCACGAGATCGAATTCGACGCGACGCGTGCCGACGCTCGTGATCACGACATGGCGGCCATCGAGCCCCATCGACTTCATTGCCGGCTCGAATACGGGACCGCTGACGGCGTCGAGAACCAGGCTGACGCCTTTGTTCCCGGTCAGGGCGGCCACCATGGCGGGCAGGTTCATGGTCTTGGTGTTGATGAAAGGGTCCGTGCTGGATTGGGGTTCCTCGTCGCGGCCGGCGCGGATGACACGGGCGTTCTTCCAATGGGCGATTTGGACCGCCGCCCGGCCTACCGCGCCGGAGGCGCCGGTAATGAGGACCGTGTCCCCGGGCCGGATTTCGCCGGCCACGACGAGAGCCGACCACGCCGTGACAAAGGGAACGCCTACGGCCGCGGCCTGCTCGACCGAGAGATTGTCGGGCATCTCGGAGAGCCAGGCTTCCGGCACGACGACAAATTGAGCGTGGCTGCCGTCACGCGTTATGCCGAAGCCGGCGCCGTTGCCCCAGACCGACTTTCCCGCCCAACGGGCCGATCCCGCGGCGACGCTGCCGGCATAGTCGCGCCCTGGGGTCCGCGGCAGCGTCGGCGCAAAGACGCCCGAGACGAACTTCACGTCGCTGGGATTGATCGCCGAAGCGGCCACTTCCACCAACGCCTCGCCGGGTTGTGGGACAGGCTTGGCTATCTCCATGACGCTCAGCACGGAGGGGGGACCATACGTCGAGAAGCGGACGGCACGCATTGTTGTCATCGCAAGTCTCCAGGCGACGGCGGCCTCCCCATGAAAGCCGCCGATGAACTCGACCTTCGGTGCGGCTCAGGCGATCAACGCTCCGGTGTCCAGCATTGTCGTCAGCCGCCGCCGCGCGAGCCGAGCAGCTGCCACTCCCAAGCGAGGCTTGTGCCGGTTGCGCCACCGTGGTCGAGCAGCACCTGCCCCAATGCCGGCACCGTCGACTCGCGAGCCCAGTCGCGCTGGAGTTCCGCCCCAAAGACGCCCCATGTCAGCGGGACACCACCAGCCTGGATCATGCGTTGAACGGCGCGGTCATGCGCCTCGACACTCACGCCGCCTGACGCATCGGTGACAAAATAGACCTCAAAGCCCTCGCCAAGGGCCTGGATGACGGGGAAAGCGAGACAAATTTCCGTCCAGAGTGCAGCTATGACGACTTTCTTGCGACCGGTGTTCTTGACCCAGTCGACACATGCCTTGTCTTCCCAGGTGTTGATGAACGTCCGGTCGATCGGAACTTGATCCGGAAACACGTCCTGGATCGGCTTCAGAAGGTCGCCGCCGCGATCCTTGATGACTGTCGTCAACAGGGTCGGGACGTTGAAGGCCTTCGCTGTTTTCGCGAGCGCAACCGTGTTGTTGATCATCAGTTGCGGATCGATGTTTCGAACGGCTGCAACCTGGAACGGCTGGTGGTCGATTAGCATAAGAATGCAGTTGTCAGGCGTTAACATTGCTTCGAGGCCAACTTTGGGAAATGTTGATGCTGACAAGGCGTCCTCCTAATTGGATGTTTTGCGGAACACCGTCGTCCCAAACCAGACACTGGGCCAAACCAGACACCGGGAAGAACGCTCGGATGTATGTGCAGATTTGCCTTAGTCGGCGCGCGCGAACAGCCAGATAAGGTCGAGCGTGACGTTCGACGCAATCGACAAGCCGTGGCGAGCCGAGTGGGGAACCGGTGTTTTCGCCCCCGGCGCGGGGTCCGACGTGACCCGGCCGATATATCTTTGGAAAAGATGACGATGGCTGGCTGCTTGATGCAGGCCATCGCACTCGGCGCAGGAAGTTATTGCCTGCATGAGCCCGTAGGCTGTGGCTGGGTCAGGCCTCTGGTTTCATCGACTCAATTGGAGGCCGCCGGCCTTGACGACGTTAGTTGCCTTCTCGCACGGCATCGCGACTATGTTGGGGCTTAATGACAATGGGACGAGTGGCGTCAGTCGATGCAAAAGTCTGCAAAGTACCACCATTCATGCCATGCGACTGACGATCGAACTGATCGATCAGGAACGATGCGGCGGGGCCAGGTGGCATGTCCGTTCGGTGAATTGCGAAGAAGCGATAGTGACCGCCTTTGAAATCCGGCATGTCGAGCAGTACGAGTCTGCCGGATGCGAGATCATCAAGGACCATCGGCTCCGGCATCGTACCCCAGCCGATGCCTTCCCTAAGCAGCATGTGTTTGGTGGCGAGGTCCGCCACCCGCCAGGTGTGCGTGCCCATGACACCGAGGTCCGAACCCGCGGTGAGTGCCGAGCGGTCCGTGAGAACCAGCTGAACGTGCTGGCGCCCGGCGCCGACCTCGACCGCCCCACATGCCAGGGGATGCGAGGGCGCTGCGACCGGGACAAGATGGACACTGCCGACGCCGATCCGCTCAAGGCCGTCGATTTCCACGTCGGGAGGGCCGCGGACGCCGATCATCGACGTTCGATCGAGGACGAGTTGGGTGACGGCGCCAAGCGCCTCCGCTCTCAGCCGCAGGGGGACGGTTGGAAATTCGTCTTGGAAATTCCTTAGCGCGTCGACCACGCGCGCTGCCGGCAACATCACATCGAAGGCGAGGTGGACCTCTGATTCGATGCCCTGATGAAGGCCCTTGGCCTTCGCGCGCAACCGGTTGAACCCCAACGCGACGTTGCGCGCCTCTGCCAGCAAGACACGCCCTTCGCTGGTGAGTTGAGGTCGGCGGGTGGACGCTCGCGCGAAAAGCGTAACGCCCAGTTGCGCTTCCAGATTGGTGATCGTGTAGCTGATGACCGAAGTCGCTCGGTTGGTTTGGCGCGCCGCTCCGGCGAAACTGCCGGCATCGACAACCGCGAGGAACACCCGCAATTGATCGAACGTTGGCGTACCCGGAT
Source organism: Mesorhizobium sp. AR07 (assembly GCF_024746815.1). Lineage (GTDB taxonomy): Bacteria > Pseudomonadota > Alphaproteobacteria > Rhizobiales > Rhizobiaceae > Mesorhizobium. The sequence continues at coordinate 2,183,537 of NZ_CP080525.1, forward strand.
CTGACATGCCGATTTCCTCGAATGAGCGGATCGAAATTATCCAGCTTTCGACGATATGTCACCACCGCTAGACCTCGAGGAATTTCAACGACTCTGATCGGGAAGCGGCTAAATGACCTATGCAATCGTCGGATCCGGCGCGATCGGCCATGCCATCGCAACGCAGTTCGCCCGTGGCGCTATTGAAGTTCTACTGGCCAACAGCCGTGGCCCCTCCTCCCTCACGGATGCCGTCCACGAACTGGGCCCAAGCGTCAGGCCGGTTACGGCTAATGAGGCGCTTCGGGCGGACGTGGTGATCCTGGCGATCCCGTTTAGCGCCATCAGCCCCCTTGCCCAGAGCGCGGCGGCGGAGGGGGTCGATTGGAGCGGACGTTTGGTGATCGATGCGAGCAACGCGATCGCGTTTCCCGCATTCAAGCCCGCCGACCTCGGTGGCCGCCTGTCGACGGAAGTCGTGGCCGGGGCTTTTCCCGGCGCGCGGATCGTCAAAGCTTTCAACACCATCCCTGCCGCCAAATTGGCGGAACTCCCGGAGCAGGCCGGAGGGCGCCGGGTGGTGGTGCTTTCGGGTGACGATGCGGACGCAAGGTCGCGGGCCGTCAGCCTGATCGAGCGCCTCGGCTATCGCCCGCTCGACCTCGGCACGTTGCGCCAAGCCAGTCATCTGCAGCAGTTCGGCGGGGCATTGGTCGCCAGGGATCTGGTCGAACTCAATTGATTGGCAGGTTTAGCGATGCCGATGAGCGTTGTTGGGCTGTGTTCACATGTCTGTTCATTCGAACATCCTCATCGACTGGATCCGACTGGCAGCGAAGAACACGTCTGAGCCAGTCTTCAGCAAGGTTGAGCAACCGGCGGGCGAGTAGCTCATAGAACAGATGAGCGGCGAAGGCGGTGCGAGCCTTGGCAAGACAGTCCCAGTCACAGCGAAGACGCGACGGATGTTGGCCCTGATTCCGCACTCCGCTCCGCGTCCCGATAAGGGCCGAGTGGGTCTTGGGGCAATCTTTTCGGCAGCTTCCGACGACCGTGCGGTCGACCGCTATACCGCCAACATATCCATCTGGTGTGCACTACTCCAGTATGCGGCCGAGCGATTGTCGTTCATACTTCGAGCATGTCGGATAGGATATCAGGCTTGCGCTTCGCCAGAGCACTTGCGGCTTTGCTGGCCGCGAGCGTCCCGCACGCCAAAGCCGATAGCACAACACCCCGAATCTTCGACGCAGGCGCCTATTCGTTTTCTGACGAACGCGGCGGATTCCGGATCACCTCAGCCTCGGGGACCGGAACAATAGCCGATCCAATCGTCGTCACCGAGGAGTTGAACTCGGCTGACCCGGTAACGCTGACCATACGTGCCATCCGGCCAATTCAACCGTATGGATCCTCGGGCGACTACGCCACTGGCTTCCTGCCGCTGAAGATTATCGTCCTCAACAACAGCGACCATGCCTGGATTGAATTCGAGTTCGAGTTGCAGTCGATTTTGAACCAGCCAAGTGATGACAGCGATGGGCTTTCCTTCGACCAGGCGCAGCGCCAGGAGAGCATGATCAGGTCCAACAGTTTCGCTGAATTCAGTCGCGAATTCCAGCCTTATGACAGGCTGCTGTTTCGAAAAGGCAAGGTTGATCCGCTCGATACGGTTTCGTTTTCTTTTCTGGTGACTGATTTCACGCCGAAGGAGCAGTTCTATCTTGTCGAAGAGCCGCGCCTTCCCTCTTCTTGAAAGAGCCTGCGCCCCGGCGAAGTGGCGACACCGCCGGGGGTGACCGGCACCCGGCAAGGATATTCAGAATCCCGCCATGCGATCAGTCCTACTTGTTGCGATAGCTTTCGATGGCTTTGCCAAGCGGTTGGATTGTGAAATTGACCGTCAGATTTCCATTTCGATCTGACCTGTCTCATCCCGATCCGGATCAGTTGAACACCTTGCGGTGCGTGTCGGGGCTCCTCGCCGCCTTGCCCCGCAAGTTGATGGACACCCAGATGTTCGGGTTCTGCTGCGATTGGCGTTTGAGGAAATAGTAACCCGTGGCATCCCACGACCTGATTTTGTTGACGAGGTTATCGAGAACAAAATCGCCCTTGTCGGTCTTCACCGTGAGAATGGCATGACCCTCGCCATTCAGGTCGTAAACAACCGTCATCAGCAATGCCTGCCGGGGGAATCCGGCATCAAGAAGCAGCTTTCGCTTGAACAGCGCGTAGATCTTGCAATCGCCCTTGCCATCGACCGGATAGTCCCAGTGGTCCTGCATCGTACCCCAATGCTCGAGGTTGCTGATTGGGACGATATAGCCGTTTACCTCTCTATTGACGCGGTCGAGGATGCTCCACGTCCTGGGCGTGAGTTTCAGGTCCACTGCTGGCAGGGCAGAGACCTTGCATTGCTCCGGACGCCGGCCGCAGAAATCCACCCAGCCGTAGGGAATGCTTGTCCTTCCGCCAACGGCTGCTGATGTCGCGGAGCCGATCGCCGTGCTTCGAGCCTGTGTGGCCTCGAAGGTAATCGCGTATTTGTTAAAGGAAGAAAGGTAGGTTTCCTTGTCCGCCGACGGCCGGACCGATCCCGCATTTGCCAGCGGCACCAAGCCTAGACATGCCGAAAAGATCGCTACGAAAAACCAGCGCGACATCACCGTCACCACCACGCCACAACGCTTATCCTGATGAGCAGCTAACGCGAAAACGGCAACCCAGGTCAACTAAATGTTTAATAAAAAGTTAACGCAGAGCGACCGGCATTCCTAAAATTGCTGGTGATTAAGATGAACTCGCTTTGCCAGAAGCGGTGGCTTCTGGCATCGGTCTGAATCGAGGCGGTTGCCACAGCGTCTCCTCCGGATGACAATTCACGACAACTCGACACGTTGACGAATGAGCCTCGATCAAATCACCCAAGCGACGATCGCCTTTATCCAGGCCCATGAAGCGTGGGGCATTCCCTTGGTGCTCGTGCTGGCTTTCGGGGAATCGCTGGCGTTCATCTCCCTGTTGTTGCCTGCGACAGTGATTCTGATCGGCGTCGGCTTTCTCATCGGCGAAAGCGGGATCGCATTCTGGCCGCTCTGGCTTGCCGCCGCCGTCGGAGCCGCATTGGGAGACTGGCTGTCCTTCTGGATCGGCACGCGGTTGGGGAGCAGGGTTGCGCATTACTGGCCCCTGTCGCGCTACCCGGACCTCATTCCGCGCGGTCACCAATTCTTCGAGCGATGGGGCGTGGCGGGGGTATTCTTCGGGCGCTTCTTCGGTCCCTTGCGCGCATCCGTGCCACTGGTGGCGGGCATCTGCGCGATGCCCCCCCTTACGTTTCAGATTGCCAACATCGCCTCTGCTCTCGTTTGGGCTACCGGCATTCTGGCTCCGGGCGCGTTCGGCCTCAAATGGCTGCAGCAGTGGATGTAACGGGCAGCCGGCCTGCGCAGCGTCCTTCCGTGCATGAAGCATGGGGGTGGCGCCTGCGCTTTGCGAGCGGACAGACGTTCCTCCGCCGATGGTCCGGACCAGTTTGGTCACGCGGCCGTCCGGAAAAATGCGCGTAGCGTGGGGCGCTGCGTGCACCAACCCCACCGTCGCAAAGCGCTTTGCGGACCCACCAGAGCGGGCCTGCTTCTATTGCCGCGCCCTCCCCCGCGCGCGCGGCCGGCAGGCTACTCCCCGTAAGGTACCCAGATGTTCTTGACCTGCGTCGCGCGGCGCAGGAACTCACGGCCCTGGCTGTCGGGCGATGCCCAGTCCCGCATGCCGCCGCCCCACACGGGCTTGAGATTGCCGGCGGATGCGGTTTCGACCGGACCCGTGCCGCCCGCAGAGCCGAAATCCCAAAGCGCGGCGACTTCATCATGCTCGGCCAGCATCCTGGCGAGGCCCGATGTCTCGCCAGTCACGATGCTGACCACGCCGGCCGGAACGTCGCTGGTATCGAGCAACTGGTAAAAGTCGGTCGCCGCCAGAGGATAACGCGCCGACGGGACGGCGATGACGCGGTTGCCCGCGGCAAGCGTCGGCATCACCAGCGAGACGAAGCCGAGAAGCGGCGCTTCATCGGGGCAGACCAGCCCCATGATGCCGAAGGGCTCGTTCATCGCCAGCGTCACATGCCGCGACTTGGTCGAGTGCACCGCGCCATCGTGCTTGTCGGCGAAGCCCGCATAGAAGAACGTCCGGCGGATCGATGCGGCCACTTCCGTTGCCGCATCCTTGGCCGAGGCGCCGGTCATCGAGCGCAGCCGCGCCTCGAATTCGGCCGCGCGGGCCGACAGGTTCTCGGCAATGTAGTAGAGGATCTGCGCACGGTTGTGCGCGGTGGCAGCCCCCCAGTTCCCCGCCATGGCTGCCGCCTCCACGGCATTGCGGATATCCTTGCGGTTGCCGAGGCCGGCCTGGCCGGCGGTCTTTCCCGCCGGACTGACGACGGCGTAGCTGTAACCGGAATCCGGCCTCGCCTGCTTGCCGCCGACATAAAGCTTCGCCGTGCGGTCGATCGCATCGCTCGACACCGCCACCGCCGTCATGGAGGAAGGTGCTGCGTTGAGCACGGGCCTGGCGGCCTGCTTGCCCTTTGCCGGCTTGCCATGGTCGGGCACCAGATATTCGTAGAGCCCTTCCCGCCCGCCTTCGCGCCCGAAGCCGCTCTCACGGTAGCCGCCAAAGCCGGCCGCCGCGTCGAACAGATTGGTGGCGTTGATCCAGACCACGCCGGCCTTGATGCGCGCGGCGACATCGAGGCTGCGGTTGATGTTCTCCGACCAGACCGAAGCGGCAAGGCCAAAGCGGGTGTTGTTGGCAAGTGCCACCGCCTCGTCGGGTGTGCGGAAGGTCATCGCCACGAGCACCGGACCGAAGATCTCGACGGTCGCCACCGTCGAGGCAGGCGCTACGCCGGTCATCAGCGTCGGCAGGAAGAAGCAGCCTTTCGCCGGCATCGGGATCGACGGTTGAAAGACGTCGGCACCTTCCTGCTTGCCCTTGGCGACCAGCGAGCCGATACGCTCCAGCTGTTCGGTCGAGACGACCGCGCCGATGTCCGTGGATTTGTCGAGCGGATCGCCGACGCGCAACGTCTGCATGCGTGCGCGCAGCTTGGCATAGAGCTTCTCGGCGATTCCCTCCTGCACCAGCAGGCGCGAACCGGCGCAGCACACCTCGCCCTGGTTGAACCAGATCGCGTCGACCAGCCCTTCGACCGCGCTGTCGAGATCGGCGTCGTCGAAGACGATGAAGGGGGATTTGCCACCGAGTTCCAGCGACAGCTTCTTGCCCGATCCGGCCGTTGCCCGGCGAATGATGCGGCCCACTTCCGTCGAGCCGGTAAAGGCGATCTTGCCGACCCCTGGATGGCCGACAAGTGCCGCGCCCGTTTCGCCTTCACCGGTCACGATGTTGACGACACCGTCCGGCAGGCCCGCCTCGCGGCAGATTTCGGCAAAGGCAAGCGCCGTGAGGGGAGTCTGCTCGGCGGGCTTCAGGACGACCGTGTTGCCCGCGGCAAGCGCCGGCGCGATCTTCCATGCAAGCATCAGCAGCGGAAAGTTCCACGGGATGATCTGGCCGCAGACGCCGACCGGTTGATGGCCGGGCATTTCGCTTTCGATCAGTTCCGCCCAGCCGGCATGGTGGTAGAAGTGGCGCGCGACCAGCGGAATGTCGATGTCGCGGCTTTCGCGAATAGGCTTGCCGTTGTCCATGGATTCCAGCACGGCCAGGAAGCGGTCGCGCTTCTGGATATGGCGGGCCAGCGCGTAGAGGTGCCGCGCCCGCTCGTGGCCCGAAAGCTTCGACCAGCTCTTGAAGGCGCGGGCGGCGGCGGCGACCGCGCGGTCCACGTCGTCAGCCGTTCCCAGCGCCACGCGGGCAAGCGCGGCGCCGTTTGCCGGATTTGTCACTTCGAAGCTGGCGCCCACCGCCGGATCGGTGAACTTGCCGTCGATGAAGTGGCCAAAGCCCACCTCATGCTGCCCAAGCCAGGCGATGATGTGATCGTTGCTTTCGGGCGACGGACCATATTCCATGGTTTGCAGGATATCCTTGATGAGGGCCATGGGTGTCTCTTTCAGGCGAGTGCGTGCCGGTAGGTGGCGGAGTAGCGGCCGGTGACATAGTGCTCGAGCTGGCGTTCGATATCGCCCAGCAGCGAGCTTGCGCCGATGCGGAACAGATCGGGTTCCAGCCAGCGCCGGCCCAATTCCTCCTTCATCAGGAACTGCCAGTTCAGGGCGTCCTTGGCGGTCTTCAGCCCGCCCGCTGGCTTGAAGCCGATCTTGAAACCGGTTTGCTGCCCATAGTCGCGCAGCGCCCGCAGCATGACCAGGCTGACCGGCAGCGTGGCGTTGACGTCTTCCTTCCCGGTCGACGTCTTGATGAAATCGGCGCCTGCCTGCATCGAGACCATGGAGGCTTTGTACACGTTGCGCAGCGTCTTCAGGTCGCCGGTCGCCAGGATCGCTTTCAGATGTGCCTCGCCGCAGGCTTCGCGCATGGCGGCGACTTCGTCGTAAAGCGCAAACCAGTCCTGACGGAACACCAGCGCCCGGTTGATGACGATGTCGATCTCCTGCGCCCCCTCGCCCACCGCATAGCGGATTTCAGCGAGGCGCTGCGGCAGCGGCGTCAGGCCTGCCGGGAAGCCGGTGGCGACCGACGCCACCGGAATGCCGGAACCGGCAAGCGCGTTGACAGCGGCCGGAACCATGGTTGGGTAAACGCAGACCGCCCCCACCCTTGGCGGCGTCGCCGTCAGCCCCAACCCCTCGACCAGTTCGTCGCTCAAGGGTCGTCTTGCCTTCGCGCACAGCCGCTGGACACGGTCGGGCGTGTCGTCGCCCGCCAGTGTCGTCAGGTCGATGCAGGTCAGCGCCTTGACCAGCCATGCGGCCTGATACTCCTTTTTCACCGAACGGCGGGTGGGCAAAGTCGATGCCCGTCGCTCCACGGCGCTCAGATTGACCTCGATTGCCTCAAAGGCGTCAATTCGAAGCGAAATGCCCTCGTTGCGTCGGAAGTTCTCAAGTCGCTGCAGCGTCGAATGATCCGGTTTTGTCACGGATGTTGCCCGTCCTCTGGTGTGGCTTGCAGCCTGCCGCTTAGGTGCGGCTTACGCAATATGTTATAGTTCAAACATTATGTTCGGATCGTTTCATATTGACGACGAAACTGTCAAGGGCGCATGGATCGGTTTATGGCGCTGCGGCGCAAAGCCGCCCCTGAAACGCGTCCGCAACGGAGAACGCATGAGCAGAGCAGGACACAGGGGCGAGCGGCTCGACGCACTTCGCACGATGCTGGACCGAGACGGCGTGCTCAGGCTTCGTGACACTGCCGTGCGGCTCGGCGTCTCGGAGATGACGATCCGGCGCGACATTGCCGAGGCCAGGGACCGCTTCACCTGCCTAGGCGGCCATATCGTGGGCGCGCTCGATAGCGCGGCGGGCGACTATGTCCTCGACGCGGAGAAGGACAGCCACGCCACGGCGAAGGCCGTTGCCTGTGCGCAGGCAGTGAAGCTCATCGAGGAGGACGACACGATCTTCATCGATTGCGGCACGACGACGCCGCATCTGGCGGCCCGCATTCCCGAGGGCATGCGTCTGACGGCGATATGCTACTCGATGAACGTGGCCGAGATCCTGTGCCACCGCAACAACATAAGGCTCATTCTGCTCGGCGGTCTCTATCATCCGGCGGCCGCGTCATTCTCGGGCGAGGAAGGGTTGGAGACCCTGGCAAGGATCAACCTGAACAAGGCCTTCATCTCGGCCGGCGGCGTGCACGAGACGCGCGGCGTCACTTGCTCCCATTTCCATGAGGTGCCCATCAAGCAGATGGTGATCGAGCGCGCGCTCGAATCGCACCTCGTCGTCGATGCGAGCAAGTTCGGAAAGGTCAGGCCGGCACATTTTGCCGAAGTTACGGCCTTCACGTCGATCGTCTCGGATCGCCCGAGCCAATAGCGGGCTTGCATTCCACATTGGCCGCCGCTTCCAGCATATCCGTCAGTTGAATCTTGGCCCCGACACCGGCGGACGCCAACGGGCGGCGTTCGCCGGTGCTGGGTGATTCCAACGTCAATCCGCCAAGCGATTGGTTTTGCGCCACTCCTCGTATTCGCCTCGGGCATCGTCATGCAGCGGATAGTAGCGCTGCAGCGGAGCACCCTGCATCAGCTTCATACGGGAGAAGTCCTCCCACTCGTGATGGACCTTCGAAGTTTCGATGACCTGCGCCGCAAGAGCAATGGGCAGGACGACGGCGCCGTCGTCGTCGGCCACGATGATGTCGCCAGGAATGACAGTGACGCCGCCGCAGGCAATCGGCACGTTGACCGCGAACGGCATCAGGCCGGTCTGGGTGTGGAAGTTGGGTGTCCAGCCGCGCACCCAGAGCGGCAGGTCGAGTTTCTTGAGATTGGGATAGTCGCGCAGACAGCCGTCGATGACCATGCCGGCGCCGCCGCGTCCTTTGAAGTAGGTCGACATCATGTCGCCGAAGACACCGGCGCTCATGTCGCCGCGCGCATCGACGACGACGATGTCGCCTTCCTGCACGTGGTAAAGCACGTGACGGTGGAGCTGTTTCTCCGGGTCGGCATATTCGCCTTCGCCGTAGAGGTCCTCGCGCTTGGGCATGAACTGCAGCGTCAGCGCGGGGCCGACGATCGACTTGCCCTTGTTCCAGCTCACCGGCCCCATGATGTGCGGGTTGCGGATGCCCATATGCCCCAGTGTGCCGGCGACGGTGGCCGAGCCTATGTCCTTGAGCGCACCGATGACGTTGCTGGGTGGCCGGGTGATACCGGGTGTATGGGTCATGGCAAATCTCCTTTGGCCCGCTGGGCCTACCAGTTGGTGACCGAGCCGTCCGTGCGGCGCAGGTGGGGGGCTTCCCAGAACTTGAAGCTTTGCTTCTTCACCAGCGCCTCATCCACCTCGACGCCGAGGCCGGGAGCGTCGCTCACGTCGTAGACGACGCCGTTGAGGCGGGGCTGGACGGTGAATATCCCGGCGTCGTCGAAGCCGTAATAAAGTTCGCCGGGCGACGCGCGGGTTTCGAGCCAGGTGAAATTGGCGACCGCCGCAGCGAAATGGATCGTCGCCGCCGTGCAGATCGGCCCGAGCGGATTGTGCGGCATCATGTCGACGTAATGTGCCTCGCTCCAGCCGGCGACTTTCATCGCCTCGGTCAAGCCGCCGACATTGCACACGTCGATGCGGTTGAACTGGTGAATGTCGCGCTCGATGTACGGCAGGAATTGCCACTTGCTCGAAAACTCCTCGCCGATCGCGAAAGGCACGTCGGTGAGTTTCCTGAGCGCCTCGTAGGCTTCCGGCGTCTCGTCGCGGATCGGTTCTTCAAGAAAATCGAGCGTGCCGGATGGCATTTTCTGGCAATAGCTGGCGGCTTCCGCGACCGACAGCCGGTGATGGTAGTCGACGCCCAGCACGACCGCCTCGCCAAGTTCCTCGCGGGCCTTGACGCACCATCTGGCCGTCTCGGCCAGGCTCTGGCGCGGCTCGTAGACGCCCAGGCTTTCGTGATCGGCCGGGAAAAGCCGGATGGCGTTCCATCCCATCGCCATCAGTTCCCTGGCTTGCTCGATCATCTCTGGCCCGCACGGACCCCTGGTCGTTGCAAAGGTCGGGATGTGGTTGCGCTGCTTGCCGCCGAGCAACTGATGGACCGGCACGCCAAGCGCCTTGCCCTTGATGTCGTGCAGCGCGATGTCGATGGCCGAGATCGCGGCGGTGAGCACCCGCCCGCCTTCGAAATACTGGCTGCGATACATCTCCTGCCACAGCGCGCCGATGGCGAAAGGATCGCGGCCGATCAGGAACTCGCGATAGTGTTCGATGGCCCCGACGACCGCCTTCTCGCGGCCAGACAGGCCGCTCTCGCCCCAGCCGTAAATACCTTCGTCGGTCTCCACCTTGACGATGAGCTGGTTCCGGATGCCGACCCAGGTCGGATAGGGAATGATCGCGGTGATTTTCATGAACTTTGCCGCTACGCCGCCTTGAGCGCCATTGTCGTTTCGCCGTCGAACAGATGCATCTTGTTCTGGTCGAACTCGATCCAGACGGGCTCGTCGGGCTGGATCACGACGCTCGGCTCGAGGCTGACCACCACGACCGCGGCACCCAGATAGATCTGCACGAAGGTGACATCGCCGGTGGGCTCGACGGTATAGACCTTGCCGGGCACGGCGCCCGGCGCTGCCTGTTTGCGCAGCCTGAGGGTGCTGTGGCGCGCGCCGAGCACGACTTTGTCCGAACTGGCGGACAGCGCCTTTCGGGCATTGGCGGAAGACAGCGGCAGATCCCAGCCTTCGGGACTTTGCAACGACACTTCGGTACCCTTGGTGACGGCCCTCAGCGGCACCAGGCTCATCGCCGGACTGCCGACGAAACTGGCGACGAACGTGTTCACGGGATTATCGAAGACCTGGCTCGGCGAATCATATTGCTGCAGCATCCCCCCGCTCATCACCGCCATCTTGTCGGCCATGGTGACGGCTTCGAGCTGGTCGTGCGTGACATAGATTACCGTCGCGCTGAGATCCCGCTGGAAGCGTTTCAGCTCCGAGCGCATCTGCACGCGCAGCTTGGCGTCGAGATTGGACAGAGGTTCGTCCATCAGGAAGACTTTTGGGTCGCGCACCAGCGCCCGGCCAAGCGCGACACGCTGCTGCTGGCCACCGGAAAGTTCACGAGGAAGCCGTTTCAGAAGGTGGACGATGTCGAGCACCTTGGCGGCTTCCATCACCTTCCTTTCGATATCCGGCTTGGCGAGTTTGCGCATCTTCAGCGGAAAAGACAGGTTCTGGAACACCGTCTTGTTGGGATAGAGCGCGTAGTTCTGGAAGACCATGGCGATATCCCGGTCCTTGGGATCGAGGTCGTTGACCAGCCTGTCGCCGATGTAGATGTCGCCATCCGATATCGGCATCAGCCCCGCCACCAGGTTGAGCGTCGTCGTCTTGCCGCAGCCGGAAGGCCCGACCAGCGCCACGAACTCGCCGTCCTCGACGGTCAGCGATACATGATTGACGGCGTAGAGATTGCCGTAGGTCTTGACGACGTCTCGCAGAACGACCTGGGCCATGCGGCTTCTCCCCTCACGCAGTCACGACTTCACGGCGCCTTCGGTCAGCGCGCGGACAAAATATTTCTGCAGCACAAGGAACAGCACCACGACCGGCACGCTCATCAGGAAGGTTGCCGCCATCAGGCCAGGCCAGTCGGTGGCGAACTCGGTGAAGTAACGCTGGATGCCCACCGGCAAGGTCAACTTGTCCTTGTTGTTCAGGAATGTGACGGCATAGACATACTCGTTCCAGGCGCCGATGAACGAAAAGATCGACGTGGCGATGATGCCCGGTGACGATAGCGGCAGCACGATCATGTAAAAGGCCTGGAAACGCGTCGCGCCATCGATGCGCGCCGCCTGCTCGAGCTGGATCGGGATGTTGTCGTAGAACCCCTTGAGCAGCCAGATCGAGAGCGGCAGGCCAAACGTCAGATAGGTCAGGATCAGGGACGTGTGGGTGCCCACCAATCCGAGCCGGCGCATCAGCAGGAACAGCGGCATCAGGAAAACGACCGCGGGAAACATGTTCCTGACGAGCACCGCGAAAAACAGGAACGTGCGGCCCGGAAAGCGGAACCGCGAAAAGGCATATGCCGCCGGCACCGCGACGACGACGCCAAGGATCGTCGTTGCCACCGAAACGTAGAGGCTGTTCCAGAAATATTGCAGGAATTCGTGGCCGACTGAGTTCGAGGGGTCGAGCAGCTTGCTGTAGTTTTCAAGCGTCGGCTCGGCCGGCCACCACTGCGGCGGGTATTGCATCGCGGCGAATTGCGACTTCAGCGACGTCAGCACCATCCACGCCATCGGCAGGACCGTGAAGATCAACAGGAACAGCAGGAATACGCGACCGCTCCATCGCCACCAGTCGATGGGTTTTCTGATACGAGACCGGCCGGCGTCGGCGAATGTGCTGGTCATGCCCTCGCCTCGTCGCCGCGAGTCAGTGCTTTCACGTAGAAGTAGCCGAGCGTCATCAGCACGATGAACAGAATGACCGCGTAGGCCGACGCCAGCCCCCAGCGCTGGCGCCCGAAGGCGAGCTGATAGATCTGGGTGATCCAGATATCGGAAGCGCCAGCCGGCCCGCCGCCCGTCATGATCCATGGGATGATGAAGGAGTTGAAGTTCGCCACCATCAACAGCAGCAGCGTGACCATCGAGACGCCTTTCAGATGGGGGAAAGTCACGTGGCGGAAGCGTTGCCAGGTATTGGCGCCATCGACCTGGGCCGCACGCAGCAACTGGTCGGGCACGGTCTGCAGGCCGGCCATCAGCATGATCATGGCGAAGGAAAATTCTCGCCAGATGTTCACGACGATGAGCGAGGGCAGCGCCGTGTGCAGATTGTCCAGGAAGTTGATCGGCCTGTCGGTGAAACCGAACTGCACCGACAGCGCGCCGATCACGCCAAAATCCGAGTGGTAGAGCCACTTCCAGACGTAGGACGCGGCAACCGCGCTAACGACATAGGGGATCAGCAGAACGGCGCGAAGCACGCCACGGCCGGCGAACTCGCGATGCAGCGCCAAAGCGGCGCAAAGCCCGAGCAGGAAGGAGAAGAGCGTCGAGGATATGGTCCAGATCAGGGTATTGACGGTGACATCACGAAACGACGCGCTCGTCAGGATCGTGACGTAATTGTCGAGCCCGACATAGATCTTGTCCTTCATCTGAAGGTTGGCGGGCGTTTTGAAGAGGCTCAGCTCAAGCGTATAGTAGATGGGATAGGCGATGACGATCATCATCACCGCAAGCGCGGGAAACACATAGAGATAGTCCGCGCGGTGGTTCACCACCCGTTGCAGAAGGCCAACGCGCCTCGGCGACCTTGCCGGTGCGGGGGCGGCCTGTTCCGTGGCGATGCTCACGGGCTACATCCTTTGTTAGAGCACGCGGGGACCGGCAGCACGAGGGCTGCCGGCCGTTCCAGGGCGGGACGCGACTTACAAGCAGCCAAGTTACAGGCCGCCAAGCAGCGCCTTGACCTTCGCGGCGGCATCATCGGCGGCCGCGTCGACCGTCATCTTGCCGGTCAAGGCATTCTGCAGCATGTCCGGGACGATGATGTTCATGATCTCCGGCGCTTCCGGGATCACCGGGAATGGGATGCCGTTGGGCAGCATGGATGTCGTCACGTCGAGGAACTTGATCTGGTCAAGACGCTCCTTCATCCACTTGGTCTTGAAGCCGCGCAGATTGCCGGGGTTCGAACCGACCCAGTTAAGCCGCGTCGACCATTCGGGGCTTGTCCACATGCAGATGAGGGCCTTCACCGCCATCTCGTCGGTTCCGCCGTCCACATACTCCGGCTTTAGGACATGAATGTTGGAGCCGCCAAACACCACGGCACGCCGCGCCGGACCTTCGGGTATAAGGCCATAGCGCATGTTCGCCACCACGGCGTCGGCCACTTTCTTGTCGGCGCCGGTCGCCTTGGATGCCAGGTCCACCATCTTGGCGTATTCGGCCGGATGGGCGATCATCATGGCCAACTGGCCGGCGATGAACGGCCCCTGGTTCTCGTTCTGCGTGTTGGTGAGCGCGGAAACCGGGACCGATTTGTCGCGCACATACATGTCGTAGGCAGCCTGCAGCGCCGCCTTGGCGCCAGGGCTGTTGAGACCGATGTTGTGATAGGTCGGGGCCGGGTCGGCCTCGTCGAGCGCCGCGCCGCCATAGGCCCAGAGTTGCGGCATGAAGCGGAACGGCGTGTTGCCGGCGTTCTGCTTGGCCACCAGGCCGTAACCGGCAATGCCGAGCTTGTCGTGGATCTGCTTGGAGTATTTGACGACGTCATCCCACGTGGCTGGCGGTTTTTCCCCATCGAGGCCGGCATCCTTGAAGATCTTGGCGTTCCAGATGAAGGCCATGGTCTCGTTGTTGGTCGGGATGCCGTAGGTCTTGCCGTCATAGGTGACCGATTTCATGGCGCCGGGCCAGAAGTCCGCCGTCGTATATCCGACGTCTTCGGGCTTCAGTTCCTGCAGGTAGCCCTTGGCTGCAAATTCCACGCCGCCCAGGATTTGCAGCCGCACCACCATGGGGCCGGCGTTACCCAGCAAGGCCGTGCGAAACTTGTCGAGAAGATCGTTGTAATTGATGTTCTGCGCGTCGGTCTCGATGTTCGGGTAAGTCGCCTTCCACGCCACCCAGAATTCCTTGTCCATCTGCTTGGTGATTTCGGGCTCTGCGTCGGATGGACCGGTGTACCAGTAGGTCAGGCGACCCTTGTAATCGAGCGGCACGACCTTGGAGCATTCGGCGGCGGTATTGACTTCTTCGGTGCCGGCAATGCTGCGGACATATTCCGGAGACCACTTGCTGAGGTCGACGCTCTGCGCGTGGACCGCGGTGGACATCAACGACGCGGCCAGTCCGAGCGCCAGCGAAGATGTCAGAATCTGACGACCGGCCTTGGCTGCGCGATTTCTCGAAGTCTTCATTGAGATTTCTCCTCCTCACGACGGCGGGTTGCCCAGCCATCCGGCAGGGCGTCCGACCCACAGCTTGCGCTCCTCCCTGGGCGATCGAATTTGTTCGACTTCAGCCAAGGTTCACGAGACTTCCAGACAAAATTGTATCTGTCAACCTGAATGAAATCGTACATTATTTTGATAAGTTAACGTACTATGGGCTTGGCTAGTGTGAAAAAGGTGCATAAAATCAGCGCCCATGAGCGAAATCACACTCATCGACAGACCATCGGGGGAAACCTTCGATCAACCCGGCTGGGTCTATGAAATGATCCGCGACGAAATCATTTCGGGTCGCCTCGGACCCAATGTGAGGCTCAAGATCGCGGATCTGGCGACCCAATACGGCACGTCGACCAATCCGATCCGCGAGGCGCTGCAGCAATTGCGGGGAGAGGGCTTCGTCTTGATCGAGCCCAATCGCGGCGCCCGCGTTCGGCCCATCGATGAGGCCTTCGTACGCGACATCATCGAGATCGAAGTGCTGATCGAGCCGGCCCTCACGCGCTGGTTCGTCTCGATCGTCGATGACACCGATATTGCCAGGCTCGAGGCGGCGCAGGCCGCGATCGAAGAACTCAACTTCGCCGATCTGGCCCAGCACGGCGTGCTCGACACGCGTTTCCACCAGCTGATTTACGACCGCCACTACAACCGGCATGCCGCCGAACTCTGGTGGAAACATCGCGAGATACTGCGCGCCATCAGCCGCCGCTTTCCGACTTCGCTCAGCCGGCGCGTCGCGGTGATGCGCGAGCATCGCGAACTGATCGAACGGATCAAGGCGCAGGATGCCGATGGCGCAGCCGCCGTCGTGGCCCGGCACGTGGAAGGGTCGGGCCGCCATATCATCGAACAGATGGGTGTCGCCAGGCGAGCGGGCCAGGCGGGCGTCAAATCCTGATCAGTAGGAGAGAGTGGAACGATGGCGAGACACAACAGTGCGGCTGAGACGATCGAGAACAATGTCCGCACCAGCTCGCGGCCGAGCGACCTGCGCATCACCGACCTGCGCGTCGCCGAGATCGTCGGCGCGCCGTTCACCTCGGCACTCATCAAGATCTACACCAACCAGGGCATTGTCGGCCTGGGCGAAGTGCGCGACGGCGCCAGCGCGACCTATGCGCTGATGCTCAAGAGCCGGTTGCTGGGCGAGAATCCCTGCGACATCGACCGGCTGTTCCGCCGCATCAAGCAATTTGGCGGCCATGGGCGGCAGGGTGGCGGTGTCTCGGCAGTCGAGATCGCCCTCTGGGACCTCGCCGGCAAGGCCTATGGCGTGCCGATCTACCAGATGCTCGGGGGACGGTTCCGCGACAAGGTGCGTGTCTATTGCGATACCGACGCGGAGAAGCCCAGTGGCACCGAGACCGGCAAGCGGCTCAAGGCGCGGATGGATCTCGGTTTCACCTTCCTCAAGATGGACCTCGGGCTGGCGCAGATCTCCCACATCCCAGGCGCGGTGGTCGCGCCGGCCGGCGTGCTCGACGGTTTCCGCACACATCCCGCTCGCGGCCGGGCACGCACCCCGGACGAGCGCCGGGCGCGCAACGCCGCCTATGACGCGCAGAACGTGCCGCATCCCTTCACCGGCCTCCACTTCACCGAAAAGGGCATCGACCTGCTCGATCAATATATTCACGAGGTCCGCGAGGTGATCGGCTACGAGATTCCGCTCGCCATCGACCATGTCGGACACGTCTCGCTGCAGGACGGCATCCGTCTCGCCCGGCGGATCGAGAAATACGCACCAGCCTGGCTCGAGGACGTGATCCCCTGGCAGTACACCGAGCAGTATCGGCAGTTGCAGGCGGTAACGTCGGTGCCGATCTGCACGGGTGAGGACATCTACCTCAAGGAGGGCTTCGAGCCGCTGCTCAACTCAGGCATCTCGGTCATCCACCCGGACTTGCTTACCACCGGCGGCATCCTGGAGACCAAGAAGATCGGCGACGCCGCCCAGGACCATGGCATCGCCATGGCCATTCACATGGCGGAAAGCCCGATCGCCGCGATGGCCGCCGCGCATGTCGCGGTGGCCACGGAAAACTTCATGGCGCTCGAATATCACAGCGTCGAAGTGGACTGGTGGGACGATATCGTCACGGGCTTGCCCAAGCCGCTGGTCAAGGACGGGTTCATCACCGTGCCGGACAAGCCGGGCCTGGGTATCGACGACGTGGTTGATGAAGTCATCAGCCAGCACCTGCAGGAAGGGGTCAAAGGCATCTGGCAGCCGACCGATCACTGGGATGACGAATATTCCTGGGACCGGACCTGGAGCTGACCGCCTCACCTTTGGGGAAGGCAAGAAAGGGAAAGCATGAAGATCACCGATCTCCGGTGCGCCGTCATCGGCAAACATCCCATCGTCCGCATCGTGACCGATGAAGGCGTTCATGGCCTGGGCGAGGCGGAGTACACCAAGCCTTACCTCAAGCCCTGGGTGCTGCATTTCCGCGAGGCGCTGATCGGTGAAGACCCGACCGACGTCGAACGCTGCATGCTGAAGATCCGCCAGCGCGGCTCGTTCAAACCCTATGGCGCCGCCGTCAGCGCCATCGAGCATGCACTCTGGGACATCGCCGGCAAGGCGGCGGGCGTTCCGGTCTACAAGCTGCTCGGCGGCAAGGTGCGCGACAAGGTGCGGGTCTACAACGGCTCCATCCGCAAAAAACGGACCGGAGATAAGCCAGAGGACTACGCGGCGGACGTCAAATGGATGATGGAGCGGCCTGAAAACTTCTTCATGGTGAAACAGGGCATCAGCTTTCACTCCAACATGAAGACAAGTGTCCCCGACTTCCACTACGGCGTCCGCCAGCCGCCGACCTATCACGGCGCGATGGATCAGGGGCAGATCAGCGAGCGGGGCATGGCGCATATGATCGAATGCGTCATTGCAATGAAGGAAGTGCTTGGCGACAAGGTCTCTCTGGCCCTGGATTGCGGTCCTGGCTGGTTCCTGCCGGACGCCATCCGCTTCGCGCAGGCGGTGGAAAAATACAATCTCATGTGGTTGGAGGACATGCTGACGGGCGACTACGTGCCATGGGTCAATCCGCAGGCCTACCGCGAACTCACGACATCCACGTCCACCCCCATCCATACAGGAGAGCAAATCTACCTGCGTCACAACTTCAAGGAACTGATCGAAACGCAGGCCGTCCGCGTCATCGGTCCGGACCCCGCTGATATCGGTGGCATCGCCGAACTCAAATGGGTGGCCGAGCATGCCTATTTGCACTCGATCATGATGGCGCCGCACGGCACGGCGAACGGTCTCCTCGGCCTCGGCGCGCTGATCAATGTCTGCGCCACCCTGCCCGCCAACTACATCGCCTTCGAATATCCCAGCGCCTCCGACCCCTGGTGGGAGGATATCGTCATTGGCCTGCCGACGCGGATCGTGAAGGATTCGATGATCGACTTGCTCGAAGCTCCCGGATTGGGCGTCGACATCGATGCCGCGGGCGCGAAGAAGCACCTCAAGGAAGAGGACGCCGGCTTCTTCGACTGAGTATCGCTTGCCATATCACCAACTTGGAGCGGTATCGCTAAGGGATGCCGGTAGCAACCCTTAAGAAAGTCTGATCGGGTCATAACAGCCGGACGGCTCGAATGTTGCCCGTCGTGGAATTGCCCTAGTGGGGAACAGATCGTTCAAGGCGGGCACTTTCGTCGGGCGGGGTTTCAGGTCCGACACGGAAGGCGAAGGACAAGACCCTCGTCGCATTGGTGTCTACCTCGCACCGGAAGCTCAAATCATACCAAGTTGTTCGCGTACGGAAATGAGTATTCGGCTGGTCGATAATATTGCCCGCGTTCAACCGAAAAGCTGGCACCCAGTCGGGAATATAAGAAGCGTTCTCCAGTTGTTGGTACAACGTGCTGGCACAAAGTTGGCCTGCGCGCTCGTAGCGAGGCACGTCGGCCATCGACATTGTAGCCAGCGCATCACCGGTAGCGCCTTGCGAGTAGAGCCTGCGGACGCCTGGAAGGTCCGAATAAACCCGCGATGCGGCAGCCGCCACGTCGGTGGAGCTTGGCCTTCTGGCGCTGCCGCTTCCAGACTTCGAAACCTTCGCAGGGCTGGGTTTCGGCGCGTTTTCGGGTCTGGGTTTCGGCGCTTCGGCCGACGTGGGAAGCGCGATCTCAATGTCGCCGCCGGCGGCGGCCAACGGCGTTGCCGCCGCGGCTGCTCCCGCCTGCTGTTTGTCTGCTTCCTGGTTGCCCATGTCCTGGGTTGAAGTTGCCTGCTTCTCCTGTGTGGGCTCGATGTCCTTCGCTGCGGTTACCGGCTTCTCGCCGACCTTGGTTGGATCTGCCCGCTCTCCCGAGTCTGGCGACGCGGCAGATTTGTTCTCTGCATCTTTCGGCACGACAGGCGGCTTCGAATCCTTATCCTTGGCCGGCGACGGCGAGTTGTCTTGAGCGCTGCTGCCATCCAAGGATTTCCGGGGGCCGGCATCCTTGTCGCCGAACTGAAAAACAGGCCTCAGGACCTCGACTGGCGACGGCTTTTCCGGCGCAGGCGGCTTTTCAACATTCTGCTCCGGCGGCTTTTCCACTTTCGGTTCCGGCGGCTTTTTGGCCTCGGGTTTCTTTGGAGGCGGCGCGGGAGCAGGTTTCGGTTTTGGCTGATCGGGAGGGGGCACGAGTGCGACGTTTACCGCTTGCTCCTCCTGCGGCTGTTGGGGAGGCATGGGCAGGCCGTAGACCAGGAGCGCGGTGATGAGCGCATGCAGGATCAGCGATGCGGGCAAGGCCCACAGCAAAGTCCGACGCCGCTCACGTGTCTCGTCCTTCATCCTGACCGATGTGGAATGAAATAGCGGCGGTATCAAGCATGGCCGCCGGATTGGCGCAATTTAGCCGCTGAACAGGTTGGTGATATAAAATGACCACGCGCGGGCCGTCAAAGCGGAATATGATTGGCATTGTCGTGTCGTAACCTCAGGCGGATATCTTCGATGCGTGATTGAGGATCACATCGCCTCCGGGAATTGGAAACAGGCGCCTCCATCGGCTATCGTAGCCGCAGGAGGAGCCAAAATAGCCCGCGGGAGCGGAGGCGGACTCGGCAACCGTGTTGCCCTTTTGCTGATGCCCGCTGGCTGGCTTTCTATTGCCGAACCAGATCGATCAGAATGTTGCCCTGACCATCGGACGTGGAAGAAAGCAAATGCAATCCATCGCGGAGGCAAGGAATGCCTCTTCGATGGCCGCCACGGCTATTTCGACTAGCCTGCGCTCGCCCTAAATATCCAGGCGCCGCAAGGCGCCCAAGCCGTCCATCTCTCGAGCACTGGCTTCAGCCGTTTTTGGCAGGTCTTTCACATCCAGCTCGGGCGCCGAACGGGACGGGCATGTCGGTAAAGATGCGCGAGACGCTCTACCGAATTATCGAAAAGGTCGCGACACATCCTCATTCGATCCTCAAACCCTAATCGTCACTACGCCCTAGTATTTCTGAGGCAAATCGCGCTATGATGTACGCGGCCTTCCTGCCGGACAGCGTCCCTCGGAATGCCGGAGGAACCGAGGATGGCCGTAGCGCTCGTACTCGTTTTGATTGTTGTCGGCTCGGTGCTGTTCCATGTGCTGAGCCCTTGGTGGTCAACGCCGATAGCCTCCAACTGGGGCTATATCGATAGCACTCTTGTCATCACTTTCTGGATCACCGGGACGGTCTTCTCCGCCGTCGTACTGTTCATGGCCTATTGTGTTTACCGCTTCCGGCACAAGGAAGGACAGAAGGCGAACTACGAGCCCGAAAGCAGAAAGCTCGAATCCTGGCTGACCGCGTTCACCGCTGTCGGCGTTGCGGCATTGCTGGCGCCGGGCCTGTTCGTGTGGAGCCAGTTCGTCACCGTTCCCAAGGACGCGACCGAGGTCGAGGTCGTCGCGCAGCAATGGCAATGGAGCTTCCGCTTGCCCGGTGTGAACGGCAAGCTCGGCACGTCGAACGCACGGCTCATCAGTCCCGACAATCCGCTCGGCATCAATCCACAGGATCCGAACGGTCAGGACAATGTCGTGGTCGTGGCGGCCGACCTGCATCTGCCGGTCGGCAAGCCGGTCAAGATGGTGCTGCGCTCGATCGACGTAATCCACGATTTCTACGTGCCGGAGTTCCGCGCCAAGATGGACATGGTGCCGGGCATGATCACCTATTTCTGGTTCACGCCCACCAGGACAGGAACGTTCGAAATCCTTTGCTCCCAGCTTTGCGGTGTCGGCCATGCCTTCATGCGTGGCGTCGTGAAAGTCGACACCGAGCAGGATTATCTGGCCTGGCTGCAGCAGCAATCGACCTTTGCCCAACTGTCGGCGCCCGCCAAGACGGGCGCGCTTGTCGAACCGGCAAAGGCGAAGGCCGACTAGGGAAAGGCATTTGGCGAGACGACCCTGGAGGTTGCCTTGCGTGAGACGGAAACGAGCGAGGAGGTGTACGAATGGTTGATATCACGCCTCATGGAGCAGGCCTCATTCCGGTTGCGGAAGTGGCTGAGGTTGAGCTCTATCATCCGCACGGCTGGTGGACGAAATACGTCTTCTCGCAGGACGCCAAGGTCATCGCCATCCAGTATGCGGGCACGGCGACAGCGATTGGCCTTGTCGCGCTGGTGCTGTCCTGGCTGATGCGCTTGAAGCTCGGTTTCCCCGACACGTTCACGTCCATCACGCCGGACATGTATTATCAGTTCATGACCATGCACGGCATGATCATGGTGATCTACCTCCTGACCGCGCTGTTCCTCGGCGGTTTCGGCAATTACCTGATCCCGTTGATGGTCGGCGCACGCGACATGGTGTTTCCCTATGTCAACATGCTGAGCTACTGGATCTACCTGCTCGCTGTTCTGGTGTTGACGGCCAGCTTCTTTGCGCCGGGGGGGCCGACGGGCGCCGGCTGGACGCTCTATCCGCCGCAGGCCATCACCTCGGGCACGCCCGGCGGACAGGACTGGGGCATCATCCTGATGCTCGTTTCGCTGATCCTGTTTATCATCGGCTTCACCATGGGCGGCCTCAACTATGTGGTGACTGTGCTTCAGGGTCGTACGCGTGGCATGACGCTGATGCGCCTGCCGCTGACCGTCTGGGGCATTTTCACAGCCACGGTGATGGCGCTGCTTGCTTTCCCCGCGCTCTTCGTCGCCTGCGTCATGATGCTGTTCGACCGGGTGATCGGCTCGAGCTTCTTCATGCCTGCGATCGTGGAGATGGGCACCACCCCACTCCCGCACGACGGCGGCAGCCCGATCATGTTCCAGCACCTGTTCTGGTTCTTCGGCCATCCCGAAGTCTACATCGTGGCGCTGCCCGCCTTCGGCATCGTCTCCGATCTCATCAGCACGCATGCGCGCAAGAACATCTTCGGCTATCGCATGATGGTGTGGGCGATCATTAGCATCGGCGCGCTTTCCTTCGTCGTCTGGGCGCACCACATGTATGTCTCGGGCATGCATCCCTATTTCGGCTTCTTCTTCGCCACCACCACACTGATCATTGCCATCCCCACCGCTATCAAGGTCTACAACTGGGTGCTGACGCTGTGGCGCGGCGACATCCACCTGACCATTCCGATGCTGTTTGCGCTCGCCTTCATCGTCACGTTCGTCAATGGCGGATTGACCGGCCTGTTCCTCGGCAATGTGGTGGTCGACGTACCACTGGCACAAACGATGTTCGTGGTCGCGCATTTCCACATGGTGATGGGCGTGGCGCCGATACTCGTCGTCTTCGGCGCAATCTATCATTGGTACCCCAAGGTCACCGGCAGGATGCTCAACGAAGCGATGGGTCGCTTTCATTTCTGGGTGACCTTCGTCGGCGCCTACATGATTTTCTTCCCGATGCATTATGTCGGGCTGGTTGGCGTACCGCGGCGCTATCCCGAGATCGGCGACACTGCCTTTGTCCCGCCTTCCGTGCACGCGCTGAACGAATTTATCACCATCGCAGCACTTGTGGTCGGCTTTGCCCAGATGGTGTTCCTGTTCAACCTTCTGTGGAGCATCCGGCACGGCCGGCCGGCCGGCGACAACCCGTGGCGGGCGACGACGCTCGAATGGCAGACGGCAGGCACACCGCCGCCGCACGGCAATTTCGGCAAGGAGCTGCCGGTGGTCTATCGCTGGGCCTATGACTACAGCGTGCCCGGCGCGCCGGAAGACTTCATTGCGCAGAACGATCCGCGCCCGCTAACGCAGGGCGGCAGCGCATGAGCGCGATCGTGATCTTCCTCGCCGCGATAGCCGCCGTGGTCGGCTGGTGGCTGTCGCACCAGCGGCTGATGTCCAAGCCATGGCTGGAGGCCGGGCCGGTGACGGCATTTCCCGAGACGGAAGCGTCGCTCATGCATCCGGCCAAGATCGGTCTTGGCGTGTTCCTCGCTGTGGTCGGCACGCTGTTTGCACTGCTCATCAGCGCCTATTTCATGCGCATGGTCTATGCCGACTGGCAGGCCGCTCCCGTGCCCAGGGTCCTGTGGCTCAACACCGCGATGCTGGTGCTGGCAAGCATTGCGCTGCAGGGCGCAGTGTCTGCCGCGCACAAGGGACGACTCGACAATCTCCGGCTCGCCCTTTTCATCGGCGCCCTGGCATCGGTGGCCTTCCTGGGCGGACAATTGCTGGCCTGGCACGATTTCGCCGCCGAGGGCTATTTCGCAACCGAGAACCCGGCAGCCAGCTTCTTTTATCTTCTGACCGCGATGCACGGCCTCCACATCATCGGCGGATTGGTAGCGCTTGGCCGGGTCAATGTTCGCGCATGGCAAAGCGCCCGGTCCGAGACGCTCGTTCTGCCGACCGAACTCTGCGCGATGTATTGGCACGTGCTGCTCGTCGTCTGGCTGGTGCTCTTCTGCGTGCTCATGGGCTGGGCGGCGGACCTGATCGACATCTGCAGGGGATTGTTGACCTAGACGCCGCGCGCGGCGCGCGACGGGTTGTACCCGAGAAGGAAACGCTGATGGCCGAGACCACGCTGGGACATGCCGACCGTACCGCTCCACGGCCGCCTGGCCTGCACGGTGTTGCGGCCGACTGGTCATCCGACCAGAGGGCGTTCAAGAACGTCTCGTGGGGGAAGGCCATGATGTGGATCTTCCTGCTCAGCGATACCTTCATCTTTGGCTGCTTCCTGTTGTCTTACATGACCGCGCGCATGTCGACGACGGTGCCATGGCCCAACCCCAGCGAGGTGTTCGCATTGCATCTGTTCGGCCAAGACATCCCGCTGATCCTGATCGCCATCATGACCTTCGTGCTGATCTCGTCGAGCGGCACAATGGCGATGGCGGTCAATTTCGGCTACCGGCACGATCGTCGGAAGACAGCGGTGTTGATGCTGGTCACTGCCGCTCTCGGCGCGGCCTTCGTCAGCATGCAGGCTTTCGAGTGGACGAAGCTCATCACAGAGGGCGTGCGGCCCTGGGCAAATCCCTGGGGCGCCGTGCAATTCGGTTCATCCTTCTTCATGATCACCGGGTTCCACGGCACCCATGTCACGATCGGCGTGATCTTCCTGTTGATCACAGCACGCAAGGTGTGGCGCGGTGACTACGAAACCGGCGTGCGCGGGTTCTTCACCAGCCGGCGCGGCCAGTACGAGAGCGTCGAGATCATGGGGCTCTACTGGCACTTCGTCGATCTGGTTTGGGTGTTCATCTTCGCGTTCTTCTATCTTTGGTGAGGTGTAGTGATGGCACAGGCAGAAGCGCAGGATCACGGGCTACATGGGGGCGCCGCCGCGCCCGCCCCGACGGTGGGACACGCGGAAGGCCAGCAACACCCAATCAGGCTCTATCTCGTCGTCTGGGGCTGGTTGTTCATCCTCAGCGCTGGCTCCTACAGCATCGACTATTTCGGTCTTCAGGGGGATCTGAGGTGGGGCCTGATCATTACCTTCATGATGCTCAAGGCCGGGCTGATCGTCTCCGTGTTCATGCACATGGCGTGGGAGCGGCTGGCGCTTGCCTATGCAATCCTCGTGCCGCCACTGCTTATCCTGGTCTTCGTCACGATCATGGTTCTCGAGTCAGGCTACACTGAGCTGACCCGTGTCTTGTCCTTCAGCATGGGATCATAGGAGCCTCACCATTTGAAAACGCTGGATCGCGTTCTTCGTTGACAGGAAAAATGATGAGAGGAGAATGCTTGGCTCGTTCTCCGACGCGTCACCACCTCGAACAGAAAGGCGCCCACGATGACGATTGCCAGGAAACTTCAGGACTACATTACCGGCAAGGGCATCCGCTACGATACCGTTGCCCACCACCGGACCTCGACTAGCAGCCAGACGGCGCAGGCGGCGCATGTTCCGGGCCGAAGGCTCGCCAAATCGGTGTTGGTTCATCATGAGACGGGCTATGCGCTGGCTGTCGTTCCGAGCAGCCACCGGGTCGAGTTCAACACGCTGCAGGACGTGATCGACAGGCGGCTCGGCCTCGCTTCGGAAGATGAGGTCGGCCAGCTGTTCAGCGACTGCGACACCGGCGCCGTGCCACCCGTGGGTGCCGCCTATGACGTGCCGGTCATTCTCGATGAAAGCTTCGGCGCGGAAGGCGACGTCTATTTCGAAGCAGGCGACCACAAGACCTTGGTGCATGTCACGGGCGGCGACTTTCGCAACCTGTTGCAGGGTGCGCGGGTCGCTCGCTTCAGCCACCCGGCGTAGTATGCACTCTCAAGCGCCCGCCCCAGGGAGGGCGCTTTTCTTTTCTCCGGCCGACTGGTGCCGGGAGCAGGCGCGGATCAGTTCCCCTTGCGCGTCTCGACTTTGGCGAGAGCTGGCGCGGGTTCGATCAGTTTGCGGTAAAGGTGCCAGGTCGAATGACCGAGCACTGGCAGGACTACTGCCAGCCCGACCAGTAAGGGCAGTGAGCCGGCGGCCAGGGCAACGGCCACGATGAGGCCCCAGAGCAGCAACGGCACGGGGTTCGTCATGACCGCGCGCGCCGAGGTCTCGATGGCGGCGTAGGCGCCGATGTCGCGATCGAGCAACAGCGGGAAGGCGACGACCGTGGTGCTCAAAACAACAAGCGCAAACAGAAAGCCGATGACGTTGCCGAGGATGATCAGCACCCAGCCACGCTGCGTGGTCAGAACGTCTCCGATGAAGCCGAACAACGATGCCGGCACGGCATCACGGTAGAGGTGGGCATAGAGCGCATGCGCGGTCAGCATCCAAGCCGCGAACAGCACCAGCAGCATGAAGCCGAGGACCGCGATTGCCGGCATGGCGGGCGATTTTCGGACGTCGAAGGCATGACGCCATGACGTGTCGAGCTTCTGCTCGCGCCGGCGGCTGATCTCGTAAAGACCAAGCGCGGCTAAGGGGCCAAGAAGCGCGAAGCCGGTCATCAAGGGATAGACAAGCTGAAGCGCATTGCCCCCCGAGGACCAGGTGATCAACACAATGCCGGCGACCGGATAGATCAGGCACAAGAAGACGTAATGTGAAGGTTTGTCCCAGAAATCGTCAAGACCCAGGCGAAGCGCGTCGAAAATGTCTGAGACCGCTATCCTGCGTATGGCGGGATGTTCGACGTTGCTGCCGGTGCCTGCTGCGTAGACATGGAAACCTGCCATGACCATTCCTCCCAGATAGGGCTCGGTCGCGGCGTGCGATGCTGCCGTTTGGCGTGACTGGTCACGCGAAAACCGCGACCTGTATCGTCAAGGATCATAGTATTATTCTTGGGCCTTGTCGCCCCCGACGATGATCCCGCATACTGCATGGCGCTTTGCCATGCGTGGCGGTAGTATCCACCGCGTCGATACGATGCGCCAGGTGAGGAGGATAATGCCATGAGACTGACGGCACTGGCCGTACCGGCCCTTCTTGCAGCTTCATTTGTCGCGGCCGTCCCGGCAATTGCAGCGGGCGATGCCGACGCAGGAAAGAAGGTCTTCACCAGATGCATGATCTGCCATGAAGCGACCACCGACACGAACAAGATCGGCCCTTCGTTGCACGGTGTCATTGGCCGCAAAGCTGGTTCGCTGCCAAGCTTCGAAAGCAAATATTCCGATGCGATGAAGAAGGCCGGCGCGGATGGTCTGGTTTGGGATGAAACCAATATCGCAGCCTATATCAAGGCGCCGAAGGTAAAAGTGCCCGGTAACAAGATGCCCTTTGCCGGTCTCCAGAACGAGACCGACATCGCCAATGTGATCGCCTATCTGGAAGCTGTTGCTAAGCAATAAGACGGCAAGGAGCAGGCGATCGTGATCTGGTCGTCACTGCGGCAGGCGGCCTCCCCGGCGAGGCTATGAAAAACTGGCGCGTCAAGGCGCCAAACACCATTGACCGTGAGTTCGGCTTCTCATGCATGGGCCTGGAAGGATGTAGCAAGAACATTGATTTCATTGACTTTTTCGTGAGCCAAAATCGAATGTTTTCCCGTATTGTTCCGTATCCGCCACCGATGGCCGCCCCATATCGAAACCACCGATAGTGACATTCGCTGATGCTGGCCATCTGAATGGAGGGTTCGTCTCGAAGCAAACCCGCACGATAATCCTGGTGCACAAACATCCCGCTCGACACCCCACGACCATTGTGGATCACGACTGGTCACACTTCGATCCAATTTCCACCTGAAATCAGGGATTTGCGAGTTCACTTTGGCCTGCCAACCGCCGTGCGACGGGTGATAAAGTGTCCCAGTTTCCAGCAAGGGCGTTGTCGGGGCAAGACATGCGCCCTTCGTGCCCCACAATGCAGCGCCCATTTCGCGCCTCTGCACCTTTGCCGAACCTGCTGGACGTTGGAGATATCGGCAATCGCCTCTCGCTGAAAGGATATATTGCTCCAGGAACGGCCCTACTGGCCAGCGATCGGATGACTGAAATGGGCCGTTAGCGGACTGGCAGCTTCGAGGCTCGAATCGTCAGAAGCAGACCTTCAGATCGGCGCGGGGCATCGACATGATTGACCCATTGCAGATATTCGGCTCGACGTGATCAAAGCCGTAAAATCAACATTGGACCGCCACCACCGCGACGCAATCGCCCGCTTTGACGAGACCCGGAAAGTGACGCGCTGCGAGTAGGCCCGACATTTTCGCCCTGATCTCCAGAGGAATTTGACCGGTCCGGCCGGTCAGATGGATGCGCGCCAGCACCGCGCCCTTCTCGACGGGCTCACCGAGATCGACCATGGTTTCGATCATGCCGTCGTCTTCGGCGAAGGAGAAGCAATCGCCGGATGGCATGTCCAGCCACTGGGTTTTGCCCTCCTCGACCGCCCCAGCAACAATGCCGGCGTGACGCAGCACATTGAGAATGCCGCGCCGCGCGATCCGCACGGTTTGCGCACGCGAGGTGCCGCCACCGCCCAGCTCGGTGCTGACAAAGACCTTGCCCATTTCCTCCGCCGCCGTATCGTACATGCCGACGGCGTCGATCTCGATCATGCGCATCGAGTACGGTGCTGAGAATGCCGCCACCGCGTCAAAGGCTTTCTGCTCCAGTGCCTTGTCGGGCAGAGTGTGCGCGGCGCAGAACGGCACGAAGTCCAGCGTCTTCCCGCCGGAATGGAAGTCGAACACGATGTCGGCGCGGGGCAGCAATTCACGCTGGAAATAGTCGGCGATCTTCTCGGTCACCGTACCGTCCGGGCGACCGGGAAAGCTGCGGTTCATGTTGCCCTTGTCGATCGGCGAGGTGCGCGTGCCGGCGCGGAAGGCCGGATAGTTCATCGCCGGCACGATGATCACCATGCCACTGACATGCCTGGGATCGAGTGTGCGGGCGAGATCGTAGAGCGCCAGCGGTCCCTCATACTCATCGCCATGGTTGCCGCCGGACAGCAGAGCCGTCGGCCCCTTGCCGTTGCGAATGACACAGATCGGGATCATCACCGACCCCCACGCCGAGTCATCGCGGCTGTAAGGCAAGCGCAGGAACCCATGCTGCACACCGTCGCGATCGAAATCGACAGTCGGCGCGATCGGCGACGGACGGAGACTGGACATCGGGTTCAATCCTTCACCACCAGCTTGCGCGGCACATTGGCCAGACATTCCATACCGGTCTCGGTGATCAGGATGGATTCGGTGATCTCCAGCCCCATCGTCTCCAGCCACAGGCCGGTCATGAAATGGAATGTCATGCCTGGCTTGAGCTCGGTGCGGTCGCCAGGGCGCAGGCTCATCGTGCGCTCGCCCCAGTCAGGCGGATAGGACAGGCCGATCGAATAGCCGGTGCGGTTGTCCTTGACGATGCCATACTTCTTCAGCACTGCGAAGAAGGCATTGGCGATGTCCTCGCACACGTTGCCGGGTTTCGCTGCCGCCAGTCCCGCTTCCATGCCTTCCAGCGTCGCCTTCTCTGCATCGAGGAATTCCTGCGTCGGCTTGCCGAGGAAGACGGTGCGCGACAGCGGGCAGTGGTATCTGTGGTAGCAGCCGGCGATCTCGAAGAAGGTGCCCTCTCCCTGCTTCATCGGCCTGTCGTCCCAGGTCAGGTGCGGCGCCGAGGCATCCGCCCCCGACGGCAGCAGCGGCACGATGGCGGGGTAGTCACCGCCAATGCCATCAACGCCGCGCGTGCCGGCATCATAGATCTCGGCGACGAGATCGCATTTGCGCATGCCGACCTCGATCTTGTCGACAATGCGCTGATGCATGGCTTCGACGATGCGGGCGGCCTTGCGCATATAATCGATCTCGGTCGGGCTCTTGACCGCGCGCTGCCAATTGACCAGGGCGGTGGCATCGACAAAGCGGGCATTGGGCAGATGCTTCTGCAGCGATCCGAAGGCAGCGGCGGAGAACCAGTAATTATCCATCTCGACGCCGATCATGAGCTTGCCCCAGCCGCGGTCGGCGAGCCCGCTGGCGAGATAATCCATCGGGTGGCGTTCAGTCGACTGCACATAGTGGTCGGCATAGCCGACTATGTTGTCGTGTGTGAGATAAGCGGTGCGCTTGGCGCCGTTGGCGTCCTGGCCACGCCCGTACCAGGCCGGCTCGCCCGATGGCGGCACGATGACGGCCTGGTGCACGTAGAACGACCAGCCATCATAGCCGGTCAGCCAAGCCATATTGGACGGGTCGCTGACGATCAATAGATCGACGCCTTTCAGCTCCATGGCTTTCCGGGTTTTGGCGAGGCGATCCGCATATTCGCCGCGCGAGAATCTCAGGTTTGGCTGCATTGTTCTTGGTCCTCGTTTGTTGGGCCTTGCGGCCAGCATCAGCTTTCGAAAATGGTTCCAGCATGGGCCGCCCGCGCCTGGTCGCGGGCGAGCGTGGCAATCGCCGTGTCCTGCACGCCCGTGCCGGTGAGATCCGCGATGGTGATATCGCTGGCCGAACGCCGGCCGTGTCGTTCGCCGGCGATGATCTGGCCGAGTTCGGTCACCTCGGCATCTGCGGCCATCACGCCCGACGAAATGGCATGGTGCAGTTCGCCAAGACGCCGCGTCTGGCGAGCGCTGTCGGCGACGTAGAGATCGGCCATGCGCAGGATCGCCGGCGCGATCTCGTTCTTGTGCTCGGCGTCCGAGCCCATCGCGGTGATGTGCTGGCCGGCGGAAACGAACCCTGCCTTGATCAGCGGCTCGGTCGACGGCGTGGTGGTGACGATGATGTCGGCACCGGCAACCGCCTTTGCCGCGTCGGGCTCGGCGCGCACGACGATGCCGAGCTTTTCGCGCAAGGCAGCTGCGGTTGCCTCTGCCTTCGCCGCATCGCGTGCCCAGATGCGCGCTTCGGCGACAGGCCGCACCAGCATGAGTGCTTCGAGCTGCAGCCCGGACTGCACGCCGGCACCGAAGATCGCCGCAACGAACGAATCTGGCCGCGACAGATGTTTGGCTGCGACCGCGCCGGCGGCAGCCGTGCGGACATCAGTCAGGTAGCCATTGTCGAGTAGCAACGCTTCGATCAGACCCGTCTTCGACGACAGCAGCACCATCATGCCATTGACGCTGGGCAGGCCGAGCGTCGGATTGTCGAAGAAGCCAGGACTGATCTTGATGGCGAAGCCATCGATGCCAGGCACATAGGCGGTCTTCACATCGACCTCGCCGCGATGCTCCGGGATATCGAGGCGCAGGATCGGCGGCATCGCCACCGGCAAAGTGGCGAGCGCGCGGAAGGCATTCTCGACGCAAGCGACGGCATCAAGGTCCAGCGTTATGATCTTGCGCAGTTCGGCTTCGGTGAGGATCGTCATCTGGCTCATGCGGCGCGCTCCGCGATTGCTTCGCCGTAGACGATTGTGCGATGCAGGCCCATATCGATATTGCGGCCGGAGAGAAGAACCACCACCGGGCCGTTCGCCTTGACCTTGCCGGCGAGTAGTGCCGCGACGCCGACCGCGCCGGCGCCCTCGACGATCTCGCGTTCCCGCGCATAGGCGTGACGAATGCCGGCGGCGATCTCGTCTTCGCCGAGCAGGGTGATATCGTCCAGCAGGTCGCGGCACATGGCGAAGGTCAGCCTGTTGTCGAGCCCGATGCCACCACCGAGTGAATCCGCCAGCGTCGGCAATTCTTCCACCAGCACCGGCCGACCGGCATCGAGGCTCGCCTTCATCGCCGCACCGCGCGCCATCGAGACGCCGATGATTTTTGTCGTGGGGCTGACGCCCTTGACGGCTGCGGCGATGCCCGCGGCCAGCCCGCCACCGGACAGCTGCACCAGGACGAGAGCAGCATCCGGGACCTGCTCGATCATCTCCAGTCCAAGCGTGCCTTGCCCGGCGATGATGGCCGGATGGTCGAAGGGCGGCAGCATGACCAGCCCCTCTTGCGCAACCAGTCGCTCGACCTCCTGCTGCGCATCATCCTGGCTATTGCCGACGATGCGGATTTCGGCACCAAGGCGGCGGATTTCGTCGAGCTTGTTTTCCGGTACCAGCCGCGACATGCAGATCACTGCGCGCATGCCCTGAAGCTTCACCGCATGGGCGAGCGCCCGACCATGATTGCCGGTCGAGGCTGCAACCACACCGCGCGCCCTCTCGTCGGTAGTCAGCGAAGCGACGGCATTCGAAGCGCCGCGCAATTTGAAGCTGCCAGTGATCTGGCGATGTTCCAGCTTGAGGTGAACCGGGACGCCCAGTTGCTCTGACAGACTTGGGGATAGCACGGTCGGCGTGCGCTCGACCTTGCCGGCAATATGCTCACGCGCGGCGCGAATGTGCTCAAGCGTAACTTTCGTCATGATCATCAGTCGCGCGGCAGCGGCAGCGTCATCAGACGGCCGAATTCGGGATGGGCTGTCTCATCGCCGCAAAGGCGTAGGCAGTTCCAGGCGGTCGCCTGGTTGCTGGTCACTACGGGACGGCCGATCGCCTCTTCCATTCCGGTGACCGCGAGCGCACCGCGCAGCGCCGTGCAGGACACGAACAGCGCGTCGGCGCTCGCATGTGTCGCCTCACGAGCCAGATCGACAAGGGCCGCCGGTGAGATGCGCGCCATCTCGCGGTCGTCCTCGAAGCCGAGACAGGTGAAGCTGGCGATGTCGAAGCCGCGTGCCGCGAAATAGTCAGCCATCGGCCTAGAGGTTTCGACCGTGTAGGGGGTGAGAATGCTGATCCGCCTGGCGCCTAGCGCGCGCAGGCCGCGCACACCTGCCATCGGCGGCGTGACCACGGGTACGCCGGGCTTGGCCGCCTGGATCGCCACCTCGATTTCGTCATCGCCGATCACCACCGACGCCGAGGTGCAGGAATAGCAGATGGCGTCGAGCGGCTCGTCGGGCAGGATGAGTGCCGCGCCCGCCGTCAGCGCCGGCTGCATCTTGCGCAGATTCTCCGGCGTCGTCGGGTTGGCATAGGGAATGCGCGCGACATAGACGCCGATCCGCTCGCTCGCCACCATGCGGCGAAAGTCCGGTTCGGTCGTATGGTCGGTGGCAAGGATGATCAGGCCGACACGCCGCTCCAGCGGGCGGGCATCCAGTGCTGGCCGTCTCGGATAGACCTTGATCTCGGGAAAGGGTTTCATCGGCTACCTCTCGATCTTGCCGTAGCGGCGTTCCAGCCAGCGCAGCAGCACGACCGAACAAAGACTGATGACGAGGAAGAAAGCGCCGACCAGCGTGATCGGCTCGATGTAACGATAGTAGGTGTTGGCGACGCTCTTCGCCTGGTTCATCAGCTCCAGCACGGTGATCGCTGACAGCAGCGGCGTTTCCTTGAACATGGCGATGAAATAATTGGCCAACGCCGGGATCATCGGCGGAATGGCCTGTGGAATGATGATGTGCGTCCAGGTCTGCCTGGCACTGAGATTGCACGCCTTGGCGGCCTCCCATTGTCCGCGCGGCACATTGTCGATGCCGGCGCGATAAACTTCCGCAGTGTAGGTGCCGTAATGCAGCCCAAGCCCGATGACGCCGGCGACCAGCGGCGGCAGCAGGATGCCGATGTCGGGCAGCACGTAGAAGATGAAATAAAGCTGCACCAGCAGTGGCGTGCCGCGGATGAACTCGGCGACGAAGCCGACCGTGCGCGACAAGGCCCTGTTTGGCGAACGGCGCGCCAATGCGATGCCCAGCCCCACGATCGCCGCCAGCACCGAGCCGAGCAGCGTCGCCAGGATGGTGATCTTCACCCCTTGGATCAGCGTCGGCATGATCTGCCAGACGAAATTCCAGTCCCAGTCCATCAGCAGGCCCCGGCCATCAGACGCGCACTCCGTCGAGGCCGCGCGCCATGCGGCGTTCCAGCGAGCGCACGCCCCCACGAGATGAGCAGCGCCAGGATGAAATAGATGATCAGGATGGTGGTGAACGGCACCATGGTGTTGCCGGTCTGGGCGCGCACCACCTGCGCCTGGAATGTCAGGTCGGCGAGCGAGATCAGCGAGACGACGGCGGTGGCCTTGAGCAGCTCAATGGCGTTGTTCCCGAAAGTCGGCAGCATCACCAGAAACGCCTGTGGCAGGATGACGTGGCGCATGCCTTGCCAGCGGCCGAGATTGAGCGCGATACAGGCCTCGTGCTGCTCGCGGCCGATCGATTGTACGGCGCCGCGCACCACTTCGGCGGCATAGGCGCCGACATTCAAACCCAGCGCTAGCACGCCGGCCTGCAGCGGGGTCAGTTCGAGGCCGATCAATGGCAATACGAAATAGGCAAAGAACAGCTGCACGAAGATCGAGGTGCCGCGGAAGAATTCGATATAGATGGTGGCGAGTGCGCGCAACACGAAGAAGCGTGACAGCCGTCCCATGCCGGCGAGAAAGGCCATGATCAGGGCAAGCACCGACCCCATCAGCGTCAGCTCGATGGTGACAAGCGCTCCCTGTACTATCAGGCCGAAATAGCCGGACCACTGGGTCATGAAATTCGAGGTTCCAACGTTTGGTTTTGGCCTCCTTTTCCCCGGTCACGGGGAGAAGATGCCGGCAGGCAGATGAGGGGCGGCGCGAACTTACGAAAGTATGCGCCGCCCCTCATCCGCCACTTCGTGACACCTTCTCCCCGTGAACGGGGAGAAGGGAAAAGGCGAGCTACTTCGCCGAGCAGAGCTTTTCGCGCGTTGTCGACATCGCTGCCGCCGCCGAGAAGCCGTAGGGCTCGATGATCTTGGCGAACTCGCCCGACTTCTTCATCTTGGCCAGTTCGACGTCATAAGCGTCGCGCAGTGCCTCATCGCCCTTCTTGAAGGCGGCGCCGTCGCAATAGACCGGCGCACCCTGCACCGGCGCGATGACTTCGAGGTTCGGGTCGGCAGCCTTCTTCATCAGATCGTTGATCGACAGAACGGGCAGCGAATAGGCATCGATGCGGCCGTCCTGCAGCATCTTCACGCCACTCTGTCCATCCGGCACGACAATGACGCGCTCACGCGGCACGCCTGCGTTGAGCGCCAGTTTCTCCTCGGTCCCACCGCCGGGCGCACCAATTGTGGCGGTCGTGTCCTTGGCGACATCCTCATAGCTCTTGAAGCCCTTGGGATTGCCCTTCTTCACCAGCATCGCCTCAGCGTCGCACAGCACCGGTTCCGAATAGGCGACCGCAGCGCAGCGCTCCGGCTTCATGAACAGGCCGGCGGTGACGACGTCGAAGCGGCCCGCCTGCAGTCCGGGGATCATGGCGCCATATTCGGAAATCGAGGCGACGATGTCGGCGACACCGAGGCGCTTGAAGATCTCGCGCGCCACATCGGGTGCGGCACCCGAAACCTTGCCGTCGGCGGCGACCGCCGTGTAAGGCGGCTCGTTGGCGATGGCGACGCGGGCGAAACCCTGCGCCTTTAGCTGTTCCAGCTTTTTGTCGGCAGCCGAACCCACGCTTGAGGCGGCGAGCACCGCCGTCAATGCAAGGCCGGCGACGCCGGCCAGAATGCCAAGTTTCTTCATTGTTCCCAACTCCTTGTTTCTCTTCTTGGTTTGCTTTGGGCGGTTCGCGCGCCCCGCATGGCGGTCAGACGCGATGTCCGGCCGCGATGATCTTCTTCAGGAAGCCTTGCGTGCGCTCCTGCCTGGGATTGCGGAAAATCTCGTCGGGCTTGCCTTCCTCAACGATCTTGCCACGATCGAAGAACAGCACCCGGTCGGCGAAGTCATGGGCAAAACCCATCTCGTGGGTCACCAGCAGCATGGTCATATCGGTCTCGGCGCAGAGCCGCCACAACACGTTGAGCACCTCCTCGACCAGTTCAGGGTCGAGCGCCGATGTCACCTCGTCGAACAGCATGATCTTCGGCTGTAGGGCGAGCGCCCTGGCGATCGCCACACGCTGCTTCTGGCCGCCGGACAGCTGCGCCGGCATCGCCTTGGCCTTGTCGGCCATGCCGACCATGTCGAGCAGTTCCATCGCCCGCTTTTCGGCTGTGGCGCGCGGCGTGCCCTTGGTCAGCATCGGCGCCAGCGTGACGTTGTCGATCACGCACTTGTGCGGAAACAGGTTGAACAGCTGGAAGACCATGCCGATCTTCTGGCGCATTCGGGCGAGATGCCGCTCATCCGCCGGTATAAGCTGCCCGTTGCGCTCCATGTGGTAGAGTTGCTCGCCATCGACCTGGATGTGGCCGGCATCGATGCGCTCAAGCGTCATCAGGATGCGCAGGATCGTCGTCTTGCCCGAGCCGGACGGACCGATCAGCGCCAGCTTCTCGCGCGGCATGACCTGCATCGACAGGCCATCCAGCACCTTGAAGCTGCCGAAGCTCTTCGAGATGCCGTCGATCTTGATGATGGGCGCGGATGCGGACAAATGAATTTCCCCGTGCTGGAGAAGCCAGTGCCCTTAACGATGCGGAACGCGCCAAATCATGTCAATTGGGAAAATAATATCATGACAATTATTC
Organism: Mesorhizobium sp. AR07; assembly: GCF_024746815.1. Taxonomy (GTDB): domain Bacteria; phylum Pseudomonadota; class Alphaproteobacteria; order Rhizobiales; family Rhizobiaceae; genus Mesorhizobium. The sequence goes on from NZ_CP080525.1 coordinate 2,219,391, forward strand.
TGATTGCGCACATTTTCGAAGCACTGTCGGCCTAAATTGCCAGCAGCAGATGCTCCGGATCGCCAAGCAGCAACTTGGTGACAACGCCGAGGCCGGCACGCAGTTCCCCCTCGGTGGTCGACCCCAGTGAGATGCGCACCGCCGGATGCCATGGCGCGTCCGAGATGCGGAAGGAGGTTCCCGGCGCGATCGCCACGCCCTGTAGCCGGGCCTGGGCGACAAAGCTCTCCTCGGCGCGGTCGGCGGGCAGTTGCAACCAGATATGCAGCCCGTCGCGTCGCGCGCGGTAGTCGACCCCTGCCAGAACCTCGGCTGCGATGTCCTGGCGCCGCCGCAATGCGGTGCGCTGCCAGCGGACAAGCTCCATCGCCGTGCCGTCGGTAACCCATTTGGTGGCGATCTCCGCCACCAGCGGCGTCGCCATCCAGTTGGAAACCAGATGCCGGTTGGCGACGGCGGCGACATAGCGATCCGGGGCGGCGAGATAGCCGATGCGCAGGCCGGGCACGGTGATCTTGGTAAATGACGTGACGTAGAGCGTGCGCTCCGGCGCGTAGGCGGCGACCGGCGGCGGCCGGTCCTCAACCAGGGGGCCGAGCACATCATTCTCGATGATGGCGATATCGTGCTTGCGCGCGACCGCGGCGATCTGCTCGCGCCGTGCCGCATCCATCAGCGTCGCCGTCGGGTTGATCACCGAGGGCTGTACGAACACCGCGCGAATGTCCGAGAGACGGCAGGCCTCGTCCAGCGCCTCGGGGATCAGACCATTGTCGTCGATCGGCAGGCCTTCGAGGTTGAAGCCGAGATAGCGCGCCAGGGGCACCAGTGTGTGGTGGCCGATCGCCTCGGTGGCGACGGTAGAGCCCGGCGGCGCCACGCTCATCAGTGCCACGGTCATGCCGGCGGTGGCGCCATTGGTCAGGCTGATGTTTTGCGCGGTGGTTTCGAGCCCGCACAGCTTCAGCCACTCCACTGCCACGGCGCGGTGGCGTGGAAATACCATGTTGGGGCGGAACGAAAGTGCTGAACTCGACGGCAGGTTTTCGGCCAGCCACCCCAGCGCCTGCTTCAGTCGCTCCAGATGCATCGGTTCGCAGACCGGTTTCAGGATCGAGAGGTCGATGACCTCGCCGAGGCGCTCCGGCAGATATGGCGGCTCCGGTTCACGGCGCTGCGTCTGGACGAAGCTGCCGCGACCGATCTCGCCCGAAATCAGGCCGCGGCGGATCAGCTCCTCATAGGCGCGGCTGACCGTCTGCACCGAAAGCCTGAGATCGTCGGCCAGCCGGCGATGGGTCGGCAGCCGCGCGCCATTGGCCAGGCGTCCGTCATGGATGGCGCGCGCGAACTGGTCGGCCAGCGACTGATAGGCCGGCCGCCGGATGAGCGCGGGATCGGGTTGCCACAATGTCATGACTTATTAGAGATCGAAATCAGTGCAATTGACAATCGAAATAATGCGCCGTCATGGTGACGTGGACGAAAAAGTGGACGCTGATGACCGCTGCGAAACTCGACCCGATCGACCTGAAAATCCTCGATGCCATCCAGCGCGACGGACGCATCACCAAGCTGGCGCTGGCCGAACAGGTCGGGCTGTCGCCGACACCGTGCTGGATGCGGCTGCGCAAGCTGGAGAAGGCCGGCATCGTTTCGGGCTATCACGCCCGGATCGCCATGCGCGTCGTGGCACCGGTCGCCACCGTGCTGATGGAGGTGACGCTTGCCAACCACCGCCAGGCCGATTTCGACCGCTTCGAACGCGTTATCCGCGACATCCCCGAGATTGTCGCCTGCTGGTCGGTGGGCGGCGGCGTCGACTATGTGCTGAAGGTGATGGCGCGCGACATCGATGCCTATCAGCGGCTGGTCGACGGCTTGCTCGACCGCGAAATCGGCATCGACCGCTACTTCACCTACATCGTCATCAAAACCGTGAAGGACGAGGTCGCGCTGCCCATAGCCGACCTGTTGCCGGCATCGCCGTAGCCGGAGAGATCGTCTGCCCGACCGATGCAATAGAGAGACTTTCTCTATCAGCGCGCGTCCAAACAGCCTCTCTGTCTGCGTGCGATGGATAGTCTTCCCGCATCAGTCCACACCGGGAGGCTTCGACCATGTCCGCGCATTTCGCCCGCTCGCATCGCCACGAAGTGCTCGACCGCCTCGCCGACCGCAGGCTGCTGCGCGAACTCGCCTACGTCGATGGTCACTGGACGGCGAGCGAGGCAGCGGAAAGCTTCGAGGTCACCGATCCGGCCACCGGCACCACTGTCACCTTTGTCGCCGCGCTCGATGCGCGGCAAACGACAAAGGCAATCAATGCCGCCGCCCGCGCCTTTCCGGCCTGGCGGTCGCTCCTGCCGCAGGAGCGGGCAAGATTCCTCCGAAAATGGTTCGAGCTGATCATCGCCGCGAAAGACGACCTCGCTTTGCTGATGACGCTGGAACAAGGCAAGCCGCTGCAGGAGTCGCTCGGCGAGATCGACTACGCCGCCTCGTTCGTTGAGTGGTATGCGGAGGAAGCCAAGCGTCTGAACGCCGAGAGCGTCACCAGCCATCTGCCGAACGCGGAAATGATGGTGCGGCGTGAGCCGCTCGGCGTGGTCGGCGTCGTCACGCCGTGGAATTTCCCGTCGGCGATGCTGACCCGCAAGGCGGCGGCAGCACTTGCCGCCGGTTGCACCGTCGTCGCGCATCCCTCCTCGGAAACGCCGCTGTCGGCGCTGGCGCTGGCTGAACTTGGCGAACGCGCCGGCCTGCCCGCAGGCGTCTTCAACATCGTCACCGGCAAGGCCGCGACGATCGTAGGCCGGATGTGCGAAGACGCACGCGTCCGCGCCATGAGCTTCACCGGCTCGACCGAGATCGGCCGGCTGATCGCCGCCCAGAGTGCGCCGACGATGAAGCGGCTGGTGATGGAGCTTGGCGGCCACGCACCGTTGATCGTCTTTGCCGATGCCGATCTGGACAAGGCGGTGGGCATTGCCATCGATGCCAAATTCGCCACGTCAGGCCAGGACTGCCTCGCCGCCAACCGCATCTATGTCCAGCGCCCGATCTACGATCGCTTCTGCGCGGCTTTCGCCAGGCGCATCGAGGCGCTGCGAACCGGCAATGGCCTTGCCGATGAAACCGACATCGGGCCGCTGATGCATGAGCGCGCCGTCAGCAAGGTCGAGGAACAGGTCGCAGACGCCATCGCTCATGGCGCGCACTGCCTCACCGGCGGCAAGCGGCATGAGGCCGGGCCACTGTTCTACCAGCCAACGCTGCTGGCCGATGTCACTGACGAGGCGCTGATCATGCGCGAGGAGACCTTTGGTCCGGTCGCCGCCGTGACGCCGTTCGACAGCGAGGACGAGGTGATCGCCCGCGCCAACGCCACCGAATACGGGCTCGTCGCCTATGTCGTGACCGAGAACGGCGCCCGCCAGCAGCGCATGGGCCGCGCGCTCGACTACGGCATGGTTGCCATCAACCGTGTCAAGATAACCGGCGCGCCGATCCCCTTTGGGGGCATCAAGCAATCCGGTATCGGCCGCGAGGGGGCGCGCCACGGGCTCGAAGCCTTTACTGACCTCAAGTACCTCTGCCTGGATGTGGCCTAGACCCACCCGGATCTTTCAAGGAGTCAAAAGAATGCTCGACCAGTCCAACGAACTCGCTGCTTGGGATCGCGACCACTTCTTCCATCCCTCGACGCATATGGGCACGCACGCGCGGGGTGAATCGCCGACGCGCATCATGGCCGGCGGGGAAGGCGTCACCGTCTGGGACAACAATGGGCGTAAGAGCATCGATGCCTTTGCCGGCCTCTATTGCGTCAACGTCGGTTATGGCCGCCAGAAGATCGCCGATGCCATCGCCGCCCAGGCGAAGAATCTCGCCTACTACCACGCCTATGTCGGCCACGGCACCGAGGCCTCGATCACGCTGGCCAAGATGATCATCGACCGCGCGCCGCAAGGCATGTCGAGGGTCTATTTCGGCCTTTCGGGGTCCGACGCCAACGAGACCAACATCAAGCTGATCTGGTACTACAACAATGTGCTGGGACGGCCGGAGAAAAAGAAGATCATCTCGCGCTGGCGCGGCTATCATGGCTCGGGCGTGATGACGGGATCACTGACCGGGCTCGACCTGTTCCACAACGCCTTCGACCTGCCCCGCGCGCCGATCCTGCACACCGAGGCGCCCTATTACTTCCGCCGCGCCGACCGCTCGATGAGCGAGGAACAGTTTTCGCAACATTGCGCCGACAAGCTCGAGGAGATGATCCTGGCCGAAGGTCCCGAAACAGTTGCCGCCTTCATCGGAGAGCCGATTCTCGGCACCGGCGGGATCGTGCCGCCGCCGGCCGGCTACTGGGAGAAGATGCAAGGCGTGCTGAAGAAGTATGACGTGCTGCTGGTCGCCGACGAGGTGGTGACGGGCTTTGGCCGGCTGGGCACCATGTTCGGCTCCGACCACTACGGCATCAAGCCCGACCTGATCACCATCGCCAAGGGTCTGACCTCGGCCTATGCGCCACTGTCGGGCGTCATCGTTGCCGACAAGATGTGGCAGGTGCTGGTTGAGGGTTCCGACAAACTCGGCTCGCTCGGTCACGGCTGGACCTATTCGGCGCATCCGATCTGCGTTGCCGCGGGCGTCGCCAATCTCGAACTGATCGACGAGATGGACCTGGTGACGAACGCCCGCGAGACCGGCGCCTATTTCCGCGCGGAACTCACCAAGGCCGTCGGCGGTCACAGGAATGTCGGCGACGTGCGCGGCGACGGCATGCTGGCGGCGGTGGAGTTCGTCGCCGACAGGGACGACAGGGTGTTCTTCGACGCCTCGCAAAAGATCGGGCCGCAGGTGGCGACGGCACTTGCCGCAAGCGGCGTCATCGGCCGCGCCATGCCGCAGGGCGACATCCTCGGCTTCGCACCGCCGCTGTGCCTGACCCGCGAGGAAGCCGACATCGTCGTGTCGAAGACCGCGGATGCGGTGAAGAGCGTGTTCGCCAATCTCTGAAATCGACCCATGAATGCCATGACCAGAACCCTCCCGCCACCATGGCCGCCGTGCTGCTCACCGGGCACGGCGGACCGGAAAAGCTTGTCTACCGCACGATGTGAAGGTGCCGGCGCCAGCTGCCGGTGAAGTGCTGATCAAGGTCTCCGCTTGCGGCATGAACAACACCGATGTCTGGGTGCGCCAGGGCGCCTATGGCACCGAGGAGGATGCTGCCGCTGTATCGACCTGGCGGGCGCCAGGGCAACACGCTGAGCTTCCCGCGCATCCAGGGCACCGATACGGTCGGTATCATTGCTGCTGTCGGCGAAGGCGTCTCGCCCGATCGTATCGGCGAACGGGTGATGGTCGATTTCTCCATTTACAATCGCGACGACGATTCACTGGCCGACATCGACTATATGGGCCATGGCCGCGATGGTGGTAACGCCGAGTACCAGACCGTGCCGGCGCAGAATGCGCATGTCGTCGACACGACCTTGAGCGACGTCGAACTCGCCACCTTCTGCTGTGCCTAACCCATCCCGACATTCCAGATAGTCGCATCGGCAACGATCGATCGGGAACAGGCTGCAACGGAGCTCAAAAAGTCATGACGGCCAAGAAGCCAAGGACCTTATGCAAAAGCGTGGCAAGGACAGCCCCAAGGTCGAGAAGGAAGCCAGGAACGTCAAGGCGGAAGGATAGGACGCGCGGCATTGAAGGGCTCGCGAACTTAATGGCCGCGGGCGCAAGGGGATGCATCGACTATGTCACTCTCCAACCGGGGTCAGGTGGGATCGTATCGCGGTCACAGACACGTGACGATCCTCACCTCAAGCCAGCCAACTCAGTACATGATCCGTTGCTTCAACCATGCAAAGAATCCATTCCCGCCAATCGTTGCGCGGACCCGAGCGGCAGCCCAGCCTGCTTTCATGGTAGCGCCGGCATGGCAATCGCAGACGATGTTGTGCAGTTGCCAGTCGCTTAGCTCGAAGAAACGCTTTGCCTCACCATAGGTGTCATTCTTAAGGCCCGAGGCGCGCAGCACCGGGTCTTCGAAGGCAACTGCGATTGGTGATCCTTCGCCACGCACCGTGGCACGTTCGTCCAGGTGCAAATATTCGGTGCCTGTAAACGCGCCAAGGCGTCGCTCGGGCTGTTGTTCGAGAAGTTCAGCCCAACGCTCGATACGCTGGTTCCGTGTCATTGCCGCATATGCAGCCGAAGATTCAATCTTGGCGACCGCATGCAGTTGATCGAGTGTCTGATGTTTCATGGTCGGCTCCTGTCGAAATGGTGAAGCGCCCACCCCTTCAAGGGAATTATCGCGCGGTGATGCTTCGACAAGAGCGGAACCTGCAGGAAGAAATTTATCTTCGACACCGCCAATCGGGCCGGTCGGGACTAACGTCCAGTCGGCATTCATGGAGCGAGGCCAGTGGCACAGGCCAGTGATCCAGGATTAGGTTGTATCCATGCTCGTCCAGCGGCTGCAGCTACTTCCTGATAATATTCCCATCACGCAGGTCGAATGCATCGTCGGCGCGGGCCTGGCGGTAGAAATCATCCTGCAGTTCGCTCCATTCGCCGAGAAATGCACCACAACCCTGCATGGGCTGCGCCTACATCGGCGGAGGGAACTGCAAGGTTGGCATGGTTTTGGCTTACGCGAGCCGCCGTCCCGTGCGCTTGCGCAATGGGCGACCCGTCTACAGGGCGGACAGTAGCCTTCGCGGTATGCTGGAAGCTTGCGAGCGCTAGGCGGTTCGAGGCGCGCACTTCATGCGCCAAGGCGGGAATTATCGGCTTGAGTAAACCTCGAGGAACTGGCTGGCGAAACTCGCGCTTTGGCCGATCACTTTTGCATCGCGGCTGCGAACGTCTCTGTCGTCCGCGCAAAGCCCTCCAGATTGTATGGCAGCCAGGCTTTCGTTACCCCACTTTACAGAGCCGCACGATAGTTGGCGTAGGACTTGCCGTCGTTGATCTCGCCATCGTCGTTGACGGCGTAGTCTTCGCCGTCTTGCCGCGTTACCGCTTCCGGCTGCTCATCTTCGGCACGGACGAAGCTACGTTCGATGCGGGGCCGTTCCGTGTCGCTCTCAATTCCACTGACCTCTCTCGACGACAAAACCATCGTTGTGGGAAAAGCGTGTACACAAACAATGGGTCGGATCATCGCGCGCGGGCACGCGCGATGATCCGCTGCGCCCATCTCAGCTGCCTTTTTCGACCGATCGTTGGGACCAAAGGATCGACGCGGGCAATTTGGATCAGGGGCAGTATGAGGTTTCAGGCGGTCTCGTAGCAGAGATACACGTTCCCATTTTCGAAGCCGCGCACCAAAGTGCGCTTAAGTGTCGGCGTACCGCTGACGCCTTCAAACAACGTACGACCACTGCCGAGCATGACTGGCACGACGACGATCTTGTAGTCGTCGATCAGTTTGGCTTCCGTGAGCTGAGAGACGATGGTGCCACTTCCGATAATGACAAGATCATCCCCAGGCTTATTCTTGAGTTGCCGCACCTGCCCGACTAGGTCGTCCTTTATAAGGCGAGTGTTATTCCAGGTTGCTTCGTCGAGCGTACGTGAGAATACAATTTTTGAGAGATTGTTCATCCGCTCCGCAACGGCCGCGTTGTTCTGCGCTGCTAGAGGGGTTGGCCAGTATTGAATCATCAGATCATAGGTGACCCTACCGAAGATCATCGTGCCTCCACCCTGCGCATTGCTGCGGGTGAATTCCAGCCATTCCGGGTCAGCTTTGTGAGCCCAACTCATGTCACCTTGCCCGTCGGTGAAATACCCCTCCAGCGAAACATTGTTGAAGACGCTTAGTTTACGCATTGCACAGTTTCTCCTTGTTCATAGATGCTTGAGAAAGTTCGAAAGCCACTGGACGAGGCGCTCAGTGCTGGCCGCGATCGGCTTTATGAAGCCCATGCCGACCGCCACGTCGCGCGCAGCGATCGATTTGAAGCGAGTGATCATTTCCCATCGTGTCTGAGCGCCTAAATCTCTAAGTGTAACGGTTGTCACAGAGACCGGCGGCCCGCCCTGATGCACGCCGTGATCAGCATGCTGCCACACAAGCCGATGGGGCTCGTCGACCTCGACAAATACGAAGTTCATTTCGAGCTCTTTGCCGTCGGGAAAGCGCATTACGTGGTGCCAGAGCCCTGAAGGTCTTACGTCCATCTCACAGACGGGATTGGTGTAGCCGGGGCCGCCCCACCACTTGGCGACGTGCTCGGCCTCCGTCATCATCTTCCAGACGAGCGGCCGTGGAGCGTCGAAGGTGCGGCGCATTACGATCACCGCATCGCCAACGGGAATGTCCGTTACAATATTCATGTGCATCCCCTTGAAGGCTCAAACTTGGCCACCACGATCCTGTTGCTGAATGGCTTTCAAGTAGTCGGCGAGGCTGTCTAGGTTGCGGTCCCAGAAGCGCCGATAGTCGTCTAGCCACTCGCTCACCGCTTGCAGGGGCGCGCCTTCAAGATGACAAGGGCGCCACTGCGCTTGGCGCCCACGAGAGACAAGACCAGCAGCCTCCAATACCTTTAGGTGCTTCGAGACTGCCGCGAGGCTCATTTCATAGGGCTCGGCCAATTCCGTCACCGTTGCATCTCCCGTCGCCAAACGGGCCAGGAGGCCACGACGAGTCGGATCCGCCAAGGCGAAAAGAGTGGCGCTTAGGGCGTCGGCTGGCATCTGTATTCAACCAATTAGTTGATAACTGATTGGTTGAATACGGAGTTTTGTTCGACCTGTCAACTACCGGCATTGGTCGCCCAGATGCTCGACTCAGTCGACAATGCCATCGGCATGGCCGTTCTGCGCCCTGTCGATCGACAGATGCTTGGTTCGTGCACCGATGGTCCTGGTCACTGTCGGCGCACCAGCCCTCCGGTGAGCCAACTGGTACTCGGGTCTGCAGCCTTATCACATGTAGGGCGACGCCTGCGGACCATCAGCAATTCCTAATGTACAGGCAATCGGAATCCCAAAGCCGTGACTGGCTTGTCCAACAAGGTTTTTGTTCTATTTTTGTTCATCGATCTAAACGCTCCCCTTCGTGTCGCTATCCTAGTCCAGCGCGTACGGCACCGGCAAATAGGCCGTTAACCGTGCTCATCAGAAGCGCGTAGTCGGCTTGGTCGGGATCGGCGGATACACTTATGCTGCACATATGGTTTTAGTGGGAGGTTTGGTAATGGTGACTTGGCTTGGCACACTGTTGGTGTCCTCGGCACTTCGACGGCTGTCTGTCGTGGTTTTCCTGGCAATCATCATTGCGGTGAGCGAAGCATCCATAGCTGCTGCCTTGTCGAGGACGCCCCCGAAATACGACCACGTCGTTGTTGTCATCATGGAGAACCACTCGTTTGCTCAGATTTCTCATGCGGGGGCAGCCGCCTATTTGACAGAGCTATCAAAGGGTGGCGCCGTGTTCGACCAGTCGTATGCGGTCGCTCATCCCAGTCAGCCTAATTACTTCGCGCTCTTCAGCGGCTCGACGCAAAACATCCATGATGATGGCGAATACGTCATCATGGCACCGAACTTGGCCAGTCGCCTTCGTGCCCACGGCAAAACCTTTGCGGGATATGTCGAGGCCGGATCGCCGCGAAAGCACAATCCTTGGGAGTCCTTTTCAGACGCGAGGGAATTTGAGAAGCCATTGACTGACTTCCCCTCGACTACGCACAGCTACCGGCCGTTAGTTTCGTAGTCCCCAATCTCATAGACGACATGCATGACGGCACGATACAGCAGGGTGATACTTGGCTGAAAACTCACCTCGGTGGCTATGCCAAGTGGTCAAAGAAAAACAACAGCCTTTTGGTAGTGACATTCGACGAGGACGATTCTCATACCAACAATCGCATATTTACTGCATTTTATGGCTCTGGAATCGAGCCCGGACACTATTCCGAGCAAATCGACCACTATGGGGTCTTACGGACTATTGAATACATAGAGACAATATCTCCTCTGGGCGTCAGCGCCTTGAGGGGAGTGATCGGTAGCGGTTGGAGCCGACGTTAAGGACCTGGCAGAGGCGTTAACCTGTCTGCAGCGACCAACCGGCCGGCGTTGGCTACTTCTGATATTCGGTGATGGCGGCAGCGCATTGTTCTCGGGTGGAAGAAGGCGCAGGGCTGCACGACATGTCCCCCTGCGGCCCAGCGATCACCAGGTACCAGATTAACGCTGCGGTCCTATCGGATCGTGGACCAGGCCCACAGCTGGGCCTTACGGACTGTTCCAAGAGCCCCGCTTGACTCCCGGTCGGCGAGGCTTTGCGCTTTGGGCAAGCCAGCAGGGCGACCCGGGCGCTTGATGGTCGGATTAGCGGAAACGCGCCTATTTCCGCTTTGTCTTCGGCCCCGTCGCCTTCTTCGCGGCGGGCTTGGCCTTCGACGACGGACCGCCCTTCGGCTGATGCGAATGGGTCATGACCGTCTTGAGTTGGCCCTTGATCTTGGCGTGCAATTTGGCCTTGTCGACGCCCGCGGGGTAAATGCCCTTCTCGATACTGGTGGCCATCCGCTCCAGCAGGTCGGTATCGTGTTCGTCGCGGTAGGGTTTTAGGTCGAGGTCTGCCGGCACTTTGGTCAGCCGTTCATCGTCCATCGTCTTCACGTACTTCTGCATGAAGCGGTCATAATCACGCCAGGAGATGCCGGCCGCCCGCACCGCGGCTTCTTCCGCCCGAGTGGCGATTTGGTGGGCGTGCAGATAGTGCAGGTCCAATTGGTCGATCAACGTCTTCTCGACCTCCTCGTGCAACAACAGGAAACGGTCGGTGTTGATCGTGCGGCCCTTGTATTCCCATTCGCTGGGCATATGCCGGTCGATATAGATCGTCTTCCCATCTTTCGAATAGCCGGCGAGATAGGGGATGTCGTGCTTGCGGTCGAGGGTCTTGACCTTGCGCGCCACGGCATCGAGCGCCCGATCCATCATCAGGCTCGACACGTACCAGTTGGGCAAGCGTAGCTTCTTGTGCGGTGCGGTCGGATGGCAATAATCGAACGCCATGGATGTTCCCCTGCGAAGCGGTTGAATGATATTGCACGTCACTCCATGTCGGGCAATTCGCCGTCGGTAAACAGCACTGACATTGTGGAAGGACGCTGCAGGAAGGTGGCGGGCTTTTTGCGGCTGACATGGAACGTCCATTTGGGATCGAGATTGATGACGCTGGCGGGCGCCGTACTTCAGCCTCGAGGACAAGAAGCGAATGGTCGAAGAAGCCTGGCGCGACGGTGCATCGGTCTCGGGCTTGGCAACGAAGTATGGCATGGCACACGGCTGCTTTAACCCGAGACGAGCTCGGCAAGCTCGTCGGCCGCTTCCTGGATAGCGTGCGCGGCCGCTCGCTCGAGCCAAAGCCGACCGGCCACCGGGTTGTGCTCGCCGGCGAGCCCTTTAAAGAGATATCGGCTGAGCATGAGTTGGGCCTGGCCATGCCCACGCTCGGCAGCGGCTGCGAACCATTTCTGAGCCGCCGTCTGGTCGACCGGCAGGCCCTGACCGGTGCTGTACAGCGCGCCAAGGGCAAACATCGCCCCAGCGTGACCGCCGTCGGCGGCCCGCTCGAACAGCTGCACCGCGGCTGCTGGCAAGCGCGGGCCCCCGCGCCCGTTGAGCAGCATCTCGGCAAGCGCCACCTTGGCGTCTAGCACGCCGGCCTCGGCCGCTCGGGCAAACCAGACGCGGGCCTCTTTCGGTTCGGCCGCCACGCCGCGCCCATCCTGGAGGATGCGGGCGTACATATATTGCGCCTCGGCGACGCCGTCGGCCGCGCGCCGCAGCCATTGTGCCGCTCGACCTTCGTCCTGGCGCACGCCGACCCCCTTGGTGAAGCAGAGCCCCAGATTGAACGCGGCGATCAGGTCGCCCGACGACGCAGCTGCCTCGAACCATTCGGCAACGCTTGCGGTATCGTCCGGCTCGCCAGCTCCTCGGAGAACGAGATTGGCGAGGTCGACTTGGGCCTCCTGATTGCCGCCGTTTGCGGCAACGCGCAGCCAGCGCGCGCCCTCCTTATCATCCTTCGCAACGCCGTTTCCCGTCAGGTAGAGCGAGGCTATGGCACGAGCGGCGGCCTGGTGACCCGAATCGGCCGCCCGCCGATACCAGGTGGCGGCCTCTGCAAAATCCGGCGGCCGGCTCTTCACGTGACGATCGCCGAGGAGATACGCCGCCTCGATGTTACCCCCCAGCGCGGCACGCCGCATCCAGGCCTCCCCGGCCGTGGGATCCTGGTCGACGAGGCTGCCGTCGATCAGCGCCAACCCCAACCGGAACTGGGCCGAGGGAAGGCCTTTTTCCGCAGCTGCCTGGTATAGTCGCGCGGCGGCTGCATGGTCGCCTGTGACGCCAAGCCCATGCTCGGTGAGGACGGCGAGAAGGTAGATTGCGGTCGGCAAGCCAGCATCGGCCGCGCGCCGTACCTCGTCAGCGATCCTTGCCCGTTCCGCCAGCCCACCCCGCCGTGCCAGCGAAAGCGCAAAACCGAGACATCCTTCGGCGCAGCCGGCCGCCGCCGACCGCTCGTACCAGCCATGCGCCGCATCCGCGTCGCGCATCGGTTCGGGACCGCTGGTAAAGATGTAACCGAGGATTGCCTGACCGGTCGCGGAGCCTGCCTCGGCCGCTTTGGCGGCAAAGCCGAGTGCTGCCACGAAGTCTGGCTCACCAGGGGAGTCTTGTTCGAACAAGCGTTCCGATTCGGAGCCCTTGCCATCAGCTTCCGCTGTCGCCAATCCGGTCACGTAAAGTGCTGCGAGGAGCGCCCGCGCATCGGCGCTCTCGTGGTTGGCCGCCCGCCGCAGCCAGCGCGTCCCTTCGGTGCGGCTCGGCGGCACGCCCGAGCCTTCGAGATAGCAACGCGCGACCCGATACTCGGCCTCGGCGATCCCCGCGCGCGCGGCGATCGCCATGAGCGGAAAGGCTTCCGCGGATCTGCCGCTGTCAGACAACTGAATCGCCCGGCGCAATGCTGCCGCCGGGTTGGCGAAACCAGTCAGCCGATCCAGAATTGTCATCGATACGAGCCCTTGATTCCTCCGTCTGTCGCTTATTGCGCCGGAACCTACGGCTCCCGCATCGCTTCCTGGCCAATCGGGAGCATCGCGCCCAGAATGTATTTGAGCACCGTGCGCCGGCCGACCTTGACGTCCGCAGTCACCGGCATGCCAGGGCTGACGGTGAAGCCGGCGGGTACTCCGTGCAGCGCGACCTGGTCTATGGAAATGCGCGTCCGATAGAACGGCCCGGCGTCCGAAGGCAACATGGCCAGGGAGTTGTTCGGGTCGCGCGCTTGCTCCTGCGCTGAGAAGGAATCCGGACTGAGGGTCCGCACCGTACCGTGGGCGAGGCCGTACTGCGAATACGGGAAGGTGTCGAACTTGATGACCACGGGATCACCGACGTGAACGAAGCCGCTGCTGCGGCCGACGATGTTTGTCTCGATCTCGAGCGGCGCGTCGGCCGGCACCAGCGTGATCAACCGTTCGCCCGACTGCAGGACCGAGCCTACCGAGACCTTCGCCACCGACTGGACGATGGCGTCCGCTTCGCTCTTCAACTCGACCAACTGCTTGCGCAGCTTTGCCTTGTTGAGAAGTTCGCGGGCATCGGAGATCCGCGAGTTGGCCTCCGACAAGCTCTGTGAGACTTCCGCGCGCCAATTCTGGATATAGCCATCGCGTTCGGCGGCCACCGCCGCCTGCTGGCGCTTGGCGGCTTCCGATGTTTGCTCCGCATTGCCGAGCGATCGGGACATTTCCGCCGAGTTGTCCTCGGCGAGAAGGGTATTGAGGCGGCTCCCCACCTCTCTTGCTTCCAGCTGCTTGCGCATCTGCTCTATGGAGGCCGCGACGGCAAGCCGCTGGCGGTAGCCGTCGGCGTCGGATTGTGAGCGCAAGATCACGGAACTGAGTTCGTCACGCTGCCGGTCAAAACTCTCGAGCTTGGCGTCGTAGACCGCCTTGCGCCGATCGAAGATCGACGCCTGCAGGGTCCAACTCGGGTCGAGACCGTCGTAGTTGAAGGTCTTGCCATCGGCTTCTGCCTTCAACCGCGCCACTTCGGCTTCAAGCGTCGCGACCTGCGCCGCGAGTGCTGCGAGGTCGGCCGAGGCGAAGGTCGCATCAAGGCGGGCAAGCAATTGACCGGCTCGTACGCGCTGTCCTTCCCGCACCTCGATGGAACGGACGATCGCTGTCTCCAGCGGCTGTACAATTATGGTGGGCGACTGCGAGACCACCAGCCCTCTCGTCGTGACAACCTGATCGACCGGTATCAGTCCTGCCAGGGTGATCAAGGCGATGACCAAACTCGAAATGACCCAGACGATACCGCGCGCCGCGCGCGGAATGGGCGCATTGGCGACCGCCGTCGACGGCCACTGGAACTCGAGAATCGCCGGTGTCGTCGGATCGCTCGTTTTCGTCCGACGCCAGCGGGCGGGGCGAATGGTGAGGGAGGTGCTACTCATGGCTTACCGACCCGAAGTACAGGTGGCCTTTGTTGACTCGGACCATTCAATCCCATCCATTCCACCCTCAGCATGCGCCGATACGCTTTTCGGCCGCACGACATCGTCAAATCAACCGCGGCGGAACGGCTACCGGGCGGCCGTGATGGCCATCGAGGTGTCGGTTCTGCTGCGACCACAACTGGCGATAGAGCGCACATCGTTCGAGCAGGATCGCGTGCGGTGCGACGTCGAGGACCTTGCCCTGCTCCATGACCAGGATCTGGTCGCACTCGGTCAGCGAGGACAACCGATGCGAAACGATGATCATCGTGCGCCCGCGGGCGATGCGCATGAGGTTGGCGCTGACAACCGCCTCGCTCTCTGGGTCGAGTGCGCTGGTCGCTTCGTCGAGGATGAGGATCGTCGGATCGTGGATGAGGGCGCGCGCGATCGCCAGCCGTTGCTTTTGACCGCCCGACAAGTTGGGCGAACCTTCCTCGATGTAGGTGTCATAGCCATTCGGCATTCGCTCGATAAATTCTTCGGCGCCGGCCAGATGCGCGGCACGCATGGCGTCGGAAAGCGTCAGGCCTGCGCGCCCGGCGATGATGTTGTCGCGGATCGACCCGCGGAACAGGAAATTGTCCTGCAGCACCACGCCGAGCCCCTGGCGAAGGTGGCGAAGGTTGATTTCCTTGAGGTCGACGCCGTCCAGTTTGAGGAAGCCGCTGTAATCGCGATTGATCCCCTGCAGGAGACGCGCGATCGTCGATTTTCCCGAGCCGCTGCGCCCGACAATGCCGAACATGGTGCCTGCCGGAATGTTGAAGCTGACCCGGTCGAGCGCGGGCGTCTTGGTGCCGATATAGCTAAAGGTCAAATCGCTGAACGTGACCTCGCCGACGAGCCTTGGACTCAAGCCGAGGGAATTCGAACTGCTCTCCAGCGGCCGGTTAAGGACCGACGCCGCCTCGCCGATCGCCGCGCCGACTTCCTCGTAATCTTCGATCAGCCGCGCCAGCCCGACCAGCGGTTGCGCGACGCGCTGGGAGATCATCATGAAGGCGAACAGGCCGCCGACCATGTAACCAGAAGTATCGTTCATCGCGAGATAGGCGCCGATCAGCATTGTGCCGAGCACCATCACCCGTTCGACCGGCGTAACCAGGGTCTGCGGCCAACTGGCGAACTGCCCGAACGCGAGACGCGCCCTTCCCGCTTCCGCCACTTGCTCGTCCCAAAGCGCCTTGCGTTGCGGCTCGAGACCTAGCGCCTTTACCGTCTTGATGCCGACGACTGTTTCGCTGAGCGCCGCCGACTTCGACGTCTCGGCGTTGATCACCCGCTGGTACCTCCGGCGCAGCGGCCTGAGGAAGGCGAGGATGATCAGCACGATTACGCCCGCGCATGCAAGCACGATCCAGGCGAGCTTGGCGTTGATGTAGAACATCACCGGTACCAGCACGCAGAGCGTGATCAGATCGAGGAATGTACTGAGGAGTTTGCCGGTCAGGAATTCGCGGATGCGATAGACCTGGGCGAGATGGTACATTGTCTCGCCGGCCGGATGACGCTCGAAATAATCGAGCGGTAGGCGCAGGAGCCGGCTGAAAACGTGCAGTTGCAGCTTTGTGTCCAGACGAGCTCCAACCACGTTGATGATCAGTCGCCGCGCGTGTCCGAGCAGCGTCTCGTAGGCGAAGACCACGGCGATTATGGCCGACAAGAGCAACAGCGTCGAGACGCTGTTGAACTGCAGCACCTTGTTGACCACCGTCATGACGATGAGCGGCGGCAGGATGGTAAGGACGCTGAGCGTGAACGAGGCAATGGCGACGTCGCGCAGGGGCCGGCTTTCGTGCCGCACCAGTTCGACGAGCCAGCGAAGGGTGAAAGGCGCATCCGCCGCAACATAGGATCGCGCCTGTCGCAGCAGCACCGCCTCGCCCGTCCACACCTGCGACAGCCGCAGCTCGTCGATCGCGGTGGCTTGGCCGTCATCAGGCGCGTCCGCGCTTTTGAGGAAGACGACGTTGCGCTCGGCACTCGCCCCGGTGAGGATACCTGCTCCGCCATCGCTGAACAGCAGAACGACTGGTCCGGTATCCTGGAAGCGCAAGAGGTGGGACCAGCGAATGCGGACGGCGCGAGACCACATACCGCCGTTCTGCGCCCACTCGGACAGGTCACTGGCGGTTGGAATCGAGCTTGCGCTCGCTGCCCTGAATTCGTTCGGGTCGAGTTCGACCCCGTGATAGCGGGCGACCCGCAGCATGGCCTTGAGACGCGGCCCGACCTGGTCAAACTCGGCGGGACCACCGGGAATCCGCCCCATTTCGCTATTTTCGCCGACCTTGCCGGTCGCGTCGGCTTCGATGCCGGCGCGGATCGGCACCGGCTGGATTTCGGCATTCAGAGGGATGTTCACCATGGACTTCCCTTCCGATACGCAGGCGTCAGGTCAACAATGCCCCGGGCGGACCGTCGCCGCCGGGATTTCCGGCGGCGCTGAATATATCCCGAGCTGGTCGGCCGCACGAGCCCCTTGCCCATTTGGCGATGGCGAACGCGCAGGCCTTGCTTGCCCGCAAAGCCCGCGCGCCCGTTTCTCAGCCTTGGACCGGTTTCCATCATGGTCTGTCCGGTCACCATTCCTGCTCACTCATGCGGCTTCAGAATATCCTTCAGAGCCTTGTTCACTGTGTCGTCGCTGTTGGCGTAGCCGGCGCCATGCTTGGTGTGGTCCGAGGTCAGGTCGGTGCTCGCACCCAACGGCTTGTTCTGGTTCTGACCTCCCCTGATCGTGTTGAGAACATTCAGGAGGTCGGTCGACACCGTGCTGGCCGCCATGCCGATGAGCTGGCGGACCGACCCATGGCTGACGCCACCACCGTCTGTCGACCCGGATTGCAGGAACTGCGTCGTGTCCTTGAGCCCGAGCGAGCTAGAGGTGACGTTGGCCTTGTGACCGTTACCCGGTGTGCCATCGGCGTCGGTGCCATCATTGCCGCGTCCTTTCCCCGGATTGCTGCTGTCGTTGTGATCAGGATCATTGCCGTTGCCGTTGTTGCCATGGTGATGGTGATGGTCATGATCACCGGTCTCACCGCCTGGGCCGGTCGCGCCGGTCGACCCTGTCGGACCAGGCGCACCTGTCGAGCCTGTCGCTCCAGTATGACCCGTTGCACCAGTCGAGCCGGTCGCTCCAGTCGAGCCAGTCGAGCCAGTCGAGCCGGTTGCACCTGTCGCACCGGTCGAGCCTGTCGCACCTGTCGAACCAGTCGAGCCAGTCGAGCCAGTCGAGCCAGTCGCACCGGTCGAGCCAGTCGAGCCAGTCGAGCCAGTCGAGCCGGTTGCGCCCGTCGAGCCAGTCGCACCGGTCGAGCCCGTCGCTCCAGTATGACCTGTTGCACCCGTCGAGCCGGTTGCACCAGTCGAGCCGGTCGCACCGGTCGAGCCCGTCGCTCCAGTATGACCTGTTGCACCCGTCGAGCCGGTCGCACCGGTCGAGCCGGTCGAACCCGTCGCTCCGGTTGCGCCCGTCGAGCCAGTCGCACCGGTCGAGCCCGTCGCTCCAGTATGACCTGTTGCACCGGTCGAGCCGGTCGAGCCAGTCGCACCCGTGGTGCCAGTTGCACCGGTCGAGCCCGTCGCTCCAGTATGACCTGTTGCACCCGTCGAGCCGGTCGCACCGGTCGAGCCAGTTGCACCAGTCGAGCCTGTCGCACCAGTCGAGCCCGTCGCTCCGGTATGACCTGTCGCACCGGTCGAGCCGGTTGCACCTGTCGAGCCCGTCGCTCCGGTATGACCTGTTGCACCCGTCGAGCCGGTCGCACCGGTCGAGCCCGTCGCTCCGGTATGACCTGTTGCACCCGTCGAGCCGGTCGCACCAGTCGAACCGGTTGCACCAGTCGAGCCTGTCGCTCCCGTGGAGCCGGTCGAGCCGGTCGAGCCGGTTGCGCCCGTCGAGCCAGTCGCACCGGTCGAGCCCGTCGCTCCAGTATGACCCGTTGCACCAGTCGAGCCGGTTGAACCAGTCGAGCCTGTCGCTCCAGTATGACCCGTTGCACCAGTCGAGCCGGTTGAACCAGTCGAGCCTGTCGCACCGGTCGAACCAGTTGCTCCGGTCGAGCCAGTTGCACCGGTCGAGCCGGTCGAGCCAGTCGCACCCGTGGTGCCAGTTGCACCGGTCGAGCCCGTCGCTCCAGTATGACCTGTTGCACCCGTCGAGCCGGTCGCTCCGGTCGAGCCCGTTGCACCGGTCGAGCCTGTCGCTCCGGTCGAACCAGTCGAGCCAGTCGAGCCGGTTGCGCCCGTCGATCCCGTCGCTCCGGTCGAGCCGGTCGCACCGGTCGAGCCAGTTGCACCAGTCGAGCCTGTCGCTCCGGTCGAGCCCGTCGCTCCGGTATGACCTGTTGCACCCGTCGAGCCGGTCGCACCGGTCGAGCCAGTTGCACCAGTCGAGCCGGTCGAACCAGTCGAGCCGGTCGAGCCGGTCGAACCAGTCGAGCCGGTCGAGCCGGTATGACCTGTTGCACCCGTCGAGCCGGTTGCACCCGTCGAGCCAGTCGCACCGGTCGCACCCGTGGTGCCAGTTGCACCGGTCGAGCCAGTCGCTCCCGTCGAGCCGGTCGAGCCGGTCGAGCCGGTTGCACCGGTCGAGCCAGTCGAGCCGGTTGCACCGGTCGAGCCCGTCGCTCCGGTATGACCTGTTGCACCCGTCGAGCCGGTAGCACCGGTCGAGCCAGTCGCACCAGTCGAGCCCGTTGCACCTGTCGAGCCAGTCGAGCCTGTCGCACCGGTCGAACCAGTTGCTCCGGTTGCTCCGGTTGCTCCGGTCGAGCCAGTCGAGCCGGTCGAGCCGGTCGAGCCTGTCGCACCGGTCGAGCCCGTCGCTCCGGTATGACCTGTTGCACCCGTCGAGCCGGTCGCACCGGTCGAGCCAGTCGCACCAGTCGCACCAGTCGCACCGGTCGAGCCCGTTGCACCTGTCGAGCCAGTCGAGCCGGTCGAGCCTGTCGCACCCGTCGAGCCGGTTGCACCGGTCGAGCCAGTCGCACCAGTCGAGCCGGTCGAGCCTGTCGCACCGGTCGAACCGGTTGCTCCGGTCGAGCCGGTTGCACCGGTCGAGCCCGTCGCTCCGGTATGACCTGTTGCACCCGTCGAGCCGGTCGCACCGGTCGAGCCAGTCGCACCAGTCGCACCAGTCGAGCCCGTTGCACCTGTCGAGCCAGTCGAGCCGGTCGAGCCTGTCGCACCCGTCGAGCCAGTCGAGCCGGTCGAGCCTGTCGCACCGGTCGAACCGGTTGCTCCGGTCGAGCCAGTTGCACCGGTCGAGCCGGTTGCACCGGTCGAGCCCGTCGCTCCGGTATGACCTGTTGCACCCGTCGAGCCGGTCGCACCGGTCGAGCCAGTCGCACCAGTCGAGCCCGTTGCACCTGTCGAGCCAGTCGAGCCGGTCGAGCCTGTCGCACCGGTCGAACCGGTTGCTCCGGTCGAGCCAGTTGCACCGGTCGAGCCAGTCGCACCAGTCGCACCAGTCGAGCCCGTTGCACCGGTCGAGCCAGTCGAGCCGGTCGAGCCTGTCGCACCGGTCGCACCAGTCGCACCAGTCGAGCCCGTTGCACCTGTCGAGCCTGTCGAGCCAGTCGAGCCTGTCGCACCGGTCGAGCCAGTCGAGCCCGTTGCACCTGTCGAGCCTGTCGAGCCAGTCGAGCCGGTCGCACCGGTCGCACCGGTCGAGCCAGTTGCACCGGTCGAGCCGGTTGCACCGGTCGAGCCCGTCGCTCCGGTATGACCTGTTGCACCCGTCGAGCCGGTCGCACCGGTCGAGCCCGTTGCACCTGTCGAGCCAGTCGAGCCGGTCGAGCCTGTCGCACCGGTCGAACCGGTTGCTCCGGTCGAGCCAGTTGCACCGGTCGAGCCGGTTGTACCGGTCGAGCCCGTCGCTCCAGTCGCACCAGTCGAGCCCGCTGCACCTGTCGAGCCAGTCGAGCCGGTCGCACCGGTTGCACCGGTCGAGCCAGTTGCACCGGTCGAGCCGGTTGCACCGGTCGAGCCCGTCGCTCCGGTATGACCTGTTGCACCCGTCGAGCCGATCGCACCGGTCGAGCCAGTCGCACCAGTCGAGCCCGTTGCACCTGTCGAGCCAGTCGAGCCAGTCGCACCGGTCGAACCAGTTGCTCCGGTCGAGCCTGTCGCACCGGTCGAGCCTGTCGAACCAGTCGCTCCGGTCGAGCCAGTCGCTCCGGTCGAGCCAGTCGAGCCGGTTGCACCAGTCGAACCTGTCGAGCCAGTTGCACCGGTCGAACCCGTCGCTCCGGTCGAGCCTGTCGCACCGGTCGAACCAGTCGCTCCGGTCGAGCCGGTCGAGCCGGTCGCACCGGTCGCACCGGTTGCTCCGGTCGAGCCCGTCGCTCCGGTATGACCTGTTGCACCCGTCGAGCCGGTCGCACCGGTCGAGCCAGTCGCACCAGTCGAGCCCGTTGCACCTGTCGAGCCAGTCGAGCCAGTCGCACCGGTCGAACCAGTTGCTCCGGTCGAGCCTGTCGCACCGGTCGAACCGGTCGAACCTGTCGAGCCAGTCGCTCCGGTATCACCCGTGGCGCCAGTCGAGCCGGTTGCTCCGGTCGAGCCTGTCGAACCAGTCGCTCCGGTCGAGCCAGTCGCTCCGGTCGAGCCAGTCGAGCCGGTTGCACCAGTCGAACCTGTCGAGCCAGTTGCACCGGTCGAACCCGTCGCTCCGGTCGAGCCTGTCGCACCGGTCGAACCAGTCGCTCCGGTCGAGCCGGTTGCACCGGTCGAACCTGTCGAACCAGTCGCTCCGGTATCACCCGTGGCGCCAGTCGAGCCGGTTGCTCCGGTCGAGCCAGTCGAGCCGGTCGAGCCGGTTGCACCAGTCGAACCGGTCGAACCAGTTGCTCCGGTCGAGCCTGTCGCACCAGTCGAGCCGGTTGCACCAGTCGAACCTGTCGAGCCAGTCGCTCCGGTATCACCCGTGGCGCCAGTCGAGCCGGTTGCTCCGGTCGAGCCAGTCGAGCCTGTCGAGCCTGTCGATCCTGTTGCACCGGTCGAACCGGTCGAACCAGTCGCTCCGGTATCACCCGTGGCGCCAGTCGAGCCGGTCGCACCAGTCGAGCCGGTTGCACCAGTCGAACCTGTCGAGCCTGTCGATCCTGTTGCACCGGTCGAACCGGTCGAACCGGTCGAGCCAGTCGCTCCGGTATCACCCGTGGCGCCAGTCGAGCCGGTCGCACCAGTCGAGCCGGTTGCACCAGTCGAACCTGTCGAGCCAGTTGCACCAGTCGAACCTGTCGAGCCAGTCGCTCCGGTATCACCCGTGGCGCCAGTCGAGCCGGTCGAACCAGTCGAGCCGGTTGCACCAGTCGAACCTGTCGAGCCAGTCGCTCCGGTATCGCCCGTGGCGCCAGTCGAGCCGGTTGCTCCGGTCGAACCTGTCGAACCTGTCGAACCTGTCGCTCCGGTATCACCCGTGGCGCCAGTCGAGCCAGTCGAGCCGGTCGCACCAGTCGAACCAGTCGAACCAGTCGAACCAGTCGAGCCAGTCGCTCCGGTATCACCCGTGGCGCCAGTCGAGCCGGTTGCTCCGGTCGAGCCAGTCGAGCCGGTTGCACCAGTCGAACCTGTTGAGCCAGTCGCTCCGGTATCACCCGTGGCGCCAGTCGAGCCGGTCGAGCCGGTCGAGCCGGTAGCACCAGTCGAACCTGTCGAGCCGGTTGCACCGGTCGAGCCAGTCGAGCCAGTCGAGCCGGTTGCACCGGTCGAGCCAGTTGCACCGGTCGAGCCGGTTGCACCGGTCGAGCCCGTCGCTCCGGTATGACCTGTTGCACCCGTCGAGCCGGTCGCACCGGTCGAGCCAGTTGCACCAGTCGAGCCCGTTGCACCTGTCGAGCCTGTCGAGCCGGTCGCACCCGTCGAGCCGGTCGAGCCCGTCGCTCCGGTCGAGCCAGTTGCACCTGTCGAGCCGGTCGAGCCGGTCGAACCAGTCGAGCCGGTCGCGCCCGTGGCTCCAGTTGAACCTGTCGCGCCGGTTGTTCCCGTGGCGCCAGTCGCACCTGTGGCTCCGGTCGAGCCAGTCGCGCCGGTTGTTCCCGTGGCGCCGGTCGATCCAGTCGCACCGGTCGAACCAGTCGCACCCGTTGAACCTGTGGTGCCGGTCGCTCCCGTCGCGCCGGTCGAGCCGGTGTGGCCGGTGGCTCCTGTTGGACCAGTCGCGCCGGTTGCACCTGTGGCTCCGGTCAAGCCCGTGGCTCCGGTCGAACCAGTTGCGCCGGTCGAGCCCGTGGCACCAGTGGCGCCGGTCGCACCAGTGTTGCTGGCTGAAGAAACTCCGGTGAGAGTAAAGACACCGTCGGAATTACTGGCTGGGCCAGGAGTAACAGTGTTGTTACTTAGATTAAACGTACCAGCCGCAATAACAGACCAACTGCTATTAGGGTCTGTGTCATTTTGAACAAGAGCTGTTATAGTATAAGTTCCGCTTGCCGGAACATTAACAATCATAGCGACAGATGCGAATTGAGCAGCTGCCTTTGATGGCAGCGTAAAACTATCGACAATGACGTTAGACGAATTCGTGATATAATACTGCACTGCCTTCTGGCTGATGGAGCCAGCAGTATCGAGTGATCCAGTAAGGGTCACTTCAAGACTCAGCACACCTGCGTAACTTGCCGCCCCCGCGTCGGTCAGCGGCGGCGCAACCCGCGCCTTAGGTGATATCGCCAAGTCCCACCGCCCGCCCAGCGCTTCGGCGCCCACCAGCACTACGGCAGCCGATACATCGGCGCCGGTCGCTTCGGAGAGAGCCTCTACAAACGCTTCCCCCGCCGCGCCGCAGCCGGTCTCGCAACTCCAGAGCCGCAGGTCGCCTTGCTCGGCCAAGGCCCTGCCGATGGCGGCCAGGTTCTCAGCGTCGCGCGCCAGAGTCTCGGTCGACCACTCGCCTGAGCCAAAGCTGACCCGCCCCGGGGCGCCGTGCGCCAGGACGTGCACCGCGTCAAGTTCCTTGCACCCTTCGAGAGCCTCCGCCATCTGCCGCGCCGCGGGCCGGCGTTTGTCGAGGACGACGGCTCGTACTTCGGGCCGCACGTTTCTCAGAGCGGTTTCGAGATCAGGGATAGAAGGGTCTACAAAGAGGATTTCCGAGGCACGGGCCATCTCAGGCTCCTGTTTGACTTCGAATTCAACTCAAGGCGTAGCGGCACGCAGGCCTGGCCGGCGTGGCCACGGGAGAAGGCATGGAGGTTGGGCGGTCATCTTCCGGATGGCCCAACGGCGCCGCTCGGACGATCAGCAACGGGTTTGCCCACACTGAGGAAACTGGAGGCCTGAAAATTCCCGCCGTCGTCAAACGTACCGATCGCAAGAGTGGCGACGGTACCTGGAACCCTGACGGTGAAAGCGACGGATTGGCTGTGCTTGGCAGCGTTGGGAAGAACGATCTGGCCTACGATCGCGCTTTTGGCGGTATCCAAAATAAAGTAATTTACGTTCCCGGTCGTATTGCCGATCGGCAAAATGCCCGTGACGGTGACTTCAATGGCCGCTAGCACTGCTGCGTAGCTCATCATACCCTCCTTTGTCAGCGGCGGCAGCGCCGCGGCGTGTCCTGTTCGCACCCTTAGTTTCCAGTCGCCGCCGAGCGTCCGCGACCCAATGAGGCCAGTCGCAGCCGCAACCGACGCTCGAGTTGCGCGCGACAGCCCATCCGCGAAGCATGGCCCCGCGGCGCCGACGCCCACGTCACAACTCCACAGCCGCAGGTCGCCAGTAGGACCGAGCGCCTGGCCGATAACGGCGAGGTCGGCCGCATCGTCCTGCAGCGTCTCGGTCGCCCACTCTCCGGCCGCGAAGCTCACCCTCCCGGGTGCGCCGTGCGCGATGACGTGCACCGCGTCGAGGCCGCCGCGATCTTCGAGCGCAACCGCCATCTGCCGTGCCGGCGGCGCCCTCCGGTCGAGAACGATCGCCTCGACCTCCGGCCTCAGGTTTCGCAGGATCGTGTCGAGATCGGATACCGCGGAATCGACGAAAAGGAGTTCGGAGGCGCGGGCCACGGTGAGATCCTGTCGGTTCCGATTGGGTTCAAACTGAAAGCACCCGCCGGCAACGCTTGGCGTGGCTGGGTCGAGCGGGCGGGCAGACTCCGCACGGCTAACGGCGCCGTGGGATCGAACAGCGCCGCATTCGTTTTCGTGGAGATCATCATCGAAACAGGGAACCCGCAGTGGCTTGTCGGATGTGGCGGCCAAGGACGGATGCCGACCGATCCGCGTGTCCGAGCGATCGGTAACGGCGTCGTGGCGATCCTTCCCAGTACTTGGCTGCAAATTGATCTTGCGCCTATCGAACCCGAGGGCTGCATCACAGCTCCGCCGGTCGGCAGGCGATAACATCCGTCCCACTACTCAATCCCTCCCCGGGTCACGCCGATGGCTCGGCGCCAGCTCGTCAGGAAACTCCGGAAAGAGAAATCCGTCGTCATTCAAACGAATGACGTGCAGCAACGCGGCATCCGCGAAAATCGAGGTCGTCATCGCTAGGCTGCTGGCTTGCCGAGGATGGCTGCGAGCCTGACCGCGTTACGCGCCAGCACGCCGGATTCCTCGCCAAGGCGGCGGCGTGACGATTGCTACGGCGACCTGCTCAATCTTGACGGCAGCCCGCAAATGGCGGTGAAGTAAGGTAAGGGAGGCGGCACTTAGCCGACAGTCACATTGAGAGCCGACAATCCGCAGATGACAAACGGCAAGCGCCTCTGCCTCAACATGATCGTGAAGAACGAGATGGCAAACCTGCAGCGCGGTCTCGGCGCGGTCGTCGACCATATCGACTGCTGGGTCATAGGCTATACCGGCTCGACCGATGGTATCCCGGATTTCATCAAATCGTTCTTCGCCGCCCGCAACCTGCCGGGCGAGTTGCATGAGTTCCCCTTCCACAATTTCGAGCAGGCGCGTAGCAAACACCGCTCCGCTGAGGCATTAGCATGAGCACCATCGGCCTATGCATGATCGTCAAGAACGAGGCGAAGGTCATCCTGCTATGCCTCGCCAGCGTGCTTCCCCTTGTCGATTATGTGCTCATCGTCGACACAGGTTCCGAGGACGGCACGCAAGAACTCATCCGTGGCTTCCTCGCCGCTCACAATGTCCAGGGCGCTGTCATTGACGAGCCGTGGCGGGACTTCGCATACAACCGTACCTTCGCCCTTGACCGGTTGCGAGAGGTCGAGACTGTCGACTATGCGATGATCATCGACGCGGACGATGTCCTGATCCGGGACCCCACCTTCGATCCAGTCGCATTCAAGTCGCAGATGGAACACGATTTATACGACGTTGAAGTGTCTCATGGCGGCATTTCGTTTTATCGCCCTCAGATCTGTCGGAACCGACTGACCTTCTCCTTCAAGGGCGTACTGCATGAGTATCTCGAGGCCCCTCCCGGCCCTATCACACGCCAGACTGCCAGGGGTTTCAGTGTAGCAACGGGACATGGAGGAGCGCGCAGTCAAAATCCACGAAAGTACCAGGACGACGCGGCCGTTCTTGAAAATGCACTTGCCACGGAGACCGACCCCTTCCTTGTTTCGCGATACACTTTCTATTTGGCGCAGAGCCACAGGGATTCCGATGAACGGGAAAAATCACTAGCGAACTATCTGAAGCGCGCCGATCTGGGTTTTTGGGACGAGGAGGTCTATGTCAGCCTGCTCGAGGCGGGCAACCTCATGGCAGCGCTGGGACGGCCATTCGACGAGGTCATTGCCGCCTTTGAGCGTGCGGCGCAGATCGTTCCCGCCCGCGCGGAGGCTCTTCACGCCGCGAGCCTCTATTGCCGCAACAAGGGCCGGAATGCGGAAGGAACCGAATTTGCGCGTCGAGGACTCGACCTTGCCCAACCCGCCGGACTTTTCATACAGCCCTGGGTCTACGATTACGGACTGCTCGACGAGTTTGCTGTCAATGCCTACTGGACAGGCGCTTACCGGGAATCGCTCGACGCCTGTCTGAAATTGCTCGCGACCGAAAAATTGCCGGCGGAAATGGCGAAGCGTGTGGTGGCCAACGCGCGTTTCGCAACCGACAAGCTTCCGGTTCATGAGCCGCCGAAACTCGGGGCGTTCGGGACCGAGAGCTTGATCGATCAGCACAAGCTTGTCCGGCAGCGTTCGTTCCGGTCGCGCATGAAGGGCACGCCACGCATCCTTGTCGCAATCCTGGCGAAGCAGAAGGAGCCGGCTCTGCCGCTTTACCTCGAGTGCATCGAGGCGCTCGACTACCCGAAAGCGTCGATCGTCCTGTACATCAGGACAAACAACAACACCGACAGGACCGAGCACATATTGCGCGAATGGGTGGATCGTGTGGGCCACCTCTATGCGGCGGTTGAATTCGATGCCTCCGACGTGGTCGATAGAGTCGAGCAGTTTGGCGAACACGAATGGAACGAGACACGCTTCAGGGTGCTTGGCCGAATCCGCAACATAAGTTTGCGGAAAACTCTTGAGCACGGCTGCGATTTCTATTTCGTTGTCGACGTCGACAATTTCGTGCGGCCGGCCACGCTGCGAGAGCTTGTTGCGCTCGACTTGCCAATCGTCGCACCCCTGCTTCGCTCTATCTCGCCCGGCCAATACTATTCGAACTACCACGCTGAGGTCGATGCGAACGGCTACTATATGCAGTGCGATCAATATGGATGGGTGCTCAACCGCCACGTGCGCGGCATTATCGAGATGCCGCTCGTGCACTGCACCTATCTAGTCCGCGCCGACGTGCTGACCGAACTGACATACGAGGACGGCACATCGCGGTACGAGTACGTCATCTTTGCCGACAGCGCCAGGAAGGCCGGCGTCGTCCAGTATATGGATAACCGACAAGTCTATGGCTACATCACCTTCGGCGATGGCCAATACCATGTGAGTGACGGGATCGAGCGCGCTCGATCCCTGTTGCACGGTGCGGGCGACACCCCCGCATTCACTGGCGCCACGTCCTCTGTCTCCGGGCCGGCGCCAGTTCGACCTGTCGAGCCGACGGGTTCGCCGAAAATTCACCTGATAAACCTCGACCGCAGCGTCGAGCGCTGGGCCAAATATCGAGATAGGAACCCCCATCTGGCGAACAATACAATTCGTGTATCGGCCGTCGACGGAGCGTCCATCGATAGGTCGGCCTTACAAGCCTTGGTAGACGATGGAGTGATTGCCGATGATTGCGGGTATCTTCCGGGCGCCTTGGGATGTGCTCTATCCCACATCAATTTGTGGAAATTAGCGGTAGCCGAGAATCGACCAGTTACGATTTTCGAAGACGACGTTTATTCATCATTTAATTTTGTCGACGAGTCGAGAAGTATTCTATCCAAGGCCCCACAGGACTGGGATATAGTAAAATGGGGATTTAATTTTGATCCCTTGTTTTTGTGGGTTGAACCTTGATTTTTCCAAAGCCAAGATGGAGTTCTACGATCGGCGGCACAAACAAATTCCGGCTCAATTTCAATCTGAAAGCTATCCAAGATCTCTTTTCCGGCTGAATCATTCCTTTGGCTCGATGGCCTATTCGGTAACTCCAACGGGCGCTCAAGTACTTCTTGATAAATGTCTGCCGCTACGAAAAAGGCTTATTCCGATTCCTGGCACTGGAGTAATCCTAGACGATATAGGCATCGACTGCGCAATGTCCGCCGCGTATGACTCGATGAAGGCTTTCGTTTGTATGCCGCCGCTCGTCATCCATGATGACGAGCGGGCGTCAGATCGGACAGACGCAGATCAACGAGGGCCGAGCTAGTTTGTCATTGGAAGCACAACAGACCGCCATTAGCTCGACGCGCATGCGCGAGGGAAGATGAAGATACTGACAAAGCCCGCCTACGGGGCGTTGGGGTCTCGATGCTGTCGCACGCCAATGTCGACGCGACGAGTAATATTCGATCAGGTGCTAAGGTCGGCGAAAGCCAGAACCTTCGCTGGCAAGCATCGGTGGAGCCGGCGCAACAGGGGTCTACCCGCCTGGAGCGTCGCGGGCTGCAGAAATTGTAGCAGGTAAGATACTAAGCCCTCGGGAGAACGGCGTGAATATCGCAGGTCACATCACACTTCTCGTTCACCCAGGGATGGTGAAGGTGCTCGCAAGCTTGATTCAAATGCTCGCCGATGGGCTGCGTGAGATTTCCATCGAAACTGATATCGTCCATGAGTTGCCGCAGGGGTTCAACGGGCAGGCAATCGTACTAGGTGCAAACCTGTATGGAGAGGTTGGCTTGGCCCATTTGCCAGCTAATTCTGTCATATTTAACGTTGAAAATCATACGTCTGACTGGATGTCGAGCGAATACACTAATACACTTCGTCGATTTTCTGTTTGGGATTTTAACGAGTCCAATTCACTATTTCTATCTGAGAGAATATCTCGACCAGTACACTACTTTAAGATGTTCTATGTGGGCGGACTTTTAAGAATACTTGATACAAACGACGATATAGATGTCCTATTCTACGGTTCTTTTAATGACAGACGATCTAAAATACTTGATGAAATGCGCGCGCGAGGGCTGCGCGTTGAAGCCGTGTATAACGTATTCGGCGACCAGCTTGACCGGCTTATCGCGCGGTCGAAAGTGGTACTCAATTTGCACTTCTATGATAGCGGGCAGCTTGAAATCATTCGCGTTTTCGATCTGTTGGCGAACAAGCGCGCTGTAGTAAGCGAAGTAAACTCGGGTGAACTGGTGGATGCCGATTTGGCCAGCGCCTTTGTTGCAGCCACTTACGAGAACCTTGTCGATGTGACCGAGGCGCTAGTTAACGACCCAGATCGACGTCATAAAGTAGCAGCAGCAGGGTTCGAGGCATTTAGTCAACGCCGCGCCAAAGAAATACTTCCTGAAGCACTAGCCTGGAGTGATTTGCCGCGCCTTCCGGGCGATATGGTAATCGGCAGTGGCAAGATGTACGATCCACACTTGCTCAATATCGACATTAGCAGCCAATGGAATCCTGATATTGTCGCCGATATATCAGATCCGGAGCTATTGACCCGAGAATTTATATCAAGGCGCTTTGGTGCTGTTCGCCTCCGACCGGAGCTGGTTGTGAGTATAACTGCTCAAAACGTACTTGAGAAAATTCAAAACCTAGTTGTCGCTATGAAAAATTGCTTGGAACTATTAACATATGGCGGCGAGCTTAAGGTATACGTCCCTTACGATCTATCGTACGGTGCTTGGCAAGATCCCACCAATGTGCACGCCTTTAATGAGCGGAGTTGGTACTACTATTGCGAATGGCACTGGTATCTCGGCTGGACCGAAGCTAGATTCGATTTGATTGAGCAGACCTTTCACTATAGTTCCTTGGGGCGCGAGCTGGCAGCACGAGGCGTTTCACATGACGAGATTTTGCGTAGCCCGCGGGCGGTAGACGAGATACATGTGGTGCTGCGCAAGCGGCAACTAACTGGGGCAGAGCGTGCCCATGGGCGCCAAATGTGGGGCGACATCCGCGCGTGAAATTCGATGCAAGCTGTCGATGAGGTGCATTCGATGACGCAAAGCACGCCCGATGATTCCCGCGAAGCCTTCGCGCGTATTTACCAAAGCAACGAGTGGGGCTCCGCGGAATCGCGCTCCGGACTCGGTTCAGCGTACGCGACGACACATCGCGTGCGAACCGTATTGCCGATGCTTTTGCGCGCACTGGATGTGAAGTCCATGCTCGATGCGCCCTGCGGCGACTTCAACTGGATGCGCTTCGTCGACTTGGGCAAAACGCACTACATCGGTTGCGATATCGTTCCGGAAGTCATCGAAACGAATCGCATGCGATACGCGGATCGCGAATTCCACGTGCTTGATCTGGCTGCCGAACCGCTGCCGAATGTCGACCTCGTTTTTTCACGCGACTGTCTGCAGCATCTGACCGAGCCCGATATCTGGCGCGCGCTGCGCAACTTCAAGAAATGCGGCGCACGCTGGCTGTTCACCTCAAGCCATTCGACCTCGGCACAGGACATTGCGCCGGAACCGGGCGGATTCGGATTTCTCAACTTACAGCAACCGCCATTCTCGTTGCCGCTGCCACTCCTGGTCATGCCGGAGGAACACTACGCATCGAAGGCGATGTGTCTGTGGGACATGACGCAAATCGGTGCATGAGAAACCCAGTGCCACTACCGATTCAAATGCTCGTCGCCGCTGCGAAGCCAACATACCAACTTACACACTGCCTTAAGCGTTGTTCGACGGTTGTGGGGTTGCGGTACGCCCTGCGATGGGCGCCAAGAAGTAATTGTTGCCCAACGGAAAAGTTTGTTGGACAAAATAAAATAATGAAGCGCGTCACCCTAGGAGAAAGTTCCCGATGACGCTCCGGTCACACAGGCGACAGTTTGGCATACTAGTGGTTTCCGCCTGACATAAGAGTCCGGATCGGGATTCCCTTTTGGCTGAGCGCGTGCGAGTCTGCGGTATGCGCACAGGAATATCTCTCACCGTCTCGCCTTCTGACCATCGGCGTTTGGTTGCCCTGGTCAAAGATCGTAACAGCCCGCAGAAGCATGTGTGGCGCGCCGAGATCGTGCTGTTGAGCGCCACCGGCGCCGGCACGATCGAAATCATGGGGCGGACCGGCAAATCCAAGACCTGCGTGTGGCGCTGGCAGGAGCGCTTCGCCACGGAAGGCTTCGAGGGGCTGCTGCGCGACAAGACGCGTCCCTCGCGCATTGCGCCGCTCGGGCCTGAGATCGCTGAGCGCGTCGTGGCGCTGGCGCTCGACGACCCGCCAGGGGAAACGACGCACTGGACCGCCGACATGATGGCCAGGGCCGCCGGCATCAGCGCCAGCGCGGTGCGCCGCATCTGGAAGGCGCACGGGCTGCAGCCAAACCGCTGGCGGCAGTTCAAGCTCTCCAACGATCCGAAATTCATCGACAAGTTGCGCGACGTCGTCGGCCTCTATGTCGATCCGCCGGCCCACGCCATCGTGCTGTCGGTCGACGAGAAGAGCCAGATCCAGGCACTGGACCGCACCCAGCCCGGCCTGCCCATGAAGAAGGGAAGGCTCGGCACCATGACGCACGATTATAAGCGGCACGGCACCACCACGCTGTTTGCCGCTCTCAACGTGCTCGACGGCGCCGTCATCGGCCGCAACATGCAGCGTCACCGCCACCAGGAGTTCATCCGCTTCCTCAACGCCATCGACACCGAGGCGCCGGCCGGCAAGGCGGTCCATGTCATCCTCGACAACTACGCCGCTCACAAGCACCCCAAGGTGCGTGCCTGGCTCGACCGCCATCAGCGCTTCACCTTCCACTTCACGCCGACCTCATGCTCGTGGCTCAATGCCGTCGAGGGCTTCTTCGCCAAACTCTCCACGCGTCGTCTCAAGCGAGGCGTCTTCCACTCCGTCGTCGACCTCCAGGCGGCAATCAACCGCTTCGTGGCAGAGCACAACCAGCAACCCAAACCCTTCACTTGGACCGCCGATCCCGACAAAATCATTGCTGCCGTCAAACGTGGGCACCAAGTGTTAGATTCCATCCACTAGCTGCCGTCTCATTGGCTACCAGCTTGGCACCAGGTCGCTCGCGGAAAGGCTACGCGGCTATGTCTCCCCCACCTTCCTCGACCGGCCCTCAGCCAACCCTCCTCACCGCCCCCATCGAGCTTGCCGGCGACTGCGGCCACATGCTGGAGGGTGCTGCCGTTCAGGTCGTCAAGCGGATGTGGCATGCATGTCTTGACGGCGTCCGTCTCGTCTCCGACCGCCAGCCGACGCAGCTGCGTGTCGACGAGCACACTTCCGGCACGCCGGCCATCTGGTTGCATCCGGACGGCAGCAGCATGGCCTGGATCATCGTGGATATCGGTGAGCGTGACTGGTCGAAGCTCGCCTACCAGTTCGGCCATGAGTGCGGCCATGTGTTTGCCAACAGCTGGCAGCCGGATGCCAAGCCGGCGCCGCCCTGCCAGTGGCTCGAGGAAGCGATGGTTGAAGCATTCTCGCTGCGTGGCAGGCAGATAACAGATTGGACGCAATCCCGAGATTCGAAAAGGAGCCAAAAGCCCGCAATCCAAAGGGTCGTTAAACAAGTCCTTGGGCGACAGGTCGCCTTGCACTGAAGCAGACGGGCGTTCAGACGGATGGCAACGGTTTGAACGCGCTATTGACGCAGCAGTGCGGAGCGGCCCTAAAGCGTGTCGCGATTTAAGGGATTCAGGATTCCCATAGATTTGAGTTCGTGATTCATTGCGGCTGAAAGGAGACCGCGATGGGCAAGCCGCTACCGCTTGAGTTGCGTCGGCGTGTTGTTGCGTATGTCGATGAGGGACATGGTCACCGCGAGGCTGCGCGCCATTTCCGCGTTTCGCCTCGCTTTGTGAACAATCTGATCAACCTGCGGCGGCAGACCGGTTCGCTTGAAGCGCGTCGGCAGGGCCATGTGGGCGGCGGCAAGCTTGAGCCGCATGCCGAGTTTGTCCGCTCGCGGTTGGCCGAGACCGGCGAACTGACGCTAGATGAGCTTTGCGTCGAGCTGGAGGTGCGCGGGGTGAGCGTGCACCGCTCCAATGTCGGTCGCCTGCTCAATCGCCTTGGGCTCAGTCATAAAAAAAAACTCTACTGGCCAGCGAGCAGCAGCGGGCCGACGTGCGCCAGGCGCGTGAACTGTGGATCGGGCGGCGAAAGCGCTTCTTCAACAAGGCTTTGGCGCGGCTGATCTTCATCGATGAGACGTCGACCAATACCAAACTGACCAAACGCACCGGCTGGGCGCCGAAGGGCGAGCGCTTCAGGACGCATGCGCCATTCGGCAAATGGCAGACGCAGACCTTCATCGCCGGGCTGCGATGTCACGGTCTTGTCGCGCCGTGGATCGTCAACGCGCCGATGAATGCCGCCATCTTCGAACGCTACGTCGAAACGCAGCTCGCTCCCGAACTGTCGCCCGGCGATGTCGTCATTCTCGATAATGTCGGCTTCCACAAGAACGAGCGCGCTGCCCAACTGGTTCGCCAAAGGGGCGCATGGCTCCTGTTCCTGCCGCCATACTCACCCGATCTCAATCCGATCGAGATGGCCTACTCAAAACTCAAGGCGCGGCTGCGAAAGAAGGCGGCCAGAACTTTCGATGCCCTCTGCGACGCTCTCGGCGATATCTGCCACCTGTTCGAGCCAGCCGAATGCAGAAACTTCTTCAAGGCTGCCGGATATGAGGCCAATTAATCGCGACACGCTTTAGACATAAGGAAGCGACGGTAAAGCCGTCACTAAATCAAAGCAGTGATCCTTGCGCTTTCGGCTCTTGCTCGCGGGAAGCTGAACTCCGCGCCGGTATTGGTAAGAGTATTGCCTGTTTCGTCCGATGAAGAACTTTGTCAATCGTGATTTGCAGCCTCGGAAACCCTCCACCACACCGCACAGCCATCGATTGGAATTAATGGCGATGTAATACCCTCTCTAGTCCGGAATTCATTTACAGCTTGAGCGCATGGGGCGAGAAAGTAGTCGTCAACGACTACGAATCCACCATACGATAGCTTGTGATAAAGCGCGTCAAGAGCTTGAATTGTTGATTCATACATGTCTCCGTCGAGTCTGAGAATCGCTAATTTTTGTATCGGAGCACTAGGGAGTGTGTCCTTGAACCAGCCTTCAAGGAAGACGACTTGCTCGTCAAGCAAATCATATCTGCGGAAGTTTTCTTCTACGTCCTTCCGGGAGATCGCCAGTTGCGTATGCGTGTGGTGGGTGTCCCCAGCGTCCGCCGCATAGATTTCCGGGCTTGGGGGAGGAAGGCCAGCGAAACTGTCAGCGACGAAGACCCGACGTTGAGTATCGGCGTACGAGGCGAGAATACCTCTCATAAAAATACATGCCCCGCCGCGCCAAACTCCGGTCTCGATGAAGTCGCCGGGAACATCATTTAAGATCACAGTTTCGCATAAATGCCGCAGATTGCGCATTCTCGCTGAGCCAATCATGGTTTGCGCCAGTCCCGGCCAATCCCGCCCAAGAGCACGCTTGTTCGGGTCGTATTTCCCACCCGTCCACGGATCAATGGGCGCATCGCCATATAAGGTTCCGGTCAGCGATGCTTCCAGAACATTAAGGTATCTATTCCGCATTTTCATTGCGGCGGTCAAGAAGTCATGACTGTCATCCAACGTTCGTCTCCTTCTGAGAGCTTGACACGAACCGACGCTTTCCGCGTTGGGATTTTGGATGATGCGAGTGCGGCTCGTTGAACGGCTACGCTGTCACCGTAGCAGACAACTTTCGCCATACGTTTGCGAAAAGATAGCCTCGCCCGCTCCTGATGCCATATCCGCTTCCCGAGTCTTCGCCATTGGTGGATTATCATGGTAGTTAGATTCGGGCGGTCGGACATCAGGAATCGAAGTGCGACGACGAGATTTCGTTACACTCTTGGGGCGCGCAGCGGCCGGAAGCTTGATTCCTACCGCGTTGACGTGTCGGGACGCCCTCGCGGAGAGATATGCAGCCATGGCGCCACCGACCGCTCTGCCTCCGTCCCTCCTCACCGCGCCCATCGAGCTTGCCGGCGACTGGGGCCGCATGCTTGAGGGTGCGGCCGATCAGGTCGTCGAGCGCATGCGGCATTCATGCCTTGATGGCGTCCGCCTGCTCTCCGACCGCCAGCCGACGCGGCTGCGTGTCGACGAGCACACTTCCGGCACGCCGGCCGTCTGGCTGCATCCGGACGGCAGCAGCATGGCCTGGATCATCGTGGATATCGGTGAGCGTGACTGGTCGAAGCTCGCCTACCAGTTCGGCCACGAACTCGGCCATGTGTTTGCCAACAGCTGGCAGCCGGACGCCAAGCCGGCGCCGCCCTGCCAGTGGCTCGAGGAAGCGATGGTTGAAGCATTCTCGCTGCGTGGACTGGGGCGCCTGGCGAAGGACTGGAAGGAGAACCCGCCATTCGCCGGCGACAATGCTTTCGGTGATGCCATTGCCAAGTATCGCGAGAATATCATCCGAGCCTATACCGCGCTCGCTGAGAAGCAGGGGCTCACCCGCGACGCCGCTGCGTGGTTCGCCGACCACCGCGACGAGATCGAAATGCCCGCCCTCAATCCATTCGCCCAGGCGATGTCCGTGACCATCCTCGCCGAATACGACCAGGCTCCAGACTGCGTCGAGGCGCTGGGCGCACTCAACCGTTGGCCCGGCCGCACCGGTATCCCGGTCGGCGAGTATTTCCTGCAATGGGAAGCGAGCTGTGCCGAACTGCGCGCCTCCTCGCGACTGCCGGTCCGCCTCCGCGAACTGTTACGTATCGCGTAACCAGCTGAATTAAAGAGGTGAGATTGAAGAGGTCAGGATGGCCTGCTGCCGGTTCCATGGATACCGAGTTAAGGTGTTGAAGATGGAAACGGAGTTTTCCCATGGAGAGAAGAAAGTTCAGCCGCGAGTTCAAGCTTGAGGCTGTGAGGCTGGTGAAGGAACGAGGTGTTGTGGTCGCGCAGGCGGCTCGTCCGCGCACAAACGCCTGCGGCTTCGGCAACGGCCTCCGGCGTTTGCCCGCTCTCGACCTGCCTCACAATTCGCGCTCGACCGTGCCACGTCAGACGGGCATTCTTATGGACGTTCATCCGATCCTCCGAGAATCACTGAAGCTTCGACAACCTCAGTCTTCTCGGCCCGGATCGGATGGACAACCTATTGAAAGCTCACAGCTAGGCACGGGTAGCGACCAGATTACGACTGCCATCATCCGGCGCTGTCTGCTCCAAGAAAGGCGACGCTCTCATCAATCGGTACCTTTCGAGTGACGACAAAGTCGATCTCGATACGGTCAAGCCAAATTCG
The DNA here is from genome assembly GCF_024746815.1 of Mesorhizobium sp. AR07. Taxonomy (GTDB): domain Bacteria; phylum Pseudomonadota; class Alphaproteobacteria; order Rhizobiales; family Rhizobiaceae; genus Mesorhizobium. Next base: position 2,255,774 of record NZ_CP080525.1, read on the forward strand.
GGTTCAGATTGAAGTCCCTCGAAATCTCGGGAAACGAACGGTGCCTTGGGCTCGGACCAAGCCGTTGATGGGATGATGAAGATCTCAGGGTCGGGCCGCCCCTCTTGGAGGACAACCAAAGCCAGGAAGCGATTGGGTCCAATGGCAAAGTGCTTCTTGCGCATGAACAGATAGCTCGGTTTCGAAAGCCGGATGGTTTTGACCTGCACTTCTGCAAATTGGACCGGATCGCTTTCGATCCGCACTAAGAGATCAATCGCACGATCATCGACTGCAGGCAGGTAAACATCGAGGCCCCTCTGTGTCAGAGCCATCGTTGTTAGCTGCTCGCCCCAACGCCCTACTCTTAGCTTGTCCAGTCCAGACCAAGATCCACCATCGAATCCAGCCATAGTCGCGATCTCCAAACAGTCGTGCAAACAGGCTTGCGCGATGTCATGAAACCTAACTCCGATAGCTTAAATCATGGTGTCATAGAACGTGGTTTCTTGAACGATCCGCTGGCCTTCTCCAGCCATGGACGTTCGCCAACTCGTCGCTTGGAATCTTCGCCGGCTGCGCGTGGCAAACAACATCTCGCAGGACGAACTGGCGTTGCGAGCAGAGGTTGAGCGTGCCTATGTCGGACACCTAGAACGCGCTACGAAGAACCCAACAATCGAGACCCTCGAGCGCCTTGCAAGCGCCCTAAAAGGCTCCTATCGCTGAATTGTTTGTCGATCCGCCGGAGGGCCAGAAAAAACCGGAACCTCTGCACGCCGGCCGACGGAAGGCTGAGCGATAGCGACGAGGGCCAAGGAGTTGTCGCCTCGCTATTGTTGATTGCGTCGTGATCGGAGCAGTCTCGGGACGCGGGTGCTCCTTCGAGGCGTGGACTGAATGTCAAGAACCCGCATTCATCCCGATGATCGGAAGCCGATCGGTGGAAAGGTCATGACCCCGAGGGAGCGCTAATCCCTTTATTTACCGAAAAGATTGGCATTACGATGCCGAGTACCGCGACGGCTACCAAAAGGGGTGCATAGTAGGGTGGCTAGTCCCGGCTAACGCGCACGAGCGGACGTTCGTTGCGCAGTTCGAGCCTCGAAGAAGGCCCATGGCCTGGACTTCCGAAACGCTCAAGTCATGAAGCATTCGAGGGCGCGGCGACTACCCCGGCAAGATATTCCTTCGCAGTAGCTCGTAAGCGATCGGCGTGGTCATAGATTTCGTCGAGCGAGTCGATCTTGACCTTCTCTTCCTTCTCACCATCGAAAAGCCCGAGATATTTCACGGACCTATTGAACCATAGCCGAGCCAAAGGCTTACGGTTGTTGTTGTCAACCAGGATCCCGGCGATGCCATTGCCGGGCATCGCGAGAATATCATCCGAGGCTATGCGGCGCTCGCTGAGAGCCAGGGGCTCACCCGCGACGCCGCGGCGTTGACGCGACGCCTGATTACACGGAGCGCTTCGGATATCGAAACTGCGGTGGTTTTCGCATGGTCATCAAGATACCCGCCGACTTCGATCACGGCATCTGCATCAATGTCGAATGGCAAATCTCGCATGGCACTCGCCCCTTGGCGCCCGAGCCTTGCTACCCGAAGTTATCGCGCCGAAACCACCGAGACCATACAATTGCCCGCCGGACACAACATCATCAAGAAGCATGAAGCCCGCGCCTCTGGCGGAGAGCGCGCGGCCGATCAGCATTTGATTGCATGACGCAAAAAGAGCCCGCCGGCTTCGGAGGCCGGCGGAACAACAGCTATTTGGGTCCAAGAGGGTCAGATGCCGTGTGGGGCTTTCATTGACCCAGCGCATCGGCCGAATAGATGCCTTACGTGTTATTCTGCTGAACGCGCCGCCGGCTTCGTCGCGGACATCATGCCTCTAGCCACCACATTCTGAACAACGTCAATGTTTCATTGCCTATACCAAAACCTAGAAGATCGGTCCGACGATTGTGAGCAAATTGTCGAACGCAGCGCGCGCTTTCGATCGCGATTGGACTTCCTCGAGTGAAACGAGGGTTGAGCTTACAATATAGCTTTCTTGTCTTTCGCGAACCGCACGCGAAACGTCGTCTGAATAGAGAAGAATGTTATTCTCGAAATTCAGGTAAAGGCTCCTAAAGTCCATATTGGCAGAGCCGACAAGGGTAACGCTTCTGTCCACCACCAACGTCTTCGCGTGGAGAAGCCCCCCATGATACTCGCGTAGGGTGACGTGCGCAGCGAGCAGTTCAGCATAGTGCGCCCTGCTGATCGCGGCGACAACAGCAGAGTCGTTTCGTGCGGGCAGGATGAGCGTTATCTCCACCCCGCGCCGGGCACAGGACAGTATGGCAGCGAGTAGCGGCAGATCGGGAGCGAAATAAGGGGTGGAGATAACGGCTTCCCGCTCTGCGCTGTTAAGGAGCGCCACGAAGGCATCCGACATCGAGCCCTTCGGCGACATGGGACCAGTGCCAAAGGCGATTGCCGGAAAACCGTCAGATTCGACCGGGGGAAGTGGTGCATCCAATATGGGTGAGAGATCCTCGCCATATTCAATTGTCCAATCGCTTGCGAAGAGAAACTGGTTCTGACGGGCGACCGGGCCTTCGAATCGAAGCATGATGTCGACCCAAGGCGCAAACTTCGGCTCGATGCGAAATTGCGGGTCTGCACAATTCTGGCTTCCGCAATATGTGATCTGATTGTCTACGACGACGATCTTGCGGTGGTTGCGCAGGTCGGGCCGACTTATCGATTGCAGTGACACCCCTACCGGCGGCTTGAGCGAAACACACAACTTCACTCCGACCGCTTCCATCGCCGCCCAGTATTCGGAACGAATTAGATCAAGCGAGCCGACAGCATCTACGACAACACGACAGACCACGCCCCGTGACGCTGCACGTTTCAACGCTTCAACGATTTTCAAGCCGTTATTGTCGGTAAGCCAGATGTAGAAGGAGATATGAATCGTTTCCTGAGCCTTGTCGAAGTCGGATACCATCGCATCGATGGCGCCGTTCGAATCCGCGGTGAGAGTCGCGTGATTGCCAGCCACGACAGGACATCCGCTAATGTGCTCACAGGTCGCAAAAGCAGATCGAAATCGATCAGCCACGGTCGCAGAAGCGGAATTTGCTGCGATCGCGTGGGTCCACTCGTGTTTCTTGAACGTTCCTTCTGCCTGTCGTCGAAATCGTCTTGCGATCCATGGCTCCCCGAAAAATAAATACAACAGAATCCCGAATACTGGCAGGAATACAATTACAATAATCCAGGCTAGGCGGGCGTTTGAATTTATATAATTGTTGAGAAGCATTCCGACAATTGCCGAGAACTGAATAAAAATTAGTATAGATAGCCATATCGAATTGTATAACATGATATTTATCCCTTCTTTCCAAGGTGCCCCTCGATTGCGTCCGAAGGCGCCCGCTACATCGCGAAGGCTTTCCAGCGGACGGGGCCGGCGCGGCGACGGGTCATTCTCGTGGCGACGCTGCGGGAGGTCGAGGCCCCGCTCACCGACGCGGCGATCGGCAATCGAAGCCTCGTCGCGTGAAGAATCGCGCGCCTTTCGTGTTGACCAGCTGGGTTCGATAGCCGTCGAACTTGACTTCATGAATCCAGCCACCGCCCGCCGGCGGCTTGTCCGCTAAGGTCGGCATCATTATGGGAATGAACGGCAACCGCCCGTCCTCCGGCATTTTACGCATACTTCGCTCCCGCGCCACGCCAAGCGATTCATGTTCTGCTTCTTTGCCTGCCGCCATGCTGAATGCTCTCTATCCCGAAAGAATTGGATGGCCCGAGGGACGTACCAGAATTGTTGATTTCATTGCCTTTTTCGCGGGCCGGACTTAAGCCGCCTGACAATACGTCGATAACTTTTCGCTCAATGCGCAAAAGGCACCTTACAAATTTGTATCCCAGCGGCAATGCGTGGGAAATTTCGATAGCTCATTGATTTGACAGGAATGGAGTCTTCTCAATGCACAGGCTTGCTGAATCTTTGCGAACCGTGTTTGCGCTCGTTCTAGGCGTGGCCTTGGCAGTTGTTGCCATGCCGACACTTGTTGCCTTGTCTTTTTCAGCGCTCATATTGTTTCTGGCAGTGAAGAGAATTGGCCGGTACCGCTACCACGGCGATATCCTGTCTCAGCCAACTCGAAAAGGCGCTGCTGGTCAGTCGCAGCGTATTCCTCCAATCATCGAGACGACCTACAGCGTTGTTTATCCGTCCCAAAACTGAAGGCTCTCAGATAGCTGCCGTCGACATTTGAACGGCAGGGACACTCGAAGCGGGAAGAACCTGAGGCCGGAAAAGCAGCAGGCACTCATCGTCAACCGGCTCCCGGGGGCGAGCGCAAGGAGCGGTGGTCGCTTTCCGGTGTGGCTAGCCTGCAATCCATTTCGACCTGATGGCGAAGGAAACAAGACCAAGGACTTTTGTGCATATGATACCGAAGCCTGCGTTCCCCCATCCGACCGACTTTTATCCCGAAGTGGATCCGCTGGCTGCGCGCGACGCGGACTTGCAGCAACTTAGCTGGTGGGCGCGCTATCAGCATTTTGCCCTGCCCGTCGCGGGCATGGTGATCGCGGCCATCACCGTGGTCGTGCTGCAGCGATTCTTGAGCGACCTTTCGCTCGACCATGTGTTGGAGTCGGCGAGAAACATCCCCGGCAAGCACCTTATGATCGCACTTGCGCTGACGGCCGTGAGTTTTGCGGCCGTTGCCTTCTACGATGTCGTGGCCGTTGAGACGATCGCGCCTGGCCGCATCCCCAAACTTTTGTCGGCGTCCGTCGGTGCCGCCGGTTACGCCATCTCCAATGCGCTCGGCTTTTCGCTGCTGACCGGCGGAATGCTGCGCTATCGCATTTATGCCGGCGAAGGCATTGCCTTGTCCGATATCGGCCGGATCATCGGCACGTCATGGCTGGCGATCTGGTTTGCTTTTACGGTGCTGATCGCCTTGGGTCTGGTGCTCGATCCTGCCCCCACGCCGTTTGTCGACCAGCTCGATCCTCGCATGGACCTGGCGCTCGGCATCGCGCTGATCCTTTCGATCATTTTCCTGGTCGGGTGGCTGTCGCACGGCGAACGCACGCTCACGCTCGGCAAACTCTCGATCAGGCTGCCCAATTCACGAGGCGCGCTGACGCAGATCGTGGCCGGACTTGTCGACGTCTGCGCCGCAGCGGGTACACTCTACGTGCTGATGCCCGAGACCGTAACCACCAGCCCGGCGGTCTTCACACTGGTCTTTGTCGTGGCCACCATCATCGGCATCGCCAGCCACGCGCCCGGAGGACTTGGCGCCTTCGAGGCTTCGATGATCGCCGGCCTGGGGCTCGGCACCAACCCGGATGCCATAGCCGCGCTGCTCGCCTTCCGCGTCATCTATACGCTTTTGCCGTTCCTGGTCGCGATCGTGAGCGTCCTGGCATTCGAAGCCTATGCCAAGCATGCACATGTCTCGCAGCGCATGCGGTCCGCGGGACGCATCCTCGAGCCATTGATCCCGCCGCTGGCTGCCGGCACGACCTTCCTGGGCGGCATTATGCTGTTGCTCTCGGGCTCGGTTCCGGGAGCAACGGAGCGCCTCGACCTTTTGTCCGACCTGCTGCCACTTCCGTTCATAGAAGTCTCGCATCTCGCCGCGAGCTTCGTCGGCGTCGCCATGCTGATCCTTGCACGGGGTCTCGCACGCCGGCTTCAGCAAGCCTGGGCGGCCTCGCTCATCCTCTTCATCCTGGGCGCTGTCTTCTCGATCGGCAAGGGCCTCGACTGGGAGGATGCAATTGTCCTCGTGGGGCTGTCGGCGATCCTGATCGCTTTCCGCACGTCCTTCTACCGCCGCCCCATCGAGGGCGTCGGGCCTCTGTCATGGGGCTGGCTGGCCAGCGTGATCAGCATCGTCGCGATATCGATCTGGCTAGGCTTCTTCAGCTATCGCGACATCGACTATTCCAACCAATTATTCTGGCAGTTCGCCGTCGACGGTGACGCGCCACGTTTCCTGCGCGCCAGCATCGTGATCCTCATCGCGACGGCGGCGGCGGCACTTCACACGGCCATCAATCGAAAGGCCATCTACCGCAAGCAACGCGTGGAAATCCCTCTAGCCGTCAGCGCCATCGTTGCCTCTTCCAACGTAACCCATGCTGCGCTGGCAATGCTCGGCGACAAGCAATTCCTGATGTCGCCGGACGGTCGCGGCTTCATCATGTATGCGCGCTCGGGCGGCAGCCTTATCGCGCTCGGCGGCCCGATCGGACCGGAAGAGGGTGACACCGAGCTCTCCTGGGCCTTTCACGATCTTGCCGACCGCTCCGCGGTCCGCACAGCCTTCTATGGCGTGCAACCGCAGCAGCTGCCCATGTATCTGGATATGGGCCTGGTCGCTCTGAAGCTCGGCGAGGTTGCACGCGTCGACCTGGCGGCGTTCAATCTCGACGGCCCACGCCGCCAGCCGCTCCGCTATGCCGATCGCCGCGCCGAAAAGGACGGCCTGGTCTTCGAGGTCGTCAAGGCCAACGACGTTGCGCCGCTGCTTGGCGAATTGCGACTGGTGTCGGACGCCTGGCTTGATATGAAAGCCGGCAGCGAGAAAGGTTTTTCGCTAGGCTATTTCGACAATGAATATCTGAGCAAATTCGACATTGCTGTCATCCGCCAGCATGGCCGCATCATCGCCTTTGCCAATCTGTGGGGGAGCGCCGACAAGAGTGAACTGACCGTCGACCTGATGCGCCATGCGCCCGACGCGCCCAAGATCGTCATGGACGCGCTGTTGACCAGGCTGCTGCTCCACGGCAAGGCGCAGGGCTACTGCTGGTTCAATCTTGGCGCGGCCCCCCTGTCCGGCCTGTCCGCCAGCCGGCTCGCCTCGCGTTGGAACCGGTTCGGATCGTTCCTCTACAGGCGTGGCCAGAATCTTTATCGCTTCGACGGGCTGAAGGCATTCAAGGACAAGTTCGATCCGGTCTGGACCCCGCATTATTTCATCTGCCCGCCCGGGCTCGACACCATACGTTCCCTTTTCGATGTCACGGCCCTGATCAGCGGTGGTCGGCTGGAACTCATCCGCAAATGACGAAGAACTTTGCGCAAATGACGAAGAATTCCACGAAACTGGCCGTGGCAGTTCTGGCCTTGGCCGTTGGATTCGGCCTTGTGCTTCATTTCAACCGGGCGCGGGCCTACGAAAACATGCCGCTCCCCATCCGCGTATCCGCCGAGCGGCTGGTCGACATCCCGGTCATGATGCCGCAGCAGGATCCGACGGGATTGGCCATCCTGTTCTCGCAAAAAGGCGGTATCGGCCAACGCGACCGCGATCTGGCGAATGCGCTGGTCGACAAGGGTCTGATCGTGCTGCCGGTCGATCTCGAAAAATATCGCCAAAAGCTCAATCTGGCCGATGGCGAATGCATGTATCTCGGCTCCGATCTGGAGAGCCTGTCCAAAGAGGCCATTCGCGCCATCGGCGGCGGCAGCTACTTTCATCCGGTGGTTGCTGGCATCGGCGAAGGAGGGACACTCGCCTACGCAGCGGTGGCGGATGCACCTGCAGCAACCCTTGCCGGCGCGGTCGCGCTCGATCCGGCCAGGGCCTTGGTCACGCCGCTGCCGACATGCCCGGGCGCAGCGACGGCACCAGACCCGTCCGGCGGCTTCACCTATGCGCTTGACGCGGAATTGCCGTCGCCGGCGACACTGGTCTCGGCCGCCCCGCTTTTGGGAATTTCCAATCAGCCGTCCGACAACGTGATGAGGGCAAAAGCAGTCGTAGCCGACAGTACATCAGGCCGCTTCGACGCGACGGTTGACGCCGTGCTGGCTATTGCCGCCAGGGACGCATCGTCAAATGATCTGCCAACCGTCGATATTCCCGCCAGCTCCAAGCCATACGCGCTTGCGCTGTTCTTTTCAGGCGATGGCGGCTGGCGGGACCTCGACAAGTCGGTCGGCGACGAAATGGGCAAGCACGGTGTTCATGTCGTCGGCGTCGATTCGCTGCGCTACTTCTGGTCAAAACGCACGCCCCGGGAAATCGCCGACGACACGGTATCGATCATCGATCACGCGGACCCGACGGGCAAATTGCCTGTCGCGGTCTACGGTTATTCGTTCGGTGCAGACACTTTTCCGTTTGCCTGGGCTCTGCTGCCGGACCGGATCAAGGACCGCATCCGGTTCGTCGGACTGCTTGCCACCCAGCATACGATCACATTCCAGGTGACCGTCGGTACATGGCTCGGAGTCGAAGGCGACCATTCCGTGGCGCCGACGATTGCCACAATTCCACGCGACCGCGTGCTGTGTGTCTATGGCGAGGACGAAGAGGACACGGCTTGCACCGACCCCCTGCTCGCAGGGATCGACACGCTCAAGACCAAGGGCGGACATCATTTCGACGGGGACTACCCCGCGCTGGCAAAAATTCTTCTCGCCAGGATGAGAACGCGAATGTCGTGAGCATCGGATGCCAAGAGCCTATTCAAACGATCTTCGTGAACAAGCTGCGGCGTCGATTGCCGCTGGCCGAGAAGCACCGTCCGGCATTCTTGCCGCAGCCGGGGTGCTCGCCGGTCGCGCGGCGGGCTCGGGCTTTCCCGACAGGCGGATCGGCTCGTCGCTCATCCGCACACTTCCACAACATCCGTGATGGTCCATTCTGTTGGCACCCAAGCGACAGGTTCGGACTTGATGTCATCGAATGCCGGTGCGCTCGATGTGTAGATGCCAAGGTTAGGTTTTCGACCAGGTCGATGGTTCAAGGCCGAGGTCTGGATGAAGCGCATCCACCGCTACGATGTCAACATTGTGTCGCGATCATCAAGTCCCGAACCTGCATTACGATTGCGCGCGCGGGCTTGTCTCGCAAGCGGACAAGATGGCATTGGCGGCCCGATGTTATGAGATGCTCGCGCGTCGGCGCCATCGCTTTGGTCTGTGGCCAGTGCGCAAGGACATTCAACCATCCGAATGCCACCCCCTTGGCCCAGGAGAGCCGGCCTGGACCACAATGGCGTGGCCGGAGAAAATCATCGAATTGACCACATCGCCCTCGTTATCTTCAACGCAGGCGCCTATTCGTTTTCTGACGATCTCGGAGGATTCCGGATTACCTCAGCATCGGGAGCCGGCAAGCTGGCCGACCCCTTCGTGGTCACTGAGGAACTGGAGTCGGCAGACCGGTAACCCGACCATCCGCCATCCGGCCGATTCACCGCCGATATCGAAATGATTGCAGCGAGGTAGGCCGTGCCGCCGCATTCAAATTGTCACTCGCGTATCGCAAGACCACGCAGTCCTCGGAAGCCCACCATAATTCAATGAATTCAACAGGATCCACGGAGGTTCGCCAGTCTCGACTTGGCTAACCAAGTTAAATTATACTGCTAAGCAGTTGATAAGTAACGATAATTGTGGGCCATGAGGGGCATCGTCTATTAAACAAAAACAATCAGTTAGTGGGTGGTTCGCCCGGCCATATACTTCGTATGTTCTCGTATTCGGAGGCGAACCGGGTGAGCTTCGATTGAGCAAGTGAAACCGAACAATGCCGAGTATCGCTCGCGTGTCCTCGCCGCCTGATTCCGCCAATTAATCCACTAGAGTGCAGCATGCAGCCACATCGCGCGCAGCATCATTCGAGGGCAATTTGGATTGGAGCTGCCGTCCCGACCGCGGGCTTTCTTCGCCGGCCGACGAACCGGTCGAAGGTCAGGTAGATGACCGGCGTCGTGAACAGGGTCAGGATCTGCGAGATCACCAGCCCGCCGACAATCGCTATTCCCAGCGGCACGCGAAGTTCGGCGCCGGGGCCATGGCCAAGCGCCAGCGGCAAGGCGCCAAGCAGCGCTGCAAGCGTCGTCATCATGATCGGCCGGAAACGCATCAGGCATGCCTGCCGGATCGACTCAGTCGGGCTGAGCCCCTGTTCGCGCTCCGCCTCCAGCGCGAAGTCGATCATCATGATCGCGTTCTTCTTGACGATGCCGATCAACAGGATGATGCCGATCATGCCCATGATCGAGAGATCCTGTCCGAACAGCATCAACGCCAGCAACGCGCCAAGACCGGCGGATGGAAGCGTCGAGATGATCGTCAGCGGATGGATCGCGCTTTCATAGAGCACGCCTAGCACGATATACACCGCGATCACCGCCGCCAGGATCAAATAGGGCTGGCTTGCCAGCGAATCCTGGAAAGCCTGAGCCGTGCCCTGGAAGGTGCCGGTGATTGTGGCAGGCATGCCCGCTTTCAATTCGGCACCATGGATCGCCGTCACAGCATCACTGAGCGACACGCCGGGCGCCAGGTTGAACGACAGCGTGATGGCGGGTAGCGAGCCCTGATGGTTGATCGTCACCGGCAGCACGCCATTCTGCACGCTCCCTAGCATGCTCAAGGGAATGAGCTTCTGCGTCGTCGTCGAGAGCACATAGAGGTGCTTCAGCGCATCCGTATTCAGCTGAAAGCGCGGATCGAGCTCCTGCACCACATGATACTGGCTGACCTGCGTGAACAGCGTCGCCACCTGACGCTGCCCGAACGCGTCATAGAGAATGTCGTCGATCGCCTGCACGGAGACGCCGAGGCGCGCCGCGGTCGGCCGATCTATGTTCAAGGTCGCGCTGGTGGCGCCTTTCTGCTTGTCGGACGTCACGTCCATAATGCCGGGCAGAGCGGCCATGGCCTTCTGCATGGTGGTTGCCCATTTGTCGAGCTCGGTCGTATCGCCGCTCTGCAGCGTGTACTGGTACTGCGACGCCGACGAACGGCCACCGACCTGGATGTCCTGGCGGATCTGCATGCCCACCGTCAGCCCCTCGATGTTCGAGGTGGATTTCTTGATCCTCGCCATGACCTGTGCCGCGTTCGCTTTGCGGACCGCGAATGGCTTCAGCTCGATCTGCAACTGCCCAATGCTCGACGAGGGACTGGGATTGATCCAATACGAGGTGCTCGCGACGTCCGGATCCTTCTGGATGATGCCGCCCAGTTGCTGCATCTTCACTGACATCGCGTCGAAGGAGATATCGGTCGCGGCCTGTGCCTGTCCCTGGATAAATCCGGTGTCCTGCTGCGGCAGGAAGCCCTTCGGCGTAATCGTGTAGAGCCAAAGCGTCGCGGCCAGGACCACGACCGTGACGAGGAGCGTCGGTATCCGGTGCCGGATTACGATGTCGAGGCAGCGACCGTAGCCGCTCGTGACAGCATTGAAGCCCCGTTCGGACCACTGATAGAGCCGGCCACGCGGCTTGTCGTGATCGTGCTTGATCAGCCACGCGCACAGCATCGGCGTAACCGTGAGCGACGTCACTCCGGACATTAGGATCGCGATGCTAACTGTCACCGCGAATTCGCGGAACAGGCGGCCGACGACGCCGCCCATGAGCAGGATGGGGATGAAGACGGCGATCAGCGAGATCGTCATAGAGATGATCGTGAACGTCACTTCACGCGACCCGTCGATAGCGGCCTGGATCTTCGACTTTCCCATTTCGAGGTGGCGCATGACGTTTTCGATGACAACGATCGCGTCGTCCACGACGAAGCCGACCGCGATGACGAGGCCCATCAGCGACAGATTGTCGAGGCTATAGCCAAGCAGATACATCACACTGAAAGTGCCGAGCAGAGACAGCGGAATGGTGATGCTCGGGATGATCGTCGCCCAGAAATTGCGCAGGAACACGAAGATCACACCGACCACCAGAGCGATGGTGATCAGCATCGTATATTGGACGTCGTCCACCGAGGCTTGGATGGTCTGTGTGCGATCGCCAACCACGTCGAGTTTGACCGCGGCCGGAAGCCCCGCGGACAGCGCCGGCAACCGATCCTTGATCGCCTGAATCGTACTTAAGACGTTGAACCCCGCCTGCTTGTGAATGTCGATCATCACGGCGCGCGTACCCTTCAGCCAAGCCGCTTGATGGGTGTCCTCGGGTGCGGTGATTACTGTGCCGAGGTCGCTCAACAGGATCGGCGCACCGTTGCGGTAGGCGACGACCATGCCGCGATAAGCCGGCGCGTCGATGAGCTGATCGGTGGCGTCGAGCACGATGGTGCGGCTGGCGTCACTGAGCGACCCCTTCGGCGCGTTGACCGTCTGCTGGCCGATGACGGTGCGCACATCCTCCAGCGTCAGACCGCGCGCGGCAACCTTGTCGGGATCGAGACGGATGCGGACGGAAGGGCGTTGCGGCCCGTGGAAATCCACAAGGCCAACGCCGGACATCTGCGACACCTGCTGTGCGATGACATCCTCGGCATAGTGATCGATCTCGGTCATCGAGACGAGGTCCGAGCTCAGCGAGAGCGTCAGCAGCGTCGCTTCGGCAGGGTTGCTTTTGTGGAACGTCGGTGGACTGGGGAGGTTCTTCGGCAGTGCTCCCGCGGCGGCCGAGATCGCCGCCTGCACATCCTGCGAAGCGGCATTGATATCGCGCGAAAGATCGAACTGCATGGTGATCGACGTGCGTCCCGAAGAGCTGCTCGATGTCATTTGGGTGACGCCGGATACGTTCGTGGACAGTGAATTCTCAAGCGGCGTCGCGACGGCGGATGCCATCGTTTCAGCGCTGGCGCCCGGAAGGTTGGCCGATATCTGGATTGTCGGGAAATCGACCTGCGGGAGCGGCGCGACTGGCAGTTTGAAATATGCCACCGTGCCCAGCATGATCAGGCCGGCTGCGAGCAGACACGTACCGACCCGCCGACGGATGAAGAGTTCCGAGATACCCATTTTACTGCGCCTCCGACACGACGTTCTGCTGTGCGCCGCCGATTTGCGTCACCTGCATGCTCGTGCCATCAGCCAGGCGTGACTGCCCAGACACCACGATGTTGTCGCCCTCGGCGACACCCGATCGCAGCGCCGTCACATCGCCGACCGTCTGCCCGACCGTCACCTGGGCGACCTTCACCGTGTTGTTCGGCGTGACGACGAAGATATACGGCCCTTTCTGGCCACTCTGAACGGCGATCGACGGCACCACCAGCGCGTTCCGATCAATTCGCTCCGTGACCTGCGCCGTGACCAGTTCGCCCGGCCACAGCGTCTGGTCCTGATTGTCGAACTCTGCTTTCAGCTTGACCATGCCGGTCGTGGTATCGACCTGACTGTCGATGACTGTCAGATTCCCGTCGGCCAGATGCTTTGAGCGATCTCGGGTATCGATGGCCACCGGCAGCGGCGCGCTGTGTTGCCCGCTCAGAAGATCCGGCAGATCGTCCTGGGGCAGCGAGAACTGCACGGAGATCGGCCGGATCTGTGTGATGGTCACGATGCCGGTGGCATCATTGGCATGGACCAGCGCGCCTTCGTTGACCTGTTTCAGGCCGGCGCGCCCGGAGATCGGCGCGGCGATCGTCGCATAGCTGAGATTGAGCTTGGCGGTATCGACCGCGGCCTGGTCGCCATCGACCGTCGCCTGCATGACCGCTACCTGTGCGCGGGCCGTATCGGCGGCCTGCGTTGTCCCCGCGCCGGACTGGGTCAACTTCGTCGCCCGCCCCTCGTCGGCGCGCGCATTGGCGAGTTGCGCGACATCCTTCTGCAATGTTGCCTGCGCCTGCGCGAGCTGCGCGGCATAGGCGCGCGGATCAAGCTGGGCAAGGACATCGCCCGCCTTCACCTCCTGTCCTTCGCTGAAGAAGATGCGCTGTATCTGGCCGTCGACCCTGGCCTTGACGTCGACCTGGTTCAGCGGAAGCACGGTGCCGAGCCCCGTCCGCGCGATCGGCAGGTCGCGCACCGAGGCAAAGGCCGCAGTGACCGGAATCGGCGCTGCGGCGATCTTGGCAAGTGGCGCGGTGTCGCCCTGACGGAGCGTCAGGGCTCCCGCGCCTGCCGCCACCACAAGGATCGCGCCGAGCGCCAGCCACCGTACCGTACTGGGAGAGGGCGTCTGACTGCCTGTCGTCTGGTCGCCATCTGTCTGGGTGTCTTGGTTTTCAGGGTCGTCGCGCACAGGGGTCTCCATGGGTTCGACTGCCGTTGCGGCGGAAGAGACGGCTGGCATTTCTCTGTTTCGACGCCGTGCCCACATCGAAAATGCGGCACCCTTCGAACTGGAGAGGATTTTCGGGCCGGCGTCCCGCTTCTCGACAGGCAGCGCAATGCAAATGCTGCATTGCACAATCACCATGGGGTCGCGTTCATGTCGGGCCATTCGCCCGAACATGAAATATCGTTCAGGTAGGAAAATGCACTAGGACCGCTGCGGACCGAGGACATAGCCCGAGCCCGGCACCGTATGGATCAGCGGGGCGGCGAACCCCTCATCCACCTTGCCGCGCAAGCGGTGGATATGCATGTCGACGATGTTGCCGCGCGGTTCGAAATCATAGGGCCACGCCGTTTCGAGCAGCATCGAACGCGTCACGATCTGCCCGGCATGGCGCATCAGCAGCTCCAGCAACAGGAATTCCCGGTACTGGAGATCGATGTGGCGCGCGCCGCGCACCGCGCGCCGGCCAAGCACATCAAGCTCCAGGTCGCCGACCTTCAGCACCGCTTGCCGCCGTGTCGGCTGGACGCGCCTTGCTAGCGCGTCGAGCCGCGCCAGTATCTCCGAGAAGGCATAGGGCTTAGCGATGTAATCGTCGCATCCCGCCTGCAAGCCTTCGATCCTGTCTTGCGTGCTGGCGCGGGCGCTCAACATCAACGCCGGCACCTGATTGCCATGGGCGCGGATGCCTTTGACCAATTCGATGCCGTCCATCTGCGGAAGCATCCTGTCGAGGACCAGAACGTCGTAGATATCTTCCAACGCCATGGCCAGGCCCGTCGCGCCGTCGCGGGCGCGGTCGACGACATGGCCGGCTTCCGAAAGCCCGCGCTTTAGGTAACTCGCCGTCTTTTCATCGTCTTCGACAATAAGGATGCGCATCGGACCGTCATTCTCGCCGCCGGAAGATGAACCCGATCTCATAGTGCGGCGAAATTGCCGGACCACAGGGTCTGTATGGACATACAGAGCTTCGCAGGGTCAGGCTGACGCCAAAGGCACCGACCGGATTAGCATCTCCCGCAAAAACATAGGCGCGGAAGGCAGCGATGACCAGATTTGTGCTCGCGGCGGCCGCCAGTGGCGGTTCTTGCCATCGCCAGTTCGTCGCTGCTGTAGACCTTTCGCCGGGTGTCTTTGCAGAGCCAAACATGAATCCGATTTAATGTTGGCGCGAAACCGATCTAGGTCGGATGCATCTATAAGGAATACCATATGCAAGCAGCGGCATGATCTTGCCCGCCGTCGGAGTGCAGTGTGACAACCATACTGGTGATAGAGGACGATGTGCAGACCTCGCGCGAAATCGAGGCGGCGCTTGTCGACTATGGATATGAGACGCGGACTGCCTTCACGGGTCGTGATGGTCTCGTGAAAGCGATCAGCGATCCCTACGATGCCATCGTTCTCGATCGCATGCTGCCAGGCGACCTCGACGGACTGGGCGTGCTGGCGGCGCTGCGTGCAGCTGGCATCCATGCGCCGGTGCTGATCCTCAGCGCCTTGACGGCCGTCGACGAACGCGTTCGCGGGCTGAAGGCCGGCGGCGATGACTATTTGACCAAGCCTTTCGATTTCCTTGAGCTGACGGCAAGGCTGGATGTCCTGCTTCGCCGGCGCAATGCACCGATAACCGAATCCGTGCTGCGGGCCGGCCCGCTGGAGGTGGACCTTCTGACGCACACCGTTCGACGTCACGGGCAGCTCGTCGACCTGTTGCCGAGGGAATACCGGCTCCTGGAATATCTTGTCCGCAATGCCGGACAGGTGGTGACGCGCACCATGTTGTTCGAGGAGATCTGGCACTACCGCTACGACGAGCCGACCAATCTCATCGATGTGCATGTCAGCAAGCTGCGGCGCAAGATCGACACGGCCGGCGAGCCGTCGGTCATCCAGACGGTGCGCGGCTCGGGTTACGTCCTCAATGCGGCTGGCTGACCTCTCCAGGACAACCAGCTTCAGGCTGGCGATCGCGTTCCTGGCTTTGTTCGGCCTGGCGTCGCTGACACTTTTCGCTTTCATTTCATGGGAAGTGAAGGGCTTTCTCTCGAACAGGGTCGACGAGTGGGTGCAGCGTGAGGGGAAGGTGCTATCGCGTCTCGATGCGACCGCGCTGGCGCAGAGGCTGGACAACCGCCAGCGCGACGACGCCACCACCGAGCGGCCGATTACCCTTTACGATGCGACCGGCAAGGTCCTCGCCGGCAACCCGCTACTCTTCCCCGCCGGACATGACAATGCCACCGCGCCGTTCGAGTTCGGCCACGGAAGCCATCTTCCCATGGCGCCCTTTCGTGGGCTGACCTGGCGATTGCCGACAGGCCAAACCCTACTAGTTGCGCAAAGCGTCGACGAATTGAACGAATTCGGCGACGTCCTGCTCGGCGCAATGTTGCTCGCCGGCGGCGTGACGACGGTTCTGGGATTGGTTGGAGCGATCCTGATCGGCGCCGGTGCCGTCCGGCAACTGGACGACATCACCAAGGCGACCCGCAGCATCGTCAAGGGCGACCTCTCCGGCCGCCTGCCGACGCGAGGCAGCGGAGACGTCGGGCGGCTTGTCGCCGTAGTCAACGAGATGTTGGACGAATTGCAGCGGCTGATGAACGAGGTGAAAGGCGTCTGCGACAACATCGCTCATGAAATGCGCACGCCGCTGACCCGCCTGCTTGCCGGTCTCGACCGTTCGCGAAGACGGTCGTCATCCACTGCCGACTACGCCGAAAGCGTCGACGAGGCGATTGCCGAAACGCAAGGCATCTTGAAGACCTTCGGCGCGCTGTTGCGCATTTCCGAAATCGAGGACGGCGCGCGGCGGGCCGGCTTCATCGACGTCGACCTTGGCGCCATCGTCACCGATGCCGTCGAGTTCTACGAGCCGCTTGCCGAGGACAAGAACATCACGCTCAGATCCTGTTTCGATGGCGAGCCCGCCAGACCCTCGCGCGGTGACCCGAGCCTGCTTTTCGAGGCTTTCGCCAACCTGATCGACAATGCGATCAAATTCACGCCGGCAGGCGGCTCCGTCGAGGTCCGGCTTGTCCGCAACGACGCGGCCGACGTCGTCTCTGTCAGCGACACCGGCCCGGGCATTTCCGAGGCCGACCGGACCATGGTTCTGAAGCGGTTCTACCGCGCGGAGCCGAGCCGCCACGAACCCGGCAACGGCCTAGGCCTCAGCCTGGTGGCCGCGATCGCGCGCTTGCACGACATGGAAATGGCGATCGAAGGACCGCCTGGTTGCCGGATAGCCTTGACCCGCAACCGATCCGAGAAGGTGTCGCCCTTAGAGATCTCCGATTTTTAACTCCTTGTCGCTTTTTCGGAACCACATTCCGCTGTCGACAAACGGCTTCCTGGCATCACACAGGGTTTCCAGAAACGGTTTGCCGTTTGCTCACCCTGCTCATGAGCGCGTTGATCTCGGCCGCGACAACTGTAACCTTGCCGGCCATCTTCAAGCGGGCATAAAGGGGACCATTCATGTCATTCACGTTCCTCCGGCGGCCGAATCTTGCGGAACGTCGCGAGCAGAAGGATGTCATAGACGATCTTCAAGGTGCCAGCGATAAGCAGCGGCCAGCCGAAACCCGAAACCGCAAGCAGCGAGCCGGCGAGCATCGGACTGGCCGCCGAGGCGAGACTGCGTGGGACTGCGGTGACGCCCGCAGCGGCAGCTCGCTCACCGGGCGTAACCACCGCCATCACGTAGGAGGTGCGGGTCGGTACGTCAATCTGCGACAGAGCGCTCCGGATCAGCAGAAGGACGATCACCGGAGCGAGGCTTTGCATGAAGGGAATGAGCAGCAGGCAAAGACTCGATGGCAGGTGGGTGAACACCATCGTGTTCACCAGCCCGATCCGCTTGGAGATTTGAACAGCCACCAAATATGACACGGCTGAAAGCACGCCCGTGCAGAAGAAAATTGCGCCCGCAGTGGCGAGCGAAAGGCCAAAGGTTTGATAAAGCCACAGTGCCAGCAAGGACTGTACCACAAGACCGCCGGCAAATGCGTCCAGGCTGAAGAGTGCGGCCAGCGTGAGGACGATGGTTCGAGACTTGCGCAAGGGCTCCGCCGGCGCCGCACTTTCGTCGATCGATTCATCTGGCAGCCTCCTATACAGGAGCAGCGATCCGACCCCAAGGAAGGCATAGAGCAGGAATGCGAGCTGGAGGGCCTGCTTGATCTCCAGGCCGACAAGTTGTCGGAGGATGTCGGGTGCGCCGGCCGCCAGAGCGCCGACAGCTCCGATGAGGGAACCGACAACGCTGTAGCGGGCAAACAGCGCGGTACGGTCGCGATCGGTGACACTGTGCGCGAGCTGCGTATGCTCCAGTGGCAGAAACACGCTTACATCGCCGGAGGATGGGTTCAACGTCCCGACGAAAGCGACCAGGAGCAGCGGCCAGAAATCCTGGACGAGCGTGAAGGCAAGTCCGGTGAGAACCATCAGGCCTGCTGCCGCGATGAGCAGGGAGCGGGGCGAGAAACGGTGTGCGACGGCCCCGACACCCAGCGTGAGCGCGGCCGATCCCGAAAGCGTGGCTGTGGCGAAGATCCCGATCTCGAAGGCGTTGAAGCCGAGCGCCGCCAGATAGGCGGGAAGCAAAAGACTGACGAGTCCATCGCCAAACGCCCGCAGTCCCTTTGAGGCCAGCAGGTAGGAAGCCGCCGGCCCGGCGCCGGAAGGCAGCAGCGCAAATCTTCGTTTCGGATCTCGGATATCCGTCGTTTTCTTCGCAGCAAGGGATGATGGCATGGCGTCCACCTCAAAAAAGAGAGCCTGGACGCGAACATTCGGCTAACGCCTCACGGGGTCGTCGCGGATGAACCCCTACTTGACGTTTGTATCCTCTAGCCGTGCGTGTCAATCCACAAGGCTCCGCAACAGCCCACTCAACGCCCCTATTCGAGGCGCTTTCCCATCCCGAGCTGCCGGCAATGCAGCCTGATTTCGAGCTCGGTCTAGCGCGCTTGCTAGCGCGCTCAGCTTATCTGCGATCGGCGTTCCGATTCCCGCGCATGGATCAGGACCCACGCGGCGCGGAAATATCCGTTGCCGCCAGTAACGATGTCGTTGAAACCAATGCGCCAGAATCAGAACACAAATTCGACGGAGGTCAGTGGCCAGCAACCGCGGGTCCATTCAATTGGTACGCCATTGCCGTCCTCGTTAACGGAGTTGATGCGGAAGACTGGTGTTCCAGGCGTCAGCCGCAGGATTTCCGCCTCATCGGGGGATGCAAAGCCGCCACTAATGCGCGTCTCGATCCGCCGGTAGTTATCGATCCCATGCGCTTGGAAAACATCGGTGACCGACTGGCACACGTCGTATGTCTGCTCGAAGTCGGGAAAGAGGTGGGCTGGAAAGACCTTGGTATTGACGTAAACCGGCTGCTGACCGGCGGTTCTGATCCGGCATAGCCGGATAATAGCGGTATCAAGTGCGAGGCGCAGCCGTTCCGCCACGGCCGGTCCAGCCGGTTCCCGGACAATCAGCAGTGTCTGGGTGCCGATTTCCTGGCCGGGGGCTGCGAGATTGTCGAGAAATCGCCGGCCTTCGCGAACCGTGAACGTGGAGGGTAGGTTGCGCACGAAGATGCCGACGCCCTTGCGAGCGGTGAGGTGACCCTCATGCTGCAACTGCTGCAGCGCCCGGCGAAGCGTGATGCGGGTGACCGCGAGTTTCTCCGCCAGATGGGTTTCGCCGGGAAGCTGGCTACCCGGCGAAAGAAAACCGTTCTCAATCAGACCGAAGATGTGATCGTAGATCTGCTGCCAGATTGGCGTGTCGCGGCGTGGGCGGAAGACCAGTCCGTCAAATGCCAGAAGGCCATCGCCGCCGCGCTCGTATCGTGTTGGAATTTTCGGGCCCTGGTTCATTCAGCGGCGATCGGCGTGCCGACAGGCAGTCTACGCTGGAGAAGTCCGGAGGAATAGACAATCCTTCCATGAACCATGGTGGCCACCACATGCGGATGTGCCGGATCTTGGGCATCGACGAGAACCAGATCCGCCCGGCGGCCGGCAACAAGCGATCCGCGATCTTCGAGACCGGCGACCCGGGCCGGATTTGCCGAGACCAGGTCCCAGATCGAGGGGAAATCGCTCGCGCCAGGCGAAGACAGTCTGAAGGCCGCATGTAGCGGCGAAGGATAATGGTAATCGCTGGTCAGCACCGTACAGAGCCCGGCTCTGACGGCATCGGTGGCATCGAGCGCACCATTGTGGCTGCCGCCACGTACGACGTTGGGTGCGCCGAGGATCACATCCTCACCCATTTGCCGTGCGGCCTTCGCTGTTTCGAGTGTCAGCGGAAATTCAGAGGCCTTTGCGCCGAGCGCGCGGAAATGGGTACGCTCCGCGGGCGACGCTTCGTCATGGGCGAGAAGCACATTGCCGTTGGCCCGCGCGGTCGCGGCCAGCGTCTCGATCGCGATCGCCACGTCGTCCCGGCGGGACCAAACCCGATCGAGCAACGTCATATATTCCTCCCGGCTCAAACTGGACCGTTCCGCCATCTGGCCAATCTTACGCGCGCTCGCGCCCTTCAATACCGAGCCGGTCGTATGATCATTGAGAGCGATGATCGGTCGCGGGACGAGCGAGAGCCACTTGATGACCTGCGCCATTTGATCAAGCGCGAAGGTCTCCCAGCGCAGATGCAGACGCGTATCGCAGGCAAGCGTGTCGCGAATATTGCACAGCACGCCGATCAGTCGTTCGGCGGCCTCGAGTGAGCGAAGTCCGGGCTCCCATGATACCGTGACACCATAAAAGGCCGTGGTTACGCCATTGGCGACAAGCTGGCGGTCGGTATCTTTTAGCGCCAGCGCGGTGTCGAAGCGAACGCCTGGCCGCGGCATGATTTGTCGCTCGAAGCCGTCGCCGTGGATATCGACGATTCCTGGAAGCACGAATAGGCCATCGGCATCGATCACGGGGGCGTGGTCGGCTCGGACCTCTGTCAGAATCCCGCCCGTGACGCTCAGGTTTCCTGTTGCAAGTCTCCGATCGGTAAGGACGCGGCCACCTTGGATCTGCCAGTTCATTGTATTCCTCAAAAAGTAGAGGCTGCCGGGAGGTGCGGGCAAAGTGTCACGAACACGTCATCTGCTGTGTATACGGGTAAGCCGGTAACAGCTTCCTGTCTATACAGCAAAAGAAAATGATGATCCGCACCGTCGCACGACCAGATCGCCGAATGGCTCCGGGTGCCGCGCGACAAAGCCGACCACCTAGCCATGCATGGCGGCACGATGGTGCTGATCGAGGCGACGATCATTGGACTCGCAAGTCGGCGCCGCGAGGCGGCGGTCGATAATCTCGATCGATTGAGCGCCCTGCGCGGCGCCTCGACAAATTGTGGACAAAACGGGGAACCCGAAGACGTAAATCTCAGAGTAAACCAAATACACAGCTACCGCCTCAAGATATGGAAAGTTAAACCATGAGATCTCGTGCAAGTATCGGAATTACATTGGGTATTACTACAATGCTACTGACCTCACCGGTCATGGCCGCTGATCTGATCATGTATGATGCGCTCGATTTCGCCGCGACGGCGGCGAAGGCCTTTACCGCGAAGACTGGCGTCACCGTTGATGTCGTGGAGCCAGGCGGCACCGGCGAGACGCTGGGGAAAATCGCAGCCGAAGGCGACAATCCGCAGTTCGACATCGTGTGGGTGGACGGCTCCGCCGTCATGGAACGCATGATGGAGAACCACGTGCTACAGCCGGTCCCGGCCGCGCTTTTTGACTCGATCAAGTTCAACGATCTTGGCAAGTCGCTCATTCCGGCCAGTCGTGCCTTCGTGCCGACCGGCGCCAGCACGACGGCGATCGAAGTCAACACCAAGAAGGTCCCGGCCGACCAGCTACCGAAGTCGTGGGCCGATCTCGAAAAGTTCGCTGGCAGTGTCGCCTCGAAGGACCCCAATATGTCGGGGCCTATGTATCAGTGGCTCGCCGGCGTGTTCCAGACCGAGGGCGTCGATGCCGGCAAGGCTATGCTGGCCAAGATCCTCACCAACAAGGCTCTAGCTGGCTTTCCGAGCGGCGGCCCGGTCGACAAGTCGGTTCTCACCGGCGACGCCAAGGTTGGCATCAATCAGGACAGCTCGATTTTCGCGAAGATAGCGAGCGGCGAACCGGTCATCGCCATCTACCCGACCGAAGGTTCTGTCGCGCTGCCTGCCAGCATCGGCATCGGTGCCAAGACCAAGCACAGGGACGCGATCAAAAAGTTCGTCGCCTTCATGACCAGCCCAGAAGGTCAGGCTGCCATGATGAATGGCGACGACACCGACTTCTTCTTTATCCCGATCATCCAGGGCGTCAGTGCCAAGCCGGGCAGGAAGATCGACATCCCGTTCGTCGTCCTCGACGACAAGCTCGCCTCGTCTCACGAGACCGAATGGAAGACCTGGTACAAGGACACCTTCGTCCAGTGACCTTGTCAGCTTGAGCATGTCACACGAACAGCAATTGGGAGCCACGGCGAGAGTCCGTGGCTCTAGCGAAAGGCAGATCGGCGCCTTCGTAAGGAGCGCGATCGCGCGCGTCGGTGTCCTTCCGCTTATCATCTACGCCGTTTTCGCCATGTTACTTGGACTGCCATTGCTGTTGGTGCTGGTGCAGGCCGTGATGCCGGGCTTGTTCGACGTCAACGCACCTGACATGGCGCTGAGCCTCGGTCCGCTGGAAAAGGCGTTTGGATCATCGCGGGTCGGCAACGCTGTCGTCAATTCGCTGGAGCTGGCAGCAACGACCGCGCTGACCGCCACGCTGCTGGGCGGCGCCTTTGCCTTGCTGGCGCGGCGCTGCAACATTCCGGCGCGGCGGTTTATTTCGGCAGTGCCATGGCTGGTCTTTCTCACCCCCTCCTATCTAAAGGCGCTGGCTTGGGTGCTGCTGATCTCGCCCGGCGGCTATCTGGCGCAATGGGGCATTCTGTCGACCCAGTTCATCCATACATTCTTCGCCTTGCCAGGTCTCGTTTTCGTACAGACTCTCATCCTTTTTCCGCTTGCTACGTTCGTCATCGGAGCGGCACTTGCCGGACTGGGTAGCGAATACGAGGACGCCGCGCGCATGGCGGGCGTGCGGCCGCTGCGGATATGGCTTCATATCAACGGGCCGCTCTTGATGCCGGCCATCGCCCTCAGCCTGATTACAATCTTCGCCGAGGTGCTGTCGGATTTCGGCATGGCCTCGACCATCGCGCGGGTCTCGAACTTCGGCGTCCTCACCTATGGCATCTACGCCGCCGCGAGCGACTATCCCGTCGATTTCCCCATGGCCGGCGTGCTGGCCCTGATTTTGTTGCTGCTTGTTGTCGGCGTCGTAATGGTCGACCGATTGTTGCGGCGCCGTGTCGACCCGCGACTGATCTCTGGCCGCTCAAAAAATGGGCGCATCTATGATCTCGGCCTCTGGCGTTGGCCAGCCGCGATCGCCGCATTGGCGATTTCCCTCCTCGCCCTGTTCCTCCCGGTCGCGGCGATCGCCGCGCGCGCCTTTTCCCGCACCCTCGCTGCAGGATTGACGTTTGGAAATTTTACAGCCGCGAACGTGCTGACCGCGCTTTCCTTCGGCACCGATACCGACGGCGCGCTTCTTCGCAGCCTCGCCTATGCGGGTATTGCCGCGGTGATCACTTGCGGGGGTGCGCTGATACTCGCGGCCGAACTCGACCGGTCGAGAGGCATCTTGAGACCGCTGGTGCTCGGCCTTTCGTTGGGAGCCGTTGCCATCCCAGGCATTGTGCTGGGCTTCGGTTATATTCTGATGTGGAACCGGCTGCCGGGCTTCCAGAATTGGCCGTTTCCACACTATGGCGACGCTTCGCTGATGGTGACCGGTTATATCGCCGCCGCCCTGCCCTACTGCCTGGTCATCATAATGGGAGCAATCGGCCAGTTGTCGCCAAGCCTCGGGGAAGCCGCCAAACTCCATGGGGTCGGCGCCACGCGACGGCTGTTGCGGATCACGCTGCCGTTGGTGCTGCTGAGCGTGGTGACGGCATTCCTGTTCACTTTCATCCGCACGATGTTCGAACTTCCGATCTCACAAATGCTGGTTCCAGTGAACGGCCCACCGGTACCGCCAATGGTGACCCATCTCTTCAGTCACGACCAGGACGGCCTTGGCTCGGCGCTGTCGCTCTTGAGCATGCTTGCGGCCGGGGGTGGCGCCGGCATCATCTGGCTGTTTGCCAAGAGGTTTGTGCCGCGGCGTGGCGTGGCATCCGCCGTCATGCCAACACCTGCCTCCTCCAGGATAAGCTCATCATGACCGCTTCCCTTAGATGCGCGGGCATTTCGAAGTCGCTTGGCGGTCGTCCTGTGCTCGATAATCTGAGCCTGAGCGTCAACGCAGGCGAGGTTGTTTCGCTCCTTGGGGCGAGTGGCTCAGGGAAGACCACCCTGCTGCGCGTCATTTCAGGTCTTACCGATCCTGATCAGGGGCAAATCACACTCGACGGCCGTACCATCTGGAGTCCGAACGCTGCGGTTCCTTCCGAGGAGCGACCCTCCCGTCTCCGATCCTCCGTGGCTGGGATTTTATCACGAGGCTAATGGGTCAATCTCGCCAATAGCTGTCCGGTGGCGGACCCCAGTCCGTCAGCACGCAAGAATAGACGGCCGTTTCATCGAAAGGATAGCGCGCTTCGATCTCGGGGGTGAGTGTCAGACCGAGTCCAGGCGCGGTGGGGCGGATCAGGCGGCCACCCTCAATGCGTCCCTGGTCGCCGATCATCTCGGCGCCAAGCGGAAAATACAGCATCGGATATTCGACCAGCTTTCCGCCCGCGGCGAAGGCCGCGTGATAGCTGGCCATGATCGCGGAGGCACCGCCCCACGCATGCACCACAACGTCGGTGCCCCTGGCCTTGGCCGCCTCGAACACGTCCATGACCGCCGAAATTCCGCCCATCACCGACGCGTCGGGCTGGACGAAGTCATAGACGTCGGCGTTGATGCGCTCGATCATCTCCTTGGGCGTGGTGACAATCTCGCCGCCGCAGACCGGCACATCGATACGGCCGCGCAGTTCGCGAAAAGCATCGGGCTGGTCAGGGCCAAGCGCTTCCTCGACAAACACCATGCGCCGGTCGGTGATGGCGTGGACGGCCGCTACGAAGGCCACCACATCGTCTACCGCCTGCGGCGGATCGGCAAGGTTTTGGCACATATCGACGCCAACCTTGATGCCGCGTCGCCCGGCCTCTTCCAGCACCCAGGCCGTGCGCAGGATATCGCGCTTGACCGAACGGATCTTGTAGATCTCGATACCGAGCGAACCCAGCATATCCAACTCACGCAGGAACTGCTCCTTGGCATCGCAACAGCCGCCCGAGCCGTAGATCTGGATCGATTGGGCCTGCGCCCCACCGAGAAGCGTATAGACGGGCACACCGAGGCTCTTGGCCTTGGCATCCTGTAACGCAATCTCGAAGGCCGCGATGACGTGGCGCGCGGCCCCTTGAAGCGACCAGTAATCGCAAAGGCTGCGAAGATCCTTGACCCGTCGATCGATGTCGAAGCCATCGCGGCCGATCACCTGCGGACGGCAAAGGTCGACGATCGCCTGGAACACCAGCGGTGCGAAGACGGCGAGGTAGCCTTCGCCCAGTCCGGTCACGCCATTGTCCAGCGTGACCTCCACCATGCCGATGGTGCGTTTGGGCCCATTGGGGAAGCATTCCTTGATTTCCGGATCGTCCGCATCGGCGTAGGCCGACGACAACAGGACGCAGCGGATATTGGTGATCTTGGCCATTAGTATCCTCGTGAAAAATCGACGATGCCCTCGAGCGGCGTGCCGGCGCGAAAACGAGCCAGGTTGGCCAGGAAGACATCGATCTTGCGATCGAGCTCATCCGTCGTGCCGCCGCCGGAATGCTGCGTCAGGATGATATTCGGGCAGGCCCAAAACCTGTGCCCGGCAGGCAAGGGCTCATCGCGGGTCACGTCGATCACTGCGCCACCGAGCCGGCCTTGCTCAAGGGCGTCGGCAAGCGCGCCCTCGTCCAGGATCGAGCCCCGTCCGAAATTGCCAGAAGAGCGCTCCTGGAGGCAGTTTGGCCAGTCGTGCAGCATCGAAAAGACCCGACGTGGCGGCGGTGGCGGGTGCGGTGCACACGACCAGGTCGGCCTCGGCAAGCGCCTTGTCGAGCCCTGCGATACCGTCGCGCGCGATCGGCGTGATCGCGCAGCCGAATGGCGCCAGCAGTTCAGCCAGCCGCCGGTTGATCGCGCCATAGCCGAACAGGACGACGCGGGCGCCGCGCAGCACGCGCAGGTGTGCGCGCAAGGGATCGCCAAGCCACTGCTTGCCCGTCTGGAGAAGCACCAGGCGGTCGATGCCCCGATAGAGCGCTAGAATGCCGGCAAGCGCCGATTCCGCGACCGGATCGGCAAAGAAGCCGGCAAGGTTGGTCACCAGCGTCTCACCGTGGCCGCGTTTCCAGTCGAGGCCGGCATATTCTCCGAACCCCACCGATTCCAATTGCAGCCAGCGCAGATTCAGGTTTGCCGCTACCTTGTCAGGCTCGGGGTTGCCGAAAACGATAGCGCTATGGCAGTCGGCTTCGGCGGCCACCAATCTGACCGGAAGGTCACCCGCACCGAGCCGGAGCCGCGCCACCTGCTCGTGGGAAAATTCGCCGCAAACGCCGATTTCCGTCATCAGGACACCGCGGGCTGCGCGGTGCTGATCCAGATCGTCTTGGTCTGCAGATACTGGTCCATGGCCTCGGTGCCGTTGTCGCGGGCAAGCGAGCCGGAGCGCTTGTAACCGCCGAAAGGTGTCTTGACGTCGCCTTCTGAAAAGCCATTGACCGAGACAGTGCCGCAGGGTAGCCGCCGCGCCATGTGGATGGCGCGGTCGATATCCTTGGTAAACACGGTCGCGTGCAAGCCGTAGTCGGTGTCGCGTGCGATCCGCAGCGCCATCTCCATCCCAGCGACCGGCAGGATGCCGAGGACAGGACCAAAGATCTCTTCCCGGGCGATGCTCATCGTGGGCGTCATATCGGCAAAGACAGCAGGCTCGATGAAGTAGCCTGGCCCCGTCGAGCCGCCGCCGGTCAGCAAGCGGGCACCTTCGGCCGATCCGCGCTCGATGTAGCCCATCACGCGGGTCTGGTGTTCGGCGGTGACCATGGCGCCAATATTGGTCGCCGGATCGAGTGGGTCGCCGACACGGAATGCCTTGGCGCGGACGGTGACGCGATGGGCGAACTCTTCGGCCAGACTGCGGTCGACAAGCTGCCGCATGTTCGCGGAACAGTTCTGGCCGCCATTCCAGAAGGCGGACATCGCGGCATGCTCGATCAGATCGTCAGTCAGATCGGCATCATCCAGGACGATGAACGGGCTTTTGCCGCCCATCTCCAGGCCAATCACCTTGAGATTGCTCTCGCCGGCGTAGCGCAGGAAATAACCGCCGACCTCGGTCGACCCGGTAAAGGAGACGATATCGATATCGGGATGGCGGCCGATCGCCTGGCCCGTGGTCTCGCCGAGGCCCGGCAACACGTTGAGCACGCCGTCTGGAATGCCGGCTTCCTGCGCGAGCTCGGCAAGGCGCAGGACAGACAGCGGTGTCTGCTCGGCGGGCTTCACCAGAACGGAGCAGCCGGCAGCGAGCGCGGGCGCCATCTTCCAGGCCGCCATCAGCAGCGGGAAATTCCATGGCAGCACGAGACCGACGACGCCGGCCGGCTCCTTGACGATGAGGGCGAGTGCATTCTCGCCGGTGGGTGCGACCTTGCCGAAAGACTTGTCGGCGAGTTCGCCGTACCACTGGAAGAAGTTCGGAACCTCTCGCCCGATCTCGTTTGCGCAGTCGGTGATGGTCTTGCCGCTATCGACGCTTTCGAGAACGATGAGTTCGTCGGCATTGGCGCGTACGAGTTCGGCGAGCCGCAACAGCGCTTCCTTGCGAAACTCAGGAGCTGCGCGCGACCAGGCACCGTCGTCGAAGGATCTGCGGGCAGCCTTGACGGCGCGATCGACATCGCTGCCGCCGCAGTGCGATACAGCGGTGATAACCTGGCTGGTCGCCGGGTTGATGGTGTCGAAAGTCGCGCCGTCCGCGGCCGCGGCGAATTTGCCGTCAATGAAGGCGAGGCCTTTCGGGGCCAGCTTAGAAGCGAGTGCGTGGGCGCTTTCTTTGGTCAAGGTCACGTCTTTGTCTCCGTCGGATGCGTTGAGAGGTCAGTGCGACTGGCGCCGCACCGAAATATGCCAGGGAATGAGGAGGCGCTCGGCGAGCGTGACCAGGCCGAACAAAGCCAGGCCGAGGATTGTCAGGAAAAAGATGCCCGCAAAGGCAAGGTCCGGACGCATGTTGCCGGTGACGATCTGGATGTAGAAGCCGAGCCCCTGGTCCGAGCCGATGAACTCCGCGATGGCGGCGCCGACTGTCGCGTTGATCGCGGCGTATTTGAAGCCGACGAAGCATTGCGGCAGCGCTGCCGGCAGCCGGACCTTGATAAAGGTGCGCCATGCACTCGCGCCGGTCGAGACGCTGAAGCGCGACAGTTCCTCACTGAGCGAACTGAAAGCGAGAATGGCGTTGAGCACGATGGGAAAGAAACAGACCAGGAAGACGATGATCACCTTGGGCAGCAGGCCGAAACCCAGCCAGGAGATAAAGAGCGGCGCGAAAGCGATCTTGGGCACCATTTCGACGCAGACGACAAACGGATAGATCGTGCGGCGCAGGATGGACGAGAAAGCGATGGCGAGGCCGAGCGGTAGCGCCAGGATCACCGCCACCGCATAACCCAGCACGACCTCCACGCCCGTGATCCAGGTGTAGTAGAGCAGCCGGTCGATATCCGCCCAGCCCTTCGTAACGATCACTGACGGGGGCGTCAGGATGTAGCGCGGGATTCCGAACCAGACGATGGAATACTGCCAGATGAGGAAGAACGCCGCGAAGAAGGCAATGGACATCCAGGACCGCGCAATCCAGCGGGCCGCGCGCACCGGTGGAGAGGGTCGATCAGAGGACGCCATAGCCGCGAAATATCTCCTGTGCCTGCCGGACGTAGCCGATGAATTGCGGGCTGCTCTTGACTTCGAAATCGCGCGGATAAGGCAGATCGACGGAAATGATACGTTCGATGCGTCCAGGGCGCGGCGTGATGATGGCGACGTGGGTGGAGAGCTGGATAGCCTCCTCGATCGAGTGGGTAACGAACACAACGGTCGGATGACGCTGCATCCACAGCGCCTGCAGATCGGCGCGGATTGCTTCCCGCGTCATAGCGTCGAGCTTGCCGAGTGGCTCGTCGAGAAGCATGGTCGCGGGCTGATGCACCAACGCCTGGCAGAAGGCGGCGCGCTGCTGCATCCCGCCGGAGAGTTCGTGCGGGTAGCGTTGTTGAAAATCCTCGAGGTGGACCGAAGCGAGCAGTTCGTCCACGCTGGCGCGGTGGGCGGCCGGTGTCAGGCCTCGCAGCTCAAGCTGCAGCTCGATATTGCCTCGCACGGTGCGCCACGGCACCAGCGTATTGTCCTGAAACATGATGCCGATGTCGGTCTGTGGCCCGACGACGGTGCGCCCGTCGATCGCAATTCGGCCCCCTGTGGCGTCGAGCAACCCGGCGATCATAAGCATGAGGGTCGACTTTCCGCAGCCCGACGGACCGAGCAGCGAGACGAACTCGCCCTTCTCGATCTTCATGTCGACTGGACCGAAGGCATGCAGGGCGCCGGGGCCTGCCCCGAACACCTTCTGCACGCCCGTCAGTTCGATAAGCGGATTCATCGACGGTTCAATCTGGTCCGGCTGGAAGCGAGCACCGGAGCGACAGCAAGCCGCTCCGGTTCGCCAGTTACTTGACGAAATCGTTGGTGTAGAATTGCGTGGCCGCGACCTTGGGGTCGAGGTCATTGTACTTCTTCATCAGGGTCACCATGCTTTCCCAATCGGACGGTACGTTCAAGCCGAGCGTCCTGTCCTTGTTCGCGGCCGAATAGAGCAGGCTGAGCGTCACATCGAGCACCGCGCGGGCCTGTGCTTTTCCCTCGTCTTCGTTCATCGTTCCGCCGACGATGTCGCCGATCGCCGCGATCGCGGCGTCCGGATTGGCCTCGGCCGCCTTGTAGGACTTGATGGTCGCCTGCACGAAGCGCTTCACGAGGTCCGGGTTTTTCGCGACCATCTCCTTGCGCGCGACGATGCAATATCCGATCTGGTTCACGCCATAGCTCGAATAGGGAAAGATCACCGGCGCGGCGCCGCCGTTCTTCTTGATCTCGGCCGGCTTGTCGTCGATGCCGCCTAGCATGCCCACCGTGTCGCCGGCGCCTTGCAGATAACTCGACACGAGCGCGCCGTCGGGAACATTGGTGAGTGTGATGTCGGAAGGCGAAAGGCCGGCCGTGGACAGCACGATCGGGAAGAACGTGTTGACGCCGGCATTGGATGTGGTGAGCAGCTTCTTGCCCTTGAGGTCGGAAATCTTGGCAATGCCCGCGTCGGGGCGAACCAGTACCGCATCCGCTCCCATGGCGTCGATCACCGCCACCGAGATCAGCGCGGCGCCCTGCGAGGCAAGGTTCACCATCGATCCGCACGAGCCATAGGAAAAGTCGCTGTCGCCATTGGCGACCAGGCGGTGCGCCGAGCCCGAGCCGTTGCCTGAACGGATATCGAGGTTGATGCCGGCATCCTTGTAGAACCCCTTCACCTTGCCGAGGGCGAAGCCGGCATGCGAGCCGTAGTACATCCAGTTGAGGCGCAACTTCACATCGTCGTCAGCCTTGGCGGCGCTGACGAGCAGCATGGTGGTTGCCACGGCTCCAAGCATCAAATTCTTGAAATTGGTCATAGCTGTCGCTCCTGTTGATTTGTCGTTTCTTGTTATGTTCCCTATGTTGTCTAGCTGGTCACGAGACGCGGAACGCCCGCGGCCCGCATCATGTCAAGTGTCCTGGCACGATAGTTCTGGCGAATGTCACGTGTTGGCGGACGGCATCGGCTCGACGGCAGTCCGATCAATTCCATGCACAATTTGTCGAGATAGCCGTCGCCGCTCGTGTAGCCTTTCTCGATCTCGACCCACAGCTTGTAGAAGGGCATGGCCTCTTCCACCATCATCCGCGCGATCTCGGGGTAATTCTCCGCCTTGACCTCGTCGATAAGCTTGATGCCCCATTCCGGCCAGTAGTTGCAGAGGTGCACCTCGAATGCCTGTGCACCCAGCGACGGCATCGCCGAATATGGAAAGAACAGATTGTTGTCGATGATCGTGAAGCGCTTGGAGAAATTCGAGGTGACATCCTCGAATTCCATGGCGTCCGTTCGCGGCGTCGCCCATTTCAGGCCGACAACGTTTTCGATCCTGGCCAGACGATCGATCATGCCGAACGAGAGGCTCGTCGAGGTCCAGAACGTGTTGTAGACGATGATGCCGATACGGGGCGCCGCCTTGGCCGCGGCCATGACGAACTCCTCGAAATCGGCTTCCGTGTGCGTGAAGTAGAACGGGCACGAGACCTGAAGGAAGTCGAACCCCATCGACTGCGCTGCCTGCGCCAGCCGCACGAGTTCCAGCGTGCTGGTCGATTGCCCGCCGAAGGCCAGGGGAACGCGCCCCTGCGCTTCGTCGACAACGGTTTCGCCAACGCCGATCCGCTCCTCGAACGACATCGTCGAAAAGTCGCCCGCCGCCCCGCCCGCCAGGAGCGTGGCATATTCGGTGTTCAGGCCATTGTCGATCAGGAAGCGGACATAGGCTCGGATTGCCTGGTGATTGACCGGAAAGCCGGTGCTGTCTTCGAATGCCGTGGGTATCGTCACGTAGCATCCAGCCAGCCGCGATTTCAATTTTTCAAAGTCCAAAGTCATCTCCTTCATGCAGGCCTGGCACAGTCGTCATTGCCCGCCGCTCTGTTCGTTTCGCGTTGACCGTCACTTACCTTCGTTCGAACTGACGAAGCCGAGCACAGGGCCAGGACAAGTCCGCCCCTAGAGTTCCCGCTTGAGCGGTATCGTTTTGCCGTCCTGGGCAAACAGATGCGCCCTGCGCCAATCCACGCCGATCTCGCATTTTCCCGGCCCGACGCTCCTTGCCTCCTCGTCGCCTTGCCGCATGACCAGCGCGCCCGCCGGATGCGCGGGTGCATGCAGGAAGCTCTCGCCGCCAAGCCGTTCCACGAACTCGACATCGGCCTGCAGTCGCGGGCCGGCAGTCCGGAGCGTGTTGAAATGCTCCGGCCTGATGCCGACGGTCACGCTGCCGGAGAGCGCCATCGGTTGTGCCAGGTTCAGTTCCACGCTGCCCCCGGTCGTTCCCGGGATCCGTAGCGTCAGGCGCGTCCCGTCCTGCCCCTCGACGGAAGCCTCGAGGAAACTCATCTTGGGCGAGCCCATGAAGCCGGCGACGAACCGGTTGCAGGGCGCGTCGTAGATTTGCGCCGGCGTTCCGAACTGCTCGATCACGCCATCGCGCAACACCACGATGCGATCGGCCAGCGTCATCGCCTCGGTCTGATCGTGCGTGACATAGATCATCGTGGCGCCCAGGCTTCTGTGCAGCTTGGCGAGTTCGAGCCGCATCTGGACACGCAGTTCGGCGTCGAGGTTCGACAGCGGTTCGTCGAACAGGAACACTTCGGGTTCGCGCACGATCGCCCGGCCGATCGCCACGCGCTGCCGCTGTCCTCCGGAAAGCTCCTTGGGAAGCCTGCCCAGCAGCGGGCCAAGCTGAAGCGTGTCGGCGACGGCAGCGACCCTCTTGTCGCGCTCGGCTTTCGGCATGCCCTGCATCAGCAAGGAGAAGGCCATGTTCTCGGCGACCGTCTTGTGCGGATAGAGCGCGTAGCTCTGGAACACCATGGCCACGCCGCGATTTGCCGGCGGCACGCCGCGCATCGGCTTGCCGCCGATCGCCACCGCGCCGCCGCTGATCGGCTCCAGGCCGCAGATCATGCGCAGCAACGTCGATTTTCCGCAGCCCGACGGCCCGATGAAGACCAGGAATTCACCATGCTCGATCGTCAGATCAACGCCGGGGATAATGATCTTCTCGCCATATTTCTTGGAAACGCCCGAAAGCTCAACCCTGGCCATAAGCAAGTCCTTCCTGGCGCCAGCCGTCAGCGTCGGGCACGAGAACGCTGGCATGGATGCCTGTGATGCCTTGGAAATCCTGCGCGTAGTAAATGACGTAGAGGCTGCCGTCGGCGCGCATAGCCAGCGATGGATAGCCCAGATCCCGGTTGGGAAGGCCTGAGCGGACCATGTAGGGACTGGCCGAATTCCAGCTGTTTCCCTTGTCTTGCGAGATGTAGAGCGCAATGCCGAAGGGCGCGCGCCGTCTTCCGGCGACGCAGGCGATGCGGCCGTCGTCGAGTTCCACCATATCGGCCGGATAGTCTTCGATTCCGGTCGGCGATGGGGCGCTCCATGAGACACCGCCATCCCCCGAACTGACGACATGCAGGATGCGCGAGACATTGTCGCGCAGGAGCATGACGATACGTCCATCGCGCAACAGGATGGGCGCGGGTTCTTCGTAGGCATGCCCCTCGCCCGCCGCGACAAGGCGCGGCTCGGACCAGCTTCGGCCGCCGTCGCCCGACCGCACCGTGAAAACGGCGGCATAGTTCGGCACATCGCAGAGCGGCAGCATGATTTCGCCGTCGACCTCTATGCCGCCACGCATGCCGTAGCCGCCGCTGAACGGCGTCGTGTCGATGCGCGTCGACGCGGTGAAGGTGTTTGCGCCGTCGACCGAACGATGGACCCATGTCTGCCCGCCGCCGCGCGCCCAGGGATAGCGCTCGGCAAGCTCGGACTTCTGCGGCGTCCAGTCCCGGAGTTCGGCGGCCATGGCCTCGGCGCCCACCAGTTGCTCCGGCCGTGTATAGGCGCCGGGCGCAAGATGGGCCTGCGCATAGGCGAGCGTATGCCAGTCGAACCGCCACTGGTTCAGCAGCACAACGCCCGAGCGCAGCGGGGTAAGGCCGGCGCATTCCACGCCTTGCCAGCCGAAGTCGGGGACGATGGAAGGAGCCGACCAGCTTCTCCCCTCGTCCGCCGATCGCATCAGCATGTTGCAGTACAGCGGGTCCTGCGGAGGATGCAGGACCCCGGCACGGCGGCGCGACTGCGTGAATACCAGCAACCAATTGTCGTTGGCCGCAACCGCGAGATGCGGATGCGCGCTGTATACATGCTGATCGCAATGGATCGTCTGGTAATCCATTCGAGATATCAAGGCTGCCGCGCCGGATGTCATTGACGGCTCAGACCCGGAAGCGCGTGCAACGGACATATTGCAGCGGCTTCGGATCGTCGCTCCATTCGTGATACGAGCAGACTATTGCACCGTCCTGCGTCTGGACGACGCTGGGGTAGCCGATGTGCTGGTAGATGCCCGGATGGTTCCAGTCGACACCACCACCCTCGATCTTGCCGGAGGCCGGAGACATGCGGCTCGAACCTGGGGTCTCGGTCACCGTCTGGCCGGGCACGCCGCCCTCGCGAATAACGAACTCGTTCTTCACATCCCAGGTCACGCCATCATCCGAAATGATCGCACGCACGCCATAAGGCGGCCGCCGATAGCCGTAGACCATCAGATAGCGTCCATCCTGAAGCGCGATGAGCTCTGGCGGATAGCCCCAGATGTTGGTCCACTTCGGTGGCGTCCAGCTGAAGCCGTCATCCTCGGAGACGATCATGACCATGTTCTTGGCGTCACTGGTCGGGTTGACATGCGTGCGCATGAAACAGACCAGCCTGCCGTCCGCGAGCCGGACCAGGCCGGGCTCCTCATAGTCGATGATGCTGGCCGGGTCGTAGCCCAGCGTCGAGAAGTATTCCCAATTGTCGCCGCCATCGTCCGAGCGCATCAGCGCCGAGCGCGTGCTTTCGCCCTCACCCTCTTCCTCATAGCCATGGATACGGCCGTAGAGGCCCATGAGCAGCGAGCCGTTCGGCAGCTCCCAGCAGCCGAGGCGGCAGCCGCCATGCTTGAGCGGGCGGACATTGACGGGGATGGGCTGGGTCCAAGTCTCGCCGCCGTCCTTGGACTTGACGACGAAGGTACCGAGCCAGGCCTGCGTCTTGTAGGCCCAGGTCCAGTCGCCCCATTCCTTGGTGTTGGGATGCGAACTCCATGACGGCTGTTCAGGCTTGATGCCGCGCTTGAAGAAGCCGGTGATGGTCAGGTTGACGATGAGCGTGCCATCCTGCGTTTCGCAGATGCCGCAGTCCCAATTGCCCTGCGTTTCGGACCAGGGCAGGACGACCTTTGGCGGGCTCCAGGTCTTGCCGCCATCCTTCGAGCGGGTCATCAGCGTCTGGCCACTGTCGTGATGGAAGGGGAAGCGCTCTTCGTTGAACACGGCGAGTATATCGCCGTTCTTCAGAAGCCGCGTCGCGATCTGGTTGACGCAATGCGCCGGATCCTTGAAGATCGTGAAGTGTTCAACGTCTCTCATAACAGTCATTCCCTGATTTCCTCTTTTGGGATGTCTTCTCTCACGGCCTACAGCCGGATTCCGATGTTCTTGATGCTGAGATAATTGCGGATGCCGGGCAATCCGCGCTCGCGGCCGACCCCGCTGTCCTTGATGCCGCCGGTCGGCGCCTGGACACCGCCGATGAACCA
This sequence comes from Mesorhizobium sp. AR07, assembly GCF_024746815.1. Classification (GTDB taxonomy): domain Bacteria; phylum Pseudomonadota; class Alphaproteobacteria; order Rhizobiales; family Rhizobiaceae; genus Mesorhizobium. Next base: position 2,291,443 of record NZ_CP080525.1, read on the forward strand.
GCCATTGATCCAGACCGAGCCGGCCTCGACGTCGCGGGCGAATGTCAGGGCGCGCGAGATGTCGCGGCTGTAGACGCCGGCGACGAGCCCAAAGCCGAGGCCGTTGGTCATGGCGAGCGCCTCGTCGGCGGTGTCGAAGGACAGTGCCACGGCGACGGGACCGAAGATCTCTTCGCACGCCAGCGCGCTTGCCGGATTAACGCCATCGAAAATGGTCGGTTCGACGAAATAGCCGGTCTCGAGTCCTTTCGGACGGCCGCCGCCGAGCCGCACTGTCGCTCCCGATGCGCGGCCCCCGTCGATGTAGGATCGAACTTTGGCATGCTGCTCCTTCGAGACCAGCGGCCCGAGATCGCAATTGTCGAGGCCCCGGCCGACGGTCAGCCTGGCCGCGCCCTCCGCCAGCCGGTCGAGGAATTCCTCGCGGATCGATCGATGCAGCAGGAACCGCGACGACGAAGAGCAGACCTGGCCGCTGTTGCCGAAAGCCCCGTCAAGGGCGTCGAAGGCGGCCCTTTCCAGATCGGCGTCCTCGAACACCACCATCGGGTTCTTGCCGCCGAGTTCGAGCACCACGGGCTTCAGCCCCTGTGCCGCGCCAGCGTAGATCTTGCGCCCGGTTTCGACCGAGCCGGTAAAGGTGATGCCGCGTACGAGGGGATGTGAGACGAGCGCCGCCCCGGCGTCTTCGCCAAAGCCCGCCACGACATTCACCACGCCATCGGGCAACCCCGCCCTCTGGCACAGTTCGGCGAAGGCCAGCGCCGTGAGCGGCGATTGCTCGGCAGGCTTGATCACGACTGTGCAGCCTGCGGCAAGTGCCGGCGCCACCGAGCGCGCGACCATGCCCAGCGGATAGTTCCAGGGCACGATATGGCCGGTCACGCCGACCGGCTCCAGCATGGTGAAGTCGACGACATCGCGACCGAGTGGGATCGTCGACCCTTCCATCTTGTCGGCAGCACCGGCATTGTAGCGCAGCGTCGCGCACACGCCCCTGATGTCGCCGAGCGCCTCCTTGACCGGCTTGCCGACATCGAGCGTTTCGAGCAGTGCAAATCGTTCGGCTTCCGATTCCAGCAAATCCGCGAGCTTGAAGAGCAGCCGTCCGCGTTCGGCCGGGCTCAGGCCGCGCCAGTCACCATGCAGCGCGCGGTGCGCGACCCTGACCGCGGCGTCGATATCGCCGGCGTCACCGCGCGCCACGACTGCCAACACCGCTTCCGTGCTGGGATCGATCGTTTCGAATGTTCGACCGTCAGCGGATTTTCGCCACTTGCCGTCGATGAAATGCTGGCCCGGCAAAGGATCGATGAGATCGGTGCGGGAATAGGTTCGTACCGTCATTGCTTCACGCTGCCCTGCGAAAGACCTTGGATGAAATAGCGCTGCAGGAAACAGAACAGCAGCAGGCTGGGGATGCTCAGGATGGTCACCGCCGCCATGGCGACGCTATAGCCCTCGATCTGGGTCTGCGTTCCGACCACTGGCGTGAAGGCGGCTATGCCGACCGGAAGCGTTTTCATCGACTCGTCGAAGGTGACGAGGAGCGGCCACAGGAAGTTGTTCCAGTTCAGGGTGAAGATGATGACCGAAGCCGCGATTGCCGGCGCCCTGGCGAGCGGCAGTGCAATGCGAAAGAACAGGTTGAACGGTCCCGCACCGTCCATTTTCGCGGCCTCCTCCAGTTCCTTGGGGAACGACAGGAAGAACTGGCGGAAGATGTAGACGCTGAAGACATTGCCGATCGATGGCAGGATAAGCGCCTGGTAGCTGCTTGCCCAACCGATTTTGACGAAGCCAAGCAGCAATGGGATCACCGAAACCTCGGTGGGTATCATCAGCGAGGCGAGGAAGATGTAGAACAGCGTGTCCCGGCCGGGAAACCGCATGCGCGCCAAGGCGTAGCCGGCCATCGCACCGAACAGGACACAGAGGAAGGTCGATACCGTCGCCTGCACGACGCTGTTGAAGCCCCAGCGTATGACGGGGTAGTCGAAGACCTTGATGTAGTTGTTGAGGGTGATGCGATGGGGCAGCCATTCGATGTCCTTGGTCATGACATCGCCTGGAAACTTGAAGGACGTCGACACCATCCAGACGAAGGGCAGCGCCCAGAGAATGGCGACGGCCATGCCGAGCGGCCAGATGAAGAGATCCGCTCTTTCGAGGCCGTGCGCCTCGAGCTTTTGGTCCAGCCAAGCGGTCATCAAGCACGCTCCCTGAGAAGAAAGCGCTGGACCACGGTGATCGCCAGGATCAACACGAACAGCAAGAGGGACACCGCGGCGGCATAGCCGAACAGGTTCCTGACGATGGCGAGATTGTAGATGTAGTGGATCGGCGAGGACGAAGAGCTGGCCGGGCCGCCATTGGTCATGACGTAGACCTGGCTGAAGATGCGCAGCGTGGAGATCAACTGCAGCGTCACCACCATGCTGATGACGGGTCGCAGATGCGGCAGGATCACATGCTTGAAGCGCTGCCAGCGGTTGGCGCCGTCGACCCGCGCCGCGTCGATGATCTCGCCTGGAATATCCTGCAAGGCGGCGAGGAACAGCACGAAGGCAAGGCCCAGATCCCACCACACCGAAGCAACGCTGACGCCGATCAGCGACCAGCGCGTGGAGGTGAGCCAGGGGATGTCGTCGAAACCGAGAAAGGACAGGTAGTAGTTGACGAGCCCATACTGGGTGTCGAGCATCCAGACCCATACAAGCCCGATCACCGTCGCGGACACCACGGTGGGAGCGAAAAAGAGCGTGCGCGCCAGGCCCGACAGCGGATAGCGCTTGTTCACGAAAAGCGCGAACAGCAAGCCGAGCCCGGTCACGCAGGGAACGATGATGAGGCCGTAGAGGAAGACGTTCTTGAAGGCGACCGCGACCCACTGGTCCGTGAACGCCTTGTGGAAATTGTCGAACCCTACCCATTTCGGTGCGCCAACGATGCTCCAGCGCGTGAACGAGACATAGATACCGAACAGCACGGGAAGGATGTTGAACAGGAAGAACGGCAGCGCGAAGAAGGCGACGAGCAGATAGCCCACGCGATCGGTCGGATGGCGCTCGGCTCCGAAGTCGGCTTGGCCTTGGAAGTCGGCCTGGCCTTGCAAGATTGCCGTTGTCATGTCGATCTGTCCGCCTTGCGGCAATGGTCAGGAGAGGCCCGTCGCGACGATGCTCGGCGCGACGGGCAAGGGATCAGTCAGGTTCCCCGGAAGCTATCCCGGGATCAGCCTTCGTCCAGGTCGGACTGCCACTGCGTTTGGATCTGCTGCATCGCCGCGTCGATCGTCGTCTGCCCCGACCATACGCCTTCGAGCGTCTTGGCGAGGAAATTCCCGCCTGAGTAGATCGTGAAGTTGGGACCATTCACCACCGGGATCTCGCCGACGGTGGCAAAGCTCATCCCATCGACGAAGGCCCCGCGAATATCCCACGGGCTGCCGGCGGTCTTGTAGTCCGGACGATCGAGGATGGATTTGCGCGGAGAGGCGCCGCGCCCAACCGTCGTCCAGAGGAAGCTGTTGTCCGACAGCCATTTGACGGCCGCCATCGTTGCTTCGTGGCGCCCTGGGTCAGCCTGCTTGTAGAATTCCAGGCCACCCATCTCGAGGTAAGTGACGTGCTTGCTGCCGATCTTGGGAAACAGCACCGTCTTGAACGGCAGTTTCTGCGCGACATAACCGTTGAGCGTCCACGGACCGGTCCAGAAGATCGAGCCCTGCCCGGTTCCGAAGGCCTTGTAGCGGTCGGTGACATCGCGGGTCGAAACCTTGTGCTTGTCGAAAAGGTCGAGGACCCATTGCATTGCCGCCTTGCCGGCCTCGGGGTTCACGCAAGCGGTCTTCAGATCGTCACTGGCGCGCTGGAAACCCATCTGTTCCGCGACAATGCCCCAGGTGACGGTAGGCTGAACGCCGGAGCCCGTCATCATGATCCCCGAGCGGGTGACCTTGTCGCCTTCGCGCTTGGTCATGGCCTTCGCCCATTCCAGCAGCGTGTCGCCATCCATCGGCGGTTTGCTGGCATCGAGCCCTGCTTCCTTGACATGATCAAGGTTGATTTCAGGCTGAAGGCTCATCAGGTCCATGGGGATCATGAAGACCTTGTTGTCGTACTTCGGGTAACGCGAGCCCGCGATTGACGTCGCGCTGAAGTCGGCAAGGTCGAGGCCAGAGCCCGCGATGAGATCATCAAGCGGTATGATGACCTCGTCGCGCGCCAGTTGGGCCGACTTGCCCGCCGTGCCCCAGCCAAAGTCTGGTGCCTTGCCCGTGGCCGCTGCCGCCAGCACCTTGGTTACGTATTGTTCTTCAGGAACTACCTCCATGCGGATCTGGACGCCTTTGTCCTTGTGCGCATCGTTGAAGGCGGCGATCATCTTGGCCCACACCTCACCGTCCGAAGCCGATAGCCAGCTCCAATGCACGATCTCGATAGGGTTGGCGGCCGAGGCGCGGCCAGTCCAGATGTGCGGAACGGCAAGACCTACCCCAGCTGCCGCAGCCGACCTCAAAAGTGTTCTGCGGTTCAGGGCAAAAGTCGATTTGTTCAATGAAGTCAAATCCATGACAATCTCCCACGCGGCATGCACTAGGCGCTTACCACGCTCTGTTAGAGCTTATTTTTCTATGTTCCCTCGTCGAGGCCGTCCCAGAACGTGCTCTCGGCGTGGTGACAGTGTTGGCCAATCAGTCGCCCAACAGTTGATCCACAGCGTCACATAATATATCTGCAACGTCATCAGCAATTTTCTCGGACGCTTGTCGTGGTCACAGATACGAATCCCGTCATCGCAGCCGCCTCCAACCGCCGGCCGCGTTTCGCCTTTCTGCTGCAACCCGAATTTCCGATGAATGCCCTGATCATGGCGACCGAGGCGCTGCGCATAGCCAATCAGAACAGCGGTCAGCATCTTTTCGAATGGATCATGATTTCGGATTCGGGCGACTCGGTACGCGCGAGCAACGGCATGTGGGTTGCCGCAAACCACGATCTGACCAACTTCTCGCGCTGTGACTTCCTCGTCGTTCTGGAGGGCAATCTGCCGACGCAGAACATATCGGCCAATGTGCGCGGAGCCCTGCGCAATGCGTACCGGCATGGATCGATGATCATCGGCGTCGACACGGGCGCCTTCGCCATTGCGGCAGCCGGCCTCACGGGCGATCGCGAGGCCGTGGTGCACTGGGAGGCGGTGTCATCGTACCTTGAGCATTTTCCGGCGGCCGAGACAAAGAACCAGATCTATTTCATCGATCGGCAACTTGCCTTCTGCGCAGGCGGGGTGGCGACGCTCGACATGATGCTCGATTTGATCGGAAGGCTGCGCGGGGCGAGCCTTGCCAAAGAAGTCGCCAATGCACTCATCCATACGCCGCGCGAAGGCATTCATCCGCAGCGAACGGACGATGATGCGATTGGCGAGACACAACCTTCCTTGTCCCACAGGATCGTGGCGTTGATGGAAGACAATCTCGATTTCCCGCTGTCGCCGAAGAGTCTCGCGCGCCACCTCGGTATTTCCGTACGGACATTGGAGCGCTGCTGCCTTCGCCAGTTCAACCAGACCCCGAACCAGCTCTATCTGCGCTCGCGCCTGCAGGCAGCACGTAACCTGCTTTTCTACGAAGAGCGTGAAATCAAGGATGTCGCCTATGCCTGCGGCTTTTCCTACCCCTCGGTTTTCACCCGGGCCTTCACCGCCCAGTTCGGCCAATCACCACGCTCGTTCCGCCAGGCATTTCGCGAAACACAGATCACAGTCCGCCCGGAGATCGTCAGGATGTCTCGAAGCCGCCTGCCTGGCACGGAATCGACTGCCGACGAGGTGGGCGTCTAGAGCATCGGCTTGGCGTGGTCATCGAGGAGTGTCGCCGACCATGCCTGAAAACAGCACCGAGCCGCGCTGCTCGAGAAGCGACAGCGAGGTGTAATCCAGGATCGATAGGCCCCCGTCGGCGACCAAGGTTTGGCCCGTGATGAACGAAGCCTCATCACTGGCCAGGAATGCGACAGCCGCGGCAATTTCGGCTGGCGTGCCCATCCGGCCGAAGACGCTTGGCGCCACGGTCCAATCGCCGGTACCCGACGCGGGCGCCGCTGCATCGGTTTCGGTGGCAATCCAGCCAGGACTGACGCAATTCGCCCGGATCCGATGCGGAGCACCTTCGATGGCCAACGATCGCGTGAGCGCCTCAACGGCCGCCTTGGCGACGCTGTACAGACCCCAGTTGCCGTGCAAGGTAGCCGTAGACGATATGTTCACAATCGCACCGCCACCGGAATCCCGCATCACCGGCAAGGCGTAGGAGGCTACAAAATAGGTGGAGTCCAGGTTGGCGCCACGCATCTTGTCCCATCTCGATCCAGGGCGATCGCCTGGTTCGATGCCGCTCCGGCGCGAACCAGCGCCTGCATTGTTGACCACAACCCGCAGCCGCCCCCAATGGCCGATTTGGCCGATCAGATCCTCGACTTGATGTTCCTCCGATAGGTCGCACTGGAAAAAGCGGGCTTCACCCTCAATCGCCTTTGCTTCCGCTTCAACGACGCGACCCTTCTCGCGATCGCGGCCTGCGAACGCCACCCGGGCTCCCTCTTTCAGGAAATAGTGGACGATTCCGCGGCCTATCCCCGAATTTCCGCCGGTCACGAGAACGTCCTGACCTTTAAACCGCATGGTACCTCCTGCAGACGATGCAGATGCGCGCAGATTGCGGCATCTCCGATCCAGGCCGCTGAGAATCGGTGGACCCAAACAGGGACATGCCTCGCTATTCAATTCAACGTCAGTGCCACGGCGGGTAGAGGATTGGACAGCGAGCGGGCAAATTCTCCCACAGCGGGATGAGCCAGATCCGGCCATCGAAGTCATGGCCCTTATTGGTGTCGCCAGCGTTGAGCTGGCTAGCCGAGCCAGAATACGCCTATAAGTCGTTGATAAATAACGACAATGGTGGCCCCGGAGGGACGTCGTCTTTTCAACAGAAACAAACAGTTAGCGGATGGTTCGCCCAGCCATATTCTTCGTATGTTCCCGCATTCGGTGGCGAACCAGGCAAGAGCTCCAAATGAGCAACCCCCTACCCTCTGATTCCTAATCTGTAGGTCACAAGTTCGATTCCTATAGGTTACCTGGCGGGCAGCACTGCTTAGACTCCGGACAGGCTCACATTTTGTCGTCGGCGATCAGATTTTCCCGGGCGCGACGGACCTTGCATCGACGAAGCTCCTGATCGAGCAGGCCAGGGCCGCCAGATGAGGCAATACTCAAGGCGCCAATCCACGAATCGGTGTCCAGCGGACGTCAGAAGAAATCGGCCTGACATGATGATGGCGGGACATAGCCCGCCACCAGATTGTTAGCGAATGCCGTGGCTTATTTGGAGCCGCCGAGTGCCTTCAATTTCTCGCAGAACTGGGCATGAGGCTTGCTCATCGCCGCGTCGTTGCATTCCTTCATCATCTTGGCCTGATCGGCCTTAGCCATGCCCGCCCAGGCCTTTTTCATATCGGCGTCCGGCTTCATCGTCTTCATGCTCGCGTCGGTGTAGAACGGTGCCATCATCTTGGGTTCGTCGAGCGCGCCGGCAAGCGCTGCGCCGCCGACAATGGTGAAAGCAAGTGCGCCGAAGCAGGCAGTTTTGAAGCTCATGAAATTATCCTTCCCTACTCTTTTGCCCCGACCGTCGTTTGCAATCAGGTGCGGATTCTAACGCCTTATAAGCGACACCTAAATGATGGCGAATATTAGGATGTCGCTTCACAAATCGATACATCATTGAAATGATATTGCGGCAAATGTCTCTTTTCCGACAAGACTTTGCTGGGTTGCTCGGCGCATTCGCGCGCAATCGCTCTTGCGAGGCATGGATGAAGCGCGCCAAGAATCAGCAACCCCCGTTCGAGCAATTCCGAGGGCTTCAACAGGTGCACCTTCATGCTCCAAGTTGGATAGCGAGGAGGCCCCTTGAGGTCGGCGCTGAGCCGACACAGGCAAGCGAGCCGCTGGCGACGGGCAATGACTATCTCCGGGTCCGATCTCGTCGGCCGCTACCAACCGTAGCTGAAGGTGGCGCCGCCGCCGCCATCGCCGTTCTGAACAACATTCGCGTCGGTGTTTCTGCCGAACTGGAAAATACCGTAGGCGTTGTCATTGCCGTTCTGCTGCAGGGTGGCGGAATGGCCGTTACCCTCCTGCTGGATGATGCCCAGGTTGCCGCCGCCGTTCTGGCCGATGCCGGCGGCGTTGCCGTGTCCCAACTGGCGGATGCTGGCGCCGCGCAGGCCGCGATAGAGCGAATAGACGCGCAGGCCAGTCGCCAGGGCGCCGGCGTCGCGGGCGTTGTCAGGAGCAAATGTCACCGAAACCCAGCCGCCCGCGTAAGCCGGTGCGGACAGCGCCGCCTGGCCGATGCCGCCGGCAACGACAGCGGCGGTAAGGGTTTTGAACATGTTGCGGATCATCTTGGTCTCCTTTTCCGGCTGCCTCAGCCTATGGCCAACCTTCTCATCTCGTGGCTGAACGCTGCCGGAATCCTTCGTTCAGCTGTCGTTCAGTCATTTTTCTCCCGGCCTGGCGCACATAAAAAGGGCGCCGACCGCCGACGCCCTTTTCGTAAATCTAGCGATGCGATCAGGTCGCGCCGCCGACCTGCTCGGCGCAGCCGATGCTCTTGCCATCGACCGTAATCTTAAGCCTGGCGTCGAAGACGGTGCCCTTCGCGTCGAGCGTGACAGCGCCGAGCTTGGCAGGCTTGCCGGGCGCGGCGCTAAAAGCGCCGCCCTGCTCGATATTGGTGCCGCCGGTGCGACCGGCACTTTCGACATGGAAGGAATAGGTGCCGCTCACGTTTCGATCTGCATGGGCGAGCGCCTCCAGCGAGACCATGCCGCCTTCCGGCGCGGCGCGGATCTCGCAGCGCACCGGCGCGATGGACTGGTCGGCGGTGGCCATAGCCGCCAGCGCGCCGGCCGGGATCAGAACCAGGGCGAGCGCGGCCATGACGCGGCGGGGATCCTTGACTATGCGTGGCATGTTCGTCTCCTTGGCGTTCGGTGGCCGTGGCCGCGGACTCTTTCCACGGCCGCCCGGCGTTGTCGTGTTATGGGCAGGCCTGGACGAAAGCGGCGACGTTGCCGCTGCCGCCCTGGCTGACGTTGGCATCGCAGCCGTGGCCAACCTGCACGCCGGCGGCGATGTTGCCGTTGCCGTCCTGGGTCAGGATGGTGGTGTGGTTGGAGCCGAACTGGGCGACGCCGGCCACATTGCGGTTGCCGTTCTGATAGGTGGCGCCGTAGTTGCCGACCCCTTCCTGGCCGATGGCCGAAAGGTTGTGGCGGCCGCGCTGCTGGCCGATCACCGTGTTGAAGCGGCCGTCCTGGTAGACCCGGATACGGTTCTTGAAGCCGTTCTGGGCGCCGCCGGCCGAGTTCGACCAGCCATATTGCTCAATGCTCACGTCGTTGGCCATGGCCGGGGCGGCGACGGTAATACCGACAAGAGCGGCGAGCGCGGTTGCGATGAAAGAAATGCGGATCATGAGAGCGTCTCCTTTGGCGGACGGGACCGCGAGTTGAACGGCTTCTTTTTAGGAGATGCCATTCGAACCGATGCTGAAGACGGTGTTCAGTTGGGGTTCAGGAAGGACTAAGCGGGTGGCGCCCCGTTCAGCCCCTGACACCTTGCGGACACTCCATTGCTCGAGACGTAGTTCCTTCCACTCCTGTTTGGCGTGTCCCAAGAGGATTCGTGACGTAATATCGACGAGCAGACGATACCAGTTCACTCATTCTCAGATGGCGAGCACATGACAGTCCTGGTCCTCCTCAATGCAAGCGCCGGCACAATCCAGCGCGCCGACTACGATGTCGAAGCATTCGTTCGAAACGGGTTTCAGGCGCGCGGATTGGAAGCCGAGGTGCGAATGGCGGGTGGGAGCCAGATTGCGGAGATGGCCCACAGCTTTGTCACGGCGAAATCACCCGGCAGCAAACCAAGGACCCTCGTGGTCGGCGGCGGCGATGGCACCCTCGGTTCTGCGGCATCGGCCGTCGCGGGAACGGATGTCGTGCTTGGCGTCCTGCCGTTGGGGACCCTCAATCATTTCGCCAGGGATCTCGGTTTGTCGAATGATCTGGCTGCAACCATGGACATCATCGCCACGGGGCATGTGGAACAGGTCGACGTTGCCGAGGTGAACGGCCGCGTCTTCCTCAACAACTCATCCATCGGCATTTATCCGTTTCTTGTCGCCGAACGGACCGCCGAGCAGAAGCGGCTGGGGGTGGGAAAGCTTGCCGCACTCGGTCCGGCGCTTGTCTGGACGCTCAGGGCTTCATCGTGGAAGAGGGTCAGGATCTCGATCGGCAACGGGCGAGAACAGCGGACCCTGTGCGTGTTCGTTGGCAACAATTTCTACGACTTGAACGCGCTCGGCCGCCGCAGCAGCCTTACGTCCGGAGAGCTGTGTGTCTACGTCGTCAAGCCGCTATCCTGGCTGGGGCTCGCGCTGCTGCCGTTCAAGGCCGCCCTCGGGTTGATCGACCCAGTCCGCGATGTCGAACTCTTCCGGGTTCAAAGTCTGGAGATCAAAGCGCGCCGACGACACCTGCGCATTGCGATGGACGGCGAAACCGTAGAGGCGATACCTCCATTGCTCTACCGTATAAGGCTGCGCTCGTTGCGGGTTCTCGCGCCTCCCTTGAAAAACCATGCCACTTAAAGGTGGGGCGGACTACTCCTGAGAGTAGCGCGGGTGGTCACGTGGCTTCTCGCCGGTCCTTCGACAGCCTTCCTGCAACGGTTTCGAAAGTGCGCTTAAGGGCGGCTGGCACGGACTACCGTCCCCCCGCCGAGGCTGAGGCTACCTGAGGCCAAGAAAACTCATTATCGCTATTACGATCACCACTGCTCCAACGAGCCAAATAATGCCGTTCATGATCTTTTTCTCCTTTGTCTAATGCTCATAAATTAACTCTTAGACACCGCTAATGTTCCGCGACAGCGGATGCCGGGCGTGTCGTCATGCAGCAACCTTCTGCAAAGCTGTGCGTTTTCATTGAATTCAACCCACAACTCGAAGGGCACTGCCGTGTATGAATCATGGTTTTCGAAGCCCGTTTCCGTCACGAACGGCTTAACGGGTGAAATCAGGAATCTTTCTAACGCTACACAAGCTATTGACTTGCTCAGCAATCAATGGCGCGACGAAGGAGGCCGCAAGTACCTTTTAGCCCTGCGGGCGTGCCGCCAAGCCACAAGCGGAGCGATTTCGGCTGACGTCGCCAGGAATGCCGTAGTTGCCGCGGCGCGTGACGCGCATATGTTGGTCGAGTGAGTAGGCGAAGCACGGGGCTGGAGAGCATCGATCATCGCCTCATTAGATGCGGAGATAGCGATGAACCTGATCTCAGAGGGCTCTGGAAGGGATCGGTTGCAGACGCGCGCTGTATCAACCCAAATGCCCTCAGTCAGGCCCGGCGGCCCCGTGGAGGCGGTCAGGCCCCGATCCAGGGCCGGTGCCCGCAGAGGCGGCCCAACAGCCACCTTCCCTAGATCAGCGTCCTACACCCGCCCGCTAACCTTTAGGAACCATTCGTAAGCCGTCGAGTTGATATTGCAGCGCTGAGGTTCCGCGATGGCAAGATACTTTTTTGATATCTACAACGGAGCCAGCACAACGGTCGATGTGGCCGGGCTCGTTTGCGATGCGCTTTCCGAAGTCAGCGATCACGCTGTCGACATGCTACCAGATATTGCACGTGGCGAGCTGCCCGACGGTCCCAATCGAATTTTCTGGGTGAAAGTTCGCGGTGAGGACGGTGAACATCTTTATCGCGCGACACTCGCCCTTTCATCGGCTTGGCTTGTTGATGGCACGGATGGTCGCAACCAGCCAGGCGAGAAGTTGGCAATTGCGGCGCTGCGACGCACGAGTGCGCAAATCAAGGCGATCAGACGTGATTTGGCAGAAGACGGCTTTACGGCGCATATGCAGGAAATCGACTCCTTGATGGGAGTGGCTCAGCTCGAAACCGATCGATTGCTGAAGCGAACCTCCGGATCCCAGCCAAGCTGACAAGAACGAATTCAAGCAGACCAGGCGCGCTTTACAAGCCCAGCCACGCTTGGAGGCTGGACGTCGCGGCTGGCAATCCGGTTGAGTACGCAGTCATCGACATGTTCTTGTCCCGTCAACTCGCGCACCAGAGCCCTGGCATGCTCCAATCTTCGCCCTTCAGATATAAACCCTTTGGCCGCCATTGTTCTGAAGGCGTCGCGCAGAATTTGGAAATCGTAACAGGATATGAAGTCGTGGTGGCTGTCCATTGAATAGCTCCCACAGGGGCGGGAGTACGATGAACGCTCTCAAGCGCCGGCGCCCATTCAGTGGCCGGCGACAGTCGGATTGTACGCTTCAGACAACCGGTTAGCGAGTCATTCCGAAAACAGGGACGTGCAAAACCCGCTTTCCAGAGGGGGACTTTGGAAGCGGGCTCTTTTGCAACCGGAAGCGCGCGAAGCATCCAGCGTCTACTAACATCTTGGAACGGCGTTTGTTCCGGTCGACGCTGGGTTATTCGATAACCTGGACTATCCGGCGAGAGGCGGGATCAACGAGCACCGCATGATCTCCAACGACGACGTACTTATATTTCACGTCGGGCACGTCGATCGAATGAAGTTCGACCGTGTCGGGCAGAGCCGACCCGACGTTTAGTTCCACGCCGAGCAGACTGATTGATGCAAGGTGCTGCTTGTGCACGTACTCGCGTATGACGGTCTGTTGTTCGGGAGCAACCACGACCCGTTGTTCGGGAGCAACCACGACGACGTCCTCTGCCGCGGCCACACCAATACCAGCGACCAAAACAAGACCGGCCGCCGCCGTGATAAGATAATTCTTCATTGTAAACTCCTGTGAGGGCATCGCCTTTTTGAGTGCGTCGCGGGCGACTGGCTTGATCCCGTTATGGCGAACCCTGAAGCTAACTCTGGTGGACGTCTATGGTTCCGTCGGCAGCAGCCAAATGATCGACCCATGCACGCAAATTGCTCGCTGCCCGAGGCGCCCCAGAACTTCACCAACGCACGGTACCTCCAGACATTTCGCGACGAGCTGCCTGACGGGGAACACGTGTATCGTGCGACACTGGCCCTTTCGTCCGCATGGCTTGTCGACGACACGGACGGCCGTAGCCAACCTGGCGAAAACTTAGCATGAGATCGACGCCTTGATCGGCGTGGCTCAGCTTGAGACAGATCGATCGCTCAAGAGAACCTGCGGATCCAAGTCAAGCTGACACGAACGGATTCAGGCGCGCTAGCTGTGAGCTTTCGGGAGGTTGTCCATTCGGACCGGACCGGAGAGACTGGAGTTACCAGGCTTCAGCACTCACCGGAGGGTCCGAATGAACATCCACAAGAATGCCCGTCTCACGCCGCTGCGTCGAGAGGAGATGGCGCTGTCGGTGATAGAAGGGGCTTTTTCCAAAGCCCATGCGGCGCGCGTCTACGGCGTGTCGGCCAAGATCGTGGCGCGTTGGGTCGAGCGCTATAAGGCCGAAGGGCGGGCCGGCATGATCGACCGTTCCTCGCGGCCCGCCCATATGCCACAGGCCACCGCTGCGTTGATCGCCGAGCGCATCATGGCGCTGCGGCGGCAACGTTGGACCGGCAAGCACATCGCCCATGAGGTCGGCGTCTCGCCCGCCACCGTTAGCCGCGTTCTCAAGCGTGCCGGACTGTCGCGGCTCAGGGATATCGAACCGGCCGAGCCGATCCGACGCTACGAGCGCGAGCATCCCGGCGAGATGATCCATATCGACATCAAGAAGCTCGGTCGTTTCGAGCGCATCGGTCATCGCATTACCGGCAAGCGCACCGGCAATGCCAGCTCGCGCGGCAGCAGTTGGGAGTTCGTCCATGTCTGCATCGACGACGCCTCCCGCATCGCCTTCTCGCAGATCCTGCCCGACGAGAAAAAGAAAGCGCCATCGCCTTCCTCAAAGCGGCGGTCGCCTACTACGCCAGCCTCGGCGTCGCGATAGCCCGCGTCATGACCGACAACGGCTCCTGCTACAGATCGAAGGCCTTCGCCAAGGCCTGCCGCGATCTCGGTCTCAAGCACGTCAGGACAAGGCCTTACACGCCCAAGACCAATGGCAAGGCCGAGCGCTTCATCCAGACGGCGCTGCGCGAATGGGCCTATGCCATCGCTTATCCGACTTCAGATCACCGCGCCGCCGAACTGCCTGTCTGGCTGCACAGATACAATTGGCATCGCCCACACGGCAGCCTAAAGTCCAAACCACCCATCAGTCGCCTCGATCTAACCCCGGACAACCTGTTGAGGCTCCACACCTAGCTAGGGTCAAAACCCAATCGTTCTGATGACCCGAGTGCGACCGAGGTCGTGCGAAAACGCGATTGCGCCTGTCGTTCGGGACCATGGGTTCGCAACTCCGGGCTACCGCCACCGACGACCAAATCGACCACTCGATCCGCCGCCAAAACGACCGCCTCCGGCAACCAGCCGGATAATGAGGAGAAGCACAATCGCGCCGACGGTGGCGTTGATGATCAAGCTGATCGTCCCGCTCCCAAGATGGATGCCTAAGCGAGGCAGCAGCCAGTCACCGATGAACGCGCCGATGATCCCGATTACTATGTCCCCGATTAGACCAAAGCCGGCCCCCCGCACGATCTTCCCGGCCAACCATCCGGCAGCAAGGCCGACTACCAATATGACAATGATGCTTTCGTTCGACAGATACATGGTGATCCTCCCAGGCTCCCTTTTCACTGTGCGAATAGCGCCCGTAAACTAACCGATCCTTTATCCCCACGAAAGCCACAGCACGTCGGTGGTTCGACGCGACCGCCGGGCGGCGACCCAAGCAAATGCCATGGTGACCAATTGCGACCGCTGCCCAACCGTTCGGCCTCGGCACAGGATGTCGCAACCGCGACCATGAAGCCAGCATCTGCGGGCGCAAGTTCCAAATCCACGGCGATCAAAGCCTCATCGTCAAGCACGAGCACAAGGGGTTCTCTCATGGCAAGCGAGTTCTCTTGGATGCCACCGGAACCTTTCGGGGAGTGCCGCGGTTAAGCTCGATAGAAACCAGTACGACGGAGTTTCCCATGCTCCAAGGTCTTTCCAGATACTCGCCTCAGGCGTTGGGAGTGCTTAGGATCGTTGTGGGGCTTCTGTTTCTTGAACATGGCAGCCAAAAGCTTTTCAACTTTCCACCATCGACTATGCCCGCACAGCCCGGCATGGAAACGCTGATGATTGTAACGGGCATTCTTGAATTGCTCGGCGGTATGCTGATCCTGGTTGGCTTTTTGACCCGGCCCGTCTCGTTCGTTCTCTGCGGAATGATGGCGGTCGCCTATTTCATGGTTCACGCCCAAAAGGGTTTTTTCCCCGCGAACAATGTGGGCGATGCAGCGATCCTGTTCTGCTTTGCCTTCTTCTACCTGTTTTTCGCAGGGCCTGGAGCTTGGAGCGTCGACAACCGGGGCTGAGCGAGATGACAAGCGCATTGTCGGAAATATGGGCTTGGCGGGCGATCGATCAGAACGCTCTTGAAGAGAGCGACGCGGACACCGGTCGGCTGCGCCAACGTCGGAGACGCGGCGTCGTAGCATGATGGAATCCATGCCTTGCAAAATCATGGGCCTCCGCCACCAAACGTAAATGCATCCCGCCAGGACACCGCTTCACTCGCGAATCTTTCAGCGGATCGCCAACGCGTCCTGGCCGTTCGCTTCTGGCGTAGCGCGTCAGGATTCTGGAGAGGACCCAACTGCTCGAAGGCTTGGGTTCCTACTGTGCTGGTCTTGGTTAGCGTGCTGCTGCAGTTGGCGATCCAATATCGCCTGAGCTATTGGAGCCGAGACTTTTTCGATGCGTTCGGCCGACGCGACAGCGTCGTCTTGAGAGCCCAGGCATTGCTCTTCCTGCCGCTTGCCGGCTCAAGTATCCTCGTGGCGGTTCTTGGCGTTTGGTCGCTCATGACGACGCAGCGGAGATGGCGCGCATGAGTTGACCCAGCATCTGATCGACGATTGGCTGAAGAATGACCTCTTCCGCAAACTTCAATTTTCGGTTGGCGAGGACCAGAACCCGGAATACCGAATTGCTGAAGATGCTCGAGTTGCAACGGATGCACCCATAAGCATGGCCATTGGACTGCTCAAGGCCGTGCTCAGCGCGGGAATATTTATCGGCATCCTCTGGAACGTCGGTGGGGATCTCGTGATGCCATGAGCTGACCGTGCCCAAGTACCTGGTCATTGCAGTTGCGACATATTCGGTACTTTTGACTTTGGCGATGGCGATCGTCGGTCGCCCCTTGATGAGAGTCATTGCCGGCAAGAATGCAGCGGAGGCACAGCTTCGGTCGGTAGGATCGCATCTGAGAGAACGCGACGAGTCTCCATCCGGGTCGCAAAGAGAGTTCGATCAGCATCGGTCACTCAGTCAGGCGCTCGATGACGTGATAGCCCGCTGGCGGGACCTGTGCGTGCAGCTGATGCGCACAACACTCGTTTCACAAGGTAATGCGCTGCTGGCTCCTGTTATCGCTTGGGTTCTCTGTGCGCCGAAATACCTGATTGGAACGATGTCGCTTGGAGAAGTTGCCCAGGTGACGGCGGCTTTCGTTATTGTACAGGCGGCTCTCAACTGGCTTGTCGACAACTATGCGGGCTTGGCAGATTGCCTTTCTTCGATAAATCGCGTCGCCTCGTTGCTCCTGGCGCTTGATCAGCTGGAAGGTATCCCCCCGGGGGACCGCGCTGGGAGCTGAGGCTGATGTCACGTTGTTTGAGTGCGTTTCGAGCCGCGACCGAGGAATGATGGCTCGCCCGCCGTTCTGATTATCATCGGGCATCAATAACCCACACGGCACGGAACGAAGCATAGGCACGGGCCGTTGGGTTTATGGCGGCGTTTGACCGTCCAACAACAATATAAGGAGCGATCGACATGAAACGCATTGCATTTGGACTCGCCGCCGTACTTGTCACCGCTGGAATGGGTTTTGCAGCCGAACCTGCAATGATGACGAAAACGCCGAAAGGTAACATCTATACCGATGCCAAGGGCATGACGCTTTATACGTTCGACCAAGACAAGGCGGGCAAGTCTGCCTGCTATGACGCGTGTGCGGCTACCTGGCCTGCGCTTAAGGCTGATGCCAAGGCAAAGGCCGAGGGGAAATGGACTGTCATCGATCGTACCGGCGGCGGCAAAATGTGGGCCTATGACGGAAAGCCGCTCTATACATATGCCAAGGATAAGAAAGCCGGCGATATGACCGGCGAGGGTGTTGGCGGCGTCTGGCACATGGCCAAAGCCGGCTAGGTTGGCGAAACCGTCAGCGGCGCCTTGGGGCGCCCGCTGCCTGACTGTGCTGGCCCACATTTCTACTTTCGATGCGCAGCTACGGATGAACTCTGCAAAGGCATGCCACACGGCAAAGAACTGTCAGTGTTTGGTAAGGCAACGCGAGGTATCGGTGCAAAAGCCCTATGAGCCGGCCTATTTCGCTAGGAAACACGGGATTACAGGCCCAGGCGCGAAAGATCGCCAAGGAGTTTGGCCCATCACGTGTCAGGTGCGACATTGCCGCCCAAGATCTCAATCTGGCCCTGCGAGACTACGGCTTGGCAGTCGTGACTGTCCCCCACCTCAATCTTCGCTATCGACAGAATAGCTGGTTTCTGGAGCCCGGAATTTACGGACAATGATGCAAAGGTTCTCGATCGGGCTGATGGGTGCGTTGCTCGGCATCCAACCAGATCGACTGGCTCGCCTCCAAAAACCTGCGCTAACTGCCCTTCATCGCATTGATGCCGATGGCGCGGGGAAAGGCCTGGGCGACAGGAGCCTTGGTGGTGTGACGGGCCTGGCTCAAATGGTCGGGCCGAGGACGTCTTGTTTGGTCTTCTTGATTTTCGAGCCGAGTGGGCGGCCGCAAGGTTGCCCGGCCGATCTGGCCTGAACCTCGTTCAACGCGAAGCACAAGCGCCGTCGACGGGTTGATTCAGGCAAGAACGAAGCCCGCCAAAAGGACCGCAAGGATAAGTCAGAGGGGGTACGGCAAGAAGCCAACGAGCCTCCGAAATGCTATTGTGCTCCATGGCTCATGCATCCTGACATCTATTTCTCGGCACTATGTCGGGGTGCGGGACCAAGAGGCTCCGATTGACTCGACGTCGATCCTCACCGTTTAGTACCAGCGTCCACGGCCGTAAAACCCGCCGCCGCCTAGCAGCAAAACAATAAGAACGATGACCAGAATCGTGGTGATATCCATATGCGCCTCCAATGAGTGCTCCCGGCTATGTTCGCCGTTCGCCGCTCTTGCCCTGGGCTGGGCCTAATGCCTGTGACTTGATCTAGATCAACGTTCCGCAGAGCATTCTTGTTCCAACGGAACTATCTGAAATGCGGATATCCTTGCGCAATAGGGGGCATGTGGTTCACGCGACGACATCCTGGAATATCTCGCGGGATGCTCAACCAGGTGCAGCGCACGGCTCATGGCTGCGTGCGGACGTCGAATCGTCCTCCCGCAATGCGATCCGAGAATCTTATTTCTTGGCCCTTCCAGCCACTGCTGCAACGAACGCGACGGCGGCGGCATCACAGATCCTCTTGGACGGCCCGTTGACGGTGGGGATGATCTCAGCTGCTTTCAGGCTGATCCCGTGTTTCACAGCGAAATACGCGATCTCGTAAGAAGCGTCGGTGGCTGGGAGTTCAGGATTTTGTATCACCGTCTTGTTTCGGTCGGCCATTTGCTCCTCCCGCTCTGAGCCGTTGCAGAAAAGCACCAAAGCGGAATACCGGGCAAGCCACCGATCGCGCCTTCCCGGCTGGGCTCGACTGCCCTGCAGACCAAGGCTTGAATCCTTCGGAGGGCCGCCTTGTGTGGTTGCGTTCAAACGCTTGAATGGCGACCGAGCCATCGATAGAAAAATGGCGAGCCTTTCGGCCCGCCACCTTCCGATCGAAACGCTCTCGTCTTGATCAGTTCGCACCACCAAGCTGTTTGGTCATCTTGCAGAAATTGTCGTGCGACTTTGCAATGGCCTGGTCGCCGCATTCCTTCGTTATTCCGGCCCGGTCGTCCTCCTTCATAGCCATCCATGCTGCCTTGAATTCCTTCTCCGACTTCATGGTCTTCATGCCGGCGTCCGTAAAGAACGGTGACATCTTAGCCGGATCATCCAGCGCGGAGGTGCCGGTGCTGCCGCCGGCAAGAGCGGCGCCTGTCATCAACGAGAGAGCCATGGCGCCCATGCAGAGCATCTTGGTGTTCATGTCGAAAATCCTTTCGGTAGCTTTTGACGATCGTCCAAGGATCGATCATCTCAAAAAACGGGAAGAATATCGAAAAGTTCCGCTTTCGTTCGGCCATACATATAAAAATTCATACGACGCTGGAACCTTGGGGTCTTTGGCGTGTTTTCTTCCGATCTCATTGATCAGCTTGAGAGATGCTCCAGACACGACTTCTCAAACGAGCCCGCCTTCCTACCTAGGATGGCGGGTCTTTTCCTGTTTGGAAGTGCGCTCGCAACGAGAGCGCGTGCCGCGCATTTTCGATGCATGACATAGACCCTTTTCAGGGCAATCAACGATGCGCTGTTCCTCGCTTGTCTCCGGAGTTTACGGTCGATGCAAGGTTCTCGATCTCAGTCGACCAATTAAATGCAAGGGTGGCGATAAGCCGGAGCGAGCCCCGCAGCAGTGTCAGCCGTCAACTTGTCGGCGCCCTAGAAACCCACGCCGCGGCAAAAACAGGTCACCGCGGCAAAGGCACTTCAATGAAAAAGGTGAACCCGGTTCCGCCAACAAGAAACAGGCACAGGAATACGGATGCTTGCGAATGCGTTGAAGCTGTCAGGAGTGACACTGATCGATCCGGTTCAGTGACGCTCAAAACGACCCAAAAGGAAATCAACCATGAAAAAGTCCCTCCTCTCCGCCCTCGGTCTTGCGTTCGCGCTCGCTGTCTCGATGCCGGTCCTCGGCACCAGCAACGCCAATGCCGCTATGAACAAGGCCCCTGCAGCGACGACCGCAACCACCAGCCAGCCAGGTTCGGACGCTATGGCGACGAAGCATGTCAAGAAACACGTCAAGAAACATAAGAAGCACGTCAAGAAGCACACCATAGCCAAGAAGGCCTACTAAGGCGCTCTCTGAACGTCCTGTTTTATGAGCCGCTCCGGCTTAAATTTGGTTGGAGCGGCCTGTTCTATTCCGCGCGACAGAAATCTTCGCGCATCATCCGTGGCTAGGAGCTGGAAGCGTTACGATACGGGAGAACTTTCATTTCTCGCGAGAACGGTCAGCGGCAGCCGGACGATGAAGGTTGTCCCGGTCCCGGCCGATGCCTTGGCGAGTGTTCCTCCAAGCTGCTGGGCGAAAGCATCGATGAACCGCGATCCCATGCCCGTTTCTGCGCCAGCCGGATTCATGCCGATGCCGTTGTCCTCGACGGTAAGGGTGACCTCGCCGTCGCGCCGCTGGAAGCCCAGAGTGATGCGGCCCGTGCCTTTTGGAAACGCGTATTTGATCGCATTGGTCGCAAGCTCGTTGACCATCAGGCCGAGCGGAACAGCATGATCGGCCATGATCGTAAGCGGTTCGGCTTCGACGGTGATCTCAATCCCGGAATGTTGGCCAAGAAGGCTTGAGCGGATGCTGGACGCAATACCCTCGAGATAGGCCTCGACTTCGATTGGCCCGAAGGCACTCGATTTGGCGATCACGTCGTAGAGTTCGGCGACCGCGCTGATGCGTGCATAGCCCTATAGCCTTCCACGCACGGATCGGCCGCCCGCCGGAGTTCGTAGCTCACAAAGGACGAGATGACCTGCAAGCTGTTCTTGATCCGGTGTGCCAATTCGGCGGCCAGAACATTCCGGTGACGGTCAAACAGCGTTTCCTTGGTGGCATCCTCGAAAACGAGGAGAAGCTGCGTGCCCTGGTTGCCTGGAACCTGTATCTTGCGGGCGTACAGTTTGAAGATGCGATGTCCGAGCAGCGGAAATTCGTCCTCGAGCAGGAAGTCGTCGAATGGCCGATCGTCCGGCACGACGTGGTCGAGCAAGGCGTGCAGCGCCGCGACATCCCACTGGCCCTGCTTGAGGTCTTCGAGACGCTTGCCGACAACATCTTCCGCGCTGTCCCCGAACATCAGCACGAAGTTCCGGCTTGCGGTGACGATCCGCATGTCGGAATCCAGAATGACAAGAGGATCCCGCACGGTATCGGCGATGGTCTGGCCCAGGCGCAGATTGATCGTCGCCTTGCGTTGTTCATTGCGCAATTCCGTCACGTCGTCGATCGTCAGGAGAAAGAAATCGAAGCTCATTCCGGGGCGGTGAACCTTACGGGCGTTGAGAAGCATCGTCTTCGGACCCACATCCGGGAAGACGTGCTCGACCTCGTAAGCCTCGACGGTGGTTTTCTGCGGAAGGATCTCCTCCAGCAGCACGCGCAACGCCGGAATGTCCCACTGGCCATTGCCCAGATCGTAGAGACGGCGGCCAATGGTCGTCTCGGCCGCCGTCGCGAACATCGAATAAAAGGCGTTGTTGGCCGAAACGACGGTTAGTTCGGCATCAAGAACCAGAAGCCCGTCACGAACCGTCTCGACGATGTCTTGAGCCGAGACGTCGCTCAAATTGAAACCTGAAGTTGACATGGGGCCTCCCACCGCGCGTCCACGCCACTGATTTAATTGAACATATCAGTGCTTACGGGATAGGGATAGCGTGCCCCACGGGCAAAGGCGCGAGGTCCCATGCCTTGCCATCCAGCAAACTGGCTGTGGGGCCGATCGGGATCCGCCCGAGCCTCTATCTCACCAACCGCATCGAACACCATTTGAGCGATCACCTTAGTTTGGGAGTGCCTTGGTTTTGCCAGTCAATCTGGCTCCGATCGTCAGACTACTGGGGAACCGACCGACGAAAGCCTTCATCACCGCAGTGGAGTGAGGGAGGACGGCAATGCGTGCCAACACAGCGGCGGCGCGTATGCGGGTTGCGAATTGCTTGCTCCAGGCCTTCGAATAGCGACTGCCGGCGGCAATCCGCTCTGCCCGATCCCATCGGTCAAACCTCGCCAATTCGCTGGCCAATAGCCAGCTGGACTGCAAGGCCATGGAGATGCCTTCGGCTATGATGGGATGGGACTCGCCGGCAATGTTGCCGACTCGAAATATGTCGTCGGCAAAACGCGGACGAATGCCAGGGCGTATGGGGCCGGCGGCGAGCCATTCGCCATCGAGCGTGGCGCCTCCGATCACGGAAACTACACTCGGACATGATGCGAGGATGTGCGCATGAACGGCTTGGCCTGCCGACAAGGCGGCGCCGTTTTCACGTAGTCTGGTCAACAGATCGCGGCGTACGCAACATGACAGCGACATCCTGTCTTGGTCTGCCCAGACCATGCCGCCATAGCCGCCCGGAAATACCAGCAGGGGCATGAGGTCTTGGGCAAGCGAAGCTCCCTTGAAATGGGCCTTGAAGCCAAAGAGATCGTGGGGCGTAATGCTTTTTGGGAGATTGGTTGGAAGCCTCCCCTGCTCCCAGGAGCCATGCGCGGCAATCACGACTGGCGCAACGACAACTGTCTGGTCGTCCTTGGTGGTGATCCGGACAGCTGCGTTCTCGCCATCGCTGGTAATCTCCACCGCCCGCCAAGGCTGAAGGACGACGGCTCCGGCATTGCGGGCCGCGTCCAAGAGGATGCCATCCAAGACGTCGCGCCCAAGCGCACGCCCAAAAGCGTCTCCCGCGGCCTGCGGCATGCCCGCGTCTATGCCCGGGCCTGATGCGAACAGCGCAACTCGCTTGACTTCCGGGCCTGCTTTGGCGCGAACCGCGGCGCCTGCCCCCAAACGGTCCAACAGGTCCAGATTGACTGCCGACATGAATTCGCCGCAGACCTTGCGGCGCGGGAACTCACTTCTTTCGATGATGGCGACAGAGCGCCCCTGGCCGCGCAAAGCCAAGGCGGCCGACGAGCCGCTTGGTCCGGCGCCTATGACGATGGCATCGAACATGGGAGAACCCCTTCCGCAGCGCTGTCGATGACGCGGAAGGCGTGAGTGAAAGGGCCGATCCTGCGTTCTTCACACTGCTGCGTAAAACCCGAGGGCCACAGACTGGAAAGTTCATTGCCGGTGAAACCCGCGCGGACGCTTGCCGCCGCATCGTGCATGGTGACCTGGTTTGCACCGATAAAACGCAGGAGCGAGCACGCTCTCAAGGCGATGCCGTTTCGGCTTGGCTCGGTGGCGAGGAAGATCGGTGCCAGATGGCGTAGCGCTGCGAACAGAACCTTCAAGTCGGCGTCGGAAAAATGGTGCAGGAACAGATTGGCCGAGACAACGTCGTACGCGCCGGCGCCGGAATTTGCGATCCAGTCAAAGACGTCATCGGTGATAGTTTGAACCCGCCAACCAAGTACGGCGAAATCCGCGCGCCGTTTGTCGGTGATGAGATTGACCTGGTCGAGCATGATCAGGTCCACATCGGTCCAGTTCCTGGTGAGGCGCCTTGCAACAGAGAGCATGAACGCCCCGTCGCCGGACCCGATCTCCAAAATCCTGGTCGAGCTCTTGCGTATGTTTGCCTTCAACAGGCCGGACATAATCGTGCTCTGAAACATCAGCGCGTTTATCCAAACAAGATCGCGCCGGGAGCCGATTGCCCTGGGATCGTCGGGAGGCAAGCTATCAAGCAGCTCTGGCTCGATCCGCCGGCGGTCGAGATCGTTGATCAATTCAGGCACTGCCAGCTGTGTGGAACATCATCGTCTCCGCTGTCAGGCCGGGTCCGAATGCCATGGCACAACCCACGCGGTCTTCCGTGAACTCGCGCAGCATTCGCTCAAGCACGAACATGACCGTGGCTGAAGACATGTTTCCGTTTTCGCGAAGGACCTCGCGCGACAGCAATAACGCATCGGGATGGAGATTCAACGCGCGCTCCACAGCGTCGAGAATGGAGCGGCCACCTGGGTGAACAGCCCAAAGATCGACGTTCTCGACGCTCATGTTCCCCAGAATGCTGCCGATGCCTGTGCCGAGCGCACTTTGAATTGCGCTAGGAACCTGTCCCGACAAAAACATGTCGAACCCGTCGTCGTGTATGCTCCACGTCATGAGTTCGCGACCTTCGGCGGCGACGATCGCGTGAAATCTGTCGAGACCGATCCCGAACGGGCGGGCGGTCACCGACGCGGCCGCGCAGCCATCACCCCACAGGCAGAAGGACAGCAGTTTTTCGAGATCGCTGGTCTCCTTGAGGTGGAGCGTACAGAGTTCAATACAGACGATCACAACGTGAGCCGCAGGCTCGGACCGGATGATGTGCCGTGCCAGCTTGAGCGCGTTGATTGCCGCGTAGCATCCCATGAAGCCAACGATCGTGCGCTCGACGGAGGTCGGCAAATCGCATCGGGCGAGGATCTCCAGATCGATACCGGGGGCGGAGAAACCCGTGCACGTCGTTACGATTAAATGCGTGACGCTCGTCCTGTCTTCATCGCGAAGGAGCCGCTCCACGGCTTGCTGGGCTAGAACTGGCGCAGCGGCTGCAAACATCTCCATGCGCGTCGCCGTTCCTGGAAACGCGCCTCGCCTAAAAACGCCCGCCATGTCCACACTCGGACCCTCAGGATCATCGGCTGGCGCAAAGCACGAATAGCGATGTTCGATCCCGCCCTTGTCCGCCATGCGATTGAAAATCGCGCGGCGACGGGAATCTGCAGCCAGCTGGGAGCCAGCAAATTGCAGGAAAAACCTGTGAACACCGTGGTCAGGGACGGCAGTTGCAATTCGGTTGATGAAAGCTTGAGCGCACATTTTTCCCTGGCTTGCAGCCGCAAGCCTGTGGTCACCGAGGAAAGCGCCACGTGTTGGAGGCTTGCTGTGGATCTGCGCCTCAACTGCGATGGCAAACTCTATTGTCGTAAACGCACGGAACCCACAAAGGCTTCCCCTGCACCCCCGCTCGTCATCAAATTCCATTGTTGCCCTGCTGGGCATGCAGTGTCGGCGCACCAAGCCGATCCATCAAGCCTGGCAGGTGGCGGCCGCGATGAGCTGCTGGCAAGAAGAAAGAAGTCCATGTGGCTAAGAGATCGGCGATTCGCCAAATTGGCCGCAAACCCATCGGAAAGCTCGCCAGGACCGAAAGCCAGACCGCGCGGCTATAGCGCTGGCCACCTCCTTCTGAAGGCATTCCGGCGGCCCTGTTGCGAACGCTCGACCGCAAATGTAGGCGCGTCGTCCCTCGATTGGGTGGGTAGGGGCGGGAATGCGACCCGCCAACGCATATAACCACAGAGAGCCGAAGACCCAATCAATTGTCCGCTGGGCTCCCGTCGCCGCCTCAATACCCGGCGCCCTAACCGGATGCTTACGCCCAAATGGCTATTTCTTTTGATCCGTCATCTCGCCGTTTTCTGGTTCACGTCAATAGGCCAATATGACCAACTTGGATCTCAGCCGCTCCACTTACTGACCTCTCTGAATTTCCAGCGCTACCTCTGCTGGCGGATGGTGCAGAGCTGACGAGGGGGCACCTTTTAGGTATACGTCGAAGAAAGTGTGCACGTAGTAGCTTGTTATGGAGAGCTGTTGGCGTCCGTCGATACCGATGACGCCCAGCATACGGAGCACCCGCTGCAATCGCTGGCTCTTCACCAAAGCACCGTCGCTGAACCCGAAATGATTCGCGCCCCTAATAGCAACCCAAAGCCGTTTTTCAGGCGAAAGCCGGTCATAGATGGCATGGATATTGGCCTCAATGCGCCGTGCCGCCGGATCCGATGCTGCGCCATGGTCGCTCAGCAAGAACATGAACGGCTGGCGTAGTCCCTCGTTAATGACGCTTCCATAAGGTGCTCCATCGATATCGATGCCCGCCTTGCATCGGGAATCCTCATGGCAGAACTGCGCCGCGGCAGCACCTCCGAGCGAATGGCCGAAGACCCCCACCCGCTGTAAATCGAGCCGCCCAGTGAATCTGCCCGCGGGATCGGCAGTATTGAGGTGCTCCAGTTGATCGAGCGCGAATGCCATGTCCGAAGTCCATGCAGCCAGCAGCTTCTGGATCATGTGTTCCTGTTCAGCGCCGGAGACGATGTCGGGGTTGTTCTCTGGTGTTCTCGTTACCACGCGCCCATCGGGGAAAACGACCACGGCTGTCCGGAACGACGCATCGAAACCCACTACGACGTAGCCATGGCTGGCGAGATCTTCGGCGAGCGTCGAATACTCAGCTGTCAATGCAGCCAACCCGGCTCGCATGATTACTACCGGGTAGGTTTTCTGTTGGGAGGAAAGCTCCGGATCTAGCAAGCTATGCACGCGGACGCGTGATAAATCGCGCGTTATGAATTGGGTGATCAGGACTCCGCGTTCACGCTCAACGGCAGCGCGCCAAGCGGTAGGAAGATAGTCCGTCGTAGCGCGAGACCGCACATTGACCGACGGGTACCAGATCCAGGCAACGAGCTCTCGCCGGGTCCCTGGAACTGGTGCCAGCGGGTCGGTCTGCGCAGCGTCGTTCCAGGTGTAAATCGTCCGGCCGACCGCAAAGGGACCTGTCGGATGGGGAAGCCAGGTCTCGGCCTTGTGCTCTCCCCAAAGAAGCCAGAGCAAGCCAGCCGCACCCATCAGGACCATCACGACCAATCCGACGAGTCCCTTGCGCATCCACATGACCGTTCTCGTGTTCCACCATCGACGTAGTTCGGCTCGAATGGGCGCTCATGCCCACGTTATCAAGCGTACAGGTACAGGCCAAGCTTCAGGCGAAACGCTCTGGTCGCACTATAAGGTTTAGGCAGCGGGCCAGGCATAGACGTAGGCGCGGTGAGACCGACTGAACATGTCGGAGAGCATCCTCCCGCAGCAGAAGGCACCCAAGCTGATCGTCGTCACCGCCTTCCACCGCGATGAGACCGGCGACCTTCAGCCTGTCTTTGGGCCCGCAGAGCAGCAGGCCGAGGACCGGGCGATAAGAACAGCGAAAGGATTGACCGCGAAACATGCCGGTGTGATTGCGTGGTCGCGTGATGCCAACCCGATGCTTGGCGAAGACAGTGAGCCGACTACGTTCTTTGTTGGTCGCGATGTGCCCGACATGGAGTAACGGCTGGCCGTCAGGAACCCTCTAGACAGGAGGAAGGAACATCTTCTCCTCCTTGGCAGCCGCCTCGAATGCCTTACGGGCCTCCTGAGGGGGCACCTCCTCGGCCAGAGCGGCCCTGCAAACGCTCACGGCGTAGGCCCACTTAGGTCCCTTCTTGGTCCACTTCAGGAGTTGCTCGGAGGCCGCCTCGACGTGGCTGACCCCAAATCGGAGCCCAGGTCGGTCGGTCTTCACGTAGACCGGAGGGTTGAACCAATGAGAAGCCATGGGGACTGTTCGCGGGGGCCGAAGGCGGACTAGCGTCCCGGCCCAGTGACGTCCAGCTTGGCTCGCCTCCTGGCGTCCTGAAGGTTCAAAAGCTCAGCCACCTGGACGGCATTCTGTATGTCCATGGCCACCATGATGCGATCCTCACATCGCGGTTGGCCCGTGAAGACATCGTAGACGGTCCACATTCCGGGGTGCGTCTCGCGCAATGCGTAACGGTTTGGCATTGAAGCAGCTCCTGGATGCTCTCCCGCGTATTGTACTCTTCCGGGTCCCAACCATCTAGTGGCGATGCCGAGCGCCGGATCACTCTAGGGTCGATCAGGCGACCGCTCCAATTTGCGTAACAGCGGACGGACTTCCCCGTGCCACCCCTTGTGGATGCAATGGGGCGGGTCTCACCGGGGCGTGCCCCGTGGCGCACGCGTGGCCGAGGGCGGCGTTTTTCTACCCGATGTGTGATGAGGCTCCAGCGGCCTTGATCAATTCGTCCTCGTCCCTCACCCCATGTTGGTAAGCGGCAACGATTTCCTCCGCTATGATTTCCGCCTCCAACGAATGGTCGTCTACCAGACGTTGACGACATGCCGCGTCGAACGCACGACTCAATAGAGCCAACTCCTTGGCGCTCAGGATGCCGTATTTTAGTGCTTGGTCGGTAACGGACATCGCCCAGTCCTCCGCAACCTAGGCTGAGGACGGTCAGCCCTGTCCTCAAGGCCCGGTTCCGATATTAGCACAATTGGCGTTCATGCGGATAATTTGGTCCAGCGAAGCGCACCCCCCCTGATAAGCGGCAACCTGCAACAGCCCTAGGCCCGTTCGGTCCGCCTACGTCGCGGGATCGGGCTAGGTCGAGACGTACTCGCCGTGTTCAATCTTGGTGGCCGCGCGCGAACTGGAGCGCCGTCATCGCCACGCGTCGCCCTAGATGGCGTGCGGTGGCAAGGTCGGCCTCGGGCGGTGCGAGATCGGGACCCTGGTCGACGTGCGACTGCGCAGCGGCGCCCAGCCAAAAGCCATGCCGATTGAGATCATCCTCGGACCCGAGTGAAGAGTTGTTGGCCGGGGGCAGGGCGAGATTGATCCAGTGCATGCCGTGCTGGGCCGCGAACAAGGCGATCTGTATCAGCGTGGAGAGCTTGTCGCCGGCCCGAGACCCGGAATTGGTGAACCCGGCGGCGAGTTTGTCCTGCCAGCCGCCCCGGCTCATCACCGCATGGGAGCTGGCCTCGGCGAAGGCCTTGAAGCCGGCTGACGCGCTGGCGACATAGGTGGGCGCCCCGAAAATAATCGCCTCTGCGGTGTCGAGGTCTTCCCAGCGCATCTCGGCTTCATCGACATGCAAGAGCAAGGCTTGCACGCCCTCGATCTCCTCTACGCCCCGCCTGACCGCTTCGGCCTGCCGGGCCGTGTGGCCGTAGGTGCTATGGTAGACAATGGCGACGCGCACAGCGCTCTCCTCATCACATGCCGGTGTCATTGAGCCCGGGCCTCGGTCTGCTGCGAACCAGCGGCATGGCGCAGTTTCTCAGGATTGCGCGTGACGTAGATCGCCGTGATCTTGCTCTCCGCGACGTCCAAGGCGGTGGTTTGCAGCGTGCCGCCTTGTTCGAGGGTGACGAACCCGGCCAGGCCGTCGATGACGGCGTAGCGCAAGAGGCGCGATCTCTCCTGGCCGAACAGCCTGGCCAGTCGGGTCAGTAGGTCCATCACATCCTCCAGGCCCACCACGGCCGTGGCGATCGTTGCCACCTTGCCGCCGCCGTCGGCATAGACCGCAACATCGCTTACCAACATGGCGCGCAGCGCCTGCAGATCGCCGTCTCGGGACGCGGCAAAGAAAGCCTCGGCCAATTCGAGGCCGCGTTGCCTTGGAGTGCGAAACCTGGTCCTTTCCGAGCGTACATGAACGCGGGCCCGGCTCGCAAGCTGGCGGCAAGCCGCCGGATCACGATCGATAGTCTCGGCGATTTCGCTGAAGCTCAGGCCAAACACGTCGTGCAACAGGAAGGCTGCGCGCTCCAAAGGGGTCAGCCGCTCGAGCGCGACCATCAGTGGCAAGGTGATGTCATCCGCTTCGTCGAAGGCGCCTTCGAACACCGGTTCAGGCAGCCAAAGGCCGACGTAGTCTTCACGGCGCTTGCGCGCCGACTTCATGTGGTCCAGGCAAAGGCGCGTCACGACGCTGCGCAGGAAGGCTTCTGGTTCGCGGACCGCGGCGCGATCCGCGTCGATCCAACGCAGGAAGGCGTCCTGCACGATGTCCTCGGCGTCCGCGACCGAGGCCAGCATCCGGTAAGCCGCCCGCAGCAGCTTGGGCCTGAGCGGGTCAAACAACGCTGTGGGATCAAGATCGGTCATGTCACGCTGGCCCTTAGTGTCTGTCAACCCGCCCCGTGCGGGTCGTCCTCTATAGATATGACGAAATGCAGCAGCGGAACGTGACACGCCGCCAGCGCCCGGCAACGCAGAGCTGGAAGATTATTCGGCGCCGCTGTCGACGGCGAACCGCCAACGACCTGGGCCGCGGAGCGATCTGACACGATGACGAGGAGGCGGACGCTAGGCGATCCGCGGGCCTTGGAAGGTTCGGGCCAGGGCGGCGTCAGCCTGCAGCCAGCGATGACGGTGACGAACTGCGCATGGCGGCATGGCGCGATTTCGACGGCTCCCTGCTTATGGAGAAGCCGCCTGCAAATCCGGCAATCGCACTGAGCCTGGCAATGATGCGCGGCCAGTCGATGCATTTCGAATAGTGGTGAACGGGATAACACGGCCTCGTCTATCAATCGTGCTTGGCCACTCCAGGTCGCACGGCCAGATGGCCGAACGGCTGACAAGGCCACACCGCATCTGAGGAGAAAGACCATGTCAGAAAAGCCACCCTATATGCCGACCGGCATTGGAATGGGCATGATGAGCGACGACGAGACCAAGGTCGGTGTTCTGATATTCGAAACGGCGCAAGGTAACTTCGACTTCGCCGTCAATCTGCAGGCGGTCGATGTCCTCACCAAGGCAATCAATGAGATCGAGATGCATCTCCGCTCCGGCAGGACGCATTGAGTGTCCGACGATGTGCCAGATCAGAAAAAGCCGAAGCTGATCGTTGTCGTGGCGTTCGACCGGCGAGGATGGCGAACTGTTCACCGCATACGGCCCGACCGACCAGCAAAGCGAGGACCGCGCGATCCGCACGGCAAAGGCGCTGGCTTCAAACCACGTCGGTGTAAGGCTGACGCTCAGAGAGTTTGAGAACGGGAACCGGATAGGCTTGCACTGTGTCGCCGAGGGCGCCGGTCGTCGAACGGGTTCATCGCCGGCCAGTTCCGCCGCCCAAATGTCAGCCTTCACGCGACTTCACATTCGCATCCACAACCCGCTTCAAGAGCATAAAGATCGCCGAAAGCGGGATGATCGGTCGCCACGTCATCTTCGACCACGCTTCAATGGCATTTTTCCACAGAGGCGGCATCTCAATTGGTACAATCGCTGCTTTCGTAATGCTTCCGAATTGCGCGCAATCATATCGGAGACTTAGAAGTCCTCATCCCATCCGAAACAGACGTCATTGGACCTGCCCAGGCAACATCGAAGCTGCGATTTTCTCCGCCACCATTATGATCGGCCCATTAATATTGGCGGAAGGTACACGCGGCAGGATTGACCCGTCGACGATACGCAAGCGTTCGATTCCGTGGACACGTCCAGCCCCGTCGGTGACGGCCAGGTCGTCCAAGCCCATGCGGCACGTGCTCGTGGGGTGATGTTCGGTATTGGCGACCGTCCTGAGCCAGCCGGCGATATCGATGTCGGCCGTCTTGATGCCTGGCGTGCCGACCGCCGGGCCACGGTAACGCGCCCACGCTGGCTGCTCCACCATCTCCAACGTTTTGCGAATGCCGGCCACCATTTCGGTGATGTCGCGCACGTCGGTCAGATAGTTGAATCGAATTGCCGGTTTGGCAGTTGGATCGGCGGATTTGAGCGATATCCTTCCGCGGCTATAAGGCCGCATCTGGCTGACAAAATATTGGAAGCCATCTGAAATCGTGACTTTCCCCGACTGGAAGTCGGCCAGGAAGGGCAGGAATTCGTGCTGCATGTTGAAATAGGCAATATCTTCACTGCTTTTGAAGAAGGCACCGACTTCGAAGAAATTCGTCGCACCCAGGCCGGACTTGAACAGCAGCCATTCCAGGCCGAGTTTCACGCGCCCGACCATGTTAAGTTGACGTCGGATCGAGACGCCTTTCGTCGATTGGAAACGCAAGGGAGCGACCACATGGTCTTGAAGGTCC
Source organism: Mesorhizobium sp. AR07 (assembly GCF_024746815.1). Taxonomy (GTDB): domain Bacteria; phylum Pseudomonadota; class Alphaproteobacteria; order Rhizobiales; family Rhizobiaceae; genus Mesorhizobium. The sequence continues at coordinate 2,323,230 of NZ_CP080525.1, forward strand.
GCGCCCACGCCTGGCAGATTGGCCAAGGGTGAGATTCCGTGAGACCGAAGATGCTCCCGGTCGCCAACGCCGGAAAGCATCAGCAGATGTGGAGAGCCTACAGTGCCCGCGGAGAGGATGACTTCACGCGCAGCACGGATTTGCATTTTCCCACCGCGGCGAGACAGCGTGACGCCAGCGGCAACCTTGCCTTCAAAATCGATACGCTCGACAAGGCAATCCGTCATAACTGTCAGGTTCCGCCGTGACGCGGCTGGCTTGAGATAGGCGAGGCTCGTGCTGCAGCGCACGCCGTCCCGGATAGTCGCCTGCGTGATGTGAACGCCTTCCTGGCCGCCGCTGTTATAGTCACCGGCATCGCGCAGACCGAACTCCTGGCCAGCCTCGAGGAACGATTTGTAAAGAGGGTGCTCCGCCTTGCTGCGAACAACGGAAATAGGCCCCGATCCGCCCCGCAGGGGGTCACGACCACCTTCGAAGGTCTCCATCTTGCGGAAATAGGGCAGGCAGTCCTTGAAGTCCCAACCCTCGATGCCGAAGTCGCGCCAGCCGTCATAATCCTGGTGGCTGCCCCGCACGAACACCATGCCATTGATGGAGGAACTGCCCCCAAGGCAGCGGCCGCGAGCCTGGCCGATGCTTCGGCCATGAAGCTCGGCCTCGGGCTCGCTCTCGAACTTCCAATTGTAGACGTCACTCTCGATCGGAAATGTCAGTGCTGCTGGCATCCGAATGGTAATGCTTCCATCGGATGGGCCGGCCTCGACCAGGCAGACTTCGATCGAAGGGTCTTCGGTCAGTCGGCTGGCAAGAACGCAACCCGCCGATCCGGCCCCGACGATGACATAGTCGAATTCGACTTTTGTGCGGCTCATGTACTATCCCATCCGGCAGGTACCGATGAATGCATGGCAACCCGCGCTATTGATCCCGTCTAAAGTTCGTGGCGTTCAGAGGTTCCGTTTCTTCTGACCAGCAGCGGAGCCTTGTGACTCGGCCTCTCATTTGCATTCGGTTGGGCGCTCGGCGCGCCCAACCCGTTATCGTAGGGGCGATCGCTCAGCGCTGCATGACCGGATTGGCCGGCGACGCACTTTGAAGGGCAGCCGTGGGTTGGGGTTCGGTGCCAACCACATATTGCGACAAGGTCTTCCAGCCAGTGCGGGAACTGGCGTGCAGCCGCCACAAGACCAGCAGCCCCGAGGCCAGCAAGGCAGCCGCGATGGCGGGGGCGTAGCCGACTGGCGGGTCCGGCAGCGGCACGAGCGAGTAGTAAAGAACAAGGAAAAGCGCGACGGTCGAGATGATGGGGAATATGATGTGGATGAGCACGTTCAGTTCTCGCCGCGCCGTTGTCAGGAAGAACCGGGCCACGCCGATGTTGCCCATCAGGTAGACGAAGACATAGATGATCGTGCCAAGCGTTCCCAGCATGAAGAACGACTGATCGGGCCCAACGAGGGTTCCAACGCCCAGACCAACCCCAATTGCCAGGACCGACTGCGCCAGGACGGCAGTGTGAGGCGTGCGATACTGCGGGTGAATCTTGTTAAGCCAGGACGGAAGCGCCTCGGCGCGGGCCATGGCGTACCAATTGCGTGTGGAATCCACCGTGCATGCGATGCAGACCGCGATGCCGGAATTCAGCAACGCGAGGAGGACAAGCACCCAGCCATTACCCCAGAGACGCTGCGCGACAACAAACGCCGGGTTTTCCGTCGCGTTTCCCAAATCAGTCAGATTCTGGGTGCCCCAGCCGATTTGAAGGCCCCACGCGCAGAAAACGTAATACACGCCTAGCAGGATGACCGAGCCGATGATGGCCCGAGGGATCACAGTCCGCGGGCTGCGGGCCTCCTCTGCCACCGCAGCCGCCCCCTCCCAGCCCGTGAAGGCGAAGATCGAAAGCACGACGGCCAGATAGAAGCCGTGCAGGTTCGTGCTGCTGGCCGGATTGAAACCGCTGAACGAGATACCGCCAGGTCCTGGTGAAATCAGGCCGGAGATCGCAAGCGCGAGGACGATCAGCATCTCGATGATCGACAGGATCGTCAGCATCTTGCCGGAGACCTTGATCCCCCGATAGCCGATGTATCCAACCAGAAGGAGGATGGCCAGCGTCGTGATCTGCCAGGGCAGATTGAAACCATAGTGCTGCTGCAGCTCCGTTTGCAGAACGAAGCCGGTATAGGACGCGAGGCCGCCTGGGATGATTGCGACAAACCAGGAGTAGAGCCATCCGACCAGGAAGCCGGAATGCGGGCCTACGGTGGCGCTGACGTAAGTGTAGAAGCCGCCGGCCGACGGCAGATGCCGGCCGAGTTGCGCAAGGGAAATCGCGACCACCAGGCCGATCACGAATGCGGCGATATAGGTGGATGGGGCACCGAGGCCCGCTTGCTGCGTATTGAACCCGATTGTCGTGAGCACGCCAACCGCTGGTGCAATCTGGGCGATGCTTTGCATGAGCACCGTTGTCAGGCCGACCGAGTCTCGTTGCAGGCCTTCGTCTGAATGGTCCTTGACCATGCGATTCCCCTTTTTTGTTTTATGACGAATGGTGCGGGGCAGCGTCTTACGGATACATATCCCGCGGCTAATAACTATATTGCACGAAATCGTGCAGTCAAGGCGCAATATCGTGCACATCCGGTTGCACGAATTGTCCATTCCGGCTACGGTGGGCCTGGTGCAATTTTCATAAGATCGGGAATCATGAATACTTCGGAGAGGCGCCGTGCCCTGCTGCAGCGCGCGCGTGAAATGGGATATGTCGATGCCGGATCGCTTGCCCATGTCTTTGGCGTCGACAGCTCAACGATCCGCCGGGACCTCGCACAGCTCACACGGGCGGGTCTCATCCGGCGCACGCACGGCGGCGTCCTGCCAGCAGATCCGGGAACCGTCATCGATACACCCTACGCCGTGCGCCAGAATGAAAACCTCGAAGCCAAGCAGGCGATCGCACGCGCTGCGGTCGACCTCGTGCAAGACGGTCAGATCGTCATCCTCGACAATGGCTCGACGACATATCAGGTCGCCAGCGAACTGCGGCGACGTCGTAATTTGACTATTATTACCAATGACTTGCTCGTCGGCGTCAGAACCGCAGGGCATCCCACCAATCGTCTCCACATGACGGGGGGCGTGCTGCTCGACACCGTGTACACGCTGGTCGGCCCTGCCGCAGTTGCGGCATTCGATGGACTTCACGCGGATTGGGCGTTTCTGGGAGCCGAAAGCATCGATGCAGAGGCAGGCGTGACCAACATCAACGTCGTCGAAATCCCGATCAAGCACGCGATGATGGCAGCGGCGGCAAAAACGGTTTTCGTTGCCGACAGTACGAAATTCGGCCGCCGATCTTTTGCCACGGTTTGTCAACTGAGCCAGGCAGACCTCATCCTCACCGACGACGGGTTGGCCATTGAGAGGCGGCCGGCATTTGGGACAAAGCTGCGTTGCGTGCACTGAAATGACTCTCTGCATGGGGGATTGCACGAAAGTGTGCAATCGTGCATAGAAATGGAGCAGGCGTTCCCGCGCCATTGTTCCACTGAGAGACTTCCCCATGACCCTGCCCATGATCGCCGGCTTCGAACAAGACATACTCGATCAGCCGGATGCCCTTGCATCCTTCGCCTCCAGGCCCTTGCCGACAGGTATTGCGTCACTCGATTTGACGCAGTTCGATCGCATCATCATGACCGGCATGGGGTCGTCCGACTATGTAACGATCCCGCTCGAACTTTTGCTCGCTCGCCGCGGCATGCCGATCTGGCGCTTGCAGACGAGCCGGCTCCTGGAAACCCTGGAGATGATCACGGATCGGACATTGCTCTGGATCACCTCCCAATCAGGCCGCAGCGGTGAAGTCGTGGCGTTGCTCGACCGATTGTCGGCGGGCCGCAGAGCCATTGTCGTGGCGGTGACGAATGACCCCGAAAGCCCGCTAGCACGCGCTGCCGATCACGTCATCGAACTCCATTGCGGCAAGGAAGCGACTGTAAGCAGCAAAAGCTACCTCAACACGCTGGCGGTGATACATAGGGTTTGCGCCCGTGTGGAGGGTCGCGCGGACGAGGCGGCAGTCAACGATGTCCGGACCTTGGCCGGCGAACTGCGCACCGCCATCGAGGCGCCGCCAAGGATCATCTCGGTCGTGGCGGAGCGAGCACTGGCAGCTTCAAATCCGCGGTTCGCCCTGATCGGCTCTGGGCCCGATGCTGCGACGGCCCTTACCGGCGCCCTGATCCTCAAGGAAGCCTCCAAAGTCGCGGCGGAGGGGTATATCGGCGGCGCCTTCCGACACGGGCCGCTGGAACTGGCAGGCCCCGGGCTTACCGCATTCCTGTTCGGGTCGGGCACGGACGAGGACCTAACCCTTCGCCAACTCGTGCAGGATCTTTCCAAGACTGGCAGCACCGTGGTCACCATCACACCGCGCAACTACGACGGAGCCGAGCACATTGCGATACCGTCGCATCCTGTATGCAGCCGTATGGCGCACGCCATGATCGTCGTGCAGCATCTCAGCGTCAGCCTTGCACGGCAAGCCGGTTTCGTACCAGGTGAATTTCGCTACGGCCAGAAGATTACGGCACTGCTGTGAGTGTGGTTTTCGCAGGTGTCGACCTTGGCGGAACAGGGAGCCGCTTCGTCGCGCTGGGGCCGCACGGCGTTCTTGCGTCGAGTGTCTTGAAGACCTCGGAACTTGGCGCGGGGGACCTTGAGACGAGGCTGAAGCGCTTGGTCGGCACTATCCGTGATCTGGTGCCTCGAGGGGGCACTTTGGCTGGCGTTGGGATCGGTGCAACCGGACCGGTTGATCGGGCGGGGCCTGTCGATTCTTCACGCCCATTACATGCCCCGCGTTACCGTGTTGGGTGGGAGCGCGGCAGCCTATCTTCACCTGTTCGAGGAAAAGCTGCACAGGGCCATGGAGAGAACTCCAGCCTTCACTGTCGATTCGGTAATACATGTCGCTGCCCTGGGCGACGAAGCTGGAGCAATAGGCGCCGCCTTGATTGCACAAGACCTATTGGCGAAGGGCTAGTGATCGGCCGTCAGTCGTGGAAGCCGAAGACTTCGGATCGCGAGGGGCTTGCTATGGCACTTGATTTTCACTGGCTTTTTCGTCTGGTCCCGCTCGATAACCCACGGATATTCTGGATCATGATCGAGCGCGCTTCGATCTAAACTTCTTTGATTGAGGGCTTACGAGATGTGCTTTGGCCCTGCCCACCGTCCTGCAATGGGTGGTGGAAAGCAAATGTACCCGCTTTGCCCACGGCGTTGCTGCGAGGGCAAGAATGCCCCGCCCGGCCCCCCCCCACAGCTTTCGACAAACCTTCTGAACGCTCAAGATATGGCAGGGTGGGGCAACCGCGACCTCAGCGGCGGCACCAGCATTGTCCGCTTTTGGTACGCGGGCAAGTCGGCCGTAATGACCGAGATAAAGGCGCGAAGCAGCCATTCGGTATAAGATAAATGCCCTTCGGCGAGTGGCTGAGCCAGCTCTTAGGAACTGCTGAGACCGAAAGCCGACATGTAAATCTCTGGGCGCCGAGAAACAAAGAATTTTCATCGGTGATCGTGCGGTCTGCTGAGACGCAAGCCGCAGGATCAGCAGGCTCATCCTCTGCTGCCAAGCTGCCGGACGGCCGCCTCGGCCGTATCCTCTGGGCGCGTATTGAACGCGATTACTGCTTTCGGCGCTGCTCGATGAATCGTGTTGACCACTATCTCGAACAACGGCAGACTCTTCGGCGGTATCCTGAGACCGCCTCCGACCACGACGCAGTCGTAGGACGTGCTCTCCAGCTGCTTCTCGAGCATCTCCCTGCCGACCTCATCCGGGGTGATCATGCAAGTGTCGCCGTGCCAGCCACGCTCCTCAATATTATTGACCGCGACGGCAATGCCGGCATTGATCTTCTCAGCGTTGAAGCCCGGCGGCAGCGACGGGTCCGAAAAATCGACGGTTTCGGGTTTTTGCCCGACGAACAAGATTTTGGTCACTTTGTTTCTCCTTTTGGGGCGGCCACACCATCGTGGCGCCATGTGTCGAAATCAGAGGTCGAGATTATGCCGTAGGAATGCGCCGATCAGCTCGAGCGCCTCGCGCGCGGCGGGTTCTCTCATCCCTTTGCCCATTCCGCGGCCATGCCGTTCGCGAAGTCGCGATAGGAACGCGGCGGATGGCCGAGCAGGTGACTCACGCGTGCAATGTCGTCGGGGGTCGCGATCGCGCCATCGCTCTGATACCGGCGCATCATCAGCTTCATGTCATAGGCGTACCAGATTGCACCCGTTGCCTTAATGCGCTGCTCCAGACCGTCCAGATCGTCGCCGGCATATTTGATTGGACGGCCGAGCACATCGCGCCACAAGGTGGCCAGTGCGTCTCCGGTCAGGACGTCAGGGCCGACCAGCGCATAAGTCTCGCGGGGCAACGGCGCGGCGGCGCGCTCGCGTCGCAGCAGTTCGTTTGCGGCCGCCTCGCCGATGTCACGGACATCGACCATCGATATGCCCTTGGGGCCGATCGGCATGCCATACACGCCGCCGCCAAGCAGAGCGTCCTTCTGGCGCGCATCGTTCTGGATGAAATAGGCAGGGCGCAGGATAGTGACCGGCAGGTCGCCGGCCTCGATCATGCGCTCGACCGTCATCTTGCTACCAAAGTGCGGCACGTCGGCATAAGCTTCGCCCTTGAACACCGACAGATACACAACCCCCTTCACACCGGCATCGCGCGCCGCGTTGAGGGTAAGCATCGCCTGGGTCAGTTCGTCAGGTGCGTTCGGGGCGAGCAGGAACAACGTCGTCACGCCGTCGAGCGCGGCACGCACGCTGTCGACATCGGAAAGGTCGCCCTTCACCGCCGTCACGCCGGCCGGAAACTGAGCCTTTTCAGGCGAGCGGGTGAGTGCACGTACCTCGGCACCCTGCCCGGCAAGGAAGTTCAGCACCTGGGTCCCAATCGTGCCCGTGCTGCCAGTCACCAATATAGTCATGTCATATCTCCTTGGTCTTTAGGACGACCCGTTGTCGCTGGATGGAAGATAGATGTTCCACTGCTGTAGAATAGATGGCATGATAGAGACGTATCGTCTCAAAAATGGAACGACTTATGGACCTTCCGGCACTCGCTGATTTCAACCTGATTGCAACGCATGGCGGTTTCGGACGGGCCAGCCGAAGCAGCGGCAGGCCTAAGGCGACACTGTCGCGCAAGGTATCCGAGCTGGAGGCGAGCCTGGGCGTCCGGCTGATCGAGCGCGGATCACGGACCTTACGTTTAACCGACGAAGGCCGCGCGCTTCACGAACGGACGCTGGGCCCACTCGCAGAAATCGCGGATGCCGAGCAGGCCGTTGCCGCCGGCGCTTCCGTGCCGAAAGGCAAATTGCGGGTCAGCGCGCCTATCGTACTGGCACATGTCTTGTTGTCGGGAATCGCCGCCGAGTTCGTGCGCACTTACCCCCTTGTCGAACTCGAAATCGTCGCCGAGGATCGCAAGGTCGATCCGGTCGATGACAATTACGATCTCGTGATCCGCGTCGATCCAAGTCCCGACGAAAGATTGGTCGGGCGGCGGATCATGGAGGATCAGCGCCTGCTGGTCGCGCCGCCCGGGATGCACATCGCCGTTCCGCCGGAACATGACGACTCGTCGGAGCGCGTGACGGCGGTCGGTCACGTTGCGACGGCGAGCGACATTGTCTGGCGGATCGATACCGATCGCGGCATGCGAATAGTTCGGCCGCACTTTGCATTGCGCTGCTCTTCCTTTCTGATGATCCGTGACGCCGTACTTGCCGGAGCCGGCGTGGCGCTCATGCCGAAATTGCTTGTGCGCCATGATTTGGCCGCCGGTCGTCTCGTTTCGTTGGGCGCACAAGCAGGGCCGAAGGTAGAGATATGGGCGCTCCAGAACGCGCGTCGGCTGTCGAGCTCGAAAGTCCGCAATTTTCTGGACGCAGTGGCCAGTATCGGTTGATTCAGCGGTGGGATGTCAAACGGCTTCCAAAACTGACCCCCGATTGGAGTGGGCCCCTCGGGCCGGACAGAGTCAGGCCCGAGGGGCCTACTCCATTATAGGGTCAATTTTGCACGCCGATTCACAATCCAAGTTCTCTATTATGCCGCTGACGTGCCGTTGTTGCAGTCGATCTACGATGCGCGGGAATGAAAGGGGTTGATGTCGGGCGCCACCATTTCTGCGGGCAAGCTGCGGATGGCATTCGATCGGATCGTCGCTAGAGCAGCGGAGATTGGGGGCATTCCAAAGGAGCCAATCCCGATGACCGGCCGGCCGTCGCCCGGCTCGTACTTCAACAGGGCTGGGACGCTCAATCAATCTGTCTCAGGATACGCTGTCAGGGGGAATTGGCGTGGCGGCCGCTGGATTCCTCCCCCGGCTCCGAGAAGACGTCGGACATAACGCGTCAGAGGCTTCTCGAACCAGCGGTAGGTGAACAGAGCCGCGCCGAAGGAGATCGCCAGCGCCAAAGCGATAAAGGCCCATGGGCCAAGAAACGCGATCAAGCCGGTTCGCCAAAAGATGACGCGCATGGAGCGGATCACGAACGGGTGAAGCAGATAGAGGGCGTAGGACGCATCGCCAACACCGGCGCCCCATCGCGCGGCCAGGCTTTCAGGCCTCCGCCCGCGTGGGGCCAGGGCAGCACCGCCGACAATAAAAGCTGCGGGGAGGCCGTAGACGAGCGGTCGCGGGAGCAAGACGGAGACATCGGGAAATGCCGCCGCGAGCATCAGGGCAGCAAGCCCCGCTCCGGCGACACAGGCTCGGGCCACGCCGGGGAGCTGTAATCCCCAAACACACATGATTCCGATTGTTACGCCGAAGGCGAACTCAAGGAGGATCGGATCGGTCCAGAATCCAAAAGGTTCTGGCAACGGCGCTGCGAGACGGCCAGCTACCACCAACCCCGCCAGGGTCGCGAGCAATGCCGCCAGGGCCCAGCGCACAGGCAGCACGATTGCGGCCGTGAACAACACATAGAAGAGCATTTCATAATTGAGGGTCCAACCGAGTTCGTAAACAGGCTGGACGACTCCGTCGGGACGCGAGGCTGGAATGAACAAGTAAGATTCAATCACAAACCGGAAATTAACGTAGTCCTGATTGAGGAAGGTCGGGGCGAGCAGTGCCACCCCGAGGTAGAGCGTGGTCGCAAACCAATAAAGCGGGACAATCCTGGCGATCCGACGGGAAAGGAAGAGCCGCGCCCCACCCTGTTTTGCGAACAGCTGTTGCGACGCGTGCACCATAATCAGACCGGAGATCACGAAGAAGACGTCAACTCCGGCACTCCATGGGATGGGGTTCCATGCCTGAAAGGTGTGACCGGTCTGTAGTTCCAGGGTTGCTGCGTCATGCTGGGCATGGCGCACCGCAACCGAAGTGGCAGCGATGGCGCGCAGGACCTGGACTTGTGTGAGCGTTTCGCGTTGCCGAGGCTCGCCAAGGACCGATCTCTCGGGCCGACCGCGCGTCGAAGGCGTTGAGACTATCGCGGCCGGTTCTCGTTCGCCAGGCATGCAGGCACTCCGAAGCTTCGCGGGATCACCATTGCACAGCGCCGGAGCCCATGCATCCTGCGAATGACGGACGCGGCCTTAAACGGTGGGGAGCGTACGCGGTAATCAAAGGCACCGCCGCACCGAACAGCGTCGCCGCCGCCAGGATCTTTGCAGGGCGAATCTGATTACCCCTCGTGCCAGATCAAGACGTCCGTTGGCCCTGTAGGCGGGCACGAAGCGCAACAGAGATGCCGAAATTGCGGGGGCCGATGAGGCACGCAATCAACAACTGCGCCAGGTTGGTCAGCCCCGCACTACCGATATCGACCATGAGGGCGAAGACGCTCGCTTGGGCAAGGCGCCGGCCCATGTCTTCCCTCCGCGACGGAATTAAATCCGCTACTTCATCGGCTGGCAGGGGCTTTGAAGCAAGAATGACGGTAGGATGGAATGGGAGTTTTGTGTATGATCGTCGACATCGGTTTGGTATCGAGCGCCTCTTGTCTTTGCTCTCTCTCGGCTGGTCCCGCATCCGCTCGTAACAGTTTCGAAATAATCTGCCTCGGCACGGCAAATAATTTTTGAATGTCAGCTGGCTATCGGGATTATCAATAGAAATAACATTTCGACCAGATTCTACGAGAATACCATTTGTACCTTCAAATAAAAGAGCGCTTATTTATATTAAAATCAGCTTCAAAACCCTGCTCTGCTGGCGGCTCGTGCTCCATCCGTTTTCGCAAGCGTTCCTCCAATATCGGGCGATTGCTCCGAATGAGCCAAACAACGCGAAAGATGCAATATATATTGCCAGATTCGAGCACGCCATATTCGTCGACTCGGCGGGATTAGTCTTACCATCGACAACGAAATAGAAAAGGTCGTTCGCTCTTCCTCTGGAGGAAAACAATATTCTTGAAGTTGAAAATATCGCCGATGTTATTCTTGACCTGATGCTAGGCTCATAGCTGAGAGCAACCTTGGCGTGATACCCTCTCCCACGCAACTGCCGAACGAGCGCGTGTGCAAACGTTGTTTTGCCGGATCCTGGCGGTCCGAAAAATTCAGTGATCATTCTGGGTCAGGCTCAATCATGGGAACGCACTTGGTTCCCTGTGATATTTTTTGGGAGCGGAGACGACGGCCTCATCAAACCCTCGCGAGCAGGAGGTCGGCGCTATCCCCCATCCGGTAGCCAGCATGCTTCTTGAGATTCACCTGGGTGAGAACGCTCGCCACGGGGACTGCGGCTGACCCACGGGCCTGGAGTGGTTCCAGAACACCACGCGCGATACTGCGATGCGTCTTGCCCCAACGAACAGCGAAAAGAACCGCGTCCGCCCAGTACGTCAGAAATCTGGTTTCCGGCCCTCCGAGTCCCAAGGGTCCGTTTATGATGACGACGTCGTAAACTGAGAGCAGCTCATCCGTGAATTGCGAACTGTCCGCCGTAGACAGCAGCGTCAGCAGATCATCCGAGGGTGCAGGAGCGGCCATGAGATCGATGCCGATTTCTGGCATTCTCGTGATTGCATCCTGCAGGGCACAACGGTCACTCACAAAGTCTCCAAAGGAACTGTGAGCCATGACGGTGCTGAATTCGCCACGAAACTCGTTCGTGAGCCGCGCATCCTTGCTGTCCAGGTCGAGGAAAAGCACCTTTCCCCCCAGTCGCGTTGCCGCCAGCGCCAAGCTCCACGCCAACTCGGTCTTGCCATCATCGTGGACGCTCGACGTTACGAGGATGATATGTGGCGGGCGACCATTCGGCTGAGTAGGCGCAGCAGTGACAAGAACGGACGTCACGGCGCGGCTGAACGGCGAGTTCCGCTGGTTCAGAACCAAATGACGCAGCTGCTTCGCGTGAATTCCCGAAACCTTGGGAAGCAGCCCTACGCACGGAATCCCAAGTTCGGCTTCGGCTTCGGCTTCGCTGCGCAAGGTCTGATTGAAGCTGTTGCGGACTATGACGAGGACCGCCCCCAATAGACCGAACACGATCATACCGGGCGGGACCAGGAAAATTGGCGACAGGGTTTTCGCATTTGATGGCGGCCATGCCGCTGAAAGGATCATTACACCTGGCGAAGGCGTCGCGATGCGCCGTATCAAGTCCTGTTGCCGGCCAAGAAGATCGTTGTAGTGCTGTGTTACGATAGCCACCTGCGGCTCAAGGGAACGCAAGCCGGAAAGCTGGTTCGCAATGTCGGCCACAGCCGCGTCGAGCACCCTCTTGCGTCCCTCCAGGGCCGCAACCTGGGCGCGATATACGTTTGCCTCGGCAGCGATGCGCGCGACGTCCTGTTCCATCTCATGGTTGATCGCGTTGCCCAGACCCTCGTCCGCAGCGGCACCCGGCTGGCGGGCCACCAGATCGGCCAATACCGGCGATCCGATTTCTTCAGCCATCACCGAGACAGCCGCGCCCGCCTTTCGCAAATCCTCGATACGGCGAAGGTGTGATTCCGAGGCGGAGAGATCGGCTTTCGACAAGGAAATCTGTCGGCTGAGTTCCGCTGTCTCATTGGCCGCGTTGTTCGCCGCACTTTGATCGACGGCGCCGTGGGTCAGCCGATACGTCTCCAGACGGTCGGTTGCGTCGACCAGATTGGCTTGTACTTGCGGCAGGCTGGCGACCAGCGATTCCAGTTCAAGCTGATCCGATGCACGTCGTTTCTGTATGAGATCGTCGATATAGACCTGAGCGAATGTGTTCGCGACCAGCGCAGCGCGCGCCGGATTGTTATCGGTGTAGCCGATGGTGATGACCCGCGACCGCAGCTCTTGTCCAACCCGCATTCCATTCCGCAGCGTCTTCAGTTCGGCGGCATCCGCTGCTTGCGGACTTCCCGCCGCGGGCTTGCCTTGCGGCCACACGCTGTTCACGAGACCGCTGAGGAACGAGCCCGTATTGCGCTGATCGCCCGAAACGGCGCTCGAGCCGCTTTTTCCAGCAGCATCGGCTGCCTCGGCCTTGCGCAGCGCCGCCAGAACTCGACGCAGATGGACTTGCGACGAAAGCATCGTCAGATGGTCATCGATGCTCGAATCCAGCAAGTCCTGAACGGACTCGGTAACACCCGCACTCCTGCTTGGAGCGTCGATGATTATCTGCGTCGTCGCCTCGAACAGCACCGGGCGAGCAAGGCCGGCAAGCCCGGCCAGGATGCCACCCAGAACCGCGATGGCAAGCAGGAACCATTTTCTCGTCGCCACGGTGACGACGAGCTGATGGAAGGGAGACGACGTTTGCATGGGCTCGCGCAGCGATCGCCGCATCCGCGAGTTGGTTTCGAGCGCAGCTACCGCCATTTGCGTGGCTCGCGGAAGGTGAATGCGGCTGACTATGGAACCTTCCATCTTATACCCCTGTCAGTTCGATCTCGTGAGAAAAGCGTGTTGTCGGCGCCGATGGCCGCATGGCTTCGTTGCGCCACGCCTGGAACATAAGAAGCGGCCACAAATCGCGAGAATGATCTCGTCTTCCATCCACGTGATCGCGCCTGCAGGCGTCGACCTTTGCAGAATCGAAATCCCGTCTCCGGCGAGGCGTATATCGGCGAGAAGATCTGTGGCCCCAGACACCCAGTCCACGCTAGCGACAGGCTTATTCGTTGTCCTCGTCTATTTGAATGAAGCAAATTGAATGAAGCAACCGCATTTGGGACCACGATCGTTTGTATCAAGCTGTTGTTGCATTGAAGCAGTTCTGTTTTCCGACCGGCGAGATCCGAAGAGAATGATCCGACAGTATCTTACCGGGGCAGCATGGGTTTCCCTACAAGACAAGACAAGACGGAAAGTAGCTTATCCGACAAATCCATTGCCTGCCGAACGACGTCGGCCATTCGGAAACCCACGGGGCCGGATCAATTGACGGGCGGTCGATGGCTTGCATCCATATCGCCATCGGCGCGGATATCGCCGCGAAACGCCCGGTTGCGTACGTCACGGTCGGTTTTGGAAACTCGGCAGACAAGGTTTCCGCCTGCCGATCCAGCGACACGGTTCCCCAATGACGCCGTATGTTCTATTAGCTCGGAGTTGTCGATCCGGACATATTTCTTTGGCGGCGCGTTGAATTGCAGAACTGCAAAGTGCCGAAGACCATTTCAATGCGGCCCGTCGTGTAGTCCTCGACGGCACGAAAAGGGGTGACAGTCCAGATCGGCTCGATCGAAAACCGCCTTCTCTTCATGGCAATTCTCCTCTTAGCTAAAGGAAAATCCGCCGAATAACTAACCTAAAATCCAAACCACTCTTACCGTGTCACCTTAGGTCTTTGCGCGATGCTAGGCGTGGCCGGCAAAGCCGGTCCGGATTGAGTAGCCGGCCATAGAGTCGCCTCCGAAGCGGTGGACGACAGCCAACGTCGAGTGCGGCCTCGACTGTGTCGTACAACGCGACGGCAGAACGCCCTAGGCGGGTCTTGGCGCCGACAGCGGCGATCCACTCGCGCAACCCCTTTGCGATGATCTCGGGGCCATAGCACCTACGGAATGGACGGAGATGAGGGCCACGAGACAAGATAATATGCCCGCCACCGCCGTTGATGATGTTGGCGCTGGCATTACCCTGGATGGTCTGGCAGAAATCGTTGCTGATCAGGTTGATTGCCGGCGTGCCGGGCGGGTTCGTGATGGCGAGTAGGTCGATCTCCGAGCCGACTGAAAGAGGCGAGCACTTTGTCGGTGCCGCCACCTACCGTTTCTTTCATCTTATCGCGGAATTGTTGACATAATAGTTTGCCGCCATTGCCGATCATTGTGTCGGCGACGGTTGTTCTGTCAAACACGTCCGTGCCGCTGGTGCCATGAAGAATATGATCGGTGACTGTGGGCAGATTATCGACGGGAAAGATTATCGACGGGGATATTATCGAGGTTGTGGAGATTATGTTGAAGGAAAAAGGCTTGCAGTGCCGGAGCGCTTCCGAGCGCGGTGTCGCCTTGCTGAGAACCCCAAGCGTAAGCATAGTCGAACGCGGGTGACGGAACCAGCGTGGCCCAGTGGGCCATCATGGTCTGTTCCTGGGCGACGGTGGGAAGGGCGTATTTGCCGCCCGTCTCGGTGGTAAAGTTGCCGCCCCCAAACGTCTGATAGACCGGAACGACCTGGCTGAGCGGGACGCCCGACGCCACAGCGGCAGCCACGGTTCTGTCGATCATGTTGTAGTCGACCGCACTTGTTCCAGTTTGCACCGGATAGGCATCCACTCCATAGTAGTCGATATGCGTGTTGGCAGGATTGAAGGTGTTCGAAAAATCCGGATTCGCAAAAGACCCCATGTTCATCGTGGTGATAAAGGTCTTGGCGCCCGGCAAATTGGAATGAATCCAGTCGGATTCCGCTTTCAGATTCGCCGCGGTTGCGTAAGTGCCCCATTTGCCTGTGGGATCCGGCTCATCGACAAGGAAAAAGCCAAATACCTTCGGATTGCCAATGAACGGAGTGACTTTCTGGACGAAAGATGATGATGCCCCGTTGACCTCGTCGAGCCAGACCAATCCTTTCATGCCAGCCGGAAGTGCCTTGAGCTGCTCAACAGATGAAACGTCAGCCAGATTAAAGCCTGCGGTTGCGATTTCTGCGGCTGATCCACCTGATGCGTAATGGAGAGCCATTCGATTTCCTTTGTTTGTTTCGACAACGCCCAGGCTTGAATGGTTGCGATGAACCAGAAATCCTCCCCAAGCGACGCAAAGGACACAAGCGACTGGCGCGATCCAGGCGTGCCTTGGATAAGGATCTGTCTCGATCGTGGACGCTCTCGCGACACCGAACGACGTGACGACGACCGTCAACCATGCGGCGCCGAGGGCCAAACTTGCGAGAACGTCAGACGGCCAGTGCACCCCCAGATAAATCCGAGAAAAGCCAATTGCGAGTATGACCACGGCCGCCAGAAGCGCTATTAAGACCTTTGTCCTCCAGGTCTGCGCCCGATCGATCGCAAACCAGGCAATCAAGCCGTAGAAGGAAACCGCGATGAACGCGTGGCTGCTCGGGAAGCTCCAGCCCTCAGCAGGGACCAACGCATTGGCGATATCCGGCCGCGGGCGGGCAAAACCCGTCTTGCCCAACCAGCTGAGTATTTCCTCACCAACAATGGAGATGAGCAATGCCAAAATCCAGCGCCATTGCTTTGTCACTGCGAGATAGACTGCAATCAGGCCGGCGCAGGCCCCAACGATCTGCCAGTTTCCCAAACAAGTGATGAACGCCATGACCTTGTTCAAATGCGGAGAGCGATACATCTGAACCAAGGACATTAGATGCAGATCGGCCAGAACGAGAGAATCCCAGGGTTTTAGTTCATCACCGATGGAGAAGAAAAGCCAAAGGAAGACCAGAGAGAGAGCAGTCCCGACGGTGAGCCGGAGCCCGAACGGCTCGCCTGTGCTGAACCGCCGTGCGAGCCATCTCCAAAAGCGTGGGTGTGAGGCGAAATTGCGCTGGACTTCTGGATTGTCCCGAATAGCCTCGGTATTGACAGCAGCCCTGATTTCGGCGGGCACCACATCTCGCACTAGGTCCACCTCGTGCTGCTAGCGCGTTAGCGTTGCGCTAAGACGAATAGCATTCCGACAGCCAGTGCACCAATGCGGATCAGCAGCATGTCGATGACAGCTATTCAGGATGCGACTCTCCCATAGCCTCGGAGCGCAGTCATCCTTCGAATGATGGCATCGGGGAACAGCCCCTTTTTGAGCAGACGCGCCACCATTTGATGCGCCTTCAAATGGGTGGCGTGATCATCAACTGAGTGGGCTTGCCGGCTTTCGCCGCCAATTCAGCGAAGATCCGGTTAGATACCCCAAGCCCGGTTCCAACGGATAAGGCGTTGCAGATCGTCTTGTGGAGACCATACTCCTCGGGCGCATCGCGCAACTGCAGCCCGTTCCTGATCACAAATAGGATGCCACTGATCACCCGCCAGTCGTCAACCCGAGGCACGCCGTGCGAGAACGGAAAATACGGCTCGATCCGGGCATCTGCGCTTGCGACAATCAGATCAATCACTCGTCGGCGCGCCTGATTGCGCAGTAAGTGAATCAACCAATCGCCATCTTCGAAAAGGCTGAATTTCACGATCAGATTGCGGCGTCGATCGATGCCCTGGGAGTTGTTGAGGTGTGCGGCCGAGCGCTTCTTCAAAAGCTGCTCGACAGTCACTCCGGATAGCCTGCGTGGAATTTGGAACGCTGCAAGTTTCCGTACCAGTCGGCTGCGCTTAGACATCAGGTTATCGGCTCAACGCGCTCATCAAAAAACGCAACATGCAGGGCCGCGACGGACATTCGTAACTGCGGCAGAGGACATTGATGAAGACCCGAGCGCCTCTGATGAGGATGTTCCGTGATCGGCGGCGATTTCCCTTGCGATTGGGGCTCGGAAACCTCGCATGATTGTCATTCATTCGTGTGATGCGAGTTTCTATCTCGGGAGCTAGGAATTGAGCGGAATCGGTGGACGTGTCTAACCGGGGAATCGGGTTTCGGGACAGCTGCGATGCTGGCAGGATTAGGCACTTGGGAACCTCTCAAAAGGAAGCTGTCGCACCAAGACGAGGATTTGCGAAAGCGCGCGCCCAGGCTCAGTTTCTCGGCAGAATAACAAACGGGCCATTGAGTTGATGCGTACATTCCTTGAGGCGGCCACACGTTTCAGCAATTGGATAATCCTTCACTAAAGATTTTGTTCGGGTTAGGGAGTGTAGTTGTGCAAGAGCAGCGTTCCGGTGTACCAGTCTTGGTCGCACTGGGAAACTCCGGGAGGACGATCTATGCTGTCAGGTGCGCCGTCAATGCTGCATGGATCCCTCTGAATCGGCGGCCTTCGACAACAGTTCAGCACCATGTGGTTGCCGGCAAGGCCTGCCTTGGCGCAACTGAACGGCTGAAGGATGAGCGTTTTGAGTGCTTTCCCGAACCCTCGGGCGGCTGGCTGGTGTGGGACAACGAAGCCGACGAACCGGCGATGGTGGCCGAGACTGTTCTCAGTGGCGTTTCGGAACGGGAGGCTTCTTTCGTGACCGATATTCTTAACGGAATGGGCGATCGGTCGTTGAGTGTTGACACGCTTCGCCGGTAGGATCTTGGCGTGTCTTTCCTGTGCGTAGTAAGCCTGATGGTATTGTGGTCACGGCCGCGCGAGCTTCTATCGTTGAAAGTCAGCGGGCAGCGGCTGTACCTTTGGCAATCGCGCGCTGTTGGCTCCAGGGCATTTATCGGCCGATGGACGCCGCTTGTGGGGCTTTTTTGGCTAGATGCTGGGTTTTCCAAGCTATACTGACAGTGGCAGTGACCGTGTCGGCCACTACTGTCGGCGCCGCTGCCGTGCACCGCAACGCGCTATGGCAGGTGGTGCAAGTTTGCGTCGTTGCATCTGTGCGTCTTGGCGTTGCTTTCCCCTGTGAGGAAGTGATCCTCGCCAGAGAGGGTGTGCCTGGATCAGCTCTCATCAAATCGCCTCTGCTCAAGACTGAGTTTCTGTTGACCCCGCTTACGCCTATTGCCGGGGTGGAAAGCCTGCCTCTCCGTTCGGAGAATAGTTCCCAACTTTGGAATCGGGCATGGGAAGCTCGAAGCAAGGTTTCAACGAGCCTCGGACGATATCTGCCACGCTCGGCCATTGCTCTGGCAGTGAACTCCAGAACAGAGCGGTCCCAGGATCAGTTCCACATCCACGTAGATTGCCTCGCGGCGCCGGTGGAAAAGAAACTCGCGTTAGATGGACCGAAGATTGAGGGACCTTGGCGCCCGTTTCCACGGGAGCTGATGGGGCAACGCTATTGGATCAAGGCGGTAGATAAGTCGGATTTGGAAACCACAAATGTGATCGGCATGATTGCGGCCGGGTTGCCGCAAGCGCGACGCGTTCTGCATCGGGTAAATATCGTTGTCGTCGGGGCCGAACTCGCCGATGCGAGGCCCGGATTTTACATTCTGGCCAACTGGGAACGCTCCGCAGCGGAGGATCTTATGGATCACGACTGTACTTCGCGATGAGAGGCTCAGGCAACTGACCCAAAAGATGACGCCAAGAGAGCGATGCCGAGAATTGTCGCCTGGCGCAGCGATCACAGGCCGATCGGGTTGGGTAAAATCATTTTACCTAGTCGGATGATAGAGGGCTGCTCTGTGTCGGCTGACACGACCTTGCCTCTATCGCTCGAGCGATGAGGAGAGGATGACTTCCTGCATAGAGCCGCTGGGCAATTCGGCCAAGTCTCGGACGGACGGCAAGAGCGCACAGATAAGTGGCTTGTTGGCGGACATTGAGACTTCCGCCACATGGGCCTGCTCTTGATAATGCGATGGTCGAAACGTTATTCAAGACCCTGAAATCCGAATGGCCTGGCGCCCTCGGTTTCAAACCAGCTGGACGCCAAGCGGATCATTGGCCGCAAAATCGCCGGCTTCTACAACCCAGTCAGGCGACACTCCGCCCTCGATTACCAAAGCCCGGTTCAGTTCGAAAACTGGGCAAGAAAATGAGCCATTAGCTGTTCACTAAAGCGGGGCAAGTCCAGAAAAGACCCCGATGACACTTGGACGGTGGTCGACGTGCTCGCAGGCGGCATGCTGAGGTGGATGGGAATTTGATGTTGGAATTGGATGTTGATGATACCGATGACATCGTCGACCTTCTCAACTTCAAGGACATCAAGGGACTGCCCTGAGCGGGGTGAAAGAAAAGGCAAGGTTTCCCGCCGTGTTGCTTACTGAGATCAGTCATCTATGGCAGTCACATCCAATCGCTATTTGATGATCTTCGAGCGCGACGGTGAGGTAATCGCCCACGAGACAGTTGCTGCGCCACGCGAGTTAGACGCACGGATTGAAGCAGCACACCGCAATCGCGAGATTTCGCGCTTCATGGAGGGATCACTGGGGGCGGGAAACAGGGGGAACGGGGATTGGCCAACCAAGGTTCGACCTTAGGAAAAGCTGGACGGGACGTGGACGGTTTTCGACGTCTACCTGTGGCAACCAAGAGTGGCCAGACATCGACTCGGCGGACGATCTGGTCAGTTTTCTCAATCTCCTAGATGTCAAGCGCCGGGGCACCCTCAATCAGCCTTAGGTTCCCCTCATGACTACTCAGCGGTTGACTGGATTTGTCGTTGGCATGCCAGTGAGCGGCTGTTCGCTCACTGGCCGCTTCACATCACCGGCAATTCGGTTGCCGCCTCAGAGCTGCCTGGGATCGGCAGGTTGCCTCGCCGATACGCAACTGCTTCGGTGCATCACAGCATGTTCCGAGCGGGGTGTGCTTCATTCAAACAGACGAGGACAGTGGGTAAGACTGCCCCTAGCGTGGGCTTGGCGTTATGCGCACAGAAGCGATGAACTGGGCCCATGAAAGCAGACCCAAAAGCCAGCCAATTCGCGCGATGAGATGCCGCGAGCATTCAGGAGAGGCAGGATGAACCCGCACCTGGTTTGCGTGGGAGGTGAGGATCACCCATTGAGAATCCCGTTCCTATTGGCGCTGCGCGAGAGGGGCTTTCGGGTCACTGCGGTCTCAAGCGAAGCTGGAACCGCCTTTTCGCCCCATGACATTCCACATCGCCAATTTGGGTTCGATCGCTTTTCCAGTGGCGGCGGAAAATGGGGGGCTATCAGAGCAATTCGCAAATTGATGTTGGAACTCCGGCCAGACGTTGTCCAAAGCTTCGACACCAAGCCCAACCTGCTGACTCCACTCGCAGTGCGCGGGCAGGTTCCGGTCATCGGCACGATCAATGGCCTCGGCTGGACATTCTCATCGCTGGAACCGCGGGCTCTGGGCTTGCGTCCAGTCTTTTGCGGCCTCCAGTGGCTGGCGTCATTCTGGACAGCCATGATAGTCTTCCAAAATCGGGACGATCAGGCTTTCTTTGAGCGTTATCGGCTGGTAGGCCGCGGCAAATCTCGACTGATCCGCAGTTCTGGAATCGACGTCGATGCGTTCGCGATTTTGATGGAAAAGGGTACGGGAAACCGCGGGCTGTGTGAGGCGCGCCGATGATCCGTGACGCGTTCCTGGCTTTCGGCGTCGCGATGTCCTATGCGGCGCAACTCACCGTTCCGGGGATGCCCTTTGGATACAGCGAACTGTTCCTTGTGCTTTGGATCATGCTGTCGATCGGGCGAATTCTCGCTGGTGGCCGCTTGGAGGCTTCACCTGCCCTGACCAAGCTCGGGAGTTTCTGGCTGCTCCTGACACTTGCTCTGGGGGTAGGTACCATCGTTGGCTATCTGACAACCGTCCTGTTCCTGGACGGCCTGCTGCACGACACGTTCGCCTACGTCCTGGCGGCCGGCATCACCTGCTTGGCTGCCGCGGAGCCCGACGCTGATCGCCATCTGCGCCGTAGTGGCTGGTGGGTAATCGCTATCGCGAATGCAGGCTTTGCTATTCAGTTGGGGCTTGGTTGGGGTTGGATCCACCAATCCGGCGTGGATCCATGGTACTGGGATCGTTTCCGTGGCTGGTCCGAGAATCCGAACCAGCTTGCGCTCTATTGTGCACTCTTTGGGCCTCTGGCCCTGCATCTTGCAACCACCACCAGCAATCGTTGGGGGAGGTTCCTCGGGCTCTGCAGCCTGATCCTGACCTTCTATGTTGGAAGGCTGACAAAGAGTGACACCTATCTGTATACGACGATCCTGACTTGCCTGATATTTCTGGGGCTGCGGGTTCGGACCTGGCTCACAACCGGTGGCGACAAGGTCAGCCTTTCCCGGCAAATCGCCCTTTTGTTCATGGTTGGGTTCGTTCCGCTGGCGATGTCCATGGCGCCTTATGCCCTTACCGAGGTCGCCAGCGCTGAAAACTTCGCCAAGAGCCTCACCAAGGACAAAGGCGGGGACGCGACGGTGGAAAGCGCTGCGCTGCGCCTTTACCTCTGGAACGAAGCATTTGACACGGGCGTGAGATCTGGGTCGCTAGGCCTTGGTCCGGGCCCACACCTTGACCGCCCCCCCGTCACCGATCAGCAGTTTCTGCCGCGACCTTTTGAGGCTCACAGCACAGTCCTCGATCTTTACACCCAAGGTGGCCTGATCGCAGTCCTCGCCCTAGTGTGGATCGTCGGCTCGGCCGCGTTGTCCGCATGGCGCGCCAAGCATGAAGCCCTCCTGGCACTCGCTTCGTCGATCGTCGTCTTCGGCATTCCGCACCTGATCATCCGCCATCCGATCGTGTGGTTTGCTCTAACCATTTGCCTTGTCGCCGGAACTCCGCGGGCGACTCCGGCGACTGTTCGCCACCGGCGATATTAGGATGTGTGGGATTGCCGGAATTCTTCTTGCGCCCGATGGCAAGCCGCCGCAATCGGGACTGACCCAAGACGACATTGAACTCTTCGGATCGCCCAGGCCGCGGCAGCTTCGCTGCTCAGGCATCAAGCCCGTCATTCCAAAAGGGCGGCGGGTATCCGTCCCGGCGCCGGCTGGCGACCAGGGTCGAGGGTCCGCCATCGTCTCCCCGCAAAGGGCAGATCGGCAGTTTCAACGTTTTCCTGCCGTTGTAATCCATCCGGCTTAATTGCCTTGGCGCGGCTGTAGGAGGAAGCAATGGCGTCTGGACCGAGAAGCCTCAAAGCCGAGCGCATGGGTTCGCTGGATTTGCTGCGCCTGGTTGCGGCCTTGGCTGTTGTCTGCTTCCACTACCTGTTTCGGGCGTCGATCGCGCCGCCGGTTCTGGCGCACGGCTATCCCGAAGCCAGCGCCTTCGCCATGTATGGCTATATGGGCGTCAATCTGTTTTTTCTGATTAGCGGTTTCGTCATCGCATGGTCGGCCGAAGGCAGGAGCTGGACGGAGTTCGCCGTGGCAAGGTTCGCGCGCCTTTATCCCGGCTTCCTTGTCTGCATGACCGCCAGCTTCATCGTGCAATCCGTGGCTGCCGATCCCAACCTTCCGTATGATCCAAGCACGTGGGTCGCCAATCTGTTCATCGTCGCCCCGGCGTTCAAGAGACCCTTTATGGACGGCGTCTACTGGTCGATCGTCTGCGAGATCGTTTTCTATGGCTGGATCGCGATCGGCCTGTTCTTTGGCGTCTTTTCGCGCTGGAAATTGCAGCTAGTGGCGACATGGCTGCTGATTTCCGTCGTCAACACGATGGCCGTTCACAGCACGGCACTGCAAATGCTATTCATCACGCAATACGCGCCCTTCTTCGCCGGCGGTATCCTTGCTCAGCACATAGTGGCAAAGGGCTTTTCAACCGCGGCGCTGATCCTGCTCGGCACGGCGTTCGTGCTGTCCTGCAAGGAACTGACCGTCGCCGCAGACTGGATGCAGGCCCATTACGGACTGTCGTTGCCCTACCCGAGGATGCTTGCCGCAAATGTCGTCGTCCATGCCCTATTCGGCGGGGGTCTCCTCTTGCGGCGCCGCGTTGCACCGTCGCCATTGGTGCTTGTGCTGGGCGGGCTCACCTACCCGCTCTACCTTTTGCATCAGGACATCGGCACCCTCGGGCTCAACGCGCTGGCGCCAGCCGTCGACCGCTGGGTCGCCCTCGGCCTGGTGATGACGGCGGTACTGTCAGCGTCCTTCGTGGTTTCGTTTTTCATCGAAAAGCCGCTACGCAAGCCTTTGATATCGTTGCTGCTGCCCCGCCTGAATATGATGGCGAGCAAGCTCCGGCTCGATCGACCGGCATAAAGGTACGCAGCAGTTTTGGGACAACGACATGCGCAAAGACTTAAAAGCGCGTCGCATGAATCCGTTCAAACGCGACGCGCTTGCAAAAAGCCCGCGCAGTCAAAGCCGGGCGGGCGTTTTGGGGAAATGTCGTCTATTATCGCGGCCTGGCTAAAGCGTGTCGCGATTAATTGGCCTCATATCCGGCAGCCTTGAAGAAGTTTCTGCATTCGGCTGGCTCGAACAGGTGGCAGATATCGCCGAGAGCGTCGCAGAGGGCATCGAAAGTTCTGGCCGCCTTCTTTCGCAGCCGCGCCTTGAGTTTTGAGTAGGCCATCTCGATCGGATTGAGATCGGGTGAGTATGGCGGCAGGAACAGGAGCCATGCGCCCCTTTGGCGAACCAGTTGGGCAGCGCGCTCGTTCTTGTGGAAGCCGACATTATCGAGAATGACGACATCGCCGGGCGACAGTTCGGGAGCGAGCTGCGTTTCGACGTAGCGTTCGAAGATGGCGGCATTCATCGGCGCGTTGACGATCCACGGCGCGACAAGACCGTGACATCGCAGCCCGGCGATGAAGGTCTGCGTCTGCCATTTGCCGAATGGCGCATGCGTCCTGAAGCGCTCGCCCTTCGGCGCCCAGCCGGTGCGTTTGGTCAGTTTGGTATTGGTCGACGTCTCATCGATGAAGATCAGCCGCGCCAAAGCCTTGTTGAAGAAGCGCTTTCGCCGCCCGATCCACAGTTCACGCGCCTGGCGCACGTCGGCCCGCTGCTGCTCGCTGGCCAGTAGAGTTTTTTTATGACTGAGCCCAAGGCGATTGAGCAGGCGACCGACATTGGAGCGGTGCACGCTCACCCCGCGCACCTCCAGCTCGACGCAAAGCTCATCTAGCGTCAGTTCGCCGGTCTCGGCCAACCGCGAGCGGACAAACTCGGCATGCGGCTCAAGCTTGCCGCCGCCCACATGGCCCTGCCGACGCGCTTCAAGCGAACCGGTCTGCCGCCGCAGGTTGATCAGATTGTTCACAAAGCGAGGCGAAACGCGGAAATGGCGCGCAGCCTCGCGGTGACCATGTCCCTCATCGACATACGCAACAACACGCCGACGCAACTCAAGCGGTAGCGGCTTGCCCATCGCGGTCTCCTTTCAGCCGCAATGAATCACGAACTCAAATCTATGGGAATCCTGAATCCCTTAAATCGCGACACGCTTTAGTCGAACCGCACGCCTCGATCGTAAACAACCGCAAGCTCATTTTCGATGGCACAAGCCGCTATCATTTCATCGAGTGCGCGGTCTTCGATGCCCGCTTTTACAACTTTGGCGGATTGCTCTTGAAGCGTGATCGGTGGACACAAAGCCGTGTCGCCGCTTTCTCACATCTACATACTGTTCAATAGCGATTTTGAGCCGTCTACTCGGAATATCATCGACGTTTTGGAACTGAGCCTCCTGTCTCCAGTCTGCCACCCGCGCTCGCTCCCCGTTACCACTTCGAGGGAGGTCGCTGTCCAGACCTTCGAGAACGCAAAAACCCAGACGGGCCGATCCGCAGGACAGTCAGGGCACAACGTGGTAACTCCGCCACCCTTCCGGATGACGGGCCAGTTGCCAAGGCGCCGGGACGCCGGGGTAGTGATAATGCCCTTTACCACTACCAATCAGGGCCGCGAAACTGGCCGGCGCGTCAACGTGATGCTGACCAGCGCCCGCGTCACGCAAGCGTTTCGCGACGCTCTTTTCCTCGCGGCCGACAAGGCACGGATGACCCCCAGCGACTTCGCCTGTCAAACGGCTTCCAAAACTGACCCCCGATGCCAGGCGAGACCCGTGCGACGGGCACCATCCGCCGACTGATCGATAAGCACGGCGCCGAGCACGCGCGCCTGGTGATGTGCATCCTGGCCGAGGGCAAGGGCAACCATGCGCTGATCGACGAGACCAGCCTGCGGGCCATCTCTGACCTGCTGCTTGCCTGTCCCGATATTGTCGAGGCCAGCATGTCGGAACTCCTCGAGCTTTTCGACCGCATTCCTCTTGGGCCGTACATGGCCATTGCCCATGAGCTACGCGGTAAGGTGAGACAATGCGATGCCTTGGCCGGAATGCTCTACCTGCACCTCCGCAGCCTCAAGGGCGGCCTTGGCGCGGGCAAGGAACCCGATCCGAAACGGCAGGATCGAGTGCGCATCAGCGAGGCAGAGAAAGGCCGTGTGACGCTCACAGCGCGGCAGCGGCGAGCAGCAGAGTTTGTGGAGATCGGCAGGCATCTTCTGGCCGCCAAGGCGTCCCTACCGCACGGCGAGTTCGGCCGTTGGCTTGCCGATCAGCCGATGACCTATGAGAGGGCGTTGAAGGCTATGCGTCTGGCGAAAGCGGCTTGAGTGTCTACTCGACCTCGGGCGGATCCGCATCGTTGTCCGCCCAAAGACCAATAGCCCGATCTAGATCGCGCCAAAGCCAAAGAAACGCTAGGTCCCCTCCGGGGCTGTGAGAGGGCTCTGGAGAGGTCGTCGTGCGAACCTCAATCCGGCTTGTCCCCGAGCGTTGCCCGGCGGTGCGGCAGGTGGCACATTAGCCACAGTTAATATTAATCGGCAATCCTGTTTTGCGCCATTGGCATAGGCGTCCCGTAATGGGTCCAATAGGTCTGGCACCGCAATTGCCCTGTCAGCAATGCCGGGGTCAACCATCACCCCGGCGATGGGGGGCCCCGCCGCCTCGCAAATGGAGCGGCGGGTTCTTTAACGGCTGATTTGAAAGCCGCCTAAATCGCCAAAACATTGGGGTGCTGGGCAACTATGTATCTTCCGCAAGTTTTGGTCGGCATGTTCGGGACGTCGTTCATCATGGCGGTCTGGGCTGACATGGAAACTGGTTCCGCCTGGAAGGCGCTCGCTTGGACCGTCCTCACGCTGATTGTATTGCAGGTTGGATATTTCCTGCTGGCATTCGGGCTTTTCTATAAGCGCTCGAAGAAAAGCACCGACGCAAAACCGGAGCCCGTCAGCCGTGCTCAGCCGCTTCGTCGAGATGGTGGTGTTTCATCCCCTGGCGGCCAATAGGAGCCGTGTTCAGGAAGGTTTCACAACTCGGCCAGCCAATCGAGCGTCCAGCCCATTTTCGTAGATCCGCGCGAGCACGTCGCGGGCAGTCTCGGCACGCTCCCGTGCGCAGCCGACAAGTATGTTTCCGCCCAAGGTCGCAGGCGCACCGGCAACGTCGTCCCATACCAGGTAACAGACGGCTCAGGGACGCAGCTAAATCTAGGTTGGTAATCTTCCGCTGTTGTCGGTGGTCCTGCAGGCCTCCGAACGCCTACGGCGAGGCCAAGGACAGTCGTTGACGGCAGCGGCCCGACAGTCCGTCGTTGGGGTAGGTTTGGCTGACCGTCGGGCCTAGCCGACTCGGGCAAGCCGGCTGAGTCGAATCGTAATATTAGCAACTGTGCAATAAAACCCGGATCGGCCGTTTTCCCCCGCTCAGATCAGCCTCGCGCTTCCAGCAGTCCCATTTCGGGAAACATAACTGGCATCCGTCTTGCTGCGTAAGCTTGCCGGCTAACCCCGGTCCTGATTTAGCGTACTAAATCAGGTTGGGCTCGCCGGGTGTTGTGCAGGGCTATCGCATATGAGTAAAGAGCTGGAAGAAGAAGTCTTTGTTCCATCTGGCTCTGCGCATTTTGCTTGCAATGGGTTTGTCGAGAGGATGGGCTTGCAAGATGTTTTGCGCGAGGCGTCTGATGACGGCGAGGTTTTGCGGGGCGTTGTCCTTGCGGGAGCGAGCGTCGTCCTCATGGAAGACGACGTCGAGGCTCCAATGCAACTGGTTCTCGATTGTCCAATGTGCTCTGAGCGTCTCGGCCAGTCTTTTAGGGGTAAGCACTTTGGAGAGCGCGACATAGCGCACGGAGGTACTGGATTTGCCGCCTGCCACGCTGCGAGAGGCCTCAATGCGTCCGATCGCCTTGAGGCCGGGAAAGCCCGGCAGGTCGAGCAGCCGCTTGAGCGGCAGGACCGAAGCCCTTCGCGTCTCGGTGCGGCCATGCGCGCTGTCGCTGGTCTCAAAGAACGCGATCTCGCCGGCTTGGGCGAAGCTTCGTTCGGCCGCGGCAAACAGCTTGGGACGATTGGGCTTCAGCCCCAGCGCATAATGCGCCTTCTTGCCGATCAGCGCCTTGGCGGTGTCGGGGCGGCAGTGCAGCGCATCGGCCGTCACTGTACAGCCCTTCAAATCCAAGCTCTTCAGAAGATCCAGCGTGGCTTTGACCTCGTCGCCCTCAGGCGCGCGGGCAGCGGCAATCGACAGCCTCGTCTCGGCGTCCCACACGCTCACCATCAAAGGTGGCATGAAAGCCCGCCCCTTCGCATAGCCGCGCCGCAACGCCTTGCCGTCGACGGCCACCACGCCGCGTGGCGGCGAAAGTCCGAGCGTTTGGCGCAGCGCCGCCATGAAGCTGGCAAAGCTGCGCGCAAGCTCATCGGCATCGAGAAGTCGAAACACCCGGCTGAACGTGTCGTGGCTCGGACAGCCATGCTCCAGCACCACGATCTCTTTCAGCTCTTCTTCCTGACCCTCGACGAAATCGGCAATATCCACGCAGCTTTTGGCGCCGCACAACGTCGCAGCCAAGGCCAAAAACAGAAGCTCCGCCAGATCATGACGCGCGTTGACGTCACGCGGGTCTTGAACTTCCCGCAAAATCGAAAGCAGCAATGGCATTGGGCCTCTCCTTCAAAGACAAAGCCCCTAAAGAATCAACCTTTCCACCGCCCGCAAGACCTACTTTTACTCAAATGCGATTCCCCTGGGATGTTGTGGCGGTTGGGGTCTGCCTTCCGCGCGATTCTCTGCCCGCGAGCTATATTAACGTCCCGTTAACCATTCGAGATCACCCTCATTAAGCGGCTCAAGCACCGCAGTTACAGGCAACCGACAAGGCCCGTCGCTCCCCGTACCCCTCCGAGCGGCGGGCTTTGCTTTAGAAGCTAAGCCTCGACGAGATCTTCGTCCTGAACGAAGCCGGACTTTCCGACTTCGGCGCACTGCGGTCGGCAAGCCGGCTGGGTGAGCCGCCTTGCAAGCTTTCTCCGTCTGCGCAATATTTGCGGCAGGGGAAATGATGCACACGCTGCCGCCCAATATCGATATCGATGCCGACGTGGTGCTAGCCATCGGCCGGATGCTCGACGACCATGCAAAGTTGGCGTCTGTCTCGCTCGCGGATTCGGTCCAGCAAATCCGCAACGATCACAAAACGGCCCTTAGCGACTTCGATCTGGAAGAACTTGTGGTCGAGATGGCAGCTTCACGCGGACTTTCCGTCTTACTCGACCGCACAGCGAGATAACGGCCGCTCCTCGGAACCTAACCGCCGGGCCGGAATTTTGGGCCAATGAGCACGCGCGGCACCGATTTTTTGCATCAGTGGCCTAGCAACAACATTCCCGAGACCATCGGCGCGGACACAATCTCGGTGAGCGAGCTGACGAACGAGCTATTCGCCGATGCCAAAGCCCTAGATATTAGCGAGAACGAAATCGAGGAAGATACCGGCAGTGTTTATGGGGCGATCCTGGACGCAATCGTCCACTTCGATCCTGGCATTCCCGAATAGGTTTTTTTAGCCATTGCCAGTGAGATCGAGACGAGGAATATACGCCTCCCGTTGCGGCGACCCTTCCGTGGAGCTCGCCATGCCCCTCAAGACCCTCGCCGACACCTTGGCCGCCCGCGAAACCATGTACGTCAATTGCGGGCATCCGTTGTGCTGCAAATCGACAAAGCTCGATATTCAGGCGCTGATCGACAGGCTCGGCGCCGATCACGGCTCGATGCATTGGGATCTGGTCGGGCTCTTCGGCTGCTCAGATTGCAAGGCCGCGGGTCGCGACCGCCGACCGGTGTTCTTCACATGCATTCCTGATTACGAAAGCCAGCAGCGGGAGCGCAACCGCGACTGGAAGCCGACTTTCGAGCGAAGAGCAGACTAAACCCACTGCAGCAGCCGAGCGCCTGAGGGAACCATCTGGCGGCGGGAGGCTTACTATGATCGAGGGAGCCAAGGACTAGTTCGATGGCCGAGGAAACAAGGCGGCCTCAGTTGGCTGCTGAAAGCATTCGCGCGCTAGCGATTGAAACGGGCATCACCGAGGAACAGATTAGCGATATTGTCTCTATGGTTGGCCCTAATCGGGCGTCGATCCTGAGAGAAGCGCGGCTACTCAGCCAGGCCAGACAGTTTCCGAATTGGCCGCCACGGTGACCGTGCGCCAATGAGGCGTCTAGCGGCGACGCTGCTCGTAGCGCTGATTGCGATCTGAAACCCCGAAAAGTCCGGCCTTCAATTCCTCAGCACTGGTCGCGCCGTTGTTGAACAACGACATGACCAGCATCGCGATCATCTCCCGTTCCGATTCATCGGCGATGCCAAAGGCCACGCAATGGTCGTTCAAGGCCTTGGTCAGGATTGTTAATTGCTCCGAATCGGCAATGCCATTGAAAAGCATGTGCTCTCTCCCTCCAGAGGGGCGAAAGCGTGATCGACTCTTTCAAGCGCCAGCGCCCGATACAAGGCTGGCGACGTTTGCTTTATACGCTTTGGACAGTCGGTTAGCGAGTCATCCCGTATGCCGTGGTTGTCAAATAGATAATCCCCCGCCTGCACCTACATCTCGTTGTTATCGATGATGCCGGCTTCGCCGT
This sequence comes from Mesorhizobium sp. AR07, assembly GCF_024746815.1. Lineage (GTDB taxonomy): Bacteria > Pseudomonadota > Alphaproteobacteria > Rhizobiales > Rhizobiaceae > Mesorhizobium. The sequence goes on from NZ_CP080525.1 coordinate 2,353,134, forward strand.
CCGGAAATTGAGTGTCTGTCGCACGTGATTTCTTGAGCCTCACGCCGGCGCCGCCGCCGTTCTCGGGGATGAACTCGACGCCGGCCGATTCGAAAGCCGTCTGAACCGCTGCCATTGAATGGCCGGGCGTGGTCGCCTCGGTCTCAATCCTGGTCACAGTGTTCCGGTGCACGCCGGACTTCTCAGCAAGGTCGCGGACTGTCCAATTTAGTAGCCCGCGAGCCGCTCTGACTTGTGCACCTGTCACCACGAAATGTTCCTGTATAGTGCATGTGTCACCATAAAGGTGCGTATAGCACAATTTCAGGAGAATACCAATGCCGAACACCCACGTTCCGGCCGCCGGCGAAGCTATGCCCGCTGCCAATCTGAACCGCCGCCTGGCCCTCTTTGTCGGGCTGTCTGGCGCCGCGATGCTCGCCGCCATGCCGAAGGCACATGCTGGCGCGGAGGAAGGCCACGACCCGCTTCTCGATGTCTGACCGATCGTCCGTGCGAAATCGTTCGCTGTGCCAAGGGGGAGCACGTCCAACAGAAGCGATGCCGCCAGGAGACCTGGCGCAGCCGCATTCAACGTCCCATCGCCGCCACCCACGATCACCAGGTCGCAACCGCCCGCCCGACGCTTCATGACGTCGGACAGATTTTCGTCTGGACTGGGCCCGGCGTCGATCAGTTCAATCCCGCCGCGTTGCAGCAAGCCGCGCACGTAATCAATGGGCTGCGATCCTAGACGTGCTCGCCGATTGACAAGAAAAAGCGCGCGGCGCTTCGTCAGAGAGCGGTTCATCAATGCCCGCTTCGAACAAGTAGTGGCTTGCCTGTTTCAACGACCCGATGACAGGTCGAGGACGTCGACAGAACCTCTGACTGTTCTTGGGAGCAAGGGCCGTTGACCAGAATCTGATCCAAATGTGAACAGCAGCCACGCCAATCGACAGTTGTTCGGCACCGCAATGCCCGGTCGCGGATAGCGCGGCGATCATGGTCGGTCTTATCAAGAGACATCGCACATATCTGCCGGGCCGACCTGACGGGTCGATGACAAGAGGACCGGCGATTTGCACCATACCCCTCCGGCGCAGCCGATTTGCCGCCTTCAGGTCCAGAGGCGCGTGGTGGGATACCAACTGTCTTCAACGGCACTATGGAATAAATCGGCTCATGGAGAATAGGCGCGACGGGCGTCCCTAGAGAGATTCAGAACGACAGGCGTTCAGGCTGACGAGCAGCCTGGCTTGCAAGACTATTTTACCGAGCTGACCAGCGCTTCGTCGCCGCCCAGGATGGACACCCAGCGCCCCGTATTGTCGCTCGACTGTCTCTTCAGGTAGCGATAGCCGGTCTGGCTCCAGAGGCGAACCTTGTTGGTAAGGTTGTCGAGAATGAAGTCGCCCTTGTCCGTCCGCACTGTCAGCACGGCGTGGCCTTCGCCATCCGGCTTGCGAACGACGGTCATCAGCAGGTTGGATACGGCGACGCCGCTGGAGATAAGTTCCCGCCGCTTTTCAAGCGCGTAGTCCTCGCAGTCGCCAAACCCGTCCTCCGGATAGGCCCACCACTCTTCCTTGCCGTAGTTATCCATGTCGCTCATCGGCTTGACGCGCGTGTTCACGGATAGGTTCACCGCGGTGATCTGCCGCAAAAGCTGGCTGGACATGTGCTCGGGCGTGTTGTTGGACGAACGGATCGAGCATTCGTCGACGTGGATCTTGCAGAAATCGTAATGGCCGATCGGCTGGGATGTCGGACCGCCGATGACCATCGAAAGTTCGGACGCATTCGCCAAATTCGACGCCGAACTCAACACCGTCAAGGCGACGGCAAAGCCAAACCTCCTTGCCGTACAACGCCAACCCACCGAGGATGCCATGAGTGGCCCCGCCCATTCATTCTTGTTAACGAAATGTTAACGGCTGTTTTCCCGGCGTGTCAATGAATGTGCATCACCGATCGTTCGTCATGGTTATTTGCCCTGCCGGCGTTGTGCCCGGACAGACCCCAGTTGCCGTGCAAGGTAGCCGTAGACGATATGTTCACAATCGCACCGCCACCGGAATCCCGCATCACCGGCAAGGCGTAGGAGGCTACAAAATAGGTGGAGTCCAGGTTGGCGCCACGCATCTTGTCCCATCTCGATCCAGGGCGATCGCCTGGTTCGATGCCGCTCCGGCGCGAACCAGCGCCTGCATTGTTGACCACAACCCGCAGCCGCCCCCAATGGCCGATTTGGCCGATCAGATCCTCGACTTGATGTTCCTCCGATAGATCGCACGCGAAAAAGCGGGCTTCACCCTCAATCGCCTTTGCTTCCGCTTCAACGACGCGGCCCTTCTCGCGATCGCGGCCCGCGAACGCCACCCGAGCTCCCTCTTTCAGGAAATAGTGGACGATTCCGCGGCCTATCCCCGAATTCCCGCCGGTCACGAGAACGTCCTGACCTTTAAACCGCATGGTACCTCCTGCAGACGATGCAGATGCGCGCACATCACGGCATCTCTGATCTATTCCGCTGAAAAACGGTGGACCGAAAAGGGATATGCTTCGCTATTCAATTCAGCGTCAGTGCCACAGCGGGTCAAGGATTGGACATCGAGCGGGAGCGAGTTCTTCCCTTTGAAGTCATGGGGCCTTTATTGGTTGAAAACTGCTGTCAGGTCTCCTCGTGTCCGCCAAGAGTTGCAGACAGACCTTCGGCGCGTGATCTGGAGGGCAATGATTTGGGCCGTCACCGGCTGCGTAGCCTACGACCGCAGAGTTCTGTTTGTGCGATCGGGTTGATGCTGAGCGTGCAGACCGTGCTTCGGCGATGGCTTCCGGAACAAAGGCTATCGCGGGATCGCGGGCAACCAGTTCCAGGAGTGTTTCAAGGTCGCTGACCTCGAAGACTGTGCGACGCTCGATGCCAACGTCCAGAAAGGCGCGATCGACGCGTTTCCCCGTCTCCCAATCCGACCGAAATCGACGAATGTTCATCTTTCAACGCGGAGAGCACACCCGTCACGGCCGGCCAAGGCATGTTTCAGCGCACTGGTGAGCTCGACACATCTGGCGGGTGGCGGCGTTATTTTTCTGTGGCATGGTGGATCAATCGTGAGGATTTCGATGTCGTCTGCTTAATGCCACACCAACGCCCCGGCCGTGGCGATCTAGATATTGGGAGTTGTTATGTCGCTCAGTCGCGCTGAAATGTACGACCTTTCGATATTCCTGCTAATCGTACAGTATCGCAGTTTTAGAAAGGCGGCGGACAATCTCGGCGTAACCGCATCAGCACTCAGCCACAGGGTAAAAGCACTTGAGGAGCGACTTGGCGTAAGGCTGCTGAACCGTACAAGCCGAAGTGTTGCTCCAACAGTGGCTGGAAGCGCGCTTGCCGAAAAAGTGAGTGCTGGCCTCGATCTTATCAATTCCGGCTTGGAAGAACTGCACGGGCACCACGAAGGGACCGCCGGTAGTGTGCGGTTGAATGTACTGCGCGATGCGTCAACTTTACTTCTGCGCCCGGCATTGCCGATCTTCTTGCAGCGCTTTCCCAATATCGAACTGGAGATTGCCGTCGACGATCACTTCGTCGACGTGACAGCGGAAGGCTTCGATGCCGGTCTCAGATATGGTGGCACGATACCGGAGGACATGATCGCCATTCCATTGACGGCGCCACTCAAGTGGGTGGTCGTCGGCGCACCGGCTTACTTCGAGCGCCGCGGTCGGCCGGAATTGCCTGACGATCTTCATTCCCATCAATGTATCCGCATCCGCACGGGGCGAGGGCAGATTTACAAATGGGAATTCGAGCAGGGCGACGATCGGCGCGAGATCGACGTTCCTGGCTCACTCATCTCAAGTGAGTCTGCCTTCGCCATCAATGCTGCGATCGACGGTATTGGTCTGTTTTATTGCTTGGAAAAGCTCGCGAGCCCTCACCTTGCGGCTGGACGGCTGGAAGTGGCACTGCCGCAATGGTCGTCAATCGGCCCACCATTGTCCATGTACTATTCGAGTCGCCGGCAACTGCCCTTCGGGATCAGCGCCCTTGTTCAACTGATACGCGAACTCAATCCGCTGAAATGAACTTTGCGGAGGCCGGACCATGGGTGACAATCAATTGGCCATCGATGAGCACAGCTCACTGATCTGATTACCTATCACCCATTGATTCATTAATCGACGATGCTATTCAATCTCTCGAATGCTGCGCGGCCGATGGACCGGAATGGCGCATGCAATGCAAATACGAGGCTTGAATGTACGTTGCAGATGCCAAGAGATACGACGCGATTGCCTACCGCCGCTGTGGTCGGTCCGGGCTGAGGCTCCCGCCGATTTCGTTGGGGCTGTGGCAGAACTTCGGTGGTCAAGATGTCTTCGAGACCGGCCGGTCGGTGATCCGGCGTGCCTTCGACAAGGGCGTCACTCATTTCGACCTGGCCAACAATTATGGCCCGCCCTACGGGTCGGCGGAAGAGAATTTCGGACTGGTCCTCAAAAAGGACTTTTCGAGCCACCGCGACGAGATGATCATCTCCTCGAAAGCCGGTTGGGATATGTGGCCGGGTCCTTATGGCGCGGGTGGATCCCGCAAGCACCTGCTTGTTTCGCTCGAACAGAGCCTGAAGCGAATGGGTGTCGAATATGTCGATATCTTCTATTCCCACCGCCCGACACTGGATGTTCCGCTCGAAGAAACCATCGCCGCGCTCGTGCAGATGGTGCGGCAAGGCAAGGCGCTCTACGTCGGAATTTCATCGTATGGGCCAGAGCGGACGCGGGAGGCAGAGCGCATCCTGCGCGCTGAAGGCATTCCCCTGCTTATCCACCAACCCTCCTACTCGATGCTGAACCGCTGGATCGAGGACGGGTTGCTCGATACGCTGGAAGAGCTTGGCGCCGGCTGCATCGCTTTTTCGCCTTTGGCCCAGGGGCTGTTGACATCAAAGTACCTGAACGGCGTCCCGGACGGCGCGCGTGCGGCGCGTGGCGGCTCGTTCGACACAAAGTTGCTGAGTGATGCAAACATAGAGCGTGTCCGCGGACTGAACGCGATCGCAAGCGACCGCGGGCAGACACTTGCCCAGATGGCGATCGCGTGGACCTTGCGAGATCCACGCGTAACGAGCGCGCTGGCGGGCGCGCGCAACGTGGCCCAACTCGATGATTCCCTCGGCGCTTTGGAGAAGCTCGAATTCAATACCGAGGAACTCCGCAAAATCGACGGGTACGCAACCGAGGGCGGCGTCGACCTCTGGCGAGCTCAATCAAAGGCAGCCTGAGGAGACGATGGCATCGGCCCGCGGCGCGACAGGCCCGATCAAATCCCTGAAGGAGCAAGACCATGGAGTATCGCAAGCTTGGCAATAGCGGCGCCGTCGTCTCGGCCTATTGCCTCGGCACCATGACTTTTGGACACGAGTCCGACGAAGCTACGTCGTTCGCGCTTATGGATGATTATGTCGAGGCCGGCGGCAATTTCATCGATACGGCCGACGTCTACAGTGCCGGCGTGTCAGAGGAGATTATCGGCCGTTGGCTCAAGAGCAAGCCCGGAACCGCCAAGGATCTGGTGATCGCCACCAAGGGTCGTTTCCCCATGGGCGCGGGACCGAATGATCTCGGCCTGTCCCGCAAGCATCTCGGGTCAGCGCTCGATGCCTCGCTCAAACGCCTGGGCGTCGAGCAGGTTGATCTTTACCAGATGCACGCCTGGGACGCGCTGACGCCGCTGGAGGAGACGCTGCGCTTTCTCGACGACTCGATCCGTAACGGCAAGATCGCCTATTACGGGTTCTCCAACTTCCTGGGCTGGCACCTGACCAAGGCGGTGTGGCTGGCCAAAGCCAATGGCTACACACCACCCGTGACGCTGCAACCGCAGTACAGCCTGCTGGTCCGCGACATCGAACATGAGCTTGTGCCGGCCTCGCTCGACGCCGGTATCGGCCTCCTGCCGTGGTCGCCGCTGGGCGGCGGATGGCTTTCGGGCAAATACAAGCGCGACCAGGTGCCGGCGGGCGCCACGCGCCTTGGCGAGAATCCCACACGCGGCATGGAAGCGTTCGCCGCCCGCAACGCCAGGCCGATCACCTGGAACGTGATTGGCGCGGTGGAAGATACCGCGAAAGCGCTTGGGGCGAGCATGGCGCAGGTGGCGCTGGCATGGGTCGCCGCGCAGCCGGCGGTCACGTCGGTTATTCTCGGGGCCCGGACACGAGAGCAACTGGCCGACAATCTCGGTGCGGCCAAGCTGAGGCTGACGGACGAGAACATTGCCAAACTCAACGTGGCGAGCAAACCGGAAATGTCGGAATATCCCTATGGAACGGGCGGCATAAGCCAGCGCGACCGCAAGATCGAGGGTGGCCGCTGACTTCGGCGGCACGCCAACCGCATCGATAAACATCAAAGGAGGCCAGCATGTCCGCATCCGATACCCCAGGCAAGCGCATCGTCTTTACCGGCGGCACCGGCAAGGCCGGCCGGCACGCTATTCCCTACCTGCTGGAGCGCGGCCACGAGGTGCTCAACCTCGATCTGGTGCCATTCGCCCACCCCGGTGTCAGGACGTTGATCACCGACCTCACCGACAGCGGGCAGGCCTTCAACGCGCTGTCGATGCATTTCGACAGCAGCGGGCTCACCACGGGCAAGGGGCCTACGCCGGTGGATGCTATCGTGCATTTTGCCGCCATCCCCGCCTTGTTGCTGCGCCCCGACAACGTCACCTTCCAGGCCAATGTCGCTTCGACCTACAATGTCATCGAGGCGGCGACAAAGCTCGGCATCCGCAAGATCATCATCGCCTCGAGCGAAACCACCTATGGCATCTGCTTCGCGGAAGGGGACAAGGACCTCCACCAGTTTCCCCTGGAGGAGGATTACGATGTCGACCCGATGGACAGCTACGGCCTGTCCAAGGTGGTGAACGAGAAAACGGCGCGCGCCTTCGCCATGCGCTTCGGTACAGACATCTATGCGCTTCGCATCGGCAATGTAATCGAGCCGCATGAATACGACCGGTTCCCGAGTTTCGTCGCCGATCCACCGTCGCGCAAACGAAATGCCTGGAGCTACACCGACGCGCGCGACCTGGGTCAGATCGTCGATCTTTGCGTCCGTAGGGACGGTCTCGGCTTTCAGGTATTCAATGCCGTCAACGACACGATCACCGCCAATGAGCCGACCGAGGCCTTCTTGAGGCGTTGGTGCCCTGATGTGCCGCTCACCCGCCCGATGGGCGAATTCGAAGCGCCGCTGTCCAACCGCAAGGCGCGCGAGGTACTCGGATTCCGCGAGGAGCATAACTGGCGGAAATATGTCTGACGAAGGCGCCGGCGCGGTGTGGGAGTACCGGCCGTTCGTTCCGCTCGTCCTGGGGGCAAAACGACACCCGAGAACTCAAAGCACAGCCGTCGCGACGAAGAAATGGAGTAGGATCGTCAGCGCACGCTGATGATCTCTGCGATCGGACCAGAGTCCGAGGCAGCATCGATCATCGCCCCGGCCGCTTCAGAGCGCTTTTCCAAGACGGAGCGAACTCTGGATCTGCACGTGGGTCATCGACAAAGGAGACCCTTATGAATGTTGGTTTCATTGGACTCGGGCGCATGGGTGCTGGAATGGCAGCCAATCTTTTGAAGGCCGGGCATGACGTTACCGTCTACAACAGGACGCCCGGCAAGGACGAAGAGCTCGTCCAGATGGGCGCCCGGTCTGCCGCCGAGGTTGCGGAAGCCTGCGATGGCGAGATCGCCGTGACGATGCTGGCAGACGACCATGCGGTCAAAAGCGTGGTGTATGGCGACCAACGCATACTTGCGAGCCTGGCCAAAGGCGCGATCCATGTCTCCTCCAGTACAATTAGTGTTGCCTTGGCGGGGCGGCTCGCAGCCGATCACGCCGCAGCCGGCCAACGCTTCGTCGCCGCTCCCGTGTTCGGTCGGCCTGAGGCTGCGGCGGACGGAAAGCTCTTTGTCGTTGCCGCCGGCGAGTCGGAGGCGGTCACAACAGCGACTCCGTTCTTCGACGCCGTTGGGCAGAAGACTTTCGTTGTATCCGAGACGCCCAAGGCCGCCAATCTCGTGAAACTCAGCGGCAATTTCCTGATCGCTTCGGTCATCGAATCACTCGGCGAGGCGCTTGCACTTGTCGGTAAAGGCGGCGTCGATCGACATCAGTATCTCGATATGCTCACCTCGACGTTGTTTGGCGCTCCTGTCTATAAGACCTATGGCGGGCTGATCGTCGATCGAAAATTCGAGCCGGCAGGCTTCGCTGCACCACTCGGCCAGAAGGACATCCGGCTGGTGCTCGCGGCGGCCGAAGAGCTGCGCGTACCGCTTCCCATCGCCAGCCTTCTGCGTGACCGCTTCCTGAGCCTGCTCGCCCATGGCGGCGACAATCTCGACTGGTCGGCACTTGGTTCGCTTGCAGCAAGAGATGCTGGGGAGGCAGCAAAGTAGGGACCCGCGATTCCGCGCCAGCAAAGGCAGACCAGGAGGTGGCCCCCTGTCCAAGGATCGACCTGACTGCGCATTTCATTCAAAAAGGATCGCAGACCGGGAGCGCTCTTGGGCGGCCACAGCTTTCTTGGATACTGCCCTGCGCGCCGCTGAACCGCTCGACGTGGCCAAATCGACGATCGCTGAGCACGCTCTTCCTTGTTCGGACCACTCCCGTTGGCTCAGCCGCACGAGATGCTCGCCGAACTGCGCGAGGACAATGCAACGCTGGTCGCGAGCATGCGCTCGATGCACGATCTCTGCGACGAATATGGCGATGTGGCCACCGCCAGCCTTATGGAAAACTGGATCGACGAGGGCGAGAAGCGCGTCTGGTTCCTATTCGAGACGCTGCGCGGCACTAACGGATAACGCATTGCCGCCGCGCGGCGACGGGGTCAGCTCGAATTAGCCAACGGTTTGAGGATGCTCGCCATGACTGCTTCGATCCGACCGGTCTATGGCAGGGAAAATGCAGACTTCCCCCTTGCCACATGAGCGCCCAACCATCCCATTTGCACGTCGTTGCCGCCGATCACCGCACGGATCGCTCAGCGCTCTTTCGGCGCCAGAATTTCTGTATTAGGTGTGACGTGTGTCTTGGATGAGAAGGAGAATCGACGCGCAAAGGGCCCAAATGTTTTCTTTCGAACGCCATGAGCTTAGCCGAGATAATTGAACTCACCTGTGAATATTTTCGGGTAGCCTTTGATATACATTAATATGGTGGGCCCGGAGGACGTATTCAAACCTTTGATTTTATTGCTTTTTTCGTGGGCCAAAATCTGAAGTCTTCCCGTATCGTTCCGTCGAAGCCAAACAGCGAGCACCTCCGCGTTTGCATATGGCAGGAAGGAGCACGCGGCTGCCGTGTCGGAGCGAGGAGAGCCTCTTTGCCGCGGCGAAGGCAGATCGCCTTCGCCGCGACCGTCATTCGCAATCGGCTATTTGACGTCCCGTGACCAGAGATCCGGCGTGTCCTTGATGGTGGCCGGCGTCACAACGCGCCCCTTGGCAAGGCAGCCATCCGGTCCGCACTTCGGATCCTCGCCCTTCTTGATGGCGATGAGGACGCGAACGGCTTCCTTGGCCTGCAAATACGCATCCCAGGTTGGTTGAGACGTCGATGTAGCCATCTTCCATCGGCTTCACCGCCGCCGACAGGAGGTCGTTGGTTGCGAGCCACATATGCTTCGGCGCGCCGGTCGGTGCCCATCGCCCAGCCTTTTCCAAGGCGGCCTGGATTGATGGAAACGCGAAATCGCTCGCCGCGAACACACAATTGGCCTCCGGCTTCGCCGTCAGCGCATTGGTGAGACCCGAGAGAAAAAGCTCGGGATTCCATTCCGTCGGTACCTGGAGAACCGTCTCGTACTGACCGGTCTCCTTGCCGACTTCATTCCAGCCCTTGCTCCGGTTGACGGCATTGATGTCGGTCAGCATGCCCTGAAGCTCGATGCACTTTCCCTTAACGCCAGCCTTCTTCAGGATCTCAGCGAAGGCCAATCCAGTGCTGCGCGCCTGGTCGTAGCTGTCGCCCCCGACATGCGCGGTCGGCTTCCCACTGGTGGAGCCCCGGTCGAATGTGACGAAAGGTATTCCAGCGTCCTTTGCCGCCTTGATTGACGTCCCGATCGCACCCGAGTCGAAGGCACGGGCGATGATGACGTCGACGCCGGCAGTGATCAAATCATCAATGTTCGCCGCCTGACGGGCAGGATCGGCATTTGCGACGTTGATCGTCCATTCGAATTCCAACCCGGCAGCCTTGCCCTGCTTTTCTCCCTCGGACTTCAGGAAGGTCTCCCATGCCGTCTCAAGCGTGGACTCCTTGGTGTCCAACGAGAATCCGACCTTCAGCGGCTCGGCATGAACTGGTGACAGGCTTACGAAACCCAGCAGCAGCGCAGCACTCAATATGTAACGTTTCATTTGTTCCTCCTTTGGTTAGTTGGCTTGTACGCATATCCAGAACGGACCCGACTAGGGAGCTGTCCTCCATCTGAGCGAAACGCGTCCGCTCTTCAGTGCATCCGCATACATCGCTGCGAAGATCACGGCGCCACCGACAAGCCGATAGGAATAAGGCGTGGCACCGAGATGGGTGAGACCGTTGCGGATCATCTCGAAGATGAATGCCCCGGGGATAATGCTGAAAAGGATGGTTCCACGGCCACCGAGAAGGCTGATGCCGCCCACAACGACCGCCGCGAGCGCCGTGAACTCGACGCCGCTGCCGAGCCAGGGACTGACCGCACCGTTCTGAACCGTGGTGAGAATGCCGCCCACGGACGCCAGCACACCGGCAAGCACGAAGCTGAGGAAGCCTGCCCGATCAACCGGCAACCCGACCTTTCGCGCAATGGCGATATCGTTGCCCATTGCCACGAGTTGTCGACCGAACGCCGTCTTGGCATGGAGCAGATGCACGCCGACAAGAATGACAACCATGATGAGGATATCGGTCGGAATGGGGCCTAGCCGAGCATTGCCCAACACGCGAATTGGCTCGGGCAACGGGACCAGGAGCGCATCCGTCAACGACAGCGCAATGCCTCGATAGGCGATCATCGTGCCGAGCGTCGCAATGAGGGAGTTGACCTTGAGCACCGAAACGATGGCGCCATTGACCGCGCCCAGATGCGTGTCTGCGACCGCTATCTGATCATCAGTCGTGGACGGTTGATCGGAGAACTGCCGGGATCGGCGACCAGTGGAGAGTTGATGCAATCGATCTCGGCGATCAACTGAATGTTAGGCGAAGTCATGATTATCAAACGCACCATGGAAGGACTCGTCAAGTATGGGTTCTTCGTTGTTCTGGGCGCAACGTTCCTGCTGTTTTCCGTTCTGACAGAGCATTTCCTGTCCGGCGAGAATATCTTGAACATTTTCCATACGATGGCGCCACTGGCGATCATTGCCTCGGGTCTCGGCCTCGTCATCATCTCGGGCAGACTGGATATTTCCGTCGGCTCGACCGCATTCCTGTCATGCGCGGTCGGTGCGCTTCTCATGAAGGATCATGGCCTCGACCCGATCCTTGCTACGTTTGTCGTCCTGCTATGCGGCGCGTTTCAGCTCCTCGAGTTCCGAAGAGACGATCAGGCAGCTGCAGCCCTGGTCGGCCAGCTCGACGATGAGTTTCATGATTTCCGCCTTCGCGCTCACGTCGAGACCGCGCGTTGGCTCATCCAGCAGGAAGAGACGCGGATTGGTGGCCAGCCAGCGGCCAAACACGACCTTTTGCTGATTGCCACCGCTCAGCGTACCGACGCTTTGCTCCGCGTTCGAAACTTTGATCTGAAGTCGTTTGCCCTTGGCGCTTACTGTGCAATGACTTTGAGCAGCATATTCTTTGGGCCGAGTACTGCAGGATGATGCAGTCGCTGGCACTCAACATCCCCAGCCATCAGACCGAACTCGACCTGCCACGGTCGGACGACGTCCGGATCAATGATCCTGCCCCGGTCATGCGCGCGGCTGGCGACGCCATCGAACTGACGCGGATGACATTTAGCTTTCCGCCTTCCGGATCGAAAGGCGGACCCATTTTCAACTTTCGCTCGGAGGGGCGCCAGTTCGGCAACAGCAAACGCTGTCTCATTCCGGCGTCGGCCTTCTTTGAATTCACAGGCACGAAATATCCCAAGGCGAAGCACAGATTCACTCTCAACGGCGCCCCGTTCATGGCGATCGCCGGATTGTGGCGCGAAGGGTCTGGCAACAAGCCACCCACCTTTACAATGCTGACGACCGAGCCTGGTCCGGACGTCGCCCCGTATCACAATCGGCAAGTCGTGGTGCTGCGGCCGGAGGATTGGTCGGCATGGATTGGTCTCAGCAAATCGGAGGCGGAACTGTTACGACCGCCGGCCGCCGGATCGCTTGCGGTCGAGACCGTGCGGGAGGAAAGATCGTGACGCCACTGCATTCCGTGGGAAGAACGCTCGGAAAAATATTAAGAGACGCACATTACTACTCGATACTGTTGTAACGACGAACGGTCTTTTCAATCAGAGAACAAGTCTTGCCCCCTGAGATTCAAGCTAAGCTGCTCGCCTCAATGAACGCTGGACGGCTGGTGGTCGTCTGCGGTGCGGGCCTTTCCATGACACCGCCAAGCAATTTGCCTTCCGCCCGTCGGGTTGCTGAAATGTGCTTTGACGAATACCGCCTAACGGCTGATCCCAATTGTGACATTGCGCTGCGGGAAAACCTTGAGGGACTTGCCGAGCACTTCGTTGGAATGAACACTCTGGAGTCGGTCTTCATCGAGCGCATAGTACCGTGGAAGGCGTTCACCAGGCCGTCCAACCCAGGGCATGCGGCAATCGCAGACTTCCTGATTACCCGGGCATTCACCGCAGGCATTTCGACGAACTATGACACCTTGATCGAACGATCCGCGTGGGACAATGGCTTCGATTTTCGTGGGTCATTGGATGGGGATGAAGCGAACATTCAAGCCGCAAAGCAAGGACCGCTTCTCAAGTTTCACGGATGTGCTCTTCAAGATCGACTTTTCACGGTCTGGGCGCCGTCGCAACTGGCAGAGCCGAAGATCGCTGCGCGTATCGAGAAGAGCAAAACCTGGATGGCTGCCAACCTGCGGCAGCGCGACCTTCTTGTGGTCGGCTTCTGGTCGGATTGGACCTATCTCAACGCCGTCATTGGATCAGCACTAAAGGATGTTGCGCCTCTGTCAGTAACTGTCGTCGACTTGTCCGATGCGCAGCAGCTTGAACAGAAGGCGCCGGATCTTTGGGCGCTCGCACATGGCAACAATGTCACCTTTGAACATCTCCGCGAGTCCGGTGCCGATGTCCTGGATGAGTTGCGCCGCGCATTTTCAAGGAACTTCCTCCGCCAGATGCTTAACGCTGGCCGAGCCGCATTCGAAGATGACATCGGCGGCCAAGGCGACCCTAACTGGTTTGAGGTCTCCGACCAGAATTCTGAAACACTTTATGGCTGGCGCCGAGATGCCGAAGGCGTTCCGGCCGGGGAGCCAGCCGCCCAACTCCACCCGATCAATTGTGAGGTGCTCGGCTACTTCCACCTCTTACTGCGTAGGGCCGGCGCACAAGAGCACCCCAACGGATATGAATTGAACGGCCGGACGATCCGAGTGCTAAATGGCGCCGGAGCGTTGTTAAGCAAGATCCAGTCTCGGTTTGTCGAAGCCCCACCACTACCGGCGGCAGATGTAGTTGTAGCAGTCGGTGCGACCGACCTTGGTGTCCCGGCCAATGTGGTTCGGCGTGGTCAGGTGGGAAGTGTCGTTCGGCCTGCAGCCGGGGGAGCATGGCTGGATACAACGCGCGCCAGAGCGGAGTTGAACGTTTGATGGATATCCAAACCCAAGCCGAAATTGTCCTGCGCGACGCGGGCTATGAAACCTGGTCGTGGACCGGCTCTCCGCCGTTGGTGGCCTGCTTTGAAAATCAAACGGTGATCGGATTCGTCCACGTCTTCGATTCTGGAGCGGACCTGATCCGAAGGTGGGAGATTGATCAGCAGACGGTTCTCGCGCGCCACAGCACCGCCCTTCGTTCAGCGGGTTTGAAGGCTTGGAATGTCTACTCGATCTTCCTGACAGCCGAGCAGGCCTCGCCGCACGAGCAGCGTGCTGTTGAGCGCATCGAGGAAGATTTTTCGCTTGCCCGGAAGATCGCCCGAACCGCCGTTCGTACGCCACAAGATGTTGAGCGTGTTTTGCTTCCCTTGATTGGCGTGAAGGCCCAGCCGCTGCTTGGCGACGCGAATTTCGAAGCTCGCCTTCGATCCCGACTAAAGGACATTCCGGCCGACGCAGTCACAGCGTTCCTAGCGTCCACAAAAGCCGAAGACGTCGCGCGCATCCTGGGGGATCAATGATGAGACTGCATTCTGTGGAAGTCTGTGGTTTTCGGGGCTTCCGCGACAAGCTCCATATCGCCTTTGGAGCCGGCTTCACCATTCTGAGCGGACGAAACGGCGTGGGCAAGAGCACACTGTGTGACGCAGTGGAGTTTGCCCTAACTGGCAAGATCGACAAGTACAAGGTCGAGACATCCGCCAAGGAGTCGATCAGTGACTATCTCTGGTGGCGTGGCGATGGGACGCCGGCGGCTCACTATGTCACCACGGTCTTCATTCAAGATGATGGCACTCTATTCGATATCACTCGCACACGGGAAACCGGGTCCAATCGGACCGATGAAGAGGTGCGAGCTGTGTTGTGCTCGGGGCCGGCCCCCGACGACGCCCTCATCCAGCTGTGCAAGACGTCGATCATTCGCGACGAATGGATTGCTGCCCTGAGTCTCGATCTTACTGAGACCGAGCGGTTCGAACTCGTTCGGTCCGCGCTTGGAGCTGTCGAGGGGGCTGACTTCGGCGGGAAAGCCAAGGACGTGTTGGCGAGCGCCGAGGCCAGCCAAGATAAGTCGGATAAGATCTATGAAGCTGCTCGTGGCCAGTTAGCGGACAGGCTTACCCAACTCTCCGAAGCTCAGGATGCGGCGGCACGCGCAGGCGACGTCGCGGCCGCTATGCAGGTCCTTAGTGCCGTCACGCAAGATGGATCCTCCGACCTGCTGAGTCGCTTGGCGGCTGGAAGACGTATGCTCGCAGACCGACGAGCTCGGCTTGGCCCAATGGGAGAAGCTGTCCAGATGGGCCGAGAAGTCTCCGCTCTTCGTCAGGCCTTCGGATCACCTGACAATGTCCAGCGGCGCTCAGAGGCACGTCAAGCGCTCGCGAACGCAACTGTCGTTAAGGAAACCGCCGACAACGCCGTGGCCGACGCCAAGCTTCAGCTGGCGCGTGAAGAGCAGGCCGACGCAGTTGCGGCATCATTGACCCTGCTCGTGGAGCATGGTGAACGCCTTGGACTCCACGACGATCATTGTCCGTTGTGTGCCGCAGCTAGAACCCACGACCAGTTCGCTGCTGGCTTGGCGATCGCGCGCGCTAGGATCGAAACACTAGCTTCGGGCGTCAGCCAGGCCCGCGATGCTCTGAGGGTGATCGCCGCAGCGGCGGAGCAACGTCGTCAGTCGTTGGCTGCAGCTCAGGCCCAAGCTGCCGCCTTCGATGAGGAAGAGGCTCGTCTGCGAGCGCGCGAGGAAGCCCATGTGGAGTTTCTCGGTCTTCACGATCTGGGCTTCCAGTTTGCCCAAGATGCAGATGGCCTCGAGCATGAGCTGCTCGCGGAGCGGGATCGGTTGATCAATCTTGAGCGTGCTCTGCTGACACTCGAAGCTTCACAAGCGGTTTCCCGCATCGCCGCCTTGGAAGACCAGGTCGCGGCGCTCCGGACTGATGTCGACTCTGCTGCCGATCTAATCGCGATTTCACAAGCTGCGGTCGCCTCAGCCAAGGTCATCGAACGCGCCGTGCGGCGCGTCAGCGCGGAGATCATTGATGAACGGCTTGCGCAGATCAGCCCACTCCTGAACGAACTCTACCAACGCCTGCGACCACACGCAGCCTGGCGGACGATTGACTATCGCGTTCGCGGCGATGTCCGTCGTTTCCTCAGCCTGAAGGTCGGAAACGATCTCAATCCTCAGTTTGTATTCAGCAGCGGTCAACGTCGCGCTGCCGGCCTGGCGTTTTTGTTGTCAGTTCATTTGGCCCGCGCTTGGACACCGTGGCGAACGCTGCTTCTTGACGACCCGGTACAGCATATTGACGACTTCAGGGCTCTACAGCTCGTGGAGGTGTTGGCTGCATTCCGCCTAGATCGGCGTCAGATTATTTGCGCGGTCGAGGACGCAGACCTCGCCGATTTGCTATGCCGACGATTGCCGAGTACCGCCGAAGAGCCTGGTCGTCGCTACGACATAGACTTAGGCCCTGACGGTGCGGCAGTTGTAGCTGTGGCGGCTGCAATCCCACCTATGGCAGTCGACGTCTTGCGGAGAGGTTCGGGACTTCAGGCCGTTAGCTGATCGAAAGCTAACCACGCGGCGTCGTGATTCACTGGTCGACGTCGTCGAATATCGAGCGCGTCTGCGCTGCCGATCGTTGGTTCCATGGGGCATCAGTTTTCTCGGATACCGCAGAAATCTGGGTCCAGTCCGCATTATCGTCCTTTTCGCTGTCTCGCTCCTCCTTTCGCTCGGCAACTCTCTTTGTTTGTGCGGTGATCGTCCTGCGGGCAGCGTTGATTAGATCGGCGGTTTCGTCATCAGGAGAAATTCCTTCGAGTTTATCGAGCGCGCTTGAAATCATGTCGAAATGGCTGTCCGGCTCCTCGTCGAGATCGGCTTCGTCCGCAAGTTCGGCGATACGCTCGGGCAGGTTTGGCAAACTGTGAACGCGAAGTTCCGTCGCCGTGGATAGCACCTTTCAAGGGTGCGGAGGTACCCAGGACCCCGACCCGCAGCAGCTTGGCAGTCCTATACTGCCCGTAGATAGACCACAAAGGGGTCCTGCATGCCGACCCTCCTGCGGTCGGGAGGCGGCTTCACGATTAACCACGTCGTGGCGATTCACCTAGTCGAAGGGCGAGCGCTTTTTCCTTACAGGAAACACTGCGGCCGAACATCATGATCTGAATGAAGAACTCCTGCGCGGACTTGTTCCTGCGACAGCAGGCTGGTCCCATCGCCGGATGGATAGCGACGCGTTTTGCGAGCGGTTGGGAACAAGATTTCACCACGGGTGTTATGGGGCAGTGACCGTCCGATGAAATGAAGCCAAGCGGCCGTCGGAGTTGCAGCCATTGAAAAGAGGAGGAACATAATGGGTTTCTTCGGCAAACTGTTTTCTGGCCTCAGCCAAAAGACAAGACACGGGAAGAAGGTAAGCGGAGACATGCGCAAGGCCACCGGGGCGGGACCCGCAATGGCCGCGCACTCCAAGGACGCCAAGACCACCGCGGCCACTGGCCAAAACCCGGCCGCTGCAAAAGAAGACAAATCGAACTGACGGGAGAGACTCGCACGGATTGGGTCGATCAGGTCTTGTGGTCGTTGGACGATCCGTTGACGAACACGCCAATCTCGTGGCATCGCTCTACGTAGACATCGGCGACGAGGTGATGCCTGCTATCACCGTCATCAAGCGGCTGGACAACGGTCGCCTCCGAGTCAGCATTCCGTCCTATAAATTCCCGTATTCAATCGAAACGCCTCGGCGGCTCGGTCACCGTCGACATCGGGTCGATCACGGGCTTGAAGAAAGCACTGCCCCGCACGAAACCATTGCGCGACATTCAGGACTAATGGAAACGGCCAACGCGAAGAAAGCCCGCCGGCCGGAGATCGCCCTATCAACGATCACGGAATCGCCCCGTATTTCCCCCCAAAAAAGACGAAAATCACCCCGATCGACCGATTCTTCCGGCCGTCAAAAATGGGGCTATCTCCCTTCCCGACGCTTTTCGATCTCATAAGATAGCCAACGACAGAACATTCCGACAATCGACGCGGTGGCACCGCCGAGTAGACAGGCGAGCAGGAGGAAACTTCTCGAAGCGCTCGACCAACTTACGATGGCCAAGAGGATCACGCTCACCATTGAGATAACATAGCCTATGCCCTTGAGCATATGCAATGAAGCTTTTGTCATTCCGGGGCATCCATCATCTGAGCGGTGCAGTGAGGTCATCGAGCATGCAACGGCATCTGCCGCGTCCGACTGGCTCGGCTAACCGTTGGGCCTGCGACGCCTTCCTAAACGCTTCCAACGCCGACCTAGGCGTTCATGTTCCTCACATAGGCCAACATTCGAGCCGCGTTCTGGCAGTTGATTTCCTTCTTGTTCCGCCATTGGCTGTCGAGGGCCTTTGTGGCCTCGCCGATTGATGAACCGATCGCAGTCCACCCACCCACAAAGGTCACTTTGACAGGAAGAACGGCAGCCATCGCGTCACCTCCAATTTCTCGACGGCACATAACGCCGGTGCCGGAAATTTGGTCGCGAGAGTTGGAACTTAAGTTAGCCGTGTGCGTATCACAGCCATGAGCGCACGCGGATCCAACTTTTTTCATCAGTGGCTTAGCAACAACCTGCCCGAGACGGCCGGTGCGGATATCATCTCCGTGAGCGAATTGACCCACAAGCTATTTGCTGACGCCAAAGCGTTAGGCATCGGCAGCAACGAGATCGAGGAAGACACTGGAAGCGTCTACGAGGCGATCCTTGATGCGATCGTTCATCACGACGCTGGCTTGGGGACTGACGTAGTTGGAAGAGAGACAGGATGATAGCCCAGGATAAAAGTGAGTCGTCTTTACCGCTGGAGCCGAGTTGCATTTGCCGCTACGAAACGCCACCCTCCGGGATGTGCTCAATACGCAGAAATGTGACGCCTCGGCGATTCGTCTCGTTGTCGAAGAGCGCTACATCGTGACGCGAGCCATTGAGGTTAGGTCGGATTTAATGTCCAGAGTGAAACACCCGCCTGCACAACCCCAGATCCCGTCCTTGATCGGGCGCTTGAGGCGTCCTTTCGCGATTGTCAGCCTTATCACCAGCCGATTCCACTGAGCGACATCATGATCAAGCTTCGGGCGAACTGAAAATCATCGTGGGGAGGTATGAGACCCTCCACGGATTTAACTTGTACTTCGAGTAGCGCAGCGCCTACGACACCTGTCACGCTAAACGTGCGAATAAATAAAATCTTTCATTCCGCCAATCTTTCCGCCGGAGCCGAGAGGCGAACGATAACGCCCTCTGGTTTCCAATCATAGAAGGTCGTCCCGCCAAGCTGACCCTCCACGCTTCGGCTGACCAGCAGGCTGCCAAAGCCTTGACCGCTTGGCGAACCTTCAACGGCTGGTCCGCCACGTTCTTTCCAGGTCAGCACGAATTCGCCATCATTCAGGGACCAATCGACAGCAACGCGTCCGCTCGGAGACGACAAGGCCCCATATTTGGAGGCATTCGTCGCCAGCTCGTGCAAGACGAGCGCGACGCTTGTGGCGGCTTGCCCACCAATCGGCAAGGGCGGGCCATCGAACAAGAAACGGTCAGCACGCTCCAGGTCGAGGTACGGCGAACAAATGGCTCGGACGAGCGCATCAATGGTTGTCGCCCGTGTGCTCTCGTTTACAGCGCCGGTTGGCAGCACGAGTTCATGCGCGCGCGCGAGTGCTTCGAGCCTGCCTCGGATCGCCTTCGCCATTTCCTGTGGAGTGCCTGCCGAACGCGCACTTAGCCCCACCACGCTACCGGTGACCGTGAACAGGTTCTTGATCCGGTGGTTCATCTCTCGGAGCAGCAAGCTTTGCCTCTCATCGCGCTGCCGCAGGGTCTCGGCCAGTTCTTTCTGCTCATGGATTTCGGTGTTCGAGCCGGTCCACATGGATATGTTCCCGGCAGCATCCCGCATGGCATGGCCGCGGCTTAGATGCCATCGATAGACCCCATCATAACGGCGGAAGCGGTGTTCAAGCTCGAAATCTTCCCCGGTCTCGATCGAGTGTTTCCACCGCACGATGTTTTCCTCCACATCGTCGGGATGGATGAATTGCAGCCAACCCCAATCGCGAATCTGCTCGAAGCTCAACCCCGTGAACTCGGTCCATTGGCGGTTGAAGTAATCCACGTCGCCGTTGGGCTTAGCGGTGAAAATCTTCTGCGGCATAGACTCAGCCAGGAAATGAAACCGTCCAGCGCTGTCGCGCAAGTTCACGAGCATGGCGTCTTTAGCGGCGAATGCCTCTCGCGCTGATCGCCGAAGCTCCATTTGATCCATGACCAGGGAGGCAAGATCATTGAGATGAGCGATTTCTTCCTGGCCGATTTCCCGAGGCTCCCTGTCAATTACACAGAGAGTGCCAAGATTGAACCCGTCGTGTGTCCGCAGCGGCACGCCAGCATAGAAGCGCAGGCCGAATTCACCTGCGACAAGCGGATTGGCCAACGCGTAAACGTCGCGTTTTGCATCGGACAGAATATGAGGCTCATCCCGCAAGATTGCTGAAGCGCACAAGCCTGGGTCACGGCCGATCTCGGTGGTGCTAATCCCGTGGGCTGACTTAAACCAGATGCGGTCGTGATCGACGATGCTGATAACTGAAATAGGAACGTCAAACAGGCGTGCGGCAATGGCCGTGATCCGATCGAACGCGCCATCGGGAGGAGTGTCAAGAATATCGTACCGTCGAACGGCTTCAATCCGCTTCGCTTCGTTTTCAGGAATGAGGTTCGCCGGTTCCGGAAGTGCTACATCCACCATTCCTCAGATCTCACCCAATGCGCTTAGGGAAAAATACGTTAAGCCGGAATTCCCCAGATAGCCGGCCAATCCGCCTATAGTTGAGCGGCAATCTGCCCGATAAACGCCCGTCGCGCACCTCCTCTTTGCGATTTTTTGCTGGTTGTGCCCTTGCCCCCGTCTGCGCCCGAGCCTCGGTGGTGATTTGCCCTGTCCGGGCGGATTTTGGGCGCACTTCGCCTGTGGAGAGGCGGGGGTTGGGGTGCGGCCGTCGTCAACATGGGCCAGCCTGAGGCGGCGCGACTGGCCATGATGTCCAGGATGGCCCCGACAGATCGCGCGGCACGGCGACCTCGGCCGCCGCCGTCCAACCTCAAGCACAAGAGATTTAGTTGTGGCAAGAATCGGGCTGCTGCCACATAGTCTCGGAGCCGCCACGAGCAGCGCTCCACGCATACAGCTGGGTCTGGGGTGCGAGGTGCGAAGCGGACAGAAATCTGATCGGAGGATCGGTCTGCAGAAAAGGCCGGCGAGGCAACGCCGGCCTTTTGCCAGTGACTGACACCCGTCAGAGATTTTTGTTGATTGCTGCAGCCGCTTTGTTGGTGGCGTCTTTGGCCGCGCCTTTGACGTCGCCCACCGCCTTCTGGACCTTCCCCTTGGCTTCCTGCGCAGCACCTTCTGCCCGCAGGCGGTCGTTGCCGACAGCTTTTCCGACGCCTTGCTTGACGTCCCCGACTGCCTGATTTGCGAGGCCTTTGGCCTTGTCGCTCGTGCTACCCATGATTCACTCCTTGAAGGATGAATTGACAGGCTATAACGGACCGCTGTCGTTCCGGTTCCTCCCCATCGTTATTCTGTGCCTCTGAACGATCGCCTGATCGATGCGGCGTATGCCATCGCACTGTCCACAACCGCCTCAAGTTGCAAACCTCTACGGCACGATGCGGACATGGGCCAAAGAACTTGGCTTCAAAAGGCGACGCTTCCGAAGAAGGGGACCGACGAAGCCATGACGGGCATCGCCACGACCGTGTCAATCAACGAGCAGAAGCAGCTTAGTCCGGAACTTACTTTAAGCCGCAAGGCGGCAAAGTAGTAGTGTGGGTGTTCCCTAACCATCTTTTGGGACCCCCGCCGCCGGGCATTGAGATATCAAAGGATTCACCGTGCCAGCCGGAACATTCCTTCCCGGAACTTGTTCTGACTGAGGGCAGTGAAATTCTATCCAGTGTTCGGTGCTGGTCGGTACGGCAACCGGCCGGCCCGCGTCTTGCAACAGAGGCGCGGGCCATTGCCGGTTAAGCCTCTTATCCATTCATCGGGGAGTTCTGCACCATTTTACTTCGTCTTTGCAGCTTTTTGGATTCTGTCCAGTCGGAGCTGTGGTTTTGCATCCTTTCAGTGGGTGGCAATCGCAGGGCCAGCGCCCCACGTCTTCTTCCGCATATCGCCCGTCGTCGGATGTGGCTTCGCTCTGATCAGTCCTGAGAAATACTACCCGAAAAACTCATATAAGCTCCTTTTGCGCCTCCACGCATGGTGTCGACGAACTGCAAAGTGACCCTGTTGAACTGGCACCTTCGCAAGGCAGTTTCGACTGGCAATTTTGTTCCCGCGCAATCGGGCACTTGCCATGGGTGCTACCAACCACGCCGGAACGGCTAAGCGTGGAGCTTTTTCCGACATGCCGAGTTGTTAGACAGATTTCATCATGAGGGGGCAATAAATGGACACCAAACAAAGCGATCCAGTCGTGGGGCCGTCGAAGCCGCGACTGCTCGGCGTGCTAGGGCCGGGACTGATTACTGGAGCCTCCGACGATGATCCAAGCGGCATTGCCACCTATTCGCAGACTGGCGCCCAATTCGGATTCGCCCTGACCTGGACGATGCTTTTCAGCTACCCGCTGATGTCGGTCGTCCAGGAAATCAGCGGGCGGATCGGCCGTACCACCGGCCGCGGCATCGCGGGCAACATGCGGCTCTACTATCCGAATTGGCTTTTGCAGTCCGTCGTAACCCTCCTGCTCGTCGCCAACACCATCAACATTGGTGCCGATCTCGGCGCCATGGCGGACGCCTTACGGCTGATCGTAGGCGGGCCTCTCCTTGTTTACGTCGTTCTGTTCGGGGCGGTGTCGGTCGTTCTCCAGGTCTTCCTGAAATACAGCCGCTATGTCTCTGTTCTGAAATGGCTGACGCTGTCGCTGTTCGCCTATTTCGGAACGGCGATGGTGGTTCACGTTCCCTGGAATGAGGTGGCGAAAGGTCTGTTCATCCCCACATTCACCTCGGATGCCCAGTTCTGGACCGCGGTAGTCGCGATTTTTGGGACCACCATCAGTCCCTATCTGTTCTTCTGGCAGGCCTCCCAAGAGGTGGAAGACATGAAGGCCAAGCCGGAACGCGACCCGCTCAAAGGTGCCCCAGAACAAGCGCAAGGCGCGATCGATCGGATCCGCCTGGATACCTATGTCGGCATGGCGTTTTCCAACATCGTCGCGCTCGCCATCATGATCACCGCCGGAGCTACCCTGCACGCCAACGGCGTCACTGACATCGAAACCACGAGCCAGGCGGCAGAAGCCCTGAAGCCAGTTGCCGGCTCTTTCGCCTTTTTCATTTTCGCGCTCGGCGTAATCGGCACCGGGTTGCTCGCCATCCCTGTCCTGGCCGGCTCGGCTGGCTATGCACTGGGCGAATCGCGAAAGTGGCCAACCGGGCTGGAGCGCGAGCCACTGGAGGCGAAGGCCTTCTACGGGACAATCGCGGTGGCCACCCTCATCGGCGCGGCTCTCAACTTCACCCCGATCAATCCGATAAAAGCCCTTTACTGGAGCGCGGTGGTCAATGGTGTAGTCGCGGTCCCCGTGATGGCGATCATGATGTTGATGACGGCCCGGCGAGAGGTCATGGGCACAAGCACGGTTTCGCTGGCGATGCGGTTGGTCGGCTGGCTCGCAACTGCCGTCATGGCGGCGGCAGCTGTGGTCATGATCTTCCAGCTGTTCTGGTAATTAGTCCCGATGCCCTTCTGCCATACGGCAAATCGTTGATCGCAAATGACCTCTCCATTTGGACACGGAACGAAAGGCCGATCACCGAATTATTACTGCATCGTAACACAGTAACGGGAGGCTATCATGGGACGCGGCATCTTGCTCTGGTTGCTCGGAATTCCGATTCCGATCATCATTCTCATCATGCTCTTCGCCCGATAGGAGGCAGCTATGCAAACAATCCTCTCGGGGGTCGACGTTTCCCCCTCCACGGAATCCTCTTCCACCGCCGTCACCTGGGGGCCGATCATCGCTGGCGCGTTCGCGGCCTGCACGCTCACCTTCATTCTCATGTTGCTTGGCTCCGGCCTTGGACTGACAATGGTTTCGCCCTGGTCAGGTTCGGGTGCCTCGGTCACCACCTTCGCTGTGTCCACCGCCGTCTGGCTGATCGTCGTGCAATGGCTGTCCTCGGGCGTCGGCGGCTATCTTGCCGGACGCCTGCGCACCAAATGGGCCGGCATCCACACCGATGAAGTCTATTTCCGTGATACCGCCCACGGCTTCCTTGCCTGGGCACTCGCAACGCTGCTCGTCGTCGGTGTGCTCGGCTCGGCTCTCTCAGCGGCCATCGGCTCCGGCGTGCAGGCGGTGTCGACCGTCGCTTCGGGGGCCGCCATGGGCGCTTCGGCGGGTGCAGCGGCAAACGTTGGCGGAGCGGCGGACAACGCGACATCCTATTTCGTGGATTCGCTTTTCCGACCCACCGACCCGGCCAAGCTTGCCGCCGCCAATCCGCAAAGCGATACGTCGGCAACGGCACAGGCATCGCGCATCCTGATCGCCAGCGCTGCCACAGGCGAAGTTTCGGCCGATGACAAGACATACCTATCGCAACTGGTAGCGGCGCGCACGGGATTGTCGGAAGCGGATGCCAAGGCGCGCGTTGATGCTATCCTCGCCAAAGTGCAAGACGCGAAGGTAAAGGCCAAGCAGGCTGCCGACACCGCCAGGAAGGCGAGCGCCACTTTTGCGCTTCTCGGTGCGCTGTCTCTGATCATCGGCGCCTTCGTCGCCAGCGCCGCGGCAGCACTTGGCGGCAGACAGCGCGACGAGGAGGAAGCTGTGTTCCTGACCAGTCGTCGCTAACGCGGTCTGACTCGATTACCGTCAAAGTTCGGCTTCGCGCCGGGCTTTGACAATTCAGCCTCCCAGCAGCCGGCCCGGCCCGCAAACCCTCGTTTGCCGTGACGCAGTCATGGACAGTTGCTTGGACTCCTCCGTGCAAGCTCGTCTTTTCACAAAGGCGCACGCCATGAAAATACCCGTGGTCCTCGTGCTCGATGAAGAACTCTTGATCGCGATGGACCTGGAGGTTGCGCTTTCAGATGCTGGCTACCTAGTCGCGCTGGCCACATCCTGCGGCGAGGCCGAACGATGGTTGGCAGATCAAAGGCCGGATGCCGCGGTCCTCGAAATAACGTCGAAGGACGGCCATTGCGTTGCGGTGCGAAAACGCTGATCGCGCAAAGCGTACCTTTCATCGTCCACACAGGCGATCGTCTGGCTCACCGCGACGATGTGTTCAGCTTAGGTAAGGTCGTTAAACCAGCCAGCCCTTCAGCTTTGGTCAGCCTCGTCAAATCAATGCTAGGAACTTAATTTCCGCAACCAGCTTGTTTCGTCATGAGTACACGCGGCGTTGATTTTCTCTACAAATGGATATCTGTACACATGCCAACCGGGCCGATCGACGACCCCTTGCTGGTGATTACAGATCTCGCCGATGAGGCGATGAGGGCTGCCCATGCCAAAGGCATCACCAGCGCCGAGATCGACGAGGAAATCGGAATCGTCTACGACGCGATCATCCATGCCATTCGGCATCGGGAGGGCGGCATTGCCGATTAAATAGTCACGCAAGCCGTTGTGGAGGACAGATCTTCGGCATCCGGACAGGATCAGTCCCCGAGAGAATGGTCGGATGAGAAAGATGTACTGAATAACTTCAGTCCCGGCCTAACGCATTAACCCGGCTGCCCGCAAAGCACGCTCGATCACCTCTTTCACGCCATTTGGCTGACCCTCCATGCCAGATGGGGCGGTATTGTTCATAAGGCGGGTCGCTGGTTGGTGTTTTCCCGGATCGATGCCTACCCGCAATTCGGAACCTGAAGTCGGCGCCGGAACTGCCTTGGGCGCTGTCGCTGCAAGCTTGTCCTTGGCCTTGTCGCCTGGCTCGGATTTCAAGATCCCCCAGAACCTGGCGATGGATCGTGTGGAGGATATTCCAACATCCAGCATGAACGGCCCGGCAGTGCCGAGACGGTCCTCCCCTTTCGTTTTGAGCGGCGTCCCGTGTCCCATTCCTACAACGCTGTATTGCTCGATGACGTCTCTTCCCTGTGCATCTGTCCAAACGCGCCGTTCATGACCGCCAATGACCTCAGAGCGCGTCGGCGTGGCCTTTAGCCGGTGCACGCCGCGCCATTGCGAAACGACACTGTCCGCATTTGCCGGCACTACGGTATGGTCGGCAAGGCCTTGCCAGACGGACACGGACGGCCATGGCCCTTTGTGCGATGAGGCGGACTGCACCAATGCCGGAAGGTCGACGTAAGACGGACCGGCGTGGCCCCGCATGCGGTCAAAGGCTTCCGGTATGGTCTTTGCACTGCCATAGGCTAGCCCGGCGATGCTCGCACCGCCGGCGAACACTTCCGGATAGGTCGCCAGCATGACCGAAGTCATGGCGCCCCCAGCCGAAAGCCCCGTGATGAACACACGCTTGCGGTCCAGGCCATGTGAATTGACTATGGCCTCGATCATCTGCCGGATCGACAGTGCTTCGCCGCAGTCCCGTTTGATGTCGTCCGGCACGAACCAGTTGAAGCAGAGGTTTGCATTGTTGGAGCGTTGCTGCTCCGGAAACAATACAGCAAATCCCTCTTGGTCAGCCAACTGCGACCACCCGGCGCCCCGATCGTACCCAGCCGCGTTCTGCGTGCAGCCGTGAAGGACAACCACAAGCGGAGCGCCGGGAGCCAGAACATCCGGAACGTATGCATTGGCACGAAGGGCACCTGGATTGGTGCCGAAACTGTGCATTTCCGACAAACGGCTGGGGTGCTGGACCTCTCCCGGCCAACGCCGAGCACGTCCTTGCTGCAGTCGGGAAATCGTATCGGAGATCGATCGCATGTCGGTTTCCTCTTGGTCGGCGTCAACGCACAAGAATCTGTCAGGAACGCACATGCAGCATATCGTTGCTGCACTGCACAATGACAAGGCGAAATCATTCTCTCGCATTGGATTAGTCTTACTGAGTCAGAAAGTCGCGGCTGCGGGGGGGATTCGCGCTGGTTGCGGATTTGTTAGGGTGCTGCTTCGTGATCAGGGAAGCACCCCCGCCATGCCCGACTGGACAGCCGAGAGTGAAGCCGCGTTCGACGCCTATGTCGATGCTTTGATCGGGGTGATCGGCCACGCCGACCGAGCTGAGCCGCTGAAGGATGATTGCCTGGGACTTCTGATGCCGATGGAGCGCAAGAGCGTGGAGTTGGCGGCCGTCACGGCGCCGTCGCGGGTGTCGGCCAAGCATCAGTCTCTGCTGCATTTCGTGGGACAGGCGCCGTGGTCGGACGCGGCCTTGCTAGCGCGGGTTCGCGACTGGGTTCTTCCACAGATCGAGCAGCGTGGACCGATCCGGGCGTGGATCGTCGACGACACGGGCTTTCCCAAGAAAGGCAAGCACTCGGTGGGCGTAGCACGCCAGTATTGCGGCCAGTTGGGCAAGCAGGACAACTGTCAGATTGCGGTTAGCCTATCGATCGCAAATGACGCAGCCTCGCTTCCGATCGCCTACGAATTGTATCTCCCGCACAGCTGGGCGGAGGATCCGGAACAACGCAAGAAGGCCAAGATTCCGGCAGAGATCTCGTTCCGGACCAAGCCACAGATCGCGCTCGAGCAGATCAGGACGGCCAAGGCCGAAGGCGTCGCGCCCGGCGTGGTTCTGGCCGACGCCGGATATGGCGCCGACGGCGGGTTCCGCGCGGGCCTGTCCGAACTGGATCTGACCTATGCTGTCGGCGTTCAGCCCACACTCAGCGTCTGGCGCCCAGGCGAGAGCCCGCTGCCGCCCAAGCCTTGGAGCGGAAGAGGCCGGCCGCCGTCTCGAGTCGGCCGTACCGACAATCACAAGCCGGTCTCGGCCAAGGCCCTGGCCGAGGAGTTCGACGCCGAGACCTGGCGCACGATCGCCTGGCGTGAAGGAACCAACACCGAGCTCAATTCCCGCTTCGCCGCCGTGCGCTTGCGGCCGGCATCCAGGGACTACAATCGGCCCGAGGCTCACGCCCAAGAGTGGCTCCTGATAGAGTGGCCTGAAGGCGAGGTCGAGCCGAGCAAGTATTGGCTCTCCACCTTGCCGGCCGACGCTACGATCACCCAGTTGGTCGACGCCGCCAAGCTGCGTTGGCGGATCGAGCGAGACTATCAGGAACTCAAGCAGGAACTGGGACTGGGCCACTACGAAGGCCGAGGGTGGCGGGGCTTCCACCACCACGCCAGCCTCTGCATCGCCGCCTACGGCTTCTTGGTCTCTCTGAGGGAGACGATTCCCCCCTCAACTCCAACTCGCGCCCAGGGCCGCCAAACACCTGGTCTTCCCGACGGTTATCGACCCCGCGGATCCTCCGATCCGACCAGAGCGGCACGTCCCGACCTCGATCCCAACCATCCGGCGACGCCTGACTGTGGCCCTGGCCAACCGTCTGCAACGATGTCCGTGCTGCATAAGGGCAATGGACAGTCCGCGTCAGGCTCGCAATTTATGACACAGTAGTATTAGGCGCCTGACGTGCCCGCTCTCGATGCCCGCATCGCGATGTCGACCGTGGCAGAGCATAGGCCCTCCCCGATGTACGTGAGCTCCCCACGGTCTTCTTACTGTGCCGCAGCAGAGCGAGTAGGATGGCGACCATTCAAGCGCGTTGGAGGATCCCAATGAAAATCGAATCCGCTCGGATGCCCGCAGGAGAGTCAGCCACCCCCAATTCGCATGCCGATACGCGTTTGATCCGGTCTCTGCTGATCGGAATATTCATTTTCATGGTGGTCGAGGCCCTGTTTTTTGCGCGGGACTTTTTCATGCCGGTTATCCTGGCGTTCCTGCTTGCGCTCACATTGAGGCCAGTCGTTCGCTTCCTGAAAAAGCATGGCGTGCCGGAAGCTGTGTCGGCGACGATGCTGGTTCTATTGTCAGTCGGCGCTGTCGCCAGCGCGGGCTATCTCTTAAGCGATCCGATTGTCCAGTTGATCAATAATGCGCCTTCGATCGGCCAAAAGCTCAGCGAACGGCTTTCCGAGCTGAAACAACCCTTTGAACGTTTCATCGAGATTTCGCATCAGGTTGAGAGCGCTACCGATGCAACGCAGGAAACGGACGTCCAGAAAGTTATGGTCGCTCCGTCTGGCATTGTCTCGCAGGCTGCTGGTAGCCTTCTATCGGCAGGCACCAGCATCACCATCATCTTCGGGCTGTCGCTGTTCATTCTCGCCTCCGGAACCATGTTCTACGAGAAGATCATCCAGTCATTTCCCAAGCTCAGCGATAAGAAACGAGCGCTTCAGGTCGCCTATGATGTCGAGCGTGAGATCTCGCACTACCTTTTCACGGTTGCGGTCATCAACACCGGACTGGGGTCCGTTGTCGCCCTCGGCCTCTGGGCGCTTGGCATGCCCAATCCCCTGCTTTGGGGTGCAGCCGCAGCCCTTCTGAACTTCCTGCCCTACATTGGTGCTCTGATCACCATCGTTCTGGTTGCAGTCATAGGGTTGATCAGCTTTGACAGTCCGTCCTACGCGCTGTTGGCTCCGGCCTTTGTACTTCTGTGCGACGTGCTGGAAGGCCAATTTGTCACGCCGACGATCGTCGGCCGACGACTTGAGATCAACCCCGTGGCAATATTCATCGCCATCGCGTTCTGGTCGTGGCTGTGGGGTTTTGTTGGTGCGGTCATGGCCGTGCCCCTACTCGTCGTAATCAAGGTCTTCTGCGATCACTTCGAGGCTCTGCAGCACCTGGGAAATTTTCTGGCAGCCCAGCATGATTTGGTGCCAGCAGTAGACGAGAGCGACGAACAAACAAAAGACGGGTAGGCCTTCGAAGGTCTACCCGTCTCATCAAATTTCAGAGCTTTTTGTTGATTGCCGCCGCAGCTTTGTTGGCCGCATCCTTTACTGTAGATTTGGCGTCGCCAACCGCCTTCTCGACCTTGCCCTTGGCTTCCTGTGCGGCGCCCTCGCCGCGAAGCCGATCGTTGCCTACGGCCTTGCCAAGCCCCTGCTTGGCGTCGCCGATCGCCTGATTGGCGATGCCGGCTGCTTTATCACTGGTGCTTCCCATGATCGTCGCTCCTGTGGTTGAAATTCGTTGAGTGAGCATTTGGTGAACGCAGACCATGACAGCAGGTTCCACTCTCGCCGATGATCGACAGCACGGTGGTCCGGGCAGATCATTGGGCCGTCGGGCCTAAATAAGGGGATCAGGAGCACGAGGGCTTGATCGTCGCGCGGCGGCTTCACCACCAGCGGCACGCCCGCATCGAAGCTACGGCGCGGTCATCCCTGTCAGGCAAGGTCCGGCGGATCGGAAGTGTTTGCACGCGGGCGTTCGCCCTTGCCGCAGCCGGATTGCTCGATGGTCGGCGGGCGACGACACATTGAGGCGGACTTTGGACGAGCGGCAGCGCTTGCCGTTGTGCGAGAATTGGTTCTGTTCCTTCGACGTCCGGGCGGCCAATCACAATTTTCGGCGGGGTTAGAGGCACAGGCTGGCGCGTCGGACCGTATGAACGACCTAATCGTCTGGATGGCCGAGCATCCCGAGGGAGATTTGACGGTGACCGACTAGGCCAAGAAAACCGTGGCCATGAAAGCGATGGCCATGGCCAAAGAGGCGATGACTGCCAAGAAAATGGACTGATCTTCGGCACGTCCGACAATAATGAAGCTGAGGCCCGGCGTGGGGCCTCGATTTGTGAATTGTCACGACAGGGCCGAAAGTTCGATGGCAATGCGCCGCGTCTAGGGCTCCAAACGTATTTACAGACCAAGTGGAAGGCTGGCTTGGCAGATTTGGGTTGGCCGGAGCGTCCACCTAACGCACCTTCTGCCGATCGTCCGTTGTGCCTTCGGGGGGCGTGGGCAAGTGCCTGATGCGCCAGTCGGAGCTCCCTCAATCGAGCCGCCTTTATGCCCGTCGATTGCCGTTTGTGCGGCGCGCGTTGCGTGCTCGTTTCGATCGCTGTCAATGCGAGAGGTATTCAAGCGTCAGCCCTCGTATTTTGGTCTTCCAGGCTTCCTGCTCGCCTTTGGCTTTGTAGTGCCTCCTTGGCAAGCTCCTTGGCCTGCTGTGGGGAGACATCAGTCTGATCGGTGATGCGCAGAACTTCGTGATCGGAAATGCGACGGGTCTCGGCTAGGGTGTTTGCCGTTGAAACCTCCGAAAAAGGAGGCCCGCTGAACGCAGGCCTCGTGTCGGGTCAGGCAGCTTCTGCTTGCTGATTGACGACGGTTTTCGCGATGCCAGTCAGAGCCTCGTCGGTCGCCTTTTCTTCCTTCAGCGTCGCCTCAAGAAGCGCACCCGCGTCTTTCAGTCCAAGCTTGTCGGCCCATGTCCGCATCGTGCCGTAGCGTGAAATTTCATAGTGCTCGACCGCCTGCGCGGCGGCCAGCAGCCCTGCGTCAAGCGCCGGCGAGCCTTTGTATTCCTCCATGATTTCCGCGCCCTCGTCGGTTATGCCGACGATTGCTGCACAGGTCTTGGCCTGCGGCTTCTTTTCGATGATGGCGAACACCTTTTCAAGGCGGGCGACGTGCCCTTCAGTTTCAGTGCGATGCTTGTCGAAGGCGGCTTTGAGATCTGCGCTCTGGGCTGCCTTCGCCATCTTGGGCAAGGTTGCGAGGATTTTCTTCTCAGCGAAATAGATGTCTTTCAGCGTGTCGTGAAAAAGGTCTGCAAGCAGTTTTGGTTTTGCCATTGTCGTCTCCATCGGTTTCCCTCGGCTCAACAATGAGCGGTCTGATAAAACGTTCCCTGCAATCAGCGTGATCGGTGCGCCGCCTGGGGCAATCTCATTCCTGGTCGTTGGGCGCATGCGTCTTAATGGCAAATTTCTGCACCAGCCGAACGGCCGGGCGAGAAGAATTGCGACCGCTGGCATGTCATCAAATCTCGCTGCCTGCTGGAACAAAGCCGGCAGGAGCTGGTTAGGGTCCATAGCATATTTGTGCCCAACAAGGACCGAACCCATGAAAACACGTCTACTTGTAGCCTCGCTGGCCATCGCTACGGCTATGGCCTTCGCCTTGCCCGCTTTCGCCGCCGACAGCGCGCAAGACTTTGTTGACAAGGCCGCCGCCGGTGGAATGTTCGAAGTGGATTCGAGCAAGATCGCTGAGCAAAAAGCCCAGGATCAAAGCGTCAAGGACTTGGCGCAAAAGATGATCAGCGATCATGGCGCGGCGAACGCCAAGCTTGAGGCGATCGCGGGCGAACAGAAGCTGAAGGTGCCGACGGAGCTCGACGCCAAGCACAAGAGCGATCTGGACGCTCTGCAAAATAGCAAGGATCCATTCGACGGGTCTTATGTGGCGATGCAGCGCGATGCGCATTCCGATGCGGTCAAGTTGTTTGAGAGCTATGCCAAGGACGGCGATAACGCGCAGCTGAAGGCGTTTGCCCAAGCCACCGTCCCGACGCTCAAGATGCACCAGGACATGATCGAAAAGATCAAATCCACAGTGGGTGACAAGTCTTCCGCCACGAGTTCGACCACGCCCGCCGTGACGACGACCGACACCTCAAGTGCCGCCGCTCCCGTTCCCGGCGCAAACAGCTTTACCGAGGACCAGGCCAAGAGCCGCATCCAGAAAGCGGGCTTCTCGGAGGTGTCCAAGCTCACCAAGGACGACCAAGGGATCTGGCGCGGTCAGGCGACCAAGGACGGCAAGAACACAACCGTGGCGCTGGATTATCAAGGCAACGTCGTTGCCGGCACCAACTGAACCGACATCAAGGAGAACAAGAGATGAAAACCGTAACCGGACTATTCGACAACTATGACGACGCAGTCGATGCGGTGCGCGAGTTGGAAGCAACCGGCATTCCGCACGCCGATATCAGCATCGTCGCCAACAATTCGACCGACTGGTACGACAACGAAAGATCAAAGGCTGCGGATGACGCGGTTGGTGGTGCGGGCCTCGGCGCTATTGTCGGCGGCGCCGGAGGATTGCTGACCGGGCTTGGTCTTATGGCCATTCCCGGCGTCGGTCCGGTTGTCGCCGCCGGGTGGCTGGCCGCCACTGCTGTTGGCGCAGTAGGCGGCGCCGTGGTCGGTGGTGCCGCAGGCGGCATTGTCGGTGCGCTCACTGATTCCGGTGTTCCCGAAAAGGACGCCCACGTCTATGCCGAGGGCGTGCGCCGCGGCGGCACGTTGGTGACAGCCAAGGTCGACGACAAACTTGTCGTCGATGCCGAACGAATCCTCGGTCAATCGAAGTCGGTCAACCTGGCTGAGCGTCGCAGTAACTATGAGGCGGATGGCTGGACCGGATTTGACGCCGACGCGGAGGATTACACCTCAAATGAAATCGGGCGCGGACGTCCGCGAAATGCCAACCGGATTTGATCGATCGGCCTCGCCACTGCAAGGTGGCGGGGCTATCTCGTCGTGCAAACCTTGAGGCCGCCAAAATCATCGGATGTAACTTGAAGATTTGTCGGAACCACACGACCGCATGGCCATTGTGACTTAATCCCTCATACTGCTTCAAGGACCAAGCCATGGCCAAGCCTCCAAGCCGAAATGCCGGCAGCCAAGCCGTCATTCATGACCAAAAAATGGTTCGCGGCGAAGGAGGCGAACTCCACCAGGTGGCTAATAGCGCCACCCCCATCCTCACCACCGCACAAGGCGGGCCGGTATCGGATGATCAAAGTTCGCTGAAGATCGGCGCGCGGGGCCCCACGGTCCTCGAAGACTTCCATTTCCGCGAGAAGATTTTCCACTTCGATCACGAACGAATCCCGGAGCGCGTGGTACATGCCCGTGGCTACGGCGCGCACGGTTTCTTCGAGACCTACGAGTCGCTGGCCGAGTATACCCGCGCCGACATCTTCCAGCGTGCCGGCGAGAAGACGCCGGCCTTTGTGCGGTTCTCCACCGTCGCGGGCAACAAGGGCTCATTCGACCTGGCGCGCGACGTTCGCGGCTTTGCCGTCAAGCTCTACACCCAGGAAGGGAACTGGGACATCGTTGGTAACAACATGCCGGTCTTCTTTATCCAGGACGCCATCAAGTTCCCGGATATGGTCCATGCAGTGAAGGCGGAGCCTAACAGCGACTTTCCTCAGGCGCAGTCGGCACACGACAATTTCTGGGATTTCATCTCGCTGACGCCAGAAAGCATGCACATGATCATGTGGGTCATGTCCGACCGCGCCATCCCACGCTCCTTCCGCTTCATGGAGGGCTTCGGCGTCCATACATTCCGGATGGTCAACGCCAAGGACGAATCCACCTTCGTCAAGTTTCACTGGAAGCCGAAGCTCGGCATGCAGTCGGTGGTCTGGAATGAGGCGGTCAAGATCAACGGCGCCGATCCGGATTTCCACCGCCGCGACCTGTGGGATTCGATCCATGCCGGCAATTGCCCGGAATGGGAGCTTCGCGTCCAACTGTTCGACCAGGACTTCGCCGACAGCTTCGATTTCGACGTGCTCGACGCCACCAAGCTGATTCCCGAGGAAATCCTCGCGCCGATCCCGGTTGGTCGCCTCGTGCTCGATCGCATGCCCGACAACTTCTTCGCCGAGACCGAGCAGGTCGCGTTCATGACGCAGAACGTTCCGCCCGGCATCGACTTTTCCAACGACCCGCTGCTGCAGGGCCGGAATTTTTCCTACCTGGACACGCAGATCAAACGGCTGGGCAGCACCAATTTCACGCATATCCCGATCAACGCGCCAAAGTGCCCGTTCCATCATTTCCAGCAGGATGGCCACATGGCGATGCGCAATCCGGCTGGCCGGGCGAACTATCAGCCCAATTCTTGGGGCGAGGGTCCGCGTGAATCGCCGCAGCGCGGCTTCAGATCGTTTGCCGAAGTCGAACAAGGTCCGAAACAACGCATCCGCGCCGAGAGCTTCGCAGATCACTACAGCCAGGCGCGGCAGTTCTACATCAGCCAGACGCGGCCGGAGCAAGGGCATATCGCTGCCGCCCTGACCTTCGAGCTGAGCAAGGTGAAGACGGCCGTTATCCGCGAGCGGATAGTGTCACATCTGCTCAACATCGACGATGGCCTGGCCAAGAAGGTCGGCGATGCGCTCGGCCTTAAGGCAATGCCAAAGGCCGCCGACGCAGCGGTGCCGACGCGGCAGGATCTCCCTGCCTCGCCATCGCTCAGCATTCTCGAAAACGGACCCGAACGCTTTGAAGGACGAAAGCTCGGTATCCTCGTCACCGACGGAACCGACGCCGCTCTTCTGGAGGCATTGACGGGCGCTTTGACCAAGGCCCACGCTAGCTTTGAGATCGTTGCGCCGAAGGTCGGCGGAGCGAAAGCAAGCGACGGCAGTTGGATCGAAGCACATCAGATGATCGTGGGCGCTCCTGCAGTGCTTTACGACGCTGTCGCCCTGTTGCCGTCAAAGACGGCCATGGCCGAACTGTTGAAGGAATCGACCGCACGCGATTTCGTTGCCGATGCATTTTCGCATTGCAAGTTCATCGGCTACGTGGCGGAAGCAATGCCGTTGTTTGAAAAGGCCGCGATCGCCGACAGCCTCGACGAGGGCGTCATCGCTCTGTCGCGTGCAGCAGACGTCACTGGCTTTGTGAAGACGCTCGGTGCCCTTCGTTTGTGGGATCGCGAGCCAAAGGTGAAAATGAAATAAGGCGAGCGCGATGGCATAGTTCTCGTGCGTGCGCGACGGGCGATCTGCTTATGGAACTGCTTTGGTTAGCCGAGGCTGAACCGACGTCTGCGCCCGTCAAACCCGTTGAAGACCATTCCACCCGATTGGTTGACCTGCGCAACCTG
This sequence comes from Mesorhizobium sp. AR07, assembly GCF_024746815.1. GTDB lineage: Bacteria > Pseudomonadota > Alphaproteobacteria > Rhizobiales > Rhizobiaceae > Mesorhizobium. The sequence goes on from NZ_CP080525.1 coordinate 2,388,907, forward strand.
AAGATGGCGCGCGTAATCCGCAGCGCAATCAGCGTATCCGGTTGATTGTGCCAGTGACCATGAGATTGTAATCCGCCTGCATCTTCATGAGCGACGGTCTCAAATCCGAACCGAGCACGCCGAAGGGAAGTATCGCGAACTGCACTTGCAGCACGATCTCCCTGAATCTGACCGCATTCCCAGGAAGCACCTTCAACGGTGCGGGAGCAGGCGCCGCCGCAGGTGCCGGACACGGCGAGGCAGGGTTGCGGGTGCGCTTGTAAAGCGAAGCCGTATAGGTGAGCGCGGGTGGTTGATACCCAGGTGGCTTGTAGGAATAATCGTCGGAATTTTCGGGTGTTGCCAACTCACTAAGACCCGTCCTCGGCAAATGACTTGAATATATATCATGCAATGATATATAGGTTCGCGCGGATGCTTGCGGAGTTGTGACAATCTAGCCTTGGGGGTCACAGTTGGACCAAAAGGCAACGGGCGAAAAGATGAACAAGATCGACACTTTGATCCACCGAAGAGCTGACGATCGCCGGAAGACCGCGCAGGCCTGCGTATCGCGCATTCTCCGGAACGCCGAAGCCCGCGGTGTGGATATCTCTGTTGTCGGATCCCTCGCGAAAAACCGTTTCCGCGTCCACTCGGACGTAGATCTGCTGGTTCACGGAAGCACTGATCCTGCGCGTCGGGCCATGGTAGAGAGCTTGGTCGCAGACCAGCTTCGGGGAACGAACATTCCCTACGACCTGATCTTTGCCTCAGACATTTCGTCCGAACGAGTGCAGGAATTGCTCAATGACAGCGTTTAAGCATCCGGCATTCGCAAAACTGTCGCCAAAAATTGACCGCGCTGCGAAGGAACTGCAGCAGATCGGGGAATACCTGTCGGCTCATGGGAGTGAGATGTCACTCGGCGAATGGGGAGCGGTCGCGGCTGTTTCGTTGGGAATCCACAATGTCTACAACGGCATCGAGGACGTCCTGCTCAGCCTGGCCAACGATATAGACGGCCTCGTTCCCAAAGGGCCTACGATGCACCAGGACGTGCTCGATCAGATGTCGGTGGAAATTGCAGGCATCCGCCTGGCTGTGCTCGATCCCGAGCTTTATGAGTCCCTGAGTGAGTTAAAGGGATTCCGTCACCTGGTGAGGCATCGGTACGGTTTTGACCTGAAAACGGACACGGTGCAGGAAAACCTCGACAGGGTAAAAGAGGCATTTCCGTCTTTCGTCGGGGCCATTGTTTCCTTGGAAAGAACTCTTACTGAGGAAAACACGCACGATAATGACGGCGGCGACGGCTCAGGAGGCGGAGCATCTGGCGGTCCTTGAACCAATGGCTCAGTCGCGTACGCCGGAAGAGATCCTGCGGGCGTTGACCCCTGAGAACTGTCGGCTGGTGGCGCTGATCCATCGGCATCGACCGCAAAGCATCACGGAACTGTGCAGGTTGGCAGCGCGCCCGCAGCCGAACGTATCCCGCTCCTTGGCGGCCCTTGAGCGGGCGGGAATTGTCTCAATGGTGGGCTCTAGGCCAAAGAGACCCGAGCTGACCGTGCAACGAGTCACGATCGAGCTCGCTGAGCTTCAGAACGGCTGACGCTCATCGGCGATACATGAAAAAGTGTCGACGGATCATCAACTTAGCTACACAATGGTGGCGTTTGTTACCTAATGCCGGACATTTCTCCGCGAAGCAACAAGTCCAGAGCTGATTGGCCGCCGAACGCCACTGGGCTTGCGAATCCATACATAGCAGGTAGCGCAGAGCCTATGGATGCCGCTCGGGTGAGCAATCCTTCATCCGAAGGTCGCGGTCGATTCTGCCGACGTCCCCTTGCTTCCAGCAGGCCCATGTTCGGAGAGATGCCCCGAGCAGGATACACGCTTCGGCATCGGCGAGATTCCAGGCCTTGAACAGGTTGACCCGGGTACGCGCCAAGGCACCTGCTTCCTCGTCGGTGATGGCAACCGTTCCAGCTGCGGCGCTGCGAGTTTTGCAGCCAACCCTTTTTGCAAGACGGGCGTTGTCCCTAACAAACGAGGGAGACCACCATGGTGAACAAATCCGATATGTCCAAGACGACGCAAAGGCAGCGCCGCGTGCAGCGCAAGGTCGATGCTGATGACCGCGCCAAGCCGAAGTCGAAGCCTAGCGGCGCCATGCAGGCCGGGGCGCGGAAATATCCGGCGCCGCCTTTCCCGAAGCAGCACCACCCCAAGCCCGGCAATGAATCGGAGATCGAGCCGGCGCCACTCTATGACGCGCCGTACTGGCTCGGCTCGAAAAAGCTGGACGGCAAGGTAGCGCTGATCACAGGCGGTGATTCCGGCATCGGCCGGGCCGTCGCCGTGCTGTTCGCGCGAGAAGGCGCCGATGTCGCTATCGTCTATCTGTCGGAAGACAGGGATGCGGATGTGACCAAGCAAGCGGTCGAGGCCGAAGGCCGACGCTGCCTGGCGTTGCGCGGCGATGTCGGCAAGCGGGCCTTCTGCCGCAAGGCTATAGAGGCCACGGTCAAGAAGCTGGGCGGGCTCGATGTGCTGGTCAACAATGCGGCCTTTCAGGTGCATTCGACCGATTTCGCCGACCTCACCGAAGAGCATTTCGACACCACCTTGAAGACCAACCTCTATGGTTATTTCCATATGGCGCAGGAAGCCGTGCCGCATATGAAGCCAGGCTCTGCCATCGTCAACACCGGCTCAGTCACGGGCATCGATGGGTCGAAGGAGTTGATCGACTATTCGATGACCAAGGGCGGCATCCACGCCTTCACCCGGGCGCTGTCGGGCAACCTCATTGGCAAGGGCATCCGGGTCAACGCGGTGGCGCCGGGGCCTGTATGGACGCCGCTCAATCCGTCAGAAAAACAGGCCGAGGACGTTTCGCAATTCGGTGCTAAGACGCCGATGAAGCGGCCGGCCCAGCCGGAGGAAATCGCGCCTGCCTATGTATTTTTGGCTTCGCCACAATGCTCGAGCTACATCACCGGCGAGATCCTGCCGATCATCGGCGGCTATTGAGGCTGCCCCAACACGAGAAGACGGAGGCAAGGATGAGGCCGTTTCTTATAGTTCCGATCACCCTGTTGCTGGTGGCGGCAGCGCCCGCCGCAGCTCAGACGGACCAGAAAGCCGAACCGCAGGCGACGCAGCCATCCAGCCAGACCGACAAATGCCGGGCTCAGACGGGCGGCAAGCAACAGCCTGCCGACACGAACCTGAGCGAGACGCTGGACAATTGCGGTGGCGTGCTGACGCCCCCGCCGACCGGCGACCAGGGTATGACTCAGCCGCCACCCGCCGAGGGCAAAACGCCGGTGATCAAGCCCGGCGAGGTGCCGGCGCAGCCGCCACAGCAGTAGGAGGCTTCCCATCGGAGGCGGTGGCGCGTCACGCGCCTTTAGACGGTCCGAACGCGATGACTGCGCAAGCGTCACCCTCGGGCCTGTTCGGCTTTTATCAGACGGTCCAGTGTCGAATAATCCTTCAAGTCCCGATAAGGCGTCACGTCAAGGTCTCCCGGCACCTTCTTGAGATACTCTTCGTCGATAGGTTTTTCGTTCTGCTTCATCACAGATTGGTAGGCCCGCCACGCAAGACCGGCTGCTTTGACAGCGTCCCGTTCGATGCGAAGCGCTATTTGATGAGCATGGAGATAGTGAAGCTTGAGTTCGTCAAGCAGAGACTTCTCGACGACCTCGTGTGTGAGCAAAAAGGGCGCTAGCCGCACCGTACGGCCTTTCCACTGCATCGTTCGCGGCAGGTGTCGATCAATGTAAATCCTACCGCCATCTTTGCTGTAGCCGGCAATGTACGGGATATCGAAGTCATGGCTGACCTTTACCCGTCGATGTAACGCCAGGACCACGTCGCCTAGAACAGCGTCATCGATATCTTCGGAGTTGTGACGGACTTCGTCTTCGAGTTTCATGGTTGGCTCCATCGCCTGTTTAGCGTCACGTCCGCCTAAGCCAATTCTGTCGACGTGAACTAAGATTGACCTGGAAAGGTTCCGCAACCCTATGGGAAACCAACGGCTTATCGGGCGATGAGTCCGCGCAGCGTCGCTTAGTTGCTTGCTCGGCGCATAATAGGTGAGGCAAGTCTTTTTTGCTTTCCTCGGTGGAGCAACATCACGGTGCGATGGCCTATGATCTTCAGTTGGTTCGATGTCGACAACGGACAAGCCGCTTCGGCTGGGTCAAGGACAGGAATTTCGGCCAAGCCGCAACCCGCTGCGCGAGGTTCTGGGTTCGCGAGCCTTACAGAATTTTACTGGTCAGTTCGAGGACGATCGAAGTCCCATCCGGCGAGAGGCCGTCCGGCATGTGCACAACTCGCGTAACACGAAGGTTCACAGTATTTCCATCGATCGTCATTGCAACGCTTTCACCGATTCTGGGTACTGCTCGGAAACTCACTTCATCGATGTGTTGGCTATCGTCGATCGAAACGCGGCATTGGATTGTCATTTGAACCTCCTGGACGTGTCCGTGTTCGACGGAAACCGCGAGCCAAAGGCTTTGTTCCGTGCATCGAAAAATACTGCGCAAGGCGCGGATATTGAAGAAGGCCTGGCAAGCGTGATGAGCCGCCGAGAACGCGTTTCACTTCGCCGATGCCAAAGCCAGCAAGAACCAATAAGGCAACCCGACGCAGTCGAATGCGTTTGCCTGCACTAACCATGCAGGAGTTTCCCATGCCGCTGACCGCCTTCGCCCTCAAGGCCGGCCTGCGGCGGGAATGACCGTACGACGGGCAGAGAGCATCCTTCCGCAGCACAATGCACCCAAGTTGATTGTGGTCACCGCCTTCGACCGCGACGAGAGCGGCGACCTCCAGCCCTTCTTCGGGCCAGCCGAGCAGCAAACCGAGGACCGGGCCATAAGGACGGCGAAGGGCTTGGCGGGGAAACAAGCCGGGGTCATTGCGTGGTCGCGTGATGCCAACCCAGCGCTTGGGGAATACGGGGAGCCAACGACCCTCTTTGTGGGTGGCGACGTGCTAGACATGGAATAGGACCTAGCGCTTTCCGGCTCAGATTTGGTGGAAGCCCTACGGTTCCTGTCTAGGGCATTCATGAAGGCCATGAGGTCAGCAGCATCTTCTATATCAAGGCCAATGGTTGGTTCCTCGAAGATAATGGCTGGGAGCCCGGTGAACACGTCGAACACCGGCCACGTCCCATCAATCTCTCTCCTGAGGCTGAACCGCTGAGTGGCCATGACGGTAGGCCTAAGGCTGTTTTGGGGTCCCCCAGTGATTGACATCCGCTAGACTGAGAAGTGCGACCATATCGCCCGCCTCCTCGATGTTAAGTCCAGTTGTTGGTCCATTCTTGGTTGCCACGGGCTGCCCCGTTAGGACGCAGAACACCGTCCACGTCCCATCTAACTCTTTCCTAAAGTCGAACCGTTGGCTGGCCATTCCCCCCTGCCCCCTTGTTGCCCTCGTCGATTTTCCCAGTGATCCTTCTAAATCATCGTCACCCGAACCTTCACGGCACGGTCATGAAGCGAAATCTCGCGATTGCGGTGTGCTGCTTCAATCCGTGCGTCCAACTCGCGTGGCGCAGTAACTGTCTCGCGGGCGATCACCTCGCCGTCGCGCTCGAAAATTACCAAATAGCGATTGGATGTGACGGCCATAAATGACTGATATCAGTAAGCAACTCGGCGGGAAACTACCTTGCGTTGTCGTTGGGTTCCGGACGGAAGATAGCGGCCTGGGTCGAGACGGTGAACGAACGGCAGACGAACGTTGCGGTGACGTTCGGCGATCCGGAGCGCGCACGCGGGCACAGGATCGACGTCACAGGACAATTCCTCGGCAGCTCGATCATCGCGTTCGAGCGCGACAGCCAGACGGCCATGCTCGCCAAGAGCCCGACGAGGCATTCGTGGACGATTGATCAAGCCGTCACCGATGCGGCCGCAGTCGCCAGAGAAATCAGGAGCGCCTCTTAGCCATGGAAGGAGCGCAGCCGGTCGGGCCCGATGAGTGGCATTCTTTCCTTGGCAATGCCATCGGCGGCCTTCGTGAGGCGGCTGAACTGCTGCGGACAAGGAAGACGCAATTTGAAGCGAAGTCGGACTGGTTCCGGAAGCGAAAGAGGGAAATTCCGAGGGAGAATTCCGTAAGCCAGGCTCTGGCCACGCTCTTCGAGCAGATCAGGTCGGATCAAGCGATATCAGGCACTGGCACGCAGCCCGTGGATCTGCGGCACATCAGCATCCAGTGCGAAAAGCCGAGGCCGTATGATCCGGGTATCGGCGACGAGTCCAGTCCGACGGACTATGCGCTCGTATTGCTCAAGGACGTGGAACTGGACATGCGGATCGAGGCAAAAACCATCCTCGACGATAGCGAGGTCCGCGGCGAATACCTCGGGCGACGCGGATTGCTCCGGTTCGACGACAGATCGAATCCTTACACGGTCGCGCCGTATGGCGGGATGGTCGCCTACGTCGTTGATTCCGACGCCAAGGATTGGAGCGGACGCATAGCGAACGCCGTCGCAGCTGCCGTCACGCCGGAAAGGTCCGGCCGGATGACGCTCGGCTGCGGCGAGCACCAAGTATCCCGTCATAAGGTTTCGGTAACGGCGGGCGGCAGAATTCGGGACTACAAAATCGAGGTCCTTCATTTCGTGCTGGAGATCGACGCTTCGCCGCCAAGGAGGTAACGGCTGCCGGCAATGCCCAGACGTCTGCCATCGGTGCCGACTTGATTGCAAACTGGCCCACCGGATCGCACCCAAACACGCCAACGATGTCACTAGATTGAATGTTGCAGTTTTCCGCCACCATGCAGCCGGCGTTCGTGTGGCTAGCGGCATCTAATCCGTTGGCGTTGCCGATGAAACGCGCGGACTTAACCGACAACCTCTGACAGGCCCGGCAAATCGGCTCGTCGGCAGCCAAATATGAACAGGGCCTTCGCATAATAGACCAGGAATTTCCGGAACCGAAGGATTCTTAGACGCACCGGGTTGCCGGGAATTCTCCTTAGTCGATCATGTGAGGCGTATGGCGCTCGTCCTCCACCGGATCGACATCGATGCGCGCCTTCGCTGGATCAAACGCGCCATGCCGCGCGATCGCCCGGGCGGCGGGTTCGGGCGTCTCGAAGCCCACATGAAGTCATCGGCCGATCCGCCCACGGCATGGACACGCCAGTAGCATGCCGTGCCCTTGTCCGGGGTTTCGCTTGTCGTGTTTGTTTTCTCGAAAAGGTCGAAATAAATGTCTTCAAAGGGAATGTAGAATACCGGCTCCCGCCCGTCTTCATAAAGGACTTTCGCCCGCTCCGTGGCAGCGACGATCGCGTCGGAAAACCGCACCGTTACCGTTCCGGCAAATGGTTCGATCCTTGGGTTGGAGCGATGTGAATTTTCGATCGAAGGCTGCATTTGAATTCTCCGCGCTATCGCCCTTGATCCAAACGCGATCCCGTTCGCCAGGTTCCACCTGCCCGGCGATCGGGCCACTCCAAAGAGAGTGCTCCGGCTTGCCGGATCGATAGAGGGTTGGTTCCTGGTCGCGACAGGCCAGCGTGCCGCCGGCGAGGCCGACCTTCATGACATGGTCGTTGAAATCGGCCACTTCGGGCCAGCCTTCCCCGACTTTCGAACCCAGCAGCTGCGGTGGCGACCGCCGGCAAAACCGATTAGGCGTCGTTGTAGATCATGACGCCGTCTTCGCCCACAGCATGACGATGGGCACCCGCGAGCGCAGGATCAGCGACACGGACGTCTTCAGGCTCTGCGGCCAGGTTTCGATCGGGCCGATCGACGTCGACGCCCAGTCGAATTTGGCCACGAGGCAATCGAGTTCACCGCCACCGGTCAGGAACGCAAGGTTGTCCTTTCCGGCGGGATTGGCTGTTGATGGTGGCATGGCGTCCCGTCGGGCTGTCTGCGAGGCGGTGATCGAGCGGTCTTACCGAACAATAGGGAACGAATCGAGCTTGCTTTAGTCGGCGCTAACTTCCACGCCTCGCCAATGCAGAGAGCGGATTCGTTCAGAGATTGAGCGAGCGGGGTCTTATCTCGGTTCTCTCCCCATGCTGAGGTAGGTCGGATCGAACTCGGCGACTTCCTGTAGCCGATGCCAATCAAGAATGGTCATCGTGTGGTTGACCCAGCTGATAAGGCCCGCCTTGCGCAGGCTTTGAATGACCCGGTTCATGTGAACCACCGACAGTCCCAAGACGTCCGCCATTTCCGATTGTGACATCGGCAAGTGAAAGCTCATGCCGTTGGTGCGCTCGACAACCTGGAGCCTGACGAACAGTTCGCACACCAGATGGGCGAGATGCGAGGTCTTGGACCGTCGGCCCATGGCGACGATCCATTCCCGATGAATTGCTCCGTCGACAAGCGTATCCAGCCACAAAAGTCGCGTCAAATGCGCCGCCGTCTCGGTGATGACACGAAGCCCGCTGTGTTCTGCAAAAATGACATGGCATGGCGACAGGGCGACGATGCCGTGGTCCATCGTCTTCAGAAGAAACGCATGAAGATCGACGAAATCGCCGGGCACCTGCAACGATGTGAACTGTCGTCCACCATTTTCCAGGACCTTGTAGCGTGCTGCCAGCCCATCCAGAAGCAAGGAACTGTAGGTGGGTCGGGTTCCTATCGAAACGATGTCCTGACCCGTCAGGAAATGCCTTTCCAACGACATGACCCCGCCAAGCATCGCCTTCTCCCCATCGGAGAGGGCGTCATGCTGGCCGAGGTTGAGAAAGAGGGGTTCGAACACGAAAAACTCCAGCGATATGGTTTTAGAACCGATCGCCAGAACATTTGCCAGACGGCAATAAGGCGGTTTCGACCACTAGGACTTCAGCGCGTTTCCGGCACTAACATTTGTTAGCATCCCGTCATTGTTCGGAAAACTCCACATCCGGAGGAACAAACATCCACGCATCGGGATTTAACGCTTGGGAATTTAACGCCGAGTCAGGCCGAAGCGAGTTATCCATGCCACTCTATTATTTCGACGTTGACGACAACGGTGAAACCCTTGCCGACGATCAGGGGACAGAGTGCGTCGACTTCTCCCAGGTTAAGACGGAAGCTACCCGCGCTCTGGTTGAGATGATGAAGGACGTGCTGCCGGACGGCGATCACCACATGATGAAAATCAGGGTTCGCAACGATGGCGGCATGCAAGTGCTCCAGATTGCACTCCAGTTCGATGTGGAATCCGAGAACCGGGGAGCCCGACGGTCCACCGAATAGCAATGTGAAGACATTGCTTCATTCGGCCGCCCATGAGAGATGGCTTGACACGGAAGCCCACACCCCAAGCACACGGAAGCCTACTCCCCAAGCTTCAACCCAACTTATCATCCTCGGCGCCGCCGACGGCGGTCCAAGTCTAGCCAGGACTCGCAATGAATTGATCATCGCGCCTGGCGCGACCGAAGTCTCGAATTCGACCTGACCATTCTGCCGCTGGGAGTTGCCGCGATCACGCTTGAGTTTGGTTCTTTCTCGGTTTGAACTTCCGTCCTTGCTACAAGCAAGCACAACGTTGCTGTTTACCTCCTGTGCTTCTCGAGGAGCAGGACGTTGTGACCGTCCGGATCGTGGAGAACCGCCCAGGGCCGGGCCGCTTCGATTTCGATTTTGGCGAAAAGGTCACGGCCGATCCGGTCGATCGTGGCCGGCAGATTGGCTACCTCAAAGAATAGCACCGCCTTATCCTGGGAGGGATAATTCTCAGCCCCTGGAACCTCTAAACAAAGGAAGGCATCTCCGCCGTCAAACATCAGGTGGTGGCCAGTATCGTCTTCCGACAAGGAAAGACCCAACGTATCACGATAGAATGCCCGGGTTCACGCCAGGTCCTTGGAGTAAAGCTCGACACCAGCGAGGTGCACCGCGTCCGCTCCCTTCACGTTACCGACAGCAATTCAGCACCTGAGGAGCGGAAACGCAAGAATAGGCGCCGTAAGTGCATCAGCTTCGCGGAGCCTGTGTTACTCTAGCCAGAATTTGGGCGCATTGCGGCTCCGAGAAAACTCAATAGGAGCGCGCTTAGTCGACCTCCTGCGCCAAACCACGAACGGAGTCATCATGACGGACAAGTTCAAGATCGGCGATGATGTAAGCTGGAATTCCGAGGCCGGACGGGTCAGCGGCACGATCATCCAAGTGCATACGCGCGATTTCGAGGTTAATGGCTACACGCACCACGCAACCATCGACGCCCCGCAATACGCGATCAAGAGTAGCAAGACCGAGCACGTCGCGTTCCACAAGGGGTCGGCGCTCACCAAGCTTGGCGACTGAAGTCATTCTTGGCAGATGCGATCGACGGCGGAACGCGACCGTCGATCCCCACCAATCGATAGGCTCGCCGTCCGAGGCGCTTTCAATCTATGGGACCTATCTGGCGATCATGCTCTGGATGGCGGCTTCGGCCGTCGCTGCAGTTCTGTCCGCCAGGCCATGGTCCGCGCGGCGCGAACTTACTTATTTGTAAAGTCTCGGCCAGCGAGCGAAAACTCTGCCGCCTAGCTCGGTTCCTCGTTTCTCTCACCGCGAGAAATGATCCGGCAACCCAAACTGCTTCAGCTGTTCGGCCCAGCCGGCGCACCAGGGAAACACCGAACCCAGAACCTCGCCGAGCGGCACCTGCGCGTTGACTGCGCGCGAATAAATCGCCAGGCAGGTGCCCTTGGTTGGGAAGCGGCCTTCTGTCTTGGAGAAGCCCAACTCGTGCCGAGCAAGATTCATCAGGTCGGCGGAATCCTCGCGGTCGTGAATGGTGAAGGCCGGATCGAGGCCGATCTCCTGCGCGTAGTCGCGCAACAGCCGGGCAGCCGATGCCGTGGAAAGTGCCGGCCCAGGTCAGCGCATCGGCAATGACCGAGGCATCGCGGCCAAGGACATCGCCGGCGATGCGCTCGACCCGCCTGGCCATTTCAGAAGCGGCGCGGCGGGAAAACGTCATCAAGAGGATGCGTCTCGGATCCGCGCCCTTGACGATCAGATGCGCGACACGATGGGCCAACGTATTTTGAAGGCCAGAGGATGCAAAAGAACTTGATAGCGCTTTCTGAAAACCTAAAATCTGGATGCTGCCTTTCGTCGGTGTACAAATACAATCAATAATGCATCAAACGCGGACACTCGTCACCTAACGGCCAAATAACGATGCCGCGGGTTAACAGACTGCTTGGAATCGGCTCGACATACCAAGCGATCGCAGTATGTTCCTCACGGGAGAATGCGCGATGTCAAAATCACTAATCGGGCTTCTGATTCTGCTTAACGTCGCATCAGCGAGAGCGGATCAACCGCCAACGGGCTTCCTGAACACAAGCCAATTAATGGCTACATGCAACGACCGCCAAAAAATCCCCTTCTGTTTTGGATACATCACCGGGATTATAGACGGGTATTTGACGCTAGCGACGGTCAAGGGCTTAAGTCAAAACAAAGGGTTCTGCGTGGGTGAGAGCGTTAAATTGCCTGCCGCCGTTGCAGCTGTAGTAGCCTTCATACGTAGCAACGTAGGCCCCTCTTCCACCGTATCCGCCTCGGAAGAGGTTCTGGTAGCTCCTTATACCAAGTTTCCCTGTTCCTAGCTATCTGCGCACCCGACTTCTTTCACCAATCCGGTCCGAGCACGTCGCGTGTGGAAAGAGCATTTTCTGAACGCGCCTCTCCGCTTAGTTATGTTCCAGGGAATTTGACCAGCCAAGCGTGGAAACATTGCTCGCTCGAACCTTTTGACGTAGGGAGATTGGTGGGGCGCGATCGTCAGAGAGCATGATATCCGGCTGACCAACCAAATACCCACGCTTCGCTTTGCCAAGTTATCGCGACTTTGTGTGGTTATTGAACTCGCGATTTGCCGCGTAGTCGATGGCGAAGGTGCCTTCGGCGAAGTGAACACCTTGCTTGACATTGAAGATCTTCACCGTCGTGTCCCTGCCCTGCGCGTCGGTTATGGTCCAGCTGCGCAACTCATAGGACTTCCGGTCAAACATTATGGTGATCTTTGACTTTCCGAAAACTGACTTGTCAGCAAACTGAATGTTGATGTGATCACCCTCTTCTTTCACGGCTTTTACGCGATCACTGGAAAGGTCGATCCTATTGTCGAGCAGAAGTTTGAGCGGCGTTTTCGAAAGGGAATAGAGATGCGACGTGTTAAGCTTCTTATTGAGAATAACCAACGACTTGCCATTCGCAATTACGTTGAGAGTCGATCGTCCCGCATAGTTGAAGCGAATCTTACCAGGGCGTTCTAGAAAGAATTTTCCATGGGTCTGCTCACCCTTAGGGCCAGACTGAACAAAGTCTCCGGACATGGATTTTATCGCCGAGAAATGATCGGCGATCCTCTGCGCCTCGACCGGGACGGCTGCGCTCGCGGGCGCAAGGAATCGAAACTCGGGTGCGATGTTGAGGGCGGCAGCGGCCGCGAAGACCAAACTCAGACCAAGGAACTTTCGACGAATCAGAATCAAATCGCCGATGGGGGACAAAAGGCTGTTTTTCATGCGTCCTGAAGCTGGATAAGCGGTCGAGGTGAACCTTCAGTACGGGGACGGCAATCGTTACATCGTCGCCAAACTCGCGTTTGCAGCGGCTTATTTATTACCAGATGTTGGAAACGGTGGCGTCCGGATCAGGGCTTCTCGACCGTCTCGTCAACGGCTCTGGCAGTGGATTTGACATCCTTGCCGACGCCGCGGACCGTATTGGCGCAAGCCGAAAGAGCCAAGGCGCAAGCAAGAATGGCGATCGGCGCAGTGCGTAATAATTTCATAGTGGCACCTCCCTCAACAGCTAGATTCGCCCGACTGCAACGAAAATCGGTTAGACTGGTTCCATTGGAATCGAGAAAAACAGCAATCCGGTCAGAATGGCGGCTTCTGGTCATCGCCTGCGGAATCATACGTCGGTGCTGGCCCCATTCCTGAAAGACCTTAAGTGTTCAACCATTTGGCGGCGCGATCGCCAGGATAAAAAGGAAATCCCGAACTTTGTAGGACATCCTCAACCAACCCGTCGTCTTTCCTATCTGGCAGACGAAGGAAGCTTGCTCAATGTCGTTAAACCGTTCACCGCCCGGAGCGGCATTTAGAAACCGGTCAACGCACTCCACGGCGAAGTTATCGACGCTATTGATGACCTGCGGCATTTCGGCGAGAGCCCCGGCGAGCTCGGGTGTCGACTGAGAGCGATTGGTAATCATCGCTTTTGTGCCTAGCTTTTGCAGGTATGACGAGAGACCCGCCGGATTGTTGCTATTCTTTTGTAATTCATTGAGTAGTTCGTCGTGCCTGGCGTCGCCGTCGAGCGACAGCACGGTGATCTCGCACCGTTCGTGATCTGCTCGAGTCAATTGCCAGCAGGCCGTGGCGTTTTTTACCCAGGCGCCATTATCCGGCGATGCCTCGGGCTTCAGGTCGCACATTGCTCTCTCGTCGGAGTTTCGGCATGCGAAGATGATGGCGAACCGAGCAAACACATACCGATGACAGCGGCACAAATGAGTGATTTTGGCACGAAGCTCTCCGAAACCGAGACCCCATTGCGAAACGGATATTCTACTTCCCTTCCCGGAAATCCTGCAAGGTGGCGTGGCGTAGGCATTCCTCGCCGCGTAGATACTTTACCCGCCCGATTAGGCCACGCTTGACCCATTGCCGTCGCCGGCCGCGTCATGCCCGTTGGGCGTGGTCCCGCTGTGGTCCTGGGGACGTGCTTCCAGAGCCGTTCTCGCATATCGCGGTTCAAGGCGATGAAACGCCGAGTCGACCGGTCCCTCATCGGCCATCAGCGAGAAAGCCGGCTTGCCGGCCTCGCGTTCCACGCCCGGCTGCCTCGATCAACCGATCGAAGGACATTGAGACTGTGCCCAATCGGCGCGGGATGAGGGGGCAGATCGCGTCTGCACAGCGGCATGGCGACCCTGCCATAGTAGCCTCATCTTCGCCGAGATCGAAACATAACCTCACATCGATCGCTGGTTGGAGAATCTTATGGACTTCCGAATTCTTATCGCTGCAGGCGCGATTGCACAGCTAGCCCACTCGGGCCTCGGCAAAGGCGCAAGAGACGTTTCAAGGCTACGATTGCACTGAAGACTGCTCAGGGCACGAAGCTGGGTACAGCTGGGCGGGGAGGAACGACGTCACCGATCCGAGCGACTGCGATGGAAATAGCCAGCCTTTCACCGAGGGCTGCCAAGCGTGCATCGAGGAGCAATCGCCTGATCCCGCTCGGCACTATCAGCCCAATGATGGAGGCGACGAAGATTACGGCGAATGAGGTCTCTACTCCCGTGCTGCGATCCACAAAAAAGAACCCCGCCAGCCGGGGCCAGCAGTGCTCTCTACATCGGTGTTCTTGTCGTACTCATCAAGAACGCGTTTGATTTCGTCGCCGACTCGGTTTTGCGCGCCGCGGGCGTCGATGGTGATCTGGCGAGCGGCGGTGTACCCAACGGAACCGCTTGGCCCACATCACCGGCGCCGATACTATCGGGCCGCCAACCAAGCCGCCAGACGCATGGTCTTCGCGCGGCGGTGAATGGATTGAGACGGGGCTGCTGGCCATCTGATCGCATCCCCGCCATCAATGTCGGGCCGTCGGCTGCGCCCAAAATGACTAGCCGACCCCGCAAGTCCAAATTCGACACGGAAGCCGCAACCTTCACGATCCGACGGTGGCACAATTATCGCTTCGAGCTTCGTTTTTAGAGCGTAGCGGAACGGGAATGCATGATTGGCGTTCAGAGTAATCAACAAGCGAATAAGCGCCTGTTGCATTGGCGCGGCAGCGCAACCATGAGAGGCGTACATGATGCGTCTTGGCACTGATCATAATTCTTATCATCGCATTGCTCGGTGGCTTCAGCGGCCTGGGCGGCGGGCCGTTCTACGGCACCGGATACTATGGCGGCGGCGGGCTTGGCCTGATTCTGATCGTCGTGATTGTTCTCGTTGTCCTCGGGCGAATTTAGCCCTCCCGTTCCGCTAAAGCCCGTCGTTTCGAAGGACACGACGGGCTTTTTTGTGCCTGAAGATACCGTTCGAGCACAGCCTCCACGGCAATCTGAGTTTGTACCCATCTTCAGGTGTCGCGGCGGACGGCCCGGCCACTCCTTAATCGCTCGGAACAAGGGGCGCGCTCTCCGACAGGGCGGCGGCTTTGTGCCTTTGTACGAAGTTTCCGCGACGACCCCCGGATCGCAGAAGGTATGCAGAAACAAACCAGAAACAAAATTATACAGTCTGGAAAAGGTCCAGAAATAGTTCGAGGACATAATTCGGAAGCGTGGCGGCGGTCACATCATCGATCGCAACCCTCGCCTCCGGAGTCTACGGACGACGATGCAAAGGTTCTCGATAGGCGTGATGGGTGCGTTGCTCGGCTTCTCACTCGTCACGATCTGCCTAGACCAGTCGAACGCAGAGTCAGCGATAAGCCGGAGCGAGCTCTGTAGCAGTCTCAACCGTCAACTTGACGAAGCCCTCGAAACCCACGCTGCGGCAAAACAGGTCACCGCTGCGAAGGCACTTCAAAGAAAGGGAACCCGGTTCTGCGCCAACAAGAAACAGGCACAGGGAATCCGGATGCTCGCGAACGCTTTGAAGTTGCTGGGAGTGACACCGATCGACCCAGTGACGCTCAAAACCGACCTCCACCAAAAAAAGGAAATGAGCCCATGACCAAGTCCCTCCTCGCCGCCCTCGGTCTCGCGTTCGCGTTCGCGGTCGCGGTCTCGATGCCGATCATCGGCGTCGATATCGCCAACGCCGCAACGAAGCAGGCGCCCGCAGCGACGACCGCAACCACGACCAAGCCAGCCTCGGATGCTATGGCGACGAAGCATGTCAAGAAGCACAAGAAACACGTCAAGAAGCATACGAAGCACACGAAAAAGCACACGATGGCCAAGAAGGCGTATTAAGGCGCTCGCGGTCTGTAGTGCCTTATGAGAAGGCCGGTCCGGCTGAAAAAATCGGTTGGAACGGCTTTCCTTTTTATGCCGCACATGGCGGCGCACCGACACCAGTGCTCGACGCCGCACCGGTCGATTTGAGCGCAACGCATTGTTGACGTTCGGTGGCCGGCAGCTACTGCGGTTTCGCGGCTGATGAGACTCGGCTGTTGGCAATCGGGTGAGCCGCCGTGTTCTTCCGCCCGGTTTTGGGGGAAAAATCTTGTCCAACGTGCTGAACGGGGTCTTGAACCCTGATGAACTTGCTTTTCTTGCGGCGGTAGTCAGCCGCGTATGCAACGATTTTGGATATAAGCGCAGTTCCGTCGAAGCCGATCTTGTTGCGACCAAGGCGCTGACCCTATTTCAGCTTGGTACACCCGAAAGCGAAGCCGCCTTCGAAGCGGCGCTACGCGAGACGGCGCTACGCGAGACATTGTAGATTTCGCGAGGCGCGGCAGGATCCGGTGCTGATGATCCGTCTGACCTGAATCTGCTCAATCTCTTTGAGCGGCGTTCACGGGTGGAAAAACATCGTGCGTCTTCTCCGCACGGTCGCCATCGGTTTCAATGTCGGGTCAGGGAATTTTTCAAGACTTTCGTGTTGATGCGGGTACAGACGATTTTCAAGCGGGCACCCACACGCAAAAAGCCCCGCGGCTTGGCCGCGGAGCTTCTTGGACCTGTTGCCAAGTCCAATGATCCTATGGAGGATCGAAGCAGCAACGTAGCATCTGCAAAAAATGCTCCGCCATATAAAGGCCAAGCTGTTCGCAAATTGCGTGGCCAGCGCGGCCCGGCACCTTCTGCCGCTAGCGTGATGCACACGAAGCCTAAGTGTCGGCAATCTGAACACGAAATATTTCGGGAGGAACGCCGGGCATTTCCGCCAGTTTTATGGCTGAGGCAACTTTGTCTCGGGATCAAAGATCAGGAGAAGAAAATGCCGAACCAAGGTAGAAGTCACGGACAGCACAGTAACGGTAACCAGCAGAAGGATGCTGACACCACCAAGGCCGGAAGCCGGGGAAAGGGAGGTCATGACGGGGCAGCAACATGGCGAACGCGACAACACTAGCCAACATGGCAGCGAACGCGGCGGCAGCGGAAATTTCGCCAACGATCGCGACCGCGCTGAAGCTGGTCGCAAAGGTGGCCAGTCCTAGGGCACTATTCAAAGAACAATCGCTGCGCAAATCGGGACGTCCCCGGCGTCGAAAAATATGGAACTTTCGTGCTGGCCCGACATTGTGAAGGCCTATTAGCAACGAGAATGAGGATCAGATTATGACAACCCAGACGGGAAACACCGAAGCCATCGCTGCCTCGCGCGTCATTGGGACATCTGTCTACAACACAGAAGGCACGAGCATCGGCAGCATTAAAGACGTGATGCTCGAAAAGACATCAAACGGCATTATGTTCGCGGTGATCGGTTTTGGCGGATTTCTTGGCATCGGCGAACAATATCACGCTGTGCCGTGGGCGACCCTTGATTACGACGAGAACAAGGGCGGCTATGTCGTACCGTTCTCGAAGGAACAACTGAAGTCAGCCCCATCCTATTCCATCAACGAGCTGGCGCGCGCGGATGGCGCGAAAACGCGCGCCGCTTCATACGAGTACTACAAGGTCGATCCTTACTGGCATTGACTGGAGCCGGAGTGGGTGGCTTAAACAGGCGCTCTCGCCGGAGGCAGCCATGTCCGGCGAAAGGTTGTCGCGACCGGGCGCGAGGCGCGGGGGGCAGCCGCCTAGCTGGGCCGTGGCGACTACTTTGAGCCAACGACCACCGCGTTCGCGAAAACGAGAATGCTGATGAAGTTTCTCCCGACACTGGTTTTTGCTGCCGCTGCGCCTTCAGCAAGTTCCGCGCGTGCTGACGAGGCCCAATTCCTGAAATCGCTCGATGGCAATTGGAGCGGCACCGGCATGGTCAAGGTCCTCATCTATTCTCCTGCAATAAACGTGACTTGCAAGATCAAGTCAAAGGCGACGCCCAGTGCGCTGACGCTGAACGGGAAGTGCACCGGACTCGTCGTTTTCTCTCGGGTGATCGGGGCCGACCTGAAAGTCCACGGCGCAAAATATACGGGCTCGTATGTCGGGTCGCAAAGCGGCACGGCCGCCCTTAGTGGCAGCCGCTCCGGGAACGCTATCAATCTTGCCATACGATGGGCTACTGAGGTCAATGGCGACCGCGCCGCCAAGATGACGCTAGAGAAAGTTGGCAATAACGGAATGCGTCTCACCACAGTCGACAACGATCCGGCAACCGGCAAAAGCGTAGTCGTTAGCCGCATTGATCTTCACCGTTCATAGGCGCCCCGGACGCGATGCAGGATCAGCGACCTTTCCCAGCCTAAACACCGGGTGATTCGTAAATGAGGGTTCAACGCGTCGACGATCACAAGGGACACTTCGTCGACGGACTATAGGTTACCGTAATCTCCAGTGGGCCATCTCATGCAATTCCAATTGCTTCTCGCCGCTTGCCACATAGTCACGCGTGGTCGGCAGCGTGTCAGTCTTCCTGCTTAGCTGAATCTGGAAGACGACGAGATCCTGCCAGCGAAAGGCGGCCTCGGACGCGGCCAGGTAGAACTCCCACATACGGCAGAAACGTTCATCATAGATCGCCTTGGCCTTGCCCCGATTGGCGGCGAAGCGCTGGCCCCAATGCTTCAGCGTATCGGCGTAGTGCAGACGCAGGATTTCCACGTCGGTGACGACCAGTCCGGCCCTCTCGATGGCTGGCAACACTTCCGATAGAGCCGGGACATAGCCGCCCGGAAAGATGTATTTGCGAACAAAGGCGCTTGTCACCGAAGGCGGACCGGAGCGGCCGACGGTGTGGAGGAGGATGACGCCATCCGGATTCAGCAGCTTTGCGCATGTGCCGAAGAAGGTATTGTAGTGATTGACGCCGACATGCTCGAACATGCCAACCGAGACGATGCGGTCGAAACGCTCGCCAAGTTCCCGATAGTCCTTGACGTCGAACCGAACGCGGCTTGCCAAGCCTTCCGAGCGAGCCCGGTCGGTCGCGACCGCGAGTTGTTCTCTCGACAATGTCACCCCCAGGACATCCGCGTTGAACGATCTGGCGAGATAGATACCAAGCCCGCCCCAGCCGCATCCGATATCGAGCACCTTGAGATCGGGCTCCAGTTGCAGTTTGGCGGCGATGTGGCGCTTCTTGGCCGACTGTGCCTCGTCGAGCGTCATTTCCGGTCTTTGGAAATACGCGCATGAATACTGCATGTCGTCGTCGAGGAAGAGCCGATAGAGGTTGACCGAAAGATCGTAGTGGACTTCGACATTGCGGCGTGCCCGCCGGGTTGTGTTGATCTGCTGGAAGCGTCGGAACGCGTGCCGCACCCCATCCACCGCCCTCGTCCAGGCCGTATCGATGCCGGCATTGCCGATATTCTGGAAGACGATGCGCATGAGTCCGAGAATCCCGCCTTCGGGAATATCGACTTCGCTGCGCATGTAGGCTTCCGGCAAGGCGAGCATCGGGTCGAAGGTAATCGCGCGCCCAGCTCTAAGGGTCTTGATGTGAATATAAGCTGGCACACCTGTGCCATCGCCAAACGAGTCCATCATGCCATTCGGCCCAATAACACGCAGGTTGCCCTTTCGCACCAGACTGTGGAGAACATGGCGCAACAGAACATTCATTCGATTCAGCTCTCGTGTTGCCAGCGCTCAGGATATCCGCTCCGGACACAGTTAGCGTGCAAGGGCGGCCGATCTCACTTCTCCAGTGGCTTGTGGAACTGTTCAGGATTCGCGGGCACGCCGAACGCGTCATTGGCAACGACAACCCGCGTGAGGCGCGCAAAGCCAGCGAAGGCTGCAATAGCCTCTTCCTCGGACATCTGCGCGGCAATTGCCGCACCGCAGGCTTTCAGGGCTGTCCTATAGAGCGGTCCACGTCGGTCCACCGGCCATCGTTGCAGGAAATCCATCGCGTCCGCGACCCTCCCGATCTCTTCCGTCTCTCCGTTCAATACAACCGTGATTGGCATGACGGTTAGCTCCCCTTCTGATAGGCTTTTACACCGATAAACGCCGGCTCACGACTTCAAGTTCCGAAATCCGCGACGGTCGGTTCGGTTCCGGAACTTTGTTGATGCCCTCAAGTTGTGGTTGAGAAAACAGACCAGACCACGGTGCTGTCCACTTTCGGCGAGTACCGGACATGGAGTGAAGGCCAAATGTCTAGAATCGAGACCGGATCTTGCTTCTGCGGCGCCGTCACGGCCGAGATGCACGGCGAGCCGTTCTGGATTTGCTCTGACCACGACGACGACTGCCGTGGGGCGATAGGCGGCCCCTAACAGTGTGGGTCGGTTATCGACCCGCCGAATTCAGGATGCTCACCGGCGCGGCAAAGACGTTTTCAAAAGCACGGGGCGTGCTCAGAACTTTCTGCCCGCACTGCGGGACATCAATAAGTTATGTCGACCAAAGGCTTCCTGAAGAACTCTATCTGACAATTGGCTTTTTCGATCACCCTGAACGCTTTCCGCCGCGGGCTCATGCGTACTGGGACATGAAGTTGCCGTGGGTCGAGTTTCGCGACGATCTACCTCGCGTGGGAACGTATTCGAGGCAGCGCGATCCCGCGTTCAGAAATCCATCCGATCGATAGCCGGGACAGCTTATCGCGGTTTGGCGCGGAACTTTTTCGACTCTGCTAAATTTGCATTGATCACACGCCGGGAATTTGCGCCCCGGTGGCAGAGAGCAGGCGGACTCCCGCCCCCTACCAACGGAGCCGCATATGTCTAAGTACTTTTTCGACGTTTACGATGGCGCAAAAATCGTCATCGATGATACCGGCATCGCCTGTAAATCGCTTTTGGATGTCGGCGATCAGGCGGTAACCGTCCTCCCCGACATTGCGCGTGAAGAACTGCCGGACGGCCCGAACCGAGTGTTTAGGGTCAAGGTCCGCCATGAAGAGGGTCACTTCGTTTTCAGGGCCTCGCTGGCGCTGGCGTCGGCCTGGCTTGTCGATCACCCAGATGGAAGCGTGCCGCCTGGCGAAAAGCGTGCCGTTGCGGCGTTGCGTCGTACCCGCGAGCAGCTCAGGACGATCAGGCGTGAGTTGGCCGAAGACGGCTTTTCCGAACAGATGCAGGAGATCGATTCGCTTGTCGGCGTGGCTCAATTGGAAGCAGAGCGACTTCTGAAAAGGGAAGTGTCAAAAGGCGTTTCCCGATGAAGGGACGCATTATCCTTCGACAATCCGACTGATCATGGCCTCATCGAAGACGTCGTTGCCAGTAAGTTCACGGACCAAGTCCCTGGCGTGATGCAACCACTCCGCTTCGGCTATACGGCCATCAGCTACCGATTTCCTGGAGGCATTTTGCGGAACATAGAGATCGTGAGCGGAAAACTGTTCGAGCGGCCATCATTTTCCATCGCATCGCTCCCGCAGGGGCTGGAGTAGGGTGTTCGCTCTCAAGCGCCAGCACCCATTAAACGGCCGGCGACCTGAGCATGCTGCAGTAATTGCGCCGCACTGGTGAATCGTCAGACTGAATGTTTTTCCGAGAGGACGGTTCGCCCAGCAGGAACTTTTTCAAAGAGCATCCGTTTCCTAGCAGATCGTTGCTACGGCGGTCCCGAAAAACCGAAAGGATTCCTCTCATGAACATCAAGACGCTTTGCGTGGGCGCGCTCGCCCTATCCATGATGACTGGCGCCGCTCTTGCCGGCGCTGCCACCGGAACGTCGGCACTCGATGATCCGGCAAAGATGTCCCCCTTCTTCACAGACGCCGGCATGAAGACCATGAAATCCGAGAAGGAAATTAAAGCCGCCTGGATGGCTATGTCGAAAGACGATCAGGCTTCGATGATGAAGGAATGCAGCGATGCGGCGATAGCGAAGGCGCATGACAATTTCTGCAAGATGACCAAGCAGCTTGGCGGCGCAAACTGATTCGACGAGCACTTTGCTCAAGGGTGGCGGGTCGAGAGGCTCGCCACTTTTTTTGCGCCCTCGTCGTGACCAAAAAGTCTTGCACTGAACATGCTGCTACTTATTTGAGCTTTTTTCGTCGGGTGGCACGTGTCTTGCTCCGACCCCACGTCAGACGTTGTGATCTGAAGCATCGTTGTCTTCTATGTCCCCGCGCTTACGGTCGGTCCCCGTTGCTGCTATCGAGCGGAAGGCGCACTTGTGTCGCTTCGGAGGTGCAGGCCTCGAAATGCGAAGGTGCGCACAGGGAAACACGCCCTGCGCCACGTGTCGAGATTCGACCGGCTGCCCAATCCGTTGAGAATCTCGGTCAAGAAAAAAGCCTCCCGTTCCGAAACGCAACTGATCAGAACCTCTGACAACATCGCCGGTTCGTCGGCCTCGTTGTCCCATACGACCCAGCCGCCTGCTGGTTCAGGGAAACATTCAAAGCTCGGACTCGTTACTATATGTTTCTGACTTGTGGCGTCCGACCAACGATTCCGAACGATGAAAGCGGCCGAAACAACAGGCTGGGATTTCGGAGGGAGCCGAGCCGATTCGCCGACACGCTGATCTTGCACGCTACCCTCCCCATTCCAACGCGATTCAAGTCGTGACAAGGATTTAGCTTAAGAGAAAATACTCTAAAATCCGGGGTTAGCTTCATCCGTTCGCGGGATAGAAACATCGCGGCCAAACGATCCCAGTTGCATCCGAAGCATGCTGTCCTTGCCACATTGCCGATCTCCGCTCAGTCCGAAAACTCAATCCCGAATGCGACGCAATGGCCCTGAAATCGTTGGCGGGCCAGACTTTGCGGTGCCGATCTCGACTTGCGAGGTAGAGACACTCTCAATGAATTCCTTGAAGATCCGGCCCGGTGAACAGATGAACGGAATGCAGCCGACTTCGGGGCCCGCGCATCTCAACTTGTGGCTGACGCCGCGCGGCCAGTGACGCTTTCACCAGGACGGAGGGTCTTCGGGCTTCCGTCGACATGGCACTCGAACCTGCCGGTGCGGTCCCCCTGCCCGCTTGGGCGATCAATAGTGGATCGTGCCGGCCTACGGTGACCCGGCAGTGGAAATCCGAACTAGGTAAAATGATTTACCAATCCAGAGCGCATGATCGGCTTGATGCACGGGCTGCATCGCGGCGGTTGGAGGGAGCAAACGCCAGATCTCAATCCTTTCCGATCTATTCTGGCCTGGAGGTTTCAGGAGCGCGCGCCCGCGGTCGTCCCTGCATGCTCCTTCTGAGATCACCGCAGCCATCGGCGGCGCGAATAAACGGCAGGCCGTTCAGTAAATCCTGCGCTCCGCGAACAACGCCAGGATTTCATTCCATCGCAAATCCTTATCGGTAGTTCACCTTTTCGCGAAGGCCGGACGCGTGCGCCATATAGGAACGATCGACCGCGCAGACACCTCTGGAAAGCCATATTTTCCTGGTCATGACCGTGCCACGCGTTGAGGCTCTGATAGTTGCGTGAACGCTGGCTAACTGCGGAGATCACTGCGAAAAGCAACATGACAGCGCCGGAATGTGCAATCGGAGAAATAGTCTTGCCATCCTTTACGGCCGATCGGACCCAAAGACCAAGCGGCTGGCTTTCAACTGCTTCCTGCATGGCTGAAGACTACAGCGCCGTTGTCTTTGCGAATTTCAACAGACACCACGCCGTCACTCAACTGGCGAGCCAGAAATGTCGACTTAAACATGGTCCTTTGCGGCTTTCTCGGCATCGAAGGGCTTCTTTTCCACGATGCCAGTCTTCCCGTACCAAATGTCGGTGTTAGCAATTGCCACTCCTATTCCCGGAGCACGACAGATCCGCAAACCTGTTATACCCGACCTGCGCCCGAATGATCTTGGCTGATCAGGCTCTCGCAATATCGCGGCCAGTGAGTTCCCGCACCAAATCGTTTAGCGTGTACTTTGAAGTGATGGACAATCAGGCCTATGGCCGCCGAGCTACAGAACAGTCGCTCAAGCCACGGCTGCGCCTGCGAAGCGTCCGTTTTGGTTTGGCATCCAACTGTTGCTCTGTCGCCTCGCGTTGAAGTCGCAGTGCTTTGAGCGCGGCTGTTTTGGCTGCCCGAGCTTGCGCTTCCGTAACGATTACCCGCTTCGCTTCCGTGTCGGTGCGATTGAATTTCTCATCCCGAATGCGCTGCTTTTCCATCGACCTCAAACGGCTCAGCGGTCTGTATGGTTCCCCAATGCAGAAAAGCCCGCCGTCCGGCGCGGGGACGACGAGCTTTCCACTGACCAGAAGCTTGGAGGGATCCAGTCACCCGCTACAATTCAGGCAAGCGCATTTCGTTCCGCGTCGGGAGAAAAATGAGGCCCGCGCCCTGCGCCGGCTGGATAATCCCGAGAGGGATGACGCGCGTGGATTGGGTCGATCACGTCTGGTGGTCGTTGGGCGACCCCTTGACGACCGTGGCGGCCGAACCAATCTCATAGTATGGCACGAGAGATAGACATCGGCGACGACGTGAGGCTCGCCGTCACTGTCATCAAGCGCTGGACAGCGGCCGGCTCCGCGTCGGTATTCCATCCTACGATTTCCCCTGTTCGATCGAAGCGCCGCGCGGAGCCAAGGTCGGCGACGAGCTTCATCTTACCGGAGAGGTCACGCACGTCGACGACGAGGCTGGCCGCGTCACCGTACGGCTTGGCGGGCTCGTCACAGTCGATGTTGCGGCGATCGATAGTTGGACGAAAGCATGGACGCGCACGAAACCGCTACTCGACATCTGGGACTGATGAGCGTGATCAATTGAGAGGAAGCACCGAGCAGAACTTCTCCAGGCTTCCTCGGCCCGGCAATCTAGGTCGGACGTGGATCAAAAAGGACAGGTAGACCGCGTGAGGCCGACATTTCGACCACCAGCTCCTCCAGGTCACCATGCTTCGTCTCGAGCTCAGATCGAACAGTCTTTAGCGTTTCGGCCATCGAGACCGAGGTCATCCTGGAGTGATCATCGAGCACCCGCCCCGATGGCCAGGACCACATCTGCATCGATATCAGCGGTAGAGTATGCATCGGCTCCCTTCCCTCGCCCAAGCCAAAAATATTACGCAAGGGAAAGTCGCTGTCCAGATACTTTCCGATGCAAAAAGCGCGCAGTACGGCACGGCACGGCGAGGCGAATATTGCACTTGGGCCTCTAAGCTGGGAGGGGTTACCTCCGCGGTGTCGGCGCCGACGCGCAATGTTGCCGGTGCCGAGTCGTTCTGCGTTTTTGCATTTGGTCACTGCCTTTGTGATCCGGAAGCACAAGAATGGCGTTCGAAAAATCTCGGCATGAAGGCTATGTTTTTCATGCCGGCGCATGACTGGAAGGAACCCGATGCTGAAGGAGTGACATGCGTGACCGTATACGGTCTATGCCTCAGCGCTCGGGCGGGCCGCGTACACTCAGGACGTGAGGCTTTCCGTGAACCGATGTTGCATCCCTCGAATGGATGAGGCGAGGCCAGATTAAACCTGCATCCTCAATCGGGTTTTCCCCCTTATGGACGGCGGAGCCGCAGAGTAAGCGATATGGTACTTTCACCTCAAGCCAATGCGGGCCTTGTCAGCACGTAGCAGCGCGATAATTTTCGTTAGGGCGTGGGCGCTTCCACCAATCAGCAGGAGCCGACCATGAAACACCAAACACGCGACCAACTGCACGCTATCGCAGAAATCGAATCCTTGACGAGATACTCAATAATGACCCGAACTCAACGGATCGAGCGTTGGGCAGAGCTTCTCGAACAATATCCAGGACGGTGCCTTGGAGCCCTTCCAGGCACCGAATACCTGAGTCCGGAAGCACGTGACAACGCGCGGGCCGAAGGATCGCCAATCACAGTCGCTTTCGAAGATCCGGTACTGCGTGCGTTGGGCTTGAAAGATGACAGCTACGGCGAGGCCAAAAGATTCTTCGAACTGGCTAACTGGCAGTTGCACGGAATCGTCTGCTATTGCCACGTCGGTGGAACGATGCAAGCGCAATGGGCTGCGGACCGAGTCCGTGCGACAATCCGCGGGAACAGATTTCTTGCATGGCTGAGAGCGCGGATCCCATACTGACCTGGCCGGCCGAGCGGCGAAATTACGAGTTCTCTCGCAATGCGGGTGCTTACGGAGAGATTGACTTTCGTCGAGCTGGTCGAAGCCGCCTTGGAAGGCGCCACCCTGTTGCAGACGGGCTCACCTGGACGGCCATAAGGCGCTTGCTGCGCCGATGCCATTTTGGCGGTGCGGCCCGTGCGGCGCTGTCTGCGTCTATGGCTTGACCTGGCGTCGCGAACTGGCATTCGGATTGTTGATCTTGAATTTCTGCTGGGCGCTCGACGGCAGCGCGACCTTTGCTGCCCGAGGCCTCCCCAGGGGCACTGTTTCGGGCGGCCTAATCCGTGTCGGTCGGTCGAATTCAGCCAGCAACGGCGGCCGATCGCCGGAAGACTATCGTCACCTTCGTCCCTTCGCTGGCGCTCGAGTTCACGTCGAATTCCGCCTTGGCGTTCTCAGTCAGCGAGCGCGCGATCAGCGCGCCGAGCTTGCCGCGCTTGGGCCATGTCTCGCCTTCCGGCAGGCCGACACCGTCATCTGCGACAACGATCCGGCAGCCGTCGCCATCAACGACGCTGTGCAAAGTGATCGTGCCTCCCTCGCGCCCGCGGGAGGCATGCTTGAGCGCATTGGTCAGCAGCTCATTCACAACCAGCCCGGTCGGCATGGCGACGTTGATCGACACTGGATAGGTATCCACCTTCATATCGAGGCGGATGCCTTCGACCGCATGAGAGGTCATGACTGAGGACGCGATCTGGCTGAGATAGACGCCGAGATCGACCTCATCCTTATGCTCATCCGCCGACAACGTCGCGTAGAGAATTGCCAGCGCATCGACGCGCCCTGCGAGCCTCTCGAAACGTTTCTGGTCGGGCTCGGTTGCATTTCGGGTTTCCAGACGGATCAACGCGGTGATCATCTGCAGGTTGTTTTTTACCCGGTGCTGCAGCTCGCGCAGAAGCGTGTCCTTCTCGCGAACGCGCTCCTCGACCGAGCGCGCGTCCGTCTCGCCATGGGCCGAAACGTCGACAAGTGCCACCAGTCGAAAGCAGACCTTGCCGTTGTCGTCCTCGATAATGTTGGAATACGCGTCGACGATCGCCGGATTGTCACCGCCGCTCTCCAGCCGGAACGTGCCGACGAAATCCGACTCCTCGACTAACGCCTCGACCAGCGGCCGATCCTTCTGCCCGTTGATGCCGCTGCCGGAAAGGGCCGCCCAGTTTTCCTGGGTAAGCTTGGCGGCGTTCAGGCCCGACAGTTTCTCGAATTCGGGATTGGCATAGACAACGCGCTCCTTTGTGCCCAGATCCGAGACAGCAATGGCGATCGGCACCTGGTCGAGAAATTTCTTGAATTGTTCGCTTTCCAGCGCGCTGGCAAGGTCTGGGGTGTCGAGCAGATGCTCGACCGCGTCGGCCTTCTCTGAATCGGATGCCATGTGCAGCGCCTATGTTATGCGTAGGCGAAACCAATATCAGCGATGCGCTCCGCCCGCCATCGTCAAGCCCAGCCTGCGTCTCCGGGTCACATTTCAGGCCTATGACGTCCCCAGCTCTGTTTCGCGCTAACGCGGTGCTATGGCGAAATGCAGGCCGTGACGGTCGTAGGCCAGTTCGATCTTGCCGTCGTATTGCACGCTACCATTTGCTCCTCCAGTGGGGTCGGTGATTTTAGCGACGCCGTGACCGCCAGACCTGACTGAGCAAGGCGGTGACAAGGCTGCTGAAAATGATCCAGGCGACGACCTCATTCTCAGCTATATTTCGTTCAATCGGCGCCATCTGGAGCCTGCTGGCATGCACGGCCAACTCCAAATCAGATCGGCTGCCATGTCGAACCGAGTATGCCCGCGTAAGCTCGGCGCCCAATAGAAAGATCTCGGTGGAATAATAAATCCACAATAGCACGACGAGCAGCGCACCCGCCGCCCCGTATGACGACGCGATCGCGCTGGTTCCAATATACCAGCCGATCAGCGACTTGCCGACCGTGAAGAGCAGCGCGGTCACGACGGCACCGATGGAAACGTCGCGCCATTGGAGCGTGCGGTCCGGCAAGACCTTGTAGATAGCGGCGAACAGGAGAGCGATTAGGACGAACGAAACAATCCCGTTGATCAAGCTCAAGATCACCGCGCCAAATGGCAGATGCGCGTTGATAATTTGGCCGAGCGCCGAGATCGCGGCACTCGCCACGAGGGATACCAGAAGCAGAAATCCCAAAGCAGCGACGAGGCCTAGGCTTGCCGCCCGAGCCCGTACAAGCCCTGAAAGCGATGTCCCCTTCGGTTTGACTTTCCATATTTCGTTCAGCGAAAGCTGCATTTCGCCGAACACGCCAGATGCAGTGACGAAGAGCGCAAGGAGCCCCACGACAGTCGCTAAGGTTCCGGCCGTTTTCTGTGATGCGCTTTCGATTGCCGTTCGCAGAAGATCAGCACTTTGCGGACCCATCACACCTGAGATTTCAGCTGAAAGGGCTACTTGTGCGGCATCGTTCCCGAAAGCCAGGCCAGCGATAGCAACAACGATCAGCAGGATTGGCGCAAGCGAGGTGGTTGCATAAAACGCCATCGCGGCGCCATGACTCAGGGCGTTGTCATTGATGAAACCTAGTATGCTCTCCTTGAGAAGCATCCAGCTTTCTTGCGCCAGATTCCGCATGATATGCCTCATGATGCCTGCGACACATATAGGTAGCGGCGACGGGGCGGCTGACCAGTGTTGGCCTCGAGCCTAAAATTCCAAGCTCGTCTGGCGCGGATTGACGATGTGGATGGCAGGCAACTCGGCCTCAGCCTGATGGCTCGCGACCTTCGACCAAGATTCCGGCATGTTCCGCAAGCGCCACGAAAGCTTCTCGCGCCTGGGAAGGAGTTGACGTGCCTTCGATAGCCCCCTCGACGGTTTCGCGGGCCGATTGATAGTACGGGCCGCGCTTGGCCTGCGGCCAATCAATCAGCATTTCGCAAGCGCCATTGACCGATTTGACTTGGCGTACCGTACTGCTGCCGTGCGGTTGGATTCTGACGCTGCTCTCGAAATAGACGCGATTTTTGGTTGGATTATCGTCGTCGTAACCCTCGACTAAAATGCCTGCTTCTTGTGCGGCTACGACAAACCGGGATCGAGCGTCGTCGGCAGAACGGTAGCCCTCCGGCACCTTCTCGGCGGTTTCGAAAGCATCCCTATGAATCGAAGTCCTTTCACGAGGCCAATCCGTGCTCGCGAGAAGGGCCGACGCATCGTGCGACGATCGAACCCGCTGGATCTCGCCGCCAGCGGTGAGACGTACCGTTACTGGTTTTGCGAAGAGACTGTCGTCCATGGCGAGTTCCCCGGAAGCGTTGGTCACGCTTAGCGCGCGAGGGGCTGGGGAGTTGCCGTCATCTAATTCGCCGTCGCATCGCTTTCCGCACCCGGCAAAACTTTTGCAATGGCAATATAGTTTCGAAGGAACGGTCCTCTACGACCGTCGTTTGCATCTTTTCGAAACGTCGATGCCACGGAGAAGAGTGTGCCTGTCCTGACCCCTGAGCAATCGCGAGCGGCAAGAGCCTTGTTAGACTGGCCCCAAGCAAGGCTTGGGGCCAGATCAAACCTGAGCGAAGGCACCATCCGGGATTTCGAAAAAGGAAGGCGGATCCCTTCCATAGCCAAGCTCGTCGCCCTTCGTGAGGCGCTGGAGACGGCAGGTGTGGTCTTCTTGGCAGAAGGCGAAACGGCGTCTGGTGGGCCTGGCGTGCGGCTAAAGAAATCCTATGCATCCGCCACCCAGTTCCTGGATGGCGAGGCTGGGATTATCGACAAAAACGAGATGTAGATGGCCGGCACCGCGGCCATCGAACTGTCGTTTGAATCACTGATCCAGGCGGCGCGAAATCATACGTTGCGGACCACTTTGCACGGGGGCAAGGGTTCGAACCATCCTATCGGACGTCTTTTTCGTTTGGTCGCAACGCGCCTTTCCAGACGATCTCTATCCTTTCCGCGCGGTGTCGAGAAATCTCTTCCTTTGCGATTTCGATATTGCTCAAACTGCCGACCTTATATCGGCCGAGTTCCGAAACGACGGTAAAAAAGCAAATCCAATCCGTGTTGCCGCCGCGCCGGCGAGAAATATATTCAGCGTGGACTTCGACTGTAGCGTAGGGGGAAGGTCGGCTCTAGGAGGGGGGTACACTGACGCCGAGACGGCTAAAGTCTGACTCAAGGACCGTTTGGATGGTCACTGCAGTTTCCGAGGGGCCGAGATAAAATCCGCCAGCCGAACCTCATCCTGCGCGATTGGCTGGAAACGAGCGCCTATCTGCCGGCGCGAAATCGACGAGGAAAGTGAAACGGATAGGAACGCTTAGGAGTTAGCCCGGCCCGCGACTTTTTCCCTTGCGACCTTGTAGTCGCTCTCCCATGGCAACGTATCAAAGTCTGGCTGATAGCCACTTTCGCGATAATGGTCCTCTGCGACGTAACTGCCTTTTGCCCCTTCCAGCACACAGGCCCAAGGCGGGTTTCCAGGGCATCGGTAAAGGCCTACTGCTCCCATTAGGAAGTTTGCTCCATAAAACGCCGTCATCTTACTCTGGATACGGTCCCATGGACGCTCGCGAATGTCGCCCTTCGTTGTAATGAAGGCGCTACGCAATCGCTGATCTGACGATGTCAGGCGAGCCCTTGCGGCAAACTCGCCGGGCAAGGACCCCAACCACCTCAAACCCGGCGAGCCTATAACCTGACGCGATCAACTGGCAAAGCTTGCGGTACAAGATGGATGCCAGCAATTTTCTCCCCAAGTGGGCCTGGTGTGCAGTTCTTCAGGAGAGCGCCGGCGGGAATGAAGTGCAGCGGGTTGTTGCTCTTCTTCTCGGGATTTGCGTTGATTTTTTGAGGTCCGGGCGGCGAGTTCGGCCCGTGTGGCCGGACTGCAGGCGCACCTATCCCGTGATGGCTTCTTCAGGGACGTGAACCATGACTTCGTCGCGTCCTCCCTGGGCCGTTCCTTCAACAGCCCGCAGGCGCGTGGCGATTACGACGCCGATGGCCTCGCCGCATTCGAGCTGCACGAGATCGAGGAGCGCTTCACCCGATGGACGGTCGATATTCATCATAACCGTCCTAAGGGACTACATGGCATGAGGCCGCTCCAGAAATGGGAACGCCTTAGCGATTCACGTCGATGGCTGCGTTTGAGTTCCGCGACCGAACACGTCGAGTCCAATGTAATTTCAGGAATCCCCACCGAGCTTCTCGCGGGACTTTCACGCGTTTGGAAGCATCAATTGGCGACGACCCACGCCCGGAGCAGGCCTGCGGGCCACTGCGGCACAATTTCGCACTGGTTCAACCTGGGCCGTCGGAAGCGGGTTTGAACTACCGTTCAGCGTTTCAGTAAAGATTGCTCTGGAGCCTTGGAACAACAACGACCAGTTCCCGTTGTGTCCCGCAACAATGCTGCACCCTTTGATCGGGCCAGACATGAATTCCAACAACGCAGGATCACAACCGACATGGTCTACAAACTTTTAGCCACCACCGCACTCGCAACACTTCTCGCAACCGGCGCCTATGCGGCGAACGCAGTCCCGGCTGCTCCCGCCACCGAGAATGGTGCTTCGGGTTCGGCCGTAGCCGTTCCGGATGGCAGCCTCGTTACCAAGATCATCGGCGCTAATGTTTACAACGGCACAGGGGCCGACGCCCAGTCAATCGGCGAGGTGAACGACATCGTCATTTCGAAGGACGGCAAAGCCCAGTCGCTCATCATCGGCGTCGGCGGCTTCCTCGGCATAGGGGAAAAGAACGTCGCCTACGATTTCAGCAAGGCGCAATGGGCAGAGAAAGACGGCAAGCGCTGGCTCGTCGTCAAGACAACGAAGGAAGATCTGCAGGCTCTGCCTAACTTCGACGCCAAGGCCTATGATCCGGCTCCCGCGTCAAGTGCATCAAATAACGCAACGGCGCCTGCAGTGGCCGTTGCGCCCGCTGGTTCGAACGCAGCGGTCGCCGACAAATCGACGCTGACCGAAATGCCAATCGACAAAATACGCGTCGCGGATCTGGTTGGCACGACCGTTTATGGCGCCAATGACGCCAAGGTCGGCGAAATCGGCGACGTCGTTCTCACCAACGACAAGAAGGTCGATGCGGTTCTCATCAATGTCGGCGGGTTTCTGGGCATTGGCGAGAAGGAGGTGGCTGTCGGTATGGAAAAACTGAAGTTCATGACCGACAAGGCCGGCAACAGGTACCTCTATACCAACTTCACGAAGGAACAGCTGAAGGCGCAAGCCGTATACGATAAGGGCACGTATGCCCAGGCGCGTGACAAGCAGCGCATGATCGTCAACCAGTAGTCTTTCCACGAAGCGGAGCCCGCGCTTTCAACGCGCGGGCTCTTCGTTTGCGGCTTATTTCCTGTCAAAGCGAGCACAACGTGCGGACCGACCACGATATCAACGTCGTTCTACGTTGCCCAATGGCGCGGCTACTAGCACTGCTTCCGATAACAACGATCAATTTCTTCGACCAGCGCCGTGCGGACGCAAATTTCAAGGTATCTTCGACTCGCCTTCCAAGGCTACCGGTTGGCCGGTTCGCGTTTTGTCTGAATAGGGATTCCCAAATTTGAGCAAATCAGAGTCGATGTTCCGACCGTTGGAGGTGGAGAGCATGGCGAAGCCTTGTTCGATGGATTTGCGAGAACGGGCGATGGTTCCCCTTAAGCCAGGCGGGACGAGCAATGAGGTTGCGGCGGCTCGCCCGTGCCTAGCGATGTGGATGGCGGTAGGGCGAATTTTTCACCCACCAACGCGGCTGCTGCTGCAGCAGCAGCGCCAAATATTGTGGCAGCTGGCAGCTACGATGAACTCAAAAGTAGTACCCGCACACTCCGGCCGCACGCGAGCGACTTGGCCAGATATCCTACCACATTGCTTTGAAAGTCCGCTCTTTCCCGACCGTCGTCTTCATCATAAATAACTGGTTCAAGAAACCTGACTCGATCATCGAGGGCCGATGAAAAACTATCGCGTCGAAGAAATGGAAAATGACGACGTGCGAAGGGTCCACGTTGTCAAAGCATCGACGCCGTTCGAAGCGGCCGCAAAAGTCGTCAACCAGGAGGTCGCGCTAAGCAAGCAGCGTGAAGGCGATTGGGTCAGGGTCACGGACAAAATGAAAGGGCTGGTATTTGAGTATCGCGCTGTCGTAACAGCCGAACCGCAAACCAAACGATCCTAGTCGGCACGACATAGGTATGGCTTGGCTCGAGGCCTCAGTCAGGTCCTTTTGTGCGAGGAGGATCGCCTTCATTGTGCTGACCACCAACATGATCGCCAACAGCTGCCATGATCGCCAGGAATGCGGCAGTGTATTTTGCAAATCCGAAGGCTTCCGCGGCTAGAAGTTTAGCGCCGTGCGAATGCTGATGGATAAACTGTGAAGCCAAGTCCTGCACCTCGCCGGAAGCTTTACCGAACAGCTCCCCTTCTTTTGCCGTTGCGTCGAACGACCGTCCTATGATGTGGCCCAGCAGCAGGCCTCCGCCCCAGCCGCCAATCGCCTTGGCTCTGGTGTAATTTGTAACCTTCCGACGTAAGCGCTGGCCACCAGCAGTGGTCACAGCATCCTTATCGCGCGTGTCGACCCTGTGGCTTTCAACCAATGTGGGGTCCACTCCTGCGCTCCTGCGGCCGATGTCAAATGCCGCGACTGCGCCCAATCCGATGAGGGCCGCTGTTCCCCCGTTTTCTTTGACACTGTCTGAGACACCGCCAACCACGCCAGCCACTTTGTCCTTCGCATAGCGAGTGGCTACTTCGGCCACATGTCGAGGCTGCAGACGGCGGCTCAACTCACTCACGGAACGGGCAAGCGCCTGGCGCTCCACTGCGGCTTGCGCTTCGAAAGCCTGAAGCGGCCGGTCTTCACTGACTGGCGCCATGACGTATTCCTTGCTTCAAGGCAGCCAAATCGCTGCGAACCTGCCTAACGGTGTGCTCGGGGGTGAGCGTCCATCCCACCAGTGCTCTTTTGGCCAAGCGGAGCGAAACAAATCCCGCTGCGAACAAGAGAATACCGACGATCAAACACGCGAATATTGCGCTTACGCCCGCGAGGACCATCGCAAGGATCAGAAACTCCACGAGGGCGAAAGCTCCGAGAATAAAGAAGCTGACGGCAGCGATCCCGCATACTCCCGAGGACAAGACATCGGAGCCCTTCTTCTTCATTTCCGCCTCAAGGAGGCGTACATCCAACCGCATCAGCGAAGCGAACTGACTGACCGCTTCGTTGATGACACTTCCAAAGGGACGTCGATCAAGCTCATCGTCCATGGCTAGACCTTCTCTTCGACGACCGTTTTACTTGTCGGAGCTACGCATGAAACGCGTAAGCATTACTCCGGCAAGGATGCCAACGCCGAAAAAGGCCGCAGGTTGACGCTGCGCGAATTTTGCGACGGAATCGAACAATTCGCCAACATTGCGATCTCTGATGTCGGTAGATATGCGCTCGACTCCCTCGGCGGCACTACGCACCATGCCTGCAACTTGAGGTGATTGCTTTTCAATGCCGTCGGCGGCCTCC
This sequence comes from Mesorhizobium sp. AR07, assembly GCF_024746815.1. Classification (GTDB taxonomy): domain Bacteria; phylum Pseudomonadota; class Alphaproteobacteria; order Rhizobiales; family Rhizobiaceae; genus Mesorhizobium. The sequence goes on from NZ_CP080525.1 coordinate 2,423,529, forward strand.
TTAACCGAGTGCGCGATGTTGGCAATCGCATCGGCCCCGGCCGTCTTGTTGGATTCCACTGCCTCCTTGAAGGCGCCGGCAGCATCAGAGGCCACAGACCCGGCGTAATCCTTTGCATCGGTCGACACAGCCGCCGCCGCCCCCTTGAGGTTGGTGAGGGTATCGGACGCGCTTGACTTCAGCTTCCCGATTGCTTCCTCAGTCTTGCCCGAGCCCTGTGCGTCGGCAGAAGCGCCAGTCTTCCAGGAACTGTCGGATGAACCGGATCCGGTGAGGTTGTCGGTCTTCGACGGAGTCATAATTTTAATCCTCCTGATTGATTGACAGTGAACTCCGCAATAGCTCTGCGGTTCCTAGCCGCGGAGAATATTCCCGGTCGCACTACTCCTCAGCCGAACGTACACTCCGTAGCCTCGATGCCGGTAGCGCCGACTGGCCTTCGTAGAGCCAGATATCGGACGGCCGAACCACTGCGGGAACTACGCGGCGCGCTTGCTTCGGTGCAGAGATCGAGAGCCGCCGCGGGGAACCTGATGACCGGGGCAGCCTGCCATCTTAGGTCCGTGAAAGTCCAAAGAGCGCGCTTAACCAAATGCCCCATCCAGCCTTTACCAAGCGCCTTCGAAACACGTCGAATGTCGCGGCCTGCTTGACCTGCATTCGCTGTGACGCACCGGATTTGGCGATGGGACGAAGGGATTTCACGGCTAAAGATGGGTGCTCAAGCGAATCTAATGGCGAGGCTGGGTCAGGCTCCGGAGGTTGCTCTGCGTTTGCAGCCTTGGCAGCTCGAACGCTGTGATTTGAACGAGCATCTCCTTGGCGACTTCTACCAGTTTGGCGTCATCCTCGGACTCACAGCCGAGCGCAAGACTTACATCGACCCGATCTCCCCTTCCCCTCGGAATTCCACCCGGACCGCGTCACGGTTCCTGCCGACGTTTCAACCAACTGCATTGTGACCTCCAAGCACGTCGAATGCTCTGCCATGAAGGTCCAGTGGCCAATTTGGGTCCGATCTACACCGTTCGTTGTAGTGGCATCCATTCCAGCGTGCCGGACATGGTCGTCACGGCAGAATGTCGATTCCCCACTGATGGAAATGCGAGTTACTGCGCGAGATTTTCGGCCTTCGCTGCTCCCGGAAAACAACTGCCGCAGGCGGCTGAAATGCCGCGCTAATGTTGCGCCGATGCAAATCGCCGGCAATGCTCGAGATAAGCCTGGTCGTGGATGGAGAGCAGTTCGACCACGCTCGACCAAAGCCACGACGGAGCATCTGGCTTTTCCATGCGCGCGCGGCCAAGTTCGGCGGTCCACGATCGCCATTCTTGACCATCCATCTGCCGACCGTGCGCGTGTCCGACCACGCCGCCCAGATAGCGTGCCATAGCCTGGATCTCATCTCCAGCAAGACGATCGATCTCGATCTTCATGTCCTGCGGGGTGATTTCGCGGATGAAGACAGCCTTGTTCATCATTCTGGTTGCCACCGCGCGGTCGCCGAGATTGGGCGACAGCGCCTTCGCACCCGTTATCACCCGCTCAGCGTAGTCTCGCGGCATTCTTGCTCCAGAAGCCGACGGAGCTGTGGCGGATGCGGCCTCCTTGATATCCAGCAACGAAACCGGACCATGCTTGCCGTCTCGGACCAGGGCCGCACAACGGAGGCGGCCAAGCGAGCTGCAGCCCTTGATCCAGTAGGCGGCATCGAGGACCTTCCAATTGTCCGGCCTCGCCTTCTCGAATCCTAGTACGATCTCCTGGAGTTCCGTCTCCTTGCAAAGCGACAGAACCGCAGAACGCTCCTTCCTGTGCAACGGCCAGAATCGTCTATCGCGAGGTAGCACCGGGCGTTTCGTTTGAAAGTTTTCCATGGCAAGGTTTCGCCACCGCCTGCGCACGGAATGCTTCAGGAGCTTTCTGATATCCTTGGGTTGGCGCAGGTGCGGTGTGCTTGCCTCGCTTTCAACAGTTGCGGCCCCGTATCCGGCAACAAGCGCTTCGAGCGTCCTCGCAGTGGTAACGCCAGGCAGGTCGGAGTCCCGTGCAGCCGAGGCGAGCGAAAGTCCCAAGCGGATGAGATCGTGCGCAGGGTTGCCTATGACAGTCTGATCAAAGTCCCTAATCTGAACAGCGACATCGCCGTCGCGATCCGCCAAGGCGCCCAGGTTGCCCAGGTGGCAGTCTCCACAGATCCAGACGGCGGGGCCATCGGGGATCGAAGATGAACGTCTGTCGAGCCATTCATAAAACAGCTTAGTGGTGCCGCGTATGTACGCTTGCGGCGACCGAGCCATCTTGAGATTTCGCAGGGAGTCCAGAAATGCAGTCCGATCCTTGGCACTCATCAGTTTGCATCCGCGTTGCGCGAACGGAGTAAAAGAGGCCAAGCATGCCAGAAGCCGACAGGCGAACCTATAACATTGAGCATGGCCGCTAAACCCACAAAGGTATATTCCGTTGGCGTACTGAGGTGTATGTCCTCGAAGGCATGCTGATAGGACCTCGGAATTGAAACCCCAGCAGAAACCGCGTTTCGAGTACCAACGCTCCTGACTCGTCCAATGCGATTTTCGTCCGCTTCTCCGGTTCCATCTCAACCCATCATGTACTCGGAGAAAAGCATCCGTGGGCTAACCGTTCTCGAAAGAACGCCCTCAAGATTGAATCGACGGGGTTCAACGGACATGCGTCGTTCGGGTTCCACGGTCCGGGATTCGTTTTTCAAGAAGACCGCGCGCACGTGGGAACTGGGTCACTGTGGTGATAAGGCGGCCATGACAATGTCGGCGACACCGCCGACCTGACCCGGGTATGCCCAGGTCAGGTCAGCTCGGCGCCAAATACGAAATCTCGGACGAATAGCAACCACAACAACGCGACGAGAAGCGAACCAGTCGCTCCGTAAGACGACGCGATCGCGCCGGTGCCGAGATACAACCCATCAGCATGTCTGAGGACCGGATCGCGGATCGCGACAAGCGAATGGTTAGGAGGTCTAAAGCTGTCGTAAAGCCGCTAAGACTATCCTAGCCGGGCAGTAGACGGGTAGCGCGAGGCCTAGCCAGGCTGGCGCAACACATTGCCGGCGGAACGTCTTATTATCGGGAGCTTCGCGCTCGTATTTGCGGAATTGGTTCGCCAATCGGGGCAGATGGATTCTCGACCACAGCCCGACGCCTCGCGATGCGGCGAAGCATCTGGAATGCCCGGCACTGCGCACTAATCTCCTTGATCGCAAATCGATCCCTCGGCGGTTGGAGGCATCTCCCATGCCTTCGGGTGTTGCCTCGCTGCTTGTCATGCGTGGGAACGTCGTCCGACACGAAACGTTGATTGATCAGCTGCGGGACATGAATGCTTTACCACGCATCCTCTTTGCCCTGCGGCTGACCGACCGGGATTTCAGAAAGGAGTTGATCTCATGCTGCCACATGTCGAGCCAACCGACCTGGCCGCATCGGTTGACGAACTCTTGAATAATCTGGGCGGTGCACCTCTCTCGATGAAGGCCGCGATAGCATCGTTGCGCGCGACAACAGGCACAGAGCGCTCCGACGCCGATTTAGAGGGCCTGATAACCAAGAAGGGGACAGTCAGCGCGGTGACGATCCTGTTCGACAGAGAAAGCTCGTAAACGTAGATTCGGCTTTATCGGGGCTGGTTGCGTCGCAGGGTTTTCCGAATCGCCTGCCGTTAGGCCCATGCCGCGCCAGGGCGATCGGCAAGTTTCGCATGGCCGGCGAACCATTGCTTACGTGTTCATCCAGCCAATCCGGCCAGAGCGGTGATCGATCCTTTAGCGATGCGAAAAAGCCGGCATTCGCCTTTCCACGTAATAAGATTGCGCGCCGAAGACAACGTTCTCCACGATCTGCTTGTTTCGCCGGACGCATGGCCCGGTAACCCGGCAATCGGGTCGAACCCGGGAACGATTGTGCAAACTCTCGTCTCTGATGGATCGAATCCCGACGTCGCGCATTCTCAATTCGCAAACACATCCTAGGGAGACAAATCGTGCGAAAAATATTGCTTCTCGTTGTTGCCTTGGTCCCGCTCGCTGCATGCTCACAAACCGAAAAAGGTGCGGCCGTCGGGGGATTGGGGGGCGCGGCAGTTGGTGCAGCGGTCGCCGGAGACCCCGTCCAAGGTGCCGTTGTAGGCGGAGCTGTCGGTGCCGTTGCCGGAGCCCTAATTGGACATGCGAACGAACCAAATCGGTGCCGCTATCGTGATCGTCACGGTCGCGTCTATGTTGCTCAGTGTCCCAACGGATACTGATTTGGCACGGTGGGGCGGATAACAACGCCCCATCGTCGGCCGAGCCTGATTTGGCTCACTTTATGATCTAGCCTGTCGCTGAATTTCGATAAACAGACGAACCCGTTGTCGAATCAGAAGCCCCTTCGGCCCAAAAGGTGAACCTTGCCTTGGCACAGCTAGCCGTGCTGCGAATGAGCGGTAAAACTACATTGCTGTTATCGACCCTCGCCATAACCAACAAAAAAACCGGACGAACGGGACGGCCCGGCCGCATCTGAAAAGCTTGGGGCATGCGGCCGGGTCTAGCCGAGCGAGAACTTGCGGGTGGTGCCTGACCATCCGCTTACCTGGCGCGACGTGCCGGTCAAGAATCTCAGGCGCACCCACGTCGAAGAACTTTTGGGCCGCTTCATTGCCACGCCTCACAAGGCCAAGCACCTGTTGGTCGCAATTCGCAAACTGGTCTATGTCGGGCTGCGCCAAGATTGGATCGAGACAGACCCTACAGTCTCAGTTGAATGGCGGCCTGCCTATACCGGCTGGAAGGCGTGGCCTCACGAAGCAATGGAGCAATTTGAACGGCGCTGGCCGGTCGGCACTTCCGCGCGCACATGCTACGGGCTTGCTCTTTGGCTTGGCAATCGGCGAGGCGATGTCGCAGGCTTGCGGTGGGACCAGCGCGTAACCCACCGCGTCCTGATCGACGGTGTCGAGCGCCAATTCGACGGGTTTGACATTGTTCAGGCCAAGAACAAGGGAAGGACCGGCGGCAAGCGGCTTTTCGTTCCAGTAACTCCCATGCTCGCTGAGATCCTCGATGCCGCCGACCGGCGCGGCGAAACCGTTCTAGTCACGGGATATGGCCAGCCCTTCTCGGCGAAATCCCTGACCGGTGCCATGGCGCACTGGTGCTCTCTCGCCGGATTGCCGAAGGGCCTTACGCTGCACGGTTTGAGGAAGTCACTCGGGGTTTATCTCGCCGAGGCGGAAGCATCCACCAGGCAGATGATGGACGTTCTCGGCCATGACGACATCGACCATGCCGAACTCTATTCCCGGGAAGCGTCGCAGGTGCGTTTGGCTGTGCAGGGCATGGACCGAGTCGTACGGCTGGTAACGCGCAAACCGCTGCTTGGCGAACCTGTTGGCGAACCTCGTGGCGAACCGCTCAATAAGCCATTGATAAATAACGATAATGGTGGGCCCGGAGGGAACCATTTCTCTTCTTATATCAATGCGTTAAATTTCTGATACCACGTCTGGATACCACAATCTCGTGGGCTGCATTGGGACTTATATTTGACATGACGTTTAATTAAACCGCCCTCAAATCAGCCATCCAAGCAATTTGTCAACAGGCAAGGAATGTCGGCATGGGGCTTTCGCAGATGCCGCGAGGCATGCCCGCGATCGGCCGTACACAAGCGCTGGGCCAACCGACCCTGCCTTCTTCAGAACCACCGTGCTATGGCAAAACAATCGACGGAAATAATACACCAGCCGTGAATGAGGGCCGAGTTTTTCAGCCAACTGCTTGCCGATGGCCAGGCGCCCAAACCGATCAATCCTGCCAGTCCTCATCGAGGGACTGTGGATCGATTCTCGGCTGACCAAAGAAGGCCTGTCGGTGAAGATGAATATTCACCCGGGCTGCTACATTTTTCTGAGGGGTGTCCACACCGAGTTCTGCGTTGACCGTGGTGTTTCGGATCATTTCCTCACCCCAAATTCCAAGATTTCCGTCCCACTCGGCGCCGTTGACTACGGCGAGGGCGGCGTCCCTGAAATCCCACTCGTCGTCTTTATTCCGCGCGATGTACCAAGCGCTATCTGTCGGATAGTCAATCCTGTCCAGCGGGCGGTTAGCAAAACCGCTCGGTTCCCTCGGGCGTGTGCTACCCCAATCACCGTAAATGACGCGCTCGCGGTTCGAGTTCCGGGCGATCTGCTCCACGAGAGTGCGATTGGTGAATGGTACGAGCGCGGGCGCGTCATCGTTGAAGTCAGTGAAAATCCGTGGGATCGAGGTGCAGGAGCAAACCACTGGAACGACGGGGTTGATCTCCGCTAGCGCGTTGCGGATTAGACCGGTAAACCTTGCTGCGAGCGACAACGCATCGTTGGTCCAACCCCCTTCCAGAATGATCGCGAAATCGGCGGTACCTTCGGCGTTGATCGCCCCAATGATCTGATCGAGGTTGATAGGCAGAGGGTCGATCATGATACGGAAACAATACGAGCGCCCCAATCCGCGAACGGCCAGCATCTGTCGTCTGATCTCTGCCTCAGACAGACCGACGGCCTGAATACATGGCATAATTTGTTCGTGTTGCGCGACGAATCCGACCCAGTTCGCGCAAGCATCGGAGGGGTCCAGTAGCGCGGAATACTCTTGCTGGGCGACACTCTGATCATTCGTGATCTCGTAGTCGCGGTCCAGATCGAGGAAATAGGGGCGGTGCGGGAAGGCGCGCTCGATCCTCGTGATTGTCCGTGACAACGATTTAGAGTTGGCCCAAGGCGCTAATAGAAAGCACGGTGTCATCCGGTCCTTTGTAGCTCCGGGAAGAAACTCAAGACCAGTCATCTCGCTCGCGCGGACTGCAAGCGTAGGGACGTACTCGATGCCTTCCAGAACCATTTACGAACCTTAAGCTTCCACAAATGTCGACAGTCGGATTTCCATCGCAGCTTTCGACACCTCGAAACTGTCGGCGAGGCTCTCGATGGTTGCTTCAGTGATTATCCCGCCAAAGTCTTCCCGCAGCTTTTTCTCGACCAGCGGCATGGGCATAACGAGGTCGGCAGCGAGACGGTTCGCCTCGTACTCGATGCGCTCAGGCGCACCCGAGCGGTAAAGCACGTTGTCGGTGATCCCATTTGGCGAAGCGTCGATGACATCCTTATGGAGCAAGAAGTGAGATAGCTCGTGCCCAATAGTGAAACGTTGCCGCTCACGCGCCTCATTACGGTTGACTCTGATCACATAGCGGTCGCCTTCGCGCGCAACCTGTCCAGACAACCCCGTCCCCATGGAAGAGACCTTGATGTCGACGTCCAGTGCCTTAGCTAGACTGCCAAGCTTCACCGGGTACTCTAAGAGGTGCTGCTCCACAACGGCCGCCTGGGCCGGTGAAATCGTTCGAAACTCTCTCGATGCCATGCTTGCCTCCTAACGTGTCTCGTCAATGGGGTCATTGCCCCATTCTTCTTCTTGTTCCAAGTCCTTGATCACCTTGCCGTTAAGTTCGACGATCATTTTTCGTATTTTTACCTCGGCAAGCGCTTCTTCGGCCACTTCACGTGCGGTTTTTTCCGCAGCCTTCTGTGCAACGTTCGTCGCTTCGGTCTTTAAGCCGGGTATCGTATAGAACGCAACAACACCGATACCTATGGCAACGGCAGCCAGGACAGCGGTAACTGCCGTCATCATCACGCTCAAGAAGCTGAGGTACGTCGGCAAGCTCAGCAATGGTTCCTGCTGCGTCCCTGGTAGGCCATCGACCGCGTCAATGACACCCAGAGACAAAAGCAGATAACAAACGACCAAGCCACCGATGAAAACCGCGATGTAGGAAACCGCCCGCACGAACTACCCCCCAACAATTTCTAAGTAGCTAGCAGCGTATGTTCCCGTAATGTTCCGGGACGTGTGCTGTTCATACACCAATTTTACCAGGTTATTCAATCCCTCGGCGTGCAACACTTGGGCAATAATCCAACGCGCGTCTACCACGTCTGGATACCACAATCTCGGGGGCTGCATTGGGACGCATACGGAATCTAAAGCCCCAGCTTTGCCTTCACCAGGTCATTGACCGCTTGCGGATTGGCCTTGCCACCCGTAGCCTTCATCACCTGGCCTACGAACCAGCCGGCCATGGTGGGCTTAGCGCGCGCCTGCTCGACCTTATCCGGGTTGGCAGCGATCACGTTGTCAACGGCCCGCTCGATCTCGCCGGTGTCCGTCACTTGGCGCAGGCCACGGTCGTCAACCAGTTGGCGCGGGTCGCCGCCAACCTGCACGACGATTTCAAGAACATCCTTGGCGATCTTGCTTGAGATCGTTCCGTCCACGATCATCGACACGATTGCGGTGTTGGCCTGCGGTGTCACTCGATCGAGCACGCCAGACGCTTCGTTGATGACCCAATTCGCCGCGCGCTTCGGCTCGGCGCCCGCGCCTACCATCTGCTCGAAATGCTCGGCACGCTCCATCTCTGCCGTCAATACCGAGGCATCGTAGACCGACAGACCGAACGCCGCGATGTAGCGGGCCTTCTTCGGGTCGGGCAGTTCCGGCAAGCCTTCCTTCAGGTCGTCGATATACGCCTGCGTGACCTCCAGTGGCAGGAGATCGGGGTCGGGGAAGTAGCGATAGTCGTGCGCTTCCTCCTTGGACCGCATCGAGCGCGTCTCGCCCTTGACGGGATCGAACAGCCGCGTCTCCTGGTCGATCTTGCCACCGTCTTCCAGGATGCCAATCTGCCGGCGTGCTTCGTGGTCGATCGCCTGACCGATGAAGCGGATCGAATTGACGTTCTTGATCTCGCAGCGCGTGCCCAAAGGCGAGCCCGGCCGTCGTACCGACACGTTGACATCGGCGCGCAGCGAGCCCTGTTCCATGTTGCCGTCGCAGGTGCCGAGGTAGCGCATGATGTTGCGGAGCTTGGCCACGTAGGCTTTTGCCTCGTCCGCTGACCGCATGTCCGGCTTGGAGACGATCTCCATTAGAGCCACGCCCGAGCGGTTCAGGTCGACATAGGACAGCGTTGGCTCCTGGTCGTGGATCGACTTGCCAGCGTCCTGCTCCAGGTGCAGGCGCTCGATGCGGACATCAATGTCCTCGAACCCGCCATGTCGATCGGGACCGATGGACACCGTGACGAGGCCCTCGCCCACGATCGGCTGCTTGAACTGCGAAATCTGGTAGCCCTGCGGCAGGTCGGGATAGAAATAATTCTTGCGGTCGAACACCGACTTCGCGTTGATCTCGGCCTTCAGTCCGTGACCTGTACGGATTGCCTGCCTAACGCATTCCTCGTTGATCACCGGCAACATGCCCGGCATGGCTGCGTCGACCAGGCTCACATTGGCGTTCGGTGGTGAGCCGTAGGCGGTCGAGGCACCGGAGAACAGTTTCGCCTCCGATGTCACCTGCGCGTGGACTTCTAGGCCAATGATGACCTCCCAATCGCCGGTCGCGCCAGCAATCAGTTGCTTCGGGTCGGAACTGCGGATGTCTAAGTCGCTCATGGAGCGCTTCATAATGTCGGATCGCTAGGATGACAACAGGTCGCGTAGATCGTTCGCCCATCGCGGCCACAGGTTGTCGATCGGCCGGCCGACCTTCTTGGCGTAGCGGATGCAGTTGAACGTGCCGCCCATCGACCCGTCCCACAACGCACACATCTTGCCGCCTCGGTCGACCATCCACTCGTTGCGCTGCTGCATGGCGCGGGCGCCAGGGAATTCTGACACGATCTCAATGGATGCGGCCTGTCCGAGTAGCCGAGCGTAATGCGCCTGGCTTTCGGGCGGCCAGCGCTTCGCTTGGCCCTCGAAGGGCACCGCTGCGATGAATGGAAGGTGAAGCTCGATAGCGGCCTCGGCGATAGCCTGATCCCAACCTCGGGCCATACCGCTGATCACGGCGTCTGGCTGTTCCGCCTGCAGGTAGTCGATTGCTAAGGATCGCAGGCGTCGGCGCACTCCTTCGCTGTGGCCGCCGAGTTTGTCAGGGCGATGGCCTGTCGCCGCTATGATCATAGACGCTCGGCGAACGTCTTGATCTGCTTCCACTTCGGTCCGCCGAGCTTCACGTCGAAGCCATTGCTCCTGCGGCTGCCGGCTTCCTCGATCGTCTCCCAATCCAGTTCGTAGATCGTCACGGAGAACGGTTCGACGCCTGGCACCACGCCAAGCACGATCGTGTTGCGGGCGTCATGCGGAACGACGAAGTGTTGATCGTCCCCCTCACCCAGCACCGTGACGATGTGGAACCGGTAGCTGGCGCCGCGAATGATCGAGTAGAGGTGAATCTTGTTGTTCGCCGCGTCGGTGTCGGTGTCCAGCGGGAAAGCCGGATGCCCGCCGTCCATCTGGATGAAGCCGGCCACGACGTTGACCGCGCCGCCCGCAACGACGTTGTGCAGTCGACGCTGGCTCTCAGTGAACTCAGGTGCCTTGCCGCTCGACAGCCAAAGCTCATCGACCTTGAGTATCTGCGCCAAGGCGGTCATCGGCCTGTGACGGGGCCGCGTCTCGCCGTAGAACCACTTGCGAACGGTCTCTTTTGTCGAATGGACATCGTGTTTTTCCAGTTGTTCCACGAACCAGCCGAGGCGGCCATGGTTCAAAGGCGGAACGTCTGGATTGCCGTCGCACGCCCGTTCGAGTCTCTTTCCGAACTCCGGATGAACGACGGCCCTATTTGGCGATACCTTCTCATTGTCGACCATCGTCATCACACCTCCTTTTGCTCAGTGCACATTCACTTACCGACTCAGAAATGTGAACATTTTTCGTGAAAGTCAAGTCCGAAGTGTGAAACTTTCAATTATCCGGTCCTGAGTGACCCCTTTTGCTGTGAGCACGGTTAACGCGCGTTCGTCGTAGGTTCCCTCTGCGATGATGGGATAGATAAGTACCTGTTTTGTTTGGCCTGGACGCGGCAGGCGGGCATTTGCTTGCTGCCAAAGCTCCAGTGAAAATGTCAGGCCATACCAAGCAGCGATATGGCCGCCGAACTGCAAGTTTGTGCCATGTCCGATCGAGGCCGGATGTGCGACTAAGAGCTTGATTTTGTTTTGATTCCATAGCGTTACGGCATCTGGATTCTCGTTGGCGACTACAGCGTGAGGATAACGTTTTCTAATAGCGTCCTTATCGAACTTGAAACCGTAGAAAACCAGCAAGTTCTCGCCCTGCGCGCTGTCAACGAGTTCTTCGAGCGCTTCCATCTTGGCGTCGTGGATGTGCACGACGGAGCGGTCTTCTCGGTACATATGACCGTTGGCGAACTGCATCAATTTGTTGGCGAGTACGCCTTTCGATACCGCCTCCACATCGTGAATTTCACTGTAGAGGGTACGCTCGAAGTCTTGATAATCACGCATCGCCTGCTCGGGCAGCCGGACCTTCATTGGGATGAAGTGAGCGTCCTCGGCGACTTTTTCCTGCGGGATCGTGACGAGCAGGTCCTTCAACCGGCTCAGGATTTCGTCTTCGGCGCCAGGTCGTGCAGTGATGGTGTGCTTGTAGCGGTCTTTGTCGAACCAGCGCCTTTCGAACTCGTCTTTGCTCTGACCGAGGCGTTTCCCCTGATCGAGCAGGTAGCATTGCGACCAGAGATCAATCAGGCCCTGTGGCGCCGGAGTGCCGGTTAGCTCGATGACGCGGCTGATCTTGCGGCGAGCCGTCGTCATGATGCCGAACCGGGTTTGTTTGCCACCCTTGCGGACCTTAACCTCGACCTCGCCGGCCTTGTTGACGGTTTTGATCTTCGTGGCTTTCGTGCGCCCCTCACCGGACTTCATGCGTGAGGACTCGTCGATGACGACACAATCCCAAATCCATGAATCCACAGACCGAATATGTTGCGCGAGCCAAGGCAGGTTCTCGAAGTTCAGAGTCGTGATCTCTGCCCGTCGCGCGATTGCCGCTGCACGTTCCTCGGGTTCACCCACGGCGACGGCGTAGGAGATCGCCCGCGTGTGCTGCCAAGCAGCGAGTTCGTTAGGCCACGTGTTGGCGGCAACGAAACGCGGCGCGATCACTAGCACGTGGTGGACCTCGAACCTGTTGAGCAGGTCATAGAGCGCGTCGAGCGTAGCACCCGTCTTTCCACTTCCCATCCCGCTGATGATGAGCTTGGTCGGGCTGTTTCTGACGATACTCGACATGATGCGCTGCGCGTTGCGCAGGTCGGAACGGGGCCGGACCTTCCACTCGAACGTGGGGTGAGTTCTGTAGCCGAGCAGGTCAGAGAGATCGTTGTCGTCCTGCATCAGACTAGCAGCCCTGGTGCAGGCATCTTGGTTTTCAGGAAGGCAATAGCGTCCTCGCCTGTGTAGAAGACATGCACCGTGACGCCCACGGCCGCATAGCGCTCGAATTCCAAGCGCTGCCCCTCGGACAGTTTGCCGTCGCGGGAGGGCGTCTTGCCGCGCTTTTTCATCTCGATGAGGAACAGTTGCCCGTAGCCTGCGAACAGACGATCCGGGCAGCTATGTCGGCCGGCATATTGCATCTTGCGCACGAGCCAGCCGTTGGATTCTGCCCAAACCACGGCGTCGAGTTCACCTGCTTTTTCGCTGACTCGCTGGGTGAAATCGAAGTCCTGAAGCACCTTCATGGGGCGACCTGCGCTTGCGGCGCCCGCATGGTGAATGTCCAGCGCTGATGCCGTGGGCACGTCGGTGCGCGGCTGGCGATCTCGGCCTCAGACGCGCGCGCTCGTTCACGAGCAGCATTCTGCTGGCCGATCCATTTGGGTGACTCGTAGCCGGAGCGCGACCATATTTTCGCAACCATCTCCTTGGCGAACGCTTCACCCTTGCGCCAGTAGGCGGCATCGCGCGTCAGTTCTTCAGTTGACCAGTATTTTCTGCTGCTGCCGCTCATGACGGCATCTCCGTGAAAGACCGATGCCAGTCAGACAATGGCCGGGACCAAACAGTAGCGTTGGTCATATTCTGATAAACGACCGTCACAGGGAACTTGTCGGATGGATGCGTCGTGTTGGTTACAAGAATAACTTGATACATCCTTCCACTATGGTGTTGCCAAGACTGTCCTATTTGCGGATCATTTCTCATATCGCCAATGCCCATTGCAGGAGTGCTTGCTGGTTTTTCTTGGTGACGCGAATCGGCTTCGGCGGCTCAATTTTCGCCCCGTAGAATCCCACGTCCTGAAGGATTTCTTCGGCCTCGGCGATGTAGCGGCCGTAGTCGATATCGTCGGGAAACTCGTCAGGCAGCCTCATGCACGGCACCGCGCCGTCCGTCTTCGGCACCTTGGCGTGGTTGCCGGTCGAGACGTGCGCCTTGGCCTTGAAAATGGGCTCGCCGTCGATCCCCCAATAATAGCGGACGACCTTGCCGAGGTAGTCGCCGCGCCACGTCGCGCCGCCGTCAGCCTTGATGACCGTGACGAACTGCCGGATGTCGCGGCAAGCACGGATGGTGGCTGCCACCGGCGTGCCGTCCTTGATGCGAGCGAGCGCCGCGTCGGTGCAGATCGTCGCCTGCGGGTTCTTCATCAGCCGGCCGCGATCGACGCCCATCTCCTGGTCGTCAGGATGGGGGCTCCACGGGTTGCCGATCGGCCCTTTGCGCTTGTGGCCGCCGTCCTTCTTGAGAGCGTAGTAGGAATTGACCGACTGGTTGTAGACGGCCTTGTACTCGCCGAATTCGAGATCGAGGTGGGTGTCCGACTCCCACTGCTCGGTGATGCTGGCGAGCAGTGACGGCTTGAGCCGGTCGCCGTCGAGCCCGGCATAGTGCTCGCGCGGGCAGCGGAACAGCACACCATCGGTGTTGCCACTGACAACGCTGATGCCGGCCTTCTCGGCGCGTTCAATCAGCATCAGCAGGGTCAACTGGCCGGTGAGCGTGACGGAGATCAGCAGGTGCGGCGCATAGAGGACGCTGTAGCGGCTGCCGAGCTTGCCGTAGACACCGTTGAGCGCGATCTTGAGGCTCTTGTCCTTCAGCTTGCAGGCATCCGCCTCGGCTTCCAGGGCACGGCGGCGGTCGGGATCGTTGACCTCTTTCAGTTCGAGCTTGATCGCCTTGCCGCGCTTTTTGGCCTTCAGCCGGTCGCTCATGATTTCGGCGTAGACAATCGAGAAGAACGTGCCGAGGGCCATCGGGTACAGGCCGAGATTGAGGATCATGCGCGGGTACTGCGAGGCCACGTCGGCATCGACCAGGGCGTGCGTATCGTCGGAGAAGACCGCACGATTGGACTCGGTCGAATGCAGTCCGCCGATGCCCATCTGATAGGTCGAACCGCCGATGGTGAAAGCAGTGGTGGAGAGCCACGGTGGCATATCCACCTTGCCTTCATCCGTGATCGTGAAGTCGGTCTCGCGGAGCCGTTCGAGCATCACCTGCAACTCAGGCGTCTCGAACTTCATGAAGTCGGGGACGGGGTAGCGGAACGTCGTCCCTGGTTTAACGGAAGCCTTCTGCGGCTTGATGCCCGACAGTTGCTCGACGCGCTTCTTGACGATCGCCTCGCCGATCTGGCTGTCCGACTTCGAGAGGAAGTTCTGCCCATAGACAGGGCCAAGAGCGCGGCGCAGGGCCAGCGGCTCGGCCAAGGCGTTGTAGAGGTTCTGCGTGGCGTCGAGATCGGAGTGCAGGCAGTAGTTGGCAACGATGTCCATCTGCTCGGAGGTCAGATGCATATCGGGGTCGAACGGCAAGTCCTGCAACTGCTTGCCATGCAGCCGGCCGTTCAGCGTCTTGAGGCTGGCGATGGCGTTCGGCTGCGGCTCGATCAGGTCGATGTGCTTGTTCTTGACCTCGTAGGGAATACGGATTCCGAGGAAGTCTTCGACATCCCACCACCGGATGCGGCCCTTGATGATGCCGTCCGAGGCACGTTTCAGCTTCGCGTTATCGACGTGATCTTCGAGCGAAAACCAGATCAGCGGCAAGTCGAAGGCGAGGCTGTTGAAGCCCACCGTCGTGTTGCGGGTGATGATGCGCCGCACATAGTCCCGATCGTAGAACTGGTTGCGGGCGCTGTACTCTACGCCGACACGCTTGCCGTCTTCCTCGCGCAGGAAACCGATGTAGAAAAACTCGTGATAGACCTCAATGTCGGTGAAGATCGTGTTCATGGTGCCCTTTCGCGACAGCCACGCTGCCATTGGGTGCCTGTTACGCCCGCGAAAGCGCGGGACGACGGGAATGTCCCGTTAAAAGTGAAACTGGGGACAGAGTCCCGCCCCCAGTTTCAAGGTGGTCAGATCAGAAGGTCGTCGGACTCAGGCTTCTTGGTGGGCGCCGAGGTAGACGGCCCGTCGTCGAAGCTGCTGTCCGCTTCCAGCGTGTCGAAGTCGTCGTCATCGACATAGATGCCACCGCCGCCGAGACGATCGCCGACCTGGCGCGAACGGATGGATTCGACCGAGCAGGTGATGCGCGGCGTGCCTCCATTTTCCGTGCCGTAGAAGGAAATGATCACGTCGGCGTAGGTGCCGTTGTAGATGACATCGAGAATCTCGCTGACTTCGATGATCCGTTTGTTGCGGTCGCGCATCTGCGGGCGCCTCAAGCCGCCACCGGGGCCTTTTGCGCTGACGACGATGTTGCCTTCGTAACCCTTGTAGATTTCGCCGGCATCATTCTTGAACCGATCACCCTTCTTGAAGGAAAGGTTATCGGGTTTGTCGTCCCACAGCGTCTTCCACCAACCCTCGGGACGCTTGAACTCGCGTCCCGCCGCCTTCATTGCGGAAATGCAGGCAGCTTTGTTGCTGTCGAAATCCGGCGAGCCGTTCTCCAAGATGAAATTGGCCCCGTGCTTCGGCTTTGCATTCGGGTCGTTGTTCTTCTTTGGGAGCGATGCAGTGTGCAGCGACTCGGCAAAAGAAGTACGAACGTTCGTCAGAGTGACGGTGCGACCTGTTTTGTCTTTCTCGTTTACTTTACCCATGGTGCTTGGTTCCTTGGTATCTCGGTTGCTCGGTTTCTTCAGTCTAGATCGTCGAAATCATCGGACCACTGCTCAAGAGCAGGTTTCAAATGATCCGCTGGCACCAATTTGGGTTTCCCCTCGGCGCGATCTACCAGCTTCAGCAGTTCCACCCAGGTGTCGGGGTGGCCCTGCTTTCTCTTTCCCGGCTTCACCTGCTTTTCGATCTCGGTGATGCCGATCAGTTGTCTCGGTTTGTAGGCGTCGTCGCCCAACGCCGCCGTGAGCAGCGCTTCCGCCTTCTTGGCGTCTTTGAAGTAGCGGTCACCCAGGTCACCGGCCACGGCCTTGGACCCTGGATCGGGCCGGCCGTCGAGCGCGGCGCGCAGAGACTCCTCGTGCAGTTCGGCCAGCCGGGCGCGGATGTCCGGCGCGTGCTGAACGACAAGCCAGCGGCGCTCGCCGACGAGGTTCTGTCGTTCGTAGCCGGGAACCACCATGTTCGGCAGATCGGGATGAGCGTCGGCCGCCATCTCCAGCAGCCAGCGGTCGCGGGGGGCACACCCGCCTGGTGCCTTGCGCACCTCGCACCAGCGACACGCCTTGTGGCTTGGCTTGAACTCCACGTCACCGGCGACGATCTTCGCGTAGACGGCCTTCATTTCCTCGCCGAAAGCGAGCAGTTCGTCGAGCGTGATTTCCCAATATTTCATCCCGCCAGCGCGCGGCTGGTCGATGTTCAGAACGATCTTCTCCACGTCGGGTCGACCGAGGTAGTGCCACATGCCGAGGGCGTAGAGCCGCAACTGCTTGGTGCCCACCGCGTCAACCGGCACGCCTGCGCCATATTTCAAATCGCTAATGTATAAGACAAAGCCAGAACTCAGCGCCGTGCTGTCAAGCAGACGTTCAAGCCATCCGGTGTCGCAGGTGCCGAACTGACCGGGGAGCCACGGCGACAAATCAACCCTGATCTCGACATGCGGGCGGCCAGTGTGCTCACGCACCCAATCAATGCCCGTCTGCAAGTGATCCGCCATCTCGTCATTGACGACATAGGTGAAGCCGTCCGCGCTGATCGTGGTGCCGACGAAGTGATGAGGATCGAGCCCGAAATCCAGGCACATCTCGCGGACTTCGTGCGCCACGGTGCCCTCGGCAGACCAGTCGGACGCATCGCGGTCAGGCAGTTCGCCGTCGCCCTGCAACTTGTCGATAAGCGCGACCGAGGCGGTGCATGTGCTCCACCGATCGCACCCTGACGGCGCAAGACGGGCATGGGCAGTCAAGGGCGCGACTCCATGTCACCTTCGGCAGTGAAAGGCCCTTCAAACGTGACTTGTGGAAAGCCCCACTGCTTTCCGTTGTCCTTCATGAACAAGCCGTCAGCCGTGCTGAATGAGTGGGGCGTCTCGACAAGGATTTGGGCCGGACGGCGCTTGCCTTCGTCGTTGATGACGACGATGTGGCGGTAGGGCGGGAAGATGTCGGGCATGACTATTCCGATCTGTGAACGTGGATGGCAACCCAAGCGCCGGTGAGGATGACGAGGGTCACGACGTAGGGCGGCGTTCCCCACCAGGCAGCAGGAAGTGCGTAGATCGCTGGCGGCACCAGCAGGAAGAACGGCGGCGCCAGGCTATGTGCGAGGCGGCGCATCTGGCTACACGCCGAGCCGCTTGGCTTCGACACGAGCCGCCTGCTTCATTCGCCGCTGGGTTTCCCGCGAGCCGTTGGGTTCATAAGTCGCCGATCGAAGCTCGCGCTTCAGCCGATTTTTGCCGATGTTCTTTGCGGTCATCGGTTTGCAGCGCTGATATTTCTGTTCAAATGACATCGGGAGGTCTCCTGTATCGAGGCGCGTGAGAAGCGAGCGGGACGGCAGGTGAACACCAGGTCCGAGGGCTTGGGAGGGGCAATGCCTCGAAGCTCCCGCTCGCTGCTGACGCGCCTCCCGGTTCGAGCCGGGAGGGCGACAATCAGCGCAGACGATCAAACGAGATCGTCGGACTCTTCCTTCTTCGCCGCAGGCTCGGTGATGGCACCCTTGGCCTTGAGGCCGGCAACGTTCTTCTTGAACAGGTCGATGGCGTCCTCGCGGATGTCGTCGGCCTTGGTCGCGCTCGCGACTCCGTCCTTCTTGATCTTCGGGTGGTTCAGGAGTTCCTTGATCTTGCCCTTGCGAGCCTCGCGTTCCTCCGGGCGATCGATTTCGCCGAGGTAATCCGCGATCATGTCCTTGATGCCCTCGTAAGGGTTCACGCGATTTTCGGGCTCGGTCGAAATGGCGCCGTTGGTCGTCGTGGCGGCAGTCTCGTCGGACTTCTTATCGGCGGCAGGTGCAGGCTTGTCCTTCGCAGCAGCGGCCTTGCCGACAGCGGCGTTGACCTTCTCGAAGGCGTCGGTGCGCAGGGCCAGAAGGCTGGCATTGGAGGCGATCAGGGCGTGGATGGCTGCGGTGTTTTCGGCGATGGCGGTTTCGATGCTCATAATGTCTCCTGGAACGGGTTGAATGTCACGTTTTGCGTGAATGCATCCTCCTTAAATCACGTTTCAACGCCTGTTTCAAGGCTAATGTGCATAAATTTCACGTTTAACTTGATTTGTTGATCGCGCGGGAATATGGTCGCCTGAATTCAAGCAACAGGGGAAATTATGGAACCCAAGGTTTACACGGGTCGACCGAGCAAGAACGACGATTTCAAGTTCTATGACGGCAAGCTCTGCCAGTTGCTCGTCGAGAAGCTGCCCTCCGAATTCATCAAAGGGGGTCGAATCGACACGCTCGCCATCTGCAAAGTGACTGGCAACGCGCGCTACACGGTCTATCGCTGGCTCAACGAGCAAACGTTGTCCAAGAAGGCGATCCTGTCGCTGCTGAAACTGTCTGAGACCACGAACGAGCCGGGAAAGAAGGCCGCGCTCACCAAAGAGGACTTGATTCCCTTCTTCGGCCTCTGATTTCCAGGCAGGCGCGTAAAAATGGCAAATGCTCCCACGCTCAGCAGCGTGCTAGATTCCGTCCGGCCCCTGCTCGCGGCCGGCGCATCCCTTCATTGGCTGGTGCCTTACGAGAAGCGGCCGATCGAAAATGCGTGGACCAAGGCCCCCGTGCAAACAGAAGCCTCGCTGCGCGCGAGCTACCGCAACAACGCCAATATCGGCATCCGGCTCGGTGAGCCGTCGAAAACCGAGGCTGGTTACCTTCATGTATTCGACTTGGACATCCGCAAACCGGAACTGACCGCCGAGGCATGGGCAGCGGTCGAATCGCTTTGGCCTGGCGCGCGTTCGCTGCCATCGGTCATCAGCGGATCGGGCGGCGAGAGTCGCCATCTGTACTTCCTCGCCGACGTGCCTTTGCGCAAGAAGACCCTCGCTCAGTCGGAGGGGTTCGAGAAGCTTTGGGACGAACGCCAGCAAAAGTTCGTCGTCAAGCGCGACTGGATGATCGACCTGTTCGGCACTGGCGTCCATGTCGTGCTGCCGCCATCCATCCACCCCGACACCAAGCTTCCCTATCGTTGGGAACGCCCGCTCGACCTCGACATGATTGGCTTCGGCATCGGCCCTATCATCCCCGCCGCGACAATCGAGACGTGGGGCGCGCAAAGCTCTGTCGTTGAGGCCAGCGACGAAGATGACGATCTTTTCGACCTGACGCGTTCGGAGCCGATGGACCTGGACGCCAAGCAGATCGAAAGAATTCTCGGCGACATCCCGAACGACGGAGCGGGCGCTCACTACGACGACTATGTTCAGGTCGGCATGGCGCTGCATCACCAGTTCCGTGGGGCCAACGAGGGCTTCGAGCGCTGGTGCGAATGGGCGAAGCAGTCCGAAAAATTTGATGCCAAGAACGCGGCCGTCAGGTGGCGCTCCTTCAAGCAGGATTCAAAGAACCCTGTTCGTATGGCCAGCCTCATTCAGATCGCCAACACCAACCGGCTGAAAGACGACCACGATCTCGGGCTCGACGACGATTTCGACCTGCCGGCCGTGATCCCACCCAAGGTGGCAGACAACGATCTATCCGACCTGCTCGGCGACGATCCCCACCCTGCCGCGAAAGCGGAACCAAGCGACGCCTATGATCCCGATTGGGTCCAACTGCTGCACCGCAATGAGGAAGGCGAGCTTAAGAGCACGCTCCACAACACAACCCTCTTGGTCGAGAACGATCTTCGCATCCGCACGGTCGAGCAATTCAACGAGTTCAAACAGGAGAAAGTAATGAGAGCAGAGCCCAAACACGCATCCAAGAAACGGGACAAGGCCAAGGCTGTCGTCAACCTAGATGGCCCACACTGGAAGCTCACCGACCCGGTAAACGGCGTGCCGCTGTCCGACACCCACTACAACGACATCCGCCGCGTGATCGAGGCGCCAAGCACCCAGGGCGGCTATGGCATCAAGGTTTCAGACCGTGACCTCTACGCAGCAATCGACATCGTGGCGCGCAAGCGCAGTTTCCACCCCATCCGTGAACGGCTGCTCGGCACGAAGTGGGACGGCACGCCGAGAGCAGCCACCCTTTTCGTTGAGTATCTTGGTTGCCCCGACACCGCCTACTACCGGAACGCGGCGACCCTGTTCCTGCTCGGCGCCGTGGCGCGCGTCTTCCAGCCCGGTCACAAGTTCGACTATGTGCCGATTCTCGAAGGCGCGCAGGGCCAAGGTAAGTCCACATTCATCCGCATCCTCGGCCTCGACTGGTTCCGTGAACTGGCCGGCGACATGAGCAAGCCGCAGGAGGCGGTCGCGATGCTGAGCGGCGCCTGGATACTGGAGATCGGCGAGCTTTCCGCCATGCAGCGCTCCGAGGTCAACGACCTGAAAGCCTTCATCAGCCGGCAGGTCGACACCGCCCGGATGCCCTATGAGCGCACGGCACGCGAGTTCCCTCGCCAGTGTGTCTTCATGGGCTCGACCAACGACAGCGAGTACCTGCGCGATATCACCGGAGGTCGCCGCTTCCTGCCCATCAAGTGCAAGACCGATGGGATGATCGACAACCCAAAGCTGCGTACCCAGGTCATGCAGATTTGGGCCGAGGCGACGGCGATGTATTTCGAGATGATGGATGGCAAGCAAGTCCGCGAATTGCCCCTCTACATGGCGGACGCGGACGCCGCACGCGAGGCTGCCGAGATGCAGGAAAGCCGGCGCGTCGAGACCACGGAAGAGATGCTGGCGGGCCGCATTATGGCTTGGCTGGAGCAGCCGATCGGCACTAGCGACGACTTCGACGACCTCGATCCCGATGCCCCGAAAGCCTATCGCAGCGAGACCTGCATCGGGCAGATTTGGGAAGAAATGCTCGGCCGCGATGGGTCCGTTCCGCATACCGAGTCCGCAAAGATCGGCAAAGCCATGCTTCAGGTCGGGTGGGACCGGTCAAAGGGTCCGATCACCGGTGCGGAAATCAACAAAAAATATGGCAAGTGTCGGGTCTACTCTCGACCCTGAGTTGGGATGTATGCGAACTTCGATCCTAATCTAATTGACCCGCTTCGGCGGGTTTTTTCGTGGGAAATGGCTAGAAAACGAAGTTAGGCTGTATCCTCGTTGAGAAACGCGATTTAAATCAACTCTCACGCTCTCTCACCCTTCTCACCCCGTTTCGTATGTGCTGTCGTCGCGTGCCCTGTCCACGGTCCTGGGCTATGCCCTGCCCTTATGCCTTACCCTTACTGCTATACTTAACTAGATTAGGGTGAGAAGGGTGAGAAGGTGAGACAGTGTTGATTTTAAAGGGTTTTTAGCGCTCACCTTCCATTGGACAGGGTGAGAGAGGGTGAGACCCAGTTTCTCTGCGCTGAATTAACCCAAAATCGGTTAATCGTGAGCAATACTCACGTTCAAACTCGTTTCACTGCGCAACTTTTCACATTCCGCGTGAATCGCGCTCAGAGCCTCCCGCCTGCGACCGACCCCCCTTCGGAAGGACCCAAAGCCACCATCCCGTTGATTCAATTGACTAATTCGACGCGTCTACATTCAACTTGCAACGCGGACACAATCGATCCAGGCAACGCGGATACAGGCTAAGTGCATGAGATCATTGATGGAATGTGGCCCTACCTGCATTGACGCATGAGGCCGGCAACCGGCCGGCCTGCAGCGCCTCGGCACGTCGACCAGGGCAGCAGGGCAGCAGGGCAGCAGGGCAGCAGGGCAGCAGGGCAGCAGGGCAGCAGGGCAGCAGGGCAGCAGGGCAGCAGGGCAGCAGGGCAGCAGGGCAGCAGGGCAGCAGGGCAGCAGGGCAGCAGGGCAGCAGGGCAGCAGGGATAGGCTTGGCCGCGCCTCCCCTATGTCAACAGCTGGCGCCGGCCTAACTCACTTGACATGCATCACACTTTCACTTATTCCGTGAAACTCAACTTGACGGGAGATCGACCATGCAACAGTTTGAATTACACGCTTACCAGGGCGACGAGTGGGGAACCTTGGCGGATCGCGCCGACATCACCACGCAAAGCATGACAGGTGACAGTGCGGCCAAGGGCAAGGCTGGACGATTGGCAAAGCGTATCAATGGCCCTGTCGACCTTGCCTACGCTGGCGCCGCGCCATGGAATGAGCGCTATATCACCACGGCAAACCCGAGCACGGTTCACGCTGCAGGGTATCGCTTTGAGCGGTTGACATAGACGGCAACGATTCCGTTTGACATGCATTCTACTTTCACTTAAAACGTGAATATCAACAAACGGAGTTAGGCCAATGCGTGCCACCTACTGCGGAATTCTCAGGCGAACCGGCAACCTTCCTGCCGTTTGGCTTACCTACGATAGCGGCGAAAAGCCCGGCATTGTGGGCGAGTATGTCGTCGGCACGGTTGCGGCCGGACTGGTCACCTTTGAAGCGCTCGGCGCCAAATGGACCATTGGCCAGTTGAACCAAACGAACATTCCGACACGCATCTAACTTTCACTTAAAAAGGGACTATCACCATGCGTAATCTTTGGACTGAGCGGACCATGTGGCAAGGCAAGTTTCACCCGATTGCCGAGCTTGTCGCGGCCGGAACGCACAAAGTCGAGATTTTCGGCAATGCGGCCGAAGGCTGGCGGGTATATCTGGTTTGGTCCGATGACTCGGCTTGCATCTCTATCGGTCCCCTTTTCCATCGCGAATTCGGCGAAACGCTGCGCAACTGCAGGGAGTCGGCTTGCCGCGCCTATCGGCTGCCGAGCGTCAAGAAAACGCGTAACTGGCTCTAACCCTTTCACTAACCAGCAACACAAGGACTCGCCGTCATGATCAAGTTTCTTGCCGCCACTGTCGCAACGTTCGCGGGAGGCTTTGCGCTCGCCAGCAGCGCTCCCGCCGTGCCAGCCGTGCCCGTCTATCAAATCGAGGTCACCACGTTTGACGGGCAGCTGTTCATTGCTGGACGTGGCGACGATTGCCGCGCCGCATGGCAGGGCGCCGTAATTCCAAAAGGCTGGACGGAAATCGTTTGCGTTGAGGCGGGCAGCAACACCCTGTTTCCGTTTCCGATCGCATTTTAACTTTCACTTTTAACGGGAGATTCACCAATGGCTAAATATTTCTACGTCGCGAACGGCTTGCGCGGCTGTTACATGCCGGACTCCTTTTTCGTCATTAAGTGCGACACGCGCCGCGAATTGAAAAGCGCGCTTGAATATGAGGCCGTGCCGATCCGTGACGCTGGTTTCGTCGGGTTCAATCGACGTGCCGTAGCCAGCCTTGCCGCTGGAGCGTGGCGCGAAGCTCAGAAGCGCAATCCTTCGATATATCCCCACGTTGCCGCCTATGGGCAGCCGGGCAATGCCTGCATGGGCTTGCACGTCTCGACTGCCACGCGTGCCGACTTTCTCGAATATTCAGCGGAGGCATAAGACGATGAATCACGATCACGCCATTTCCCTCATTACCCTTGCCCGTCACGCCTATCGCCAAGGCTTTGTCATCTCGGCCGATGTCTACATGCGCCAGCTGCTGGCTTGCGCCAATCGGCTGCCCGACAAGCGGCACAGGGCGGCCATTTTCGTCATCCGCAACAAGATGCGCCCGCGCGTTCGGGCCGCGTTGAATCACGTTGCCGTCGACATCATGAGCGGCGCCTGAGTGGCGCCGGATCACATAGGCGAAACCGTTCTAATCGACCTGTCACGGCTGCAAAGGGCAGCCCTAGCCATGAAGGATGCGACCATGCCACAAATTTCCCTGTCAGCCCGCGTCAAGGCTGCCGTCGCCAATGGCCGCACAAGCGGCACGGTTTGGTGTTTCACCACGTCGCGGTTTCGCGTGTTGCTGCAAATCGAGCCCGACTTCAATTACCGATACGATGGCGATGACCTGGAAGGCGAAACGCAAGCCGCGCTCGACTCAGGCGAATATGTCGCCTTCGACTCGGCTGTCGTCGTCGAGTTGGACGGAGTCGAGATCGCACGGGATAGCCTGGGCGGATCGGTATACAGCGAAGATTGCATTTCCGAATTTTGGACGGCGCACCGCGACTCCGACCCTATGAACCGGAATTGCTCGATCATGCGGGCAGCCCGTGGCGGCAACGTCTCAATCTGCCACTACTTTCCCGACATGGTGCGCCAGCCGCTTAAACATTCCGTTTGACTCTATTCATAGTTTCACTTAAAACGTGAATTGCAAGAAACGGAGTTGCCGAAAATGCCTAAGATTGGATCGCTTCAAATCACTGACGCCCGCGAATACGGTTACAGCTGCGGCGTGGTCATTGAACAATTTGGCTATTGGAATCAGAACGAACCGTCATGGGCAATCCCGGCATGGGATGAAATCGGGTTGCCCGACTTCGAAGGTGTTTTCATGCTGCAAAGGGACGCTGAACGCGCCTTGGCCGCAGCCTAGTTTCACGTCAAACGATACTTTCAACAAAAGGAGTGCATAGCATGAAATACGAATCCCCTTTTAGGCGCGACACGTTCGCCAACCGCACGGAAGGCCGCGTGAGGCGCGAGACTCGCCGCGCCGTGATCGCTGCAAAGCGTTCTTGGACGGCAATGTGATGGCCGTTCTTCGAAACGAATTTGCCGGGCAGGTATCAGGCGTCAACGGTCGCTTTCACAATGTCATTTCTTGGGATAGTGGCATGATCGCAAACCAGATTTTCGGCACGGAAGCGCGACCGATCAAAGACTATGGTAAAGGCGCGACCATACGCGCCGAATTGCGCTTTGATGATAACTGCAAAAACGGCCATGCGACGTTCGCTATCACGGCAGAGATTCGCGATCCGGCCGTTATCCGCGACCGTGGAATCGTCGCTTGTGGCTGTTTGCACGATGACATCGCAAAGGCTTTTCCCGAGCTTGCACCGCTCATCCGCTGGCATTTGGTCTCAACCGATGGCCCAATGCATTACATTGCCAACACGGTCTATATGGCCGGAGATCGCGACCACTACGGACTCCGGGCAGGCGAAAAGCGGCCGCTCATAAACGGTCGGACAAAGCGGCCAATGTGGGAGCTTGTCGCGATCAATTCGTTAGGCGTTGCGATCTCGACCACGCCAACCGGACTCGAGTATCAGGGCGCCGAAATCGTGCCGCTCTATATTCTCGAAAAAAGTTGGGATGGCGAAAATGCGCCAGCGACTCCCCTTCTGAAATGGCAACGCCAAATGCGAACCGGAGAAGGTAAAGCCCGCGACCTGGACGCGGCACGCAATGCGGCGGTCTGGCCCGATGCAACCGACGATGAATTGTCAGCCGAGCCCGAAGCACTGAAGGCGGCACTTGCGGCAAGGCTGCCAGCGCTTCAAGCCGACTTCAAAGCGGCAATGGTCGAGGCTGGATTTCTTTGGCTGGAAGGCTGGATCCGTCGCTAACAATCAACCAATTTTCGGTTAATATCAGTTTCACCTTTTAAGGGAAAGTCACGCAAATGCGCACCGCGATTGTAAATCTTCCGTTCGATGGTTTCTACGAATCCAGCTACTCAGGCGAAATAGATCGGGAGGAAGAGTCGTTCATCGAATATCGTTGCGACGGGGGCGAGACGGATTCGGACTATGAGGAACATTGGCCGGAAGCATTGCGCCTTGACGCTGGCGAATATGGAAACATTCTATTTGGTGTTTCTTCATACGATATTGCCTATCGCAAAATTGCAACATGGTACGCTGAGCGGTCGACCATTTGTTAGGCGAAACGCTCGGCTATGCCGTAAAAGACACGCGGAAACGCTGGCAATGGAATGCCGAAACCAAAACGTCGACGAACATTGACGAAGAATATTTGCGGCCGTCTATTCGCGCCACGTTCGAAAGCATGGATTCGCCGCGTGAATACAATTTCACCACTGATAGGCTTTACGCCAATATTCCATTCGCCATGATGCAATTGCTTTTCCGCAAATCGCGTGCCGAGAAGCACGCAACGCTTGCGGCCGTCATCGCGGAACGCTTCACAAGCCGCTCCGGCTTCATTTCCCACTATTCAAGGCACTTGGCCGAATGGCTGGAAAAGCCGCTTTCGGATTGGGATCACAACGAATTGGGGACTCTGTTGATTGCCGTCATGCGGCTTAACGGGATTGACCCCGACGACTCCGACACGCGCGAACGGCTCTATTATGACACGTTTGGCGACGAAGGCGCCTATCAGGCATGGGAGTCAGCCGTCGACTGGCCAAGGTTTGAGTCCAAGCGTGCCGAGATGCGCGCGGAAAAGCTTGCCGAATGGTGCGAGTCTGACCTGGACGGCGCCGCAATCTGGCGCGCCAATCATGCTGATGACTATGCGGTGTTGCTTGCGGCCGATCCTACCATATCAGCTGTCTTCGCCGAACATGACGGCAGCCTGCCCTATCGCTGCCCGGAAACGGTCGACCTGTTTACCGGCACGCAATGGGAGTCACGCTCATGAGTCGGCCGCTCCTATGCGATTGCGTCATGCTTCTAGAGCGCATGAAAAAGCCCGTCCCGGATGACGACAAGGCGGCATTTGAGTCCGTGTTGGCAATAGTTCGCGAAACTATCAACTATGAATCCGGCCGGAATTACGCAATCCACATGGCGTTGACGGAGCGTGAATCCGCGTTGCTTAGCGCAATTGCGTCATGCCAATGACAGCACTGCAAATCGGCCACGGAGTCGCAATCCCGCACCGCTATCTGACTCGCCATGTCGGCATTTTCGGCGCCACGGGCTCGGGCAAAACAACAACGCTAGGCGCCCTTGCAGAAAGGGCGCCTTGTTCCGTTTTGATCCTGGACGCGAAAGGCGACCTAGAGTCGCTCGGCGCTACCCTGCTACGTCCAGCCATGCGGCCGGATGCAATGGGCGCCGACTTGCTGGCACGCGCGCTCGACCTAAGCGAGCCGCAAGCCGGAGCGCTGCAGATTGCCCTAGCATGGGCGGAAGATACCGGCCGCGCCGTCGCCACGCTGGCAGATTTGCGCAGCCTGCTTAATGACGCCTTGCGGCACGATCTCAGTGCGGCTTATGGGCTTGTGTCGCCTGTTTCCGTGGCGGCCGTGCAACGTGCCCTAGTGCGGCTGGAAAGGGGCGCCGCATGGGTGTTTGGCGAGCCGCCGCATGATCCGCGCGACACGAAAGGAATCGTGGTCTACAGCGCCTCCGAAATGACTCATCTACCAGGACTCTACGGCGCGTTTGTCGCGCATGTTCTGGACTCGCTTTATCGCGGCCTGGGCGAACTCGGCGACGTTGCTACACCTGGACTCCTTGTCATGATAGATGAGGCTCACCTAGTGTTTGACGGCGCACCACCTGCGATCATGCGGCGGATCGAGCAAATCACGCGGCTAATCCGTTCAAAGGGAGTCGGGCTGATTTATGTCACTCAATCGCCTTCGGACTTGCCCTATATCATCGCGGGCCAGCTGGCGACGCGGATTCAGCACGCCTTGCGCGCGTCGACGCAACACCATTTGAAGGCGCTAAAGGCGGCAGCCGAGACCATGCCGGGCAATGTCAGTGCGGCAAGCATTCTAGGGCTCGCCACGGGTCAAGCCATTGTCAGCGTGCCCGATGCATCCGGCAAGCCGTTGCCGGGCCGCCTGGTGGCAGTAGAGCGCGGCCGGATGCCGCTTCACAATGTCGGCTTGCCGCCTCCCATGGTCCGTCAAGCGGCGCCGTCATGGTCGCGTGAAACCGTGCCAGCTGCCCCCACTAGCAAAAAACCGCGACCTTGGTATTTTTGGCCCGTTGTAACGGCAGTCGTCCTATGGGGCGCCGTGCTAGTCGGCAACCTGCTATAGGTTTATGCCGTCGCGTATACACCAATCGTAAACTGACTGCGCACTGATTCCGGCGCCGGCAATAGTAACGACTGAAAAGCCGTAAACTTTTGTCGCGCCGTCTTCTGTTGTGTAGGTGACTAGCAGGCCATGAAATGGCGCAAAGCCTTCATATCCGCCAAAGCTATTCTTGGCGTTGACAAAGCCGCAAGCTGTTTGCGTGCCATTGCTGCCCTGTCCACCTAGCAGGCCCTTGAAAGAAGCGCTTTCAGGGTCTTTTAGCGATTCCTTGACCGCTTTCTGAATCGCTTGTTCCTGCAGCGCATTCAAGGCTTGCGGCGCGCCGCTATCTGCCAGCGCTACACCTGGTAGCAGACTGCCAATGATCATTACGGCTAACATTGCTCGCATCTTGTGGCGCCCCCTTCTTTCCCGTTGAATGCCTTCCAATACAGCAACCAACACCGCGCTGCTAGTCGGTCGACACACAGCGCGCGATCATGACGTAACGTTATTACATGACAAATGCGGAATCGCGGTTGGGATTCCGGCCACGTCGCGGCGGCGCCTCGCGGTGGAGTCGATCGACCAGGGTGCGGCTGCCCTCACCCTGGACGGCCACCAGAGAAAACGAGTCCAGAGAAAATCAGCCACCGGAGAAAACCAGCCACCGGAGAAATAGAGTCACGATCGCCGCTGCAGCACCGGCACAGTTTTGGTTTCGACATCGTAACCGCCCGTCTTGGCAACCTCGATCACCCGGCCGCCCTCGCGGAAGACGACGTTCGACCAGGTGCGCTGCGTCAGTGCAGCCTCGTAGGCGGCCTTGGCCACCACGAAGTTGTTCATCTCGCCGATCCGGTCATAGGATACCCCCTCGCCGTCGACACATTCGATGAGGTAGGTGTAGTCGTAGATTTTCCGTGTACCCATGGCGACCTCCGTTCGGGCTATCGCCGCAACTGCATCGAGCAAAGCATGTTCCGCTTTCGTTCTCAAGTCGGTAACGGAGAAATAGAGCCCTCGGAGAAAATCAGACGGGTGAACTTTTTCGCTTGACGGGATGAAGGAATTCACGTTAAAAGTGAAATATCAGAGATAGGAGATCGCACAATGAGCCTTCGCTGGGAGAATGACCCCGATCCCATATCGCCGATTGATCTCATCGCCTTCGCAGGAGAGGTTCCTGTCGGTGGGGTGCGACAATCGGGCTCGGGGCGCTTCCGTTGGGAGATCGTCCAACTGCCCGGCAACCCCTATAGGCGCGGCGATCATGCCGGGTGGGTACAAACCCAAGCCCACGCCAAGGCCATGGTGCAATTGCATTGGGACGATTGGTTGCGGCGGGCGACTTCCGAAAATCAAAAAGGGGGCACCCCTGCTTCTGCGAAATCGATTCCAGAAGTTGAGCCAATTGACCCGTCGAACGGGCAACCACTGCCGCACGTCGAGAGGAATCCATTGTGAGAAACCCAAAGCGCGGCCCTTGCCAGTACGCCGGTATCCAGCCCAACAGGGCCGGCAAGATCGTGATGCGCGCCGACGCAGCTTGGCCATGCAGCGCGCCGTTGCCCGAGTTGCCAGCGCTGCCGGCCTCGATCACAAACAGCTCTGGCTACACCTGGCCGCCGCGCCGCACACACGTCGATCGAGACGCATGTGCTGAGTGCCCATGTTGGACTGTGCGTGAGCCGGTTATCCCCGTTGATCCGGTTGCCGTCGCCGTCTCTGCGGGATGGATTCGGCATGACGGCGGATCGCGGCCGGTGCCAGAGAGTGCGAAGGTGCACTTTCGCGTGCTGGACGAACTTGTTCACGAAAGATCAATCTCGGAAAACATCGAAGGTCGATGTGCTGACACTATACGGTGGGAGTGGAAGACATTCTCCGAAGGCGATCCGCGCAATGACAACATCGTCGTGTATAGGGTGGTCAACCATGGCTGACATCACCTGGACCCAAGCCGAACTCGACACGTTCGACCAGATCACGACGATGCTGGCCTCTCGCCACCAAATGGACAGGATCAACGCGCGGCTTGATCTGAAGGAGTTCGGATCTACGCACGGCAACGAAAAACTCGAAGCCATGTTCGCGGTGCTGAAACAGAGGGATGCGCACCGCCATCGAGAAGGCAAGGGAGATTTGAAATGACGCCCAATGATGAAGAAGTCGCACGCATCATGGCACTGGATGAGCGCGGGTTGCTGGATTATTTGCTCGACGACTACAGCCAATACAATCCTGGCGATGACTATTATTCGCATATCAACAACGCGGTGCATGAACGCTACCGGCAACTTAAGGAGGCACGCGCATGACCTACGCTGATTACCGCAAGCATCATGGTGTGTTCGCCTCATTCACGCTATCCGTCAACCCGTGGCTTTGGATGGGCACCGCAGCGGCCATCGGTGTGATTGCCGGATTGCTGCTTCGCTGATGACCGACATCCCCGATCACCTGAAGTTCGGCTACGAGCATCGCAAGGAATGCGACGAGCACCGCGCCAGGCTGATCGCCGAGGGCATGGAGCCGGGCAGCGTGGAACTCTACTTCGCGGTATTGGCCGCCTATGTCGAAGCGCACAAAAACGATCCGACCTTTCGCGAACGGCAGGCTACGTGGCGGGAGAAGAACCCGACGCAGTTGATCAACGTGCTGACCGTCGAGGAAATTGACTACCTGGTCGAGCGACTTGCCGGCGCCAACGATCCGCTCGGCATATCGGCCACAGAGAAATTGATCAGCATGAGGGGAGACTAGCGCTGCTCCGACGTCATACTCGATGAAGCAGATGTTGAAGCCAGGTTAGCATATCGGGCATTCGGGCGAGCCCGGAATCGAGTGCCGCCGTTGTCACCTTTGCAAGGGCCTCTGCCGGTAGCTTTTTGATCTGCTCGATCAGGTGGTCCTTGACCGACTGCGAGGCACTGGTCTCCCTTACTTTTGAAATCAGCAGATCGCGAATGGTATCCTTGTGAAGTTTGACCGTCACCACGCCAAGGATTGCAGAAAGACCACCATCATTAGCGATGAAATCCAAGCCATTCTTCGTTATGCTTGCCGTTACCGGCTGCTTGCCTTTATCCACATCATCGAACCAACTCACTGATATCAATTTGTGTTCGTCGAGGTACGCTAGATTCACAGCTAGGGCGTTATTGTCTTGCGGACCAAAAGTCCGACTTACGTTTAGCTTTTGCGGATATCCGTCCGATAGCTTAGACAATATCTGATGTTGCAACTCTCTCAGTAACAATTCGGCCATTGCGCGCTCTAACCTATGCAGTCGCCACAGTTGCGATCGACTTTATTTCCATGGCATTCAGAACGATCTTGTGGCCGTTATCCAGAAGCAAGGTGATCTCGCAAAAGATGCTGGTAATGCGCGGACCCCGACCGGCCCGAATATTGTCAGCTGCGTCGTTCATCGAGTTGGTTCCAACTATGGTTCCCGCGAGCGGCTGTCCGTTCAGCAGACTCACAATCACGTCTCCCCCAAACGGCGCTTCTACCATAACCTGTCGGATGTGCTGGTACTCTTCCGCTGAACTGCTCCAACCAAACATTTCGAATCCCCTCCCCTGTTGAGACACGATCATGGGGGAAAGCGAAACGCTTTGCTAGGCTCCCTCGTCAACGAAATCCTGCAGCGAGGCATGCCGTAGCTTCGCCTCGCCTCGAAGGTGTTTCACCCTCGCCTTGATGCCTGGCTTAACCCATTCAACACCAGGGTTCAGCACCGCCTTGGGTAACCCCTCGGGCGGCTCGCCCTTAGCTTGCTGCACCTTCGCCCACAAACGCGCTTTGATTGCATTGGTCGCGCTGATGACCGCTTTCCCGGCATACCTTCCGTTGCGAGCCATCAGGGCCACTGACGCCCGGCCGGCTCCCCGCTCCACGCCGAGCAGATCAAAGTCGCCGATCTCGAAACACTTCGTCTTCACCCACGAGTCGGACGGCCCGCTTCGGTAGGGGCTGTTGCGGCGCTTCGAGACCATCCCTTCGAGACCGAGCCGGTCAACCCCGGCGAAGAACTCGGCGCCGCCGCCTTCCACGTGCTCGCTGTACTGGATGATGCCGTCCGCTGGCTTCACCAAATCCCACAGGATCGCCTTGCGCTCGATCGCCGGCAGCGACCGCAAGTCCTTGCCGTCTTTGTGCAGGATGTCGAAGGCGACGAATGCCAGTTGTTCCGCGTTCCAGGCCATGCGCGAATGCATCTCGTGGAAGTTCGGCCGGCCGTCCGCTTCGGGGGCGATCATCTCCCCGTCCAGGATGAGCGATTTTGCCGGTAGTTTTTCCAGCGCCGCGACGATCGGCCAGTATCGCTTTGACCAGTCATGGCCTGCCTTGGTGCAAGCTCGCCCACCGGTCCAGTCGAGTAGCAGTTCGGTGCGAAAACCGTCGTATTTGATTTCGTGGAACCAGTCGTCGCTCAGCGGCGGCTGCTCGACCAGGATGGGTTCTTGCGGCTTGATGAACTTCAATCGCTCGGGATAGCTACTCATGCACGCACTCCGGGGACGCGATTCAATTAGCATGCGCTGAAATGGTTCCAAAAGCGCAAAGTCCGCGCCGTTCAAATTGTTTCACGTTTAAATTGACATTCACCAATTGCCATGTGAATGTGCGGGCAACGAATGGAGATCACCATGAACGAGACAGTTCTTACCGCTGGCACTTTGACGGCCAGCATGTTCAAGCCCCGCAACGTGCATTTCATCCTAGACTGCGACGACGTGCTGCTCGACTGGCAGCGCGGCTTCCGGCAGTGGGTCTACGCCAACCACGGCATCAAGCCCGAGGCCAAGGGACCGAAATCCTGGTCGCTGGCCAAATGGCTCGGTGTGCCCGAGGCGCGCTGTATGGAACTGATCATCGACTTCAACTCCACGCAAGCTTTCGGCGAGCTCTATGCCATGGATGGTGCGATCGACGCCGTGCACAAGCTGCACCAGGCCGGCCACCATATCACCGTGCTTACCAGCTGCTCGGGCGATGCCGTCACCTTCGCTCGGCGTAGGGCGAACCTGCAGCGGGTCTTCGGCACCATGGTCGAGCGCGTCGTGTGCCTTGCCCTCGGCGAAAGCAAGCGTGGCTGGCTCGACGTTCTGAAGCAGGGCGTGTGGGTCGAGGACAACTACAAGAACGCCATGGTCGGCGTTGAGGCCGGGCACGACACCTACATGATGCGGCGGCGGCACAACCGATCCGACGAGCCCGATGCCTACCCGGCAATCACTTGGGTCGACGATTGGCGCCCCATACTTTCACTTTTCTGTTGATTTTCACTTTCTCAACGTGATAGTTTTCGAAGCATGACACTCGCTGCGCGTACAAGGTCCCCGGTTCTCAGGCAACTGTTCAGAGTGCTCCGGGCTCAGAAGATGTCGCAGAACACTTTTGCCGGAAAGCTGCGCGTCAACCCATCGACCATCACCTTTTGGAAATCCGGCCGCAGCGAACCGCGTATCGGCGACTTCGAGGAAGCCCTGTCCAAGATCGGCAAGAAACTCGCCATCGTAGACATCTGAATTTCACCTTTAACATGCATGATATAGGAGACATTCGTGAAACAAGCCGCCTTTCTCATCGCTGGATATGTGCTCGGGGTAGCGTCTCTTACCGGCGCGATCGTCCTCTCGATCCAGGTCAACTCGTATGACTGCACGCGGCAGTTCCACACGGCGGCCTGCGAACAGGTTGCCGTGTTGCCGTGGGAGTCTCGCTGATGGACGCCGAGGCAGGAGTGTATTGCTCCATGAGCCCCGATGAACTGGTGGCCATCGACGGCTTGCGGGCTATCCAGAAACTGGTTCACCAGACCGAGACCGATGCCGGCTGGAACACCGACCTGAAAACAGGTCTGCCGATCAAACGCAACTTCGGCGAACTGATTTCGCTCGTTCATTCCGAGTTGAGTGAGGCACTGGAAGCCCACCGCAAGTGTAAGCTCCGCGACGACAAGTTGCCTTGGCATGACGCCGTGACAGTCGAACTCGCGGATGCCGTGATCCGCATCTTAAACATCGCCTCGTCGCGCGGTACCGACTTGGCCGCAGCGATCCTGGATAAGGACAAATTCAACCGAGAGCGGGCTGACCACAAGCTCGAAAACCGGGTGCTCGACGGCGGGAAAAAATACTAATGGGCGCCCGCACAACTGCCACGCTCACCTTCGGTGCTACCATCGCGCTGACCGAGGTAGAGGTCAGAGCACTGGACGCGCTCGTCGGCTACGGCGCCGAGGCGTTCCTGAAGGTCTTCAAGGAAAAGCTCGGCGAGTCCTACATCCGTAAGCATGAGGCCGGCATCCATTCGTTCTTCGGCTCGGTGGGTCGCGACGTGTTGCCTGCTCTCCGCGAGATCGACCAGGCTCGCATTGATCTGGCGAAAGCGGCGAGTGCTCGTGCCGCCGCCAAGCGGCAGAAGGATGGCGACGATGCGTCCCGCTGAGAGAGCCAAGATCGCCACAATGGCAGCGCTCGACGGGCTGCTGGTCGGCGCCGTTCTGAGCATCCTGCCGACTGTCGTCCTCAGCGTTCCTCCGGCAGCCTGGCTCACGGTCACCGTCGTCTGCGGTGTCGGTGGCGCGGTGATCGGGTGGCTGCGCGCCGAGTCGCTGGCGCGTTTTCGCCGCAGCAGGGGCCAACGGTGATGGAGGGGATCGTCATCCTAGGGCCGCTTCGCAACATTCTGTTCAACACGGCTCGCCGTTTGAACTACGCCACGAAATAACATGAGCAACATTCACGTTTAGCGGGAGATTCAAGCATGAACACTGTGATTGTCTACGGCCCTGAGGGATGCGGAAAAACCCGAAACGCCGAGGCGCTGCGAAAGCACTTCGGCTGCAGCAACATCGTCGATGGATGGACGCTGAGCCAGTACGTCGTCAAAGGATCGCTGCATTTGACGAATGAGACCAAGGATGATCTCGACATAGCCCGTCAACACGGTCTGTCAGCCAACCTGATCCCCTTCGGTGCTGCCATGACGCAGATGGACACTGCGATAATCGCACGGGCGGGTCTCGGTTCGACTACCACAGAGAAGCCGAGCAATCCGAAGGATTCTGTCGGTATTCGAAAATGGCGCCAGTATGCCACCGTGCCAGCCACCGTCATCGCCGAACTTGGCGTGGCTATGCTGGAGGGGGCGGTCAAATACGGCCGACACAACTACCGCGTGGCCGGCGTCCGCGCATCCGTTTACGTCGATGCCGCCAAGGGCCACATCGACCAGTGGTGGGAGGGCGAGGACTGCGACCCCGATGTGCCCGGACAGCGGTTGTCGCACATCGTCAAAGCCATCGCGTCGCTGGTGGTCCTGCGGGATGCCGAAATCCAAAAGATGCTCACCGACGACCGGCCGCCAAAGGCCAATCTCGATCGGGTCCGCCTGGATATGCAGGCCACCGTCGAGGCGATCCTGGACAGGTATCCCGAACCGAAGGACGCATTCACCGAGATCGGCGTGCGGAACGGCCAAGGTGTCACGGAATTTCGACCCAGGATTCACCTGACACCGAGCGAGATTCTTGGGCTCGGGTTACAGAGCTTCCACTCAGGTGGGATCGTCAGCGAGCGGCCTACAACCCTGGTAGGCGAGAAATGAAGCGACCCTTCCTAGCAGCCGCACGGCAATTCCTGATCTGGCGTTATGGCACATCGGTCGAATGGCGCTGCACCTACCGTGAGATCGCCCAGGCGACACGCATTGCCGAAACTAGCGTGAAGGCAATCTGCCTGAAACACGGCTATCGGACAGAGCGCGGCCAGTACTATGGCAGGCTCGACATCATGGCGGTGGACAGTTTTATTTCGCTGAATAGCCCAAACCACCGCAATCGCTATTGACGCTCCCAATTTCACGTTTATAGTGACATTCACAGATTGGAGACACGGATATGCCTTATCCGAACAACACGGAGGATCGGCTTTTGACCGACGACACCACCGATACCAGCCAGACCGTCGCGGCCGGCCAGCTTCGCGCTTTCATCGAAAGAATCGAGCGTTTGTCGGAAGAGAAGCAAACGATCGCCGACGACATCAAGGAAATTTACTCCGAGGCGAAGGGCACCGGTTTCGACTGTGCCGCCATCCGCGTGATCGTCCGCGAGCGCAAGAAGGACCAGGCCAAGCGCCAAGAGGAAATGACCATCCTCGATTTGTATCGCGCCGCGCTCGGAATGATCTGAGCCGCACCGTCACCCCCATCACCGGAGACCCACAATGAAACTCGGCGAACTGCGCGGCGCGATCCGCAAGACGAAGGGTAACCCCTTCATCAACGTTTTCCCCTTCCCCAACACCGACCAGGGCTTCCGCATGTTCTTGCAGAAGACGCCGCTGCTCGAAGAATTGGAGCGCGTCTATCCGGGCGGCAAGGCGGTCGAAACCGGTCTGGATTTCAACGTCGAGAGCGGCCTGCTGAAGTCGGTCGCCTACAACGAGTACATGGGCCTGACGACCGAGCAGAAGGCGGCTGCGTTCGAGGGGGCGGCGACCAACCAGGCGGCCGCACCGGCTGACGATGACGATCTGCTCGGCGACATTCCAGTGCTCGGCGTCAGCCCGATCGCCCAACAGCCCGATGACGACGACCTGCTGGTCTGACCATGGGCATCGCCGAAGCGCTCAAGCTCATCACCGACTCGCGTGACGTTCGCGGCGCCCCGATCAGGGGCAAGCTGACCAGTCTCACGCTGAACATCGGCCCGGAAGGTTGGCAGGCAATCGCCCAATTCTGGTTCTGCAACAGCTGGAACGTCAGCGTCGGCCCTGATCCGGTCGCCTGCATCATGGAGGTGCTGACCACGCCACCCGACATCTCGGAACCTTACGAGCCGAGGAAGTGGCTGGCCGCTGCCAAGCCTGTTCTGCCAGCCCGTGAGCAGTTCTTCAATGGGATGCAAGGTGGCGCGGCCATCGAGCACCAGGCAGCACCGGCCCTCATCGACGATGACGATCTGCTCGTGTGATGCTGCGGTTCTCCTACGAGTGGATCGAGATCGACCAGGACGATTTGAGCGATTTGCTCGCCTGCCGAGTCACTTTTAACGGGATTTTCACCTATGAGTTCGAGCGAGCACAGCTACGCTGACGCACTGGTGGCATCGCAGAAGGTCCACACGCGCAAGCCTGCGGACTTCTACCCGACGCCCCACAACGTCACGGCAGCGCTAATGGATTTCCTGAAGCTCGCGCCCGGCACCACTGCCTGGGAATGCGCCTGTGGCAGCGGCGACATGGCTATGGTGCTGGAATACTATCTCGGCCACGATGGTGTGTGGGCAAGCGACCTCCGCGAGGACTGCGGTTACGGCGATGCGGGCGTCAATTTCATGACCTGCGAGGTTAATGTCCAGCGGGACTGGATCATCAGCAACCCGCCCTTCAACCTCGCAGCGGCCTTCATAGAGCGCGCCCTGTCGATCACGCCGAACGTCGCCTTCCTGCTGAAGTCGCAATACTGGCACGCCAAAACTCGGCGCAAGTTGTTCGATCGCCACCCACCGGCTTTCATTCTGCCGCTCACCTGGCGGCCGGCATTCCTCGAAAAGGAACGCGGCAAGAGCCCTCTCATGGACGTGATGTGGGTCGTCTGGATGCCGCACGACGGCGAAACCAAATACCAGCCAATCGACAAGCCGGAACCCGAATTTTTGAACTCCCGCTTTCATTTTGAAAGTGATACTGATATAGGATTAAATTCCTGTAACGGAAAAATGACAGAGGTTCACAGAAAATTGAACGATGCAGAAAAGTGTCGGTTTGATTTTAATCTCTTGGACATTTTGGGCGTCGAAAAAGTAACGGCGCCTGTTAGATCAGTTTCAGGCAACGATCTGACAGATTTGTTGAATTAACAGCCTGCAATCTAGAGGTGTGAAAGAATGAATTTTAGTGATTTGTCCTTCGTAGGCATTGATTCTACGGATGAATTTCCGAAGGTAATGCCGTGGCAGCCGACCAGAACCGGGGAATACACCGAGGATTGCAAGGTCGGACGCACTTACTTCGCGGAACTCTCCGAGCTTATGTTGGCACAAAATAATCCCACGTTCCTTAGCCGGGTGCTGAGCGCCCAGGTGGCAGGTGGAAAGTGGGAAGGGGTTGAGATCGGCTTTAGCCAAGCGATGAGCGAAACGCTCATGAGGGCTGGTTGATCTCCAGTAAAGGGGCGGCGGGGTTCATCGAGACTTGCAAGAAAACTCGATGAACCTTTGCTTCTTAGAACCACTCGGTGAATCTGGCCCTTTGGCCGATTGTCGGATGATAGATAAAGCATTCGACCGCTTGGCGATTTACGTAGGCGTTGCGATCGTGCCAGCCGTCCGGTGCCGAGGGCGAGCGCACATACTCGATATTCAAATGATGACCTTCGCCCATAGGCGTGCCGCTGATATGCGCGGTCATGCCGTTGTGATCTTTCTCCCGCAGAAACTCGATTTCACCTCGGGTCTTGCGTATCTTGTGGTGGACGTGATGCAGGAGCCAGTAGAGGTTCAGGCACTCTGAAATATGCTCCCGAGCCTCCTTCACCATCACGCCGTAGAGCTTCTCTTCCTTGGCACCATCGCCATGGGTGAGGCCGAATAGGTTGCGCTCGAAGCGATAGTATTTGCGATGCGCCTCTGACAGATTGTAGTCGGTAGCCCGAACCCTTGAATTGGTGCGCAGCCGGCCGGCGACCGCTTGGGTGAGAGCCCATCCCATCAGCCAGTCGTGGTTCGACATGCAATGGATGAGGTCGACATCAGCCAAGGCAGAGGCTTCGCCGATGGCGACTTCGAGCGCCGCGCCGGCATCCTTGAAACCTTGGAAAATGGTGCCATCAGAGTCCTGGTAGGTGCCGCTTGTCGTCGAGGTGCGGGGACCGTCGACGTGCAGGATATCGTTGCCCATGACGAACAGGATGCGGCCGATGCCCCACGGTTCGGCCATACGGAGCAAGGCTTTTGTGCCTTCGATCACCCGATGGCGCGCGACCTCGCGATTGTAGACGTGGCCGGTCTCGGACTGGACGCACAGCTTCAAGAAGTGAACGTCGGCCAGGTCGATGACCAGTAGGTGTTCACCTGCAACCTCAACCTCACGAGGGGGCAAATAGCTCAGTTGTGATGGAACTTCGAGAACCGTTTCCCGAACCAGGTCCTCGATACGGACATTTTGCCCGGTCCTCGGATTTTTCACGAACAGCGAATAGCCGCTGCCACTATCGTCTTTGACGATCTTCCAGAAGTGGGACAGGTTGCGGGGGTCTTCGATCCCACCGGCCCGCGCGGCTTCCAGAATCGCCTCGTCGTCACCACCGTCTCGCGCCGCGCTGGCGCCTAACATGCCGCGCTTGTCTGCGTGCCGGAGACGGTCTCTGAACGTGGAGCGGCTGAGGCCGAGCGACTCGGCTGCGGCCGTCTTGTTGTTCTCGTTTGCAATAAGGGCGTCAGCCGCCTGTTGCGCGAGTTCGTCTGTCAGCGTAGGCGTTGGCATCTCAGACGCTCCCGCTCATTTCGTGTGGCCCTGCTGGACGCGCACAGCCTGATTGAGGATATGCTTGTCGTAGCCGCAGTTGCCGAGCGCGCGACGATCCTTGCCCCACAGCGCGTGTTCCTCTGCCTGCGACAGGTCGCGGTCGGGAATGGCCACCGGCTTATCGCACTCGTCGAGCAAGCTTTCGGCGATCTTGGCCTGGTGAGGCGGTTCGAACACCGCCCTCGGAACGCCGTTGCAGGCGCCGAAGCCGGAGAGCGTGACGAATGCCAGAAGCAGGGCGGTCTTCTTCATCACCATTGACCAATCTTGTTGAGTTCGCGGCCGACCGCGCGGGGCAGCCCGACCTGGTCCCTGGTTGCGGATTTGCTGCTGGCGTCGGCAAGCTTCGCCTCGGCGTCGTCGGCGCGGTTGCGCGCATTGGCGGCGATGGTCGCGAGGCGGTCGAGTTCATCCTGCTTCAGCAGTCTCTCGGCCTCGGCGGCAGCGATCTTCTTGCGCTGCGCGTCTTCCCAGGCGCCGCGCTCCTGCGTGATGCCGGCCGTTTTGCCAACGTGGTATTTGTAGGCGCCGTAGCCCCAAAGGGAGCCGCCCGCGACCAGTGCGATGAGGCCGTAGGCAACTGCCGAGGCGAGCAGGGAGCCGATGCCGGTGCGCGTTGCGATGAGGGCGATCAGGGAGCCCATCAGTTGAGACCCGAGACGCAAAGCTCGGCCTCGCCGATCCGCTGCGCATCACCCATTTCGCGGCGCTTGACCAGGCCATCGACCACGATGCCGCCAGCCTTGTTGAACGCCGTCTGAGCTTCGCAGCCCTTGCGATATTGACCCTGCATATGCCAGCGGGTGGCGTTTGAACCGGCCATGCCCTTCCTGGACGCGACCGAGCCAACGCCGAAATTGTAGGCGCCGGACAGCATGGCGGCCTGGACGCTGACCGGGAAGTTGAGGAAGTTGGGCACGCCCTTGACCAGCGGCAGGTAGTAGTCGTGGTAAATCTGCTCGCGTGTGATGGCTTCGCACTGCGGGCGCGTGAAGCGCATGTTGGCCGTGACCGGCTTTCCGTTGATGCGAGTGAGCCCGCCGCAGATATCGTATAGCTTGGCGAAACGATCCCAATGCGCGGACAACACCATGCCCTCCCATGGGAGGATCAGATTGTCGGTCGCAAGGATGACGGCCGGAGGAAGAAGCGTTGGCGAGGTGTCCTTGTAGCTGTGCCAGCCGCCAGCAAGAGCAGCTGCCAGCGCGGTGGCGATTGCGGCCTTGCCGCGCTGGCTCGACTTGATCTTGTTAATCGGCATCGGAATTCTCCGGCAGTGATTTCGGTTGAGGGGTGAGGCGCGCCCAAATGGCGCCGATGAGGATGACCATCGTCAGCCAGACGAATGCCTTGTGCGGGATGCCCAGCGAGTCTTCGTCGATGAAGGGGAGCAGCGCTTCGAGCACCTGGAAACCGAAGCCGAGGGCGATCAGCCTGACACTCCAAGCCCGAAGCAGGATTTTGTGCCAGCCATCTACCAGTCTCATTTGGGCACGCCCTGCTGGTAGATGGCTGAGATGCTGTTGCGGATTTCCTGGAAGTTGCGCTCGATCTTGTCGTCCATCCGATCGAGCTTTTCGCCGGTTGCCTGACGGGCTTCCTTGGCGTCTTTCAGATCGTCGCTGCGCTGCTTGTCGAGCCGCGTGATGTCCTTCTCGCTTGTGTTGACGCGACCTTCGAGACGAACGCTCCAGATGACGCAGAGGCCGAACATGACCAGTTGCGGCCAGTATTGGGAGATGAATTCCATGCCGTCAGTCCGCCGCTGGGTGCTGGTTGGCGTGCCATTTGGCAAGCTGCAGGGCACAATGGTTGGGCTCGATCAGCCGCGACATGAGGCGGCAAAACCGGCACTGCGTTCCCCTGCCCTCGGCAACCCTGGCGCAGAGCGTCTGAGTTGCACGGCCGCCGAAGACCCGATTAAGGAGGCCCGAGAGCCGATAGAAGTTCATGGACCGACCTCGAATGGGAGTGCCTGATCCACTATTTGCACGTTTTAACGTGATTATCAAGTTAAACGTGATTTTGAAGGTGCAACGATGATCCCGGCATCACGTCGAGGCTAACTGGTTGCTGGTGCCAAATGGCGCATCTGTTCCGCCGTCATCTGGTCCGATCGGATCAGGTCGAGCAAAAGCGCCGCACCGGACGGTGCGTTGGTCGTGGCGTATCCTTTCCGCCGTAGAGGCGGTTCTGGAGCTATTGAGGGGTTACGAGGTCACTCTTTGGGCGAAAACCCATGCCTGAAATGTCAGGAAGTTCAGCGCCGGGATGAGGACGCTAATGACTGCGAATGTCTGCCATCCCGAGAAGAAGCCTTTGTGCGCGAGGTAAGTCGTCGCCCAGATCACCAGCACGTTCGTTGCCTGCACGACACAGAACTTGGCCAACTCACCAACCACCAATCCGTTCGAAGCGAAGGTAAGCTTTCGGTGGCCAACAAACGAGAGCGGGACCAGGGCAACATAAGCCGCAAAGGCCGAGAAGGTCTCAGTGAGGCCGACGATCAGATGCAATCCGTTTGCGATGAGGAAGTAGGCGCCGGTGTTAAAGAGGCCGACTGCAATGAAAACAGCGATCTGTCCAAGGCGCACGCCAGACACCATTTAGCGCCGGCCCATCACGTAATATTGGGCGCCAAGCGGGATCGAGCCGAATGCGTCATCCATGCGCCTGAGCGCCCCATCGATAGCCGGAACCGTGAGGATGTAGCGGCCCGCAACGTCCGTCAGCCCCGCGTCTTCGAGATATGCTGCCACCTGCTTTTTTGTTAGCAAGACCGCGTCTTCATCGAATGGGCACGTGGATACGGCCCGGCGCGTCAGAAGGTTGTATGGGTTATGCTCGAAGATCAGCACCGCGCCGCCGGGGCGAGTGACGCGGGCGAGCTCGGAGGAAAACGTTAGCCAGTTGGCAGGCGGTACATGATGCATGACGCAGATCGCATACGCGGCATCAAACTCGCCATCCTCAAAGGGTAGCGTTGCTCCATCCGAGATCTGATAGCTCACGTCGGGGTTTCTCAGCCTCGCTTCGTCGATGCATTCGGAGGAAGGATCGACGCCCGTAAGCCTGCCAATCCTGCCACGAAGCAAGGCGTGGTAGTTCCCAATACCGCAACCTACGTCGAGAACCGAAAGATTTTCGGCTGG
This sequence comes from Mesorhizobium sp. AR07, assembly GCF_024746815.1. Lineage (GTDB taxonomy): Bacteria > Pseudomonadota > Alphaproteobacteria > Rhizobiales > Rhizobiaceae > Mesorhizobium. Next base: position 2,466,358 of record NZ_CP080525.1, read on the forward strand.
TCCTAGCGTGCCACCTAGAAGGTCGAGCAGCCGTGCGGCCTTGGCGCGCGTGAAGAAATCGACTTTTAAGCCTGAAAAGGAAATCGCCTTGTTCACAGCCTCCGAATAGGAGATGCGATATGCGTCGAACTCATTGCCAGTTGTGTTCTTGCCCAAGTTGCAGTTTCTCCGCTAAGAGACCACCCACTACCACCGGCAGCAGCCGCGCGACAAGCGCGTCCTTGCAAGTTTCCGGTTTTGAGGACATTGCCATGAACGTCCAGAAAAGAGTCCCTTTTGTTTCCCTATCGATCGTTGTCCCCGTGTATCGCAGCGCCGATGTTCTTCCTGAACTGGTGCGGCAGGTGCGCGACGTACTCGCCGGGACCAAGTATGACGGCGAATATGAATTGGTTCTCGTCAACGATAGCAGCCCCGATGCAAGCTGGAGCGTGATTGAGGAATGCGCCAAAGAATGTCATTGGGTCCGAGGGCTTTCCCTGCGCAAGAATTTCGGCCAGCACAACGCCACCATGGCGGGTCTCAGATATTCACGCGGTCGCATCGTCATTGTTATGGACGACGATCTCCAGCACCCTCCTTCGGCAATTTTGGCGCTCGCCGAAAAGATCGAGGCCGGCTATGACGTCTGCTACACCCACTACAAAGAACGCAAGCACGCCGCATGGAAGAAGTGGGGTAGCCGGCTCAACGATATCGTGGCAGCTTGGGTTCTGAAAAAACCTCGAGACCTGTATCTTTCATCGTTCAAGGCGATGAGCCGTGGGGTTGTCGATGCCATACTCGCTTATGATGGCCCCTACACTTACGTTGATGGCCTGATCCTTGGCGCGACAAACTCAATCGCGGCCATCGACATCACCCATCAAGAGCGCTTCACCGGGCGCGGCAATTACAACCTAAGGCGCTCGGTTGGACTATGGCTGAAGATGGCCACCGGCTCGTCTGTCTACCCTCTTCGCATCGCTACCGTGACCGGCTTCTGCATGGCAGCCCTAAGCCTCATCTTTCTGATGCTGATTGTAGTCCAGCGCTTGACGCATCCTGAAATGCAGCCGGGCTGGGCGTCTATCATCGCCACCATTCTCCTGATCGGTGGCTTGCAGATGGTCTTTCTAGGCATCCTCGGCGAATATATCGGCCGCATCTATATCCGGCTGAATAACTCGCCGCAGTACGTCGTTCGCGAGACCACGTTTTCACCACCTACGGAAACGGCTGTATGAACACATCTGGGTGTGGCTGATGGTTGGGGGCTTCTAAAATGCTAGAAAAAGTAGGCCGCGATCCAGCGGGGGCATCTGATTTTCATTCCTTTTTCGGCGGTCTTCTGGCGCCATTGCTGATCAGAAAGGACGAGCGCCGATCGTTTCTGATTGCGCTTGTGCTTGTAGCTTTCGCCCGCGCCCAGGCCGCCTTCGATTTCACTTATGCCGTTGACGACTACCGTCAGATCATTGACGGGCTTTCTTCCCTCTCTGGAGCGCTGATTGGTCAGGGCCGCTTTGGCACATACTGGCTTTCGGAAGTGTTTGGGTTAGTCGGCTTTGATCCGGTTCGATCCCCGATTATAAGTATCGTGGCGTCGGTCATTCTGTCCGCATGGATAGGCAACGCTGTCCTTCGACTTTGGACCTACGATCTGCCCGATCTCATCCGGGCGCTTCTCATCGTCATCATCGCGGCGCACCCTTATACGTCGGAGATTTTGACGTTTCGCGGGATTGCCATTTACCACATTCTAGCTTTCGCGCTGTCCGTGGCGGCCATCCTGATCGCCGGCCCAGGTCTTTGGCGGATACTGCGCTCGTCTCTGTTGTTTGCGGTGGGGCTGACCCTCTATCAAATCCCCATCAACTATATTTCGGTGTTCCTCTGCTTCGACCTCGCTTTGAGAGCGATCCGCCATTTCATCAAGAGCGAGGATGTTCCTGCTTCCTACACCCTATGGGACCGGACCTTCTATGCCAGAATCCTGACGTTCTTCGTCGGCTTCGCACTCTATATGGTCCTGCTCAAGGTCTCGACATATGGATATGGGACCGATCCCCGAGGCGTCATGATCGGCCTTGGAGATATCCCAAGCCGGGTGCTACTCGGGCTCAACCTCTTGTACGGACATTTTGTAACCGGCGGCGTCTACGGGAACAATCTGCTGCCCAAGGCAATACTCGCAATCCCGTTGTTATTCGTCGTCGCGGCCTTGGTGGAATTGGTTGGCCGCGCGAGCGATATGCGGGGCGCCATAATAGCCGGCGTGGTCGTGGTTGCTGCTCCTGTCGTAGCAGGCTTCGCCATGTTGGGCGCCCCGCTACTGTTCACTCTTCTCTTCCTGCCCCCGAGGATACTGACGCAGATCGGCCTTGTATGGGCCGGGGTAGCCGTTGTCGCCTTGACTGTCCGCGTGGTGATCCCACGGCATGTTTTCTCCGCATCTCTCGGTCTCGTGGTGTTCTCGTTCATAGCGGCGAACAATCAGATTTTCGTTGACCAGGCTCGGGTCGCGACGAGGGACCATAACTTGGCCATCCGCCTAATGGCGCGGCTGGAGGGCCTACCAAACTTCTCCGTCATGAAGACCATCGCTGTAGTCGGCTATCCAGCCTATTCTGGAACGTCTATCCCAACGGGGATTCCTACGTTCAACGATTCGAACTGGATTTACCCTTGGGCGATTGCCCCGATGATAACCGAGTTGACTGGCATCCCGGTCAAGTATGCAAAGCCTGAGGGACAGACAGCGGCTGTGGAATACTGCAGGAGCCACCAACGTTGGCCCGCCCAAGACGCCGCGACCATTCAAGGCGAATTGGCCATAGTTTGCCTGTAGTTTGGAACTGCGCAGAACTGGCAGCGGTCGCGGCTGCGCGAGTAAATCTGCCTCTTTCGACAGCGCTGCTTCAAAAAGGTGAACTTTGTATCTATTGATTTTCTCAATTATTGTTGTTGCTATCGCTGTGGTAAATCACATTGATTTCGTGGTGCAGCACAATGGTGAATGGCATGTGTACTCGACCATCTTCGGACCCAAAGACATGCGGCGATGGATAAACGGGCAGTGGCAACATCGCCCGTTTACCGAAGAGGAAGCCGCTGAAGATTACGATAGATAACGATATTGCACCGGCGGCAAGCACGGCGGCTAGGTCGCCACGCAGTCTGCGAAGGCGAGCCTCACCCATTTAAGGACATCGGATACTTGCCGAAGCGCGTGATGTTGGCCATTTTTAGCCGGAGGAATAAGAGGGGAGACGACCTGCGATGCCAATCGAACAAGCGTTTATAATCGTAGGCGTGGTTGCAATCGTGGCGGCATGCTCAATTTATGGCTGGTTGACCCAAGATCATCTTGCCGAGTGGCATGTCGTCGAGCGCTCCCGCCGGGTGACCCTGGTGGACGGGACGGTCTCGACCTCGCACTACCTTTTGGGCCGAAAAATCAACGGTGTCTGGAGTTACCGCGACCTATCGGCGGATGAGTACAATACTCACGTGGCCGAGATTTCGCTTTGAATTTCTTATTACCCGCCGCGCATCGTTATCCAGTTCGTCCCGTCACTGACGAGCGTGACCCAGTTGCCGACCGTGCCGTTTATGAGAATGCCGGTCGCCGCCGAGCCTCCAACCTTGGGCACGACGTTTGAAGAGGCTGAGACGACCGTAGCCGTCTGCCGGTTCAACCAGTTAAGCTCTCTGCCGGGGAATGCTGCCGGATCGGGCAGTATCGCCGTCATTGTCGTTGCCTTGTTGCAGATGATCCAGTTGTCGGTCGGCCCAACGGTAAAGTCGGCCGTCTTGGTGACTGGCGCCCCGCGCGAGAAGCCTCTCTGAACAAGGATACCATCGCCAGAGCCGGCAAGAATCCCCGCCGCAACAACACCCCCTTTGAGTGTAACGTTAAGGCTCCACGTCGTACCCTGCGCTGTGTCCGTCCAATTCTCTGCCGCATTTGCCGTGAGGTAAGCGCGCGCTGTCCCTGAATACCCGGTCGCGCCATAACCAAAAGCGGCAAAATTGGACAGTTGATCGCCCGACTGTACCGCTGAAGGGGCAGCAGCTGTTCCCCTCGATCGTCTGCATGACAAAATTGAGGCTGCACCTGTTCCAAAGGCGTCCACCAAAATGCGCGTCCCGGCCTCCTCCACATTGCCAAGGTGGAGCATTGTTCCGGCAGGGGGAGCCGGAAGAGCGACGGCATTCTGGTTAACGACTATCCTTCCAGTGTCAGGGTCGACATAGAAACTCTGATTGACGGAACGACCGGCAAGATACGCGAGTTTGCCGGCTTGTTCATAGCCGGCTGCGAGCATGTGCGTGTTGTCTGCATTCCAATACGAGGCGGGGAGTGAGGATGTATGAACGTACTTTCGAATTTCTGGCTCGGCTGCGGCAAGCGAAGCGAGATTAACGTTGAACGTCGACCTGGGTGGACCAGAGAAAGAGCAAATTCCCATCATTATGATCGGAATTGTCATCGGGAACCATGTCTCGGCCCGGAAGCGCCCTACCACCGTGTTGAAATCAGAGGGATACGTGGCCGATCCGGCATCTGCGTCCGTTTCGCCCTGCCACCACAGGAACTTGTCGATCTTCGACACGCCGAGTACGGCCAGCGCCGCCTGGATGTTGTTCTTGCAGCAGGCATACATATCCGGCGCGGAGGCACCGACCTTCCACTGCGCGATCGGCAGGCCACCTTGAGCCACCGTGATCAAAAAGACACGAGCGAGCGGGTTCGCCTTGGCGACCTCATTGGCGTACGAATAATCGTATCCCATTGTGGTCTTATCCATTGCCAGGAATGCGGTGCCGACGTGGGTGGCGCCGTCAACACCCTGATGGTTCCAGATGTACAGATTCGGTTGAGGTGCCCACGAATACGCGGGGTGAAGCGAAACGTTCGACTGGCCCGTGCTCAGGATGACAATATTCGGAGAAGCATTATCTTCCGGCAACTTAGCGCTGTCAGCCAGGTTCTTGACAGCCGCTCGCAGTTTCGCTGGGGTGATCAGCCCGGCTGAGTTGTCGGCGAAATTGGCGTCGGCATCGCTGTTCAGCTGCGCCCTGGTGCGAACGGTCATGGGTCAATCCTTTTGGTTCAATGGAAGCCGGACGAGAAGCCCGATGAGAAGCCGCTTGGTGGCAACGTGACCGCGAAGCTCATGGCTTGGAGTGATGTTTTGCCGGCCTTCTCGGCGAAGACCTGGATGACCACGCTGTTGAGACCAGGTGGCGTGATCACGAATGAGGTGCCGGTGATGCCGGAATAGGTCGCGAGCAGCGTGCCGCCCGTCGTTGACACGGTGATCTTGGTCGTCTGACCGGCTTCGCCCGCCACGGACGCCTCGGTCCATTTCATCGCCTGAGTGGACTCAAGCAACCGGTTGCGGTTTGCCCAGGTGACCGTCAGGTTGCCGCCGCCGCTAGCATCGACCACGCCGAAGCCGACGCCGTTGACTTTGACGTTGGCTGGGCGGTTCGGCAGGTACGGGCGCTCGCTTAGGGATACATTGATCTGCGGCGCATCCGCAATTGCCAGCCGCCCTACGGTGGTTCGCGTCAGAATCCGATAGGGCGTGGCTTCGAACGCAGATCGCACTGTTGGGTCGACCACCGACGCCGCAGCCGGGATGACGAACGCCCGTGTGCCTGCCGGCCAGTCGCGGGGAACGGTGTCGAGCATCCCTCGATTGATGCGAAAACCCGCACCGTCGACCGACTGAACGGTCGCGATCTCGGTGTATTCGTCCGCGCCGGTGCCGATAAGAATGAAGTTGCCAGCCACGGGCTCTGGACCGCGCAAGCCGGGGAGATCGGTGAGGACAGTGACCGCCTCCGCGACCAGGGGGCTTGTTATCGCCCAGGTACCCTGGTAGCCGCTGCTGCCAACGATCTGCTGAGTAGTGGTGCCGTTGACATCGGCCACATTGGTTACCGAGTCGTAGCCGATATCGTCGTCGCTGTCGGCACCCACGATGATGGCGCTCAGCACCTCGGGATAGGCGAGGCTGGACGGGTCGCTTAGCTTAAGGGCTGCGGCCGTCATGAAGGCCGGCGCGGTGCCAAACTGGTAAAGGGTTGCCGGCGTTGGGGGCTGAGATGGATTCACCCAGGCCCCCTCACCCGCTGACAGATAGGTGGCGTGGTCGAGACCGAAGATGTCCTCGTAGAGTCCGAGCGTGATCGTATTGTTGGTCTTGCTGACCAGGGAGACGCGGCAGACAATCTGCTCGATGTTAAATTCCGGCCACGACAGTTTCACCACGTCACTGCTGACGGTATCCCAAAACTCGCGGGTGACCGTCGCCTCGCAGGTGGCGATCGGGTTGACCATCGCAGCAAGATCGCGATCAGCCAGCTTGATAGCCAGTGTTTCGTTGGGCACGGCGTAGTAGTTCTGCGAAGCCGAGATGACGCCGCCCTCGGCCGCGATGCCAGCCAGGTCTTGCGACGTGACGGTGGCATCTTTGCCGGTTTCCGCGTTGGTGTAGGTGACGACGACTTCGTTGGAAATATTGCCCCACGCCTTGCGTTTGAACGATGAGAGCTTGGCATTGCTGGCGTCGATCACCGGCAGCATGTCAACGTTGTAGTCGCCGCGCAGGAGCTTGATTGTGTGCTTGCCGGTCGCTGGATTGACGAACAAGGCTGCCTGAATGTGGGTGAGGATTTCGCCGATGAACTTTCCGATCTCGCTCTGCCGAGTCCAGATCATGTTGAGGCCGAATTGCTCTCCGTAAAGCGTCTGTGCGGCAGTCTCGAACGTCGGCTTGTCGATCACATCCGGGTTCTCACCCATGCCCCATTCGGTATTGGTTAGGCACTCGTAGATCATGTGGCCGGGGTTGGAGGCCCATTGCTGGTTACCCAGGGAATCATCGTTGATGCGCATCAGCGCAATCGCCGGATTGAGCCCGATCGAGGGACGCCGGACTCGCGCCGACATCGAGCGCAGATAGGGATTGTTGGCGCCCCAGTAGAAGCCGCCTTTGTTGTTCGACGGGTTGCCGGCCAGCGCGGCAGCAAGCGCTTTGATCGGCGATTCCAGGATGCCTTTTGTGCCGGTGAAAAAGACACTGAAAAGTCCTCGGAAGCCGGGACAGGTTGCAGTGGTGAGCCCGAGCTTTGCCGCCAGGGTCGCGGGCATGACCTGATCGGACTTGCCCGGCAGCACCCATCCGAGACCCTTGACACCGCCCTCCTTCTTCACGTCGCCGAACAATGTCGGCTGGTTGATGACGAGGGGGCCGGCGTCCGTCGCGCTGCCGCGCCAGATTTCCTTGTCGCCGTATTTCAAGGCGAGCAGTTGCAGACCGGGGCCGGCCGCGCAGATGCCCATGTGAATGGACATCGTGTACTCGGAGATGTTGGCTTTGGCGCCAGATTTACCCATCGGTGGGCTCCTTGGCTCGCAGGGATTCAACCACTCGATCGATCACCGCGTCGTAGCCATGGCCGCGCAACTCGGATGCCCTTGCGCCATTTGTGAGGAAAGTGGGGAAATCCAACCCGGCTGTTTCGAAGCCCTTCTTCACGCCTTTGACGCAGTAGAGAGGGCGCATGTCGCCAATGGTCAGGTGGGGATCGAAGTCGTCGCTCACGCGTCGATCTCCCTGCTGGTCGTCTCCTTGTCGCCGTACCAAAGGATGTTCACGCCGGTCACTTCCTTCTCGCCGAAGACCACGGGGATAGGCCGGCCGCCCTCGGCAGTCGGGTTATCCATGTCGGTGACTTCGGCGCCCTTTTCGCTTTTTGGCTTCGGCAGCATCAGGTAGCCGATCGCCTGCAGGGCGATGCCGATGACGATGTTGATGAGGATGGGGATCAGGAAGAACATGGCTCATCCCATTTACAACATGACTACGTGATTGTCACGTTAAACGTGATTTTAATAGAACTGGTTTTTCAGCGAGAGTGGATTTTCCAGTGGGATGAAAGGCTGGCCTCCGTAGTTTTGGATGTTGGGGCCGCCACCCACGCTGTTGACGTGAAGGTTGCAGCCGCTCATCTGGTGATTGCACCCACGGCTGATGGAGAGCACTGTCCCCGCTGCGAGACCCCTGCCCGCGCCTCGAATGGTGATGATCAGGCCGGCCGGATGCACCGCCGAGATCGTGCGCAGTTCCTTCTGGCCCGTGGTCGAGTTTGCCCACTGCACCAGGCCGCCGATGTATTGGCCATAGGTGGCGCCGAGTGTTGCTGCCATGGTGATCTTGTTGCGATCGACCGAGGCGACTGCGCGGCTGACGGTCGCGGCGGCTTTGTTGGCGAGGCACTGCGACCCATAGAGAACATGCGGGCAGCCAATCTGATAGTTGCGGCGCAGTCCAGGCTGCTTGAGCGACGTGGACACCGGCACGCCTGACAAATGCAGTTCGTTGTCCTCGTAACCACCACCGACCGCGCGGCCCATCCAGGTGGCGGGGAAGTTTTCAGGCGTCACGGCGTCACCGATATGACCTTCGAAGATCGTCAGATTGACCACCTGCGATGGCGGATAGGCGAGGAAGAGTGCATCCAGAGGGCTGCCGAGTGCCAGCGAGACTGTGATGTCGGATTTGTCGAGCGTGCCGTCGTGCGACAGGTCGCTGTGCTTGATCGGCCACGGCTGATAGGTGATGCCGGCGCGGACAATGGCGGTCTCGCCGTCGCAAAAAGCATATGGCCCGAGCGGCACGTCGGCGGTCGGGTTCTCAGCGCCTTGGAGCAAAAACAGGGTGACAGGGATGCCGCTGTATCGGCTGGATTCACGCGTGCCGAAGGTCATGTCGCGGCTCCCCTGATTGCTGACCAGTCCACGGTGGCAGCCCGATCAATTTCTGCTGGATTGCCGGCCAGCGCGACGGCTTTCTTGGCACCGAGCCGCATGACCTCGATCTGCGCCGAGATGGTCTTCCATTGTTCGGTGACCAGGAGAACGCGCACGGCCTGGTCGTATGGTGTGATCTGGTTCAAGACCGCCTCGGCGGCGATGTGCGGTATCTCGCCCACCGCAACTGTCGCGTTGGCCATGAGCATTTCAGCCTCCACCTGCTTTTGCTGGTAAACCATCTCTTGTCCCGGCACGGACGTGATGAACAGCTTTCGGACTTCGCCGGCCGAGGTGTCGATCGAGGCAAGCGCGGAGGCCCGCAGTGGGGCGAGGTTCTTAGTCAGCAGCACGGGCGATCACCTTTATGGTCTTGGCCATGTACGGCCACTGAACAAGTTCAAGTGTGTATTCGGCTGGCATGTCGGATGACAGCGTGAGGTCCCCGAACAGGTTCGAGACGGTCATAGGCTGGCCATCGACGCGTATCTCACAAGGATCGGGGACGTTGATGGTGCGGCTGTCGACCCCATCCGCCACCAACTCGATCTGATCAGGCAGATCAAACACTGGTCTAGGAGTTACGGCGCCATCCAGGATGTAGTCAGCCAGGATATCGCACTCCTGGTTGATGACTCTGTTGGAAACCATCTTTGGCGAGCCATCGTCATTGTAGCGAAGCTCGCCTGTATCCCAGTCCTTTTCGTGCTCAAGAGGCGCCGGAACGGGAGGGAGGTTGAGCACGCCACTCTCACGCGCCAGCATCATCTCAAGCACGGACTGATTCACCGGGTCGGAGATGATGTGGAAGATTTCACCTTTTTCATCGTACTCAATAATCATAGATCCAAATCCCAGATAATATATTTCGCTGCCATACCATCTACCAACGGTCCATGGTAACTAAAACTGGAGGAACCAACCCGAAGCCAGGCCGAAGCAGCTGTCGGAGAGGCAGAGAGAATGAAATCATTAATGTATATCTCGTTGTAAACCATGGGCGTGCCTCGATTAACGTTGAACATAATCATAGGCATGTTTACAAACGTCTTCCCGTAGTTAACAGTCTTAACGGTATTACTTGAGAACGTCAAACTTCCTCTCGAAAAGAGTGAGCCTTGACTGAAGTCACTGCTGAATATCAAATCTGCATCCGCCGCAGTCATGACGTTGAAGCCTGGCTTTGATACCTTCAGAGCACCTGCCGTGAGAAGAACCCGGTTAGCCAACTCGTGTCCTTAATACGGCGTAAGTGACAGTGCCGTCGTTTGCAATCGAGGTCTCGCAGTGGATTTTTATCGACGTGAGACTGAGGTATTGAACCCACATGGTTGCGGCGAAAGTCGCCGCGAAACCTGTAACCTTCGTGAAGAACATCACCATTGGCTGGTAGCCGACGTTTGGAATCGTGATTGTGACCTCGAAACTACCAGGGATCGCAAGCCTACCAGTCTGGATGAACTGAAATGCCGGCATGTTTGTCGAAAACAACAGGCCACTGTTAGGCGCAGTCATGACGTCGATACCAGGCTTCGATATGAAAAGCCCGATCTCGGAACCTCTATTTCCAAGGCACAACCTAGTGGTCAAAACAGGTTTCCTATGATGGCGTAGTAGACGATGTCCGCAGCCCCGCTCGAACCAAGACTAAATGAGATCGATGTGACGGCGCCCGGCCTGTCCTGCAGGGCAACACTATGGTTCCCGACGTCCGACCCGAGCATGATGCAGCTGAGAACATTCAGCGGGTAGAAAAGTCCGCCTTTCAGTGTCATCGCCATCACCGAGAGATTGAGAGACCAAATCGACGGAACAGACAGGTGCACATACTGGCTCGACGTCATATTGACCTGACCAGTTTGCAAAATATTGCCAGTTTCGTTCCAGTCGGAACTGAAGGCCAGCTGCTGATTGGTGAGCGCACTGGTGACTTCATAGGACGGCTTTGAGACCAGCAGCTTATAGCTTCCACCACTCGCACCCAGGAGAACTCTGTTTGCCATGACATCAATCCGACATCAGCAGGCGGGAGTTGTTCAGATCGAAAACGACTTTGCCGTCCGTGGACTGGACGATGCCGGCGGTCAGCGTGCCCACGTTGCCAGTAATCGCCGAGAGCGTGGCGACTGAGATCATGCCCGCATTGATCACGCCCGCGACCAGGATGCTGGTGCGGAACGAGGCGATGTCGGCCTGTGTCGCAGTGATTGAACCGGTGGCGATCTTCGAGCCGTCGATGATCGTGCGACCGAAATTGACCACCAGGTCGGTGCCGCCCTTGTAGGTGGCGAGGACGATCCGATCCGTTTGAAACGCGGTGGCGACCGTTGCCGATGCCGCGAGGGCGGATGAGCCCGTGACGTAGTAGACGTAGAGCGTCCCGCTCGACCACGCGGTGTTGCTGCCTGTGATGTTGAAGGTGGCAATGTTGCCGTCATCACCGATGTATTTGACCGTGCCGGCCGACCACGACACTCTGTTCGCGGATGGGCTGTTCGATTGGAACTCGATTCCCTCAAGTGTGACGCCGCGTTGACCGAACACTGCCTTGTCGGCAGTGATGCTGCCGACCGAGATCATCTGGCCGTCCATGTAGGTGCCGCTCGGCGATATCCAGGTGCTAAGCGTTGTGCCACCGGTGATGGTGATCTTGCCGGGGTCGATCCGCACCGTGCCAGCGTTGACAAGTTCCGCTACCGCCTCGTTGACGACTTCGATCTTCACCGAATCCATGAACATCTGCGCGTCGGATGTCGCGGCGTTGAAGATGGCGATCGGACGAATGAAACGAACGTTGTTGTGAAGCTTGGCCGGGACCGCGACGGTGCCCACAACTTGGGTGCCGGCAGCAGCCCTGCCTTTTATGTAGCCCACATAGTCGGTAAAGGCGGTTGGAACTGCCGACTGCACAACACCAAGAGCGGAGCAGTAAATGCCGCCCCAGACCGCAGCGCCGGAGTAGTCGACTGGGGTAACCCCATCGGCAGCAACTCCAACTGCGCCAAGATACATGATGCCAGTGGCCGCGCCAGAGAAGCGCAGCACTCGGAACGTCACCTTGTAGAGTTTGGCCGGGTCGAAGGGAACTTGGTCCTGAGAAACCAACCACTGAACGCCAGTGGCCGGATTGGCGATCAGAGCATTTCCTGTGGTGGAGCCCACATTTGTGGTCGTGACGAAGGAGTAGGTTCCCGTTCCGTTGACATTGAGCCAATTCGGGGAGCCGCGCATCGTGTCGTAGAGCACCTGAGTGCTGGCGGCGGCGGACAGCGACCGACCGTCAACCGTCAGTGAACCGAGAAGCGCGGTGCCAGCTTGCAATTTGGCCGCGCTAAGACTGAGGACTTTCGCGTTGGTGATGATCGCGTCAGCTATCTGCGCGGTGCCGGTAATGACCGCAGCGTTTGTCACCAGCTGGTTGGCGCCGATCGTCTGCGCGAGGACTAGACCGCCGTCCATGAAAGCTTTGCCGAGGACGGCTTGGAAGTCGGTACCGCCCTTGTAAATCCCAAGAATCACCGAGTTGTTGGCGTACAGCGTAACCAGTGATGCAGTGGTGGTGATTGCGGTGTCGCCGGGCGTGTAGCAGACGTAGACGGTGCCAGCGGTCCAGTCGACCTGTCCGGTCGGCAACGCCTGAACGGTTGGCACGTCGCCGGCCACGCCATAACTGATGCTGCCTGCTGTCCAGGTAAGACGATTGCCAGCCGGAGCTTGGCCCGGCTGAAAGGTCACTCCACTCAATGCGACCTTGATCTCGCTACGGATTTTCCCAGTCTTGTCGTTGACGGGGGCCGACCAAGGCGAAACGTTGCCCGATGTGTCGACGGCGCGGACCCACAAATAGAGTTGGGTCTCCATGGGAAGGCCGCTACGGGTGAAGTTGTTCGAGAGGGTCGACCACGACGGCGTGGCTGAAATCAACGGCGTGGTGTTGCTGCCGCTCTCATAAATCTCGTAGCCAGCAAGATCGGACTCGGTGTTGGCTATCCAGGTGAGCCAAATCGAATCCAGGCCGGCTACGCTGGCGAGACCAATCGGCATGGCTGGCGGTATGGTGTCTCGCGCCGTTGTGTGGCTTACGGCCGTGCAATAGTTCGAGACGTTGCCAGACCTGTCCACGGCCCGCACCTTGGCGGTGTAGGTGGTGTTCGGCTTAACGGTGACGATCTGCCGCTCAGCCGAGGTCTGAAACCCGATGAAAGGTCCGGAGCTCTCCTTGATCTGCAAGTCGTAGTAGAGGAAGTCGGTTTCGGGATTGAAGTCCCAAGCCACCGTCATCGCAGGCGGCACGGCCGTGGAGGTAATCGTCAGCCCGGTTGGAACCCCTGGCGGCACGAAGTCGAGCAGGTCCGTGAGGTCGGCAGGGGTGACGATACCCAGCGCCGCAAGAGCGATAATCTGGTTGATCTTGGCTCTGACACTGAAGCCGGATTCACCGTTCGCAATGGGTTGGATTCCTGGCATCTCAGTGGTCCTGCCAAACCGAGCCGTCCTGCCAGACGCCTAGATCGCGCCATTGGCCGGTAACCAGAATCCAGTTGTTCCCGAAGCTGTCCTCGACGGGGAGGTTGTTCAGCGTCACGAATGATAGCAAAATGTTGGCCAGTCCGTTGGTCGTCCACTGGACCGTCAAGGCATCTGCCGCGAAGCGCGCCACGAACATCCAGGAGATCGAGTCAATCTGATCCGCCGTGGTGCCGATCACGTCCGTAATGGCGATCAGCGTGTCGCCGGAGTCGGTCTGCATTCCGGTGATCTGATGTGGAATCAGGGTTCCGCTCTTGGTGCGGATCAGGATGCTGCGGTGGGCGTTGTCGGCGCCATAGGAGTCGAAGAAGCTGGTTCCTGACACTCGAATGTTGCGCGTGGTCACACCGGTGACGGGCGGAAAATCGTTGCCCCATGTCGGGACGAAGATTTCGCCGGCCCGCCCCTTCGCACGGACGAACACATCCAGAATCGCCATCGCGTCTGCGTGCGACATCGCCATGTAACTGGCGGTCAGCGTGCGCGAGATGATGGGCACCGGCGTGAAGGTCTTGGTGATGCCGCGACCGTAGTCCACGGTCTCGTAGGCGATGTTGAAGGCCGTCTGCGGCTGCTGGAGATAGTTCGGCTTCCGCAGCAACACGTAGCGGCCGTAGAAAAGCCCGGCCGGCCCGAAAATCTGCGTTGTCTCGCCCGTTGGTGCACCATCAAAAGGCAGCGCGTCCGGCGTGCGGACGATCGTACCGGGCTCGACATCGAAACTGATCGCGGAGGTGGCCACCAGCGTGGTGTAGATCGACACGCTGGTAGTCGGCTGAAGCGATGCCGGCAGCAGCGGCAGGAGGACGGCGCCAAAGCCAACAGCGCCGATCAAGACCGTGGTGAAGGTGATCGTTTTGCCGACAACCGTGTTGACCGTCATCTTGCGAGCTTTGCGGCCCGTCAAAATCACCAAGGGTTTGCCGGGGAGCAACCAGGTGGGAATGCGGTCCACGGTCAAGGCCATGGTGCCGCTCGCGGCGGTCGTCTGCACGGTGGCGTTGTCGGCTGAGAAATCGCCAATCTCGACCTTGCCGTCCCGCGCAAGATGAAGGGCGTCGGAGAACGTCCGCAGCCGGTCTTCATCGAGCAGCACGGCTGCATCAATCTTGCGCCGAGGCTGGACGCGCAGAGACCGACGTTGCTCGCTACCGTCGCGGGTAGTGAAAACGTCAGTCTTGAATTCGTAGGTGTCCCGCACACCGTTTTGCCAGTTGGGGACGATGGGAAGAAAAACGGCCATGCCAGTCCTTCACGTATTGAAGTGAAAATACCGTTTAACGTGAAATTTGCAAGCACTAACTGCCGATGGCGCCTTGGATTTTGCGCGAGTTGCGAGACATGAAGTTGATCATGACGCGTTCGCCAACTACCGACTGCAGGGCTGCCTCCAGCATGTCTTCTGCACTGAACACATTGACGTTCTTCAGGTTGACGGCCTGCCCTCGCCCGCCGCCGTTGTTCGTGTGACGCGGATCATTCTCAGTGAGCATTTCCTCGCCTTTCATGGCGATGATCGGCACCTCGCCCTTCTTCAGATCGACGATGCCGCCGCCGTGATAGCGCTGCGCGTTGGCAAAGATCGCGGGATTGACCGACCGACTGCCGGAAGCCGATGGGCCGCCGACAACGCCGCCCTCGTGGAACAGCGAGGTGATCCAGCTTGAGATGGTGCCTCCGACACCGCCGCTGCCACCCGCACCGCTGCCGCCTGAAATGGCGTTGAAAATCGTCTGCTTGATGATGGCCTTGCCGATCTCGATCAGGTATTCCGCCACGCCCTGCTTGAGCGCGTTGAAGAATGCCTGCATAGCGTTCTCACCATTGGCAAGGGCCTGAGCGAAAGCGCTGAACGCGTTACCGCCGATCTCGGCCAGCCGTTCGTTCATCTGCTGCGCCTGCGGCAAGAATTGCCTATCGAGCTTCTGCAGTGTCTGGCCGATACCCTCCTGGATTGCGCGCAGCTTGGCGATTTCCTGCTCGGCACCGGAACCTCCGATGGCCTGCCAGAAAGCAATGGCAGCAGGGATCGCGGTATTCAGCTTTTCCTCGACCTGGCCGATGAGGTCGATGGTGCTCGCAACCTTACCCTGGTCACCGGCTGCCTGAGCGATCTGGAGGCTCTGGAACAGCGCCGTGCGCTGCGCGACAAGCTGGTTCACTTGATCATCGGCGTGGGCACGGTCGAACTCCGCGCCCGCCTGCTGCTTCACCAGGTCAAGTTGCTGCTGCGTCAGTTCGACGCCTGCCTTCTTCGCCCTGTTGGTCTCGTCGACCAACGCCTTGTTGACGGCGGCTTGCCGAGTCTCCTTGGTCTTCAGGTCGAGTTCGGCTGCCGCCGCAGCCGTGCGCGCGTTGAAATCCTTCTCGTACTCCTGCGTCTTCTTAGCCTGCTCGGCGATACCGGCGTAGGCAGCCAGCAGACCTTCGGCCTTGTCCTTGTGCTGGCCCATCTGATCGGACACTTTGTCGAGCACAGTGCCGGGCGCGCCACCGTTCTTCTCGTCGGAAGCGTTGATCTTCTTGGCACTACCTGCGTTGATCGCGGCATAGATTTGCAGCAGCCCGTCGCCGGCTTTGACACCAGCGTCGACCAGGTACTTGGCCATGGCATTCATCTGCGCTTCGATCGACGAGTTCTTGTCGATGCCATAGCGCTGCCGAGCAGCCGGGCCGGCTTGGAACAGCCCTTCGTAGTTGTTCCCGGCGCCACCGACGATGCCGGGATTGAAAGTCCCCTTCGTCTCGTAAGAGATCGCGGTCAGGATGTCCTTGACGTTCAATTGCAGCCGATCGGCAATGATCGCCGCAAACTTGACAACCTCGGCTTCCTGCTGGCCGGCTGGCGTGCCGCGTCGTGAGGTGTACTGCGCCTCGTAATTTACGTGCGTGGAGTCGTAGGCCAGCCCCGCCTGATCGCGGATTTGCTTTGTCTGTTCTGCGGTTAGGCCGAGGATTTGTTGGTTGAGTTCCTTGGCCTTCGCCAGTGCAGTGTTTTTCGCATCCAGCAACTGGCCTTCGATATAGCGCTCGCGATTCGTAAGCTGGGCCTGCTTGGTTTCGAGAGACAGCGCCGCACCCTGCTTGTCCAGCAGTTCCTGGATATCGAGCCGCGCCTTCTTGTCGGCCTCCGTCAGATCGACAGATTCTTTTTGGGATGCGGTGGCATCCTTGATCGTCTGAAGTTCTTCGCGGCGCGTATCGAGGATCACGAGAAGCGCGTCACGCTGCTTGATCAAATCAGCCGTATCAAAAGTCGTGCCGATGATGCTACCGGACGCTGCAAGTTGCTTCTGCTGTGCGATCTGCTGATTGAGGATATCGACCTGTTGTTGAGCCGGCAGGGTGCTCGGCGAAATGGCGTTGGTGGCTGTCACCACGACACCAGCAACGGCGTTCACATCGTCGGCAAACAATTTCAACTGCCGAGAGGCATAGCCGAGAACACCGGACTTCTGGATCGAAACGATGAGGTTGTCCCATGCCTTGGACAGCGAATTGACGGCTTTGGTCCAATCGCCGCCCTTGTCCGCCGTCTCGGCCAGTTTGCCTGCCAAGATCGCCTGTGCCCGAGCCATCGCACCAGCGCCGTTGCCGGCTTTCGCCATGGCCTCGATCTGTGCGTACTGGCTGGCAGTGAGGAAGTTCAGTTCCTTGTCGAGGGCACGGACATCATCGATCGTACCGCTGAATGCCGTTGAGACGCGCTTGCCGGCATCTGCCACGCTTTCGCCGGTGATGGCTGCCAACTGCTGCGCCATCTTGGTGAGCGGCATGATGTCCTTCTCGGACACACCGTCCTTGACGAACTGCTTGACCATCGTGCGGGCAGCGTCGGTCGCGATACCGACCTTGCCCATCTTGTCGACAATCAAGGCCAGGTTCTGCGCGGCGTAGCGGCTGCCGTCAGCCGAGAGCGCGAGTTCGTTTGAGAAAATCCTGACCGACTCAGCAGTGGTCCGCAGCCGCAGCGCCGAGACGATGAATGGCGTCAGCACGGCAGTGACGCCCGCGATCACGGGAATTCCGCGCGCAAGTACCGCCATGGTATTCGGCCAGATTTGAATTACCTGACCCGCCTGCTGCGCGAGGATTTGCAGCGGGCGCTGACCCATGGCGAGGCCCGACACCACGTCGTTGACCTGATAGCCGAGGTTCGTCAACTGGTAGGGCTTGAGGCCGAACGCTGTGATATCCTGCGACTCGCCTTTGGCACCGTTGCCGCCTGGGCTGAGCGGCCCGCGCCTCTTGGGTGATGCGACGGCCCCACCCTGATTGTTCAGCGCGACGGTGGTTGCATCCACCTTTTTCTTGAGAATGGTTTGAGCGGTGGCGGCGGTGTTGGTGGCGACTGTCCATTTAGCCAATTGCGCGGCATCCGCGCCGGATGCCGAACTATTCTGCTGAATCGCGGTCGCAAGGCGGTTAAACGCCGCGAGGCCGGAGGTCGCGGAATTGTTGAGACGATCTTGAATCTGCGCCTTGAGCGCCGCGACAGCTGCGGACTTCTCGTCGGCCGCGCGATTGCGGTTTACGGCGTCGATATACCGCTGCCAGTTCGCGAACCCCGACTCGGTCGTGGTGTTCAGGCGTTCCTGAATTTGCGCCTTACGCGCCGCGACCGCTGCTGCCTTTTCGTCGGCAATGGCCCCGGCTGCAGCAGCTTGGGTGGCAGCCTGTGCCGTGGCGGTCTGCCGCTGTATCGACGTGGCCAGTCGATCGAAAGCAGCGTAGCCGGTAACCGCGCCGCCCTGCATCTGATTGAGAGCGGTGCGGTGTTGATTGATTGTGTCGATGGCTTCGCGCGAACGATTGCGGGTGAGTGCGATCGTGTCGGCGAGTTCCTTCTGTTCAGCCGCTGCGAGCTTCCCCGACTGCCGGCCGTTGTCCAAGGCAGCCTGGTAACGCACGACCTCGGAGGTGAGGCGTTTGTAGTTGTCGACGGCCGCTTGGAGGTCAGTATCGGCTACGCCGAGAACAGCGCGGCGGCCGGCAGTCTGCGCAGCAGCGGAAAGCTTGCTCTGCTGCTGCGCGAGATTTGCCAGGACTTTCGAATATTCGTCGCGCGCCTTTACGGCGAATTCTACGACTCTCTCATTCGCCATCGATCATGCCCTTCAGGTGCTTCATTAGTTCCTTGGCGGCCTTCTGCGTGGCGGCAGGCTTTACGCTCTCATTCGGGATGGTGGAGAGCGCCATCTGCAGGAGCGAGGTCTGTGCGGCCATCTGAGCGTTGATGCGTTTGACCACGTAGCCGGCTTCTGCAAAAACCATCGATACTGGATATCGAAGTGCGTTTGGGTGTCCGTGATCGAGCAACAGGCTCACTTGAGAACGGACACCCTCGATCCAGGCGTTCAGGTTTTCGGGGATATCAGGGTGTTTGCCCCGACCAGTGCCCCGGTGACGATCTCCATCAGTTTTTCCAGCCCACCTTCGCCCACGAGCGTCAGTCGGATGATCTTGTTGAGGGCGTCCGCCTGTACGGCCAGCGGAAGCTTGGCGGCCAGCGGCGCAAGGTGCGGCGCGTCCGTCGCCGTGGCGATGACCAGTGAAGCGAGCGGTACGAAATCACCCAGCATTGCGAGGGCGACTTCTTCGATGCTGCCGCTGAGCTTGCCGGCGATGGCCTCGGCGTAGAGTTCAGTAAGCACCGTCCGATGGCCTCGGACGATGGCGGTGATGTCGGGAAGACAGAGGCCGCGAACCGTGAGGCTCTGCCCACCGAATTCGACGGTCTCTGTCGGGATGATCAGCGTCTCCAACTGATGCATGGTCGATTACGCCGGCCGGCCGTCGCGGTAGGCGAGCGCGAGGTTGCCCTTGTAGAGGGCCGTGATCGACAGGCCCATCGTCTGGTAGGCCGGGGAATCCGCGCCAGTCAGAAGCGACAAGTCGCCGTTCGGCGCGAGACGTGCACGCGGAATGGTTACGTCGGATTGCACACCGAGCGCATTGAAGGAGATGAACTTCAATTCGCCCTCGATCTGCGAGACAGTGGCCGCGATTTGCTGGCGCGTGGAGATGGCCGTGTCGTAGGTGACGACGAACTTGGCCAGGTCCGTCAGGATGGTCAGGAGGCCAAGAGCCAGATCGACCTCATAGGCCACGCCGAGCACAAGGGTCGCCGGCGAGCCTGCCGCGCCATCGGTGACGACAACGTTGGTCAGTTTGCGGTTGCCCGTGGGATTCGCATCGCTGCGGCCCAACTGATACATGTCGCCGGCCTTGGCGAGCAGTCGGGTTTCAGTCAGCGCGGTCTGCGCGGTCGCCGAAATAGTGGCCACGTCGCCCATGAACCAGAAGGCAGCGTTTTCCGTCTTCATGTCATCGGTGGTGATGGCGCCGGTGAGGGTAGCGTCGATGACCGGTTCGGCGTCCAACTTCCGCATCCCGCTCTGAGACCCGTAGTGCGGCAGCGTGGTGGCGTTGCGCGTCAGCGTGAAGTCCGGGCAGTTGCCGAGTTCACGGAACGGGCCAGGAGTCGTCGTGCCCGGCAGGTAGCGGGCGAAATACCCCTTGCCGCGCGGGACAGTGAGGTTGTTGGATTGAAAGTCCATTGCTGTTCTCCTTTTAGTGATTGTCACGTATAACGTGATTTTGCCTCAAGCGAAAGGTGTCTCAAGATTTTCTGCGAGGGTGAACGTGACACCGACCAGGAAATAAGCGACGGCGGAAACTTCATCGTCAGGGGGACGGTGAACGGGCTGCCCGATCGACAGGTTCATGACGCATGGCGCCTGGTAGCCGAAACCGAAAATGTTGTGCGTGTCCTTCTTGGCTTTTACCAGTGCGGTGATGACCTCGGCGGAAAGCTGATACGCGGGATCGAGTGGATGATCTTTGTCGTCCGTCACGAAGCCTTGGACCAGGATACGCAACTCATTGACTGCAGCCGGCGAGTTGCCCGTTCCGTTGTGGCCGTCTTTGACGCGTGGGTCTTCCAAGACCGCCAATGCAGGGCGAGGATCGTTGTCACCGAAGACCGTCTTGCCCCGGAAGACGCGTTCGGCCACGCGACCGGCGCTGTCCGTGTAGTCGGAGAGATCGTGCAGATAGCCATTGGCTGGCGTGATGGTCTTTAGCTGCGCGGAAACCGCCTTGAGCAGCCGCAAGCGGAAAGGGTCAGGCATTTTCAAGCAACTCCAGCTGGCGGGTGAATTCGGTTTCGAGGAAATCGAGCGAGGCCGGCGTCATTTCCTCGAAGATACCGCGCTCGGACGATGCCGCGCTGAGCGCCTGGTCGACGGACGGGCCGTAGAGCAGCCACAGGTTCTTGCCGATCGCCTTCGGTCGGTAGGCGTTGGCGGGTGCGGCGCCGGTGGTGCGAACGGCGAGGCCAATGTTGTTGTTTTTCAATCGGATGATGAAGGCGCGGCCGATCGACTTGGTTTGACCGGGCTTCACGGTGACGTTGATGCGGCCACCTGTGTGCCGCGATCCACCTGGCAGGACACTCTGTCGGCTGAACCGGGCGAGCGACGTGGGGGTGCCACGGCCTTCGATCATCGTCTCAAGCGCACCTTTGCGAGCACGGGTTTTTACCCACAGGCGGTTGCTCGATGGCGAGACGTATGAGGCAGGAAAATTGATCTGGTCGCGGACAGCGCGTGCGGCCCGCGTGCGGTCGCGATCTGCGGTACGGTTGAGCGCCCGAATGAGTGCCAGTTCGACTTTTGGACCGAACTGAGCGATCAATGGTGCGGGGTCGAATTCGAGGAAAATAGCGGCGGCGCTCACGCGAGAATACCTTCCCATGCGGGACCGGTGGTATTCGTCGCGGCGAGCAGGGCGGCAAGTTCGGCAGCGGGCACCTCGGCGACCTCCACCTGGATGTAGCCGTCGACTTCCGGCTCGGTGGTTCCGGTGCGGTAGGCTTCCGATGCCCCGAGGATGACATAAGCCTTGCTCAGCACTTCGGCGACTTCGATGGTCTGGAAGATAATGCGGTTGGTCTCGTCCTGCAGCGATGCTGTCGGCAGCCAGTCGCGGGACTGCACTTTCGAGAGCACCTGTTTCAGATGCAGACGGACATTGGCGCGAACAGCCACGCCGGCAGCGTGCGTAAGGTACACTGCCGGAATCTCGAAGGTTCGGTGAATGTCACCGCGAGCCTTCCGCTTCTGTTCGCGCCAGCCAGCCATCAGACAAGCGGGGCGTCGACAACGTCGGAATCAACCGGAGCCGGGGTTTCCGGGGCAGCGGGCGCGGCAGGCTCAACCGGTGCCGGAGCCTTGGCGGCTTTGCCCGACAGCTTGGCAACTGGCTTCACGTTCGCAACATCCAGCTTCGCAGGTTCGATCGGACGATGGGTCATGTTGTACAGTTCGACTTCGGTATCGGAGGGCTCGCGGATGGCGCCGACCTTCAGCAGGTCCTCGTAATCCGTGTCGCTGAAATCGATGACGGCGCCCACCGGAAGGGCTTCCTTTGCGCGGTGGATCGTGTGGATGGTGTAGCCGAGATTCATTGGGTATCTCCCGTTGGGTTTGAGGAAAACCAGCCCTCGGTCAGGAGGACTGGTCTTTGAAGTTCACCGCGTAGAGTTACGCGATGACGTTGCCGAGCAGAGTGGCGTTCGGGTTCACCGGAACGTACAGCGGAGCCGACTTGTGGGTGATGAACTCGACCTGGACATCATCCATCGTCACCCAATTCTTCGGGAAGATCGGCAGCGCCTCCCAATTCGCGGCGCGGTCGATGATGCGGCCGTAGGCACGAGTGCCGCCGATCGCTTCGGGAACTGCCGTGAATAGGATTTGCGAATTGCCGATGTAGCGGGTGGCCGCGCCGGTGTCGGGATCGATATAGGTGGAGTTGTCCACCCACAATT
This sequence comes from Mesorhizobium sp. AR07, assembly GCF_024746815.1. GTDB lineage: Bacteria > Pseudomonadota > Alphaproteobacteria > Rhizobiales > Rhizobiaceae > Mesorhizobium. The sequence continues at coordinate 2,488,530 of NZ_CP080525.1, forward strand.
CGATCGACTGGCCGGAGCCGCCGCCCAGCAGCATTTCGCCGACCTTGTAGACCAGTTCCTTGGAGGCAACGAGACCGCGTTCGTAGGTGATGTTGCCACCACGGGTCATCACGTCCATGTGCTTCAGGAACTCAGGGTCCTTCCGCATGACCCCCCAAACACCGCCGCCCATCGTAGCGCGAACCGGCACGCCGCCGAAATCGGCCTGACCCATGGTATCCACGACGCCCTGAACGAAGTCGACGATCGAGACACCAGAGTCGCCGAAGCGATTGCCGCCCGTCAGGGTGATCGTGTGACCGGCCGCGCGCTGGAAGTCGATGAGCGTGGTCGGATAGTTCGGCCCCGAGATCGTGCACTTGCCGTCGCGGAGCGAGGTTGCGGCCATCCAGTTCCAGCGACGATGAATCGCACGGACATGGCTTTCGGCCATCGCCGCACGGATCAGCACCAGGCGCTGAGCCGGCGACAACTGCACCGGCATCTGCGTCATGTTCTGATCGATACCGACGCGCCGGATCAGGGGCATCAGCGGATCAATCTGGTCTTCGACCTTGGTGTAGGCCGGCTTGAAACGGAAGCCCTTGCCGGAGTCGTCATAAACCGATGCGCCACGGGCGAGCGGCATGACGAACGGAGCGAGCTTGCGACCCTGGATCGGCAACTTTTCGAAGTCGATCCACTCGGTGTTCGAGCGCAGTTCGTAGGCGAACATGTCGGCCCAATAGAGCGGATCGGGCTTGATGTCGCGGAACACACCGAGGAAGGTGTTCGTGTCCCACAGTTCGTAGTTCTGGCTGTTAGATGGCACAGGAGCCTCCTTTTGGGGTTACACGCCGCGCTTCGCGACGATGATGGTGGTAGGGGTGGGCGCGCCACGGAAAGCCGCCTGCTTCTGCGCATCCGTAGTGAACGAGGCGTCCCAAACGAGGGCGTTCTGGTTGAAGCAGCCCGAATACCAGACCGGGCCGTTGCCCGAACCGGAAGCACCGAGCGAAGACGCATGGGCGAGAACGCCGATTGCCTTGATGTCGTTCGCGGGATCGGCGTTGCCGCGCGTTGCGGGAACCAGCTTGCCAGCGGCGCTCAGGCCGACGACCTGGAACTGCGGATAACTCACGCTGTTCGGCAGCGGGAACGAATAGGCCGGCGCCAGTTCGGGATCGCTGCCTGCAAGCAGATAATTCTGCGTGTAGGTGTCGAGTTCCTGAAAGACAGCGCGGCCCGGATCGGCATAGGGAGGAAGAATGGTGGACATCGCCCGTTACTCCTTGTTGCTGAAGCCGGAGAGACCGAACGAGGTGATCAACGCCCGGTTCTGCTCAAGCTTGTTCGTGGTTTCGTCATCCGCGCCGGTCTCGGCGTTGATGTCGGGGTTCTTGGTGCCGTTCATGGCAGCCGTGAACAGCGCAGCCGGAACGCCTGCACCAGGGGCCGGTGCTTCCGCCGTGGCCTTGGGTTCCTCGGGGAGGTCCGCCAGATATGCGATGGCTTCGTCAGCCGGCATACTGGTCTTGAGGGCGGCGCTGAGCGCTGCCTTCGGGCGAGCCTTGCCGGCGTCGGAGCCGATGATCGCGGTGAGACGCGCCATTGCGGCAACAGCGCCTTCCTTGTGCCCTTCCGCCTTGCCCGCATTGGTGGCTGCGAGGATGCCTGCGTCGTGGTCGGCCTGTGAAATATCGGCCATCTCTTCTTCTCCTTCGGAAAATGTGGCCTCAAAGGCCGTTACTGCGTCGTCCAGGGCGCCGACAGCATCGGCCAACCCATTTTCGATCGCCTGTTGAGCCATGAACGTGTGCGCGTCGGTGTCATCGACCGCCTTCACTTCCAGTGACCGATTCCTCGCCACGCTGGCGACGAACTGCTTGTGGAACTCATCCACGCGCTCTTGAATCCGCTCACGGGCGCCGGGAGAAAGCGCCTCGTATGGGTTGCCCTCCATCTTGTCGGGCTTGGAGCGGATGATGTTGATCGTGATGCCGGAGTTCTCCAGCATCTTCGAATATTCGAAGGCGGTCACAACCACGCCGATCGAGCCGACACCACCGGTGCGGGCGACCGTCACATGATCCGCCGCCGAGATGATGTTGTATGCGGCAGAGTAGGCGTGTTCAGCAGCGAAGCCACGGATCGGCTTGGTGCCGCGCACCGCGAAGATGCGGTCGACGAGATCGAAGTTGCCGGCAACCATGCCGCCGCCCGAGTTGACGATCAGAGCAATGCCCTTGACCGCCGTATCGTCGAGGCCGCGCTTGATCGCCTCCCAAATGTACTCGTAGCCGGTCGCGTAGCCGCTGAAGGCATAGGGAAAGTCATTCAGCAGGACGCCCTTGACCGGGACGTAGAGGATGCCGTTCTTCACGACATAAGGGCGAGCCCAACTGTTGTTGCCCCAAAAGTCGTCCGAGTCGCCGGCCTGCTCAGCCTGCTCGACTTCACCGAGGCGAGCCGCGACGGCCGTCAGGCAGCCTTCGAGCCAGGCACGGTGGCCTTCGTCGATGAGTGCCGGCTGATCCTGGAACCGTGCGAGGATCGGGTTCATTACTTTCCACCTCCGTCGCGCGGCGATGCCGTCAGCGAATTCTGCATATCTTTGCTGTTCTGGTCGTAGATCGAAGGGTTGCCGTAGCTGGCATCCAGCGCACGCTCGCGGCCGATCTGACGGGCGGTCTTGCGCCAATCGCTGCCCGACATCTTCGCGATCTCGACTTCCTTGGTGGACAGGCCGCCCTTGATCTTGAGCAGGGCCGCCTGTGTTTCCTTGAGCGGGTCGATCTGACCCTGGCCGGCGCCAATCCACTCGCAAGCGCTGTACGCTTCGGCGTTCAGGGCCTCGTAGAATTTCGGCACATTGCGGCGCTTGAGGGTTTCCAACTTGTTGTAATTGATGGCTTCTTCGAGCCACAGGCGATAGACGAAGTTGGCCGTGGCATCGGCGACCATTTTCTTCTTGGCCTGCATCGTCTTCCAGGTTTCACCCATCGCGGCGCGCGCCGACGAGTAGTTCGTCTGCGTGTAGTCGCGCGAAAGCTGCTCGTAGGAGACGCCGAGCGCCGCCGCGATGTAGCGCAGCAGGCTCTGTTCAAACTTGTCGCCCATCGGGCCGTTGGCGCCGGGGTTCTGAATCTTGAGATGCGTGCCAGGCGCAAAGATCGGAATCTTCGCTCCGTCCATGTGCAGGTTCGTGGCGCCGCTCGAATACTTGGCAATCGCGGCGAGATAATCGTCCATCCACGCCGTCGTCGGGTTGCCTTCGCCTGCTGCCGAACCCATCGCGGCGGTCACGTCGGTCGGGATTTCCGATTCGATCGAGGCGGCGTAGGTCGCGGAGACCACGGCCCTTTCCAGTTCGGTCTTGCGGAAATGCTTCGTCATCCGCATCTCGGTCAGCGCCGAGACGATTTTCGAGATGCCGCGCGTCTGGTCGGCGCGAAGCTGCTCGAACAGGTGCAGGATCATCGGGCGGCCCCATGACTTGCGGGCCGGGACGCGGGTCCACTGCATCGCGGAAATGTCGAGGGCGTTGAAGAACGGCCCTTCGCTCGGATGCGAATTGCGAATGTGATAGGCAACCGGGGCGCCGCGACGATCGCGCTCGACACCATTGCGAATGAAACTGTTCGACAGGAACGCCTTATCGAGCGGCGTGGACAGCCGGTCGGCGTCGATCATCTGCATGGCCACGCGGAACGGACGGCCGTCATCGGGCATCCATTCGGCCGAGGCGAGCACTTCGCCGCCGCTCATGTCGACGCCAACAGCCAGCCGAATCTGCGAGGTGAAGTTGTTGCGACGTGCGGCGTCGATCCAGTTCTGCGGGCTCTCGGCGAACAGGCTGAATTTGGTCTCGACTTCTTCCTGGTATTCGTTCTCCCAGGTTTCGTCGTCCTTGCCCCAAAGCACCTTCGTCTCGGGCTTCGAGTTCAACTGGAACTGCGCGCCAACGATGGAGTCCTTGTAGATCGCGGCGCCACCGGCCACGTAGGCGTCGTTGCTGAACGTGTCGCGGACGCGGGCATCGAGCGAGGTCTTGGCGGGCAGCAGATCGGCGTCGGCCGACCGCAGCGCCGGCTGCCACCGAGCAAGCCGATCGGTGCGCGAGGCACCATCATAGGCAACACCGCCCGCTGCCACCGCCGAGGCAACGGGCGGCTGCACCGCATGGGACACCGGGGAGACTTCGGCGTCTGGTCCAAGCAGGTCTGTGAGATCGAAATCGGTCATCCCCACGTCGGCCTCAACGGCTTGACGACGGCGGCCGTGCCCGCAAGATCGGCTTCGAGGCGTTTGATATAGGCCCAAAGGCGAGAGGCGTTGGCGCTGGTGTAGCGAATGGATTCGCCGTTGCTGTCGCGAATCTCCGCAGCCGCCTCGCCGATTTGCAATCGGTGATAGGCCGCTCGGGCATCTGCAAGAAGTTCGGCGGTGGTCGCCATTGATCATCCAACGCTGGGTTTCACGTATGAGTAGCCGAAACGTGAAACTTATGCAATATGTAATTGATTATCACTATAAAAGTGAAATCTAAGCGAGCAGTTTCCCTAGCTCAGCGAGGCTGAGCTTCTTCGAGACAACCGGCGCGACTGGAGCCTCGCCGCCGAACACCATGTCGTTGGCGTCCCACTCTGCAGCCCAGGACGGCGGCTCGTCGTAATTGATGCGATCGATGTTGAAGGTCACGTAGGGCACGGTCAACTCGATCGGGCGAATGGCCAGCCCGAGCGCGTAGTAGGCCAAATCGAAAGTCTCGTTGCGACGCTTGCGCGGATTTTCCCAGCCCTTGTCGGTGCGAATTTCCGTGGTCATCTGGTTGTAGAACCAACCCGGCATCCAGTCGGGGTAGCGCAACATCCCACCCACGGTCTCATCCTCTCCGGTGTCCTCGACACGGCGGGCCAGCATCGTGGCGACGCGATCTTTCATCAGATTCGAATGCAGCAGGATCACCGGCACGTCACCCTTGGCAATCGCCAGCTTCCCCTTCTGGCTCGAGTCCGGCCAAGTCGTGCGCGCGTGCGGTGCACCCTTCGAGGACTCACCCTTCACGAGGCAGAACCGACGATGGAGACCATCAGCGCGCTTCCGTAGACGGCGCCAGAAGTTATAGGCGTGACCTGTAACGCCCTCGGCGCCGCCGCTGTCGCCGCCAGTCGCTCGGATGCGCATCCGACGCCCGCTGCCATCCGCCAGTGGATAGGTTTTCAGGATCACCCCGTCGATCAGAACATCCCAATCCTCGGCGAAGGCAGCCGGGTCAATCGGCAGGCGTTCGCCGGCACCGTTCAGACGGTTGGACAGCCGCAGCTTAAAACCGTCGATCACCACCATGTCGCCGGTCGCGGTGAAGCCGTGGACCTGGACGACGAAGGCGGCCTTCTGCACGTCTACCGTAGCGATCTGGAAGCGAACACCGTGCGGAACGGAGGGCTCATCTTCGGTGGAGCCCCAATCCTCTCCCATGTTCTTCAGGTCTTCCGGCGACCGCTCCGACAGGCGACCCTGCGGTATGTAGTAGGAGCCCTGATCGGTCGTGACCGTTTTGCGCAGTGGGCCATCGTCACCGGTGTCTTCAAACGCCTTGAGGGCGCGCAGGTTCTTCTCGACCAGTTGGCCCCAATCCTGGTAGGCGGCGGCCGGCCCTTTCATCCAGAACGACGCGATGCTTGATCGCTCGGCCTTCATGCCATTGCGCTCGACGATCGCACCCTCTGGCGTCCAGATCATGCCCTCCTTGACCCACCGGCCGTTCCAGTTGAGTTCGTCCTTCATGTCCGGTTCGAGGATGCCACCGCAGACGGGGCACGCCATGTAGGTCTGCTCGCGCGCCTCCATGATGCTTGCACCCTCGGGATAGCGCAGCAGCTTGAAGTCGGGCTCGAACGCCTCGGTGCAGTGCGGACATTTCCAATACCAGCGGCGGCGGTCGCCACGGTTGTACAGTTCGAAGATGCCTCGGATCGGCGGCGCCTCATGCGGCGTCGAGGGCGTCCATTTCGGGTCTTGGATTTCTTTGTTCGGATTCGGCGAGGCTTCCGCCACGGTCATGCCGAAGCGCTTGAATGTGGTGGTTCGCATCTGCGCCAAGTCGAACGGGTTACCTTCGCCGTCAACGTTGTCATCCATGCGCTCGTAGTCGATCAACCACACGCGGCCGACCGTGATGCCGGATAGGTTGCTCGATGTCGGGTAGGTCAGGATGAACCGCATTCCCGAATCGAATTCCTTGTCGAAGGTGTTGTCGTCCTTCCGATTGGTCAGTTGGTGCTCACGGATTTTCGTGGACGCCTGCAGGTAGCGTTCGAGATCGCCCTTTGACCACTTGCGCGCATTCTCGCGGTCCATGTGGACATAGAGCATGTCGGCAGGGTCGGTTTTGACGGTGTGGGAAAGCCAATTTAACGACATCATCGTTTTGCCGGTTCTCGCCGGCCCGATGAAGATCATTCCCTGTTTTTCGAGACTGTTTAGTTCGTCCTGCGGCTCTTGGAGGTACGGCGTCCGCCGAAGTGACCATGGCGTGCTGTGGCCGCCCCCGCTGCCGATGCGAGTGTATGCTTCGCCTGCCTCCGTCACGGTCATGCGTGCGGCCGGCTGCAGGCTCTCGAAACCTCGGACGACAATGCTCTCGATGGTCTGGTGCCGGGCTCTGTCGATCAGTTCTTCAACTGACGGCGGCCTCATTCTCGCGGTCATTCGTCACCCAGGTCTGGCCGCGTGTCGGTGCCTGCAAGCTCCTTCTCGACCTCACGGGAATGCGCGTTCGTCTGGAACTCGCGGGGCAGGTCTTCGAGCTTCAACTTGATCTGCGTGTTCATCTCGTTCACGCGGTCGACAAGGAATCGATACTGCTCGTCGGTGAGTTGCTGGCGGCCGGGCATATCCTCGATCCACATCTTGCTTTCCTGGCGGATCAGCATCGAGACGCGGGCGAAGGTCATCAGCACGTCCTCATCGTGCCAAAGCTGGCCGGCGAGAGTCAGGGCGCGGATGCGGGCATTGGTCATTTCCCAATACGCCTTGGAGACGATCGGGGGCAGCGATGCCTGGTTCTGCTGCGCCAGCCAGTCTTCGATGCTGCCCTGCGGGGCGATCAGATACGACATGCCGGTGATGAAGTCGTATTGTGGCTGCTGCTTGTTGCCGTGGGCGCGCCACGCAATGGCCGGGCACTTCTCAAGCCGCTTCTGGATTTGCTTCGGCTGCACGCCGAGGATGTCGGCGAAGAATGTAATGCCTACCGGACGCCGGAACGCCGTGTAGTGCGGCAGTGGGTTTGCCATCTGCTGTTCCAGCTTGGCAGCCGCTTCCTCCCTCGTCGGGCGTCCGCGCTTCGGGCGCAGCGCCTCGGGCTCGTCGCCGAGCAGGTCGCCGAAATCGTCGTCGATCACGCTGAGTCCCTGTCCAATTCATCGAGAAAGCGGGCTCGGGGTTTCCGGCCACCGCTGCCGCACATATCGGGATGGCATCGCTTACCGTATGGGCCTTTGTCGGGGAGCCACCGCAGCCGCCTCGGCTCGCGGATCAGTTCCTGCGACGGCGCATCATGGTCAGCCATGGAGAACGCCGTCGATCCATGTGCCGACCTCGGCCTCGCTCCACCTGGCGACCTTGTGCGAGACACGTCGTTGTTTGGGGAACGCGCCGGCCGCGATGCGCCGGTAGATTTCGGTGCGGGAAAGCCCGGTCAGCGCTTTGACCTGATCGAGCTTCAGTAGACCTTCCAATGCCATTTTCACGTCTCCAGGTGTTGGATACGTTAATATCACTTTTAACGTGACTTTCAAGCGCAAACGGCGTAGATGTCAATTATTGATCCGGGTCACCGGGTTTTCGCATAGCGGTAAATGCCCCACGGCGAAGGGAGGTTGTCATGTAGATCGCGGCGCAAGCGCGCACTTCGGCAGACGGAGACCCATCCTCACATGACTGCACAATACGAACCTGAAATCCGCAAAAGGAGTTTCCCAATGAAGTTTTCTGCCAATCTCTGGCGCTGTGTCTTCTCGACGCTGGCCATCGCGTGTCTGACGCTCAGTTTCTCGATCGGCCGTCTCGCCGACTTCTCCCTTTCGGCAACCGACGAGATCAAGCTCCAGGCAGCCGTGGTCGCCCCGGTTCCGGCCGACACCGCCACGCTCAACGGCGCCCTGCGCTCGATCGAGATCCGCACCGCGCTCGAAGACACTCAGCGACTGCGATTCGAACTCGGCTGATTTCGTCTTTCGACGCTGCTGGTTTACCTGCAGCCCACCCCGCCCATCGTGGCGGGGTTTTTTGTTGCGCCAACTTGACTATTTGCCGCCAACCGGTAAAAGCCGTGTGTCATCGGCGCAGCCCTTTTTGCGTCTGTTGGGGAATAGGTTAACGGTAGACCCGCAGACTCTGACTCTGTTAGTCCTGGTTCGAATCCAGGTTCCCCAGCCATCTCCCCATGGGTTGCCTTTCCCCTCGTCAACGCCGATATAGCGCCTCATAGAGCAGGCGACACAGGCGACCACTGAATGGCAATCATCTATGACGGCAAAAGCACGCGCGGCAATTACACGCCGATTAACCTGGACAACGCGGACGGCACCAGGGGCTTCCTGTCGCATTTCAACAACTACCTGTTTTTGAAATTCGTCGCCAACAACCCGGAGTCCACTCTCAACGAGCGCATCGACGCCGAGAATGAGATGATCCTTTGCGAGAAGAAGCTTGAGTTTTGGGAACGTCATCCGCGCTTCGTTCTGTCGGCCGCCATTCGGCAGATCAGCATTCTGAAATCTCACTACCGCATGGATTTCGGAGACCTGAAATACCCGACGCTGGCGCCGCGAGCGGACGAGAAGAACAAGACCCCGTTCACTGAATTTCGATCCGGCGAGAAGCGTCGAGTTCGAAAGAGATAGTTCAGCCCAGCAAGTCTGTCAGATCGGTGTCCTTGGCCAGCAGAAACTTGCTGTAAAAATCCATCATGCGAATTCTTTCCGGCAGATAGAGCGCCGCGTTGTACGCGGACCTCACCTCGTCGAGCGGCACATGGCTTAGTTGGCGCTCGATCGCATCGGGCCGGAAAAGTCCGCTCTCGTTGAGCACCGTCGAGGCCGTGGTCCTGAAACCGTGAATCGTCGCGCGTGATCGGTAGCCCATCCTATATAAAGCAAACAACAGGGTGTTCTCCGAGATCGGCTTGTAACCTTCGACGCCCGGAAAGACCCACTCGCTGCCGTTCGATTCCTCTCTCAGCTTTTCGAGCAGCCCTTGCACATGCGACGTGAGCGGAACGATGTGCTCCTTCTTCATCTTCATTCGCTCTCCGGGAATGCGCCAGGTGTCACCCTTGAACTCTTCCCACTTGGCATATCGAAATTCAGCGGTCCGGACGAAAGTGTGAGCAACAAATTCTATGCCGAGCGCGGTCTGCTTTTCCCCGTCGTAGGCGTGCAATTTTTTGAAGAACTCGGGCAACGCTTCTTCGCGCAGCGCCGCTCGATGTTTCTGCCGTGGGGCTCTCTTCATCGCGTCACGCAGCGGGGCGGCAGGGTCGATCTTGGCCTTGTTGTCGGCCACCGCCCACCGGAAGATACCGCTCACTGTCTGGCGGACTCGCTTGGCCATTTCCAGTGCACCGCGATCTTCGATGGTCCGCAGCAACGCCAGCACCTCCGAAGGCTCGATCTCAGCCACATCCTTGTCGCCGATCGCCGGCAGCACATCATCCTCGATCCTCGACCAAATGCGATCCGAGTAGGACGACACCCATCCTGACGCGCGGCCGTTGAACCAGGCTTTCGCGACCGTGCGGAACTTCCGGTCGTCGGCAACAATATGATCGCGCATTGGGTCTTTCCCCGCTGCCAGCGTCGCCTTGGCCTCGTCACGCGTCGTCCGCGCAGCGAGCAGGGTGACGCCCGGATAAACACCGATCGAAAGGGTCTTCTGCTTGCCTTCGAAACTGTAGTTCATCCGCCATAGCTTCGATCCTGTCGTCTTCACAAAGAGGTAGAGCCTCCCCGAATCGGAAAGCTTGTAGTCCTTTTCGGCAGGCTTGGCGTTTCGACAGGCGGTGTCGGTCAGGGCCATCGCATTTCTCCCGTGTGGTATCGTTGAATCCAATACCACACCAGATACCACATAGCATATTGGGTTGCATTGGGACGCATGGGAATGCATCTGAACGATTTACCGTGGGTTTGCAAGGAGTTGCGCGGCAGAGTGGGACGCATTGGGAGGCATCGGGACCCTTCGAGAAGGGCGAATGGTGGGCCCGGAGGGACTCGAACCCCCAACCAAGCGGTTATGAGCCGCCGGCTCTAACCATTGAGCTACAGGCCCCACGCGGGCTGGATTAATGTTTTTCATGTCGCGGCACAAGGCTTTCCCGACAGGCTTTCGGAGATCGCCCAAATCAACCCATAATCGCGCTCTACGCGACGCTTGCGACTTGATCGCGGACCAAGGAGATTTTTCATGACCAGACATCTTTTGCCACTCGCGCTCGCCGCCGCAATCGCTTTTCCGGCGATGGCTGGAGCCGCCGATTTGCCGACGCCGCCCCGTATCATTGTGTCAGGCGAAGGCGAAGCAACCGTAGCGCCTGATCTGGCTATCCTGACGCTGAGCGTCATGCGCGAGGCCAAGACCGCGCGCGCCGCCCTTGACGCCAACAACGATGCCATGGCCGCCGTGATCGCGGCGATGAAGTCGGCCGGCATCAAGGACCGCGACCTGCAGACATCAGGCATCCAGATCAACCCGCGCTACAACTACACCAACAAGCCGGACGGCAGCCAGCAGGCCGAACTGATCGCCTACCAGGTGACCAACACGCTGTCGGTGCGTGTGCGCGATGTCGACAAGACCGGCGAGATTCTGGACAAGGCGGTATCGCTCGGCGTCAACCAGGGCGGCGGCATCGCCTTCACCAATGACGACCCGGCGGCCACCGTCACCGAGGCTCGCAAGAAGGCGGTTGCCAATGCCATGGCCAAAGCCAAGACGCTGGCCGAGGCGGCTGGCGTCAGCATCGGCCGGGTGCTCGAGATCACCGACCAGAACATCGCGCCGTCCCCGATGCCGATCAACGCCAAGGCCTTCGATGCCGCGCCGGGCGGTGGAGCTCCGGTGCAGGCCGGCGAGAATTCCTACAATGTCCAGGTCACCGTCACTTTCGAACTGAAGTAAGCGGCTCCTGACGATCCGTGGACGAGCCATGCTCGGCCACGGATCACCAACCAGTACCATCCATGAAAAACCCCGCGGGATTGCTCCCGCGGGGTTTTTTCGAGCCACGCTCAGGCTGATCTTCGAAGGCTGGTCTTCGCAGAAGATCATGCCGCCAAGATCATGCCTCCGAGCTGAACTCAGCGATATATAACCGGGCAGCCGCGCTCATTGGCGAACACGATGACGACGCGGTCGCCGTCCTGGCGGCCCACCACCTTCACCGCCCGACCGTTGACGTCGACGATGCGGGCACGACGGAGGCCCATGCGGTCGGCCTTGTCGAGGGCGCGGTCCGGCGAACAGCCCCGACGCCAGTCGCCACGGCGTTCGTCACGGCGATGGCGATAGCCGTCGTCACCGGCATAGACGCCGAAACGCGTGTCGTTGTTGTTGCCGAAACCGAGATAGAGGCTGTCGGCATGAGCGGGAATGGCCGCCAGCGTGCCGAGGCCGACCAGCGCCGAGAGGGCTGCCGTCTTGATCGTGTTGAACATCGTCTTCTCTCCTTTTCGCGGGCTTTCGCCCGTCCTCGTGAACCGATAGGGGGGGAGAATGCACTTGCCTGTCTGAACTTTTTGCGAACCGGCTGTTCATCTCCGGTTCATGTCGCCTGAGCACCGACGTGGCGCATGGCAACCGACCGCTAAAACGATTTCACCCGCAACGCCAGGCCGCACTGCCGGTTTCGACACCGGCCAATTTGCAATCAGGGCTCGTCGCCTCGGCGCGAGCCCTACGGCTCGTCGTCTCGGCGCGAGCCTCAGGGCTCGTCGTCCAGCATGTAGTCGAAATAGTCTTCCGGCTCGGCAAGATCGGTCTCGCTGGCCTTGACCCGGCCGCGCATCGAGATGCCGGCCTCATGCACGGTCTCGGCACTGCCCGACACCAGCCGGTGCCACCAGTAGAGATCACGGCCCTCGGCCACCAGCCGGTAGGCGCAAGTGCTGGGCAGCCAGCTGATGGTGCGCACATTCTGCGGTGTCAGCCCGACGCAGTCGGGAACGCGCGCCAGCCGATTGGCATAATCCGAGCAGCGGCAGCTCTGCGCGTCGAACAGCCGGCAGCCGACGCTGGTCCAGTAGATCTCGCCGGTGTCCTCGTCCTCGAGCTTCGACAGGCAGCATTTGCCGCAACCGTCGCAGAGCGACTCCCACTCGGCCGGGCTCATCGCCTCCAGCGTCTTGGCTTTCCAGAATGGCGTTTCCATTCCCGGGATGTGGCCCCGGCCGCCGGCAAGGTCAAGCGTGGCAATGGCCCGAATGCGGCACAGCCAGGCGAAAGACACGAAGTTGCCTTCAAAAGGCCGGCCAATCGCCCCGTACGGCCTCTATCCGAAGCAAACTGGAACCAATCGGCCCAAGATCGGTTTCGGCAAGGATGGGACCCCACAAGGAGAGTTTTCGATGAAACGCCAACCACGGATTCTGGCAGGCACCGCACTTGGCCTGCTGATGGCATCCGCGCCGTTGGGCGCGTTCCCGCTTCAGGGAAGTGCCGCGTCCGGCCCCGCCCAGCACACGTCAGCCGCGTTCATTTTGGCGCAAGCAGCGTGCGCCGAGGGTGAATCGGCCGAGGCCTGTGCACAGAAGCAGCAAGCGGAGCCGAAACAAAAGCCCGAGAGGAAGAAGGCCGAGCCACAGCAGCAGGCGGCGCCCGCCCAGAGCGAGCAGCCCGCCGAGCAGAAACAGCCGCGCAAGAAGGCGGCGGAGCAACAACAGACGGCACCCGCCCCTGCCGAGCAGGCCGCTCCGGCAGCCGAAGAGCAGCAGCCGCGCAAGAAGAAGCGTGATCAGCAGCAGACTGAGCAGGCACCGGCGCAAGCGGCCCCCGCAGAGCAGGCCGCGCCAGCCGCGGAGCAGCCGAAGCCGCGCAAGAAGAAGAACGATCAGCAACAGCAGACCGAAGCGCCGGCCGAACAGGCACCCGCCGGCCAGGCAGGACCCGCCAACGACAATCAGCAGGGCGAACAAGCCAAGCCACGCAAGAAACACAAGCAGGACCAGCAGGCGGCGCCGACCGAGGTAGCGCCGGCCGTCGAGCCCGCGCAGAAACCGGCGGTCGAGCCTACGCAGAAGCCCGAAAGGCAGAAGAAGCCTGTTGATGCCGCCAAACCAGCCGTCGTGCCGGAAGCCGCCCCGACGCCGACCGAGAAGGCAGCTCCTGCCGGAGAGGCGAAGCCAAAGGTCGAGCCGGCTCCTGCCGGCGAAGAGCCTGCGGCCCAGGGCGAGCAGCCGCAGGACAAAACCAAGAAGCACGGCAAGAAACCAGCAGGTGAGCAGCCTGCCACTGGCGAGCAGCCGGCAAACGGCGAGAAGCCGGCTGCCGGTGAGCAACCTGCCAATGGCAAGAAACCCGTCACCGCTGAACAACCCGCCACCGGCAAGCAGCCAGCCAATGGCGACAAGGCCGCGCCTGTCCAGGGCGAAAATCCTGTGCAGGGCGAAGCGCCGGCCGATCCGAACGCCGCTCCCCTACTGGACAGCCAGAAGGATGCCGAGCGCAATGGCGGCGGCAGGAAGCGTGGCGACAAGAACGGCCAGCAGCAGAATGGTGGGCAGAATGCCCAGAAAGGCGGGGATCAGGGCAAGAAGCCCGTGGTCGCGCCTGTCGATCAGGGGCCGCCGCCCACCGACGACAAGGCCGCCCAGCAGGAGATCAAGTCTGAAAAGATGGTCCCGGTGACCGAAGAAAAAGGGAAGCGTCTCGATCGTGCGCCCGACGAGAACATCCGCGACCGCCGCCGCCCCAAGGGCGTCGACGTGCTCAAGGAAATCGGCGACCGCGTCATCATCCAGCTCAACGACCAGACGATCGTCCAGAGCAATGACGGCTCGCGCATGAACCGCGGCGCCAAGGATGTCTACTATGAGGATCTGCCGCAAGGCCGCACACGCGAGACCGTCGAGCGCGGCAATGGCGTCCAGATCGTCACCATTCGCAACCGCTACGGCGATGTCATCCAGCGTTCGCGCATCACGCCCGATGGCCGCGAATATGTGCTGAGCTATGTCGACGAGCAGAACTATCAGGATGAGGGCGACTGGCGCGATCCCGGCGACGACCTGCCGCCGATGCGGCTGACCATCCCGCGCCGGCAGTACATCCTCGATTCCGAGAACGTCGAAAGCCCTGATGACTACTACACCTTCCTCGAACAGCCGCCGGTGGAGAAGGTCCAGCGCCTCTATTCGATCGATGAGGTCAAGCGTTCGGCCCGCGTGCGCGACATCGCACGCCGCGTCGACCTCGACACGCTGAACTTCGAATTCGGCTCGGCCTCGATCTCCGACACCGAGGTGCAGAAACTCGAGGGCGTCGCCAACGCCATGGAGAAGCTGTTGAAGAAGAACCCGGCCGAGACCTTCCTGATTGAAGGTCATACCGACGCCGTCGGCACGCCGGAGGCGAACCTGGCCCTGTCCGATCGTCGCGCGGAATCGGTGGCCGAGGCCCTCACCAATGCCTTCGGCATCCCGCCGGAGAACCTGACGACGCAGGGCTATGGCGAGGAGTATCTGAAGGTCAACACGGCGGCGCCCAACCGCGAGAACCGGCGTGTCGCCATCCGCCGCATCACCTCGCTGGTAGCACCTGTCGCCAGCAACAATTAGGTCATGATTTCAAAACCATGACCTAGTTTGCGGACTCCGCGCGAGAAGCAACCATCCCCGGTCCTGCCGGGGATGGTTCGACGTGCCAGGTTAAACAAGAATTGTACCGGCATCAGGCCGGCTCATTGAATCGCGGGCCTGCCCACACCAGATTCTGGACTGGGCATTCCCTGCCCCGTCCCGACTCCAGCGGGATGCATTGAGCCCCGCCGGTCCCTCTCCGGCGGGGTTTTTTGTCTTGCAAACAGGGACGACCTGACTGAAATACGGCCGACGACCTCACGGCCCGCTATCCCAAGAGAACCAACCGGAACCACTCTATGAAGCGTCTCGAATCGAATCGATCATCCTTGCCTCCCGCTGGCTGCTGGTCGTTTTCTATCTCGGGCTGGGCGTGGCGCTGGCCGTCTATGCCCTGTCCTTCGGTAAGAAGCTCTATGAGTTCGTCACCGTGGCCTTCACGCTTGGCGACACCGACACCATCCTGAAAATGCTCGGGCGGATCGATGCCGCGCTGGTCGCCTCGCTGGTGGTGATGGTCATCATCTCGGGCTACGAGAACTTCGTCAGCCGCTTCGACGATCAGGACGGCGGCGTGCATTGGCTGGGCACGATCGACGTCGGTTCGCTGAAGGTCAAGGTCGCCTCGACCATCGTCGCCATCTCGTCCATCCACCTCCTGCAGGTGTTCCTCAACTCGTCCTCTTACACGACCGAACAGCTGATGTGGCTGACCATCATCCACCTCGCCTTCGTCGTCTCGGCCTTCATGCTGGCCTATATCGACCGGCTGATGGGCCTGAGCAAAGGCAAGAAGGACGAGGCGTGAGGCTTGCGCAGTCCTGTGCTTGTTGGCATTCGGGAAAATTGATACCATCTATTGGTATTGGAGATTCATCATGCCCAAGAACACCTCCATCACCCTAGGCGATCAGTACGACGCCTTTATCCAGCGGCAGATAGCGAAGGGCCGTTTTGGGTCGGCAAGCGAAGCCGTTCGGGCCGGTCTTCGTCTTTTGGAAGAACAGGAACTCAAGCTCGAGCAACTCCGGTCTGCCATCGATGAGGGAGATATGTCAGGCGATCCGGAGCCATTCGACTTCGATGCCTTTCTAGAGTCAAAGAAGCGCGGATGAAGCGAACCGTTAGGTTCTCACCAACCCAAGCATCTTTAAAACGTATTCCTGATCTTGGTATCAGAATTCGCGAACACCTCGTCCGGCACAAAAAAATCGCCGGCCAGCGGCCCGGTCGCGCCTGGCGCATAGACCGAAAAGTCGCTGACGCCCTCGGCGCGCAGCACCTCCTCATCAATGTAGAAATGGCCGGTGGCCTCGCGCGATGGCCGCATGAAGATCGCGTGCGCGGCATCGGCCATGATGTCGGGCAAACGGCTCATCGCCGCCACCGTGGCGCCACCGAGCAGATTGCGCACCGCGGCAGTATCGATGGTCGAGATCGGCCATAGCGAATTGACCGCGATGCCGTCCTTGGCAAACTCAGCGCTCATGCCCAGCGTGCACATCGACATGCCGAATTTGGCCATGGTGTAGGCGACGTGGTTCTTGAACCATTTGGCCTTCATGTCGAGCGGCGGCGCCAGATTCAGGATGTGAGGATTCTTGGCTAACTTCAGGTGCGGAATGCACATTTTGGAGACGAGGAACGTGCCGCGCGTGTTGATCTGATGCATCAGGTCGTAGCGCTTCATGTCGGTCTCAAGCGTACCGGTGAGCTGGATGGCGCTGGCATTGTTGACACAGATGTCGATGCCGCCGAATTTTTCCACGGTCTTTGAAACCGCCTCGGCAACCTGCGCCTCCTCGCGGATGTCGCAGAGCACGGGCAGTGCCTTGCCGCCGGCCTGCTCGATCTCTTGCGCCGCCGTGTAGATCGTGCCCGGCAGCTTCGGATGCGGCTCGGCGGTCTTGGCGGCGATCGTTACATTGGCGCCGTCGCGCGCGGCACGCAGCGCGATCGCCAGCCCGATGCCGCGCGACCCGCCGGAGATGAACAGCGTCTTTCCCTTGAGCGACATTTTTCCTCCGCTACCCTTGCACGTCTTTGAGTGATCCTTGCCCGCGTCGCTGCCGGATACAAGAGCTTGCGCGGCGACGCCATGGTGATGCTGCGGAGGCTGGCGTAGGTGAGCACAGGAAACCCTTGGATTTAAAGAGCGACCGATATATATTCTATACAAACAGGTAGATTGTAGAATGGCTCTGTCCATCAAGAACATGGAAGTCGAACAATTGGCACGCGAACTCGCCCGCCGCCGCCGCGTGTCGGTGACGGAGGCGATCCGCCAGAGCCTCGAGCGCGAAGTGGCGCGCGAGCGGCTGGTGCCGCGCGACGAAACCGATGACTTGTTTCAACGGTTGATGGCGATTGCCGATAGCGCCGGAAAAGTTCCCAAGCGCGAGAATGCGATGACCGATGACGAAATCCTCGGATACGATGAGTTCGGAATCCCAACGAAATGATCATCGATTCCTCGGTCTTGGTCGCCATTCTGCGCATCGAACCAGGCTACGAACGTTTCGTTCTGGCGATCGCACAGGCCAAGAGGCGGCTGCTGGCAGCGCCAACCTTCCTCGAAACGACAATGGTGCTCGCAGGGGGCCGGCAAGATGACATCCTGGATCGCCTCGATAGCTTCCTGCGCAGCTCCTCGATTGAGACGATCGCCTTTACCGCCGACCACGCCGCCGTCGCCCGCCAAGCGTTCCTGCGCTACGGCAAGGGTCGGCACCCGGCGGCGCTGAATTTCGGCGACTGCATCGCCTACGCCACTGCGCGGCTCGAAGCCATGCCACTGCTGTTCAAGGGCGATGATTTCCGGCTGACCGACATCGAGGCGGCAATCTGATTAGACCAGCACCAGCCCCTGCCGCATCGCAATGGCAATGGCATCGGTGCGGTTGGCGGCACCGAGCTTGATCAGGATCGCGGCGACGTGGAATTTCGCCGTGTGCACGGAAATGTTGAGCCGCCGCGCGATCACCTTGTTGGGGGCGCCTTCGGCCAGCAGCGCCAGCACTTCCGCCTCGCGCGGCGACAGTGCGGGGCGGGTGGCGGCGCCATCGTCGAGCGGTTCTTCGCCGAACAGCCCGCCGTCGCTTCCGGCTCCGTTGGCTGCATCATCGCGGTCGAAATCGTCATGGCGATCCGGCGTCGAACGCCCGTCGCTGGACACTCGGTAGCCGGCCGCCGCCAATCTGGCGGCGGCGGCGATCAGCGTTGCATCCGCCCCCAGGGGTAGAACGGCAAACACCTGGCCTTCGGGCCGGCCAGCGCGGACCGACAGCAGTACCCGTGGCGCGGCGGTATTGCCGCCACCCCTGGCCCGATCGGTCCATGCCCCGCTGTCCGCAACGGCGTCATCAACGACGGCGACATCGACAATCGCGCCGCCACCAACCAGGACTGGGAGCAGATCGTCAGCCATGGCCAGCGAGGCTGACAAGCGCTCGGCGCGCGCGGCGTCACGGAGCGCGATCAGCACCACCAGCCGTCGCTCGCCGCCCGCCACCTCCTGCCTTGTCAGCGCCTCGCTTTCCATCGATCCTCTCAGCTCAGCGGCTTTTCGCCGATGGTGAGTTGAACATCGCGCTGCTCGCCGCCGCGCACCACTCCAAGCGTCACCGAGACGCCGGCGCTGTCGGGTCCGAGCCTGCGGATCAGGTCGCGCGGGCCATGCACGGCCTCGCCGTTCCACGCCACGATGATGTCGCCAAGCGAAAGACCGGCGGCCTTGGCCGGGCCTTCGTCGTCGAGGCTCATCACCATGGCGCCATGCGCGTCGCGGTCGCGCACCGGATGCAGCCCGGCGCCAAGATAGCCGCGGGCGACATGACCCTTTTCGCGCAGGGTCGCCACCGCCCGTTCGATCGTCTCGTAAGGCATGACCAACGCCCGGTGGCGCGGCCCGAACAACAGCATGCCGATCAGCGCGCCCTTGGCATCGAGCACCGGGCCGCCCTCGAAACGGCCGCCGGCACCGACAGCAAGATTGATGCGCCGGTCGATGGTGCCGCCGCGCATCGAGCGCCAGGCCGGGCCGACCTCGCCCACCGAACCCGACACAGCCAGCGCCGATCCCCGGCTGTTGCCGATGGCGATGGCGACATTGCCGGGCCGTACCGCATCGGCCTTGGCCAGCGACGCGGTATTGGACGCACCGGCCGGCTTCAGCAGGGCGACGCCGGTCGAAGGATCGCGGCCGACGAGTTCGGCCTTCACCGTCTCGCCCGAAGCCAGCGTCAGCTCGATTTCCTCGCCAGCCTCGACGGCCTCCTCGGCGGTGACGAAATAACCGTCGCGCCAATGGAAGGCGCTTGCCGTGCGATGATGATGCGTGGCGAAACTCGCCGTTGCCGGTGTCGCCTTGGCGACGAGATCGGCGATGGACTCGGAAAATGCGCTCAGATTGAATTCGCTCATAGGGGTCTCCTGGGTTTCTTGCATAGCCCAGATATCGCTCGACGGCGCGCTCGGAGGTACTCGCCTGACGGCTAGTTGCCGGCTTGACTGGCCATCTGGTCAGGTCGCGGCGGTTCCAGCCGCTCTGCACATATAGTGCGTGTCGCCCAAAAGTGCTCAGCGGTTTTGGGATAACGACCCGCACAGGAAAAGACCACGTTACGACCGAAAACACGGAGCCCGCCGATGGCCCTCGCCGCCACCAAATTCCAATCCGACGACACATTGCTCGACGCCTATTCGACGACGGTCGCTGATGCCGTCGACCGCATCGGCCCTGCCGTCTGCCGCATCGAGCGCATTGGCGGTCAGGGCGGCCATGGTTCCGGCTTCGTCATCGCGCCGGACGGGTTGGTCGTCACCAATTTCCATGTCGTGGGCGACGCCAAGACGGTGCGTGTCTCGATGCCGGATGGGTCATCCAGCGAAGGCCGCGTGCTTGGCCGCGACCCCGACACCGACATCGCCCTGGTGCGCGCCGACGGCAGCTTTGCCGATGTCGCGCCGCTGGGCGATTCCAAGCGGCTCAGGCGCGGCCAGATCGCCATTGCCATCGGCAATCCGCTCGGCTTCGAATGGACCGTCACTTCGGGCGTCGTCTCGGCCCTCGGCCGCTCGATGCGCGCCTCCACTGGCCGGCTGATCGACGACGTCATCCAAACCGACGCCGCGCTCAACCCCGGCAATTCCGGCGGGCCGCTGGTGTCGTCGGCCGGCGAGGTCATCGGCGTCAACACCGCCATGATCCATGGCGCGCAAGGCATCGCCTTCGCGGTCGCCTCCAACACCGCCAACTTCGTCATTTCGGAGATCATTCGCTTCGGCCGCGTGCGCCGTGCCTTCATCGGCGTCTCGGCCGATACCACCAACCTGCCGCGCCGCGCAGCCCTCCTGTCGCAAGTATCGACCAGCACGGCGGTGCGCCTGCGCAGCGTCGAGAAAGATGGCCCGGCGGCCAAGGCCGGCCTGAGGGAAGGCGACATCATCGCCGCCATCGACGGCCGTCCGGTCACCGGGGTCGACGACCTGGTGCGCATGCTCGACGCCGAACGCATCGGCCGCGAGACGCTGTGCACCGTGGTGCGCCGCACCGGCGTCAGCCAGGTGACGGTGATGCCGGCGGCGCGCAGCTGAGGTCTATCGCCGATCGAGCACCCGCCTGAATGCCGACATCAGATCGCCGGTCGGAGCGAGTCGGGATCGCATCGGCCTGCCCTGATGTCGATGCTTCGCGACGACATCCGAAGGGCTGCCTGCTTTCACACAAGCAGTTACTTGGAATATTTTGCCTTGCAGGCAGGGCTCAACTCGCTGATGTGCTTCTTGAGGCACGACGCGGCCCGACCCACAGGTGTTTTTGAGCAAAGCCGCTTGTAATCGGGAGCACAAGGCGATGCGGTGTGCATCGAGTGACCGCCTTTCGCATCCACCAGTCCGGCTGCGAAGAGACCGATGACGGCGGCAAGGCCTGCAACAGAAACTGCTTTGAACATGGATCCCTACTCCTTGAGACGGGGCAGACAAGCACCTTATCCCCGGGTAAGCTATTGCTAATGGCTTATGCCTGGGTAAGCCATTGCTAATGTTGCACGACTTCGTGATGCTAAGCCGCCGGGCGCGTGCATTGGCAGCAGGACTTTTTTTGCCAGGGCCATTGGTTCAATTCCCAGCCGCACCCTCCGCATATTGCGCCAGGAACGCCTCGCTGGGCGGGATCGGCTTGATGACGTCGATCAGCACGCCATTCGGATCCCTGGTGATGAAATGGCGTTGGCCGAAGGGCTCGTCGCGTAGCGACCGCAGGATCGGCAGGCCGGCCGAGAGGATCCGCTCGTAGACAGCATCCGGATCGCGGACCTCGAAATTGATCAGCAGGCCCGATGCGCGTCCCCGCCCCTCTTCGGGGATCGTCTCATGATCGCCCTGGACGATGCCAAGATTGACTCTGCTGTTGTCCACCGATTGCAGATGCACGTACCAATCGCTCTCGAACAGCGGCTGGAAGCCGAAATGCTCGACATAGAAAGCCGCCGTGCCGGCGACGTCGCCGGTCATCAACACCGGATAATAGCTCGTGGTCTTCATCTTTCCTTCTCCCGTCAAATAACATACAGTCTGCATGTAAATTGAATTAACATACAGGCTGCATGTATGCAACAGGAATCCGCGCGCCGCTCCAACCGCGACCGCACCGAGGCGACGCGCGCCGACCTGATCGCCGCCGCGCGAAAACTGTTCACCGAAAAATCCTATGCCGAGACCGGCACGCCCGAGATCGTCGCTGCAGCCGGCGTCACGCGCGGCGCGCTCTACCACCATTTTGCCGACAAGCAGGCGCTGTTTGCAGCCGTGGTCGAGCAGGAGGCAGCGACCGTGGCTGACGAGATCGAGCGCGCCTCGCCGCCCGCGCTCGATGCCCGCGACGCGCTGATTGCCGGCTCGGATGCGTATCTTGCCGCCATGCGAGCGCCCGGCCGCACGCGGCTGCTGTTGCTCGATGGTCCGGCCGTGCTTGGCCGCGCCGCCATGGACGCGATCGACAACCGCCACGGCAACCGCTCGCTGCGCGAGGGCTTGGTCGCCGCCATGCGGGCGCAGACGATGACGAGATTGCCGGCGGAGGCGCTGACCATGCTGCTCGCTTCCGCCTTCGACCGGGCGGCACTGGCCATCGAGGCCGGTTCGTCGCCCAAGGATTACCGCGTCGTTCTCATGGCGCTGATTGATGGACTGTCTCCGGCTCTTCCTCGGGCACCTCGCCCGGTTCGAACTCGTTGAAGCAGCCGAGTTGGCGCTTGAACTGCTCGATCAGCCAGGCCGCCGCCGGCTTCGGACTGCGATCGTTGCGGTGCATGGCAAACAGTGGCGAACTCACCTCCTTGAAAGGCTCGAGATCGAGTTCCACCAGCCGGCCGCTGGCCAGATCGTCGGCGATCAGCCAGCGCGGTAGCCCGCCCCAACCCAGTCCCTCGCGCATCAGCGTATGCTTGGTGCGCATATCCGTCAGCCGCCATGTGCGGTAGGCAAAGACGCCGTAATCGCGCCCCTTGGTGCGCTCGGACTGGTCGGTGACGACGAGCTGGGTGTGTTCGCGCACATCCTCGATCGCCACCGGTTTCGGTAGCAGCGCCAGCGGGTGGCTGGGTGCCGCGGCCGGCACCATCGACATGAAGCCGATGCGCACAAGATGCACGTCGACCTCGCCGAGCAGACCGCCAATGCCGAGATCGGCCTGTCCATTGACGACATAATCCGGGATCAGGCCGAGCGTGCCCATATGCAGGCGCAGCATCACGGTCGGGAACTGCGCTTCGAACGCCTTCAACACGCGCACCAGCACCGGCGATGGCAGCGCCACATCGACCGACAGCGCGACTTCGGCCTCCAGCCCCTGATGGTGGCCGTCGACGCGCGAACGGATACGCTGCAGCACGCCGACCATGCGCCGCGCATCCTCCAGCATCGCCCGGCCGATCTCGGTCAGCTGCGGCTCGCGCGTGCCGTCGCGCTCGAACAGTTTCAGCCCAAGCTGCGCCTCGAGATTGGCAATGCCATAGCTGATGACGGATTGCGCGCGGTTGAGCTTGCGGCCGGCGGCCGAGAAACTGCCGGTTTCGGCGACGGTCACAAAGATCTGAAGTTGGTCGAGCGTCGGATTGGGCTGCATGATCATATCCACTTTATGGATGGATAGTATAGAAAATATACCAGTTTTTCAAATGGGTCGATGGCCCCATATCCAGCGAGACAAATTATTTCAAACCCCTGGAGAGCCCACAATGTCCATCCTTCTCGTCACATCGAGCCCGCGCGGCGCTGCCTCGCACTCGACCCGCATTGCGACTGAATTCGCTGAAAAGCTTGTCGCCGCCGACCCGTCGAACACGCTTGTCGTGCGCGACCTCGTCGCCAATCCGCTGCCGCATATCGATGCCGACTATGCGACCGGTATCTACACGCCGGCCGAAGCGCGCACCCCGCGCCAGGCTGAAGTGGTCGGCGTCTCCGACGTCGTGCTCGACGAACTGTTCGCCGCCGACACGGTGATCCTCGCCACCGGCTTCATCAACTTCAACATCTCCTCGACGCTGAAGTCATGGGTCGATCACGTAGCCCGCTCCGGCAAGAGCTTTGCCTATGGCGAGAATGGCCCCAAGGGCCTCGTCACCGGCAAGAAGGTCTACATCGTGCTGGCTTCCGGCGGCATCTATTCCGAGGGTGCGGCCGTGCAGATGGATCACGCCATTCCTTACCTGCGCAGCGTGCTCGGCTTCATCGGCATGACCGATGTCGACGTCATCCGCATCGAAGGCGTCGGCATGGGTCCTGACGCGGTGACCGCCGCGCTCGCCAAGGCGACCGCCAAGGTCGATGCCGTGGTGGCGGTGAGCCGGGAAATCGCGGCGGCCGCATAAAGCGCCGATCATCATCCGCATCGAAAGGCAGGCGCCCGCGCCTGCCTTTTTTGTTCTAGCCGATCAGGTGTCTCAAAAGACCCGCCGAAGCGACCCCGATCAGCACGGTCGGCAGCATGGAGAGACGCGTTGCGGCGGCAAAAGTGATGGCCAGCGCCAGAAGGTCGGCGGGATTCCTCGACACGAAGGCCGGCGCGATCACCGAGATCAGCACGCAACCGGGTGCCGCCTCCATCACCGCCGTGGCGCGGGCGCTGAGCGTGCGGTTACACAGCACGACATAGCCGCCGATCCGGGTCAGATAGGTGACGCCGGCCATCAGCACGATGGTAAGAAGCGTCGTCGCGTCGATCATGCTTCTCTCCACAAGAACCAGGCCGAGACCAGTCCCGACAGCGCGCCCGCCGCGACATACCAGGCGCCGGGAACCATGAGATAGGTCAGCGCCGCGACGGCGAGGCTGACCAGCCAGGGCCGCGCGGCGGCCATGCCTTTCCACATGCCGCGCATCAACACCAGGAAGACGGCCGGGAACGCCATGTCGAAACCATAGGTCTCGACATGGCCCAGCATCGGCCCGAGCAAGGCACCCAGCGTGGTGAAGACCACCCAGGTGAGATACATCGCCAGCGCCGCACCCATATAGTAGCGCGGGCTGAAGGCCGGCGTGATGCCCGCCGCGGCCCGCTGCCTGGCGTCGGCAAGGCCGAGCGCCCAGCTTTCGTCGCATAGGAAAAACAACGCCGGGAACATTTTGCGCCGCGGCAAATGGCGCAGGAACGGCGCCAATGCCGCCCCCATCAGCAGATGGCGGCTGTTGACCAGGAAGGTGATGGCAACGATGAGCACGATGTGCGGCGGCGACGTCCACAACTGGATCGCCGCGAATTCCGACCCCCCGGCAAAGTTCAGCCCGGTCATGACAGACAGTTCGACGACGCTCAGGCCTTTCTGGGTGGCCTGGGCGCCGAGCACCAGCGCATAGGGGATGGTGCCCAACAGCACCGGCGCGCATGAAGCCACGCCACGACGGAACTCGGACCCCGAACCGTCGCCCGCCGTCTCGACTGCCTGTGAAATGCTCATGCTTTGCCATCGGCCGGCCTCGCGGCCGCCGCTTCCGGTTGCGTCTGGAATCTCGTGATGTCGGCGGCAAACATACCGATACCCACTCGCAATTTGGTTGCGAAGACTGTTGTATTTCACCGAATTTTGGCATTGAGTGTCACTGATCGCCAAAAAAATGGAATCCACAGCCATGAAGCTGGATGAGATCGACAAGCGCATCCTGCGGGCACTGCAACGCGACGGCCGCATGGCCAACAACGATCTGGCCAATGAGGTCGGGCTGTCGCCGTCGCCTTGCCTGCGGCGCGTGAAGCTGCTGGAGGAAGCCGGCGTCATCGACCGCTATGTCGCCGTGCTCAACCCGGCCAGCATCGGCAAGGGCCTCACCTTCTTCACACGCATCTGGCTGAAGGCGCAGGATGAGGACACGATCGAGCATTTCGCCACCGAAGTGGCCAAGCTGCCCCAGGTGATGGAATGCTATCTGATGCTCGGCGATTGTGATGCCATGGTGCGCGTGGTGGCGGCCGGCATCGACGATTACCGCCGCTTCCAGTCGGAGCATCTGAGCCGCATAAAGGGCGTGCAGAACGTCAAGACCGACGTCCCCAGCCAGACGATCAAGTACACGTCGGAACTGCCGCTCTGACGCATGTCGCCCAAAAGTGTGAAGCGGTTTTGGGACAACGAGATGCGTCCAAAAGAAGACCATATCGCCGGGAAAACAGCGTCATCTCAGACTGGATAAAAAATGCAACCGGATTGTAGGATCGGCCTCCGTGCCGGCGTCCTTCGGGTGCAAGCAGCGCGCAGCGCTGCCCTCTGGCATGGGAGATTTGAATGAACCTTTCCTATCGTTGGGTCATCGTCGCGGCTGGCGCGCTGATGTCCTGTGTCGCCATCGGCACGATGTTTTCGCTGGCGATCTTCCTCGAACCGATGGCGCTCGACACCAACTGGTCGCGCGCCGGCATTTCGAGCGCCATGACGCTCAACTTCCTGGTGATGGGCCTTGGCGGCTTCGCCTGGGGCGCCCTGTCGGACCGCTTTGGCGCCCGCATCGTCGTGACGATCGGCGCCGTGCTGCTCGGCCTGGCGCTGGTGCTGGCCAGCCGCGCAGGCTCGCTGCTGAGCTTCCAGATCACCTATGGCGTGCTCGTCGGCCTCGCCGCCAGCGCCTTCTTCGCGCCGATGATCGCGCTGACCACAGGCTGGTTCGACACCAACCGCAGCCTTGCGGTCTCGTTGGTCTCGGCCGGCATGGGCGTCGCACCGATGACGATCTCGCCCTTCGCCCGCTGGCTGATCTCGGCCTATGACTGGCGCACCGCCATGTTCGACATCGGCATCACCGCCTGGGTGCTGCTGTTGCCGGCGGTGCTGCTGGTCCGTCAGCCGCCAAAGCCGGCAACAGTCGATGCCGGCTCCACGCCGGTTGCCGAGGGCGCCGGCCTGAAGATCGGCCAGGCGCTGCGCTCACCGCAATTCATCGTGCTGGGGCTGACCTTCTTTGCCTGCTGCGCGGCGCATTCCGGGCCGATCTTCCACATGGTGAGCTATGCCATGCTGTGCGGCGTCGCCCCCATGGCGGCGGTCTCGATCTACAGCGTCGAGGGCCTTGCTGGCCTTGGCGGTCGGGCTTTTCTACGGCGTGCTTGCCGACAGGCTCGGCGTCAAGCCGGTGCTGATTGCGGGCCTGACGATCCAGGCGATCGTGATTGCCGCCTATCTCAGCATCAGCCAGCTCGAGCAGTTCTACATGCTGGCCGTCATCTTCGGCGCCACCTATGGCGGCGTCATGCCGCTCTATGCGGTGCTGGCGCGCGAATATTTCGGCCAGCGCATCCTCGGCACGGTGTTCGGCGCCGCCACGATGCTGTCCAGCCTCGGCATGGCGCTCGGTCCGCTGGCCGGCGGCGTGGTGTTCGATGCCTATGCCAATTATTCCTGGCTGTTCATCGGCTCGGCTATCATCGGGCTCGGCGCGGTCGCCATCGCCATCGCCTTCCCGCCACTGCCGCGCCGGGAATTGCAGCCAGCGTAGTCCTGGGAATTTACTCAAAATGGGCTTTCAGCAAGCCACGAAATTTTTGCATCGTCCTTTCGGTCGTCTGCGCATCGGCAGCCGCAAAGCCCATGACAAGCCCGTTTTGTTCCGTGCCGTGACGGTACTGGATAGACAAGGCCGAGACGTTGATCCCGTGTTGGAGCAACGCCTCGGCAATCGCCTTGTCGTTACATCCAGCGCGGAAAATGCCGACAATTTGGATGCCGGATTCCGTGGCATGGAAATCCAGCCATTCTCCGAGATGCCTTTGAGCGCTTTCCAGGAAGAACTGCCGCCTGTCCGCATAGAGACGCCGCATGCGCCTGAGATGGCGGGTAAAGTGCCCCTCGTTCATGAAGTCCGCCAGCGCAGCCTGGGTGAGCAAGGGGGCGAACTGGCCGGTGACGCTCAGCGCCGAGACGATCGTATGGTCTATTGCCTTGGGCGCCACCAGAAAGCCGAGGCGCATCGCCGGAAACAGGATCTTCGCGAAGGTACCGACATAGACCACGCGGTTTGACGCACCGATGCCCTGCAGCGCCGGGATAGGCTGCCCCTGAAAGCGGTATTCGCCATCGTAGTCGTCCTCGATGATCCAGGAGCGCCAGGTCTCCGCCATGTGCAGGAGATTGAGCCGCTGTTCCATCGGCATGGTTATGCCGAGCGGGTGATGGCAGGAGGGCGTCACGAAAATCATGCGCGGAATGACAGGCGGCGGATCAAGGTTCCAGCCTGCATTGCTGACGCGCAGCGGTGCCAGTTTCGCTCCGGCCGAGACAAAGGCCGAACCCGCCCCATAATATCCCGGCTCCTCCATCCACACCGTGTCGCCATCATCGATGAGCAGCCGGGCCAGAAGGTCGAACGCCGACTGGGCGCCATTGGTGACGACAATCTGCTCGGCGGTGCACTTAACGCCCCGCGACGCGGTGAGATAGCGGGCAATGGCCTCGCAAAGCGGTGGATAGCCTTTGACGTGATAGGTGCCGAACAGGTCGATATGGGCGAATTTTGCCCGGCGACTAAGCAGTTTCGACCAGGTGGTGAATGGAAAATTGTCCGGGTCCGGCATGCCCGGATGAAACGCAAGTATGCCGGGCCGGCCATGATGATAGGGTTGGGCGAGCATGGTCTGCCCGCGCAGCGATATCGGATTCTCGCCCTCGGCCGACACATGCTCCGCAGTGGCCGAACGGGTCGGCAGATCCATGACCACCGAGGGCCTGCGTGGCCGTATGGCCAGATAGCCCTCCAGCGCCAGCTGGTCGCAAGCGGCAATCACCGTGTTGCGGCCCACCTGCAGATCCCGCGCCATGACCCGTGTCGAGGGCAGCGCGTGGCCGCTCGGCAGCACGCGCCGCTCGATCAGGTCGCGCAACTGGACATAGAGCTGCCGGTGCAGGTTGGCGGGACTTTCGCGATCCAGGGCGATGCCGTCGATTGGAAAACTGGTCTTCATCGTGGTTCCGAAAAATCAATGCAATCTGGTTCTAACAATGGAACCAAAGCAGCCCTAGGCTCAAGAAAAAAGCGTTCAGGTTCAGATGGGGCTGACCGATGCAGTGCATAAGGGTGGGAGTGATCGGTGCGGGCGGCGTCGCCCAGGTCGAGCACATTCCCAATCTGCTCAAATTGCACCGGCAGTTCGAGATCCTCGGTGTCTATGATCCTTCGCGCAAAGTCCGCGACTTTGTCGGCGAGGAATTCTGCCTTAACACATTCGCCGATCTCGATGCGCTTCTTGCCATGCCGCTTGACGCCGTGATCATAGCCTCGCCGGATGCGTTGCACCGGGAACAGGCACTCGCCGCCCTCGCCGGGGGGCTGCACGTCTTCTGCGAAAAGCCGCTTTGCTACGGCGCCGGGGACATCGACGAATTGATCGCCGCCAGGGATCGCGCCGGCAAGGTGCTTCAGGTCGGCTACATGAAGCGTTTCGATCCAAGCTACGAGGCGGCACTGAAAATGCTGCCGGGCACGGCGCGGACGCTTCGCTATGTTTCGGTCGAGGTCAATGATCCCGATGCGTGGCCGTTCGTGCGGCACCACTCCACATGCCGGGGCGACGACGTGGCAGCGGGGTTGGTTGCCTCGACCGAGGCCAGGCAGCGTGAGCAGGTGGACCGCGCGGTGCCCGGATTGGACGATCCCGACGCCTTCCGTGGCTTTGTCGGCGCCTACTGTTCAGCGATCGTGCACGACGTGAACGCCATCCACGGGTTGCTCGATGCGCTCGGCGTCGCCGATGGTGACATTGTCGGCGCCTCGCTTTTTGCCAAGGGCGAAGGCGGCCAGGGTGCGGTCAGGCTGCTCGGCGGCCAGGCACTGTGGAACATGGTGCATCTGGCCGTACCTGGGCTAGCCGACTACCGCGAGCGCATCACGCTCTACTTCGACCACGCCTCGCTCGAACTGGAATTCCCCTCGCCCTATCTCAACCACCAGCCGACGCGGCTGACCGTCCGCACCAGCGATGGCCACACGCTTTCCAGCCGCGATATCCGCAGCGGCTACGAAGAGGCGTTTGTCGAGGAATTGAAAGGTTTCTGGTCGGCGATCGTCGAAGGCACGCCGGTGCGCAACACCGCCGAGCACGCCCGTCGCGACATGACGCTGCTGGCCGGCCTCGCCCGGTATCACCTTGCCCAGCTCAAGCAATCAGGAGTTCGCCCGTGACGGTTCGCATCGGCATCAATCCGATCACCTGGAGCAACGATGACGTGCCGGAACTCGGCGGCGATACGCCGCTTGAGGTCTGTCTCGGCGAAACCAAACAGGCCGGCTATTCCGGCACCGAACTTGGAGGCAAGTTTCCGCGCCGGTCGGCTGAACTGAAGCCGATCATGGAGCGCTATGGCCTTGCCGTGATTTCCGGCTGGTATGATGGCCGCTGCGACGAGAAGGACGTCAGCGCGGAAATGGATGCGATCATGCCGCATCTCCAGCTGTTGAAGGATATGGGCTCGACCCATGTCGTCTATGCCGACACCTCGCGCGGGCGCCACAACGCCATCTGGGGACCGATCTCGCAGCGCCCGGCCTTGAGCCCGGAGGAATGGCCGGCCTACGGCAGAAAACTGACCGCGCTGGCCGAGCGGATGGCGGATTTCGGCGTACGCATGGCCTTTCACCACCATATGGGGACCATCGTCGAGACCGACGCCGAGGTGGGCCTGCTGATGCGGCACACCGGCGAGGCGGTCGGCCTGCTCTACGACACCGGCCATTCGACATTTTCGGGCGGCGACCCGCTGGCCTTGATCAAGGCGCACGTCAAGCGCGTCGTGCATGTGCATTGCAAGGACGCGCGCAAAGCCGTCCTCGATCGTGCCCGCGCCGACGACATGAGTTTCATGGGCGCGGTCATGGAAGGGATATTCACGGTTCCCGGCGACGGGTCCATCGACTATCCCTCGATTTTGCGCGTGCTTGCCGACAACGGCTACAGCGGCTGGCTGGTCGTCGAGGCCGAGCAGGATCCCAGCAAGGCCAACCCGCTGACCTATGCGACAATGGGATTCCGGAATCTGTCGCGCATGGCCAGGGAGGCCGGATTTACCGTCATGGAATGATCGAGGCCGCCATGCGGCCTCCAGGGAACCAGTGCTGATGAATGAAACTGGAATAAAGGGGCAACTGGACTGCCGACCGTAACTGCGGCGGCGGAAAACAAACAGGAGGTTGTTATGTTTTCGCTTGCGAAATTAATAAAGCCTGCACTCGGCCTGCTGGCCGGCGTAACACTGATGACGGCGGCCACGAGCCTTGCGGCCGCCGACGAAACGCGCGTTGTGTTCGTAACCCATGGCCAGAGCGGCGATCCCTACTGGTCGGTGGTGAAAAACGGCATGGACGATGCCGCCAAGACGCTGGGCGTCAAGGCCGAATATCTGGCGCCCGAAACCTTCGACATGGCCAAGATGGCGCAGATGATCGACGCCATTGCCGCCTCGAAGCCCGACGGGATGGTTGTTTCGATCCCTGACGCCGCGGCCCTTTCAGCTCCGGTCAAGAATGCCATTGCCGCCGGCATCCCGGTTGTTGTCATCGATTCCGGCGGCTCGAAGCTGACCCATGATCTTGGCGGCCTGCTGTTCATGGGCCAGGACGAATTCCAGGCAGGTGTCATGGCAGGCGAGCGCATCAAGGCGCTCGGCCTCACCAAGGCGGTCTGCGCCAATCACGAGGTGGGCAATTCCAGCCTCGACGACCGCTGCGCCGGCTTTGCCAAGGGTATGGGCGTCGACGTTCCGGTGATGAACGGCGTCATCGACCCGACTGAAATGAAGAACCGCATGATCGCCTACATGACCGCCCATGCGGATACGCAGTTCATTCTCGCTGTCGGCGCCAGCGGTGCCGAACCGACGCTGGCCGCGCTTGATGAAATGGGCCTCGCGGGCAAGGTGAAAACCGGCACGTTCGATTTGTCTCCCACCATCCTGCAGGCCGTTGTTGCCGGCAAGATGGAGTGGGGCATCGACGCCCAGCAATATGCCATGGGCTATATCCCGGTCGCGATGTTCGACCTTTGGAAGAAGTACAAGATCATGCCGATCGCCGACTATCCGACGGGACCCGGCTTCGTCACCAAGGACACTGCCGCCTCGGTCATCGAGCTGGCAAAACTGGGCAAGCGTTGACCGCTCGCGGCCGGGCTTCGTCCCGGCCGCTTTCACTGATGAAGGTGACGCATCCATGGCTGCAGAGATACGCGACGAGCGGGTCCGGTCCGTCTCCCGCCTGAGCCGCCTGCTGAGCAGGCCGGAGCTTGGCGCGGCGGCAGGAACCGTTCTGGTCTTTGTGTTCTTCGCCATCACGGCGGGAAATACGGGACTTTTCAGTGCCAAGGGGATCATCAATTTCCTCGAGGTCTCGGCCCAACTTGGCATTCTCGCCGCGCCCGTGGCCCTGTTGATGATCGCCGGCGAGTTCGACCTGTCGGTTGGCTCGATGATTGGCTTTGCCGGAATCCTGATCGCCATCCCCTCCGTGTTCTGGGGCTGGCCGATCTGGCTTTCGCTGCTGTTTACCTTCGCTGTTTGCGGCGGCATCGGCGCGCTCAACGGGCTCGCCGTCGTCAGGACCGGACTGCCCTCCTTCATCGTGACGCTCGGCAGCCTGTTCATGCTGCGCGGCCTCACGCTCGGTCTCACGCGCGGCATATCAGGGCGAACCCAGGTTTCGGGCGTGCATGAACTGGCGTTGCACGATCCTCTCAACAGCCTGTTTTCGGGACAGGTGTTGTCCAGCCTGATCACGTGGCTTTCGGACATCGGCCTGATCGGCAAGCGTGCCGACGGCCTGCCGTCGATCTCAGGCATTCCGGTGTCGATCGTCTGGTGGATCGTCTTGACCTTGCTCTGCACCTGGCTGCTGACGCGCAGCCGCTTCGGCAACTGGATCTTCGCCGCCGGCGGCGAAGCCAATGCCGCGCGCAATCTCGGTGTGCCGGTAGCGCGCACCAAGATCACGCTGTTCGTCATGACGGCCATGGCGGCCGCGCTCTTTGCGGCGATCCAGGTCCTGGTCACGGGTTCGGCCGACACGCTGCGCGGCACCCAGAAGGAATTCGAGGCCATCATTGCCGTCGTCATCGGCGGCACGCTGCTCACCGGCGGCTATGGATCGGCCATCGGCGCCATGTTCGGCGCATTGATCTTCGGTGTGGTGCAAATGGGCATCTTCTACACCGGCATCGACACCGACTGGTTCAAGCTGTTCATGGGCGCCATGATGGTCATCGCGGTGCTGTTCAACAGCTATGTGCGCAACCGCGCCATGAGGAGCCGGTGATGGCCGAGCCCTATGTCGAACTGAGGTCGGTCAGCAAGTATTTCGGGTCGGTCGTTGCGTTGAAGGATGTGTCCTTCGACGTCTGTCCCGGCGAGGTGCATTGTCTGCTTGGCGACAATGGCGCCGGCAAGTCGACGCTGATCAAGACGCTGTCCGGCGTCTACACGCCCGACGAGGGTGAAATCCGCGTCCAGGGCAAGCCGACAAGGTTTGCGTCGCCGGCCGATACGCGCAACAGCGGCATCGCAACGGTCTATCAGGACCTGGCGCTGGTGCCGCTCATGAGCGTGGCGCGAAACTTCTTTCTCGGGCGCGAGCCGATGCGCAAGTTCGGCCCGATCAGCCAGTTTGACGCCGAGTTCGCCAATCGCACCGCGTACGACGAATTGTCGGCGATGGGGATCCAGCTGCGCGATCCCGAACAGCCCGTCGGCACGCTTTCGGGCGGGGAACGGCAGTGCCTGGCCATCGCTCGCGCCGTCTATTTCGGCGCCAAGGTGCTGATCCTGGATGAGCCGACATCGGCGCTCGGGGTCCATCAGGCATCCGTGGTTCTAAAGCTCATCGTTCAGTCCAAGGCGCGCGGCATCGGCGTTATCTTCATTTCCCACAACGTTCATCACGCCTACGTGGTTGGCGACCGCTTCACGCTGCTGAAACGCGGCAGAAGCACCGGCACCTACGCGAAAAGCGAAATCGATCGCGATCAGCTGCTCAATCTGATGGCGGGCGGCAAGGAACTGGTGGATCTGGAGCAGGAACTGAGCAAAGTCGCAAAAAGCAGCCCGGCATAAGCAAAGCAGAAGGTCGAGAGTTGAACAGGATTGGCGTCGCTCCGATTTGAACCGGCTTGATGGGACTTTTCGGTGCCGTCCTGTTCAACGGGCCGCGCCAAGCCCGGCACGACCTGTCTTGAACCAGTCGATGAAGGCCCGCAGTTTTGCCGGCTGAAGGTCGCGCGACGGGAAATAGATGTGAAACTGTTGCGGTTCCGGCTCATAGGCGTCCAGCACGCTGACCAATGCGCCTGAGGCTATGGCCGCCTCCTCGGTGGCCCGAAACCGCTGGGCAAGTCCCAGTCCGGCGCGCGAAGCCAATGCGAAATGTCCGTTGTCATCCAGGATGAGGACTGCCGGTGGATCTAGCTGGATGGTTTCCTCGCCACGACGCAGCATGAGTGGTTCCAGCCGACCACTTCCGGGAAAGCGATAGCGGATGACCGCATGCCGCGACAGGTCTTCTGGCGTTTGCGGCTCGCCTGCCCGCGCAAGGTAATCCCTGCTGGCGAGCATGGAACGGCGCAGCGGCGGTCCAAGCGGCACCGAGATCATGTCCAACTCCAGAGTGCCTCTGAAGCGTATGCCTGCATCGAAGCCGCCGCTGACGATGTCGGTCAGCCGGTCGTCGGTCGACAATTCCAGCCGGATCGCCGGATAGCGCCTGACGAAATCGGCCATTGTCGGCAAGATGCAGATCTCCGCCGCCAGTCTCGACAGTGTAATCCTGAGGTGACCGGACGGCTCGCCGTCCATCTCCCTGGCCGTCTCGATGGCCCCCGAAAGCAGACCGATCGGTCCCTCGATCGCTTCCAGCAATTTGCGGCCGCGCTCGGTAAGCCTCACGCTGCGGCTCGTTCGGTCGAACAGACGTATTCCCATGCGAAGCTCAAGCTGCCGGATCGACTGGGACACCGCCGACACCGAGATACCGAGCCGGCCTGAGGCCGCGGTGAACCCGCCAACCCGCGCCACCATGCGGAAGACAGGCAATCCCGCCAGAATGCTGCTGTCCATCGTTAAGTCTGCCTTCATGATGCTTGCGCGAATGTGCCCATTTTTATGGAGGGTTGTCGAGGCTATTTCTCGGTTCGGGTCCGAAACGGAGATTGAACCATGCCGCAAGAAACCACTCTCCCATCGCAGACACGGGGGCTCGCTGGGCCTGGTCGACCCCACGGTGGAATGATTGGCGCCCTTGATGACGCCATCGACAGCGCGCTCGCGGCCGCGCGCGTCGTCGGATGTGTTGTCCTGGTTTCAGAGCGGGGCCGTATCGTGTTCGATCGTGCCGCCGGCCTGGCCGACCGTGAGGTGGGACGGCCGATGAAAATGGACACGCCGTTCCGCTATGCATCCGTCACCAAACCGTTCACGACCATGGCGGCGTTGAAGCTGATCGAGGCCGGGGCGCTGTCGGCCGAAGATCCGGTTGAAAAATGGCTGCCGGACTTCGCGCCCAGAATGATTGATGGAACATCGGCACGGATAACCGTGGATCAGCTGATGTCTCACACGGCGGGGCTCGACTATCGCTTCCAGCAGAACGACAATGGCCCCTACGCCAGAGTTGGCGTTTCCGATGGGCTCGATGATGCCGATATCTCGCTTGCCGAAAACCTGGCGCGCATCGCCTCGGTCCCGCTGAGCGGTACACCCGGCTCTGCTTGGCGCTACTCGATCGCCACCGATGTGCTGGGTGCCGTCGTCGAAGCGGCAGCCGGAAAGCCGTTGCCACAGGCGATAACCGATCTGGTCGTTGCTCCGCTCGGCCTGACTGCGTCCTTCCGAGCCGAGCCTGGCGAACTCGCAACGCCCTATTACGATGGGGCGACGGCACCTCGGCTTATGACAGGTCCAACGGAAGTGCCATTGCCCGAATATCTGGGCTCGTCGGTGCGGTTCGACCCGTCGCGGATTGGACGCGATCACGCTTTCCCGTCCGGCGGTGCCGGCATGGCGGGAACGGCGCAGGACGTGATGCGGCTGCTCGAAGCGTTTCGCCAGGGAGATTTCCTGTCCGCGACGTGCCGGGAAGAGGCGCGCCGCCCCGGGTTGGCGCCGAAGCGATGGCACAGGGACCCGGATGGGGCTTTTCCTGGACGGGTGCCGTGCTTGTCGATCCTGCCACGGCGAACTCAACGCTCTCTCCCGGAACTATATCGTGGGGTGGCGTCTACGGACACTGGTGGTGCATCGACCACCGGCGCGAACGCATCGCCGTGCTGCTCACCAACACCGCCTACGAGGGGATGCTCGGTCGCTTGCCTCAGGAGATCGCCATGGCGGTCGGCCGTTGATGCTGCCCGCCAGGAGCGGATCGGCGCGCCGTCGATTCCGCATGGGCGCGATACGTGCTGCATCCCAAGGAAAACTCAGGAGACGGATATGACGGCATTGATTGATCTTACCGGCAAGGTCGCGCTCGTGGTTGGCGCCAGCAAGGGAATCGGCGCCGCGACGGCCAGGGCGTTCGGCCGGGCCGGAGCAGTGGTCGTGCTCGCGGCGCGGGATCAGTCGGCCATCGACGATGTGGCGCTGCAAATCCAGGCCGCGGGAGGCCGCGCCCTCGCTGTCCGGGCTGATGTCACTGATCCCCACAGCATGCAAATCCTCGTCGCCAGGACGATTGAAGCGTTCGGTCGGCTGGATGCCGCGTTCAACAACGCCACCGATGGACCGAGGCCCGCACCACTTGCGCAGATCGATGCGGAAGCGTTCGACAGAGGCATTCGCACCAACATTCACGGAACGTTTCATGGCATGAAGTTTCAGATCGCGGCCATGCTTGAAAATGATGGCGGCACCATCGTCAACATGGCCTCGACGGCTGGTGTCGAAGGTGTCTCGGGGCTCTCGGCCTATGTGGCGGGCAAGGCCGGCATCATCGGATTGGGCCGCGTCGCGGCGCTCGACTATGCCGACAGCAACATCCGCGTGAATGTGATAGCGCCTGGACCTATCCTGACCCATCATCTGGAGGCAGCCGGAGAGCAAGCGCAGCAAATGGCCGCGATGGCTGTTCCGATGGGCCGGTTGGGGACCGTCGCGAACATCGCCGACGCCGTGCTGTGGCTTTCGTCGCCATCCTCCGGCTTCATAACCGGAGCCGTCATCCCCGTGGATGGCGGGCAGCTTGCTGGTCGCATCATCAAATCGGCTGTCAAGCGTGACGGGTGACGCCGGGCATGTCGAATTTCGGCCGGGATGAACCTGGCCGACACCGCCCTACCCGAATATCCGCTCGCCCTGCTCGTCGACCAGCTGGATGCCCTTCTTGATCGAGATGTCTATGGCGTCGTCGAGCCCGGCGAAGCGGTCGGCGCGGATGAATTTGTGCTCCTTCACCACGCCGTCGATCTCCTTGGAGACGACGCCGCAGGTCTGGTACTGGCCTTCTGTCTTGTAAGGCGTGGCGCTGATCAGAAAACCCTTGTGCTCGACCTGCTTGGCTGGGGCCGCACTTTTTGGCTCGCCCACCTCGGCATCGCCGCCGCCGAAAAGGCGTTTTAGAAAAGACATCGCTCAAATCTCCCTGTTGCCCTGCGATCGCGGCCTGCCCTGTTCGCGATTCACGACGCTGTTGCCCCAGCATGCGCGAATGTGCCGCCGCGTTCCAGCCCTCTGATGAAGACGGCGACCGGAAGATCGATCCGCCGACAGCGGCGGGGGATGCCTCGCGCTATCGCCGCTTTCACGCTCCGGCCACGCAAGCCTGTCGGCGCGAGACCCACTCGCCCGCGGTCGCCTTGCCGCGGGCGAGCGCGAGGCTTCGTCCCAGACGAATCCCGATTTCAAGGTAATGCGAGGGGTGCAGATCGCGATGCAGGCGGTCGAGGACAGCGAGATAGTACACCTTGCCGGCGACGCGTTCCTCGGCCTCCGCGCCAGGAAGGCCGTTCCAAAGTCCCGCGACTGGAATTGATTCCGACAGAGCTTTACCCCGATAAGCCGACGTGGCATTTGAACCAAGGCAACGGTCCGTCGCGCCATACTCATTGCGCATTTTAACTTTGCTTGCCGATTACCTGCAAGCCTTCAAACGTTTCGAAAGCCGCTCTCAAAAGCCAAAACCGGACACAAACGCAGCCTCATCCCTGGTCAGGCTGTCACAAACCCGAGCAGCTTCGCCAGGTCGCGCGCCTGTTCTCGCGCTCTTCGCGTCAAGCCGTATCACTTTCGCGCGAGAACACAGGGGCCTTGGGTCACGATTCCCAGAATTGACGTTTTCGCCCGCCCTTGATTTATGCCCATAGACCCTTGCCAGGACCAGAATGCAGAAGCCCCTTCAGACGATAGCCAAGACAGCCGAGTTACCATCGTCGCCGAAGCGTCAGGCCATCCTTGTCTTGGGAATGCATCGAAGCGGAACCTCGGCGCTCGGCGGCGTGGTCAACGCATTGGGAGCAGCCGGGCCGAAAACCTTGATGTCCCCACATGCCTCCAATCCACGCGGATTGTTCGAGAGTCTGCCCCTTGTCGCCGCGCACGACGAACTGCTCCTATCGGCAGGCTCTTACTGGCTTGACTGGCGTCGACTCGATCAGGAAAGGGTTCACTCGAAGGCAGCAGAACCGCATCGTCAAAAGATAAAAGAGCTGCTCGTCGACGAGTTTGGCGACGAGCCATTGATCGTCATCAAAGACCCGCGGATATGCCGATTTGTTCCGTTCATCTCCTCGATCTTGGCCGAGTTGAATATCAGCCCTGTCGCTTTTCTGCCGGTGCGCAATCCTCTTGAGGTCGCATATTCGCTGCGGCGGCGAGATAACATCGCGCTGCCGAAGTCACTTCTGTTGTGGCTTGGGCACGTGCTCGAAGCCGAATATCATTCGCGACACATGCCGCGATACTTCCTGCCATATGAAGGACTTCTGATCGACTGGCGAAATCATATGGACCGTGCGGCGGAAAAAACCGGTGTCGTCTGGCCAGCTTTGTCAGACCGCGCGGGCATCAAGATCGAGCAATTTTTGACGACGGACCTTTACCATGAAAGGTCCACGCTCGAGGACATGCGGAACCATCCGGATGTTACGTCATTGGTCCGCGAGACCTACGAGATTCTGACCGCCATCGTTGACGACGGTGAAAACAAGGATTTGCTTGATCGGTTGGACCTTGTGCGAACGAAATTCAATGAAGGCTGCGAAACATTTGGGACGGCCATAATAACGGAGGAATTGGCGGTTGCGCGATTGCGTGGTGAACTCAGTGCGCGTGACGCCGAGACGGAGCGGGTCCGTCAAGAGAATTCGAACCTTGCGAGCTTTTTGGAGCAGCGGTCCATGGAAGTTATCGGCCTGGCGGCCGAACGTGATGCCCTCGCCGGCGCCCATGACGCCCTGGTTGCCGAGCGGGATGGGCTTGCCCAGGCCCACAACAACCTGCGCGCCGAGCGTGACGCGCTCGCTCAAGCCCACCACAATCTGAGTGCCGAGCGCGACGCGCTTGCCCAGGCCCATCACAATCTGAGTGCCGAGCGCGACGCGCTTGCCCAGGCCCATCACAATCTGAGTGCCGAGCGTGACGCGCATGCCCAGGCCCATCACAATCTGAGTGCCGAGCGTGACGCGCATGCCCAGGCCCACAACCATCTGATCAATGACCGGAACAATCTCGCGGCAGCCCAAGACAGCTTGATCGCCGAGCGCGATGGCCTTCTGCGCGAGCGCGAGGCCCTGCTCGCGTCGAGCAGTTGGCGGGTGACGGCACCTATACGGTGGATAAAAACGCTGTCCATCCGCTGATCACCCCGCAGCCTGGCGAACCCGGTCAAGCTCCGCACCGACGAGCGCCTCCGGCCGACATCACGCCAAGATGGAAAAGACCGCGCAACGAAAAGCGGATCAGGAAGACGAAAAAAGCCCGGGTCTCCCAGAGGGATCCCAGGCTTTTTTGCCTGTGTGTTGCGCGCCTCAAGAGACGTTTGCGTGCTCAGGAGACGCGCGGCGCCACGAGATCAGCGCTGCGACAGCGCTTCCAGTGCCTCGGCGGCTGCTTCGAGAATGGCGATCGCCTCGGCCTGCTTGTCGGCCGGGGCATCGACGAAGTCACCCAGAGCCGCGCGCAGCCGGTGTCGGACGGCGCGGAATTCATCGCGCGCTTCCGAACGGCCACCACGACCGCCACGACGCCCGCCCTCATCGCTTTCGTCGTTCCAGCCGAACCAGTCGCGCGCCTTGGCCATCTTGCGGCCGAAGCGCTCGAGATGGTCGAGCACGCCGTCGATCATCTCGCGGTTGTCGGCGAGATGCGCCTGCCCGGCCTCGGTGATCGAAAACACCTTCTTGTTGCCTTCGCTCGATGACACGGCATAGCCTGCCTCTTCCAGGAAGGTCAGCGTCGGGTAGATCACGCCCGGGCTGGGGCTGTAGATGCCGCTGGTGCGCTCTTCCAGCGCCTTGATGATGTCGTAGCCGTGGCGTGGCGCCTCGGCCAGCAGCGACAGCGTGATCAGCTTGAGGTCGCCGTCGGCCAGCATGCGCCCGGCGCGGAACATGTCGCCCGGGCCACCGCGCCCGCCGCCACGACCACCGTGCCCGAACGGACCAAAGCCGCCGCCACGGCCACCAAACTTGCCGGCCATGTGCATGAACATGCGCTCGCCGAAATGATTGTGCCCAAAATGATTGTGCTTGTGCATTGATTGCTCCTTGAGTTCTATCTTACGATATATCTTAATTAGGCGCACATGGCCGCAGAGTCAAGATATATCTTACGATATATCTGAGTTCGACGCCAGGGGCTTGCTTTCGTCGGAACGTGCCGCTCGAAGGCCCGCGAGCGCCACGGCTGCTCCGTAAGCGTCTGACCTCAAACAAGGCATCCAACCCGGTCTTTCCCGGCATTCCGCCGGTCACCGGCGAATGGATGCCAATGCGACGGACCTAACACGTCAGGGAACGCCCAAAATGGCTGCAAGACATCAGCGCGGGAAGCTGCCTGCGCACTCTGGGTGTCGGATCCGGGCTTCCCCTTCTCGTAATGAACCACGCCTGTTCACAATCGCGTGCGGTCCCGCCGACGCCGGAAACAAACAAAGCCTGCGGTGCGAAGCCCAAGCAAGGCTCCCATGATGGGACCGGAGCGAGGTGGCGCCATGCCGTCAGGAACAGATCGCAGGACGGCGCTGGTGCTGGCGGGAGGCGGTAGCTTCGGTGCCGTGCAGGTCGGCATGCTGAAGGCGTTGGTCGCGGTCGGCGTCACCGCCGACTTCGTCGTCGGTTCCAGCGTCGGCGCCATCAATGGCGCCTATTACGCCGCCGCCGCCACGGTCGAAAACATGGCGCGGCTGGAAACCCTTTGGCGCGGCATTACCCGCAATGATGTCTTTCCGGTCAGTTGGCGGTCGATGCTGGGCTTCGCGGCACGGCGGGATTTCCTCTCCGCCTCGCACGGCATTCGCAATCTCATCGAACGCAACCTGCCCTATCGCGATCTCGAGGATGCGCCGATCCCGATCCACATCATCGCCACCGATCTCTTTTCCGGCGAGGCAGTGATTTTGTCACAGGGCAACGCGGCCGATGCGATAGCCGCCAGTTGCGCCATTCCGGTGGCGTTTGCACCGGTGAGCATCGGCGACCGGTTCCTGATCGACGGTGCCGTCACTTCTAACACTCCGGTCCGCGTCGCCGTTGGCCTTGGCGCGCGCCGCCTGATCGTGCTGCCGACTGGTTTTGCCTGCAATCTGGACACGCCGCCGCGAGGGGCGGTCGCCAATGGCCTGCATGCGTTGACACTGCTGATCGCCAGGCAGTTGGTTCGGGAACTGGACACGTTGGCGAGCGACATCGACTACGCGATCGTGCCGTCACTGTGTCCGTTGGCGGGATCGGCTTATGACTTCACCCACACCGCCGCGCTGATCGACGACGCCGAAACATCGACGCTGGCCTGGATCGAGGCCGGTGGCTTGTCGGCGCGCGTGGTTCCCGATCAGCTACGCGCCCATTCGCATCATTCCGGGAAAGTGTGAAACGGTTTTCCGTCCGGAATTGCGTCTGAACAAGGAGATAGGTCGGTTCGGCGTCTCCGTGAAACGGTGAACCGCTCTGGAAGCAAAACGAGAACCGGCTTCGGAAAAGTCATGCTCAATCAGGAAGATGGGACCGCATCCCGATTCAAGTTCTGAGCGGCGGATCAGCCGCTACCAGCGGCTCTTGCGCCGGTTCCAGGCGTAGAGCAGGTCGGCGAAACGGTCGTAGCCAAAACGCGTCAGCGGCAAGGCAACCGGATTGCCGAACACCATCGCCAGCCAGCCCTCGCCCGGCGTTGCGTGCCAGACGGCAATCGCGACATCGGCGCCGACCAGCAGTCGGCCGTCCGCATCGGTGGCGTGCAGCCGGCGACGGATGTCTTCCAGGGATGCGCCAAATCCGGCAAGTGCTGACGGTTCAAAGTTGATGTCGCGAAACTCGATCCGCCCGGTCTTGATCGCTTCGATCAGCCGCCGCTTTTGCCGGCTGATGCCGGCATCGCAAACCGGACAGCGCGTGTTGTACCAAACGATCAGCATAGCCCCGGCACTTGGTTGAAAATGCAATCCGAAGGACCACGGACGATCGAGCGCCGTCAAGACGGCGCTCGATCAGTTGTGCGCAAACGAGAACGTCTCAGACCAGCCGGTCCGGCCCCTTTCACTACAGTGACTATCCGAGCGAGGTGATGATCTCGCGGTAGGCGAATTCGGGGAAGGCTTTCAGCGTCCGCGTCCTGACATTGCCGCTCGCCGCCAGCATCAGCGAGAAGCGAGCCAGGACCGCGTCGTCGGGCGCCTCGACCACCGCCACCATGTCGTATTCACCCATGGTCAGGTAGAATGCCTTGAACGATCCACCCATGTCTCCCAGCTGCTTCCTGGCGGCGTCGAGCCGCTTCGGTGAATCACGCACATTTCTGGCGCCCTGCTCCGTCCAGTTCATCAGCACGATGTAGCTTGTCATGGCACACCTCCCTCCGGGCCACGGAGCACGGCGGCTTCGCCGGGGCGGGCGTCCGGGTTTGTCGCCCAGAAAATGCATCCGACACGAAATTATCCTCCCGAAAGATACGAGCCGCAAGAGCGTGCCATGAACGAAAAAGGGCGCCAACGCGGCGCCCTTGATCTCTTGCAATCGGTAAGCCTCAGCTGTCGAGGAAGCTCCTCAGCTTGCGGCTGCGGCTCGGATGCTTCAGCTTCCTGAGCGCCTTGGCCTCGATCTGACGAATACGCTCGCGGGTAACCGAGAACTGCTGGCCGACCTCTTCCAGCGTATGGTCGGTGTTCATGCCGATGCCGAAGCGCATGCGCAGCACGCGCTCCTCGCGCGGCGTCAGCGAGGCCAGCACGCGCGTCGTGGTTTCGCGCAGATTGGCCTGGATCGC
Source organism: Mesorhizobium sp. AR07 (assembly GCF_024746815.1). Lineage (GTDB taxonomy): Bacteria > Pseudomonadota > Alphaproteobacteria > Rhizobiales > Rhizobiaceae > Mesorhizobium. The sequence continues at coordinate 2,531,302 of NZ_CP080525.1, forward strand.
GGCGTCGATCGGCAGGATCGCCATCTTGTCCTCGATGAAATCGCCCAGATGCGAATCCTCCTCGTCGCCGACCGGCGTTTCGAGCGAGATCGGCTCCTTGGCGATCTTCAGCACCTTGCGCACTTTTTCGAGTGGCATGGCGAGCTTTTCGGCCAGCTCTTCCGGCGTCGGCTCGCGGCCGATCTCGTGCAGCATCTGGCGCGAGGTGCGCACGATCTTGTTGATCGTCTCGATCATGTGCACCGGAATGCGGATGGTGCGCGCCTGGTCGGCGATCGAACGGGTGATCGCCTGGCGGATCCACCATGTCGCGTAGGTCGAGAACTTGTAGCCGCGGCGGTATTCGAATTTGTCGACCGCCTTCATCAGGCCGATATTGCCTTCCTGGATCAGGTCGAGGAACTGCAGGCCGCGATTGGTGTATTTCTTGGCGATAGAGATGACGAGGCGCAGATTGGCCTCGACCATTTCCTTCTTGGCGATCGCGGCTTCGCGCTCACCCTTCTGCACCTGGTTGACGATCTTGCGGAATTCCAGGATCGAGATCGCCGTTTCGGTGGCCAGATGCTGGATCTCGGCGCGCAGGTCGCGGATGGCGTCCTTCTCGTTCTTGGTGAATTCCTTCCAGCCGCGCGAGGTCAAATTGCCGATCGCGCGCGTCCAGTTCGGATCGAGCTCCGAGCCCTGATATTCCTTCAGGAACTCCTCGCGGCGCACGCCGTAGCTTTCGGCCAGCCTCAGCAGCTTGCCTTCGTTCTGCACCAGGCGCTTGTTGATGTCGTAGAGCTGCTCGACCAGCGCCTCGATGCGCGCCGTGTTGAGCGACAGCGACTTCACCGCCTTGATCAGCTGGTCCTTCAGCTCTTTCAGCCGGCGGTCCTGGCTGGGCGACAGCGTACCGGCGGCGGCCAGCCGGTTCTCGACCTGCTGGTCCTGCAGCTTGCGCAGCTTCTTGTAGGTGTCGGCGATGACGTCGAGCGTCTCCATCACCTGCGGGCGCAATTCGGCTTCCATCGCCGCCAGCGACAGGCTCGCCTCGTCCTCGTCTTCCTCGTCGTCATCGACCAACCCGCGCGTATCGACGCCGACATTGGTGATGTCTTCTTCCTCGTCGCGCGAACGGCGCGGCTTTTCCTCGACCTTGGCTTCCTCGATGCGCTCGACCACCGGCGCCTGCTTGGCCTCGGGGCCGGCATAAGTGGCTTCCAGATCGATGATCTCGCGCAGCAGGATCTTCGATTCGTTGAGCTCGTCGCGCCAGATGATGATGGCCTGGAAGGTCAGCGGGCTTTCGCACAGGCCCGCGATCATCGTCTCGCGGCCAGCCTCGATGCGCTTGGCGATGGCGATTTCGCCCTCGCGCGACAGAAGCTCGACCGAGCCCATCTCGCGCAGATACATGCGCACCGGATCGTCGGTACGATCGGTCGGCTCTTTCTTGGTGGTGGTGGCGGCAACCGCGGTGCCGGTCTGCTCGGCCAGCTCGTTGGCGTCTTCCTCGGCGTCGGCGGCGGTGTCGGCGGCCTCGGGCTCCTCGCCCTGCTCGTCGTCCTCGACCACGTTGATGCCCATGTCGGACAGCATCGCCATCGTGTCCTCGATCTGCTCGGAGGTCACTTCCTCGGAGGGCAGCACCGAATTCAGCTCGTCCATGGTGACATAGCCGCGCTTCTTGGCGGCCTTGATCATCTTCTTGACAGCATCATCGGAAAGGTCGAGCAGAGGCCCATCGGTGGCGCCTTCGCGTTCGGTTTCGACCTCTTCCTTTTCCTTTGTCGCCATAGTCTTTATCTTCTCCTAGCGGCCGAACATCAAGCCGCTTAAGCTGTCGGACCAGTCAAATCGGATGCGCTCGCTTAGGAAACGCGCTTCACCGGGCCAGTAACTGCATCAACTCGTTTGTTGGTGCATGTCGTTGTCCCAAAACCGTTTCCACTTTTGGGCGACATGCATTAAGTCCAGATTAACCCTGATATCTGTGGCAGGCAGCCTGCCTGTCCAGTGACCAGTACCTCACATCGCTTATTTCCCGTCGACGCGGGTGCGGGTTAACGTTTCGAATCGTCCTGATTCCGCCATTCTGCCAGAAGGTCAAGCGCCTCTCGCATGATTCGCCTTAAAAAAGCGAATCAATTACCCGACTTAGCCCGCCACGCGCCGATTGGACGCGCAACAACGCTTTCACGTTTCACTCTCTCACCGAGCCCGTCCCGCCCCTATCGGCCGGCAAGGGCTCTGTCTTTCTTTTGGTGGAAGCATGATCTCTGGACAAACGGTTTCCGTTTGTCCGAGAAAACCGGTTCCCACTTTTCGGGATCATGCTTTAAGCCCGCCCGGCCCTGCCCGAGGACACGCCAAATCCTTCGATCAGCGCTTCCGTCGCCTGTACATCCTGAAATTGCGCCTGAATTTCGATCAGGTGCCGATAGTTTTCGTCTGTGGGATCGGTGGCGAGCGCCGCTTCCGCCTGTTTCAGTTCCTTATGTAAGGTGCGCGCGCTGCGCTGCAAGTGCAACGCCTGGCTGAAAGCGTCGCGGGCATCCTCGAGCGCGGCGGTCTCCAGCGCCGGCCAATGCCGCATGCGCCGGATCAGCCCGACCGCACGCTCCCATATCTCGGCGCAGCCGGCGCGCTCGATCGTCGAGATAACGGCCTGGCGGTCATTGGCCATGTCATGCGCCATCGCGTCGAGGATGGCGCCGTGCAGCCGCCTCAGATCGGAGTTGGCGAGATCGAGAAACTCGATATGGGCGAAATTCTCGTCGATCAGCGCCGGGTGGTTGACCAGGGCTACGATGATCGTCGCTTCGCGCATCGACATCATCTCGCCGCCGCGCTTGACCAGCGCCGACTGGCCGAGGCTTTCGGTGATGGCGATGCGGCCACCGCCGGGCTTGGCGAACTGTCCGCCGGGCGCGGCCTTTCCCTGGCCGCGATCGCCCGGCCTGCTCCCATCTTGCCGACCTTGGCGCGAACTGCGCTGGTTGCCGAAGAAGCTCAGCACGCGCTCGCGCATCTCCTGTTGATAGTGATAGCGCAGGCGTTCATCGCGAATGCGGCTGGTCAGCTCGCGCAGCGTCTTTTCGAGCTCAGCCCGCCGCTCCGGCGTGTCGAAGACGCCACCCGCCGTCTCGCGCATCCACAGCAGATCGGCCAGCGGCCGCGCCTCGGCCAGCACGATCCGGAACGCATCCGGCCCTTCGGCCTTGACCAGGTCGTCGGGGTCCTTGCCCTCGGGCAGCAGCGCGAAGCGCGCCGAGCGCCCGGCCTGCACCGACGGCAGCGCCATGTCGGCGGCGCGCCATGCCGCCTTCAGCCCGGCCTTGTCGCCATCGAAGCACAGCATCGGTTCAGGGGCCATGCGCCACAACAGTTCGAGCTGGTTTTCGGTGAGCGCGGTGCCGAGCGGCGCCACGACGTTCTCGAAGCCGGCCTGCGCCAGCGCGATCACGTCCATATAGCCTTCGACGGCGATGACCGTGCCGCCCTTGGCCAATGCCTTGCGGGCACGTGCGAAATTATAGAGCACGTTGCCCTTGTGGAAGAGCTCGGTGTCGGGCGAGTTCATGTATTTGGCTAGTGCGTCGGGTGCCAGCGCGCGGCCGCCAAAGGCGATGATCTTGCCGCGCGAATCCGGGATCGGGAACATGATGCGGTCGCGGAACCAGTCATAGGAAACCGGAATGTCGTCGCCGTGGCGCACCAGCCCGCAGGCCTCGATATCAGCCTTCGGGACGCCCTTGGCCGCGAGATGCTCTTTCAGCGCGTTGCGGCTGTCGGGCGCGAAGCCGAGCCGGAACGATTGCTGCGTCGCCGGCGTCAGCCCGCGGTCGCGCAGATAAGCGCGGGCTTTCGCGCCCTCCGGCCCTTGCAGTCGTTCCTGGAAAAAGGCGGTCGCCATCTCCATGACATCGGTCAGGCTGGCGCGTTCCTTTTCGCGCCGCTCCTCCTGCGCATCGCGAACCGGCATCGGCACGCCGGCCATGTCGGCGATCTTCTCGACCGCCTCGGGAAAGCTCATGCCGTCGAGTTCGGTAAGGAACTTGAAATGATCTCCCGAGACCGAGCAGCCGAAACAATGGTAGCGGCCCTTCTTGTCCTCGCAGTGGAAGGACGGGCTCTTCTCGCCATGGAACGGGCAGCAGGCCCAATAGTCGCCGCGCGGCGCGTTGGTCTTCTTCCTGTCCCACGCGACGCGCTGGCCGATGACCGATGAAATCGGCACGCGGTCGCGGATCTCGTCGAGGAAGGCGGGCGGAAAGCGCATCGGGGAACTCGTTTCCCCACCATATAATCATGCCGGCGAAGTCCGACGACCCCTAATGCGGACCATACCCGGTTTCCACAGGGCAAAAAGGAGGCGGCCGTTGCGGGCCGCCTCCTGTCAAATTCCAGCATGGTTGCTGGTCCGGCCAGGATTTACTGCGCGGCGATGGCGCCGAAGATGATGCCCGACAGGACGCTCACCAGCACATAGTCGTTGCCGACGCGGATCCATTCCTGACCGCGGCCGGGACGATGCAGGCCATAGCGGCCATAGTCGCGGATCGGCTGGTGACGCTTCCAGCTGGAATATTTCTGGCCATTGCGCCAATGGCTGCGCTTCACGACGACCTTCTTCTTCGCGACGCGCTTCCTCACGTCGTCATGCTTGCCGGGCTTCTGCCAGTCGACCTGGCTGTAGTTCGACTGCGGAGCGTTCGGTGCATTCATCGGCGCGGCCTGGCCGGTGAGTGAGGTGGCGGCCAGCATCGAGAAAGCGAGGGCGGAAAGGACAATGCGTTTCATAAGAAGTCTCCTTGGTTGTCGATGTCCAAGGAATAGTGGCCCAGCGATGAACTGAAACTGAACGCCTGTATTACAGTTGTTTAATGAATTCCTTCGTTTACCCTAGGGAATTGAACATCATCGCGAAGACCGCGGCCAAGCGCGCGGCAACACGCGCGATCCGCCCTGCCACAGCGGCCTGGCAATGCAGCCATTTGCGCGTCCGTCCATTTTCCGACACCGCCTGTCGCGCCGCAACGGCCCTTGAAATCGACAAATTTTTATTATCCGGCTAAAGTATTCCTGTCGTTACCGGTCACTGCCATGAACATGATTCGCACCCCCGTCTTCCCCACCGATCGCCGCGCTGTTCGCGTCGCGCGCGCTGTTCGCATGCGGGCGGCGACATGAGCGGTTCCGTCGTCCTTCTGCATCTGGCCGGTGCCGTGGCGCTGATGCTGTTTGCCACCCGCATGGTGAAGACCGGCGTCGAACGCGCCTATGGCGACGTGCTGCGCCATAAATTGCGCGCCACCATGCGCAATCCGATCATGGCGGTGCTGGCCGGCACCGGCCTCGCCATCGCCCTGCAGAGCTCCACCGCCGTCACGCTGCTGGTCGGCTCTTTCGCCGGCTCCGGCATCGTCTCGGGCGCAGCCGGCCAGCTTGCCGTGCGCGGCGCCGAGATCGGCTCGGCACTGGTGGTCAAGCTGCTGACCTTCGATCTCACCCTGCTTGTGCCGCTCTGCCTGATCACCGGCACGGTGATGTTCATGGCCACCGAGCGGCGCGACTGGCGCCAGTCCGGCCGCATCCTGGTCGGCATCGGCCTTTTGATCCTGTCGCTGGAAATGATCGGCCAGGCATCGGAGCCGCTGCGCAACAGCCAACTCATGCCGGTCATCATCAATTACTTCTCCGGCGATTCCATCACCGCCTATCTGCTGGCGGCGCTGATCACCTGGCTGTTCCAGTCGAGCATCGCGGCGGTCCTGCTGATGGCGACGCTGGCCGGCCGTGGCCTGATCAGCCCCGAACTCGGCGTCGTCCTCATCCTCGGCGTCAATCTCGGGTCGTCGATCATCGCGCCGATGCTGACCCGCTCGGCCGGACCCGAAGTGCGCGTCGTACCGATCGGCAACCTCTTGATGCGCGGGCTTGGCTCGCTGGTCATGCTGATCCTGTTCATGACCTTCAGGCCGCATGTCGCCTTTCTCGGCGCGACGGCGGCGGACCAGATCGTCAACGCCCACATCCTGTTCAATGTGCTGATCCTGCTCGCCGGCTTGCCGCTGGCCGGTTTCGTCTACCGCGCTTCCGAAAAGATCGTGGCGCTCGGCACCAAACCCGTGCCGGCCGCATCGCTCGACGTCGTCGAGCTCTCCGCGCTCAACGAAAGCGCGCTGGACGTGCCCAGCCAGGCATTGGCCAATGCCACGCGCGAGGTGGTGCGGGTCTGCGAGACCGTCGAGATCATGCTCAAGCGCATCATCGAGCTCTATGAGAGCGCCGACGCCGACAAGATCAAGGCGCTGGCGGCACTCGACGACCGCGTCGACAGGAAACATGCGGCGATCAAGCTCTATCTGGCCAAGCTGACCAGGAACCCGCTGACCGAGGACGAGGCGCTGCGCTGCCAGGAACTGATCGGCGCCTGCGTCAAGCTGGAGCAGGTCGGCGACATCATCGTTCGCAACATGCTGGTGCATGTGAAGAAGAAGTTCGAGCGTGGGCTGGAATTCACCGACGAGGGCTGGAGCGAGTTGTTCGCCTTCCACAGCTCGGTGCTTGCCAATGCGCGGCTTGCCTTCAACGTGCTGGTGTCGCGCGACCCGGAAACCGCCCGCCAGCTGGTGCTGGAAAAGGACCAGCTGCGCGACCGCGAAAAGGAAACCAGCGCCAGCCATTTCGTGCGGCTGCGCGACGGCACCGCCAAGAGCGTCGAGACCAGCTCGATCCATCTCGATACCATCCGCGACCTGAAGCAGATCAACTCGCTGCTGGCGTCGATGGCCTATCCGGTGCTGGAAGAACGCGGCCTGCTCACCGGATCGAGGCTGAAGGCGAGCTGATTCACAGCGCCACCACACATCGTCCTCGTTTCGGCGGCAAAATACCTTTGCTCTGTTTCCACCAGTCGGGATAAGGGTCGGTTGGCCCAGACTTTCGGAGGAAACCGATGGACACCCATTCGCGCAGTTTTGCCAAGGCGCTGTCCTGGCGCGTGACCGGCAGCATCGACACGATGATCATTTCGCTGATCGTGACCGGAAGCATCAAGCTCGCTGCGACCATCGGCATGACCGAGGTCGTCACCAAGTCGCTGCTCTACTATCTGCACGAGCGGGCGTGGCTGCGAATTCCCTACGGTCGCAAGACGCCGCTCTAACGCCCTCCCCACTCAAGAAAACCTAAACCGGCGCCAACAATTTCTGGATTGCCCCGAGCCCTCATCCGTGGTTTGAGGCCGTTCCAGCTAGGGCCTTCCCCATGTCGCTTCCGCTCATCGCCCTGTTCATTGCCGCCTTCGCTTTCGGCACCACCGAATTCGTCATCGCCGGCGTGCTGCCGCAGGTGGCCGAAGGGCTTGGCGTTTCGGTGCCATCGGCCGGCTATCTCGTCTCCGGCTACGCCTGCGGCATCGCCGTCGGCGGTCCGCTGCTGGCGCTCGCCACCAAGTCGCTGTCGCGCAAGACCCTGCTGCTCGGCCTTGCCGTCGCCTTCACCATCGGCCAGGCGGCCTGCGCGCTGGCGCCAGACTTCACCTCGATGCTGCTGCTGCGCATCGCCGTGGCGATAGCCCATGGCGCCTATTTCGGCGTCGCCATGGTGGTTGCGGTCGGCCTCGTGCGCGAGGACCAGCGCGGCATGGCGGTCGCGGTGATCCTGTCCGGTCTCACCGTCTCCAACGTCATCGGCGTGCCGGCCGGCACCGCGATCGGCAACATCTGGGGCTGGCGCGCGACCTTCTGGGTGATGTGCGCGCTGGGTGTGGCGGCAACGCTTGCCATGGCGGCGCTTCTGCCGCGCACCACGGGATATCAGGCCAAGCCCGTCGGCCTGGCTCGCGAGGTCCGCGTGCTGGCCCGCCAGCAGGTCTGGACCTCGCTGATCCTGATGCTGATGCTGATGATCGGCCAGTTCGGCCTGTTCACCTACATCACGCCGACATTGCTGGAGGTCACTGGCCTTGATGAAAGCCTGGTGCCGTGGGTGCTGCTGCTCAATGGCGTCGGCGCCACGCTCGGCGTCTTCCTCGGCGGCAAGCTCTCCGACTGGAAGCTGATGCCGTCGCTGATCACCATGCTGGCCCTGCAGGCGGTGACGCTGGCGGTGATCTATGCCGTCAGCCCCTACCCCGTGCCGATGATCGTGGCGATCGTCGTCTGGGGCGGTCTCAACTTCGCCATCGGCACGCCGATCCAGACCCGCATCCTGGCCTGGACCGCCGATGCATCGAACCTTGCCTCGTCGCTCATCCCGTCCGGCTTCAATGTCGGCATCGCGCTTGCCGCATCGCTGGGCGCCGCGATGCTCAATGGCGGCTATGGCTATCGCAGCCTGCCGCTGCTTGGCGCCATCGCCATGCTGGTCGCCGTCGCCGTGGCGCTCGCCTCTTATGTCTGGGAAGGGCGCAGCAACGCCACGCCGCCGCTGACGGCCCCTGCCGAGTAGACCACGATCCGGAAAAGTGGGCGCCGGTTTTCCGGAAAATCGTGATCAAGCAAATAACTTCACCCGCGCCAGCGCAGCAGGCGCATGGCGTTGGCGGTGACCAGCACGGTGGCGCCGGTATCGGCCAGGATCGCCGGCCACAGGCCGGTGATGCCGGCAATGGTGGTGACCAGGAACACCGCCTTCAGCCCGAGTGCCACGGTGATGTTCTGGCCGATGTTGGCCATCACCGCCCGCGACAGCCGCACCATGCGTGCGACATCCATGACCCGGCCATGCAGGATCGCCGCATCGGCCGTCTCCAAGGCCACATCAGTGCCGCCGCCCATGGCGATGCCGATATCGGCGGCGGCGAGCGCCGGCGCGTCGTTGATGCCGTCGCCGACCTTGGCCACCTTCAGCCCCTCGCGCTGCAACTCGCCGACGATGCGCTGCTTGTCCTGAGGCAACAGCTCCGCCCGCGCCTCGATGCCGAGCGAAGCGGCAATCGCGTCAGCCGTGCGGCGGTTGTCGCCGGTCAGCATCACCGCGCGGATGCCCTGCGCCTTCAGCGCCATGATACCGGCTGCCGCATCCGGCCGCGGCTCGTCGCGCATGGCGATCAGCCCCGCCACCACGCCATCGGCCACCAGCACCGAGACGGTCTTGCCCTGGCCGTTGAGGCTGTCGATGGCAAGGCGCTGCGCTTCGGTCATCACGGCACGTTCAGCCGCCGCCTGGCCGGAACCGAGGAACACCGCGACACCACCGACGCTGCCCTCGACGCCCTTGCCTGAGATCGCTTTGGCGGCCAAGGCAGGCGGCACCGGTGCCTTCTCGGCCTGGGCCTTGGCCAGGATCGCCACCGCCAGTGGATGGCTGGAGCCTTGTTCCAGTGCTGCCGACAGCGCCAGCACGGTGCGCTCGTCGCGCCCATACGCCACGATATCGGTGACGTCAGGCTTGCCCGCGGTCAGCGTGCCGGTCTTGTCGAAGGCGACCGCGGTGATCCGGCGAAAGCCTTCCAGCACAGCACCCCCCTTCATCAGCAGGCCGCGCCGCGCACCGGTCGCCAGGCCCGCGGCGATCGCCGCCGGGGTCGAGATGACCAGCGCGCAGGGGCATCCGATCAACAGGATCGCCAGGCCTTTGTAGATCCATTCGCTCCGGTCGCCGCCAGCGACAAGCGGCGGCAGCAGCGCCACCAGCGCACCGACCGCCAGCACTGCCGGTGTGTAGCTGCGCGAGAAGCGATCGATGAAACGCTCGGTCGGCGCCTTGGCCTCCTGTGCCTCCTCCACCAGCCGCACCACCCGGGCGATGGTGTTGTCGGAGGCCGCCGCCGTCACCCGCACCTTGAGCACGCCGTCGGTGCTGATCGTGCCGGCGAAGACACCTTCCGCGATCCCCTTGCGCTTCGGAATGCTCTCGCCGGTCACCGGCGCCTCGTCGATATCGCTCGACCCCTCGACGATCTCGCCGTCGGCCGGAATCCGATCGCCTGGCCGCACCACGATCACGTCGCCGACCGCAAGGCTTTCGGCAGGGACTTCGACCGTGCCGCCGGCGCGCTCGACAAGCGCTGTCTTCGGCACCAGGTCGGCAAGACCCTGGATGCTGGCCCGTGCGCGGCCGGCGGCGACGCCTTCCAGCATTTCGCCGATCAGAAACAGCACCACCACGGCAGCGGCTTCTTCCGTGGCGCCGATCATCACCGCGCCGGCGGCGGCAATGGTCATCAGCATCTCGATCGAGAACGGCGTGCCGGCCAGTGCCGCCATCAGCGCACGCCGGGCGATCGGCACCAGTCCGACCAGCAGCGCGGCCAGGAAAACCCATCGCTCGGCCGCCGGGAACAGATGGCCGATGCCGTAGGCGGCAAGAAGTGCCGCCGCGCAAGTCAGCGTCAGCGCCGCGCGGCGGGTGCGCCACCACGCCTGCCCCGGCTCGGCATCGCTGTGGAGATGGGTGGCTTCGGCTGTTTGTCTGGCAGGTCGTTCGCGACCATGATCGTGGCCTTCATGCCCTTCATGGTCATGGTGGTCGTGATCAGCGTGCGTCTTGCCCGACACCGGCGCTGTGCGCGCCTCCGCCTTGACGATGCCGTAGCCCAGCCTCGCCACCTGCTGAAGCACCTTGTCTTCCGGCAGCGCGCCACCATGACTGACCGTCATGCTGGCGCCGGTCACCGAGACCGAAACGTCGGCGACGCCGTCGAGACGGCGCACCGCCGTGTCGATCTTGGCCGCGCAGGAAGCGCAGTCCATGCCGCCGATCTTGAACCGCGTCTGCTTGAGGGGAGTCGTCATCATATCACCTTGTCTGTCTTGCCCGCGCCGTACCGCCGCACGGGTCTTGAACCCTGATGCCAGACACTGTAATTTCTCTAGTCACTAGAGCTTCAAGAGGCAAAATGATGTTTTCGATCGGTGATCTTTCCCGTCGCACCGGGGTCAAGGTGCCAACCATCCGCTACTACGAGCAGATGGGCCTGGTGGCCGCGCCCGAGCGCTCGGAAGGCAACCAGCGCCGCTATGGCAGGCAGGAGCTGGAGCGGCTGGCCTTCGTCCGCCATGCCCGCGACCTCGGCTTTGCCGTCGAGGACATCCGCTCGCTGATCGAATTGAGCGGTCATCCCGAGCAGCCCTGCGGCCACGCCGACCGGATCGCCGGGGAGCAACTGACTTCCGTGCGAGAGAAGATTGCCCAGTTGAAGCGGCTGGAGGCCGAACTCGAACGCATCGCCTCCTGCTGCGACGGCAAGACGGTCGGCGACTGCTACGTCATCCGCGCCCTGTCCGACCACGCGCTGTGCGCCGACGAGCACGGGTGAGGATGGGTCAGGCTAGCTCCTGGCTGCGAGGACGGAAGGCTTACCTTGCCTACGGCTGCAAGGCTTTGGTTCCTCGCCCCCACGAAGTGGGGAGAGGTGGCCGCGAAGCGGCCGGAGAGAGGGCTTCGCAAAGCACCATATCGACAAGAAAGCCCTTTGATTGCTTCGGCTGGCCACGGCGGGCGCGATTCCCCCTCTCCGTCTCGGCTCCGCCGAGCCACCTCTCCCCCGCTTTGCGGGGGCGAGGAACAGTTTGACCGGAGCCCTACAGCTCGATCCGGAACCGCAGGCTCTCCACCCCGCCATAGGCCGCGTCCTCGAAGAAGCGCTCGACGAGCTTGCCGCCATTGGCCAGGATCACCTTGTGCGACGCCGGATTGCCCGGCTTGGCGGTGATCTCGACATAGGGAAGGCCGACCGCCCTCGCCTCGTCCAGCATCAGCCGCAGCGCCTCGGTGGCGTAGCCGCGCCGCCGCTTCCACGGCACCACCGCGTAGCCGATATGGCCGAGCACATGCGACGGCAGAGCCGCCGTACCCTTCTGCCAGCGCAAGCCGATCGAGCCCGATGCCTGGCCGTCCCAGATCCAGCGGCGGAAGCCCGGCAGGCGCGGCACCTTTCCGCCGTCGGGCAAGGTGATAGGGCCGCCCTTGGCTTCGGGATCGTCGAGGCTGGCAAGGAAAGCCGCCGGATCCTCTTCGATCGCGGCAAGCTGCTCGCGCGTCGCTTGCTCGAGCCGCACATTGTCCGGCGACCAGCCGCGTTCGAGCGCCGCCTTGTAGGACGGCAAATGTTCGAGCGCGGGTTTGACGATTTCGACCATGTTGCACCAGCGGAGAAGCGACGCAGATAAAATATCAGCATTGCCCGGGAAGACACGGGTCCACCGGCTGCGGCCTCTTGCGACAAGGCCGCGTTCCCATCACTGGAAATGCGGCCCTGGTTCTTTTGTCGTCGGGAGGAGCGATGCTCCGACGCGGCGATCTTCAGCCGCGCCAGAGTGCACTTGTCGATCAGGCGATGTCGAAACGGTCGGCGTTCATCACCTTGGTCCATGCCACCACGAAATCCCTGGCGAATTTCGCCTTGGAATCCGCCGTCGCATAGACTTCGGCCAGCGCGCGCAGCTGCGAGTGCGAGCCGAAGATGAGGTCGGCGCGGGTGCCGGTCCACTTGACTTCGCCGGTCTTGCGGTCGCGGCCTTCGAACACGTCCTTGGCGTCCGAGGTCGCCTTCCACTCCGTACCCATGTCGAGCAGGTTGACGAAGAAATCGTTGCTCAGCGTTTCCGGCTGCTTGGTGAACACACCGTGCTTCGACTGCCCGGCATTGCCGCCGAGAACACGCAGGCCACCGACGAGAACCGTCATCTCCGGCGCCGTCAGCGTCAGCAGTTGCGCGCGGTCGACCAGCGCTTCCTCGACGGTCAGCCGCTGCTTGCCGCTGACATAGTTGCGGAAGCCGTCGACGGTCGGTTCCAGCGGCGCGAAGGAGTGGATGTCGGTCTGCTCCTGCGAGGCATCCATGCGTCCCGGCCAGAAGGGAACGTCCACGCCATGGCCAGCGTCCTTCGCCGCCTTCTCGACGGCAGCACCGCCACCGAGAACGATCAAATCGGCAAGCGAGACCTTCTTGTTGCCGGTCTGCGACGCATTGAACGCCTTCTGGATCGCTTCGAGCCTGTCGACCACCTTGGCGAGCTCCGCCGGCTGGTTGACGGCCCAGTCCTTCTGCGGCGCCAGGCGAATGCGCGCGCCATTGGCGCCACCGCGCTTGTCGGAACCACGGAAGGTCGAGGCCGACGCCCATGCCGCCGAGACCAGCTGCGACACCGAAAGGCCGGAGGCCAGAATCTCGGCCTTCAGTGCCGCGGCGTCCTCTTCGTCGATCAGCACATGATCGACCGCAGGAATGACGTCCTGCCAGGGCAGTTCTTCCTTGGGAACCAACGGGCCGAGATAGCGCACGAGCGGACCCATGTCGCGGTGGGTCAGCTTGTACCAGGCGCGCGCGAACGCGTCGGCGAACTGATCCGGATTCTCATGGAAACGCCGCGAGATCGTCTCGTAGGAAGGATCGAACCGCAAAGCGAGGTCGGTTGTCAGCATTGAGGGCGCGTGGCGCTTGTCCGAATTGTGCGCATCCGGCACGGTGCCGGCGCCGGCGCCGCCCTTCGGCGTCCACTGGTGCGCCCCGGCCGGGCTCTTGGTCAGCTCCCATTCGAAGCCGAACAGATTGTCGAAGAAGTTGTTGCTCCATTTCGCCGGCGTCGTCGTCCAGGTCACTTCCAGGCCGCTGCCGATCGCGTCGCCACCCTTGCCGGTGCCGAACTTGCTTGCCCAGCCAAGGCCCTGCTGCTCGATATCGGCGCCTTCCGGCTCCACGCCGACCAGCGACGCGTCGCCCGCACCATGGGTCTTGCCGAAGGTGTGGCCGCCGGCGATGAGCGCGACGGTCTCCTCGTCATTCATGGCCATACGCGCGAACGTGTCTCTGATATCGCGCGCCGAGGCCAGCGGATCAGGCTTGCCGTTCGGTCCTTCCGGGTTGACGTAGATCAGGCCCATCTGCACGGCACCGAGCGGATCCTGGAGATCGCGGTCGCCGCTGTAGCGCTCGTCGGCCAGCCACTTGCCTTCCGGGCCCCAATAGATGTCTTCCTCGGGCTCCCACACATCGGCGCGGCCGCCGGCGAAACCGAAGGTCTTGAAGCCCATCGATTCCAGCGCGACGTTACCGGTCAGGATCAGAAGGTCGGCCCAGGAGATCCTGCGGCCGTATTTCTGCTTGATCGGCCACAACAGCCGGCGGGCCTTGTCGAGGTTGACATTGTCCGGCCAGCTGTTCAGCGGCGCGAAACGCTGCTGGCCGGCCCCGGCGCCGCCACGGCCGTCGGCGATGCGATAGGTGCCGGCGCTGTGCCACGCCATGCGGATGAACAGCGGCCCGTAATGGCCGAAATCGGCCGGCCACCACTCCTGCGAGTCCGTCATCAGCGCATGCAGGTCCTTGATCACGGCATCGAGATCGAGGTTCTTGAATTCCTCGGCATAGTCGAACGCCTCGCCCATTGGATCGGACAGCGGCGACTGCTGGTGGAGGATCTGGACATTGAGCTGATTCGGCCACCAGTCGCGGTTGACCCTGCCAACGGCGGTATGCACGACCGGGCATTTGCCCTTGCTGTTGTCGTCCGTGTTTGCGTCCATCTTTCTCTCCGATCGTGGCTTACGTTAATCGTGGCTGCGTTGGTTGAACTGCGGCGTCGAGGATCATGAACGCCCTTGAAGACGCCTTCATGTCCCGATGCCCAGATGCCGAGTATGTCGATGTCCTACTGCCGCGGGCTCACCTTGGACAAGGCTCCTGATGCAAAAAGACAGGTGCCAGCACCGGCCAAACCACGCATTCGCCCCGCCAGAAAACACGGCGCTGTGCGGCTGTGGCATCGGCTGACTCTCAACTCCCTTTCAGACCTTGTAGCAAAGTCGCCCGATTAAATTAAGTTGGATTTCCTGATTGCAGCGATAAGATGCGGTTATGACCAACATGACATTGAAACAGCTTCGCTATTTCGAGGCGCTGGCACGGCACAAGCATTTCGGACGCGCGGCGGACGCCTGTGCAATCTCACAGCCGGCCATCTCCGTGCAGATCAAGGAGTTGGAAGAAGCGCTGGGCACCGAGCTGTTCGAAAGAGGCGCGCGGCAAATCCGGCTGACCAACTTTGGCGAGGAGTTTGCCTTGCGCGTCCGCGACATCCTGCGTTCGGTGGATGAGCTGAGCGACCTTGCGCGCGCCTCGCGCGACAGGCTGGTGGGACGGCTGCGCATCGGCGTGATCCCGACGGTCGCGCCCTACCTCTTGCCTGCCATCATCGGCAATCTTTCCCGCATGCATGACGGCATCGATATCCACGTGCGCGAGACGCAGACGCAGAAGCTGATCCAGGAACTGGCGGATGGCCGGCTCGACGCGGCCATCGTCGCCCTTCCAGTGTCCGAACCGTCGCTGACGGAAATCGTGCTGTTTGCCGAGAACTTCGTGCTGGTCCGGCCCGGCGAAGACGAGGGAAAGCCAGTGCCCAATCGCGAGATGCTGCGTGAAATGCGGCTGCTTCTGCTGGAAGAGGGCCATTGCTTCCGCGACCAGGCACTGTCCTTCTGCAACATGCATTCGGCACGGCCGCGCGAGTTGCTGGACGGCAGCTCGCTGTCGACGCTGGTCCAGATGGTCAGCGCCGGCATCGGCGTCACCTTGATCCCGGAAATGGCCGTGCCGGTGGAAACACGCTCGGCGTCGGTCTCCATCGCACGCTTCAGGAGCCCGCAGCCGTCGCGGACGATCGGCATGGTCTGGCGCAAGACCAGCCCAATCGCCAAACAGCTGCTGCGGATTTCCGAAGTCGTTCGTCAGTCGGCCGACACGTTGCGGGCGCAACACAATCCGGCACCGATTGCGCACCTCCTGAACCTGACGGCAGCCGCCCAATAAGGACTGCCCCCATCGGACCGGGCTGTCAGCTCGCCGCCTGAAACCGGATTTCGCCCTTGTTCAGAAAACAGGTCTTGTTGAACAGGGACAGATCCAGCGGGTTCGGCAACCGGACGTCACGGATATCGGGAACCGGCTTGTTCGCCGGATCGTATGACCGATCGATCTGCGAGATGAAGACGAGGATCAATCCCCTGTCGCGCGCGAAGGCCTTGAGCGTGCGGACCTACGCCATCAGGTCGGGATTTTCCCGCTTCTGATCGAGCAGTTGCAGATAATCGATGACCACCAGCGTGCCGCGCTGCGCCGAGCCCAACGTCTTGACGATATAGTCGGCGCTGATCGCGTCGGAATTGTCGAACACGAACCGGTCGTTGAACTGTGCCGGCTCCGCGCCGATGGCGCGAAACCGGTCGAGCACGTCCTTCTCCGTATACTCCAGCGTGAAGAACACGCCGCGATCGCCGGATTCCATGGCTTCGACCGCGAGTTCGAGGCTCATCAGCGTCTTGCCGTGGCCTGGGCGCGCGCCGACCAGAACCAGGTCGCCGGGCGCCAATTGCGCAAACAGCCTGCCGGCGGGCGCCGCCTCGGTTGCCTTAGCCGCAAGCAGGCTCCAGCTGGTGAAACCTTCCTGTGCTGCAACACGGCCAAGCGCCTCGTGCAGCGGAATCTTCTCGTCGCGGGACAAGAGCCTGGCTTGACGCTTCAGATGGTAGATGGACGCGGACAGTCTCATCGCAAAACCTCCTGGTGCGAGCAGTTTTCGCAACCCCTCCTTATGCCTGGTGCTCGAACAGTCGGTTCGATGATTGGTTAGCCCGGCATGAATGATGCTTTCCCGATGGAGGGAGGAGGCGCGGGCCGCGCCAGAATCAAATCATAACGCAATCCGCGCGGATCGAAAATCGGCGGGTCGAAAATCGCGTATGTCCGCGCTGATGCCCTGACGGCGACGGCCCAGGCCAAACCCGAGCGAAGAGAACCGTCAGGGATACCTTCGATCCCGCGCCGCGCCCGACGCGGGACCGGGAGACTTCAGCCGGCATTCGCCAAGGCAACCGCATCCCGGCCGGCCGGAAAGCGGAGTTGGCCGTCAGTGTCGTGGACCGCGGCCCAGACAGCTTCGGCGACGTCGGTTTCCTTGGTGATCATTGCCGGCTGGGCGAAGGCAGCGAATATCGGCGCCGCGAAATCGGCGTAGGCTTGCGGGATCAGGTCTTCGATGCGGACCGAGGTGTTTTGCGAGAACCGCGTCGTCGGCGCGTATCCGGGTTCGACCAGCTTGGCGCGGATATCGAAATAGGCGAGTTCGTGAGCGAGCGATCCGGTGAAGCCCTCGATAGCCTGCTTGCTGGCGGTGTAGGCCGCAGCCAGGGGCATTGCAGCGAGGGTGACGCTGGAGGTGACGTTGACGGTCGCGCCGGACCGGCGCTCGCGCATCTGTGGAATCACGGCCTGTGCCATCGCCATCACGCCAAGCGTATTGGTATCGAAGACCTTGCGGATGTGCGACATGGGTGTCGCCTCAAAGGCGCCGACGACGCCGATGCCTGCATTGTTCACGAGAACGTCGATCGGACCGGCGGCTTCGACCGCCGCTGCGATGCTTTCCTCTTTGGTGACGTCCAGGGGCAGGATTCGTAAGCGCTCCGAGCGCGGCAGGATGTCCTCTCGCGGCGTCCGCATGGTGGCGATGACAGTCCACCCGTTCGTGAGGAAATGGCGCGCCGTCTCCAGGCCATAGCCAGAAGAACAACCAGTGATCAGGATCGTTTGCACGGTAACCTCCGTTTGGTTTCAGTGAACCCTTCGTAGGCTTGCCGGCGCAGACGATCTATAATCAATATCAGATCGGTTCGGCGTATCGGCGGACACTTGAAGAGGCTTCGCCGTGAAGGGCCAGCCTCATCTGGTCACGCCAACACCGCCGCTGCGGGCGAACTTTCCAGGAGAACAACCAAGCCGCTTTCTGAAGGCTGTGCTGAACGCGCTCGCGGACTCGTAGCCGATCTCATCCGCTATTTTGTCCAACGTCTTCGAGCCTCGGATGAGGGCGTCCTTCGCGATTGCCATGCGCCAGCGAGCCAGGTACTCGATCGGGCCGCACCCGAGCACTTCCACAAAGCGGGCCGCGAACGCCGACCGCGAGAGCCCGGCAATCTTGGCGAGTTCCGCGACTGTCCAGCCCGCCCGGACATCCGCGTGCATTGTGCGAAGCACGCGCGCGATCACCGGGTCCTGCATTCCGCGGAGCAGGCCGGCTACGCCGGAACCGATGCCACGCCATCGGAGCGCTTCAACGAGCAGAACCTCGAGCAATCGCTGTAAGACCATCTCCTTGCCGGGATCTTCGTTCTCGCATTCTTCCATGATGAGCTCGATAACCTTGCCGAGCCTCCCGGCACGACCCTGCGATCCCGGCACGTGGATGACGCTCGGAAGGAGCGCGAGCAAGAGCGCGGCATTGACCGGCTCGATTCGGAACGTCCCTCCAAGCGCGACAAAATCCGGTTCCCCGTCTCGGTCGCCATGCTGGATGGCAACGTCCATCGGCGCCCGAAGCTCACAGTCGATTCCTGGATGGCTGCTGAGGGAGAAGGGCGGTGTGGAAGGTAAGAGGAGGAAGTCCCCTTTCTCGAACTTGACCGGATCCTGGCCCTCAAACGTGATCCAGCACGCGCCCACCACGATTATCGTGAAACCGGGCGCATCGTATGCGGCGTAACGCACGCCCCACCGGCCGCGTCCCTTGATGGGTTTGGAGATCGCCGTGCTGGGTTTCAGAAGGGCGATGACGTCACTGAGGGGGTCCATTTTAGACGATCGATAATTATTCTGGGATAATAGATTATAAAACGTCCTTTCGCTGTGTCCAGGCTGGTTCAGCACTTGTCCACTGGGTTGATCGCAACACGACCGCTATCGGCATGCTAAACAAGATGTGTTTCGCCGAGTACCGCGAGACATTTTATGATTGGTTGCGCATACAATACCGCAAGGATTCGCGAGATGGCTTCGACGGGAGAATTGAACCGGTGCGGTTGAGATTTATCCCTCTGGGTATCGTTATCGGCTTCTTCGTCGCCGTCATTGCCATGACGGCATCGGTCCGGTCGTTTGCCGCCCTACAATCATCCGATGTTCCCACTTGGCTGCAGGCCCATGTTGGCGACGGCGACGGTCAGATCACACAAATTGTCCTGGAGCGGGCACGCGCGCTCTACCTGAAAAAAGTCGCGCAAGGCACCGTCAAGAACCCTTGTTACTTCGCCATGGATGCGACACGCCCCGGCGATCTGGGCAATGGCGTGCTCGGGCGCCGCTATTACGTCGTCTGCGAAGCCAGCCAGTCGTTTCGCGCGATCTCGTCGGGTCACGGCGGCGGCCGCAACCTGAAGGGCGTCGTCGATTTTTCAAATGGAAGACGGTGCTCGAAGAACTTCGGCAATGCCATGGATTCGGAATTGACCGCCGGCGGTGCCTACATGACCGGCGAGGCGAAAACATCGTTCAAAGGCTACTACCGCGTCGGGGCGAAACAGGACGTGGCTTTCCAGCGCACATTCATACAATTTGACGGCGAAGGCGAAGCCGCGAACGCCAGACAGCGCGTGATCGGCGGCCACGCGGCACAGGTGCTGCGCGGCATGTGCCTGCGCAAAAGCCCGAACAGTTCATACGCCGACCATGACGGTTACGTGCCGTTTGGCAAGCTGGTGGACTACGCCGGCGGCCGCAGCAACGGCTGCACCAGCTGGTCGCCGACGGATACCCAACAGATCATTTCGATGGTGAAGGACAATCCGACGACGCTCTATATCTACCCTGAATCACGTGACATCGCCGCGGTCGCGAAAGCGGCGGCAAGCGGTCATTCCCTATCCGGCGGACTCTATTGGAACGCATCGTGCCTGAAGGAAATCGGCTCGCCGAAATTCTGGCCGCGAAAGACCCTGGAGCCGATCATCGCTCAATACAAACAGGATCATCCGGCGCCGCCGCCACAGCCGGTGCCGATTTGCAAGGAGCCGTGAGGGGCGGAGACGATCTCGGCGAGAGAAGCCCCTATCCCAGCAGGCCCTTGACGATGCCGCTTGCCTTGCCGAAATCCATCTGGCCGGCATATTTCTGCTTCAGCGCGGCGATCACCTTGCCCATGTCCTTCTGGCTGGACGCCCCGGTCGCCGAGATCGCCTCGCGCGCCGCGGCCGTTATGGCGGCATCGTCCAGTTGTGTCGGCAGGAAGGTGCGGATGATCTCCATTTCGCCGCGCTCCTGCGCCGCCAGTTCCGGCCGCTTGCCGTCGTCGAAAGCCTTGGCCGATTCCTCGCGCTGCTTCACCATCTTGGCCAGGATCTGCAGGATCTCCTCGTCGCTGGCCGGCTCCTTGGCCGAACCGCGATTGAGGATGTCGCGATCATGGATGGCCGCCTGGATCAGCCGCAATGTCGGCAGCCGGTGCTTGTCCTGCGCCTTCATCGCGCTCTTCAGGGATTCGGCGATTTTGCCACGCATGGTGCTTTCTCCTTCGATCGGCGCGGACAATAGCGCCGGGGAATGCGCAAGGCAAATCTCGAAAGCGAGCGGCAAATAGCTGATATTGTTCGATGAAATAAATCCATACCGCTCAGTGCTGGCATCATTGACCGCCTTGGCCCCTTCCCCTATGTACTGGGCCTTGCATGAACTGAGTTTTGACTGCGCGCAGGCTTGCGAAATCGCTGCCGTGCGCGGTTTGCTGCGCAGATAAGCCCGTATCGGGACAATCCGTAAGCAGCCCTTTAGGAGTGCCGCCATGGCCACGATGACCGCCGCGTCGACCCCTGCCTGGACCACAGACAAGCCGACAGCTTTGCTGGTGCTGGCCGATGGCACCGTCATCGAGGGTCGCGGCCTGGGCGCCACCGGCTCCGCCGTCGCCGAAGTCTGCTTCAACACAGCGCTGACCGGCTACCAGGAAATCCTCACCGACCCGTCCTATGCAGGCCAGATCGTCACCTTTACCTTCCCGCATATCGGCAACATCGGCACCAATGAAGAGGACATCGAAGACCTCAATCCGGTCGCCCGCGCCGGTGCCGTCGGCGCCGTGTTCAAGGCCGATGTCACCAACCCGTCCAACTATCGCGCCGCCGGTGGCCTCGACCAGTGGCTGAAGAAGCGCGGCATTGTCGCCCTGTCGGGCATCGACACCCGCGCGCTCACAGCGCTGATCCGTGAAAAGGGCATGCCCAACGCCGTCATTGCGCACGCGCCCGACGGCGTGTTCGACCTCGACGATCTGAAGCGGCGCGCCGCCGCGTGGTCGGGCCTGATCGGCCTCGATCTCGCCAAGGAAGTCACCTCCGGCCAGTCCTCGGTCTGGCGCGAAACGCCCTGGGTGTGGAACGAGGGCTTTGGCGAACAGGCCGAGCCTTCGATGCATGTCGTGGCCATCGACTATGGCGTCAAGCGCAACATCTTGCGCCTGCTCGCCGGCCTCGGCGCCAAGGTCACCGTGGTGCCGGCCAAGACCGGCGCCGACGAGATCCTGGCCATGCAGCCGGACGGCATCTTCCTCTCCAACGGCCCCGGCGATCCGGAAGCCACGGGCGACTATGCCGTGCCGGTCATCCAGGATCTGTTGAAGACCGACATTCCGGTGTTCGGCATCTGCCTCGGCCACCAGATGCTGGCGCTGGCGCTGGGCGGCAAGACCGCCAAGATGCACCAGGGCCATCACGGCGCCAACCATCCGGTCAAGGATCACACCACCGGCAAGGTCGAGATCGTCTCGATGAACCACGGCTTTGCCGTCGACGCCGACTCGCTGCCCGCCGGCGTCGAGGAAACCCATGTCTCGCTGTTCGACGGCTCGAACTGCGGCATCACGCTGACCGGCCGCCCGGTGTTCTCGGTCCAGCATCACCCCGAGGCGTCGCCCGGTCCGCAGGATTCGCACTATCTGTTCCGCCGCTTCGTCAACCTGATCCGCGCAAAGCGCGGCGAGGAATTGCTGGCCGAGCGGGCTTGACTCGATCCGTTAGCGCTGCCCCTTGTGTGTTTGAAATATGCATAATGGAGGGTGCCACGAACCGGTGGATGTTCCGGTTCGTGGCGGCGGTCGAGAGCCCGTCGCCCCTCAGGTGGCCTAAACCGTAGGTGAGCTGGGGCCCGACCGCCTTCTTTGTGAACCCGAACAGTTGCAAGGGGCAAGCCCCCGCACACAAGGAAGGGATTGAGGAGATGGCTGAAGAGACGGTTCAGGACGTCGGTATTGACGTCGCCAAGTGGTGGCTCGATGTGTCGGTGTTTCAGACGCTAGAACGAGCCCGTTTCGACAACGACAAGGACGGCTGGGCCGAGCTGATCAAGTGGCTGACGGGTCGCAATGTGCGCGCCATCGGCATGGAGCCGAGCGGCGGCTATGAGCGCGGTGTGGCCAAGGCGCTGCGCAAGGCGAACCTGCCGGCCAGGAACGTCAATCCGCACAAGCTGCGCCACTATGCCCGCGCCCTTGGCCGGCTGGCCAAGAACGATCGCATCGATGCGCTGCTGATTGCGCGCTACACCGCCGAACTGCCGACCCGGCCGGTGCGCTGTGACCCAATCGCCGAGCAACTCGCCGATCTGGTCGTTGCCCGCAGGCAGCTCAGCGACGACAAGGTCAGCCTCGCCAACCAGCTCGAGCAGATACGCGAGCCGACGGTCAAGCGCATGTTCACCCGGCGGCTGCGGCGCATCGAGCTCGATATCGCTCTGCTTGCCAAACGGATGGCCGAACTCGTCGCCAGCCAGCCAGCGCTCGCGGCCAGGGATCGCCTGATCCAGTCCTTCTGCGGTGCCGGCCCAGTGTTCAGCCACACCGTGCTTGCTCTGGCTCCCGAGATTGGTGAGGCCTCGCGACGAGAGATCGCAGCCCTTGCCGGCCTCGCGCCCTACGACTTCGACACCGGCACTTTCCGAGGCAAGCGCAGCATCTGGGGTGGCCGTCATGACGTGCGCAGGGTGGTCTACATGGCAGCACTCACCGCCAGTCGCTCCAATCCTGTGCTCAAGGCTTTCCATCAGCGCCTCATTGCAAACGGCAAGGCGCCGAAAGTCGCTCTCATCGCCGTCGCGCGAAAGATACTGACCATCCTCAGTGCCATGATCCGAAACAACGAACCGTGGAACCCAGCCCGACCCTGACAAACACAGTTGCTCATCTGGCTGCTGCCATCTTCTCCCCGTGAACGGGGAGAAGGGGCTGTCGCTGCCTTGGCGCTCTTTTCCGCAATGTTGAAAATTGGCGAAAGCCTCAGCGCGGCTTCTTTCTCCCCGTTCTACGGGGAGAAATGCCCGGCAGGGCAATGAGGGGCGGCGCGAACGTCTGCCCCAACGAGTACGCCACAAACTCGTCGCGCCTTCGGAAGGTCTATGCCACCGGCCGGCCTTCGCTGGCTTCCAGGATGGCGAACCATTGCTGGCGGTCGAGCGCGATCTCCAGCGCCTTGACCATGGCGGCCAGCCGCTCCGGCTTCATCGAGCCCAGCACCGGGACAAGCCGCGCCGGATGACGCAACAGCCAGGCGATGGCGACAGCGGCAAGATCGTCGGCACCGATCTCGGCAGCCACCGCCGCAAGCGCTGCCCGCACCCGCGCCTCTCGCCCTTCTTTGCCGGTGAACAGCGAGCCGCCGCCGAGCGGCGACCAGATCATCGGCGCATAGGCAAGACGCTGCGCATGGTCGAGACTGCCGTCGGTCAATGCGGACGTCTTCAGCACCGACATCTCGATCTGGTTGGTGACAAGCGTGAAGGGTAGCCGCGACGCCAGCAAATGGAACTGTGACGGCGTGAAATTGGAAACGCCGACCGCCCGCACCTTGCCGGACTTGACCAGCCCGGCCAGTGCGGCCGCCGTCTCGTCGGCATCCATCAGCGGATCCGGCCGGTGCAGCAGCAGCAGGTCGAGATAATCGGTGTGGAGATTGGCGAGTGAGCGGTCGACCGAGGCGGCGATGTGAGCAGCGCTGGTGTCGTAGTGCTTCAGCCGGTTTTGCGGCCGGTTGTCCGACGCCAGCATGATGTCGCATTTCGAGATCAGTTCGATCTCCTCGCGCTTGCCTTTCCAGCACGTCAGGCCGGCGCCGAAGGCTGCTTCCACCTCGTAATTCCCGTAAATATCGGCATGGTCGAAACTGGTCAGGCCGAGATCGACGGCGGTGCCGATCAGCCGCGCGACCGCCTCGGCATCCGGGCGGGCGGCGCTATCGAGCAGGCGCCAGGCGCCGAAGACCAGCCGCGACAGCGACGGCCCGTTCTTGGTCAGGGCGATACGCCCGTCATGGCTCATATCTGCACTCCATCTTCCGCGACGCCGGTGGTGACATTTCTGATCGCCACCGGCTTTGCCACCTTCGTGACGAAGACGATGAGCGCCAGCACTAGGAAACATGCGCCGACCAGATACGGCGCGCCGCCGAACACCACGGGCGCGTTCGGCCCGGTGAACCAGGAAAAGATCGCCGTGTAGAGCAGCGGCGTGATGATCGAGGTGATCGAGAAGATCGAGGTCATCGCGCCTTGCAGTTCACCCTGCGCCGAGGGCGGCACCTTGGCGGCGGCGAGGCTCCTCAGCGGCGGATCGGCAAGCGCTTCGAGACAGCCGGCGACGATCACCGCATAGACCATCCAGCCTTGCGACGCGAAGGCATAGCCGAAGGCGCTGAGCGCCGTGAAGGCGAGGCCGATCACCGCTGTCTTCCACTCGCCAAGCCTGGGGATCACACGCGGCAGCACCGTCGCCATGACTATGGCGCCGCACAAGCCGAAGGCGCCGAGCGAGAAGCCGATCTGCTGCTCGCTCCAGCCATAGCGGTAACTGGAGACGAACGACCACACCGCCGGATACATCATGTGCCCGAGCGTCATCAGGAAGAAGACAAGCCCGATCCAGCCGATGCCCTTGTATTGGCGCATCTGGAGGAGCGTGCCAACGGGGTTCGCGCGTTTCCACTCGAAGCGGCGGCGGTGCTTGTCATCAAGCGTTTCCGGCAGCAGAAACAGCGCGATCAGGAAGTTCACGAAAGCCAGCCCGGCAGCGAAAAAGAACGGCACGCGCGGCCCGAACGTACCGAGCAGCCCGCCCAGAACCGGCCCGATGACGAAGCCGACGCCAAAAGCGATGCCGAGCAGGCCGAAATTCTTGGCCCGGTTCTCATCGTTCGAGATGTCGGCGATGAACGCGGATGTCGTCGAATAGCTGGCGCCCGAAATGCCGGCCAGCACGCGCCCGATGAACAGCATCGGGTAAGACCAGGCAACGGCACAGATCAGATTGTCGATGGAAAAGGTCAGCACCGAGGCGAGCAGGATCGGCCGTCGTCCGAACCGGTCGCTCAGACCACCCATGATGGGCGCGAAGAAGAACTGCATCGCCGCATAGACGAAGAACAGCCAGCCACCCTCGATCGCTGCTCCGCTGATGCTGACGCCGGTCAACTCCCTGAGATAGGCCGGCAGCACGGGCATGATCATGCCAAAGCCGATGATATCGAGCAGCAGCGTTGTGAAGACGAGCGCAAGGCCCCGTCTGGCGGTTTTGGGGTCGATCATGATGGGTCAAGCTCCTCTGCTCGCCCTGGGGCGCAGGCGGACGCACCTTATAGGCGAGCCCGCTGCCAGGAACAATGCGGGAACAGGCAAGAGTTTTTCATCCTGACATCCCCTGACGGCGCCTTCGCCGTCAGGTCAGTGTCCGGAAACCAGTGTTCAGAGTGGGCCGCTCAGCGTGTTGCAATCCGAAAGCTTGCCGCTCTTGTAGCCGCGCGTCAGCCAGGTCTGCCGCTGCTGCGAGGTGCCGTGGTTGAAGCTTTCCGGCACGACATAGCCCTGCATCTTCTTCTGCAGCGTGTCGTCGCCGATCTGCTTGGCCGCGTTCAGCGCGCTTTCGAAGTCGCCCTGCTCCAATATGCCTTTCTGCGCGGTGTAGTGCGCCCAGACACCCGCGAAACAGTCGGCCTGAAGCTCGATGCGCACCGACAACTGGTTGGCATCGGCTTCGCTCATGCCTTGCCGCATCTGGTTGAACTTGGACATGATGCCGGTCAGGTTCTGCACATGGTGGCCGACCTCATGCGCGATCACATAGGCGCGGGCGAATTCGCCCGAGGCGCCGAACTGCTGGTCCAATTGCTGGAAGAAGGTCATGTCGAGATAGACCTTGTGGTCGCCGGGACAATAGAACGGCCCGGCCGACGACGAGGCCGAGCCGCAGGCCGAGCGGATCTGGCCGCTGAACAGCACCAGCTTCGGATTCTCATAGGTCAACCCTTGAGACTTGAAGATGCCGGTCCAGGTGTCTTCGGTCTCGGCCAGCACGGTGGCGACGAACTGCTTCATCTCGTCATTGGCGGGCGTTCCCGCGCCGCTGTCCTGGCCGCCGCTGTTGTCTGATATCTGGCCGCCGCCCCCCGGCAGCAGTCCGCCATCACCCCCGCCCAGGATCTGCGACGGATCGAAGCCGAAATACCATCCGGCAAGCACCACCAGTATGACCAGGAAGATGCTGCCGCCGCCGCCGGCGCGGCCGCCGATCGGGATGCGGAACTGGCCGGGGCTGCCGCCGCCGAGCCCGCCGCCGCTGTCGCTGCGGTCGTCCTCGATATTGTCACTCTGACGACGGCCTCTCCAGAGCATGGCAACTCCTCGTGCTGCGAACTTCCCAATTGTTCCGGCAAGGCCGGCTCAACCCAACAAACAATTATCGCAATGGTTGCGCCAAGTCACAGCATTTTTCGCGACCCGGACAGTACCGGCATGGCGGCTTGACTGCTCTGGCCGAGACCAGGGAAGGCCTGTAGCATCGCCGCAAACGGAGGGGTGAGCGAGGCTTGAAGACGATCGGTGAATTCCTGTCGCTGCCCGCGGCACTGCTCTGCCTTGGTCTGACAAGTGCCGGCGCGGTGACACTCGATTCCAGTGTCGCAGTCACCGATCCCGCCACCTTGCAGGCGCTGGAGCGTGGCGGTCTGTCGATCAGCCGCCTGCTAGGCCCGGCACTCGGCCTCACCCGCGAGGTCGATAATCGCGGCCTGTTTTCAGTGCCGGCGCTGGCGACGGTGCGCGACATCGTCAAGCTTGAGATCGCCGACGAGCCGAAGACCAGCCCAGACCCCTATGTCGCGGCCATGGCGAAATCGAACGACACCAGCCAGAAATTCAATCCGAAATACATCGACGACGACGGCTCGACACTCGACCTGACCGGCGTCGTCAACCGCATGGACCGGGGCTATCTCGGCCATACCGAGTGCGGCGAGATTCGGCTGATCTACCGTTTCCACTATTCGGTCGCGGAAAAGCCGGCGAAAGGGAAGGCAGGCCAGCGCATCTCCTCGCGCCTGCCGCTGACCATGAGCCTGGTGTTCAACGCCAAGCCCACGCAGGCGCAGGCCCGCGCCTCGAAGGACCTGCCGCGCGCCACGGATGTGTCCTGCTCGGACGTCGCCAATCGCTGGCTTGCCGCCGGGCAGAAGGATCTGTCGCCTGAACAGCTGGCCGCCTGGCTGCGCTCCGACGAAGGGCCGCTGTCCGGCGCCATGCTGAATTCGTCGCAGATCATGCGGCTCGAACTCAACATGCAGGTGCTCAGGCTATCAGCCTCGACGCGGCGCGATTTCGGCGGCCATGCCGAATATCTGCTGAAGATCTTCAAATGGGATCCGGCCAGCTCGAGCTTCTATGAAGCCAAGATGGAGAACCAGATCGACCGAGCGACCGTGCTGGCCGACAAGCCATCCTTCGCCAAATGGCTGCTCACCGACCGCAACATCTATGACCTCGACCATGGCCGGCTGGTCATCGACGAGAAATTCCTGGCCAGGAGCGCCGTCTCCGTCGCGCCCGGCGGGCTGAGCCGGTCGCAGAACAACATCGCCTATGGCCTGGTCGACGACGCCGATATCGACAAGGCGCTCAAGGACTATGTCGTCAGGGGCAACACGCTCACGACCATCAAGTCGGTGGCCGGCTTCGAGCTGCGCCTCAACGAGATGACCTGCACCGGCTGCCACCAGACGCATGGCATCGCTGGCTTCCACTACACCGGCGCCGACCCTGCCCGCGAGTCGCGGCGCAACGCGGTCTTCGTGCCGGGCTCGGCCGTGTTCTTCGCCGACCTGCCGCGCCGCCGCGCCATCGTCGAGCAATTCGCCGCCGGCGGCCACCCGGATTTTACGCGCGGCTTCGCCGCCCGCCCCGACCGGAAATATGCCGAGGCGCTGAAGGGCACCGACCTCTACAATGGCTGGGGCTCGATCTGCTATCGCGGCGAGGATTTAAGCTTCAAGGACTGGAGTTGCGGCGAAGGCCTGCGCTGCGCCGGCGTCCACGAAAGCGCCATCCATCCGGGCTTCGGCACCTGCGTCAGCGAAGCCGGCACGGCGGTCGGCGACCCCGTCGAGTTCGGCGAGATAAAAATGTCGACATGGGGCAACGACCAGTATTGCCGCCTGTCGCCGGCGACCGCCAAGGCATGCGCCATCGATCCGGCGCGGGACAAAAAGCCGGTGGTGAAACTCGCCGGCTATGGCGCCGCGCGCCAGCGTTACGACAATCCGCAGCAGAAGACCGGTGGCTTTCCAGGCGGCATGCTGCGCAAGGCGAGCTGCGACAAGCTGCCAGACGAGGCGACGTGCGGGCGGCTCGCCAAGACGGGCTTCAACGATTGCATTGCGTCGGGCAAGGACCACAAATTCTGCACCAAGGAATTCACCAAGACCGCCGGCCTGCGCGCCTGCGACAAGGCGCATCCCTGCCGCGAGGCTACATCTGCACCGCCGGCTACGATGATCTGCCGCAGGCCAAGCCTGGCGAGGGCACCTGCATCCCGCCCTATTTCATCTTCCAGTTCCGCGTCGACGGCCACCCACGCAGCTGGGTCCAGGATGTCAGGGAGTGAGAGACCGGTTTGCCGGAGGCAAATTGAAAGGTCCAGTGGACCTTTCAAAGGGCTCGAACGCCCGGAGCCAGTGCGGATGGCCAAGCGATACCACCGCAACAAAGACGCCGTGACCACGTTTCATCAAACGGCCTTCGCCTACAGCCGCTGACGTCAGCCTAACAGGCGCCGTTATTCTTTCTGCTTGGCGCCAGCGCTCTTTCCGTCGGAGCTTTTCGAGCGCTCCTCGAAACGCGCGGCGCCCTTCTTCAACGGATGCCCGGTCTCGGCCTCGGTCTTGCGCTCGTCCTTCGCCGCCGCCTGTTTCAGTCCCTTGGCCGCCTGCTTGCCCTTTGCGGTCGGTGCCTGTTCAACGCCCATCACTTCCTCCCTTGGCGCGACAATCGCGCGATGTCAGGAGCAACGTGCATAACGCATAGCGGTTCCGGCGGCTTCGTCGTTCGGGAGACTCGGCGTTGACGTGGCTCAGCGCGTGGCAGTCATTGCCTTGCGGAACGCTTCCAGCGTTTCGGCGCTGACATGGTGCTCGATGCCTTCGGCATCGATGCGCGCCGTCTCGGCACTGACGCCGAGCGAGCGCAAAAAGGCTTCCACCGTCTGGTGGCGGATGCGGCTCTCCTCCGCGACCTTGCGGCCGGCATCGGTCAGGAACACGCCGCGATAGGGTTTTCTCGACACCAGCCCGTCGGCGCATAGCCTGGTCAGCATCTTGGCCACCGTCGGCTGGGCGACGCCCAGGCGTGCCGCGATATCGACCTGGCGCGCCTCGTTGCCATCCTCGATCAGGTCGGCGATCAGCTCGACATAGTCCTCGACCAGCGCGCTGCGGCGCGCTTCGCGCGTCTGCCTGAACCCTTCCGAATGAACGTCGGCGTCAGGCAGCGGCTTTTCGCGCGGGACCGGTCTGTTCTTCAGCGCCAATGCGCGCTCCTCCTGGGAGTTTGGCCGTCCATGCATTTATAGCACGGGCTCTGATTCTTCAGGCCGTTTATTTGCATTCCACCGGAGGTGCAACCGGCGTTTCCGGTTGCGCCTTTTGCGCATTGACCAGGAGTCGAATAAAAAGCACCGACAATGAAATATAGCATATTGCATAATGTTGAGCCATGGCATAGCTTAAGGCAACATCGACACGTCTCGCGGAAAGCCCTCCCTCATGTCCGAAGCCGAAGCCACAGCTGCCCGTTCCTCATGGCGGTTCGCCAGGCCCGAGGACGACGACCAGCCCAGCCTGCGCGAAGTCAATTCGTCCATAGCCGTGCCGAGCTCGGGTGTTTGGTTCCGCCGCCTGTTCGCGTTCATGGGCCCCGGCTACATGGTCTCGGTCGGCTATATGGACCCCGGCAACTGGGCGACCGACCTCGCCGGCGGCGCCCAGTTCGGCTACACGCTGCTGTTCGTCATCATGCTGTCCAACCTGATGGCGATACTGCTGCAGGCGTTGTCCGCCCGCCTTGGCATCGCCACCGGCCGCGACCTCGCCCAGGCCTGTCGCGCCTATTATCCGCGCCCGGTCAATTTCATGCTGTGGATCGCCTGCGAACTGGCCATCATCGCTTGCGACCTGGCCGAGGTCATCGGCACGGCGATCGCGCTGCAACTTCTGTTCGGCATTCCGCTGGTCGGCGGCGCCATATTGACGGCGCTCGACGCCTTCCTCGTGCTTCTCCTGATGAACAAGGGTTTTCGCTATCTCGAAGCCTTCGTCATCGCGCTTTTGATCATCATCTTCAGCTGTTTCGCGATCCAGATCTTTGTCGCCGCCCCGCCGGCCGGCTCGATCCTGCACGCCATGTTCGTGCCGTCATCGCAGATCGTCACCAACCCGGCGATGCTCTACATCGCCATCGGCATCATCGGCGCCACCGTGATGCCGCACAATCTCTATCTGCACTCCTCGATCGTCCAGACCCGCGCCTATGAACGCACCGACAAGGGCAAGCGCGACGCCATCAAATGGGCAACGACGGACTCGACCATTGCGCTGATGCTGGCGCTGTTCGTCAACGCCTCGATCCTGATCGTGTCGGCGGTCGCCTTCCACAACACCGGCCACCAGGATGTCGCCGAAATCGGCCAGGCCTTCGAGCTGCTGTCGCCGCTGCTGGGCTTGAGCATCGCCTCGATCCTGTTCGCCGTGGCGCTGCTGGCTTCCGGCCTGAACTCGACAGTGACGGCGACACTGGCCGGCCAGATCGTCATGGAAGGTTTCCTGCGCCTGCGCATTCCGAATTGGGCGCGACGCCTGCTGACGCGTGGCCTCGCCATCATCCCGGTGGTGGTCGTCACCGCGCTCTACGGCGAAAAGGGCACCGGCCAGCTGCTGGTTTTCAGCCAGGTGATCCTGTCGATGCAGCTGCCCTTCGCGGTCATCCCGCTGGTGCAGTTCGTCTCCGACAAAGAGAAGATGGGCAATTTCGCCATTCCACGCGGCGTCGCCGCGCTGGCCTGGATGGTCGCCGCCATCATCCTGGTGCTCAACTTCAAGCTGCTCTACGACACCATGTTCGGGATCGGCTGATCTGGCTTACCGAGAAATCGAGGGCCTTGCGGGAGGAGGAGGAAACCCGCGACAAATCGGCAATCCGCGCTATCTTCTCCCGCGTCATGACCAGGATCGAAGACATCAGGAAATTCTACGCGCGGCTGATGGCCGCCAATGTCGCCTCGCCCGATCCGCGCCTGGAGGCGGTTTTCGCCGAGGTGCCGCGCGAGGCCTTTCTCGGTCCCGGACCGTGGACGATCATCGCCGGCAGCGGCAAGATCACGACGCCGAGCGCCGATCCGGCGCACATCTATCAGAACGTGCTGGTGGCGCTCGACGCCGACAAGGGCATCAACAATGGCGAGCCGTTCCTGCACGCCATGTGGATCGGAAAGGTTGCACCGAAACCCGGCGAGGCCGTTTGCCACATCGGCGCCGGTACCGGCTACTACACGGCAGTGCTGGCCAGGCTGGTTTCATCAGGCGGCACCGTCACCGCTTACGAACTCGACAGCAGCCTGGCCGTGCAGGCGCGACAAAACCTCGAAGCCTATGGCAATGTGACCGTTGTCCATGGCGATGCCGTGACGACGCCCTTGCCGCCATCCGACATCATTTATGTCAATGCCGGCGTGGTCGCCCCGCCGGCCGGATGGCTGAAGGCGATGCGGCCGCGCGGTCGCATGATCTTTCCCTGGCGCCCGGCCGAGCGCGTCCCGCTGGCGGTGATGGTGACCCGGACCGAACAAGGCTTCGCCTGCGATCCATTCATGCGCTCGTGGTTCATTCCCTGTGTCGGTGCCTCGGTTGCAGACCCTGCGGCAAAGATCCCGACGCGCAACCAAGCCGCGCGCAGCCGCTCGATCTGGCTGACACAGGACAAGGCGCCGGACCGCACCGCCACCGCCATCTTCGGCGGTGTCTGGTTCTCGTCGCGCAGTCTCGATGCCAAGCCTCGCAACTGACGCATCGACGGCGGGCTTGCCAGCGAAATTTCGCATGCGGTGTCGGACGGGCGACCGGTCGCCCGTCCTTGGGCTGAAGTCCGGCCACGACGGTGTGGATTGAAAAACGGGAGCATAAAATGAGAAAGATCACCGCCACGACATTCGTCAGCCTCGACGGGGTCATGCAGGCACCGGGCGGTCCGGAAGAGGACCCGGTCGGCGGCTTCGAGTTCGGCGGCTGGACGTTCCACTATTGGGACGATGCCATGGGCGCCTTCATGGGCGAGACCTTCACCAAGCCCTTCGACCTGCTGCTCGGCCGCAAGACCTACGATATCTTCGCCGCCCATTGGCCATACCAGGACAACGACCCGATCGCCGAGAGCTTCAACGCCGTCACCAAATATGTGGCGACGCACCGGCACGACACCCTGACCTGGAACAACAGCCAGTCGCTTGGCGACGGCGTCGTGGCAACGCTGCGCAAGCTGAAGCAAGAGAACGGCCCGGACCTGCTCATCCAGGGTTCGAGCGACCTGATCCAGACCTTGCTCGCCAACGACCTGATCGACGAGGTCAGCCTGCTGATCTTCCCGCTTGTGCTGGGCAAGGGCAAGCGCCTGTTCGGCAACGGCACGCTGCCTTCCACCCTCAAGCTGACCCGCTCGCAGGCCTCGAGCACCGGCGTCATCATGGCGACCTATGAGCGCGGCGGCAAGATCAAGACCGGGTCGTTTGCGCCGGAGGAGCCGTCCGAGGCAGAGATCGAGCGACGCAAGAACTGGAAGTAGCGAGAGCGGTTGCAGGACCTGGGTTCCTCGCCCCGCCAGAGCGGGAGAGGTGGCCGCGAAGCGGTCGGAGAGGGGTTTTCGTAGGGCGAATGCCGTGCAGGAACTTGCTCATCGTCGCGCCAGCCCCCTCTCCGTCTCGGCTGCGCCGAGCCACCTCTCCCCCACTCCGTGGGGGCGAGGAACCCAAGTTCTCTCAAGCCGCCTGCGGCCTTCGCGCCAGCTCATCGCGGATGTGCCGCGCGAATCGCTCGGTTCCCTTGCTGGTCGGCAGCGCTGCTGGCCTCGCCACCGTGACGGGAGCGGCCGCCGCCGGGCTCGCCGGGCTGCTGCTTGCCGTGCCCTCGCTGCAACTGGCGATGAAGATCATCGGCTCGCTCTATCTCGTCTGGCTGGCGATCAAGATCGGCCGCAGCGGGCCGCCCGATCTGGACGTGACCATGGCCAGACCGAACAGCTTTCTCGGCGGCGCCGGCATCCAATGGATGAACCCCAAAGGCTGGGCGATGGGGCTGGGTGCCGCGGCCTCGTTCGCGGCTTTGGCCAGCGGCCCGCTGCAACTCGCGCTGTTGCTCGGCGTCACTTTCGGCCTGGCAGCGGCTGCCTCGCTGTCGCTGTGGTGTGTGGCCGGAATGGTGCTTGCCCGGCTGCTCAAGACCGAGTGGCAATGGCGCGCGCTGAACGTCGTGCTTGCGCTGGTGCTTGCCGCCTCGATCATTCCGATGTGGCGGTCGGGGTAGACGGGAAGAGGATGGGTTCCTCGCCCCAGCAAAGCGGGGGAGAGGTGGCCGCGAAGCGGCCGGAGAGGGGGCCTTCGTAGGGAAATGGGTCTCAAAATTTGATTGCGTCGCGCCAGTCCCCCTCTCCGTCTCGGCTCCGCCGAGCCACCTCTCCCCCATTTTATGGGGGCGAGGAACCCAAGTCCTGTAAGGTCGGCGCAGTACCCCCACCCGGACCTTCGGTCCGACCTCCCCACAAGGGGGAGGTGGGGAGCGCACCTTTCCACGCCTCAAGGGATAGCGTGACCTTACCCTCCCCCTTGTGGGGAGGGTCGCTGCGAAGCAGCGGGGTGGGGGTACCAGTTCGCGAAGCGAACCAGCCCTCCTCGCTCAGTCCCTCAAGCCGCGTAGCGGGCGGCCGGCTTGTCGGCATGCAGGCTGCCGTAGAAGGCTTGCCGCGCGCCGAGGAAAGTGTCTAGCTTGGTGGCGTCGGCAAGCCCCGGCACGGTGACAGATTCGCCTTTGGCCAGGCCGACAAGTGCCGCATCGACCAGATCACCGGCCGTCATGACGATCTCCTTCGGAAGGGTATCGATATCGCTGCCGGCAAGCTCCCAGAAATCGGTCCGGGTCGCGCCCGGCAACACGACCTGCACCTTCACCTCGGTATCGGCGACTTCGCGCTGCAGGGCCTCGGTGAAGTTGACGACATAGGCCTTGGTGCCGCTGTAGATGCCGCCGAACGAAGTGTCGAAGGCGAGTACCGAGGCGATGTTGACGATGGCGCCACGGTTGCGCGCCACCAGCCCGGGCAGGACTGCGCGGGTCAGGCGTGTCAAGGCGATGACATTGACCTTGATCATGCGTTCGGCCGCGTCGGCGTCGGCAGTCGCCACCACCTGCTGGCCGCCAAGGCCGGCATTGTTGACCAGCAGCGTCACGCTGTCGTCGGCGGCGATCGCTTGCTCGACGCGGCGGACGTCATCGTCGTCGGACAGATCGGCGCTGATCACGTTGACCTTGTGGCTGTAGGCATAGCGCAACTTCTCAGCCAGTTCCTCAAGCCGGTCGGCGCGCCGCGCCACCAGCACCAGGTCATAACCCTGTCCTGCTAGCCGATCCGCATAGACCGCGCCGATGCCCGATGAAGCCCCGGTGACGACCGCCGTGCCCTTGTTGCTCTGTCCACTCATTGTCCTGTTCCTTCTTCGACTGATTTGCTTCGCTTCAACTTGGCCACCGGCTCCGTGGGCAACCGCCCTCGCCTTGCCGGCAAAGCCATTTGATTTCATTTAGTGGCATATACCACTAATATGAAGTAGGCATATGCCACTATCTTGTCAACGATCGGAACGCGGATTATTTGTGAAGGCAACGGTCGGGCATCATGTCGCCGCCGCCGAGAGAAAAAATGCCGAAAGACACCCTGCCCGGCCTGACACTGTGCAACAACGCGATGCTGCGTCGCGCGGCGCGCAAGCTCGGCCAGTTCTATGATGATGTGCTTGCGCCCTCTGGGCTCAAGGCCACGCAGCAAGGCCTGCTCTATCAGATCCATATCGGCGGCGAGCCGGCGATGGGTGCCATTGCCGCGTCCCTGATCATGGACCTTTCGGCGCTCGGCCATACGCTGAAGCCGCTGATCCGCGACGGCTATGTCGAGACCTTCGCCGATCCGGACGATCGCCGCATCAAGCGCGTGCGGCTGACGCCGCGGGGTCTGGTCAAGCTCGATGAGGTGATGAAGCTTTGGCACATCGCCCAGCAGCGTTTCGAGGACGTGGTCGGCAAGGATCAGGCGGAAAAGCTGCGCGCGGTGCTGGGCGACATCACCGCGCTGGATTTCGATCTGCCGCCGGCCAGCTAAGGCAGCCGACAGCTTTCGAAGAGATTATTCGGCCGGCATGGCGACCGGCCGCGCCGCCCAGCGGCCGGCCAGCACAATGCCAAGCCCGATCAACGGGAAGGCGGCGGCAATCAGGCCGAGATCGGCCGGCGCGCCGTAGCGCAGCACGGCGCCACCGACCACGGCGCCCAGCGCCACGCCGAGATAGAGCGCCGAGCCGTTGAGCGACAGCACGATCGGGGCGGCGTCGGGCGCCAGCTTGATGATGCGGCTGGCCTGCGCCGGCGGGAACGCCCAGCCGACGATGCCCCACGGCACCATCATCGCCATCAGCGCCGGCCCGGCAATATGCGGCGGCAGGAAGGTCGGGATGACCGACAGCATCACCAGCATGGCGGCGCTCAGCGTCAGCGACCAGCCGACGGTACGTGTTGCGCCGAACCGGTCGGCTGCCTGGCCGCCGGCAATGTTGCCGATGACGGCGCCGACACCGAAGGCGAGCAGCATGCCGGGCAGCGCGATCTGGCTCAGCCCGCCGCCCTCGATGGCGAGCGGCGCGACATAGGCAAAGACGGTGAAGGCGCCGGTCAGCGCCAGCAACGTCGTCAAAAGGATCGGCATCACGCCGGGACGCATGGCCGCCGCCAGCCTGCGCTTCAGGGGCAGCTTGGTGCCGACGATGCCGCGCGGCAGCCGGTACCACAGGATGGCACCGGCAAGCGCGCCGAGCCCGGCGATGGCATAGAACGTGCCGCGCCAGCCGGCAAAGGCCGCGACCAATGCGCCGAGCGGCGCGCCGACCGCGACAGCCACGGTGGTGCCGCCGACGACGACGGCAATGGCGCGGGCCCGATGATGATCATCGACCAGCGCCACCGCCGTTCCCTGCGCGGTAGCGGCGAACAGGCCCGACGACAGTGCCATGATGATGCGTGCGATCAGCAAGAGTTCGAAGGTGGAGCTCAAGGCCGCGGCGATGTTGCCGATGACGAAGAACACCAGCGTCCACAGGATGACGCGGCGGCGGTCCCATTCGCCGGTCAGCGTCGCCAGGACCGGCGTGCCGATCGCATAGGCGAGCGCGAAGGCGGTGATCAGCGTGCCGGCCAGTGGAATGGAGATGCCGGCGTCCGCCGCGATATCGGGCAGAAGGCTGGAGATGACGAAGCCTTCGGTCGAGATCGTGAACGATCCGAGCGCAAGCCAGAAGAGGCGCTTGTCCATAGGGCGGTGTCCTTAGTTCAAAAGCTATTGAACAATTGGATATAGCAGGCCATGATGTCAATGAAGCCAGGGGAAAATAGCTAAACTCTCCTGACAGCCCTATGTCAGTACGGCCAGTCAGCACAGGGATCGAAACGGAAGAAACAGTGTGTACGGACAAGCAAGGGCGGATGCGTTGAAATCAGCCCGAACTGTGCTTAGGTTCCTGCCATGACCTTGCCACACCCCAACACCGACCAGATCAGCCTGCCGATCGTGCTCGGCGTGCTGGGCGACCCGACGCGGCTCGCCATCGTGCGCTATCTCGCCAGCAAGGAAGGCGTTGCGCTGAACTGCAGCCAGTTCCTCGACCTCGGTTCGAAGACCAATCTCAGCTACCACCTTGCCAAGCTGCGCGAGGCCGGCGTCACCCGCGCCGAGGTGGTCGGCACCAACCGGATGATCACGCTGCGCCGCGCCGACCTCGACGCCCGCTTCCCCGGCCTGCTCGACAGCGTCATCGCCGCGGCCGGAGACGATCCCGCGCTGCCCGCGGTCGGCGGTCACGATATCGATATCCACGCGTAGGTACGACGCGCCTTCACAGAACTTGGGTTCCTCGCCCCCGCCAAAGCGGGGGAGAGGTGTCTCGGCGCAGCCGAGACGGAGAGGGGGACCTTGACGCTCCCCAATCGTTCAAGGAAGTTTGGTTTTACCTCGACGCGCCAAGAGCCCCCTCTCCGGCCGCTTCGCGGCCACCTCTCCCCCACTTCCGTGGGGGCGAGGAAACGCAGCTTCACCCACGGAGCCACCCAAAAATGCGCATTGCCGTCCTCGCCGATATCCACGGCAATGTGCTGGCGCTGGACGCCGTGCTCGAGGATTTGGCGCAGCGCGGCGGCGCCGACCTGACCGTCAATCTCGGCGACAGCGTTTCCGGCCCGCTCTGGCCGCGCGAGACGTTTGCGCGGCTAGAGGCGCTGAACCTGCCGACGGTGCGCGGCAACCATGACCGCCGCGTCGCGGCCGACCCGGCCGACGAGACCCTGTGGGCTTCCGATGTCTACGCTCAGGAACGGCTGACGCAGGCGCAGCGCGAGGCGCTGTTCGCCCAGCCGCTGACCCTGGATCGCGCCGGGCGTCATCGCTTTCCACGCCCGCCCGGACCATGACGAGAAATACCTCGCCGATGCGATTGTCGATGGCCAGTTGGTGCGCGCGCCGTTGGCGGCGATCCGGCGCCGGCTGAAAGCGCTCGACCCGGCCTGCCGCATCGCGCTGTGTGGCCATAGCCACCGGGCAGAACTGATCCGCATCCCCGATGGTCCGGTCATTTTCAATCCCGGCAGCATCGGCTGCCCCGCCTATGACGATGCGACCCCACCGGCGCATGTCTCGGAGCAGGGCTCACCGCATGCGCGCTATGGCATCGTCAAATTGGGTGGCGCGGGCCAACCCGATCGCTTCGAGACCATCGCCGTCGACTACGATCACGAAGCGGCGGCGCGGCAGGCCGAACAGGCGGGTCGGCCGGAATGGGCTCACGCGCTCAGGACGGGATTCATGTCAGGCTGAACGCACTTTGCGTTCATGCCGCCCGGCTGAACTGGTTCATCCCCGGCTGAACTGGTTCATGCCCGGCTGAACGCGCCTGCGTTCATACCGCCCAACTGAACTCATTCACGGTCCATCGGACAGGGCAGCAGCTGGCACGGACGAAACGGCGTTCGAATTTTCGGGCTTACATGGCGGCGCGTCGTCCCCTATAAAACCGGCCAGGCATACGGCGGGGCTCGACCTGCCGTGGCATGGAATTGAGTATCAGCGCACGGCCAAATGATGAGGCGCACAGTTACGCTCCGAACAACCTTGCACGCGCTGATTGCCGCTCCGCTGCTGATGGCGGCATGGCCGGCCATCGCCCCCGCCACGGCCGAAGAGGCGCCGGATCTCGTCATCTCCATCGTCATCGGCCTGGCGCCGGACGATCTTCTCAATGTGCGCACCACAGCATCGCCGATCGCCAAGGTCGAGACGCGCCTGGTCGGCGGTGAAAGCGTCACCAATCTCGGCTGCAACGACATCAACGGCTACAAATGGTGCAAGATCGAGAGCACCGGCAAGGTGAAGCTGAGCGGATGGGCGCCGGCGCGCTACCTCATCCCTCTCAATCCGGCCCCCTATGTCGAAGGCGAGACTAAACCGGCCGATGCGCCGGCGGTCGCGGCAAACAACGAAGTCGCCGCCGATACGGGCGGCGACGCTGCTACCCAACCGCCACCCGACCTTACGGCGCGGCTGGGAGGCGTGGCTCATCCGGCCGCCTCCGAAACGCCGGTAAAGTCCGCCGCCACCACCGCCATGCAGGATGCCTACGGCCTTGCACTGGCGGCGACTGAAACCGCGCCAACCGGACAGATCCCGGACCCTGTCCAGGATGCGGCACCCGCCGGCG
Organism: Mesorhizobium sp. AR07; assembly: GCF_024746815.1. Lineage (GTDB taxonomy): Bacteria > Pseudomonadota > Alphaproteobacteria > Rhizobiales > Rhizobiaceae > Mesorhizobium. Next base: position 2,570,421 of record NZ_CP080525.1, read on the forward strand.
ATTCCGGCACGGCAACGGCGCAGGACGCGGCGCAGGCAGGATCAATTCCCGTTCCCACGCCGCGCCCCGAACCGGCAGGTGCCGGGCCTGCCGTCGACACACAAACCGTCGCCGAACTGCCGCCGCAGCCCACCGCACTCGCCGGTGGCGCCGTCGAGATTCCCTGCGCCCGCTATGTCGGCCAGCCGATGGCCGGCTGCGCCGCGAATGTCGTGCACACCGGCGCCGGCAAGGCCGACGTCACCGTGACCTGGCCCGATGGCGGCACGCGCGTCATCTCCTTCTCCGCCGGCCAGCCGGCCGGCGCCGACGCGGGCGGCGACTTCCGCTTCACCCGCGAAGGCAGCCTCAACATGATCCGCATTGGCGTTTCCGAACGCTTCGAGATCACCGACAAGCTGGTGCTGGGGGATTAGTTTTTAGGGGAGTAAGGGAATAGGGGAATAAGGGAGCATGTTTTAGAGCGCCTCGAACCTCACCTACTCCCCTACTCCCCTACTCCCCTACTCCTACCCGCATTTTCGGGGTTACATCGGGCAAACTCTTCCCTATAAGGCCCTCCTAGCCTGATACCAGAATCGCGAGCACAACCGGCCGGGTCTTCCCGTCCCGGTTTTTTGTGCAAGCCGCCCGCCGAACGGAACTTCGCCATGCCAAGACGCACCGACATCAAGTCGATCCTGATCATCGGGGCCGGCCCCATCGTCATCGGCCAGGCCTGCGAGTTCGATTATTCCGGCACCCAGGCCTGCAAGGCGCTGAAGGAAGAGGGTTTCCGCGTCATCCTGGTCAATTCCAATCCGGCCACCATCATGACCGACCCGGAACTGGCCGACGCCACCTATATCGAGCCGATCACGCCGGAAGTCGTCGCCAAGATCATCGCCAAGGAGCGGCCCGACGCACTGCTGCCAACCATGGGTGGCCAGACCGCGCTCAACACCGCTTTGTCGCTGCGCCGCATGGGCGTGCTCGACCGCTACAATGTCGAGATGATCGGCGCCGATGCCACGGCAATCGACAAGGCCGAGGACCGCGCGCTGTTTCGCGAGGCGATGCACAAGATCGGATTGGAAACGCCGAAGTCGATGCTGGCCAACGCCACCGACGTCAAGAACGCCGACCGCAAGACGCATGAGGCCGAGCGCGCCGCCGTCAAGGCCGAGGCCCCGGCCGATCTCGACACCGCGCTCGACGCGCTGGAAACCCGCTGGAACCTCGGCGAAGGCGACCGCAAGCAGCGCTACATCAGCCACGGCATGGCGATCGCCGCCCAGGCGCTCGACCATGTCGGCCTGCCGGCCATCATCCGCCCGTCCTTCACCATGGGCGGCACCGGCGGCGGCATCGCCTACAACCGCGCCGAATTCTACGAGATCGTCCAGTCCGGCCTCGATGCCTCGCCGACCACCGAAGTGCTGATCGAGGAAAGCGTGCTCGGCTGGAAGGAGTATGAGATGGAGGTCGTCCGCGACAAGGCGGACAATTGCATCATCGTCTGCTCGATCGAGAACATCGACCCGATGGGCGTGCATACGGGCGACAGCATCACCGTCGCCCCTGCCCTCACCTTGACCGACAAGGAATACCAGATGATGCGCAACGCCTCGATCGCGGTGCTGCGCGAGATCGGCGTCGAGACCGGCGGCTCCAACGTGCAGTTCGCCGTCAACCCGGCCGATGGCCGTCTGGTGGTGATCGAGATGAACCCGCGCGTCTCGCGCTCATCCGCCTTGGCCTCCAAGGCGACCGGTTTCCCGATCGCCAAGATCGCCGCCAAGCTCGCCGTCGGTTACACGCTGGACGAGCTGGAGAACGACATCACCGGTGGCGCCACGCCCGCCTCCTTCGAGCCGAGCATCGATTATGTAGTGACAAAAATCCCGCGCTTTGCCTTCGAGAAATTCCCCGGCGCCGAGCCGGTGCTGACCACCGCCATGAAGTCGGTCGGCGAAGTCATGGCCATCGGCCGCACCTTCCAGGAATCGCTGCAGAAGGCTTTGCGAGGGCTCGAAACCGGGCTCACCGGCCTCGACGAGATCGAGATCCCCGGCCTCGGTTCCACCAACCATGCCGACGACCGCAACGCCATCCGCGCCGCGCTCGGCACGCCGACACCCGACCGGCTGCGCATGGTGGCGCAGGCGATCCGCATGGGCACCTCGCTGGAAGACGTGCACGCCATGTGCAAGATCGACCCGTGGTTCCTCGAGCAGATCGCTGGCATCGTCGCCATGGAAGCCCGCATCCGCGAGCACGGCATTCCCGGCGACGCCGTCAATCTGCGCATGCTGAAGGCGATGGGTTTTTCGGACGCCCGCCTCGCGTCGCTGACGAAGACGGACGCCGAAGTGATTGCGAAGATTCGTGAAAAGCTCGACGTTCATCCGGTCTACAAGCGCATCGACACCTGCGCGGCCGAGTTCGCCTCGCCCACCGCCTACATGTACTCGACCTATGAAGTGCCGTTCGCCGGCGCGCTCGCCAACGAGGCGCAGGTCTCGTCGCGCAAGAAGGTCGTCATCCTCGGCGGCGGCCCGAACCGCATCGGCCAGGGTATCGAGTTCGACTATTGCTGCTGTCACGCCGCCTTTGCGTTGCGCGACGCCGGCTATGAAGCGATCATGATCAACTGCAACCCGGAGACCGTGTCGACCGACTACGACACATCGGACCGGCTCTATTTCGAGCCGCTGACGGCCGAAGACGTGCTGGAAATCCTGCGCGCAGAACAGGCCTCGGGCGAGCTGGTCGGCGTCATCGTCCAGTTCGGTGGCCAGACGCCGCTGAAGCTCGCCGACGCGCTGGAAAAGGCCGGCATCCCGATCCTCGGCACCTCGCCCGACATGATCGACCTCGCCGAAGACCGCGACCGCTTCCAGAAGCTGCTGCACAAGCTCGGCCTCAGCCAGCCGAAGAACGGCATCGCCTATTCGGTCGAGCAGGCCCGCCTCGTCGCCGGCGAGCTCGGCTACCCGCTGGTGGTGCGCCCGTCTTACGTGCTGGGCGGCCGCGCCATGCAGATCATCCATGACGAAGGCATGCTGCAATCCTACCTGCTCGACACAGTGCCCGGCCTGGTGCCGGAGGACATCAAGCAGAAATACCCCAACGACAAGACCGGCCAGATCAACACGCTCTTGGGCAAGAACCCGCTGCTGTTCGACACCTATCTCTCGGGCGCCATCGAGGTCGATGTCGATTGCCTCTGCGACGGCAAATCGACCTTCGTCTCCGGCATATTGGAGCACATCGAGGAGGCCGGCATCCATTCGGGCGACTCGGCCTGCTCGCTGCCGGTGCACTCGCTGCCTTCGGAGCTGGTCGATGAGCTGGAGCGCCAGACGGCGGCCCTTGCCCGCGCGCTCAATGTCGGCGGCCTGATGAACGTGCAATATGCGATCAAGGATGGCACGGTCTATGTGCTGGAGGTCAACCCGCGCGCATCGCGCACAGTGCCCTTCGTCGCCAAGACCATCGGCCGGCCGATCGCGAAAATCGCCGCCCGCATCATGGCCGGCGAGACACTGGAAGACGCCTTCGCCCATTACGGCGCCATGCCCGACCCGAGAAACCCCGGCCACATCGCGGTCAAGGAAGCGGTGTTCCCCTTCGCCCGTTTCCCCGGCGTCGACATATTGCTCGGCCCGGAAATGCGCTCGACCGGCGAGGTCATGGGCCTCGACCGCGATTTTGCGCTCGCCTTCGCCAAGAGCCAGCTAGGCGCCGGCGTCGACCTGCCGCGCTCCGGCACGCTGTTCGTCTCGGTGCGCGACGAGGACAAGAAAGGCATCCTGCCGGCGGTCAAGCGCCTAGCCGGCCTCGGCTTCAAGGTGCTCGCCACCTCGGGCACGCAGCGCTTCCTCGCCGAAAACGGCGTCGACGCGCAGAAAATAAACAAGGTGCTGGAGGGCCGCCCCCACATCGAAGACGCCATCCGCAACCGCCAGGTGCAGATCGTCTTCAACACCACGGACGGCCAGAAAGCGGTGTCGGACTCGAAGTCGCTCCGCCGCGCCACGCTGATGCAGAAAGTGCCGTATTACACGACGCTGTCGGGTGCGGCGGCGGTGGCGGAAGCGATTGCGGCGCTGAAGGCGGGGAGCCTCGAAGTGAGGCCGCTGCAGGAGTATTTTGCGTAGGCGATTAGCTTCCTTCTCCCCGTTCAACGGGGAGAAGATGCCGGCAGGCAGATGAGGGGCAGCCCCGCCTGCAACGGGATGGGGGGGAAAGTGCGTCACGCCGTGCAGACATAGCCGCCAATCCGGTCTCTGAGGGCTAACCTGCCTGACAGGTTCCCGGTAAAATTTCCAGTCAATTTAAGTACTACGAATCATCGACAATTCGGATATTGTTACGCTTTGCGACGAATCGGGCGGTCGTTTAATGCTGACGAATATTCAACCAACGCGATCGCGTTTGGTGATGACTTCCAGTGGAAGCATCTCAATCAATGCGGACCAAGAAGAGCAGCCTTTAGCAGTTAAGAGTTCAGTAATTGCATACATTTCACAGAAATTAGGCCATCTACCGAGTGATATAGTATCTATCGACCAGTATGAAAGTCTCGACGGCTCTTTATCAATTGAAACTTTGCAAATCGAATTTGGAAGTATTTGGACCATCAGATTTTCCGAACCAGACGATCAGACTCCTGGAAGATCCTGGAGTGTCGAAATAAGCGTTGGAGAATTGAACAACGAGATACTCGTTGGATTTCGGCTTAACTGCTTCTCAAGAAATTACGACTTCGATTTCGACAACAGCGTTCCTCGCATATTGAGATCGCTAGTTAATATGTTTTCTTATAGCGACTATGGGTACAAATTATCCCAGAACGCAATTACGATACAGAGCAACTCAGATTCAGAATTTTTATACGACCTAATAAATAACACGAAGAGATGGCGAAATATCGTTGCAGTTTCGTGCGACGAAAATTTTGACTCTTTAGTTGATTACAACGGGCTCGCCTATAAATTGAGTGGCGTAGCACATGTCGTGGCAATCAACCCTTCCGCGTCCTTTCATCTATCTTCACTTCTTGGCAAGGAGCTGTCCGTTTTCGATCGTGGCGTCAGGACCTATCGGCCAAGTTTCTCAGAGGAAGATCAACCTACTCGCCACCCCCTCATACTAAGGAGGCAGATAGACAAAGTTCCCGTCATCACAAGAAGGAAATTCGAGGAGGCGATACGGCGCGACTGTTTTAGGATGTCGATCGAACGAGACGGCCTAGCTCGAGTTGTTCCCAGTTTCGTAGACATACGGTTAGCAGCATCCAAGGCCCGGCTAACTGCTTTGGGCCATCACAACTCTTCGAACGACGACCTCGTGCGAGCTGAAATAGAAGCAAGAAAGGCCGCAGAATCACAATCCGAAGCAGCCATGTCAATGGCGCTCCAAGAGGAAGAACTCAGGAAAGAAATTGAGTCCGAAAGAGACAACTATCGAGCGCAGCTTTATGCGATTCGCGATCGAGTTGAGGCTTTGGAGCACCGCCTGTCCGTGGCTGGCGAGCAGCTTGAGACCGGAACTCGCCCGGCATCTTACGACGAAATTTCCCCTTGGGTTGAGCAGAATTTTTCAGGCAAGTTGGTACTGCATCCTAGGGCAAAAAAGGCGTTGAAAAATGCGGCTTACGAAGACATCGGAGTCGTTTGTGAAACGTTGTCTCTTCTGGCCAACGAATACAGAAAGGTTTGCCTTGGTGAAATGCGAAAAGAGGAATTTGATAGCGTCATTTCAAATAAACACCTTGATATGAGCGGATCAATAAGTGAAGAAAGAGCGAAGGAGTTCAACGAGGAATACTTTATAAATTGGAGAGGAAATAAAAGTTTCTTGCACGGCCATATTCAGAAAGGTAATTCAAGAGACGAAAGATATTGCCTTAGGGTATACTTCCTTTGGGAGCCTGAAGACAGCCTAATAGTCGTTGGATGGCTGCCGTCGCACCTAACCAATCGTTTGACTTGAGTTTCTGACAAGCCTTCGTAGTTGCCCAGTGGGCGTTGCCACATCCAGATGCAGGCACTAAGCTTCGACCAGATGCCCTCTCCGCTTCTCACCCTCACGCCACCGCCACACACTCGATCTCGATATCGAACTCCATCGGCCATGACGCCACCGGCACGAAGCTGCGCGCCGGCGGGTTGACGCTGAAGTACTTGGCATAGACCCGGTTGATCGCGTTGTAGAAGCCGGAATTGACGGCGTAGATGCGCACCATCACCACGTTTTCCAGCGAGGTGCCGGCCGCTTCCAGGCAATGTTTCAGCGCCTTCAGCGACGCTTCGGTCTGCGTTTCGATGTCGCCGCGCACCATCTCGCCGGTCACCATGTCCACCGGCGGTGTCGCCGAGATGAACACGAAGCCGTTGGCCTTCACCGCTGTCGAGCAGGGAAGGCCGAGCGCCCGCACCTTGGCCGACATGACGGGCACTTCGATGATTTCTTTCTTCATGGCAATCCTCCCTGGGTTTGCGGGGAGCTTATCGCGCCACCGGCCGAACGCCAGAGCCGAGCCATGGTCCAGAGTTGGCGCCGCTCACCCTGCCCGGATAAAACGAGCCATTCTTGTGCAGGAAGCGGCCGTCGGCGTTGCCGATCATCATATCGATGTCGGAGCAGGGGGGAGCGCCCCTTCCCTTCTCCCCCTTGTGGGAGAAGGTGGATCGGCGCGATTGCGCCGAGACGGATGAGGGGTGTTGGACGGAATGAGGCGTTGGTGTCTTCTGGAACACCCCTCATCCGTCGCCTTCGGCGACACCTTCTCCCACAAGGGGAGAAGGGAAGGTCACGCCACCGCCACACACTCGATTTCGATATCGAACTCCATCGGCCATGACGCCACCGGCACGAAGGTCCGCGACGGCGGATTCTCTGGAAAATACCTGGCATAGACGCGGTTGATGGCGCTGTAGAAACCGGAATTGACGGCGTAGATGCGTACCATCACCACATTGTCCAGCGAGGTGCCAGCCGCTTCCAGGCAATGTTTCAGCGCCTTGAGCGAGGCCTCGGTCTGCGCTTCGATGTCGCCCTTGACCAGTCTGCCGGTCACGATATCGAGTGGCGGCGTGCCGGACACGAAGACCAGTCCGGCGGCTTTGGTCACCAGCGACAGCGGCACGCCCAAAGCGCGCACGGCTGCCGACAGCACCGGCACTTCGATGACTTCTTTCTTCATGGCAACCTCCCTGCGTTTTGCAGGGAGCTTATCCTGCCCCCCGGCGAACGCCAGCTCCGACCCACAGTTCAGAGCCGGAGCTTGTCGCTGCCCTGGAGAAATCGCGTGGGGCGCTGCCGCCACCATGTGCGACTGCGCTCACCCCTGCCCCGGATACGGCGTGCCATCCTTGTGCAGGAAGCGTCCATCGGCGCTCGGGCTCATCATGTCGATGTCGGAGCAAGTGATGACATCGTCCGGATTGCGCGAGCCGACCTCCAGATAGAGCGCCGTCGCGGCCGACCGGTTGATCAGGTGATGGCCGTTGCCGCTGTTTTTGGCGAAGGTCGCGCAGTCGCCTGCCCTGAGCAGCGTCTCGCCGCCATCCTCGACCAGCGTCAGCTCGCCTTCCAGCACAAAGACGAACTCATCCTCGTGGCTGTGCCAGTGGCGCTGGCTGGACCAGCCGCCGGGCGGCAAGGTCATCAGATTGACGCCGAAATCGGTGAGCCCACCCGCATCGCCCAGCCGCCGCCGCGTGCGGTCGGCACAGGGCTGATCGAAAGGCGCCGGGTAGCCGGAGCCTTTGCGGACGGGCACGGCTGACAGGTCGATCTTGGGCATCGAATTCTCCTCGGGTTTGTGGCGGCATTCTAATTCACGGCGGGCGCAGGCGCAGAGCCACCTGGCGGCACTGGTTCGCCGCGAAGCACTCGCCGTGGCGCTCTACGGCGCCCCCCTCTGTCCTGCCGGACATCTCCCCCACAAGGAGGGAGATTGGCCGTCACCACGGCTTTCGCCAGTTTTCAACGTTGCAAGAAGAGAGCCGGCGCCACAACTGCCAATCTCCCCACTCGTGGGGGAGATGTCCGGCAGGACAGAGGGGGGCGCCGTAGAGCGCTGATTTTCGGATGCTCCAGCCTGGCGGCGCGTGGAAGGCAAGGCCCTCTAGTGGCAACACCCCGCCCCATATTGCAGCTGCTCGTGCCAGTTCGGCTGGCCCTCGGGCGTGAAATCCATCAGGTTCCATAGGATCTCGCAGGTGCCGATGGCACGCGGGTCCTGGCCGAGTTCCGGCGGCGCGAAGCCGAGCTCGGACGACCAGAAATGGCGGATGCCATCCGCGTCGCGATGAAACACCGACAGCAGCGGCGTCTGCGCGCCGTCGGCCGTCTCCGCATTGTAGTCGCGCTTGAAGCTGTTTGCGGCCGAAGACACCAGCCGCATGTTGCGCCAGCCGCGATCGCGGCCGAGCGTGACCAGGTTTTCGAGCCCGGTCTTGCCCACCACAGCGAAGTTGAAGCCGGCCGCTTCGAGATGGCCGACCGCGCCGTCGAACTGGTCGAGCAGCGCCGTGCAGGACGGGCATGGCTGGTCCGGGCGCGCAAGCTTCGCCGTGCCGCCGGTGGTCGCCACATCGCGCGTCTCCTGGGGATGGCGCGGAAACATCATGTTATAGAGGATCAGCGAGTCCTTGCCTGGCGCGAACAGCTCCGACAGCTTTACGCGCGCCGGCTTGCCGCCCGGTCCCAGCCCATCGAACACATAATCCTGCGGCACCAGCCCGCCCGGCGGCAATGCGCGGCGCGCGACAGCCACCGCCTCCATGGCGCGACGCAGCTCGATTTCCTTTTGCAGCAGTTTTTCGCGGGCGGTGCGATATCGGGCGGATTCGTTGGGAAAGGTGATCATGATCGTCTCCTTCGGTCGTCGCGCCGGCGTCCCGGCGCGGTTGCTCTGCGACCCAAGGACGTTTGGCGGCGCTCGGCTCCGACATTTTTCCGATGGCGCGCGGCGATCGCTCGCGGCGGAACCTCCGTGGCTTCCCGGCATTCTCACTTCGGGATAAGCCAGCGGCCTGGGGGACAAGATGCACAATGACGAGATCGACCTGCGCTGCCCACAAGTGGTGGCCGACAACGCCGCCCAGGGCCTCAGGCTGCGCGGAGAATTCGGCCGCGGTGGCACAGAGATCGGCGTGGCCCGCGCCACCGAACTGAAGAACCGGGAAAAGCTCGCGCCCTCCACCATCCGCCGCATGGTCAGCTATTTCGCCCGCCACGAGGTCGACAAGCGCGGCAGGAACTACGGCAATGCGGCAAACCCGTCGGCGGGCTACATCGCCTGGCTGCTGTGGGGCGGCGACGAGGGCCGCGCCTGGGCGCTGGACCTCAAACGGAAGATCGGCAACGCGCTGGATATTTGAGTGTCGCTCAGCTGTACCAATCGACCTCGAACAGACCAAGCCGATCGTAGAGCCGCACTGCGGCGGCGTTCTCCACCGTGTTGGTCTTCAGGTCGACATGGTCAGCGCCGCGTGCGCGAAAGGCGGCGAAGGCGTGCCACATCAGCGCCTCGCCAATGCCCTTGCCGCGCGCCTCGGGGTGAACGGCGAGGTCCTTCACGAAGGCCGATGTCCAGCATAGTGCCGCTGCCGCCAGCAGGCCCCTGGCGTCGATGACGAGGAAACACAGCGCCGGGTCGAATTCGGGGTCGCCTGATATGCGCGGCCACCACGCGTCGAACGGCCCGTCGGTGCCATCTTCGAACACCTCGCTCAAAAGCGCATGCAGGGCCGGTGCGTCGCCAGGCTCGAAGCAGCGCATGACAAAGCCATCCGGCCAGTGCGGCGCAACCAGCGTCTCGTCGAGGATCTTGCGCAGCCGGATGTCGTTCAGAGCCGGCGGGCGCGGTTCAGGCATCGCGCTCAGGCGTCGGGCTGCAGGCGGCGGCGCTGGCGGTCGCGGCCAAGTCCGGTCGCCTCAAGCAGGCCCTTGCGCTTGGCGTCGTAATAGTAGCCGGTCTGGTAGAGCCAGTCGGCCTTCTTGGCATTGCCGCCGGCCACCAGCCAGGCGCCGCGCAGATATTTGACCGCGTATTTCAGATTGGTCTCGGCGTCGAACAGGCCCTTGGCCGGTCCGTCATAGCCCATGCCGCGCGCCGTCGCGTGCTTGATCTGCATTAGCCCCCAATGGCCATTGTTGTAGGCTTTCGGGTTGAAGGTGCTCTCGCGGTTGACGACATGGCGCACCAGATCCACCGGCACCTGGTAGAGGGCGGCATATTTGTCGATCAGCCGGTCGACATCGCCGCGCATACCGGTCGCGTGCTGTTCTTCCACCGGTGCCATCGGGAACTGGACGAGGGCAGCCGGATTCTGCGGCACGACATAGGCAACCTGCTGGACGCCCGACATGATTTTCCGGTCGCCCTTGGCGGTCGCCGGCATGACGAGCCCGGCGGTCATATAGGTTTCGGCCGTCTTGGCAGGCTTGCCCGCGATCGCCGGCGGCGGCGCCTGCCAGGCATTGGCGGTCATCACGGCGGGCACGGTGGGCGCCGCCGGGGTCGATCCGGCGAAGGCGGCGGTCGCCATTGCCGGCCCGACGGCGGGATCGAGTGCCGGCGCGGCCGGGCCGGACGTCAATTCAGCCGTCTGAACGGGCGCGATGCCGGAGGATTGCGGCAGCACCGAAACCGTCTCCGGCAGCGGTATCGTGAAGCCGGCGTCAGCACCGGCGGCGGTCGCGGTTTCGGTCAGGGCAGGCGCGGACTTCATCTGCGATGTCGACGTGCAGCCGCTCATGCCGGCGGCGGCCAGGATCGCGCCGATCGCGATAAGAGTATGTTTTGCTGGCAAGCCGCGCTCGAGTCCGGTTTGTCGGGTTGTTAAGAAATTCCTTACACCAGCGATTCACCACCGGCAATCGGGGCCATCAGATGGTTTTCGGGTGGCGAGACTCTGGCGGGGATGCCATATTGTTCTGGATATGTACTGGGACGAATCCCGGTTTTCGCCACTTTGCGGAAAGGAACGCATCATGGAAACGACAGCTTCGATCACAGCCGGCCACGCAGTGTTAGAAACAGTGATCGGTTTCATGGGCATCGCCTGGAGCGAAAAGGGCCTGATCCGGCTCTGCCTGCCCGAACGCAGCCGCGAGGCGGTGGAGCGGCGGCTGATGCGCCATGCCGGCATTTCCGCCTCCACCGCCCAGCCGCCATGGGTGGTCGACCTGATCGCTTCGATCAAGGCCTATGCGGCTGGCGAAGACGTCGACTTCAGCGGCGTGCCGGTCGATCTCGACGGTGTCGACGATTTCCGCCTCGCCATCTACGACGCGGCGCGAAAGCTCGCCTTTGGCGAAACCACCACCTATGGCGAGCTGGCCAAAACCGCCGGCCATTCCGGGCTCGCCCGCGAAACCGGGGCAGCACTTGGCGCCAATCCGGTGCCGCTGGTCATTCCTTGCCATCGCATCCTTGCCGCCGGCGGCAAGATCGGCGGCTTCTCGGCGCCGGGCGGATCGGCCACCAAGGAGAAGATGCTGGCCATGGAAGGCGTGCGCGTCGGTCCGCCGCCGCCGGCGCAGGTTTCCTTCGGATTTTGATCGAAGCGCCTAATTGTTGTGGAAGAACCGGCGGCGGAAATGCCGATCATTGTCCGGCCGCTTGCAGTTATAGACCGGGCAGGACTTGGTGTCGGCGCTCGGCACATAGGCGCGTGTCCTGATCTCGCCCATGGTGCAGAACTGCTGGCTCTGCACATAGCGGTCATAGAGCGGCAGGCCCGGCACCCGCGTCGACTGGTAGCGCAGAATGACGGCGCCCTGCCGCGCGATCGTCGACTGGACCTTGCCGCAGCTCATATGCGTCGGATCATAGCGCGAGATCGCCTGCGCCTGGGCAGCCACCAGCGTCAGGCAGGCGGCAAGCAGAATGGCTTTCATGGTTCTCTCCCCAAAGGCCCTCTCGGATCGACACCCGCCGGGGACCCAATCCTGTCGCGACGCTCTCACGCGATTGGGGCGGCCATTGGGCAGTCCCCTGATCACGGCTTTCTCACGCAGTCTTGTTTTTCGTCCAAAACCAGCCTATATGCGTTCCATTGATATTTCGGCCGATCGATCCGGGCCTCGCGATAATCGCGTTTGCTGACGTCTATCTCCAAAATCTCGATGCACACCGGCTGGACCTCGGTCTGGTCAATCTAAAGCAAATGTGAAGGACTATCTAAATGGCAACTGGAACGGTCAAGTGGTTCAACGCCACCAAGGGCTTCGGCTTCATTCAGCCTGACGCGGGCGGCGCGGACGTTTTCGTCCACATCTCCGCTGTCGAGCGTGCTGGGCTGTCGACCCTGGTCGAAGGCCAGAAGATCAACTTTGAGATCGAGCAGGACCGCCGCACTGGCAAGTCGTCCGCTGGATCTCTGAGCAAGGCAGCCTGATTTTGCGAATGGCGCGCGCCGGGTGAGAGCCCGGGGCGCGCGGCAAGTCACGGATGTACTGACAGTCGCGCGAGAAGCTCGCCGGAGCGAAAAGACCCGACAAGCTGGATCAGCAGATAGCTGCCAGCCCGGACCGGACGCTCCCGATCAGGCTACCGAGAATGGGAAGGCGGGATTTATCCCGCCTTTTTATTTGTCTGGGTTTAGGTAACCGACAATTGGCGAAAGCAGCGATGCAGCGTCCTTCTCCCCGTCACTATACGGGGAGAAGATGGCGGCAGCCAGATGAAGGGCAGCGCCAACCTTCTCTGTAAGTATAGTTGGTTTGGCGATAGTTTCTGAAGCGTCGCGCCGCCCCTCATCGCCCTGCCGGGCACTTCTCCCCGTATAGCGACGGGGAGAAGAACACTCTGTCCGCTCGGCGCCAACAGAGCAAAAGACAAAACTACCCCAGCCATTCCATCGGCACGTGTCCCGGATCCGCCTCCACCCGGCCAAGCCAGTCTGCCACTGCTGGATAGGCATCAAGCTGAAAACCGCCCTGCTCTGCCGTATGCGTATAGGCATAGAGCGCGATGTCGGCGACGCTAAGCGCACCGCCGGCGAAGAAGGCATTGTTTTCCAGATGCTTGTTCATCACGCCGAGCGCCTTGTTGCCGCGCTCCAGCGTCACCGCCAGCCGCTCCGGCGTTGCATCCCTGGCCCGTTCGGGAAAGGTCAGCAGCGCCTTGCGCACGGCGATGTAGGGCTCGTGGCTGTATTGTTCGAAGAACAGCCATTGATAGGCGAGCCCGCGCTCATATCTCTCCGCCGGCAGGAAGCGCGTGCCCTCGGCGAGATAGAGCAGGATGGCGTTGGATTCGGCCAGCCGGCGGCCGTCGGCGAGCTCCAGCAGCGGCACCATGGCGTTCGGGTTCTTGGCGACGAAGTCTGCTTTTCGCGTCTCGCCGGTGTGCGAACTCACCTCGATAGTGGTGAAGGCCAGGCCAAGCTTGGCCATCAGCAGGCGCGGCTTGTAGCAATTGCCGCTGTCGATCATGCCGTAGAGTATCATTGCCGTTCCCCGAGCGCTGCCTGCGCCGGCGCGATTATCGCAGCGGCTCCAGCCGCAACCAATGATTTCTTTTGGCACGACCATCAGGGTTGCTGATGTGTGGAGGCATGAAGCACAGACAGACAGGTTGCGCCGCCTGCTACGCTGGCGATTGGCGAAGACATCCGTGACCGCGTCCTTCTCCCCGTCACTATACGGGGAGAAGTGCCCGGCAGGGCGATGAGGGGCGGCGCGACGTGTCAGGACTATCGCTCGGTCCGATCTTTCATCGGGTCATCGATTCAAGCGCGAAGGTCGGCGCTGCCCCTTGTGTGTTTGGAATATGCATAATGGAGGGTGCCACGAACCGGTGGATGTTCCGGTTCGTGGCGGCGGTCGAGAGCCCGTCGCCCCTCAGGTGGCCTAAACCGTAGGTGAGCTGGGGCCCGACCGCCTTCTTTGTGAACCCGAACAGTTGCAAGGGGCAAGCCCCCGCACACAAGGAAGGGATTGAGGAGATGGCTGAAGAGACGGTTCAGGACGTCGGTATTGACGTCGCCAAGTGGTGGCTCGATGTGTCGGTGTTTCAGACGCTAGAACGAGCCCGTTTCGACAACGACAAGGACGGCTGGGCCGAGCTGATCAAGTGGCTGACGGGTCGCAATGTGCGCGCCATCGGCATGGAGCCGAGCGGCGGCTATGAGCGCGGTGTGGCCAAGGCGCTGCGCAAGGCGAACCTGCCGGCCAGGAACGTCAATCCGCACAAGCTGCGCCACTATGCCCGCGCCCTTGGCCGGCTGGCCAAGAACGATCGCATCGATGCGCTGCTGATTGCGCGCTACACCGCCGAACTGCCGACCCGGCCGGTGCGCTGTGACCCAATCGCCGAGCAACTCGCCGATCTGGTCGTTGCCCGCAGGCAGCTCAGCGACGACAAGGTCAGCCTCGCCAACCAGCTCGAGCAGATACGCGAGCCGACGGTCAAGCGCATGTTCACCCGGCGGCTGCGGCGCATCGAGCTCGATATCGCTCTGCTTGCCAAACGGATGGCCGAACTCGTCGCCAGCCAGCCAGCGCTCGCGGCCAGGGATCGCCTGATCCAGTCCTTCTGCGGTGCCGGCCCAGTGTTCAGCCACACCGTGCTTGCTCTGGCTCCCGAGATTGGTGAGGCCTCGCGACGAGAGATCGCAGCCCTTGCCGGCCTCGCGCCCTACGACTTCGACACCGGCACTTTCCGAGGCAAGCGCAGCATCTGGGGTGGCCGTCATGACGTGCGCAGGGTGGTCTACATGGCAGCACTCACCGCCAGTCGCTCCAATCCTGTGCTCAAGGCTTTCCATCAGCGCCTCATTGCAAACGGCAAGGCGCCGAAAGTCGCTCTCATCGCCGTCGCGCGAAAGATACTGACCATCCTCAGTGCCATGATCCGAAACAACGAACCGTGGAACCCAGCCCGACCCTGACAAACACAGTTGCTCATCTGGCTGCCGCCATCTTCTCCCCGTAAGTGACGGGGAGAAGGACGCTCTCGCCGCAGATTTCGCCAATCACCAACGCGCCCTTAGCCGAACAGCGGCACCACCTTGCTATCCCCGCCAAGCAGTGCGTCGATGGCCAGCGGCTCTTCGTCGAAGATCGTGCCGGCGAGCGCCGGGCGGGCGAGAAGAAAACCCTGCAGCAGGTCGACGCCGCCTTCGAGCGCGACGCGCAGATGGGTGGGTTGCTCGATGCCTTCGACCAGCACCTTGGCGCCTTGATCGTGCAGGGCCGAAACCAGCGGGCGGAAGAACCGTTCGGCGGCGGCATGGCGGCAGAACTCGGCGAACCAGGTGCCGTCGATCTTGACGATGTCGGGACGAAGCAGGCTCACGCGCTCCGCGGTCGAATGGCCAGTGCCGAAATCGTCGATGGCGATGCGGATGCCGTCACGCCGCATTTCGCGCACCAGCCTGGTGAGAAGCGCGTCGTCGGCCGCCTGTTCGGTGATTTCGCAGACCAGCATCGCCGGCGCGAGGCCGAACTCGCCGAGATGTCGGGTCATCAGCCGGATCTCGGCCAGCGCCCGCCCGGGATGGTCGTTGATCAGCGGATTGTAGTTGAAGAACAGATCGAGCCCGTCGACGCCGATGTTGCGAAAATTCCTGAGGTGCAGCGCCCGGCACATGGTCTCGACAAACAGCCGGTCCGAGGCGGCAATGCTTTCGAAAAACACTTTCGGCGCACCGGGGCGGCCGGCACGGTGCGGCTCGATCAGGGCTTCGACCGCGACGGCGTGGAGAAAGCGGCCGCGCGCCGCGAAAATCGGCTGATAGGCGCTGCGCAGCCGGAACTCGCCATGGACGCCATACTCGATGCCGACCTCGTCGACGAAGATCGCATCGCCGACATTGCGCCGCCGCTCAAGCCTCATGGCGTTACCCTGCGCCCGAAGGCTTTCGCCCGCCGCGTCGCATGTGGTGAGGCCGGTTGGGCAGGCGCGGCTCCAGCGACCGCGGGTTGCTGCGTGGTTTTGCCGAAAACGCGAAAACTGGTCGGCGCCAGTTCGGGTCGCGCCAGCACGAAACCCTGCACCATCGACGCTCCCGATTTCTCGGCGAGTTCCAGTTGCCAGCCCTCCTCGATGCCCTCGAACACCGTGCGGATGCCTTGCTCCTCGAAACTTTTCACCATGGTGGTCAACAGCGCGAAACCGGCGCCGGACTCCATCAGCTGCGTGATCCAGTAGGCGTCGAATTTGACGATGTCGGGCTTCAACTCCTTGATGCGGTTGATGTCGGAATCGTCGGCGCCATAATCGTCGACGGCGATGCGAAAGCCGTTGGCCCTCAGCGCGGCGACGAAGCTGTGCAGGGTCTCCTGCGATGCCGACCTCTGCTCGGTCACTTCGCAGACCACGCGGCGCGGATCGATATCGGCCTCATGCAGCACCAGCCGCATTTCGCGCAAGGCATTGTCGGCAACGGCCCGCTCGGTGAACACCGACGGGTCGAAATTGACGAAGATCGACGCCTCTTGCGGCAGGCAGGCGCCGGCGTTCAGAAGATGCAGCGTCCTGGTCAGCGCCTCGACATGCAGGCGGTCGGCGGCCGGACAGGTGCTGAAAAAACTCATCGGCGACTGCGGCTCGCCATCGCGGAACGGCCGGATCAGCCCTTCGAACGCGGCCACCGACAGCTTGCCTTCGTTGAAGGCGAAGATCGGCTGGAAGGCGCTTTGCAGCGTGTAGATGCCCCAGACACCGGTGGAGGTGCCGTCGTCATGACGGATGATGTGGGCAAGCCCGATGCTGCGCGACACGGTTCCTCGCTCCGCGAACTGGCGGATTGGATTGCGATCCTGCCACTCAAGCCTCTACCGCCCGTTAATGAATTTATTGTTGCCGATCACGGCTCCTTGAGATCTGGATCAGCCGACAATGCTTGCACTGCGCGAAATCATGCGACATGAGAAGCGCCGCGGCCGCTCCTGGCCGTGCCGATCCTCTGTGGAGACGTTCAAGGTCATGGCCTTTCTTGCCGACACCCTTTCGCGCGTAAAGCCTTCCGCCACCATCGCGGTGACACAGAAAGCGCGCGAGCTGAAAAATGCCGGCCGTGACATTATCGGCCTCGGCGCCGGCGAACCGGATTTCGACACGCCCGACAACATCAAGAGTGCGGCGATCGAAGCGATCCGCCGTGGCGAAACCAAGTATCCGCCGGTTTCGGGCATCGTGCCGCTGCGCGAGGCGATCGCCAAAAAGTTCAAGCGCGAGAACAATCTCGACTACAAGCCCGAGCAGACCATCGTCGGCACAGGCGGCAAGCAGATCCTGTTCAACGCCTTCATGGCGACACTGAACCCCGGCGACGAGGTCGTTATCCCGCGCCCCTACTGGGTCAGCTATCCCGAGATGGTGGCGATCTGCGGCGGCACCTCCGTGTTTGCCGACACCTCGATCGACAACGGCTTCAAGCTGACCGCCGCTGTGCTGGAAAAGGCGATCACGCCGCGCACAAAGTGGCTGCTGATGAACTCGCCGTCGAACCCGTCTGGTGCTGCCTACACGGAAGCCGAATTGCGCGCGCTGGCCGATGTCCTGTTGAAGCATCCGCATGTCTGGACGCTGACCGACGACATGTATGAGCACCTGACCTATGGCGACTTCGTCTTCAAGACCATCGCCGAGGTCGAGCCGAAGCTCTACGAGCGCACGCTGACCATGAACGGCGTGTCGAAAGCCTATGCCATGACCGGCTGGCGCATTGGTTATGCGGCCGGTCCGGTCCAGCTGATCAAGGCGATGGACATGATCCAGGGCCAGCAGACCTCGGGCGCCTGCACCATCGCGCAATGGGCATCGGTCGAGGCGCTCAACGGTCCGCAGGACTTCATCGCCAAGAACAAGGCGATCTTTCAAGGGAGGCGCGACCTCGTCGTCTCGATGCTCAACCAGGCGCGCGGCATAACCTGTCCGTCGCCGGAAGGCGCCTTCTACGTCTATCCGTCCTGTGCCCAACTGATCGGCAAGAAGACCAAGGCCGGCAAGGTGATCGACACCGACGAAACCTTCTGCTCCGAACTGCTCGAGGCCGAAGGGGTCGCGGTGGTGTTCGGCTCGGCCTTCGGTCTTGGCCCGAACTTCCGCATCTCCTACGCCACCTCGGAGAGGCTGCTTGAGGAAGCCTGCACGCGCATCCAGCGTTTTACGGCGTCGCTTATCTGATCGCGCCAATCTTGAAACTGAAAGCCCGGCTTCACTGCCGGGCTTTGTGTTGCGCCGCATCACGGGCGCGGCGCTCAGCCGCCATATTGGACTGACGTCACCTCTTCCAGCCAGTCGGCATGGACGCCGTCGAGCGCCTCCTGCATGGCAATATGCGTCATCGCCGATTTCGGCGCCGCACCGTGCCAGTGCTTTTCGCCAGGCGAAAACGAGATGACGTCGCCGGCCCTGATCTCCTGAACCGGGCCGCCCCATGCCTGTGCAAGCCCGGCGCCCTCGGTAACATAGAGCGTCTGGCCAAACGGGTGCGTGTGCCAGTGGGTGCGCGCGCCCGGCTCGAAGCTGACCAGCGTGGCCCGCAGCCGTGCCGGTGCCTCCTTCTCGATGATCGGCGTCTGCAGCACCCTGCCGGTGAAGTACTTTTCCGGTGCTATGATGGTCGGCACGCTGCCGCAGGCAATGATCTTCATCGTGATGATCCCGGAATTGGTGAGCGATCGGCATCAAACGCCGCCCGACATTTGAGGCAAAAACGCATTTGAGGCAAAACACATTCTCGGCCGATAACATCCCAGGCGCAACCGGCCGTTTCGCCCGCCGCCACAAGACCCGGGTTTTTCTCCTTAACCATGAACGCTCGCCGCGCCGCGCCACGGGACGAGAAGACGGCGAATTCAATGTCTTCTTAACAGCTGCGCTCTAGCCCTGATCCTGCATTTCAGGGGGCGATGAGATGAGCATACTGGCGACGATCAAGGACCACAGCGGCCGCATCTACCGCGGCATCCAATTGTTGCTTCTGATCAGCATCGGCGCCGCGGTGCTTGGCGCGGTCAACCTGTCTCGAGACCTGCCCTCCAGCAACGCCTATGCGGTCTCGGCCCTCGCCACCAGCCTGGCCCTGCTGGCGCTGATGTATATGCGCAGCAGCGTCGTCCATCGCTTGCAGTCAGCGGCCGCCGCCGAGGCGGAAAAGCATCATTTCCTGACCAGGGACGCGATGACCGGGGCGATGACCCGCCGCTATTTCCTCGAAGCACTGCGCGACAGTCTCGGCAGCATGCGAGACCGGCGCGATGCGACCTTGCTGTTGATCGATGTCGATCACTTCAAGCAGCTCAACGACACGTTCGGGCATCAGTTCGGCGACCTCGCCCTGGCGCATCTGGTCAAGACGGCCGAGCGCATCTTTGCGGGCGGCATGGTCGGACGGCTAGGCGGCGACGAGTTCGGCGTCATCATCGCGCACAACGATCTCGCCACCATCAACAAGAATGTCAGGCGATTGCTGGATGCCATGCGGGCCGGAAAATCGCATGAGGGCAAGACCATTCCGCTCTCCATTTCCATCGGCGTGGCGCTGGCGCCGACGCATGCCTCTAACACCACGGAACTGATGCTGGTTGCCGACCTGGCGCTCTATGAAAGCAAGGCGGCGGGCCGTGGCCGGGTCACCGTGTTCGACGAGGAGATGCTGTCCGACAAGCGCTACCGTCGCCTGGTCGAACGGGAGCTGCGTGCGGCGGTCTATCTCAGCGAGCTCGAGCTGCACTATCAGCCGATCGTCAACCCGGACGGCTCCACCTATGGCTTCGAAGGACTGATCCGCTGGCGCCACCCCGTCCGTGGCTTGATCTCGCCGGCCGAGTTCATTCCGATCGCCGAACGCTCGACCCTGATCGACATGCTCGGCGAGTGGGTGTTCAAGCGGGCCTGCGCCGACATCGGCCATTTCCCGGGGCGCCGCATCTCGATCAACGTCTCCGGCGAACAGCTGAAGCGCGACGAGATCGTCACCATGTGCGACCGCGTGCTGAAGGAAACCGGCCGTTCCGCCGCGCAATTCGTCATCGAGATCACCGAGACGGTGGCGACCGCCGCCACGCCCGAAATCCTGCGGCGCCTCGAAGCGTTGCGCGGACTCGGCTTCCACATCGCACTCGACGATTTCGGCACCGGCCATTGCGGCTTCAACTATTTGCAGACCTTGCCCATCGACAGCATCAAGATCGACCGCTCCTACATCCGCAGCCTTGCCCATGACCAGGTGGCGCAGATCTTCGTATCGGCGCTCGCCCAGATCGCGCGCATCCAGGATGTCACCATCGTCGCCGAAGGCGTCGAGACGCAAGAGGAGTTCGCCCTGGCCAGGGCCACGGGTTGCAATCGTTTCCAGGGCTACTTCTTCGGCCGGCCGGCGCCGCGCGACAAGGTCGGTTCGTTGCGCGCCGTCAGTGCCGAGCCGCTGGCGCTGAGCGCCTGAGACCACGGCGACGAGTTTCTATTTTTCTTGCCCTGCCGGCAAACAAGTGGGACGATGGCTTCGGGCAGGTGGTGAAACCAAAAGAACCCCGCCCGCGACGGTCGAACAGGCCGGCCGCCGCACAGGACCGATTGACCACGCCTGAACCATGGATGCCAGTCGGTCCTGCGGGAAACGCCTGAGTGGAGGTCAGTCATGGGTACTCGCGCCGGAGGACGACGCACGGGACCGAAATGCATTGCCATAGTCGGTCCCTTCGCAAGCGGTAAGACGACACTTCTCGAAGCCATATTGGCCCGCACGGGCTCAATTCCCCGACAAAATCCCGTTTCATCAGGCAACACCGTTTCAGATCATTCGCCCGAGGCGCGCGCCCACGCCATGAGCGTCGAGGCGACAATTGCCACCACCGAGTTCATGGGCGAGCAATTGACCTTCGTCGACTGTCCCGGGTCCATCGAATTCTCTTTCGAGGCCGAGCCGGTGCTGGCCGCCTGCGACCTCGCCGTGGTCGTTGCCGAGGCCGACGAAAAGAAGATCCCTGCCCTGCAATTGATCATGCGCAAGCTCGACGATCTCGGCGTGCCGCGCATCCTGTTCCTCAACAAGGTCGACAAGGCAATCGCCGGTGTGCGCGACACGCTGAAGATGCTGCAGCCGGCAAGCTCGGTGCCGCTGCTGCTGCGCCAGATTCCGCTGCGCAAGGACGGCGTCGTCATCGGCTCGATCGATCTGGCGCTGGAGCGCGCCTACATCTATCGCGAATATGCCGAGAGCGAGGTGGCTGAGATACCGGGCGACGACAAGGCGCGCGAGCTGGAGGCGCGCTTCTCCATGCTGGAGACGCTGGCCGACCATGACGACCGGCTCATGGAACAGCTGCTCGAGGAGATCGAGCCGCCCAAGGACGCCGTCTTCGACGACCTCGCCGCCGATCTGCGCGATGGCGCGGTGACGCCGGTGCTGATCGGCACCGCCGAGAAAGGCAATGGCGTGCTGCGCCTCTTGAAAGCGATCCGCCACGACGCACCCGACATCGGAGCAACTCGCCAACGGCTCGGCGCGCCCGACGGCGCGGCCACCGTGGTCCAGGTGATGAAGACCATTCACACCCCACATGGCGGCAAGCTGTCGGTGTCGCGCATCCTGTCCGGCCAGGTCGTCGACGGCTCCGAACTCTGGCTGCCCGGCAGCGACACGGCAAAGGTTTCCGGCATCTACAGGATGCTCGGCAAGGACCAGTCCAAGCTCACCATAGCCAAGGCCGGCGACACGGTGGCGCTGGGCAAGCTGGATGAGGTCAAGACCGGCCAGACGCTGAGTTCGGCCAAAGGCGGCGCCAAACAGCTGTTCGAATCCGAGCCGCCGCAGCCGGTCTTCGCTTTCGCCCTGCGCCCCAAGGAGCGCAAGGACGAAGTGAAAATGTCGGCCGCCATTCAGCGGCTGGCTGAGGAAGACCCCTCGCTCAGCCTGCGCCACAACCAGGACTCGGCCGAGACCGTGCTGTCGGGCCATGGCGAGATGCATCTGCGCGTCGTGCGTGAGCGGCTGGAAGGCAAGAACCAGATTCCGGTCGAAGGCCATGCGCCGGCGGTGCCCTATCGCGAGACGATCCGCAAATCGGCGCAGCAGCGCGGCCGCCACAAGAAACAGTCCGGCGGCCATGGCCAGTTCGGCGACGTGGTGATCGAGATCAAGCCGCTGCCGCGCGGCGCCGGCTTCCAGTTCACCGACACCATCACCGGCGGCGTCGTGCCGAAGACCTACATCCAGTCGGTCGAGACCGGCGTGCGCGACTATCTGAAGTCCGGCCCGCTCGGCTTTCCCGTCGTCGATGTCGCCGTCAACCTCTCGGACGGCTCCTACCATGCGGTCGATTCCTCCGACATGGCCTTCCAGATGGCGGCCAGACTGGCGATGAAGGAAGGCATGGCCGCCTGCTCGCCGGTGCTTCTGGAGCCGGTGATGAAAGTCGAGATCGTCACGCCGTCCGACGCGACATCGAAGATCATCGCGCTGATCCCGCAGCGGCGCGGCCAGATCCTCGGCTACGACGCGCGGCCCGACTGGCCGGGATGGGATGTCGTCGAGGCAACCATGCCGCAAGCCGAGATCGGCGACTTGATCATCGAGTTGCGCTCGGCAACAGCGGGCGTCGCCAGCTACCGTGCCGCCTTCGACCACATGGCCGAACTCACCGGTCGACTCGCCGACGAGGCGATGAACGCCAACGGCAAGGCTGCTTGATTTCAGGCACCACGCCCCTGCGAACCTTGGTTTGAGGGGGCGAAATGGAAACGACGCCCGGCGGGGACCGGGCGTCGTTTTATTGCGGACCGTTTCCTTGGGAGGTAAAACGGCAGGTCCGCCGCATTTTATGCCGCCGGGTTTCGGCGGGAGAAGGTTCGGACGCGGTAGCCGCCTGAGCCCGGGCCGTCCGAGTGATGCCCCCATCTCCCGCACGACCACACCGCGTCCTATGATCTGCATAGCAGGTGTTGAGCGTCCGCGACATGTTACCCGAGGTTACATGTCACTGTTACGCGGCAATTCTGATGAACTTTTCAGCCGCCCCGGCAGGGCTCAGGCAACAAAAAAGCCGGATCAACGAAGATCCGGCTGAGTTTGATTGGAAGTGCCTGTTAAGGCTAACCTCCAGAGGGGAACACTCGAGGGCGCTAATGGGAGGAGAACGCGCCCAGGAGATGATCTATATATCTGCTCATCATGCCCAAGAAACAAGCATCTATTTTGCAACACACGCATGCAAAAAGACGCAGGCTGTGGTCTAACCCATATCCAAGACGAATAGGACCAGCAAAAACACCGAAACCGAGCGCCGGGCAATGCGATTCTCAGTACAGGATCGCCAATCGCGATCGGTTTTTGGCTCGAAACGCCAAAACTGCGCAGTGACGCGGAAGCGGGCAGCAGGCGTTCATTTCTCAGGCAGTTAGGGGAAAGCATCCAATGCGGACGTCTTCAGCGATCGCCGGCAGCGCCGCCTTCTTCATCGCGGCACCCGGCGTGGTTGCCGGGCTGTTGCCCTGGCTGTTGACCGATCGCTGGGCCTTGCCGTGGTCGAGCCTGCCGGGCTTTGTCCCTGTTGGCGGGCTCCTGATCATCGTAGCGATTGCCGCGCTGCTGCATGCCTTCGGTCGCTTTGCGCTCGAGGGCCTGGGCACGCCCGCTCCGGTCGCGCCGACCGAGAGGCTGGTGATCGGCGGCATCTACCGCTATGTCCGCAACCCGATGTATGTCGCCGTACTGTCGATCATCCTCGGCCAGGCGCTGCTGTTCTTGAGCTGGACGCTTGCCGCTTACGCCGTCATCGGCGCGATCGCCATGGGTTCCTTCGTCAGGTTTTATGAGGAGCCGACATTGGCCCGCCGCTACGGCGACGAATACGAAACCTACCGCCGCAACGTGCCCGGCTGGCTGCCGCGGCTGACGCCCTGGCGGGGGTGATCCGAAGAAACGAAGCACCGCCGTTCCAGGGCATGTTGAGATTCAGGTCAGGCCGGATCACCTGAATATCGATATGCCCTCAGAAGGACCAGCTTCGGGCCTTGGCGATGATGAAGTCGCGGAACACATGCAGCTTGGCCTGGTTCTTCATCGCGTCGGGATAGGCGAAATAGGTGTCGAAGGACGGCACCTCGGTCTCCGGCAGCAATTGCACGAGGTCGGAGTCCTTGCTGATCACATAGTCGGGCAGCATGGCGATGCCGGCACCGCCCTGCACGGCGCGCTTGATCGACAATATGTCGTTGATCTGCAGCGTCGGCACCCTTTGTCCGCCGTCGAAATCGCCGACCGTTTCCAGCCAGTTCAGCTCCGACAGATGCGACGGCACCGGCACGCCGAAGGTAACGATGCGATGGCTCTTCAACTCGGCCACCGAACCCGGTTTGCCGTGCTTGGCGACATAGGCGGGCGAGGCGTAGAGATGGAAGTGCACGGTGAACAGGCGGCGCTGGATCAGATCCGGCTGCTGCGGCTGGCGCAGCCGGATGGCGCAATCGGCCTGGCGCATGGTCAGGTCGAGTTCCTCGTTGGCAAGGATCAGCTGTAGGCTGATTTCGGGATAGAGCTCGATGAACTCCTGCACACGCTCGGTCAGCCAGCCGGCGCCAAGACCCACCGTCGTCGTCACTCGGAGCACGCCGGAGGGGCGATCCTTGGTCTCGGTCAGCCGCGACTTGATGGTTTCGAGCTTCATCAGCACGTCATGCGCCGTGCGGAACAGCATTTCGCCCTGTTCGGTCAGCACCAAGCCGCGAGCGTGGCGGTTGAACAGCGGCACGCCGACATCATGCTCGAGCGCGCTGACCTGCCGCGAGATCGCCGATTGCGACAGATGCAATGTCTCGGCCGCATGGGTAAACGACCCCGCCTCCGCCGCAGCGTGAAACACGCGTAGCTTGTCCCAGTCCAACGCCATGATTCCCCTCGTTCTGTTTTTGGCGTCTGAATGAAAAATCAGGCTTTTACACGGCCTTTCTAAGCCGTTTTCTGAACTCTCTACTCCGCCGCTTCGCGGTGCACCTCGATACCGGCCAGATACTTCTCCGCCTCGAGTGCCGCCATGCAGCCGAGCCCCGCCGCCGTCACCGCCTGGCGGTAGATGTCGTCGGTCACGTCGCCTGCCGCGAACACGCCGGGCACGTCGGTGCGGGTCGAATCCGGCGCCGTCCACAGATAGCCGTTCGGCTTCTGCTTCAGCTTGCCGGCGAAAAGCTCGACCGCCGGCGCGTGGCCGATCGCCACGAACACGCCGTCGACCTTGAGGTGCGTTTCCTGACCCGTGACCGCGTTGCGCAGCTTCAGCCCTTCGACCGACGGCGGCAGTGGCGTCTTGCCGGGACGGCCGGTGATCTCGTCGACGATCGTGTCCCAGATGACGCGGACATTTTCCTTCTTCAGGAGCCGTTCGCGCAGGATGCGTTCGGCGCGGAAATCGCTGCGCCTGTGGATGACCGTCACGCTCTTGGCCAGGTTCGACAGATAGAGCGCCTCTTCAACCGCGGAATTGCCGCCGCCGATCACCGCGACATCCTTGCCGCGATAGAAGAAGCCGTCGCAGGTGGCGCAGGCCGACACGCCGAAGCCCATGAAGGTCTGTTCGGTCGGAATGCCCAGCCATTTGGCTTGAGCGCCGGTGGCGATGATCAGCGCGTCGGCGGTATAGGTGGTGCCGGAATCGCCCTTGGCGCGGAACGGCCGCACATTGAGATCGACCTCGGTGATGATGTCGTTGATGATGTCGGTGCCGACATGCTCTGCCTGCTTCAGCATCTGCTCCATCAGCCACGGACCCTGGATGGGGTCGGCGAAGCCGGGATAATTCTCGACATCGGTGGTGATCATCAGCTGGCCGCCCTGCTGCAGGCCGGCGACAAGCATCGGCTTCAGCATGGCGCGGGCCGCGTAGACCGCCGCCGTGTAGCCGGCCGGGCCGGAACCGATGATGAGAACGGGCGCGTGCTTGGTGGTCATCTAGAAGCCTCTGCGGAGGATTGCCGGCGATTGCGGCATGGAAACTCGTCGCTGTCGCGCGTAATGTAAGTGTTGCCCACGACGCCAGCAAGGCAAGTTGGCGTTCGTCCCCGGAAAGCTTTGTCGCACCCTGTCGCTGTGTTGATCCTAGAAATATTCCGAGCGAGGGATGGAATGGACAGCGAAGTCGTTTAATTACAAAATCACGCAAGATTCTTACGCGTTGCCCCGACTTCTCGAGAGCCCTCATGCCGCTCAAGGCCGACCTCGACGCCATCGACTGGAAGATCCTGCGCGAACTTCAAGCCGATGGGCGCATGACCAATGTCGAACTGTCGAACCGCGTCGGCATTTCGGCGCCGCCATGCCTGCGTCGCGTCAAACGGCTGGAGGAAGCCGGCATCATCCGCGGCTACCGCGCCCTGCTCAATGCGCCGGCGCTCGGCCTCGATGTCGTCGCCTTCTGCCTGATCGGCCTGCATCACCAGGCCGACGCCGAGCTGCGCACCTTTGCCGAGCGCACCCGAGGCTGGCCGATCGTGCGCGACGCCTGGATGGTGTCGGGGGAATCCGATTTCCTGCTGCATTGCGTGGCGAGCGACCTCGGCGCCTTCCAGACCTTCGTTATCGAGGAGCTGACTTCGACTCTGAATGTCGACACGGTGCGCACCGCGCTCACCATCCGCCGGGTCAAGGACGAAGGCCTGGTCTCGTTTGCACAGCCTTGAAACGGTCGACCGGCAGCACCACGTCGTGCCTGGCCGATGCGAATTCCCGTTTCGTCATACCAGGGCCGCTTTCGCATTCGACAGGCTCTGGTGTAGAAAGCCGGGGCGTTCTGCCGGACCCGGCCGCCTAGTTGGTTTCCTAAGGCGATTTCAGGGAAAGTGTGTACGGTTTTTCGTCCGGAGTCGCGTAAGAACAGATGGCGCAAGCTGCGCAAATTCCCAGAACAGCGTGCCGTAGAGTGGGATCATGACTCGATTTTCTAGCCCGGTTTCGGCGCTTGTCATCTGCATGAACGAAGCCGACATGATCGGACCGTGCCTGGAAAGCGTCGACTTCTGCGCCGAGATCATCATCGTTGATTCAGGTTCGACGGATAACACCCTGGACGTCATTCAGGAGTTCATCGCCAAGGGCTATCCGATAAGGCTGTTTCACAACGACTGGCCGGGTTTTCCACGCCAGCGACAATTCACGCTCGATCAAGCCACGCAGCCATGGTGCCTTTCGATTGAAGCCGATGAGGCCGTCGACGACCTGCTCAGGCAGTCGATCGTGGCCGTGACGCAGCCTCAAAATGACGCCATCGACGGATGGTACGTAAGACGCCGCGACAAGCTGAAAGGCTATGGCTATGCGCACCGCTGGGTGCTGCACAACAGGCTGCTGCGTCTTTTCCGCCGTGACAAGGCCACCATGGACCTTGACTTGCGGGTCCATGAATCGTTCGAGGTGCCGGGCCAAACCAACACGATTGAAAGCGGCGTGTTGCTGCATCGCCGCGAAATCACTGTCGCGGAGGATCTGGCAAGAGCCAACACGTACTCCAGCCTCAAAGTTGCCACGCTGGTCGAGAGAGGCAAGAAGCCCGGCCTGACAAAACTGGTGCTGTCGCCGTTCGGCAACTTCCTGAAATTCTACCTGGCCAAGCGCTATTTCCTGTGCGGCCGACATGGGTTCGTCTATTCAATGATGGTGATGGTGTATTCGTTCGCCACAGAGGCCAAGCTTTACGAAGCGTCGCGAGACAATGATCGGGCGAGCCATCACGGCCGGCCTGACACGGCGCCTAGTGCCGCTATTGCGGCGAGCAGGCCGCCGAAATCCTCGCGGTCGCGCCAGGGCCAGACTGTGAAACCCGATTGAACAGCCGATTCGCCATCGACCAGCCAGCCCCGTGAGAGGCCGGCGCGCCGTCCCGCCTCCATGTCCGCCGGCTTGTCGCCGACGATCAGCGAGCGCGGCAGATCGAGCCCGAGACGTTTGCCCGCCTCCAGCAGCATACCCGGATTGGGCTTGCGCATCGGATGATCGGCGATCGCAAGCGGCCCCTCGCCTGCCTCGTGATAGGCACAGGCCAAGACCATGTCGACGGACGCGTTGTCGGCGCGCAACAAGTCGAGCACGCGGCCGTTGACCGCGGCGAACTCGCTCCAGCCAAAATAGCCGCGCGCGATGCCAGACTGGTTGGTGACGACGATGACGGGAATGCCGGCCCGGTTGGCGGCACCGATCGCCGCGGCGATATCGTCGCACAGCACCATCTTGGCCGGATCATCGGGATAGCCGGTATCGACGTTGACGGTACCGTCGCGGTCGAGGAACAGCGCCGGCGCGCCGGCGGGAAACACCCTCGAACCGACCCGCTCGACCCACAGGCCGGGCTCCGCCAGCGGATAGGGGCCGGACGTCGTGGCATCCGTGTCAGCCATTGCTGAGACGCGCTTCGACCACCTCGCACAGGTGGTGGTAGAGGCACAAATGCCCCTGCTGGATGATCGGCGTCGAGGTCGACGGCACATTGAGCAGGATGTCGGACAGCGGCTTGAGCTTGCCGCCGGTGTCGCCGGTCAGGCTGATCACCGTCATGCCCATCATCCGCGCCTGTTCGGCGGCGGCGAGGATGCTCGGCGAATTGCCGCTGGTCGAGATCGCCAGCAGCACGCCGCCGGACGAGCCATGCGCCTCGACCTGGCGCGAAAACACCGTGTCGAAGCCGTAGTCGTTGCCCCAGGCGGTCAGCACCGCCGCATTGGCCGGCAGTGCGATGACATTGTAGGCCTTGCGCTCTTTCAGGAAGCGGCCGACCAGTTCGCCGGCAATGTGGATGGCATCGCTGGCCGAGCCGCCATTGCCGCAGATCAGCAGGGCTTTCCCCGACGAAAGGGCCGTCACGACGGCGCTCGCCGCCCGCTCCATCTCGCTGGTCAGGTCACGCTCGACCATAGCGGAAATCGCAGCCGCGGAGCGGACCAGGTAATCGTTCAGTTCAGACATGAAACCCTCAGTTCGTGGTGCCGCCGGCACGCAATTTGCCGATGGTGCTGGTGGTGCTCTTGCCGGCGACGAGATCGACCAGCACGACGCGCCCGCCAGCCTTCTGCACCACATCGGCGCCGACCACGGTGTCGATCGTGTAATCGGCGCCCTTGACCAGTATGTCGGGCAGCAGGGCTTCGATCAGCGCCAGCGGCGTATCCTCCTCGAACACCACGACCGCATCGACCGAGGCAAGGGCTGCGAGCACGCAGGCGCGATCATGCTGGTCGTTCACCGGCCGCCCCGCGCCCTTCAGCCGCCGCACCGAGGCATCGCTATTGAGGCCAAGCACCAGCCGGTCGCACTGGCTGCGCGCCGCGTGCAAGAGACTGACATGGCCGGCATGCAGGATGTCGAAACAGCCATTTGTGAAGCCGACGCTCAAGCCCTCTTCCTTCCACGCCGCCACCATGCGTGCGGCTGATGTGGCGTCTAGGATGGCATCCTTGTGGGCGGTCGGTCCATGCGAGCGGAACAGCGCGCCGGTAAGCTCCTCGACCGTCAGCCGCGCGGTGCCGCGCTTGCCCACCACGACGCCGCCGGCTGCGTTGGCGATCGAGGCAGCCGCGACAGGGTCAGCACCTGCCGCCAGCGCCAGCGCGAAGCTCGCGATCACCGTGTCGCCGGCGCCCGAGACGTCGAACACTTCGCGCGCCTGGGTGGCGATGTGGCGCGCCTCGGTCGGGGCGACCACGCTCATGCCCTTTTCGCTGCGCGTCGCGACGACGAAGTCGAAGCCATGCGCCGAAATCAGCTGGCGCGCCGCCGCCACGATCTCGTCATCGGCGAACACCGCGTGGCCGACAGCCTCGCCAAGCTCCTTTCGATTGGGGGTGATGGCTGTCGCCCCGGCATAACGCGCATAGTCGCGGCCCTTCGGGTCGACCAGGACCAGCTTTCCCGCCTCACGGCAGATAGCGATCAGGTCGCCGGCGACGCCATCGAGCAATATGCCCTTGCCGTAGTCGGACAGGATGACGATGTCGGCGCGCGTCAGTGCCGCGCGGAAATGCTGGATCAGGCCGGCGCGCTCCGCGGCGCCGAGCGGCTTGATTTCCTCCTCGTCGAACCGCAGCACCTGCTGGTTGAGCGCGCTGAAGCGGCTTTTCGACGAGGTCATGCGGCCACGCTCCTGCGCCAGGCCCACTGTCTCGGCGCCGAGTTCGCGCAGCATGCGCACCAGATTGTCGCCGGCCGCGTCAGCGCCGATCACCGACACCGGAATGGCGGACGCGCCAAGCGAGACGATGTTGGCGACGACATTGCCGGCGCCGCCCATCGTCGAGCTCTCGCCGCGCCCGTGCAGCACCGGGATCGGCGCTTCCGGCGAGATCCGCTCGATGACGCCGTTGACGAAACGGTCGAGGATGAAGTCGCCGACCACCAGCACGGTGGCCTGGCCGAACCGCGCAATGGCGCGGTGCAGGGGTTCGGGGGAAGGCGGATTGTGCTTGATCATGTCACTGGCAACGCGCGGGAAAGGCCGATCTCAATCTTGCTGATGGTCATCGATTGACGGGCCGGATCTTTCATGGCGAAGCCGATATACCGCAATTTCGCGCAGCGCAACGGCAGGACGTGACCGCGGTGGCCCCGGCGGTCAGCTCTTCTGCAAGGCAACGTGCACGCCCAATCCTACCAGAACCGCACCGCCGGCCCGCTGCATCAGGCGCTGCGCGCGGCTAGAGCGCCGCAGCCGGCCGATCACCGCGCCGGCCAGGAACACGCAGACGACATCGGCCGAAGAGAACATCAGGTTGACGATGGTGCCCAGCACGACGAACTGCAGCCAGACCGGAAACACCGCCGAGGCATCGATGAACTGCGGCAGGAACGCCATGAAGAAGATCGCCGTCTTGGGATTGAGCACCTCCACGGTGATGCTCTCGAAAAAAGCGCGCCGTGCCGATTTCCGCTCGATCGCGGGCAGCGCCGCATCGCCCTCGACGCGCTTGCGGAACAGGGCGACGCCAAGCCAGATCAGATAGAGCGCGCCGACCAGCTTGACCGCCATGTAGAGCGGCGGCACGGCGTGAAACAGCACCGACAGGCCGGCCGCGGCAGCGAAAACATGCACATAGCCGCCCAGGTGAATGCCAAGTGCCGCCGTCAGCCCGGACCAGCGGCCGCGCGCCATCGTTTGCGCGGCGGCGTAGAGCATCGCCGGGCCGGGAATATAGGCGAAGATCGCCGTGGTGGCGAAAAACGCGACAAGCAGTTCGGTCGACGGCATTCTTTTGTCCTCGCGATCATGCCGGGCGGCACAAACCAACTGAAGCGGAAGCTTTGCGGCGCCACTGTGACATCCGCTCCGCTGCCTGCTTTGTCGACAGCCCACCCTGCCTCCCTTATAAGGGCCGGAATCGACAAGCGAAACGCGTATCAGGGTCAACAACATGATCATCGTTACGGGCGGCGCCGGCATGATCGGCTCCAACATCGTCGCCGCGCTCAACGCCGAAGGGCATGACGACATCCTCGTCGTCGACGACCTCACCGACGGCCACAAGATCGTCAATCTCGCTGATCTCAGGATCGCCGACTATCTCGACAAGGACGATTTCCTGTCTCGCATGGAGGCCGGTTCACTCGGCCGCATCGAGGCCGTCTTCCATCAAGGCGCCTGCTCGACCACCACCGAATGGAACGGCAAGTTCATGATGGGGGTGAATTACGCCTTCTCGAAGCGGCTGCTGCATGCCTGCCAGGCGCTGCGCGTACCCTTCCTCTACGCCTCCTCGGCTTCCGTCTATGGCGGCGGCTCGGAATTTCGCGAGGACCCGGCGCTCGAGCGGCCGCTCAACGTCTACGCCTATTCCAAGAAGCTGTTCGACGACTATGTCAGGCGCACCGTCTTCGATACCGACCATTCGCAGGTTGCAGGCCTGCGCTACTTCAACGTCTATGGCCCGCGCGAGGCGCACAAGGGCACCATGGCTTCTGTCGCCTTCCATCTGTTCAACCAGGTCGAACGCGGCGAGAACCCGAAGCTGTTCGGCGCCTATGATGGGTTCGGACCTGGCGAACAAAGCCGCGACTTCATCCATGTCGGCGATGTCGCCGACGTCAATCTGTGGCTGTGGAAGCGCGGCGCGAGCGGCATCTTCAATTGCGGCACCGGCCGCGCCCAGCCCTTCCGCGCCATTGCCGAAACCGTCATCGACACGCTGGGCCAAGGGCAGATCGAGTTCATCGAATTCCCCGACAATCTCAAGGGCAGCTACCAGAGCTTCACGCAAGCTGATATGTCCCGTTTGCGCGCGGCCGGTTACAATGGCCAATTCCGGACAGTGGAAACCGGTGTCAGAGACTATGTCGAATGGCTGAAAGCCCAACGATCCTCGTGATCGGCCCACGCTGGGTGGGCGATATGGTGATGGCGCAGTGCCTGTTTTCGGCGCTGAAAGAGCTGTATCCCAACGCCGCGATCGATGTGCTGGCGCCGGCCTGGGCCGCACCGCTGGTCAAGCGCATGCCGGAGATACGCCAGCAGATCGACTTTCCGCTCAAACCCGGCGCGCTCGAATTCACCATTCGTCGCCGCTTCGGCCGCCTGCTGCGCGGCCGCTACGACATGGCCTATATCCTGCCGGGCAGCTGGAAATCGGCGCTGATCCCGTTCTTTGCCCGCATTCCGCGCCGTTTCGGCCATTTGCGCGAAATGCGCTATGGCCTGCTGACTGACATCGTGCCGCTGCCCGATGCCGTGAAGCGACGCACCGCGCAGGCCTATTTCAGTCTCGCCCAGGGCGGTAGCTTCCAGGCGCCCCGGCTGACAGTGGACGCGAAAAACCAGGCCGCCCTGCTCGATCGCTTCGGGCTCGCACCGCAGAAATTCGTGGCGCTGATGCCCGGTGCCGAATTCGGCCCGGCCAAGCGCTGGCCGAGCGAAAGCTATGCCGGGCTTGCCCGTGACTTCATGGACAAGGGTTTGAAGGTCGTGCTGTTCGGCTCGAAGAACGACCGCGACGTGACGGCTGAGATCGCCGCACTCGCACCCGGCGTTGTCGACCTCGCTGGCCAAACGCGGCTGGAGGATGCCATCGACCTGATCTCAGCGGCAAGGCTGGCGGTGTCCAACGACAGCGGGCTGATGCATGTCGCGGCGGGAGTCGGCACGCCGATCGTTGCCGTCTACGGCTCGACTTCGCCCGAAAATACGCCGCCAATGGCGGAACGCCGCGAACTGGTCTGGCTCGGCCTGTCCTGTTCGCCTTGCCACAAGAAGATCTGCCCGCTCGGCCATCTCAACTGCCTGAAGACGCTTGAGGTCGCACAGGTCGCGGCGGCGGCGGACCGGCTGCTGGAAATCCCGGCAGCCGCATGAAAGTGCTGATCGTCAAGACATCCTCGATGGGCGATGTCATCCACACCTTTCCCGCGGTCGAGGATGCCCGTCTTGTCAGGCCGGACGTGTCCTTCGACTGGTGCGTGGAAGAGGCATTCGCCGGCATCGTGGCGCTGCATCCGGCCATCGACAAGATCCACACGGTGGCGATCCGGCGCTGGCGCAAGGCGCTGCTCGACGGTGGCACCTGGCGCGAGGCGGCTTTGTTGCGCCGCACCTTGCGTGCGTGCCGTTATGACCTGGTCATCGATGCGCAAGGTCTGCTGAAATCCGCCCTGGTGGCAAGGCAGGCCGGCGCGCCGATTGCCGGCTTCGACCGCTCCAGCGCACGCGAACCTTCGGCAACCCTGTTATACGACGTCACCTACGCCGTGCCGCGTGACCTGCACGCCATCGAACGGACGCGGCGGCTGTTCGGGCTGGCGCTCGGCTATCAGCCCGATCTTTCGGCGCTGGACTCGGGCATCGTCCCGCTATCAGGCAATCTCGCCGGCATCGGCGGCAGAACCGCTTTCCTGCTGCACGGCACCAGCCGTGAGGACAAAAAATGGCCGGTCCAAGACTGGATCGAAACCGCCCGCCTGCTGGTTGAAAGGGGAATGACGCCGGTCACCACATGGTCGAACGAGCGTGAGAAAGCGGTGGCCGAAGCAATCGCGGAAGCTATTCCGTCAACGATAATGGTGCCCAAATCGCCACTGGCCGAAATTGCCGCCATCATCGGCCGCTCGACGCTGGTGATCGGCGCCGACACCGGCCTCACCCACCTCGCCAGTGCCTTCGGGCTGCCGACGGTTGCAGTGTTCCTGGCGACCGAGCCCGGCCTCACCGGCCCGCGCGGGCCATATGCGTCGACGCTTTTGGCCACAGCAGGTGGGCGTGTTGCGCCGGCGGACGTGGTGGCCGAGGCAGAGAGGCTATTGGTACTTCAATTGCAAGCGCCGGCTTAGGACTTTTCAGATTTCGCTCCGGCGAGTCGAATAGCGTGGTTTTCGAGAACCGGAGCGGAGCGTACTTAAAGTACGTGAGCACCGGAAGCGCAGAAAACCGCGCTAGTCGGCCGCCAGAGTAGAATTATCAAAGGTCCTAGATGAACTGCACCTGGACGATCTCATACCCCCTAGCGCCGCCGGGCGCATTGACCTCGATGGCGTCGCCGACTTCCTTGCCGATGAGCGCGCGCGCGATTGGCGAGGAGATCGAGATGCGGCCCGATTTCACGTCCGCTTCCTGGTCGCCGACGATCTGGTAGGTCTTCTTTTCCTCGGTGTCCTCGTCGACCAGCACCACGGTCGCGCCGAACTTGACCTTTTCGCCGCTGAGCTTGCTGACGTCGATCACTTCGGCGCGCGCGATATAATCTTCGAGCTCGTTGACACGGCCTTCATTGAGGCTCTGCGCCTCCTTGGCGGCATGATATTCGGCATTTTCGGAAAGATCGCCGTGCGAGCGCGCCTCGGAGATCGCCTCGATGATGCGTGGCCGCTCTTCCTGCTGGCGCCAGCGCAGCTCTTCCTTGAGCGACGCGAAACCTCCGCCTGTCATCGGGACCTTGTTCATGATGCCTGACCTTTCCTGCCGCCACCCCCGCGTTTCGGGGAAAGCCTTGTCGATGGGTACAAAAAGAAAACGGTCCGACAGCCTCGGGCTAACGGAACCGTTTCACCGCAATTTCCCTGAATATAGCAATCTTCGCGGGTTTTTCACGTCCAAAAATCGGTTTTGCAAAAATCATCTACGGCTTTAACAAATGCCGCCGCCTTTCACAAATGCCATCGCTGCTTTCGCAAATGCCGTGGCGGCAGATGTGAATTTTCGGATGGCCGGCAACAAAAATCCGGCCGCGATCGCTCGCGGCCGGATTGAGGAGCACTGCGGGTTGAATCAGCTCCTCATGAAATGATCGATCTGCTCCGACAGCATGCCGTATTCACGCGAACCCTTGCCGGTCCGCTTCTCGATCTCCATCAGCTGTTGCTGAGCGCCGGCCAGATCGCCGATCTGCAGATGCGCTTCGCCGAGATATTCGCGCACCAGCGTGTAGTTGGGATCGATGCGCAGCGCTTCCTCGTAATAGCCGAGGCCGACCGTGACGCGACCGGAATGGCGGTGCGAATAGCCGAGATAGTTGAGGATGCGCGGATCCTGCTTGTTGGCGGCAAGGCTGAGCACGGCGATCGCCTCGTCATAACGCCCTGCCATCGCCAGCGCGTGACCGGCATCATAGATGCTGTCGTCGTCCAGCATGCCTTCCTTAGGCGGTACGCATTTCTGCTTCTTCTTGTCCCAGACCTCCCCCTTTTTGCACTGGGTGGTGGTCTGATCGCTGCCACCGCTACTGCCGGCGGCGAACGCCGGAACGGCAAGGAACTGCAGCGCGACAAGGGCAGTCGCCGCCTGGATCAGCATTCTTTTATGCATCGAAGCCTCCTTGGGGGTGAGAATGCAACACTAACGCCGGGTGCCGGCCGTTTCATCCCGGAAAAAAGTAGCGGGGCGAAGATCGCGTGACGGCTGCTGCAAATCGGCTATCATCCGGCAAACGACCTGACGGAGACGGCCCGTGCAGCGGCGGCTTGAAAAGGATTGGGAGCTTTCGATCGGCCCAGACACCGTGCGCCTGTTCATCCTCAAGGCCAAGGCGCTGAGTGCCGCCGTCAACGAGGACTATGCTGACGGCGCCGAGCATGAGGTCGAGCTTGACGGCGAGGCGCATGCCAACCACCATCATGACGGCCTTGCCGAGGAAAGTTCGGAAAACTTGACCGAGGAAGAGCTGCGCGAGCTGATCAACGACCTCAATGTCGATGAAGCAGCCGAACTGGTCGCGCTGGCCTGGGTCGGTCGCGGCGACTACGATGCCTCCGAATGGACGGACGCGGTGACGGCGGCGCGAGAACGCGCCAACAAGCGCACGGCAAAATACCTGCTTGGCATGCCGCTGCTTGCGGACTGGCTGGAGGAAGGGCTGGAAGCGATCGGCGCGTAACGTCGCGGTTACTGTTCGTGATGGCGCCAAGGCAACCTCCTTGCGTTGGCGCCGTTGAGGGCGATGGGGTCGTTTGTCTTTTCCAGAACATGCAAAATAGCGCTGGTCATGGCCGTCACAGCTTTGCTGGTTGCGCCGGCTGACGCCAGACAGCGCCATCGCCACCACAAGCCGCTGACCATGCGGGTGGAGCAGCCGCTGACACCACGGGTCGGGCAGCCGCTGAAGCCCCGGGGCAAGCAACCGCTAAAGCGGCGGATCGAGCGGCAGGTCACGCCGAGCCCGACACAGATACAGCAGAAAACCCAGGATCCAGTGCAGCAGCCACCAGCCGATGTTCCGGTGCCTGAGCCACGTCCCGACGACGCGCAGAAGGCCGACGCTTCAAAGACGGAGGAGCTGAAGACGCAAGCTCCAAAGAACGGCGGAGCCGGCCGGCTCAATGAAGAGGGCCGGTTGAACGAAGAAAAGTCCCATCAGAAAAAGCAGGCGCGGCCCGAACCGTCGGCCGATACGGAAAGTGAGCCGGAGCCGCCGGCCATAGCGCCGACGCCACCACAAAAACCTGCCGACGCGGAGCCCGGGGTTGAGCCGCCGGCCGTCGCCCCGCAGCCGCCGCAAAAGCCGGCCGATGCAGGCGACAAGAAAATGCTGCCCGACCCGCGCTCGGCCGATCTCCCCGACGAGAAAATGCCCGAAGAGGAAGTCGCTTGCCGCCAGCGGCTGAAGACGCTCGGCGTCGAATTCGAGGAACACAAGGCGGAAAGCAATCCCGAAATCGGCTGCTCGATCCCCTACCCGATCGTGTTGAAGACACTCGGCAAGTCGATCGCCATCGCCCCCGGCACCGAGCTCAATTGCCCGATGGCCGAGGCGGCGGCGCGTTTTGCCGCCGATGTCATCCAGCCGGCGGCAAAGGCCGAATTCGGCACCGATCTGAAATCGATCAGCCAGGCATCCGCCTTTGTCTGCAGGCCACGCCACGGCACACGAAAACTGTCGGAACATGCCTTCGGCAACGCGCTCGACATCGCCAGCTTCACGCTGTCGGACGGCAAGAAGATCGAGATCGGCCCATCGCCGCCGGAGAAGGATGCGAAATTCCTCAATGCCGTGCGCAAGGCCGCCTGCGGGCCGTTCAAGACCGTGCTTGGACCAGGCGCCGACGCCGACCATTCCTTGCATTTCCATCTCGACCTCGAGCCGCGTCGGCATGGCGGCACATTCTGCCAGTGATATTCCGCCGATGCGTGCCGCAATTCGGCCGCAGGCATGAACGCCGACGCAGAGTTTTCCTTTACCCTTGATCGTTAAAATGCCGGATATCCGTGAATGGGATTCCGCCAATGGCCGGCAAATTTCGCGCCGTTTTTTTAGCAGCCGCACGCCCATCGAAACTTGCAGCGATGATTGCCGCCGGCGTTGCCCTCGCGACGGTTTCGGCCTGCAACACCGGCAGCGTTCTGTCGCTCGAACCGGCCGTCGATGTCGGCTCGCAGACGGCAGCCGTGCCGCAATACACCGGCATGCAGAAGCTTGTTCCCTCCAACCCCTACATGACGCAGGCTGCCTATCCGCGCATGGATGAGCCGATGTCGCCGGTCGAGCAGATGCCGGCCAGCGAAACCGACTGCCGCCAGCAACTGAAGCGCCTCGACGTCGCCTACACCGACCTGGCGCCGATCCATGAAGGCCAGTGCGGCATCGATTATCCGGTCAAGGTCTCGGCCATCGGCAGCGTCCAGATGAAGCCCGCCGCGACGCTGACCTGCGACATGGCCGCGACCTTCGCCGGCTGGACCAGGAACGAACTCGTTCCCTCCGCCCGCTGGCGCTATTTCTCCGGCGTCAAGACCATCCACCAGGGCTCCAGCTATTCCTGCCGCAACATTGCTGGCGAGGGCGTCCTGTCCGAGCACGGCAAGGGCAACGCGCTCGATGTCATGAGCATCGAGCTCAACAATGGCGACGACATCGACGTGCGCAAGCCCGGCCTGTTCGCCTTCCGCACCCGCGGCTTCCTCAACAATGTGCGCGCCGACGGCTGCCAGTATTTCACCACCGTGCTTGGCCCCGGCTACAATTACGACCACCGCAACCATTTCCACTTCGACATCAAGAACCGCAAGAACGGTTATCGCGCCTGCCGCTAGGACGAAATCAGGCGTGATTGGTGTCGCTGGTCGACGCGACGATCTGCCTTGCCACGAGGTTCTGGATGCGCCAAAGATTCCGGTCGCGGATGCCGCTCTGCTCCAGCATGCCAACGGTTCGGAACAGATATTGTGCCGATGAGCCCCAATGCCCGGCGGCACGCGCCAGCGTCTGGGCGACCTGCTCCAGCGGCAGTTTACCGGCATAGGCCCTGCAATCCGGCGCGGCGACGAAAGCCAGCGCGATCAGCGGGCCGCTCGTGGTCTTGACCTTGATCCAGCGCGGTACGTTGGTCGGTGGGTTCGCATCGATCTCACGGCGCATCAGCTGGCCAAGTTGGCCGAAATGGTCTTCCGCAGGCAGTCGGTAGACGATCCCGTTGCAGCTGCCACCGCGATCAAGGGCCAGCATCAAAGCCGGCAAATCGCGCGTTCCGCGCCAGCGTGTCAGTTTCAGGCAGAATGAACGATGCCATCCCGGCGCCGTTGCGGGACGCTGTTCAACATGGGCGAATTCGGGATTCCAGATCAGCGAGCCGTAGGCAAAGATCCAAAGCGTTTCAGGCCGGTGCTGCAAAAGCAGCTGTTCGACGAGTTCATCGAACTCCGCATCGGTATGCTCACTGGTTCCGGGCTCTGGCCCGGGATCGGGCTCAACACGCTCAATGCCATTGGCCTGCGGCCTGCCAGCTTCCGCTCCATTGCTGCCCCGCGCAAAAACGATGGCCGATGATAGACCGGCGGCGCGCCGCTGGCCATTGATTTCGAGGGTCTGTCGGGCAACAGATATATCGCACGGATCGAGCGGCAGTGATGAGCCAGCGAAGTTTTTGGCGACGCGTTGCAATCTGGGTGGCGACCTTGCTGGCCGCCTATCTGGCGCTCGCCTATTTCGCCGTGCCGGAATTCTGGACGTTCCGCGATAGCGGCTTTCGCACCCAGCGCTTCGAGATGGTGACGCACACGCCGCAGGGCATTCCGGGCGACCCCATCAATGTCGGCTTGGTCGGCACCGAGAAGGAGGTGGTCCATGCCCTCGCCGTCGCCGGCTGGGACACTGCCGACGCCGTGACCTTGAAGACCGCGATCGAGATCGGTGAAAGCGTGCTGTTCAACCACCCCTATCCCGATGCGCCCGTCAGCCGGCTGCTGTTCGACGGCCGCGCCCAGGATCTCGCCTTTGAAAAACCGGTCGGCGGCAGCGCCGACCGGCGTCATCATGTCCGCTTCTGGCAGACCGGCGCGACCGGCGACGACGGCCGACCGCTATGGCTGGGCTCGGCCAGCTTCGATCGCGGCGTGGGGCTGAGCCACCATACCGGCGCCATCACCCACCGTATCGGCCCCGATATCGACGCCGAACGCGATTTCCTGATGCGCGACCTGGCCACCGCCGGCACGCTGATCTCGACCAGCGGCATCGCAAGTGTCGGCGCCACCAGCACCGGGCGCAATGGCGGCGGCGATCGCTATGTCACGGACGGCAGGGCGATTGTCGGCGTGTTGAAACAACTGCCGTGAGACCATGTGCCCTGAAAGCGGTCCCGGTTTTGGGACGACGAAATGTATCAGAACAAAGACTTAAGGCGTTGCGCACGACTCCGTTTGAACACGATGCGCTTTAACTATTTTCGAACACCGCGCCGCAATGCTATTGAGCCCTCATGCTATACGTCGAAATTGCTATCGTGGTCGTCCTCATCTGCGTGAACGGCCTTTTGTCGATGTCCGAACTCGCCATCGTCTCGTCGCGCCCGGCGCGGCTGAAAGCCATGATCGACCGTGGCGTCAACGGCGCCGGCCGCGCCCTCGAGCTTGGCTCCAATCCCGGCAAGTTCCTGTCCTCGGTGCAGATCGGCATCACTTTGGTCGGAGTTCTCTCCGGCGCGTTTTCGGGCGCCACGCTGGGCGACCGGCTGGCCACCTTCCTGGCCTCGAACGGCATGCGCGAAACCGTCGCCGATCCGCTCGGCGTCGGCATCGTCGTCGCCATCATCACCTATTTCTCGCTGATCGTCGGCGAGTTGGTGCCCAAGCAGATCGCCTTGCGCGATCCAGAGCGCGTTGCCGCCCGCGCCGCGCCGGCGATGACCATCCTCGCCACCATCTCGGCCCCCCTGGTCTTCCTGCTCGACATTTCCGGCCGCGCCATCCTGTGGCTGCTCGGCCAGCGCGGCGAAAGCGAGGAGAAGGTCACCGACGAGGAAATCAAGATGCTGGTCGCCGAGGCCGAGCATCACGGCACCATCGAATCCGACGAACGCCGCATGATCGCCGGCGTCATGCGGCTGGGCGACCGCGCCGTGCGCGCGGTGATGACGCCGCGCACCGAGGTCGACTGGATCAATTTGCAATCCGACGAGAGCGCCATCCGCAAGCTTTTGATGGAGACCCAGCATTCGCGCCTGCCGGCGGGCGACGGCGGCGTCGACGTCATGGTCGGTGTCGTTCAGACGCGCGACGTGCTCGCCGCACTGCTTGCCGGTCGTGCGCTCGACCCGCGGCGGCATGTGCGCGCCGCCCCCATCGTCTATGACCAGGCCGACGCCCTGGATGTGCTGCAGAAGCTCAAGGAATCCGACGTGCCGATGGCGCTGGTGCATGACGAATATGGCCACTTCGAAGGCATCGTCACCCCGGCCGACATTCTCGAAGCCATCACAGGCGTGTTCCGGGCGGACACCGACGCTGGCGACGAGGAGAATGCCGTCAAGCGCGAGGACGGCTCATGGCTGCTCGCCGGCTACATGCAGGCCGACGAGATGGCCGAGGTTCTCGGCATCGACCTGCCGGAAAACCGCGACTACGAGACCGTCGCCGGCTATGTGCTGGCGCACATGCATCATCTGCCGGCGACCGGCGAATGCGTCGACGCGCAGGGCTGGCGCTTCGAGGTGGTCGATCTCGACGGCCGCCGCATCGACAAGCTGATCGCCACCCGCCTGCCTGGCGCTCACCGCGAGGCGGTGCGTTGACGATCAAAACGACTCTTCGGACCAGCTCTGGAACATGAGCCCGGAAAGTGGAATCCGGCTTTCGGAAAATCACGTTCAAACAGGCAGATAAAGCCTGTTCCGTCCGCTCTCGAACACTTGCACTGCAAGATCGTTCAATCGGCCGATGATCAAGATCCCCTACCGTATGCGGGTGACGTTCCAAGAGAACTCGCCTCCGGAATCAAGGTCCAAGGGAATTTCAATGTCGACTGTTGTTGCTGCACTCGGCGGCAGTGGGGCCGGCGAATTTTATCGAGCTGGACGCCAACTTTTGGCGGTGTCCACTCCGGACCACCCGCGATAGGATCGTTCCATGCGCTCATCTCGCGGATGGGCCAAAGGGCTGCACTCGAACGGCAACCGATTGTAAAAAGTCGAGCGTCGCGTCAGGTGGCCGAAGGGTGATTTTCGATCGCCTGGCCGTGCACTGGCAGGCGCAGGGAGGCTTCAATGGTCCTTAATGTTCCCCGGGTCGACATCGCCACCGTGCCGATCGGCCTGCCTCCAAACGGCCGCAAGCTGGCGGTCCGGGGCATCGCCCGCTCGAGGCTGATCGCGGCCGACATTCGATACGGCCTGACGCAGGTCGGCCACAACGCGGAATTCCCCAGCTGGGACGATGCCTTCAGCATCGGCGTGCGCTTTAAGGATGAAACAAGCGATATCCACGTCGACGGTCGCAACTACTCGCATCCTCGCCGAAGAGGCGAAACCCATATGCTGTATCTGTCGGGGGTCGAGCACATCGATTTCAGCACCCCTCGCCACACGATCGAGACCTTGCTGCCGCGAAGTTTCATGCGTGAGATCGCCGACGATCTGGAAGTCCCGCATGTGACGCATCTCGGGCGGAGCCTTTTCCACGTAACCCGTGATCCCGTCATCAGGCATCTAGCCATGCGGATTCAACCTTTCTTCGACGCGCCCGAAACGCTCGATCCGCTGCTGGCCGACCATTTCATGTGGAGCCTTGGTATCCATGTCTGCGCACGCTATGGGGATCTCGCCATACGACGTCCCGTCACTGGCGGCTTGAGCACGTGGCAGCAGCGGCTTGCCAAGGAAGTGATCGAGACGAGTCTGGTAGGCGGTATCGGCCTCGCTGAGCTCTCCAGATTGTGTGGGCTGGGAACCAGCCAGTTCGCGCACGCCTTTAGAAAGTCAAACGGCATGGCGCCCTATCAGTGGCTGGTGAACCGTCGGGTTGACCGGGCGAAGGAAATGCTTGCCGGAACGGCCTCTCTGGCCGACATCGCGCTCGCAAACGGCTTCGCCGACCAGAGTCATCTGACACGCGTCTTCTCGCGTCAGGTGGGCCTCACGCCCGGTAAATGGCGGATCTCGCTTCACTGAGTCGCATCATTGGCTTCCCAGAAGCATCGACGCGTCAGGCGCGGCTCATTGTCGGTTTCCACAACAAGCAGGTATTTGAACTTTTTATCGCACACCTGTCGATTCCGCCGGGACCCGTTCGTCGTATGATCGAACCAACCCAACCAAGGAGAAAGACACATGCGGTTCATGATGCTGATGATCCCCGGCGGCTACGCAACGGCGGCGCCCGATGTCATGCCCAGCGCCGAGGCGGTAGAGACGATGATGAAATACAATGAGGAACTGAAGAAGGCCGGCATTTTGCTGGCACTTGACGGGCTGCATCCGCCATCTTCGGGCGCTCGGGTCAGCTTCAGGGGTGGCAAACCTACTGTCACCGACGGCCCTTTCGCGGAGGTC
This sequence comes from Mesorhizobium sp. AR07, assembly GCF_024746815.1. Lineage (GTDB taxonomy): Bacteria > Pseudomonadota > Alphaproteobacteria > Rhizobiales > Rhizobiaceae > Mesorhizobium. The sequence continues at coordinate 2,613,587 of NZ_CP080525.1, forward strand.
AAGGAAGTGCTGGGCGGCTATTGGATGATCGACGTGCGCTCACGCGAGGAGGCCATTGAATGGGCCCGCCGCTGTCCCGCTTCGGAAAACGACGTGATCGAGGTCCGCCGCGTCCAGGAGATGAGCGATTTCCCCGAAGACGTCCAGAAGGCAGTAGAAGGTTTTGGCGAGCTTAAGGGTTGACGGCCACCGCAACCATAGAGGCGGTCTGGCGGATCGAGCAGCCGAAGCTCACCGCCAGGCTGGCCCGCTATCTGCGCGACGTCGGGTTGGCAGAGGAGATCGCCGGGGATGCCTTCCTGCTGGCGATGGAACGCTGGCCCCGGGACGGTATCCCGCGCAACCCGGCCGCCTGGCTGACCCAGGTTGCGAAGAACCGGGCGCTCGACCGCCTGCGCCGCACCACCATGATCGATGGCAAACATCGCGAACTCGCCATCGACCTCACCGCGCTGGAGCGCGAGATGCCCGACATCGAGGCCACACTCGACGAGGATATGGACGACGACCTGCTGCGGCTGATCTTCACAGCTTGCCATCCGGTGCTGCCGGCCGAGCAACGCGCAGCACTTGCCCTGCGGCTGCTGGGCGGGCTGTCGACGGCCGAGATCGCCCGCGCCTTCCTGGTGCCCGAAGCCACCGCCGCGCAGCGTATCGTACGCGCCAAACGGACGCTTCGCGATGCTGCCATCCCGTTCGAGACGCCCCATGGGCAGGACCGACGCGAACGCCTCGCCGCCGTGCTGGAGGTGGTCTATCTGATCTTCAACGAGGGCTATGTGGCGACAGCGGGGCCGGACTGGCTGCGCGCCGGTCTGTGCGGCGAGGCACTGCGCCTGGGCCGCTCGCTGGTGGCGCTGATGCCACAGGAGCCCGAGGTGCAGGGGCTGGTGGCCCTGATGGAGTTGCACGCCTCGCGTTTCGCGGCCCGCACCGGCAAGGCGGGCGATCCGATCCTGCTGCTCGGCCAGGACCGCGGCCGGTGGAACTGGTCGCTCATCCGGCGCGGTCTCGACGGTCTGAACCACGCGATGACCCTGACCTCGGCACCCGGCCCCTATCTGCTGCAGGCGATGATCGCCGCCTGTCATGCCCGCGCTGTGACCGCCGCCGATACCGACTGGATCGCGATCGCCGCCTACTACCAGGCACTCGCCCTGGCAGCCCCCTCGCCGATCGTCGAAATCAACCGGGCCGTGGCAGTCGGCATTGCGTTCGGGCCGGCACAGGGTCTCGCCATCGCCGACGCGCTGAAAGACGAGCCACGCCTGAAGGAATCGCATCTCTTGCCTACGGTGCGCGGTGATCTTCTGGAGAGATTGGGACGTCTAGCGGAAGCGCGCGCCGAATTCCGCCAGGCCGCCGGATTGACCGGCAACGACAGAGAGCGCGCCTTGTTGCTCGCCCGCGCCAATTCTCCCGCCCTGCGGCCCGAATCCTGAACCATCAATGCCGGCGCGGCGCCGCGTATCTAGCCATGGGTACGGACGCTCTAGGCGGAGCACTCAACAGGCAGCCCTGCCCTCAGGAGCCCGTTCCTGATCCGGTTCAGATCCTGCGGATTCCTGAACGGCGTCCGGCCAATGCCTTCCGCAAACGAATAGCCCGGCTTTATCGCCATCAGTTCGCTCCAGGCCCGCCGCGCGCCCTCATCGTCACCCAACAGGCCGAGCACCGCGGCGAGATAGGCGCGGCTCATGTCGGTTTCCGGAACGAGCAGGATACGCTCCCGCAACAGCGCGGCCGCGGTTTCGTATTTGCCGGCGACCAGATGCGCCACGCCCAGATGATGAAGATAGTTTTGCGTGAACAGGGGATCGAGGCGAATGGCGCGCTCGATGTCCTCGATCGCCGCTGACGGCTCTCCCGAATAGGTGTTAAGCATCCCGCGCAGCGCCAGCGCAGGCGCAAAGTTCGGATTGAGCGTCAGTGCAATCTCGACTTCGGACGCCCATCGCTCGAAGTCCTTGCTGTACGTCGAAACCAGGGCGGCAACACCATGCGGAAAGGGATCGTTTGGATCGAGACGGATCGCTTCCTCGACGAGGCCGCGGGCTTCGGCCAGTGCGCGTTCGGGATCGTTCGTCCAGCGGTTGTAATAGGCGTGCCCCATCGCCATTGCGAGCGCGGCATAGGGCGCCGCGTAGTTGGGATCGTGGTCGATCGCTTGGCGAAACAGTTCGCTTGTCCGCTTGAAGACATCGGAATTCTGCGTCGCGCCCCGTTGCATCGCACGGCCACGCAGGAAGCAATCATAAGCATCGAGATCCGTCGTTCCGGTCGAGGCAATTCCGGGCCATTGCGCCGTCTCTTTCGGGCTCAGCGCGATCCTGAGTGCGCCGACGATCCGGCTCGCCACTTCCTCCTGCAGCGTGAACATATCAGCCAGTTCTCGGTCATAGCTTTCGGCCCACAGATGCGCCCCTGTCTCGCCGTCGCTCAACTGCGCGGCGATGCGCAGACGGTTGCCGCTTTTGCGCACGCTACCCGCCAGGATGAAACGAACGCCCAGCTCCCTGGCGACAGTGCGTATGTCGATCGATAGTCCCCTATAGGCAAAGCTCGAGCTGCGGGCGATGACGACCAGCCCGGAAAGCTTCGACAGCATCGTTATGATGTCCTCCGCGAGCCCATCGGCGAAGTATTCCTGCTCCGGATCGCTGCTGAGGCTGGTGAGCGGAAGAACCGCGAGCGAGGGCTTTGCCTGCAGCGGAGCGGTCCTGCCCTCCTGCTCAAGGCCGAGCCCGAGCCCGAGGAACCGGTAGCCGATGCGCGGGATGGTGGCGACCCACTCCGCGCCATCCGGCATCGGCCCGAGCGCCTTGCGCAACAGTGCTATCTGAACCGAAAGATTGCTCTCCTCGACGGCGCTGCCTTGCCAGCCGGCGTCCATGAGCTCGGTCTTCGTCAGAATCTCACCTGGGCGCTTGAGAAGCGCGTCGAGCAGAAGGATGCCCCTGCGCCCCAGCGCCACCGGTTCGCTGTCGCGCAGCACGTCCCCTTGTCGGGGTCCAGCGTGAACGGGCCAAAAACGAGAGCTTGCTTCGACATTGTCCGGTTGCAGCTTAGGAAATTGTTCGGAGATTATTCGGCATCCGTTCAATACGCGAGAGGCCGTTTCAAGACACCTTCTCCAGCATGGCAGACCAAGCCTGCCGTTAATGCGCTGAGGAAGGAAAAGCAAATGAACACAGTACTTTCGCTGCTCGCTCTATCGCTGGCGAGCATGGTCGCGGCGGTGCCCGCCTTCGCGGTCAGTGGTTCGCAAAGGGCCATCGTGCTCGTCCATGGCGGCTTCGTCGACGGATCCGGCTGGGAGGGCGTCTACCAGAAGCTGAAGGCCGATGGTTATGATGTCGCCATCGTCCAGAACCCTACCAAATCGCTTGCCGGCGACGTTGCCGCGACGCGTGCGGTCATCGACGCGCAGGACAAGCCTGTCATTCTGGTCGGCCATTCCTATGGCGGCGCCGTCGTGACCGAAGCCGGCAATGATCCGAAGGTTGTCGGCCTGGTCTATATCGCCGCTTTCGCCCCCCATGCCGGCGAGTCCGTGGCCAAGCTGACCTCCAACCCGGCGCCCGGAGCCCCGGTGCCTCCGATCCTGCCGCCCCAGGACGGCTTTCTCATGCTCGACAAGAACAAGTTCGCGGCTTCGTTCGCGGCCGACGTCGAGCCCGGCAAGGCCGCCTTCATGGCGGACTCGCAGGTGCCCTGGGGGCTCGACGCGCTGAATGGCGTGATCAGCAAGCCAGCCTGGAAGGTCAAGCAGAGCTGGTACCTCGTCGCGACGGAAGACAAGATGATCCCGCCGGACGTCCAGCGCACTATGTCGAAGCGCGCAGGCTCCACCGTCGTGGAGGTTCCGGGCAGCCACGCGATCTATGTGTCGAAGCCCGGCGCGGTCGCCGAACTGATCGAGGAAGCCGCCCAAACGGCAAAAGCGCCCGCAAACTGATCGGCTTTGGCCGCCTCGACCCTTCGAGCCCGGCCATCATCCGATCACCAGCACTGTGCGCCGTAACGAAAGCGGCTCGCATCCACCGGAATACGGGCCGGGCCCACTGCAGGATCGTTCAATCGAGCCTCGAATCCAATCGCTAGCGTGCTTCTCGGCTGGTCCGGGAGCCCGCTGGGGATGCGGCCAACCCGGCCGCCAAGCAACTGTTTTGAAAGGGAGAACTCAAATGTCTAGCGCACTGACTTTGATTGCCGCCGCAGTGGGGCTTGCCCTGGGCGTCAACGCAACCGCGGCCATAGCCGCGAGCAACAAGCCGACGAAGTCCATCATCCTGGTGCATGGCGGCTTCGTGGATGGGTCCGGCTGGGAGGGTGTCTACGATATCCTCAAGAAGGACGGCTATGATGTGACGATCGTCCAAAATCCGACCATATCGCTGGCCGATGACGTCGCGGTCACAAAGCGTGCCATCGCGGCCGCTCCCAACCAGGTCATCCTGGTTGGTCACTCCTACGGTGGCGTCGTGGTGTCGGAGGCCGGCACCGACCCGAAAGTGGCGGGCGTGGTCTATATCACGGCCTTCGCTCCCGATGCGGGCGAGTCCGTCTCAAGCCTGATCGCCAACCCACCGCCCGGGGCTCCAGTGCCGCCGATCCTGCCGCCAGTCGACGGGTTCCTGTTCCTGGATCGCGCGAAGTTCGCAGCTTCGTTCGCTGCCGATGTCCGGCCCGATCTCGCCTCGTTCATGGCGGATTCGCAGGTTCCGTGGGGCCTCGCGGCACTCGATGGCAAGGTCACCGCGCCGGCTTGGAGGATCAAGCCCAGCTGGTACCTGGTTGCCACCGAAGACAAGATGATCCCGCCGGATGCCCAGCGCGCCATGTCGAAGCGTGCCGGCTCCACTGTCATCGAGGTCCCGGGCAGCCATGCGATCTACGTGTCGAAGCCCGGTCCGGTCGCCGAATTCATCGAAACAGCCGCCCAGACGGTAAAGACGGCTGGAAACTGATCGGCTTCGACCACATCGATCCAGCGAACCTACCCATCCCAGCGAACCATCATCCGATTACCAACGCGGTCGTCGACCGCTTAACCCAAGAGAGAGGACCAGACCATGAACTTCAAAGCCACTTGCCTTGCGGCAATTGCCGTATTCGCCATCGGCGGTGCCGCGGTCGCCGGCGCACTCGACGAGCCTTCCAACATGGCGCCGTTCTAAGCGGATTCGGCACTGAAGCAGCTGAAGCCGATGCCTGAATTCAAGAAGGTCTTCATGGCGATGCCAAAGGACAAGCAGGACGAAGTGCACCGACTGTGCCAGGACGCCGCGATGAGCAAGCCGCACGCCGAGTTCTGCGCGGACGTGAACGCGTTGGCCGGCAAATCCTGAACCAGGCTCTTGAAGGATGGCGGGCATGCAACCCGCCATCCGGCTTTTGTATAAACCCGACGGCGCTCGCCTCCCATAATTGAAAAGGGCGACGCAAGCGCCGCCCCGTATCCTTGGGAGGATGATGTCGAAGGTCAGGCTGCCTTGATTTCCTCGTCGATGGCGTCGGCCTGACGTGCTGCCTTGAGTGCCTTGGCCCACCAGGCAACGTCGTTGACCAGCGCCGTGGCGGCCTGGTTCAGATGCTCGATGTCTTCGAGTTTCTTCTCGCCCTGCCGGACGGCGAGGAAATCGCCCCAGGCGATGTGGACGGCCGACTTGACCGGCGCCATCTGCAGCTCGACCGCATGCATACGGAGCTGCTCGACGGCGCGGGCGCCGCCGACGCTGCCATAGCCGACGAAGCCGGCCGGCTTCTTGTTCCATTCGTTGGCGGCGTAGTCGATGGCGTTCTTCAGCACGGCCGTCGGGCCATGATTGTATTCGGCGGCGGTGAAGATGAAGCCGTCGTACCCGGCGACCTTCTTCTGCCAGCGCTGTGCAACCTCATTCGTCGACGGCACCCAGGCGGAGGATGCGACCTCGTCGAAGAACGGCAGCGGAAAGTCACGCAGGTCGACGATCTCAACGTCGATGTCGGCATGCGACTTGGCGATCTTGGCGATCCATTGGGTCGGTACGTCGGCGAAGCGCGCGGCGCGGGTCGAACCGATGATGATGGCGATTTTTGGTTTTGACATGGGGGCTCTCCACATAAGTATAGCTGGTATCATTTGGATACCGGCGCTATATGAGATACTGACAACTCGACGCGCAAGGAGGCACCTTTTTGTTACCGAGGCACCCGCATATCACCGAAGACTGCCGCGCCGTTTCGGAAATCCTGCAGCGCGTCGGCGACAAATGGACCGTTCTCGTGGTCGGCAAGCTTGGCGACGGACCGTTGCGATTCAACGAGTTGCGCGCCGCCGTCGGCGGCATTTCGCAGAAGATGCTGACCACCACCTTGCGCGGACTGGAGCGCGACGGCTTCGTCACCCGCACCGTATTCCCGACCATACCGCCGCGCGTCGACTACGAACTGACCGAACTCGGCCATGAATTGCTGATCCCGGTCAGCGCGCTTGGCGAATGGGCGCGCATCAACACCACGCGTGTGCGGGCAGCGCGCGAGAAATTTGACGGAATGCATGCCTAAAACGCTTGCGTTGCAAGGGTTTGCCTGTGGCTGCGTTGAGGACATTTCAGTTCGTCAGCGGGGCTGTTGATCCGGCTTGCAGCCGGCTTTTCAGGCTGACGCCCCGCAGACAAAGCAAGGCCGAGAAGCAAAGCGCCGTTCAGCAATTGTTGACTGATTGTCTTCGTTCCGGTTCACCCGGCATATCGCAGGTGGGAAGCCGAGGCCTCGCTCTATGAAGTACCCCCACCCCTAACCCCGCCCCACAAGGGGGAGGAGACTTCCGTTGGTGCTGATCTTGGCAAATTGCCTGCCTTTCGAGGCCAAAGAGGAAGTAAAAGCACGCGGTAGCGTTCCCTCCCCCTTGTGGGGAGGGTTAGGGTGGGGGTCCTTCTTCGCAAGAATCCATATGCGATTGCCCCGGGATATAGGGCGTGCGCCGATGCCCCCGGTCAGCTTTCCGCCGGAACCGCCTTTGGCTTGCCTTCGCCATCCAGCGCCACCATGACGAAATCGGCATGGGTGACCTTCTCCATCAGGTCGGAGAGGTAGCGCTGCGCCCAGGCTTCGACCTTGAGCGTCATCGAGGTGCGGCCGACGCGCTCGACATGGGTGTAGATGCACAGCGTGTCGCCGATCTTCATCGGCTTGGCGAACGACATCTCCTTGACCGCCGCCGTCACAACGCGGCCCTTGGCGCGCTCGGCGGCACGGATGCCGCAGGCAAGGTCCATCTGCGCCATCACCCAGCCGCCGAAAATGTCGCCGGCCGCATTGGCGTCCGAAGGCATGGCCAGCGTGCGCAGCGTCAGATCGCCGAGCGGCCGTCCGTCAGCGTAGTGCACCATGGGGAAATCCTTCGAGATCGGTTGCCCTCGATCCCGTATCGTCACGGCGCCGGCAGGTCAACGCGCCATCCAACGAAGTCTCGCTTGGCCGCTAGAAGTAGCGCGCGAGGTTCGAACGAATGCGATCGAGGACAATATCCCCGGAAACGTCAGGAGAAAATTCTCTGCCGGTGATCGCCTCATAGGCCTGCGCATAAATCCTGGAGGCCTGTTCGACGATCTCGTCGGGTATGTCGGGAATCGGTTCCCTGTAGGGATCGCACCTTGCCGAAACCCACGACCGGATGAAATCCTTGTCGAAGCTCTCCGGCCGGCTTCCGCTGGCGAGGGCATCTTCATAGCTCTTGGCGATCCAGTACCGGCTGCTGTCCGGCGTGTGGATCTCGTCGGCAAGGATTATGGTCCCGTTCTTGTCGGTGCCGAATTCATATTTCGTATCGGCAAGGATGAGGCCGCGTTCGACGGCGCGCTGCTGGCCGCGGGCGAACAGCTGCAAGGCGTAGCCCGATACGGTATCCCACTGTGCCTGCGTGAGCAGGCCATGTTCGAGGATCTCGGCTTCCGACAGTGGCTCGTCATGGCCACCGTGCAGCGCCTTGCTCGTCGGCGTGATGATCGGCTCGGCCAGTTTCTCATTGTCGCGCAGGCCGTCCGGCAGGCGCAATCCATACATCTCCCGATCGCCGCGCCGGTACCTTGTCAGGATCGAGGTGCTGGTGGTTCCCGCCAGATAACCACGCACGACGATCTCGACCGGCAGGATATCGAGCCTTGTGCCGACGACCACATTCGGGTCGGGGTATTCGAGGACATGGTTCGGACAGATATCGGCAGTTTCTTCGAACCAGTAGCGCGCCGTCTGCGTGAGGATCTCTCCCTTGAACGGGATCGAGGTCAGGATGGTGTCGAAGGCACTGAGGCGGTCGGTTGCGATGATGATGCGCCTGCCGTCTGGCAGGTCGTAATTTTCGCGGACCTTGCCGCTGTAGCGACCCGGCAATTCGGCAATGAAAGCGTCGGACAGGGTGCGCATGGGATTTCCTGCCTTGCGGAAATTGGCGGATGCCATCGCTTAAGCCCTAGACCCCCGGCATATCAAGCAGGATTGTCAGCCACTCAATTCAAACCTTGTGTCGGCAGTCGCATTTTTCACAACGCATGCCGGAAGGCGCGGCGACGTGGCGAGCCCGCCGCGTCTAGGCTGCAGCCGAATTTCCGGAGCCGCCTACCAATCATGCAGACCTATGACTTCATCATCGTGGGCTCCGGCTCGGCCGGCTCGGTCCTGGCGGACAAACTGTCGGCATCGGGACGTTTCTCCGTGCTGGTGCTGGAGGCCGGCGGCACTGACCGCCGCTTCTACGTGCAGATGCCGCTCGGCTACGGCAAGACCTTCTTCGATCCGGCGGTCAACTGGAACTACAAGGCCGAGCCGGACCCGGGGCTCGCGGGCAATGTCGACCACTGGCCGCGCGGCAAGCTGCTTGGCGGCTCGAGCTCGATCAACGCCATGGTCTGGATCCGGGGCGCGCGCGAGGATTTCGATGCTTGGGCCGCTGCAGGCAACCTAGGCTGGGGCTATGACGATGTCTTGCCCGCCTTCAAGGCGCTGGAGGACAATCAGGCCGGTGCCGACGCATGGCGCGGTGTGGGCGGCCCGCTGCATGTCACCGACTGTTCGAACGCCGTCCATCCGCTCACCAAGCGCTATCTCGCCGCCGGCCAGCAAGCCGGCCTGCCGCTCAACCCGGATTTCAACGGCGCTGCCCAGGAAGGCGTCGGCATCTACCAGATCTCGACCCGCAACGGCCGCCGCATGTCGGCGGCGCGGGCCTTCCTGCGCCCGGCGATGAAGCGCGCCAATGTTCGCGTCGAGATGAACGCGCTGGCGACCCGGATCCTGTTCGAAGGCAAGCGCGCCGTCGGCGTCGAATACCTGCAGAACGGCGAGACCAAGACGGCGCGTGCCGGCCGCGAGGTCATCCTGTCGGGCGGCTCGGTGAACTCGCCGCAGCTGCTGCAACTGTCCGGTGTCGGCCCGTCCGCTCTGCTCGGCGGTCTCGGCATCCCCGTCGTCCACGCCAACGAGAATGTCGGCGCGCATTTGCAGGACCATGTCGGCATCAACTACACCTTCAAGGGCAGGCTGCCGACGCTCAACCAGACGCTGCGTCCATGGTGGGGCAAGCTGCTGGTCGGCATGCAATACATCCTGACGCGCTCGGGGCCGCTGTCGCTGTCGATGAACAATGCCGGCGGCTTCTTCCGCACCGATCCGGGCGCGGCCCGGCCCAACATGCAGCTTTATTTCCAGGCCTTCTCGACCGTCATTCCGAAGAGCGGCGAGCGCCCGATCCTGACGCCGGATCCATGGCCGGGCTTTTCCATCGGCCTGTCCAATTGTCGACCGTCGAGCCGTGGCGAGATCATGATCCGTTCCAGCAACCCGCGCGACTATCCCAGGATAACGGCCAATGCCTATTCGACCGAGGCCGATGTCGCCGAGATGCTCGACGCGGTGAAGTTCGTGCGCAAGATCGCCTCGATGCCGGCAATGGCGGAAATCATCGAGGAAGAGGTCTTGCCCGGCCCGTCGATCACCTCGGACGCCGATCTGATCGCGGATTTCAGGAAACGCTCGGGCACCGTCTATCATCCGGTGTCGACCTGCCGCATGGGGCCTGATCCTGCGCGCGCAGTCGTCGATCCACGTCTCAAGGTGCACGGTATCGAAGGCCTGCGTGTCATCGACGCCTCGATCTTTCCCGACAACATCACCGGCAACACCAACGCCGCTTCGATCATGACCGGTTCGAAGGGCGCCGAACTGGTTCTGGAGGACCAAAAATGAAGATCACCGACGTCAAGACCTGGGTTGTCGGCAACCCGCCGCCTGGCATCGGCGGCAAGTATTTCATCTTCGTCAAGCTGACCACCGATGGCGGCGTCGTCGGCTATGGAGAGGCCTACAACGCCACCTTCTCCGCCCATATCACGGCGAAGATGGTCGAGGACATGGCCGAGCGCTATCTCGTCGGCCGCGATCCGCACGACATCGAAAACTTCTTCCGCCGCGCCTATTCCTCCGGCTTCACCCAGCGGCCTGACGTGTCCGGCATGGGCTGCTTCTCGGCGCTCGAAATGGCCTGCTGGGACATCATCGGCAAGGAGGCCAACAAGCCGGTCTACAAATTGCTCGGCGGCCAGGTGCACGAGACGCTGCGCTCCTACACCTATCTCTACCCGCACACCGGCAGCGTCCATTCGGAGGACGCGCCGGATGGCAAGAACGTCTACAACGATCCCGATATGGCGGCGGCCTGTGCGCTCGAATATGTCGAGCAGGGTTTCAATGCCGTCAAGCTCGATCCGGCCGGCCCCTACACCGCTTTCGACGGCCACCAGCCGCGCTTGCTCGACATCGATGTCTCCACCCGCATGATCAAGGCGATCCGCGAGGCGGTCGGCACCCGCGCCGACATCCTGTTCGGCACCCATGGCCAGTTCACGGCATCGGGCGCATTGCGCATGGCCCGCGCCATCGAGCCCTACGATCCGCTGTGGTTCGAGGAGCCGGTCCCGCCTGATATGCCCGAAGTGATGGCCCAGGTCGCTCGCGGCACATCGATCCCCATCGCCACCGGCGAGCGGCTGACGACCAAGTTCGAATTCGCCCGTGTCATCGAAAACCGTGCCGCGACCATTCTACAGCCGGATCTCGGCCGCTCCGGCGGCATTCTCGAAACCAAGAAGATCGCCGCCATGGCCGAGGCCTACCACATCCAGATCGCCCCGCACTGCTATTGCGGGCCGATCGTCGGCGCCGCCAACATCCAGCTGGCGGTGACGCTGCCCAACTTCCTCATTCTCGAATCGCTGAAGCAGTGGGACGGTTTCCACGCGACGCTGCTGAAGAAGAAGATCGAGTGGCAGGACGGCAACGTCATCCCGTCGAAGGAGCCCGGCCTCGGCGTCGAGCTCGACGAAGCCGTCTGCGACGCGCATCCCTATACCGGCAAGGAACTGCACCTGCAGATGATGCAGACGCCGTTGATGCCGTGAGCGAAAGCTACGCCTTCATCGGCCTTGGCCACCTCGGCGGCAACCTTGCCGCCAGCCTGATCCGCAACGGCCTTGCCGTCACCGTCTTCGACCGCGCCCCCGCCGCCGTCGAGCGCCTCGTTGCGCTCGGCGCCACCTCGGCAACCAGCCCGGCCGAGGCCGCCGCCCGCGCCGGCAACGCCATCTCTTGCCTGCCTTCGCCCAAGGTCAGCGAAGCGGTACTGGCCGGCCCTGATGGGCTGCTCGAAGGCTTGCCCAAGGGCGGCACCTGGATCGAGATGTCGACCAATGGCCGCGACGAGATCGTGCGCCTTGCCGCCCTCGCCTCGGCCAAGGGCATCGAGACGTTGGAATGCCCGGTCACCGGTGGCGTGCATCTGGCTGCGGTGGGAAAAATCACCGCGCTGGTCGGCGGTGATGCAGCACTTTATGCGCGTCATCGCGCTGCCATCGAAGCAATGTGTGCGAAGTCGTTCCTGATGGGTCCGGTCGGCTCGGCGGCGGTGATCAAGGTGATCACCAACATGCTGGCCTTCATCCATCTCGTCGCCGCCGGCGAAGCGCTGATCCTGGCCAAGCAAGGCGGTCTCGACCTCGCCCAATCCTACCACGCCATCGTTGCCTCCTCCGGCAACAGCTTCGTCCACGAGACCGAAAGCCAGCTCATCCTCAACGGCTCCTACGACATCGGCTTCACCATGGACCTGGCGCTGAAGGACCTTGGCTTCGCGCTCGCCATGGCCGAGCAATCCGGCGTGCCGCTCGACCTGGCCTCACGCGTCAACTCGATTTTTGAGCAAGGCAGAGATGCCTATGGCGGCGGCGCCTGGTCCACACAGATCGTCAAACTGCTCGAGGATGCCGTTAGCACCGACCTGCGCGCCCCCGGTTTTCCGGCGAAGCTGGGAATCTGAACGCAGACTGAAAACCCAGCAATTTCATACAATTAAATAGACAGTTGGATTCTTTTTCGAAACCACTGGAATCAATGTCGCAACGCCTTGATTCAGTATCTGAGCGTCAGCGCGCCGGGCAGGATCTCGAAGGTCGCCGGTATGCGTCCTGGCGACTCGCCGTCTATGTCGACCAGCGCGCCGTTCTTCTCGACATCGCCGAGCGGTTCGACAACCACTTTCCTGCCGCGCAGGATGGTGATGTCAGGATGGTTGCGGTGACGCCCGCCATAGAGCAGCCGGATGTCCCAGATCAGCTTCAGCTTTCCGGCCGCGCGCAGGATGACGATGTCGAACTGGCCGTCGGTCAGCTCGGCATCCGGCGCGATCATCATGCCGCCGCCAAAGAACTTGCCATTGGCGACCGCCACCAGCGCCATCCGCGCCTCGACCGGTGTACCGTCGTCGACGGTGATCCTGACCTCCTGAAAGCGGTAGCGGACGAATTCCACCACCGTACGCCACAGGAACAGCGCCTTGGCCGACACCTTGCCCTTGCGCTTGTCGGCATTGACGGCGCGGTCGGTGGCGCCCGACAGGCCGAGGCTGGCTATGTTGATGAAGTGGCGGCTGGCCAGCGCGCCGTGATCGTCGATATAGCAGATGCGCCCGGCATCCACCTTCCGAGCCTTGGCCTCGGCGAGCCGCTTCAGCACCGCGTCCACTTCTTTCGGCAGGCCGAGTCCGCGCGCGAAATCGATGCCGGTGCCGCATGGCAAGAGACCGAGTTCGGTCGTCCGGCCGCTCTCCTGAAATGCCTGCAGCAGCCCGTCGGCCACTTCGCTGGCGGTGCCGTCGCCACCCGCCGCGATCACCAGGTCGAAACCGTTTGCCGCGAGGTCGAGCGCCAGCCGCTCGGCGTCGCCTTCGGCCTGCGTTTCGCGCAGTTCGAAATCGCCGAAATGCTTTTTCAGCGACGCGGCAACGTCTGGCCAATACCGTTTCAGTCGGCCCCCACCGGCAATCGGATTGAGAACAACGCCGACTTTCAAGCAATCCCTCCCGCAAGGACATCGAGGCGCTGACGCCTCGAATCCTTTGCCGGCATTGAAGCCCGCACCGGCCGGCAGGGCAAGGCCGAATGTCCGCTGGAACCGCTCCTCAGGCGGGCTTGAAAATCCCGCCGTCATTTGGTCGATCCCCGATAATCCCGCTATCCACAGGCCCGCCGCAGTTTCGCCAACCACTTATCCGGCGTACGTTGAACCCATCTCAGGCGGCTACCGATCGCCCCGCCGAAAGGCGAAGTGAAAGGCGGATTTCCTGAGGCCCGTACGGCCCGGATCGAGAGCAGGCTTGCCTGTTCGAGGGATGGATGCCGAGACCTACGGGGCCGCGGAAAGCGTGCCAACGCCGACGGCGGACCGATGCTGCCATGAAGGACGGCAAAAACCTTCGATGGTGCGCAGGGCAAAGCCCGCAAGGGCGGAGACCGGCGCGGTCCCGAACGGACGCTGCTCTCGGGTAGCGGACTGGCAGGACCGTCAAAATCAAGGCCGGCATGGCGCGACGACTTTACGGAAGTTGCTGCCGCGACCGTGTCCTGATCTGACAGGGAGGCGCTGGGAGAAATCCCGGCGCCGACTGTCTTTTTTCTATCTCCGCGATTTTTACGGTGTTTTCGGTTGGGGCTGCAACCAGCGCCAAAATCGGCTAACGTTTGGCGTCAGTTGAAGGGGGATACTTCATGACGCTGATCCAGAAGCTTGCCGTTGCATACGCCTTCCTGTTTTTCGGTGTCGTCGCCATCGGCTACATACCGGCGTTCAACGATGCCAACGGCAATCTGTTCGGGCTGTTCTCGCTGCAATGGTATGACGACCTGCTGCACGCCTTCTCCGGCGTCTGGGCGCTGGCCGCCGCCTTCATCTCGCACCGCCAGGCGGTGTTCTATTTCAAGCTGTTCGGCTCGGTCTATCTGTTCGATGGCGTGCTCGGCCTGATCACCGGTTCCGGCTGCCTCGATGCCGGCATCTTCATCAACGGCTTCCGCTCTCTCAACGATATCGAATTCCCGGCCCGCGTCTTCGCCAACCTGCCGCATATCGTGATCGGCGGCTTCGCCGTCTATGTCGGCTTCTGGCTGTTGAAGCGCATATACGACCACTTCGCCACGGCCTGACCGGCCATGTTCCTGTTCCGCTGGCTGAAGCGCATCATCAAGACGATCCTCTGGCTGATCGTCATCGTCATCCTGATCCCGATCGCCGGGCTGAGCTATGGCTTCCTGACGACGTCGTCGCTCGACAAGACGCCGCTGCCCGGCATTGCCGACGGCGCACCGCCCAAGGCACTGGCCGACAAAGTCCGTGCCGAAATCCCAGGCTATCAGCGGCCGAAGGAGTCGACTTTTCTCACCTATCCGGAATGGGCGATCGTGTACGCCGCGCGCGAATATGCCGGCTTCGTCGACAAGAACCAGCCGAGCGGCTTCCCCTACTGGTCCTATGTCGGCCGCTTCTGGCAGGACTACGCCATGGTGATCCGCGCCAGCTCCGCCTACCAGTTCAACGTCGCCAACCACCAGATGCTGGTCGTCATCGGCACCAGTCACTCGATCGAGCACATCTTGCAGTGGGCCTATGAGAACACGATCGGCCGCGTCACCGAGGCGACATCAGGCAAGCGCACCGCCGCCGACATCTATCAGGCCAAGGTGGCGGCCGACTATGCAGCCTTCCTCGACCAGGTGCCGTGGTACGAGTTCCCCTACGCCGAAAAGCGCGCCGGCCTGTTTGCAGTGCAGCCGGCGCCGGGCGACAGTTCTGTCCGCACCAGCGAACGCAAGCTGGCCTTCGGCCTCGCCGACACTATCAAGCAGGGCTACGCCGGCCTGATCACCAAGGCACTCGCCGCCACTTCGGACCCCGCCTTCCTCGACATCCATGTCTGGGCCAAGGGGCCGGTCGGCGAAGCCACCCGCAACGAGGCCGACACCTTGCTCGAGCGCGACATGGGTCCGGATGGCACCATCTTCGTCACCAAGCGCTACCAGGTGTTTACCGAGATGATCCCACGCCTGATCGACAAGGGCGTGTCCTTCGTCGAGATCGGCGGCAATGACGAGATCATGGTCACTGTGCTCTCCACCGACTCGATCGCTGTCCCCGAAGGCATCCGCATCCTGTTCAGCTATCCCCTCCCAGCCGACCCGTCGACGCGCCGCACCGGGCTGACAGTCGCCGTACGCAAGCTGCATCTGGTGCTGCCGGCGCTGATCAAGTCAGGCGCCAGGCTCGAACACGTCTACGATTACTGAGACCTTTCGGCCACATCCCGCAAGGATCAGCCATATCCAGCGCCACGCCACGCTCATTCCACAATCGCGGCCAAATCCCGCCTTGTTCGCGCGCGATGGATTGTTGCATGTCGCCAAAAGTGGAAACCGGTTTTGGGAAAACGACATGCACCTAAATGGGCTGCCGGGGGGCATCTCGAAGGGACAAGACCGTGATCAAGACCGCCCTTGTCGCCATGACCATTGTCGGCTGCGACTGCGACGCCAAGCTTTGCGAATATATCGGCGAGACGCCGGCCAAGTGGTCGACCATCGCCGAGTGCGAAGCGGCGATGAAGAACCAGATGCTGCACGAGCGCAATTTCAACTATCCGCTCGTTTCCGGAATCTGCCGCACGAAGGGCTCGTCGACCTCCTCGCAGCTGGCCGCGACCGCGTCGCGCCCGGAACTGAAGCCGGTCAGCAGGGTCGTTAAAATCGAAAGCCCGCTGCCGCCGGAATTGAGCCATCGGCCGAGCGTCCCGGTCGGCTCACCGACGACCGCCATGGAAGCGGCGGCCGCCCGGCCCGTCGCCTATGAACAGGTGGTCGATGGCGGAACCGGCGTGCTCTATCGCACGAAGAATGGCTACGCCGTGGTCAAGACCGATCTTGGCCGCGCCGTGTCGGCCACCGCCGACATCGCAAAACGGTCGGCCGACTGGCTGGCTGGCCTGGTGCCGAGCAAGCTGTAGGCCGGCCAATGCATGTCGCCTAAAAGTGCGCGGCGGTTTGGAACAACGACATACATAGAACCAAAGACTCAAAGCACGTCGACTGAATCCGTTTCAACGCGACGTCCTTTGGCGTCTACATCTTCAGCTTGAGGCTCTGCCAGAACTTGTCGATCAGCGGCTTTTCGGTCGCCGCATCCTCACCGGCAACACGCGTGATGAACAACAGCCCCTGATCGGCAAGGCCGAAGCCGACAATCTCGAAATCGGCAGTGTCGGTGCGTGTCTTCACCGTGGCTGTGATGCCGGTCAGTTCCTTGCCGTCGGCGAGCTTGCGCGCCGTCGGTGCCTGCGTCAACTCAGCACCGGCCTGCACCGATTCCTTGGTCATCTCCTGCAGCATCAGCTGATTGAGCGACACCGGATTCATCTTGCCGTATTCCTGCACGACGACGATCGTGCCCAGCGCCGATGCCATCAGATACTGCGTGATGTTCTCGCCGAGATCGGTCTTGGTCACCGAAATATTGCTCGAATGTACGAAGGAGAAACGGCCGCCGGAAAAAGTGGCGAAGTCGTTACGCTCGAGCGTCACCTTGCTTTGCTTGCCGCCGGGCAGCGTCACATCTGTGCTTTCGCCGGGATCGATATCGACCGTCACGCCGTCGATGGTCAGCCTGAAAGCCTTGAGATCCTCGGCACCGGCCGGTCCAGCGCACAGCGCGATGAGGGTGAGTGCCGCCGCCGATACCATCCGCATGGTTGTTCTCCTGCTCTATTCCTGAGCAGTTCCCTAGGGAAAGCGCTGCGCGCTTTTCCCGGGGAAAACCGCTTCACACTTTTCCTGGAACTGCTTCCGCTACACCACTCCGCTCAGCGCCTTGATGGCACGGTAGAAGGTCGAGGAAAACAGTTCCGTCGGGTCATATTGCCGTTTCGAGGCCAGGAAGGCCGGCAATTCGGGATAGGATGCCAGCAATTCACTGGCGGTAAAATGCAGCTGGTAGGGCAGGAAGAACCGCCCGCCATGCTTGATCGTCACATCGATCAGCGCCCGTGTCAGCGCCCGCATCCTGGCAGTGCCGTCGGCATCGGTCGGTTGGTTGATGTAGAGCACCAGCGAATAGGCCGGCTCCGGCGCGTAGGTCAGCGCCACATCCTCCTTGTGGACGATGCGCACCGAGGCGTTGAGCACCGGCAGTGTCTGGTTGCACAGGATCTCGCGCGCCTCCGCGATAAACTCGATATAGACGGCGCGCGGGATGAAATACTCGTGCAGGATGTCGGTCTCGTCAGGCAGATCGTTGAACAGATACGGCACCGAATCGTGCATCGGGTTGTTGCGGGTGACAAGGCAGGCCTCGCCCTCGGCCATGGCTGAGCTACGCGCCACCGTGCAGCTCTCGAATTTCGGCTCCAGCGTCTTTTCGGTGAACCATTTCAGCTCCTGGAACAGGCTGCCCCATTTCGCCAGATTGATGATCACCCGCTTCAGCCCGACCGAGCCCGGCTCGCCGATCCCGGGCTGATCGGCCGGCTGATCGGCCACCTTGTCATAGCGATAGACGATCATGTCCTCGAGGAAATTGCCCGGCGCCGTCGACAGATGGCCGTAGAACAGCCCGATCTCCTTGTTCGGCTCCAGCATCTCGGCAAAGAATTTCGGGAAATCGTCCGATTTGATGATCTCGCGCGAGGTCCGGTAGACGACGTTGTCGACGATATCGAGCGTTGCCTCCAGCACCACCCCGAACAGGCCGTAGCCGCCAACGACGTGGCGGAACAGGTCGGCGTTCTCGCTTGGTGAGCAGGTCGTCACCGAACCGTCAGCCAGCATCACCCGCATCGAGCGGATCGAACCCGCCACCGAACTCGCCTGATGATCCATACCATGCGCGTTGACCGACAGCGAACCGCCGACCGAGAAGATATCGGTCGACTGCATCGCCTTCACCGCGAAGCGCGGATGCAAGAGGGTCTGGATGTCTTGCCAGCGCGCGCCCGGCTGCAAGGTCATGGTCTTGGCCGCCGCGTCGACGGTCACCTTGTTGAAATTTCTGAGATCGAGCACCAGCGCGTTATCGTCGAAGGCATGCCCGCCCATCGAATGGCGGATGGCGGCCAGCGACACTTTCAAGCCGTTGGCGCGCGCTAAGACCAGCGCTTTGGCGATGTGCTCTTCCTTGCTGACCTCGACCACGCCGTAGACCGGTGTCATTGAAAGGCCACTGGCATCGTTGATGTCGCCGCCTTTTGCAGACCAGGGCAGCGAAGAATCGAAGGCTGGTGCGTTCTCCAGGGGTTTCAGCGGCAGCACGATGCCGTCGATATCGGCGATGCGTCCGGCGTTCTTCGGTCCCGAAGGCCCGCGCGCCAGCCGCGCCACCGTCGTGCCGCCCCACAGCACCGCGCCGCCGACGACAGCCGCACCCAGCAGCAATCGCCGCGACAGGCGAAACCCTTTTTGTGCCTCGGCCATGAATATCCCCCGTCGACCAAGGGATAGCGCGGCACTTTGGCAAAAACCATAGCGGCGCATGGCGGAGCCGAGGCGCTGTTACGGCATCAAGGCGGCGGATGTGGAAATTGAGCCGTCACAAGGGCGATTTCGGAGGATTGCGCCGCCCCTCATCCGCCTGCCGGCACCTTCTCCCCGTACGTACGGGGAGAAGGGACGTGCTCCATCGCTGGCGACCCCTCTCCCCGTTCTTCACGGGGGTCCGAAGGACGGGCGAGACAAGTGGCTCGCCCGGGAACGGGTAAGGGTGAGGGGCAGCGCCAACGCTGAGAAATTGCGTTGCCGCTACGAGGCCTTCTTGATCGACGTCACCATGCCGGTCTTGTCATCGACGGTCACCGCCACCTTGGCGCCGACCTTCAGTTTCCCGATCGCCGCTTCCGGCGACAATTGGTAGATCTTGCCGTCGTCGAGGGTGATCGACTTGGTCGTCGGGTCGACCGCCTGGATGGTGCCCTGAACGGTCGCGGCATAGGCGGTGCCCAGGAAGGCGAGCAGAGCGGCGGTGGTTACGAGGGTCTTTTTCATTCGGTAGCACTCCGTGCTGTTTCGGTTTTTCGGGCTGCATCTTTGAGAAACGACAGCACCGAACGGCCTGAAACTGGAACGGAAAGCTTGGCCTGCGCAAATCACGTTGAGTGAATTTTCGCAAACAATATCATAGGCTTAATTCCGACACATTGCTTATGGTGGGCGCGATTTCCAATCGCTTCGGTCTTCCCTAAAACGCATTTCTTTCCACGAAAAGAGTCATTTGGCCGATTGCGGCGGGCAGCTTTCGACCACCATGCAGCCGCCGCAATCCACCTCGGGCGACATCACGGAACAGACTGCTGACCGGTCATCGGTACAAATTTTGTTTCATGGATCAGCTGAAACCGCTGCTCCGAAGAGAATGAATATCGCGCTCCGGTTGAAAATTCGAAACGGATGCATGATGGTATCAGCCGTCATGAAGGGGGCCGTCATCCATGAAGCTTGCAGTCCGGACCATGATATCCCTGATGCTGGCGCTTGCTCCAGGACTGGCTGGCGCACAAGGCGCGGATCCCGGCGACGACAAAACGGTTATCTTTACTCCCGGCGATCCCGACATGGCGGCAGCGACCGCGAAGGCGCTCGCCAGCCTGGATGAATTCCTGACTTTGTCCGAGGCTCCTCCCTCTGGGACAGACAGGTTCAAATTGAAGGTCAAGGTGCGGGACGGAAACGTCACCGAGCACTTCTGGGTCATACCGTTCCGTCGCACCGAGACCGGCTTTGTCGGCATATTGGCGAACCAGCCGGAGGGAGTGCACAACGTCGTCCTCGGCCAGAATATAGAATTCACCAGGGACGATATTTCCGACTGGGGATACACAAGCGACGGGCGTCAGGTCGGCAGCTTCACCGTTTGTGTGATGTTCAAGAAAATGTCGAAAGAAGAAGCAGACACCATGCGCGACAACTACGGCTTCGACTGCTGACAGCGAGGTCCGATTAACCCATCTCGTCCCGCGCGCCGATCTTGCGCACAAGCGCCGCCGTCGCCAGCATGGCGCCCATGTCCGCTATCATCGGCGCGACGTGCCTGGTGTAGTCGAGCGGCACCGAAATGTCCGGCAGCTCGAAGAAATTCTTCGTCTGCGGCAACAGCAGGAAGCCGTCGCTGCCATTGAGGGCGACGCGGGCCGGGTCATCCGGCCAGGTTTCACCCAGCCATTTCAGCGCCTGCGCCAGCCGGCCGGTCACGAGTGGTCGCGCCGCCTCGACATTGTCAGTACGGAATTCATAGGCGGCGTCGAGTTCAGGCACGCCGGATGACAATTCCTGCATCTTGTTGGCGAACATGCCGCGGAAGAAGCCGACGACGCCGTTGGCTCGCCGCGCCGCCACAAGTACCCCGGGAAACGGCTCGATCGTCTCGAAGGCGACAATGACGCCCTTGAAGCTTGTCGCCTTGTTCTTGGTTGCCGCCCCATCCCACAGATCCGCTTCATAAAGCTCGAACGGGAACCCTTCGTAGCGTCCGGATATGATGTCGTCGAAGCGGCTCATGGTGAAGCCGCCGACCGTCTCGCGCGGCAACCGGTCGAACGAACGCGGCGTCACGCCATGCTGGTAGCGCATATCCCTGATGAAGCCGAAGATGATCGGCAGCAGCGTTTCGCGGAACGATTGCCGCAGCCGTCTCGCCGGCCTGATCGCCCGGAAGTAGAGCAGGATCGCCGCCACCAAAGCGATGACATAGAGAAACAGATGCGGCGTCGAGAACCATTGCTCTTTGGGATCGGCGACCTTGTTGAACAGCCAGGCGACCAGCACCACGAACACCAGCACCAGCCCGACGAACAGCGGCATCCGCCAGCGCACTTGCCGGACCGCCGAGGCCCTCGCCGCTTCATAGGTCTCGATGTCTTTCCGGATGCCGGCGATATCAGCTTCATCAGGCATGAAATCCGCTGTTTCCATCGCCACCCCCGCAAGCCGCCTCTGCCGGCGCATGATAGTCGGTTTTGTCGAAGCGGCGCCAGCCGGGTAGAGCGGTGATCCCTTCTCCCCTTGCGGGGTGAGCCGCCGGTTCGCGAAGCGAATTCATCGTGCCGGTGGCACGATGAAAGGCGGCGAACGCCGGGACGCTGCGGAGCAGCGGGGACCCGGCAGGTGGATCGCTCGCCACCCGGCCCTTCGCAGGCTCAGGGCGTTCGAGGCTCGAAAAGCCAAGCAATTGGCTTTTCGTCCGCTGCGCGGACCGCCTCTCACTCCACAAGGGGAGAAGGGAAGATCGCCCTCAATCGGCCTTCGACCTTGCCACGCATTTCCCCCACCAACCCCTCCACCGGCAGCAGCCGTTCATGGTCTCCGGTGCGCAGCCGCACGAAGGGATGCAGCCGGTAAGACGCAATCGCGCCACGCGTATCGGCATCGGCACTGACATCGACGACGAATATTCCGCCGATACGCCCCGGCCATGGCTGGCGGGAAAGGGCGGTGCCGAGGAAATCGCCGAGGCCATAAGCGACGATCGTCTGGCCGATCCGCTCCACAGGCTGCAGGACATGGGCGTGATGGCCGGCGATCAGCCTGACGCCCTGCCCGGCCAGCCGCCTGGCCAGCGCCCGCGTTTCGGCGCGCGGAAAGTGCCGGAACTCCCAGTCCCAATGCGGCACCGCGCAGGTGAGATCGAAACCGGCATCGTGCGGCCAGCGCGCCGGATCGTACTCCGTCGACACGCGGCCGGCGAACAGCTCCGCGTCCGCATTGCGCCACAGCGTGAAGGCGGCAAAACCCAATGTCAGCGGCCCGGCTTTGACAGGTTCCACGGGACCATTGGCGGCCAAGCCGATGGTGCGGATGCCGAGCCGCTTCAGCGCCGCAACCGTCTCGTCGAAACCGGCGACGCCCTGGTCTAGCACATGGTTGTTGGCCAGCGACAGCACCAGCTTTTCGCGCGCGATACCCACCGCCGCCAACGCCTGGCTCAGAAATCGCTCGCTCATCGCATGATGCGTGCCGAACTTTGTCCCCAGCACGGCGCTTGGTCTGTCCACAACGGGGCTTTCGCAATTGCCGATCACCAGGTCGGCAGCGCCGAGCAACGCCTTGATCGCCGGGTCGCAGTCCGGCGCGCCGCGGTTGGCCACCGCCGAGATGTCGCCGATAAAGGCAAGCCGCACCGTCTGCTTCGGCGGCGCTGTCATCGTCGCCCCGGCCATCGGCGCGAAACCATTGGCATCGCCACCGAGCGAGGGCTTCAGAAAGCTCGGCAGCCAGGACAGTTTGTAGGAAAGCGGATAGTTCGACACGCCCATGCCCAATCGTTTGCCCTGTGTAGACTGTCCACCTCAAGGGTTGAAGCGCATCCGTTGACAATCGTGCGGCGATGGCGGTCTGCGCCGACAGGCGCGGCACCGCAAATGTGTGTATGGTCGCCGGCGCAACCAACGCATGGGAGGCAAAGATGAACCGACTTTCGCGCCTGCTGGCATCTGCCTTCATTGTGCTTGTGCCTTTGTCTTCCGCTCGCGCCGCCATGCCCGAAGCCGCAACCGCGTTGTTCGAGGCCAAGACCGTGGCCGCGCGCGACAGCGCCCTGTCGACGCTGGAGGCAGCCGCGCCAAAAGATCCGGCGTCAGCCTACGCGGCCGGCGCCGGCGAATTCTTCACCGCGTTGGAGCTGCTGGCCAGTGGCCTGCACCGCCATGGCTTCGAAAGCCCGCGATCCTTCATGCTGCCCTTGATGCGACTGCCGGTGCCCGACAATCCCAATCCCGAGCCGCTGACCTATGAGCAGTTCCGCGCCATCCTGGTCGCCTTCCGCGACCGGCTGGAAAAATCCGCCGCTACGCTGGGCTCCGTGCCGGCCGATGCGGACATCGGCATGGTCATCGACCTCACCCATGTCGGCATCGACCTCAACGAGGATGGCACGATCGCGCCGGATGAAAGCATGGCCGCCATCATGGCCTCGCTGTCGCGCGGCGGCAGTGCACCGGATGTTGCAGCACCGGCTCTGACCTTCCGCTTCGACCGCGCCGACGGTTTCTGGCTGCAGGGCTATGCCGAATTCCTGATGGCGCAGGCCGATTTCTGGCTGGCGCATGATTTCAGGAGCACCTTCGACGGCTCCTTCCACATGCTGTTCCCGCGCGCCAAGCTGCCGTTGCAGGATAGTCTCGTGCCGCCGAGCGACGACATGGGCAGCAGCATCTTCTCCTCGGAATGGCGCATCGCCGATTTCATCTCGCTGGTGCATCTGGTCAACTGGCCGGTGGTCGAACCCGAGCGCCGGCAAGCGGCGCGCCGCCACCTGCTCGAAATGATCCGGCTGTCGCGCGAGGACTGGAAGGCGATCCGCGCCGAGACCGACAATGATCGCGAATGGCTGCCGGGACCACAGCAGAAAGGCGAGAACCCGCTCACCGGCCTCGAAGTCGGCGAGGAGCAGGTCGCGGCCTGGCTCGCCACCTTGACCATGGCCGAGGATCTCCTGGAAGGCCGTGTGCTGCTGCCGCATTTCCGCATCACCGGCAAGGGCATCAACATGAAACGCTTCTTCGACGAGCCAAAGCCTTTCGACCTCGTGCTGTCGATCACCGGCCCGGGCATCGCGCCCTATCTCGAGAGCGGCAAGATTCTCTCCAGCGACGATTTCGACCAGATCCAGCGCCAGTTCGGCGGCGGTGGGTTTCTCACATTTGCGCTGTGGTTCAATTGACGAAAGCTTGGGTTCCTCGCCCCCATGAAATGGGGGAGAGGCGGCTCGGCGAAGCCGAGACGGAGAGGGGGATAAACTCAGCCTTCATAAATTGAGGGAAAGCCGCCAACGTCGCAGCCCCTCTCCGACCGCTTCGCGGCCACCTCTCCCCCATTTCATGGGGGCGAGGAACCCCAGCCTTCCGAGGCCGAAGTCAACTCTGGCGGATGTCGCGACAAACGATTGGCTATCAACACCCCTTAAAAGATGGCCCCCTGATAAAGCACCGCTTCCGCCTCCTGCGGCGCAAAACGGCGGGCCAGCGTGCGAAACGCGCTGTGCACGCCATCGCGATCGATGTTGCAGCTTCTGAGGTGCCGCACCGCCAGCGTCGGGTCGAAGGCGCTGCGGCCATGCATGACGCGCTGGTTGTCGAAGACCAGCACTTCGCCCGGCTGCAGCTGATGCTGGAACTGGTTTTGCGGATGGCAGATCAGCCGCGTCAGTTCGGCCAGTGCCTCGATCACGCCATCGATTTCATCCTCGGATGCCGTCTGCGGTGCCAGGCAGCGGTCGTTGTAGCGGATGCCGGTGACGGCCCCGGTGGCATCGAGGCTGATGACATGTGCCTCGGCGCTGAAGTACACCTCGCCCGCATGCTCGCGATGAAAGGTGACGCCGTGCCGCGTCAACACATCGAACAGGTCGGGCGTCCTGTTCCGCATCAGTTCGGCGACATGAAAGCCGTCGACCATTAGCGAGGTGCCGCCGCTGCCCGCACCCGTGTGGATGGCGTGGAAGAAGATGAAGCCCGGCGGCGCATAGCGGAACGGCTCGTCGGTATGCGGGATCTGCGCCCGCGCCGTCTCGCCCGCCACCCGCGCATCCGGCCGCGAGATCAGATCGAACACCTTGCCATAGCTGGTTTCGCGGATCGGCCCGTAGCGGGCGGCGACCCGCACCGTGGCTTCCGTCTCGGCCGGAACCCCGGTCAGCATGGCGATGCCGTGATCGCGCAGCGCCCGTAGCGAATGAAACAGCGCTTCGTCATCCGCGACCACCGCATCGAAGGCGAAGCGGCCGAGCTTTGCAGACAGGTCGCTGCTCCACAATTGCGGCTGGAAACGAGCCGGGCCTGAACCAGCGCCGGCATGGCCAGCCAGGAAATCCGAACCGTAACACGAGACGTGGCCGTCACCCCAGACGACACGCACCTCGCCCGCCGCGACATCGATTGAGCTGGCCCGAACACCAGCGGCAACATCGGCCGGCGTCAGCCATCTCTTGCCGGAAGCGGTGTCGCCGCATTGCTCGCATTCGCAGGCCAGCCGCAGCCAGCGCGTCGACAGCTTTCCCGTCCGGCCGACCGCCAGATCGACGGCGACGCGCTCACCCTCGGAACGCATAGCGCGGATTGGCGCGGTAGAAACCGAGTGGCTTGGCTTTGGCGTGTCGAGCATTGTGGTGGCCCTTTGCGATTGAATTTCCTGAACAAGCCTATGCCTGAGAAAATGCCGATTCAAACGAGTTCCTTTCGCCAGCTTTTGAGTTAATCTCAATCCATGACGATGCTCAGGGAATTGCCTCTATCCGCCTTGCGGGCGCTGCTCGCCGCCGCCAGGGCCGGCAGCCTGACGCGTGCGGCCGACGAGCTGGGCGTCACGCCCGGCGCCATCGGGCACCAGATCCGGCAGCTGGAGGAGCGGCTCGGCATCAAGCTGGTGCGGCGCGAAGGCAACGGCATTGTGCTGACCCGCGCCGCCGAGGCCGCCCTGCCCGACATCGACCGCGGTTTTGACGCGTTGGCCTCCGGCATGCGGCGGCTGCGCTTCGAACGACGGGCCGAGACCTTCACCATCTCGGCCGATCCTTCCTTCGCCTCGCTGTGGCTCGCACCCCGCCTCAGCAGAATGCGGACGGTGCTGGGTAAGCTCGACGTGCGCATTGTTGCGTCCGTCGCGCTCGATGCCATGCCGGAGGAAGGCGTCGACCTCGCCATCAGCTATCGCAAGGGCGGCGCCTCGGGTCTCGCATGGCTCGACCTGTTCACTGAACGGGTGATCCCGGCTTGCGCGCCTGCGTTGGTTCGCGGCCATATCAGGCCGGATGCGGCCGAGGTGCTCGAGAGCATGCCGCTGCTGCACATCGATCCGACGATGGGCGACGACGTCTATCCCGCATGGCGCGACTGGTTCACTGCTGCCGGCAGGCAACGGAAAGGCATCGACCAGGGCCCGCGTTTCGGACTGACCATCGTCGCGGCACAGGCGGCGATTGCCGGCATAGGCGCATTGCTGGCCAGCGAACTGGTGCTGCGGCGCCACCTCGACCCCGGCCATCTCGTCGAGATCGCAAGGGATGTGCCGGCATTGACGATAAGGCGCCGGCTCGTCTGGCCAGAGCACGGTGTGAAGGCGCGCCGCGCCGCCGCTGTCGCCGCCGAACTGGCGGCAATCGCGGACATCGGCATCGATGGCGCCCTGCCGCAGTGAACAGGCTAACGCCGAAATCCATTCATTCGGCCTAGCAGCCACTGCAGCGGATTGGCGACGAACGCCCGCGTGACAAACGTATCATGGGCGGCATCCGAGGCAAGGAAGGCGACAGTGCCGGCTTCGAGGCGGCGGGGCGGATCCGAACTGGCGTCGATGCCCTGGCCTGCCAGCAATTGCCGGATTTGTGCATTGCCGAAGGCCGAGGATTGGCCATAGGCGCTGACGAAAAAGCTCTTCCTGTGGCGCGCGATCCAGCTGGTGAAAATATCGGCCTCGTCGAACACGGCGTCGAGCAGGATGACGCCGAGCAGGCGGCCGCCAACATCGCCGTTCTTCAACACGAAGGCGGCGGGATTGTAGCCGCCGCTATAGGCGACCAGCACCACCGGCATGGCGTCGAATTTTGCCGCTTTGGCGCCGATCAGTTTGCCCAGCCCTTGTGACGCCTCGGCCATGAACTTCGCAAAGACGCCCGGCGTCCAGAAATTGCCGGCGCTGGAATCCTGCGCGTTGCTGGCGAATTGCGGCGCCACCAGTGCGGCGTTGAGGCCGGACGCTTCCAGCTGCGCGACAACCCGCTGGCGGCCGACCACATCGCGCTGCAAGGTGGCGCCATTGCCGTGGAAGAACACCACGATGACCGCCGGCTTGGCGGGATCGAATCCTCGGGGCGCCGCCAGCAGCGTGCTGCGGTCAAAATAGGTCTCGTCTTCCCAGTAAATGCCGCCGCGCGGCGAGGTGTGACCATGACGGCCGTTGGCGGTCACGTCGAGAAACGGTCCGGAGCCATCCGGCAGCTTTCCCCGGTAGGGAAAGGGCGATGTCTTGAACGGCACGATCGTCGATACGGCCTTGCGCAAGCGCGCCCCCTGGCTCGCGACTGGGAACGCCGCCGCGGCCAGCAGTCCGGCGACGATGGCACGCCGGTCCGGCATCAGGCGGCCACCAGATGTACGGCCGGCGCCTTCGACGGCAACAGCACCGCGAAAAAAGCCGGGATGGCGATAAGATAGCCAATCGCCGCCCATTGCAGCACGGCGCTGAGGCCGAAGCTGGTGGCGACGATCGGCACCGCGGCCGAGCCGATGACGGAGAAGCAGCCATTGATGCCCCAGGCCCAGACGAACAGATGCGCCTTGCCGAGCCGCGCCAGCCAGGTCATGGCGGTCGCCATCGGCATGCCCATCAGGAAGGCCGGCGGCGACACCAGGAGAAAGCAGAGCAGCAGCCGGACGGCGTAGGGGTAGGCGCCGATCCAGTCGAGCACCGGCGACAGAGCGAAGCCGTAGGCCAGCAGCAGCACGCAGATCGCCAGCAGCACGACCGGCAACAGCGTCCTGGCGCGGTCGAAGATGCGCTCGGCAAACAGGCTGCCGAGACCGGAAAACACCAGCATCGACGAGATCAGCACCGAGGCCGACACGGTCGGATTGGCGAGCGCCACGGTGAAGCGGCTGATCAGCCCGACCTCGACCATGATGTAGCCGAGGCCGAGGCAGGCGAAATAGAGGATGGTGCCAAGCTTGCCGCGCGAGCGCGAAAACACGATGCGCCAGCCGAAGATGACCGGGAGCAGCACCAGCGACGCCGCCGTGACGCAGGCGATGCCGAGCGTCGCCCAGATCAGCAGATAGCCCCAGTCGTCCTGGAACAGGTCGAGCCGGTCCAGCGTCAGCGGCAGGTCGGCGACCTTCACATAGGCGGCGAAGTAGGGCTGGTCGTTGCTCAGCGGATGCGCGTCGAAGACATAGTCGCTGGCAAGCTTTGCCCAGCCGCCGGTCAAAAGCGCATGCCAGGTCATGCGCTGCAACGCCGTCGCCGGCAGCACATCGGGGCCGGCATTGCCGCCGGCGTCGGCGCAGGCATCGAGCGTCGGATCGGCTGGCGCCGTCGGATCGCAGGCCCCGTTCGGCACGGTCGGATCGGCCGGCGCCGTCGCATCGGCGGCGGGCTGCGTCAGCGTCGCGTCCTCGCCGCTGCCGAAGATCGAAGCGCGATAATCGTCGAGGATTTTTTGCGCCGTCGTGCCGTCATAGGCCATGCCGGGGTAATAGATCTCCTCCCACGACATCGACTTGGTGTAGTCGCGCAGCGTCTTGATTTCCGCCTCGCTGAAGCCGCCGCGCTTGAACAGCACCGTTGTCGTCGAGAGATAGCTCGAGACGGCGAAGATGTCGTTCGCCGCACCCGCCGGATCGTACGCCTTGGCCGCCTCGGCGATGGTCGAATAGAGCTTCAGCACCGATTTCGGCGGCTCTTCCTTGTTCCACAAGGTCACAGACAGCACGCCGCCATCGGCCAGCGCGTGCATGTAGCTCAGCATCGCCTCGCGCGTGTAGGCATATTTCTCCGAGATGGCGAAGCCACCCGGATTGGACAGGCCGACGCTGTCGGCGAGGCTGAGGTCGATGACGTCGTAGCGCTCGTCGGTGTTGGCGAGGAACAGGCGCCCGTCATAGTCGATCACCTTGAGGCGCGGTTCGGCGAGGATATCGCCGGTGACATCCCTGAGCACCGGGTCTCGGAACGCCCGCAACGTCATCGGGTTGCTCTCGGCCACGGTGACCGATGTCGAACCGGCATTGAGCGCCGCCTGCGTGGAGATGCCGCCACCGAACTGCACCACGAAGGTCTTGGGCCTCTCCTTGATGACATAAGGATAATGCATCGGCAGATAGCGGAAATAGACCTGCTCGGCCGGCGCCAGGTTGCGCATGATGCCTTCCGGCCCGTCGCCGTCGCGATACATGCCGACATAGGTGTTGGCCGGAACCTCGGGCATGCCGAAGGCGGCGTTGTCGCTCAGGCCCGGCGCGAAATGCATGTAGGAACTGGCATAGACCTGCAGGTCGCCGAACGGCGAGACGCTGCGGTAGATGCGCTTGCCGTCCGGGAAGTTGCGGGCATAGGCGACGCCCTTGTACTGCGACACCGCGATATCGGGTATGCCGAGCAGGCCGGGCAGCATCAGGTAACCTGATATCGACAGCGCCGCCACGATCACGCCGGCGACGACGCTCTTCCAGGCCCCGAAGGCGAAAAACCACAGCAGCGAGCCGGCGGCCCAGAGCAGCAGCGGCACGACGATGATGGTTTCCGGCGCGAACAGATACATCGACACCAGCACGACGAGGCCGGCGAGCCCCGAGCCGGTCAGGTCGGCGAAATAGACGCGGCCGAAGGCGGTGCGGCTTTTCAGGAAGACGATGCCGAGGAAGAATGCGCCGGCAAGGAACGGCAGGAGATAGAGCAGGAAATTGGCCAGCAGCCGCCATTTCTGCGCGGGGTCGGAGACCAGGAAGATGGCGTTGAACGGCACCGTCTGCGCAGCGAGATTGGAGGCGACGGCAAGCGGGCCGATCAGCAGCAGGGCAGCCGTGGCGGCCCCTTGCCAATGCCGGTCGAACCAGTCCTTGCCGGCGAAGATGACGACGCTGGACAGCGAGAAGCCGAGCATGGCGAGGCTGACCACCAGCGAGCCGAAATGCGACCAGCTGCCGACGGCGAACACCCGCATGACGGATATCTGCAGCGCGATGATGGCACCGGCAATCAGTCCGACCGCGAGATAGTGCGCGAGCCGCGGCGCCTCCAGGGAGGCGATGCTCGAGCGAGAATTCGATACGACGGCTGCCATGCAGGCCCCTTGATGCGGCGGTTCAGCTAAGCAGGTTCCGCAAAAGTGTCCCACGGTTTTGCGGCAAGAACCTGCGGCAAGCAAGAAACCAAACCAGACAACGCGGTGGCCAGGCGAGCGAAGTCTGCTTAGGCCGACGCGGCAATCAGCCGTTATGCGTGCCGACGATCTGGTCGCCTTCCAGCTTGGTAAAGGGCACGAAAGGCACCACCTTGCCATTGTAGATGTCCGAGCGGACGATGTTGAAGGTGCCGTCGGCGAGCTGCTCCTTGATCACCTTAAGCACATGCTGCGCGCCCGGCGGGCCGACGGGAATGACCATGACGCCATTGGGCTTGAGCTGCTGCAACAGCGACGGCGGAATATGATCGATGCCGCAGGTGACGATGATCTTGTCGAACGGACCGACGCTTTCCCAGCCATAATAGCCGTCGGCATTGCGGCTGGTGACCGAGCCGAACTCGCTGTAGCCGCGCTCGACCAACGCGTCATAGGTGCGGCGGGTGCGCTGCGCCAGCGGATTGATGATCTCGATCGTGTGCACCTTGTCTGTCAGATTGGCCAGATAGGCCGCCTGGTAGCCGGAGCCGGTGCCGACCTCGAGCACGGATTCGCCGAGCTTGACGTCGATGGCCGTCGTCATGCGTCCGACCAGATGTGGGCCGGAAATGGTCACGCCGTAGCCGATGTCGAGGAAGGCGTGATCATAGGTGCGCGCCAGATTCTGCGGCAGGACGAACTCTTCGCGCGGCGTCAACAGGAAGGCGCGCTTGTTGCGATCGTCCAGCACGTCCTTGTTATAGACCATGATCTGGAAGCGATCGAACCGCTCGGCCAGCAACTTCGGATCCTCGCCGCGATTGGCCACCATCCAGTCGATGAACGACTTTTTGTCCTTGAACGGCACTTCGGCGTTCCGGTCATACGCCACCGGAACGTTCGCCTTGACGGCGGCCGGAAGAATGGAAAACGCCGCAGCCCCCGCCGACAGCGCCAAGAAGTCCCGACGCTTCATGGAAAAAGCCTCCAAAAGTGGCCTTTGCCACCCCCAAACCAAGCACTTCAATCCGATTGCACCGCCTCCCAAAACGAGTCAATGGCCCTCGACAGGTGACCGTCCGGGCGGGGAAATTGTGGCAGGAGGGCAACAGTTTTGCCGATGTGACGGCTTATTCGGCAATACGCAATGGCGTGCGCCATTGTCACACGACTCGCTGAACAGCCCTTTGGGTACATTAGCAAGGGCTGTTTTGCTTGACTTGGGCGGCAAAAACAGGCAGCAAAACAGCATTGGAAGGGCTGCAATACCGCGTTCGGGTCGTGGACAAGCCTTCTCTGGCACAAAGTCCACGTCTCTCGGTTGGTTTTGAGAGGGATTGGTTAACCAACTTTGTCCATATTTTGAAGCAATCGGCAACTAACGACAGGCGCGGCAAACGCGTCGGGGACCACCTGGGATCACTCACAGAATGGTCGTCGCGGCTATCACAGCCGCGGACGTAGGAGCCGATTGGAGCAAGATTGGTTGCATGGCGTTCTTGAGTAAAAAAAATTTAGGGGACAAGCGTTGGGACGGTGAGACCGCCTGCGACGCGCCACGTTCCTCTTCCTTCAACCCTGAACGGATCATCCGCTGGGTCGCGGTGCCCGGCGTCGGCGCTGCCATTGGCCTATGGCTGGTCGGCACCATCGCTGGCCTGAGTTCAGTCGGCGCCTCGCTGTCGTCGACATCAGGCGGCCTGCCGCAGACGCTTTCGATACCGGGATCGCTCGCCCTGGCCGATCCGCTGAAGCAGCATTTCCTGAGATCTTCGGCGCCGTTCGTGCTGGCCAATGCCAATGGCGGCGCGCAGGCGCTGCATGACCATGCAGTGCAGTGCGGCGCCAGCTGCTTCAAGCTGGCTGGAGTGAGCCCCCAGTCGGAGAAATCCGCGCGGCTTGTGGCCCAGGCAAAGCCAGCCCCGGTGGTCACAAAATCGAAATCGCAGGAGCGTTTCGAACGCATGGAAGCATCGCTGTCGCCGACAAGGCTTGCCGCCGCTTTCGCGGGTGCCGGAAAGCCTGATGTCGCGGCCGATGCATCCGCGCACCCTGTCATTTCCGCTGTCGCGCCGCAAATTGCCGAAGCGTCCCTGGTGCCATCCGCCAAGGTCATGGCCAGCCTGTCGGATGACATGCCGGCCCCGGCGGCGGAACGCTTCGCCCGGATGGATACCGGCTCGGTGGTCGTGCAGACCGCGCCGCAGCCGATGGGCTTTGCCCAGTCGGAGACGGATACGCCGGACAACGCACAGTTGGCGCTTGCCCTTGTGCGGTCGCTGCCGGTTGAGGACGAGGCGTTCGCCTCACCGCTGCCGATGACCGAATCTTCTGCCGATGTCGCGGTTTCGCCTGTCGAAACCCAGCATGAGCAGCCCGGCGATGCCGCCTCGCTGCCGGACGCGCTCACCAACGACGTGCCGCTGCCGACCCAGCGCCCGCAGTTCGACGCGCCGCAGCCACCCAAGGTCGTGGACCAGGACAAGCCGGTTCAGCAGCCAAGGGGCGCGCAGGCTAAGCCGGCGCAGCAGACCAAGCCGATCCAGCAGGCCAAGCCGGTCCAGCAGACCAAGCCGGTCCAGCAAGCCAGGCAACCGGCCCGGCAAGGGCGCCCGGGCGATGGCGGCGACGTGCTGGCCTATGCCAAGCCGGACACGCCTTCGGGCGGCCTCGGCCAGGCGTTCAGGAACCTGTTCACCGGGCCAGGAGACGCCAGGACCGGAGCCGGCAATGGCGTCGCTGTGTACGATATCAGCGCCAAGACAGTCTATCTGCCGGACGGCCAGCGTCTCGAAGCGCATTCCGGTCTCGGCGCCATGGTCGATCAGCCACGCTATGTCGACCAGAAGGATCGCGGCCCGACACCGCCCAACACCTACAATCTGTCGCTGCGCGAATCGCGTTTCCACGGTGTCGAGGCGTTGCGCCTGACGCCGGTCAACGGCGGCAACAAATACAACCGCAACGGCCTGCTCGCCCACACCTACATGCTGCGCGGCGGCCGCGCCGAGTCGAATGGCTGCGTCGTCTTCCGCGACTATGCCCGCTTCCTCGCCGCCTTCAAGAAAGGTAAGATCACGCGCCTCGTCGTGGTGCCGCGCCTGAACGGATCGGCGACCCGCGTGGCGGACAACGCACGCGGCGCCTGATCACGAGAGGGATATAGCATTGCCTTCCCGCCTCCTCCTGACAGCCTTCTGTCAGGAGCCGCACCCGGCAACACGCCTCCCTTCATCCCGCTCTTTCCATTTTGCCCAGGAAATCCCATATTCGGGGCATGGCCAAATCCCCCGATGAAAGAACGCCGCCGACGGCGAATGAGGACCGCGCCGCGCCGAAGCGGCGCAGCCCGCTGACCGATTTCCTCGATGCCTCGGAGCCGCTGCACAGAGGCGGCTTCGCCGAGATGCCGCAAGCAGAATTGTCGGGCACGCCGCTGACCGGTTCGATCGCCGATTGGGCCGAACAGATCGAACAGGAGGCCGAGAAGGAAGGCCGCCTTGCCGGCAAGGGCGACGGCGGCAAGGCATCGAAGCCGTCGAAAAAGATTCCCGAGCGCTCAACCTCGCCGGGCCGCAGTTCGCGCGGCACCTCGATGGGTGGCGCGGCGACAGCCAGGGAGCGCACGGCAGCCGGCCTCAACCCGGTCGCCGGTCTCGACATCTCGCTGGAAGACGCCGAGACCATGGCTTCGGGCAGTGTCACCGCCACGGTCGCGGCGCTGTCGGCGTTGATCGAATCCGGCAATCCGCTGCACAAGGACGGCGTGCTGTGGACCCCGCACCGCCCTGCCCGTCCGGAAAAATCCGAAGGCGGCATCGCCATCAAGATGGTGTCGGACTTCGAGCCGGCCGGCGACCAGCCGACCGCCATCAAGGATCTTGTCGAGGGCGTCGACAACCACGATCGCACCCAGGTGCTGCTCGGCGTCACCGGCTCCGGGAAAACCTTTACCATGGCCAAGGTGATCGAGGAGACGCAGCGCCCCGCCCTGATCCTGGCGCCGAACAAGACGCTGGCCGCGCAGCTCTATTCCGAGTTCAAAAAATTCTTCCCAGAAAACGCCGTCGAGTATTTCGTCTCCTACTACGATTATTACCAGCCGGAAGCCTACGTTCCGCGCACCGACACCTTCATCGAGAAGGAATCCTCGATCAACGAGCAGATCGACCGCATGCGCCATTCGGCGACGCGCTCGCTGCTCGAACGCGACGACGTCATCATCGTCGCCTCGGTGTCCTGCATCTACGGTATCGGCTCGGTCGAAACCTACACGGCGATGACCTTCCAGATGCAGATCGGCGACCGGCTCGACCAGCGCGCGCTGCTCGCCGACCTGGTGGCCCAGCAATACAAGCGCCAGGACATCAATTTCGTCCGCGGCTCGTTCCGCGTGCGCGGCGACACGATCGAGATCTTTCCGGCCCACCTTGAAGACCGCGCCTGGCGCATCTCGATGTTCGGCGACGAGATCGAGCAGATCACCGAGTTCGACCCGCTGACCGGCCAGAAGACCGGCGAGCTGAAAAGCGTCAAGATCTACGCCAATTCGCACTATGTGACGCCGCGCCCGACCCTCAATCAGGCGATCAAGTCGATCAAGGAAGAGCTCAAGCACCGGCTGGTGGAACTCGAACGAGCCGGCCGCCTGTTGGAGGCGCAGCGGCTGGAACAACGCACCCGCTTCGACCTGGAGATGCTGGAAGCCACCGGCTCCTGCGCCGGCATCGAGAATTATTCGCGCTATCTGACCGGCCGCCAGCCGGGCGATCCGCCACCGACGCTGTTCGAATACATTCCCGACAATGCGCTGGTCTTCATCGACGAAAGCCACGTCACCGTGCCGCAGATTGGCGGCATGTATCGCGGCGACTTCAGGCGCAAGGCGACTCTGGCCGAATACGGCTTCCGCCTGCCGTCCTGCATGGACAACCGGCCGCTGCGCTTCGAGGAATGGGACGCCATGCGCCCGCTCTCCGTCGCCGTGTCGGCAACGCCCGGCGGCTGGGAAATGGAGCAGGCCGGCGGTGTCTTCGCCGAACAGGTCATCCGTCCGACCGGGCTGATCGACCCGCCGGTCGAGGTGCGCCCTGCCAAGAGCCAGGTCGACGACGTCGTCGGCGAGATTCGCGACACCACCAAGGCCGGCTACCGCACGCTGGTGACGGTGCTGACCAAGCGCATGGCCGAGGACCTGACCGAATATCTGCACGAGCAGGGCGTACGCGTCCGCTACATGCACTCCGACATCGACACGCTGGAGCGCATCGAGATCCTGCGCGACCTGCGGCTCGGCGCCTTCGACGTGCTGGTCGGCATCAACCTCTTGCGCGAAGGCCTCGACATTCCCGAATGCGGCTTCGTCGCCATTCTCGATGCCGACAAGGAAGGCTTTTTGCGTTCGGAAACCTCGCTGATCCAGACCATCGGCCGCGCCGCTCGCAACGTCGACGGCAAGGTCATCCTCTACGCCGACCAGGTCACCGGCTCGATGGAACGGGCGATGGCCGAAACCAGCCGCCGCCGCGAGAAGCAGATGGAGTGGAACGAGGCCAACGGCATCACCCCGGAATCGGTCAAGTCGCGCATCTCCGACATCCTGGACTCGGTCTACGAGAAGGACCATGTCCGCGCCGACATCTCGCAGTTCACCGACAGCGCCGGTGCGATGATGGGCAACAATCTCA
Organism: Mesorhizobium sp. AR07; assembly: GCF_024746815.1. Lineage (GTDB taxonomy): Bacteria > Pseudomonadota > Alphaproteobacteria > Rhizobiales > Rhizobiaceae > Mesorhizobium. The sequence continues at coordinate 2,649,481 of NZ_CP080525.1, forward strand.
AGGCCCATCTCGACGCCATGGACAAGCAGATGCGCGATGCCGCCGCCAATCTCGATTTCGAGAAGGCGGCCCGCATCCGCGACGAGATCAAGCGGCTGCGCGAGATGGAACTGTCCATCTCCGAGGATCCGCTGGCCAAATATGCCGACATGGAAAGCCCGGTCTCGGGCCGGGAGAAGGGCAAGCACAACAAGGGCCGTGCCATCCACCGCACGGTCGACGACCAGGGAAACATCCCTGTCGTGGCGGTCAGCAAGCCGGAAGGGACCGCAAACGATCGCGTCAAATCCGCCCTGTTCCGCAAGTCGGCGCTCGACGAGATGGGCGCCGATGGCGCGGTGCCGGTGAAAAGGCCGCTGTTTGCGAAACCCTCGCTCGACGCCATGGATCCAGGCACCGACATGCCGACGCCCGCGGGCGCCGTGTCGCGCTCGCTGTTCAAGAAACAGTCGGCCGAGGAGGCGCATGGTTCCGATTTCGGCATTCCCGGCGACGCCGCCAAGCCGCTGTTCAAGAAGAACTCGCTCGACGAGATGACGGTGCGGCGCACCGAGAAACCGGTTGAAGGAAAAATGCCGGCCAAGCCACAGCCAATCTCCCCCCAAGTGGGGGAGATGTCCGGCAGGACAGAGGGGGGCGCGAAGGAACACGGCGACCCCAACAAGCCTGTCGTCCGCCAGCGCGCCGGCATCGGCTCCTACGAAGATCCCGGCGACGCCCGCCGCGAAAAGCGCCGGCCGGGGAAGACGGGCAGGCCGGGACGGTAGCGATCCTTCGCGCCCCTCTGTCCTGCCGGACATCTCGCCCACGAGGGACAGGGCAATCGCATATGGGAAGCAGAGGCTTTCGCTCTACGATAACCCCCACCCCTGCCCTCCCCACAAGGGCAGGGCTATCGCATATGAGTGATAAGGCTGATGAGGTCTTGATCGGCCCACCGTGCTTTGAGTCGTTTGTGGCTGAGCGGGATGTTTTCCGGGTCGGCTCTAAGGATGTTGAGAGTAAGGCGCCGAAGTATGGCGTGGTTTGCCGGCGCGTTGTTCTTGCGACCCCTGATGCGATCTTCGCAGAGCAGGACGTCGAGTTGCCAGTGCAGCTCATTCTCTATGCTCCAGTGGCGGCGAACGGAGGCGATCAGTTCTTTGGCCGGCATTGTGCGCGACAACGCATAGCAGCGGACCTTGTGGGTGGTCTTGCCATCGACGGTGCGCCAGCTTTCGACACGGCCGACGGCGCAAAGGTCGACGAGCGCGTTCTGGCCCGGCGTCTGGGCGAAGGGGACGACGAAAGCACGGCGCACCTCGTGGCGGCCATGGGCATCCTCGTCGACCTGATGGAACCTGGTTCTTTTGCTCGCAGCTGCCGCGTCGAGGGCGGCATTGGCCTGTACTGCCAGTTTCGACTGGTTGCCCTTGATGGCCAGCACATAGTTGCCGCCACCTTCGCGGATGGTCTTGGTCATGCGGCGATGGCAGTGCAAGGCATCGCCGGTGACGGTCAACCCCTTGAGCGACAACAGCTTGAGCGCCTCGATCGCAGCCTCGACCTCGCCACCCTTGTGTGCCACGACCTGAGCCAGGCTCATGAAGGTGTCGCAGGCAAAGACTGTAACCACCAGCGGCGGCATGTGGGCGCAGCCCTTGGCGTAGGCGCGCCTGAGGCTCTTGCCGTCGACGGCGACTTGGCCTTTCGGCACATCGATGTGCGCCTGTGTGCCGAAGGCGGCCATGAAGCGCATGAAGGCGGCGTTGAAGGCCACCGGATCGAGTGCGGCCAGCACCCGGCTGAAGGTGTCGTGGCTGGGCACGCCGTGCTTGAGGGGGATGAACTGCCGCAACAGATCGAGCCGCGACTTGGCAAACAGCACCATCTCCGTGCAGTGCGTCGCTCCGCAAAGCACCGCCGCCAGCGCCACGAACAAAATCTCTGGCAATTCGTGCTGGGCCGTGAAGTCTCGAGGGTCCGGAACCTCGTCGAATATATCCACAAACACCATCATGACCTCCTGTCTTCAAGAGGTCCGTCAGAATCAATTTCTCTCCACCACGCAAGTGACCCGATCTACTCATGTGCGATTCCCCTGCCCACAAGGGGGAGGGAGATTCTGTAGGCGCTGATCTCGACAAATTGCCGACGTTTTGACGGCAAAGATGAAGGGCGCGCGGCAGCTTCCCTCCCCCTTGTGGGTGTTTGGACCGGAGACATCGCGAACAGGTGTGCGAAGACATCGCGAACAGTTTTGCGCGTTTTGCGCGAGGGGGTTCGGGATGCCATTCGGGGACAACAGCGCGATGAAACAGAAATTGGAATTCGTCAGGTTGGCGAGCGCGGCGGGTGCGAATGTGAGCGCGTTGTGTCGGCGCTTCGGAATCGGCCGGACGTTGGCCCACAAGCTGATCGCTCGCTATCGAGCGCAAGGCGATGCGGGGCTTTTGGAGCGTTCGCGGCAGCCCCATTTGAGCCCACGGCGCAGCGCCCCTGAGGTCGAAGCGGCAGCCCTTTGGGTGCGTGCGGCGCATCCGGCCTGGGGTGGGCGCAAGATCGCGCGTGTGCTCGCTCGCGAGGGTATCGGCACCCCTTCGCCCTCGACGGTGACCGGCATCCTGCGCCGCAACGGGATCGAGCTCGGATTGCAGGGCGGCGGGGCGCAGCCTTTCATCCGCTTCGAGCACGAAGCCCCCAACGATCTGTGGCAGATGGACTTCAAGGGCCATGTCGCCCTGCGCACCGGCCGGCTGCATCCGCTCACCGTGCTCGACGACCATTCGCGCTTCTCGGTCGTGCTGTCGGCCTGCTCCGATCAGACCACCCAAACCGTGCAAACGCGCCTGATCGAGGCCTTCCGTCGCTATGGCCTGCCGTGGCGCATCGCCACCGACAATGGCCCGCCCTGGGGCGATGGCGGCCGCAACAACTTCACGCTGCTCACCGTCTGGTTGATCGAGGCCAGCGTCGCCGTCAGCCACTCCAGGCCTTGCCACCCGCAGACACTCGGCAAGGACGAGCGCTTCCACCGAACGCTCAAGGCCGAGGCGCTGCAAGGGACCACCCTTCGCCGATCTCGCCAAGGCTCAGCACGCCTTCGACCAGTGGCGCCATGTCTACAACGCCCAGCGTCCCCACGACGCGCTGGACGGCGCCGTGCCGCTCGACCGCTACCGGGCCTCGCAGCGCCAGTATCGCGAAATTGTCGAGCCGTTCGAATACGCCAAGGACGATCTCATCCGCCGCGTTCAGCAGCATGGCTTCGTCTCTATTCTCGGCCGCAAAATGCGCCTCTGCAAAGCCTTCGCCGGAAAATCCGTTGCCTTCCGTCCGACCGCAACAGACGGCCTCTTCGACGCCTGGTTCAGGCACCAGAAAATAGAAACCATCGACCTCAATGCCATGGCTCGATAGCATGCAAAACTGTTCGCGATGTCCTCGCACACCTGTTCGCGATGTCTCAGGTCCAAACAGTGGGGAGGGTTAGGGTGGGGGTCTATCTTCGCAAGAATCCATATGCGATTGGCCTGCCGACGAGGGAGGAGATGTCCGGCAGGACAGAGGGGCGCGCTGCCCAGGGCGCTGTCCCTCCAACATAAGTCTCTTCTATGGGCAACAAGTCCCTCCTGGACTATGAGCTCACCCTTGCCAGCTGCGGGTGGAACCTATACGGCCCTGCCATCCCGCCCCAGAAAACCGTCCACCACACCATGAAACCCAAGGACATCGCCGCCTACGTCTTCCTGGCCATCACCTGGGGCCTGTCGTTCCTGGTATTGCTCAAGGTGGTGCATGCCTTTGGCTGGATCGGTGCGGTCACCTTGCGTTCGCTGCTCGCCGGCATCACGCTGTTGCTGCTGGCGGCGGTGACCGGGCGCAGGCTCGATTTCAGCGCCGGCTGGCGGCCTTTCGCGGCAGTCGGCGCGACGACGGTCGCGGCACAGCTGATCGGCCTGTCCTATGCCACGCCGCGCATCGGCACGGCGATGGCCGCCATCCTCGTCGCCGCTATCCCGCTGTTCTCGATGATCATCGGCCAGTTGTGGGGGCTTGAGCGCATCACCGTTCGCGGACTGGCCGGGCTGCTGCTCGGCGCCGCAGGCATCATCGTTCTGGTCGGCTTCCCCGCCGTGCCCCTCACGGCATCCTTCGCGCTTGGCTGCGCCGCCTCGCTGTTCAGTTCGTTCTCGGCCGCTTTCGGCAGCAATTACGCCAACCGCCATCTGCGCTCGGCCGGCTCGCTCGAACTCACCAGCGCCGCCTTCCTGTTCGGTGGGCTTATGACGCTGCCGCTGCTGCTTGCAGTGCCGGTGCCGGCGATGCCGAGCGCCGTCGACTTCCTCTATCTCGCCCTTCTCGCCTGCGTGATGAGCGCGCTGACCTACGTCGTCTATTTTCGGCTGATCGCCAGCATCGGCGCAACCAGGACGATCAGCGTCGAGTTCGCCGTGACCGTTGTCGCGGTGCTGGTCGGCACGGTTCTGCTTGGCGAGTCGCTGACCATCGTCCAAGGCTTCGGCGCGGTGGCGATCATCGCCGGCTGCGTGCTGGTGCTGGACCCGTTCCCGCGCCGCGTGAAAGCGGTAGCCTTGCCATCGGCCCCGCCCTTGGTGTAGCCCGCCCTTGGTGTAGTCAGTTTCCACACTCGAACGTCTTGAAAGGAGGGCTCACGTGTTTACTTTTTTTCGTCACCATCGTCAGCGTGGCCCGATTTCTGCCCTGCGAGCTTGCTTGCAGGGCTGACCAGGGACGGTCCGGGTTTTTCCCGCTTCGATTTTTTGGTCTGCCCTTCGTGGTGTTGCAACGCCTGTTCTGATGGCCGGCACGCGCACCGTCAAAGTGCATTGAACCGGAGTTTTCCTCCGGCAAGACCAGAGAAATCCAATGGCCCTGATCAGCCTCAAATCCCTCGGCGTCACCATGAGTGCGCCGCTCTTTGCCAATCTCGACCTCACCATCGGCACCGGCGACCGGCTTGGCATCGTTGCCGCCAACGGCCGCGGCAAGTCGACCTTGCTGAAATGCCTGACCGGCGAGATGGAGCCGACAACAGGCGACATCACCCGTACACGCGGCCTGCGCGTCGGCCATGTCGAACAGTCCGTTGCATCAGCCCTTCTCGAACGCAGCTTCCATCAGGTGGTCGCCGATGCCTTGCCGCCGGAGCAAGCCGAAAGCGAACTATGGCGCGTCGACGTGGTGCTGGATTCGCTCGACGTGCCCGAACCGATGCGCGAACGGCACATGCAGGCGCTGAGTGGTGGCTGGCAGAGGCTGGCGCTGATCGCCCGCGTCTGGGTCACCGATCCGGATGTGCTGCTGCTCGACGAGCCGACCAACCATCTCGACCTGGCCCGCATCAGCCAGTTGGAAAGCTGGCTCAACACGCTGCCGCGCGAAGTGCCAGTGGTGATCGCCAGTCACGACCGCGCCTTCCTCGACGCCACCACCAACCGGACGCTGTTCCTGCGCCCGGAACAGTCGCCGGTGTTTGCGCTGCCCTACTCCAGAGCAAGGCAGGCGCTCGACGACGTAGACGCCTCGACCGAGCGCAAGTTCCAGCGCGACATAAAGGTGGCACAGCAATTGCGCCGGCAAGCAGCCAAGCTCAACAACATCGGCATCAATTCCGGCAGCGACCTTTTGACGGTCAAGACCAAGCAGCTCAACCAGCGAGCGGAGCGGCTGGAAGAGGCGGCCGCCCCGGCGCATCGCGAGAAATCGGCGGGCGCGATCCGGCTCGCCAATCGCGGCACCCACGCCAAGGTGCTGATCACGCTCGACGATGCGGCGGTGGAAACCCCTGATGGAACGCTGCTGTTCAGGACCGGCAAGCGCCACATCTGCCAGGGCGACCGCATCGTGCTCCTCGGCCGCAACGGCGTCGGCAAGTCGCGCTTCGTCACCTTGATCCGCAACGCCATCCTCGAGCCTGAAACCGTGCGGAACATGAAGGTGACGCCGTCGACTGTACTCGGCTACAGCGACCAGGCGCTGTCCGGCATCAGCGGTGACGACACGCCGCTGGCGATGGTCTCGCGCCGCCACGATGTCGGCGAGCAGCGCGCCCGCTCGCTGCTCGCCGGTGCCGGCGTCGGCATCGACATGCAGGAGCGCAAGATCGGCGTGCTGTCCGGCGGTCAGAAGGCGCGGCTGATGATGCTGGCTCTTCGGCTCGCCAACCCCAACTTCTATCTGCTCGACGAGCCGACCAACCATCTCGACATCGACGGCCAGGAGGCATTGGAAGCCGAACTGCTGGCGCATCAGGCAAGCTGCGTGCTCGCCTCGCACGACCGCTCCTTCATCCGCACCATCGGCAACCGCTTCTGGCTGATCGACAAGCGGCGGCTGGCCGAAGTCGAGGACCCGGAGGATTTCTTCCGCTCAGTGGCCGATGCGACAGGATGACGGCGACGCTATGAACGGCACTTATGCCTGTAAATTATTTGCTTACAGGCTCTTGACTAATGTAAGCAATCTGTTTACATAGACCTGTGATCAAGTCCTTCAAGAACAAGGCGTTGTCGGGACCTCTTTCAAACCGGGAAAACCGGCAAGATCGACGCCAAGATGCACAAGCGCATTCTTGTCCGGCTTGATCGCCTGGAGGCTTCAGAGAAGCCGGAGGAGATGAACCTCCCCGGCTTCGACTTCCACCCGCTGAAAGGCTTCGATCCCATCCGCTACACGGTCCACGTCAACCGTCCGTGGTGCATCACATTTGAGTTCGACGGCAAGGACGCCGCCCGCGTCGATTTCGAGCAATACCACTGAGGCGGCCAAATGGAGAAGTTCGACTTATGACCGTGCACGAGCCGACGCGTCCCATTGAGCGTTGTCCCTCCCACCCGGGGGCGCTGCTTGACGACATTATCCCGGCAACTGGAAAGACCAAGGTGGAAATTGCAAATCTGCTCGGGATCTCCCGACAGCAGCTCTATGACATCATCCGCGAAAAGAGACCGGTTTCGCCGGCTGTGGCCGCCCGCCTTGGGAAGCTGTTCGGCGACGGCGCCGCGATCTGGCTTCGGATGCAGGCGGCTTTCGATGCCTGGCACGCAGAGCGTGAAGTTGATGTTTCAGCTATCCCTACGCTCAAGGTTGCCTAGATCCACTCTCGGCGACGAAATCTGATCGGGTGCCACGCAAGAAAATCATGGCGGTCTGTCGGATCGCCTCAGCGCGCCTCGTCCTTGGGACGCCGACACGGTGATGCCGGCGCAAACCAGGGAGAATTCATCATGTCGGTCCTTTCATCCATCGGTCGCATCGCAACCCACTATGCGGCGGCACGCGCCCGCCACCGCAGCGAACGCATCCTGCTGTCGCTGCCAGCCGAATTGCGCAAGGACATCGGCTTTCCCGAAATCTTCGACGCGCGGAACAGCCGTCGCGCGGCCACGTTCTCGGCCAAGGTCATATGACCGCGATCAGCCTGCCCATGCCCCTGTCGCTCAATTCCGCCGGTTGCCCGGCACACCCAGGCCCTGCCTTCGAAAAAATTTTCGCGACCCTGTAGGACCGCCGTCACCTCGTGCGTCCTATGATCGGCAAGGCCAACCAAACGCAAAGAGGAAGCAAGACATGACCGACCAGACCCCGGCTCAGGCCGTAGCGAAAGTGCTTGGCGGATTGACCCCCTATCTGCAGGTGGACGGCGCCTTCAAGGCCGCCGAATTCTACAAGAAAGCCTTCGGCGCGGAGCAGGTGTTTGCCTATCCGCCGGACGAAAAAGGCCGCACCATACACATCCATCTTCACATCAACGGCTCTACGCTGATGCTGGGCGACGCTTATCCCGAGCACGGCCATCCGCATAAGGATCCGCAGGGCTACACCATGCAGCTGCATCTTCAGGACGACACCATCGAAACCTGGTGGAAGCGCGCCATCGAGGCCGGCTGCGAGGAAGTGGTGCCGCTGCAGGTGATGTTCTGGGGCGACCGCTGGGGACAGATGCGTGACCCCTTTGGTGTTGCCTGGGCGATGAACGCCCCGGTGAAGTAAGTTTTCTCATCGAGCAGCAACGTCCCTCGCTGCCCGCGGAGGGATGATGCTCACCTGCGCCGGGTTGATCCCCTGCCGGCCCGGCGCTCCATTTCAGCAAAGGAAACCACCATGTCCTATGTCGATGGCTTCGTGCTTGCAGTGCCCAAGGCAAAACTCGATGACTATAAGAAGCTGGCCAACACAGCCGGCATCGTCTGGAAGGAGCACGGCGCGCTCGCCTATGTCGAATGCGTCGGCGACGATGTGCCTTATGGCGAGGTCACCTCGTTCCCGCGCGCGGTGCAGGCCAAGGACGACGAGATCGTCGTCTTCTCCTGGGTGGTCTATGAATCGCGAGAAAGCCGCGATGCGGTGATGGCCAAGGTGATGGCTGACCCGCGCCTGAAACCCGATTGGTCGGCCATGCCGTTCGACGGCAAACGCATGATCTTCGGCGGCTTCAAGCCGTTCATGGAGCTGTAGGCGGATCAGTCCAACTTGTCGAGCAGTGGCTTCAGCCGGTCGCCATAACGCTTCCACAAATCGACCGAGCCCTGATACATCGGCTGGCGCACCTGCGCGGCCGACGCCGTGCGCACCGGCCGGTCCGTCTCGTGGAACGACAGCACCGCATCGTTCCACGGCAGGCCGAGATGGGCGATGAGCGCCCGTGTCTGCCCTTCCTGGTCGGCGACGAAATCCTCGTAGCGCACATCATGCACCACCCCAGGCAGCACGGTATGCCAATGCGCCATGATGTCGGTGTAGAGATTGTGGAAATCGGCGAGTTCGCCAAGATCATAGCCGTAGCGGTGGCTGTCGCCGCGGAAATGCACCTTGTAGATCGACAGGCACGTCGCCGCCGCGTCGCGCGCGCAATGGACGATCTTCGCCTTCGGCAGCATCAGGTGGAGGAAGCCGACGAGCAGGAAGTTGCCGGGCATCTTGTCGGTGACATGCTTGAAGCCTGGGTAGCGGGCGTGCAGCATGTCGAGATAGGCCTCGCCGGCCTCGGCGAACACCTTGTCGGGCATGTCGGCGATCCCTGCCGGGAAGCCGCCCTTCATGGTCAGCGGAAACTGCTTGCCGACCGCCGTCTTCAGGATGCTGAGCTCGCCGGCGCCATAGACTAGCGGATGGCTGGCGATGATCTGCTCGACCAGCGTCGTGCCGGAGCGCGGCATGCCGACGACGAAGATCGGCGTGTCGTCGCTGATCGTGCTCGGCCGGTGTTTCACGAAGAAGCCGGCATCGAAGGTGGCCTTCATCGCCTCGAATTCGGCCCGCGTCTTGGCCGCATCGTACTCGATGCCCTTGCGGCGGATCGCATTGCCTTCGGCGAAATAGTCGAAGGCACGCGAGTAATCCTTCAGGTCGTCATTGGCCTTGCCGAGACCGAAGGATAGCTGCATGCGGGCCACGCTGTCCCGCGGCGCCTTGGCATGCTGGGCCTCCATGCCGGTCAGCTCGGCATCACGTTCCTTCTGGCGCTTGACCTGCGTCAGCATCAGCCAGGCTCTCGCCATGCCGGGGTCGACGGCCAGCGCCTGCCGGAAAAGATCGGCCGCTTCGTCGAGCTTGCCCTTTTCCATCAGCCCGACGCCAAGGCCGTGCAACAGGTCGGCATCCTTGGGCCGGATGGTCAGCGCCTCGCGGAAGACGGCCAGCGCCTCGTCGAGCCGCCCGGCTTCCTGCAGGGTTTCGGCAAGCCCGATGCGGGCGCGGACATGGAAGGGATTGCGCCCGACCGTGCCGCGATAGATGTCTTCGGCGCCCTCGAACTGGCCGAGCTGCTTCAGCGACGAACCGAGATTGTCGCGCGCCGCCAGTTGATCGGGCCGCAGCGTCACCGCCTTGCGGAAACAGTCGACGGCTGCAGCGACCTGGCCGAGATCGCGCAGCACGGTGCCGAGATTGTTTTGAAAATCCGGATTGCCGGGCTGCAGGCGCACCGACTGTTCGATGAGACCCAGCCCTTCGGCGCTGCGCCCGGTCTGGTGCAGCAGCAATCCCAGGAAATGCGCGGCGGCGGCGTGATTGGTCTTCTGCGCCAGCACCTGCCGGTAGATCGCCTCGGCCTCTTGCCGGCGCCCGGCCTGATGCAGTTGCAGCCCCTGCTGCACATGCTGGTCGAGCCCCAGCGGCGGTTGACCGCCCGAGCCTGAGTTGGCGCCCGCCGCTCTTCTCTGATCTCGGTTGATGGGAAACCTGCCTTGATTTGTCCGCCTGCCGCGATCTAGGCCATCAGCGCGGCAGGTTCAAGGCTTCGCTTGGTGTCTCGCCTTCGCGGCGGCGTGGAAAAGATCAAATCAGGCGATTGGTCTCGGCAACTTGCCTGGCCCGCCTCACGGTGCCATCGGTATCGGCGATCGTTCGCCTTGCTGCCTCATCGCTTCGGATCGTCAGCCGTGCCGACTTGACGACCATCGGCTTGCCAGTCGGGCCAACGGCAATGGCGTGTATGGGCTTGATGGCCGGGTTGATCGCTACGGTCGTTCCTCTCGGGGTTCTGACGGAAACCATGGCTTTTGTCCTCTCGCGAATAAATAAAATACAAGTGCCGAGACGATTGCCCCGGCATAATTTTAAGCATTTTTTTGAAAGCCCCCAAACTCTATCAGGGTTTTTCAAATAGTTACAGCGATCTATTTTTTTGTAATCTATTTTTTTGTAAAAGCCGGGGTTTTTTGGAAATCTTCTTGAATGTGCCAGCCCATCAAGCTATATAGACGAAATCGCTTTGGGCCAGAATTGGCATCTCGCGGCGTCAGAGGTTCTCGACCCGCCAATCTCATTCCAAATCATCGATACCGGGCGCACAGCATATTCGCTCCGCGACCATGTCTCATTCTTCGAAAGACACACATGAACACCGGAACCGTGAAGTTCTACAATGGCCAGAAGGGCTTCGGCTTCATTCAGCCGGCCGATGGCGGTAAGGACGTTTTCGTCCACGTCAGCGCGTTGGAGCGGGCCGGCTTCCCCGGTCTCGCCGAAGGCCAAAAACTGCAGTTCGAGTTGGAGCGTGACACCAAGGGCCGCGAGTCGGCCGCCAATCTGCAACTGATCTGATCCGGCCGAATTCGATGAACGCTGACCACGGATGTACTGGCAGCTCTCGAAATCGGCTTATTTCCAGCGATTGCCGGAAATAGGAAAGCGGGGCTCGTCCCCGCTTTTTTGCTTTCAGGCGGCCGTTCTAGAGCAATTCCAGGAAAAGTGTGAAACGGTTTTCTGTCCGGAATTGCGTCAAAACAAAGAGATAGAGAGGCGCCGCGAGGCGCGAACGCTTTCCGGAAAACATCAAGGTTAAGACAATGCCGGACCGCACCACCCACTCCATCGCCCATTTCGCGGCACCCTTCGTGCTCGGCGGACTGGAAGGACAATTGCCGGCCGGCGACTACGACATCGATCACGACGAAGAGGTGATCGAGGGCATGTCGCGGCTTGCCTGGCGCCGCGTCGCCACCTTCATCCACCTGCCGGCAAGGACGGTGAAGAACCCGACCACCAGCCAGCTTGTCGCCATCGATTACGTCGAACTCGAAACAGCGCTGAAGCGCGACAGGGAGAATGCAGCATGATCCGTTTCCAGCAGAATGCGCGCCCGCGCACCGACACGCCGTCGCATCTCTTTGCCGTCGGACAGACCGTGCGCATGAAGAGCCGCACCGGCCTCGTCCAGAAGACCGCGGAACTGTTCCAGATCAAGAGCAGGCTGCCGGTCAAGGACGGCTCGCCGCAGTACCGCATCCGCAGCGAACAGGAGACCCATGAACGGGTCACCACCGAAGACAATCTCGAACCGGCCGACAATCCGGTTGTCGCTGACAATCCGGTCGTCTGAGACCTCGTGCATGTCGCCCAAAAGTGCCCAGCGGTTTTGGGACAGCGACATGTACAAAACAACGACTTAACGCGCGTCGGCTGAACCGGGTTAGACGCGACGCGCCTTAGCAAAGCCAGGCCAAAACGCAGCAGGAGCACGACATGTCCAAGGGTCAACAGCGAAGCAACCGCGAAACGCGAAAGCCGAAGAAGGACAAGGTCGTGGCCAAGCCCGCCTCCCCCTTCGGCTCGTCGGTCAAGCAGGCGGAGAGCAGCCTGAAGCCAAAGTCGAAGGGCTGACGCCAGGGGCGCCTTGTGCGCCCTCTCCGTCGCCCTGTGTGAGGGCTGTGTGAGGCGACGGACTGACTGAACAGGCCCGCGCAACGCTTTGCCGCACCACGGAGGCGCGCTTGAACTTCGTCATCGAGTTCTACCGGTCGCGCGACGCCGACGAAGCCACGCTCGACAAGGTGTCGCTGGAAGCGCCGAATCTGCGCGCCGCACTGCAGGGCGCCACCGCGCTGTTCCACACGCTGGCCATGCCGCAAATCCCCGATCGCCTGTGCATTTCCGACGAAGATGGCAGCGAGCTTTACGCCGGCCCGGCCGATGGAGCGTATCCGGCGGAGGTATGAGAGCCGCCGCGCTTTCCCACCTTTCACCAACCTCTTGAGGTGCGATCCGCGCGCAACCGTAAGCGCCTCGCGACGTTGAGCCTGCACAACCAAATGCAGGAGCCCGCGCTGTGTCCCTTACCGCCTTTGCCCTCAACTGCTCGCTGAAAGCCTCCGGCGACAAGGGAAAATCCTCCACCGACAAGATCATCGCCGACCTGTTTTCGGCCTTGAAACCGCATGGCGTGAAGGGCGAGATCGTCAGGGCCCTCGACCATGACATCAAGCCCGGCGTGCTGTCCGACATGGGCAAGGGTGACGCCTGGCCGAAGCTGCGCGCGAAGATCATCGCCGCTGATATCTTCATCCTCGGCCTGCCGATCTGGATGGGCCAGCCGTCGAGCGTCGCCAAGCGCGTCATGGAGCGCATGGACGCCTTTCTCTCGGAAACCGACGACAAGGGTCGCATGCCGGCCGCCGGCAAGGTGGCGCTGGTGGCGATCGTCGGCAATGAGGACGGTGCGCATCATTGCCACGCCGAATGCTTCCAGTCGCTCAACGATGTCGGCTTTACCATCCCGGCCAATGGCGGCGTCTACTGGGTCGGTGAGGCGATGGGCGACGTGAACTATGTCGACCTGCCTAAGACCCCCGAAAAGGTCGCCGGCATGATCGAGATGGCCGCGTCAAATGCCGCCCATCTGGCCGCCCTTCTGAAGAGCAAGGCCTATGTTGGGGTGGACAAGTGGCGCTATCTGCCTCAGCACTGTCCATCGCCAACGACGCGGTAATCCGCGGCGCGGGCTTCGCAGGCATTGGGGAAGGTGCGCATCTCGCCATGCCGGCGGGCGCACACGGGAGCGTATTCGCGGGTGCAGAATGTCTGTTCCTCGCCACCGCCACCACCCCCGCCGCGGCATGGGCCGTCGCGCACGATACGGTAGTCGGCGCGGTCGGCAAGGCAGGCATTGGCGAAGGTCTGGCGGTCACCGCCGCGCCGGGCGCAGACCGGCTCGTACTGCTTGCTGCAGTATTGCGGTTCGGGCCGTGGCGGACGTGGCCCCGGTCCGTCATCGACGACGACGGTGCAGGCGGCAAGAATTGCCGACAGGAACAGGACGGCAAAACCTTGCCGCGAAAAGATTGCCGCCAGAAACTTCATGTTGATCTCTCCCCCGATCCCGTCCCGGCCCGATCCCGTCCCGGAAAGACGATCCTCATCAATCCCTTGCCAAATGCAACCCCGTTAGCAGCCTCGCCGCTGGAAACCATGCCTGGCCGTGGCCGGCATCAGCCCCGACACTGGCGACCACAATATCTGGCCCATTCGTGGCCCGGTTCTGGCCGATGACCCGACCGGCAACCAAGCCTATGCCGAGCCGAACGATGCTCAGGTCAGTCGATTCATGCGTCGGGATGCGCCCAGTGCGGCGGCCCGCGGCGGTATCTTGCAACGTTCACGTTTCCGTGCAATAAATTCCGTGTTCGGGCATTTGCGACCCGGAGAGCGGAACGTTTTGGACGACCTTTCCCCGATACTGTGAATCTCTGACGGCCCCGTTTTTCGGCGGGGGGTTTGACCATGCGCCAATGCATGACTGCCGAAGCAACCACCGGGACTTGCCCATTGCGCCAGGCGGCGGGCAGGACCAACAAAGACTGAACGGGTGAAGGAGTTTCCCCAATGGCCCAGACCGGCACCGTTAAATTCTTCAACGCGACCAAAGGCTTCGGTTTCATCACGCCCGATGGCGGCGCCAAGGATGTGTTCGTCCATATCTCCGCGATCGAGGCCTCCGGCTTGCGTACGCTCGTCGACGGCCAGAAGGTCACCTTCGATGTCGAGCCGGATCGCATGGGCAAGGGCCCCAAGGCCGTCAACCTCCGCGCTGCCTGAGCCATCGGCACGCCGCACGTCTCCCGGACGCGCGACGGAGGCTCCAATGCCTGGACCTGGCTTGGAGAGGGGTTTGAGTTTTGAAAGGCGCGGCGGCTTTCGTCGCGCCTTTTTCGTGCCGAGCGTGCGGCCCAACGCATGTCGCTCAAGAGTGCGCAGCGGTTTTGAGCGACATGCATAAAAACAAAGACTTAAAACCACCTCGTCTGAATCCCTTCAAACGCGGCGCGCCTTAGGGCCCGCAAAACTTTCTCTTGCCGATGGCGCTAAAATAAAGGACAAATTTCCACTCGGGCATTTGCCGGCCCGAGACTGGACTTTATGGGATCAAAGGAGCTTCCCATGCCGCAGACCGGCACCGTCAAATTCTTCAACCATGCCAAGGGCTTCGGCTTCATCACGCCCGATGATGGCGCGAAGGATGTTTTCGTCCATATCTCAGCCGTGCAGGCGTCGGGTCTTCCCGGTCTCGAGGACGGCCAGAAAGTGTCCTTTGACACCGAACCGGACAAGCGTGGCAAGGGCCCCAAGGCCGTCAATCTGTCCGTCGGCTGAGTTCGGCCCTCGGATAGACGACGGCCGCGGCAGGACCGCTCCCTTGAGTGCGTGATCTTCTACGCCTGTTTGACATTGACGCGTCGAAATCCGTTCAGCCCCCGTTCAGCCACGGTCGCATATTAGTCTTGGGTAAAGCCGGACCGCATCCCAGAACTGCACGGGCCGGCACGAAGGAGACCGACATGAACCGAATTTTCAAGACCGCAGTCCTGTCCGCCGCCGTGGTCGCCGCCACGCTGGCGACCTTGCCCGCCGCCAACGCGCGTGACTGGCGCCGTCATGGCCATCACGGCAACGGCGATGCGATTGCCGCCGGCGTCCTCGGCCTCGCCGCCGGGGCGCTGATCGGTGGCGCGTTGGCCAATGACCAGCCGCCGCCTGAAGCCGACCGCTACTACGATGACGGTTACTACGATCGTGATGTGCGGGTGCGTCCGGCACCGATCCGTCGCTATTATGCGGAGCCGAGGGTTGTCTACAATGAAGGCTACGCCGAGCCGTGGACCCGTGGCTGGTACGAATACTGCTCGGACCGCTACCGCAGCTTCAACGCCCGCACCGGCACGTTCACCGGCAATGACGGCGAACAGCATTTCTGCACGGCCAACTGAGGCTTCCCTGCCCCAAACAAAAAAGCGCTGGCTGAAAGGTCGGCGCTTTTTTGTTATTCGGCTTTGGCCGCCCAGAGTTCCTTTAGTCTAAAGCGTGTCGCGATTTAAGGGATTCAGGATTCCCATAGATTTGAGTTCGTGATTCATTGCGGCTGAAAGGAGACCGCGATGGGCAAGCCGCTACCGCTTGAGTTGCGTCGGCGTGTTGTTGCGTATGTCGATGAGGGACATGGTCACCGCGAGGCTGCGCGCCATTTCCGCGTTTCGCCTCGCTTTGTGAACAATCTGATCAACCTGCGGCGGCAGACCGGTTCGCTTGAAGCGCGTCGGCAGGGCCATGTGGGCGGCGGCAAGCTTGAGCCGCATGCCGAGTTTGTCCGCTCGCGGTTGGCCGAGACCGGCGAACTGACGCTAGATGAGCTTTGCGTCGAGCTGGAGGTGCGCGGGGTGAGCGTGCACCGCTCCAATGTCGGTCGCCTGCTCAATCGCCTTGGGCTCAGTCATAAAAAAAACTCTACTGGCCAGCGAGCAGCAGCGGGCCGACGTGCGCCAGGCGCGTGAACTGTGGATCGGGCGGCGAAAGCGCTTCTTCAACAAGGCTTTGGCGCGGCTGATCTTCATCGATGAGACGTCGACCAATACCAAACTGACCAAACGCACCGGCTGGGCGCCGAAGGGCGAGCGCTTCAGGACGCATGCGCCATTCGGCAAATGGCAGACGCAGACCTTCATCGCCGGGCTGCGATGTCACGGTCTTGTCGCGCCGTGGATCGTCAACGCGCCGATGAATGCCGCCATCTTCGAACGCTACGTCGAAACGCAGCTCGCTCCCGAACTGTCGCCCGGCGATGTCGTCATTCTCGATAATGTCGGCTTCCACAAGAACGAGCGCGCTGCCCAACTGGTTCGCCAAAGGGGCGCATGGCTCCTGTTCCTGCCGCCATACTCACCCGATCTCAATCCGATCGAGATGGCCTACTCAAAACTCAAGGCGCGGCTGCGAAAGAAGGCGGCCAGAACTTTCGATGCCCTCTGCGACGCTCTCGGCGATATCTGCCACCTGTTCGAGCCAGCCGAATGCAGAAACTTCTTCAAGGCTGCCGGATATGAGGCCAATTAATCGCGACACGCTTTAAGTCAAAAACGGATTCGTCCGCCGCTCTTCGCCGAAGCGTCCACCGGGACCGTGGCCGCAGATGAAGCCGATATCGTCGCCGAGCGGCAGGAGCTTGTCCTTGATCGAGGCGATCAGTGCCGCATGGTCGCCGCCGGGCAGGTCGGTGCGGCCGACCGAGCCGCGAAACAGCACGTCGCCGACATGGGCGAACTTGGCCGCGCGATTGTAGTAGACGACGTGGCCAGGCGCGTGCCCGGGGCAATGCAGCACCTCGAACAGATGCGAGCCGAACGACACGGTCTCGCCTTCGGTGAGGAACCGGTCGGGCACGCAGTCGCGCGCGCCGGCGATGCCGTAACGCCTGCCCTGGTTTTCCAGATTGTCGAGCAGCGCTTTGTCGGCCTCATGCGGGCCGATGATGTCGACGCCGAGCGCCTCCTTCAATTCCATCGCGCCGCCGGCATGGTCGATATGGCCGTGGGTGATCCAGATCGCTCCGGCCGTGATCGCATTGTCCTTCAGCACCGCCAGCACCTTATCGATGTCGCCGCCCGGATCGACGACGACACCATGCTTGTCGTCCATGTCGAACAGGATCGTGCAATTCTGCTGGAACGGTGTGACCGGCACGATGCCGGCATTGAGCTGACCCATGATCGTCCTTTCGCTGTATGAGGCGAGATTTAGAGCAATTCCAGGAAAAGTGTGAAACGGTTTTTCCGTCCGGAATTGCGTCAACAAAGAGACAGAGCGGTTCGGCGTTTCTCAAGAAACGATGAACCGCTCTGGAGCCGCAGACGAAGGGCGTCCATCCCTCGAAAGACGAACAGTCAGTCGCTCTGAAAACGAAAATGGGCGGCCGAAGCCGCCCATTTGAAAAGCCTGAGAGCATGACCCCGAAAAGTGGAAACCGGTTTTCTCGGACAAACGGAAAACCGTTTTGTCCAGAGATCATGCTCAAACAAGAAAGAGAGCCCCATCCCGATACCGTCGGGATGGAACAGGCTCGAATGGCTTACTTCTTCATGGCGCCCATGACCGCGCCGAGAATGCCGGTCAGGATCGCGCCACCGCCGGCGCCGCCGATGATGTTGTTGAGGTTCAGCGCGCTGCCGAGACCGCTCGTCGCGGCCGCGGCCGCGGCCGGATCGACCGCGCCACCGCCAAGCAGGCTGCCGAGGATCGCCGCGCCGCCGACGCCGCCAATGGCTCCGCCCAGGATTTTGGGAAGCTGACCCATCGCCGCCGTCTTGAGCGCCGCACCGACCGCCTGACCACCGATGACGCCTGTAATCACCTGTATGATGATCGGAAGAAGCGTGTTCATGTCCATATGATTAGTCCCTCCATAGCTGCCAGCCTCCCGGGCCGACACCATCATGAGACGCCGAATTGGACGAAAGTCAAATGCAGAAACGCTGAAATAAAAGGGGCGGCCCGAAAACCGCCCCTGCTTGCTCGAAAAGCTGTGACTTTCGTTATTCTGCGGCGATCGCGTGCTTGGGCTGAACCGCTGCAGAATAGTCGTTCATAAGGTTCTTGGCGATTTCACCGACCTCGAATCGGTAAGGTCCGATCTCGGAAACCGGCGTCACTTCCGCTGCCGTCCCGGTCAGGAAGCATTGCTCGAAGCCTTCCAGCTCTTCCGGCATGATGGCCCGTTCGATCACCTCCAGGCCGCGGTCCTTGGCCAGGCCAATGACCGTGCGGCGGGTGATGCCGTCGAGGAAGCAGTCGGGCTCGGGCGTGTGGATCTTGCCGTCCTTGACAAAGAAGATGTTGGCGCCGGTTGCTTCGGCGACCTGGCCACGCCAGTCGAGCATCATGGCGTCGGCATAGCCTTTGGCCTCGGCGGCGTGCTTGGACATGGTACAGATCATGTAGAGGCCGGCGGCCTTCGATTTGGAGGGCGCGGTGCGCGGGTCGGGCCGGCGCCACTCCGCCATGTCGAGGCGGATGCCTTTCAGCTTCTGTGCCGGATCGAAATAGCTTGGCCATTGCCAGATGGCGATGGCGCAGTTGATGCGGTTGTTCTGCGCCGAAACGCCCATCTGCTCGCTGCCGCGCCAGGCGATCGGCCTGACATAGGCGTCCTGGAAACCCTGCTTCTTCAAAAGCATGGTCGAGGCGTCGTTGAGCTCGGCCACCGAATAGGGAATCTTGAAGCCGAGCAGGCGCGCCGATTCGTGCAGGCGCTCGGTGTGGTCGTTCAACTTGAAGATCTCGCCGCCATAGGCGCGCTCGCCCTCGAAGACGGCGCTGGCGTAGTGCAGGCCGTGGGTCAGCACATGGATCTTGGCGTCGCCCCATTGGACGAACTCGCCATTCATCCAGATGAAGCCGTCCAGTTGATCGAAGGGAACGGATGCCATGGTAACCTCCCGCGGGCGGCAGCCCGATAGTGTTGTGTCGTTGTGTGTTTCGCGTCGGCCGGGCAAGGTGGCCTTTGTTCAGAAGCGTAAGCGGATAATTGAGCTCTGGCAAACTCAGGAAGTTCCGGAAAAACCGGCTTCCCTTGCCTTTTCGTTCGCAATCCGCCCAAAAGCTTGTCAAAAATTACCATTGCAGGGAAATTACGTCAATAGTACTGACATAATCTCCCTTTCCCACGGAGAAATGATGACGGATCGAAGCCACGCAGCCGGGAAACCGATCAGGACGGCGATCACCGACGAGGACGGCATCGATTTCGCCATCATCGAACTGTTCTTCTTCGCCTATCGCGATTTCACCTCCGATCCGGACCAGATCCTGGCCGATTACGGCTTCGGCCGCGCCCATCACCGGGTGCTGCATTTTGTCAACCGCAGGCCGGGGCTGACGGTCGCCGAACTGCTCGAGGTGCTGAAGATCACCAAGCAGAGCCTGGCGCGCGTGCTCAAGCAACTGATCGACACCGACCACGTCGTGCAGTTGCAGGGGCCGCGCGACCGCCGCCAGCGCGAACTCTATCCGACAGCCAAGGGCCGGGCGCTGGCGTTGGCGCTGGCACGGCCACAGTCGCGCCGCATCCATGCTGCATTGGAGGATTCCGGCGCCACCGAACGGACCTTGGTGGAACGCTTCCTCGAAGCGATGGTCAATCCGGAACTGAGGGCGCAGATCGACGTTGGGTCCGCAAAAATGTCAGGGAAAAGCCATGGAGAGCACTGAAAGGGTAGATCACGCGGCCGCACCCGACGACGACGCGCCGCATCTGCTGGTGGTCGACGACGACACCCGTATCCGCAATCTCCTCAAGCAGTATCTGACCGAGAACGGTTTTCGTGTCACCGTCGCCGGCAACGCCGGCGAAGCCAGGCGCAAGCTTGCCGGCCTCGACTTCGATCTTCTGATCCTCGACGTGATGATGCCCGGCGAAACGGGCGTCGACCTGACCAAGTCTCTGCGGGCCGAAAAGAACGTGCCGATCCTGATGCTGACGGCGCTGTCGGAAACCGACAGCCGCATCACCGGGCTCGAAGCCGGCGCCGACGACTATCTGCCAAAACCGTTCGATCCGCGCGAGCTGATCCTGCGCATCAACAACATCCTGCGCCGCGGCGGTCCGGCGACCACGCCCAAGGTCGAGCAGCTGGTCTTCGGTCCCTACACCTTCCAGATCGCCAGGCGCGAATTGAAGCGTGGCGGCGAAGCGCTGAAGCTGACCGACCGCGAGCAGGAGATCCTGGCGATCTTCGCGGCACGGGCCGGCGAAACCATCCCGCGCCACGAGCTTGTCGGTGACGATTCCGAAGTCGGCGAGCGCACCATCGACGTGCAGATCAACCGGCTGCGCCGCAAGATCGAGCGCGATCCGTCCAACCCGGTCTGGCTGCAGACCGTGCGCGGTATTGGGTATCGGCTCAGCGTGGAATAGAATGCCGCCCTGCGGCCGGCTGGACCGGCCGCGCGTGAGCGAAAAGATCGAATGGCAACCACGGAACTGGAACAGCCGGAAACTCGCGGCTTGAGCGCACGCGCCATGCGGACGCTGAAGACGGTGCCGCGCGCCTGGAATCGGTTCTGGCGCCTGGTTTCGCTGTATATGCCCAAGCGGCTCTATGCCCGCTCGCTGATCATCGTCATCGCGCCGATGATCCTGCTGCAATCGGTCGTCGCCTTCGTCTTCATGGAGCGCCATTGGGCAACCGTGACGCAGCGCCTGTCGCAAGCCACCGTGCGCGACATCGCCGCCATCATCGACATGATGGAAACCTATCCGCACGATGCCGACTACGCCAACATCATCCGCGTCGCGCAGGACCGCATGCAGTTGAAGATCGACCTGTTGCCGCCCGATCCGCTGCCGCCGCCAGGACCCAAACCGTTCTTCTCGATCCTCGACGAGGCCCTGTCGTCCGAGATCACAAGGCAGATCAACCGTCCGTTCTGGATCGACACGGTCGGCAATTCCAACATCGTCGAGGTACGCGTCCAGCTCGAGAACAAGGTGCTGCGCGTCTTCGTGCGCCGCAGCCAGGCCTATGCCTCGAACACCCACATCTTCCTGATCTGGATGGTCGGCACCTCGCTGGTGCTTCTGATGATCGCCATCCCCTTCCTGCGCAACCAGATCCGGCCGATCCTGACGCTCGCCGAAGCCGCCGAAAGCTTCGGCAAGGGCCGGCCGATGCCGCGCGATTTCCGGCCGCGCGGCGCCGAGGAGGTTCGCCGCGCCGGCTTTGCCTTCATCCAGATGCGCGAGCGCATCGAACGCCAGATCGAACAGCGCACCGCCATGCTGACCGGCGTCAGCCATGACCTCAGAACCATCCTCACCCGCTTCAAGCTGCAGCTGGCGCTGGCCGGCGGCAAGACCGAAAGCAAGGCAGCACTCGACCAGGACATCGACGACATGCAGTCGATGCTCGAAGGCTATCTCGCCTTTGCCCGTGGCGAGGCCTCGGAGGACGCTGGGCGTTTCGATCTCGAAGCCTATTTCCGGAAACTCGGTGAAGAGGCCAGGCTGCGCAAGCGCAAGCTGTCGACGACGCTCACCGGCGACCGCGATGTGCATGTGCGGCCGAACGCCTTTGCCCGGTTGATGTCCAACGTCATCGGCAACGCCTTCCGCTATGCCAGGACGGTGGAGGTCAACGCCGACCATGGCCGCGGCTCGCTGCTGGTCACCATCGACGATGACGGTCCGGGCATACCCGCCGACAGGCGCGAAGACGTGTTCAAACCCTTCGTGCGGCTTGACGAGGCGCGCAACCTCGATGCCAGCGGCACCGGGCTCGGCCTGTCGATCGCCCGCGACATCGCCCGCAGCCACGGCGGCGACATCACCCTCGACGACAGTCCGCTCGGCGGCCTGCGCGCCGTCATCAAGGTTCCGGCCTAATTGGCGAAAAGACGGGGCTTCATCGGCACGTCATGAAACCATGGTGGAAGAGCGCGCATGAAGCGCGCGACGTCAATTGATTCGAGCTTGCCGCCTCACTTCGACCCCGTGCCCGCCCGGGTGCGCTGGAGCGAAGCGAGCGCAGCAGGCTGGTCGCCGTTCCAGCATCGTCTCAAGGCAACCGTCGACCTTTCCTGCAAAGGGCCGCCATGCGCATATTGATGGTCACCGACGCCTGGCGCCCGCAGGTCAATGGCGTCGTCCACACGCTGGAGCGGCTTGCTGAATCGCTGAAATCCTTCGACGTCGAATTGGATTTCCTGACACCGAACATCTTTCGCACGCTGCCCTTGCCGACCTATCCCGACATCCGCCTGGCGCTGACCACCCCCGGCCATGTCGCGCGCCTGATCGACACGCGCAAGGCGGACCACATCCATATCGTCACCGAGGGTCCGCTCGGCATCATGGCGCGGCGCTATTGCCGCAACGCTGGCCGGCCGTTCACCACCAGCTATCACACGCGCTTTCCCGAATATCTGAGCGCCCGCCTGCCGGTGCCGGAAAGCTGGGCCTATCGCTGGTTGCGCGATTTCCACAATTCCGGCCAGGGCACGCTGGTCGCCACCCAGTCGCTCGCCGACGACCTTTCGGCGCGCGGCTTCAACAAGCTGAGGCCCTGGACGCGCGGCGTCGACACCGACCATTTCCGGCCGGACAAGAAGAAGGACCTCGGCTTCCCCGGTCCGATCTTCCTCTGCGTCGGCCGCGTCGCCATCGAAAAGAACCTGAGCGCCTTCCTCGACCTCGACATGCCGGGCAGCAAGGTGATCGTCGGCGAGGGTCCTGAACTCGCCAAGCTCAAGGCGAAATACCCGCAAGCGCATTTCCTCGGCCACCGCCCCAATGACGAACTGGCCGAGATCTACGCCTCGGCCGATGTCTTCGTCTTCCCCAGCCGCACCGACACCTTCGGCAACGTCATCATCGAAGCACTCGCCAGCGGCACGCCGGTCGCCGCCTATCCGGTGACCGGGCCGATCGACATCATCGGCGACGGTTTTGGCGGCGCGGTCTCGAACGACCTGCGCGAGGCGGCGCTTGCCGCCCTCAATGTCGACCGCGCCCAGGCACGCGAGCGCGCCATGCGCTACAGCTGGAAAGCCTGCGCGGAAATGTTTCTCGACACGGTCGAGGAGGCATTGGGCAAAACGACGAAACTGGCCGCCTGACTGACCTGCAACAGCACTAGGTTGTCGGAACCGTAGCGGGACAGCGCCCCCCTCTGTCCTGCCGGACATCTCCCCCTCAAGGGGGGAGATTGGACGTCACGATTGTTTTCGCCAATTTTCAACGTTGAAGAAAAAACAGTGAGGACGCGGCTCCTGATCTCCCCTTGGGGGGAGATGGCCGGCAGGCCAGAGGGGGGCGTGAAGGAACGAGGCGGTGGTTTTCTCTAAAACAGCCGCCCGCCATCCGGCACCTTTCGCTCGATGGCGCCGAGCACCACGGCGCCCTCTTCGTCGGGAAAGCCGAGCGTCAGCACTTCCGACATGAACGGGCCGATCTGGCGCGGTGGGAAATTGACCACCGCAAACACCTGTCGGCCGATCAGTGTCTCGGGCATATAGTATTTGGTGATCTGCGCCGACGATTTCTTGATGCCGATGCCGGCGCCGAAATCGATCTTCAGTTTGAACGCCGGCTTGCGCGCCTCGGGGAACGGCTCTGCCTCGACGATCGTGCCGGCGCGGATGTCGACACGATCGAAGTCGGCGAAACTGATCTCGGGCTTGCGCTCGCTGCTCGAACTCATCTCTGCCTACCGTAGGGCTCAGGCGTTGCCGTAGGTCTCGAACAGCACGCCCGCCAGCGCATCCTTGGCCGAGGTTCCCGACCAGACGACGAACTGGAAGGCCTGGAAGTAGCATTCGCAGGCTTCCAGCGCCGACGACAGCAGCACCTCGACCTGCTGGCTCGACGGCTCGACTCCGCCGGCCAGCAGCAGCGACTGGCGGAACATGATCGCGCCTTCCTGCTCCCAGAGGTCGAAATGGCCGAACAGCATCTGTTCGTTGATGAGCGACAGCAGCCGCATCACTTCCAGCGCGCGTGCCTCCGGCACCTTGATGTCAAAGGCGCAGGCCAGATGCAGCGCCTCGAAATCCTCCATCCACGAGAAGGACACGTGATAGTCTGTCCAGCTGCCGGCAACCGAGATCGAAATCTCGTCGTCGCCGGCCCGCTCAAAGGACCAGTCGTTGTTGTGGGCAACCTGCTCGATGACATCCACCGGATGGATTTCGCGGGAGAATTCGAGTTCGAGAAGTTCCATGGAATGCTTCCTGTCGTTCTGAGGAGCGCCGCCACACGCTCCGCGGGAGGGCACACACAACGAACAATCTTGTCTAGAACTCGGACGGCCAGGATTTCTCGACACAAAGACCCCGGACCGGACCCCACCGCCCGGCCGCATGACCCTGCTCCGAATCATGCAACAAATTCAGTCTATTGATCGGGAGTCGCGTGAACAGCCCAATTTTTCGCACTGCGTCATTCGCATGTGGAAAGCCGCTGTCACAAAGATTCATGCAATGCCGTTAAGCGATTCACGGCAAAGCGCTTTTCAGGATCGGGCTATGTGGAAAAGTTTAATGATTATTTTTTTGCGCGGGGCTTCGCCGTCGCAGCCGGTGCGGCTTGTCCGGTCAATTCGGCAAGTTTCGCCTCGAGCGCCTCGATACGCTCGGCAAGGCGGGTGTTTTCTTCCCGAGCCTTGGCGGCCATCTCGCGCGCCGCCTCGAACTCTTCGCGCTGCACCACGTCCATGGTGTTGAGAATGCGCTCGGCCTGCCCCTTGAAGGCGGTCTCAACCTCGCGGCGCACGCCCTGCGCGGCCCCGGCGGCATCGGTCATCAGCTTGGCGAATTCATCGAGAATGCGGTTCGGTCCGGTCGACATGGCAAATCCTCGCTTGCTGTAATTGAGTTAGTGGCGCGGCACTTGGAATGCAAGCATGTTGCGCCCTGCCGCGCCATCAAGTCGGAAGCGCCCACCTTGCCTTGACCCCGCCAAAACCCTGCCGCATGGTCCGCGCCCAAACGCGATCGCAACCGAGAGTTCCCCATTGAACGACTATTTCCTGCTGCCGCTGGCCTCCCTGCCCTTTCCCAACATCAACCCGATCCTCATCCAGATCGGGCCGCTGGCGGTGCACTGGTACGGTGTCGGCTATATCGTCGGCATCCTGTTCGCCTGGTGGTACGCCAAGCGGCTCGCCGCCAATGCGAAGCTGTGGCCGAACGGCGTCCTGCCGATGAAGCCGGAGGACCTCGACGACTTCATCGTCTGGGCCGCCATCGGCGTCGTGCTCGGCGGCCGCACCGGCTATGTGCTGTTCTACGATCTGCCGCGCTACATCGCCCACCCGCTCGATATCTTCGCGGTCTGGCAAGGCGGCATGTCGTTCCATGGTGGTCTGCTCGGCGTCATCCTCGCCATGACGCTGTTTTCCATCAAACGCGGCATCCGCACCTGGTCGCTGTTCGATGTCGTGGCGGCCGGCGTGCCGGTCGGTCTCGGCCTGGTGCGCGTCGCCAACTTCATCAATTCCGAGCTCTGGGGGCGCCCCACCGACGTGCCATGGGCGATCGAATTCCCCAATGGCGGGCCATTTGCCCGCCATCCAAGCCAGCTCTACGAGGCTCTGCTCGAAGGCGTTGTACTGTTCCTCGTCCTGCGCATCCTCACCCATTCGCGCCTTAAGCTGAAGACGCCGCGCTTCGTCGGCGGCGCCTTCATCTGCGGCTATGGCCTGTCGCGCATCTTCGTCGAGTTCTTCCGCGAGCCCGACCAGCAGCTCGGCTATCTCCTTGGCACCAACTGGCTGACCATGGGTATGATCCTGTCGTCGCCGATGGTGCTGGCCGGTATCTGGGCGATGGCGACGGCCAAGCCGGTGCCACAGCCGCGGCCGGCATGACGCGGCTGAAGGCTCGCATCGCCGACCTGATCGAGGCGTTGGGACCGCTTCCCGTCAACGAATACATGGCGCTGTGCCTGTTCGACCCCGAGGACGGCTACTACACGACGCGCGAACCCTTTGGTGCGGCCGGCGACTTCATCACCGCGCCGGAAATCAGCCAGATGTTCGGCGAACTCGTCGCTGTCTGGCTCTATCAGGCCTGGCTGGCGAGCGGCCGGCCGAAGCCGGTCAGCATCGCCGAGATCGGTCCTGGCCGCGGCACGCTGATGAAGGACATGCTGCGCACGCTGTCGCGGCTTGATCCCGATCTGGCCAATGGTGCTGCCTTCGCCATGGTCGAGACCAGCCCGCGCCTGACCGAGGTCCAGAAACGGACGCTTGGCGCGACACCTTTCGCGATCGGCTGGCACGAAACCATCGACACGCTGCCGCAACAGCCGCTCTTCATCGTCGGCAACGAAGTGTTCGACGCCGTGCCGATCCGCCAGTTCGTCCGCGCCGGCGCCGGCTGGCGCGAGCGCATGGTCGGCCTCGACGAGACCAACGCGCTGCGTTTCTTCGCCGGCGCCGGCTCGGTCGACCCGACGCTGCTGCCCGCCGACGCCGCTGACGCGCCGCAGGGCGAGATTGTCGAGGTGGCGCCCGCCCGCGCAGCCCTCATGGCGGCCATCGCTGAGCGAATGTCCAAGCACGGCGGCGCTGGCCTGTTCCTCGATTATGGCCACCTTCAGCCCGGTGTCGGCGACACGCTGCAGGCCTTGCGCAAGCATGGTCACGAAGATGTGCTGGCCAATCCCGGCAAGGCCGATCTCACGACCCATGTCGATTTCGCTGCTCTTGCGGCAATCGTGCGTGCGCATGGCCTCGACGCCCATCTGTCGACGCAGGGCGACTTCCTGCTCGGCATGGGCATTCTCGAGCGCGCCGGCCGGCTCGGCGCCGATGCCGACCAGACGGCGCGCGACAAGATCGCCGACGATGTCGAGCGTCTCGCCGGCCCGCACGCGATGGGCGAGCTGTTCAAGGTGCTTGCCGTCCTGCCGCGCGGCGTGACCGTTCGGCCCTTTGCCATGGCGGATTGACTTTTCACTGCTGCCCCTCCCAATCTCCCGTCCGGCAAGTGCGGCCGAACCGCCGGCCGCGCTTTGCCCCGCCTTCTTTTCGACGAAGCACTTTTTCTTGACGAAACCGCTCACACGGACAACAACGCCCACATGCTGAATCAGACCAAACCGGATCCCGTTCGGTCGCCTCTGCTGGACAAGGCGCAGGCACAAGGCATCCGCCACGGCTATTTCACCCGCGTCGGCGGTGTCTCCAGCGGCATCTACCAGGGCCTCAACATCGGCACCGGATCGAATGACGACCAGGCGCTGGTCGCCGAGAACCGCAGCCGTGTCGCCGCCTGGATGGGTGTGCCTGCAAGCCATCTGTTGACCGCCTGGCAGATCCATTCGCCCGACGTCATCATCGTGAGCGAGCCCTTTGCCGGCGAGCGCCCCAAGGCCGACGCCATCGTCACCGACCGGCCGGGCATCGCCATCGGCGCCTCGACCGCCGATTGCGGGCCGGTGCTGTTCGCCGATGCGCAGGCGCGCATCATCGGCGCCGCGCATGCCGGCTGGAAAGGCGCTTTCAGCGGGGTGCTCGAAAACACCATCCTCGCCATGGAAGGCCTCGGCGCCCGGCGCGATCGCATCGTTGCCGTGCTCGGCCCCTCGATCGGACCGGAAAACTACGAGGTCGGACCGGAGTTCGTCGCCCGCTTCGTCGAGGCCGACGCTGAAAACATCCTCTATTTCGCGCCCTCCGCCAACGCCGGCCACGCCATGTTCGACCTCAACCGCTACACGGTCGACCGGCTGGCCAAGGCCGGCGTAACGGCCGAGGGCCTCGGCCGCTGCACCTATGCCGAGGAAGATCTGTTTTACTCCTACCGGCGCACCACGCACCGCAAGGAACCCGATTACGGCCGGCAGGTTTCGGCAATCGTTTTGGAGAGACAATAATGGCGCTGCATTTTGAACGCTCGGAATTCGACGCGAGGCGCGACCGGCTGATGATCGAGATGGCCGAGAAGAAGCTCGATGCCATCCTGCTGTTCGCGCAGGAAAGCATGTACTGGCTGGCCGGCTACGACACGTTCGGCTTCTGCTTCTTCCAGTGCCTGGTGGTGAAGGCCGACGGTTCGATGGTGCTTTTGACCCGCTCGGCCGACCTGCGCCAGGCGCGCCAGACCTCGATCATAGACAACATCGTGCTGTGGACCGACCGCAACGGCGCCAATCCGGCGGTCGACCTGCGCAATCTGCTCAACGAGCTCGACCTGCTCGGCGCCCGCATCGGTGTCGAGTACGACACCCACGGCCTGACTGCCTTCAACGGCCGCCGCCTGGACGAGCAATTGCAGACTTTTGGCCAGATCGCCGACGCGTCCGGCATTGTCAGCCGGCTGCGCCTGTTCAAGAGCCCGGCTGAAATCGCCAAGGCCGAGAAGGCCGCCAATCTCTCCGACGACGCGCTGGACGCGGCGCTGCCGCTGATCAAGCAGGGCGGCGACGAAGCCCTGATCCTGGCCGCCATGCAGGGCGCGATCTTTGCCGGCGGCGGCGACTATCCGGCCAACGAGTTCATCATCGGCTCCGGCATCGACGCGCTGCTGTGCCGCTACAAGTCCGGGCGCCGCAAGCTCACCAAGAACGACCAGTTGACGCTCGAATGGGCCGGCGTCTTCAACCACTACCATGCGCCGATGATGCGCACGGTGCTTACCGGCAAGGTCTCGAAGCGCCATCAGGAGCTGTTCGACGCCGCCCGCGCAGCGCTTCTGGCCGTCGAGAAGGCAATGACGCCGGGCAACAGCTTCGGCGACGTGTTCGACGCCCACGCCCGCACCATGGAGACGCACGGCCTGACCAAGCACCGGCTGAACGCGTGCGGCTACTCGGTCGGCGCCCGCTTCACGCCGTCCTGGATGGACATGCCGATGTTCTATCAGGGTAACCCCGAACCCATCGCGCCGAACATGACGCTGTTCGCCCATATGATCATCATGGATTCCGACACCGAGACGGCGATGACGCTTGGCCGCACCTACCTGACCACCGAATCCCAGCCGAAGCCGCTGTCACGCCATGATCTCGACTTGATCGTACAGTGAATCCATAATGGGAGGCGTTGTTCGCCAAGGAGTTAGAAGGCAAATGAGACGATCGCATGTGACGACCGTGTCATTGCTTGTGGCATTGGCTCTTGCCGCCTGCACCAACGCAAAGGACGTGCTCGAACCTTCGGCGATCACCCCGCCAGCGACCTCGACGCCAGCCACCCAGGGCAGCGCCGCCGTCACCGGACCGTCGCCTGCCACCACCACGATGGGTGCTCCCGCAACCACCACCACGCCGGTCGCCTCAGCCCAAAGCGCTGCCATCCTGTCGAAGACCCGCCTGCAGATCGCGCCGATCGTCGGCGCTTCGGTGGAAGCCGCGACGCCGCTGACGGCGGAACTGCAGGCGCGCGCCAGGCAGCGCGGCATCACGCTCGCCGGCAGCGCCGACCAGGCCGCGACCCACGTCCTCAAGGGTTATTTCTCGGCGATTTCGGAAGGCAAGGACACCACCGTCATCTATGTCTGGGACGTCTACGACCCGGCCGGCAACCGCCTGCACCGCATCAACGGCCAGATGAAGGCGCCTTCGGTCAATTCCGGCGGGGGCGGCGACAGCTGGAAAGCGGTAGCGCCGGCCACCATGCAGGCGATCGCCGACCAGACCATCGACCAGTTCGCGGCGTTTCTTGGCGGCAAGGCAAGCTAGAGTGTTGCCGGCCGGCGATGGCGCCTGGCTTTCTTGAGATTAGCCGGCGGATTCCCGATCTCGGCGCTTGCAATACCGGCACGGGCCGCTAAAAGCCCGGTTAAAGGGCGCAGGCGAGTCCGTCAGGTCTCGCGATCCTCCACCAGGAACGGTGCATGAAACTCTTCGCGGGCAATTCCAACAGGGTGCTGGCCGAAGCGGTCGCCCGCTATCTCAACATCCCGCTGGGCAAGGCCAGTGTCAGGCGCTTCGCCGATCAGGAAATCTTCGTCGAAATCCAAGAAAACGTGCGCGGCGAGGATGTCTTCATCCTGCAGTCGACCTCGTTCCCGACCAACGATCACCTGATGGAACTGCTCATCATGATCGATGCCTTCATGCGCTCGTCCGCCAAGCGCATCACCGCTGTCATTCCCTATTTCGGCTACGCCAGGCAGGACCGCCGCGCCTCCGGCCGCACGCCGATCTCGGCCAAGCTGGTCGCCAACATGATCACCCGCGCCGGCGTCGATCGCGTTTTGACGCTCGACCTGCATGCCGGCCAGATCCAGGGCTTTTTCGACATTCCGACCGACAATCTGTTCTCGGTGCCGGTGATGGCCCGCGATGTGAAGGCGAAATATAAGCAGCTTGGCAATGTCGTCGTGGTGTCGCCCGATATCGGCGGCGTGGTGCGCGCCCGCGCGCTGGCCAAGCGCTTCGATGCGCAACTGGCCATCGTCGACAAGCGCCGCGAGCGTCCCGGCGAATCGGAAGTGATGAACATCATCGGCGCCGTCGCCGGCAAGGATTGCCTGCTGATCGACGACATCGTCGATTCGGGCGGCACGCTCTGCAATGCCGCCGATGCGCTGCTGGCCAACGGCGCCACCAGCGTCACCGCCTATATCACCCACGGCGTGCTGTCGGGCGGCGCCGTCGCCCGTATCAGCGGCTCGAAGCTGCAGGAGCTGGTGATCACCGATTCCATCCAGCCGACGCAAGGCGTGCTTGACGCGCCCAACATCCGCGTCATCTCGATCGCCGACCTGATGGGCGAAGCCATCTCGCGCACGGCGACCGAGGAATCGGTGTCGAGCCTATTCGACTAAAGCACGTCGCGTTTGAACGGATTCAGGCGACGCGCTTCAACCTTCGAAAGAGCAGGGACGATCGAGGTCGGCAATCAACCCCGGCTGCTGTGCGCTACGGCGCCGGGCTCTGCAGCCGCGCCGGACCGCTTAGCCGACGGGCGCCTTCGCCGCTGTCGCGTGCGCCGCGCATATAGCCGCGCGGCGACGCGCCCAGCATGCGCTTGAACATGGTGATGAAGGCCGGCACGCTGTCATAGCCGAGATCGAGCGCCACCCGCGTGATCGGCTCGCCATCGGCCAGCCTGGGCAGCGCCGCGAACAGGCAGGCCTGCTGACGCCATGTCGACAGCGACAGGCCGGTCTGGCGTTGGAAGGCGCGGGTGAAGGAGCGGCGGCTCATGCCGGCGGCATCGGCCCATTCGTCGATCGTCGCATGCGGCGAAGGTGCAGCCACGAAGCGCCGGCAGAGCGCCGCCAATTTGGGATCGGACGGGAACGGCAGGCCGAGCGGCCGCTCCGGCAGGGTCGGGATTTCATGCAGCAGGAGATTCATGATCAGCCCGCCACGCCCTTCCAGCACGCCGCCTTGCGGCAGCTTCTCCGATTCGACGATCAGGCTGTGCATCAGCTCGGTGACACCTACGACACGCAGTTCTTCCGGCAGCCCCGGAATCGCCCGCGGCATGACATAGACCGAACGCATCGAGACATCGCCCAGCATCTCGACGGAATGCTCGGTGCCGGCCGGAATCCACATCGCGTGATCGGGCGGCACCATCCAGCGCCCATGCCGTGTCGTCACCAGCACGACACCGACCCGCGCATGCAGCAGCTGGCTGCGGCTGTGGCGGTGTTGCGGCACGTGGTAGCCGTCGGGATATTCCGTCGGCAGCGCCACCGCCGGCCCGACCGCTTGCTCCAGCCACTGCCAGCGCCGTTCGTGCAATTGACGGAGATCGGCATTGCCGGCGTGAAAGATTTCCCTGCCGTGCGGCATCGGCTATGGCCCACTTGCGAAACTATTGGACCAAACCACGAAAGAAGTCGCCCGGCAAGCAGCTTATAAGGCACCGTCCTAAGGCGACCGCAGGAGCGACCGCCGCGCTACCCGCGGGCGT
The DNA here is from genome assembly GCF_024746815.1 of Mesorhizobium sp. AR07. Taxonomy (GTDB): domain Bacteria; phylum Pseudomonadota; class Alphaproteobacteria; order Rhizobiales; family Rhizobiaceae; genus Mesorhizobium. Next base: position 2,681,403 of record NZ_CP080525.1, read on the forward strand.
GCCCGCCAAAAAGACCACGGAGCCTATCTTGATCGATACGACAGCCGCCAGTGTCGCGCCACCAGCGACCGTCAGTCACGCTTCAGCCCAGGCGACAGCCTTCACCGTCATCCTGGCGGTGAGCTTCTGCCACTGCATCAACGACATCATGCAGTCGCTGCTATCGGCCATCTATCCCCTGCTGAAAGAGAATTACGGTCTCGATTTCTGGCAGATCGGCCTCCTGACCTTCACCTTCCAGGTGACCGCGTCGCTGCTGCAGCCGGTGATCGGCATGATCACCGACAAGCGGCCGATGCCCTATTCGCTGCCCTACGGCATGGCGTCGTCGCTGATCGGCCTGGTCGTGCTGGCCTATGCCGGGCATTATTCGCTGTTGCTGATCGGCGCCTCGCTGATCGGCATCGGCTCCGCGATCTTCCATCCGGAATCCTCGCGCATCGCCCGCTTCGCCTCCGGCGGCCGCTTCGGGCTGGCGCAGTCGCTGTTCCAGGTCGGTGGCAATTTCGGCCAGTCGATGGGGCCGTTGCTGGCGGCGTTCATCGTTGTGCCCTTTGGCCAGACCAGCATCTCGTGGTTCGCCATCGGCTCGCTGATCGGCATCATCGTTTTGTGGCAGGTCGGTGGCTGGTACAGCCGCCTGCGCGCCGCACAGGGCAACCGCAAGGCGGCAAGCTTCGTCTCGCCCTTCCCGCGCCGCAAGGTGATGTGGGCATTGACGGTGCTGACACTGCTGGTGCTGACCAAGAACGCCTACATCGCCAGCCTCGCCAGCTACTACACCTTCTATTCCATCCATAAGTTCGGCGTTTCGGTGCAGATGTCGCAGATCATGCTGTTCCTGTTCCTCGGCGCTTCGGCGCTTGGCATCCTGCTCGGCGGCCCGTTCGGCGACCGCTATGGGCAAAAGGCGATGATCTGGTTCTCGATCGTCGGCGTGCTGCCCTTCACGCTCGCCCTGCCCTACGCCAACCTCGAATGGACCATGGTGCTGACGGTGCTGATCGGCCTGATCCTGTCGTCGGCCTTCTCCAACATCGTCGTCTTCGCGCAGGAGCTGGTGCCGGGGCGCGTCGGCATGATTGCCGGCATCTTCTTCGGCTTCGCCTTCGGCATGGGCGGCATCGCCGCCGCGGTGCTCGGCGTCGTCGCCGACATGAAGGGCATCGAGTTCGTCTTCCAGATCTGCTCGTATCTGCCGCTGCTTGGCCTGCTGACGGTGTTCCTGCCAAACATGAAGGAAGCGAGAAAGCTCGAAGCCGGCCCGGCGATCGGCTGAGCCGGATTTAGGCTTCGACATGACAAAGGCACCCGCCAACTGGCGGGTGCCTGATCTCCCAACCGGAAAAGCCTAGTGCATGTCGCCCAAAAGTGGCCCCGGTTTTGGGGCGACGACATGCATCAAAACAAAGACCTAAAGCGCGTCGCCTGAATCCGCTCAAACGCGACGCGCTTTAGGCCTTGAAGAAGGCCAGCAGGTCGGTGTTGATGATGTCGGCATGGGTCGTGGCCATGCCGTGCGGGTAGCCCTTGTAGACCTTGAGCTCGCCCTTCTTGAGCAACTTGATCGTCAGCAGGGCGGAGTCGGCGATGGGGACGATCTGGTCGTCGTCGCCATGCATGACCAGCACCGGCACGTCGATTGTCTTCAGGTCCTCGGTAAAATCGGTTTCCGAGAAGGCCTTGATACAATCATAATGCGCCTTGGTGCCGCCCATCATGCCCTGGCGCCACCAATTGTCGATCACGCCTTGCGAGACTGCCGCGCCAGGACGATTGAACCCGTAGAACGGACCGGCCGGAACGTCGCGGAAGAACTGGGCACGGTTGGCTGCCTGCGCCGAGCGGAAGCCGTCGAAGACCTCGATCGGCAGGCCGCCGGGATTGGCCGGTGTCTTGAGCATGATCGGCGGCACCGCTCCAATCAGCACCGCCTTGGCGACGCGGCCGCCTGAGCCATACCGGGCGACATAGCGCGCCACCTCGCCGCCGCCGGTCGAATGACCGACATGGATGGCGTCCTTGAGGTCCAGATGCGCCGCAAGCGCCGCGACATCGGCGGCGTAGGTGTCCATCTCATTGCCGATATCGGTCTGGGTCGAGCGGCCATGGCCGCGACGATCATGGGCAATGACGCGGTAGCCTTGTGCCAGGAAGAACAGCATCTGGGCGTCCCAGTCGTCGCTGCTCAATGGCCAGCCGTGATGGAAGACGATTGGCTGACCGGTTCCCCAGTCCTTGTAGTAGATCTGCGTTCCGTCCTTGGTGGTGATCGTGCCGCTGCCGGAGCCGGACTTGGTCTGCGAGGTCATCTCAATCTCCCTTCGATTGTTGTCGCGATAAACAATATCGCGATAACTGTATGCCTAGCGCGACGCACGGCTCTTGTCCACGATAATATGTATCGCGATATCATTTCTCGTGGTATGGAGTTCGTGCCCTGTCGGCAAAAAGGAATCGGCCGTGCCTCTCCCGTTGGACAATCAGCTCTGTTTCACGCTCTACGCCACGAGCATGGCGATCAACCGCACCTACAAGCCGATGCTGGACGAGATGGGGATCACCTACCCGCAGTATCTCGTGCTCAACGCGCTGGGAGAGGCCGACGGCATGTCGGTCGGCACCATCGCGCACCGGCTCGCCTTGGAATCGAGCACCATCACCCCGCTGGTGAAGCGATTGGAACAGGCCGGGCTGGTGACCCGCCAGCGCAGCCAGACCGACGAGCGCCAGGTCCAGGTCGATCTGACCGCGACCGGGCGCGCGCTGTTGGTCCAGTGCAACTGTCTGAACGAGACCTTGATCGAGCGCTCGGGCATGACACTGACACAGCTTGATGCCCTGAACCGGCAAATCCAGGCGCTGCGTGATGCGTTGAGCGGCGATCAGTAGCCCAAACTCTTGCGACCTGCCTCCCTGCCGTTTGCCGGGCGCGCCCGACTCGATGCAAGCGTGCCGACCCGTCTTCTTCATCGTCCCGGCCGGGACCTCGTTGGCCCCAGCCGGTACGACACAGCACATACCGGCCTGGCGAGCGGCCGCCCGTCAGGCAGCCGGCCGGATGTTCTGGTTCACCCGAAAAAGGTTGGTCGGGTCGTATGTCTTCTTCAGCGTAGCGAGGCGCGCGTAGTTGTCGCCATAGGCGGCCTTGAGTCTTGCATCCCCTTCGTCATCCATCATGAAGTTCGGGTAGGCGCCACCCAGATCGAACGGATGCACCGCCTCCCAATAGGCCTTGGTCCAGCGCGTCACCGGCCCCGCCTTCTGCGGATTCGGATCGATCCCCGCGATGACCATCGACCACGTCGCATCGCGGCAATTCCAGGCTGTGTCTCCTTTGCCGACGCGATGGACGGCGCCATCGATCGGATAGAGGTGCATGAGCGATAGCTCGCTCGGCGTCTTCGCCGCCTGCTCGAGGTGGGCGTCAATCGCCGCGTCAGACAGTGTCTTGACGAAATCACCACGCCAATACCACTGCATCCCCTTTGGGTAGAGCCCGTCGAACATGCTCTGCACGGCGGGATAAGGCATCGTTCCCATCCAGTTGAACAAGGGTGCGGGGAGCGCATCGATCAGCGGAGCCAGCGCCTCTCTGCCCTTTTCCTCCAGGCCACTGTAGCAACACATCAAGAGACACATCCGCTTTCCCCAAAACTCTTCCGGGAACGGCGCGCTCGAAAGGATCGTCTTGAGCCCGAGGAATATCCCGAGTTCCTCGGGCGCACCCGGCAGGAACTCGCGATAACGCTGCATGATGGTGCGGGCGTGCTGCTGATCCCATGCGATCGGCCCCGCAAAGACCATGCTGACCGGGTGAAGCTGGAACACAAAACTGGTGACGACGCCGAAATTGCCGCCACCGCCGCGAAGCGCCCAGAACAGGTTGGGATTCCGGTCCTTGCTGGCGGTGACGAAGCTTCCGTCGGCAAGCACGACATCGGCCTCGATCAGATTGTCGATGGTCAGGCCGTATTTGCGCGTCAGATAACCGTGGCCGCCACTCAGCGTCAGTCCGGCGACACCGGTGGTCGAGATGATGCCGGCTGGCACGGCCAACCCAAAGGCATGGGTGGCGTGGTCGACATCGCCTTGGGTGCAGCCCGCGCCGACCCGTGCCGTGCGGGCATCCGTATCGACGCGCACGCCGTTCATCGCCGACAGGTCGATCACCAGACCGTCGTCGCAACTCCCTAGTCCCGGTCCGTTGTGGCCGCCGCCGCGTACCGCGACCAGCAAATTGTTCTCACGGCCGAAATTCACCGCTGTGATCACGTCGGCGACGTCGACACAGCGGGCGATCAGCAACGGTCGCTTGTCGATCATCCCGTTATAGAGCTTGCGCGCGTCGTCGTAACCGGCATCGTCGCGCTCAACCAGCGTACCCCGCAGGTTGGCTCGCAATTTGGCGTTGGACTCGTCTTTCATGGTCTCCTCCTGATCTATGGACGACTGGATTCAAGATGTCGGGCGCTTACTCCCGTTCCGCTGTCGTGCGGAACCAGGACATGCACATCGCTGGCGCTGCGCGCCTGACCAGAGGGGCACAATCTGCCTGACGGCAAAGGTTGCCGCATCGCCCGATCGATGGATATCAGGGCCGCACCTTGCCACGCCCGTCCGCGCAAGCCCCTGCAGCCTGTGATTGTCCATGACGAACCTTGGGCACCCAACCGCGCGTGCAATCGTTCTGGAAGGAGGGTAAGGTGGACGTTGGAGCTGCCACCATGCGTGAAGCAGAAGAGCTTTCGCAGGTCATCGGTGACGTTTACGACGCGTCGCTCGACCCGGCACTGTGGCAGAACGCGATCGAAAGCGTCTGCGGGTATATCGGCGCCGCTTCCGGAAGCCTGCATTCGCAAGACTCGATCAGCAGGGCCACGGATGCACTGTTCTGGTGGGGGGACCCGTCCAGCGCGCCTCACTATTTCAAGACCTATCTGGAAACGTATGGCAAGATGAACCCGATCTTTCCCGGCGTCATTTTTTTCGACGTGGAGCGATCGGTTGCTGTACCCGACGTGATTTCGTGCGAGGAATTTGTTCGGACGCGCTTCTTTCGCGAATGGCTCGCTCCGCAGAGCTTGACGGACGGCCTGTTCTCAAACCTGGAGAAGGGCGCGACAAGCTGCGCACTGTTTACCGCCATGCGCCACACGGCGCAGGGGGAAGTGGATGACCGCATGCGCCAGCGCTTTGAGCTGATCACGCCACACGTCAGGCGCTCCATGCTCATCGGCAAGGTGATCGATCTCCATCGCGTCGAGGCAGCGACGCTCGCCGACAGTCTCGACGAACTCGCTTCCGGCATGTTCATCGTGGACTCGACTGGCCGTATCATCCACGCCAATGCCAGCGCGCATCGTCTGATCGCCGAAGCCGACGTACTGCGTGCCACGAACGGGCGGATAGCGGCATTTGATCTCCAGGGCAGTCGCAAGTTGCTCGATGTGTTCATGGCAGCTCGGTCTGGGGATGTGGCTGTCGGAAAGAGTGGCATCGCCCTGCCGCTGACGGCGCGCAGTGGTGAACGCTATGTCGCGCACGTGCTGCCGTTGACCTCCGGGAAACGTCGGAAAGCGGGCGTTTCCTATTCGGCGACGGCGGCGGTGTTCATTCGCAAGGCCGCTTTGGACTTGCCGTCACCGCCGGAGGCGGTGGCCAGCCAGTTCAATCTGACGCCCGCGGAGCTCCGGGTCCTGTTCGCCATCATTGAGATTGGTGGCGTGCCCGAAGTCGCCCCGGTGCTCGGCATCTCGGACCAGACCGTCAAGAGCCATCTGCATCGGATCTACGAGAAGACCGCGACGAAACGGCAGGCGGATCTGGTGAAGCTGGTAGCGAGCTATTCGGGGAGGCCCTGAATCGGCGGGTTGAGGCGCTGCGCGATGCGTTGAGTGGCGACCAATAGCCAGCCGAGGCCTGCCCGCTCGGCCCTTTCACGGGCTAATGGCGATCAGCACCGAGCCCGATTCTACCTTTGCCGGATAGGTCGTGAGATTGATGCAAGGCGGCAATCGCTTTGCCACGCCGGTACGATAGTCGAAGGCGCCGGCGTGTTTGGGGCATTCGATCTCGTAGTCCATGACCAGCCCTTCGGCGAGATGGACGGCTTCGTGCGTGCACAGGCCGTCGGTGCAGAACACCTCGTCGTCGGGCGAGCGAAAGACCGCGTAGGTTCGGCCTTCATGATCGAAACGGCGGGCGCCTTCCTGTTCGATGTCGTCGAGGCTGCTGGCCCTGATCCAGCTGGACATTTTTCTCCTCAATTCCGGCAAGGCATCCGGGACGGCCATGACAGCCGCCTCGGAGGCCTCAGCCCTGGGACTAGTTCTTGTTGAGGTAGGCATCCATGTTCGCCGGCGTGACCAGCTCGAACGGAACGTAGACGACGCGGTCGACCTTCTCGCCCTTGGCCAGCGCCAGTGCTGCGTCGACGCCGCCACCACCTTGCGCCTTGGCGTTCTGGAACACCGTCACCGCAAGGTCGCCCGCCTTCATCGACTGCAGGCCATCCTGGGTGGCATCGACACCGCCGACGACGACGTTCTTCATGTCGATACCGTTTGCCTTGAGCGACAGGATGACGCCGATGGCGGATTCGTCGTTGTTGGCGATGACCGCGTCCGGCGCCGGCCCTGCCGTCAGCCAGTTGGTCATCAGGTTCTGCGCGTTGTCGCGCGACCATTCGGACGACTGCTTGTCGACGATCTTGATGAAGTTGCACATGTCGGTGCCGAAGATCTGCTCGACGTCCTTGGTCCGCTGCAGCGCCGCCTGATGAACCAGGCTGCCCATGACGATATAGGCCTTGGCGCCCGCCGACTTGCCCTTGGCACGCAGCAGCTTGCACACTTCAAAGGCCTCGAGGGTTCCAGACCCGGCCTCGTTCGAGCCGACATAGACCTGTTTGTCCGGCAGGTTATGCATGTCGTTGGGTTCGAGATTGACGAACACCAGCGGAATGCCGGCTTTCGCGGCTTCGTCGCTAAGCGTCCTGGACGCATTGGTATCGACCAGGGTGACGACGATGGCGTCGACGCCGCTGGCGATGAAATTCTTCACCTGGTCGAGTTGCTTGGCGACGTCGTTCTGCGCATCCTCGACCTGGATGCCGGCGCCCTTTTCCTTGGCGCGGTCCTGCATGCCGTGCATCAGCAGCGTCTGGAAATTGTTGTCGAAGTTGACGATGCTGACACCGATCTTGGCGGCAAACGCGCTGCTCGACATCGTCGCGGCGAGCGCCGTCGAAAGCAGAAGCTTCTTCATGGATTTCCTCCCTCTGGATGGAGTGCCGGCTCACTCCTTTTTTGAATGCCGGCCCTTTCGGGATGCTTGACGGATCGGCAGGCGCGGTTACTTGGCCGCGTCGGCGTTGGCGCGCGCCTTCTTCTTCTCGTAGCGGGCCTGCATGCGGGCCTCGCCTTCCTTGCTGCCGTCGTGGAAAGTGCCGAACCACTTGTCGAACGGGATGAGGCCGTCGCCGTAGTTCACCTCGAAATATTTGTGATGGAGGTAGTGGATATGGGCGTGACTATCGACGGCGGTATTGTCGCCGACCTCGATCTTGTCGAAGCCGACATGGCCCGGGATGGCGCCGAAGCCGGCAAGGTGAAGCTGATAGAGCGCCAGGATCGGATTTGACGGAATGACCAGGTGCCAGAGTGCCACGCCGAGATAGGAGAACTGCTCCACGGGATGCATCGCCAGCGATGACCAGGGCGACGGGTTCACCGAATTGTGGTGGACCGAATGCACCCATTTGTAGAGCGGCGGCCAATGGATCGCCCGGTGCAGCAGGAAGAAGTGGGTTTCGTGGATGACCGGTGCGAGGAGCGCCAGGACAAAGAGATAGACCGGGTGCTCGGCAAAGCTCAGCCACGGTACGTAGCCATTGGCGTAGGCGTAAAGGATGGCGACCTCGATCGCCGTCCAGATCGGCATGCCGGTTCCGAAAGTACGCAGCATGTTGTCGATGTTCTGGCTTTCGAAGAAGAAGGTCTTGCTCTTCTGCTCGGAGGGCCATTTGCCGTTGTATTTGAAGCGGTTGCCCTGGGCTCTCAAAATGTAGAGTCTGAGCTCGAAGGCACCGAAGAACACAAGCAGCGCGGCACAGTTGACGACGAACAGTTTTAGGATCCAACCCCAGGCGAGCGTCTTCATCGCCACGACATCGGGCAGGACGAAATGCCACCAGGCCACTGCCAAAAGCGCGAACAGCAAATTGTAGGGCAGGAAATAATGCGGCAGCCATTTCAGCAGCGCCAGCGGCCGCGGCGGAAAGACGAAGAGCGGTGCTGTGCCTGCCGGCTCGCTTGGAGCCCAGTCGCCTCGCTTGTTGCGCGTGCCGTATTTCAGGTCATCCATTTCTAATCTCACAAGGCCTGGGAGAGGGTCAGGAAGCGGTCAAAGGCGACATCGTCCATGGCCACCTGGTGCCTGGCTTCGGGATAGTTGCCCTCGGCAACGTCGCGGCCGAAGGCCCGGAAGGCGGAGATGCGCTTCTCCTGCAGTTCGGCCTCCAGCGTGACGAAATCGGCATAGCGCCTGGCATGACGCGGGTAGTGACCGGTATGGGTGCCGAGCACGTCGCTGGAAAACAGATACTGCGTGTCGCAGGCCGAGCCGCAGCCCATGCCCATGGTGATCAGCGGCGTCGAGCGGGTGATGTGCTCGGCAAGCCTGACCGGCACCACCTCGACCTCGATACAGGCAGCCCCGGCATTCTCCAGGTCTTTTGCCGCACGCAGCACCTTCAATGCCTCTTCGGCGGTCTTGCCGATCGCACGAAAATTCGTCCAGGTGGCGCGGTTCGGCACCAGGCCGACATGACCGGTGACAGGAATGCCCTCGGCTGCCATCGCCTCGATGAAGCGCGGCGAATGCGAGCAATAAACCGCGTCGGCGCCGCGCTGCATCATCGAAAAACCGAGCCGCACTGCCTCATCGGGCGAGGCGACGGCGCCATGCGGCATGCCGACCGACAGGAAGGCGAGGGGCGCAGCCTGACGGATGACTTCGAGATTGTGGTCGGGCTCGCAGGACAGGATGACGATGTCGCAGGCAACCGCCGCTGCCGCCTCGGCTGGCGTGTCGACATGCAACTGCAGCCATTTGCGGCTGCCCTTGGCGCTCCTGAGATCGTAGGCCGTCAGCCGTCTGGTCACCTGTCACCCTCCCGTTTGCGAGAGGGGATACCATCGCGGCCGGCGCAAGGCCGCTTGTTCCTTGATCAAATCAGATCAAAGATTCTCGGCGGTGAAGGTGACGAAGCGGATCGGCGGATTGTCGACCGGCAGGTCGTGCAGGCCAAGCGTCGCCAGCACCAGATCCATGGCGCGCCTCGCCTGCGCCTCCGGTGCCTGGTCGAGCACGACATCCATCGTTCCCTGGCGAAGGGCGGTGGCACTGCGCTCGGTAAGCTCGTGGCCGACGAAGAATATCTCTGCCCCATGTGGATGGCGTCTCAGCACATCGTTCAGCGCGGCGTTGGCGCCGCCGGCATTGTAGAGGCCTGCAAGGTCCGGCCACCGCCCCAGCGCCTCGACGAGTTGCCCGGCATTGCGGTCGCCTTCGTCATGGCCGAACAGCGCTGCGACCGGTTCGAAGTCGCCGGCGCCGGTGTCCATCAGATAATCGAAGAAGCCGCGCACGCGGTCGCGGTGCACGCGGTAGATCTGGCTGTGGCAGATGGCGACCACCTTCCCCGGCCGCCTTTGCATGCGCGACAGCATGAGGCCGGCCATGCGTCCGGCTGCGTAATTGTCGATGCCGACATAGGGTCCGGAGGTGGCGGAAATCTGCGTGACGATCTGCACCGTTGGGACGTTTTGCGCTTCCAGCTGCCTGAGCGCCGCTCCGACGAGCGGATGGTCCGGGACCGCCAGGATCAATGCCGCCCGGCGCATCTCGGGATCGAGGACCCGCCGCGCGATGGCGGCGGGATCCGCCTCGTCGAGAAAGGTCCGATGCACGGCGATCGTCCGATCCAGTGTGGCGGCGATGCGCTCGAAGGCACGCGACAGGCGGGCAAAGAAGGTCGCATCCGGACGAACCAGGATGACCTCGATCCTGATCACGCCGCGGTGCGCCTCCGGCAGGCGGCGCGGATAGTCGAGCGAGCGGGCGGCGGCGACAACCTTCTCGACGGTTTCGGGCCTGACCCCGCCCCTGCCGTTCAGCACGCGCTCGACCGTCGCCGTTCCGACCCCGGCACGGCGGGCGATCTCAAGGAAGGTGGGCTTCGGAATCTTGGTTCCCCGCGGTCACGACGCCGAAACCTAGAGCAATTCCAGGAAAAGTGTGTAGCGGTTTTCCCGGGAAAAGCGCGTAGCGCTTTCCCTCAGGGAATTGCGTCGAAACGAAGAGTTGGGCCAGCCGTATCCGGCCTTTGCAAGGTGGATGCCGCAAAGCTGGCAGCGGCGCGGTGATCAGATGAAATCACGGCGCGACCGCCCGCCCCGCTATCACGCGGACTTTAGGACAGCGAATGAGCGCTTGCGGATCCGCTTTGCCTGGAAGCTTGCGGCCGGAGCGGGACGGCCGACATGATAGCCTTGGACCTTGTCTATGCCGAATTCGCGCATAAGGGCCATCTGCTCGTCGGTTTCCACCCCTTCGACCAGGATTTTGTGGCCGCGATTTCGGACCAGGGTAATGATGTCTTGGAGCATTGCCTTGCCGCTCGGGGTGCCGCAGTCGTGCAGAAACGAACGGTCGATCTTCACCGTATCGAAATCGATCAGGCGAAGCCACGAAAGGCCCGCGAAGCCCGTGCCAAAGTCATCAAGCCATATCTTGATCCCGAGCAGCTTCAGGTCGCTGATGCAGCGAAGAATGTCCGAGTGCATCTCCATTTCCAGTCCTTCGGTGATCTCGAAGGCCAGTCTGTTGCCGGCGACGCCGGTCTCGCCCAAAATGGTCGCGACAGAAGTTGCAAAGCCAGGTGTCTTGAGCTGAATTGGCGAGACGTTGACACTGACGACGCGGACGTGATCGTCCACTAGGAGCTCCGCGCACACTGTCCTTATTGCCCAGCGCCCGAGTTCCAGGATCGCTCCAGTTCGTTCCGCGACGGGAATGAACAGGCTCGGCGGAACCGATGTGCCGTCCAGCATTTTGAGGCGCATCAGAGCCTCCACGGCTTCAACTCGGTCCGACGCGACATCCTGGATAGGTTGATAGACGAGTGAAACGAGATTCTGGCCGATCGCGATCTTCAGCAAAGCCGCGATGTTCTCACTCTCGTCGCTGCTCTGGGGATCGGTCGGATCGAACAGCCGAGCGCAATTTCGACCACCGGCTTTTGCCAGATAGAGCGCGCGATCGGCCTCGTGGATGATCTTCTCCAGCTTGGCACCAGTCTGCGTCCTGGTGAATGCAGCGCCAACGCTCACGGTCACAATCGAGACACCGTCTCGCCGCAGCTCGTGGATAAGCGCCAGGTTCTCCACCGTACCGCAAATCGCTTCCGCGATTTCCATGATCTGCTCTTTTTTCTCCATGCGGGCCAGGACAATGAACTCTTCACCGCCGTAGCGCCCAATCGAGCCACCATATTGCTTGATCAGATCGCTGAGGGCATTGGCGACATGGATCAGGCAACGGTCGCCTTCTTGATGGCCGTAGCAGTCATTGAATTTCTTGAAGAAGTCCACGTCGATGAGGATCGCCCCAAAACTGGTGCCAACCCTTTGCCAGTCGCTCCAGTAATCCCGCAGTTTCTCGTCGATCGCCCGCCGATTCTCCAGGCCTGTAAGCGGATCGGTCCGCGACAGTCGCAGCAGGGCCTTGCCGCGTTCGGTCGCCTCGTTGTGCTGAATTTTGGCTTCCAGTGCGTTCAGGAAGACGTTGTAGCGCTCTTCGTTTAGTTTCCAGTTTACGTAGGAGGTAAACGTGAAACACGAAAGGTAAAACGTGCCCATTGCGATCTGATAGGAACCGGTCGCTGGAAACAAATAAAGAGCAACGAAGAAGGCCACCAGGACTATGCCGGACGACACAATCGAAAGGAGAAACTGGAACCGGAAGAACAGGTTGGCACCCATCATGAAGATGGAACCAAAAATCATGAAATAGGAGAAATTCTGGGCATATTCCGTCGTGATTGCCGGAATCAGCCAGCCTACATAGCCCGAGACCAGGGCCCCCGCGCAGGCAAGCTCAATCGACTCCGTCCTGAAATTCATGCGAGACTGTATTTCGACGATGGCAAGCGCCGTCACGCTGACCGCGAAGCGCGCGGCGATCGTGTAAGCCGCAACGTCCGGAATCAGCAGTATGTCGATGACGGAGAATTGCAGATAGACCGCGACCGCGAGCCAAAGCCCTTGCCGCGCAGCCTTTCTGCGGGCATGCTCACCTTCCTGTCGGTAGAGCTTACGCACTCCCGATGGGGTCTCTTGCCGTTGCTGAAGGACGTCGTCCTCAACCACATCGGCCAACGTTTGGGTCATGTACCGATCCTAGTTTCGCCCGGCCAAACAGGAATTCACCGCCCAGTCCTCAATCGAAGGCCCCAATTTCCGCATCGCGGCCGCGCCAAGCCTCCCAAGATCAGCACCATAGTGTATCGCGCTTACGGAATGTTTCGCACGATACATACAATTTTCCTAAATTATGATTGACTGTTTAATGACGACCGTTGCCCGACTTTCACACCGGAAGTCACGGCCTAATGACGGCTGTGAGCTTCGACAAACAACATCCTCGTCGACCCACCGCTAAGCAGGCACCGAATTCCGAATCCCAAAGGGGTCACACTTTCCGGACTTTGCCGTAAACGATGTTTCGGTTCGATCCATAGAAGACTTCAGCTTCGACATGGTTCATGTCGACCGCGCCTTTGATGATGTCCCACATATCGTCAGCCGAACGCAGGATCAACGGCCAATCCATGAAGGTTTCCATATAACCGTCCGTCGTGATCTCATCGCTGAAATTGGCAAAAAGGAATTCGCCACCAGGCTTGACCATTTCCATGGCGCGCTGAAACAGGCGGATGCCAATGGCCGCCGGCAGGTAATCGTAGAGACCCGACGCATAGACGAGATCAAACGTGCCGAGTTTGTAGGCGCGGCGAAGAATGCCGCGCACGGAGCCATCCACCGCCTCGACCGCGGTACCGGCCAGATCGCGATTGACGATGGCTACGCTGATCGGGTCCTGGTCCAGTCCGATCCAGCGCTTCAATTTGCCCCCGGCGAGCGCCTCGGAGAGTTCCGCTTCGCGAAGATGGCCGCAGGCAATCGCAAGCACTTCGGCATTCTCGACCCGGCGGGCCGTTTCGTCCACCGTTCTGGCGAGGATGTCGCGACGCTCGCGTCCAGCCGCGGAACTCGCTGCCTCGCTGGTGTAGGCGTAAATCTCCCGGCCAAGCGGGGTCGAAGAAGCCACCTCCTGGTCTGCGCTGGGGTGCTTATAGTAAATGTCCAGCAGGCTTGCGTCGCCCGAATACCCTCGCGGCTTTTCGAACGACCAGCGCGTGAACGGATCCTGCATCAGATACTCTGCAACGCGGTGCTGCTGGGCCAAGGGAATGAGTTGCTGCCAGATCGCGGTAGCGGAATGCCTGCGAAGCTCGTGGAGCCGGCCCGCCAAACGGTCGACTGTCAATCCAGCCGGCCCCCCCCTCCCGAACGCCTGATAAGCAAGATCAAGCACAAGTGCGAGTTCCGCGGATCGCTCTTTCAGTTCGCCCGCATCGACAATATCGGGCGATGCCCCGCGATGCCTCTCGACCAGTTTCGACGTTATCAGGCTGTGCTCGTCGAGCTTCGCGTCCACGTTTCGCGCCATGCAGCATCCCCTTTTTTGGTCCACCGGCACCGACTACAGACACCTAAATGATACCAAACATTTTAATTAAGGTTTAACTAATTGGCCTCGATCCGGCATTCGAAATGCCCTGAAATGACATGAGGCCGAAATTTCAGGTGCAATACTCCCCATAGCCTTTGGCTTGCACCCCCGGCCGCCTTCCGCTATAGAGCCGCCACCCGCGTAGACACCCTTGGAGGCAACGCGGCGGAAGGCCGCCTCACCCGGCGGCTTTCGACGTTTACGGCCAAGCACGTTGCCGGCCGCGAACGCTCCAGAACAAACCGAAAGGAAATGCCATGAGCCACGACACTTACGAGCTCAAGGCCGAAGCACGCGAACAGGTCGGTAAGGGGTCCGCCCGTGCAGTTCGCCGCAACGGTAAAGTGCCTGCAGTAATTTATGGTGACAAGCAGCCTCCCCTGGCTATCTCGCTCACCTACAAGGACATCTTCTACAAGATCCATGGCGGCGGGTTTCTGACCACGATCGCCACGATCGATGTCGACGGCAAGAAGATCCAGGTCCTGCCGAAGGACTTCCAGCTCGACCCGGTCAAGGATTTCCCTGTCCATGTCGACTTCCTGCGCATCGGCAAGGACACCCAGGTCAATGTCGACGTGCCTGTCCACTTCATCAACGAGGACAAGTCGCCCGGCATCAAGCGCGGCGGCGTGCTCAACATCGTGCGTCACGAAGTCGAGTTCCACTGCCCGGCAAATGCGATCCCGGAATTCATCACCGTCGATCTCACCGGCGCCGACATCGGCGATTCGATTCACATCTCGGCGGTCAAGCTGCCGGCCGGTGTGAAGCCTGTCATCTCCGATCGCGACTTCACCATCGCGACCGTTGCCGGCTCGTCGGCGATGAAGCCGGAGACGGAAGTCACGGCTGAAGTGGCGACCCCTGAAGCGGCGCCTGTCGCCGAAGAGAAGTAAACTCTTTCACGCCCGGAGCAGGCGATGCTGCTGTTTGCAGGTCTCGGCAATCCGGGCGCGAAATACGCTGGTAACAGGCACAATGTCGGTTTCATGGCGGCGGACGCAATCGCCCGCCGCCATTCCTTTTCGCCCTGGTCGAAGAAGTTCCAGGGCCTGATTTCCGAAGGCACGCTTGGCGGCGAAAAGATCGTCCTGATCAAGCCGCAGACCTTCATGAACCTGTCCGGCCAGTCGGTCGGCGAAGCGCTGCGCTTCTACAAGCTCGAGCTTTCCGCGCTCACCGTCTTCTACGACGAGATCGACCTTGCCGAGGGCAAGCTGCGCATCAAGACCGGCGGCGGCGCCGGCGGCCATAACGGCATCCGCTCGATCGACGGCCATGTCGGCAACGCCTATCGCCGCGTGCGCATCGGCGTCGGCCATCCCGGCGTCAAGGAAATGGTCCAGCATCATGTGCTGGGCGATTTCGACAAGGCCGACCGCGAATGGCTCGAACCGCTGCTCGACGCGATCGCCGACAACGCCGCCATGATCGTCAAGGGCGACGACTCCGGCTTCATGAACAAGGCCAGCCTCGCCGTCCAGGGCAAGTCCGGCGCGGAGCCGGAAAAGCCGGCGCCGAAGCAGCCGGCGCCAAAGCAGCAAAGTCACGTCCGCCAGGCGCGCCCGCAGCAGCCGGCGGTCAAGCTGCCCGAAAGCGGCCCGATGGCCGCGATGCTGAAGAAACTCTTCGGCAACAAGGACTGAACGCAGGAACGTGCGGCGTTACAGGGCTTGACGTTGATCATCCCTATCGCCCATAGCCCTGATCAAATTTCGATTTCCCGATAGGACCGGACACAATGGGTTTCAAATGCGGCATCGTTGGCTTGCCCAACGTCGGCAAGTCGACGCTCTTCAACGCGTTGACCAGGACGGCGGCGGCGCAGGCCGCCAACTATCCGTTCTGCACCATCGAACCGAACACCGGCGAGGTGGCGGTGCCCGATCCGCGCCTGCAGAAGATCGCGGCGATCGCCAAGTCGAAGGAGATCATTCCGACCCGCATCTCCTTCGTCGACATTGCCGGCCTGGTGCGCGGCGCCTCGAAGGGCGAAGGGCTGGGCAACCAGTTCCTCGCCAACATCCGCGAGGTCGACGCCATCGTGCATGTGCTGCGCTGCTTCGAGGATGACGACATTACCCATGTCGAGGGCCGCATCGATCCCGTCGCCGACGCCGAGACCGTCGAGACCGAACTGATGCTCGCCGACCTCGACAGCCTGGAGCGCCGCATCGTGCAGATCCGCAAGCGCGCCGGTAGCAAGGACAAGGAAGCGACGGCAGTGCTGCCGCTGATGGAGGCCGCGCTCGAGCTGCTGCAAGCCGGCAAGCCGACCCGCATCCTGCTCAAGGGCATTTCGGCGGAAGACCTGCGCATCCTGCAGGGATTGAACCTTCTGACCTCGCACCCCGTGCTCTATGTCTGCAACGTCGCCGAGGCCGACGCCGCCACCGGCAACGAGCACACCAGGGCCGTGGAAAAGATGGCGACCGCGCAAGGCGCCAGCACCGTGGTGATCTCGGCGGCAATCGAAGCCGAGGTCGCCCAGCTCTCGGACGAGGAGGAGATGGAGTTCCTGTCCTCGCTCGGCCTCGACGAACCCGGCCTCAACAAGGTCATCCGCGCCGGCTACGAGCTGTTGCAGCTGATCACCTATTTCACCGCCGGGCCGAAGGAGACGCGGGCCTGGACCGTGCACAAGGGCGCCAAGGCGCCGCAGGCGGCCGGTGTCATCCACACCGACTTCGAGCGCGGCTTCATCCGCGCCCAGACCATCGCCTACAACGACTTCATCACGCTGGGCGGCGAAGTGGCGGCCAAGGAGGCCGGCAAGGCCCGCGACGAAGGCAAGGAGTATGTCGTCCAGGACGGCGACGTCCTGCTGTTCAAGTTCAACACTTGATCTGCCCGACGGCGAGACGATTGTGCCGCTCCCCATCAAGGAGTTGTACTAAGGCTCGATGTCTCGACGGATGTGCGATCCATCGAGAATAGGCCGCCTCTCAAGTTGAGGCAGCCTATTCGGAAGCCTCCAGCTGAAAGCTGAAAATCCATTCGCCGTAATGCCGACAGAATAGCGCCTTTGGCCGGGCGATGCGCTCTATTCGTCGTCCCTGTCGTCAGCATCATCGTCGTCGCAGCAATCATCCCGGCATTCGTCGCAACCGCATTTGTGGTGCTCGTGGCCTTCGCGCTTGCAGCCGCATTCCTCCCAGATCGTGTAGGCCATCACGTCCAGTGTCTTGACCGGCATTGCTGGATCGTCGCTGGTGATGATCAGCTCACAGGCGCGCGGGCACTTCTCGTTAGCCTTGTAGCAGACGGTCAGCGCCAGGCACGAACCCGCATGCAGCGTCGCCGGGAACGGGTTGTGGACCAGCTTCCAGTGATGGCTCTTGCGTTTGAAGGCGACGCTCGACACGTGCAGGGCGCATTCGCCGACATTGCAGATCGAGATCACCCGCTCCGTCCGGCAGCATGCCTTGACACCGCCGAAGCACAGCGAACCGGTGACGGCGAGCTTGCCGCTCGGCGCTTCGCCCTTGACCACGATGTCGTGCGGGCTGCCTGGATCGGTGCTGGTGACGGTGATCGTCGCCCCCTTCGCGCCAAAACTCTTCGGCGCGAAACGGATCGGCAGCGGCAGCGAGGCGCCGGCCCCGATCAGCAGCGGATAGAACAGCGCCTCCGGAACCAGGAAGTCCGGCGAGGACGATGTCGCTCCGGTCACAGTCAACCCGCAATGACTGCCATTGTTGAGGATAAGCGGTTCGTCGCGGAACGACCCGACGCAGACCTTGCCGAAACTGCCGGTGTCGGCGATCAGGAGGTTGAGCTTTGGCCCTTGCGCCAGACCCGATACGTGGACCTTGTGCGGCCCGGCCGGATCATTGCTGAACACGGTGATGATCGCCGCCTTGAGGCCGAGGCTGGTCGGCTCGAACCGGATCGGCAGGTCGATGGCATCGCCGACGCCGAGCTTGACCGGATAGGACAGCACGCTCGGCGTTACGAAGTCTGGCGACGACGAGACGATGTTGGTGATCGACAGCATTGCCGTGCCGCCATTGTCGATAGTCAGTTCCTCGTCGGTGAACGAGCCGACGCATACATGGCCGAAATTGCCCTTGTCGGCGATGCCGGTGACCACCCTACCGGTTCCGGGCGCGACCTTGAAGAAGAACGGGTCAATGGACACCGCCACCGGGGTAACGTTGTCCGTGGCGAGCAAAGTCTTGGTTGTGAAATTGGCGTTGCGCTGGAACTTGACGCCGTTGGGGAAGTTGGCGTTGTCCGGCGTGTTGTTGGCGCTGAAGATGCCGTAGAACGAGCGTCCGACCGCCATCATGTAGAGATAGTCGCCGATATAGGGCTGGAAGCTCGCTGCCGGCGAACTGGCCGGCGTGGTGGCCAGCATGTAGGTGCTGATCGATCCGAAATCGTTGGTCGTCAGTTCCAGCATCGTTTCCCAACGCTGGCTGGGTGCAAGGCCGGTGACCTGCTGGTAGACGAAGCCGAGCCGGCCGGCCTCGTTGATGGCCAGGGCCGGATTGGTCGCATTGGCGATGCTGCGCAGGTTGCCCGACCAGGTTGCCCCGGAATCGGTCGACTTGCGCACGTAGAGCGTATAGGTGCCGCCCGTCTGGTCGCCCCAGCAGGCGTAGACGACTGCGCTGTTGTTGGGGTCGACTGCTATCGAAAGGTCGCCGCCGATACGTTGCTGGCCGATGTTGAGGCCCAGGAACGGGTTGTTGACGCCCGTGGCGATGCGCAGGCCCTGCTTGAGGTCGCCGGGATCGGTCAGCGCGGTGTACGGCGTGGCGCTGCTTGCCCAGTTGTCATCGCGCACGATCACCACGTCGAAGGACGCGAAGCCGGGCAGCACGGCATAGAACAGCGCGTAGACGGTGCCGTTCGGGTGGACGGCCGGCCGCGTCTGGAAGCCGTCGCGAGCGACGGTGCGGCCTTCTATGACGAAGGTGCTGGTAGCGGGCGCGGCGATTGCCGCGTCGAGTGACTGATCGACCGTTGCCGGTATGTTGGCCGGCGCGTGGTCGTTGCTGCCGACATAGACGCGGTCCTTGCCGGCGCCGGGACCTGAAGGAACAGTCGCCGCCTGTACGAAGGGCTGGTCGTCGTTTTTGCGCGTCGCCATTCTGAACATCGTCGTGGCGCCGGAAAAATCGTTGGTCCGCAAGATGTCGAAATTGATCGACGAGATGCCGCCGCCGCCCCACAGCACGCCGGCGTAGAGATTGCCGCTCGTCGTCGCGAAGCGCAGCGTCTGGTCGCGCACCGGCGTGCCGGCAATCAGGTCTTTCAGGCTCCAGGTGGAGCCGCCGTCGTTGGAAAAGAAGATCGGGGAATTCTTGCTGCCGGCATTGGGGCTCGGCGTGAAGGCGGTTCCGGCGATCTCCAGCGGATTGGCGGGATTGACCGCCAGATTGGGTTCGCTGTCCTGGTTGGTCTCCCCGCTCGACAGGTTGGGGATCATGTTGACGATTGTGAGGACGTCCGACATCTCAGCGACCTCCCTCTTGATCGATCAGGCGGCGCACGTCGGCCTCGCGGTCCGCGGGCAGGAAATCCAGCGGATCGATCGCCTTGTGGATGGGCCTGGGCAGGTCGCGCGGATGGTCGTCCTCGTCCTCTTGCCCAGCCAGGTGGAGCAGGAAGATGCCACGCTTGCCCTCATGCAGCTTCGGCGATTTGTACCAGGCGATGTCATGGCTGTTGGCAAAGAGGACTTCGACATCTCCCTTCGGTTTCTTCCCTTTGAGAACGGTTCGCACGGCGACGCGCGCTATGCCCCATTCCGGATCGTGCTCGGAGCGTGGCGGAGACGGACGCTCCAGCACCCTGGAAGCCGTGACCTCGCCGGTCACGATCAATTCGGCATGACGCACGCGCTCGGCCAGCGGCCGCTCGACAGCGGCGCGCAGCGTCTCGGCAATCTCCTCGCGCGCTTCCGATGTGGCGCGGCGATGACCAAGTTCGCGAACGATGAGATCATCCCCCAGCGACACCACGTCGGTGAAGAACACGAATTCCTCGCCGCCTTCGAAAGTCGCCCTGTGTTCGGTGATGACGAGAGCGTCGCGGCCGCGCAGGCCGCGCAACTCGGCGGTGCTGTGCATCACCTCGTCGATATGGATACTGATTGTGTTTTCCGCCGTGGAGCCGCGTTCGGCACCGCCTTCTTCACGGATTGAACGATCTTTGTCCGGCACTGCCTTGCCCCGGAATATGAAACCGGCTTCCTCCGGGCGTCGTTCGTCCGTGCTCATGGCGCACTCCTCCCAACGGACGAGACGTCCGCGATGAAACGATCCTAAATTTGCAGTCCGGAAACTAGTTTCGTGCTGAAACGTTTACTGCCCGGCTTCGCCGGAACAAATGCACAAGCACAATGCCGATGACGAGGCCAAGCCCCGCTTCAATGAAATCAATCAGGAAATAGATCCAGCTGAGCTGAATCTCGCCGCTCAATATGGTGGCGAAAGCGCCTGCCGCCAAGACTGCAAGAATGGCAAGCACGGAGCGTATCCGGCCAACCGAGGTGCACCAGACCAGCGCTCCCAATGCAGCTCCGAGAATTACCGGTACGATTTCATCCATCGGTCAAATCCTCCAGGTTTGCCGGCTCTATTTCGAGACGACAATCTTCGATGGGAAAAACAGGATCAAAATATCGTACAAGCGCCACAGTGTACTCTTTGATATATGCGGTGTCACTAATGTTTTTAAAATTTGTTATTTCTATCTTTCTGTTACCGACGGTCGCGCAATTTTATTTCAACTTGAGGAAAATTGACGGAAATTCGGCAGACGCAAGCTGTGCATTACTTTAGGAATCACTTGAAAAGCAATGACTTGCGCACTTTTGCCTTCGCTGTCGGCTATCGCCGTTGCCGCGCTCCATCCACCTGCCTGGCGTGCGGCGTATACGCGGGTCGCCAACTCCGTGACATCGAACCGAACTTTGGCGAGGCGACGATGCCCGACCAGATCTCGGCCAAGGATCGGCGGCCATGGCAGCGACCGATCGCCTTCGTGCCCATTGGACCGCCGTCTCAGACCGCTTGACTGCCCCTGGTGCCCAGTCTAAGGGCGTTCGCACTCGACCTGCAACGACCACGAACGTCCCCAAGGGAGACCCGGCGATGATCAAGGCCTTCGTCGTGGACAATGACCGCCTGCGCTCCGTCGACGATCTCCTGGCAAACAGCGACAATGTCGTCTGGGCCGACCTGCTCAACCCGACAAAGGACGAGGAAGCGACCATCGAGAGCTGGCTCGGCGTTGCCATTCCGACGCGCGAGGAGATGGAGGAGATCGAGATTTCGAGCCGCCTCTATGTCGAGGACGGCGCCTACTTCATGACCGCCACTCTGCCCGCCCAGACCGAGGTCGACGATCCCCTGATGTCGCCGGTCACCTTCGTGCTGGCCGGCACCAGGCTGATCACCGTGCGCTACCACGAACCGAAGGCGTTCAAGACCTTTCCGCAGCGCGCCGAAAAGGTGGCGACCGGCTGCACCAGCGGCGACACCATCCTGATCGGCCTGCTGGAGGCGATCGTCGACCGCCTCGCCGATATTCTGGAGCGCGCCGGCCGCGACATCGAGGCAATCTCGCGCGATATCTTCCAGGCGCGCTCGACCAAGGTTTCCAAGCGCAACCGCGACTTCCAGGAGCTCCTGAAAGCCATCGGCCGCAAGGAGGACATCGCCTCCTCGATCCGAGACAGCCTGATCTCGCTGCAGCGCCTCGCCGGTTTCTTCGCCCATGCCTCGACCCGGACCAAGATGAGCAAGGACACCAAGGCGCGCATCAAGACGCTGTCGCGCGACGTGCTGTCACTCGCCGACCACGCCACCTTCCTGTCGCAGAAGATCAGCTTCCTGCTCGACGCCACGCTCGGCATGATCTCGATCGAGCAGAACGCCATCATCAAGATCTTCTCGGTCGCCGCCGTGATCTTCCTGCCACCGACATTGGTCGCTTCGATCTACGGCATGAATTTCGACATCATCCCCGAGCTCAAATGGCAGTGGGGTTATCCCTTCGCCGTCGGCTTGATGATCCTGTCGGCGATCCTGCCCTTCTGGTATTTCCGCCGCCGCGGCTGGCTCTGACATCAGGGCCAGAGGCCAAGTGGCGGCGGTCTGGTGCTATAGAAATCTCTTGACCAAATGCGCTGCGGCCTGCATCCGGAAATCCCCGATCCAGAGGGTCGCAGGTTTTCCGAACCGGATTTCAGACCATGACTGCAAAAACAAAAACCTGGGCCTATGAGGATTTTGTAGAGGGCGCATCGCTCGACCTCGGCAGCAAGCTGGTGAGTGCCGCCGAAATCATCGAATTCGCCACGGAGTTCGACCCGCAGCCGATGCATCTCGACGAGGAAGCCGGTAGGGCCAGTATCCTCGGGGGGCTGGCGGCATCGGGCTGGCACACCTGCGCCATGTTCATGCGCATGCTGTGCGATGCGTTCCTGCTGGACTCCACCTGCCAGGGCGCGCCCGGTGTCGATCAGGTCAAATGGAAGAAACCGGTTCTGGCCGGCGACACACTTACCGGCAGCGTCGCCGTTGTTGCCAAACGCCTTTCCAGATCGAAGCCGCAACTCGGCTTCGTGACCATGCGCAGCGAGCTGTTAAACCAGCGCGGCGAAAGCGTCTTCGAGCTTGAGAACTCCGTCATGTTCCTCACGCGTGACGCCGCCGGGAGCCCAGCATGACATTGGACGAATTCTTCCGCATCGGCACCACCGTCACGCTCGGCTCGCACACATTCGAGCCCGAGGCGATCAAGGCGTTCGCCAGGAAATACGACCCGCAGGTCTTCCATGTTGACGAGGAGGCGGCGAGAAAAAGCGTACTCGGCGGGCTCTGCGCGTCCGGCTGGCACACCGCCGCCACCTGGATGAAACTCAATCTGGAAAGCCGGATGGACGCCGAGGTCGCTGCGTGGAGCGGTCCCGGTCCGCTGCCCGAATTCGGCCCCTCGCCCGGTTTCAAGAACCTGAAATGGCCAAAGCCGGTCTATGCCGGCGAGACCGTCACCTTCACGCGCACAGCACTATCCCACCGCCCGATTGCGTCGCGCCCCGGCTGGCGGCTGCTGGCGCTGCGTTCCGAAGCCTTCGATTCGACCGGCGACAAGGTGCTGGAATTCGAAAGCGCCGTGCTGGTCAAG
Source organism: Mesorhizobium sp. AR07 (assembly GCF_024746815.1). Taxonomy (GTDB): domain Bacteria; phylum Pseudomonadota; class Alphaproteobacteria; order Rhizobiales; family Rhizobiaceae; genus Mesorhizobium. The sequence goes on from NZ_CP080525.1 coordinate 2,704,410, forward strand.
GTGGAGTAATTTCTGCCTTCTCCCCGTTTACGGGGAGAAGGTGCCCAAAGGGCGGATGAGGGGCGGCGCCAGCGTTGGTGGTTCGCGTTGCCACCCGGCCCTTCGCTATCGCTCCGGGCGTTCCAAACCTTTGAAAGGTCCAGTGGACCTTTCAATTTGCCTTCGGCAAACCGGTCTCAACCCCCCTCGAACCCAATCAGCGTCCGCACCGGCACGCCAAGTTCCTCAAGCTTCTTGCGGCCGCCGAGGTTCGGCAGGTCGATGACGAAGCAGGCGGCAAGGATGTCGGCGCCGATCTGGCGCAAGAGCTTGACCGCCGCTTCCGCGGTGCCGCCGGTGGCGATCAGATCGTCGACCAGGATCACCTTCTCGCCCGGCGAGACGCCGTCCTTGTGCATCTCCATCTCGTCCAGCCCGTATTCCAGGCTGTAGGCGACGCGCACGGTCTCGAAAGGCAGCTTGCCCTTCTTGCGGATCGGCACGAAGCCGGCCGAGAGCTGGTGAGCAACGGCGCCGCCAAGGATGAAGCCGCGCGCTTCGATGCCGGCGATCTTGTCGATCTTCTGGCCGGCATAGGGATGCACCAGCTCGTCGATGGCGCGGCGGAAGGCGCGTGCATTGCCGAGCAGCGTGGTGATGTCGCGAAACAGGATGCCGGGCTTGGGATAATCCGGAATGGTGCGGATCGCGGCAAGCAGAGTGTCTTCGAGGGAAGATTTCATGATTCGAGATTACCTGAAACGGAGGTTCTTGCGCGACAATTGTTCGATCGAACTGCAGCCCATCAGCTTCATGCCGCGTTCGATCTCGACCCGCATCTGTTCGAGCGCCCGTTCGACGCCCGGCTGGCCGGCCGCGGCCAGCGGAAACAGATAGTAGCGGCCGACACCGACAGCCTTGGCGCCGAGCGACAGCGCCTTCAGCACATGCGTGCCACGCTGCACGCCGCCATCCATGATGACGTCGATCCGATCGCCGACCGCATCGACGATCTCGGCAAGCTGGTCGAAAGCCGCCCGCGAGCCATCCAGCTGCCGGCCGCCATGGTTCGACAGCACGATGCCGCTGCAGCCGATCTCGACGGCGCGCCTGGCATCCTCCACCGACATGATGCCCTTGAGGCAGAACGGGCCCGACCACAGCCTGACCATCTCGGCGACGTCGTCCCATGTCATCGACGGGTCGAGCATATCGGTGAAGTAGCGGCTGATCGACATGGTGCCGCCACCCATGTCGACATGCTCGTCCAGCTGCGGCAGCTTGAACCCCTCATGGGTGAAATAGTTCAGCGCCCAGGCCGGCTTGAGCGCGAACTGTGTCATCCCGGCCAGGTTGAGCTTGAAGGGAATGGCAAAGCCAGTGCGTTTGTCGCGTTCGCGATTTCCCCCAGTGATGCTGTCGACGGTCAGCATCATCACTTCGACGCCAACCTCCTTTGCTCGCTGCATCATCGCCCGGTTGAGGCCGCGATCCCGGTGGAAATAGAACTGATAGACCTGCGGGCTGCCGCTAATCCTGCGCGTCTCCTCGAGGCTGACGGTGCCGAGCGAGGAGACGCCGAACATCGTCCCGTATTTGGCGGCGGCCTTGGCGACCGCGCGCTCGCCCTGGTGGTGGAACAGGCGCTGCAAGGCGGTCGGCGAGCAATAGACCGGCATCGCCAGCTTCTGGCCCATCACCGTCACCGACATGTCGATCTCGCTGACGCCGCGCAGGACGTTGGGAACCAGGTCGCAGGTCTCGAAGCTTTCGGTGTTGCGGCGATAGGTGACCTCATCGTCCGCCGCGCCGTCGATGTAGTTGAAGATCGGCCCCGGCAGCCGCCGTTGCGCCATGCGGCGGAAATCGGAAAAATTGTGACAGTCGCCGAGCCGCATCATCGATTTCCAGACGTCATATCGGGGCAAGCCGCGCGCCGCCGCTTGATGCGTCGAATATCAATCTGAAGTCTCCGTGCCAACGGCCAAATTACCGAGTTGCTCCTCGATCATCCCCCCAAGCACGAAAAGGGGCGCCCGAAGCGCCCCTCCCGTCGAAGATCGACTGCCGACTAACGATTACATGCCGAGATCGGAACGAAGCTCGGCCTTGGCCACGTCATATTCGGCCTTGAAGTCGTCCCGGTTGAGCAGCACCGCGGCGATGACGCTGCCGGAAATCTTGCCCATCTCGATGTCGGACGCGTAGTGGATGCCGCCGACCTCGCGATTGTGGGCGTATTCGGCCGCGCGCGTCATGATCTCGGCGCGCTTTTCCGGAACCATGTCGGACAGGATGATGCCCATCATTGTGCCGACGGTGCGTGGCCGGAAGGCCACGAACCGGAGCTGGACAGCTTGACCGCGGGCTTGACGAGGTCGCTGAGCTGGTGCGGACGCGGACGCTTCCAGACATCCTTGGCCGGATCGACGACGGCGCCTTCGGTGGCCACCACGCGGTCGAAGAAGGCACTGAACTTCGGCAGCGTTTCCTTGTTGAACTTCGGTCCCATGACATCGGCGAAGCGCCAGACATTCTCCTCGGCGTCGGCGACAGCCCTGGCCACCATCTCGGGCGTGCGCGTCACCTGCAGCGTCAGCACCTCGCCGAGTTCGGCCTTGGTCTGCGCGGAATCGTTCGCCGGCGGCGGTGGAAGGATCATCGTCAGGTCGACATCCTTGTTGGTGACGAAGGGCTGGGCGTCTTCCGCCTGCGCGGCCGAGCCGACGATGAGCAGCAGCAGGCCTGCTACGAGCGATGCATATCTTTTCATGGGTGCGATCCTTTGATGAGTGCGGCACAGGATCGCCAGATGCAGTGACGGCCATGTGACATCACCAGCCTCCGGAAATGCAAAAGGGCGCCTCGCGCCGCCCTTAAGTGATCGAGGTCAAGGCCTCTTGAGATTCAGGTCAGGCCGAGTCGAAAACGGTGGTTTCCGAGAACCGGAGCGGAGCGTACTTAAAATACGTGAGCACCGGAAGCGCAGGAAGCCATTGTTTGCAGACCGGCCTCACCTGAATATCAGCAGGCCTTAGTGCGCCACGCCTTCCCACACCTTGCGCTTGGTGAGATAGACCAGCGCGCCGAACAAGAGCAGGAACACCAGCACGCGAAAACCGGTCTTCTTGCGGTCTTCCATGTGCGGCTCGGCCGCCCACGTCAGGAAGGCGGAGACGTCGCGGGAATACTGGTCGATGGTCTGCGGCGCGCCGTCATCATAGGTCACCTGGCCGTCGGAGAGCGGCTTGGGCATCTTCAGCGACACGCCCGACATGAAGTAGGGATTGTAGTGGGTGCCTTCCGGGATCACCATTCCGGCCGGCGGCGTCTGGTCGTAGCCGGTCAGCAGCGAGTGGATATAGTCGGGACCGCCCGCGTCATACTGGGTGAAGATGTCGAAGACGAATTGCGGAAAGCCGCGCTCGACGCCGCGAGCCTTGGCCAGCAGCGACATGTCGGGCGGAGCGGCGCCGCCATTGGAGGCAGCCGCGGCTTCCTCGTTGGCGAATGGCGGCGGGAAGTGGTCGGATGGCTTGCCGGGACGGTCGAACATGTCGCCGGCATCGTTGGGGCCGTCATGGATGGTGTACCCGGCCGCCAGCGTCTTGATCTGCGCGTCGGAATAACCGAGGTCCGACAGCGTGCGGAACGCCACCAGGTTCATCGAATGGCAGGCCGAGCAGACTTCCTTGTAGACCTTCAGGCCGCGCTGCAGCTGCGCCTTGTCATAAGTGCCGAACGGGCCGGTAAAACTCCAGCTCATTTCCTTCGGCTCATTGATCGGGAAATGCGTCGGCGCGGCCGCGTTGTGTGCCTCTTCGGCAGCGGTCGCCCAAGTGGCTGCGGTCCCAGTGCCGACGGCCACGAGGCCGATCAGCGCCAGCGAGGTGAGAATCTTCTTCATGCCAAATCCCCTTAGATTCTCTACCGCTCTGTCTTCCTGTTCGAGCATGATCTCTGGACAAAACGGTTTTCCGTTTGTCCGAGAAAACCGGTCCCCACTTTTCGGGATCATGCTCTAGCCCTTGGTCTCTGGTGCGGCCGTGGCACGCGCCGGATGTCCGCTGCCGCCCTTGTTCTTCTCGAGCACCGCTTCGGTGATCGAGTTCGGCAGCCTTCGCGGCGTCTCGATCAGGCCAAGCACCGGCAGCGCGACCAGGAAGAAGGCAAAGTAAAACAGCGTCGCCATCTGCGCCATGAACACGTAGCTGCCTTCGGCAGGCTGCGAGCCCAGCCATCCCAGCAGGATGGCATCGGCCACGAACAGCCAGAAGAACAGCTTGTACCAGGGCCGGTAGACCGCCGAGCGCACCTTGGAGGTGTCGAGCCACGGCACCAGGAACAGCATGACGATGGCGCCGAACATGCACAGCACGCCGCCGAGCTTGGAGTTGATCGGCCCGACATTGAAGGTGATGGCGCGCAGGATCGCGTAGAACGGCAGGAAGTACCATTCCGGCACGATATGGGCCGGCGTCTTCAGCGGGTTGGCGACGATGTAGTTGTCCGGGTGGCCGAGATAGTTCGGCAGGTAGAAGACGAAATAGGCGAAGAAGAACAGGAACACGATCATGCCGAACGCGTCCTTGATGGTCGCGTAAGGGGTGAAGGCGACGGTGTCGGTCTTCGACTTGATCTCGATGCCGGTCGGGTTCGACTGGCCGACGACATGCAGCGCCCAGATGTGCAGCACGACGACGCCAGCGATCATGAACGGCAAGAGGTAATGCAGCGCGAAGAAGCGGTTGAGCGTCGGATTGTCGACGGCAAAGCCACCGAGCAGCAGCTGCTGGATCCAGTCGCCGACCAGCGGGATGGCGCTGAAGAAGCCGGTGATGACGGTGGCACCCCAGAACGACATCTGTCCCCATGGCAGCACATAGCCCATGAAGCCGGTCGCCATCATCAGCAGGTAGATGATGCAGCCGAGGATCCAGAGCAACTCGCGCGGCGCCTTGTAGGAGCCGTAATAGAGGCCGCGGAAGATGTGGATGTAGACGGCGACGAAGAAGAACGAGGCGCCGTTCGAATGCATGTAGCGCAGCAGCCAGCCCGAATTCACATCGCGCATGATCTTTTCGACCGAGCCGAAGGCGAGATTGGTGTCGGCCGTGTAGTGCATGGCCAGCACAATGCCGGTCAGGATCTGCGCCACCAGCATGATCGACAGGATGCCGCCGAAGGTCCACGCATAGTTGAGGTTGCGCGGCACTGGATAGGCGACAAAGCTGTCATAGATCAGCCGCGGCAGCGGCATGCGGGCGTCGAACCAGCGTTCGATACCGGTCTTGGGCGTATAGGTCGAGTGTCCCTCGCTCATCGAAATATCCCCTGCCTCAACCGATAAGGATCTTGGTATCGGAAATGAACTTGAATACCGGCACTGCCATGTTCTCGGGCGCCGGGCCTTTGCGGATGCGGCCGGCGGTGTCGTACTGCGAACCGTGGCATGGGCAGAACCAGCCGCCGAAATCGCCTTCCTGGCCGAGCGGAATGCAGCCCAGATGGGTGCAGACCTGAACCATCACCATCCAGGCTTCCTTGCCGGGCGTGGTGCGGTTGGCGTCTGTCGCCGGCGCGTCGGCCGGCAAATTGGCGTTGCGCGCGATCGGATCCTTGAGATCGGTGAGCTTGACCGCCTCGCCGTCCTTCATCTCCTGCTCGGTGCGGTTGCGCACCACGACAGGCTTGCCGCGCCATTTGACGATTAGCGACATGCCCGGCGTCAACGAAGCGACGTCGACCTCGACCGAGGCAAGCGCCAGCGTCGAGGCATCGGGGCGCATCTGGTCGATGAACGGCCATGCGAAGGCACCCGCGCCGACCACTGCGGCCATGCCGGTAGCGACGTAGAGAAAATCACGACGATTGGGATCCTGGATGTCGGTTGCGCTCACGGGTGCCTGATCCTTTCGCCTCTTCCGCGCCGGTGGCTGAGCCTTGTTCCCCGCTCAATTACGCCAACCCGACAGCGCATGGCGAACAGGCTTGCGAATTCCTCCGGCATTTGGACTTCGGTTTATGCGTGAAGCCCGTTTTTGTCCAGACGGGTGAAGGCACAAGGGCAGATTGTCGCGGGCGTTCCGCACAGAGATAAATTTGACCGGTTTGGCCAAATGTAGCAATATGTCTACATCTTCTGCACGGAGGTGCTGAAATGAACATCTCGACGAAGACAATCACCATCATGTCGAGCCGTGAATTCAACCAGGACACGGCGCTCGCCAAACGGGCAGCCAGGAACGGGCCGGTCATTATCACCGACCGCGGCAAGCCTTCCCATGTGCTGATGTCGATGGAGGAATATCAGCGGCTTCAGAAGAAGCCGAGAAGCCTTGCCGATGCGCTTGCCGACGATCGCCCTGAAGCGGATTTCGACTGGGAACCACCACGTCTGGAAGGACCGTTTTTTAGGGTACCCGAACTCGACTGATGTTCATTCTCGACACCAATGTCGTTTCGAATCTGCGCCGCCGGGACAAGGCCGACCCCAACGTGTTGGCCTGGGCAGAGAATCACGACATCGCCAGTTTTTTCATGTCGGTGATTTCGATCCTGGAGCTCGAAATCGGGACGTTGCTTTTGGCAAGGAAGGACACCAGGCAAGCCGCCGTCTACCGCGAGTGGCTGGACCGGATACTCATTCCGGAATTCGACGAACGGATTCTGAGTGTGGACACAGCCATCGTCGTGCGTTGCGCGAACCTCCACGTTCCCGACCCCAGGCCGGAACGCGATGCTCTCATCGCCGCCACCGCGCTCGTCAACAACTTGACGGTTGTGACCCGCAATACGAAGGATTTCGAAGGCACCGGCGTGAAACTGTTCAATCCCTGGATTTCGGCGACGAGTTAGATGGCCATGGCACACGTAATAGACCGCGACGCATGGGCTGTTCGCTCCGACCACTGGAAGGGCGAACTGCAATGCGGCGCCTACGGTTCCAACTCCTGCCTGATCTTCAACTATCTGCCTGACGTCGGCGGCGGGCCGCGCCTGCACAGGCATCCCTACGCAGAGATCTTCATCATTCGCCAGGGCACCGGCCTGTTCATGGTCGGCGACCAGGAGGTCGAGGCATCGGCCGGCCAGATCCTGATCGTTCCGCCCAACACGCCGCACAAATTCACCAATCTCGGCCCCGGCCCGCTGGAAACGACAGACATCCACGAGAACGGCAGTTTCATCACCGAATGGCTGGAGTGACCATGATCCCGAAGGTGGCAACCAGCTTTCGGAAAAGATCAACGGTCAAAAGCGCTATTTCGCGCCAAGCCTGACCAGCACCGCCTTTGGGATGTTGTATTCGCGGATGACGGCGTCGTGCTTTCGCAAGCCGCACAGTTCGCGCTGGATGAAATAACCGTGCACCGCTTCGGCTGCCTCCTTGAGGAGCCGGGGGCGCAGTTGCTCATCCCCATTGTCGCGCAGCCTGGCCAGCGTTTCCTCGACCCGCTGGCCGGCACGGCCGAGTGCGGCCGCCTTTTCGGCGAGGATTTCATGGCCGAGCGCGTCGAAGGCGGCTTCGGCGGCCGAAGCGCCGGCGGATGGCGGACGCAGCGACATTTCAGCCCCCTTTCCCAAAAATCATGCGGTGTGTGACGAATTCTTCGCCCACCACCGGCTGGAAGCCAAGCCGCTCATAGAAAGCGAAGGCTTCTTGCGGCGCGCGGGTGTTCAGCACGGCAAAATGGTGACGTGCCCTGTCGATGACGGTCTCGACCAGCATGCGGCCAAGGCCGGTGCGGCGGTGACGCGCACTCACGAACAGGTGCCGGACCCGGCCATGGTCCCTGCTCTCGAAATAAGGATCGATGTTCAGCCCGCACACGCCGGCGAGTTCCCGGCCATGCCATGTCCCGTACAGCGCCTCGCCCCGCTTCAGGAACTTGTTATGGTCGCTTGCCCAGCCATCCGCCAGGCGCACCAGCATCCAGTAGCCTTCCAGCCGGCTCTCGTCCTTCAGCGCGTCAAAGGCCGGCGTTGTCGGCCGGAGCCGCTCGAGCACATAGCCGACCCCTGCTGATCCGCCCATGCCCTCACTCCGCCGGCCGAGTCTCTTCGAGCACGCTGTCCTCGTGATAGAGGAAGCCGCCGGACTGCCGCTTCCACAGCCGCGCATAGAGCCCGTCGAGCGCCACCAGTTGGTCATGCGTGCCCTGTTCCACGATGCGGCCGCCGTCGAGCACCACGAGGCGGTCGAGCGCGGCAATCGTCGACAGCCGGTGGGCGATGGCGATGACCGTCTTGTTTTCCATCAGCCGCGTCAGATTCTCCTGGATCGCCGCCTCGATGTCCGAGTCCAGCGCAGACGTCGCTTCGTCGAGGATCAGGATCGGTGCGTCCTTGAGGAAGACGCGGGCGATCGCCACGCGCTGGCGCTGGCCGCCCGACAGTTTCACGCCGCGCTCGCCGACAAAGGCCTCGTAGCCGGCACGGTCCCTGTTGTCGCGCAGACCAAGGATGAACTCGTGCGCCTCAGCCTTCCTGGCCGCCGCGATCACTTCGGCGTCGGTGGCATCCGGCATGCCGAGCTTGATGTTGTCACGCAGCGAACGGTGGAACAGCGCGGTGTCCTGGCTGACGACACCGATATTGGCGCGCAGCGAATTCTGCGTCACATCGGAGACGTCCTGACCATCGATGGTGATGGACCCACCCTCCAAATCGTAGAGTCGCAGGATCAAATTAGCGAGTGTGGTCTTGCCGGCCCCGGACGGCCCGACCAGCCCGACCTTCTCGCCCGGCCGCACGACGAGGTCGATGCCGTTGAGCACGCCGAACCCCTTGCCGTAATGGAACTCGACATTCTTCACCTCGATGCGCCCGCCGGCCACCACGAGTTCCTTCGCGTCGGGTGCATCGATGAGGCCGAGCGGCTGCGAGATCAGCGCCTTGGAATTTTCCAGCACGCCGAGGTTTCGCAATATGCCGTTGAGCTGCATCATCAGCCGGCCAAGCAGCATGTTGAGCCGCAGCACCAGCGACAGCGTGAAGGCGACCGCGCCGACCGTGATCGAGCCCTCGACCCAGAGATAGACGGCAAAACAGCCGATCGCCGTGATCATGATGCCCGACAGCGTCGTCAGCGCCATGCGCACGCCGGTCAGCCGGCGGGTGAAGGGGCGCAGCGCGTCGAGATAGATGTCGAAGCCGTTTTTGATGTAGCGGTCGTCGCCGTCGGCCGAGAACAGCTTCAGCGTCTGCACGTTGGAATAGGAATCGACGATGCGGCCGGTGATCATCGAGCCGGCCTCGGCGGTTTCCTCGGCATGCTTGCGGATTGCCGGCAGATAGAGCTTGGCCAGCCAGCCGAAGGCGGTGATCCAGATCACCACCAGCACCGCCAGCCTGAGATCCAGCCCGGCCACCAGCGCCAGCGTCGTCACCGTATAGACGACCATGAACCAGACGACCTCGATGAAGCTTTCCATCAGGTCGCCGGTGGCTTGCCCGGCCTGCCAGACCTTGGTGGCGATGCGGCCGGCGAAATCGTTCTGGAAGAAGGCGTAGGACTGGCGCGAGACGTGCCGATGCGCCTGCCAGCGGACCAGATTGTAGAAGCCGGGCGTGATCGTCTGTTCATCGACCAGCGCCGACAGCCCGACGACGATGGTGCGGAGGACCAGCACCACCGCGATCATGAACACCAGTTCGGAGCCGGCGGCATTCCACAGCGCATGCCAGTTGCGCTCGCCGGGAAGCTGGTCGAGAATGTCGACCAGCCGCCCGACGAAGTAGAACAGGCCTGCCTCGACCAGCGGGGCGATGCCGCCGATGACCAGCATGGCGAAGAAGGCGAACTTCGCCTGGCCGACATAGTGCCAGAGAAAGCCTCCGACGCTCGTCGGTGGCCGAAGATTCGCCGGCTCCCTGAACGGATAGACCCAGTTCTCGAACCAGCGATAGACTGCAGTCATCATTCGGCAGCTTGGCCCTTTGCAAGTGCGTCATTTGCGGCGTCGGCCGGGCCGTCCTCGAGGAGGAATCCGCCCGACTGACGCTGCCAGAGCTGCGCGTAGAGCCCGCCCCGGGCGACGAGTTCCTCGTGCGAACCCTCCTCTATGACGCGGCCCTTATCCATCACCACCAGCCTGTCCATCGCCGCGATGGTCGACAGCCGGTGCGCGATGGCGATGACGGTCTTGCCTTGCATGAGCTTGTAGAGATTCTCCTGGATGGCTGCCTCAGCCTCGGAATCGAGCGCGGATGTCGCCTCGTCAAGGATAAGTATCGGCGCGTCCTTCAACATAACGCGAGCAATGGCGATGCGTTGCCGCTGGCCGCCGGACAATTTGACGCCGCGGTCGCCGACATGGGCATCGAATCCCTTGCGGTCATTGGCATCCGAAAGCCCGGCGATGAAGTCCAGCGCCTCGGCGCGCCGCGCCGCCTCGACAAGCAACTCGTCGCTGGCATCAGGCCGGCCATAGAGGATGTTCTCGCGCACCGAACGATGCAGCAGCGAGGTGTCCTGCGTGACCATGCCAATCTGGGCGCGCAGCGAATCCTGCGTCACCGCTGCGATCTCCTGGCCGTCGATCAGGATCTTGCCACTCTCCAGGTCGTAGAAGCGCAGCAGGAGGTTGACCAGCGTCGACTTGCCGGCGCCGGAACGGCCGACAATGCCGACCTTCTCGCCCGGCTTCACAGCCAGCGACAGGCTCTCGATGACACCCTTCTGCTTGCCGTAGTGGAAACGGATGTCCTCGAAGCGGATCTCGCCCCTGGAAACGGCAATATCCTTCGCCCCCGGCCGGTCCTCGACCAGGCGAGGCAGCGAGATCGAGGCGATGCCGTCCTGCACCGTGCCGATATTCTCGAACAGGCCCGACATTTCCCACATGATCCACTGCGACATGCCCCACAGCCTGAGCACGAGCCCGATGACCACGGCGACCGCGCCGATCGTCACCGCCTGCCCCAGCCACAGCCACAGCGACATCGCGGTGACCGAAAACAGCAGCAGCGCGTTCAGGATGTAGAGGACGCCATACAGCACCGTCACCAGCCGCATCGACCGGTAGACCGTGTCGAGGAAACCGGCCATTCCCTCCTTGGCGAAGGATGCTTCGCGGCGCGCATGGCTGAACAGCTTGACCGTCTGGATGTTGCTGTAGCTGTCGACGACGCGGCCGGTCATGGTCGAGCGCGCATTGGCCTGTTCCTCCCCGACCTTGCCCAGCCGGGGGATGAAATAGCGCAGCAGCAGGACGTAGCCGACCAGCCAGACAGCAAGCGGCATTGCCAGCCGCCAGTCGGCCGAGCCGACGATGAACAACATGCCGAGAAAATAGACGATGACGTAGTTCAGCACATCGATCAGCTTGATGACGCATTCGCGCACGGCGAGCGCCGTCTGCATCAGCTTGGTGGCGATGCGGCCGGCAAACTCGTCCTGGTAGAAGCTCATCGACTGCTTGAGCAGGTAGCGGTGTACCTGCCAGCGGATACGCATGGGGTAGTTGCCCATCAGCGTCTGCTGGTTGAGCAGCGAATGGAGCCATACCGTACCCGGCAGCGCGAACAGCACGATGAAGGCCATGCCGGCGAGTTTCCAGGCTTCCGTCTGCAGGAAGGTCTCCCGATTCTGCCCCGACAGCCAGTCGACGATGCGGCCGAGGAAGCCGAACATCCACACTTCGGCAATCGCGATCGCCGTCACCAGCACCGCGTCGAAAAGGATATAGGGCCAGGCGCCGCGTGTATAATGCACGCAGAAAGCAACCAGCGTCTTGGGCGGCTCGACCGGTTCCGCTGCGGGGAACGGGTCGAGCCTTTTTTCAAACCAGCCAAACAACATAGGTCATGCTCACAAATCTGTTTTCCGCTTACGCGGCACGCGAACGTACGAAGTCTCCGGAGCGCATGGCGCCGAGGGCCGACGGCCCGGAATCATCCGGACCGTCGGCCCTGCTTCGCGCAGTATAGGGGGTCGCGGGCTTTTCGCCGACAGGCACGTTCGACGATCCTGACGGCGCGGTGTCGACAAGTCGGATTTTCGGTCCCGGCCGGATCAACCGGATGATCCGGCGCACCAGCGATGGCCGGCTGTGGTCGGGAACCGCGCGCGAAAAATCGACATCTGGCAGCATGCCGCGATGCGGGCGGCGGCGTGTCTCGGCATGAACCGCCGACGAATAGGTTTCGCCGATCAGCAGCGCCCAGGTCGCCATCTTCTGCTCGTGCAGGTTCCTCGAGCCAGGTATTCTGTAGGGATCGAACATCGGTCCATCCTCCGTGTGAAAATAGAGATAAAAAGGCGAATCCATGTCGTCCGCCGGCATTCGGCCGGAGGCACCGATTGCGTCGGTCTGGACATGACGACGAGCGTCAGTCCGGACATGACGGCGAGCATCGGTCCGGACACGACGGTACGCGTCGGCCTGGACACGTTCAGGTGGGGCGTTCAGCCCCTTTGACAGTTTGAAAAACATCGCAGGATTCCTTCGAAAGCCGAAAAAGCGTTTCGGCGGGAATCGGTGCGATCAAGTCTTAGAAAGTCAGGAGAATCGTCGTACCGAAACCGCCGTGGGGCGTACAAGGGCCCACGAGGGGCGCTGGATGTGCATGGTCATCATGAATTACCCCTCCATCGGTTCGGGTTGACAATGGATTTGACATACAAGACTTCGCAGAAAATGGCCACCCGCAGGTCCAGCAATTTCCAAAACCGCGAGCCCGCTGTGGCCGATCTGCCACTTATTAGAAGGATGTGGAAATGAACGACCGTCTCCGCATCGCGCTCTACCAACCTGATATCGCCGGCAACACCGGCACAATCCTGCGCTTCGCTGCTTGCCTTGGACTTGGCGTCGACATCATCGAACCGGCCGGCTTTCCGCTCTCCGACAAGGCGCTCAAGCGAGCCGGCATGGACTACCTCGAAATGGCCGATCTGACCCGGCATGTCGACTGGCACGCCTTCGATAATTGGCGCAAGGTTGGCGCGCGTAGACTGGTGCTGTTGTCGACCAAAGCCACGAACGTCTATACGGGCTTCACCTTCGCCCGTGGCGATATACTCCTGTTCGGTCGCGAATCCGCAGGCGTGCCGGATCTTGTCCATCAGGCGGCGGATGCGCGGCTGACCATCCCCATGCAGGGTCCGGCGCGCAGCATCAATGTCGCGCTTTCCGTCGCCATGGTGGCGGGCGAAGCCATCCGGCAACTTGGCTAAAGCAATTCCAGGAAAAGTGTGAAGCGGTTTTCCGTCCGGAATTGCTTCAGAAAAAACAGATAGGGCGGTTCTGCGTTTCTTTGAAACGATGAACCGCCCTAGCGGCTCGCCGTCTCCCGTCATCTTGACCCAGGCGCACATCACCTTCTCCTTCGTTTGCACATCCAGGCTTTCTTCGCTACAAGCTCAACTTAACTTGAGGTCAAGCGGAAAGTGAGAAATGGCTCCGGTAACGGAATTGACGGTCGGCCAGGTGGCCGCGCGCAGCGGTGTGGCTGTCTCGGCGCTGCATTTCTATGAGGTCCGCGGCCTGATCCGCAGCCACCGCACGTCGGGCAACCAGCGCCGCTACGGCCGCGACGTGCTGCGGCGCGTGGCGATCATCAAGGTGGCGCAGGAGGTCGGCATCTCGCTGGCCGAGATCGGCGCGGCACTGGCATCCCTGCCCGAGGGCCGCACGCCGACGCGCGACGACTGGAACCTGCTGTCCACCGCCTGGCGCGACGGGCTCGACCACAAGATCGCCCAGTTGAAGAAACTGCGCGACGGGCTGACCGACTGCATCGGCTGCGGCTGCATGTCGATCGACAAATGCCCGCTGCGCAACAAGGGCGACCGGCTGGCAAGGGAAGGCACGGGGGCGAGAAGGCTGGTTGCTCTTCCTTCTCATCGTGCGCGGGGAGAAGGTGCCTGAACGCAGTGAAGGCGGATGAAGGGCAGCGTCAGCCTTCAAATGTTTGCGCCACTCCTCACCTGCCTGCCGGCATCCTCTCCCCGTAAACGGGGCGAGGAAATCCTAATCCGCCGCCGGCAGCCGTCTGATGGTGAATTCGATCAGGTCGCCCGGCCGCTCGAACCAGCTTTCGATCTCGGTCCAGTAGGCCTGCTTGGGAAAGCGTTCGAACCATTCCTTGGCCTTGAGGCGCGCATCCGAGCGCGGCAGGACGAAGGTCTCGCGCAGAAAACCGTCGCGCGGCATGCGCGCATGTTCGGCCCGGCTTTGGTCGAGCCTTTTCTTCAGGCCATCCAGCGGTGGTCTTGCCGGGGTGCGCACGAAACAACTCCTTGCACCGTGCGCATGACCCCGAAATCGGAATCGAGTTTCGGAAAGGATCATGCGCAAAACCAAAGTGACTTGACCCTTGCCCTTAAGAGATTAGGGATCGCGCCGGCAAAAGACGAGTCATTTGTAGGATCAGCCACCCCGCAACCGGAGACGGCACTTGGAACGACCTGAAATACCGGCAGGCCTGCCCGCCGACATCGAACAGAAGAAGATGAAGGCGCGCCTGTGGTTCGAGGCGCTGCGCGAACGCATCTGCGGCGCCTTCGAACAGATCGAGCAGGATCTTGGCGGTCCGCTGGCCTCGTGGTCGCCCGGCCGTTTCGAAAAGACGCCATGGGAACGCGACGAGGGTCGCGGCGGCGGCGGCACCATGTCGATGATGCATGGCCGCGTCTTTGAAAAGGTCGGCGTCCACACCTCGACGGTGTATGGCGAGTTCTCACCCGAATTCAGGAAGCAGATGCCCGGCGCCGAGGAAGACCCGCGCTTCTGGGCATCCGGCATTTCGCTGATCGCGCACCCGTGGAACCCCAACGTTCCGGCCGTGCATATGAACACGCGCATGGTCGTCACCTCGCGCCAATGGTTCGGCGGTGGCGCCGACCTGACGCCGGTGCTCGACCGTCGCCGCACCCAGGACGATCCCGATACCGTCGCCTTCCACCGCGCCATGCAGTTCGCTTGCGAGAAGAACGTCGCGGTCGCCGATTATCCGAAATTCAAGGCCTGGTGCGACGAGTACTTCCATCTGTCGCACCGCAACGAGCCGCGCGGCACCGGCGGCATCTTCTTCGACTGGCTGCATTCGGGCGAGGACAGAGGCGGCTGGAATGCCGATTTCAACTTCGTCCAGGATGTCGGCCGCTCTTTCCTGGTCGTTTACGGTCACCTCGTGCGTGCCAACTTCAACGAGAACTGGACCGATGGCGACCGTGACGAACAGCTCATCCGCCGTGGCCGTTACGTCGAATTCAACCTGCTTCACGATCGCGGCACCATCTTCGGACTGAAGACCGGCGGCAATGTCGCGGCGATCCTGTCCAGCCTGCCGCCCGAGGTCCGCTGGCCGTAACAAGATGGTGAGCCGACCGCGCACGGGCTTTGATGCAACCAAGTGCACCCCATCTGTGTTATGGTTTTTACCCTGCTCTCGGTCCGAAGATTCAACCCAGGACATTGGACCGTGAGCCAAGAAGTATCGGAGCCTCAGGCTCCATGGAGGAAAAGGAGAATCCCATGAAGGAATTTCACTGCGGGTCGCTCGTTCCCGGCTGTGACTGGCATACGCGTGCCGATGAGGAGGCCGAGGTGATGCGCCGCGCCGTCGAGCACATGCGCGAGACGCATGGCGAGGCGGTCATCCGCGAGACGATGATCGAGGCGATCCGCTCGCGCATCGGGAAGACCCGCGACGCGGCCTGATCGGAGCAATTCCAGGAAAAGTGTGAAACGGTTTTCCGTCCGGAATTGCGTGAACAAGTATTCTACCGGGCTTTCAAGGCTTCCGCGGCGCGTTCAAGCAGCGCGCCGCGATCGGGAGCAAAGCTGGCTTCCACCCACTCCGCCTCTAGGTTCTTGAGGATTTCGCCAAGCTTCGGCCCTGGAGTCGCGCCAAGCGCCGTCAGATCGGCGCCTTTTAGCGGAAACAACGGCTTTTCCCATTTGATGGCGAAGGCAAGCAGGCGCGAAAAGCCGCCGGCTTCGAGCAGTGCCTCATTGTCCTCGACAGCGCGCACCCGCGCTCTTGCAAGCGACAGCCGCAGACGGTCGACAAACCCTTGCCGGTCGCCGCGATAGAGCCGCTTTGCCAGTTCGCCCTCGGTGGTCTTCGGCTCGACGGCGGCGGCAAGCGCCCAATGGCGCAACCGGTCCGCCTCAACAGTGGAAAATTTGAGCCGCTCGGCGAGCGTCTTCATGCGCGCCGCATCCGGCGGCACGATCGCTTCCAGCCTGAGCAGCGGGTCGGGTACCCAGCCCAGATCCTTCTCGGCCTTGGTCAGCCCGTGGATCGCGTCGATGCCCCATTTCTCGCTTTCCGGCAGTGCGGCGGTCAAGACGCTGGCCTGCCGCATCCAGAGCAGTGCCCGCGAGGCATCAGGCGCCGACAACAGCTTCTTCAGTTCCGACCAGATACGCTCGGCCGAAAGTTGGGCCAGCCCTTCCTTCAGCCAGGCGCAGGCCTTCAGCCCTTCGGCGTCCGGCCGGCCGTCGCCATACCAGGCGAAGAAACGGAAGAAGCGCAGGATACGCAGATAATCCTCACGGATGCGCGCTTCCGCATCACCGATGAAACGCAGCCGGCGCGCCTTGATGTCGGCGATGCCGCCGACCAGGTCGATGACAGTGCCGTCGGCCTCGGCATAGAGCGCGTTGATGGTGAAGTCGCGCCGCTCGGCGTCAAGCTTCCAGTCGCGCCCGAACGACACCTTGGCGCGGCGGCCGTCGGTCTCGATGTCGGCGCGCAAGGTGGTGACCTCATAGGGCTTGCCGCCGGCGATAACCGTGATCGTGCCGTGCTCGATGCCGGTCGGCACCGCCTTGAAACCTTCCGCCTCGGCGCGGCGGATGGTTTCCGGCGGCAGGCACGTAGTGGCGATGTCGATGTCGGCGACCGGCTGGCCCATCAGCGTGTTGCGCACCGCGCCGCCGGCGACACGCGCTTCTTCGCCGCCTTGCGCCAGTGCGGCAAGCAGGCGCCCCAGATGCTTGTCGGTGAGCCAGTCGGCCCTGCCCGCGATCGAGACACTCACGCATAAAGCCTTTCATAGAGCGTACGGATGATGCCGGCGGTGACGCCCCAGATGCGCCGGTCGCCATAAGGCATGTCGTAGAAGAACCATTCGAGATCGTTCCACATGCGGCTGTCGCGCTTGTGGTTGGCCGGGTCCATCAGGAAGCGCAGCGGCACTTCGAAGGCGGCGTCGACCTCGTCGGCATTGAGCCGCAGCGAAAACCCTGGCCGCACGATGCCCAGCACCGGCGCGATGCGATATCCGCTGCCGGCGACATAATCGGGCATGCGGCCGATGATCTCGATGCGATCCCCGCCAAGGCCGATTTCCTCGAAGGTTTCGCGCAGCGCCGCCGCTTCCGGACTGGCATCGGTCGGATCGATGGTGCCGCCGGGAAAGGCCACCTGCCCCGAATGGTTGCGCAGCTTTTCGGCCCGCTTGGTCAAAAGAACCGTCGCTTCGCCCTCATGATCGACAACCGGGATCAGCACCGCGGCATTGCGCAGCGCCTTCGCCTGGTTGAGGCGCGGATGGTCGGGATTGAAGCGATGATCGCCATAGTCGTCGCCGGCATGCGCATCCGGCTGCGCGGCAAAGCGCGCGCGAAAATCCGCTGACGAAAATGGCGCCGGCGTCCTCTGGTCCATCACGCGCTCAGCCGCTTCAACCGGTCCGCCGGCATGATCGCGAACACAGCACCCTTCGAGCGCACGGCGAACATGGTCTTGCCGCCGATCTCGATCTCTTCGCCATGCCCGACCAGCTCGTACATCACCGGCCGCGCCACCAGCGCCTCCAGCCGTCCGCGCACCAGCACATAGGGTTTCAGGCCGCCGGTCTCGTTCTCGTCGACGAAGCGCAGCGGCCGCTCCGGCCCGGCCTCGACCACGTCGCCGACATTAGTGCGAAAGGTGATGATTTGCCCCTCGCCGCTGCCCGAAACATCCATCTCGACGGCGATGAACGGCGCATCGGCGACGCGGATGCCGACCCGCTCCACGGGTGTCACCAGATAGGTCCTGCCGTCCGCGTCCTTGCGCAGCACCGAGGAGAAAAGCTGCACCAGCGGCATGCGCCCGATCGGCGTGCCCAGGTAGAACCAGGTGCCGTCGGCCTTGATCTCCATGTCGAGATCGCCGCAGAAATCGGGATTCCAGCGCTCGACCGGCGCCGCGCCCTTGCCGGCGCGGGCGGCGCGCGAGATCAGCGCCTCGAGACCGCGCGCCTCGGTGGCGGTCGTAAGGCTTTGTTCGCGATGTTCGGAGTGTTCCGTCATGGTCACGAAATAGTCACTGTTGTTGCGCTTGTCAGCCTAAGGCTGTGATTTAAGTTTCGACATAGGCGCCACGCGAGGCCGAATCGCGGCAACCTATGCTATGGTGCGGGCCGGTATTTCCAAGCACAAGGATCGATGCTGCATGAGCGTGATGGTCAAGGAAAACCCGATCAGCGAAACGGACATGATCGCCGAGGCCGAGAAGGCGCTGGCCGACATCTCCAGGATCCGCGACGGGGTCGGCCGGGTCATCTTCGGCCAGGAAAGCGTCGTCGAGCGCACGCTGGTGGCGCTGCTGGCCGGCGGCCATGCGCTGCTGGTCGGCGTGCCGGGCCTCGCCAAGACCAAGCTGGTCGAGACGCTGGGCATCGTGCTCGGCCTCGATTCGCGCCGCATCCAGTTCACGCCCGACCTGATGCCGTCCGATATCCTTGGCTCCGAGGTGATGGAGCAGGACGAGACCGGCAAGCGTTCCTTCCGTTTCATCGCCGGGCCGATCTTCGCCCAACTTCTGATGGCCGACGAGATCAACCGCGCCTCGCCGCGCACCCAGTCGGCGCTGCTGCAGGCGATGCAGGAATACCACGTCACCATCGCCGGCGCCCGCCATGACCTGCCGGCGCCCTTCCATGTGCTGGCGACCCAGAATCCGCTGGAGCAGGAAGGCACCTATCCTTTGCCCGAGGCCCAGCTCGACCGCTTCCTGATGCAGGTCGACATCCTCTATCCCGACATCGAGGCCGAGCGCCGCATCCTTTTGGAAACCACCGGCATCGAGGATGCGAAGGCGCAGAATGTGCTGCAGCCGGTACGGCTGAAGGAAATCCAGACGCTGATTCGCCGCATGCCGGTACCGGAAAGCGTCGTCGAGGCAATTCTGACGCTGGTGCGCTCGGCGCGTCCGGGCCAGGGCAATGCCGAGACCGACAAGCATGTCGCCTGGGGCCCCGGCCCGCGCGCCAGCCAGGCGCTGATGCTGTGCACGAGGGCGCGCGCCCTCTATGACGGCCGGCTGGCGCCCTCGATCGACGATGTCCGCGCGCTGGCCGAGCCGGTGCTGCAGCACCGCATGGCGCTGACCTTCGCCGCCCGCGCCGAAGGCACCGGCGTGCGCGACGTGGTTGGCAAGCTCGTGAAAGGGATTTGATGGCGCGCATCGGCGAGGTCCAGGCTCCGGCAGCGACGCGCGACGCGCTCGCCCGTGGCCGGTTGCGGGCCTCGCTGGTGCCCGACCTGCTGGTCGAGGCGCGCCGCATCGTCAACACCGTGATCGCTGGCTGGCATGGCCGCCGCAAGCGCGGCATCGGCGAGAATTTCTGGCAGTTCCGGCCCTATGTCGAAGGCGATTCCTCGCGCATCGACTGGCGCCGCTCGGCGCGTGACGACCACACCTATGTGCGCGACCGCGAGTGGGAAGCCGCCCATACGGTGTGGCTGTGGGCCGACCCATCGCCCTCGATGCTCTACAAGTCGACCGGCGCAAGCGTTTCCAAGCAATCGCGCGCGCTGGTGCTGGCGATGGCGATGGCCGAGCTGTTGTCGCGCAGCGGCGAGCGCATCGCCTGGCCCGGCCTCACCGATCCGTTCACCGCCCGCAACGGCGCCGAGCGCATCGCCGCCCAGCTCATGCATGCCGGCGAGTTGCCGGCAAAACCCGACCTGTCCGACATACGCCGCTTCTGCGACATCGTCATCGCCAGCGACTTCCTCGACCCGGTCGAAGAAACGATGGCCTGGCTCGACGTGCTGGCCCGCCACGGCGTGCGCGGGCATCTGATCGAGGTCGCCGACCCGGCCGAAGAAACCTTCCCCTATGCCGGCCGCACCGAATTCACCGATCCCGAGACCGGCGACAAGCTGACCGCCGGCCGCGCCGAAATGCTGGGCGATGAATACCGCCTGCTCTACGCCGCCCGCCGCCACGAACTGGCGGCCTGGTGCAAGCGGCTCGGCTGGAGCTTTACCGTCAACCACACCGACCGGCTCGCTTCCGACGCGCTGGTGCGCCTGCACATGGCAATGACCGCCGATGGCGGTTATGCCGGGCTGAGCGCTGGTAGCGCTCATGCCGGGCTGACCACTGGTCATGCCGGGCCGAGCGCCGGTCGTGCCGGCATGACCGCCTCTGGCGGTCAGCCTGGAAAGGCCGTCGCATGAGCTGGCTGCCGCTCTCCTTTGGCGCCCCCATGGTGCTGTGGGGCCTGCTGGCGCTGCCGGTGATCTGGTGGCTGTTGCGGCTGACCCCGCCCAAGCCGCAGATGGAGATCTTCCCGCCGCTGAGGATACTGGCGCGCGTGCTGAAGCGCGAGGAGACGCCGCAGCAGAGCCCATGGTGGCTGACGCTGCTCAGGCTGCTGATGGCCGCCCTCATCGTCGCGGCACTTGCCGAGCCGGTGTTCAACCCGCGCGAGAAACTGCCTGCCGAGGGCGCGGCCCTGGCGCTGGTCATCGACAACAACTGGGCAAGTGCCGCCGACTGGAACAAGCGCGTCGCCACCGCCGAGCGGCTGATCAACGATGCCGGCTCCAACGGCGTGCCTGTCGTCATCGCCTTTACCGCCGAAAAGCCCAATTCGGAGATCGGCCCCTTCGATGCCGCCGCCGCACTCGACCGGCTGCGCGCCGCCAAGCCTCGACCGATCCCGACCGACCGGCCCGCCGTCTATGCCCGCGTTGCCGGCGTGCTGGACACCTTGCCCGGCGCCAGCGTCGCCGTGCTCGCCGACGGCCTGGCGGCGAAAGGCGACGAGGCTGCGTTCAACACGCTGTTGTCGAAAAATGCCGCCCGCGTCGTCTGGGCCAGTTCCGACCTGATATCGCTGACCGGCCTGACCGCCGCCGACAACCAGGTCGATGGCTTTGCGCTGACCGCCATCCGCGCGCCGGGCGACCCGGCCCCGGCGCAGGTCACCGCCGGCGCCTTCGACGACAAGGGGCGCCGCATCGCCGATGCGACGCTGACCTTTGCACCGGGCGAAGCCACTGCCACCGGCACCATGGCGGTGCCGTTCGAGTTGCGCAACGACTTCGCCTCGATCGCGCTCGACGGCGAACGCCAGGCCGGCGCCGTGCGCGTCCTCGACGAAAGCTCCAAGCGCCGCCGCGTCGGGCTGTTGTCGCAGGCCGAGGCCGACCAGGCGCAGCCGCTTTTGTCGCCGCTCTATTACATCAGGCGCGCGCTGCAGCCCTTCGCCGATCTTGTCGAACCCTCCAGCGCCGATCTCGCCGACGCCATCCCGCAAATCCTCGACCAGAAGCCGGCAATGATCATCATGGCCGACATCGGCACCATCCCCGCACAGGTCCGGCAAAGGCTGGTCGACTGGGTCGACAATGGCGGCACGCTGGTGCGTTTCGCCGGCTCGCGGCTGGCCGCCGCCGGCAATGACGACGATTTGCTGCCGGTCCGCCTGCGCACCGGCGAACGTTCGCTCGGCGGCGCGCTGTCGTGGACGTCGCCGCAGCCGGTCACTGAATTCCCCAAGGCCGGCCCGTTCGCCGATCTTGCGCCGCCGGCCGAGGTCACCGTCACCAGGCAGGTCTTGGCCGAACCGACGCCCGACATCGTCGAGCGCACCTGGGCCGCACTCGCCGATGGCACGCCGCTGGTCACCGGACTGAAGAAAGGCAAGGGCACGCTGGTGCTGTTCCACGTCACGCCCGAAGCAACCTGGTCGAACCTGCCGATCTCGGGCAGCTTCGTCGAGATGCTGCGCCGCATCGTGCAGCTGTCGCGCAACCAGGGCGCGGCGATCGCCAACGCCGAAGCCGCCGCCACCTCGCTGGCGCCCTACCGCATGATATCGGCCGACGGCTCGCTGGTGCCGCCGACGCCGGACGCACGGCCGTTGGTGCCTGGTCCCGGCGCGCTGCCGGTGACCTTCGAGAACCCACCCGGCCTCTACGGCTCCGAGACTGGCGTCTTCGCCCACAATTTGCTCGATGCCGCAAGCACGCTGGCGCCGCTGACGCGCCCGCAAATCACTATTCCCGTCACATCGATCCAGTATGCCTTTGATGAATCGCGCAACCTGAAGGGCGCGCTGGTCGCGGCTGCTCTGATCCTGATGCTGCTCGACACGCTGGCGGTGTTCTGGATCGACGGCCTGTTTACGCGCCGGCCGCGCCGGGCCGGTGCCGTGGCAACCACCGCCGCGATCCTGATTGCGCTCGGTGCCTTGTTTGGCCATGCCGATCTTGCCCGCGCCGACGATGCCAAGCCAGGCGACGAGGCGGCAATAGAGGCGATTTCGAAGACCCGCATCGCCTATGTGCTGACCGGGGTGCCTGGGGATGATTCGATCAGCCGCGCCGGGCTCGAAGGCCTGACCCGCTTCCTGGTCGAGAAGACGGCACTTGAACCGGCCGCGCCGGCCGGCGTCGACATCACGAAGGACGAGCTGTCTTTCTATCCCTTGATCTACTGGCCGATCGATCCGGCCGCGCCGATGCCGAGCCAGGCCGCGATCGCCCGGATCGACGCCTATATGCAGCAGGGCGGCACGGTGCTGTTCGACACCCGCGACCAGTTCGCCAACGGCATCGGCGCCGATTCGACCAGCCCGGCGACAGAGCGGCTGCGCGACATCCTCGGCAACCTCAACGTGCCGCCGCTGGAGCCGGTGCCGGCCGATCACGTGCTGACCAAATCCTTCTTCATCCTGCCCGAATTTCCCGGCCGCTTCAGCGGCAGCCCACTTTGGGTCGAGGCGTCGCTCGACGCCAGCAACGCCGAGAACCGGCCGGTGCGCACCGGCGACGGCGTTTCGCCGATCATGATCACCGCCAATGATTTCGCCGGCGCCTGGGCGGTCGACGAGAATGGCGATCCGTTGCTGCCGACCGTGCCGGCGGACCCGATGCAGCGCATTTACGCGCTGCGCGCCGGCGTCAACATCATGATGTACATGCTGACCGGCAACTACAAATCCGACCAGGTGCACGTGCCGATACTGCTCGAACGGCTGGGGCAGTAACCCATGAATTGGTCGATCTCCTTCGAGCCGCTGATTTCCTGGCCGTTGCTGGCCTTGGTGCTGGTGCCGTTGGCGCTGCTGGCACTCGTGGGCCTGTGGTTTCGCCAGCGCGGCGGGGTCTTCCGCTTCATCGCCCTGCTGGCGCTCGCAGCCGCCCTGTTCAACCCGGTGTTCCTCAACGAGGAACGCGAGCCGCTGAAAAGCG
The DNA here is from genome assembly GCF_024746815.1 of Mesorhizobium sp. AR07. Taxonomy (GTDB): domain Bacteria; phylum Pseudomonadota; class Alphaproteobacteria; order Rhizobiales; family Rhizobiaceae; genus Mesorhizobium. Next base: position 2,727,827 of record NZ_CP080525.1, read on the forward strand.
TCGTCGCCCTCATCGTCGACCGCAGCCAGAGCCAGGACATCGGCGACCGCGCCAAGCAGACAGACGAAGCGCTGGCCGGGCTGCAGCAACGTCTTGGCCGCTTCAAGCAGTTCGACGTGCGCGTCGTCGAGGCCGGCAAATCGCAAGCCGCCGAGGAGCGCACCGAGACGCGGCTGTTCGGCGCGCTCGAGGGCGCCTTCCGCGACGTGCCGCCGTCACGCATCGGCGGCGCCATCATGATCACCGATGGCCAGGTGCATGACGCCCCAGCCGGAGCGCCCGATTTCAACGCCCCGCTGCATGCCTTGATCACTGGCAACGACCACGAGAAGGATCGCCGCATCCGCTTCGAGAACGCGCCGCGCTTCGGCCTGGTCGGCAAGCCGCTCGACATGACCTACCGCGTCATCTCGACGGAAAACGAGACCGGCCCGGTCGACGTGCGCGTCTCGGTCAATGGCGAGCAGGTCGCTGTCGAGCATGCCATCGTCGGCCAGGCGATGCCGCTGCAGGTGACCATTCCAGGCGCCGGCCGCAACATCGTCGAGCTCGCCATCGACCGCGAACCGGGCGAACTGACCGACACCAACAACCGCGCCGTCGCGCTCATCGACGGCATCCGCGAAAACCTGCGCGTGCTGCTCGTCTCCGGCGAGCCGCATGCGGGCGAGCGCACCTGGCGCAATCTGTTGAAATCCGACGCCTCGGTCGACCTCGTCCATTTCACCATTCTGCGGCCGCCGGAAAAGCAGGACGGCACGCCGATCAACGAATTGTCGCTGATCGCTTTCCCGACCCGCGAACTGTTCGTCGAGAAGATCAAGGATTTCGACCTCATCATCTTCGACCGCTACCAGCATCGCGACGTGCTGCCGATCCTCTATTACGACTACATCTCCGAATATGTCCAAAAGGGCGGCGCGCTGCTGATCGCGGCCGGTCCCGAATATGCCGGCGAAAGCTCGATCGCGCGCACGCCGCTGATGTCGGCCTTGCCGGCGATGCCGACCGGCGAGGTGGTCGACAAGGCCTTCTATCCGCGCCTTACCGATCTCGGCCAGCGCCACCCGGTGACGCGCGGGCTCGACGGTTCGGCCACCGAGCCGCCGCACTGGAGCCGCTGGTTCCGCACCATCGGCGTGCAGAATCCCGAAGGCGAAGTGGTTATGAAGGGCGCAGACAACCGGCCGCTGCTGCTGCTCGACCGCAAGGGAGAAGGCCGCGTCGGCATGCTTCTGTCCGACCAGGGCTGGCTGTGGGCGCGCGGCTTCGAGGGCGGTGGCCCGCATGTCCAGCTTTACCGGCGCATCGCCCACTGGCTGATGAAGGAGCCCGAACTCGAGGAGGAGCGGCTGACCGCCGATGGCCGCGGCATGGTGCTGGAAATCCGCCGCCAGACGATGGCCGACGATCCCGGCCCCGCGCAGATCATCACCCCGTCGGGCAAGACCTTGAGTGTCAAGCTCGACAAATCCGAGCCTGGCGTCTTCCTTGGCAGCGTCGAGACCAAAGAGATTGGCCTCTACCAGGTCGCCAATGGCGACCTCACCGCGCTCGCCCATGTCGGACCGGTCAATGCGCCGGAATTCACCGATGTCGTCTCCACCGAGGACCGCCTGAAGGCGCCGGCGCAAGCCACCGGCGGCAGTGTGCGGCGGCTGGCCTCGACGCCCGGTAGCGATGTGACGCTGCCCTCCATCGTCCCCGTGCGCTCGTCCGGCGAAGCCTCCGGCAGCGACTGGATCGGCCTGCGCACGACGGACGACAGCGTGCTCAAGGCCGTCTCGCGCGTGCCGCTGTTCGGCGGCTTCCTCGGCCTCGGCCTGCTGCTCCTGGCCATGGGTTCGATGTGGTACCGCGAGGGACGGTAGCTGCGCTCTGTCCTTCTCCACAAGGGGAGAAGGAAAAAGCGCAGCTGCCCTACTCCTCCGGCTCGGTCGTGAACAGCAGCGGGTAGCCCTTGGCCTTGCCGGCATCGGTGGCGCGTGTCGCCTTGGTCTCGGCGACGTCCTTGACGGCGACGACGCAGACGCCACGCCGATGCGCGGTGATCATCACCCGGTGCGCCTGGTCTTCGCTGAGCTTGAATTCGCCCTTCAGCACCGTCACCACGAATTCGCGCGGCGTGAAATCATCATTGATGAGGATGACCTTGTGGAGCTTCGGCCGTTCGGTTTGCGGCTTGACCTGGACGCGCGGTTTTGTGGTGATTTCAGGCATCGGAACCGACAGTTAGAGCAATTCCAGGAAAAGTGTGTAGCGGTTTTCCGTCCGGAATTGCGTTAAAACAAAGAAGCTCTGGCGTAAGCGACCCGGCTCGCATTCTGGCATCGGCGAAGGCGGCCGTCTATTTTGATCGGCGCGCGAAACCGGTGTCCGGCGGGCGCCGCCATTCACAACTATGTGGGAAAGTGTCGGTCGCCGTTCAACGGCCGTGGCGGCCGAAGATACGGCGGCTGGGAACCTGCCGCGCTGATGTGGCGGACGGCAGATCTGGCCGGGCGCGATTTCCGCTTGCATCCGCCCGGCGTTCCAGCCACGCCGCGATCGGCCACGCGACGGCGCAGGTCAGCGTCGCGCCGGTGAGCAGGATCAGCAGCCAGGTCTGTGCCGGCGTGATGTAGTCCCAGTTGGTGGAAATCTCCGGTGCGAACAGCGAAGGCTCGGTGCGGCCGCTCGCGGGATCCGGCACCGGGCTGGCAGTGAACAGGATCAGCACCCTGGCGACGCCGGTGGCGACGAGGCCGCCGAGCACCAGCGAGCGCAGAATGGACGAAAGCCGCTTCTTCATGCGGATGTCCTACACGGCCGGCATTGCAAACGGGTTAAACTCGGTCGAGGCGGAAGCTGCCGGCGCGAGGCTTCGGCCAAACATCGGTAGGTCCCATCCGTCCGTTTCATCGCCGATATCAGGGCCTTCTACGGTTTGGACAGGAAGAAGGCCGCTCCAGCCGAAACCAGCTGGAGCGGCCTTGTCACGAGGCAGGCGCCTTATGCCGGACCTGGATTAAGCCTTCGGGGCAACCTTCTTGACGGCCTTCTTAGCAGCCTTCTTGTGCTTCTTGACCTTCTTGACGACCTTCTTCGGAGCAGCCTTCATCGGAGCGGCGGCAGCCGGAGCGGCAGCAGCCGGAGCGGTGGTGGTCGTCGAAGCAGCCGGAGCAGCGGTCGTGGTGGCAGCGGCATTGCCGAGAGCCGGCATCGCGAAAGCGAGAGCGACGGCGAGACCGGTGGCGGAGAGGATGGACTTTTTCATGGCTTCGTTTCCTTTTTATGCGGTCGAATTTTCGAGTGTCACTGATCCGGATCGTTCGGTGTCACTCCAAGCAGCTTCAAAGCGTTGGCGAGCATCCGGATGCCCTGTGCCTGTTTCTTGGCAGCACAGTACCGGTTACCCTTTCTCTGAAGTGCCTTTGCCGCGGTGACCTGCGTTGCCGCGGCATGGGTTTCGAGGGCTTCATCAAATTGGTGGCTGAGATTGGCGCACCGTTCGCTCCGGGTGAGCGGCGCCTTTGCGTCCGATTGTCCGACAGCGGCAGCGACCAGGCAAATGCCCAGTAACCCACCCAACAAACTGATCGACAACCTTGGCATCGGTTTTTCCGTAAACCCGGAGACTAGCGTCGCAGCCGATGACCTGACCGCCACGAGACCACTTATGCCTTTGAATTTTTTCACGAGTTTTTCTGAACTGTAGAATTTTGTTTCTGGATTGTGTCTGAGAAAGCCGGTGGGAACCCCATCATCGCCACTGGCCAACATATGGCCTGAATTCTATCGTGTGGGTTGCGACAGAAGGGCTTGGCAATCAACAATGACAGTGCTGCAGTGAAATCCGACGCACACATACTGATCGTCGACGACGACAAAGGCATCCGCGACCTGCTGCAGGAATTCTTCCAGAAGCGAGGCCTTCACACATCGGTTGCCGCCGACGGCATCGAAATGGAGACCATTCTGCGTCGCGCGCAGGTGGACCTCATCGTCCTCGACGTGATGCTGCCCGGCAAGAGCGGGCTGGAACTGTGCCGCGACCTTCGCGCCCAGTATTCGACGCCGATCATCATGCTGACCGCCGTCACCGAGACCACCGACCGCGTGGTCGGCCTGGAGATGGGCGCCGACGACTATGTGCCCAAACCGTTCGACCCGCGCGAACTTCTGGCGCGTATCCGCGCCGTGCTGAGGCGTAATGGCGCCGCCGAGCCGAAGCGCGCCACCACCAAGCAGATCTACCGGTTCGCCGGCTGGACGATGGACTGTTCGCGGCGCCGGCTGATCGCGCCCGACGATGTCAGGGTCGAGCTGACCATGGCGGAATTCAACCTGCTGCAGACCTTCGTCAAGAGCGCGCAGCGCGTACTGACGCGCGACCAGTTGATTGAACTGTCCGGCGGCGACAGCGACTATTCCTTCGACCGCAGTATCGACATCCTGGTCAGCCGGTTGCGGCGCAAGATGGAAGACGACCCCAAGACACCCAAGCTGATCCTGACCGTGCGCAGCGGCGGCTATCAGTTCCTGCCCGAGACGACTTCCGAATGAGACGCTTCCTGCCGCAGACCTTGCCCGTCTGGGTGCTGCTGATCGTCATTGCCGGCCTGCTGATCAGCCAGGTTGCGACCCTCTACATCGTCTCGCGCGACCGCGCCGTCGCCAATGACGAGGTCGACCTCTACCGGCTCAACGACCGCGCTTACTCGCTGGTGCAACTGATGCACAACGCCGCACCCGAGCAGCGCAAGGCGACGGCGACCGGCCTGTTCAATTCCACCTACGCGCTCACCGTCTCGGACACGCCCGCGGTCACCTCTTCGATTGCCGGCGACGATGAACTGGCCGAACTCGAAGACATCCTCGTCGGCCGGCTGTCGAAGTTCGGCATCACCGATGCGCGGGTCCGGCGCGATCCGGCGACGCGCGAGGCCGATGACGCCAGCGGCGCGGCGCCGGGACCCGATATCGGCCAGGTCGAGCGTGACCTTCTGGTGCTGGCAGCCGACTTTGCCCAGAGCGACAAATTGACGGCGTCGCTGCGTTTCGCCGACGGCCAATGGCTGAATTTCACCGAGCCGAACACCCCGGTCGGTCCGATCCTGAGCTTCGACAGCCTGCCGCTCTACTCGCTGATCGCCGGGCTGGTGGTGGTCATGTCGATCTGGTCGCTGCGCCGGCTGACAGCGCCCTACCGGATGATGGAAACCGCCGTGAACCGGATCGGCAACGACCTGAAGAGCCCGCCGATCGCCGAGTCGGGCAGCCGCGAGGTGCGTGCCGCGGCGAAGGCGATCAACGCCATGCAGGCCAGGTTGCGCGAATATGTCGAGGACCGCGAACATCTTGCGGCGGCATTGGCGCATGATCTGCGCACGCCGATCACGCGGATGCGCCTGCGCCTGGAGCTCTTGCGCAAATCGGCGGTTCGCGAGGCGCTGGCGCACGATCTCGCCGATGTCGAAAGCATCGCCAGTTCGGTGATCGACTTCGCCACCTTCGAGGTGACCGAGGAAAAGAGCGAACGCATCGACTTCTGGTCGCTCGTGGAATCGATCGCCGACGGCTATGACGACGCTTCGTTCGACGACGACACGAGATCGCGCGGCCTGATCTGCATGGCGCGACCGGTCGCGCTCAGGCGCTGCGTCACCAATCTGGTGCAGAACGCGATCACCTACGGCAAGAGGGCGCATCTTTCCCTGCGCCGCTCGGAAAACATGATCCTGCTCACCATCCGCGACGAAGGGCCAGGAATACCGCAGGCGCAGATCGACGCCGTGTTCGGCTCTTTCGTGCGTCTCGAACAGTCACGCAACCGCCAGACCGGTGGCCTCGGCCTCGGCCTGACCATTGCCCGCAACATCGCGCGTGCCGCCGGCGGCGAGGTCCGTCTGTCCAACAACCCGGGCGGCGGCCTGCTGACCGAACTGCGGCTGCCGCTGGCGGCCTGACGCGCCTAGCCTCGCAGGCGGACCTTACCGCCGCAGCACCGCGCTCAGCACGTCGCGGATGCCGATGGCGCCGACGAAGCGGGACTGGTCGTCGAAAAGCGCCACCGGTGCGGTTTGCGAACGATGCATGGCCAGCATCACGGTTTTCAGCGAGGTGCCGGGATTGGCCCAGAACACCTGCGCCGCTTCCTCCGACTGGCCCTCGACATCGGCACACGACACCCACACCGCCGGCTTGCCGTCGCGTTCGGCCGCGGCCACCAGCCCGTGCTCGTCGATCTTGAAGCGCGTCGTCTTGCGCCGGTCCAGCCATACCCAGCCATTGTCGCCGTGATCCAGGTCGCGGTGGTCGCGCATGACGTTCCAGGCGGTTAGCACCGACAGCGGATTCACATTGGCGATGAAGTCGCGCACATAGTCGTTGGCGGGCCGCAGCACGATGTCTTCCGGCGCGCCGGTCTGCACGATGCGCCCGCCCTCCATGATGGTGATGTGGCTGCCGATCTTCAGCGCCTCCTCGAGATCGTGGCTGACGAAGATGATGGTCTTCTTCAGCTTGGCCTGCAGCTGCAGCAACTCGTCCTGCAGCTTGGTGCGGATCAGCGGGTCGAGCGCCGAGAACGGCTCGTCCATCAACAGGATCGGCGCCTCGGTGGCGAAGGCGCGGGCCAGGCCGACGCGCTGCTGCATGCCGCCTGACAGTTCATGCGCGTATTTCTTCGACCACTGGTCGAGATTGACCAGCTGGAGCTGGCGCTGGACGCGTTCCTTGCGCTCGGCTTCCGGCACACCGGCAAGTTCGAGGCCGAGGCCGACATTCTCCTCCACCGTGCGCCACGGCAACAGGCCGAACTGCTGGAACACCATTGCCACCTGCTTCTGGCGCAGACGCCGCAAGGTGGCCTGGTCACAGGTGACGACATCGACGATCTTGTCGCCGTCCTTGACCAGCACCTGGCCGCGCGACACCACGTTCAGCCGGTTGACGGCGCGCAGCAGTGTCGACTTGCCGGAACCGGAAAGGCCCATCAGCACGGAAATCTCGCCCTCGTTCACGGTCAGGCTGGCGTCGGCGCAGCCGAGCACATTGCCTGTCTTCTCGAGGATCTCCGCACGGGTTGCGCCGGCGTCGATCATCGCCAGCGAGCCGGCCTGGTCGGCGCCGAAGACGATATCGACGTTCTTGAAATCGACGGCGACGGTCATTTCTTGCCTCCAACGCCAATGCGGGTCATGCGGTCGAGGACGATGGCCAGCACCACGATTGCCAAGCCAGCCTCAAGCCCGAGATCGATGCGGCGCGAGCCGAGCGCTCGGTTGATCTCGGTGCCGAGGCCGCCGGCGCCGATCAGCGCCGCGAACACCACCATCGACAGCGACAGCATGATCGACTGCGTCAGGCCGGCCATGATGGTGGGCAGCGCCGAGGGCAATTCCACCTTCCACAACAACTGGCTTCTGGTGGCGCCGAACGCCTCGCCGGCCTCGATGATCGACTTCGGCACCGAGACGACGCCGAGATGGGTGAGCCGGACCGCGGTCGGGATGACGAAGATGATGGTGACGATCAGGCCGGGCGCGTTGCCGAGGCCGAACAGCGTCAGAACCGGGATCAGATAGACGAAGGTCGGCAGCGTCTGCATCAGGTCGAGCACCGGCAGCATGATCCGATAGACCTTTGGCTTGTGCGCGGCCCAGATGCCGAGCGGCACGCCGATCGCCATCGCCATGGCGGCGGCCGCGACGACCAGCACCAGCGTCTGCACCGTCTGCTTCCACAGGTTCTGGTTGATGATGAAGATCAGGCCGAGAAAGACACCGATGGCAAGCGGCCGCGAGCGCTGCAGCAGCCAGGCGATGGCGGCGATGACAAGCGCAAGCAGCACAGGCGGCACCATCAGCAGGATGCCGACCAGCCCGTCGAGCAGGAAATTGAGGCCATTCGAAAAAGCCCTGAACACAGTATCGAAATTGTCGGTGAGAAAGCCGAAGAACGCCTTTCCCCAGGCGCCGATCGGAATCTTGTGATCGACCATGAATTGCGAAATCGGATCCATATCGCCCCTCTCATGCACGAGACCGCCCTGCCCTCGGCCTCTCCTGTCGTCATCTTGTCACAGGATATGAAAAAGGGCAGCCTTTTCTAAATGGCTGCCCTCATTTCGGTCATACCGAAATCGAAGTCGGCTCAGCTTCCGAGCGCGGTCTTGACCGCCGCCGCGGCGTCGCCGCCATCGAAGGTGGTCACGCCGGCGATCCACGGCTTGACCGCGTCCGGATTCTTCTTCAGCCAGTCGGACGCCACCGTGTTGGCGTCGCCACCCTTGAGGATCGCGTCCATCATCTGGCCTTCCATGCCCAGATTGAACTTCAGATTGGCGATGAACTTGCCGGCATTCGGGCACTCCGTGGTGTAGCCCTTGCGCACATTGGTAAAGACGGTGGCAGCCCCGAAGCCGCTGTCGCCCATGCCGTCGAGATAGGTGATCTTCATGGCGCCCATCACCGGATGAGGTGTCCAGCCGAGGAAGGCGATCCACTCATTGTTCTTCATCGACTGCTCGGCCTGCGTCAGCATGCCGGCTTCCGAGGACTCGACCAATTCGAAACCCGCGAGATTGTCCTTCGGGTTCTTGATCATGTCGAGGATGATGCGGTTGCCGTCATTGCCGGCCTCGATGCCATAGATCTTGCCGTTGAATTTGTCCTTGAACTTGCCGATATCGGTCAGCGACTTGACGCCGGCATCCGCGACATAGGTCGGCACCACGATACCGTAGCCGGCGCCGGTCAGATTCGTGCTGATCGTCTCGACCGAACCGTCGGCCGTGTAATCCTTGATGTCGTTGGTCATCGACGGCATCCAGTTACCGAGGAAGACATCAAGATCCTTGTTTTTCAGCGACGCCATGGTCACCGGCACCGACAGCTGGATCGTTTGCGGCGCGTAGCCGAGCGCGGTCAGCAGGACGGAAGCGACGCCGGTCGTCGCCTGGATGTCGGTCCAGCCGACATCGGAGAGGCGCACCGCCTTGCAGCTTGCCGGATCACCGGCGAAGGCAGCGCTCGTGGACAAAAAAGCCGCCAGGCCGAGGCCGGCGACGAAGGAATTCATACGCGACATAGATGTTCTCCCATTGCGATTCTTTGGCGAAGCGAAGTTACGGTTTCTGTGCCCGCCTTGTTTCGTCAGCCAAACACCATTCTGGTGTGGTTTCAAGCGTCAAGGCAATCACGATCAACGGCGCAGGCTGGCCAATCAGCGACACGCTCCCCGCTTTTGTGTTGGGCGGGCATAGTTTTTTGGCGGCGGGGGCCTTTTTTGGGGGAATGCGGCGGCGGCCCCTCCCCGCGCGGCGGCAAGTCGGCTTAAAAGGGCGGCATGGCCAAACTGTATTTCCACTATGCGACGATGAACGCCGGCAAGACGACGATGCTGCTGCAAGCGTCGTACAATTACCGCGAGCGCGGCATGCGCACGATGCTGTTCGTTGCCGGTCACTATCGCAAGGGCGATACCGGGCTGATCTCGTCGCGTATCGGCCTGGAGACGGAAGCCGAGATGTTCCGCGACGGCGACGATTTGTTCGCCCGCGTCGCCGAACACCACGCGCACACGACCGTGCATTGCGTCTTCGTCGACGAAGCGCAATTCCTCGAGGAAGAGCAGGTCTGGCAGCTTGCCCGCATCACCGACCGGTTGAACGTCCCGGTCATGTGCTACGGCCTGCGCACCGATTTCCAGGGCAAGCTGTTTTCCGGCTCTCGCGCGCTGCTGGCCATCGCCGACGAATTGCGCGAAGTGCGCACCATCTGCCGCTGCGGCCGCAAGGCGACGATGGTGGTGCGCCTCGGCCCTGACGGCAAGGTGGCACGGCAGGGCGAGCAGGTGGCAATCGGCAAGGACGTCTATGTCTCGCTCTGCCGCCGCCACTGGGAGGAAGAAATGGGCCGCGCCGCGCCCGACGATTTCATCGGCTTCACCCAGGCCTGACCAGGGCGGTTCATCGTTTCATGGAAACGCGGAACCGCTCTGTCTCTTTTGCTCTGACGCAATCCCTAGGGAAAGCGCTACGCGCTTTTCCCGGGAAAACCGTTTCACACTTTTCCTGGAATTGCTCCAGGCTCACACCGTCGACACACGCCGCGTCGGAAACCGCCAGCCGAGCCGCACGCCAAGTGTTGCCAGGGCAATCAGCGCCATGCCGGCAGCCTGCGCCGGTCCGAGCGGATGCCCATAGATCGCCCAGTCGACGATGATGGCGACGACAGGGTAGATGAAGGTGATGACGCCGATCACCGGTGTCGTCAGGCGCGGAAAGGCTGAATTCATCAGCGCATAGGCAATGCCGGTATGCAGGATGCCGATGCCGAGAAGCCAGCCCCATGACGCAGGCGCGATATGTTGGCCGATGTCGGCGAACGGGGCGAGCATGACGATACCAACCACCGTCTGGCAAAGCACGGTGATTTCCGGGCGCTGTTGCCCGAGACCCTTGGCGAGGATCGTCGCAACCGCATAGAGCAGGGCCGCGCCCAGCGTCAGCGCGATGCCCAGCGCCCAGTCCGCGTCGGCATGGCCGTGCGCGACGACGAGGCCGCTGGCCAGCACGACGCCGAGAAACGCGCCCAGCATCCACAGGATCTGGTCGAGCGAAATGCGCTCCTTGAGAAACACCACACCGATCAGCACCACGAAGAACGGCTGCACATGGTAGACGATCGTCGTCGTGGCGATCGACGTCATGGCGAAGCCGGCGAAGAAGGCCGTCCAGCTCAGCACCATGCAGACGCCGGCAAGCGCGGCGAGGCCAAGCCGGGACGCAGACAGTGTCCGGTCCAGCAGATAGCCGCGCAGCAGGCACCATGCGGCCAGGAATATCGCGCCGAACACGCATCGCCAGAAGACGACGGTGACGGGATGGAGCCCCGATTCCGTGACGAAGGCGCCGACGGTGCCGGCAATCACCATCGCCAGAGCGAGGCTCGCAGCCGGGAAACGGGCAGTCGATGGATCGGTCATGAGGCGTTCTTCCACGTGGCGCGGCACCATCTGGTTCCAGATGGTGCGGCAACATCTGGTCAGGTCGGAAACTCTCAAACAAGCGAATAGATTTGTGACTATCTATTCGATATGCTGATAGCACGATGGCCGCTCCGCTCGACCTCAATCTGCTGAAAACCTTCGTCGCCGTCGTCGAGAGCGGCAGTCTTTCCAATGCCGCGCCACGGGTCGGCCGCAGCCAGTCCGCCGTCAGCATGCAGATGCAGCGGCTGGAGGAGATGCTTGGCAACCAGCTTCTGGTGCGTGGCCCCAGAACCGTCACCCCCAACGCGATCGGCGAGGATTTCCTGATCTATGCGCGCCGGCTGCTGAAACTGTCGGATGAAGCATGGGCAAGCGTGACCCGGCCGAAGGAGACCGGCAGCGTGCGCCTCGGCGTGCCGGACGACTACGCTGCCTTCCTCTTGCCGCCCGTGCTGTCGCGTTTCGCGGCGGAGCACCCGCTGGTGACGGTGGAACTGATCTGCGAACAATCGACCGCGCTGGTGAAGACGCTTGCCGAGGGACGGCTCGACCTGGCGATCGTCACCCGTTTGCCGGAGCAGCCGCTCGACGTGATCCGGCTGGAGCGCTTCGTCTGAGTCGCCTCGCCCCATCACGTCGCCTGGGAGAACGATCCCTTGCCCGTCGCTTTGTTCGAACCCGGCTGCGCCGCGCGGATGAATGTCCTGCAGGCGCTTGGCGATGCCGACCGGTCCTATCGCTGCACCTATTCCAGCGCCTCTCTGCTTGGCCTGATCGCGGTCGTCCAGGCCGGGCTTGCGGTCGCCGGCCTGGCGCAGCGCAGCGTGCCGCCGTCGCTGCGCATCATCGGCGGCAATGAAGGGCTTCCCGTGCTGCCGGATCTCGAAATCGGCATCTTGCGCAACCCTCTGTCGACGACGCCGGCGGTCGAACGACTGCATGATTTTCTGCGCCGCGACCTGGCACAACAGGCCTGACCTGCGGAGCTCAAAGTCCAGGCAAGCGAGATCAGCCGCGGGTCTGCCTTCGCAATCCCGCCACGATGCAGCGTTTGTTAAGGCCTCGGTCCTATTTTGCGCCATCTCGTTCCAGCCAGAACTCGTCGGGGTCAGCCATGTTTCGAGCCGCTTCGTCTGCCGGTGTCCTTCTCCTCGCCAGCGTCCTTGCCGCCCATGCCGGAGGCGACCCGGCACTGGGCAAGCATGTCTTCAACCGCTGCATCGCCTGCCATGAAGCGGCCACCGACCGAGACAAGATCGGCCCGCATCTGCTGGGCGTCGTCGGCCGCGCCGCCGGCAGCGCCGACAGCTTCCTTGGTCACTATTCGGACGCCATGAAAAGTGCCGGCGCCGCCGGCCTGATCTGGGATGAAGCCAACCTCGCCGAATATCTCAAGGCTCCCAAGCTGAAGGTGCCCGGCAACAAGATGGCCTTTGCCGGCCTGACCAGTGACGACGACATCGCCAATGTCATCGCCTATCTGAAGGCAGATCCCAAGCCCTGAGCAACCGCCGGCGCATCCGATGACGGCAGCGGCTTTCGCCTGGCGTGCTGCTGCGGTAACCGGTCCAGTTCTTTGTCGAATTCCAGGACATCCGAGCCGGTGGACACTGATTGCTTTGCCGGCGTGAGAGTTCAACAACAGCTGAACTACGCTTTGCCGGCTGGCTAATCACGCCATGACCACGCCTTCATTGCCTTTCAAGACCGCGACGCATTCTTTTGTTTTCGGGGCGGGTCTTGTGTTGCGTCTTTCAATCCCCGAATGCCCCACATATATTCGCCGCTGTTCGCGACCAGCGACCTGATGCCGAAGCGGGAGGCCCAAATGGCGACATTGCAGAATTTCGATGCCGAAATTGCCAAGACCAAGCAGGTCGTGCAGGACATGCGCTCCAAGATCGAGCAGTCCGGCACCGTGCTGGACACGCTCGCCACCGCCGACAAGAAGATCGGCGACGCCAATTTCGACATCGAGAACGCCCGCATCGAGGATGTGCTGAAGCAGCAGAAGGTGATGGAAGGCAACATCGCCGACCTGATCATCGGCCTGGAGGACGCCACCAACGTCTTCGGCGCCGAGTTCGAGAGCATGAAGAACTATTCCGGCTGGGAAAATTTCGTCGGCATCTTTTCGTCGCAGCGCAAGCAGCGCATGCGCACCGACCGCGTCCGCAACATGTCGCTGGCGGGCAATCTGCAGGAACTTCTGGCCAAGTCCGACACCATCGTCGGCATACTGAAGGCGCAGAAAGAGGTTCTCGACCAGCGCTACAAGACCTCCGAGGCCAGCCTGTCGCAGGTCATCGAACGCCGCAAGACGACCATGGCCAACCTCGAAGCGGTGCAGAAACGCATCGAGGAGCTCAACCCGATGCTGCTCGACATCGAAAACAAGATCGCGGCCTCGACCAATCAGAAGGACCGCACGCAGCTTGAGGGCGAGCGTTCCAAGCTGGCGACGGAATACAATGAAAAGCAGGCCAAGGAGCAGGAATTGTTGGCCGAGAGCCAGACGCTGGAGCGCTACACCTCGATGTTCCAGACCTTCGTCGATTCGCTCAACAACCAGATTGCCGCGCAGTCGACACTGATCAACAAGCTGACCATCGATACCGAGCAGCGTATCGTGCTCTACAAGGCGCTGGAAGATTCGCTGAAGACCGCCGCCCAACAGGACGTCGCCCACAAGATCAACACGCTTGGCAGCCGGGTCGACAACACCGCCGAGGAAACCATGGCCGGCATCGGTGCCGCTTCGCAGAAGCACATCGGCGACCTGCTCGAGATGCACGAGAAGAACATGGTCGCCAGTTCCGACATCCAGCGCCGCAAGAAGCTGGCCGACGATGCCTTCGCCCGCCGCTTCGACGAGGTGCTGAAGAAGCACAACGCGGCAAACTACGTACAGTCGTAAGGGACTGCCCCGCGAGCGCACAGGCATGACCCCCGAAAACGAAGCGGCGGCGCGGTATTTCTCCGCTATCACGGCCGCACTGAGCGGCCTTGAAGTGTTCATGCGCGACGATCGCTCGCCGCTCTACCGGCATGGCATCGTCGCCAAGATCGTCGCCGAATACATCGCCCGGCTCGACAAGTCCTTTGCCTGCTGGCGCAACCGGCTGGGCTTCATGGACACGTTCCGCATTTCGCGCGCCGAAAGCGGCTTCCCGGTCTTCCAGAACCTGCTTGAGCTGGAGAACGACCGCCGCCAGGCCGACGCACGGCTTGCCAACATTCCGCTGGCCGGCGAGTTGCGCGAGGAAATGGCCGACTTCATTCTGCGCCACAAGGAATTCCCCGAGGCGCTGCAGAAGTCGATGGCCGAGCGGCTCTATCTCGAGGACGTGAAAAGCGAGAACACCTTCGGCCCGTTCACCCTGGCGCAAACGGCCAAGGTCTCGGTCAATCCGAAGACGGCGCGGCCCTATTACCTCGTCCACTGGGCAACGTTCGATGGCAGCGCCAACCTGCCTCTGGTCTACATGGTGACGGTCGAGGATTCCTCCGAGACGATGATCCGCCAGCTCGTCGACAGAAATGGCAAGCTGAACGAGACGATCGACATTCCGCTGCCGGTCGATGGCTTGCTCAACCCCGATCTGGCCCACCGTTTCGACGATTTCACCGAGAAGAATTCCGCCTACACGCTGTCGCCGACGACCATCGCCGTCAACCTCGACAAGGATTTCGAGCCGCTGCACCCCAAGCAATTGCGCCGCGTCGTGCTCGGCCCCTTCTATTCGGCGGGGATCACCGACAACAATTCGACCGTCACCGAGGTGCTCGCCAAGGTGCGCAAGCCGGAAAATGCCTGGCTGCTGACCTGGACCATCCAGGAAGTCTACTCCAAGGGCGAGAAGCCCGGCCGCAAGGGGCTGTTTTCGAGCGAGAAGACGACGCAGGAATTCTTCATCAACACCGTCGATCTGGAAGCCGCGCGCCAGGGCGTCTCGAGCTACGAGAACCACGCACTGATCCCGCACGAGGCCTACCAGGCGCTCTACGCCGCCGGCGAGGCGCAGAAGATCTTTGCCGGCTACAAGGTCCACATCCTGTCCAACGGACAGGTCATCAGCGACGTCTGACCGTCACACCACGGAGCGCACTTCATGGATACCGGCCTGACCACCATCCCGGAAGCCGCAATCGAAAAGCACCGCGCCACCGCGCAGAGCTTCATCACCCGCATCGTCGTGCTGGAAGATCCTTCGCGCGAGTCCGGCACGGCGCTCGCCGGCACCAATCGCCGCTTTGTCTCGACCGTATCGGTTGGCTCGGTGCGCCGCACGCGCGAGGTCGAGCTGTCGAAGACCGTCGGCGCCGTCCATCCCGACGACCAGTTGCTGACCATCCCGCAGCATACGCTTTTGTTTCGCGCGCGGCGCGGCGCGGCCATTGCGCTCGCCATCTCGGACGTCTTCGCTGAAGGCTCCGATCTCGAAAGCCTGCAGGCCAGGAACACCCGCGCGCCACTCGAAGGCGACGAGGCGTCCACCTTCAAGAAGCTCTTGTCGGCCTCGGCTTACATCTCGGCCTTCAGCCTCGCCTCCTATCTGTTCCAGCTGATCGACAGCGATGGCGAGGCGCCAAACGACATTCCCGAGCCGGACTTTCTGTTCGACACGCCGCAGGACGCGGTGAAGTCGATCCTGGCCGGCCTCGACAAGGCGATATCGGGATCGTCCGACGACGCCGACCTGATGACCCGGGCGCGCGCCTTCGCCCGCGTCGCCATCGACGGGCTTCTGGCGCGCAAGGGCCGCTTCGACGGCATCGGCCCGTTCGAGAACGCTCATATCCGCATCGATGCCGACGACTTCACCCTCGACGGTTTCGACGTGGCACCCGGCACGCGCTCGAAGCCGCTGGTGATGACCTTCAAGAAACCGGAAGAGGTCGTCGGCAACCACATCGCCAAATACCAGTCGGTCAAGCTCGCCAAGATGCTGATGGCCTACGACTTCGAACGTGAGCTGAACCCGTTCGTCGAGCTCGGCGGCTTCCTGTTCACCTTCATCGGCGACGGTGCGCCCGGCACCGGCAAGACGACGCTGATCCAGATGATCGCCGGTCTCGTCAATGGCTACTGCCAGGTCGCCGGCTATCCCTTCGCCTACGAGAATTTCGGCGTCGACCAGATCTCGTCCTATCAGGGCAAGTCGGGCCAGAACTGCCGCCAGTTCATCAACAACGTCTTGAACCCGCGCGTCATCGGCTTCGGCACCATCGACGACATCGACCAGGTGGCGGCGCGCCGTTCCGACGACCGCGCCTCGGCCGGCCAGCAGGAGATCACCGGCGTCTTGATGGACGCTTTCGCCGGCGCGGCCACCGTGGTGCGCGGCAACTGCTCGTTCGGCATGTTTTCCAACTACCCCGAAAATGTCGACGATGCACTGCGCCAGCGCGCCGGCGCCCGCTGGCTGGTCGACGGACCGCAGACCCGCGACGACTACATCGACATCTTCGTGCTGCTCGCCGGCAAGAACCACGAGATACCGCTAGGGGGCCACAAGCTCTACGCCGCGCAGGAGATCCAGCGCGCCGTGACCGAGGCCTATGAGGAGCATGAGAAGCCGCGGGAAGACGGGCTGATGAAGGTCTACCAGCGCTACATGAAGGAGAATGGCGCGCCGAAATCGATGGCCGACATCGGCACCTATCTGCACCTGATCAAGGATGCCGAGCCGCGCTTCACCGGCCGCGCCATCAAGAATGTCACCGACGCCATCAAGATGCGTGCCATGGACATCGAGCTTCCCGACGACTGGTTCGAGAAGCCGGAAGCCTTCATGCACAAGGGCTATGACGAGAAGAAAGCAATGATCGAGGAACTGCGCGGGCCCTTCTCGATGGACATGGTCATGCAGGAGATCAACCGCTACGCCGACTCAGAGTTCCGCTATTCCGACAAGTCCGACGACGCCGCGGTGGAAAAACTGCTGCGCGACGCGCGCCTGCGCGAACGGGCGGCGCACGAGATGGAGGAGATGAAGAAGAAGGGGCTGTGGAATGCGTAAGCTTGGCGCCTCTGCCTTCTCCCCGTTCACGGTGAGAAGGTGCCCGAAGGGCGGATGAGGGGCAGCGCGATGCGAGGCAGCAATGAGCCAAAGGTAGCAAGAGCACGCCAGCTCCGAAAAGTAGAGAATGATGCCGAGGAAAAACTGTGGAGCGAATTGCGCGGACGGCGACTGACTGGTCACAGATTTATTCGTCAGCTACCGATCGGTCCGTATTTCGCAGACTTCGCCTGCCGTGAAGCCAACCTGGTTGTGGAAGTCGATGGAAGTCAGCATGCAAATCGGTCTCATGATCGATACAGGGACGAGACCATGAACAGGAATGGCTGGTCAGTGTTGAGGGTTTGGCATGCTGATGTCCTGACGGGCCGCAAGAGCGTGCTGGATACGATTGTTGCAGCCCTGGATGGTCGGCTCAATCATAAGATGATTGCTGTAGACGTGAAATTTTTGCCGTCTTCAACGCTAGGGGAAAGATGATGAGCGTCTGCGCCGCCCCTCATCCGCCCTTCGGGCACCTTCTCCCCGTAAACGGGGAGAAGGTTAGGTGACCAAGAAACCCGACCTCTTGCGCGACAATGAGCTGATCTATGGCCGGCTGCTGACGGTCGACGAGCCGCATCTGATCGATCGCTACAACAAGGCGCTGGCCGCATTCGGCTTGAAGCCGACGAAACTCAAGAGCTTCCAGATCGACCGCACCGGCTTTTCGCCCGAAGTGGCCGAGGAATGCGGCGACTATGACTATCTCGATCCCAATGAGGTCAACCGCCGCTTCATCATTCTGACGCCGTCGCAGATCGTCCTGCCGGTGGTGCACACCGCCTTCTCCAACACCTCGCAGCTGATGTTCGAGTTCATGTCCAGGAACCAGCGCGCCATCGACGCGCTGACCATCAAGGACGTCATCTACGGCGAGATCGAGGATTCCGTTCCCAAGGTCAACGACATCGAGGACCTGCTGTCGATCAACCAGGTCGAGTTCAAGGTGCTGTCGGCCGAGGATGTGCTGGGCAAGGCCGCCGAACTCGGCAAGCTCGTCGACCGGCTGAAGCAGGAGCCGGACGCCTGGCGCGACAACGCCATGCTGACCCGCATGGTGGAACTGGCGAAGATCTGCGGCGACATCCGCGAGAACGCGCTGGTACCGGACCAGGTGATCTTCCGCCACAATGCCTACTGGACTAGCCATTTCGGCGGCCTCTACGTGTTCGTCGACCCTGACATGACGACGGTGATCGGCGATCCGGCGGCGCCCGGCTTCCGCCGCTCGCGGCCGTGGCAGGTGAGCTATCTCTCCATCAACGACGCCGACAAGGTGTTCAAGTTCCTCGCCTCCACCGGCCGCATCGAGCTGCCGCGCGCCTCCTGGATCGAGGCCTCGGGCTATCTCGAGCACCGCGCCGAGATGGTGGTGCGCGCACTGATCCGCGACGCCGAGCCGAACCGCAACCTGACCGATGTCGACAAGGTCTGGCTGCAGACCTGGATCCAGAGCCATGCCGACCTCATCACCAGGGACGGCAATTTTCCCTTCCTCAACGCCGCCAAGCGCGAGATCGCCCAGCTTGGCCACCTCAAGATCGAGGATGTGTTCCCGCAACAGCGCTTCCTGGTGATCCGCGCCAAGCCAGATCATCCCGACGCCTGGCTGACCAACCGGCTGATTTCGGATTTCGTGCCGTCGGACTTCGTCTCGCGCTACATCTTCAACAAGCAGAGCTTCTACAAGGACTATGACGGCTTCAGCGACGCCTGGCGATCGCATGTTGTGGACGTTCTCAAAACCACATATTTGAAGGATAAGGTGGCGTTTCGCGCACGCCTCTACGGACTGACTGACTAGAACGAAATGAACCGTCATTTCGTTCTAACTTATTGTTTTGGCGCATGATGTTATCCAAAAAGTCTGCAACTTTTTGGTATCATGCCTTGAGGGGGTGACATCGCCATGCTCGATCCGATCGTGAACTTTTTCACCCGGATTTTCCAATGGATTGGCCGTGGCATCGGCCTTTTGATCGGCGTCATCCTGTGGCCGTTCATGTGGGCCGGGCGCTGGTACACGCAGCGCGGCTGGATCCTCAAGACCGTGGTCGGCCTCGCCTTGCTGGTGCTGATCGGCCTCTATGGCAATTTCTTCTACGCCACGCAGTGGTGGAACAAGTTCGACCCGAACTATCCCGACACCTACAGCTTCGAGAAACGCAATGTTTCCGCTGGCGAACAGGTCGCCGTGGGCGCCGGCACCGACACCGCAAAGACTTGCGGCAACTCCGGCCTCGCCCAGATTGCCGCCGACCTGATCGACTTCAACGTCAATCAGAACGCCTGGGTCTCGTCGATGATCCTCTACAAGCTCGGCCTGTTCGGCATCACTTGGGACGACACGCCGTGGATGGACAACAAGGCCTCGTTCCAGCGCGGCATCAACCAGGCGGTGCGGCGCACCGCGACCGAGCTTGCCGACAACCTTGGCCGTGTGCGCACCACCTCGCAGATCGACACCAATCTCCAGGATGCCCGCGGTCAGCTGCAGTACGACGAATCCATATGGTACATCAGCCGCAACGGCATGACGGCAACGACGCCCAGCATGTACCGGCGTGCGATGGCCAATCTGCGTTCCTTCAACGCCCGCCTCGCCACCTGCCAGGCGACCTTCGACGCCCGCGCCGACAACCTGAAACAATATATCGACCGCATCGCCAGCGACATCGGCTCGACGTCCGCGATCCTCAAGGAGCGCGCCGAAAACCACAACAATGGCTGGTTCGACTTCCGCGCCGACGACCGCTACTGGTTCGCCTATGGCCAGCTCTACGCCTATTACGGGCTGATGAAGGGCGCGCAGGCAGACTTCGAGGACGTGATCAAGGAAAAGCATCTGCAGAGCCTTTGGGACACGATGGACGCGCAGTTCGTTTCGGCGCTGAAGATCCAGCCCTTCATCATCGCCAATGGCCGCGAGGATGGCTGGCTGCTGCCCACGCACCTGACGACGATGGGCTTTTATGTTCTGCGCGTGCGCTCCAACATGGTCGAAATCAGCAACGTGCTGATGCAGTAATGCTGTTCAGCCCAATGCATGTCGCCCAAAAGTGGTCCCGTTTTTGGGAGAACGACATGGATAAAAATAGAAGGCTGAAGCGCGATGCGCTTTAGGCTCGCAATGGCGAATTTGCGCCGTCGCTTCTGTCGCATTCCGTGCATTGTGCGGCTGTTTTGAGACGGCGGAGCGACGCGTCCTCTGGCTTCTATACGGCGCGGCAACGGAGCCAGGAAGAACCGATGAAAGGTCGGCCGGTCCGCAGAGGAATTTTCTTCATAGGAAACATAGTTGCATGCAAGTTGACGCCGCGGCAGCGACAGGGTTAGAACATACCCATGCGCCCGCGCCCGGCTCCAACCCTGCTTGCGAGTGAGATCAAACCCGTCCCCCTCCACCGTCCAATCCAAAGGAAAGCCGTCATGGCCGAAGTGAAGTCCGACATCGAGATCGCGCGCGGCGCCAAGAAGAAGCAGATTCAGGAGATCGGCCAGAAGATCGGCATCCCGACCGAACACCTTTTGCCCTATGGCCACGACAAGGCCAAGATTTCCGCCGAATTCATCAAGTCGGTGAAGGGCAACAAGGACGGCAAGCTGATCCTCGTCACCGCCATCAACCCGACACCGGCCGGCGAAGGCAAGACCACGACGACTGTCGGCCTCGGTGATGGCCTGAACCGCATCGGCAAGAAGGCGATCATCTGCATCCGCGAAGCCTCGCTCGGCCCGAATTTCGGCGTCAAGGGCGGTGCCGCCGGCGGCGGCTATGCGCAGGTCGTGCCGATGGAGGACATGAACCTCCACTTCACCGGCGACTTCCACGCCATCACCACGGCGCACAATCTTCTGTCGGCGCTGATCGACAACCACATCTACTGGGGCAATGAGCTCGGTATCGATACCCGCCGCGTCGTCTGGCGCCGTGTCATGGACATGAACGACCGCGCGCTGCGCGAGATGATCTGTTCGCTCGGCGGTGTCGCCAACGGTTTCCCGCGCGAGGGCGGCTTCGACATCACCGTCGCCTCGGAAGTCATGGCGATCCTGTGCCTGTCCACCGACCTGAAGGACCTCGAGAAGCGGCTCGGCGACATCATCGTCGCCTACCGCCGCGACAAGTCGCCGGTCTATGCCCGCGACCTCAAGGCCGATGGCGCCATGGCCGTGCTCTTGAAGGACGCCATGCAGCCGAATCTGGTGCAGACGCTGGAGAACAACCCGGCCTTCGTGCATGGCGGCCCGTTCGCCAACATCGCGCATGGCTGCAACTCGGTCGTCGCCACCACGACGGCGCTGAAATTGGCGGACTACGTCGTCACCGAAGCCGGCTTCGGCGCCGACCTCGGTGCGGAAAAGTTCTTCGACATCAAGTGCCGCAAGGCGGGCCTGAAGCCGGCGGCGGCGGTCATCGTCGCCACCGTGCGCGCCATGAAAATGAATGGCGGCGTCAAGAAGGAAGACCTCGGCAAGGAAAATGTCGAGGCGGTGAAGAAGGGTTGTGCCAACCTTGGCCGCCACATCGAGAACATCAGGCAGTTCGGCGTGCCTGCGGTGGTTGCCATCAACCATTTCTATTCCGACACCGACGCCGAAATCCAAGCGATGAAGGACTATGTCGCTTCGATGGGCGAAGAGGCGATCCTGTGCAAGCATTGGGCCAAGGGTTCGGCCGGCATCGAGGAGCTCGCCAACAAGGTGGTGGCGCTGGCCGAATCCGGCGCCTCGCAGTTCGCGCCGCTCTATCCCGACGCCATGCCGCTGTTCGAGAAGATCAACACCATCGTCCAGCGCATCTATCGCGGCTCGGAAGCGATCGCCGACAAGTCGGTGCGCGACCAGTTGCACGCCTGGGAGCAAGCCGGTTACGGCCATCTGCCTGTCTGCATGGCCAAGACGCAGTATTCCTTCTCGACCGATCCGAACCTGCGCGGCGCACCGACCGGCCACACCGTGCCGGTACGTGAGGTCAGGCTATCGGCGGGCGCCGGCTTCGTCGTCATCATCTGCGGCGAGGTCATGACCATGCCCGGCCTGCCCAAGGCGCCGTCCTCGGAAAAGATCTTCCTCAATGAGGCCGGCCAGATCGAAGGCCTGTTCTGAGACTTTGCAATCTCGACGATAAAGGGGCGCCGCAGCGATGCGGCGCCCCTTTTTTGTTTTCGGATATTCCTACGCCGCGTTACGCGACAGCGCCCGCTGGTTGGAGCCGAAGATCGTGTCGCGTTCCGGCAGAACGCCGGTCTTCAGGCATTCGACCCATTCGGCGGTCTTCAGCACGGCTGCGAAGCGCGACTGCAGGATAACAGTCACCACGCGGTGGATTTCCTCGGCCGAAGCATAGCCGGCGCTGTTAGCGTAGGGCAGCGAGCCGGTCGCGTCGGACAGGAACTCGACGGCAAAGCCCATGTGGACGGCGTGGATGATGGTCGACAGATCGCAATTATGCGTCATGTAGCCGACCACCGTAAGCGTATCGATGGCGTTGGCACGCAGCCAGTCCTCGAGGTCGGTCCCGGTGAAGGCGGAGGGCAGGTTCTTTTCGACATAATGGTCGCGGCCACGCCTGGCGATCTCCGGATAAAGGTCGCCGCCATGGCTGCCCTTGGCAAAGATCGGCGATGTCTCGGGTGCCATCTGCTTGACGACCACCACCTTGATACCGGATGTCGCCGCCGCATCCATGGCGCGCGCTACATTGACGACGCTGTCGCGGAACGGCGGATGCTGGATGGCGAGATTGCCGCCATCATAGTCGTTCTGGACGTCGATGACGATCAGCGCCCGGCGCGGCGTTGTGTTGGCTGGGTCAGACATGGTGTTTTCCTTTCCGGCTTGAATGCGATGGGCCGAAAATAGGCGGGTCGCCACGCGACCGAAAGTGTCCCGATTGACATCATTCGAAAGAATTGGGACAATCCACATTCACCTGCTGGAGGCACCATGACCGACCCGATCATTGCCGTTCTCGCCTTCGATGGCATCAGCCCATTCCATCTCTCCGTGCCGTGCCTGGTGTTCGGCGAGGACCGGACATCCCTTGGCCTGCCGCGCTTCGATTTCCGCATCTGCGTGATCAAGGCCGGCCCGGTCCACACCGAAGCCGGTCTGACCGTTGCCGCACCGCATGGGCTCGAGGGCCTCGATGGCGCCGACATCGTCATCATCCCAAGCTGGCATCATCTCGACGCGCCGCCACCGCCGCCGCTGGTGGAGGCGCTGCGCCAGGCGCACCGGCGCGGCGCATTGATTGTCGGCCTGTGCCTCGGAACCTTTGCCATTGCCGCGACCGGGCTGCTTTCAGGCCGCCGTGCCGCGACGCATTGGGCCTATTCCGAACGGCTGCAAAAACTCCATCCCGACATCGCTGTCGATCCCACGGTGCTCTATGTCGACAATGGTGATGTCGTGACCTCGGCCGGCGTCGCGGCCGGCCTCGACTGCTGTCTCCACATAGTGCGCGCCCGCTATGGCGCGGAAGCAGCACTCCGGCTCGCCCGCCAGATCGTCCTTTCTCCCCATCGGCAGGGTGGGCAGGCACAGTTCATCGAGCATCCGGTGGCAAAAAGTGCTGCCGCCGACCGCTTCACCCAGGCCCTCGACGCCGTTCGCGCGACGCTCGGCGAGACGCACAGCCTGGACCGCGTCGCCGAAGCTGCCGGCCTGACACGGCGCACCTTCACCCGTCGCTTTCAGAAATCGATTGGCACCAGTTTCGGCGAATGGCTGACCAGCCAGCGGATCGAACTGGCGCAACGGCTGCTGGAAGCGACGGAGAAGTCGATGGACATGGTGGCCTTCGAGGTCGGCTTCGGCAGCGCCACGTCGCTGCGTCAGCATTTTTCGGCACGGCTCAAGACATCGCCGGCGCAATACCGGCGCGAATTCTCCAGACGGACCGATCAGGACCAGCACATGGCGCACGCCGCCTCAGTCTGATCTGTTCAATCCCGCTTGACCGCCCGCGCCGGATTGCCGACCACGGTGGTGTTGTCAGGTACGTCGCGCGTCACCACCGCGCCGGCGCCGACAATCGCGCCCTCGCCGATGCTGACGCCGCCAAGGATGATCGCGCTGCCGCCGATCCAGGCATCGGCGCCGATCTCGACTGGTCTCGCGATCTCCAGTCCCGCTTGCCGCCCGGCGGCTTCCTTGTGGTGCTCGGCGCAATAGATCTGCACATTGGGGCCGAGCAGCGTTCCCTTGCCGATGCGCACGCTTGCCGTATCGAGGATGGTGCAGCCGGCATTGAGAAAAACGCCATCACCGAGAACGATGTTGAAAGGCGCAGTGGAACGGCGCCTCGATGCGGGCGCCCTCGCCCACGCCGCCGAGCAGTGCCTTCAAGCCCGGCCCGAGGTTTCCGCGCTGCCATGGCGGCAGGCAATTGTGCTCGAACACCGCGTCGCGCGCCGTGTCGCGCAATGCCTCCAGTTCGTCGTCGAGGCAGGTGTACCATTCGCCGGCGGCCATCTTTGCGCGCTCGCTTCCAGCCATGACGGTGTCTCCTGTGACGTCCTCGCCAAAGCACAATTGCAGTTAAGGTGAAAGTGCCAGCGTTCCGACAACACCGGGCGCAAAAATCCATTCCGATTTTCCGAAGTCATGTGCTGGTCCAAGGCCCGGTCCATGCTAGCCTGCTCTCGTCAGGCTGTCCTGGCCCGGCGATGAGGGGATCAACCATGTTGTATATTCTCGCACTTCTGATCGGCGTCATTGCCGGCCTTCGCGCCATGACCGCGCCGGCCGCCGTCGCCTGGGGCGCCTATCTCGGCTGGCTGCCGGCCGCAAGCACCTGGGCCAGTTTCATGAGCCATTGGGCGGCTGTCGGCATCTTCACAATCCTGGCCATTGTCGAGCTGGTCACCGACCAGTTGCCGTCGACGCCGAGCCGCAAGGTACCGCAGCAGTTCGGCGCCCGCATCATCATGGGCGCCTTTACCGGCGCCGTCATCGGCGCAACGGGTGGCTCCACCATCGGCGGTCTCATCGCCGGCGCCATCGGTGCGGTCATTGGCACGCTGGGCGGCGCTGAAGCGCGCGGCCGGCTGGCAGCCGCCTTCGGCAAGGACCCGCCGGCCGCCTTCATCGAGGACGCCGTGGCGATCATTGGCGGCCTGCTGATCGTGGCTGCGGTGGCATGACGGCCAAAGCCTTCGACGCCATCGTCATCGGCGCAGGACAGGCCGGCCCTTCCCTGGCCGGCCGGCTGAGTGCCGCCGGCACGACCGTGGCGCTGATCGAGCGCAAGCTGGTCGGCGGCACCTGCGTCAACACCGGCTGCATGCCGACCAAGACCATGGTGGCCAGCGCCTATGCCGCGCACCTCGCCCGCCGCGCCGCCGACTATGGCGTGACGCCCAGTGGCCCCGTAGGCGTCGACTACAAGGCGGTCAAGGCGCGCAAGGACAAGGTGTCGAACGACGCCCGCACCAGGCTCGAAACCTGGATCGCCGGCATGGATCGATGCACGCTCTATCGCGGCCATGCGCGGTTCGAATCCGCCAACACGGTGCGCGTCGGCGACGACCTCTTGATCGCCGAGAAGATCTTCCTCAACACTGGCGGCCGCGCCTCGGTGCCCGATCTGCCCGGCATCCACGACATCGACTATCTGACCAATTCCTCGATGATGGATCTCGACGTGCTGCCGCGCCATCTCATCGTCGTCGGCGGCAGCTATATCTCGCTCGAATTCGCGCAGATGTTCCGCCGCTTCGGGTCGGAAGTCACCGTGATCGAGAAAGCTCCCAGGCTGACCGGCCGCGAGGACGAGGATGTTTCCAACGCTATTCTTTCCATCCTCGAAAACGAAGGCATTGTGGTCCATCTCGGCGTCGACGACAGCGCTTTCGCCAGACAGGGCAAGGACATTGCCGTGACCTTTTCCGCCGGCAAGCCGCCGGCGGTCGGCTCGCATGTGCTGCTGGCCCTGGGACGAGTGCCCAACACCGACGACCTCGGCCTCGACAAAGCCGGCGTCGAGATCGACAAGCGTGGCTTCGTCATCGTCGACGACCAGTTGCGCACCAGCGTGCCCGGCATATGGGCGATGGGCGACTGCAACGGCAAGGGCGCCTTCACCCACACCTCCTACAACGACTACGAGATCGTCGCCGCCAACCTGCTCGACAACGATCCGCGCAAGGTCAGCGACCGCATCGAGGCCTATGCGCTCTACATCGACCCGCCGCTCGGCCGCTGCGGCATGACTGAGGCCGCGGTGAAGAAATCCGGCCGCAAGGCGCTGGTCGGCCAGCGGCCGATGACGCGCGTCGGCCGCGCCGTCGAAAAAGGCGAGACGCAAGGCTTCATGAAGATCCTCGTCGATGCCGACACCAGGCAAATCCTCGGCTGCTCGGTGCTTGGCCCCGGTGGCGACGAGGCGGTACATTGCGTGCTCGACCTGATGTACGCCAAGGCGCCCGTCGACACGCTGGCGCGCGCCGTACACATCCACCCCAATGTCTCGGAACTGCTGCCCACCATGGCGCAGGAACTGAAACCGCTGGTGTGACGGCCTGCCACCATCCACTTTCCGAGCTCCTCCCTTTCTGCATTGCTGCATTGCAGCAATGGCGCTTGCAGACTGTGCATGGGTTCGCGCAGTCTCAATTTGAACCGATTCAGTCTGGACGCCCCATGCCGTTGCCGATCCTTGCGCTTGCCATTGCGTCCTTCTGCATCGGCACCACTGAATTCGTCATCATGGGCCTGCTGCCGGAGGTCGCCGCCGACCTCGGCGTGTCCATCCCTTCGGCCGGTCTGCTGGTCACCGGCTATGCGCTGGGCGTCGTCTTCGGCGCGCCTGTCGTCGCGATGGCCACCGCGCATTTGCCGCGCAAACCTGTACTGGTTGGCCTCGCCGCACTGTTCGTCGTCGGCAATCTGTTCTGCGCCATCGCGCCCAACTACTGGATGCTGATGGCCGCGCGCGTCTTCACCGCCTTCGGCCACGGCGCCTTCTTCGGCATCGGCTCGGTCGTTGCCGCCAGCCTGGTGCCGCGCAACAAGCGGGCCAGCGCCATCGCGCTGATGTTCGCCGGGCTGACGCTGGCCAACATCCTCGGCGTTCCCGCCGGCACCGCCCTTGGCGAAGCCTACGGCTGGCGCGCCACCTTCCTCGCCGTGGTCGGCATCGGCCTGATCTCGGTCGCTTGCATCGCCTGGCTGGTGCCATCCGATGTCACTGAGCCGAGCGGTGGCGGCCTGCGCGGCGAGCTGCGCGTGCTGCGCAAGCTGCAGGTGTGGCTGGCGATGCTGATCGCCGCCTTGGCCTCGGCCAGCCTGTTTGCCGTCTTCACCTACATAAAACCCTATCTGACCGACGTATCCGGCCTATCCACCTCGGCCGTCACCTGGGTGCTGCTGCTGTTCGGCGCCGGCATGACCATCGGCAACATCATCGGCGGCAGGCTGGCCGACTGGAAATTGATGCCGACGGTCATCGGCACGCTGCTGCTGCTGGCGCTGCTGTTTGTCGGCTTCACGCAGTTCGGCGCCATAGCAAGCGTCGCCATCGGCATCGTCTTCCTCTGGGGCCTGCTGATCTTCGTCGTCGTGCCGCCGCTGCAGATCCGCGTCGTCGAAGCGGCTTCCGAAGGGCCGAACCTCGCCGCCACGCTGAACCAGGGCGCCTTCAATGTCGGCAATGCCAGCGGCGCCTGGATCGGCGGCGTGGCCCTTTCCGCGGGCGTTTCCTACGCCAATCTGCCGCTGGTCGGCGCGGCACTGGCGCTGCTGGCGGTCACCGTCGCGGTGCTGTCGCAGACGCTGGATCGGCGCGCGTCTGGCGTCGCCGTTCAGGCTCCGGCGGAATAGCCTGTTGCGCCCATAGCGCGGCAGGCTGGACCAATCGACATCGACACCATCAAATGGGCATGTCTTCTCGCTCTTGATGGAGGAAAATCATGCAGAAATCGATCGAGCGCATCGCCGGCGAAAGCGAAGGCGTATCCTACGAATTTCCGGTGTTCCGCTTTGCCGGTGCGGACAAGGCCGCAGCTTCGGCCTACCTCCAGGCGGCGCTTCATGCCGGCGAGCTGCCGG
Organism: Mesorhizobium sp. AR07; assembly: GCF_024746815.1. GTDB lineage: Bacteria > Pseudomonadota > Alphaproteobacteria > Rhizobiales > Rhizobiaceae > Mesorhizobium. Next base: position 2,755,924 of record NZ_CP080525.1, read on the forward strand.
GCGTCGTCGCCATCGACGCGCTGATGCCGATGCTCGACAAGGCAGAAGCCGAAGGCCGTATCAAGGGCGACATCACCGTCGTGCCCTGGGCCAACCCGATCGGCCGGGCGCAATATCATTTCGGCGAGCATCAAGGCCGCTTCCATCTCGGCACCCGCACCAACTTCAACCGCGGCTTTCCGCTGCTCGCCGCACCCGACACAGCGCTCTTGCCCGACACCACCCTTGGTTCCGTCGACCAGCGGCTGAAGAGCCGGCTGGTGCAGCTCTCCCTCGGCCACGACATCGTGCTCGACCTGCATTGCGACGACGAAGGCCTCGTCTATCTCTACGTCCATACCAGCCTGTGGCCAGCCATGGCCGACTGCGCCGCCGCCATGGGCGTCGATGCGGTGATGCTGTGGAGCGAAGACGCTGACGGCACCTTCGAAGGCGCCTCGATCATGCCCTACCAGAACGTGCCCGCCGATGTGGCGAAGCTCGACCGCCGCGTCGCCACCACTGTCGAATATCGTGGCATGCTCGATGTCGACAGCGCCTATGCCTCCGCCGACGCCGAAGGGCTCTACCGGCTGCTGGTGGCGCGCGGCGTGATCATCGACACAGCCCTGCCCGCGCCCGGTCCGTTCACCGGGATCGTCGCGCCGCTGGAAAACATCGAGATGATGCCGGCGCCCCGGGCGGGTGCCGTGCTTTACGACGTGAAGCCAGGCGACCGCGTCGCCAAGGGCGCACGGCTTGTCACCATCGTCCATGCACCGGGCGAAGCCGGTGGCCGCACCGAAGTCTTCGCGCCGCAGGACGGCATGATCCTGACCCGCCGCTCGCGCCGCATCATCCGCGCCGGCGAGGATCTCTTGAAACTGGTCGGCGACAGGAAGAGCGTCGACGCGCGGTCGGGGACGCTGGAGGACTGACTGGTTCCTCGCACAGCATGCCTTGGCGATTGGCGCAAACGCCCATCGCTTCGTCATCCACGGGCGGAGCAAGGAGCGCAGCGACGCAGCGCAGATCCGAGGATGACGAAGGCGGTGAGGCTTCGGCCAATCTCGAAGGTTGCAACAGTCCGCTGGAACGAACGATGACATCTAGACTGCCAACAGACCTCCCAACCAGTCAAACCCTGTATGCAGCGCTACCAGTCTAGCCTGAAATGGCCAGCCGCGCTTTCGCCTCCAGCCATTCGGCCATCTGCCGATAGGGCACAGGGCCGTGGCTGATGCGGGCGACACCCAGTTCCGCCAATCGCTGCCGCGGTGGGACATGCGCCAGCGCGATGATGTTGACCGGCAGCGCAATCGCCTTGCACAGCGCCTCGATCAAGCCTTCATCGCCAAGGCCCGGCGCAAAAAAGCCGTTCGCTCCCGCCTTTTCATAGGCATGCGCCCGCTCGATCGCCTGGTCGAGCAGTGCCCTGTCGTGCGTATCCGGCTTCGCCTTGAGGAAGATGTCGGTTCGGGCGTTGAGGAAGGCCGGGACACCCGAAGCCTTGACGGCCGCCGCTGCCGCTTCGATCCGCTTCACCTGCACCGCGATGTCGTACAGGCCAGTGCCGCCGACAACCTGATCCTCGAAATTGAAACCGATGGCGCCGGCCTGCACGGCAAGCGTTACCGTGCGGGCGACGGTTTCCGGATCGGTACCGTAACCGCCCTCGAGATCCATGGTCACGGGCAGGTCGACCGCCGCCACGATACGCTTGATGTTGCCGAGCGCCAGCTCCAGCGGGATTTTCTCGCCATCCGCGTATCCAAAGGCGGCCGCGACCGGCCAGCTTCCCGTGGCGATCGCCTTGGCCCCCGCTTTCTCGACGATCTTGGCCGAGCCCGGATCCCAGGCATTGTAGAGAACGATCGGGTTTCCCTTGACGTGGAGGGAATGGAACGTCCGCGCGCGGTCGATCTGCTCGGTCATGGGTATTTTTCCCGTCTTCCTGCTGTTGCCCATCTTCCTGCGGAGAATATCCAGCCTAGACGGCACCGCCAGCTCTGGCGATGTGCCATGAGCCCCGGAAGCGGCAGCCACCGAACAGACTTTTCAAATCTGTTGCGCATCGGGTTTTTCGCCGCTATGGATTTCGCCATGAACATGCGTTCGACCAAGACCATTTGGTGGTGGGCCTGCTGACAGCGGCCTGTTCGAACGCGTGCGCGTGAAAATAGAGGGTGGCCGCAACGGAATGTCCGGGCGGCCATTTGTTTTTTCCAAGCCAGTCCCGGGTCCCTTGCCCCAACAAGCTGATGGAGACGGCAATGACGATGAAGGTTCTGGAGAACGGCGCGGAAAGTTTCGTGACGGCGGGTGGCATCACCATCACCCGCGAGCGCCACGACCGGCCCTATGCGGGCGCGATCGATGCTTACGTCGATGGGTTGAACTCGCGGCGCGGTGCCGTGTTTTCCTCGAACTACGAATATCCAGGCCGCTACACGCGCTGGGACACAGCCATCATCGATCCGCCGCTGGTCATCTCGGCACGCGGCCGCGCGATGCGCATCGAGGCGCTGAACGGTCGTGGCGAGGTGCTGTTGCCGGTCATCGGCAAGACGCTTGCGGGCCTCGCCGATGTGACGGTCGCAGAGACGTCGAAAAAACTGATCCGCCTCGACGTCGCCAAATCCGGCCGTGTCTTCACCGAGGAGGAGCGCAGCCGCGTTCCTTCGGTGTTTACCGCGCTGCGCGCCATCACCGCTCTGTTCAAGACGGCGGAAGACGCCAATCTTGGCCTCTACGGCGCCTTCGGCTACGACCTCGCCTTCCAGTTCGACCCGGTCGACTACACGCTGGAGCGCAAGCCGAGCCAGCGCGATCTCGTGCTGTTCCTGCCCGACGAGATCCTGGTCGTCGACCATTATTCGGCCAAGGCCTGGACCGACCGCTACGAGTATGCGGGCGAGGATTTTTCGACCGAAGGCCTGCCGCGCGACGAAATCGCCGAGCCCTTCAAGAGCCCCGATCGCATTCCGCCGCGCGGCGATCACGAGCCCGGCGAATATGCCAACATCGTGCGCAAGGCGATGGACAGCTTCAAGCGCGGCGATCTGTTCGAGGTCGTGCCCGGCCAGATGTTCTACGAGCGCTGCGAGACGCAACCGTCCGAGATTTCGCGCAAGCTGAAGGCCATCAACCCCTCGCCCTATTCCTTCTTCATCAATCTCGGCGAAGGCGAATATCTGATCGGCGCCTCGCCGGAAATGTTCGTGCGCGTCAACGGCCGCCGCGTCGAGACCTGCCCGATCTCCGGCACCATCAAGCGCGGAGACGACGCCATTTCCGATAGCGAGCAGATCCTGAAACTGCTCAACTCGAAGAAGGACGAATCCGAGCTCACCATGTGCTCGGACGTCGACCGCAACGACAAGTCGCGGGTCTGCGAGCCGGGCTCGGTGCGCGTCATCGGCCGCCGCCAGATCGAGATGTATTCGCGCCTGATCCACACCGTGGATCACATCGAGGGGCGGTTGCGCGAAGGCATGGATGCCTTCGACGCGTTCCTGTCGCATGCCTGGGCGGTCACCGTCACCGGCGCGCCGAAACTGTGGGCCATGCGCTTCATCGAACAGAACGAGAAGAGCCCGCGCGCCTGGTATGGCGGCGCGATCGGCATGGTCAATTTCAACGGCGACATGAACACGGGCCTCACCCTTCGCACCATTCGCATCAAGGACGGCATTGCCGAGGTGCGCGCCGGCGCCACGTTGCTCTTCGACAGCATTCCCGAGGAAGAAGAAGCCGAAACCGAACTGAAGGCATCCGCCATGCTCTCCGCCATCCGCGACGCCAAGACAGGCAATTCCGCCAGCACGGAGCGCACCACCGCGCGCGTCGGCGACGGCGTCAACATCTTGCTCGTCGACCATGAGGACAGCTTCGTCCACACGCTGGCCAATTACTTCCGCCAGACCGGCGCCAATGTCTCGACCGTGCGCTCGCCGGTGCCGGAGGAAGTCTTCGACCGGCTGAAGCCCGACCTCGTCGTGCTGTCGCCCGGTCCAGGTACGCCCAAGGATTTCGACTGCGCCGCCACCATCAAGAAGGCGCGCGCCCGTGACCTGCCGATCTTCGGCGTCTGCCTTGGCCTGCAGGCGCTGGCGGAGGCTTATGGCGGCGAGCTCAGGCAGTTGCATGTGCCGATGCACGGCAAGCCCTCGCGCATTCGCGTCTCGAAGCCCGGCATCATCTTTTCCGGCTTGCCGAAGGAAGTCACCGTCGGCCGCTACCACTCGATCTTTGCCGATCCAGTGCGCCTGCCCGACGATTTCATCGTCACGGCCGAGACCGAGGACGGCGTCATCATGGCTTTCGAGCACCGCAAGGAGCCGATCGCCGCGGTGCAGTTCCACCCGGAATCGATCATGACGCTCGGCCACAATGCCGGCATGCGCATCATCGAGAACATCGTCGCCCACCTGCCGCGCAAGGCCAAGGAAAAGGCCGCCTGACAACCATGGCCGAAACCGAGAACACGATGGCGATCGCGGCCAAGGCCGCAGCGAAGCGCAAGGTCGCCAACCTTGCCTTCTGGTCGATCATCATTGCCGCAATCGTGCTCGGCCTGAAGCTCGCCGCCTGGTACATCACCGGCTCGGTGGCGCTCTATTCGGACGCGCTGGAATCGATCGTCAACGTCATTGCCTCGATCGCCGCCTTATGGGCGATCCAGGTCAGCCACAAGCCGGCCGACCAGGATCATCCCTTCGGCCATCACAAGGCCGAGTATTTCTCGGCGGTGCTGGAAGGCGTGCTGATCGTTCTCGCTGCGCTGCTCATCCTCAACGAGGTCTGGCGCTCCTGGGAGACACCGGCGCCCATGGAGAAGCCCTGGAACGGCCTCGCGGTCAACGGCGTCGCGACGGTGATCAATGCCTTCTGGGCCTGGACACTGATCCGCGCCGGCAGGGCCGAGAAATCGCCGGCGCTGGTTGCCGACGGCAACCACATCATGACCGACGTGGTCACCTCGATCGGTGTCTTCGGCGGCCTGGTGGGGGCGATTCTAACCGGCTGGCAGATCCTCGATCCGGCACTGGCCGTCATCGTGGCGCTGAACATCCTGTGGCAAGGCTGGCATGTCATCGGTTCGTCGATGAACGGCCTAATGGACCGCGCCGTCGACACGGCAGAACATATGCACATCCGCGACATCATCTCGGCCAACTGCAAGGGCGCGCTCGAGGTGCATGACCTGAAGACCCGCATTGCCGGCCGCGCCACCTTCATCGAGTTCCATCTGGTCGTCGATGCCGACATGTCGGTCGGCGCCAGCCATGTCATCTGCGACCGCATCGAGGACGCGCTGAAGGCCGAGATCCCCTCGGTGCGCGTCACCATCCATGTCGAGCCCGACGACGAGGCCAAGCTACCGAAGGGCACGACCGCCGTGCCGTTCGCATGAGGCGATCCGCCGTCACGACCTTGGAAAATTAGCCGAAGACTCTCGACTTCGTCATCCACGGGCGGAGCAGGAGCGAAGCTCCGCCATAGGATGACGAAGCGTTGGTGCTCACGGCGCGCAAGCCGACTGCGGCATCGGCTGCAGCCTATACACTTTGTCGTCGGACTTCGTCTTGCCGTCGGCGGCCTTCGAGCACAGGTCGACGATCGCCAGGCTGCTGTTGGGATTGGCCAGCATCATCGTGCCATTGGCGCCGCGCTTGAGGAAAATCTCCTTCTGCGCGATATCGCAGGAAAAATCGCTCATCTTCGAACTCGCAGCGCAGCGCCACTGGTCGGCCTCGCCCTGGCAGGAATAGGTCTGCGTGACCTTGGCCGATTTCTGCCGCGTGGTGACGGTTACGGCAATGTCGGCGCCGTCGGGCCAGTTGGCGGCATCGCCGCCCGAGGCGAAGGACGCCAGTTCCACCGGCCCGCGGAAAACCCGGATCGACTGCGTCAGCTGGTCGGGATGGGACGCCAGATGCGAGGCGTCATAGTCGCGGCCGTAGCAGAACGCCTGGTCCGGCTTCAGCCGCTCGCGCAGCGGGGGCCCCAGCGCCGGGTCGATCGGATCGATGCGCGCGAACTCCGCCTTACAGGTCGCGGCGGGCATCGGGTCGAGGCGGAAATTGTCGTCCTCCTTGCCGAGCGCCTGCCTGTCAAATTCCGCCGAACCCAGTTCCTCTTCCGAACCTGCATCGAGATAGATGTCGGGCTGCAGATCCGAGAGGATCAGCCGGCCCTTGTCGTCGACCTTGAGCGACGCCAGCGTCCGGTCGCAGTCCATGCCGCAATGGATCGGGCCCGATTTGCTGTCCTCGGACTGGTGATTGCACCAGCCGCCGGCCCATTCCGGCGCCTTGCCGCCGCGCACGGTGGTGGTGACGAAGGCATTGTAGGACGAGTCGGAACTCCCCGCCGGCTCCTCGTTCGGCCGGCTGACCGGATCATGGCCATAGTAGAAGAAGATCCGCGCCACCTTCTGCTTCGGATGCGCCTTGAGGTGCGCCGCGTCATAGACGCGGCCGAAACAGGCGTCCGCCCCGTTCGGACTGAGTTCGGTGAGCTTAAGCGCGTTATCGGCTGCGGCCGTGCCAGTCAGCAGACCGAGCAGCGCGACACTCGAGGCGCCGCGCGCCAATACCTTGCCCAACGCCATGTGACCCCTCCTCCGCATCGACAGGACGTAGCGTCAATTTATGCTAGTATTGCGGCCGCAGCCACGAAATTCGCGGCGAGCCGCCAAGCCAAGGAGGATGCGATGCGCCGGCGCGATATGTTCCGTGCGGCTCTTGCCGGAACCGGAACGCTTTTTGGCCTGCGGGCGGTGCAGGCCGCTGCGACGGAGCCCGCCAGGCAGAAGGTCGCCTATCATCTCAGCGATCTCGACAAGGTCAATTTCGTGCTCGGCAACATCAAGAACCACTATGAAGGCACCGGCGGCAATGTCGACATCGTGCTGGTCGTGCATGGTCCGGCCCTCGCCGCCTTCAAGTCGAAAGGCATATCGGCCGCGATTTCAGGCCGCTTCGCCACTCTGGTGCAGCAGGGGCTCAATCCCAATGCCTGCGCCAACACGATGCAAGGCATGGATATTTCCTTGACCGACCTGCTCGAAGGTTTCCATGCCGCCGACAAGGGCGGCGTCGTCAAACTCGCTGAACTGCAGGGCCAGGGCTATGCCTATCTGCGCCCCTGAGGCTTGAACATCCGGGCACCAAAGGCCTACGAAGGATCGGCAGAAATCCCGGAGGACAAGCGTGCCAGCCACCACCACACTCAGCATTCCCGATCTTGCCGGCAAGGCGGTGCTGGTCACCGGTGCATCGACCGGCATAGGCGCGGCCCTGGCGTCGGCCTACGCCGCGCAGAAATGCCGCGTGGCGCTGCACTACAATTCGAGCCGCGACGCCGCCGAGGCTCTGGCCAAGACCATTGCCGACAAGGGCGGCGAGGTGTTCCTCGTCCAGGGCGATTTCTCCGTTCCCGCCGATGTCGAACGCGTCGTCGAGGACAGCGCGCGGCATTTCGGCCGCCTCGACGGGCTGGTCAACAATGCTGGCGGCATGCTCGGCCGCGTGCCCTATGCCGAGCAGACCGAAGCACACTACGACGCAGTGATGGACCTCAATGCACGGTCGGTGCTGACCGCTTCGCGCAAGGCCATCCCATGGCTGAAGAAACAGGGCGGCTTCATCGTTAACACCTCGTCGATCGCCGCGCGCAACGGCGCCGGCGGTGGTGCCGGGCTTTACGGCTCGGCCAAGGCTTTCGTCTCCAACGTGACGCGCGGCATGGCCAAGGAGCTGATCGGCTTCGGCATCCGCGTCAACGCGGTGGCGCCCGGCACCATTCTCACGCCGTTTCACGAGCGCTATTCGACCGACGAGCAGATGAAGGGCATGGTCGCCACCATTCCGCAGGGGCGTGCCGGCACCGCGCAGGATTGCGTCGGCGCCTACCTGTTCCTCTCTTCCGATCTTCTGAGCGGCTACATCACCGGCCAGGTGATCGAGGTGAATGGTGGCCAGTTGATGCCTTGAGCGGCTATCTGCATACTGGCGATCTGCATGTCTTGTCGGAAACCTTGAAGGGAGACAACGGAATGTATGGACTGATCGGCAAGATGCGGGCGGCGCGCGGCCAGCGCGACGCGATCATGGATGTGCTGCTGACCAGCACCGGCGCCCTGCCGGGCTGCCTGAGCTACATCATCGCCCGCGACCCCGCGGATGCCGATGCGATCTGGGTCACCGAAGTGTGGACCGATGCAGAAAGCCACAAGACGTCGCTGCAGCTTCCGGAAGTCCAGGCGGCGATCGCCAAGGCGCGGCCGTTCATCGCCGGCTTTGAGTTCCAGGTCGAAACCCACCCCGTCGGCGGCTTTGGCCTCGCCGATGGCAAGACTGGCTGAGGCAAGCATCCTTTCGCGACGCAGCGGGGTTCGCATCGTCCCGCTTCAGGTCTAACGTCAGAACATGGATTCCTCGACCGAGCCGCCACCTCCGGACCAGCCAGTTGCCGAGCGCATGGCGCGGATGCACAAGGCTTGGCAATGGCTGGCGATCCTTGCCGTCTCCGCCCTGTTTGCAAGCGCGCTGGAACTCGCCGCCCTGCCGGCGGCGCTGCTGATCGGGCCGATGCTGGCAGCCATCGTCGCCGGCACCAATGGCGCCACGGTGCGCGTGCCGCGTCTTCTGTTCGGCGCCGCCCAGGCGATTGTCGGCTGTCTTGTCGCCAGCTCTATCTCGGCCGATATCTTTCCCGTCTTCTACCAGGAATGGCCGCTGTTTCTCGGTGTCGTGGTGGCGACCGTCACGGCCTCCAGCCTGCTCGGCTGGCTGATCAGCCGCTGGCGCATCCTGCCCGGCACCACCGCCGTCTGGGGTTCGTCGCCAGGTGCCGCCACCGCCATGGTGCTGATGGCCGGCGCCTTCGGCGCCGACCAGCGTCTCGTCGCCTTCATGCAATATCTGCGCGTCATCTTCGTTTCGATGACGGCGGCCCTCGTCGCCAAGATGTGGGTCGACACGTCGGGCGTCGAAATCCCGCCCATCATCTGGTTTCCGCCGATCGACCGCCAAGCCTTCGCCGCCACCATCGGCATCGCGCTCGTCGGCGGCCTGGCGGGAAAGCTTTGCCGGCTGCCCTCACCCTTCTTCCTCGGCACCTTCATCTTCGGCACCGTCATCCATCTCGGCCTTGGCGTGGAGATGCAATTGCCGCAATGGCTGCTGGCGGTCAGCTACGCCATGGTCGGTTGGTCGATCGGCCTGAACTTCACAAGGCCGATCCTGCGTCATGCGGCGCGCGCTCTGCCGCAGATCATCGCCTCGATCGTGGCGCTGATCGTCTTTTGCGGCGGCCTTGCCTTCATGATCAGCCATCTGCTCGGCATCGACCCGCTGACAGCCTATCTGGCGACCAGCCCCGGCGGCATGGACAGCATCGCCATCATCGCCGCCGCCGCGCAGAACGTCGACATCTCCTTCGTCATGGCGCTGCAATCGGCGCGCTTCCTGATCGTGCTGCTGGTCGGCCCGAGCGTGGCGCGGCTGGTGGCGAGAAGCGTGAGGGAGTGATCTTGACGAGGGCCGACTGACCCTAAGCTCCGGGCTGGGTCGCCATCGACGACGAAATGGAAGCGTCCCGCGTCGAAATTCATCCGCAGGTGGCGATATCTCACGAGATAACCGACCCCGACGAGCGCCGCCGCAAATCCGGCAACAGCGCCCACGCCAAGCGCCCAGCGCGGGCCGACATCGTCGGCCACCCAACCGACCACCGGCGCGCCGAGAGCAGTGCCGCCCAGTGTTATGGCCAAAAGTATAGCCATCACCCGCCCGCGCATGGCGGGATCGGTGGAGAGCTGTACCAGGCTGATCGTCGAAGTGGTCATCGTCTGCGCGGAAATGCCGATGACGACAAGCACAAGACCGAACAACCAATAGTTGGGCATGATCGCGGCCAGGCCGAAGCCGAGGCCGAGGATCGCGGCGCCGGCCAGAAGAAACGCCAGGCGGGGTTGCTCGCGCCGGGCGGCCAGCAGCGCACCGGTGACAGATCCGATCGCCATGATCGACGTCAGCAACCCGTATTGGCTGGCGCCTGCGTGAAAGACGGAGACGGACATGGTCGAGATGAAGATCGGGAAGTTGAGCCCGAAGCTACCGATCAGGAGAAGCATGAGCAGGATGGCTTTGAGGTCGGGGCGCTTCCAGACATAGCGGAAGCCTTCGGCAAGGCTGCCGCGGCTTCGCTGCGCCCTATCCTTCAGGTGCAGCTCACCGATGCGCAACAGGCAAAGCGACGACAGGACGGCGGCAAACGAGGCCGCGTTGATCAGGAAGACCCAGCCGGAGCCAAGCGAAGCGATGAGGGCGCCGGCGACCGCCGGGCCGATCATCCGCGCCACGTTGAAGGACGTGGAATTCAGCGCCACCGCGTTCGACAAATCGGCCTCGCCGACCAGATCCGAGACGAACGTCTGGCGCGCCGGCGAATCGAATGCGGTGGCGCAGCCGAGCAGGAAAGCAAACACATAGACGTGCCACAGCTGGACAAGCCCGGCGACCGTGAGCAGACCGAGGCCGAGCGCAAGCAGGCCCATGGCGCCTTGCGTGGCCAGCAGCAACTTGCGTCGGTCGAGATGATCGGCGGCCAAACCGGTCCACGGCAACAGGAGGATCTGCGGCGCGAACTGCAACGCCATCACCACGCCCATGGCGGTTGCGTTGTTGTGGGTCAGCTGGGTCAGCACCACCCAATCCTGGGCGGTGCGCTGCATCCATGTTCCGACATTGGATACGATCGCGCCGCCAGCCCAGATCCGATAGTTGAAATTGGCCAGTGAACGGAAAGTGCCCTTCGCCGGACTGCTCATCCGTCGACCGGGGAATTGCCGCCGTTGAATCGGCCGAACATGCGCGCCGACACCAATCCCATCAGGAGGGCGCCCAGCCCAAGGGCGACGACGTCAGGCGTGGACCGCAGATCGAAATTTCCGACACGGATCACCAGAAGATAGGCGATCACCAGGTTCAGAAATCCCCACAGCACGTTCACGGTCGAGGACGATTGGCCTTGGCCGTGCGGCTTGGCGAACGGGCTTTGAAAAGATCGTCCCATAACGCCGCTGACAAGATGCGGCACGGCATTTGTCAGAAAGGCGCCGCCGAACAGATAGGACACATGGTCGATCCATTGCATCGTCAGGCACTCCTCTTCGCGAGCAGATCGATGATGTCCAACGTGGTGCCGGTTTCGCCCAGCCTGGGGAAAATATGCACGATGCTGTTGGTGTGGGCATCGAGGTTCGTATCGGTCATGGCGTCGAGAGCCAGGGTGACGTTGAACCCGAGATCGCGGGCATGGCGAGCCGTCGCTTCAACGCCCATGCTGGTGGATACGCCGACGATCACGACTTGGGTGACGTTCCGGCTCTTCAGATAGGCTTCGAGATCGGTATTCGTGAATGCGCCCGCCGTGCGCTTGGTAACCGTGTGGTCGCCCGGCCGCTGCCTCAACTCGGGCACAATATCCATCCAGCCGGCGGGAAAGGCCGTCACGCGAGGCGCCTGCTCCGTTCGGCCCGGAGGCGCGCCGGCAACGTTGACGAGCACGACCGGCAAGCCGCGGCTGCGGAACGTGTCGGCGAGTGTGCTGGCCTGCTTCACGACCTCGGCCGTCGGATGGACGGTGGGCGAGGAGACCAAACCCTTCTGCAGGTCGACGACGATGAGTGCTGTTTTCTGGTCAAGCGTGGTGACTGCCATCCGCGTTTTCCTTCCGATGATTGGAACAGCGGCGCGTCAGGAAGCGGCGAGCCGCTTGAGCAATTCGACGGCGCCCGCCAACTGCTCCTGTTCTTCGCCATCGAGGTTCGTCTGGATGGCACGGAACAGCCAGTCCTGCCGGGCGGCGCGCCCGGCGACGATCATGTCCCGGCACGCAGCCGTGAGCGACAGCAGGGTCTGCCGGCCATCGGCGGGATCAGGCGCGCCATCCACCAGACCGGCCACTTCCAGCGTCGACACAATGGCCCCCATCGATTGAGGGCGCATGTCCTGCGCGCGGGCCAACACTGTCACCGTGGCCGTCCCCTCGCGCTCCAGATGCAGCAGCACCGACTTCTGCGACGAGGTCAGGTCGCCGGCGCTCGCCTGCTCTCGCAAACGCCGAACCAACCTGCCGACAACTACCCGAAGCTCCGCCGCTACAGCCAGGGCGCGCGCGGCTTCGGGGCGGTTCTGCGGAGCCCGTTGATCTTTCATAGCCGTCATGTAGCATGTATGAAGGAAAACTTCAAAGATTACCTTCATACCTGAAGTCACAAGGCCGTGAGCCGCTCGGCTCCCTGGCCTATCGCCCGACAGCAAGCCGCTCGGGAAGGAAATCGACGAAGACACGAACCTTCGGGGAGAGATGGCGATTGGATGGCCACAGCATCCTGAACTGCCCGCGGCCGTCGATATGGTCGTCGAGAACGCAGCTCAGCTTGCCCTCGCGCAGTGCCTCGCGGACCAGGAAATCGGGCATGCAGCCGATGCCGAGACCAGCGATCGTGGCACCTTTCAACGCCTCCATGTTATTGCAGGTCAGCATGGAGCGCGGTTCGATACCGCCGGCAACGAGCGGCCAATCCTGCAGCTTGCCACTGTTGGGAAAGCGGAAGCGTATGCCGAAATGTTGTGCGAGATCGCCCGGCACCTTGGGCGTGCCGTGGCGCTCGAGATAGGAAGGCGCCGCGCACAAAAGCAGCCGAAACGGCGCAAGCGGCCGCGCCACCAATCGCGAATCCGGCAGCTCGCCGCTCCGGATCGCGACGTCGATGCCCTCTTCGATGACATCGACGATGCGATCGTTGAAATCGATATCGAGCTCGATCTCGGGATAACGCGCCATGAAGTCGGATAGCACCGGCAGCAGCAGATGATAGGTGACGATCGGCGTCGAGACGCGCAGCCGCCCGTGCGGGGTTTCCCGTGTACGCGACAGCATCGCCTCGGCATCCTCGATGTCGTCGAGGATGCGGCGCACCCGCTCGTTGAACAGCTTGCCCTCCTCGGTCAGGCCGATGCGTCGCGTGCTGCGCTGAAGGAGACGCACCCCGAGTTCCTGTTCAAGCCGGGCGACACTCTTGCCGACAGCGGAAGCGGAGATACCCATCGCCCGGCCGGCGGCGACAAAACTGCCGAGCTCCGCAGTGCGGGCGAAAGCCATCAGGCCGCTGAGACGATCCATCGCATCCTCCATTCGAGCGTTTCAGTCCGGTATGTCAGGAGATCTAATACCATTTTGCCGGAAACCTCGCCGACCTATCTTGTCGGCATGACCGGCGTCGCGACTCTGCGGCATGCCGGTGGATCCTGCTTCAGATAGGGAAATCCATGACTTTGAAGACCAGAACCGGCAGCGTCGCCAAGAGATGGCTCGTGCTGCTGTCAGCATGCCTTGCCGCAATGACGATGCCTTTGACCTTCACCGGTCCGGCCGTCGCCCTCTCCCGCATCGCGGCCGATCTCGGCGGCAGCCCGATCCAGCTCAACTGGGTGACGAATGCCTTCATGCTGACCTTCGGCGCCAGCTTGATGGCCGCCGGCGCGCTCGCCGACAACCATGGCCGCAAGCGCATCTTCCTCGCCGGCCTCTCCACCTACGTCCTTGCCTCGCTGGGCGCGATGCTCGCACCTGACATCGTCTGGTTCGACATCCTCAGAGCCGCGCAAGGCATCGGTAGCGCCGCCGCCTTTGCCGGCGGCGCCTCGGCACTCGCCCAGGAGTTCGAAGGTCCCTTGCGGCTGCGCGCCTTCAGTTTCCTCGGCACCAGTTTCGGCATCGGTCTCGCCTTTGGCCCGATCGCGTCAGGCCTGCTCATCAATGCATTCGGCTGGCGGGCGATCTTCCTTCTGGCCGCAGCACTTGCGGTTGCCGCCGCGGTCCTCGGCCTGCGCACCATCAGGGAATCGCGCGACCCGGACGCGACCGGCCTCGACTGGGTGGGAGCCGGCACTTTCACGATCGCACTGGCGTCGCTCACCTATGGCGTGCTCCAGGCGCCGCAGAGCGGCTGGAGCGATCCCCTCGTCATCACGCTTCTCGGCGGGGCTGCCCTTTGCCTTGTTGCCTTCGTCATTGCCGAGCGCCGCGTGCGACGGCCGATGCTTGATCTCACGCTGTTTCGCTATCCCCGCTTCGTCGGCGTCCAGTTTCTGGCAGCAGCACCCGCCTACGCCTTCGTCGTCCTGCTTGTGTTGTTGCCGATCCGCTTCATCGGCATCGAAGGGATGACCGAGATAAAAGCGGGGCAATTGATGATCTGCCTGTCGGGACCATTGCTGATCCTGCCATTGCTTGCCGGCCAGCTGGCGCGCTGGATCGCTCCGGCCACCATCTGCGGCGTCGGCCTGCTCATCGCTGCAGCCGGCCTCGTCTGGCTGAGCCTGACACCGCCGGTCGACATCGTGCTGGTGGCGCCGCTGATGCTGGTCGGCGTCGGCATTGCTTTGCCCTGGGGACTGATGGACGGGCTTGCCGTCAGCGTCGTGCCGAGGGAGCGCGCCGGCATGGCGGTCGGCATCTTCAACACCACCCGCGTCGCTTGCGAGGGTGTGGCGCTGGCGATCGTCATGGCGATCCTGTCGGGTTTCACGGCCGCGCAGCTCACCGCTCAAGGGGTGGCTTCTTCCAGGGATGCCACCGCCGCCGCGCAATTGCTGGCAACCGGCAATGTCAGCGAAACGGCGCAACGCCTGCCGCAAGCTGGCGCCAGCGTTCTGGCCCAGGCTTACGAGACGGCGTTCGACAGGCTGCTGATCGTGCTGGCGGCAATCACCGTATTGACCGCCATTGTCGTTTTCCTCGGCCTGCGTCGCGGATCGGTGTTGGAACACGAGACCGCCCCTCTGCCGGCATGCCAGGAAGGATAAACACCCGCGCGTCAGGCGATGACAAGGCTCGCTATGCGGTCGCCGTCCAGCGTGAAGGTCATGTCGCCCTCGCCGTTGAAGCCGTTGCCTGTGACGGCGATGCGGACGCGATAGCTGCCTTCCGCCATCGCGATGCGGACGATGTTGAGACGAGACTGCACGCCGATATTGTCCGACCGGTTCCAGCGCGAGATCTGCTCGCGCCCGTGGAAAGGCCGTCCCCAGTCGCTCAAGAATGCGTCCGCCGTGAATGTGTCGAGAAAGGCTTCCGTGTCGCCGGCATTGGTGGCTTCGACGAAACGGCGGATGGGATCGGGCGTGGTCATTCTTCTGTACCCTAAGGTGCCCTAAGATTCGGGTCAGGCCGAGGCGTTTGCGGGCCGGCTGAACATCAATGCACCTTAATCCAGCCTGTGCATCAGGTCCTCATCCAGCCAGCGGCCGAAGAAATAGGCCAGCTGCTTGTGCCACCATGGCCAGTCATGGCTGACATCGCCGCCCCAATAGTCGACCCAGGCGGGAATGGACTTGTCGCGCAGGATCTGTTCCAGCCGGCGCGTCTCGACCAGCATCCGCTCTTCCCAGGCGCCTTGCCCGCAGCAGAAGATCAGCCTGAGCGCCTTCAGGCGGGCAAGCAGTTTCGCGTCGACGATGCCGGGCAGATAGTCGAGCGGCGAGTTGTAGAAGATGTCGCCTTCAAGCGCCTTGCCGAAGAAGTCGCGGGCCGAATAGACGCCCGACAGCGCGATGACCCCGCTGGCCAGTTCGGGAAAGCGGAAGACGAAGTTCGACGAATGGTAGCCGCCCATCGAACAGCCCGAGAACAGCGGCTTCAGCTTGCGCCCGCCATTGGCGGCTGCTGCCGTGGACAGGAACTCCGGCAGCGCCTCCTCGCGCACATAGCGGAAATAGGCCTCGTGGCGGGCGATGCGATGGGCGGCATCTGCATGTTTGTCGAAGAAGGATTCCGAATCGATGCCGTCGACCGTGAACAGCTGGATGCGGCCGGTGTCGATGAACTCGGCCAGCGCCCCGACCCCGCCGGAATCCTCGAACTGGTAGAACCGCCCCTGCGAGGTCGGGAACACCACCACCGGCCGGCCGGCATGGCCGTAGCGCTTGTATTCCATGTCACGGCCGAGATTGCGGGCGAAATTCTTGTGATAGGAAATGTCCATCGCCTCACGCCTTTTCCGCATGGATGTAGGCGACCGCTTCGCGCAGTGCCTCTTCATCTTTCGAGCGCATCTGGTAGGCGTAATTTCCCATGGCGCGGCTGAAAACCTCTTCGATTGCGTGATGGTGGACGATCTTGTCGCCATGGGCGGCTAGCACGTCCTCATGGCTGTGCAAATAGTGGAGCCGTCGCTTGCGGCTCGCATAGGCAGTGAAATACTTGCCCTCGTAAGGGCCGCCGGCGGCATCCTTGACCACCATATCGGCCCAGGCAGCATAGACGTCGATGTCGAATGTGTAGTTGATGGCATCGGTCATCCAGGCGCCCGGCGGGCGCATGTTGACCTCCAGCGCGATGACGCGGTCGTCGTTGGTCTCGAACAGCTCGATGTGGAAGAAGCGCTCGCGCACGTCGAACGCCTTCAGGATCTTGCGGCCAGCCTCCTCGACCGCCGGACTGATCCGGGGAAAGCAGGTGTAACTCATGTGGCGGTCCTTGTTGACCACCTCCATGACGCTCTGGTCGTAGCGATGGCTGGCCGCCAGCACCACCTCGCCATCGCGGTTGACCAGCCCGTCGAACGTCACCACCAGCCCCTCGATGAACTGCTCCATGACGAAGGTCACATCCTCGGGCTTGTCCCTGAAGAATTGGTCGAGCTCCCCAGTGTTGGAGATCTTGAAGGTGTTCGAGGCGCCGGAGCCGCTGTCGGGCTTGACCACAACGGGATAGCCGACGCGGCGGATGAAGGTCATGGCGCCGGCCCGGTCGGAGCATTTGCGCTGTGCGATGGTGTCGACGCCACTCTTGCGGAAGAAGGCGCGCATGCGGCTCTTGCGCTTCAGATTCTTCACGAAATCGAGTTTGGTGCCGTAGATGTTGAAGTCGGTGCGGATGTTGGCTTCCAGCTCCAGCCAATGCTCGTTGAGCGATTCAAAACGGTCGATGCGGCCCCATTTGTGGATGAAATGCCCCATCGCCCGGAACACCGGGTCGTAGTCCTCCATGTCGGCGACACGGTAATACTCGCTAAGCGCCGCCTTCAGTTTGCCGTCGAGCACGTCATAGGGTGCGTCGCCGATGCCGAGCACCCTGGCTCCGGCCTTCTTCAGCCGGTCGCAGAAATCGGCGCCGTTGGCGGGAAAGTGCGGCGAGAAGAACACGAAATTCATGGATGACCCCCTCCCGGCAACAGGACATCGCAATCCCGTCGACGCCCAAGTCTGGCGCATTTGCCGCCCTTGGGGAAGAGCAAGCGCATTAGGGATACTGTTCAACAAACCTTGACCCACCATGCGGCCCCACTTGCCTCTCACAAGCCGCTCCTGTATGAGAACCGCCATGAACACGCGCGCCACCAACGCTTCCCGTCCGACCGGTTTTTCCGGCGAGACCGTGCGCGCGCTGGCTTCGACCCTGCTTCTTCTCGGCCTTATCGGCGATCGCCGGGTTCGCTGAAGGAGCGCCCGGCGGTCGAACCGCCGCGCAAGCGCATGCTCCTTGGCCAGTCTCAAAATTGGCAGTCACATCAAGCGAACGAAATTCTGGTAAAGGCGCCGCTCGCCATCGATCCACCTGAGGTGGACCCGTGAGCCGCCGGGAGAAAACGACGATGAACGCACGAGAAGAAATCCGCTCCCATGCCGCCGTAGCCGGCAAGGATGCGGCAAAGAGCATGCCTGACGCAGCCCGGGGCATGCCCGACGCGGCCCGCAAGTACCAACCTTACCCCACAGTAGGCCTCACCGACCGCACCTGGCCCTCCAAGGTGATCGACAAGGCGCCGATCTGGTGCTCGGTCGACCTGCGCGACGGCAACCAGGCGCTGATCGACCCGATGGGCCACGAGCGCAAGGCGCGCATGTTCGCGCTGCTGCTCGACATGGGCTTCAAGGAGATCGAGATCGGCTTCCCGTCGGCCTCGCAGACCGATTTCGACTTTGCCCGCTGGTGCATCGAGGAAGGCAACGTACCCGCCGACGTCTCGCTGCAGGTGCTGGTGCAGTGCCGGCCGGAACTGATCACCCGCACCTTCGAGGCGCTCAAGGGCGCCACCAACCCGATCGTCCATTTCTACAACTCGACCAGCGAGTTGCAGCGCCGCGTCGTCTTCGAAAAGGACGTCGGTGGCATCAAGCGCATCGCCACCGACGCCGCCAAGATGATCACCGACATGGCGGCCAAGGCCGGCGGCGGTTTTCGCTTCGAATATTCGCCGGAGAGCTTTACCGGCACCGAGCTCGAAGTCGCGCTGGAGATCTGCAACGCCGTCACCGAGATCGTCAGGCCGACATCAGACAACAAGCTGATCGTCAACCTGCCGTCGACGGTCGAGATGTCGACGCCCAACATCTATGCCGACCGCATCGAATGGATGTGCCGCAATCTCGACAACCGCGAGAACCTGCTGGTCTCGCTGCATCCGCACAATGACCGTGGCACCGGCGTCGCCACCACCGAACTCGGCCTGATGGCAGGCGCCGACCGCGTCGAAGGCACGCTGTTCGGCAATGGCGAGCGCACGGGCAATGTCGATATCGTCACGCTGGCGCTCAACATGTACACGCAAGGTGTCGATCCGGGGATCGACTGCTCCGACATCAACCGGATGAAGGACGTCTACGAATATTCGAACCAGCTGAAGATCCCCGAGCGCCACCCCTATGTCGGCGAGCTCGTCTACACCGCCTTTTCCGGCTCGCACCAGGATGCCATCAACAAGGGCATGAAGGCGCTGAGGAAGGCCAACACAAGCCTGTGGGAAGTACCCTATCTGCCGATCGATCCGGCCGATGTCGGCCGCAGCTACGAAGCGATCATCCGCATCAACTCGCAGTCCGGCAAAGGCGGCATCGCCTATGTGCTGCAGGCCGATTACGGCCTCAATTTGCCGCGCAATCTGCAGATCGAGTTCAGCCAGGAGATCCAGGCGATCACCGATGCCGAGGGCAAGGAAGTGCCGGCCAGGCGCATCCATGAGCGCTTCCTCGAGACCTATGTCGATCAGCCGGCCGCGCGGCTGAAATTCCTCGACCACCACACCTATCCCAGCACCGAGATCAAGGGGCGGCGCGTGGTCGAGGCCGTCATCCTCGACAACGACAAGGAAGTGACGATTACCGGCACCGGCACCGGTCCGATCGACGGCTTCGTCGATGCGTTGTCGCGCCATCTCGGGGTCGAGATGTCCGTGCTCGATTATTCCGAGCACTCGATGCAGCGCGGCTCGAACGCCTCGGCCATCTCCTATGTCGAGATGGAGTATCCCGGTGGCAAGCTGTTCGGCGCCGGCATCAACACCAACATCGTCGCCGCCTCGCTGGAAGCGGTGATGTCTGCCGCCAACCGTATCGTCGGCAAAAAAGCCGGCTGACGCACGACCAGAACGAAGGTCGGGACCTCCCATTCGGTGATCGGTTCCGATCCTTCGCATCATTAACCACCGGAGAATTATCCGGTGGGGTACGTGATCGCATAATGCGTGTATGCTTGTGTGGCGGTGCGGGAACTATATGATCGCGCCTCAACCTGTGCCGACTTCGAGAGGATCGACACTTGCAGCATGCCACGCCTGCCGCCCCCGCAGTGCGCGAGACACTGGAGCGACTGCTTGCCAGCCAAACGTTCGGGAGATCCGAACGCGCGCGCAAGCTGCTCCGTTATCTTGTCGAACGCGAACAAGCCGGCGAAGCCGACAGGCTTAAGGGCTTCTCCATAGCCATGGATGTTTTCGGCAAGGACGGCGATTTCGATCCGTCCACCGATGCCGTGGTGCGGGTTCAGGCGGGCAGGCTGCGCGAGCTTCTGCAGCACTATTTTGCCAATGAGGGCATTGCCGAGCCGGTCCGCATCGCCATTCCGCGTGGCGGCTATGTTCCCGCCTATGAACTGAACGCGATCCGGCTGCCGGATGTTGCCGAGGCTGTTCCCAAGCTCAAGTTGGACGGCGCTGTAGCCGCCGATCGGCCCAACGACGCCGGGACGGGCATGCCGGACGCGGTGTTGCCGGCTTCCGCGACACCTTCGCCCGCCCCCTCGGTGGTGCGCCATCTCCGCTTTTTCTGGATGGCGATCGCCCTGGTCATCGCCATGCTGGGCGTGCTGATCCTTCGTCAGGGCAGCAATGCCTTGCTGACCGGCGGCGACATTCCGGCGACGCTCGAGACCGCCGGCGCGACCAGTAGCGTCGCGCCATCGGCAATGGCTGACGCCCTGCCGCTCGTCTACATCGACGTCAAGGCCAACAGCGCTGACGCCAGCCGTGTCGCCGCCTCGCTGCGCGCCGGCCTGAGCGGCTTCGATACGATCGACTTCATCGGCCGCGACACCGTCAACAGGCCCGATCCGGCCAATGATGCCACGAGCTTCGTTTTCGACATCCTGCCTGGACCGAACGCAGGCGATATCACGATCGAACTGCAAAGCATGGCGTCCGGACGGGTGCTTCTTTCGCGCAATCTGACCCCGGCCGACAGCGCGCCCGCCGCGGTCGAGGACCGTATCGCCGACATGCTGAGCTCGGCACTTCCCGCCTCGGGCACGATCTACAACTATATCGAGCAGACCGGCGTGCCAAACGGCCTGACGCAATGCCTGTTGCTCAATGACAAATATTATCTCGACCAGAACGCCCGGACCCATGATGCTGCCTATCGCTGTCTCGAAAGTCTGGCCGATGGCGGAACGAAATCCTCGCTCGTCTATTCGGAACTTGCCTCCCTGCATCTCGAAGCGGTCTCCGATCATTATGCCTATCCGCCCGATGCGACGATTGAAAAGGCAGTGGAGTTGGCCCACCGCGGCGTGCAGATGGGGCCGACCAGTCCCTATGCGCATCGCTCCTACGGCTACGTCAGTTCGCGCCTCGGCAATACGGACGAAGCGATCCGCTGGATGCGCAAGGCCTACGAACTCAATCCCTACGATCTCGGCATGGCTGCCGCTTACGGCTACGGGCTGATCTTCGCCGGCCGCTATGCGGAGGGAACGCCGATCCTTGCCCACGCGGCAGAGACCTTCAGCGGCCACTCGACATGGTGGGACTACGGGCTGTTCGTCGGTGAGTTCATGCTCGGCGACATGGACAAGGCCGTCGCGGCCAGCATGGCGTTGAGAACGACGGCAGCGAAATCGCACTATCTGGCGGCGCGACTGATCGGCGCCAAGGCCGCCGGACAGGACAATCTGGTGACCACGCTGCTGAATGAACTGAACACCAGGTTCCCTAAATTTGCCGCCGACCCGCGCGCGACTTTCGTCGAGCGGAAATATCCAGCCGACCTGACCGATCGCCTGATCCAGGCGCTGCGCGCCGCCGGGCTCGGCAACGCAAGCTGACACCAATCGACATCCAAGGATTGGGTCGCCGAGTTCTGTCCGAAACCGTACAAATCGCGAAAATTTTACTGGTCATCCCGCTAGACAAGGAGCAATTCAGCCACAATTGGTGTCACGCATCCTGCAATCATGCTGCAACAACAAAAAATCTGCTTTCATGACCGCATCGCTTTTTGCCGCCGAACAGGGTGTTGGCTCGAAGGCCATCGTCCTGCTGCATGGTTTCGGCGGCTGCCACGATGTCTGGCGCGAGGTGATTTCCTCCCTGGCGCCTTCCAGGCGCACGCTCGCCTATGATCTGCCGGGGCACGGGCTGTCGCTCGATTTTCCCGCCGCCGGTCCGGCCAAGGTGGCGGCAAGGGCCGTGCTCGCCGATCTCTCGGAACGCGCGCTAAAGCGTGTTCATCTGGTGGGCCACTCGACGGGCGGCGCGGTGGCGATGCTGATGGCGTTGGCAGCGCCCGAAAAGATTGCCTCGCTGACGCTTCTGGCGCCAGGCGGCCTTGGCCCCGAGATCAACGGGCCGCTGCTGCGCCGTTATGCCGGCGCGAAGGACCGGTCCGAGATTCGCGCCTGCCTCGCCGCCATGTCCGGCCCGCGCAGCCTGGCCCCGGAGCGCGTCGTGGACCTGCTTTGCGAGATGCGCGGGCGACCCGGCCAGCTGGAAAAACTCGTCGCGATAGCGGCCGCCATGACCATGGACGATCGGCAAGGCGTCATCCCGCACGATCGTCTCGACGGGCTGACCATGCCGGTGATGGTGGTGTGGGGAACCGACGACGCGGTGCTGCCCTTTGCCCAGGCCGATGGTCTGCCGGCGCATTTTCATGTGCACCATGTGCTGGAGGCCGGCCATATGCTGGCCGAGGAAGCACCCGATCTCGTCGCCGAGATCATTCGCCGCAACACCAACCGGCGCGCCAGGCCGCATCGGTTGAAATTCGCCGTCGCGGCCGGCTGACTTTTTCCGGCGCGACACCTTACCGGACACGCCTCGATCCCGTCGATCTCGCCAGTGCATTTTGCCGGCGGCTGTGTTAACTCCGTGTTAACCAAACCCGCGAGGCAAACGCCGATGAAGGAAGCAGGCGAGAAGACCTTCGATCAGTCGAAGAAACTGTCCGATGCCATCCGTGATGTGAAAAATGCCTTCGCTGACCGCGACGACGTCGTCGTCGATATGCGCGAGGCCCATCGCATGCGCCTCGATCTGCTTGCGGCCGAATTGGCGCCGGTTTTTGCCGATGTTCCCGCCGACATGGACAATTTCGATTTCGCCGTCTCGTCCGGCCTGCAGCCGCGCCTGTGGATCGACGCCGTCAGCCATGTCGCCATGGGACGCGACCGCCGCACCTATCGCTTCCTCAAGGACACCCGCATCGGCCGGGTCGTGCTTGCCGAATCGACAGAGATGAAGCCGGTTGCCGATCAGGTGACGCGCTATGTCGCCGAGCGGATCGTCGAGCGTCAGAGGATGATGGAAGGCGGGGTCGAGCCGGCTGTCGCCGGCATGAAACGCGCCGACGTGCCGGAAGCCGAACCGCCACTGCGCTCGACGACGCGCGGCAAGGGCTGGTCGGCCTTTCTGTCCGGCCTTGGCCTGGTTGCCGCCGGTGCGCTGGTCGGACTGGCGGTGTCGGTCGTGCTGTTCTGGGACCGCATCGTGGCCATGGGTCTCAGCTTGCGGCCATAACCGCGGCACCCAGCTCAAGCGTCTGCAGATCGGATGGCGGTATGGCCGGCCCTGTCAGGCCGCGCCGCGTCAGCCGGATTCGCCAATTGCCCTTTTCGCCGTCGATGTCGAACAGATTGTACTGCGCCGCCGGGTGCCTGCCGCCCGGGGCCTGGCCGGCGGCAGCGACGCCGACCACCGGAACCTTGGCGTCCCACGGGCCGATGTAAGACAGTGACGGCAGATGCGAATGACCATGCAGGACGAGTTCGGCGCCATGGCGGCGAATGATCTTGTGGAAGCGGGCAATGCCGAACAGCCGCTTGTGCTGCGAGACGGCGCCGCGCACCGGCGGATGGTGGATCATGATCGTGCGAAACAACCCTTGCCTGGCGGTGGCATCAAGCAGCTTGCCGAGCCGCTCCGCCTGGCCTTCCATGAAGAAGCCGTTGGCCATGAAGGGTGCCGTGGCGCGCGCCGTCGAGACGCCGATCAGCGCGACATCGCCGCGCACGCGCAGATAGGGAAAGGCGTTGCGGTCGACCGGCGTGTTGATGCCGTCGCCACTCATCCACGCCGCCCAAGACCGGCAGATCTTGTCGAAGGCACCGGGCACATAGGCGTCGTGGTTTCCCGGCACCACCGAGACATCCTGCGGCGATCCCAGCGTCTCCAGCCAGTGCCTGGCCATCTCGATCTCGCCGTCGAGCGCTAGATTGACCAGGTCGCCGGTGACGGCGAGGTGATCGGGTTTTTTCGCCTCGATGTCGGCGACGATCGTGTCGATGACGGCGTCATGCATGTGGCGGCGGCGGTTGCGCTGCCAGTTGACATAACCGAGCACGCGCTTGGAGGCGAGATCGCGATAGGATACATCGGGGAGCGGCCCCAGATGGATATCGGAAATATGCGCGAGCCTGAACATCCATCCTTCATAAGCGACGCGCCCCCCGCTTTCCACCCACGGTTTCCTTTCCACCAACGGTTTCGCGCCTGATGGAGACGGATCCGGAGAAAGCCTTCCGCCAGACCGGCTGGGCGGGCCTCAAGGCCCGGCTGTTCCATCTCTATTTCGTGCTGCGGCGGCCGATGACGCTCGGCGTGCGCGGCCTGATCCATGACACGGCGTCCAATTCCGTTTTCCTCATTCGCCACACCTATGTTCCGGGCTGGCAGCTCCCCGGCGGCGGCGTCGAGGTCGGCGAGACGATGACAGACGCGCTGGCTCGCGAGCTCGCCGAGGAAGGCAACATCGCGCTGACCGCCCCGCCGGTGCTGAGGTCGATGCATTTCAACCGCCGCTCCAGCCGGCGCGACCATGTCGGTTTCTATCTAATCGAGCATTTTAGCCAGACGGCGCCGAAACTGCCGGACCGCGAGATCGCCGAGTCCGGCTTCTTCCCGCTCGACCGCTTGCCGCAAGCCACGACGCCGGCGACGCTGCGCCGGATCGCCGAGGTTCTTGGCGGCGAGCCATCGTCGCCCTACTGGTAGGTCACGCCGCTTTTTTGAACCGCGCCCGGTCATGCGGTGCGCCGTAATCGAGTTCCGGCCCCACCGGCACTATTCGCGTCGGATTGATGGTTTCGTGGCTGCCGTAATAATGCGCCTTGATGTGGTTGAGGTTCACGGTCCCGGCGACACCTGGCACCTGGTAGAGATCGCGCAGATAGTTCGACAGGCTCGGATAGTCGGCGATGCGCCGCAGATTGCACTTGAAATGGCCGACATAGACCGGGTCGAAGCGCACCAGCGTGGTGAACAGCCGCCAGTCGGCCTCGGTAAGCCGGTCGCCGACCAGATAACGTTGCCTTGAGAGACGGTCCTCCAGCGTGTCGAGTGCCTTAAACAGCTCGCCGAACGCTTCCTCATAGGCGCCTTGCGTGGTGGCGAAGCCGGCACGATAGACGCCATTGTTGACCGCGGGATAGACCAGCGCGTTGATCGCATCGATCTTGCCGCGCAGCGCCTGCGGATAGAAATCGAGGCTGGCGTCACCCCATTCATCGAAAGCTGAATTGAGCATCCGGATAATCTCGGAGGACTCGTTGGAGACGATCGTCTGCTCTTTTTTGTCCCACAGAACCGGCACCGTCACGCGGCCGGAATAGGCAGGATCAGCCCTGGTGTAGATCTGGTGCAGAAACTCGAGTCCATAGAGCGTGTCGCCGGTCGCGCCGTCCTGGGCCGCGAACGTCCAGCCATTGGCGCCCATGAAAGGATGCACCACCGACACCGAGATGATGCCTTCCAGCTTCTTCAGCACGCGAAAGATCAGCGTCCGGTGCGCCCACGGGCAGGCGAGCGAGACATAGAGATGATAGCGGCCGGGCTCCGCCTTGAAGTCGCGGCCGCGGCCCTCGGCCGGCGTGCCGTCGCGGGTGACCCAGTCGCGCCATTGCGATTGCGCCCGCACGAACTTGCCGCCGCTGTCCTTGGTGTCGTACCAGCGGTCCTGCCATTTGCCGTCGACCAGCAATCCCATCGCATGTCCTTTCCTGCTTCCTTTGCCATGTAGGGCCCGAAGCCACGCCATGGAAATCACCTGGCGCTGAACAGACCGTCAAGCGGCTGCCTGGCCCATGAAGCCGCCGATTGCAGCGGCGGGAAATTGATGCTAGCGGACGATCCGCATGTTCGACTTTGCTTTGATCCGGTTTGACCGACGACGAAAGGGCGCCCGCGCTTGATGAAGCGCTGACTGGCGAATGCTGCCGTTTGCAGCAAACCTTTTCCTCCTTATCGGAACGCAAAGACCATGAGCCTTGCCGACGTGAAATACCTGCCGGAATCCCCGGCGCATGACATCCAGATCGAAGCCATCAACGACGAAGCCTTCGGGCCCGGCCGTTTTGTGCTGGCCGCCTACAAGATCCGCGAGGCCGGAGGCCACGAGCGCTCGCTGTCCTTCGTCGCCGTCGATGGCGACATCGTCGTCGCCTCGGTGCGCATGACCCGCGTCGCCGCCGGCGCCGGTCGCGCGCTGATGCTTGGACCGCTTGCCGTGCGGCCGGCCTTCAAGAATCTCGGCATCGGCCGCCGGTTGGTGGCGATCGCCCTCGAAGCGGCCGCAAAGGCCGGTGCGCCTGCCGTGATGCTGGTCGGTGACGAGCCCTATTACGGCCCGCTCGGCTTCAAGCGAATCCCGCGCGGCCAGATTTCGATGCCGCGCCCGGTCGATCTCGACCGGTTGCTGTCGCACGAAATCGTGCCGGGCGCGGTCGCCAGGCTCTCGGGCGAGATCTGCCACGCCAATCAGGCCAGGATTGCCGATCCTGTCGCCACGATGGCTTGACCTTTCGGGCCGATCTGGCGCCTGATCCGTTCCCTGTCCCTGAGATCAAAGGATGTCGGCATGAACCCGAACGGCCAGATCGCGATTGTCACCGGCGGCGGCTCCGGTCTTGGCGAGGCAACGGCGCGCGCGCTTGCCGCCAAGGGCGCCCGCGTCGCCATCTTCGATGTCGGCATCGACCGCGCGGCCAAGGTCGCCGCCGAGATCGGCGGCGTTGCCGTCCAATGCGATGTCAGCAGCGGTGACAGTGGTACTGCCGCTGTCACCGAGGTCGCGGCCAGGCTTGGCGAGCCGCGGATCCTGGTCAATTGCGCCGGCATCGCCATTGGCGTGAAGACGATCGGCAAGGATGGTCCCCATTCGCTCGATCAATACCGCAAGGTGATCGAGGTCAATCTGATTGGCACGTTCAACATGATCCGCCTCGTCGCAGACCGCGCCGCGAAGCTCGATCCGCTGCAGGGCGGCGAGCGCGGTGTCATCGTCAACACCGCTTCGGTTGCCGCCTATGACGGCCAGATCGGCCAGGCCGCCTATGCGGCGTCCAAGGGCGGCGTCGTCGGCATGACGCTGCCGGTGGCGCGCGACCTCGCCCGTTCCGGCATCCGCGTCTGCACCATCGCGCCCGGCATCTTCAAGACACCGATGATGGCCGGCATGCCGCAGGAGGTGCAGGATTCGCTGGGCGCCGCCGTGCCCTTCCCGTCGCGCCTCGGCGAACCGTCCGAATATGCGGCACTGGCGCTGCACATCATCGAGAACCAGATGCTCAATGGCGAGACCATCCGCCTCGACGGCGCCATCCGCATGGCGCCGAAATAGCGATCATGAACACCGGCCTGTCCGCTGCCGGAAAGACCGGTCCGCTTGCCGGGCTGAAGGTGATCGAGATGGCAGGGCTTGGCCCGGTGCCGCTGGCCGGCCTCATGCTTTCGCAGATGGGCGCGCAAGTGCTGCGGATCGAACGGGCAGGATCGAGCCGACCGCACCCGTCGCTGCCGGATGAATACGACCTCGACCGCCACGGCCGATCCATCCTGCGCATCGACCTGAAGCGCCCGGAAAGCGCCGAGCTGATGCTGCGCCTTGCCGAAAAGGCGGATATTTTGCTCGAAGGGTTTCGTCCCGGTG
Source organism: Mesorhizobium sp. AR07 (assembly GCF_024746815.1). Taxonomy (GTDB): domain Bacteria; phylum Pseudomonadota; class Alphaproteobacteria; order Rhizobiales; family Rhizobiaceae; genus Mesorhizobium. The sequence goes on from NZ_CP080525.1 coordinate 2,783,400, forward strand.
TCATGGAGCGGCTGGCGCTCGGCCCGGAAGCGGTGCTGGCGCGCAACCCGGCGCTGATCTACGGCCGCATGACCGGCTTCGGCCAGGATGGACCGCTCGCGGGCCGCGCCGGCCACGACATCACCTATCTCGCCTATTCGGGCGTGCTGCATGCCATCGGTCACGCCGGCGACCGTCCCGTCCCGCCGCTCAACCTCGTTGCCGACTATGGCGGCGGCGCCATGATGCTGGTTGCCGGCGCGCTGGCCGCGCTGTTCCAACGTTCGCTAACGGGCAAGGGACAGGTGATCGACGCCGCGATGGTCGAGGGCGCCTCGATGCTGGCGACGCCCCTGCACGCCCTCATGGCGGCCGGACTATGGAGCGAAAAGCGCGGCGCGAACCTGCTCGATTCCGGCGCGCCTTTCTACGACACCTATGAGACGGCGGATGGCGGGCACATCGCCGTCGGTTGCCTCGAGCCGCGATTCTTCGCCGAATTCGCCAGGCTGCTGCCACTCGACGAGCGCTTTGTGTCCGGCCAGTATGACAAGGCGCTGTGGCCGCCGATGCGCACGGCCATTGCCGGCAGGGTCCGGCAGAAATCACGCCACGACTGGGATCGGCTGTTTGCCGAAACCGATGCCTGCGTTGCACCGGTCCTGTCGCTGCGCGAAGCGCAACAGCACCCACACAATCGGGCGCGCGGCGCCTTCGTGACAGCAGGTGCATTTGAGCGCCCCGCACCGGCGCCGCGTTTTTCCGGCTCGCGGCCGACACTGGCGACCGAGCCTGCCGAGAACGATCTCGCCCCGTCGACAGTGCTGGTGCGTTTCGGGTTTTCGAAAAACGAGATTGACGACCTTGTCAAATCCGGTTTGTTTGACAGATAAGCGGAGAAAGAACATCAACTTATTCCGGTGATGCCTTGGACGAAGCGAAAAAGGACGTGATCCGCGCGACGGACGCCGAGGCGATACGGCTGGGCAAGACGCTCCTGCGCAATGCCCGTTTCGGCGCGCTGGCGGTGATCGAACCGCAAACCGGCTCGCCGCTGGCGAGCCGGGTCGGCGTGGCCACCGACATCGATGGCGCGCCGCTGATCCTGGTGTCGATGCTCTCGGCGCACACCGGCGCCCTGCTTGCTGATTCGCGCTGCTCCCTGTTGCTTGGCGAACCGGGCAAGGGCGACCCGCTGGCGCATCCGCGCCTGACATTGGTCTGCCAGGCCGCACGGTTTGAGCGCGGATCAAGCGAACACGCCCGCGCCGAGCGCCGTTATCTCAACCGCAATCCCAAGGCGAAGCTCTACGCCGGTCTCGGCGACTTTTCGATCTTCCGTCTCGAACCGCAACGCGCCAGCCTGAATGGCGGCTTTGGCAAGGCCCATCAGCTCGATCGATCCGACCTGCTGACCAGCGGACCGGTTGTCGACGAACTGTCGGCGAGCGAACAATCCGCCATCGACCATATGAACGCCGACCATCTCGACGCGATCGCCGTTTATGCACAGCATTTCGCTCGAGCCGCCGGCAACGGCTGGACCATTGCCGGATTCGATGCCGATGGCATGGATCTGGTGTCGGGCGATGATGTTTGCCGGGTCTTCTTCCCGCAACCTTTGGCGGCGGCACGCGAATTGCGTCCCATTCTCGTCGACATGGCCAGGACCGGCCGGGCTGCGGCCGACGCCGAGACTGAACTTAATCATGCCGGGTCAAAAGCAACGCTTGAGATTTGAAAGAAATGTTCTACCCTTTGCCGGTGACGCTGAATCGCCAGCGCCCATTCACAGTGAGTTTATGGATTCAGATGCCATTGCCCCCATGGCGTCCGATGAACAAAAAGCATGGGGGATCGATGGTCTCGACAAAGCTAATCGCCAATGCCGGATCGGCAGCCGAATTTCTGATGCTGATGGGCAATGAAAAACGGCTGTTGATCATGAGCTATCTGATCGACGGTGAAATGTCGGTCGGCGCCATCGCCGAGAAGGTGATGCTCAGTCAATCCGCCCTGTCGCAGCATCTGGCCAAGTTGCGGGCGCTCGACCTCGTCGACACCCGGCGTGACCGTCAGATGATCTACTATTCCTGCAAGTCCGACGCCGTACGCGAACTGCTCGGCATGCTGGACGGCATTTTCGGCAGCGGCAAGGAGGACCTGTCCCAGATGGCGCACCGTTTGCGCCGCGCTGGAACCTGACCTGCAGGCCCCAGAGATAGAGCGACATGCGTCGATCCGGTCGCATGAACCGTAGCCGACATTCCTGAATTGTCGCATCGTGCTTTCCAGGCCAGTGCTGGGAATCGGTCCGGATTTTCGGGCCGATGCGGTGGCCGCGAGGAACGCATGGAGCCCATTCGCATCGACGACCCGCAGGATCCGCGCGTCGCTGCCTATCTCGACATCCGCGAGCGCGATCTCGCTGGCCGGCAAGGCCGCTTCGTCGCCGAGGGCAAGGTGGTGCTCGACCTGCTGCTCTCGGCTGGACGTTTTGGCGCCGAATCGGTTCTTGTTTTGGAGAACCGGCTGGCCGGCCTCGACGACATCCTGCGCAAGGCGCCGGCGGACCTGCCGGTCTATGTCGCCACCGGCGCGGTGATGGACGCGATCGCCGGGTTTCACCTGCATCGTGGCATCCTGGCCATGGGCCGCAAAGGGACGCCGCAATCGGCCGAGGCCCTGCTCGATGCGGTGCCCACCCGGGCGCTGGTCGTGGTGCTCGTCGGCATCGCCAACCATGACAATATGGGTTCGATCTTCCGCAACGCCGCCGCCTTTGGTGCCGATGCGGTGCTCATGGACACGACCTGCTGCGATCCGCTCTACCGCAAGGCGATCCGCGTTTCGGTCGGCGCCGCGCTGAAGATTCCGTTCGCGTCGTTCACCGACACCGCCGGCTTCACGGCAGCGCTCGCCCGACGGAGCTTCGAACAGTTTGCACTGTCGCCGCGCGGGCAGGGCGACATACGCGATGCGCGGCGGCCCGAGCGCCTTGCACTCTATCTCGGCACCGAGGGCGAAGGCCTGCCAGAAAGTCTGCTTGCACGCTTGCAGACGGTGCGGATCGCCATGTCGGAAGGTTTTGACAGCCTGAACGTGGCTGCGGCGTCAGCCATCGCCCTGCACCATTTCACAGCAAACAGGAGCTAATTCAGCTTGCCGCGTCAGCCTTCTGCAGCGCCCGCACGCGGTCTGCAAGGCTACGGTCGCCGGTACGCGCATCCACTGACGCCGCCAATGCCTTGGCGATCGGCGAATCAGGCCCCTCCAGCTTGGCCGTCAGGTGGACGACCTCCGCCGCCAGTTCGTTCATCTGCTCGCGCAAGGCGGAGCCGCCGTCCGTGGGGCTGGACGCGGCCAGCGCGGTGAGATCCGCCTTCAGCCGCTTGTTCTCGCGCGCCAACGCCGTCAGCCTGGCCTCGAGCCGTTCACGGTCGCTGTCGAGCTTGGCGATCGCCTTGTCGACGTCGTCGTTCTTCGCAACTTCGCCGCCCTTGCCGACCAGCCGCAAGGCCGGCGCGCTGTCCGCGCCCTCGCCTTTCGACTTTTCGCGCAGCCGCGCCAGTTCCTTTTCGCGACGGTCGAGCTTGTCCTCGCGATCGGCAAGCGTGGCCAGCAGCCGTTCGACCTTCTTGTCGAGATCGTTGGTCTTTTTCTTCTCGCTTTTCAGGGCCTCGCGCGCGGCCTTGCTTTCGGCCGCGATCTCCTGGCCGCGCCTGTCCGCCTCCTTGCGCTGGCCGCGCAGCAGCGCAATGTCGCTGGCGAGTTTCTGCATCTCGGATTCGCGCGCCACGAGCTCGATCTGTCGGCTGCTGGAGGAGAAGCTGGCGTCGTCATACATGCGCTCCAGCTTTTCGAGCTCGAGCGCGCGCTTTTCCAGTTTGCGTTCGGTTTCCTTGAGCCGGTCAGACAGACGCTGCAACTCCTCCTCGCGCTGTCGCAGCATTTCGCTCTTGGCCCCCAGTTCGCTCAGCGCCCGGTCCTTGCCCATGCGCTCGACCGCCAGCCCTTTCAGGGCCTCGTGGCCGCGACTGATCTCGACGAGCTGTTCGGCCGCCTTCTCGCGCAACGCCTTGACGCTTATTTCGAGACGGCGCGTCGTCATGGCATACTCGGCGCGGACGCGGTCCTTGTCCGCCTGGATCTCGGTTTGCGTCAGAGGTATCGAGGCTTCGATGCGCTTGCGCGTCAGGGCGACGGCCCGACGCCATATGGCTGGAGCAACCATCAGCGCCAGAAAGCCGGCGCAGAGAAAGCCGAGGGCGAAGAACAGGACCGACTGAACCAAAGTGACTACCCGTTGTCGACGGCAACCGCCAAACCAATGCATGCCGCCCAAAAGTGAGAGCCGGCCTTGGGACGACGACATGCAACACAATAAACCAAAAGCGCGTCGAGCGCTTTTTGACTGTGCCACGTTGGCATGGCGGAAATCCAGCGCTGCGGCAAGGTTTTGCCGCAACGGGACGGTTTAGCTCAGAACGGATTCCACGTCGCGCGCTCGGTAAGCTTCAGATAACCGAGATTGACGCCGAGCCGGGCGCCGACACCGGTGCGGATCGGCACCAGAAGCACATTGTTGTTCTTCAGCACGTTGAAGCCGACGCCCGCCACCACATAGGCCGAACCGGCGACGCCGCCATAGCGGTTGTAGAGGTTGCTCACATCGTCGAGATTGTAGACCAGCATCATCACCCGCGACCCCTCGCCGCCGAAATCCCAACCGAGCGACGGGCCCTGCCAGAACACTTTGTGATCGCCGGCGTTCTTGGTGTAGAGCGTGCCTTCACCATAGGTCAGGCCGCCGATCAGCGCGCCCGAGCCCTCTTCGCCCAGCAGATAGCCGTTGGGCAGGCCGTAGGAAGCAAAAATCTTCTCGACGACCGTGGCGAGCCCGCCCGACGTCGCCCCGAAGAACTTGTGACCGGAATCAACGATCTCCTGAGCGGTATATTCCTGGGCTCGCAGGGCCGACGTCGAGAAGACGAGAACACCCATGAGCGCGATCGCCATTGATACGACACGGACAAAAGTCCGGTCTGGGATGACACGGACAAGAGTCCGGCCTGGGACACGGAAAAAGCTCCGGTCGTAGAATCGGGAAAACATGCTTCCAATCTCCGTCAGGGAGCACCTTCGCCGACGCCTCACACCCCGTACGGCTCTCTTAGCCGGCCGTTAAGGGTAACTGTTACGGGCAAACTATGCCGTAATCCTTTTTCAACCATTAAGCTCCCACATGAACATGGCGGTTCAAAGGCTGTTTGGGCTCGCTCCAGTGGGGCCGGCAGCCTGCGTGAACGCGCCATTTGCCATAACCACAATTTTGGATTTGTTGCTGCACGCACGAGCGCTGTGTATTCAGAACGCTCGAGGAGAGAGAGCGTGATTCGTGCGGGCAGGCGATGATCGATCGCTCGGCCGTGAATTGTGGAATTTTGCAGGGATCTTCGCCGATGGCCGAACTGTTCACCATTTCCGCACCCGATCTGGCGGCGCTTTTGTGCAGCCGGGTCTGCCACGACATCATCTCGCCGGTCGGCGCGATCAACAATGGGCTCGAACTGCTCGATGAAGGCGGCGCCGACGAAGACGCCATGAAACTGATCCGCCAGAGCGCCCGCAACGCTTCGGCCCGCCTGCAGTTCGCCCGCATCGCTTTCGGTGCCGCCGGCTCGGCCGGCATGCTGATCGATACCGGCGATGCCGAGGCCGTCGCCATCGCCTTTCTCAAGAACGAGAAGCCGGAACTGATCTGGAACGGGACCCGTGCGCTGCTGCCCAAGAACAAGGTCAAGCTGCTGCTCAACCTGCTCCTCGTCGCCAACGCCGCCATTCCGCGCGGCGGCAAGCTTTTGGTGACGCTGGAAAACCTCGACACCGAGCCGCGTTTCGCGCTTGCGGCGAGCGGCCCGATGCTGCGCGTGCCGCCGAAATTCCTCGAACTGCATTCCGGCCACAGACCTGAGGAACCGATTGACGCGCATTCGGTGCAACCCTATTACACGCTGCTTCTGGCGCGTGAGGCCAATATGACAATTTCGATCCACGCAACGCCGGAAGAAATCGTGCTTTCGGCAGCCTGAAATCGCTGTCAGGCCCCTAGAGAAACCGAAGTATTTCAATCCGCGACACCTATGGCGGCGCCTCGATCGAGGTGAGATGAGCTTCATCGAGCCTGCCGCGTCGAAGCATCGTCAAGAACAGCCTGCAAACGGCATCTTTGCAAAAATTTTACCTAATGGCTTTTCGGCTTCTTTACCAGATCGGCCTATGTTGGATTTCGGATGCCCCGAGGCTACCGGATTGCCAGAAGGCAAAGAGGACCCGGAAATGAAACGCTGCATGTTCGTCGACGATTCAAGCGTCATCAGGAAGGTTGCAAAACGCATCCTGGGCGGCTCCGACATGATTGTCATCGAGGCAGCCAGCGGACTTGACGCGCTGGAGATGTGCAACGCCGACATGCCCGACATCATCGTCGTCGACGGCGCCTTGCCGGACGTGGCGGCCGTCGATCTCATCCGTCGCGTGCGCGCCATGGAGAGCCCGACAAAGCCGCAGATCCTGATTTCACTGGTCGAGCTCGATATTGCTTCGATCATGCGGGCCAAGCGCGCCGGTGCTCAAGGCTATCTCTTGAAGCCATTCAACCGGCCGCAACTGCTCGAGCGCTTTCGCACCTTGAAGATCGCTGCCTGATCGGGCTTGCCGCTTAAATCCGTTTCAACGCGACGCGCTTTAGCATCGGCCCATCACGCAAAAAACCCGGCCGAGCCGGGTTTTTTGTTGAGGAAGAAATCCCGGCGGCGCGTCGTCGCTCAGGCGCTGACGCGGATGTCTTCTGGTTCGCGCAGCACGTAGCCACGGCCCCAGACCGTCTCGATGTAGTTCTGGCCACCGGACGCCGCGTCGAGCTTCTTGCGCAACTTGCAGATGAAGACGTCGATGATCTTGAGCTCGGGCTCGTCCATGCCGCCGTAGAGGTGGTTGAGGAACATTTCCTTGGTCAGCGTGGTGCCCTTGCGCAACGAGAGCAGCTCCAGCATCTGGTATTCCTTGCCAGTGAGGTGCACGCGCTGGCCGCCGACTTCAACGGTCTTGGCATCGAGGTTGACCACCAGGTCGCCGGTAGTGATGACCGACTGGGCATGGCCCTTGGAACGCCGCACGATGGCATGAATGCGGGCAACCAGCTCATCCTTGTGGAATGGCTTGGTCATATAGTCGTCGGCGCCGAAGCCGAGGCCGCGCACCTTGTCCTCGATACCGGCCATGCCGGAGAGGATGAGGATCGGCGTCTTTACCTTGGAAAGACGAAGTGTTCTCAAGACCTCATAGCCCGACATGTCAGGCAAATTGAGGTCGAGAAGGATGATGTCATAGTCGTAGAGCTTGCCTAGATCGACACCCTCTTCGCCGAGATCGGTCGTGTAGACATTAAAACTTTCCGATTTCAGCATCAACTCGATGCTTTGTGCGGTTGCACTGTCATCTTCTATCAGCAGAACACGCATTTCATTCCCCTTTTCTGCTGCCGGACCATTTCACGACCCGTCCGGACCCGGAGCAGTGGTTGCCTTATGCAGAGGCTGCCATTGAATGGTTAACAAAACCTAATTTCCCGTCCATGACGGTACCAGATTTTTTAACCCCTTTCTACACCCTCTTGAATCTAATAACGAATCACAGAACCAAATTCCTAATGCAACACATTAATAACCCGGACTAAGTGACTCCAGGGACTCATCGACGCGGCTTTCGAATCGGCGGCCGAATTTTTACCCGGCCTTAAGTCCTGACCCGTATGATTAACAATGCCCGTAAACGAATGGTTACCGCCGGCAAAAAACTTTAGGATTTTGTTTCCCATAGTTCGGGGAAAGCCGGTGGACACGGGCAACGCTTGGGCCTTTCCAGGTGGTTTGGACGATATGTGCGGGTGTGCGTTTCCGGGAGTACCGAATCATGAAGTCACGTGAAAACCTCGTTCGGCTGAAACAGTTTCAGGTGAATGAGAAGCGGCGGCAGCTGCTGCAGCTCGACATGATGATCGCCGAGTTCGAACGCATGGCCGTCGAACTGGAGCTTCAGATCACCGCCGAGGAAAAGAAAGCCGGCATCACCGACATCAACCATTTCGCCTATCCGACCTTCGCCAAGGCAGCTCGCCTGCGCCGCGACAACCTCAGAAATTCCCAAAGCGACCTCGCTCAGCAGCGAAGCACTGCCGAATCACTACTCGGCGAAGCTGAAGCGGAGCTTTCCAAGGCGGAAATGCTCGAGTCGCGCGACACCAAGATTCGCGAAGCCGAAGTCGGCGGCCGCAGCGCCATGATCGGCTGAAGCCACGTATCCGCGGCGCTTGCCACTCGGGCGGGCGCGGCAACACAGGTTTTCGGCTGAACCAAGCGGCCCTAGGCGGCCCAATCCGCTTCATTTTTGGCAACAGCCCGTGCGCGGGCCTCCTTGATGTCGGGCGCATGCTGCTCCGACCACGACCGGATCTGGTTGAGCAGTCCCGCCAGGTTCTGGCCGAGCTCGGTCAATTCATATTCGACGCGTGGCGGGATGACCGGGAAGATCTCGCGCCGCACCAGGCCGTCGCGCTCGAGCACCCGCAATGTCTGCGTCAGCATCTTCGGCGTGATGCCTTCGAGCTTGCGGGCAAGCTCGCCATTGCGCTGCCGGCCTTTGCGCAGCGCACAAACCACCAGATAGACCCATTTGCTGGCCAGCATCTCCAGCACGGTGTGCGAAGGACACGTCCGCCGGAACGCGTCATAGCCGAAAGGTGCGTTAAAATCACTATCCATAAGGTACCTATATATCAAAAAGGTACATACTGGACAAGGGACTATTACTATCCAAATGATAGTGGCACAAACCAAGCAGGAGACATCCCATGCGTGCCGTTATCCAGAATTCCGTCGGCGGACCCGACGTTCTTTTCGTCGCCGACCGGCCCAATCCTGCACCAAAATCCGGCGAAGTGCTGGTCCGCGTCAGGGCAGCCGGCATCAATCCGGTCGATGGCGCCGTCCGCGCCGGCTACTATCAGCTGCTCGGCGAGCCGCCCTTCATCCTGGGCTGGGATATCTCGGGAACCGTCGAGGCGCTGGGCTCCGGCGTCACCGGCTTCAAGGTCGGTGACACTGTGTTTGGCATGCCACGCTTCCCCAAGCAGGCCGCGGCTTACGCGGAACTGGCCGCAGTACCTGCCGATGAAATCGCGCTGAAGCCGAAGGGCGCCGACCACATCCAGGCAGGTGCATTGCCGCTGGCCGGCCTGACCGCCTGGCAGGGTCTCGTTCGCCATGGCGGGCTGAAATCGGGCCAGCGCGTGCTGGTCCACGCCGCCGCCGGCGGCGTCGGCCATCTGGCGGTGCAGATCGCCAAGGCGCGTGGTGCGTTTGTCATCACCACCGCCAGCACGCAAAAGCTCGATTTCGCCCGCTCGCTCGGCGCCGACGAGGTTATCGACTACACCAAAGGCGATTTCGCCGACCAGGTTCGAGACATCGATCTCGTGCTGGAGACTGTTGGCGGCGACCATGCCGAGCGCTCGCTGAAGGTGCTCAAGCGTGGCGGCGTGCTGGTATCATTGCTCAATGTCAGTGACGCCGCAAAGGCGCAGGCCGGCGCGCAAGGCATCCGGGTCGTGCGCATGTCAGTCGTGCCTGACCGCGAAGGTCTGATGGAACTCGGCGAGTTGATCGATGCGAACAAGCTCGCCGTCCATGTAGCGAAAAGCTTCCCGCTCGAGCAGGCTGGTGCTGCTCACGCCTTCCTCGCCACCAGGCCGATTGGCAAGGTGGTGCTGACGGTCTGACCGTCAGAAGGATCGCTTCGAAAAACATGAAAAACACAAAGGGCGCGGAGTGCCGCGCCCTTTGATCGTGTTCAGACCGGCTCTAGTGCCGGTATTGCTGGATGCGCGTCGTGCGCAGCCCGGCAAGGCCGTATTCGTCGATCGACGCCTGCCAGGACAGGAATTCCTCGGTGGTGAGCTTGTAGCGCTGGCATGCCTCTTCAAGGCTCAAGAGCCCGCCGCGCACCGCCGCAACCACTTCCGCCTTGCGCCGGATAACCCAGCGACGTGTATTCGTCGGCGGCAGATCGGCAATCGTAAGAGGGCTGCCGTCAGGCCCGATAACATACTTGACTCTCGGTCTAACCAGATCGGTCATCGTACTCTCTACAAAAAACTCAAAGACCCAATCCCCGCCACGTTACCGCCACAGCTTTAAAAATTGCCTAAGCAGACCCTAATGACTAGGTAAGGATCATGAACGCCGCGTTAGTCTTTTCGCCGGCATTTGAAACATCGGCCTGGAAGCGGCGGCAGTGGGCGGAAAAACCTGCCCATTCACAGGAGCGGCCGCAACTTGCTGAGCGGACCTGCAAGCTGGCGTAGCCGGAAAGCTTGACCTATATTCCCGTCATTGGCATTCAGGCGCCGCGCAGAACGAAAGAACCATGAACAGCCTCGATCTTCCCGGACGTCCCGAAAACACCCGCATCGTCGTCGCCATGTCGGGCGGCGTCGATTCGTCCGTCGTCGCCGGCCTGTTGAAACGCGAAGGCTATGATGTCGTCGGCGTCACCTTGCAGCTCTACGACCATGGCGCGGCGACGCACCGGGCCGGCTCATGCTGCGCCGGGCAGGATATCGACGACGCCCGCCGTGTGTCGGAGACGCTCGGCATTCCCCACTATGTGCTCGACTATGAGGAACGCTTCCGCAAGGCGGTCATCGATCCCTTCGCCGAAAGCTATGTCGCCGGCGAGACGCCGATCCCGTGCGTTTCCTGCAACCAGACGGTGAAGTTCGCCGATCTTCTGGCCACCGCCAAGGAGCTTGGCGCCGACGCGCTGGCCACCGGCCACTATATCCGCTCCGGCGCCAATGGCGCCCACCGCGCGCTGTTCCGGCCTGTCGACGCCGACCGCGACCAGAGCTATTTCCTGTTCGCCACCACGCAGGCGCAGATCGACTATCTGCGCTTCCCGCTCGGCGGCCTATCGAAGCCGCAGGTTCGCGCCATTGCCGAGGAGATGGGGCTGACGGTCGCCGCCAAGCAGGACAGCCAGGACATCTGCTTCGTGCCGCAAGGCAAGTATTCCGACATCATCGCCAAGCTGAAGCCGGCCGCTGCCAATCCCGGCGACATCGTCCACATCGACGGCCGCGTGCTCGGCCGCCATGAGGGCATCCTGCGCTACACGATCGGCCAGCGCCGCGGAATCGGCATCGCTTCCGGCGAGCCGCTCTATGTCGTCCATCTCGACGCCGACCGCGCGCGCGTCGTGGTCGGCCCGCGCGAGGCGCTGGAGACGCACAAGATCTATCTGCGCAACATGAACTGGCTGGGCGATCGCGCACTGGCCGATGTCCCCGCCGGCGGCCTGGAACTGTTCGCCAAGGTCCGCTCGACGCGCCCGCCGCGCCCCGCCGTGCTGCATCACGGCAGCGGCGCGACATGGGTGGAACTGGTCGATGGTGAGTCCGGCATCGCGCCCGGACAGGCCTGCGTGCTCTATTCCGATGACGGCAACGAGGCGCGCGTGTTCGGCGGCGGCTTTATCGAACGCTCGGAGCGTGGCGCCGAGGCCGAGGCCATGCTGATGCGGCTCGCCGCCAGGCCGGCGCAGGTTCCCGCCGAGTAAGCGCCACCCTCTTAGAGACGCCGTCGGATGGCCGCCGGAGTAGAGGTTCCAAACGGTCTCAGGATTTGGTGTGCGTGACCGTGCCGGCGGTCAGGATGCGCAGCACCCTGATCGCTTCCTCGCCGCTGGTGCGCGGTTCGGCCCGCGTCTCGATGCACTGGATGAAATGCTCCAGCTCGCGCGTCAGCGGCATGCCTTGGGCAACCGCGACATAGGACGGCTCATTTGTGGTGAAGGCCCACTGGCCGCTGTCCTGCCACACCGCATGGCGGTAGACGGCAAGCTTGCGTTCCCATGGCTCGACATCGTCGAACACCGCCATCGCCTTGGTGCCGACCACGGTCAGCCGCCGCTCGCGGTAGGGATTGAGCCGCGAGGTGAAGAGATGGCTGCGCAGGCCGTTGGGAAAGCGCATGTGCAGATGCGCGAAGTCACTGAGATTGTCGAGCAGCGCCGCACCCTCGCCGCGCACCTCGATCGGCTCGGTGCCGGTGATCGCCAGGATCATCGACAAATCATGCGGTGCCAGGTCCCACAGTGCATCGTTTTCGGTGTGGAACTTGCCGAGGCCGAGCCGGTGCGAATGGATGTAGCGGACTTCGCCGAGTTCGCCCTTGTCGATCAGCCCTTTCAGCGTCTCGAAGGCGGGATGGAAGCGCAAGACATGGCCGACCATGAAGACGCGGCCATTGTCCTTGGCCGCCTGCACCGCGCGCTCGGCATCCACGACCGTCAGCGCGATCGGCTTTTCCACCAGCACATCCTTGCCGCCCTCGACGGCGCGCACGGCAAGATCGGCATGGAATTGCGGCGGCAGCGCCATGACGATGGCGTCGATGTCATCGCGAACGAACAGCTGTTCCGGCTCGATCGCCAGGCAGTCCTGCTCGCTGGCGAAGCCTTCGGCGCGAGCCCGGTTGAGGTCGGAGACCGCGTGCAGCGCGCCGAGCGCCTTGAGGGTGCGGATGTGGTTGCTGCCCCAGTATCCGCAACCGAGGACTGCAATGCGCGGCTTCATCTGTTTCAAACTCTAAAAACTCGTGGCCGAGACATAGCGACGTGCCCCCGCGAACTCAACCCCGGCGGCAGCAACCAAATGTCTGCACGGCAAAGCTTTTCGCCAATGACAATAAGCCGGCACGCCGGTTGCTTCGAAGCTTGACAGGCTTGCCCTCCCAACCTTATATCCGCGCGACCTTGGCGAACGCCCCCGACATGCCTTTCGATTTAAGGCGGATTTCGGGCCTTTCGCCGCCCTGGCGGGGTAGCTCAGTTGGTTAGAGCACGGGAATCATAATCCTGGGGTCGGGGGTTCAAGTCCCTCTCCCGCTACCAAATTCTAATTAACCCACTGAAATATATACTAAATCTTTCCTTCGATGGTAGCGCCACCGGACGGAATTTTACAATGGAATCAACAGAGATCCCACTCAGAAGCAGCCTTGAGTGTCTCGATGACCGAAGGGGCAGCCGTCGCGACGCGTTTTGGCGAACTGAGCCGTGGTGGGTCCGGAAGGACGTGGTCTCTTAAACAAAATCAATCAGTTAGCGGGTGGTTCGCCCGGCCATATCCTTCGTATGTTCTCGTATTCGGTGGCGAACCTGGTGGCGAGGACTCCGAATGATGCATGACCCGACCAGCCACGTTTGCCAAAGGCAAGACAACGCTGAAGGCACAGGATTCCAGGTACGTTGGTTGCGGGACCCGCAACCACCGATACCGACATCCGCTGGTGGTGGCGATTTGAGAAATCTGGGCCCCATTCACGGCCTTCTTCCCGGCGCTGCGTCTGTGGCTCCTGCGGCGAGACGATGGCGCATCAAGCGCCACCTTCCAGCGACAGATCGAGACTCAGAAAAATCCCAGCGCTTTGGTCGAGTAACTGACCAGTAGATTCTTTGTCTGCTGATAGTGGTCGAGCATCATCTTGTGGTTTTCCCGCCCGAACCCGGACGCTTTGTAACCGCCGAAGGCGGCGTGGGCGGGATAGGCGTGGTAGCAATTGGTCCACACGCGCCCGGCCTGGATGCCGCGCCCTACCCGGTAGGCGTCGTTGCCGTTGCGCGACCAGACGCCGGCGCCCAGACCGTAGATGGTATCATTGCCGATGCGGATCGCATCCTCGACGGTCTTGAACGTCGTAACCGACAGGACCGGGCCAAAAATCTCCTCTTGGAAGATCCGCATGCTGTTGTCGCCGCTGAACACGGTCGGCTTCAGGAAGTAGCCTTTGTCCAGGTCGCCACCGAGATGAGCGCGCTCGCCGCCAGTCAGGCATTTGGCGCCTTCCTGCTTGCCGATCTCGATATAGCCAAGGATCTTGGTCAACTGATCTTCGGAGGCTTGCGCGCCCATCTGCGTCGAAGCATCGAGCGGATCGCCGACCTTGATCTTTGCAACGCGGGCCACCGCGCGCTCCATGAACTTGTCGAAGATCGACTCCTGGACGAGCGCCCGCGAAGGGCAGGTGCAGACTTCGCCCTTGTTGAAAGCGAAGAGCGCGAAGCCTTCCAGCGCCTTGTCGAAGAATTCGTCGTCGGCATCCATCACGTCAGCCATGAAGATGTTCGGCGACTTGCCGCCCAACTCCATGGTCTGCGGAATGAGGTGCTCGGCCGCATATCCCATGATCTGCCTTCCCGTCGTCGTCTCGCCGGTGAACGACACTTTTGAAATGCGCGGATCGGCGGCGATCGCCCGACCGACCGACGCGCCCGGACCGGTTATGACATTGAGCACGCCGGGCGGTAGGATATCCGCGGTGAGATCGGCAAGGATCAACAGCGTCAGCGGCGTGTTGGAGGCCGGCTTGATCACCGTGCAATTGCCGGCGGCAAGCGCCGGCGCAATCTTCCAAGCCGCCATCAGCAGCGGGAAGTTCCAGGGAATGATCTGGCCGACGACACCCAATGGTTCCTTGAAGTGATAGGCGATGGTGTCGTCATCGATTGTGGAAATGGAGCCTTCGTCAGCGCGGATACAACCAGCGAAGTACCGGAAATGGTCGATGGCAAGCGGCACGTCGGCGCCCCGCGTCTCGCGGATCGGCTTGCCGTTGTCGAGCGTTTCGGCCAGCGCCAGCAGCTCGAGATTCTCCTCCATGCGGTCGGCGACCTTGTTGAGCAGCCGCGACCGCTCGGCCGGCGACAGGCGCGCCCAGCCGTCCTTGGCCTTGTAGGCGGCATCGAGCGCCGCTTCGACGTCCACAGGCGTCGACTTCGCAACCTCGACGAGGCGTTGGCCGTTGATTGGGCTGTAGTCGGTGAAATACTGCCCGTCCAACGGCGCGACCCATTTCCCACCGATGAAGTTGCCATAGCGGGCTGGAATATTTCCCTTGGAGCGAACGAGTTCGATGGCGTGCTGGGACATGGCAACTTCCTTGTCTTGAAGCCCGGGAACATCCCAGGGTCACGGAAACTCCAGCTTTACGCCCTGCCCCGATACGCACATTGATTTCGGTCAAAGCACCTTCGGCGCCGATGCTTAGTTTGCCTTCATCGACAAAGGAGTTGGATCATGGTCAAGACGATGAAGGCCGCCGTCGTACAGGCATTCGGCAAGCCGCTTACGATCGAGGACGTGCCGGTGCCCGTGCCGGGGCCAGGTGAACTGCTCGTCAAGGTCATCGCCTGCGGTGTTTGCCATACGGACCTGCATGCCGCCTCCGGCGACTGGCCAGTGAAGCCTGTGCCGCCCTTCATCCCCGGCCATGAAGTGGCGGGCGTTGTGGCTGCACTCGGGCCGGGTGTGACCGGTTTCAAGGAGGGTGACCCGGTCGGCGTGGCCTGGCTGCACGACGCCTGCCTGAGCTGCGAATATTGCGAGACCGGTTGGGAGACGCTGTGCGAACATCAGCACGATACCGGCTATAGCTGCGATGGCGGCTTCGCCGAATATGTCATCGCGTCGGCAGCCTTCACCGCGCGGCTTCCAGTTGGTGTCGATTTCGCACAGATGGCGCCGATCCTGTGCGCTGGCGTCACGACCTACAAGGGGTTGAAGGAGACAGAGGCACGTCCGGGCGAATGGGTGGCGATTTCAGGCATAGGTGGCCTCGGTCATGTGGCGGTCCAGTATGCCAAGGCAATGGGCCTCAAGGTCGTGGCGCTCGACGTCACGCCGGACAAGCTCGCTCTGGCGCGCGCGACCGGAGCGGACGTGACCATCGACGCCCGCTCCCCGAACGCAGTGGCGGAGGTGCTCAAGGCAACGGGCGGCGGCGCCCACGGCATTCTGGTGACGGCCGTCTCGCCACCGGCCTTTTCCCAGGCGGTGCACATGGTGCGCCGCAAGGGTACGGTCGCCCTCGTCGGTCTGCCGGCGGGAGAATTCCCGACGCCGATCTTCGACGTCGTGCTGAAGCGCATTACCTTGCGCGGATCCATCGTAGGTACACGACGCGATCTCGACGAGGCCATTGCCTTCGCGGCCGAGGGCAAGGTACGGGCCGAGATCACCAAGGCGCCGTTGAGCGACATCAACGCGATCCTCACCCGGCTCAAGGCCGGCAAGATCGAGGGCCGTGTGGTTCTGGATCTCACTGCGCCGATAGAGACAGGGGTAAAGCAGACAGAAGCCGCATACGCATAGATCCGGTGGCCGTCTGTCGGCCACCCGTAGCCGTACACGCGGGCAGGCCCGGGACGGGCGGCACGATCGATGAACGCATCAACGACATCTACAGGATGGGATCTTGTCACCGTGGCCACGCGCTCGGGGGGCGGAGAAGCACCTTTTTCAACACAGTTAGGTTCAGGCTGCCGAAATGCGTCGATAGCAACGGGTTATACCCGGCTTAGCGGGCTTCGCGACTGCTGAGGACAGACAGCGCAGCACCATCGCCAGATCCCGGACGAATCGCGAGAGGCGCGCATAGGGCCGCCCGGTTTGATCTGGCGCAAGGACGGTGGGCGATGTTCATGAACAGAATAATGCTCGGGATATGGAGCGCTTCTGCTGCCGTCCTGAAGGGAGATCGCCATGAAAGGCATATCAAGAAGGGTAGCACTTGGGCTCGCTGCCGCGATGCTGATGACGGGCAGTGCCGCTGCCACCCAGGCCGCAACGCTCGTTCAGGTCTCGCTGTGGGACAAGGGCGCGGAAGTGCAGATGCCGATGGGTCTCGCTTATGCCGCGCCAGGACTCGATCTCGCCAAGGGGACCATGGGCATTAAGGCTTTGCCCGGTGCAGTGAAGGCCGGGGAGGTCACATTCAATGTGAAAAATGACTCCAAGGACACTGTTCACGAAATGATCGTGATGTACCTTGCCGATCCCGGTAAGCCGCTTCCTTACCTTGAGGCGGAGAACCGGGTCGACGAAGACAAGGCTGGCGACAAGGGCGAAGTATCGGAACTCGATCCCGGCAAAACAGGCATACTGACCGTCGATCTTAAGGCTGGAAAATACCTGCTTATCTGCAACGTGCCAGGCCACTATGGGGCGGGCATGTGGGCCGAATTTACCGTCGATCCATAGAAACCTGAAGCAGGCAGCCCGTGAACCGGAAGCTGCGACCGTCCATCATGCATCGGTGCTACCGTCGTGAGGACGCTCGCCCACCTCATACCGGTTAGACCGCAGTGCCGACGACGGCGCCGATACCGGCGGTCAGCGCCATTGCAAGCGCACCCCAGAATGTGACGCGAACGGTTGCCTTCAGCACATTGGCGCCGCCGGCTTTCGCCCCGACGGCGCCCAGCACCGCGAGGAACAGCAGCGAAGCAATGGAGACAATGGCGACAAGTTTTGCGGCCGGCGAAACCAAGACCATCGCCAGCGGCATGGCCGCACCAACGGAAAATGCGGCTGCCGAGGTCAGCGCCGCCTGGATCGGACGCGCTGTGGTCACCTCCGAAATACCGAGTTCGTCGCGCGCGTGCGCGCCAAGCGCGTCGTTCGCCATTAACTGGTCCGCGACCTGCAACGCCAATTTCGGCTCAACCCCGCGCGCTACATAGATTTGCGCAAGTTCATCGCGCTCGAACTCGGGCTGCGTTGCGTATTTCAGGCGATCGTGAGCACGGATTTCGCCGCATCGTGAGCACGGATTTCGCGGGATCGTGAGCAGCGATTTCAGAGGATCGTGAGCAACCTTCTCGAAGGTTGTGGACGTTTCGGCCGACATCTCAACCCGGCTACAGGATGCCTCGTCACTGCAACGAGGAAGCCTGATGCCAACCCAGAGATTGTCGATGCGCCGGATCAGAGAAGTTTTACGTCTAAGACATGTCCAAGGCCTGACCGAGCGCGTCATCGCGCGCACGCTCGGGGTGAGCAATGGCGTCGTGCATGGTTATCTACGGCGCGCCCGTCTTGCCGGGCTGAGCTGGCCGCTGCCCGAAGGGATGGATGACGAAGGGCTTGAGCTGCTCCTCTTCCCGGCGCCGAAGGCGGCATCGCAAAGCCCCCGGCGGCCGGTGCCCGATTGGAGCTATGTGGAGAAGGAATTGCGCCGCCGCGGCGTGACGCGGGTGCTGCTGTGGGAAGAGTATCGCGCCGCCAATCCCGATGGCTTTGGCTATACCTGGTTCTGCACGACCTTCGAGGCCTGGAAAGGGCGGACGCGCCCGACGATGCGCCAGACGCACCTGGGCGGCGAGAAGGTGTTTGTCGATTTTGCCGGCGACACCATCGACATCTTCGACCCCATCACCGGCGAAGCGCACGCCATGAAGCTGTTCGTCGCAGCGATGGGCGCCTCGAACTATACCTACGCCGAAGCGGCCCGAGCGAGAGCCTGCCCGATTGGATCGGCGTTCACACCAACCTTTTCACCTTTCTGGGCGGCGTCCCGAAGTTCGTGATCTGCGATAATCTCAAGGCCGCCGTCACCAACCCCGATCGCTACGACCCCGGTCTCAACCGGACCTATGCCGAGATGGCGAGCCACTACGGCACCGCGGTACTCGCGGCGAGGCCGAGACGCCCGAAGGATAAGGCAAAGTTGAAGTTGCGGTGCAAATTGCCCAGCGCTGGGTCCTGGCGCGGCTGCGCAATCAGCGCTTCTTTTCCCTGGCGGACCTGAACGCCGCCATCCGCGTGCTCGTCGCCGAACTCAACGCCCGCCAGATGCGCGGTTTCGGCTCCAGCCGAGCCGAGCTGTTCGCCGAGATCGACAGGCCGAAGCTGGGAGAACTGCCGGACCAGCCATACGTCTTTGCACGCTGGAAGCGTTGCCGCGTGGCACCCGACTATCACGTCGAGATCGACGGGCATTGGTATTCCACGCCCTACCGCCTCATTCGCGAGCTCGTCGATGTGCGGATCGCCGACAAGACGGTCGAGATATTCCACAAGGGCCAGCGGATCGCCAGCCACGCCCGTGCGCCCAACCGGCGCGGCCATACGACAGTCGCTGATCACATGCCGAGCGCGCATCGCCGCTACGGCAAGTGGACGCCGGGAGGATTGATCGCCGCCGGCGAGAAGATTGGTCCTTCCACCGCCGCCTTCTTCCAGGCTGTCATCGCGGACCGGCCGCATCCCGAACAAGGCTTTCGCACCTGTCTCGGCATTCTGTCGCTGACCAAGAGCTACGGCAATGCACGTGTCGATGCGGCCTGCCAACGCGGCATCCTCATCAAGGCGCGCTCCGTCGCCTCGATCCGTTCGATCCTCAAGAACGGCCTTGATCGCGCTTTCCTCGACGAGGCGCCCGATCACCAACCCCTGCGCCACGGCAACATCCGCGGTCAGGGCTATTTCCACTGAACTATGGAGATCTCAATGCTCACCCATCCTACCCATGACCAGCTGATCGCTCTGGGCCTGACCGGAATGGCCAAGGCCTTCGAGGAGCAGCGGCGATCGCCGGATCTCGATGCCCTGTCGTTCGAGGAGCGCATCGGGCTTCTTATCGATCGCGAAGCCGCCGAGCGCGACACCAAACGGCTCACGACGCGGCTCAACGCCGCGCTGCGCCAGAGCGCCTGCGTGGAAGATGTCGATCTGCGCACCCCGCGCGGCATCGACCGCGCCGTCTTCGCCAGGCTCGTCGCCGGCGACTGGATCGAACGCCACGAGAACTTGCTGGTCACAGGCGCAACCGGCCTGGGCAAGAGTTGGCTGGCCTGCGCTCTGGGCCACAAAGCCTGCCGCGACAATCGTTCGGTCCTTTACCATCGCGTCCCGCGGCTCTTTGAGGCGCTCGCCCTCGCGCGGGGCGACGGACGCTACGGGCGCCTGCTCAAGACGCTTGGGCGCGTGCAACTCCTCATCCTCGACGACTGGGGCCTGGCGGTTCTCACCGCGGCCGAGCGCCGCGACCTCCTGGAGATCCTCGACGATCGCCATGGTCGCGCATCGACCATCGTCACCAGCCAAATCCCCGTGGAACTCTGGCACGACGTAATCGGCGATCCCACGCTCGGCGACGCGATTCTTGACCGCCTCGTCCACAATGCTCACCGTCTTCAACTCACCGGAGAAAGCATGCGAAAACAGAACGCTCAACGCTCAGCTCTTGACGCAGACCCAAACACCTGAATCAATCAACACGTCGGTCGAAGCGGCCGCTCATGATCGCGTGAAATACCTGCTCACGATCAAATGAAATGAGCGCTCATGATCGCGTGAAATGGCTGCTCACAATCAGCGAAATGCGCAGGCTGCGTTGCAAGTTCGGTGCGCTCGCGGCTGAGGTCGGCTTGCTCGGTGTCGGACTGAGAACTGACCGAAACATATTCACCCGCCGCCATCGACATCGCGCCGGCGACCAGTCCGGCGACACCAGCAACCAGAACATCGGCGGCCGCAGCATTGGCCGCAGCCACACCAACGATCAAGCTCGCCGTCGAGACGATGCCGTCATTGGCGCCAAGCACCGCCGCCCGCAGCCAGCCGATGCGCGATATGAGATGGTTTTCAGCATGCAGGCGGCTCAAACGATCGCCCAATGCAGCAGGATTTGTGTTCCGGAATAACCGGCGACCTCATTGGCAACAGTCATGGCAGGTACTTGGGTTAAGAGAACCTATCCTATCCTGCAGTTTCTGCGAACGTCTTGATCTGCGACAAATCAATTTGCCGTCGCCCATCGGCTTTTAGGGCGGGGCTGGAAAAGCGTAGTTGTCGATGGCCGCTATGAGGAACTGCCTGACCGGATAGGCCACAAGCTCGAGCGCGACCATGCCTGGACGATGCTGAGCAAGCACACCGACTGGTGAGAGCCCGGCGCCCTCAAACCGGTGAGCCTCTGGTGTCAGATAGCACGCCGCACGCATTCTTCCGGATCCTCGTCGAGCAGGTGTCCGGCCGAGAAGCAAGTGAGTAGACAGTTTTCCTGTACCTCGATTCGTCGCCACCGTCGAAGAGCGACGGCCGGACCGGCGCGGAGGAGCGGAAAACGCATAGATAGATCATCTGACGGCGACTTGCGCTGATCTTGACGCAGGATCAAGCACCATCCTTGGACGCCTCCCAACGTTCGATCCGGCCCTGCCAGTAGATGGTTTCACTCCCGCCGATTTCCCAGGCGACCTCTCCGGCAAACGGAAGCCACATATTGCCGTGATGACGATAGTCGGAGAAACGGCCGCGCCATGGAGTTGGCAGGATTGGTGCCGTAGCCGAACGCGGCCTGTCGGGCGCAAAGGCACCGGCAATCCTCCCGTCGCTGTCGAGGCTGAGCGTGACTTCGACCGCTGTTTCTCCCACGCCGGCGCTCACGGCCAGCCCGTCGGGACCGTCTTCACGCCAGCGAAGCGTGGTATTGAAGAGAATAGCGTCGGGCGCCCAGGCAAGTTCGGCAAGGTATCGCATCAGCTCGCCGCGCATCAGCGCCGACGAGTGCTCGGCGCGGGCGAGCGGAATGATGCCGAGCGCCATGACATCCAACCGCCCCTGGCCGCCCTTCAACGCATCGCGCACTGAGATCATACCGAAGGGACCAAACCGTGCCCGCCAATCGAAGGCACATTCGGACGTGGAGATTGTTTGTGTTGCGGTAAATGACATCCAGGACGTGGCGCCAAGCCGTTGTTTCATCAGTCCTGTTTGCCTGAGCTTGACCGTCGTTCGGCGCATCTAGGGACTGGCGCCAACCCGCAGCGCCAGGTCATAGACAGCGGCTGGCAACCGCTTCCTGATCAGAAGAGCATCCTCAGCCATTATGCGGCCTTCCTCTATGTTGACGCATTGCTCCACCTCGCGAGCGTGGCCGCTATCCCGGCCACATAGAGGGTCCCGAAGATCAGCTTGCTGTGACGCGCAAGCCATTCTGGAAGATAGATGTCGAAGTTATCGCGTCGATCGTCGGTGTAGCCCGCAGCAACGGATGTGAGGGGGCACTGCCATCCGTTCAGGACCAGCACGAGCACCTCCACCAGGACGACGCCGATCGACAGCGCCGAGTAGAAATATTCGCCCCGCAAGGCGAACACCCAGATTGCAAAGATACATCCGACGAAAAACGCCCAGACGACAGTGTGAATGGCTTTGATTGTCACGAGCCGTGCCGCCGATGCGGGTGGGCTCAGAACGGGTGCGTTCAAGATATGATTACACTTTCTGCCGGCCGGCGCGCCGAGAAGGGGAGCGCGGCTCCGTAGCCGAAGCGCATGACGAGGTCGGAACGTCGCCCGGGCAAGCCGACAAGCGTTGCCAGTTCAGGCCGCAGACCAGCGACTTCGACGGGCTGGTTGATGAAAGCATGCTTGAGGCCGAGCGCGGTGGCCTGCAACCCGAAACGCTGGCAGGCGCGGCCTGCCAGAACCCAATGCTCGCGGTCTTCCTTTTGGGCGACGAAGACGGCGACGCCGGCCGAAGAGGCGAGCTGTCGAGCGTATTTTTCGTTCTCGGCTTTGGCTTTGAAGACGAGATAGAACATGACCCGACCAAGCCATTCCGGAAGGGCGGGATTGCCGCTTGATGCGCTGAAGAGACCGTCACCGGTTAAGATCGCCTGCAGGGGGCTGAAGCGCAGCCAGGTCTTCAGTTCCCGCACGAATGCGGCGTCGGCGATCTGCGCATTGTTGCCCGCGACGACTAGGTCGCGCACGCGGTCGATCCGTGGCCGATCCGTGATTAGAACCAGATCGACTCCCGGAACGGCCGCTGCGCCGGAAAGCGTCTGCAAGTCGCGGCTGCTGACGGCTTTGCCGTTATAGTCGCCACGTGTTGATTGCCGCTTCGGGATCGCATCGAACAGCGCCGGCTCGACAGGCGGCCCGCTCCCGAACGTAAACGTCACGGCACCGTCATCCGCCAGGCTGAAACTGAGTTCGCCGGGCTTTCCGCACGCGCTGCTGGCGATAGCCAGGTTTTCCGCCGCGCAACCGAGACTGGCGAACAGATGATGATTGTCCGGGTCGACGATCTCAATCTGTCGCGCCATGTCGGGCACGATTTCTATTCCAACGTCACTGATCTTGAATTGCCACGGCTGAGTGTTGTGGCTGTTCGCCGCAAGCGTCGCGTAGCGGATCAAGTCGATCGTCCCAGGCGCTTGCTTCAGTGCCGAGCGCGTCGCGGCCACGGAGGCGTTGTATTCCGCCATCGAACCCATGTTCAGGAGCCCGAGACAGGTTGCTCCGACGCCGGCCACCATTAGGGCGCCTCCGCCAACAAGATATTGCCGCCTGTTCATCGCTTTTGGCCGATCTGTCTTCGACAATTGCGAAGCGGCCAACAGCGGCCGGTGCGGTTGTCTTCAAATAACTTAACTCGCAAAGGCGGCACCCGTTCCCGTTCCGGCCAGGGTGCCGATGCCCGCTGCCGAGCGCTCGCTATCGGGCCGGACAGATTAGAGCTCAATGACCGACAGCGGGTTCTATCGGCGCCGTATGCTTCACGATTGGCGCGTCGACCTGTCGCCGGCGACCTGGTACATCCCAAGCTAGAGAGTGTGCGGATCAGCATCGGTCTGGTCTCAACCGGTCATTTTGACTGCGCGATGGTGTTCAGGAATTGGCAGACCATCGCCAGTCCCGGATCTCCGGCATGTCGACGCCGTGCTTTCGAATGTAGCGTTCGTGTTCGACCAGCTTGTCGCGGATCGCTTGCTTGGCGTACACGGCCGCCGCGCCAAGCCTGGGCACGCGGTCGATTACGTCGGCTACGAGGTGGAAGCGGTCTAGCCTGTTGCGGACGACCATGTCGAACGTGGTCGTCGTCGAGCCTTCTTCCTCGTAGCCACGAACATGCATGTTGTCGTGATTGGTGCGCTTGTATGCCAGACGATGAATGAGCCAGGGATAGCCGTGATAGGCGAAGATCACCGGCTTGTCCTTTGTGAACAATGCGTCGAAATCGCTGTCCGTGAGGCCATGCGGATGCTGGGACTTTGGCTGCAGGGTCATCAGATCGACGACGTTGACGACCCGCACCTTAAGGTCCGGAATGTAACCCCGAAGCAGATCGACCGCGGCAAGCGTCTCCGCCGTGGGGACATCTCCGGCGCAGGCCATCACGACGTCCGGTTCACCACCGCGGTCGTTGCTTGCCCATTCCCAGATGCCGATGCCTTGCGAGCAGTGCTTGATCGCCGCATCCATGTCGAGCCATTGCGGCGCCGGCGCCTTGCCCGCGACGATGACGTTGATCCGGTCCCAGCTTCTGAGACAGTGATCGGTGACGTAGAGCAGCGTGTTGGCATCCGGCGGCAGATAGACGCGGACCGTATCGGCCTTCTTGTTGACGACGTGGTCGATGAAGCCCGGGTCCTGATGGCTGAAGCCGTTGTGGTCTTGCTGCCAGACATGGGACGTAAGCAGGTAGTTCAAGGATGCGATCGGCTGCCGCCAAGGCACGTCGCGCGAGGTCTTCAGCCATTTCGCATGCTGGTTGAACATCGAATCGATGATGTGGATGAAGGCCTCGTAGCAGGAAAACAATCCATGGCGCCCGGTCAGCAGATAGCCTTCGAGCCAGCCCTGGCAGAGATGTTCGCTGAGCACTTCCATGACGCGCCCGGACGGCGCCAGATGATCGTCCTCCGCCGTTGCACTCGCATCCCAGGCGCGGTTGGTGACTTCAAAGAGCGCCTGGAGGCGGTTGGAGGCCGTCTCATCTGGCCCGAAAACCCGAAAGTTGCGGGTCCCATCGTTGGCCGTCATCACATCGCGCAGGAATGTCCCCATCACCCGCGTCGCCTCGGCCTCCACTTGGCCCGGAGACGCCACCGCAACGGCATAGGCGGTGTAGTCGGGCAACCGCAGCGGGCGTTTCAGGGCGCCGCCATTGGCGTGCGGATTGGCGCTCATGCGCCTGTTGCCCGCCGGCGCCAGCGCCGCGATCTCGGCGTGCAACCGTCCGTCATCATCGAACAATTCGTGCGGTTGATAACTGCGCAGCCAATCTTCGAGCAGTTGCAGATGCCCAGGCTTGGTCATGTCGCTGAACGGGACCTGGTGCGAACGCCAGGAACCCTCGGCCTTTAGGCCGTCGACAGTCTTCGGTCCGGTCCAGCCCTTGGGGCTGCGCAGCACGATCATCGGCCAGCGCGGGCGCGCGGAGACGCCGCCTTTGCGCGCGTCATGCTGAATCTGCTTTATCCGTTGAAAGGCCTCGTCCATGGCCGACGCCATTTTCTGATGCATGATCTCCGGCTCCTCGCCTTCGACGAAGAGCGGGTCGTAGCCGTAGCCGCAAAGGAGAGCCTCTAACTCCTCCGGAGATATGCGGGCCAGCACGGTCGGGTTGGCGATCTTGAAGCCGTTCAGGTGCAGGATCGGCAAAACCGCTCCATCGGCGGCCGGATTGAGGAACTTGTTGGAATGCCAGGATGCCGCCAGCGGCCCGGTCTCGGCTTCGCCGTCGCCAACAACGCAGGCAACGATCAGATCGGGATTGTCGAGGACCGCGCCGTGGGCATGCGCAAGCGAATAGCCGAGTTCGCCGCCTTCATGGATCGAGCCGGGTGTCTCCGGCGCGGCATGGCTTGGAATGCCCCCCGGAAACGAGAATTGCCGCACAAGACGGCGCAATCCGTCCTCGTCCCGGGAGATGTCAGGATAGAGCTCGCTGTACGTGCCTTCAAGATAGGTGTTTGCGACGATACCTGGCGCGCCGTGCCCCGGACCAGCGATGAACAGGACGTCGAGATCCCTTGCCTTGATGACGCGGTTTAGATGGACATAGATGAAGTTCAGGCCGGGCGTCGTCCCCCAATGGCCGAGCAAGCGCGGTTTGACGTGCTCGAGTTTGAGAGGTTCGCGCAGGAGCGGATTGTCGAGGAGATAGACCTGTCCCACCGACAGGTAATTCGCCGCGCGCCACCAGCCGTGCATGAGCTTGAGCGTATCCGGCTCCAGAACAGTTGCTTCTGCTGCCAAACCCTGAGGTTTATGTGCTGTCATTGCGATGCTCCTGATGTCGTCAAAGATGAATGGTCACGCGTGGATCCGGTCCGCGCGCCGATGCCGGGTCTCACGGCCAGAGGTTTCAACAGTTCCGCCGACACGAGGTAGGCGACGACGATGACGCCAATGCCTGCCAGCATCGCCGCGGAAGGCGCTTCAAAACCAAACCAGAGGCCGAGAGGCGTGAACGGCAGAACCATGGCAACGACCAATGCCACGAGCGAGGAAGCTGCCAGAGGCAAGCGGGGAAGATCCTGCCAGGGCCGGCCATTGGTGCGGATGATGAAGATGACCAGTATTTGCGTCGCCATCGATTCCAGGAACCAGGCGGTGCGGAACTCCGCCGCAGACGCATGGAAGATCAGCAACAGCGCCCCGAAGGTCAGGAAATCGAACAGCGAGGAGAGCGGTCCCATGACGCCAGCGAACCGCATCAGGCCGCGCATGTCCCAAACCTGCGGCCGCGCCGTGGCTTCGGCTCGGACGCCGTCGAATGGAATGCCGAGTTCGGACAGGTCGTAGAGCAGGTTGTTCAAGAGGATCTGTGTCGGCAGCATGGGCAGGAATGGCAACGCCATGGCCGCGACCGCCATCGAAAGCATGTTGCCGAAATTCGAACTGGCGCCCATGCGCACATATTTGAGGATGTTGGCGAACGTTCGCCGGCCCTCCTCGACGCCGTCGGCGACGACTTCAAGGTCGGATGCCAAGAGGATCATGTCGGCGGCGGCCTGCGCCACTCCGCTTGCTCCGTCGACCGAGAGGCCGATGTCTGTAACCTTCAGGGCTGGCGCGTCGTTGATGCCGTCACCGAGATAGCCGACAATGGCGCCCCTGGCCTGCAGCGCCTTTATGATCCGGGATTTCTGGTCCGGCGCGAGCCGTCCATAGGCATCGACCGACTGGACCTGGACCGCGAGCGCTTCATCGCTCAACGCCACGATATCGGTGCCGGACAGGACTCTCCCGGCGTTCAGGCCGACAAGTCCGGCAAGGCGCTTCACCACGACCGGATCATCGCCGGACAGGATCTTGAGCCTGACACCGGCATTGGCAAGACGGGCTATGGCTGCAGCGGCGGTGGGCTTGGGCGGATCGGCGAAGGCACAAAGCCCTTCGAAAACGAGGTCTGTTTCGTCGGCCGATTCCACGTCATGCGTCGATCCCGACCATGGCCGCGAGGCGACGGCAATGGTTCTCAGGCCGTCGCCCGCCAGGGCATGGACCCGCTCGATCGCCTGGGTCCGTTCGGCCTCCCCAATCGGTGCTGAGATGTCCCCGGTTCGCTGCGCCGAACAAAGCGCCAGAACCGCTTCCGGCGCACCCTTGACGATCAGCAACGGACCCTCGGGACCGGCAACGAGCACCGAACCGAGCCGCCGGCTGAAATCGAAGGCGTGCCGGCCCGACAGGGTCCAGCCCTGCGACGCAGCGGCCGAGCCCTGGATCAACGCCGCATCGAGCGAACCACGATCACCTCCAAGGTCGGCCGCAATGGCGCCGAGCCGGGCGGCGCGCGGATCCTCGCTGCCGGCCGGGTCGACACTACGGGCAAGCGTGATCTCGGCCGACGTCAAGGTGCCGGTCTTGTCGGTGCACAGCACCGTCATCGCGCCAAGGTCGTGGATAGAGGCAAGCCGTTTGACGATGACCTTGCGCCGCGCCATCCGCATGGCGCCGCGCGACAGGGTGACGGTCGTGATCATCGGCAGGAGTTCGGGCGTCAGGCCGACGCCAAGCGCCACCGCGAACAGGATCGAGTCCAGCACCGAGCGGCCAAGCAGCACCCTGGTGGCAAGCACGATAACCACCAGCGCCAGGCTCAGCCGCGCGATGACGAGGCCGAACTGATGCAGATCGCGCTCGAACGGTGATGGAGCTTGCGCCTCAGCAAGTGCGGATGCAGCGGCGCCAAACACGGTCGACCGGCCGGTGCCGACGACAAGCGCTATCGCTTCTCCGGTCTGCGTGACAGCGCCCCGGAACAGGGCATTCGACGCTTCTCCGGGGCTCGTCGCCGTGACCACGCCCGAACGCTTCTCGACGGCATAAGGTTCACCGGTCAGGGCCGCTTCGCCGGCAGTGCAGGCCGTGCTGTCGAGGATCAGCGCGTCCGCGGGGATGATATCGCCGGCGCGGACGCGTAGGATGTCGCCGGGGACGACCTTCTCGACGTCGATCTGGCGAAAGACGCCACCGCGTTTGACTTCGGCCTTGAGCGCCACGGAACGCCGCAGGACTTCGGCCGCCTTCACCGCGTGTCCTTCCTGCACGGTATCCAGACCGATCGAAAGCGCCAGGATCGCGACGATGATCCCGCCTCCGATCGCGTCGCCGGTCACCAGCGAGACTATGCCTGCCGCCAGCAAGATCAGTGAAAGCGGTTCCAGCAGACGACGCAGAATCGCCCGCCACAAACCGTCGGTCTTGGCCGCCGCATCGCTGTTGGGACCGTATCGGGCGAGCCTGGCTTCGGCATCCGCCGATTTCAGGCCATCGCCGCCGCAATGGAGAGCCGCGTAAAGATAATCCGGCGAGCGCGTCCAGAACGCAGCGAGGTCATCGGGGCGTGTTTCCGAGACAGGTCTATTCGCAAGATTGGCTGCCGAGGCCATCAACCCGCCTTTGCTGCCTGGAAAACGGAACAGGTTTCCTCGGCTATCATTTGTTCTTCGTCGGTTGGAATGACGCGGACGGCCACCTTGGCGTCCGGCGCCTCGATCCGCGTCGCGTTCGCGGCATTCGCCACGGGATCGACGGCGACGCCGAGCCAGGACAGATGGCCGCAGACGGCTTCGCGGATCTGCGGCTGATGCTCGCCGATACCAGCGGTGAAGACGATCCCGTCGAGCCCGCCCAGCGTGTTGGCGATGGCTGCCGTCTCGCGGGCGATGCGGAAGGCAAACATATCCAGCGCCTCGCGAGCGGCCGGAGCGTCGTTGCCGAGCAGGTCGCGGCTGTCGGCGCTGATGCCAGAGACGCCCAGCAGCCCTGAGCGATGATAGAGCATGTCCTCGACCGCCTCGATAGACAGGCCGCGCTCCTTTAGCAGATGGATCAGGACGCCTGGATCGAGCTCTCCGCAACGCGTTGCCATCGGAATGCCATCCAGCGTCGAGAACCCCATGCTGGTGTCGCGGCTGACGTCGCCTTCAAGCCCACACAAGCTTGCGCCACTGCCCAGATGCGCCACGACGATACGGCGGCCGGCGATGTCCGGCGCGACCTGACGCAGTTGCGCGGCAATGTATTTGTACGAGAGGCCGTGGAAGCCATAGCGCTTGATGCCCTCGTCAAAGAGCGAACGCGGCAGCGCGAAGCGGCGCACGAGATCGCTCTGGCTGCGGTGGAAGGCCGTGTCGAAGGATGCGATTTGCGGCAAGCCGGGTCGCAGATGCCGGATTGCCTTTATCAGTCGCACACTCTGCGGCTGGTGCAGCGGCGCCAGGGGCACCAGCGCCTCGATCGCGGCGAGCGTCTCGTCGGTAATCGCCTGTGGGCCGGCGAACCGATCGCCGCCATGAACGACCCGGTGCCCGACGGCGGCCAGCGCGCTCACCGAAAAGTGGTGCGCCAGCCAGCCGAGGGTTTCTTCGGTGACTTCGTGCAGATCGTCGGAAACGGCGGCCTTCAGTGGAATATTCGCGACCGTCGGACCTTCTGTTATCTGAAGCGCCAGCGGCTGATGGCGTAGGTCGATGACACCTTTTCCAAGGCGATGCGGCACACCCGCCTTGAGCGCGAACAGGCCGAGCTTGATCGTCGAAGATCCGGGATTGAAGGTCAGGAGAACAGGATCGGTCATGATACGGTCTGATCACTGTTCTGCTCGCGCGACGCGAACTTGCCATCAGCAACGGCTGGTGGACGATTTGGTTGCCCCAAGGGGGCGTCTCTGTCCGACGACGCCCTCAGCTGTGCTGCTACGAAAAGCACTTGGTAACCGCCAACGCTTTGACGACGATCAAGAATATCCGTTTTGGTCTTGGTGTGATTGATCGGCCCTCTTCTTTGATCGTGATCAATGCCCGTTCCCGGTGATCCGCCTTAAGACTCTCGGCCAAAGGAGAACAGTGATGCAATATATCAAGACCGATGGCGAGCTATGGGGGTCGACCATGCTCCCCGAGGGCATCGTCGAGCGATGGTTTATCGTCAGCGGTGAAACGATCGGGGCAGGCGAGCGGATTGCGGAAGTTCGTATAGAAGAAGCACTCCGCGAAATTGTCGCCCCGGCTGACGGGCGTGTGACGATTGTCGCTGTAGTGAATGATATTGTCGAACCCGGTTCAGTCCTGGCGACGCTGGAGACGCTGCGGCCTGACTGAGGCGCTCGTTTCGAAACACAAGGGATGCTCACAGACCGGGAGATCGCACCGATGCAGATCCGCACGCTTACCGCCTTGGAATGTACGAAATTGCTGACAGCCAATCGTGTCGGCCGCCTGGCATGCGCGAAGGACGGACAGCCTTACGTCGTGCCCTTCCATTACGCCCATGCCGACAATCATCTCTACGCGTTTTCCATGCCGGGCAAGAAGGTTGAATGGATGCGCGCCAATCCGCTGGTGTCTGTCCAGGTTGATGAACGGGGCGAAGGGCGGGGCTGGCAAAGCGTGGTCGTGGACGGCCGTTACGAGGAACTGCCGGACCGCGTCGGTCACAAGCTGGAGCGCGACCATGCTTGGTCGCTGCTCAGCAAGCACTCCGATTGGTGGGAGCCCGGCGCCCTCAAGCCTGTTACGCCTCCGATGGCGGACAACGCACCGCATGTGTTTTTCCGGATCCTTATCGTGGCGGTGTCCGGCCGAGAGGCCAGGGATTAGCTGTTTTCGCCTGGTGGTAAGTCCATTCCGTTGAGTTCAACCAGAATCGTGATTGACGCCAAGCTGATCCGGCCGGCATTGGCTTGCCTGATAAGCGCATTGCTTGCTGGTGGCGGATCATATTGAGTGCATTGAGAATCGCCAAATCAGATACTCGTTCTCGAAATTGGTGGCCGTATCATGCCGGCAAGGGATATCTCCGGATTGAAAGGCCGCTTCCTGCAGCTGGTCCTTTCCCGCCGCTTCGAAGGCGTGGACGGCTACCTGCTGGCGGTTCTGTTCGTGGCCATAGCCTTCGCCATACGGTTAGCGCTACAGGGCTTTCTGGACGAAAGGGCTATTTTCATCCTGTTCATTCCGGCAATCCTGGTCGCTTCGATCGCCGGGGGCATCGGGCCGGGAGTTGTGTCCGTCCTCGTCTCCTTTCCAACCGCTTTGTACTTGATCTCGCTACAGTCGGTGCGCCCCGGCAATGGCTTTGAATTGGCGGTGTTCGGGATCACCGGCGTAGTCATCGCGGCTTTGGGAGAGCTGCTTCATCATGCAAGACGATTGATGGACAGCACGCAAAGCGCGCTGGACGCAAGGGAGGCGCATCTCCGCTCGATACTCGACACGGCGCTCGACGCGACCGTGGTCATCGAGAAGGACGGCACCATCGTCTCGTTCAACGCCGCCGCGATCCGGCAATTCGGCTACGCTGAGACGGAGGTGGTCGGCCAGAATGTCCACATCCTGATGCCGGAGCCCTACCATCATGAACACGATGGCTACATGAACCGATATCTCGCGACCGGGGAAAAGCGCATCATCGGCATCGACAGGGTCGTCGTTGGCCGACGAAAGGATGGCTCCACATTCCCCATGAAGCTGGCGGTTGGCGAGATGACAACAGCCGGCAAGACCTTTTTTACCGGTTTCATCCGCGATCTCACGGAGCGCGAAGAGTCGGCAGCACGCTACGAGGAAATTCAAGGCGAGCTGGCCAGGATGGCACGGCTGAACGAACTCGGCGAAATGGCATCCACCCTTGCCCACGAACTGAACCAGCCGCTCTCGGCGATCGCAAATTATGTCCAGGGCTGCAGCCGCCTGCTTCGGGACGTCGACGACGCTCTTGCTTCCAGAATGCGGGAAGCCCTGGACGAGGCCGCGCGGCAAGCGCTACGTGCAGGGCAGATCATCCGTCACCTGCGCGAGTTCGTGACGCGCGGCGAAACCGAAAAGGCGCCGGAAGACATCCGCAAATTGGTCGAGGAAGCCGGCACGCTGGCACTCGTAGGCTCGCGCGAACGCGGCATTCGCTCGGTGTATGATTTCGCGCCGGAAGCGAAGACAGTCATGGCGGACCGCGTCCAGGTTCAACAGGTTCTGATCAACCTCATGCGCAACGCAATGGAAGCCATGCGCGACAGCGAACGGCGCGAGCTCAAAGTAAGCACGGCACCCGATGGAGATGGAGCGGTTGTCATTGAGGTTTCGGACACTGGTCCCGGCATTTCCGAGGACATCGTGGCCCAGTTGTTCAAGCCTTTCGTCACCACCAAGCCAGGTGGGATGGGTGTTGGCCTGTCCATTTCCAAGCGCATCGTCGAAGCGCACGGTGGCAAGATATCAGTGTTCAGAAATGACAATGGCGGCGCCACATTTCGCTTCACGCTGCCGACAATCGAGGATGACGTTCGCAATGGCGATCACTGATTACACGGTCCACATCGTCGATGACGAGGAGGCCGTCAGGAAGTCCCTGGCGTTCCTGCTGACCATGAATGGCTTCGCAGTACGGGTGCACAATTCGGCGACGGATTTTCTCGCATTCGCGCCCGGCATCAGCAACGGCTGCCTGGTGACGGATTTGCGCATGCCCGACATGAGCGGCGTCGAACTGCTGCGCGCGCTCCAAACCGCGCACGCGATGCTCCCGGCCATCGTCATCACCGGCCACGGAGACGTGCCGATGGCGGTAGAAGCCATGAGGGCCGGTGCGCTCGACTTCATAGAGAAGCCCTTTGAGGACCAGATCCTCATCGAAGCCATAGGGCGCGCGGCCGAGCAGCTCGAGGAACCGCAGCCGGGTACCAATGATATCGCGGCCATCCAGGCGCGGCTTAAGGAATTGACGGAGCGCGAACAACAGGTGCTTTCGAGGGTCGTTGCTGGTCATGCCAACAAGACCATCGCTTACGATCTCAGCATCAGCCCGCGCACCGTCGAGGTCCATCGCGCCAACGTTATGGCGAAGATGCAGGCAAAAAGCCTGCCTGAGCTGGTGCGCATGGCGTTGGCGGTGAAGTTCGGTCACGCCTGAGCACCAGCCAGCCTCCACTCGGAATTGATACAGCGCAAGGCGGGCCTTCCTCCATTGCGGATATACCTGCCGATCGCAGCCCGGCTGAACGCCAGCCTGGCCGCCTGTTGGAGGACCCATTCCTTGACCATCGCCGGTGTGGTTCTTGTCGTAGCCACCAATCCTGGGTTTCGGAAGTCACTCGAGTTTGCACTTGAGGCCGAAGGTTATCTCGTGGATTCCCAGGCCGAGCTTGCAAGGGCAATCGCATCTCCGCCCAATTCGGCGATACGCTGTGCAATCGTCGACGAAGACGCGGTCCGGAATTGGACGGACGGCTGGAACGATCTGGCCCGCTTTCCCAGGCCGGTCATCCTGCTGGTAGACCGCCCCTGGCCTTCTCCTGAGCCGGACGGCGTGATGATCCTTGTCAGACCGCTCCTTGGCAACGCGCTGATCGAAGCCGTCGAGCAGGTCATAGCGAGCGGTATTTCGGCGCTCTAAGTAGTTTCCCTTAGGGACATAACCGAATTTCGCGGACTGCGAATTCCGCCCATTGCTGGTTCATCGAATTGAACGGGAGACAGCGATGCTCGCCTACACCACGTCCAGGACCGCGGTTCCATTGCAGCCTTCGGATCCCCTCCATCCCGCCCTTTCACTGTCGTTTGCACCCACGCAGTCGCAACCCTGCGGCTTCTTTCCTGCCGGGGCGGAGATCTACGCCCAAGGTGAAAACGCCGGCAGCCTCTATCAGGTCGAGTTCGGCGCCGTCCGCGTCTATCGCCTCCTGGCCGACGGCCGCAGGCAGATCAGCGCTTTTCATCTGTCGGGAGAAATATTCGGCTTCGTGGCGGATGCTACCCATCACTTCTTCGCCGAGGCGATCTGCGGCACAGGCATTCGTTCATTCCGCCTCGCGACTGGCCTCGACATGTCCCGCGAGCTTCTGCCTCTCGCATTGCGTGGCTTGATCAGGGCTCAGGAACATCTCCTGGTGCTCGGTCGGCAAAGTGCCATCGAGCGCGTCGCGGCATTCCTAATCGATATGGCGGAACGCCAAGGTGAACTCAGCCACATCGAACTTCCCATGTCGCGCACCGATATCGGCGACTATCTCGGCCTGACCATCGAGACAGTGTCGCGCATCTTCTCGAAGCTCAAGGAGAGAGGCGTCATCCGGCTTCCGTCCTTGCGCACCGTGGAAATCGCGAAATGGGATGCCTTGCATGGCATGAGCGAATAATCCTCGGAGATCTGACGATGCGTCTTTAACACGGCTGTTTCGGCTTCTTTACTGGGCACATCCAACTTAGGTGCATTTCCAAAAGTCCATGTGCGCGACCGAGGCCGCCGCTGTCGGTTCTTTCCTTGCGCAATTGCAAAGACTGGCCAAACACCCGCGCGATAGGACCCAAGGCTAAAGCTGACGGGGAGGCGCAACTTTGAGGATCCATCCGAACATGTCCGTCGATGGCCCATCAGCGTCGCTGTCATGTTGAAACACCGGATGCTTCGCGTGGGTTGCCCGATCGTCAAGCGGCATACTCAGCTCCCTAACCCGGAAGTCCTGTTGGGGTGCCAGATCGTCATATTTCGATATTTCGTGAGCCAGTTTGCGCCAGCGCAAATCGCAACGCCATCCCGTGGCTTAGAAAGCCGCAACGGTTGATGCCGTGATGAACCTAGGAAAGGACTATTCCATGAAACTGCCCCTGATCGCCGCGGCCATAGCCTTATTCGCTCTGGCCGGTGCAGCGAACGCTGAAGAACACGTCGTCCAGATGCTCAACAAGGGCGAGAAGGGTTCGATGGTCTTCCAGCCCGCTTACATAAAAGCGGCGCCCGGAGACACGATCAAATTCGTGCCCACAGACAAGTCCCACAATGCCGAAACCATCAAGGGAATGCTGCCCGGCGGCGCTGAAGCTTTCAAGGGAAAGGCAAGCGAGGAGATCACCGTGACCATGACCAAGGAAGGCGTCTACGGCGTGAAGTGCGCCCCGCACTACGGCATGGGCATGGTTGCGCTGATCGTCGTCGGCAAGCCGGTGAACCTCGACGCGGCGGAAGCCGTCAAGCAGACCGGCAAGGCCAGAGCGGTGTTTGCGGAGTTGTTCGGCGAAGCGACCAAGGCCGCCTCCAACTGACGCTTCCATTATAGATACCCTCCGGTTGGCGATCGCCGGGGGAAAACGGCCGGACGGACCACGGGGGGTCCAGTCCGGCCTATTTCATAGGGATCGATGAGTGTACCAGAACGCGATCCTCTCCTCACCTTCAACGCGAAAATCGTATGGAAATGAAGGGCGTTTGCGCCAGCGCAAAGACGGTCCCCGCAAGCAGGCTAATCTCCGGTCATCAAGTAGCTGACGCACAAGGAGATTGAAATTGCTTACGCGACGTGAAGCTCTGTTGGGATCTGTCCTTACCGCCGCCGCGGTGGCGACGCTCGGCGCAATGCCGGCTGTGGCCAGCGCCAAGGACGTGGCCGGACTGCCGCGCGAAAAGATCACCCTCGTCGCGCCGCCCTTCGTCCACGCGCACGACCAGGTGGCCAAGGACGGCCCGAAAGTCGTCGAGTTCACGATGACAATCGAGGAAAAGCCCATCGTCATCGACGCCGATGGGACGCAGCTCAATGCGATGACCTATAATGGCTCGATCCCCGGTCCCTTGATGGTTGTCCATGAAGGCGACTATCTTGAGCTCACCCTCATCAATCCCGACACCAATACGCTTGCGCACAACATCGATTTCCATGCTGCCACCGGCGCGCTCGGTGGCGGCGGACTGACACTGGTCAACCCCGGCGAGCAGGTAACGCTGCGATTCAAGGCAACGCGCACGGGGACGTTCATCTACCACTGCGCACCCGGCGGACCGATGATCCCGTGGCACGTCGTGTCCGGCATGAGCGGTGCGGTGATGGTGCTGCCGCGTGACGGCCTGCGCGACGACAAGGGCAAACCCATCCGTTACGACCGCATCTACTATGTCGGCGAAAACGACTTTTACGTCCCCCGCGACGAGCAGGGGAAATTCAAGAAATACGATACAGCCGGCGACAACTATGATGACACCGTCAAGGTCATGCGCGGGTTGATTCCGACCCATGTCGTATTCAATGGCAAGGCAGGATCGCTGACCGGCGACAATGCCATGAAGGCGAAAGTCGGCGAGACTGTCCTGATCGTCCATTCGCAAGCCAACCGCGATACGCGGCCGCATCTGATCGGCGGCCATGGCGATTATGTCTGGGAACAAGGCAAGTTCGCCAACCCTCCCGCAAAGGATCTGGAAACCTGGTTCATTCGCGGCGGCTCGGCCGGCTCGGCCCTCTATACGTTCCTGCAGCCGGGCATTTACGCCTATGTGAACCACAATCTGATCGAGGCTGTGGAACTCGGCGCGACCGCACATTTTACCGTCGATGGAGCCTGGAATGACGACCTGATGACGCAGGTCGAAGCCCCAAGGGCCATTACGGCGTAGCAACAGGGATCCGATCCTGAACATCGACGAGACCTTGCGCCATCTGTGCAAGGTCGCGTGGCTCTGGACGAAATGCCATGTCTTTCAATCCCATCATAGCCCTCGGAAGCATCGCGACTGCCGCGCTGATCGTCATGGGCGCGACCAGCGTGTTAGATCGGTTGGCCGGTTCGCTCGTGGCGGACCCCGAACTTGTGACCCTCGCGCCCGGATCGTTCGACCATCCTCAACCAGGTGAATTCCTCGGGGAAGGCCATCCTGTCGCGGCGCCGCGGATCCTGGCAAAGGTCATTGGTCCGCTGAAAATCATGAAATACCAAGTGAGTGCATCGGAATACGGACGTTGCGTGACGGCAGGCAGTTGCAAGGCGGCTGATACTCCGGGCAGCGGCAATTTTCCGGTCACCGGGGTAAGCCACATCGACGCCGAAGCCTATACGATCTGGCTGTCGGCCCAGACGGGCGCGACATGGCGGCTTCCGACAGACGCGGAATGGGCCTACGCCGCCGGCGAACGGTTCCGAAGCGACATCGAGGGTGGTGCCGGCGACCCCGACAATCCGGCGCGGCGCTGGCTTGCCCAGTATCGCACCGAGGCTTCGCTTGGACGGAAATCTGATCCTGAGCCAAGGGCTCAAGGGGCGTTTGGTATCAACTCAAAAGGATTGGCGGACGTCGCAGGCAATGTCTGGGAGTGGACATCGACCTGCTACGTCCATGCAGCGATAGCCGCCAATGGCATCAGCATTGTGAGTTCGATCGACAATTGCGGGGTGCATGTCGTTGAGGGGTTCCACCGCACATACATGTCCAACTTCATCCGGGACGGGAAAAGTGGCGGCTGCGCGGTCGGCACGCCGCCCGACAATCTGGGTTTCCGGCTTGTCCGCGAACGCCTCAACGTCGTGCGAGCCGCCCTGCGGCATCTTGGATTCTCTTGACCCGTGGATGCCGCGTTTCGAGGCGAGAATCGGAAGAGAGCACAAGCCGAAAGGACTAACATGAACTCATCTGCCATCGATCAGGCGCGACCGACCGCCGAGCAGCCTCTGGCTGATCTGGGAGTTGACCGGACGAGCATTGGCGCGCTGGTCCGCGAATTCTATTCCAGACTGCGAAAAAACGACCGGCTCGGGCCGATCTTCGCGCGCGAGATCACCGGCGACTGGGAGCCGCACCTTGAGAAAATGACCGATTTCTGGTGTTCCGTCATTCTCAAAACGGGCGACTATCACGGACGGCCGGTGCCTGCGCATTTGAAACTCAAGGATGTGACCGAGGCCGATTTCGATATCTGGCTAGGCATCTTCGGTGAGACAGCAACGGCGCTCTTTGTCTCGGAAACGGCTGCGGTATTTGTCGATCGCGCTGAACGCATTGCGAAAAGCCTGAAGCTGGCGATGTTCTTCCACGCCGGCCCAGTTCCGGTGGTTCGCGATCGGTAAGTGCCGAGCCGAGACAGGAATGATTTCGTGGCTCAAGGCAATCACCCAGGGGGAGATCGTCTTACGATGAAGCTTGCAGGCAGCGGAAAGCCGCCCGTCGCTCAAGCAGTCTCCAGCCGTCCATCGACGATACGAAGTATGCGATCAGCCGCACCCAGCGGCAGTGCGGCATGCGTGGCAAGGATGACGGTACGGCCCGCCGTTGCCGTGTTGAGATCGGCCAGGAATGCCAGCTCTGCTTCCCGATCGAGACCCGATGTCGGCTCGTCAAAGGCGAGGATCTCCGCTTCCGACAGCAGCGTCCGCGCCAGGCAAAGCCGACGTGCTTGACCGACGGACAAGGTTCGCCCGGTTTCGCCAATGAATGCGCTGAGCCCCTCGGGCAGCCCACGCACGAAATCCGCAAGCCGGGCGCTGGCCAGCGCATGCCAGAGTGCGGCATCGCTTGCTCCGGCACGGCCAATCAAAAGATTCTCGCGGATGGTCCCCAGCACAACAGGCGAGTCCTGGCTCAACAACGAAACCCTCTCGTGCAGATCACGCTGGGCGACGGTGCGGATGTCCGCGCCGCCGATGGAGATCGTTCCGGCTTGTGGGTCGTGCAGGCGCAACAGCAGAGCGAGGACGGTCGACTTTCCCGAACCGCTCGGGCCGATGATCGCGATACGGCTGCCCTGCTTCACGCAAAGGTCGAGGCCACGCAACACAGGGCGTCGGGGGTCGTGACCGAAGGTGACGCTTTCAAAGCGCACGTCGCCGTTGGGCAAGCGTTGCCGACAGACCGGGTCATTGACCATGGGCTTGCTGGTCGAGATGGCCTTGAGCCTTGTGGCGGCGGCGGCGGAGACACCCAATCTGGCCACGCCGCGGACGACCGCGCCGATTGCCTCGAAGCTGGCGATGGTGCCGAGTAGCAGACCCGCCAGAAGTGGACCGTTAATTGCACCGGCGTGAACGGCGGCAATGCCGAACCATAGCACGCTTATCATCGCGGCACCCGCAAGCGCCTGGGTGACTGCTGCCGCCAGCGTGCCGGCCATTCCCAATCGGCGCCGCGCGGATGCGAGCCGCGCCGCCGAACCCGCAAAGGATGCACGCGCCGTCCTCGTTTCACCAAAGGCGATCAGGTCGGCGTGACCGTCAATGCCATCCAGCACTGCGATGCGCGCCTCAGCGGACGCTTCGACGAGCTCCGTTCCCATGCGACGAGATGCCAGGATCAGCACGACCGGCATGGCCAGGACGGCGAGGCCAACCAATACGGCATAGGAAAGGCCCGCCGCGGGGATGAAAGCCCACAACGCGGTCGCCATGCCCGTACCAAGCACAAGCGCGGCGAGCATGGGACCGATGGCGACAAGAAATACCGTATCCAGCGCATCGACGTCAGCGGTCAGGCGACTGACGAGATCGCCATGGCGAAGGCTGCGATCGGCCAGCGGCACGCGTGGAAACAGGCTGGCAAACAGCCATCCCCGCAGATCGGCCAGAAGGCGCAGGGTCGTGTCGTGACCGAAGACCTTCTCGCCATAGCGCGACAGGATTCGAATGAAGGACAGCCCGCGTATCAGTGAGGATGGACCGAACAGGTTGAAACTCGCGGCGGCCGTTGTCAGCGCCGCCGCCGTCAGGAACCAGCCGGAAACCGAAAGAAGCGCAATCCCGGCGGCGAGCGTGAGGATGGACAACAACAGCGTCCACCCCAGTCGCGCGACGTGGCGCTGAAACAAGGGGCGGAAGAACCAGAACGCCGTCATGCCACGCTCTCCAATGCCACTGCCGGCCGCGCGGCACGCACATGCGGCCCCGGCAGGACCTTCGCCCCGACAATCCTGTAAACGTTGCCCATCCGCGCGGCGACGGCCGCCGAATGCGTTGCCACGATCATCGTCCTGCCGACAGCGAACGCCATCAGGGCATCGAGGACCTGAGTCTCAGTCTCGGCATCAAGATGCGCGGTGGGCTCGTCGAGAAGGATGAGGCCGGGGTCGCGCAGGAAAATCCGGGCAAGCGCCACGCGATGCGCCTCGCCGCCCGAAAGCCCGATACCACCCTCCCCGATCAGCGTATCGAGGCGATCCGGCAACGCGATCGCGAAAGGCAGCACCTCGGCGCGCCGGGCGGCTTCGTGTATTTCGGCATCACTGGCGGACCTACAACCCAGTCTTATGTTTTCGGCGATCGTGCCGTGGAACAAGCGCGGCCGCTGGCCAAGAAAGGCGATACGCGCCCGCAATTCAGGCTCAGCAATGTCAGCAAGGTCCCGACCGTCCAGCCGGATCGTGCCATCGACCTCCCGCATGCGGGCAATGGCCTCGAGCAGCGTCGACTTGCCGATGCCGCTCTCGCCGACCAGCGCCACATGTCGCCCAGCAGGGATCAGGAGCGACGTGCTGTCGATGACGAGGCGGCGAGAGTCCGGGGTGCGCAAGGAAACGCTGTCCATATCCACGGCAACTGGCGCGGCTGACGGGCCTGTGAAAGGCCGCTGACTGATCGCTTCGGGCGTGGCGAATTCCGGCAGGCCGTCGAATTGCCTGGCCAGTTCAGCCACCGCCGCCTTGGCAGCGGCACGGTCATGATAATGCGCCGCCAGCAGTCGCAGCGGCTGATAGACTTCCGGTGCCATCAAAAGGCAGAACAGCCCTGCCTGAAGCGTCAGCACCGAAGGGCGAAGATCGACGAAGCCGAGGAAGGTCAGACCGACATACAACGCCACCCCTGCCACTCCGAGTGCCGCGAAAAACTCCAGCACCGCGGACGACAGGAAGGCGATCTTGAGGACAGCCAGGGTGCGCAAACGCAGACCCTCGCTCGCCAGCATCACCGCACGGGTCTCGCTTTCGGCGCGGCCAAACAGCTTCAGGGTCACGATTGCGCGCAAGCGATCGGCGAACAGGCCGGACAGACGCGTAAACGCTTCGGCTTGCGCCCGGCTGGCGGCTTCGGCGCCCCAACCAACCAGTGCCATGAAAAGCGGGATCATCGGTGCGGTGACAAGAAAGAGCAGGCCCACGACCCAGTCGAAGGGCAGAACCATGACGGCGAAGGCGAGCGGCAGGATCGCCGCCTGTGCCATCGCCGGCAGGAAGCGGACAAGGAAGCCATCCAGGGATTCGATCTGGTCAATGATTGCCGAACTCAGCGCTCCCGATGACCGGGCGGCCGTCCAGTCGGGCCTGTGATCGAGCAAGGTCGCGTGAAATGCCGATCGCAGCAAGAACTTGATGCGCTCAGCGGCCACGATGCCGCAGCGCTCGGCTACGATCACAAGCCCAATGCGAACGGCGAAAAGGCCGGCAATGCCTAGCACGGGCGTCAGCAGAGCATGCGGCGAAGCGCCTTCGACGATCGCGCGATGAAGAACCGAAGCAAGAAGATAGGCCTGCCCGACCAGCAGCAAGCCCGAAATCAGAGGCAGCGCGACCGCGACGGCCATCGGGGCACGCGCGTGCCGCCACAGACGCATCATCCAGCGCCCTTGGTCGCGGAACGCCTCAGTCTGTTTTGAGCCTGTCTGCTGCATTCCGCTTGCCCTGCTGTCACGGCACCGATCCGCACGTTGCCACCGGTAAAGCTATTGCCCCCAGGCGCGGCGGATCGCTTTGATCGAGATCAATGCCGGTCCCATCGCCACGGCCTAGCTGAAGAGACGCCCGGCAAACGGCCGGCATCAATCGGGGCAGGCAGGCATGATCGATTTCACCGTTGTCGACCTTTCACGGCTGCAATTCGCAGCCACGGCGATGTACCATTTTCTGTTCGTGCCGCTGACGCTCGGCCTCTCTTTCCTGATGGCCATCATGGAGAGCGTCTATGTCATGACAGGCCGCGATATCTGGCGGCGCATGACGCTGTTCTGGGGCACGCTGTTCGGAATCAATTTCGCCATGGGCGTCGCTACCGGCATCGTCATGGAGTTCCAGTTCGGCATGAACTGGAGCTACTACAGCCATTACGTCGGAGACGTTTTCGGCGCGCCGCTCGCGGTCGAAGGGCTGATGGCCTTCTTCCTCGAGGCGACATTTATCGGCCTGTTCTTCTTCGGATGGGACAGACTGTCGAGGGTCGGCCACCTCACCGTCACATGGCTGGTCGCGCTCGGGGCCAATTTCTCGGCGCTATGGATCCTGATCGCCAATGGCTGGATGCAGAACCCGGTCGGCTCCGTCTTCAATCCCGATACGATGCGGATGGAAGTCACCGACTTCATGGCCGTGATCTTCAATCCGGTGGCGCAGGCCAAATTCGTCCACACGGTGAGCGCCGGCTACACCACCGGCGCCATGTTCATGATGGCCATCAGCGCATTCTTCCTGCTGCGCGGAAAACACATCGAGCTCGCCAAACGATCGATGGTGGTCGCGGCAAGCTTCGGCCTCGCCTCGGCACTGTCGGTCGTCGTGCTTGGCGACGAGAGCGGCTATGTGGCAACCGAACAGCAGAAGATGAAGATCGCCGCGCTCGAGGCCATGTGGGAAACGGAACCCGCGCCGGCAAGCCTCACGCTTTTTGCCATCCCCGGCAAGGACGGCAACCGCTTCGAGATCAAGATTCCTTGGGTGTTGGGCCTGATCACCACGCGCAGCCTCAACACCGAGCTCCCCGGCATCCACCAGCTCGTCGATCACGCCGAACAACGCATCCGCAACGGCATCATCGCATCGGCCGATCTCGACACGATCCGCAAGGACCCTGCCGACAAGCTGGCGCGCGCGGACTTCGCACAAAATTGGCACGATCTTGGCTATGCGCTTCTGCTCAAGCGCTATCGTGACGATGTGCAGGCTGCGACGCCCGAGGACATCCACAAGGCCGCGCTCGATACAATCCCCGATGTCGCCACCCTGTTCTGGAGCTTCCGGATCATGGTCGGGCTTGGCTTCTACATGATCCTGTTCTTCGCCACCGCCTTCCTGTTGAGCGCCCGCAACAAGCTCGGCGAGAACCGCACCCTGCTCAGGATCGCGCTGTTCAGTCTGCCAGTCCCCTGGATCGCGATCGAATCTGGGTGGCTGGTGGCGGAATATGGCCGGCAGCCCTGGGCGATCGAAGGCGTGCTTCCAACCTTCTACGCCGCATCGGGGCTGACGCTGACGGACCTTGCAATCAGCCTGGGTTTCTTCCTGACGCTCTACACCAGCCTTCTGATCGTCATGGTCATTCTGATGGTCAAGACCATCAAGGCCGGCCCCGGCCCGCAGGATGTTACCGCCGATGGCTTGGATGGCGCAGTCAAAATCCCCGAGGGCGCATTCGCCCGACCCGTCCGCTGAGCGAGGAGCACGCAACCATGAACACGATCCCCCTCGACTACGAAACCCTCAGGCTGATCTGGTGGCTTCTGCTCGGCGTCCTCCTGATCGGCTTTGCCGTCATGGACGGTTACGATCTTGGCGTCGGCGCGCTGCTGCCATTCGTCGCTTGCAACGACGACGAAAGGCGCGTCCTGATCAACCTGCTCGGCCCGACCTGGGAAGGCAACCAGGTGTGGCTTGTGCTGGGTGGTGGCGCCATCTTCGCCGCATGGCCGGCACTCTATGCCGCATCCTTCTCCGGCTTCTACCTGGCCATGATCACGGTCCTGTTGGCGCTGATATTGCGACCGGTCGCATTCAAGTTCCGCGGCAAGATCAAGGATTCGCGCTGGCGTGCTATCTGGGACTGGGCATTGTTCATCGGAGGCTTCGTGCCGGCACTGATCTTCGGCGTCGCGGTCGGCAATGTCCTGCTTGGCGTCCCTTTCAACCTCGATGCCACGCTCAGGCCCTCTTACGCGGGTAATTTCTTCGGCCTGCTGCGCCCCTTTGCGTTGGTATCGGGTCTGCTCAGCGTCGCCATGCTGGTCACACACGGTGCCGTTATCATCGCGGCGCGAACCGAAGGCACGGTCTCCATGCGGGCAAGGGTCTATGGCCGCTACGCCGCTATCGCGAGCATCGTCCTTTTCGCTCTTGCCGGGCTATGGGTGTCGTTCGGGATGGACGGCTATGTCGTTACCAGCACACAGGATCATTTTGGCCCATCAAATCCGCTTGGCAAAATGGTGACGACGGGCACCGGCGCATGGCTCGCCAACTATAGTGCCCATCCATGGATGATCATCGCGCCCGCTCTCGGCCTGCTAGGCTCGCTAGTCGCCTATATCGGTTTGAAGGGCGATGCCTGGAAAACATCCCTACTCGGAAGCACCCTGGCCATCGTCGGCATCATTTCGACCGCAGGCCTATCGCTCTTTCCCTTCCTGCTGCCAAGCTCGCTCAATCCGAATGCAAGCCTGACCGTCTGGGATGCATCCTCCAGCCACCTGACCCTGTTCGTCATGCTGCTGGCGACCATCGTCTTCCTGCCGCTGATCATCGCCTACACCGCGTGGGTCTACCGCGTCATGCGCGGCACCGTCACAGCCACTTCGATTGGCCGCAACCCGAACGCCTACTGAAGGATTGAACGTCATGTGGTATTTTTCCTGGATCCTCGGGGTCGGCCTCGCCTGCTCCTTTGCCATCCTCAACGCCATGTGGTTCGAGATGCGCGAGGACCGCCGAACCGTAGCCCTACATGCGAGCAGGCCCGGCACCGGCGGTCACGATCGATGAGCGCCCCAATGGCCAACACCGACCAATGACGAAATTCTGCAGGACGTTTGAAGGACACGAACATGCAAGTCGAAGCAGTCATGACATCACCAGTCGTCGGCATCGAACCATCAGCGTCGATCGCCGATGCGGCAAGGCTGATGCTCTCCAAGAAAATCAGCGGCCTTCCTGTCATTC
The DNA here is from genome assembly GCF_024746815.1 of Mesorhizobium sp. AR07. Taxonomy (GTDB): domain Bacteria; phylum Pseudomonadota; class Alphaproteobacteria; order Rhizobiales; family Rhizobiaceae; genus Mesorhizobium. Next base: position 2,828,188 of record NZ_CP080525.1, read on the forward strand.
GAAGCGACGGCGCTCTGGTTGGAATTGTCAGCGAAGGTGACTTTCTGCGCCGGGGAGAACTGGGTACGAAACGCAAGCGTTCGCGTTGGCTCGAATTTCTTGTTAGCCCCGGGAAAGTTGCCGACGAATACATCCACGCCAACGGGCGCCGGGTTGCAGAGGTGATGTCGGACAGCGTCGTCACGACGACCTGCGATGCATCCCTTGAGGACGTCGTCGAATTGATGACCCGACATCATGTCAAACGGCTTCCGGTCGTTGAAGGCGGGAGAGTTGTCGGCATCATCGCTCGTTCAGACCTATTACGTGCATTGCTTCGCGTCCTGCCAACCTCGGATTCGTCGGGCATGGGCGACGAACAGATTCGCCAGAACATAGTCGCTGAACTGGCTGGCCAAATCTGGTCAGGCACGAGCATGATCCACGTCAAGGTCGACAAAGGTGTCGCCGAACTGAGCGGAGCAATCTTTGACGAACGCGAGCGCCTGGCGGCTCGTGTCGCAGCCGAAAATGTCGTGGGAGTCAGAGCCGTGACAGACCACCTTTTCTGGGTTGAGCCTGTGTCTGGCATGGTAGTCGATCCGATGGCTTGAGACGCGACACGTTCTGAATGCACCTGCTTACGGTGAAGTAGTCAAATACGTTCCCTCACCGGAGAGGAAAGCCGTCAATGCAGCCTGCTCTGGCCGCTTCGTGCTACGCGCGGCAACGAAGTGCGAAACGCGGCGAGTCGGAGTGGGGGAAGGCACCCTCACCCAAGAGTGCCGTCAGCCGCCCGGAGATTTCGACTTCGATCCCGCCGATCCTCGATGGATCTCGAAACACCGTGACGGTCTCGATCAAGTCCCGCATCGCCTCTGCAGATTCGGAATCGCCAGTAGCAATGCCCTTTGCAAGCCCTGTTTGAAGCTGGCGCTTGACGGTGATCGCGATGTTGTCCGAGATCAGGTCGCAGCGGCTGGTATTCAGTGCCGAGATAATCCCAGAGATCGGCACTTCATAAAGTTCGATTTCCGGCACGCCCAGCGGTTCGAAGATGGCACGGACCATGTCGATGTCCGTGCCTTCCACCTTACCGCTGGTGGGGTTCTTGTAGGCGTATGGAACGTCGTTGGATGAGCAGACAACGACCTTCTTGGCCGCTTGAATGCGGCTGAGCGATTCGTCGGCAGCACTTGCGGCGGACGAGGCAAAGGCTGCGGCGGCGCAAAGCGACGCGGCGACCAGAAAACTGCGCTTAACTGACATGATCATTCCCCTTTTTGGTTATATGATTGATTGTTCATTGTTAACAATATTTTGCCGTGAAATGTGTCTCCTTTCGCTCGTTCCTAAGACGCCGAGAGACCGATATGGCCGCCGCGAATATGTTCTTCGGATCGGCCTGCCGCCTCGCGGAGCCATTCAACCAGACGTTCGCCATCTGCGGTGTTGTGTTGCGCGGCAAGCCGTTCGGCCTCGCCAGCCCGGCCTTCCCGCATCGCCGAGATAAGGGACTCATGGGTGACGATGTAGTCCTGCAGAGAAAGAAACTTGCTGACCAGGGACTGATAGAGGCGGACCTGGCCGGCGATCAGTGCGTAGTGTGCCTGCAGGGCGGAATGCTCGGTCAGTTCTGCGATCGTCAGGTGAAGTTGGAAGTCCGCTTCCACCGCGCGCGTCCGCACGCCGGACGTGACCGCCTTGACGACTTTGTCGTAGGCTTGGTCCAGCCGGCCCCGTTTCTCTTCGGTGATGGTCTCGGCGAGCAGCCGTGCAGCGAAGGCCTCCAACGTATTGCGTAGCGTGAACAGCTCCCACGCGTCGCGAGAGGTCAGCGACCTCACGCTGTAGCCGCGGTAGGGTTCCTGGACGATGAGCCCTTCGTGAACCAGAAGCCGCAGCGATGCGCGGATCGTTCCGCGGCTAAGCCCAAACGACTCGGCAATCACCTCTTCCGTCAGTTTCTCGCCGGGCGCAAACACGCCCGTCAGGATCGCGTCGCGCAGCTTGTCGGCGGCTTGCGCATCGAGACTGCGGCGGGTCACCTCCATTTGCGGAGCGGGTTTGCGATTCAGTTTGGGACGAGCCATGGAATGAGCCTTGAATGGATGCGGGTCAGGATGTGTAGCATGCAACTTCAATGAGATTCCTGTCTGGATCCCGAAAATAGACCGAGCGCATCGCGCCGCCTGCGCCGGTCTGATCCACAGGCCCCACCTCGATGGGAATCTTGAGCGCGCCCAATTCCTGCACGATGTCGTCGATGCCGCCTTCGGCTATGAGGCACAGATCGCCCGTCCCCGGCGCGGGAATGTCGGCATGCGGCGTATATTCGGCGCGATAAGGATGAAGGTTGATCTTCTGGTTGCCGAAATGCAGCGCATTGTAGGTACTGTCGAACACGACATGGCGCATGCCGAGCACATGCCGGTAGAAATCGATGGTCTGCGCCATATCCCTGACGGTGAGCACCACATGATCCAGACCTTTAATCTTCATTGTCGCCACCTTCTGCTTGGTCAGGCCGCGCGTTCGTGCTCTTCCGCGAGCCTTTTGATGATCTCCCGCTTCAGCACCTTGCCATAGGCGGACTTAGGCAGCTCCCGCCAGAACACCACATGGTTGGGAAACTTGTATCTTGCGATGCGGCCGTTGAGGCCGTCGATGACATCCTTCGCAGCAATCTCGCAGCCGGCTTTGGCGACCACCACCGCCACCCCGCATTCACCCCATTTTGGATGCGGCATGCCGACCACCGCCGCTTCGTCGATCCGCTCGTCGTCGAGGATCGCCTCTTCTACTTCGCGCGGATAGACGTTCAGTCCGCCGGAAATATACATGTCGGAAGCGCGACCGGTGATATGGAGAAACCCGCGCTCATCGAGGAAGCCGAGATCGCCGGTGTGGAACCAGCCGTGCCTGAAGGCTTTCACTGTCTCTTCCGGATCGTTGTGATAGCCGAGAAAAGCGGCTTGGCCACGAGCGCATATCTCGCCCTTTTCGCCGGAAGGAACGCGCCGACCATCGGCGTCAAGGATGGCGACCTCGACGCCGGTGCGGGGAACACCGCAGCTACCCACGGCCTCGTCTGACAAGTCGGACGCCGGCAACCCATGCTGGCTTGGTGACAACACGGTGATGTTCGCTGTGAATTCGCCAAGGCCGTAATGCTGAACCAGAACGTTTCCGAGCTTGGCAAGGGCGAGCGCCTGATCGGAGCGGAACATCGGCGCTCCGCCATAGTTCACATGACGCAGCGAACTATGATCATGCAAATCGACGGACGGGTGCTCGACAAGGGTCTTGAGAAGTGTCGGAACGGCAAAGAAGTTTGTCACCTTATGCTGCGCAACCGTCTTCCAGACCGTTTCGGGATCGAGCGACGCGCCGGTTAGGATGATCTGCGACGCCCCCCGCGCCACATGGGCCAGGGCATGAATCCCGGCGCCGTGCGACAGCGGCGTGATGACGAGCGAGGTGTCGCTCTCGCTGGTACCGGGAAACATGTCCGCCAGATGGTTGGCAACGACAAACGCCAACTGGCCATGCGTGAGCACGGCGGCCTTGGGGCGGCCGGTGGTACCCGATGTGTAGAAGAACCAGGCCGGCTGGTCCCGATCCACATCCGCCTCGACAAAGCGTTCGTCGCCGTATTCGACGAGTTGTTCGTAGACGAGACTGTCATCAAGTGCACAGTCAAGGCAGATGGATAACGGCGCCGGATCCAGCTCGGCGCGCGCCGCCTCGCAATGCTCCGCGAATTCGCTGTCGAAAACGATCGCCCGCGCCGATGCGTGTCCGGCCATGTAGGCGACCTCGGCCGGCGTCAGGCGGAAATTGACCGGAACCCAGATCGCGCCCAACTTGAAGCACGCCCATTTCACCTCGAAAGCGCGGTGACTGTTGCGCGCTTGGACCAGGATCCGGTCGCCTGGACTGATGCCGGATTTGACCAGTGCGTTGGCAAGCCGATTGACCCGCCGGTCGACCTGCGACCAGGTAAGAGTCCGCTCCGGAACGATGACGCCCGGACGATCGGCGAAGCGCCGTGCGTTCTGGGTCAGGAAATGGCCTATGTTGAAAGTCGACATCAGCGCCTCACCTGAGCGGTTCGAGGATAGTGGCGTAGTTGGCAACCGAAACGCCGCCCATGTTGAAGACCCCGCCCAGCGCAGCGTCCTTAACCTGCATGTCGACCCGCACCGCCGGTTACCTGCATGGCGGCGTTCACCAGCATCGAGACGCCGGTGGCGCCGACGGGATGGCCTCTGGCCTTCAGCCCGCCGAATGGGTTGACAGGGAGTTCGCCGCCCATTTCGGTCATGCCGTCCTTTATCGCCCGGGCACCCTCGCCTCGCGGCGCAATGCCCAGCGCCTCGTACTGGATGAGTTCCGAGATGGTGAAGCAGTCGTGCAGTTCGATGAAATCGAGATCGCGGGTGGTCAGGCCGGCTTGCGTCATTGCGCCGGACCAGGCACGCGCCGCTCCCTCGAAGGACGTAAGGTCTGACCGCCTCGACAATTGCAGGTAATCGCTGGTCTGGCACATGGCGCGCAGCGCCACGGCTTTCTTCATGCGCAATGCGATGGCGGCATCCGTCAGGACGAGCGCCGCAGCACCGTCGGAAATCAGCGCGCAATCGGTGCGCTTCAGCGGGCCTGCGACGACCGGATTGCGATCCGATGCGTTTCGGCAGAATTCGAAACCGAGATCCTGGCGCATATGCGCCAGCGGATTGGCGACGGCGTTTCGATGGTTCTTGGCAGCGATCCTGGCCAGCGCGTCGGACTGATCCCCGTATTTCTGAAAGTAGGAAGAGGCTATCTGTCCAAAGACGCCGGCAAAGCCGCCCTCGATCGACCTTGTCTCATCGACGTAACTCGCCTTCAGCAGCGCCGGGCCGACTGAGGCGCTATCTAGCGCCGTCATCTTTTCAGCACCGATCACCAACGCAAAGCGGGCCCGCCTCGATTCCACGGCGCGGGCCGCCTGATAGACCGCGGCCGAGCCAGTGGCACAGGCATTTTCAATCCTGGTCGCTGGCCTGAAGCGCAGATCCGGGCTGCCGTTCAGCACGAGGGAGGACGCAAAATCCTGTTCGACAAGGCCCGGATTGAAGGTGCCTACGAAAATCTCGTCGATCTCCCCAGCTTGAAGGCCGGCGTCGGCCATCGCGGCAGCGGCCACGCCTGCAATCAATTCCTCAAGGCCGGCGTCCAGCCTGCCGAATCTGGAGTGCGACCAACCAATGATGCATGTGAGCATTTCAAGCGCTTCCGGCTGCGAATTTCGAAGACCGTCGCGCGTTTTTAGTTAATTGTCAACAATTGATTTTAATTCACTCAAAACTCAGGATTTGGCTCGAGACTGAGGGGCATTCCGCTAACTGGACTTGGCAGCCGCTCTCTGCCCGTGTTGTGGCATCCACGCGCATACCAACCACACTGGTGCAGTGAACCGGAGTAACAGCCGATTCATGCCAATTATCTGCAATTGTAGGGATGGAAGTGGCTCAACGTTAACCTTTTATTAAACATTTAATTGACCTCGGCCGCCGTTTTGGGATTAGCTCATGGCTAATATGGGCGTTGCGGCGTGGTGGTGACGATGATGAGGCGTTGGCCTGTCGTTGGGATGTTTCCGATATTTCTTGGTTTGGCTTCGCTGGCAAATGCTGGATCCGTCGGGCCACAAATGGCCGCGCAACCCTACCCTTCTTCGTTCAGTAGTTACGCGATTGCCTTCGAAGCGACACAGCCTCGCAGCACGCCCATGGGTTCCGCGACCTTTGCCGCCGTCGGGGGGAAGACGAGCATTCCGTACGGCTGGGTGGATTTCTGCGGTCGGCGTCCGGAGCAATGCGAGGTCCCAGCCCTGCCGGCGGCGAACCTCAAGCTCACACCTGGGACCTGGAGCACCCTTGACCGCGTCAACCGGGAGGTGAATGGCTACATCGTACCGGAGAGCAATCTTGAGCATTGGGGCACGAAGCTGGATCACTGGGACTATCCGGTCGACGGCAAGGGCGATTGCAAGATCTACGCGCTGTTCAAGCGCAAACTATTGCTCGACGCCGGATTCCCACGGCAGACTTTGCTGATGACGGTTGTTTACGACCTGCACGGCGAAGGCCATGCCATCCTCACGGTGAAGACCGACAAGGGCGATTTCATCCTCGACAACCTCGTCAACAGCATTCGCTCCTGGGATGCCACTGGCTATTACTTTCTCAAGCGCCAGTCGCAGCAGAACCCCAACATCTGGGTATCGATCAACCTACGAGGCGACGCAGCTTTTGGATCCGGCAACAACCGCAACGCGGTGAATTGATCCTGAGCGAAGGCGCTGGCAACCGACCCTACGCCGGTCAAACTGGAATTTGCCGACCGATTTCGACAAGCCGATCGTTGGGCACTTTCAGGTAGTCGCTCATCTTCGCTGAATTGCGGCTCATGGCAGCGAATGGCTCCCTTTGCCAAGCGGGCAGGCCTGGGCGGCATAGAAAGGCTGAAAAAAGCGCGTTAGAACGCGACTGCATGATAGACGGCGTTCTCCACTGCCTTGCCACGCATTGCATCTTCCCTCACCTGATCACGACAGCTCCGTAGAACCGCGCTACCCGCTTCTGAAAGCGGAGTGGTCAAATTCCAGCCGCTTGAGGAAGGTCTGTCCCGACACCCCCTTGTAACCGAAGTCGGCGTTGGCTTAGGCCAGCGCCTTGACGTAATAGGTCTGCGCGGTGCCGTAGCGGTGCTGAGCCAATTGACCAAACTCCATAGGCTGGATCCGCTTGGGTCGGTGGTATGGTCGGTCATGGCCTGGACCGTCGGTGTTCCTTGCGGCCCTTGCTTGGCCGACCGCATTCTTGTCCTCGAGATTCGTTGACAAGAGCGAACGTGACTGCGTGCGCGAGCCTCATTGCGGGTGCGACCGGCGCCGCCAGAAGCCGGCTAGGCCCGGGCCCTATCCCTCGGCCACGCCTTGCTCCTGCGATAGACCGTCCGGTCCTCCGACACGTACTCGGCCTGCAAGGTGACGAAATCGGCGATGCCACCGATTCACGTCGGCCGACCGCAATATTACCAAACTGTAATGTTGCAGCAAGGTGTCAGACAGAATGCCTCGTCACAGTGTCCCATGGCCGATACGGGCCAAGTGGAGGAAAATAGAATGTACAAGAAACTTCTTTCCGCAACGATTCTGGCGATGCTCGCAACCGCTCCCGCGCTTGCGGCGACAGAATATTTCGTCGCCCAAAAAGCAAGCGACAAGACTTGTTCCGTCGCCAAGATCAAGCCTGACGGCAAGACCGCGATGATGGTCGGCAAGACGTCTTACAAAACCGAGGCCGAAGCGACGGCGGCGATGAAAGCAGCCGCCGAATGCAAGAAGAAGTAGGGTCTCGAAAAATGCCCGATGGCGCGCGTCGTGGCGGGTGCCTGTTGGCATAGGATTACGCTTCCATTAGCGTTGGGCGCGGATTACCGGCCGGCCGGGCGCTCTATCGCTCCGGTCAGGCCCGACAGCCCGATGGTAACCCCTGAAGGCTGTCGGGCCGTCCTTTGCTTCGATCGAAGTCGGCTTCCAGTCGCGATCCCGCTCCGGCTGCGAGGTTAACATCACCGATTGTGATTTCCTGACGGGAACGGAACTTCGCGCGCCCTGCGATTGTATGATGACCCGAACCATATCCTGAGAGATTCTCGCGCCGCTCGCTCCGGTCGTTTGAGAAGAAACAATGTTGCAGGGCTTCTTGCAATGCAGGGGTCTTCGGCTGTTCGTGACATTGTTGGTCGCTGTGTCAGCCACTGCCGGCTACGCTTTCTTCGAACGCAAAATATTATGGGAGGTGGTGCAGACCTGCGCGCTTGCAAGTGCGCGCCTTGGCGTTGCCTTCCCCTGCGAAGAGGTGATACTGAACAAGCAAGGGGATTATGGGTCGGTCCTCGTCAAATCACCTCTACACCGGACCGAGTTTCTGCTGGCGCCAATCACAGCAGTTGCGGGCTTGGAGAGCCCATCCGCCCGTTCCACTGATAGCGCCCAACTATGGAACCGGGCATGGGAAGCCCGACAGAAAGTTGAAGCAAGACTCGGACGCGGCCTGCCACGATCAGCCGTTGGCCTGGCGGTGAATTCCCGAATTGAGCGGTCCCAGGATCAGTTACACATCCACGTCGATTGCTTGCTAGCGTCGGTGGAAAGGACGCTTGCCTTGGATGGGCCGAAGAAAGACGCGCCTTGGCAACCCTTTCCACTGATGTTGAAGGGGCGACCATATTGGATAATGGCAGTGGATGAGCCGGATCTGCGAACCACTAACGTGGTCGGCCTGGTTGTTGCCGGTTTGCCTCAGGCACAACACGCTATGGATGATTTAAATGTTATCGTCGTCGGTGCAACGCTGGCTGACGCGAGGCCGGGATTCTACATTCTGGTGAACTGGGGAAAGGCAGCTGAGCGCCTCCTCGATCACAGATGTACATCGCGCTAGCCACCGCCTGGCGGTCAAAGCCGATCATTCGACCAACTTGCCCCTACCAGCGCGGCATCCGGCATCATGATCCTGGGGTCGGGGGTTCAAGTCCCTCTCCTGACTCGAACCTCCGGTGGCGAACGAACGCGCGCTAGATCAAGCAAGGCCCCGTCTCAAAATCCCTGACGACGGACATTGAGGATCACGTCAAAAGGCAGATCATGGCGCCGCGGCTCCATGGACAACCCTGCCCTCGCATTCTAAAAAGCGGTCGCGGGCACGCACCACATGAGTCGGACGCGGGCCGCGGTTTCAGTCCAGAGGGAAGAGCATGCGCATTCGGTCGATGATGATGGGTGCAGCCGCCTTGGTGGCGGTTGGGACGTTCGCTGTGCACGCGCAGGCCGAAGGGTTCGAAAACATCGTGCTGTCCGCAAGCAAGGACGCGAAAGAGACTCAGGCGACATTTGCGCCGGATACGGCCAAGATCTTCCTCTCCGCCGACCTGACCGACGCGGTGGCCTCGGGATCAAAGCTAACCGTGAGCTGGATTTCGGTGGATTCGGGCGGTGTCGCGCCGGCGAACTACAAGATCGACGAGGTCAGCTTCGAAATCGGCAAGATCGAAAACCATGTCGACGCCTCGATGACCAAGCCGGATGCCGGCTGGCCGGTCGGCACCTATCAGGTGCAGATCGCCGTTGACGGCACGATGAAGGAAGCGGTCGACTTTTCCGTGAAGTGACCGGGGCGCGCCAGGTGGCCCTACTCCACGAGTAGGGCGTCGCAGCCCGCCATCGACGCGCTTCAGATTTACTTTCAATGCCGGTAAGCCATACCATCCATTCAACAAAATCAAACAGTTGCGTGGGCAGTCGTGCGCGCGCAGCTCGTCCTTGTTGATGCAGCGGTCGACCCACTGGCCTCGACGGCCGACGCCCTGATGAGGCGCAGGCAGCTTTCGGCATTCGGGAACATACGCACGGAACAGGTGCGCCGGCGCACTTATTCCGCGGCCAACGCCGTGACCTCGCGACGGAAGGGCAGCGCATCGCCGATATCGGCTTCGTCCAGCTCGCGTGCGAAGCGGTGGCCGGCGTAAGTCGCCCAGGCGATCGGACCCGGCGCCTCGGCATCGCCGATGACCTTGATCGAGCGAATGCCGCTGTCGGCCCACGCCTCCCGCCGCGTCTTCAGTTCCTGCCAGACCCCATCGTCCTGTTGGCGCGACGTCACCAGCACCACGGCGTCCGCGGCGATGTCGTGCCGGATACCCGTATAGGCGCATGCTGTGGCAACGCCTCCCGGTACAATGCGCGTCACGGTCCGATTCAGCACGATCTCGACGCCGAGCTCGGCCAGCCGGCGATGGATGGCGCCCTGCTCCAGCGTGTTGCGGGTCCAGTCGGAGACATAGGCGGATGGCGTCACCAACGTCACCTTCGCGCCCTGGCGCGCCATCAGCTCGGCCAGAACGCCACCCATGTAGTAATGGTCGTCGTCGAACAGCACGACGTTGCCGGTCGGCACATTGCCACCCATCAAATCGTCCGGCGTGTAGACCGGCATGGCCGGATCCACCGGCATCGGCACGACATGCGCGCGCGCCACGCCGTCGCGGCGCCATGTCGAGCCGGTGGCGATGGCGATGTTTTGAAAGCCGAAATCCAGGATGTCTTCGGCCGACAACCGGCTTTCGAAATAGATGTCGACATTGGACATCTGGCTGAGCTGATACTGGCGATAGTCGCGCACGCGTCCCCATGCGGAGAGGCCAGGCAAGCGGCACTCGCGCGCCACGCGGCCGCCAAGTTCAGTGCCGGCTTCGGCGATGGCCACCTGGTAGCCGCGCTGGCCGAGTGCACGAGCGGCCTCCAGCCCGGCCGGACCGGCGCCGACGACCAATACGCTCTCGCTGTCGCCCTTGGCCTGCATCCGTTCCGGATGCCAGCCCTTGCGCCACTCCTCCATGAACGTCGGGTTCTGCGTGCAGCGCGAGATCGACATGGTCATGTCGCCGGTGATGCAGATGTTGCAGCCGATGCATTCGCGAATGTCCTCGATCCGCCCCTCTTCCACCTTCTTCGGCAGGAAGGGATCGGCAATCGATGGACGCGCGCAGCCGATGAAATCAAGCGTACCGGACCTGATCATCTTCACCATCACATCCGGCGACGTAAAGCGCCCGACGCCGACGACGGGCTTCGAGGTCAGCTTCTTGATGCCGGATACGAGGCTTTCCTGCGCGCCCTCCTCCTTGAACCGAGACGGCCCGGAGCAGTCCTCCCAGGCGCCATGCGCCAGATCCCAGAGATCGGGCAGGTCGGCGTGCATCTCGATCATGTCGCGCACTTCGGAATTGGCGAAGCCAAGCTCGCCGATCATCTCGTCCAGCGATAGCCGCAGCGTCAGGCCGCAGGTGTCGCCGATGGCATCCCTGCCCTCTTCGATCAGCTCGCGCATCAGCCGCGAGCGGTTTTCCAGCGAGCCGCCATATTCGTCGCTGCGCTGGTTGGTGGCGGTGGACAGGAAGTGCTGGATGATGCCGAAGCCGTGCGCGCCGTAGAGGCACACCAGATCGAAACCTGCCATCCTGGCACGTTTGAAGGCATTGCGGTGCCAGCGGCGCAGGTCGCGGATATCCTGCTTGTCCATGGCGCGCGCCTGAACCGGATCGTTGGTGAAGGTCCGAATGGGCAAGGCCGACGGTCCGCGTGGCACTTCCTTGGTGTAGAGGTTCGGGCCGTTGATGCCTGAATAGGCCAGCTGGATGCCGGCCAGCGCGCCATGCTGATGCATGGCCTTGGCCATCTTGGCCAGAGCCGGGATATCGGCGTCGTCCCACAGCCGGAGTTCGATGAAGGGCGTGATCTCCGAGGTATGGTGCATCTCGGTCTGCTCGGTGAAGATGACGCCCCAGCCGCCTTCCGATTTGATGCGGCGCATCTCGGCCGCGGCGGATGGATCGCGGTAGCCGCCGCCATTGCAATGCGGAACCTGATAGAAGCGGTTCTTGGCGGTCACCGAACCGATCTTCACAGGCTCGAACAGAATATCGTAGCGTGGATCGCGCATGGTGCTTCCTTCCTGCCAGCGTCGCATCGCGGCATGCGCGATCATGGGTTTGAGCCCTGGCGCAAGCCGGTATGCCCAGTGGGTAGATGCCGTGAACCTACTCATAAGTCGCGGCACGCCCTGGGAAACTACAGATTTCTTCTGTACCGATTAGGCGCGCCCTAATCGGCCTGGATTAGCATCCGGTGAATCCCGGCAGAGCCAAATGCGACTTCAAGGCCGCCACCGCGCGATGCTAGATAGCGCGCACGGGCAACGAGACATAAGACGCATGGACAGCATCCGGATTCTTGAAAAGCTGATCGCCTTCCCGACGGTGAGCCGCGTTACGAACCTCGACCTTATCGGCTTTGTGGCTGATATGCTCGACGCGCATGGCATTGCCTGCCAGATCATCCGAAGCGAGGATGGCCACAAGGCCAATCTCTTTGCCACCGTCGGACCGGCCGACGCTTCCGGCATCATGCTGTCCGGCCACACCGACGTCGTTCCCATCGACGGGCAGAACTGGACGCTGCCGCCCTTCGAGATGACCGAGCGCGACGGCAGGCTTTACGGACGCGGTGCGGCTGATATGAAGGGCTTCGTCGCCTGTGCGCTCGCGGCATGTCTCGCGGCCGCGAAAATGCCGCTGCGGACCCCGTTGCACCTGGCGCTCTCCTACGACGAGGAGATCGGCTGCATCGGTGTGCGCAGCCTGATCGACATGCTGCGGGCAGCCCCGCAACGGCCGCTGCTGTGTATCGTCGGCGAGCCGACCGACATGCGGGTGGCGACGGGTCACAAGGGCAAGCTTGCCGCACGCGCCATCTGCAAGGGACGCGAGGGCCATTCGGCACTGGCCCCGCTGGCGCTCAACGCCATCCATCTCGGCTGCGACTTCGTCGCCGCCTTGCGTCGGGAACAGGACCGGCTGGCGCGTGATGGCGCCCGCGACGGCGACTACGACATTGCCTACACAACCGTCCACGTCGGCAAGATGAACGCCGGCGTGGCGCTGAACATCGTGCCGAACCTCTGCCAGGTCGACTTCGAGATCCGCAATGTCGCGGCCGACGACCCGCACGAGATACTCGAACGCCTGCGCGCCGAGGCTTCGCGCATTGCCGTCGAAGCCTCGACCATCGCGCCCGAGGCGGCGATCGACATCGACATCACCAACACCTATCCCGGCCTGGATACGCCGGTCAGTTCGCAAGCCATCGCTTTCGTCAAATCGCTGACCGGCGCCAACGACACCATCAAGGTTGCCTTCGGCACCGAGGGCGGCCTGTTCAGCCGCGATCTCGGCACGCCGACGGTCGTGTGCGGACCGGGCTCGATGGCGCAAGGGCACAAGCCGGACGAATTCGTCAGCCTCGAGCAGATGCACCGCTGCGACGACATGTTGGAAAAATTGCTGCGCCGGCTGGCCGATCACCAGCTTCTTCTAGCGCACTGAGCGGCGCCGGTTTTACTGAAACGCTTAGCCGACTGCGCGCTCTGCGCCGAACACGCCTTGCTCGACCACAAAATGCCGGCAATGGTCGATGAACGCCTGGACGGTTTGCGTGCGATGTTCGGAGTTGGGCAGGGCGACGCCCATGGTCAGGGGCCGCAGGTCGCCGTCCAGCGGCACAAAGACAAGCGGCTTGCCATCCGGCGCCAGCGTGTTGAGCGGCCGCATATTGGCGATGCCGTAGCCGAAGCCGTTCGCCACCATCGAGCGCATGACCGCGATGTCGCCGGTGCGCTCGGCAATGTTGGGCCGGATTCCCCGTTGGTGGAACGCCGACAGGAAATATTCGCGACTGAACGGCAGGTCGAGCAACACCATCGGCTCGTCGGCCAGTTCCTCCGTCGTGATCGACGCCTTTGCCGCGAAGCGATGCCCCGCCGGCAGCATGACATAGGCCGGCACCAGCATCAGCGGCTCGAAGGTCATGTCCTGCGACAGCTCGAGATCGTAAGTCAGCGCAAGGTCGATTTCGCCGCGTTGCAGCATCTCGAGCAATTGCCCCTGATTGCGCTCGAACTGCCGCACGCGCACATCGGGATAGGCGCGCTCGAACCGCATGCGCAGAGCCGGCAGCACAATCTGCGCGAACGTCAGCAGGCATCCCACCGCCAGCGGACCGCGCACCTTTTCCGCAAAGTCGCCGGCAACGTCATGCAAGGCGTCGGCATCGTTGAGCAGCCGGGCGGCTTCCTTCAGGAAGACCCGGCCGCCAGCCGTGAGCGAGAGGCCGTGCGAATGCTTGCGGACAAAAAGCTGAACGCCGAACTCGGTTTCCAGCTGGGCGATGGAGGCCGAAATCGATGGCGGCGAGACATTGACCTGTTCGGCCGCCTTGGCGATGGAGCCCGCCTCGCCCACGGCGACGAAATATTCCAGCTGTCTGAGCGTGAAGCGTAGCGGCATGCTGGCTATGTTGCCGGTTTGGGTGCTTCGATCAAGCCTTGGCGCCCATCAGTATTTGATCCATGTCGTTTTGAGCGCGGTGTATTTGTCGAGCGCATGCAGCGACAGGTCGCGGCCGAAGCCGGATTGCTTGAAGCCGCCGAACGGGGTCATCGGGCTCAGCGCGTCGACCGTGTTGACGGAAACCGTGCCGGCATGGAGCCGGCCGGCGATGCGGTGCGCACGCGACAGGCTGTCGGTCCACAGCGATGCTGCCAGCCCGTATGGGCTGTCATTGGCGATACGGATCGCCTCGGCCTCGTCGTCGAAGGCGATGACCGACAGCACCGGACCGAAGATCTCGTCCCGGGCAATCATATCGGCAGGCGCGACATCGTCGAAGATGGTGGGCTGGACAAAGCTGCCGCGCCCGTTGACCGTGACCAGATCGCCGCCCGCGACCAGGCGCGCGGTTTTCTTGCCCGCCTCGACGAACCGCATGACATTGGCCGCATGGCGGGCATCGACCATGGCGCCCATTTTCGAAGCCGGATCGAGCGGATCGCCGGGTTGCATGGCCGTCGCGCGCCGCACCAGTTTGTCCACGAGAGCATCCTTGATGCCGCGTTGTACGAGCAAGCGTGAATTGGCGGAACAGACCTCGCCCTGGTTGAAGAAGATGCCGAAGGCCGCCATATCGGCCGCCGCATCGAGATCGCTGCAATCGGCAAAGACAAGATTGGGGCTCTTGCCGCCGGTTTCCAGCCAGACCTGCTTCATGTTCGACTGGCCGGAATACTGCAGGAACATCTTGCCCACTGCAGTCGAACCGGTGAAGGCAAGGCAATCCACATCCATATGGCGGCCGAGCGCCTGGCCGGCGGTTTCGCCGAGGCCTGGCACCACATTGAGCACGCCAGCCGGCAGGCCCGCTTCAACAGCCAGTTCCGCTAGCCGGAGCGCCGACAAAGGCGACTGCTCGGCTGGTTTCAGCACCACCGAATTGCCCGCCGCCAGCGCCGGCGCGCACTTCCAGGTCGCCATGTCGAGCGGGAAATTCCACGGCACCACCGCGCCGACCACGCCGAGCGGCTCGCGTCGCACCAACACCAGATCGCCTTCGCCGGTCGGCGCCACTTCGCCATAGATCTTGTCGATGGCCTCGCCATACCATTGGAAGATCGCGGCCGAGCCGGGAACGTCGACCGTGGCTGCATCCCTGACGAGCTTGCCCATGTCGAGCGATTCGAGCAGGGCCAGTTCATGCAGGTTTTCGCGCAGCAGCTGCGCCAGCCGCAGCAACACCTCCTTGCGGTGCGCCGGGCTAGTACGTGACCAGACGCCGGCGTTGAAGCTGCGCCGTGCAGCAGCAACGGCCAGATCGATGTCTTCCTCGCCACAGGACGCCACCTCGGCCAGCACTTCACCGGTTGCCGGATTGACGCTGGCGAAGGTCCGGCCTGAACGCGCCGCAACCGTCTTGCCGTCGATGAACGCCCTGTCGCGAAACCGGATCGCGGACGCTTTGCCGATCCAGTCCTTGTGGCTGAGTTCGCTCATCGCAGGCATCCCCTGTCTTGACTATTCATCGCCCGGCACGCCGTAGCTCGGCGCATCGGACGGGTTTATCGCGCGGGTCACATAGGCATCGAGTTGCGGCTTGTAGATTTCCCACAGCCTCGCCAGTTGCTCGATCGGGCAATCGTCGGTCCAGTCGCAGCGCAGGTCGGCGACCGGCCACGCGACCTCGCGCACCAGCTTCATGCCGGCCGAATGGACCGGGCCGGCCTCGCCACCCGCCTTCAGCGCGGCGCGCATGGTCGCGATGAGGCGGTCGCCCAGATGCCCTTCCGATGCCAGAAAGGCCTCGACCATGGCTTGCGGCACGCCGTCATGGGCCAGCATGTTGCCGCCGCAGGCGACATTGTCCGCATGCGCTTCAGCCCAGATGCCAAGCGCCCTCGGGCCGGAATGGATCGCGGTCGTCCCGGCGGCATCGACAGCCAGCACCTGCCGGTATTCGCTGTAGGCGCCGGTGCGCTTCAGGATGGCGACCGCCTCGGCGGCCGACGCGCCGCGCGCCAGCAATTCGAGTCCCCGCAACCCAAGCGTCGGATCGGTGACGTTCTGGCTGGCAATGGCGCCGACGCCCGCCTGCGCATAGGCGCAGCGCGCCGCCACCGCAGGGGACGAGGACGATACCGCGACCCCGAACATGCCGGTGCGCTCGCACCGCGCGACAATGGAAAAGGTCATGACTGCTCATCCGGGATCACGGCGGTGCCGTCGATCTCGACCAGCCAGTCCGGCCGCGCCAGGGCTTGCACGACAAGGCCTGTCGAGACCGGATGCACGCCCTTGATGTACTCGCCCATGGTGCGGTAGACCGCCTCGCGATGGCGCACGTCGGTGATGTAGACCACCACCTTGACCAAGTGCTCCATGGTGCCGCCGCACTCTTCGATCAGCTGGCGGATGTTCTGCATGACCTTGTGCGTCTGCTCGACCGGATCGTGGCTGTCGATGTTCTTGGCCGTGTCGAGGTCCTGCGGGCACTGACCACGCAGATACACAGTTCTGCCGCCCCGCGTAACGACCGCCTGACACAGATCGTTGTCGAGCTTCTGCTCGGGATAGGTGTCCTTCGTGTTGAACTTGCGAATTCTTGTATGCGCCATCTTGGTCTCCGTCGGATCAGGCTCGAGGTCAGGACGTCCGTTTCAGTTGCCGTTGCCTATGCCACCTTGGTCTCGCGTATCGCGGATGCGTGATAGGCTAGGTATTTGCGCTGCGTGGAAATATGGTCCGCCACATGCTGGGCGTCATGCCAGACGCCCCAGATGAAGCTGGAACCCCTGCGCGATTGCCACGGCAAGCCCAGGAAATAGATCCCGGGTTCGATCGAAACGCCGCGCTGATGCTTCGGCTTGCCTTTTTCGTCGAACACATCGACGCCGAGCCAATTGTAATCGACGGTAAATCCCGTAGCCCAGATGATTGAGCTTATTCCGGCTTCAGCCAGGTTCAGATCGAGAATGGGATCGGTCACGCATTGCGGATCAGGCCCGATCTTGCGGGCATCTGGCTCTTCGGGAAGGTCGAGGCCATTGCGGGCAACATAGACGTCGGCTTCGTCCAGCACCGACATGTAGTTCGCATCGCCGCGCGCGATATTCCTGGCCAGATCGGGTGCGAAGACCATGACACCGTCCTTGTACGATTCCGTCCGGCCAACCAGCGTCATTCCTTGCCCGGCAAGACGCCGGAAGTCGATCGTCTGGCCGCCACGCGCACCGCTCACCGCGATGGTGACATGTTCCGTGCCAGGCGCCGGGGCTTGGGCGTCCCATTTGCCTAAAACCCCCAGCCACCAGCAGAAGTCACGCTCGCGATAGGCCCGCGGCGGCCGATCATGCGGCCCGACCGAGAGGTAGACGCGTCGTCCCGCGCGCTGAAGTTCGTCCGCGATCTGCACCCCAGAAGACCCCGAGCCAACCACCAGCACCGCCCCCTCGGGCAACTGGCCGGGATTGCGATAGGCGCTGGAATGGATCTGCATGAGCCCGGCATCTCCGGAGACGATGGCCGGGACGACGGGATGCTGGAAAGCTCCGGTGGCGGCAACCACGCTTCTGGCCTCGATCACGCCATCCGAGGTCTCGACCTGGAAACCGGGCCGGCCGACCAGCCTTTGCACTTTCCTGACCTCCACGCCGCAGCGGACAGGGGCGGCGATCATGTTCGCATAGGCGACAAAATAATCCGCCACCTTTTCCTTGGCGATAAAGGCGTCGGGGCCTGCATCCGGAAACTCCATACCCGGAAAACGGTCGTGCCAGGCCGGACCATTGGCAACCAATGAGTCCCATCTTTCGGTGCGCCAGCGTTCGGCGATACGCTGCCGCTCGAGGACGAGATGAGGCACGCCGCACTTGCTCAGATGTTCGCTCATGGCCAACCCGGCCTGGCCGCCACCGACAACGAGCGTGTCTACCTTTTCGACTGGCATTTCAGCGGCCCTTTCTGGCTCTTCCCGAGAGTTTCTGCGCATGCGACGGAGGTCTGATCTTTGGTTTAACGGAGGGACCGGGCAGCGAAAATTACGATTTCATGTGGCAGTGGTTAGCCTGTCCCTAAATGCTGGGAGGCATGGCCGCAGATGTGGAACGCGGGACTTGGCATCGGAGATCATCGCCATGACGACAGACGCAATTGCCGGACGGCTCAGAGATAAAGGCTTCTGGCCGCTTTGGACGAGAGCAGCTCCCTTGCCGGTCCTTCCTGGGCGACCTTGCCCTTGACCAGGACATAGCCGCGATCGGCGATGCCCAGTCCCATTTCCGCGTTCTGTTCGATCAAAAGGATGGTCGTGCCGCGGCGATGGATCTCCCGGGTGATCTCGAAATACTCGCCGATGAGCTTGGGCGAGAGCCCGAGCGATGGTTCGTCCATGATCACCAGCCTGGGTTCGCCGATCAGCGCGCGTGCCAGCGCGACCATCGCCTGTTCGCCGCCCGACAGGGTGCCGGCGACCTGGCGCAAACGCTCCCGGATACGCGGAAACAGATTGCTCATCTTGTCCAGTTGCGCCGCGAAGTTGGGCCCCCGGCCGGACACCGCGTCGTAGCCCAGGCGCAGGTTCTCGATCACGGTCAGGCTGGGAAACAGCCGGCGCCCTTCCGGAACGAGGCCGACACCGAGCGACGCCAGGTTCTCCGTGCCAAGCGTCGCCATGTCCCTGCCCATCACCGCGACCTTGCCGCGCTGGGCCTGCACGACGCCGCAGACGGTCATGAAGGTGGTCGTCTTGCCGGCGCCATTCGGCCCGAGCAGGCAGACCAGTTCGCCGGGACGAACGCTCATCGCCACGCCGCGCAGCATCGGCACCGCACCGTAGGAGGTATCGACATCGCTGAGCTCAAGCATGGGCGACAGCCTTCCCGAGATAGGCTTCCTGGACGCGCGGATCGGCGCGCACCGCCGTAAAGTCGCCCTCGGCGATCTTGCTGCCATAGTCGATGCAGGTGACGTGGTGCGGGAAAGCCTCGACCACCCGCATGTCGTGCTCGATCAAGACCACCGACAGCTCGGGGTTTTGCGCGCGCAGCCGCGCGATGTCGGCCACCAGCGCGTCGGTTTCCGTATCGTCCATGCCGACCGACGGCTCGTCGAGCAGCAGAAGCTTGGGCTGCGAGGCCAGTGCGCGGGCGATTTCCAGCCGCCGCCTATCGGCCTGTGCCAGCGTGCCCGCCGGCCGGTAACGCTGTTCGAACAGGTCGCCGGATCCAAGCTTGAGCAGCGCTTCGGCCTTTACAACGCAGGCCGCCATCTCCCGGCGCGACGCGCTTGGCCGAAACAGCGCATCCAGAACGCCGGTCCTTGTGCGGGTGTGCATGCCGATGATGACGTTGTCGAGGACGCTGAGATCCGAGAACAGCCGCGACGACTGGAAGGTGCGGGCGATGCCGCGGTCGACGACTTCGTAGGACGGTCGGCCGGCGATCTCCGCGCCGTCGAACGTCACCCGGCCGGAGGTTGGCCGGTAGACGCCGGTCACGACATTGAACAGCGTCGACTTGCCGGCGCCGTTGGGGCCGATGACGGCGAGCACCGCGCCCTTGTCGATCGACAGGCTGACATCGTTGAGCGCGACCAGGCCGCCGAAGCGCATCGTCAGGTTCTCGACCTTGAGAAGCGCGCTCACAGGTCGCCTCCGTAGCGCCGCATGCGTTGCGGGAACAAGCCCTGCGGCCGGATCATCAGGAAGCCGATGATGACGACGCCGAAGAACAGCAGGCGATAGTCGGCGAAGGCGCGCAGTTTCTCGGGCAGGATGGTCAGCAGGAAGGCTCCGACGATGACGCCGAAAATATTGTCCATGCCGCCGACGATGACCATTGTCATGATGGTGACTGAGACCAGGAAGGTGAAATTGTCGGGGGAAATGTAAGAGACGTAGAAGGCGTAGATCGTGCCGGCGAAGGCGGCGAGAAAGGCATCGACCGCGAACGCCAGCACCTTGAACCACGCCACGTTGATGCCTTGCGCCTTGGCCGCGATCTCGTCGGCGCGCAGCGCGTTCCAGGCCAGCCCGATGCGCGAGCCATGCAACCGATGCGCGGTGACGATGGCGACGACGACCAGCGCCGCCGACAGATAGTAGAAGTTTGCCTGGCTCGGCAGTTTCCAGCCGAGGATCACCAGCGGGTCGGCAAAGGAATGGCCAAACAGGCTGGGCGCCGGAATGCCGACCAGTCCGTTGGGTCCGCCGGTCCAGCTGAAATTGTTCAGCAATTGCTGGACCACGACACCGAAGGCGATGGTGACGAGCGCCAGATAGGTGTCGCGCGTGCGCATCGACGGGATGCCGATAATGAAACCGAACAGCGTTGCCGCCAGCGCCGCGACCGGCAGTGTCAGCCAGAAGCTGACGCCGAAATTGATCGCCAGCAGCGCCGACACATAGGCGCCGATGCCGTAGGACGCGCCGGTGGCGAAGTTCGGAATGTTGGCGCTACCGAGCTGGAAATTGAGCGCCAGCGCGAGCACGGCATAGAGTTCGGCGACGATCAGCAGATGCAGGATATAGGTATTCGAGCCGACGAAGAATGGAAAAGCCAGGACGACGACCGCCGCGGTAATCATCGCCACGAGCGGAACCCGGGCAAAGCTCGCCAACGCGTAGTCCGCGATCCACGGCAGCCTCTCCAGCAGATAGAAGCCCAGTCCGAGCAAAGCCAGCAGGCCGACCACCTGCCAGCCGCCATCAACCCTGAGGATGAGGTAAAGGAAGGCTGCTCCGCACAGTTGCGAGGCAATGGTGAAGGCCGCGGCCGCCGCCTTGCCCGGCGCGGCAGGTGAAGCACGACGCTCCATGCTAGACTTTCTCCATGACGGTGCGCCCAAGCAGGCCGGCGGGGCGGAAGATGAGCACGGCGATGACGAGCAGGAAGACGAAGACCAGTCGATAGGAAGCGCCGTCCGGCACGAATGTCTGCGCAAGCACCTCGATGCCGGCGATGATCAGTCCGCCCAGTATGGCGCCCGGCATCGAGCCGAGGCCGCCGATCACCGCGGCGGAAAAGCCGAGCAGGCCGGCCATGACGCCGAAGTCGAACCGTGTGACGCCGGCATAGCTTGCGAACAAAAGCCCGGCGATGGCGCCAATCGCCGAGGCGATGAAGAACGTCGCGCGGAAGACGCGTGCATCGCGTATGCCCATCATCCGCGCCACGATCCGGTCCTCCGAGGCCGCCCGGATGCGCAGGCCGAGCGGGGTCATGCGCAGGAAGACAAACAGCAAGGCCACCAGCGCGACGGTCAGCACGACCACAAGCAGCGCGAACCAGCTGATGGCAACGCCGGAGACTTCGAAAGCCATGCCCGACACCAGGCGCGGGAAGGCATGCGGGTTCGATCCCTGCGGATAGAGATGGCGGATCAGTTCGCGGATGACGATGCCCAGCGCCACCGTCGCGACCAGCGCCATCATGGCAGGCGCGTCGCGGAAGCGCCTGATAACCACCTTGTCCAGCAGGACGCCGATCAAACCGACGGCGAGCACGGCTACCGGAACCGCAATGACCAGCCAGGCGGGGCTCGCGGCCCCAAGCGCGGTCGCCAACGCCTGGGCGAGGCCCAGGGTGATGAATGGCGCCGTCATCGCGACATCGCCGTGAGAGAAATGAATGACGTTCAAGACACCGAAGATCAGGCTGAATCCGATCGCCAGCAAGGCATAAATGCAGCCAAGGGTTATCCAGTTCACCAGTTGCTGGACAAGCAGTTCCGCCATGCGGTCCGTCTCTCGATTGAAGCCGACAGGTATCAACCGCGGCGCCGGCCGGACAGAACGAATCTCCGAACTCACGAGTCACAATTTCCGAATTTCATCACTGAATACGCGCCCATACAGTGATGATCAGCCGACGATCACGATCGGCCGGGTCGCTACGACGGCGGCAGATAATTCTATTGAGGTGGAACCATGCAAAACAGGCGCAGTGCGCTTATCCGCGTATCGTCAATTCTGGCCGGGTCTCTGTTCGCCATCGCACTGGGCGCCGCTCAGGCTCAGGCCGACCAGATCAAACTCGGCTTCATTGGACCGCTCTCCGGCGGCAACGCCCAACAGGGTCTCGGCGCCCGCAACGGCTTCCTGCTCGCGATCGAACAGGCCAATGCCAGCGGCTACCCGCACCAGGTGGAAGGCGTCGTTCTCGACGACGCCTCCGATCCGGCGGTCGGCGTTTCAGCCGCCCAGAAGCTGGTCAACGACCCATCGGTGATTGCGGCAACCGGACATTGGAACAGCTCGGTCGCACTGGCGACGATCCCGGTCTTCAACCGCGCGCAGATGCCGTTCATCGTCTGGGGCGCTGTCAGCCCGAAGATCACCGAGCAGAATTTCGCGAACGTGACCCGCGTGACGCCCACGCTGGTCAACGAGAACAAGCCGTTGGCCGAAGCCATCGCCAAGCAAGGCAAGATCAAGAAGATCGCGATCATCTCCGACACCACCGACTACGGCGCCGCCAACACCAAGTGGTTCGGGGATTTCTTCAAGGCCGCCGGCGGTGAGATCGTTTCCTCGGATGCCGCGGCCGTCGGCACGACCGACTTCCGCGCCATGCTGACCACGGCAAAGGCAGCGTCTCCCGATGCGGTCTACTTCGGCGGCGTTGTCACCGAAGCAGCACTTGTGCGCAGCCAGATGGCCGACCTTGGCATGGGCAATCTGCCCATGTACGGAATTTCGGGCATCTACGATCCGAAGTTCATCGAGATCGCCGGCGCCGCCGCCGAGGGCACCATTGCGGGAACCCCGGCCGTACAGTCGAACCCGAAGCTCGAGGAATTCAACAAGGCCTATGAAACCAAGGCCTATTCCGATCCGGCCGGTTCCTACGCCAAATATGCCTACGAGGCCACGCAGATCCTGCTCCAGGTCATCAAGGAAAAGGGCGTCGAGGACAAGGAGGCGCTGAGCAAAGCCATTCGCGACATCCATCACGACGGCATTCTGGGCAACGTCTCGTTCGATGCGAACGGACAGACCAACATGGCCATCGAGATCGACATGTTCGTCGTGCGCAGCGGCAAGTGGGAGAAGATGTAACCACCCGATCGACGCCGCGCCTGCTCTTGGGTAGCGCGGCGTCGAAACTTTCATCGCCGAGCTCGCAGAAGTCCTGACCGGAGCGCCCAGACCATGAATGATGAGGCCGGCCACCGCGCACCTCGAAAGGCCGTCGAGATCAAGGGCGTCTCCAAGGTGTTCGGCACCTATCAGGCGCTGAAGCCTGTTTCCTTCGACATCTACGACAATGAGTTCTTCACGCTGCTCGGCCCGAGCGGCTGCGGCAAGACCACCCTGCTGCGCATGATGGCCGGCTTCGAACAGCCGACGACCGGACAAATTTTCCTGCACGGCTCGGATATTCAGGGCCTGCCCCCGCACAAGCGGCGGGTCAACACCGTCTTCCAGAGCTACGCCCTGTTTCCGCACATGACCGTTGAGCAGAACATCGGCTTCGGGCTCGAAAACCTGGGCTGGTCAAAAGACCGCCGTGATGCGCGCGTCGCCGAGATGCTTCGTCTCGTTCATATGGAGACATTTGCCGGGCGCAAGCCGCAGCAATTGTCGGGCGGCCAGCGCCAGCGCGTGGCACTCGCCCGCGCATTGGCACCCGAACCGGAAGTGCTGCTGCTTGATGAACCCCTCTCGGCGCTCGACCTCAAGCTGCGCCAGGCCATGCGTGACGAACTGCGCACCCTGCAGCGCCAAACCGGCATCACCTTCGTCTTCGTCACCCATGACCAGGAAGAAGCACTCGACATGTCGGATCGCATCTGCGTTCTCGGCGATGGCGAGATCCAGCAGCTCGGCACGCCTGCCGCGATCTACGAGGAGCCGTCAAACCGCTTCGTCGCCGACTTCATCGGCGAGACCAACTTCCTCGACGCGGACGTGATTGCCGTGGACGGCGAGCAGGCGACCGTGAAAACGCAGTTGGGCATGACCTTGACGGCTTCTCACAAGAGAGCGGTCGCCGGCCAGAAGGCCTTCATGTCGATACGTCCGGAGAAAATCAGCCTGCCCGCCCAAGACAGCCCGATAGCTGTCGATGGAACGATCATGGCGACCAACTATCTCGGCGGCTACACATACTATCTGATTGAAACGGGCGGCACCAAGCTGCGCATTTCCAAGCGCAACAGCGTCAGCCGCGGCCAGATGTTCGAGATCGGGCAGTCGGTGAAAGTCGGCTTCGCCGCCGAATCCGTGCGGATCCTCGGTGCATGAAGCCGTCCACCAAAAGTCCGAACTGGCCCAAAAGTCCGAACTGGAACGTCCTCGGCTTGCTGCCGGCCCATGTCATCATGCTGCTGACGCTGATCATCCCGATCGGGATCATCATCGTCGTATCGTTCTCGACGCGCGGGCCTTACGGCGGATTCGAGTATGTGTTCACCTCCGCTCCCTACAAGCAGCTGCTGTTCAACGAAGGCTGGGCCGGCGAACTGGAGTTCAATCCGCAATATCTCATCGTCGTTGGCAGGACGCTGATCCTGTCGGCCGTGACAACATCGATCTGCCTGCTTGTGAGCTTCCCGGTCGCCTATTTCATCGCGCTCCAGCGATCGACCATCAAAGTCGCGCTGATCTATCTTGTCACACTGCCATTCTGGGTTTCGATGATCGTCCGCGTCTATTCCTGGATCATCATCCTTGGCAAGGACGGGGTCATCGAAAAGACCCTTCGGGGCGTCGGCCTCGTCGATCAGATGGACTCCCTGCTGTTCGGCAATACAGCCATGCTGGTTGGTCTCGTCTACAGCTACATTCCGCTGATGATCCTGCCGATCTTCGCCTCGATCGAGAAACTCGATCGCGCGCTCATCGAGGCATCGCATGATCTCTATGGCAACCGCCTCACCACATTGCGTCGCGTTATCCTGCCCCTCACCCGGCCCGGCATGATCGCCGGAGCGATACTGGTGTTCGTTCCCAGCCTTGGCGCGGTCCTGGAGCCGACCCTGCTTGGCGGCGGCAAGACGATGATGATGGGCAATCTCATCCAGTTGCAGTTCGGTGGTGCCCGCAACTGGCCGCTCGGCGCCGCCATTGCCATCGTGCTGATGGCCGCGGTCATGATCTTCCTGGTCTTCCAGGGTCTGCGCTCGATGCGGATCGAGGGGCTGGAGCGCGCCTCGTGAACGCGGACAATGATGTCAGACGCTATCCGGGCTTCGGTCTCTTCAGCGCGATCTTCTTTGCCTATCTCTATTTGCCCATCGCCGTCGTGGTGTTCTATTCCTTCAATGCGAACCGGATCGTCTCCAACTGGGGCGGCTTCTCCCTGAACTGGTACGCCACCGCCCTGTCCAACGCGAACCTTCTGGCGGCAGTGAAGACCTCCTTGCTCGTCGCCACGGTCGCCACCGTCGCCGCGACACTTGTCGCATTGATGGCGGCATTGGTCCTGGTGCGGGGCCGCAATGTCAGATTCCGCCGCATCTCCGAAACGGTGGTGAACCTTCCGCTGCTTTTGCCCGAAATCGTCGTTGCCGTCGCCGTCCTGATCCTCTTCTCGGAGGTCGGGCTCGCCAACGGAATGGTGAAACTGATGATCGCGCACACGACCTTCTGCATCCCGTTCGCCTTCTTGCCGATACGCGCGCGCCTGCAGGGGATGGACCTCGATCTGGAGGAAGCGGCCCGCGATCTCTATGCGACGGGTTGGGTCGCCTTTCGGCGCGTCACGCTGCCGCTCATCCTGCCCGGCGTCTTCGCCGGCGCCATGCTCGCCTTCGTCATCTCGATGGATGATTTCATCACCAGCAATCTGCTGAATTCCGGAGGCGCCACCACGCTGCCGGTCTACATTTTCTCCCTGATCAAGCAGGGCGTGTCGCCACAGCTCAACGCAATCTCGACCTTGATCATGATTGTTTCGGTGGTCCTGGCGACCGTGGCCTTCCTCCTGCAGCGGCGGCAGTAGAAGCGGCGAAGTTTTTCCTAATCAAGGCGTCGGGCAATTCGAATTTATCGAACCAGCCGCTTTGTTATCGTCGCCCCTGGGAAATAACAAACAGGGGAATGAGATGTCGACAAGAACCCATATTGCAGCTCTCGCTATGGCCGGTGCTATGAGCCTTGCCTTCAGCGTGCCGTCGCGGGCCGAGGGCAACCTGGCCATCTACGCATGGGCCGATTCCATCTCGCCAGAGATGGTCGCGAAGTTCGAGAAGGAAACCGGCATCAAGGTCACGGTTGACGCCTTCTCTTCCAACGAGGACCTGCTGACCAAGCTGCAGGCCGGCTCCTCCGGCTACGACATCGTCACGCCTTCGCAGCACTTCGTGAAAATCATGATCGACAGCGGGCTGCTCGAGGACATCGGCGCCAGCTCGATGACTGCTTACCAGCAAGTCCTGCCGCAATGGCAGAAGCCGTGGTGGGATACGACCGGCAATCATTCGATCCCGCTCGCCTTCGGCAACGCCGGCTACACCGTCAACCGCGACCTCTACAAAGGCCCGGTCGACAGCTGGAAAATCTATTTCGAGCCGCCGGCGGAACTGCACGGCAAGATTGCCAGCCTTGCGCAGCCCGACGAAGTCATTCCGGCCGCGGAGAACTATCTCGGAATCAAATATTGCAGCGAAGACCCGCAAGAGATGAAGCGCGTGCTCGACGTGCTGCTGGCGCAGAAGCCTTTCGTCGCGGCCTATTCCAGCGACAACATCGAAAATCGCATCGGCAGCGGCGAAGTCGCCGCTCATTTCTGGTGGGACGGCAATACTATGCGCCTTCGCCGCAACGACAAGGCCAATGTCGAATATGCGATGCCTAAGGAGGGCCTGGTGGGCTGGCTGGATTCCTATGTTGTGCCGAAGGGCGCGACCAACATCGAAAACGCCAAGAAGTTCATCGATTTCATGGCCCAGCTCGACAACGCAACGGCGCAGTACAATTATTACGGCCACTCCTCGCCGGTGAAGATCGACGAGAGCAAGGCGCTCTACAACAAGGAAAACGCCCCGGAACTGTTCCCGACCGTTCCGGTCAAGATGGGCCAGGCCTGCTCGCCGGCGGCACAGGAACTCGTCACCAAGGTCTGGACGCAGCTTCTGCAGTGAGCCGCTCCGCCGGGGCCTAGCGCCCCGGCATTTGTTTCTAAATGGGGCTGGGCATGCAGACCGAAAGTTATGATTACATTGTCATCGGCGCCGGCTCGGCCGGTTGCGTCCTGGCCAATCGGCTGAGCGCCAACCCGGCCAACAGGGTGTGCCTGATCGAAGCCGGCGGCAGCGACAACAGCCTGCGGGTCAAGGTGCCTGCCGGCATCCTCTCGCTCTACGGCAACCCGACCTATGACTACTGCTATGTCGGCGTGCCTCAGCCTTACCTCAACGACCGCAGGATTCCGGTCAATCGCGGCAAGGCGTTGGGCGGTTCGAGCTCGATCAACTCGATGGTCTACATCAGGGGTGCCGCGCAAGACTATGACGAGTGGTCGCGGCTCGGCTGCACGGGCTGGGCGTTCAGCGACGTGCTTCCCGTCTTCAAGAAGCTCGAGCGCAACCTGCTTGGCCAGAGCCCGCGATACCACGGCACAAACGGAGAATTGCTGGTCGACAACCCACGCGATCCGAACGTGCTTTCGCGGATGTTCGTCAAGGCCGGCAACGCTGCAGGCCTTCCGGCCAACGACGATTTCAATGCCGAAAGCCAGTTCGGCCTCGGCATCTACAATGTCACCCAGGATCGCGGCCAGCGCTTCAGCAGCTTTACCGCTTTCATGCGCCCGGTGCTCGATCGCAAGAATCTCGTGGTTCTGAGCGAATGCGAGGTCATCGACCTCGCCGTAACCGAGGGGCGTGCAACTGAGGTAAGGGTGCGGCACAAGGGCGAGCGGAAGGCGCTATCGGCCCGTCGCGAGATCGTGCTCTCGGCCGGCGCGATCAACTCACCGAAGATCTTGCTGGCTTCCGGGATCGGACCGGCGGCCGAGCTTCAGGCGATCGGCATAAAGCCGGTCGTCGATCTGCCGGGCGTGGGCAAGAACCTGCAGGACCATGTCGACGGCATGATCACGGTCCGCTCCTCGAGCACCAGGACGCTCGGCCTGTCGCTGCCCAACCTGCCCCGAATACTGGCGGCGCCGTTTCAGTATTTTGCCGGCCGCAAGGGCATGCTCACCACGAACTATGTCGAGGCCGGCGGCTTTGCCAGGACGAAGTACGCGAATGGCATTCCCGACATCCAGTTCCACTTCGTGCCCGGTTACCGCAGCCATCGCGGCAGGCTGGTGGAGTACGGCCATGGCTACGCGATTCACACCTGCGTGCTCAGGCCAAAAAGCGTTGGCGAACTCAAGATATCAGGCCGCGCCTCGAGCCGGGATGTGCTGATCGATCATCGGTTTTTCTCGCACGAAGAGGACGCCAGGGTGCTGGTCGAAGGCATCAAGATCGCGCGCCGGATCTTTGCCGCATCCGAGTTCGACGGGATCAGGGGCACCGAGATGCTGCCGGGCAAGGATGTCCGTAGCGACGATGGGATTCTCGCCTATCTGCGCGCCGAGGCGCTGACCGTCTATCATCCGGTGGGGACCTGCAAGATGGGCACGGACGCGATGGCCGTCGTCGATCCGGCAACGCTCAAGGTGCGCGGCATCGCCGGCTTGCGGGTCGCGGATGCGTCCGTCATGCCGAGATTGATCGGCGGCAACACCAATGCGCCCAGCATGATGATCGGACAACGGGCCGCGGACATGATGCTGCGTCAGGCGACGCTCCAGTCCTGATACACTTCGCGCAGAGACGACGGTCCATTCGAAGCAACCGCCGCCTGTTGCTGGGCCGACGCCGGCGACATCGGTGAGAATACGATTGCCCCGCATGCGGCGACGGCCTTGGGGCCACGCTTCATGTACAGACCCACTCACGGATCTTGCATTTGCCTCCTGCCGCCTCGCAGGCCTGCAAAGCAAGATCTTCCGCTTGCCGGCGGGTTTCAGCGGACTTCGCGCTCCACGGCGTGAGCCGGTTGGCTGCCTTCTCAGCCACGGCCAGGGCACCGCAGTGATTGTAGGGAAAGCCGGTCTGGTCGTCGTCATTCCAATGGCGATGATTGCGGAACACAGCCACGACTGAGCAGTCTTTCCCGCCCGCGTTCTCGCAATGCTTGAGCGCGATATCCGACGCCTCTTGCCGCTTGTCGGCGCCCCAGAAGAAGCCGTATCTGACATCGGCACTGGAATAGGCGATCGCCGCCCAGATGCCCTTTTCCTCCTGAGGTGGCGGAGCTGGCGGCTCCGGCGGTCCTT
The DNA here is from genome assembly GCF_024746815.1 of Mesorhizobium sp. AR07. Lineage (GTDB taxonomy): Bacteria > Pseudomonadota > Alphaproteobacteria > Rhizobiales > Rhizobiaceae > Mesorhizobium. The sequence goes on from NZ_CP080525.1 coordinate 2,857,440, forward strand.
CCACCAGATCGGCCGAGATGACTTGCCCGGTCCAGAGCAAGGCAAAGCCAAGAACAGCAGCCACAGATCCCGATCTCATCGTCGGCAATCCTTCGCAGGGTTCGTCGCCATCAGCCTCGCCTCCTCACTTCGCCGCCGAAGCAACCGAGATCACCACACAGCTGTTGCCGGTCGGCAGGAGAAGAGCTTCTCCCGCGTTGCCGCCAAGCTCGTAGACCTCGACCTGCCCGAGGTGGTCGGTGATCTTGCTGCCTCGCGGAAGAATGGACGGGATGTCCGCACACGGGCTGGCGAACGGCGCCACCCGCACCATCGCCCCCTCACAACCCGAAGCGGTGGGCGATGCGAAAACGACGCCGGCGGCCGGCCCGCTATATCGGTCCGTCGCATAGTCCATGCCGACAAAGGCCTGGACGGCATGTTTGTCGGCAGCCTGGTCGTTCCACAATGATTTGACGCTGTATTTCGTACCGGTCGTCAAAATCTCTCCGAGCACCGGAAAGACGGTCGAACAGGCCTGCACACCGGCTTGCTTGACGTGCTGGAGGAAAGGTGTGTCCGGAAGCGCCGGGGCTGCCGCCTCGGCCTGTGCAGCCGTCGCGCCGCCGACCAGATTGGCGATCGCGGCATGGTTCGCGACGGCGAAACCGAGGCCTGCCATCGCCAGCCCCAGCAGCGAAAATCCGACGACGCGCGGCCACCGCCGCCGCGCGGGCTCGACCAGCTTCCGCCGATCCGGCTCGACGGTCGGGCTACTGCGTTTTGCGGACATCAACTGGTCCTGCTGGCTCATGGTGCTGCCCCGGTTATTTGACTGGCGAAAGGGCCTCTGTCAGCCCCTTGAGCGTTGCGGTCACGGTGATCGTCTCACCGTCGACGGTCGAGTAGGAGATCGCCGGCGTCGCATTCTGCGATATCTGTTGGCGCATGACGGGCCCAACCGGCAACATGCCGACACAGACCATTTCGTTGCAGCCGTTCAGGTGAACGTCGATCGCCTGGCTTCGGCCATCGAACTTCAGCGACACCAGGCCGTCGCTCTTGGCGTTCGGCGCGGTGCGCAGGATCATGTACGGCTTGCCGTCCTGCGTGGCGGCAAGCGACCAGCTGAAGGCCATCTTGCCGGCCATGTCCTCGATCACCTGCGAGACATTGCAGACCTTCTTGCGGGCTTTGAGGTTCTCGTCGCAGATCAGTGTCCAATTTTGGAAGGGACGGATGGTGCGCTGGTAGTCCCCGAGCTTCACCTCGGGAGGGACCGCCACGTCCGAGGACTTGATCCTGTACGTCGAGGCAACCTGCCCGGCAGCCGGCACGAGGCTGGCGCAGAGCGTCAGGCAAGTCAGAGCAATTCCAGGAAAAGTGTGAAACGGTTTCCCAAGGGAAAGCGCATAGCGCTTTCCCTTGGGAATTGCGCCAAAACAAAGAGACAGAGTGGTTCTGCGTTTCCGTGAAACGATGAACCGCTCTAATGCGGCAAGGCTGGTTTGCCTGTTCATTCCCGCCTCAGTTCAACGTGAAACTGATGCCGGCGCCGACACCGACATGTCCACCCGCCGCCGTGCCCGACAGATTGCCGCGGATGCGGCCGTCTTCGCTGGTGTAGCCCGCGCCGAAGGCGAACGCGCCCGCATCCCGCCAGAAGCCGCCACCCGCCGCGACGCTCAATTTTCCGGGACGGTCGTCGTAGCGCAGCGAGGCTGCGGCGAGCCCGATTGCTGCCGCTTGCCGCGCTTCATCCCGTATGCCGGCGACGTCCGTATTGAGCTGGCTGAGCTTCTGGTCGGTGTAATCGTTGGCCTGCTGCAAGGTCGTGGCGGCCACCTTGTCGGTATAGTTGTTGGATGTATCGATGGCATAGGCCACACGGTTGTCGGTGTAGCTCTTGCCCGTGGTCAGGCCCTGGTTCAGCTGGTTGACGTTGACCGCATCGGTGCCGACGACACCAGGTCCGACATTCGAGATGACAACCGGCGCGTTGACGTCCCCGCCCTGCAGCGTGATGCTGTTCTTTTTGCTGCCGTCTGGATTGGTGTCATACACCACCGCATTCTGGGTGAGACTTCCGACGCCGGTTTTCAGATCCTCGATCGCCGTGTTCGTGGCGAAGAGCTGGGAACCGTTTATCGCGTCGGTGCTGCCGGCGGAAACGCGTCCGGCAGCGACATTCGTGATCGTCCTCTCGGCGCCGGCATCGCCGACACTGACGGTTCCGGCTGGAGCCGTCCCGGCATAGGCGTAGGTCTTACCGTTGATGACGGTGCTGGACGTGCCGACGGCGGTCTGCGTCACCGAGCCGGATCCGAGAGCCACATCGCTGGCATTGTTGGCCTTGGCGTCTTGACCGAGCGCCACGGCGCCTTGCGCACTTGCCGTCGCACCGTGCCCGGCGGCCAGGCTATCGGTGCCGCTGGCCACGCTGGCCGGTCCGATCGCCACGCTGTCGGTGCCGCTGGCGGTGGAGTCGGCCAGCGTCGAATTGGCGTGGAAATACTTGATGCCGCCGCCATTGTTGATGTTGGTCAGCGCATTGTTGACGGCCGTGAAACCGTCATAGACGGTCGAATAGTTGTTGCCCTGGATGGTGTATGTCGGTCCCGTGATCGAGCCGTCGGGATTGACCGTGGTGCTGGCGCCGAACAGGTTGGCGACGTTTTGCGAGACGCCGCGAAGCTGGGAGACGTTGACGGCGTCGGTATTGGCCGAACCCGCCGCGACGTTGGTGAGCTTGCGTTCGGCCCCGGCGGCGCCGATCGACACCTCGCCGACCGAGGTCTGCGGGGCGGTGAGCGCAAAGGCCGTGTAGCCGGTCTGAGCGCCGACCGTGGTGACGGACTGAGCGCCTAGCGCCACGCTGTTGATGAAGGTGCTTTGGGCGCCGGCGCCGAGCGCCACCGACTGAATGCCGGAGGCGAGCGAATTGGTGCCGAGCGCCAGTCCGTCGGCCAGCATGACATGGGCGTTCTGGCCGATGGCCGTTCCGCCGGGCGCGGTCTGATCGACGATGGCGCCATTGCCGATGCCGACGCCATTGTCACCGTTGACGACCGTCGTCGGGCCGACCGCGACCGACTCCGCCCCGACCGCGAGCGAGTCGCCGGCCGTCGAATTGGCATGGAAATACTTGGTCGACGTCGCCGAGACCGAGGCGATCACCCCCTGCAGCTGGCGCACCGTCACCGCGTCCTGTTGCTGGGTGCCGTCCGCGACATTGGTGATCTGCCGGTAGGACGTGGCCGTGCCGACCGAAACGGCGCCGAGCAGCACCTTGTCGGTCGTGTTGTACTGGATGAAGTTGGACGGACCGGCCGCAATCTGGCCGGTGGCCGGAGCCAGTGGGCGATCGGAGACCGAGCCGGAACCAAGGGCGACGCCGCCGTCGATGCTGGCCTGGCTGTCGCGGCCGAGCGCCAGCCCGCTGACGCCGGTCGCCGTCGCCTGGTAACCGACGGCGGTCGAGCCGACGCCTTGAGCGAAGGAATCGGTCTGCGCCAGCCCGGTCTCGTTGGTGCGGGCATAGCGGATGCCTTCGCCATTGGCGTCGGTGAAGATGGTCGAGGTGTTGCCGGCGATGTTGTTGATCGTGTTGCCAAGATTGGTGATGGAGCCGCCGATATTGGCAATGGCCGTGGTGTTGGCCGTCACCTGCTGGTTGGTGGCGAACAGCTGCGAGCCGTTGACCGCGTCGGTCGAGCCGCCATTCAACTGTCCGGCCGCGACGTTCTGGATCTGGCGCTCGGCTCCAGCCGAGCCGACCGAGAATGCGCCCGCCGGCGTGCCGCCAGCGAAGGTGTAGTTCACGCCGCCGATCGTGGCTCCGCCGACATTGGTCGTTGCTCCTGACGTCGAATTCAGGCCGATCGCCACATCGCCGGCATTGTTGGCCACGGCGTTGGGTCCGACCGCGACGGAATTCGTTCCAAGGGCCTGGGAATCCGGCAGGGCCGAATTGGCGTGGAAATACTTGATGCCGCCGCCGACATTGATGTTGTTGAGCGTGGTGCCAATAGCGTCGACCGCCTGGTTGGTGGCGAAGAGCTGCGAGCCGTTGACCGCGTCGGTCGACGTCAAGCTGATCCGCCCCGCCGCCAGATTGGTGAGCGTGCGCTCCGCACCCGGCGCGCCGATGCTGACCGTCGAGGTCGGATTGACGCCCTGGAAGGCATAGGTCGTGCCGTTGATCACGGCATTGGGCGTGCCCGCCGCTGCGACGGTCACTGAGCCCGAGCCCAGCGCCACGTCGCCGGAGCTCGCCGCCGCCGTCGCGCCATTGCCGAGCGCGACATTGCCCGCAAGGCCAGCCGCACCCGCGGTGGATCCGTTGCCCAACGCGACGGAGCCCTGCCCGATCGCCTTGTTGTTGTTGCCGATGGCGACAGCGCCCGCCGCCATATTGGCCGCGGTGGCGCTCGCCGTGCCGTCGCTGTTGGCGATGTTGTTGGCGCCGCCAGTGAAGGCGCCGGTGCCGCTGGCGTAGCTCGGATCGCCGATGGCCACCGCGCCGTCGCCATAGGCGGTGTTGCCGGCGCCGATGGCCACGGCCTTGCCGCCATCGGCAGTCGCGCCCGTGCCGATGGCGACGGAGTCGGCGGAGAGCGCAGCGGACTGTAGACCGACCGCGATGGCGTTGGTTGCCGTCGCCTGGCTGTCGCGCCCCATTGCAATGGCGTCGTTCTCAGATGCCGTCACGTCCGTGCCGATGCCGATGGCGTTGTCTCCACTGGCGCTCGTTGCAAAAGTGCTTGAGCCGACATAGACGGCGCCTGTCCCGGACGCCCTCGTCCCAGCGCCGAGAGAGATGGAGTTCAGGGCGCTGCTTTGGGCGCCGCGGCCGAGCGCGGTACTGTTGAGTCCGGTGGCGCGGGATTCACGTCCGACGGCAGTGGAATTGTCGGCGCTGGCTACGGTGCCGATGCCGAGAGCGGTGCTGGCGCTTCCGCCGGCGTTGGCGCTGACGCCGGCAGCGAGAGAATTGTCTCCTGTCGCTTTCGCGCCGGACCCGAATGAGGAGGTGTTTGCGCCGCTGGCGACGGCCGTGTTGCCGATCGCTGTGCTGGCGGCGCCGCTCGCCTTTGAGGTAGTGCCCATGGCGATGGCGTCCTGCGCGCTCGCATTGGCCGACTTGCCGACCGCGGTGCTGTCTACACCATTCGCCGTAGCGCCCAGGCCCAGCGCACTTGCATTCGCGGCAGTCGCCGCGGCGTTGTTGCCGAGCGCCGTGGTCGAGACGTCCGTGGCCTGGGCTCCCGAACCTGCCGCCACGGAGCCTACTCCGCTCGACACGGCCGAATTGCCGAGCGCCAGCGCAAAGTTGCCCGAAGCATTGGCGACATTGCCGAGAGCTTGGGAGTTCAACCCCCCGGCGCTGGCCTGGTTGCCAATCGAAACGGCATTCGTCCCGGCGGCTTTGGCGAGGTAACCCATGGCTGTGGTCCCGACGCCGGAAGCAGCTGCCCCATTGCCGACCGCCGTGGACTGGTTCGCCGACGCTGTGGCGGAGGTTCCGAACGCGCTGGCCCCGGTCCCGGTCGCAGAAGAGCTCGAACCTACCGCGGCCGACCATGCCCCCGTTGCGGTTGAGGCTGTGCCGAGCGCAACGGCCTCGAACGTGAAGCCAGCAGGAGCAGTGCCACTTGCATTGGCATTCGTGCCAATGGCAACGGGAGAACCACCGCCCGTTCCAGCGTTTGCCTTGGCGCCGACTCCCATGGCTATAGCGGCACCGTTTGCAGATGAGGCGTTGGAGGACAATCCAATCGCCACCGAGGCACCACCCGAAGAACTGGCCGTTGAGCCGATGGCGACGGCGTTCGCCCCGTTTGCAGTGCTGTTGACACCAAAGGCTGATGCTCCATCCACCAGTGCGCGAGCATTCCCGCCGACAGCAAGAGCGTTGACGCCGGTGGCATTCGCGAAGACACCTATGCCTATGGCGTTGAGGCCAGTGGCACTCATCGTATAGCCGATGGCGATCGAAGCATCGCCCGTTGCGGTGATACCGGTGCCTAACGCCACGCCATTGTTGCCATTCACGTGGGCGCCAGCGCCGATGGCGGTTGAGGCGGAGCCGGGGGCGGTGCTGCCACAACCGATCGCTGTGCTTTGCCCGCCAGCAGAGGGAGTCGTGCAGTTCGCGACGTTGGTCAGAACCCCGTTACCAATGACAACCTGCGCGAACGCCGCCTGCGGGGTCACGATCCCCACCACGGCAAGCTGCGCCCCGAGCATCCCGCCGACGCCCAGCGTTCCCAACCCCAGGCGCTTGCGTCCCATGCCGAGTACACAATGAGCCATACGCAGCACCGCCATCAGGCGGCGGCGGAGCGAGCGAGAGCCATGATCGGCACCCGCGATCCAGTGCCCGGCGAAATGCACCACGCGACGCTGAACAAGCGAACCGCTCGAAATCTGATCGTCGGTCATGGTTCCCTCTCCGCTGGCCGGCATGAAATCGTCAGACAATTCCAATCCGCAGCAGGAAGACATGATTCCTGCACATAGTATTTCACGAAATTGCTGCTTCGTGAGAAAAAATGAAGCAAACTGACGGAGGTTAACGGTTCGTTACCTTAGCAAGCGCTTTAACACCAAGTAATCAAACAATGCCACAAACGGCATCTCATCTAACCTTCGAGTTAAGCTTGCCTGCCCTCGCCTGCAATGGCGTCACCTGCCGGTATTTCTTCATCACCGTGGTAAAATGGCTCTGGCTTGAAAAGCCGGCCAAATGGGCGATATCCGCGATCGTCATGTGGCTGTCGGCAAGCAGCCTTTCGGCGAAGTCGAGCCGCAAATCGAGAACGTATTGATGCGGCGGCATCCCGAACGTCTTGGAGAACGCCCGCACGAAATGGTAGGGCGAAAGCCCGCAAACCGCAGCCATCTCGGCAAGCGCCAGCTTGCGTGAAAAGTTCTCGTTCAGGAATTCCTGCACCCTGCGTGCACTGCGGACGGAAAGCCCACCTTTTACATTCAGTGCCGGCTGTCGCGCCGCATTGGTCACGGAAATCCGTTCCAGGAAATCATCATCGCGCCGCATTCTTCGGCCTCCTGAGACCTCCCCCGATGCAAAGCAATCTGCGAGCATACCGTGCGTGCCCTCAAGAAAACAAGCCGTGATCGATCGAACTGACTTATGGTGTTCACGCAGAGCATGGGCACATTCGTGATGGACGTATTTTGGAAAATTCCGGTTTTTTTGTAGGAAATTCCTGTCTTGGATCGCTGAGCATCAGCTGTCCCCGCTTTGCCACACCAATGCATGCCGCCCGTTTTCGATGCGGCGTGCAGCCTTTCAGTTTCTGACCGAAGCGTATCCGGCCTTGGTTGGCGTTCTTCCCCTGTACTTCTTCATGGTGGCGGCCAGATGGCTTTGATCCGAAAACCCAGCCAGGTACGCAACTTCGGCAATCGCGAACTCGCCATCGACGAGCAGCCTTTCCGCCAGGTCCAGGCGCAGATTGATCAGATACCGATGCGGCGGCATTCCAAACGTCCTGGCGAACCTTACTATGAAATGATTCGGTGAAATCCCTGCGACTGACGCGAGTTCCGTGACCAGTACTTTCCGCGTAAAATTTTCATTGAGATACTCCCGTACGCGCCGAGCGCCGTCCGAGGAGAGTCCGCCCTTGGGCGACGCAACCTGTCTCTTGCGGCTTGTGTAGGTGCGAAGCAGGTGAACGCCGAACACCGGGAGCAATGAGTCCAGATAAAGCTCGTTCGGAGGTGCTTTCCCAGTCAGTTCGGCAGTGAACCTCTGGGCTATATTGAGAGCCCAGAGGTCGACGGTACCGAACGCGGGCGGCTGGAGTTCCACATCGGTGAGATCGAACTCATGAGCGGCCAATTCGGATAGCGCTGCGGGAGATATGGAGACGACCGCATTTTCCCTGGTCGCCGACCAGGCGAGACTGCTGTCCACGCCCGCCGGATTGACGACGAGACATCCGGCCGGCGCGTCGTACTCTATGATCCTGTCGCTGCCGAGCGAGGCCCTCAACTTGCGTACGGGCGCCAGCACAATCCCCACGGAATGCTCCGTGGCGAGGAACTTCTGCGATCCAGGGGCGCGGACGGAGTATATCGCGCTCCCCCGCGGAGTGGCCCTTCTCGGGCCTGCATTTTCAGGAATTATGTCAAACACATGTCGAGCTGTCCGCGCCCGATCGACGCCCCGGGAATCGCCGCTTTCCCGAGCCTCATCCGCATTCCTCATCCGCCTCGCCTCAGCCGTCTTGCCTGCTGCCTGAAATCCCCTTTTTACCCAACCCGAAATCAGAGTAACGCACACGCTGAGGATAGGGAAGAACGTCCGTACGCAAACAAAAACTAAGTTTCACGGCAATAAGAAAAAAATTGCCCACAAGGGAGGTCGTTGAAATTTTCCCTACTTAGATAATGAGGTCTTCTCCACCGGCGCGCTGCGTACATCGACTTTGGTGTGAATCGGTCACACGCTTCGTGCAATCTATGCAAAATTTATGAAACGCTAATATAAAGCCCTATCTGACCTTTCGTCAGGCTACAGCTTGGTTTGCCATAGAGATCGGCGGCCATGCAAGGAGGCAGGATGGAGCTATCCGGTCCGCGGCTAGAGATCACCGCGACGATTTTCGTACAGATCCCACGCAAGTTCCACAAAGGCCAGAAGAACATCCTCCTGGCCCCACCCGGCGGCGACCGCCGCCTGGACGATTTCACGGATGAGAGGCAGCAATTGGGACTGGCATTCGACCGAGATGTCGATGCCAGCGTCACCCACTGGCGGCCCAACGAAGTTGAATTTCACCATTCGGCGCTCCCCTCGCCATCAATCAAAGTGTTATATCGTTAATTTCATTTCTGCTGATATACAATGACTTCTGAGCCAAGCATAGAAAGCCTTGCAGGACCGAAGCGGCACAGGGCGACGCCAGATCATACAGTCTCTTTGCTTCGCCGGGGATCGGATGGGCCATGGGGCATGGATTCCATCGGGCTTGATCGGTTCGACCTCTGCCCCCAAAATTGGAATTCTTCAGCTGAGCCGAGTGCCGCAAAGAGTAGAAGAATGCCTCTTCGGTAGTAGTGGTACTGCGATATAGGGGGCTCCCGCCTGTTCCCGCATGCCCTTGGTTTCGTTCGGATCGGCCTTCTCATGCACGCCGTTGCGGCGGCGCTTTGAACTAGGCCGTGAACTCATAAAAGGCGGGTGGTCGCGTTGTTCGAGTGGCAACGGTCCTTTTGCTGGAGACCAAATTTCGGCTCAGAATGAACTGGTGCGCAGCCGACCCTCGTAATCACGTTTACCGAGCGGCACGCCTCGCGAGCGCAGGATGTTGTATGCGGTGACGGCGTGGAAATGGAAGTTTGGCAGAGAGAAAGAGAGAATGAAGATCTCCGACGTGAAAGCAAGCCGTCGCGGGCCGATCTGGAGGTCTAGGTGCTTGCCCGCGCAGTCGTTAATCTCTTCGGGGACGAACGCCTCCAGCGCCGTTTCTGCCTTGCCGATCATCGCCTGTAGGTCAGTGAAAGGAACAGGTCCGACCAAAGCGGGAGGGGTGAACGCGCCGGTCTTGAGAGCCTCGACCCCCCACACGGAATGATGACATGCCGCTTCGATCTGAAAATGAAATGGCGCCATGTCGTCGAAGAGGCGGTTGTTCACGAAATTATCGGGATCGACACCGGTGTTTGAAAAGTGGGTGGCCGCACGGTCGAGAAAGCCTCCGACGGATCTTACGGTTTGCAGGAAGGTCGGCACGCTGAGGTCGTAGAGTGATGTCCGCATTGCCTTCCTCTCTCGAGCAATTTGAATCATAGTGAGTATGTGGCGTGATGGTCACAACGGCAAGGCAAGCGCGGTCACAGGCTGGCGGTCTTGCCCATTGGGTGGAACCCTGATTCAGCATCGGCATGAGCCGATACGATCCGACCGACTTCGAGTGGCGCGTTATCGAGCCGCTGCTGCCCAACAAGCCGCGAGGCGTGCCGCGCGTCGATGACCGCCGTGTGCTGAACGGCATCTTCTGGGTATCGCGGTCGGGTGCACCGTGGCGCGACCTGCCGGAGCGCTATGGCCCACGCACCACCTGTTACAACCGCTTCGTGCGATGGCGGAAGGCGGGCATGTGGGACCGGCTGATGGACGCCATCACCGTCGCGCACGACGGCGACATCCAGATGATCGACAGCACCTCCGTTCGGGTCCATCAGCAGGCCGCGACGGCAAAAAGGGGGTGCAGATCACTGTCTCGGCCGCTCCCGGGGCGGGCTCACGACCAAGATCCAGGTCGTCGTCGACGCGCAGGGGCTCCCGATCCGGCTCGGCCTGACGGCAGGGCAGGCGCATGACGTGCAGATTGCCGACACGCTGCTCGACCATCTCGTCCCGCGAACCATCGTGCAGGCGGATGAGGCTTACGACGCCGATCGCATCCGCGAGCTGATCCAAGACCAGGGCGCCACGCCCAACATCCCGCCCAAGAGCAACCGGCGCTGGAAACCCTGCTTCAGCAAGCGCCTCTACCGCGAGCGCAACCTGATCGAGCGCTTCTTCTCGAAGCTGAAGCCCTTCCGCCGCGTCGCAACCCGCTACGACAAGCTCGCCGCCAACTTCCTCGCCATGGTCCAACTCGCCTCGATGCGGCTGTGGCTGCGAGCTTATGAGGCTACGGCCTAGATGTTCTCGCGGGTGTAGATCTCGAACGGCAGTATCGTTGTGAAATTGCCGCCTTCGTTCGGGCCGGAGACGGCGCGGACCATGCCGGCCAGCGCTTCCTGCGCGATGCGGGCGAGCGGGTGTGAAATGACAAAGGTCAGCGTGCCGTCGAGCAGAGCCGGCCGCGTCGAGTCCATCAGCTCATAGCCGACGACGACCAGGCTGCCGGCTCGCCCGGTGGAGCGCAGCGCCGCAATCGCGCCGGTGATGCCGCCGCCGGCGACATACAGGCCGGACAGATCCGGATTTTCGTTCAGGAGTTTTTCGGTCATCTCCTGCGCGATGGCGCTCGATTCGAAGGTCAGCAACGGTTCCAGCAGCGTGAAGCCCGGGGCGTGCTCGCGGAAATAGGAGCGAAACCCGCTCTCGTTCATTTCCTGGCAGCGATAGCGATGATTGCCGACGAGGATGCCCAGCTTGCCGGGCGCCTTGCAGACATGCTCGAACGCCCAGGCTGCGGTGCGCCCGACCTTCCAGCCGTCCAGCCCGATGTAGCGCACCTGCGCCGTCGCCGATATCGGCGAGATCAGCGCAAGGACCGGCACGTTGCGGGCTTGCAGCGTATCGATTGCCTGGGCGACAAGAGGGTGAACCGCGGCTACGACCCCCACGGCATCGCACTCGGCGCCCAATGCCAATATGCGCGACGCGACGTTCTGCGGCGACAGATCGTCAAGAAACTCCGTTCTCAGCTCTATTTCGCAGTCGGGAATTGTCTCGACGGCCAAACGCAGTGCCTCGGCGATGTTGCGGTAGAAGGCGCGGCCGGGCTGGTGCAGAAGGAAGCCGAACCTGTAGCGCGGCCGAGCGGCCGCCACGCGGCTTCGCAGCGCGCCCATGCCATAAAAACCGATCTGCTCCGCCGCCAGCCTGACGCGCTCACGCGTGCCCTGGCGGACGGCGCCCGCGCCGCTCAGCACCCGGTTGACCGTGGCCACCGAAACATTCGCCTCGGCGGCTACATCTTTGATCGTCGGCCGCTTGTTCTGATCCATTTTGTCTCATCAGTCCGTCGCAACTGATACAAAGATATCATTTTTCCCGCAAGTTTGATATGAATGGCACAATCATTTTGGAATAAACATTCTATTCTTGATTCGTTTTGGATCAAGATGTTTATCTCAGGAAAAGCAAGCAAGGCGGCAGCACCGCCAGCCCAGGGATAGCATCAGCACAGCGCAGACAGGTTCTCGCCCTCCGCCCCGTGGCGGTGCGAGGCAGCGTGCGCGTGTGCGGCCATCCCAGGCATTGCGAGTGGAGGATCCGGGATGGACGATCTCAAATACGGCGTGCGCGACAAGCGCGGCGACTGGAAGCCGAACGGGCGCATCGAGGCGGTGCCCTTGTGGAACTGGCCGCCGAGGCTGCCGAAAATCCTGGCGTGGCTGCCTGGCTATATCTGGCCGTGGAATGCCTTTCACATGGCCACCGCGCTGATCTACTGGTTCTATGTCGTCCCCGGCGTCGAGACGATGAAAACCATAGGCTGGGGCTGGGCGCTGTGGCTCTACGCCGTCAACGCCGCGGCGATCCTCGTCTTCTACGGCATCTTCGAGCTGCGCTATTACATCAGGCGCGCCCAGGCGACGCGGTTCAAGTACAACCACAAATTCCCCAGCGATGCGCCGTCAGATGTGTTCTGGTTCCAGAGCCAGAACATCGACAACTTCCTGCGCTCGTTCTTCATCACGATCCCGCTATGGACGGTGGTCGAAGTCATTTTCCTGTGGTGCTTTGCCAATGGCTACGTGTCGTGGGTCGGCTGGCAGGATCACCCGGTCTACCTCGCGGCGCTGGTGCTGATCGCGCCGGCCATCCACGAAGTGCATTTCTTCTTCATCCACCGCCTGATTCACTGGGGGCCGCTCTATCGCTGGATCCACTCGGTCCACCACAATTCGATCAACCCGTCGCCCTGGTCCTCGCTGTCGATGCATCCGGTGGAAGGGTTCCTCTATCACGCTGTCGCCTTCTGGCACCTTGTCATCCCATCCAATCCGATCGTCGCGCTGTTCCAGCTGCATGTCGCCGGCTTCGGCGCCGTCAATGGTCATCTCGGCTTCGACAGACTGGAAGTGACCGAGGACACGGCTGTCGATAGCCACGCCTACGCGCATTACCTGCACCACAAATATTTCGAGGTGAACTATGGCGGCGACGGGCTGATCCCGCTCGATCGGTGGTTCGGCACCTGGCACGACGGCACCAGGGAGGGCGACGCCATGATGGACGCCCGATTCCAGAAGAAGAGGGAACGCGTGAACGCCAGGGCTTGAGCAGGCGCCCACCCACCACGCGGCGCGCAATCGGGAGAGAGGCGCGCTGAGGTCACCGATTTTCAAAACCCGTCTGAAGACGGCAAATGGGAGGAGAACGACATGAAGCGTATCACGAAACTCTTGGCGGCGATCATGCTCGCGGGCGTGGCAGCAGCGTCGGCCACATCGGCAACGGCCGGGTCGAAAGGGGCAAAGATCTTCGTCATCGGCGGCAAGGCGGACGACCCGTTCTGGTCGAAGGTCAAGAAGGGTGCAGATGACGCCGGCAAGGTCGCCGAACTGACCGGCGGCTCGGTGACCTGGCTCGGCCCGCAGAACTACGACAATCTAGGCCCGGACGCGGCCAAGCTCATCCGCACCGCGCTCAGCCAGAACCCGAGCGCCATCGTCGGCCCCGACTGGGTGCCCGAGGCCATGGACGACGCCTTCAAGGAAGTCGTTGCCGCCGGCGTGCCGCTCATCATCTACAATTCCGGCGGCATGGATGCAGCCAAGCGGCTCGGCGCCATGAACTATGTCGGCAATGAAGAATACACGGCGGGTCTCGGTGGCGGCACATATTACGGCAGCCATGGCTCCAAGAACGTGCTGTGCGTCAACACCTTGCCAGGTGCCACCAACACAGAAGACCGCTGCAAGGGCATTGCCGACGCCATCGGCAAGAGCGGCGGCAAATCAAGCCAGCTGCCGCTGCCATCCTCCAGTTTCGGCAACCCGACCGCTGTCGCCGAGGCGATCAAGGCCGCCGTGCTGAAGGACAACACCATCGACGGTGTCATCACCATCAGCGCCGGCGACGCCAACAGTGCCGCCAACGCCATCAGCCAGGCCAGTGTCGGCGACAAGGTCAAGCTCGCTTCGTTCGACATGGACGAAACCGGCCTGCAGCGCATCAAGGACGGCACCCAGCTGTTTGCTGTCGATCAGCAGCCCTATCTGCAGGGCTTTCTTGCCGTGTCGCTGCTCAACGGCTTCGTCAACTACGGGCTCGACCTGCCGACGAAACCGGTGCTGACCGGACCGGGGATCGTCGACGCCGCCAATGTCGATGCGACCATGGCCGGTGCGCGGCCGGCGCCCGCTAGGCACCGCGCACCGAGTGTCCGGCCCTCGGAGGGCCGGACATCATCAGCTCCGCGCCGCCGACGAAAGGCCGCGCCAGGCTCCCCATTTTTCAAGCCAGGGACATTTCGATGATATCCCAAGCCCATCACCACCCCGCCGCTGCCGCGACTGCGCCGCCCGTCGCGCGCTCTTCGACGCCCTCGATCGGCAGCCTCGTGCGCCGCCCAGAGGTCGGCTCGCTGATCGGCATGATCGCCGTGCTGGTCTTCTTCTCGATCTTCGGCGGTGCCAATTTCATGTCGGCCGGCGGCGCCGCGAGCTGGCTCAACGTCGCCTCGGAACTCGGCATCATCGCGCTCCCGGTCGGGCTGTTGATGATCGCCGGACATCTCGATCTCTCCGTCGGCTCGATGATCCCCGCCAGCTCGATGACCATTGCCATCATCTCGGGCCACTACGACCTGCCGATCATCGTCGGCATCCTCGCGGCGCTCGGTCTTGGCCTCGCCGTCGGCTTCATCAACGGCGTCCTGGTGATCCGCACCAAGGTGCCGTCCTTCGTCGTCACCCTGGCGACGCTGTTCGCACTGGCCGGCCTGACGCTCGGCCTCTCGGTCATCCTATCCGGCAGCACCAGCGTCGCGCTGAAGAGCGGACCGGCGGCCAAGCTGTTGTTCGGCGACTATCTCGGCGGCAAATTCCAGGTGACCCTGTTCTGGTGGATCGCCGTCATCCTGATCGTCGGCTTCATCCTGAACTTCTCGCGCTTCGGCAACTGGATCCTGGCCATGGGCGGCGACGCGGTCAGCGCCCGCAATGCCGGCATCCCGACGGACCGGGTCACCATCGCGCTGTTCATGAGCAGCGGCCTGTGCGCGGCCTTCGTCGGCATGTCGCAGGCCATCCTCTACAACAGCGCCCAAGTGGCCGCCGGGCAGTCTTTCATCTTCAACTCGATCATCGCGGTGGTCATCGGCGGCGTACTGCTCACCGGCGGCTACGGTTCGGTGGTCGGCATCGTGCTGGGCACGCTGACCTTCTCCATCGTCAACCAAGGCATCTTCTACACCGGCTTCGACGCCAACTGGGCGAGCCTGATCATCGGCGTCCTGCTGCTCGCCGCCGTGCTGATGAACAACACCTTCCGCACCATGGCGTTGACCTACGCGCCACGCAGCAAATCGAGGGCCCGCTGATGAACACGCCCCTGCTCAGACTGGCCGGAATCAACAAGTCGTTCGGACCGATCGACGTGCTCCATGACATTTCACTGGAGGTCAACAGAGGCGAGGTGCTGTGCCTGCTCGGCGACAATGGCGCCGGCAAGTCGACGCTGATCAAGATCCTCTCCGGCGTCCACAAACCGACTTCGGGCACAATGGAAATGGACGGCAAACCAGTCGAATTCGGCAGCCCGCGCGACGCCAGCGACCATGGCATCGCCACGGTCCACCAGTTCGGCGGGACGTTCCCGCTGATGAGCATCGGACGCTCCTTCTTCGTCGGCGCCGAGCCGACACGACGCTGGGGGCCGCTCACCATCTACGACCGCAAGCGGACGAGCAGCTTTCTGCTTTCAAGGTCGCCCTAGGTCTCTAGCGACTTGCCTGCGAGACACGCGGTCGGCTCGCGGCATCATCGGCTGCATTGCCTTCTGCAACCACTCGCTGGATAGTCCCGGCAATGTTCGAGACCCTAGCGACTCACTGGCCCCATATCCTTGCGATCATCTCGGTGGTGATGGCTACCGTTGGCATCATCCACGCCGTCATGACCAAGGAAGATGTCCGCGCGGCCACCGGCTGGGTCGGCGTCATGGTGCTGTCGCCGATCCTGGGCGTGCTGATCTATGCCGTCGCCGGCATAAACCGCATCCGTCGCGCCACGATCAGCGCGCAGCGTCCGCTTGCCGGCGGCGCGGTGTCCGCCAAGCATGAGCGCGATGTCGCCACCGAAGAGGCCCTGATCGTCGAGCGATACGGGCAGCGATTCACCGGGCTGCGGATACTGGGCGACAGGGTGGCGCGGCGCGCGCTCAACCCGGGAAACGCAATCGCGGTGCTGGAGACGGGCGACGAGGCCTATGCCGCCATGTGCGCGGCGATCGATGGCGCCGAGCGCAGCGTCCTGCTCGAGACCTACATCTTCGACAATGACGCCGTCGGCCTGGTCTTCGTCGACTCGCTGGCCAACGCCGTCCGGCGCGGCGTCAGCGTTCGCGTGCTGATCGATGCCGTCGGCGCCCGTTACTCCGTCCCCAGCATCCTCGGTCATCTGCGCAGTGCCGACATTCCGGCCGACGTCTTCAACGGCAACATCATCATGGGCATGCGCCTGCCCTATGCCAATCTCAGGACCCACAGGAAGATCCTGGTTGTCGACGGCACGGTCGCCTTCACCGGCGGCATGAACATCCGCAAGGGCTTCTCGGCCGAATTTGCCGGCTCCAACAGCGCCAGGGACACGCATTTCCGGGTGACCGGTCCGGTTGTCGCCGACCTGTTTTCGGTCGCCGCCGAGGACTGGCGCTTCGCCACCAACGAGGCCCTGAAGGACGATGCCTGGCGAATTGCGCCGCTGTCGCCGGCGCCTGGCCTGCCGATGCTGGTGCGGGCCGTCGCGTCCGGCCCCGATGCCAGCATCGAGACCAACCACAAGCTGCTGATCGGTGCATTTTCCGTTGCCCGCAAATCGATCCGCCTGATGTCGCCCTATTTCCTGCCGGACCGCGAACTGATCAGCGCGTTGATCACCGCGGGCAGACGCGGCGTCGAGATCGACATCGTGGTGCCGGCGGTGAACAACCTCTTCCTCGTCGACCACGCGATGACCGCGCAGTTCGACCAGGTTCTCAAGCACTATTGCCGCGTCTGGCGCACCGGGGGCCTCTTCGACCACTCGAAGCTGCTTTCGATCGACGGCGTGTGGGCCTATGTCGGCTCGTCCAATCTAGATGCCCGGTCGCTGCGGCTGAATTTCGAGATCGACCTTGAGATCCTCGACGCCGGCTTTGCCAGCGAGATCGAGGCGCGGATCGGATCGGCGATCGACTCCGCCGTGCCGGTGACGCTCGACGCCTTGCGAGCCCGGCCATTCCTTATCAGGCTGTTCGACCGGGTATTGTGGCTCGGTTCGCCCTATCTCTAATGCATGTCGCCCAAAAGTGGCCCCGGTTTTGGGACAACGACATGCATAAAAGCAAAGACCTAAAGCGCGCCGCTCGAATCCGTTCAAACGCGACGCGCTTTGGAAAGGTTCGCTCGTTGTAAAGTGCGCCTGTCATGGAACATACGCCGACGGCGCCTATTTTGACTGTATCCAGGTTCTGAATTGAAGCCAGCGAGGACGAACAGCACCGATATGCAGAGATCTGGACGCAGCCTCCCGGCAAACATGCTTCTCTCCATTCGCGACCGGAGGATGCAGAAGGCAAACGCCGCTGCGCCCAAGCGGATGGGCGCCACCGGGACGCTGGTTGCCTCCTACAACGTCCACAAATGCATCGGCATCGACAGGAAGTTCGATCCCGAGCGGACCAGTCGCGTCATCCGCGAAATCGACCCTGACGTCATTGCGCTGCAGGAAGCCGACAACCGCTTCGGCGACCGCGACGGGCTTCTCGACCTGTCGCGCCTTGAACTGGAAACCGGCCTGGTGCCGGTGCCGATCTCAGCCAACGGCAAGGGGCACGGCTGGCACGGCAATGTCCTGCTGTTCAAGAAGGGCGTCGTCCGCGACGTGCATCAGATCAGGTTGCCGGGGCTGGAGCCGCGCGGCGCCGTGGTGGCGGAGATCGATCTCGACGGAAACCGGACGCTTCGCGTCATCGCGGCCCATCTCGGTCTGCTGCGCCGCTCCCGCTCGCAGCAGGCGCGTGTCGTGCTCGATATCATGAACAGCCCCGACGCCAAGCCGACGCTGCTGCTCGGCGATCTGAACGAATGGCGGCTCGGCAACCGTTCGGCGCTCAACACGCTGCATGTGACATTTGGCCCTTTGCCGCCGGCCGTCCCCACCTTCCCGTCGAACCTGCCGCTGCTGGCGCTCGACCGCATCATGGCCAATCGGCACGGAATGATTTCGGCCGTGGAGGCGCATGACACGCCGCTCTCGCGGGTGGCCTCGGACCATCTGCCGTTGACGGCCTTTGTTCGCTTTTAGGGCCATTGTCCCGGCCGCTGATGACCAGACCGGCGTGCACGGCTGAGGAAAAGCTTACAAATTGGTATGGGAACGCTAAGTCTTCCTGCGAGTTGATACGCATTAAAACCGCAGGAGGACGAGACGTGAAGAAACTATTTCTGGCTTCCATGATGGCGTTGGCCGCGACAACCGCAGTCATCGCGCCAACGCAAGCCGCAAGCTTGATTATCCAGTCCGACGACAACAGCCAGTATGCACCGGACGATCAGTCCGACAATGGCCAAGTCATCATTCGCCGCCATCGTGACCGAAATAACAATGACAACCAATATGGTCAGGATCAGAACGGCGGCATGCAGTTAGGCGATAACCAGGGTAGCGACTATCGCCGCCACCACAGGCACAATTACGACAACCAGTATGGTAACGACCAGAACAGCATTCAGTTCGGTGATAACCAGGGCGGCGACTATCGCCGCCACCACCGGCATCACCGCTGCCACACCGAACTGGTCTCGCACTGGCGCCACCATCACAAGGTGATCGAGCAGGTCCGCGTCTGCGGCTGATCCCGCTTGCAAAACCCGGCCGGCGCAAGCCGGCCGGGTTTCGTTTGCGTCATCAACCGATAATCAACTGACGAAATAGCGCTGCCACTCGAAATCGGTGATGTGCGAGGCCTGCCAGGCGTCGAAGGCTGCCTGTTCGGCCCGCCGGCTCTCTGCGTAATTGTCGCGGAACGCCTCGCCGAAGGCATCGGCGCAGAAGTCGGATACAGCGAACGCCTCGATCGAGGCATTGAGCGTGCGCGGCAGTTTCGGCTTGTCGAGATTGGCGAGGTTCGATGTCACCGGCGCTTCGAGTGGCAGGTCCTTCTCGATGCCCTCGCAGCCCGCCGCCAGGATCGCCGCGATCGACAGATAGGGATTGATGTCGGCTCCCGGTGCGCGATGCTCCAGCCGGCAGGCGCCGTCATTGGGCGTGGTGATGGCGCGGATCGGCGCGGTGCGGTTCTCGAAACCCCAGGCGACGTCTTCCGGCGACCACGCGCCCCGGTCGAAGCGGCGGTAGGAATTGACCGTCGGCCGAAACAAAAGGTGTGTTTCCTGCATCCGGTTGAGCACACCGGCGAGGAATTTCTCGGCGACCGGCGTCAGCCGGTTCGGACCGGCGGCGAAGGCCGGCTTGCCGTCGCGCCACAGGCTGACATGGTGATGCGCGCCACAGGCGCTTTCCTTGCCCGGCGGCTGGAAGCGCGTCATGAAGGTGGCGACCAGGCCGCGCTCGGCGCACAATTCGCGCAGGTGCAGCTTGGCCCGCATGGCGTCGTCGGCTGCCTGCAGCGCCGACTTCGGCGTCAGGGCATATTCGTACATGCCATAGCCATATTCGGTGACCAGCGAGGCGACGCCGATGCCGATGCTCTTCATGCGGGTGATGAACTCGGCGGCGAAATCCTGATAGTCGCCGCTGCGCACCAGATCGTAGTTGATCAGCGAATGGCCCCACGGCTTCAGCTCGCGGTAGCGGCCGGCGCGCATCAAATCGTGGTCGGCGTGGAAGATGCCGAACTCGTATTCGAGCGCGAACATCGGCTCATAGCCGAGCGCCCTGGCGCGGTCCTCGACACGGGCCAGCACGCCGCGCGGGTCGAACGGGCAGACCGCACCGTCGAGCATGTAGGAGCGCGTGATGCCGGAGGCGAATTTCGGCTTCCAGCCATGCTGGACCACCGTCGCCGGATCGATGATCCCCTTGATGTTGGGAAAGCCGTTCTCCTCATTGGCGCTGGGCGAAGCGAAGGCGACATCGCCCAGCGGCTGGCCGTCACCATGGGTGACGCAGTAGAGAATGGCGTTGATCGATTCGCCATGGGTCGACAGTTTCAGCGGCGCGATCTTGGAGCGGAAAGCGCCTGACGTGTCGACCGTATGCACCTCGATGAATTCGACGCCGCGCTTTGCCAGTTCGCTCTGCAACGCCTCGAGCTTCGGCGCATAATGCGCGGCCTTGTCCTCAAATTCCACGTTCAAACCTCCACCAGGAAAACTCGGAGCAATTCCAGGAAAAGTGTGAAACGGTTTTCCGTCCGGAATTGCGTTAGAAGATAGAGATAGACGCAGCACTATTTCGCGCTGCGCCTGAAAAATCGCGACAACAGTTCATCGAGCTCATGGCGGCCGCTGATGCCACTTGGCCGGAAGGCCATGCAGAGCACGATGACGACCCCGAGCGCGACGCCCGACAGGCCGAGCAGTTGCGGCAGCTGGATGCCGGCGACCGTCACGCCGGATTCGATGCTGCGGATGAGTTCGAGCCCGACCGAAAGCACGATCACGCCGGTCACAGCACCTGTCACCGTCGCCATGCCGCCCAGGATCAGCATCGCCAGCGTGTTGAAAATCATCTGGAAGTAGAACAGCTTGGGGCTGATCGTGCCGGCGAAATAGGCGTAGAGAACGCCGGCCAGGCCGCAGATCAGCGCCGACAGCACCCATGACATCAGCCGCAGGCGCCGGGCATCGATGCCGAGCGCGGCGGCGGCTTGCGGGCTTTGCGCGCTGGCCCTGAGCTGCAGGCCCCAGCGGCTGTCCTTGAACAGGCGCGCCAGCACGATCACCACCACCGAAAACACCATCATCCAGGGAAGGCCGACCACTTTCGGGATGCCGAAGAAAGCCTGATTGCCCTTGAACAGGTCGGTCCAGTTGAGAAACACCGAATGGACGATGATCAGCAGCGCCAGGCTGACGATGGTCGCGGCGACGCCCGACAGGCGGCTGATGACCTTGCCGCTGACGGCAGCGACGATGCCGACCGCGATGAGCGCGATGAGCGCCGACGACACCGGATCGAACTCCAGCGTGGCGAAGCCGAACGGCGCATTGGGGATCGACAGCTTCTTCATCGCCAGCGGCGTCGACAGGATGGCGACGCCATAGGCGCCGAGGCCGACGAAGGCGCTGTGGCCGAGATTGGCGATGTTGCTGTTGCCCATGAACACCTGCAGGCCGACAACGACGATCAGGTTCACAAAGGCGCCGAGTGCCAGATAGGTGTAATAGGTCGGCGCGAAATTGAGGATCAGCAGCCCGACCACCAGCACCGGCAGCGACGTCACCAACCCGCCGATCAGCGAGCGCGTCAGCGCACCTCCTGGCCGCGTAACGGTTGCAACGGGGGGCGCTGCGTTTTCAACGGCTTGCGACACCTCAGATCTCCTTGTCGCCGAGTTCGACCCGCTGGCCGAGCAGGCCTTCCGGCCGGTAGACAAGCAGCGCGACGATGATCACGTAGGTGAGCGCATCCTTGAAGCCGCCGTACTCCTGCGGCAGCGCGACAAGCAGGCCGACCTCGATAAAGCCGAGCAGCATGCCGCCGGCCGCCGCCCCCGCCAGCGAGCCGAAACCGCCGATCACGCAAGCGACGAACGCCTTCAGCACCAGGCCGAAGCCGAGATCGGGCGAGACGCTGCCGCGTCGCGCGATGATGAACACGGCGGCAATGCCGGCCAGCGCGCCGGAGATGGCGAAGGCCGTGGCGATCACCCGGTTCGCCTTGATGCCCATCAGCCGCACCGTGGCGAAATCGCGCGACGCCGCGCGGATCGCCAGGCCCAGCGTCGAGCGGTTGAGGAAGAGCACCAGAGCAAGAATGGTCAAGCCGGAAACGACGAGTTCCATCACCTGCAGCGACGACACCGCGAAAGGGCCGAAGAACCACATCTGGTTCAGCCCATTGAGGATCGAGACCGACTGCGGCTTGGGCGAGATCAGCAGCATGAACAGGTTCTGCACGACGATCGAGACACCGAAGGCGGTGAGCAGTCCCGTCGTCGTCGGCGCATAGCGCACCGGCCGGAATGCCACCCGTTCGAAGGCAATGGCCGCCAGTGCGGCGGCGGCGACGGTGATCAGCACGGCGACGAATGGCGAGGTCAGCCCGAGCGCAGCCGCCAGGAACACGCTGTAGGCCGAGACGCCGATGATTTCGCCATGCGCGAAATTGACCAGGCCCATGATCGAGAACACCACCGCCAGGCCGAGCGCGACCAGCGAATATTCCGCGCCGAAGGCCAGCGCGTTGAGAAGCTGCTGCAAGGCATAGTCCATGTCGCCGCCTACCCGCCAATGTAGAGGTTGAAGAGGCCGTGTTCGTCGGCAAGGCTGGCCGGCGGCCCGCTGTGGCGAAGCGTGCCGGCGCTGACGACATAGACGCGGTCGGCGAAGCGCAGCGCTTGTTTGGCGTTCTGCTCGACCACCAGCAGCGTCAGCCCCTCCGCCTTGAGCTCGCCGATGAAATCGAAGATCTGCACCACGATCTTCGGTGCCAAGCCCAGCGAGGGTTCGTCGAGCAGTAGCAATTTCGGCCGCGACATCAGCGACCGGGCGATGGCCAGCATCTGCTGCTCGCCGCCCGAGAGCGTGCCGGCCGCTTGCCCGTAGCGTTCGGAAAGCACAGGAAACAGCGTCAGGAAACGCTCGATGTCCTGGCGCACCCCTTTCGGGTCGCGCCGTGTCGCCGCACCAAGCCGCAGGTTCTCGCCGACCGTCAGATTGGCAAAGATATGCCGGCCTTCCGGCGTCGAGGTCAGGCCGGCGCGAATGCGGTCCTCGGTGCGGACGCGCGAAATGTCCTGGCCGTCGAGAACGATGCGGCCCGAGGCCGGCACGACCAGTCCGGTCAGCGCGTTGATGGTCGAGCTCTTGCCGGCACCGTTAGGCCCCAGCAGGGCGACGAGTTCCCCCCGCCCGACCTTCAGGCTCAAGTCGCGCACCGCCGTCACCGCGCCGTAGCGGACGATCAGATTGTCGACCGTCAGCACGACAGGGCCTGCATTGCGAAGGCTCGATCCATCATCGCTTGCCTGCCCGTCAGTTCAGCGCCGGAACGAAGGTCGGCGGCGTGTCGGTGATCAGCACCCGCTTGCCGCTGGCGAAACCCATCACCGGCACGGCCTTGACCGGGTAGCCCTTCTTTTCAGCGAACGAGATAACCGGTGCCGTGGTGCCGGGATAGCCGCCCGGCGCGCGGATCGCCTCGCGCAAGGCGGCGGGCTCGACGGTGCCGGACTTCTTCGCCGCCTCGTAGCTGATCTGCACCATGTCGGCGCCGAGCGCATCGAAGATGCCGTTGATCTTGTAGCCGTCGGCCTTGCACTGGGCGAGAAATTTGTCGATCGGGCTGTCGACACCGGTCGCGCCATGGGTGGCGAACATCACCTTCTCCAGCGATGCCGGATCGCCGACGGTTCCTTCCAGCGATTTGTCGTCGAAGGCGTCGCAGCCCGCCACCCAGCCGTCATAGCCATTGGCGCGCAGCTGGCGAATGAAAATGCCGACATCCGGCAGCACGGCGCAGATGTGGATGGCGTCCGGCTTCTGCGGCAGCGCCTTGATGCTGGCGATCTGCGGCGACCAGTCGGTGGTGCCCCAGGAATAGTTGAGCTTGGAGACGACCTTGCCGCCGAGGTGCTCGAACACCTCGCCGAACCATTCCGGCAGCTTTTCCGAATAGGAACCGGCATCGGGCGAGACCATCAGCGCCACCGTACGGGCACCCTTGCCGTAAAGCGCATTGGCGGTCGCCGCCGCATTGATCGGGTCGGGCACAGCGCCAGCGATGAAATTGTCGAGCCCGGCCTGCTGCATCTCGAGCTGCGTGTTCGGCGCCGAAAACACGGTGGCGCCATAGGGTGCCGCGATCTGCGCGGTCGGAATCAGCGCATCCGGAAATGGCACGCCGGTGATGATCTGCGCACCGGCATCGAGGAATTTCTGGCCGAGCGAAACCGAGAGCTGCGGGTCGGAACGGTTGTCCTCGATCATCAACTCAACCTTGGGATCGCCGGCGCCTGCAGCCTTGTTCAGCTTGTCGGCCATGCAGCGCGCGCCCTCGGCTTCGCTGTAGGGCGCATAGGTGCCGGTCATCGCCACCGCGAGCCCGATCTTCAGGTCGGCGGCGCCGGCATGCGTCACCTGCAAAACCCCAGCCGCGACGATCGCGGCCCCCAAAATCATCTTGTCCCCAAAAATCATCCTGTCCATCGAACCCCTCCTTCTCCCTTGTTGTTACCGTTGCGGGCGCGTCACGACGTTTCGGACTGCCCGACATAAACCTCGATGACGCGCGGATCGCGCCATACCGTTTCGGTCTGTCCGGAGGCGATCACCTGGCCCTGGTCCATGACACAGAGCCGATCGCACAGCCGGTTGATGAAACGCAGATCGTGATCGATGACGATGGTGGCGCAGCCGACATCGCGGCGAATGCCTTCGATCGCCACCGCCAGTGTCTCGGACTCGCCTTCGTTGAGGCCGGCCGCGGGTTCGTCGAGCAAAAGCAGCGACGGGCCGAGCGCCAGCGCGCGGGCGATTTCGAGTCGGCGCTGGCTGCCATAGGACAGCGTGCCGGCCGGGACGTCGGCGAAGCCGTCCAGTTGATATTGGGCAAGCAACTGGTCGACGCCGATGCGTGCCGCGACGTCCGGCCGTACCGCCTGGCAAGTGATATGGGCGACCTCGACATTCTGCCGGACGGTCAAATCCCTAAACAGCCGGATGGTCTGGAACGTGCGCGCGACACCCGCCCGTGCGCAGTGTTCGGGACCATGGCCGGTGATTTCCTTGCCCGCCAGCCGGACACTGCCGGTGTCGGGCTTGAGCACACCGGAGATGGCATTGACCAGCGTGGACTTTCCGGCGCCATTAGGGCCGATCAGGCCGAGGATTTCGCCGGCCTCGCAGGATAGCGAGGCACTGCGTAGCGCCTGCACGCCGCCAAAGGTCTTGCTGACTGCCTCAACCGACAGCATCGGTCACATCTCCCATCCGGCCGATGGCTATTTCTCCTGTCGGCCAGTCCCGGGGATGCTAGACCCAAGATTTTTCCATAACAAGCATTTTTTTCCGTTTTAGAAAATATTCTTGAGAAGCCACGTTTTCCGACCAGATTCTGGCCAGGCTGGGATCATATCCCGGCGCCGGCCGGTAGCCCGTCGCGCGGCACGGTGTTCGACATCAGCATGACCACCGGTTCGTCGCCAAGCGCGATGTAGGCGTGCTGCATTTCACCGTCGAACAGGATGCTGTCGCCCGGCCGCAGCACCGCCGGATCATAATGGATCGTGTGCAGCTCGAGGCTGCCGCTCAGCACATGGATGAACTCTTCGCCTGAATGGGCGCGCCAGCCGCCATTCTCCTCGAAGCTCCTCGCCCGCAGCGTGACGCGCCAGAAAATGTTGGTCTTGTCGCGAAAATCGCTGCACAGGACCTCGAATTCCATGGCGTTGCCCTGATGCAGGATGCCGCTGCCGGCGCGCGTGATCGAGCGCCGCGCCTGCATGCCGGGCTTCGGGCTGAACAGGAAAGAGGCCACCGGCACATGCAGCACGCCGGCGATCATCAGCGCCACATCGACCGTCAGGCGGGCCTTGCCATTCTCGAGCTTCGACAGTTGCGACACCGAAAGGCCGGAGCGTTCGCTGAGGTCGCGCAGCGTGATGTTGCGCTCCTTGCGCGCATCCCGGATCTTGCTGCCCACATTGCCCTGCATCGCCCAAGCCCTTGGCTGTCGTGTTTCCAATTCGACAAGCTCTAGCGGGGTGGCCTTGGGGCGTCCAGCCCTTAGACGGCTACGGCTGGTTTCGGCCATAGCGACATCGCGACAGTGGCAAATACGGTTTCAAGCGTGCGGCTGACGAGCTCGAATGTTTCCGGATCGGCAAGCAGGTCGTTGCGGACTTCGAGATAGAGACAGGCCCTGCCCTGCTCCAGCCCGTGCCGGTTCAGCGTGTAGCCGATGGCCTGGCGCCAGTCATATGGCTCGTTGTCGCCGATCCTCAACCCGGCCTGCGCACCCTGCGCGCCAAGGGTTTTCAGCACCGAGGTGACGAACGGGGACTGCTCCCGCCACAGCACGCCGATATCGACATTGCGCCTGACACCACCCATCACCGGGGTGAAGGAATGCACCGAGATCAGCGCTTGCCGGCCGGCGGCCGCATCGACGATTGCCTGTTCGAGCGGCACCCAGGCAATAAGGGTACGCAGCCGGCGGTCGATCGCATCAGGCGCGAGATTGCCGGGCACCGGAATGCCGCCAAGATCCGGCCGCATGAAGTCCCACTCACCGGCCGGGCGATTGTAGTCGAGGAAAAGCCGCGAACAATGCGCGACTACGGCCGGCGCCCGCAACGTCCGCGACAGCCGGCGCGTCAAGGCATCGACGCCGATGTCGACGGCGAAATGCGTGCCGAGATAGGGTGCCGCGAGGCCAAGATCGCGCCATGGCGCCGGCACCAGATTGCCGGCATGTTCGGCGATCAGCAGATAGGGGCCTGCCGCCTCGATCCGCAGCCGCTCGACGCTGGCCGCGGCCAGCGCGGTGATGGCCGCATCATCAAGCTCTGCAAGGCTGGCAGCGTTCATCGTGCCGATCTCCGGATCAACCGATGACGGAGCGGACATGATAGGACTTCGCCGCTGTCGCTTCCGCCAGGCCGGCGCGGCCATTGGTGCGGCCAAGGCCGGAATTCTTGATGCCGCCCCAGGGCAGATGCAGGTCGGCGTGATCGCAGCGGTTGAGATAGACCGTGCCGGCCTCGACCTCGTCGAGCAGCGCCACGCCGCGCTCGATATCCCTGGTCCAGATCGAGGCGCTGAGGCCGAAATCGCTGTCGTTCATCAGGGTGATCGCCTGCTCGTCGCCGCTGACGGACTGGATGCAGGCCACCGGCCCGAACAGCTCGTCGCGCATGATCTGCATGCCGTGGTCGACGCCGACCAGGACCTCCGGCGCGACATAAGCGGCGCCGAGGGCAGAGGCTTTGAGTGCGCCGTCGTGCGGCATCAGCCGTCGGGCCCCTGCCCGCACCGCGCTGTCGGTGAGACCCCGAATGGCGTCGACGGCACTCGCCCGCACCACCGGGCCGACCATCGGCTTCTCGCCGATCGGATGGCCGATGGTCCATTTCGCCGTCTCGGCAACCAGGGCTTCGACGAAGCGGTCATGGATTGCCTGATCGACATAGATACGCTCGACCGAGCAGCAGGACTGGCCGGCATTGGAATAGGTGCCCTCGGCGATCTGCGGGATCGTCGCCTCGAGGTCGGCGTCGGCGCGCACATAAGTCGGATCCTTGCCGCCGAGTTCGAGATGTACCTGGGTGAAGGTGCCGGCGGCGGCGGCATGCACGCGCCGGCCGCCATTGACCGAACCGATGAAATTCACCGCACTGAAGGCGCCCGATGCGATCAGGTTCTCGGCATCGGCATGGTCGAGGTGCAGGCTCTGGAACACGCCCTCGGGGCCGCCGGCGGCACGGAAGGCCTCTTCCGCAAGCTCGGCGATCAGCGGCGTCTGCGGCGAATGCTTGAAGATCACCACATTGCCGGCGGCAATCGGCGCCGTCACGAGATAGCCGAGCATGGCGGTCGGATAGTTCCAGGCGCAGATCGACAGATGCAGGCCGCCAGCAACTGGCCGCGCATAGCGGCGAATGGTGTCGTCCGAGGGATAGGGCACGTCGGCCAGCGTTTCCGGCGCGATGTCGGCAAGCAGCTGCCCGACCAGCGCCAGGCGCGGCGTCTCGTCGGCCTGCCACAGCGGCCGGCCGATCTGCCAGGCCACCATTTCCGCAAGCGGCGTTGCCCGCGCCTTCATCTCCTCGCCGAAGCGCAGCAGGATCGCCAACCTGTCGGCCAGCTTCATCCGCCGCCAGGACGGCAAGGCGGCACGAGCCCGCGTGAGCGCGGCCCCGATTGCCGCGCCATCGGCATAGCTGCGCGTCGTGTAGGTCGAGCCGTCGACGGGAGAGGTCACGGAGAAGGTCCGCGCGCCGGAATGCAGGTTCATGGTCTTGAAATCCATTCGAGCTGAAACATCATCGATCCCAGCACGATATCGCTATTTTCCATTTTGGCAAATTTTTTCTAATACCGCTTGATGGAAATTTTATCCGCCCCTATTGTCCCGATATCACGCATCGGCGGAAGCAATCGCGCATTGGCGCGAGGACATGAGGGGGTTCAGATGATCGCTTACGATTTCACCGGCAGGCATGCGGTCGTCGCCGGCGCTGGCGGCGGCATGGGCGAGACGATCGCGCTGGCGCTGCTCGATGCGGGCGCCTCCGTCACCGCCATCGACATCAAGGCCCGCCCGGTGTCCCTCGCCGCCTATGACGACAGGCTCACCTTCGCGCAGGGCGATCTCACCGACGCCGCCTTTGTCGAACAGGTCATTGGCTCTGCCGGCCGCGAACGCGGCGGCATCGACTATCTCGCCAATGTCGCCGGCGTGCTCTGGTTCGGCCGTGACAAGTCGGCTCTCGAGATGGACCTCGACGTCTGGGACGAAGTGTTCAGGATCAATCTGAAATCCTTCGTGCACACGGCGCGCTCGGTCGTGCCGCATATGCGCTCGGGCGGGCGTGGCGGCGCCATGGTGCATTTCTCGACCATCCAGTGGTATCGCGGCGACGCCAACCCGCAGGATGCCTACCAGGCATCGAAGGCTGGCGTCTGCGCGCTCTCCAAGTCGCTCGCCATGCAGCTTGCCGGCGAGCGCATCCGCTCCAACGCCATCTGTCCCGGCATGGCGCTAACCCCGCTGCAGGCGCGCTGGGACACCGAGGAAAAGCGCTCGGCCGTGGCGAGCTACGCGCCGCTCGGCCGCATCGGCACGCCGCAGGACATGGCCAACGCGGCGCTTTTCCTGCTTTCCGACGCGGCGAGCTACATTACCGGCATCGAACTCGCCGTCGACGGCGGCCTGTTGATGCGCATGTAATCCGCATGCCTGCGGCCCGGCCGCGATAACAGGCAAACCGGGGCGAATGACAGGCGGCCAAGGCCGGTCGAACCTGTCCAAGTGTTAATTCGACTTGGGCCGGTTTCGGCCATATTGGTTGATGGGGGTGAAAGATGCCGCCATGGACCAGCAATTGGAAATGCCCCTGCAGACGATTGTCGCGCAACGCCGTTCGCGCGGCTGGATCCCCTGGCTGATCTTTCTCGCCGTCGTCGCCGCCACCGGCGCGTATCTGTACCAGCGCCCGCAGGTCACCGCTGCGGCGCCGGGCAACAGAAGGGGCGCGCAACCGATGTCGATCGGCGCCGCGGCCATCGAGAAGGGCACGATAGACGTCACCGTCAACGCGCTTGGCACGGTCACCTCACTCTCCACCGTCACGGTCAAGCCGCAGGTCACCGGCCCGCTCGTCCAGGTGAACTTCAAGGAGGGTCAGAACGTCGGCAAGGGCGACCTGCTGGCCGAGATCGATCCCCGCCCCTACCAGGCAGCGCTGGCCCAGGCCCAGGGCCAGCTGGCGCGCGACCAGGCGATGCTGAAGGATGCCCAGCTCGACCTCGCACGCGATCAGACGCTGGTCACCCAGGGCGCTGCGACACATCAGACGCTCGATGCGCAGGTCGCCCTTGTCGCGCAGGACGCCGGCTCCATCCAGGTCGACCAGGCCATGGTCCAGACCGCCACTCTCAATCTCGACAATTGCCGAATCCTGGCTCCGGTGGATGGGCGGGCCGGCCTGCGCCAGGTGGATGAGGGCAACTACGTGACTCCGGGCGATGCCAACGGCATCGTCGTCATCACCAGGGTACAGCCGATCAGTGTCCTCTTCAGCGTGCCCGAGGACGAATTGCCAGCGATCGCGCAACGCTTGCAGCAGGGCGCCACGCTGCCCGCCACCGCCTTCGACCGCGCCGGCAACAACAAGCTTGCCGACGGCCGGCTCGAAACCTTCGACAGCCAGATCGATCCGAGCACCGGCACCATCAAGCTGAGGGCGGGCTTCGCCAACGAAACGCGCAGTCTCTATCCGAACCAGTTCGTCAACGTCGGGCTTCTGGTGGACGAGCACAAGGACGTGGCGGTCGCCCCGATCGCCTCGATACAGCGCGGCCAGCCCGGCACCTTCGTCTATCTGGTCAATCCCGACAGCACCGTCTCCGTGCGCAAGGTCACGCTTGGCGTCACCAATGGCGAGCGCGTCGAGATCCTGTCGGGCCTCAACCCCGGCGACCGCGTGGTCGTCGATGGCGCCGACAAGCTTCGCGACGGCGCCCACATCAACCTGCGGCAGGATGGCGCGACACAGGCGCCAGCGCCGGCACAGACCCCGACATCGCCATCGCCACCGCCGGGGACAGCACCTCAACCGCAGGCGCAGACACCTGATCAGCCCGCCTCGGATGCGTCGAAACCGGACGATACGTCCAGGCGCAAGGGCCAGGGCCGCAAGCACCGTCATGCGGAGTCCGGGCAGCAGCAATGAGCCCGTCGCGAGCCTTCATTCTCCGGCCGGTGGCGACATCGCTGTTCATGGTTGCCATCATGCTGTCCGGCCTGCTGGCCTACCGCTATCTGCCGGTCTCGGCGCTGCCGGAGGTCGACTATCCGACCATCCAGGTGCAGACCTTCTATCCCGGCGCGAGCCCGGACGTCATGACGTCCTCGGTCACCGCACCGCTGGAAGTCCAGCTCGGGCAGATCGCCAACCTCAACCAGATGAACTCGGTGAGTTCGGCCGGCTCCTCGGTCATCACGCTGCAGTTCAGCCTTGCGATCTCGCTCGATGTCGCCGAGCAGGAGGTGCAGGCGGCCATCAATGCCGCCGGCAATCTGCTGCCGGCCGATCTGCCGGCACCGCCGATCTACGCCAAGGTCAATCCGGCCGACGCGCCGGTGCTGACGCTCGGCCTGACATCGGGCACGATGCCGCTGCGCGACGTGCAGCAGCTCGCCGACACAAGGCTGGCGCAGAAGATCTCGCAGCTGGCGGGCGTCGGCCTCGTCAGCCTCAGCGGCGGCCAGCGCCCGGCCGTGCGGGTCCAGGCCGATCCGCGCAAGCTCGCCGCCTATGGCCTCAATCTCGACGATCTGCGCACCACGCTGGGCAGCGCCAACGTCAACACGCCGAAGGGCAATTTCGACGGACCGTCGCGGGCCTACACCATCAACGCCAACGACCAGCTGAAGAGCGCCGACGAATACCGGTCGCTGATCGTCGCCTACAAGGACGGCGCCCCGGTACGGCTGAGCGATGTGGCCGATGTGGTCGACGCCACGGAGAACAACAGGCTGGCGGCCTGGATGAACAGCACGCCGGCGATCATCATCAACATCCAGCGCCAGCCCGGCGCCAATGTCATCGAGGTGGTTGATCGGATCAAGGCGCTGCTGCCGCAATTGCAGGCCTCGCTGCCGAGCGCCATCGACGTCAAGGTGCTGACCGACCGCACCACCACCATCCGCGCTTCCGTGCGCGACGTCGAATACGAACTGACACTCGCCATCATCCTCGTCGTGCTGGTCATTTTCGTCTTCCTGCGCAGCGCGCGCGCGACGCTTATCCCGAGCCTCTCCGTTCCCCTGTCGCTGGTCGGCACGCTGGGGGTGATGTATCTGTTCGGCTTCAGCCTCGACAATCTTTCGCTGATGGCGCTGACCATCGCCACCGGCTTCGTCGTCGATGACGCCATCGTCGTCATCGAAAACATCGCGCGCTACGTCGAGGAGGGTGCGACGCCGCTGCAGGCGGCGCTGAAGGGATCGCAGCAGATCGGTTTCACCATCATCTCGCTGACCGTCTCGCTGATCGCGGTGCTGATCCCGCTGCTGTTCATGGGCGATGTCGTCGGCAGGCTGTTCCGCGAATTCTCCATCACGCTCGCCACCACCATCCTGATTTCCGCCGTGGTGTCGCTGACGCTGGTGCCTATGGCCTGCGCTAAGCTGCTCAAGCCGTTGTCGGCGGTGCGCGAGAACGCCCTGCAGCGCGCCAGCCGCGACTTCTTCGACTGGGTGATCCGGGGCTACGGCCATGCACTGACCTGGGTGCTCGACCGGCAGACGCTGATGCTGTTGGTGGCGGCGGCCACGCTGGTGCTGACGGTGGCACTCTACGTGGTCATCCCGAAGGGGTTCTTTCCCGTGCAGGATACCGGCGTCATCCAGGCCATCACCGAGGCACCGCAGTCGATATCCTATGCCGCGATGGCCGAGAGCCAGCAGCAGCTTGCCGCTGTCATCCTGAAAGACCCCGATGTCGACAGCCTGTCGTCCTTCATCGGCGTCGATGGCACCAACACCACGCTCAATGTCGGCCGCATCCTCATCAACCTCAAGCCGCATGAAGAGCGCACCGCCGATATCACGCAGGTTATCGCACGCCTGAAGCAGGCCACCGCTTCGATGGCCGGCGTCACCCTCTACATGCAGCCCGTGCAGGACCTGACCATAGACGGCACGGTCAGCCGCACGCAGTACCAATTCGTCCTCCAGGATGCCAATCCGGACGAGCTGACGCTATGGACGCCGAAACTGCTGGCAAGATTGAACACGCTGCCTGAGATCGCCGACGTCGCCAGCGACCTGTCGGATGCCGGCCTCGCCGTCTTCGTCGACATCGACCGCGACCAGGCGGCGCGCTTCGGCATCACGCCGGCAACGATCGACAACGCGCTCTACGACGCCTTCGGCCAGCGCATCGTCTCGACCATCTTCACCACGTCCAGCCAGTACCGGGTCATCCTCGAAGCGGATCCTTCCTTGCAGGATTCGCTGCGCGCGCTGTCCTCCGTCTACCTGCCGTCATCGACCGGCGGCAGTCCGGTGCCGCTTGCCGTCGTCGCCAGCACCCATGTCGCCACGGCACCCCTGCAGATCACCCATATGGGGCAATTCCCCGCCACCACCGTGTCGTTCAACCTGGCGCCTGGGGCGTCGCTGGGCGAAGCGGTCACCGCGATACAGCAGGCGCAAAGCGAGATCGGCATGCCGCTCAGCGTCATCACCAGTTTCCAGGGCGCGGCGCGCGCCTTCCAGGCTTCGCTCGACAACACGCTGTTCCTGATCCTGGCGGCCGTGATTACCGTCTACATCGTGCTCGGCGTGCTTTATGAGAGCTTCATCCACCCGATCACCATCCTGTCGACACTGCCTTCGGCCGGCATCGGCGCGCTGCTGGCGCTGATGATCGCCGGCGAGGACCTGACCATCATCTCGATCATCGGCATCATTCTCTTGATCGGCGTGGTCAAGAAGAACGCCATCATGATGATCGACTTCGCGCTCGACGCGCAGCGCAACGAAGGCAAGGCGCCGCGCGAGGCCATCTACCAGGCCTGCCTGCTGCGCTTCCGCCCGATCCTGATGACGACGCTGGCGGCGATGCTGGGCGCGCTGCCGCTGATGCTCGGCACCGGCGTCGGTTCGGAACTGCGCCATCCCCTCGGCGTCACCATCGTCGGCGGCCTGCTCGTCAGCCAGTTGCTGACGCTGTTCACCACGCCGGTCATCTATCTCTGGTTCGATCGCCTTGCCGCCCGGCTGCAAGGCATCCAGACCGATTTTCCCTCAGCGCATGGCGCGGACACCGCGCCATGAACCTGTCTGCCCCCTTCATCCGGCGCCCGGTCGCCACCACCTTGCTGACCTTCGGCCTGCTGGCGGCGGGACTGGTGGCGTTTCCGCAATTGCCGGTGGCGCCGCTGCCTGAGGTCGACTACCCCGTGATCTCGGTGCGGGCATCGCTGCCGGGCGCCAGCCCGCAGGTGGTGTCCAACACGGTTGCCAGCCCGCTCGAACGGCATCTCGGCGAGATCGCCGATGTCAACGAAATGACGTCGTCGAGCAGCGTCGGCAGCGCCCGCGTCACTTTGCAGTTCGGCCTCGACCGCGACATCGACGGCGCCGCGCGCGATGTACAAGCTGCCATAAACGCGGCGCGCGCCGACCTGCCGTCCAGCCTGCATTCGAACCCCACCTACCGCAAGGTCAATCCGGCCGACGCCCCGATCCTCATTCTGACGCTCACCTCCGACACTCTGTCGAAGGGACAGCTCTACGACGCCGCCAGCACCGTGCTGGCGCAGAAACTGTCGCAGGTCGATGGCGTCGGCGAGGTGTCAGTAGGCGGCAGTTCGCTGCCGGCGGTGCGCGTCGAGCTCAATCCGCAGGCGCTCTACAATTACGGCATCGGGCTGGAGGATGTGCGAGCGGCACTCGCCTCGGCCAACGCCCACAGTCCCAAGGGCGCCGTCGACGTCGGCCCGCAGCGCTACCAGATCTACGCCAATGACCAGGCCAACCATGCGGACGCCTATCGCTCGCTGGTGGTGGCCTATCGCAACGGCGCGCCGGTGCGGCTTTCCGATGTCGGCAAGGTCGACGATTCCGTCGAGAACATCCGCAATGCCGGTCTTGCCAATGGCAAGCCGGGCGTGCTGATCATCCTCAACCGCTCGCCCAACGCCAACATCATCGCGACGGTCGACCGCGTGAAGACGCTGATGCCGTCGCTGCGCGCCTCGATCTCGCCAGCCATCGATCTGTCGCTGGCGGTCGACCGCTCGACCACCATCCGTGCTTCGCTATGGGAAGTCGGACAGACACTGATGATCGCCATCGGCCTGGTTATCCTGGTTGTCTTCGCCTTCCTGCGCGATGTGCGCTCGGCACTGGTGCCGATCGTCGCGGTACCGGTGTCGCTGATCGGCACGCTGGGCGCCATGTACCTGCTCGGCTTCAGTATCGACAATCTGTCGCTGATGGCGCTGACGGTCGCCACCGGCTTCGTCGTCGATGACGCCATCGTCGTGCTCGAGAATATCTCCCGCCACACCGCCGCCGGCATGGGCCGCGTGCAGGCGGCGATCAAGGGCGCACAGGAGGTCGGCTTCACCGTGCTGTCGATGAGCCTTTCGCTGATTGCCGTCTTCATCCCCATCCTGCTGATGGGCGGCATTATCGGCCGGCTGTTCCGCGAATTCGCCATCACGCTGTCGGCAGCGATCCTCGTCTCGCTCGCCATTTCGCTGACCACGACCCCGATGATGTGCTCGATCCTGCTGCGCGACGAGCGAGGCCGCGCGCACGGCCGGCTCTATCGCTTCAGCGAGCGCGTCTTCGACGCCATGCTGGACGGCTACCGCCGGTCGCTCTCCTGGGCGCTCGCCCATCCGCTGCTGATCATGGCCGTGCTCGCGGCGACGCTCTGCCTCAATTTCTATCTCTACGTCACCATCCCCAAGGGTTTCTTTC
The DNA here is from genome assembly GCF_024746815.1 of Mesorhizobium sp. AR07. Classification (GTDB taxonomy): domain Bacteria; phylum Pseudomonadota; class Alphaproteobacteria; order Rhizobiales; family Rhizobiaceae; genus Mesorhizobium. The sequence continues at coordinate 2,892,693 of NZ_CP080525.1, forward strand.
CGCAGCAGGATACCGGCCGGCTTGTCGGCTCGATCCAGGCCGACCAGGCGACCTCCTTCCAGCTGATGTCGCAGAAGCTCAGCCAGTTCGCCGGCATCGTCGGCAAGGACCCTGCCGTCGATGCCGCTGTCGGCTTCACCGGTGGCGGCCAGACCAATTCCGGTTCGATGTTCGTGTCGCTGAAGCCGCTGGCCGAACGCAAGGTTTCCGCCGACCAGGTGATCGCCCGACTGCGGCGCGAACTTGCGGTGGTGCCGGGCGCCACGCTCTTCCTGCAGGCGGTGCAGGACATTCGCGTCGGCGGGCGTCAGTCGAACGCCCAGTACCAGTACACATTGCAGGGCGACAGTTTCGACGAGCTCGCGCAATGGGCGCCAAAGCTCGCGGCGGCACTGCAGACCGAGCCGAAGCTGACCGACGTCAACAGCGACCAGCAGAACAAAGGCCTGGAGGCGGATGTTACAATCGATCGCGATACCGCGACGCGCCTCGGCATCACCGTCGGCCAGATCGACAACACGCTCTACGACGCCTTCGGCCAGCGCCAGGTTTCCACCATCTATGTGGCGCGCAACCAGTACCACGTCATCATGGAGGTGGCGCCGCAATACTGGCAGAATCCCGAGGCCCTGAGCCAGGTCTATGTCAGCACGTCGGGCGGATCGGTGCACGGTTCGCAGGCGAGCAATGCGGTTGCCGGCACATTCGTCACGCCGGGGCAGTCCAGCAGTGCGGCATCAACGGCGGCGGATGCCGCGCGCAACCAGGCAACCAATTCCATCACCAGCACCGGCAAGACCGCCGCTTCGACCGGATCGGCCGTCAGCACGAGAACCGAGACGATGGTGCCGTTGTCGGCGGTCGCCAGCTATGGTCCCGGCAGCACGCCGCTTTCGGTCAACCACCAGGGCCTGTTCGTCGCAACCACGCTGTCGTTCAATCTCGCGCCGGGCGTGGCACTCAGCGACGGGGTTGCGGCCATCAACGCGGCGGCGGACCGTATCGGCATGCCGGCCACCATCCGTGGCAGTTTCCAGGGCACCGCCCGGGTGTTCCAGGATTCGCTTTCCGATCAGCCGCTGCTCATTCTTGCCGCGCTGATCGCCGTCTATGTCGTGCTTGGCATCCTCTACGAGAGCTACGCCCACCCGCTGACCATTCTCTCCACACTGCCCTCGGCCGGCGTCGGCGCGCTGCTGGCCCTGTCAGCCTTCGACATCGAATTCAGCATCATGGCGCTCATCGGCGTCATCCTCCTGATCGGCATCGTCAAGAAGAACGCGATCATGATGATCGACTTCGCGCTGGCCGCCGAGCGCAACGAGAACAAGTCGGCGCATGACGCCATCTACCAGGCGTGCCTGCTGCGCTTTCGCCCGATCATGATGACGACCATGGCGGCGCTGTTCGGCGCGGTGCCCCTGGCCATCGGCCTTGGCGAAGGCAGCGAGCTGCGCCAGCCGCTCGGCATCGCCATCGTCGGCGGCCTGATCCTGAGCCAGATCCTGACCCTCTACACGACGCCGGTCATCTACATCTACGTCGACCGTTTTGGCCGCTGGTGCCGGCGGCTGCGGTCGCGGACATGGCACCCTTGGCAGCCAAGTGCACAACCGGGAGAGTGAGATGGTTGCGGCGGCCGGCCGATGCGCTAAGTCCGAAGCTCCTCCTTCCGCGATCAACAGCCTGTAACTTTTCCGTTCCTTGCCATGCCGTGACCTGGAGCAGGCCTATATGAATATCGCGGGCCACGAACCGCCGGCGATGACAGGATCATCGCGACGCGACGGAGCGGATTGCCCGCGTTTCGGAAAGCGATATCCATACCGCTTTTCCCGTTCAAGGGAGGCGCAATCATGCGCAATTTCACACCAAGGATCATAGCAATCGCATCGCTTCTGGCGGCGGTGCCGTTATCGAGTGCATACGCGGTCCACCGCCACAGGGTCGAGCCGCAGGCCATGTCTGTCGAGGCCAGAGCCGTCCTGGACCAGTTGCAGGGCGTCAAGCAGGGGATTGTCGAGGCAAGGGATGCAAAGGCGATCACCCCGGCGCAGGAGCACGATCTGATGATGAGGGCCGACGCCATCCATCGCTCGGCAACGGGCAATGGCGCGTACCGGGATTTGCTCAGCCAGGTTGAAGATCTGGATCAACAACTGCTGAATGATGCAGGCGGCGGCATCTATATGGGTGATGGTTCCGATGGCGGATATTATCCAAACGGCTGACGCAGACCGATAGCGATCGTACGGCGCCCCCGGCGATTGTCCGGGGCGCCGGCTTTTCCGATTCGAGCCTCGCTTGCGCGCTCTGCGTGATCACCGAAATCTTCAGCTTTATGCCGTTCACCGGACGCCCAAGCAATGGCAAATAGTGGTAGTGGGTCAGTTTCAAACTGACCCACTACCCAAATAGTTAGCAGCAAGCTACCCGACTCTGCCGCGGTTTGGGCGACCCTGTGGAGCGGGATGGAACGTCTGGACACAAGCGGCGAAGGCTGAAAATGTGGCGCGTATCATCTGGGCTACGGAGGTCGTTCGGACGCGAGGAAGATGGCGCTGAATTTGGAAGACATTGCCGGCCATCCGGCCCTGCATCGCTATGTTCAGGCCCAGTCGCTGGCGCTGATCCGCATCTATGAAGAGAGCCCACGGCTGGCTTCCATTTTCGCCACGCAGCAGCGTTGGCTGATGGGACATGTCGGCCTTGCCATGCATTTCAGGCGCGATCCGCACGACCGCAGCAAGGAACTGACGGTATCGCGGTTCACCGAGGTCGTGCATCGGCACGCGGTGGCCAGCCGCAACACAGCGGACGCTTTCATCAAGGAAATGCTGCACTACGACATCGCCGAGTATGTGTCGGGCGGCGACGGCCGTACGCATCCCTTGCAGCCGACCGCGGCCACCATACAAACTTTTACCGGCTGGGTCCTCGCCCATCTGCGGACGCTGGATCATCTCGATGGCGCCGACCGGCTGGCCAGGTTCCTGGAGCGGCCCGACATGCTCGCCAGGCTGCAGCCTCTGGTGGCGGATGGCCTGCTTTCCTCCAAGCCGGTACGCGAACCCAACCAGACCTTTTCCCTGTTCATCTGGCTCAACAATGGCGGCATCGTCATGGATTGGCTGATGTCGGGCATCGATCCCGATCATGCCGGCCTGGACCGCATTCCAACCAGCGTGGTTTCGATCGGAGACTTCGCCAGATGGCTCAAGCTGTCGCGGACACATCTTGCCCGCAAGCTGCGTGCGGCCGAGAACCTCGGCAGCATCGGCTGGCTCGGTCAGCGCGGCCATTCGGTGATGTGGGTGTCGGACACCTTCTACCAGGAATACATGACCGTCCAAGCCGCCAAACTGGCCATTGTCGATGCCGCTTTCGACGCCTGTTTTCCGGCGCCGGAGCATCGCTGAGAACCTTTATTTGCCTGGGTTGTGAATGTGCCCCGAACGATCGCAACCTGTTATCAACTGACCGCGTCTGGACACGGACCGCGAAGGCTGAAAATGTGATTTGCGTCTTTGTTTAGGGCTCGGCGCGGTAGGGGGAGAATGGCGCTCACGTTGGAAGAAATTGCCGGTCATCCGGCATTGCATCGCTGTATTCGCGTCCAGGCACAGGCGATGAACCAGACCTATGAGATGAACCCGCGGCTCGCCTCGGTGTTCGCCACTCAGCAACGCTGGCTGATGGCCCATATCGGTCTCGCCTTGCATTTCAGGCGGGAGCCCGACGACTATCGCAAGGAATTGACGGCGGCGCGTTTCATCGACGTGATCCGCCAGAATTCCGTGGCCAGCCGCAACACCGCCGACGCCTTCGTCAAGGAAATGCTGCACTACGGTTTCATCGAGTATGTGCCCACGTCACAAGACGGCCGCATCCGCCCTCTGCAGCCGGCGCTACCCTCACTGGAGCCGGTTACCCTCTGGATGATGGCTCATCTGCACACGCTGGACAGTCTCGACGGCGCCAACCGCCTGGCTATGTTCCTGGCACAGCCGGATGGGCTCGCCAGGGTGCAGCCATTGGTGGCCGATGGCTTGCTTTCGTCCAATCCCGTGCGTGAGCCCAAGCAGACCTTTTCCCTGTTCACCTGGCTCAACAATGGCGGCGTCGTCATGGACTGGCTGATCTCGGGCGTCGATCCCGACGATGCCGGACGCGCTCAAATCCCGACCGGCATCGTTTCGATCGGCGATTTCGCCAAATGGCTCAAGCTGTCGCGAACCCATCTGGCGCGCAAGCTGCGCGATGCCGAAGACCTCGGCAGTGTCGGCTGGCTCGGCCAGCGCGGCAATTCGGTGATGTGGGTGTCGCGCGATTTCTATCAGGAATACATGACCGCCCAGGCGGTCAAGCTGGCCATAATGGACGCCGCCTTCGTCGAGGCTTTTGGCGAGCCGGCAGGCAACTGATCGGTGCCGCATCCCCCGTGCGGGGGATGCGCAAAGCCGGCGGGCGCCCTCAGTCGATGTCGAACGAAACGCCCTGGGCGAGCGGCAGCGCCTTGGAATAGTTCACCGTGTTGGTGGCGCGGCGCATATAGGCCTTCCACGCATCGGAGCCGCTCTCGCGGCCGCCGCCGGTCTCCTTTTCACCGCCGAACGCGCCGCCGATCTCGGCCCCCGAGGTGCCGATGTTGACGTTGGCGATGCCGCAATCCGAACCGTCGACACCAAGGAAACGCTCGGATTCCTGCAGGTCGCGGGTGAAGATCGACGACGACAGGCCGGCGCCAACCGCATTGTGCTCGTCGAGCACGGCGTCGAAATCGGAATATTTCATCACATAGAGGATCGGCGCGAAGGTCTCTTCCGTCACCGGCGACACCTGCTTCGGCATTTCGACCAGCGCCGGGTGCACATAATAGGCATCCGGGTGACCGTTCTCGACCCGCGTGCCGCCGGTCACCTTGCCACCATGCGAACCCGCCTCCTTCAGCGCCTTCTGCATGGCGTCGAAGGCAGCCTTGTCGATCAGCGGCCCGACCAGCGAAGAGGTCTCCAGCGGATTGCCGACCGACACACTTTCGTAAGCCTTCTTGAGACGTGGAACCAGGGCGTCATAGACGCTGTCATGGACAAACAGGCGCCGCAGCGTCGTGCAGCGCTGGCCTGCCGTGCCCATGGCGCCGAAGGCGATGGCGCGCAGCGCCATGTCGAGATCGGCGGTCGGGCAGACGATGCCGGCATTGTTGCCGCCAAGCTCCAGCACCGCACGGGCAAAGCGCTTGGCCAGGCGCGGGCCGACGTCGCGGCCCATGCGGGTCGAGCCGGTAGCCGAAACCAGCGGCACCTTGGGGTGATCGACCAGGATCTCACCGACGGCGCGGTCGCCGATCAGCACCGGTGCAAGGCCCTGCGGCGCATCAGTGCCAAAACGCTTCACCGCGCGTGCAAAGATCGCCTCGCAGGCGAGCGCCGTCAGCGGCGTCTTCTCCGACGGTTTCCACACCACGGCGTCGCCGCAGACCAGCGCCAGGGCTGCGTTCCACGACCATACCGCGACCGGGAAATTGAAGGCTGAAATGACGCCGACGACGCCGAGCGGATGCCAGGTTTCCATCATGCGATGGCCGGGGCGTTCGGTGGCGATGGTCAGGCCGTACAATTGCCGGGAGAGGCCGACGGCGAAATCGCAGATGTCGATCATTTCCTGCACTTCGCCAAGCCCCTCGGACGGGATCTTGCCGACTTCGATCGAGACCAGCCGGCCGAGCTCGGCCTTGTGCGTGCGCAGCTCCTCGCCGAGCAGCCGCACCAGTTCGCCACGCCTCGGGCCGGGCACCATCCGCCACGCCTGGAACGCCTTGTGCGCGGCATCGATGGTCTTGGCCGCTTCAGCCGGCGAGATTGTCTTCAGCGCCGCGATCTGCTCGCCCGTCACCGGGCTGCGCACGATCAGGTCGCCGCCGACGAGCGCGTCCTTGGCAACGCCCAGTTTCGCCAGAAGCTCCGTCGTTTCCTTCGCTATCGTCATTTTTGTCCCTTTCAGATCCGATCGCTCATATGGCGTCGGTGAGAGCTTCGCGCCATGTCGCCCGCGTGCCGGCGGCACTTTCAGGCACAGTCATGGCGTGGCATTACCCGTTTCAGGGGAAAATCGCCACCCCGGCATGGTCCAAGCCCGGACGACACGATTGAGCCAGACGAGCAAATGAGGCTTAGTGGGCCTTCTGCGCAGGACTGCGCACGGCGCCATCCTTCATCAGCCGGTCGATATGCATGCGGATATGGGCGGCTTCCGCGGCCGTGTTGGCAAGCGCGATGGCGCGGTCGAAGGCGACACGCGCCTCCTCGCCCCGGTCAAGCTGCATCAAAAGACCACCCTTGAGGCCGAAGAAGTGGAAATAGCTGGAAAGCCTCTGTTCGAGCGGCTCGATCATGGCAAGTGCCTCTGCCGGCCCACGCACCTTGGCGACCGCGACCGCGCGGTTGAGCGTGACCACCGGCGACGGCTGCATCTGTTCGAGCAGGCCGTAGAGCAGGTCGATCTCCACCCAGTCGGTGTCCTCGGCCTTCTCGGCCCGCGCATGCAGCGCGGCAATCGCGGCTTGCACCTGATAGGGGCCGGGCTTGCGATGGCGCAGCGCCTTGTCGACCAGCGCCAGCCCCTCGTCGATCATCTTGCGGCTCCACGCGCCGCGATCCTGGTCCTCGAGCAGCACGATCTCGCCATTCTCGTCGAAACGGGCTGGCGCGCGCGCATGCTGCAGCAGCAACAGCGCCGTCAGCCCCATGATCTCAGGCTCGGTCTGAAACAATCTGAGCAACAGTCGCGCCAGCCGGATCGCCTCCTCGCAGAGCGGCGCACGGGCCGGCGCCTCGCCGCTGTTGGTCGAATAGCCCTCGTTGAAGATCAGATAGACCATGGCCGCCACGGCGGCGAGCCGTTCCGACCGCTCGACCGCGCCCGGCGTCTCGAACGGCACGCCGGCTTCGGCAATGCGCGCCTTGGCGCGGGTGATGCGCTGCTCCATGGCGCTTTCGCCGACCAGGAAGGCGCGCGCGATCTGCTTGACGGTGAGGCCCGAGACGATGCGCAGCGCCACGGCGATCTGCTGCGTCGGCGGCAGATCGGGATGACAGCAGATGAACAGCAGCCGCAGGATGTCATCGCGGTAATGCGCTCCGTCCAGCCGCTCGGCGATATCGTTCTCGGCATCTTCCAGGTCGGATATCTGGTCTTCCTCCGGCATCGGCGCCTGCTTGGCGCGCTTGCGCACCGCATCGATGCCGCTGTTGCGGCCGACAAAGATCAGCCAGGCCGCCGGGTCACGCGGCGGCCCATTCTGCGGCCAGTTCTTCAAGGCCCTGAGGCACGCGTCCTGGAAAGCTTCCTCCGCCGTATCGAGATCGCGGAAGTAACGCAGCAGCGCGCCCATCGCCTGCGGTCGGGCGGCGCTGATGGTCGAGCTGATCCAGGCGAGTTCGGTCATGCGGAAATCTTGCGGGGATGAAAGACGGAGACCGGCCGGATCTCGTAGGAACCGCCGCTCGGATTGACCTCGGAGAGTTCACGGGCGAATTCCACGGCCTCGTCGAGATCGGCGCATTCGAGCGTGTAGAAGCCGAGGAACTGTTCCTTGGTCTCGGCAAACGGACCGTCGATGACGACCGCTTCGCCCTTGACCTTTCTCAGCGTCGTTGCCGCCGTGGTCGGCAACAGCCGCGCCACCGGACCAAGCCGGCCGGCCTTGGCATACTTGTCCTGGACGTCGAGGAGCTTGGCCATGACCTCGTCGTCCTGCGCCTTGCTCCACGAGCTGACGACGTCTTCGGAAGCATAGCAGAGGATTGCGTAGAGCATGGTTGGTCCTTTTGTCTGTCAAAGGACGAAACAGTAGGACCGATCCCGACACGACGTCGATAAAAAAATCGGGCTGCCGCGGATTTGATAACCGTCCAATGCGCCAGTCAGCTTTCACATGCCTTCAGCCATCTGAGCACGAGGGCTTCCTCGTCATCGAGACCGTCTACCCGGCGTTTGCGCTTGTTGGCTCGCGTCATTTCGCCGCGCAACCGGCCTTGCGACCAGGCTTCGAAGACCCGCGGATGGATGTAGCATTTGCGGCAGACGGCACGCGTGTTGCCCAGCCGCTCGGCGACCTTGTCGATGACGCCGTTCATCACCCGCTTTTGTTGCGCCTGGCTTTCCGGCAAGACCGTTTGCGCAAACAGCGATGCGGCGTGGATGGTGCCGCCCCATGTGCGGAAATGCTTCGAACTGAAGGCATCGCCGACGGCCTCCCTGATATAGCGGTTGACGTCGTCGGACGTCACCGGCCGCCTGTTGCCGTCCTCGTCGAGATACTGGAACAGCTTCTGGCCCGGCAGGTCCTGCGCACCCCGCACGATCCCGGCGATGCGGCGGTCGACCAGCTTCAGCTTCCATTCCTTGCCGGACTTGCCCTTGAAGGCAAAACGCAGGCTCGAGCCCGAAATATCGACATGGCGATCGCGCAAAGTGGTCAGCCCGAAACTCTTGTTGTCGCGGGCATAGGCGGCATTGCCGACGCGGATCATCGTGTTGTCGAGCAGCCAGACGACGGCGGCGATGACACGCTCGAGCGGCAGGCCGTGACGGCGCAGATCGCCATCGACGCGGCGCCGCAGGTCCGGCAGGCTTTCGGCGAAGGCGACAAGGCTCGAATATTTGGCGCCGTCGCGTTCTTCGGCCCACTGCGGATGATAGCGATACTGCTTGCGGCCGCGCTGGTCCCTGCCGGTTGCCTGGATGTGGCCATCGGCGTCAGGCGAAATCCAGACATCCGTCCAGGCCGGTGGAATGACGATCGCCTCGATACGCGCCCTGGTGGCATCCGAAACCGTCCGCCCGTCCGGTCTCCTGTAGGAAAATCCTTTGCCAGTTCTCAGCCGGCGGATACCCGGCTCGGCGTCGCTGACATAGGTCAGCGCGGCGTGGTCCGCCGAAGCCTGCGCACCGTTCTTCGAGGTATCATTTTTAGCATCGTCGTCAGACCGATTGTACGGCAACCTGGATCTTTGCAGCATGTCTGCTCCACGCAAATATCCGTAGATAAGCTACGGGCCGGTTGCTGGTTCCACACGCTGTCCGAAAAGCCGCGCTGCCGATAGCGCCGAGCCTGCCTTCACGCCTTTTCGAGCACCACCGGAATGACGTCGACAGCCTGCTCGCCGACCTGCCCCCCCGTGGTCTTGAGCACGCCGACGATCGGCGCCACGTCCGAATAGTCGCGGCCATGGCCGACGGTGATGTGGTCGTTGCTCGCCCGCATGCCGTTGGTCGGATCGAATTCCTGCCAGCCGGCGTCGCGCCCGCACCACACCTTGACCCAGGCATGCATGGCGTCAGCGCCTTCCAGCCGAGGCTTGCCCTTCGGCGGGATGGTGCGCAGGAAGCCGCTGACATAGCCGGCCGGAATGCCGAGCCCGCGCAGGCCGGCGATCATGATATGCGAAAAATCCTGGCAGACGCCGCGCTTCAGCCTGAAGGCATCGCTGGCTCGGGTTCGCACCGTGGTCGCCTCGCCGTCATAGGTGAAATCGTGATGGATGCGATTGCACAGGTCCATCGCCGTGCCGGCAGCCGAGCCGCCGACGCTGTCCTGCGCATAGAAGGTGATCGCACCGTCGATGCCGGCATGGGTGCTGCCCGTCAGGAAATGGTGCGGTGTATCAGGCGCCAGCGACCGCACAGCGGCGAGTTCCTGCCTGAGCCTGCCGATATCGGGCGACACGTCGAGCCCGGGCTCGGGCCGCGACACCGACACGCGTGCGCTCATCCTGATGTCGAGCGCGTCATGCGCGTCGCGAAAAGCGATCGAAGTGACGTTGTTGCCGAAGAAGTCGGAAAAGTCCGAACGCTCGTTGGGCGCCGGCGCAAAGGACAATGACGCCGCGATGACGCGCTGCACGCCGGAGATCGTCGATGGCAGCACGCGGATCTGATGGCGGCCGCCGCCGGCCGCCGCGGCATAGTCGTAATGGAGATGAAGCCGGATGTCGTAAAGCATGCGCTACTTTTCTTGTTTTGGCGCAGGTTCCTGTCGCAAAACCGTGCGATACTTTTGCGGAACCTGCTTAGCCGAAATAGGCTTTGGCGAGGCTGTTGTAGAGGCCGCCGATTTCGTAGGCGAGATCGTCCAGTGCCTCCGCCGTCATGTCCGAAGGCTCCTTGATGGCGATGGCGGTGTTGAGCTGCAGGATCTCTTTCGCCGCCGGTGACATGTGCCCCTCGCCGCCGAGCGACGGCAACAGGTTGATCTCGGCCTTCAGCCGTTCGAGCTGGAATAGGATGGAGCGCGGATTGAGCGGATCGAGCGCCAGGAGGTCGATCACCGTGCGCCGGCCGGCCTGCACCGGATATTGCCGGCGGTGGGTCATCACGCTGTCGCCGATCTCCAGCATCATGTCGAGCGCCCCGTCGGGCGCCTTGGCGCTGGTCAGCCGCGACAGCGTGCGGGCGATCTGGATGCCGCGCTCCAGCCGCCGGCCGACCTCGAGGAAACGCCAGCCGGCGAAGCGATACATATTCTCGTGCAGCAGGCCGGAGAAGCCGGCGAGCTTGCGCAGGATAACCGTCATTGCCCGTGTCGCGTCATCGCCCGGCGCCACCGTCGTCGCGAACTGGTGGATCGTCTTCGACAGGTCCTTGAGCGCCAGCCAGCCATCCGGCGAAAAACGGTCGCGAATCTGTCCGGCGCTGTAGACGGCGCTGTCGAGCGTACCAATCAGCCCCGACGGGATCGCGGTCTCGACGTCGATGCCGAAAGGTTCGAGATAATCCCTGATGTCGGCGAGCAGCGGCATGTCCGGATCGGAGGTCTCGGCCAGCCGTACATGATAGGCGCGCAGGATGCGCACCGTGTCTTCCGAGCGTTCGATGTAGCGGCCGAGCCAGGTCAGGTTCTCCGCCGCGCGACTGGGCAGGCTGCCCGGCCTGGTGCGGGTGAAGCTGTCGCCCTCTTGCGGCAGCAGCGTCTCGCGCTCCACCGGCCGGTCGCTGACCACCCAAACGTCAGCCGCCTGCCCGCCGCGCTGCATGGCGATCGCCGTCGGATCGAGCGACAGGCCGACGCGGGCAAAACCGCCCGGCATCACCGTCCAGCCCTCGGGCGTTCGCGCCAGATAGACACGCAGGCTCGCCGGCCGCGGCTCCAGCCAGCCGCCGACAAAGACCGGTGTCGTCGAAAGCGTAACCGCTTCCTGGCCGACGAAGGCGCCGCCCTCGCGTTCGATGCGCGCCACCAGCTCTGCCCGTTCCCCGGCGGACAGCGCCGAGCCGAGCTTCGTCGAATCGTCATCCTCGAACGCAAGTCTCGTCGACAGCGCCAGACCGATCACCATGCGGTCGATATTGGCCAGCACATGCGCGCGTTCGGCCGCCTGGCCGCACCACCACGTCGCGACGCTCGGCAGCAGCAATTCCTCGCCCCGCAAGGCGCGTGAAATCTTGGGCAGGAAGGCGAGCAGCGCACGCGTCTCCATAAGGCCCGAGCCGAGCGCATTGACGGTCGCGACCGCACCGTGGCGGATCGCCTCGACCAGGCCCGGCGTGCCGATCTGCGAATCCGGGCGCAGTTCGAGTGGGTCGGCGAAGGCAGCGTCGAGCCGCCGCCACAAAACGCTGATCGGCATCAGGCCGGAAACTGTGCGCACCATCAGCCTGCCACCGGAAACGGTCAGGTCTTCGCCCTCGAGCAGCATGATGCCGAGATAGCGGGCGATATAGGCGTGTTCGTAATAGGTTTCGTTGAGCGGCCCCGGCGTCAGGATGGCGACGCGGCCCTCGGTTTCCTTGGCCATGCCGATCAGCGCATCGCGAAAGCGGCGGAAGAAGCCGGCGAGGCGGTGCACATGCATCTCGCCATAGATATCGGACAGCGCGCGCGTGGTGGCGACGCGGTTCTCCAGTGCAAAACCGGCGCCGGACGGTGCCTGGGTGCGGTCGCCAAGCACCCACCACTGGCCATCGGGCCCACGGCCGAGCTCGAAGGCGCAGAAATGCAGGAAATGGCCGCCGGCCGGCCGGGTGCCGACGACGGGCCGCAAATATTCAGGGCTGGCGGCGATCAGCCCCGCCGGCAGGATGCCTTGTTCGACCAGCCGGTTCGGCCCGTAAATATCGGCAATCGTCTCTTCAAACAGTTCGGCCCGTTGCACGAGGCCGGCGCTGATGGCGGCCCACTCGCTCTCTTCGATCAGAACCGGAACATGCGCCAGCGGCCATTCGCGCTCATTGGCGCCGGCCTTGTCGTAGACGCGGTAGTAGACACCGGCATCGCGCAGATACTGGTCGGCGCGGGCAAAACGCTGGCCGAGTTTTTCGGCACCCAGTCCATCAAGCGCTTCGACAAAATGCTTCCAGACCGGACGGGGATTGCCCGAGGCGTCGACCATCTCGTCGACAACGCCGTCGATCGGCTGGTAGTGCTCCAGCAGGCTGTGGTGCTGCGGCTTGCCGCGTACCCTCTTGTGATTCCCCTTTGCCATGCCCGATCACAGTCTTGGTGGACGCCGAAGGTCAAGGGTCATCGGGAAATCTTCCGCCGGTTGTTCCTCGCGCAGCACATAGCTGGACGGCGTATGGCCGCGCGGTTCGAAGCGGGCGAGCCGCCGTGCTTCGGCCTCGTTGCCGTTGACCGGAAAGGTATCGTAATTGCGCCCGCCCGGATGCGCGACATGGTAGACGCAACCGCCGACCGCTCGGCCCGACCAGCGGTCATAGATGTCGAAGACCAGCGGCGTGTTGACCGGCAGCGCCGGATGCAGGCCCGAAGCCGGCTGCCAGGCCTTGAAACGAACACCGGCCACCGCAACCTCGCGGTTGTCGGTCACCTTCATCGGCACGATGCGGCCGTTGCAGACGATCGCATGGCGCTCCGGGTTGAGGCCCGCGGTCTTGACTTGCAGCCTTTCGACCGAGGAATCGACGAAGCGCACGGTACCGCCGATCGCGCCTTGCTCGCCCATCACGTGCCAAGGCTCCAGCGCCTGCCGCAGCTCGAGCTTGATGCCGGCATGTTGGACCTCGCCGCAGAAGGGGAAGCGAAATTCGAGCTGGGCGTCGAACCACTCGGGACGAAACTCGAAGCCGTTGAGCTTGAGGTCGTCGAGCACGTCGAGAAAATCGGCCCAGACATGATGCGGCAGCATGAAGCGGTCATGCAGCGAGGTGCCCCAGCGCACGAAGCGGCCGTCGAGCGGGCTCTTCCAGGTGCGCGCAATGATGGCGCGCACCAGCAATTGCTGCGCCAGCGACATGCGCGCATTGGGCGGCATCTCGAAGCCGCGGAATTCGACCAGGCCCAGCCGGCCGGTCGGACCATCCGGCGAAAACAATTTGTCGATGCAGATTTCCGAGCGGTGCGTATTCCCGGTGACGTCGGTCAACAGGTTGCGGAACAGCCGGTCTACCAGCCACGGCAAGGGTGCCGCCCCCTGGTCCGGATGCGGCACCTGCGCCATCGCGATTTCGAGTTCATAGAGCGAGTCGTGACGCGCTTCGTCGAAGCGCGGCGCCTGGCTGGTCGGGCCGATAAACAGGCCAGAGAACAAATAGGACAGCGAGGGATGCCGCTGCCATTGCAGCATCAGGCTCTTCAACAGATCGGGCCTGCGCAGGAACGGGCTGTCATTGGGCGTCGCGCCGCCGACGACGACATGATTGCCGCCACCGGTGCCGGTGTGGCGGCCGTCGATCATGAATTTGTCGGCGCCAAGCCGCGTCTGCCGCGCCTCCTCGTAGATCGCCGTCGTCGTCGCCACGCAATCCTGCCAGTTGGCAGCGGGATGGATGTTGACCTCGATGACACCGGGATCGGGCGCGACGCGAATGACATTGAGGCGCGGATCGTGCGGCGGGCCGTAGCCCTCGATATGCACCGGCAGCCCGATCGCCTTTGCCGCGTTCTCGGCGGCGGCCACCAGTTCGAGATAGTCTTCCAGAGCTTCGACCGGCGGCATGAACACGCAGAGCCGCCCCTCGCGCGGCTCGACCGAGAGTGCGGTGCGCACCGCGCCACCAATCTCCGTGATTTCCTGTTCGACACGGTCCTGCTGCCCGGTGGCCGCGGTGAACGATGCCGCCTGCTGGCGGCGCGCCATTTCGTCGGCGCCCTCCAGCTCGGCTGGCGCGGCGACAGGCAGTATCGCCTCGCGCGCCGGCAGCGGGCCGCGCGGCAGCGACGGATCGACCGGCACGATATAGGGGAACTGCGCCGGCGGCACATAGGGAAGTGTGCCCAGCGGCAAGCGGTAGCCGACCGGTGAATCCCCCGGCACCAGGAACAGCCTCCCGCGCCGCGTCTTCCATTTTTCCGAACGCCAGCGTGGCCCCGATGCCTGGCTGTTCCAGCGCTGCACAGGCAACACATAGCCCGACGGCTTGGTCAGCCCGCGCTCGAACACTTTCGCCATGCGGCTGCGTTCCTCCGGGTCCTCCAGCTTGGAGTTGGACGGATCGACATTGTCGGGCAGCTTGCCCTCCTTGAGCAGCCACTCGGCCGGATCCTCATAGGCTTCGCTGACCATGGATTTTTCGATGCCAAGCTCGCTGGCAATCGCGGTGAGCAGGCTTTCGGCCTGTTTCGGCCCGACATCGGCCGCGCTCTTTTCCCGCGCGATCAGCGACGGGTCGCTCCACACCGGCTCTCCGTCTGCACGCCAGTAGAGCGAGAATGTCCAGCGCGGCAGGCTCTCGCCCGGATACCATTTGCCCTGGCCGTAATGCAGGAAGCCGCCCGGCGCAAAACGCTCACGCAGTTTCCGGATCAGCGCATCGGCCTTTTCGCGTTTCGTCGGCCCGACGGCGGCGGTGTTCCACTCGGCGGATTCGAAATCGTCGATCGACACGAAGGTCGGCTCTCCGCCCATGGTCAGCCGCACGTCCCCAGCTTGAAGAGCGGCATCGACCTTATTGCCGAGCGCATCGAGCGCCTGCCAGCTTTCATCCGAGAACGGCTTGGTGATGCGCGGGTGCTCGGCGATGCGGTCGACCCGCATCTCGAAGCCGAACTCGACATTGGCGAAGCTCGCCATGCCGGAAATCGGAGCGGCATTGCGGAAATGCGGCGTCGCGGCCAGCGGCACATGGCTCTCGCCGGTGAGCAACCCGGAGGTCGGATCAAAGCCGATCCAGCCGGCGCCGGGAAGATAGACCTCGCACCAGGCGTGCAAATCAGTGAAGTCGACCGCCGTTCCGGGCGGTCCGTCGAGCGCTGCGAGATCCGGCTTGAGCTGGATCAGATAGCCTGAGACGAAGCGTGCGGCGATGCCGAGATTGCGCAGGATCTGCACCAGCAGCCAGCTCGAATCCCGGCACGAGCCCTTTTTCGCAGCCAGCGTCTCTTCCGGCGAGAACACGCCGGTCTCCATGCGCACGATATAGGCGATCTCGCGCTGCAGGCGCGCATTGAGATCGACGAGGAAATTGACGGTATTCTTTGCGCTGCGGTCGATGGTCCCGAGCAAGGCCGAAAGCAGCGGACCGGCCGGCTCCGGCGTCCGGTAGATGGCGAGATCGTCGCGGATCTCTTCCGGATACTCGAACGGAAACGCCTCGGCCGACGGCTCGACGAAGAAATCGAACGGATTGTAGACCGTCATGTCGGCGACGAGATCGACCTCGATCTTCAGTTCCGTCACCGGCTCCGGAAAGACGAACCGGGCGAGGAAATTGCCGTAGGGGTCCTGCTGCAAATTGACGAAGTGGTTCGCCGGCTCGACCTTGAGTGAATGGCTGAGCACCTTGGTGCGCGAATGCGGCGCCGGCTGCAACCTGATGATCTGAGGGCCGAGAACCACCGGCCGGTCATATTTGTAGTGGGTCAGGTGATAGACGGCTGCCAGAATTGCCATGGGGCCCCGGAATCCAGCGTTTCAAACGAATTCGCTGAACCCTGACACAACTAGCAGCCGTTCTCCAAGCAGAGATGTTGCGGTGCACCTAATTTAAGCGGCTACCAAACGCCCAATTTCGCTTGGTAGGTGGCCGCTGCCGGCCTGCGCCCAGCGTCAGCGATGACGAAGCGGAGAGGCCATCTGCCCATACTCAGAAGCGGAGAGGCCATCTGCCCATACTCAAAAGAACGCCTGTATCCCCGTCTGCGCCCTGCCCAGGATCAGCGCGTGCACGTCATGCGTGCCCTCATAGGTGTTGACCGTCTCCAGGTTCTGCGCGTGGCGCATGACGTGGTAGCCGATCTGGATGCCGTTGCCGCCATGCATGTCGCGGGCCTGGCGGGCGATGTCGAGCGCCTTGCCGCAATTGTTGCGCTTGACGATCGAGATCATCTCAGGCGCCATCTTGCCTTCGTCCAACAGCCGTCCGACGCGCAACGATGCCTGCAGCCCCAACGCGATCTCGGTCTGCATGTCGGCGAGCTTCTTCTGGTACAGCTGCGTGCCGGCCAGCGGCTTGCCGAACTGCTTGCGGTCGAGGCCGTACTGGCGGGCGCGGTGCCAGCAATCTTCCGCGGCACCCATCGAGCCCCAGGAAATGCCGAAACGAGCCCGGTTGAGGCAGCCGAACGGGCCGCCAAGGCCCTTGGCTTTGGGCAGCAGCGCGTCCTCGCCGACTTCGACGCCTTCCATCACCACTTCACCGGTGATCGAAGCCCGCAACGACAGCTTGCCGCCGATCTTGGGTGCCGAAAGCCCCTTCATGCCCTTTTCCAGCACGAAGCCGCGGATCTCGTCCTTGCCGTTCTCGCCCTTCAATTTCGCCCAGACGACGAACACGTCGGCGACCGGCGCGTTGGAAATCCACATCTTGGAGCCGGAGAGCTTGTAGCCGTTGGCGGTCTTCTCGGCGCGCGTCTTCATGCCGCCCGGGTCGGAGCCGGCATCCGGCTCGGTCAGGCCGAAGCAGCCGATCCACTCGCCGCTGGCAAGCTTGGGCAGATACTTCTTGCGCTGTTCATCGGAGCCATAGGCGTAGATCGGATACATCACCAGCGACGACTGCACGCTCATCATCGAGCGATAGCCGGAATCGACGCGCTCCACTTCGCGCGCGACCAGCCCGTAGGTCACATAGTTGGCGCCGAGCCCGCCGAATTCCTCGGGAATGTTGATGCCGAGCAGACCGGCCTCGCCCATCTCGCGAAAGATCGCCGTGTCGAAGGTCTCGTTGAGATAGGCGTCCTCGATGCGAGGCGCGAGCTTGTCGGCGGCGAAGGCCGCGGCACCATCGCGCACCATGCGCTCGTCTTCCGAAAGCTGGTCCTCGATCAGGAACGGGTCTTCCCAGACGAAGGTATTCTTGTCGGCGGCCATGGCTCTCTCCCAATTGATGCAGGTCGCCCAAAGTATTCAGCGGTTTGGGATGACGACATGCATGAAGCAAAATCTTGGCCCGGCTTATCGACCTGCGGCTTGAAAAAATCAAACGAAATTGCTTCACCGATCAATGAGCGTTAGGAATGGATCATGAGTGTCCAGCGCCGCCTTTTGCCCAACATCAGCGCCCTTGCCGCCTTCGAGGCGGTGGCCCGCCTCGGCAGTTTCACCGCCGCCGCCCAGGAACTGGATTTGACCCAGGGCGCGGTCAGCCGACAGATCAGATTGCTGGAGGATCAGTTCGGTCGCCGGCTGTTCGAACGTGACAGCCGCAATGTCAGGCTGTCGACAGCAGGCGAAATCTATGCCGACGCGGTGCGTTCAGCGCTTGGCCAGTTGCGTGACGCGGCCCTTGGATTGATGAGCAATCGGCATAGCGGCATCCTGAACCTCGCCATCTTGCCGACCTTCGGCACGCGCTGGCTGATGCCGATGATCCCCGATTTCGTCGAAAACAATCCTGATATCACAATCAACTTCGTCACCCGCGTCGGCCGCTTCGACTTTGCCCGCGAGCGGCTGGATGCCGCCATCCACTATGGCCTGCCTGACTGGCCGGAGGCCGACTCGACGCTGCTCGTGCGCGAAACGGTGGCGCCGGTCGTGTCGCCGGAATTTCTCGCCGGCCGCGCCATCGCCTCACCGGCCGATATCGGCCGCTTGCCGCTGCTGCACATGACGACGCGCCCTGGCGCCTGGACCGAATGGTTCGAGCATCAGGGCCTGAGCGCCCCGACCGGACCAGGCATGCAGTTCGAACAGTTCGGCACCGCCGCCCAGGCCTGCATGGCAGGGCTCGGCGTGGCGCTTTTGCCGCAGATCCTCATCGCTGGCGAATTGCAGCGCGGCCAGCTCGTGCCGGCGCCCGGCCAGCCCATGCAAAGCCGCAGCGCCTATTACCTCGTCGTCCCGCACGACAAACGCGGCCACCCGCCGGTCGCCAGCTTTCGCGACTGGCTGCTGACGCATGTCGCTCCGCAGATTTGACTTGGTCAGTTTATCAAAAATTGATAATATTGGATAAAACGAAAGGAAAATCATGCCTGCCAGTTACAGCATCGGCTCCCGTTATGAGACATTGGTACGCGAGTTGGTAGAAAGCGGCCGCTATGCCAGCGCCAGTGAAGTTGTGCGCGATAGCCTGCGGCTGCTGGAAGAGCGCGAAGAGCAGCGCGAGGCAAAGCTTGTCGCGTTGCGTGAGGACATCCGCAAAGGCGTAGAAAGTGGCCCGGGCATACCGGCCGAGCAAGTGTTTCAACGTTTGGAAGCAAAATACAGCGGCGGAAAGCCGTGAAGAATGGCGGTCATATTCGCGCCAGCGGCCTCCCAGGACATCGAAGAGATCAGCGACTACATCCATGCCGAAAATCCAGCCGCGGCTCGGCGCTTGATTGCTGGGCTGAGGGAACGCTGTGACCGTATTGAAGACACGCCGCGTGGTGGCGTTTCGCGCTCTGCCCTATGGCCCGGGCTACGCTCAATTGCATTTCAGCGCTATGTGATTTTCTACACTGCACGCGGCGACGAGGTGCGTATTGAACGCATTTTGCACGGCGCCCGCGACATCCCGACAATTTTCGAGGAACCGAGCAATGATCCTTGAACCTTCGTGTTCACCTGGCTCCTTTGGACTAAATCTCGTCAGGCACGGACGTGCCTAGCATCTGTCGCGAAACACCTACTTCCGCTTCAGCGCATCGGCCAACGCCGCGCCGAACGCGCCCTGTTGCGCCGGCCGCTCCGGCTGGCGCGGCGGCGCCGGTGAACGCGGCGCCGGCTTGCCGCCGCCAGTGTCGCGCGGCCCACCGCGCGATGCGCCGCCCTCGCCGCCATCCTTGCGCATCGAAAGCGCGATGCGCTTGCGCTTGATGTCGACATCGACGACCCGCACTTTCACCACGTCACCCGCCTTGACCACCTCATGCGCGTCCTTGATGAAACGGTCGGCCAGTTGCGAGACGTGCACTAGGCCGTCCTGGTGCACACCGATATCGACGAAGGCGCCGAAGGCCGCGACATTGGTCACCGTGCCCTCCAAAAGCATGCCGGGCTTCAGATCCTTGATGTCGTCGACGCCGTCGGCGAAGGTGGCGGTCTTGAAGCCGGGGCGCGGATCGCGGCCGGGCTTTTCCAGCTCCGCCAGGATGTCGCGCACCGTCGGCAAGCCGAAACGCTCGTCGACGAAGACGCGCGGATCGAGGGCCTTGAGCGCAGCGCTATCGCCCATCAGCGCGCGCACGTCGCGGCCGCAGGCGGCGACGATCTTCTTGGCCACGCCATAGGCTTCCGGATGCACCGACGAGGCATCGAGCGGCTCGCTGCCATTGGCAATGCGCAGGAAGCCGGCGCATTGCTCGAACGCGCGGGGTCCAAGGCGGGAAACCTTGAGCAAATCCTTCCGGCTGGCGAAGGGACCGGTCGCGTCGCGGTGCGCGACGATGGCGTCGGCGAGCGACGCGCCGAGACCTGAAACGCGCGCCAGCAGCGGCGCCGAAGCGGTGTTGAGATCGACGCCGACCGCGTTGACCGCATCCTCGACCACCGCTTCCAGCGAGCGGCCGAGCCGGTACTGGTCGACATCATGCTGGTATTGGCCGACGCCGATCGATTTTGGTTCGATCTTGACCAGTTCTGCCAACGGATCCTGCAGGCGCCGGGCGATCGACACCGCGCCACGCAGCGACACGTCGAGGCCGGGGAATTCCGCCGCCGCCGTCGCCGAAGCCGAATAGACCGAGGCGCCGGCCTCGCTGACGATCACCTTCAGCGGCTTCGGCCCGCCATCCGCCGGCATCTCGGACAGCATGTCGGCAACCAGCTTTTCCGTGTCGCGGCTGCCGGTGCCGTTGCCGATCGAGATCAGCTCGACCTTGTGCAGGCGAATGAGTTTGGCCAGTTCCGCCTGCGTGCCGCGCACGTCGTTCCTGGGCGGGAACGGATAGACCGTCGTCGTCGTCAGCACCTTGCCGGTGCCGTCGACCACCGCCACCTTGACGCCGGTGCGGATGCCGGGGTCGAGCCCCATCGTGGCGCGCGAACCGGCAGGTGCTGCCAGCAGCAGATCCTTCAGATTGCGGGCAAAGACATGGATCGCCTCTTCCTCGGCCCGCTCACGCAGATCGCGCATCAGGTCGAGCGTCAGGTGCAGCGACAGCTTTATCCGCCAGGTCCAGCCCGCCACCTCCATCAGCCAGCGGTCGCCCGGCAGGCTGCCGCCGATCGCATAGGCATTGGCGATCGTCCGCTCGACCGGCTTCACCGGCGAGGTGTCGTCGGCATCGACCTCGATGTCGAGCGACAGCATTTCCTCGTTGCGGCCGCGCAGCATCGCGAGCGCGCGATGGCTCGGCACATTTGCCCAGCGTTCGACATGGTCGAAATAGTCCGAGAATTTGGCGCCGGCCTCTTGCTTGCCGTCGACAACCCGAGCCCGCATGAAGGCGCGTTCCTTCATGTAGGTGCGCAATTTGCCGACCAGGTCGGCATTCTCGGCGAACTGTTCCGACAGGATGTCGCGCGCGCCCTCGAGTGCTGCCTTGGCGTCGGCCACCTCTTCTGTGACATAGGCCAACGCCAGTTCGGCCGGGACCAGCGAACGATCGGCAAGGATAGCTTCGGCCAGCGGCCCCAACCCGCGCTCCCTGGCGATCTCGGCCTTGGTCCGGCGCTTGGGCTTGTAGGGCAGATAGATGTCTTCCAGCTCCGCCTTGGTGGTGGCGGCGACGATCTTGCCTTCAAGCTCGGCGGTCAGCTTGCCCTGCTCGCGGATCGAGCCGAGAATGGTGTCGCGGCGCGCGTCGAGTTCGCGCAGATAGGCGAGCCGTTCGGCAAGCAGGCGCAATTGCGTGTCGTCAAGCCCGCCGGTGACTTCCTTGCGATAGCGCGCCACGAATGGCACCGTCGCGCCTTCGTCCAGCAGTTCGATCGCCGCCGCCGCCTGTTCGGGCCGCGCGGTGATCTCGGCCGCGATGATGGCTGCAATGCGCTTGATGTCGGATGCCATGTCGTTCCTGCTCTCGTCGAAAAGAGCGGCGACCATAGGCGCAGACGTTCAGTCCGCCAACCGCCGCGTTTTGATCGGCCTGGCGGGTCCACAGGAAAGCGTAAGCCAGTGTGGCGGCTTGAGGGGAATCAGACGATGCGGCTCAGCGCCTCGAAAAAGGCGACGATCTCGACATCGAGCAGATCGTCGACCGGCTCCGGCTGCGACGCCATCTTGGCGATCACCACTTCGGTCCTGGGATCGACATAGAGCCACTGGCCGTGGATGCCGATGCCGCAATAGGCGCCGCTCGGCAGACCCGTCTGATACCATTTGTTGCGGTAGCGGCCCTTCGGGAACAGCGGCAGCATCGCGCCGCGCTGCCAGGCTTCAGCACTGCCGCCGGTGGCAGTCGTATCGCGCACCCAGGCTTCGGACACGACGCGACGGCCATTGGCCGTGCCACCCTGTCGCATCATCTCACCGACACGCGCCAAATCGCGCGGCGTTACCGACATCCCGCCGGCGGTGCGCGCCGTGCCTTCCATGTCGACACCGATCGAGGCTTCGCTGACGGCGCCGAGCGGCAGCCACAGTTTGTCGCGCATCAGGTCGGTGAAGCGCTGGCCGGAGGCGCGCTCGAGCAGGATGCCGAGCAGGTCGGAGTTGGGCGAACGATAGCGGAAGGTCTGGCCATGCGGCTCGGCAAGCCGCTGCAGGGTCAGGATGAATTGGCGCAGGCTTTCCGTGCCACCGCCTGGGTTCCACAACGTGGCGCGGCGATAGCGGGCAAAGGCGCTTTCCGGATCGAGATAGGCCTCCTCGAAATCGAGACTGACGCTCATGTCGAGCACATGCCGCACGCTGGCATCGACATAGGCCGAGCCGGCGGCTTCCGATATGTATTGCGTTACCGGCGCTTCCGGATCGAACACCCCCTCGCCTTCCAATATGCCGGCGACGATGGCGGTCAGCGACTTGCTGATCGAAAAGATGATGTGGCGGGCGCCGAAATCCATATGCGGCGCGAACCAGTCGCCGATGACCTTGCCGCCTTTCATCACCGTCAGCGCGTCGGTGCTTGAGCGTGCGAGAAAATCAGCCACGGTCTCCGGCGCGCCGGCGATCGTAATTTTGTCACTGAGCAGCCCGTTCATATCCCGGACCGGTGTCTCGACACCACCCGGCGAGGCCGCCACGCGCGCGGTCGGCACCAGTTCGCCGAGATTCTGGAACGACCAGCGGTTGAACGGGCTTTCGCGCCAGTTGGCGAGCAGCACCTGGTTGCGGCGGAAGCCGTATCGGGTCTCGAACGCGGTCTTGCCAGTCATGGCGTTTCCTTCCGGGTCGTTTCTTTTTGAGATTCAGGCAAGCGCGGCGGCGATGGCGTGCACCGCCTTCAGCGTCGCCACCGAGTAGGCGACATTGCCGAAATCCGGATAGGTCGAAAGCTTGACCACGACCGTTCGCGTATCCCAGTCGATATGGATCATCTGTCCGAACACGCCCCGGCATATCAGCGCGCGCGAGCGTGGATTCTCGATCCAGAACTGGTTGCGGTAGCTGCCCTCGGGCAGGCTGGGGCTGAAGTCCGGCCCGTGCCTGCCGTTGCGCGTCGCCTCGATCCAGTCGGCCGGCACGACGCCGCCGCCATTGTCGAGGATCAGCTGGCCGAAGCGGCCATAGTCGCGCAGCGTCGCGTTGAAACCGCCATCGGCGACCGCATAGCCTGCGCTGTCGACGGTGAAACAGGCGCTTTCCTCGGCGCCGAGCTTTTGCCAGAGTTCTTCCGAAACCAGCTGCGGCAGACGTTTTCCGGTCACCCGCTCCATGATGAAGGCGAGTACGTCGGTCTCGATCGAACGATATTCGAAGGCAGCCCCATGCGGGCGGGTCGTCTCCTTCAAACCCAGGATCAGCTCGAACATGTGCGAGGGCCAGCGAAAGGCCGGATCGCTGCCCGGCGGCACCGGCTTCCAGCCGGTCGCGACATCGACCTGGCCAATGTCGGAATAGCGGTCGGTATATTCTTCGGAGAAACGCACCCCGCTCGTCATGTCGAGCACCTGCTGGACGCTGGCGCCCAGCCAGCCGGTGACGCCGAGCTCCGGCAGATAGTCTGTCACCGGCTTGCCCGGATCGATCAGGCCGCGCCCGACCAATATGCCGAACACCGAGCCGGTCACCGACTTCGCCATCGATTGCGACAGGTGCAGCGACCGCTCGCCCATGCCGTTGAAATAGCGCTCATAGGCGACCTTGCCGCCCTTGAGCACCAGGAAGCCGTCCGTATAGGTCTCGTCGAGCAGCCCGGCGAGCGTCGAAGGCCTGCCGTCGCTGGCCTCGACCGGCAACCCGTCGAGATCGACTTCCGCGCGTTCGAAACGGTGGCGATGGCCGTTGCCGCGCCAGACTTCGGCGGTCGGCAGGAACTCTCTGATATGCTGGAATGCCCAACGGTTCCAGGGCGGCCGGTCCCAGTCGAGCTTGGGCAGCACCATGGCTGGCGGCGAGCCCTGCATGATCGTCGGCCGCGGATCGGAATTGCGATAGGACGTCATTGTATGCTGCTCCAGGGTAACTCTCGCCATGTCCCGGCTGAGCCCGGCACGGCCGCGCAGCCCCTTACAGTTTCGGCCGGCTGGCCTTTTCTCCGTACCAGCCACCCAGTGCTTTTTCATAGGCCATGCCGGCGCGGAACACGTCCTCGTCGCAATAGGTGCGGCCGATGATCTGGATGCCGGTCGGCACACCGTTCTTCGCATGGCCGGACGGCACCGACAGCACCGGGCAGCGGCTCATCGTGTTGAACGGCGTCGTCATCACCCAGCCGAGCGCGGGATTGACCAGCTTGCCGTTGATCCTGACCTCGTCCTTCGTCTGGTCGAAATCGGCCGGCACCGACGGCAGCGCCGTCGTCGGGCAGATCAGCACGTCGTATTTCTCGAGCAGCGGCCCAAGCGTCGTGTACATGCGGCCGGCCACCTCCAGGCTGCCGACGAAGTCGGTCGCCTTCGAACTGGCGCCGTCCTCGGCGAACTTGCGGGCATAGCTGGTCATCTCATCGGCATGATTGGGCAACAGCTTCGACAGGAACGCCCCGAACAGGTGATGCAGATAGGCGAGCCCGGCCTCCAGCACCTCCGGTCCCCAGCCAAGATCGACCTCCTCGACCTGCGCCCCCAGAGAGCGGAACACGTCCAGCGCCTTCTTGGTGTTCTTGACGACTTCGGGATCGACCTCGAAGCCGCCGAGGTCCATCGAATAACCGATCTTCCAGCCCTTGATCGGCTTGAACTTGGTCGGCAGCGTCAGCTTCGGCCGCAGCGAGGCGATGTCGAGCGGGCTCGGCCCGGTCATCACGTTCTGCAGCAGGATCGCATCCTCGACCGTGCGCGCCAGCGGCCCGGTGTGGCAATAGAAATCGAGGTTGAAGGGCGGGTCGTCGGGATTGCGGCCATAGGGCGGCTTGTAGCCGACGACACCGCAGGTCGAGGCCGGGATGCGGATCGAGCCGCCAATGTCGGAGCCGGTGGCGATCGACGAGGTGCCGGAGGCAAGCGAGGCGCCGGAGCCGCCCGACGAACCGCCGGGCGTGAACTTGGGATTCCATGGGTTGCGGGTAACGCCCCACAGCCGCGACCAAGTGTAGGCCGCGCAGGAAAACTCCGGCGTCGCCGTGCGCGCATGGACGATGCCGCCAGCCTTGATGATGCGCTCGTTCATGGTCGAGGTGATGTCGGCGACGAAGTCCTTCATGATCAGCGAGCCGCCGGTGGTCGGCTTGCCCTTGATATAGCTTTCGTCCTTGATGCCGACAGGCAGGCCTTCGAGCGACCCTGTCGTCTTGCCCTTGGCGTATTTCGCCTCGGCCTTTTTCGCCAGCGCCATCGCCTCGTCATAATGCGTGTTGGTGAAGGCGTTGATCTTGTCCTTCGTCGCCTCGGCGCGGCTGATGACCGCTTCCATCAACTCGACGGGCGAGAGCTTTTTCGCCTTGAAGCGCTTCAGCGCTTCGCTGGCCGGCATGTAGCAAAGGTCGAGATCGGTCATTTCAGGCGTGCCTCCGGATGCGTCGGTTTTGGCCGGACGTCGTTTATGTCGGGTCGTGTCTAAAACCAGAATGGGAAGAACCCGGCGGCATTCGCCGCCGGGTTCTTGGGATCCCCCGCGGCTACTTCTGCAGCTCGGTCCAGATCTTGGTGTACATGGCCTGGACGTCGGGCGGGCAGCTCAGCATGAACTTGCCCTTGCTGGCGAACTCGGCAGGAATGTTGATCTGCGGCGCATCCTTCATGTCGGCCGGCATGAATGCTTCCGAACCCTTGATGCCATTGGCATAGCGCGCGAACGCCGAGATCAGCGCCGCGTTCTCGGGATCCATGATGAAGTTCTGGAACAGCTTGGCGTTGTCGACGTTCTTGGCGTCCTTCAGCACCGCCACATTGTCCATCCAGATCGGGAAGCCTTCCTTCGGATAGCCATAAACGATTTTCGGATCCTGCAGGTGAGCGCGGAAGGACGCGCCGTTCCAGTCGACACCGGCCGCGAAGTCGCCCTTGGTGAACTTCTCGATCGAACCGTAGTCCATCGAAATCCACTTCGGCTTGGCCGCCATCAGTGCGTCGCGCACCTTCTTCAGCACTTCCTTGTCGCCGGTGCAGGGCTCGCCGCCTTCATAGGCGATGGCAAGATGCATGACGTCGGCCATTTCGGGCACGACATTGACCTTGCCAGCCAGTTCCGGCGGCGGATCCATGAAGATCGCCGAGGTGTTGACGTCGCCCTTGTAGACTGAGGTGTTGACTGTGACGCCCGTCGTGCCCCACTGCCACGGAACCGTGTATTTGCGGCCCTTATCGAACGGAACATCGACCCATTTCGGATCCATGTTCTTGAAGTTTTCCATCTTGTTGGGATCGGTCTCCAGCAGCAAGCCTTCCTGGATCCAGATCGGCACGAAGCTGGCCGAGGGCACCACGATGTCGAAGCCGCTGCCCCCCTGGCGGATCTTGGCTAGCGCGGTGTCGTTGGAATCATAGTCGGTCAGCGTTACCTTGACCTTGTACTTTTCCTCGAACTTCTTGATCAGGTCCGGGTTGGTGTAGTTGCCCCAATTGTAGATGTTGAGTTCGCCGTCGGCTCGCGCAATACCGGCCGAAGCCAGTAACGCGGCGCCGATCGCCGTCGCGGTCAGTTTCCAGTTCATTGCTTCTCTCCTGTCGTTTTTGTCATTCCTGATCCTTTTTCCTGCTGACGAAAAAGAAGACGGTGACGATCAAGATCGAGATCAGCAGGAACACCGTCGAAATCGCATTGATCTCCGGCGTCACGACGCGCCGGAGCTGGCCGAGCATGTAGGTGGGCAACGTGTCCTGGCCGCCCGACTTGACGAATTCGGTGATGACGACGTCATCCAGCGAAATGACGAAGGCGAGCATCAGGCCGGCAAGGATGCCGGGCCACAGCAGCGGGAAGGTCACGCGCCGAAAAGCCTTCCAAGGCGTCGCGTAGAGGTCGGCCGCCGCGATTTCCAGCGACAGGTCCATGTTCTCCAGCCTTGCCCGGATCGGCAGATAGGCGAACGGAATGCAGAACGCCGTGTGCGCCGCGATCAGGTAGCCAAGGCCGGAATAGCCGGTCCAGATCTTGATGCGCGAGAAGAAGATCAGCAGTGCCACCGCGGTGACGATCTCCGGCACCATCAGCGGCTGGTTGATGAAGGCATATTTGAAGCCGAGACCGGGATAGCGTTTGGTGCGTGTCGTGGCGAGTGCCGCCATGGTGGCGACGATGGTGGAAATGATCGCCGCGACCGAGCCGATCTGCAGCGAGCGGATCGAGGCGTCGACGACCTGATCGTTGTTCCAGGCCTGGTAGAACCAGCGCAGCGACACGCCCTCCCAGATAGCGATCGAATTGCCGGCGTTGAAGGCATAGACGACAAGTGTCGCGATCGGCAGATAGAGCGCGAAGAAGCAGATCATCGCGACGGTGGTGAAGCCGGTCTGCTGGCGGACGTCGAAGCGGCTAGCCATGCGAGCCTCCCTGGCGTCCGGCGGAACGGACATAGAACAGCAGCGCCACCATGACGATCACCATCAGCGTGATCGACAGTGCCGAGCCAAGCGGCCAGTTGCGCCCCTGTCCGAACTGCAGTTCGATCAGATTGCCGAGCATCAGGTTCTTCGCGCCGCCAAGCACGCGCGGCGTCACATAGGCACCAAGCGCCGGGATGAAGACCAGGATCGAGCCGGCGATGATGCCGGGCTTGACCAGCGGGATGATGATGCGCCTCAGCACCTGGAAGCGGCCGGCATAAAGATCGTAACCCGCCTCGACCAGCCGGAAGTCGATCTTCTCCATGCTGGCATAGAGCGGCAGCACCATCAGCGGCAGATAGACATAGGTCATGCCCAGCATCAGCGCGAAATCGGTGAACATCATCTGGATCGGCGCATTGATGATGCCGAGCTTGATCAGCAGTGTGTTGACGATGCCCTCGTTGCGGATCACCTCCTGGATGGCGAAGGTGCGGATAAGCAGATTTGTCCAGAACGGAATGGTGATCAGGAACAGCCAGATGTCGCGCTTTCGCTCCGGCCGCGTGGCGATGAAATAGGCGGTCGGGAAGCCGAAGATCAGTGTGAAGATCGTCGTGAAGAACGACAGCTTGGCCGAGCGCCAGAAGATCGACAGATTGGCATCGGCGAAGGACAGCGTATCGTCGAACATATCACGCTGCAGCAGCACCGATACCCAGCCGTCGGTGGAGAACTTCCACACCACGTCGCCATAGGGCGCGGGCGTCAGGAAGGAGTAGAGCACGACGATCAGCAACGGGCCGGTCGCCGCGAGCAGGATGATGATCAGGGCCGGCGCCGACAGCAGCCAGCGTGAGCGGATATCGCGCCGCTCCGCTTCCCGGGAGACTTCCTGAGCGGTTGCCATCAGTCCCTCAACACCTGCGCAGCGTCGTTGCCGATGGCGATGCCGACCTTGTCTCCCTGGTCGAATCCGCAGCCGGCGCTGCGGCTGTTCTGCTGACGAACGGTGAAAGCCTCGCCGCTGTCCAGGCGCACCTGGATATGCGTGTCGGTGCCGAAATAGACGATGTTCTCCACCACCCCGGCAAGGTCGCCCTTGGCGGTGGTCAGCTTGGCGTGTTCGGGCCGCACCACCACCGTGGCATTGTCCTTGGGCTGGAACCCTTCGGCCACCGTGGCATCGATCGTCGCCCCGGATTTGAGCGTCGCGCGCGCCTTGCCGTTGCTGACGCCGGAGATGGCCGCGGTCAGGAAATTGGTCTCGCCGATGAAGTCGGCGACGAAGCGTTCCGCCGGCTTGTCATAGATGTCCCAGGGAGAACCGACCTGCAGGATCTTGCCCGACGACATCACCGCGATGCGGTCCGACATGGTCAGCGCTTCTTCCTGATCGTGAGTGACGAAGATGAAGGTGATGCCGGTCTCGTGCTGCAGCCGCTTCAGCTCGATCTGCATCTCCTTGCGCAGCTTGTAGTCGAGCGCGGAGAGCGGCTCGTCGAGCAGCAGCACCTTGGGCTGCGGCGCCAACGCCCTGGCCAGCGCCACGCGCTGCTGCTGGCCGCCGGAGATCTGGCTGGTGCGGCGCGCGCTGAGCGCCTCCATCTTGACCAGCTTCAGCATCTCGGCGACGCGTGCCTTGATCTCGGCCTTCGGCTTGCCCAGCATTTCCAGGCCAAAGCCGATGTTCTCGGCCACCGTCATGTGCGGGAACAGCGCATAGGACTGGAAGACGGTGTTGACCGGCCGCTTGAACGGCGGCAGTGGCGCGATGTCCTGGCCGTAGAGCAATATCTCGCCGGCGCTCGGAAAGTCGAAGCCGGCAATCAGCCGCAGCAACGTCGTCTTTCCGCAGCCGGAAGGGCCGAGCAGCGTGAAAAACTCGTTCTCGCGGATGGATACCGAGACCGTGTCGAGGGCAGCGACCCGACCCTCACCTGATCCGAAAATTTTGCTTACCTTGACAACTTCAATCGCATTCCGATCCGGTTTGTCCGGCACGATTACGCCTCACTGTTGACCCCGCTCTTGCCGGCGGAGTTTTCCCCTGTTCGATGTGAACACAAGGCCGGTATGTTGGCAAGCCCGGCACTGAATCACAGTTCAGTTAGCAGCTCAGGGCTAGCAAGCCCCATGCCATCGTCATGCCTGATAGGTGACCTTGCCGCCGCAGATCGTCGTCAGCGGCCGCACCATGTGCAGGTCGACCGGCGCCGTCTTCTCGATATCGGCCGACAAAACCACCAGATCGGCCAGATAGCCCGGCTTCAGGCGGCCTTTGCGGTGCTCCATGAATTCCGCATAGGCGCCTTCAACCGTGTAGCCAGCGAGCGACTCGTGCAGCGAGAAGCTCTGGTCGGGGTCGCCGTCTGCCCAAGGTTTGCGCAGCACTGCCGCCTGAATGCCCAGGATCGGGTCGATCGGCGACACCGGCCAGTCCGACGCGAACACGACATGCGCGCCGGCATTCTTCAAGGTCCGCCACGCATAGCTCAGCGGCCAGCGGCTGGCGCCGATGCGCGACACCGTCGGCTCCAGCGGCAGGCCCATCGTGCCCGGCGGATGCGGCGGCTGCATCGAGGCGATGACGCCGAGTTCGGCAAAGCGCGGCACATCGGCGGCGGTGGTCACTTCGATATGCTCGACGCGATGCCGGCTGTCGCGCTTGCCATTGGCCTTCTGCGCCGCCTCGTAGCCGTCGAGCACGGCGCGCACGGCGCCGTCGCCGATCGAATGCACGGCGATCTGCAACCCGCGTTTGTCGATGGCAACGGCCAGATCGATGAACTGCCGCGGTGTGAACAACGGCTCGCCGACCCAGTCGGGCCGATCCGCATAGGGCTCGATCATCACCGCCGTCCAGGAATCGAGCACGCCGTCGTAGAACACCTTGACCATTCCCGACGAGAGCCACTCGCCCTGGTAGCGTTCGGCCATGTCAGACGCCTTGTCGAGCGCCTCGTGCGTCATGAAGTTCTTGTAGTGGAACGGCACCTGCACCCGGCACAGCAGCCCACCCTCGGCCTCGATCTCGGACAACAGCTCGAGCTGGTGCAGATTGCCGTCCATGTTCTGGATCGAGGTGATGCCGTGCCTGGCGCACCATTCCAGCCCGCGGCGCATGATCTCCCGGTCGGAAGCCTGCTCTGCCGCCGTCGGCTTAGGGTTGGGCTCGCCGCCGGTCGACAGTCCCAGCCGCACGCGGCTCTCGCCAGCCAGGTCGATCAGCGGTCCGAAGGCCTCGCCTTCGCGCAATTCGCCGCTGGCCAGGCCATCATCGCCCATGACGATCTCGTTGCCCGGGCCAAGCTCTTTGCCTTTAAGCAGGCCGGCCAGCTCCAGCGCCTTGGTGTTCGCCCACATCGTGTGATGGTCAGGTGCTGCCATGACGAAAGGCCGGTCCGGCAGGATACGGTCGAGATGATGGCGGGTGACCCGCTCGCTCGCCGACAAGATTGTGTAGTCGGCGCCCTGCGCCTGCAGGACGGCCTGGTGCGTCCGACTTGCGGCATAATGGCGCACGGCTTGCGAAAGCGCGTCAAAACCATGCACGCCCATCAATTGCAGATGATCGAGCTCCGCCGCGCCCGCGAAAAGATGCATGTGCGCTTCGATGAAGCCGGGCACGACCGAGCCGCCGCCGGCGTCGATGACGCGTGTGCCGGGGCCTTTGAGACCGAGCACGGTGGCGCGATCTGCGATCGCAATGATTTCATTGCCCTTGATGGCTATGGCCGAAGCGCGGGGAGTATCGGGATCCATCGTCAAAATACTGGCGTTCTCGACGATCAGATCGGCCGTTAGCGGCATAATTTTCTCCCGTTTGAACTTAGGCTAGCAGAGTATTGGCGTCTGGCAAGCCGTCCGGTGGCGGTTCACGGCAACACTCTGGAATGCCCCTTGGCGGCGTTGAAACTCTCTGTCACAAAGCAGTCTGCCAACCCTATCCGAACAAATTGAACAGCGAGCCGGCGCCAAGATGAAGACTGTTTTCTCACCTCTCCACGCCGGCCATGCCGGGCAGATGGAACTGGTCACAAGCGCCATCGTGCCGGGTTTCGAAAAGCCGTCGCGGGCCGAATTCATCAAGGCGCGGGTCGAAAGCGAGGGACTGGGTCCGATCGTCCTGCCGCTCGAGCACGATCTTGCCGCCGCCAAGCGCATCCACAAGGCCGACTACATCGACTTCCTGCCGACAGTCTGGCCCCAATGGATCGAAGCCGGCTTCAAGGGCTCGGCGATGCCCTTCACCTGGCCGACGCGCGGCCTGCGCGGCGACGTGCAGCCAAAGCGTATCGACGCCCTGCTCGGTTACTATTCCTTCGATGCCGGCGCCACCTTCGTCGAAGGCACATGGGCCGCGATCAAATCGTCCTATGACGTGGCGCTGACCGCCGCCGGCCTGGTCAAGGCCGGCGAGGCATCCGCCTTCGCGCTCTGCCGCCCGCCCGGCCATCATGCCGGTGCCGGCTTCATGGGCGGCTATTGCTTCATCAACAACGCCGCCGTCGCCGCGCAATGGTTCCGCGACCAGGGCGCCAGCCGCGTCTCCATCCTCGATGTCGACTACCACCACGGCAACGGCACGCAGGAAATCTTCTACGACCGCGCCGACGTACAGGTCCTCAACCTGCATGGCGATCCGATGGTCGAATATCCGTTTTTCCTCGGCCATGCCGACGAACGCGGCACCGGCGCCGGCGAAGGCTTCAACATCAACTATCCGATGCCGTTCGGCACCGACTGGGACGCCTGGAACGCCTCGCTGGAAGATGCCTGCGCCAAGCTCGCCGCTTACGCGCCCGATGTCGTCGTCGTTTCGCTCGGCGTCGACACGTTCGAGAAGGACCCGATCAGCCAGTTCAAGCTGAAGACATCAGACTATCCCAAGATCGGCCGCCGCATCGCCAAGCTCGGCCTGCCGACTCTGTTCGTTATGGAAGGCGGCTATGCCGTCGAGGAGATCGGCATCAACGCCGTCGGCGTTCTGACCGGCTTCGAGGATCGATAGGAAAACAGGGGGCGGCTTGCGGGCGCCCCCTCGTTCCCAACTAGGCAGCTGCGCCAGTGCTCGCCGCTTCTATCGGCGCGGCTGCCTTGCGCGATCGGCCCAGGTAGTAGACGGCCGCCGCGGCGATGACACCGGCTGCGAGAATTCCCGCCGCCAGCACAGGCCGATACCAGAACCAGGCAATCGCAATCGTCGTCGTGCCGACCAGGATCGCCAGGAAGAAGGCGATGATGCCGGTTCCCATGCGCGCCATGCTGCCCAGGAACGGAATGACGTCGAGGATCACCCCGATCGGGCTGAGGAACAGGGCAAAGCCGATCGTCAGCAGCAAAAGGCCGGCGGCGCGCAGCAGCCAGGTGATCAGCGTGTTTGCGCTGACCGCCTCCGCAAACATCTTGTCGGCCGAGACAGTGCCGGTGTCGACCATCAGCAATTGGTCGCCGGCCACCGTCTGGTAAGGTTCGAACCGGCTGCCGGCCTGGCGCGCAACGATGCTGACCACGCCGAGCGGCGCAAGTTCGTAGCCGATGCGGTAGTCGCCCAGCGCCGGCGCTGTCGTGTCCGCACCGAGATAAATCTTGCCGTCGACGATGCTGAGTGGCCTGGTGCCGGTATAGGCGGCCTTGATCGCAGCCGACTGGTCAGGCGACAGCGGGTACGCTTTGTCGCCCTCTATGCGGTCAAGCACGAGCTGGTCGAGCGTGAAAGCGCCAAGCTTGCCTTCCGGAATCTGGAAGCTGCGGCCGCTGATGGCCATCGCCGGATTCTGGTGGCCGTCCGGCTTCTTGAAGTCCGATGAATCGATCTGCTTGTCGTCCCACACCTTCGAATAGCTGTAGGTCGTCTCCGTCTCCTCGCCGCCTCCAAGCTTCTTGGTGGTTTCGGATTTGGATTCTTCCTTCCACTGGTACATCTCGACGCCGCGCGACAGCCGCAGGCCCTGGGCCGCGATGCCAAAATCCGGGTCGGACAGACCACTATCCGCCGCCACCGGCCCGCTGACATGCACCAGTTTGCCGTCATTGGCCGCATCGACGCTGTCGGCGCCAGCCGAAACCACGGCGCCGGCGCCTTCGGCCAGCGAGCGCGCCGTCTGCACCGCACGCCCCTCGTTCCAGAACAACCCGACCACCATCAACACGATCAGGAGCAGGCCGAAGAAGACCCCACCGACCGCGCGCTTGATGCGCCCGAACCACGAAACGGACGTAACTTCCCGAAATGAATCGCTCATCGTTTCCCCCGAAACCCAAAGTGCAAAAATTTGCACGCGGCCGCCGGCCGCGCATTGAACCGATAAATTGGCGTGAATCCTCGCGCCGCAATCCTTGGCCGAAGCACAGGAATGCACCCACCTACATCATGCCCAGCCCGACCCTTCCCCGCCGGTCGTCGAAAACCTATCGAAATCGATTTGCCCTCGATACAGCAGCTTTGCAACAACGTCCGGCTTTTTCGCGTCGGGTGTTCAGTGCCCGAGAGGCGGCGAAAAGGCCTGGGAAGCGGCCTCTGAGTCGCATGCGAGTCCACCAGATTCGATTTTGTCAAATCGCGTTTGATGTCGGATTCATCTGCGGGTAGATTAGACCCGAATCAGCCGGTCCGAGGGGGGCGCGGCGACCACCCAAAGTCTCACGTTCCGGAGTTTTCCGGCACCAGACGCGGACGGCTTCGCGTTCCCTGAATGGATTCGAATCTGGTTGGCGCAGCCCTGCGCCACGCGTGCGTCTTCGTCAAAGTAATGTGTATTCGGGTTCGGCGGCTGTCATCCAGCATCCGGACAGCAGAAACGATTCCGGCCAAAAGCAACAAGAATGAGCAGTCCCGCCGCGCTTCTTCAATCCGACACATTGGGCTCGCGCCTGGCGTCGCGCGGCGATCTCACCAGTTTTTTCATGCAGCTGGCCGCCGAGATCGGCGCCGACAGCTACATGCTGGTCGCCATCGTCCACGATCAGGATCGCAACGACGCGCGCATCGTTTCGTCCAACTGGATTTTCGACGCCATCGAGCTGATCGGCAAGCGGCTGATCGCCGGGCTTGCGCAAGGCGCGCTCACCGTCGCACCCGGCATCCGCCCGAGACAGCTGGTGGCAGCCCAGGCGCCCGAGACAGATGGATTGATCACCGGTGAGGAGGCTCGCCTTCTCGACGTGCTCGGCCATGCCGAGGTCTATTCACTCAGGCTGAATGTCGGCCGCCAGCGCCTGTTTGCCTTGTTCTCGGCAGCGACGGCCGGCAGCATCGACCCACCGGCGCTGATGCGGGCGCAGCTGAAATGCTGCTACGCGCTTTCGCACATCCCGCAGCTGATTGCCGCCGCCGCCATGCAGGATCCGCTGTCGGACCGCGAGCGCGAATGCCTGTTCTGGGTCTCCGAAGGCAAGACCACCGACGAGGTCGCCGTCATCCTTGGCGTCTCCTCAAACACCGTCAACAGCTACATCACCCACGCCATCCAGAAATTCGCGGCCAGCAACCGGGCGATGGCCATCGCCACGGCGATCAGGAGCGGCATCATTTGAAACAAGCCGATATCAAGGAGGCTGCCGAGGCCCTTTTCAACGAGCAGCGCAACCCGTTCGGTGCTTTCTCGCTCGGCTCCGAAACCCATCACGCCGTCACCATTCCCGATGCCGTACGCCGCTGCCGCTGGATCGCCGTCGACATCAACGCTTCGGCCTTTGGCCTGTTCTTCGTCAGCCCGTCGCCGGAGCGGGCACGGCTCGTTCCTTGCCTCGATTCCGACTATCCCGGCATTGCGGTGGCGACGAAGTTCATTTCAGGCGCCAATGGCGAGGAGATCGTGCAACACACCCGCGACTCGACGGAGCCGCGCTGGTGGACGGACGACGGCGTCGCCGCCATGACGGAGATGTTCGGCAATCTGGCCTGGACCGAGCAGACGGCGCCGCTGGCGCCCGGCACCAGCGGCATCGCATTCCCCGTCCATGCCGACCGCGGCCAATGCGGCCTCGTCGTTTTCCTTGGCTCGGAGATCGCCTTGCGGCAGGACGCGCTCTACGAAATCCACGCCCGCTGCTTTTCGCTGTTCGCCGCTGTCGCCCGCATCCGTCCAGGCGATGCCGGCCGGATGCGTTCGATCTCCAAGCGCGAGCTCGAATGCCTGAAGCTGACCGCCAATGGCAACACCAGCGAAGAGATCGCGCGTCTGCTGAAACTGTCGGTGCACACCGCCAACCAGTACCTGACCCAGTCGACCCAGAAGCTCAATGCCGTCAACCGCAACCAGGCGGTGGCCAAGGCGCTGCGGCTTGGCTTGATCGAATAGGGCAATTCCAATGCATGTCGCCCAAAAGTGGGCCTGGTTTTGGGAAAACGACGGCCGCCGGCGGCTCGAAAACGATCGATGGTCAGCGAAAGGCCAGCGGCTCGGCCTTGCGGACTCGCGCCTGTTCAATCACCGCCTCCAGCAGGGCGGTGTTGTGCTCGGGGTCTTCGCCCGGCTTCTCGAACGACACGTAGTTCACCAACACCGACGCGCCAAGCTCGCTCAGCGTCAGCTGGAAATAGACGGTAACGCCCGGCGGCCTCAGCTCCAGATCGAGCACGATGCGCGGACTGCCGCTCCAGTCGACATGTGCCTCGCCGCCATGGCCCAGCCGCAGCGTGCCCGGCATGAAGAACAGTTCCACCGCTGAATCGACCAGATCCGACAGGCACGCGAAATGCTCCAGCCGAATGAAGGCGATATAGTCGGCGACATCGATCAGTCGGAGTTCCCCCACCACTTGCTCGATGGCGCTGGCGACGATGATCTCGCGGGAATTTGCGTGCGGTTGCCGGTTCATGAAATCTGTCTGCGCTCAGCCTTTTTCGAGTAGACGACCCGCACCAGTTCGGCGACGGCCTGGTAGAATTGCGACGGGATCACATTATCGACCGAAACTTGCTTGTACATGGAGCGGGCGAGCGCCACGTCCTCGAAGATCGGGATGTTGTTTTCCCGCGCGATCTCGCGGATCTTGAGCGCCACCAGATCCTGCCCCTTGGCAAGCACCAGCGGTGCCGCGTCCTCGTCGCGGACATATTTCAGCGCGATCGAGAAGTGCGTCGGGTTGGCGATGATCAGCGTTGCGCGCGGCACCGCCGACATCATCCGGTTGCGTGCCCTGTCGCGCGCCAGCGAGCGCAGCCGCGACTTGACGATCGGATCGCCCTCGGACTGTTTGAACTCGTCCTTGACCTCCTGCTTGCTCATGCGCAGGTCCTGCCGCCAGTGGAAGCGCGACCAGACGATGTCGATAGCCGCGATCAGCCCCATGACGAAGACGATCGCCACCAGGATGTCGACCGCGATGCCACGAATGACGAGGCCGAAGGCAACCGGATTGGTGATCATGCCGGCGAGCAGCTTGCGGTGGTCTTCCGACAGCGTGAAGGTCAGCACGACGATGGCAAAACCGACCTTGCCGAGTGACTTCAGGAACTCGACCCAGCCCTGAACGCCGAACAGCCTGCTCCAGCCCTTGGCGATCGAGATGCGCGAGAGTTGCGGCCGGATCCTCTCGCCGACGAATTGCGGCATGTTCTGGAACACCGAGGCGCCGACACCGGCAACGGTCAGCAGCACCAGCAGGCTGAGGATGGCGCGGCCCACCTCGAGAATAACGATCTTGTAGAGCGCGATGACATCGGTCTCGGTGTCCATCGGCCAGGCTTCCGGCTTCTCCAGGAACATCGACAGGAACATGCCGAGATTGATGACGGCGTCCTTGGCGTAGAAGACGGTGAACACCAGTATGGCAACGAAGGATGCGAGCAGCGCCGTTTCCCGCGAATGGGGCAGCTTGCCCTGTTCGATGGTGTCGCGGATCTTCTTTTCCGTCGCCTCTTCGGTTTTCGAATCCTTGTCGACCGCGTCAGCCATGTCGCGGTCTTAGGCGGCGTTCTGGGTCGAAGGAAGTTCGAAGGCGCCTTCGCGCGACAGCCGGATCGTCGTCGTCACGATCGTCTTGCGGGCCGCCGTGATGTCGGCAAGCGGAACGCCGTCCGACCCTTGTCCGAGTTCGGCTTCGATCATGCGCCGCGACCGCGCCCCGATCGCCGACAGCACCGCCTCCGCAAGTCCGGCCGGAGTGCCGCGCAAGGCCAGCGTGACCAGTTCGGTCGACAGCCCGTCGAACAGCAGCACCCGCGCTTTCTGGGTCAGCAGCGGCAGGTCCTCGAAAGCGAACAGGCGGGCTCGCACGCCGTCGAGATCGGGCGTTCCGGCGGCTTCCAGGTCTAGCATGACCTCCTCGAGCAGCGGCTTGTCCAGCTCGTTGAGAACGCTGGCGACGCGCGCCTGCCCGGCCGACGTATCCTTGGTCGAGGTTTCCGTCAGCACGCTGCTGCGAAGCCGGTTTTCGACGATCCTGGCAGCAGCGTCCGGAACATTGGCCATCGTCACCATGCGCTTGATGATTTCGCCGCGCGCCGCCTTGGTCAGCGTCAGGAGCACGCCCGCCGCCGTTTGCGGCGCAAGCTTCGACAGCACCATGGCCGCGGTCTGCGGATGTTCGCCGGCCAGGAAGGCGCCAAGCCGCGCCGGTTCGAGCTTCTCGAGCTCGGGCCAGATCGGCGGCGGGCCTTCCGGCGCAACCTCGAATTTCCTGTCGCCCATGATGGCGCTCATCTCTTCGGGCGAGAGCGATTCATTGAGGATGGTATCCATCCTGTCGGCGGAATCGAGCAATCCCGCCCCTTCGGTGAATTCGGCCTCGAATTCGGCGACGATGCGCTCGAGATCGCTTTGCGGAATGGTCCGCAGCAGACGGGCGCCCTCGATCAGCGCCTTCAGTTCTTCCTGCTTGAAGAATTTCAAAAGACGGCTGGCCGATGGCTTGCCCATCGCCACCAGTATGGCGGCCGCCTTCTGCGCGCGGGTCAAGGTCACCGGCGTCGTCATGCCTCTCGCCTCCGCTGCCAACGGCAAGCCCCGCACCCCATGTCTAGGCGCCCTTCGTGCCGGCGATGATTTCGGTCAGCCTGATGCCGAAGCGCGAGGGATCGCTTTCCAGCACGGTGATCTCGCCGCGCGCGATCTTGCGGCCGTTGACCACGACGTCGACAGGTTCGCCAATCCGGCGATTGAGCGCCACCGTCGATCCCTTCTGCAGCGCCATCAGGTCGGAGACCGGCATCTCGGTGCTGCCGAGGATGATCTGGACATCGACGGGGATATTCATGATGACGCTCGAATTGGCTGATGAAGCCCTGAACGCCGCATCCGGGCGTTGCTCCTCTTCATGCAGGACCCCGCGCAATTCTTCGATGGCACGGTCGAGCTGCTCGTCGGGCTGGTCGAGGTCGGCTTCCGCCTTGGTCTTGGCCATGCGTCGTCTCCAAATGCTCAGGCTTGTCCGGCGGCAGCCGGCATCAGCCCGTCGATAAAGTCCTGCCCGGCATCGTAGGGATGCCTGATTCGGACGGTGTAATTCTGACCCAGTTTGCCGAACTCGCATACGAACAACGTCTTGCCGCGCGCACTGAGACGCGCCTGCGACTGCGCCGTTTCCTCGAATTCGATGATCTGGCCGACTTCGAAACCGGCGAGGTCGCCGAGTGTCAGCCGCGCCAGCGGCATGGTGGCTTCGAGCGCCACGGTGGAGCGCATCACCTCTTCGGAAAAGCGCGCGCGCCAGCTGGGGCCGTGATCGTCGTCGCTGACAGTGACGGCACCGTCGCGGCTGGCCAGCACGACACGCTGCGGCATCGTCACCGTGACGGTGCCGTTGTCGGCAGGCGTCGAGATGCCAAGGACGATGCGGATCGCCGCGCCGTCGCGCAGCACGTGCCGTTTCGCCTCGGTGCCCGACATCGCCCGCGGCACCGGCAGGCGCAGGTCGAGCGAACGCCGTCCCGATCCGTTCAGCGCCTGCGCCACCTGCTGGAACACCATGGTCGAGACATCGATTTCGATCTGCGACAGATCGCGCTCGATCGGCGATACCGGCAGGTCCGGGTCGCCACCGAACATGGTGCAGATCATGATCGCGATCGCCGGCGCATCGAGCACCAGGGTCATCGCATCGGACGACGCGGACGAGCCGACGACCGTCAGGGCAAACGTGTCGCCGGCGCGCGAACGCGCCTCTGGGACGCGGCTGACCTCGACGGATTTGAGATCGACAATCACCGGAACGCCAAGCTCGCCGGTCAGGCTCTTGTGCAGCAGCGGCACGGCGCGCTCGGCCATGGCCCGGCCGGCGTCGATGACCTGGTCGGCCTCGCCGCTGTCGCCGACGAGACGCTCGATGATCAGCGAGCGCGCTTCCGCGGAGCTTCCCGGACCGCTCATGACAATGCTGGGACCGCTCTGTGGCGCATCGTTCAGGCAGCCTTCTTCTCGGCGGTGCCGGTGTTCATCGTGCTCTGCTCGACGGCATCGATCGTCGGCCGTTCATAGGACGAGATGGTCTTGCGGCCGAACTCGATCGCCACCTGCGGCAGCGCGCCGTTCATGTAGGCCAGCAGCGTCTGCTTGACGATGATGTAGAGACGGTTGTTCTTCTCGCGCACCGTCTTGATCTTGGTGGCGACGGGCCCGACCACCGCGTAGGACAAGAAGATGCCGAGGAAGGTGCCGACCAGCGCCGCGCCAATCAGGCCGCCGAGGATTTCCGGCGACTGGTCGAGCGCGCCCATCGCCTTGACCACGCCGAGCACGGCGGCGACGATGCCGAGCGCGGGCAGGCCGTCACCAACCGCCACCATTGCGTGATAGGCCTTCATCTTGTCGGACCTGATGGTCTGGATTTCCTCGTCCATCAGCGCCTCGATCTCGTGCGAGCGGGCATTGCCGATGATGATGATGCGGCAGTAGTCGCAGATGAAATTCATCAAATCGTGGTTCTTGAGCACGGTCGGGAAGGCCTGGAAGATCGCCGATTCCTCGGGATTGTCGATATGCGCCTCGACCTCGCTGCGCGACTTCGAGCGCAGTTCGCGCATCAGGCTGTGCAGCACGCCGAGCGTTTCGAGGTAGTTCTGCTCCTTCGGCACCGCCTGCTTGAACGCCTCGAGGATGGCCTTGCCGGTATCCTTGACGGTCTTCATCGGATTGGCGACCAGAAACGTCCCGAACGCGGCGCCGCAGATGACCACGGCTTCCCACGGCTGGACCAGCACCTGAAGATGGCCGCCCATGGCCATGAAGCCGCCAAGGACGCAGCCGAGCGTCACCACCAGTCCAATCAGAATGCCCACGAGCGGTCCTTCCGCGTTTCACGTCACGAGAAAGGGATAGTCCCCGTGCCTTGTGTGAGGCTTGAATCGAAGCCGCTGTATCCGATTCAGTTTCGCGCAAGGAAGTGAGGGTATCCTTCGTGAATTAGCTTCTGCCGGAGGCACGTCCTTGCTTAATACGTTTACCAGCTATCAGCTTATAGCCAGAGATATCACCAAGTCGATCACCCAGATCAGCAAGCAGCCTGTGGTCGATCGCGACACCAAATATTATTTGGACAACATCACCAAGGTCAAATCGATCGACGACTTCGTCAACAACGATCGGTTGTTCAAGTATGCCATGAAGGCCTATGGGCTGGAGGATATGGCCTACGCCAAGGCCTTCATGATCAAGGCACTGAAGGAAGGCGTCTCCGACCCCAACAGCTTTGCCAACAAGCTGACCGACAAGCGTTATGCCGACTTCGTGTCCGCCTTCAATTTCGCGGCCCGCGGAAGCGCTGCCACAAGCTACAATCCAGCCCAGCAGGGCGTTACCACGAACTACGCGCTCCAGGTCGATCTCGGCGCTTCGCCGTCCGGGTTCAGCTACTACCAAGGCGAGACGTCATATTATCTGACCAACGTCTCCAATGTGAAATCCATCGACGACCTGATGGGTGACAACCGTCTGCTGACCTACTCGATGGCAGCGTTCGGGCTTGATGCGGCGACCGAACCGCCCGCACGTGTCAGGGCGATGCTCGAAGGCGGAGTGAGCGATCCCGCCAGTCCCGCCAATCAACTGGCCGACAAGAAATACGCAGCCTTCGTCGCGGCCTTCGACTTCGCCCAGTATGGCGACCAGGCGACCTCAAGCGACGCGGTCCAGAAGGCAGTTCCGGCGGGATATGTGGCCGGAACTGGACTGGTGCTGGTCAAGCCGAACGCTCAATACATCAAGGGGGAAGCCGACTACTATGCGGCCAACATCTCCAACGTGAAATCGATCGACGATCTCATGGCGAACAAACGTTTGCTTACCTTCGCCATGGCCTCGTATGGATTGGATGCGGCCACCGAAACACCGCAGCAAATCCGCGCCATGCTCACCGGCGGCGTCAGCGATCCCAATAGCCCTGCAAACAGCCTGACCGACAAAAGATATGCCAATTTTGTCTCGGCGTTCAACTTTGCCCAATATGGCGAACAGACGACTTCGAGCGACGCGGTGCAGAAAGATACGCCGAAGCTCTACACCACCGAGTCGGCGCTTGGCCTCATCAAGCCGAACGCGGACTATATCCAGGCCGAGACGGCCTATTACCTTTCCAACATCACCAAGGTGAAATCCGTTGACGACCTGATGGCCGACAGTCGGCTGTATAATTATGCGCTGGCAGCCTACGGGCTGAATCCGGCGACAGAGAAACGGGATCTCATCCAGAGCGTTCTGGCCGGCGGCATCCGCGATCCCAACAGCGTCGCCAACAAGCTGACCAACAAAGCCTATGCCGGACTCGCGGCCGCTTTCAACTTCGAGCGGTATGGTGAGGCCGCCACCACCTACAATCCGGCACAGCAGCCGACGGTCGACAAATACCTGCGCCAGTCCCTGGAAGAGGATGCGGGCCAGACCAATCAGGGCGTGCGGCTGGCCCTCTATTTCCAGCGCAAGGCCCCCACCATCACCAACTGGTACGACGTGTTGGCGGACACGGCTCTTGCCAGCGTCGTGCGCACCGCGCTCGGGCTGCCCGATTCCTTCGCCACCGCCAACATCGACAAGCAGGTGCAGCTGTTCGAGCAGAAACTCAACATCTCGGATTTCTCCGATCCCGAGAAGCTCGGCAAGTTCCTGACCCGCTTCACCAGCATGTGGGAGATCAACAACCCGACTTCGTCGGCCGTCGCCTCGGTCAGCGTGCTCTTCGCGCAACCGACCTCGGTCGGTATCTCGACCGACCTGATGATGGCCATGCTGAAGCTGAGGTCCTGAGAGCATCATGCGGGACAGCCTGTACGTCGCCCTTTCCTCGCAGATCGCGCTCGAGCGCCGCCTCGACACGATCGCCGACAATGTTGCCAACGCCTCGACCATCGGCTTTCGCGCCACCGGCGTGAAGTTCGAGGACGTCGTCTCCGGCACCGGGCCGAAATCTGTATCCTTCGCGTCCTCGGGCAAGACCTATCTTTCCGGCGCGCACGGTGCCTTGACCGAGACCGGAAACCCGTTCGATTTCGCCATTCAGGGCGATGCCTGGTTCGCCATCGATACGCCGGTCGGCACCGTCATGACCCGCGACGGGCGCTTTTCGATGAACGAGAATGGCGAGCTGATGTCGATCGAGGGCCACCCGGTGCTCGACGCCGGCGGGGCGCCGATCCAGCTCGACCCCCGCAACGGTCCGCCCAAGGCCGGGGCCGACGGTTCGTTGCGCCAGAACGATCAGCTTGTCGGCTCGATCGGCCTCTACAATTTCGATCCCGGCGAGAACTTCGTCCGCTACGGCAATTCCGGCATCGTTCCGACGCGCACGCCAGAGCCCGTCACCGATCGCTCCGACGTCGGCGTCACCCAGGGTTTTCTCGAAGAGTCCAACGTCAATCCGGTGCTGGAGATCACCCGGCTGATCCAGGTGCAGCGCGCCTTCGAGAACACCGCCGCGCTGATGCGGCAGACCGCATCCTCCACCGACGAGGCGATCAAGACGCTCGGCTCGAAATAACCCATGTCGCTCGACCAGCCATCCCTGCGCGCGCCCGAAAGACAGCTCCAGCCGGCTCCGGAAGACCGGCTTGCCGCGCTGGAGCGGGTCTGGCGGCGTTTCAGCGACACCGAGACGCTGCTCAAGCGCGGCGGCCACGTCACCGAAGTCACGTCCACGCACTACAAGGTCCATGGCCTTTCCGACTTCGCCAGGCTGGGCGACATCGTCGAGCAGCGCGGCCTTGCCGGCACGCGCCGTGGCGAGATCGTCAAGATCGGCCGCGACGAGGTCGTCGTAGCACCCTTCGAACGCAGCGCCGATGCCGGCATCGGTGATGCCGTGTTTCGCCGCGGTCCGCTCGCGGTGGCGCCGCATGCGACGTGGCGCGGCCGCACCATCGACGCGCTCACCAGGGCGATCGATGGCGGCCAGCCACTGGTCAGGGGTGACGATATTTCGGGCGGCGCCCGGACGACGCCCGGCGCCATGGCGCGGCAGCGCGTCGGCACCGCCTTCATGACCGGCGTCAAGGTCATCGACATCTTCACGCCGCTTTGCTTCGGCCAGCGCCTCGGCATCTTTGCCGGCTCCGGCGTCGGCAAGTCGACGCTGCTCGCCATGCTCGCCGGCGCCGACGCATTCGACACCGTCGTCGTGGCGCTTATCGGCGAACGCGGCCGCGAAGTGCGCGAATTCCTGGAGGACACCATCGGCGACAGCATGACCAAGACCGTCGCCGTCGTCGCCACCAGCGACGAGAGCGCCATGATGCGCCGGCGCGCACCGGACACCGCCATGCGCGTCGCCGAACATTTTCGCGATCAGGGCCATCGCGTGCTTTTGGTGCTGGATTCGATCACCCGTTTCGCCCATGCCCTGCGCGAGGTGGCGACCGGAACCGGCGAGCCACCGGTCGCCCGCGGCTATCCGGCCTCGGTGTTCACCGAACTGCCCAAGCTGCTCGAGCGCGCCGGGCCGGGCGCCGAAGGCCCAGGGATTGAAGGCAGGGGATCGATCACCGCCATCATCTCCGTGCTTGTCGACGGCGACGACCACAACGATCCGGTCGCCGATTCCGTGCGCGGCATCCTCGACGGCCATGTCGTGCTCGACCGCGCGATCGCGGAGCAGGGCCGCTATCCGCCCGTCAACCCTCTGTCGTCGATATCGCGCTTGGCCGGCAAGGCCTGGAGCGTGGAGCAGCGCGCGCTGGTGACGCGCCTGAAATCGATGATCGCCCGCTTCGAGGACACGCGCGACATCCGTTTGCTGGGCGCCTATCAGGGCGGCGTCGATGCGGAGCTCGACATCGCCGTGCGCCAGGTGCCGCTCATCTACGAGGCGCTGACACAATCGCCGAAGGACCGCCCGTCGGCCGATCCATTCTCCGATCTCGCCCGCCATCTCAAGAGCAAGCTGAATGCCGATGCAGGAGACTGAACGCCAGTACACCGAGCGCGTCCTGCGCGAGATGATCGCCGAGGCCAACGCCGCGGAGCAAGCCCGGGCCGACGAAGCCAGGCGTGTCAAGGCAAAGGCTGCCCGCGCCATAGCCGCGAAGGCCGAGGCTGTTCTGGCCAGAGCTGCCAAGCCAACCCTGCCCAGGGCTCTCCAGGCAGAGGCTGGCGAGATGACACAAGCCAGCCGCGACTCGCTGATCGACGGCCTGTTCCCGCTCGTCGAATGGCCGCAGCCGCCAAAGGCGCAGTTTCCCAGGCTGAAAAAGAA
Source organism: Mesorhizobium sp. AR07 (assembly GCF_024746815.1). Lineage (GTDB taxonomy): Bacteria > Pseudomonadota > Alphaproteobacteria > Rhizobiales > Rhizobiaceae > Mesorhizobium. The sequence goes on from NZ_CP080525.1 coordinate 2,937,674, forward strand.
GTCCGACCGGCGCAGTGATTTCGTCGTTGCCGCGCTCGGCCTCACGCTCGGGCTGATCTGCGCCCTGTTTCCCTGGTACATCTTCTTCAACCAGGAACAGTTTGGCGTCCAGGCGATCAAGTTCGGCGGTACCGGCACCAATTCGGGACGGGCGGGCGGCGGCGTGGTCGCCCAACGCAGCGCGCCGTTGACGGCAAAGGACGTTCCGGCGGCCGATCTCGATCTGCTTGCCACGGGAACCGTGCAGGATGATGCCAATCCCGCGCCGGCACCCGACGAGCAACCCTTTCCGGCCGATGCCGCGAAATTCCGCATGGTTCATGTCGCCAATGGCCGCGCCATGATCGAGGACGATGCAGGACTATGGATCGTCCAGCGCGGTTCGATATTGCCGGACTCCAGTCAGGTGTCTTCCATCGAGCAGCGCAACGGCAAATGGGTCATGGTCACCAGCACCGACCAGGTGATCGAACTCTCCAGGTAGACCGTCTCGGGCTTGCGGCCATCCGCAAGGTCCGCGCAAGACTGACGGCCTAGTCTTCGGGAACCTGCTCGGAGATTCCCATGGAGCCCGTTTCCCTTTTCGACCTCGCCACCAAGCAAGCGCAATGGCTGGCCGTGCGCCAGTCCGCCATCGCCGGCAACATCGCCAACGCCAACACGCCGGGCTACACGGCAAACGATGTCGAGCCGTTCGAAAAGGTGCTCGATCGCACCGCGGTGTCGCTGCAGGCCACCGAGGCCGGTCATCTCGGCAACGCCGCGACCAATGCCGGCTTCGCCATCAAGCCGCAGCAGGATGACGGCGTGGTCATGCCGTCCAAGAACTCGGTCGTGCTGGAAGACCAGTTAATGAAGGCCGGCGAGGTGCGGCGCTCCTTCGAGCTCAACACGGCGATCGTCAAGGCGTTTCATTCGATGATGATGATGGCGGTGAAGAGCTGACATGGATGCGCTGACCGCAGCCCTCAAAGTCGCAGCATCCGGCCTCGGCGCTCAGTCGGAGCGCTTGCGTGTCGTTTCGGAAAACCTGGCCAACGCCCAGTCGACCGGTACGGCGCCAGGTTCCGATCCGTATCGCCGCAAGACCATCAGCTTCGTCTCCGAGCTCGACCGGACCTCCGGCAGCTCGACGGTCGCGGTCAACTCCATCGATCGCGATCCCAGTGACTTTCCGGTCGAGTTCCAGCCCGGCAACGAGGCCGCCGACGACAAGGGCTACGTCAAGATGCCCAACGTCAATTTGCTGATCGAAATGGCCGACATGACCGAGGCCAACCGCTCCTATGAAGCCAATCTTCAGGTCGTCAAGCAGGCGCGCGACCTGATTTCCATGACCATTGACCTGATGAGGAACCAGTAATGATCAGCGGTATCGGAGCCCTTCAGTTCAAGTCGTCGATCGGCGGCGACGACGCGGTGACAAGCCTGCTCCAGGGCGGCGCGACACCATCGGCGGGTGGTAACATCGGCACCTCTTTCGCCGAGGCGCTGAGCCAGGCAGCCTCCAAGACCGTCAACACGCTGCAGAATGCCGAGCAGGTGTCGATGCAGGCGCTCAAGGGCGACGCCGATACCCGTCAGGTGGTCGACGCCGTGATGAGCGCGCAGCAGGCGCTTCAGACCGCCGTCGCCATCCGCGACAAGGTGGTTTCCGCCTATCTCGAAATCAGTCGAATGGGCATCTGAGGAATTCCGCCATGAAAGCACTCGCCATCGCCGCCACCGGCATGAATGCCCAGCAGACAAATCTGGAAGTCATCGCCAACAACATCGCCAACATCAACACCACCGGCTACAAGCGCGCACGCGCCGAATTCTCCGACCTGCTCTACCAGGTCGACCGCACGCAGGGCGTGCCCAACCGCGCCAACGCCTCGCTGGTGCCGGAGGGCGTCTCGATCGGCCTCGGCGTCAAGACGACGGCCGTGCGCAACGTGCACACCCAGGGCGAACTGACCAGCACCGGCAACAGCTTCGACATGGCCCTGACCGGCAGGGGCTGGTTCCAGGTCGAGGGCGCCGACGGCGGCACCCTCTACAGCCGCGCCGGCGCCTTCAACACCAACGCCACCGGCCAGCTGGTGACGGTCGACGGCGCCACTGTCATTCCGGCCATCACCGTTCCCACCGACGCCGTCGAGGTCATCGTCAACAAAACGGGACAGGTCTTCGCCCGCATCGACGGCCAGACCAACCTGCAGACCCTCGGTCAGCTTCAGATCGCCAACTTCGCCAACGAGGCGGGCCTGGCGCCGCTCGGCGACAATCTGTTCAAGGAAACCACGGCTTCCGGTCCGGCGAATGTCGGCGTGCCGGGCGATCCCGGCTTTGCCACCATCCAGCAGGGCTACCTCGAGGCCTCCAACGTCGACCCGGTCAAGGAAATCACCGAGCTGATCTCGGCGCAGCGCGCCTATGAGATGAACTCCAAGGTCATCCAGGCTGCCGACGACATGGCCTCCGTCGTTTCCAAGAACATCAGGTAACGGATGATGTCCATGCCGATCTCCTGCCCCGCATTCCGCCGCACCGCGCTCGTCCTTGCGCTGGTGGCCGGCGGCATGCCGGCTTTCGCCCAGGAGTCGACAAACCAATCGACAGGCCAATCGGCCACTCAGATCGCCGGCAATCAACCTGCCAGCGAGGTTGTATTGATCCCCAATCGGGTCATCTATCCCGGCGAGACCATCCAGCTCGCCGCCCTGAAACAGGTGACCCTCATTGCCGGCAAGCACAAGCCCGACGCGGTCGCCACGCGGGCCGAGGAACTCGACGGCAAGATCGCCAAGCGCACGCTGCTGCCCGGCCGCTACATCCCCTCCGCCGCCATCCGCGAGGCCTGGCTGGTCGAACAGGGCGCGTCGGTGCAGGTCTTCTTCATCGCCGGCGGGCTGACGATCTCGGCCACCGCCGTGACATTGCAGCCAGGTGCTGCCGGCGACCTCGTCAAGGTTCGCAACATCGACAGCGGCAAGGTCCTGTCCGGCACCGTGATGGCCGACGGAACCATCCAGGTCAGCGCTTCATGATGCGCGCGCTTGCCCTGATATTGACAGCCGTGCTCGGCCTGCAGCCGGCGCTGGCCGACGGCCTGACACCCAAGGCCAAGCGCGATCTCGCCGCCAAGAATGGCGGCGTCTACGACGATCCCGAATACAATCCGGCCACCACCAGCCGCATGTTCCGGGTTTCGTCCGGACCGAGCTCGCTGCCGCCGGGCCAGGTCGCTTCGCGCATCAAGGACATCGCCCAGCTGCAGAGTTCGCGCGACAACCAGCTGGTCGGCTACGGCCTAGTCATCGGGCTTGCCGGATCGGGCGACAGCCTGCGCAACTCGCCATTCACCGAACAGTCGATCCGCGCCATGCTCGAAAATCTCGGCATCGCCACAGAAGGCGGCAGCGCGCGCGCCAAGAACGTCGCCGCTGTCATCGTCACCGCCAACATGCCGCCTTACGTGCAGTCGGGCGCCCGCATCGACATCGACGTCTCCTCGATGGGCGACGCGACCTCGCTCGCCGGCGGCACGCTGATCATGACGCCGCTGAAGGCGGCGGACGGCGAGATCTATGCCGTCGGCCAGGGCTCGGTCATCGTTTCCGGCTTCACCGCCAAGGGACAGGCCGAGCAGCTGACGCAAGGCGTGCCGACCGCCGGCCGGGTGCCGAACGGCGCCATCGTCGAGCGCGCGGTTCAGGTCGAATTCGACGATCAGGCGACGCTGACGCTGCAATTGCGCAATCCCGATTTCTCGACCGCCATCCGCATCGCGGACGCCATCAACGACTATACCAGCCAGCGCTTCGGCATGCGCGTGGCCGCCGAGCGCGATTCGCGCACCGTGCAGATCAAAAGGCCGAAGGGTGTTTCAGCGGCCCGCTTCTATGCCGAGATCGAGAACCTGGTGGTCGAATCCGATACGCCGGCCCGTGTCGTCATCGACGAGCGCACCGGCACCATCGTCATCGGCAACGACGTCAAGATCTCGCGGGTCGCCATCAGCCACGGCACGCTGACGGTGCGCATCACCGAAACGCCGCGCATCGTCCAGCCCGAGCCTTTCTCCAAGGGCGTGACCGCCGTCGAGCCATTCACCGCCATCGACGCCAGCCGGCCCAATGCCCGCGTCGCCGTGCTTGACGGACCCGATCTTGAAACGCTCGTTTCCGGCCTCAACCGTCTCGGCGTCAAGCCGGACGGCATCATTGCCATTCTGCAGGGCATCAAGTCGGCCGGCGCCCTGCAGGCCGACCTGGTTCTGCAATAGGCGATGCCGATGACCCGTTCCCTCGCTTCCAACGAAAGACGCCGCCCCGCCGCAATCCTGCTCGCGGCCGCCCTTGTCGCCGCCATGGCCTTTGCCGGCGGCATCGCACGCGCAGAGGACGCAGTTCGCCAGGTCCTCCCGGGAGCCCCGGCCGCTGAGCCGCCGCAGCAATTGACGCGGGAAAAGGCGCCGGATCAAAGCGAGATCGAGCGCTTCTGCTCCAACATCGCCGACGCGGCGCGCGACCGCCGCTATACCTTGCAGGCGGAGGAACTGAAACAGCTGCAGGCTGGCATCGACCAGCGCATGAAAGCGCTGGACGAAAAGAAGGCCGAATACGAGACCTGGCTGAAGCGGCGCGAGGTTTTCCTGGCCCGGGCCGAGGACGGCGTCGTCCAGATCTATGCCGGCATGAAGCCCGACGCCGCCGCCGAGCGCCTGGCCATCGTCAATGCCGATCTGGCGGCGGCCATATTGATGAAGCTCGATTCCCGTAAGGCGAGCGTCATCCTCAACGAAATGGACCAGAAGGCGGCGGCGACGCTCACCGGCATCATGGCCAGCGCGGCCCGAAGGGTAGATCCGTCATGATCCGCAAAATGCTCGTCCTGTGCGCGGTTGCCGTGCTGTCCGGCTGCGGAACCAATCTCAAGGAGGTCGGCAAGGAGCCGGCGCTGTCCCCGGTCGGCTCCGGCATCGATGGCGGCAACACGTCTTCCCTCTATCGCTATCCGGCAACGCCGCGCGCGCCGGTCAGGAAATTCTCATTGTGGGATGACCGCCAGAGCCGGCTGTTCACCGACCCACGGGCGCTGTCGCAGGGCGACATCCTGACCGTCAAGATCAAGATCAACGACAGGGCCAACTTCAAGAACCAGAACGACAGGAGCCGCACCGCCGACCGCAAGCTCGGTTTCGACATCAGCGCGCAGTGGGACAAGCTGAGCACCGCCGGCAAGGGCGCCGGCGCTCTCACCTCCGCCACGGATACGACGGCCAACGGCGAGATCAAACGCTCGGAAACGCTTGAACTCAATGTCGCTGCGATCGTCACCGATGTCCTGCCGAACGGCAATTTGATAATCACGGGATCGCAGGAAGTACGCGTCAACGCCGAGCTCAGGGTGCTGACGCTCGCCGGCATCGTGCGGCCGGCCGATATCGGCGCCGAAAACACCATCCCCTACGAACGCATCGCCGAAGCACGCATCTCCTACGGCGGACGCGGCCGCATCACCGAGGTCCAGCAACCTGCCTACGGCCAGCAGGTTCTCGACCAGGTTCTTCCGTTCTAGGATCGGGGAACACGGCACCGTGGCAAATGTCGAACAGGTTCAGCCGCGCAAGGGTCCCTCCCTTGCCATTCAGGCCGCCATGCTGCTGGTTGTGACGGTCGCCGCCATCGGCATGGGCTGGATGTCCGGCGGCTATCTCAAGGGTGTCAATGGACCGGTGCCGGTGCCGGTCGCGCCCGAGAACGAAGGCAAGGTCGTGCAGCCCGACGCCGCCACGCCGCCGGGCGGGCCGACGCTTGTCGTGCTGGCGCCGATCACAACCAACATCGCCTCGCCGGCCGACGTCTGGATAAGGCTGGAAGCATCGGTGCTCTACGATGCGCCGCAGCCGCAGCCGCTGACCGAGCAGATCCAACAGGACCTGCTGGCCTTCGTGCGCACCTTGAAGATGCATCAGATCGAGGGCGCCAGCGGCTACCAGCACCTGAAGGCCGATCTCGAGGAGCGCGCCGCGATCCGCAGCCAGGGTCACGCCAAGCAGATTCTGATCAGGACATTGCTGCTCGAATGAGAAAGTTCCTCCTCGCCACCGCGATGATCGCCGCCGCCACATCGGTCGCCGCGGCGCAGCAACTCGACCTCGGCGGCATCGGCAAGGCCGATGGCACCACCGTCGGCTACATCATCCAGATGTTCGGCCTGCTGACCGTGCTGTCGGTGGCGCCGGGCCTGCTGATCATGGTGACGAGCTTCACCCGCTTCGTCATCGCCTTCTCGATCCTGCGCGCCGGCATCGGCCTGCAATCGACGCCGGCGAACCTGATCCTCATTTCACTGTCGCTGTTCATGACCTTCTATGTCATGGCGCCGACCTTCGACCAGGCCTGGAACACCGGCGTCAAGCCGCTGATGGACAACCAGATCACCCAGACCGAAGCCTTCGAAAAGATCTCGGATCCGTTCCGCACCTTCATGCTGCACAATGTGCGCGACAAGGACTTCGACCTGTTCGCCGACCTCGCCCGCGAGCGCGGCCAGACCGTTTCGCGCGAAACCGTCGACCTGCGCATCCTGGTGCCCGCCTTCATGATCTCGGAGATCCGGCGCGGCTTCGAGATCGGCTTCCTGATCGTGCTGCCATTCCTGGTCATCGACCTGATCGTCGCCACCATCACCATGGCAATGGGCATGATGATGCTGCCGCCGACGGTGGTGTCGCTGCCGTTCAAGATCCTGTTCTTCGTCCTGATCGACGGCTGGAATCTGCTTGTCGGCAGCCTGGTGCGCTCCTTCAACTGATCCCTGCCGCACCGGCACGGAATTCAATCAAAATATTTTCGATTAACCGTCCAGTTTAGTCCTTTGGTAGGGACTTGCCCGCATATTCGCTCGCAGATGGCGGGTGATCGGTTCTAGAGATCATTGGCATGATGCCGCACCGTCATACCGGAAAAGCCGGTATGCAAAAAAATCCTGTAAAAACAAGGTACGAGTACCATGTCCAGCATCATGACGAACTCCGCTGCGTTGACGGCCCTGCAGAGCCTCAACGCCACCAGCAAATCCCTCCAGGACACCCAGGCCCGCATCTCGACCGGCTACCGGGTCTCGCAGGCATCCGACAACGCCGCCTACTGGTCGATCGCCACCACGATGCGCTCCGACAACCAGGCAATGTCCACCGTTTCGGACGCGCTCGGCCTCGGCGCTTCCAAGGTCGACACTGCCTACACCGGCATGAACAGCGCGATCACCACCATCAACCAGATCAAGGCCAAGCTGCTGGCATCCTATGGCCAGACGGATGCCTCGAAGCAAAAGACCCAGGTCGAAATCGCCGCTCTTCAGGACCAGATGAAGTCCTACGCCGACGGCGCCACCTTCTCCGGCACCAACATGCTGTCCGTAAACAGCGGTGCAACAGCCACGACGGCGGCCGATGTGAAGATCCTTTCGGCGTTCAACCGTGACGCCGCCGGCGCGGCTTCGATCTCGACCATCGACGTCAAGGTGGAAAACACCAAGCTGTATGAAGCCGGTACCACCGCGACACTCGCAAAGGGCATCCTCGACACGGAACGCGTCGGCTCCACCGGTGTGGCCACCGGCACGGCCGTGGCCGTGACCCTCGGCAATGCTGCAACGGCCACCGACACCTATTCGGCCGCCAAGCTGAAGATCTTCGACAGCGCAACGGGCAAAGCTGCAGGCGACGATCAGATCAAGCAGATGTTGACCGTCATCGACTCCGCGCTCGCCGACATGACCAACGCGGCCTCGACGCTCGGCGCCGCCAAGAGCAGTATCGACCTGCAGAAGACCTTCACCTCGAACCTGATGGACTCCATCGATCGCGGTGTCGGCCAGCTCGTCGATGCCGACATGAACAAGGAATCGACCCGTCTGCAGGCCCTGCAGGTCCAGCAGCAGCTCGGCGTCCAGGCGCTGTCGATCGCCAACGGCTCGTCGCAGTCGATCCTGTCGCTCTTCCGCGGCTAATCGTCTACGCCTGACCACAGGTCACACTAAAAATCGGGCCGCGCCAAAAGCGCGGCCCGATTTGCGTTTGCCTCCAGCCTCGCGCAATCCCCGTTTCTTAACTCTCAGAAGCCAACTTTTAACAGGCTGTTAACCATGCCGCGCTAGTTATGGTTAACCAATAGCTTACGCCAGGTTGGCGAATCGGTCCGACCGGCACGATGCCACCCCGTTGAACAGGCCTATCCGGCATGTCTGAGCATGTCGGTTTTTGAGAAGGAGCGACTTTCTTGGCGAGCATCATGACAAACGCTGCGGCGTTAACCGCACTTCAAAGCCTCAGCGCCACCAACAAGTCACTCGAGCAGACGCAGGCTCGCATCTCGACAGGCTACCGGGTCTCGCAGGCCTCGGACAACGCCGCCTACTGGTCGATCGCCACCACCATGCGCTCGGACAACCAGGCCCTGTCGACGGTGCAGGATGCGCTCGGTCTCGGCGCCTCGAAAGTCGACACCGCCTACACCGGCATGAACAATGTGCTGACAACGATCGGCCAGATCAAGACCAAGCTGCTTTCGACCGTCGGCCAGACGGATGCCGCCAAGGCAAAAACCCAGACCGAGATCAAGGCGCTTCAGGCGCAGATGAAGTCCTTTGCCGATGCGGCAACCTTCTCCGGCTCGAATTTCCTTGCGGTGACCTCCAAGCAGACTGCCCTCCCCAATGATGGCGTCCAGCCCGACTCCCAGATCGTGTCCTCCTTCAATCGCTCCTCGTCTGGCGCGGTTTCGATCGGAACGATCAACATCAATGTCGAGGGCACCAAGCTTTTCGACTACGGTCTTGCCACCGGCGTCAAGAACCAAGGCACCCTTGATCGCCAGACCTCCATCTATTCCACGGGGGCCGCCCAGACCCTTTATGACACCGCCTATGCGACCGCGATCGCGGGCGGATCAACGGACCTCGCCGCGAACACCGCTGGCCAGACGGCGGCGGGAGCGGTCGCCAAGGTCGACAACATCTCCGCCTACAACCTCGACATCACCGCGGCCGGCGTGACCGACAACATCATCACGCAGATGGTGACCAGGATCGACAAGGTCATGGCTCAGTTGACCGATTCCGCCACAATCCTCGGTTCGGCTAAGAGCAGCATCGACCTGCAGAAGACCTTCACCCAGAGCCTGATGGACTCCATCGACCGCGGTGTCGGCCAGCTCGTCGATGCCGACATGAACAAGGAATCGACCCGCCTCCAGGCGCTCCAGGTACAGCAGCAGCTCGGCGTCCAGTCGCTGTCGATCGCCAACAGCGCCTCGCAGAGCATCCTGTCGCTGTTCAAGAACTAGTCGCGGGCGCCACCGGCGCCCTCCTTTTTCGTCCCGCCCTCCTTTTCGCACTCCGATTGACGGGCCGCGCCGCAAGCGCGGCCCGATTTCATTTTCGCACAAGCTTCGAAGACTACTGTTCCGGCGGACAGTCATGCTGGGAGTCGTCGAACCGTGCCGGAACAGATCCAGAGCATCATCTCGAATCTTCGCGGCTTTGGCGTGAAGCGCCTCGCCATGCTGGCTGGCATCGCCGTCCTGGTGATGGGCGTCATCGGCATCGCCTCGGTCTATCTCAACCGCCCCGCCTACGACACGCTCTATGTCGGGCTCGATCGCGCCGATGTGAACCAGATCGGCCTAGTGCTGGGCGAAGCCGGCATCGGCTTCGATGTCGGCGCCGACGGAACCTCCGTGCTGGTGCCGGCCGGCACCACCGCGCAGGCCCGCATGCTGCTTGCCGAAAAGGGCCTGCCGACCAGCGCCAATGCCGGCTACGAACTGTTCGACAATGTCGGATCGCTCGGCCTCACCTCCTTCATGCAGCAGATCACCCGCGTGCGCGCGCTGGAGGGCGAGATCGCCCGCACCATCCAGTCGATATCAGGCATCAAGGCGGCGCGCGTCCACATCGTCATGTCCGAACGCGCCAACTTCCGCCGCGACGAACAGCAGCCTTCCGCCTCGGTGGTCATCCGCTATGCCGGCATCGACGCCGAGAAGAGCGCCATGTCGATCCGCCATCTCGTCTCCGCCGCCGTGCCCGGCCTGTCGGCCGACAAGGTGACGGTGCTCGATTCCAACGGCAATCTGCTGGCCGCAGGCGATGATCCCTCCAACACCAGCGCCGCCCGTACGCTCGGCGTCGAGCAGACCGTCGAGGCGCAGATCGGCGACAACATCCGCCGTGCACTGGCGCCCTATCTCGGCCCGGACAATTTCCGCGCCAGCGTCAAGGCCGATGTCAACACCGACACCCGCCAAACGGAAGAAACCATTTTCGATCCGAATTCGCGCGTCGAGCGCTCGGTGCAGTCGGTGCGCGCCAATGAACACAACAACCAGAAGCAGGCCTCGACCCCGGCCAGCGTCGAGCAGAACCTGCCCGAGACCCAGGCAACCGCCACCGACGGTCCGCAATCCTCTTCGCAGAACGACCGCAAGGAAGAGGTCACCAACTACGAAATCAATTCGAAACGGATCGCAACCGTCTCCAACGGCTACACCGTCACCAAGATGTCGATTGCCGTCGTCGTCAACCAGCAGCGGCTACTGACCATCCTCGGCAAGGACGCCACGCCGGATCAGATTGCCAAGCGCGTCGCCGACATCCAGAAGATGGTGACCTCGGCCACCGGCTTCGACGACAAGCGCGGCGACATCATCGACGTCTCGGCGGTCGAGTTCATCGACGGGCTGGACGGCGAGGCGCTTCCGCAGGCTGGAATGCTCGATTCCGTCGGCCAGCACGCCGGCACCTTGATCAACGCCGGTGCCTTCATCGTCGTGGTGTTCCTGGTCGCCTTCTTCGGCCTGCGGCCGATGGCGGCGGCGCTGACGGCAAAGGCGACGCCGGCCCTGGCAGGCCCCAACTTCGATGAGGTCCAGCGCTCGCTGCCGACGCCGGAAGCAACCGCGAACGCCGAAAGCGCCGCCGTCGGCGCCTTGCCCGGCTCACGCCCAAATCCCACACCGCTCGACGATCTTCGCCAGAAGATCAGGCCCGCGCCGCAGGATCGGCTCGCCCGAATGGTCGACCTCAACGAAGAGCGCACCGCGCAGATCCTGCGCAAATGGGCCGCCCAGGAAGTCGCGGTGTAAACGATGGCCTCCGCAGCCCTTTTCGACCTTCTGCCCGATTTCGGCACCCGCACGCAACGTGCCGGCCCACCCCGGGCGGCCGATCCGGAATACAAGCCCGAGGCGCCGGCGCCGCGAGCCGATATCGGCACGCTGATCGCCGAGGCGGTTGCCCAGGCTGAAGCTGCGCTCGAGGAACGCCTGTCGATCGCGCATGAAGCAGCGCTGGAAGCCGAACGCCAGGCCAATAGCGAGGAAGCAAGGATATTTCTCGAAAGCCTCGGCGACGATGTCGGCAAGGCGGTCTCGTTGCGCATCGATGCCATGGAGGCGCGCGTGACCGGGCTTGTCGCCGCCACCGTCGCCCGCATCATCGGCGGCATCGTCAGCGATGACTTGCAGAAACGCTCGATCGAGGTGCTCGCCAGCGCGATACGCGAAGCGGTCGGCGATGCCGAAGCGGTGCGCATCGCCGTGCGCGGCCCGCTCTCGCTGTTCGAAACTCTGAAGGCATCGCTCGGGCCCCGCGCCGCCAATCTCGACTTCGTCGAGACACCAGGCTTCGACCTCACCGTCGCCATCGACGAGGCGGTGTTCGAGACGCGTATGGCCGAATGGTCGACAGCCCTCTCAGAGGTCCTGGCATGAGCGTCGCCGACGCCGGCCAGGCCAGGCAAGAGATCATCATCGTGCGCCGTGGTCATGACGACCACGACGATGCCCACCATGGCGGTGTCTGGAAGATCGCCTTCGCCGACTTCATGACCGCAATGATGTGCTTCTTCCTGGTCATGTGGCTGATCAATGCCGCCAACGAGCAGACCAAGGCAGCCGTCGCCAGCTATTTCAACCCGGTCAAGCTGGTCGACCGCAATTCGAGCCGCAAGGGTCTGGAGGAGCTCGGTGACGGTCCGAGCGCGATCGGGCTGACAGCCGACGATCCGCAAGAGGCGGCCAAAAAGGCCGGACAGAACGGCAAAGGCGGCGCCGGCTCGGCGGATCGCAAACAGGACAAGCAGCAGCCGCGGCAGGTGGAACGCTCCGACGAGCATCTGTTCGCCGACCCTTACGCGGTGCTTTCGGAAATCGCCACGGACACCGGCGTCATGCAGAACGTCAGCCAGAAGGGCGACGGCGGCGCGCAGGCTGCCGGCCCGGCGACGGGCGCCTCCGGCGGCGCCTCCTATCGCGACCCCTTCGAGCCGGATTTCTGGTCGCAGCAGATAGCGGCGCCCGGCGCCGAAGCCAGTGCCGAGCGCACCAAGATCGAGGGCGATCCGGTCAAGCCCGGCGACAAGGCAGCCAAGATGCAAGTGCAAAAGGTCAAGGCCGTGCCGCCCGTCGCGGCCACACCGCTCGAACCGCTGGCAAAGGATGCGACCGGCAAGCAAGCCGCGAACCCCGCGGCGGCAATGGCGAAGGCCGGCGAGACCAAGCCGGATGAGACCAAAGCCACGAGCGCTGCCAAGGTCGAGGCCAGCGCCCAGGAGACCGCCAAGCCCGACACCGGGGAGAAGGCGCCAACCGCGGCTGCCGTCAAGGCCGCGGCCGACGTCAAGCGGCAGTTGGCCGATGCCTTCAAGCCCGGCGACAAGCTGCATGACGGCGTCTCGGTCGAAGCCACCGACAAGGGTGTCGTCATCTCGATCACCGACCAACTCGACTTCGGCATGTTCGAGGTCGGCTCGGCGCTGCCGAGCCGCGAACTGGTGCTGGCGATGGAAAAGATCGGCCGCATCGTCAACAGCCAGAAGGGCACCATCAGCATCAACGGCCACACCGATGCCCGGCCGTTCCGCGGCGACAGCTACGACAATTGGCGGCTGTCGACGGCGCGCGCGCATTCGGCCTACTACATGCTCGTGCGCGGTGGCGTCGACGAGCGCCGCATCACCGGGGTCGCCGGCTTCGCCGACCGCCAGCCGAAGGATCCCGCCGATCCATTGGCGGCCGTGAACCGCCGCATCGAAATCCTGATGGCGACCGGCGGATGAGGCGGGCGGCCGCCACCAGCCGGTTGATTGGCCTGTTGCTGCTGGCTGGCGGACATCCGTCGGCCGGCTTCGCCCAGGACGCGCTGCAGCCGTATCAGCTGGTGCGCTCTCTGCAGCTCATCCAGGACCGCATCGCCACGGGCGATCATGCCGCGCTGCCGATGCAGGCCAAGCTGCTCGAGATGGCGGATGCGCGCCTGCGCTCGGCGGATGCCGAGGATTTCAAGGATGCCAAGAACTTTCGCGCCCTGCTTGTCTACGGCATGAGCGGCGGCAACCCCGTGACTGTCGAGGCAGCCACGTCGCGCGCCGCGACAGACCCGCAAAGCCTTGCCATAGCCAAAGGCGTGATCGACTACCTCAATGGCCGGCCCGGCGAGGCGATCGAAGCGTTGAAGCCGATCGATCCCATGGCGCTCCCCCCCGATCTCGGCGCCTTCCTTGCCCTGGTCAAAGGCTCGCTGCTTGCCGGCGACCAGCCGGCGGCGGCGCTCGGCCTGCTGGACGAGGCAAGATTGCTCAGCCCCGGCACGCTGGTCGAGGAAGCGGCACTTCGCCGTTCGGTCGGCATTGCCGTCGCGCAAGGTGACGCGGCGCGCTTCGCGCTCGCCTCCACCCAGTATGTCGAGCGTTACCTCTATTCGCCCTATGCCAGCCAGTTCGCCGACTCCTTCGTCTCCGGCGTCATCGCGCTTCATATGTCGATCAGCCAGGACAAGCTGGGCGACATCACTTCGATGATGGATCCCGAGCGCGAGAAGGTGATCTACCTGCGCATCGCCCGCCGCGCCGCGATCGACGGCCTCAACGACCTGTCGGCCTTCGCTTCGGCACGGGCCGAGCAGGGTCGCGACGGCAACACCAACCACGACGACCCACGCGCCCTGCTCTACGCCAGCCTGTCCACCGTCACCTCGGGCACCATCGAGGACGTGCGCGCCAAGCTCGGGAAGATCGACCGCAGCAGGCTGTCGGACGGCGACCGCGCCTTGCTCGACGCCGCTCAGGCCATCGCCGGCGAGGTCGTCGCCCCGCCCGCCGCCCTTCCTGCGGAGAAGCTCGCCCCGGTTGCAAGTGAGCCTCCGTCTCCCGAGATCGCCACGGCGCAAGGCGCCGACGCGAGCGGACTGCCGCCGGTCGAAGGCGCGATCGCGGAGCAACCCGCCGTCGCCAAGGCCTCCGGCGGACCAGCCACCAAGGCGCCGAACACGCCGGCGGTCGCGGCCGCGTCAGCCAATGCGGCGACTGTCATGCCGGCATCTGCGCCAGCGCCCACAGCCAGTCCAGAGCCCGCCGATCCGACCGACGCCGCCATGACCAGAACACGTCGACAGCTCGACCTGATCGACCAGATGCTTGGAGCCGCCCCCAAATGACCACCAGCCTGGGCTCGGCCCTGCCAGGATTTGCTGCCCCGCGCGCGACGCCGGAGCAACCGGCCGCGAACGGCAAGAAGGACAGCACGGGCTTTGGCAAGATGCTGCACGGCGAGGCCAATCCTGCCCGCCCGGGACGGCAAACGGCGACCGAAGCGGGACCGCGCGAGCAGCGCTGGGGCAAACTCGCCGCCAGCCTTGCCAAGCATGACGGCCAGGCCGAACTGAAAACAGCCGATCCCGAAAAGACAGTCCCGGCCAAAGTGCCGACCGTGAAGACTGGCAAGGACGAGCTGGAAGCAAACTCGCAAAAGGACGAGTTGGTGGCAAAGCCGCACAGGGACGACCTTCATGCCAAGCCGCATAAGGACGAGCTGGACGCAAAGCCGCACAGGGACGACGCCGACGCCGGAAAAACGGCGCCGGATGCTGATGCCGTGCCGCTTCAGGACCACCTGCCGCTGCTGATCGCGTTTCATGACCTGCGCCATTTCTCGACATCGGCCAAGGCAGCCGGGCGCGACGCGGCCGTCGGTGAAAGCCCGGCAAACCCGACGCTCGACGGGCAGGCTCCGCTGCCAAAGACCTACCGGTCGAAGTCCGCGGTGGGAGACCAGGCCCTCGAAACCATGTCGAAGCCGGAAGCCATGCCGAAGCCCGAACAAGTGTCGGTCGTCGATGGGCCTTTGACGTCGCTTGACGGCCAGCCGCCGAGCGCTGCCAACGCTGCCTCGAGCGCGCCGAAACGCGACAATGTCATGGCGGCTCCGAAGCTGCCGGACGCCACAACTGCCGATGTGCCCGGCGTGCAGTCGAGGCACGACGCGCCGACACTGAAAAGCATCGAGGATGTCCAGTCCTCGCTGCGGCCCGAAGCGGGAAAACAGTCCTTGTCGGCACGCATCGACGTGGTATCGCAACAGAGCTTCCCTGCGCCACCGCAGAGCCCCATCAGCCAGGCAGCCCTCAATGTGGTCAACGCCATAGCGGCCGATGGCGGCCCGCAAAAGGCCCTTTCGGCCTCATCGGCGACCACCCGGCTGGCCAGCCCTGTTGCCGTTCCGACACATGTGTTGAAGATCGAACTTCACCCCGCCGAACTCGGCATGGTGACAGCCCACCTTCGCCTCTCGGGAGAACAACTTTCGATTGAACTGAAGCCCTCGACACACGACGCCTATCGTCAGCTGTCCGCCGACAGCGAGGCCATCGTCAAATCGCTGCGCGGGCTCGGCTTCGAGGTTGACAAGGTCACCATCCTGCAACCCTCGGTGGCAATCCCCGCCGCAACCCGCACCGATGCAAACGCCCCCTTGCCGGCGGCGCCAGGCCGCGACCAGTCATCCTTCCAACCTGGAAACCCGGGCGGCGGCAATGCAGGAACCGGCGGCCAGCAACCGGGTCAGCAATCCGCAGGGAACCGCAACGATGACGCGCAGGACTACGGCCGCGGCACTTCGCCTTCTCGCGAGCGTGCTGGCGACGATATGTTTATCTAGCATCGCGGGTGCCGCCGCTGCCGCCACCAATGCTTGCGAGCCGGAGATCCTGCGCGCCGCCGACCGCTATGGCGTGCCAGCCGGCATCCTCTACGCGGTCGGCCTGACGGAGACCGGAAACAAAGGCAGCTTGCAGCCCAACGCCTTGAATATAGAGGGAAAAGCTGTCTTTCCAAAGAGCCGGGCCGAGGCCCTTGCCGCCTTCGCCAATGCCCGGCGCGAGGGCAAGACGCTGATCGATCTGGGCTGCATGCAGATCAACCATCACTACCACGCGTCGCATTTTCGCAGCGTCGAGGACATGCTCGACCCGCGTCAGAACGTCGACTATGCGGCCCGATTCCTGGCCAATCTCCATGCCCGTCACGAGACCTGGTCGATGGCCGTCGCCCGCTATCATGCCGGTCCCGACAACGATCCGGCGCAGAAGATCTATGTCTGCCGCGTCATTGCCAACATGGTCGCCACCGGCTTTGGAAAGTGGACCGCGAACGCCCGCGGCTTCTGCAACCCGTAAGCGTGTCTTGCGCCTCCTATACGCCAAGCCCGCAAACCCGGTCTATCGTTTTGACTTGGCCAAGACTTGCCGCGCAAAGCATATCTGGTTGCGCGCTAATGCAACCGATGCGATTCCAGACTCCCAAGAAACTAGCTACAAGAAATGACGGTTGTTCAGGATTCTCGCCAGCGGATACCCCTCTTTTCACGGGGCAAATGATTTGATTCGGAGGCGGGCCGATGATTGTAATCGTTGACGAGCGCGAGCTCGTAACAGAGGGATACAATTCACTTTTTGACCGTGAGGGTGTCGCCTGTGCGGGCTTCGCGCCGGGCGAGTTCGGCGAGTGGGTGAGCTCGGCCGCCGACACCGACCTGAGGTCGGTCCGCGCCTTCCTCATCGGCGACTGCCGCGAAGGCTCGATCTCTCCCCGTCAGATCCGCGACCGCACCGGCGCTCCGGTCATTGCGCTCAGCGAGCAGCATTCCCTGGAGAACACGCTGCGGTTGTTCGAGAGCGGCGTCGACGATGTCATTCGCAAGCCCGTCCATATCCGCGAGATCCTTGCCCGCATCACCGCCATCCGCCGCCGCGCCCAGGAAGATGTCGCCTACACCGAGATCGGCGCCATGCGCATCTTCATGGACGGCCGCGACCCCGAGATCGACGGTCAGCCGCTGGCCTTGCCGCGTCGTGAACGCCGCATCCTCGAATATCTGGCGAGCAATCGCGGGCGCCGCGTCACCAAGACCCAGGTCTTCAACGCCATCTACGGCATCTTCGATGAAGAGGTCGAGGAGAACGTGGTGGAGAGCCACATCAGCAAACTGCGCAAGAAGCTGCGCGAGAAGCTCGGCACCGACCCGATCGATTCCAAGCGCTTCCTCGGCTACCGGCTCGTCTTCTGATGCAGCGCCGCGCCAGCCTCGCGCAAGAAAACACGCGTAGCCTCGTAGCCAGTGGCATCCGCATTGGAGCCAGTGGCATCCACATTGGGGAGACGTTTCGATGAGCCTCTACGGAATGATGCGGACCGGCGTTTCCGGCATGAATGCACAGGCAAACCGGCTGTCCGCCACGGCCGACAACATCGCCAATTCCGACACCACCGGTTACAAGCGATCCTCCGCCGAATTTTCGACGCTGGTCATGCCGACCACGGGTGGCGCCTACAATTCCGGCGGCGTCACCACGACGATCCGGAAGGCGGTCAGCGATCCGGGCGTGCTTCAATACACGACCTCGGTCTCCGACCTTGCCGTCAATGGCGATGGTTTCTTCGTCGTTCAGAATCCGAGCGGTACACCCTTCCTGACACGGGCCGGCGCCTTCGTTCCCGATGCGCAGGGACGGCTGGTCAACGCGGCCGGCTTCCAGCTGATGGCTTACAGCTACGCCAACGGCGTGCCGGCGGCGACTGTGAACGGCTTCGAGGGACTGACTCCGGTGGTCATCTCCGACCAGGAGATGACGGCAACGCCGAGCACCCAAGGTACCTACAGCGGCAACCTGTCGGCAGGCGCGACGCCGGCCGCCGGCAATCTGCCCACCACCAACGTCGCGGGCGCGCAGTACACGTCGAAATCCTCGATGGTCGCCTACGACAATCTCGGCAACAAGAAGCTGCTCGACGTCTATTTCACCAACACCGGCGCCGGCACCTGGCAGGTCGCGGTCTTCGATCAGTCGAAAGCCACTCCCGGAACGTCGTTCCCCTACACAGGCGGCGCACTGGGCACGGCCAACCTGACCTTCGACACCACCACCGGCAAGCTCACCGGCGCCGTCAACAGCGTCAGCCTGACAGTGCCCAATGGCGCCCCCTTTTCGCTGGATCTGTCGAAATTGACCCAGCTCGGCACCGGCTTCACCGTTTCCGATGCCCAGGTCAACGGCAACGCGCCGAGCACCATCGACAAGGTCCAGATCAGCAAGGACGGCACCATCTACGCCCAATACAAGGACGGCTCCACCAAGCCGCTCTACAAGATTCCGCTGGCCGACGTGCAGAGCCCGGACCAGCTCACCGCGCTGCCCGGCAACGTCTACGCACAGGGCACCGATTCCGGCGCGGTTCGTGTCGGCTTTGCCAATGAAGGCAAGCTCGGCTCCATCATCTCCGGCGCACTCGAGAACTCCAACGTCGACATCGCCACAGAACTGACCGACATGATCGCGGCGCAGCGCAGCTATACCGCCAATTCGAAAGTCTTCCAGACCGGTTCCGATCTGATGGACGTCCTTGTCAACCTGAAGAGATAAGACGGGCACCGCCCGCGAAAGATACGCATGTCGCTGTCTACTGCACTGAGCATCGCCCAATCGGCGCTTATGAACACCGCCCGGCAGACCAGCGTTGTCTCGCGCAACGTCGCCGACGCCGACAACCCGGACTATTCGCGCCGCCAGGCCGTCGTCACCAGCACGGCGCCGGGCGCGCGTTCGGTTGATATCCAGCGCGCCACCAACGATCTGCTGTTCCGCCAGAATCTCGGCGCATTGTCGGCCTGGAGCGGCCAGAGCGCGCTTTACAGCGGCATGGATCAACTGGGCATATCGGTCAATGGCGTCGACAATGCGTCCTCGCCCTCGACCGCGATCGGCAATCTGCAGAAGGCGCTGCAGCTCTACGCCACCTCGCCGTCCAACCAGAACCTCGGCGCCAGCGTCATCGACGCGGCCAAGCAGGTCGTGCGGTCGCTGAACGAGGGCTCCAAGGCGATCCAGGATTTCCGCACCCAGACCGACAGCCAGATCGCCACGGGGGTCAACGACCTCAACTCGCTGCTCAACCAGTTCCAGAATGCCAACACGGCGGTCATCTCCGGAACCCGTTCCGGTACCGATGTTTCCGATGCGCTCGACCAGCGCGATGCGCTTTTGAAGAAGATTTCGAACTATGTCCCGGTGTCGACCTTCACGCGCGGCGACAATGACATGGTCGTCACCACCGGCGACGGCACGACGCTGTTCGAGACCATTCCGCGCACGGTCAGCTTCGCGCCATCGGCCGGCTATGTCGCCGGTGCCGCCGGCAACGCCGTCTATATCGACAATGTGCCGATCTCGGCGGGAACGGGCGGCAACACCAGCGCCAGCGGCAAGCTTGCCGGCCTGCTGCAATTGCGCGACGGCGCCGCCTCGACCATGCAGAGCCAACTCGACGAGACCGCGCGCGGCCTGATCACGGCCTTTGCCGAAACCGCACCTTCGATGCCCAATGCCGCCGGCCTGTTCACCTGGTCCGGTGCGCCGGCCGTGCCGGCAGCAGGCACGCTGGTCAACGGCCTTGCCGGCTCCATCAGCGTCAATGCGGCGATGGACCCGAGCACCGGCGGCAATCCAACACTGCTGCGCGACGGCGGCGCCAATGGTGCTGCCTATGTCGCCAACACCGGCGGCGGCGCTTCCTATTCCAACCTATTGGTTGCCTATGGCGACAGGCTCGACCAGCCGATGACCTTCGACCCCGCCGCCGGGGTTTCGGCGACGTCAAGCGTTTCGGACTACGCGGCCAATTCGATCGGCTGGTTCCAGGGCGTGCGCCAGCAGGCTTCGACCGCCTCCGACGCCAAGGAAGCGTTGGCATCGCGCAGCGCCGAGGCGCTGTCCAACGCCACCGGCGTCAATGTCGATCAGGAAATGTCGCTGATGCTCGACCTCGAACACACCTATCAGGCATCAGCCCGGATGATGAAAACGGTCAACGATATGATGACGGCCTTACTCAGCGCGGTGGGATAATCCATGACTTCAGTCTCGTCAGCCGCCCTATCGAACGCCATGCGCTCCCAGCAGATGCGCATGCAGGTCGACCTTGTCAAAGCCACGAAAGAGTCCTCGACCGGCAGGGTCGCCGATGTCGGCCTGGCTCTCGGAGCGCGCACCGCGCAGTCCGTCACCTTCTCGCGCGACCTCGACCGGCTCAACGTCATCATCGACTCCAACGGTCTGGTCGGCGCCCGGCTTTCCTCGACGCAGACCTCGCTTGGCCAGCTCTCCACCGCGGCGCAGTCCTTTCTGTCCAGCCTGACCACCGCCTCATCAAGCGATTCTTCCAACAACCTCACCCGAGATTCCGGCAAGGCGACCATCCAGCAGCTGACCTCGATCCTCAACACCAGCGTTAACGGCGAATACCTGTTCGCCGGCACCAACACCGACGTCAAGCCGATCAACGACTTCAACGCCGCCGGCTCTCCCGCCAAGGCGGCATTCGATGCCTCCTTCGTCGCCAAGTTCGGTTTTACCCAGGATGACCCGGCAGCGGCCAACATCACTGCTGCCCAGATGGACGACTTCATCACCAACAACGTCGTGCCGCAGTTCATAGGCCCGGGCTGGCAAGGCAACTGGTCGAACGCCACCGACCAGCAGATCGTCAGCCGCATCGCGCTGAACGAAACCACGCCGACTTCGACCAGTGCCAACAGCGCCGGCATCCAGAAGCTCGCCATGGCGGCAACCATGGTCGCCAGCCTGATGTCGAGCAACATCAGCCAGGCCGCGAAGAATACGGTCGTCAGCCGCTCCACCGCGCTGGTCGGCGAAGCACTGAGCGGCATCGGCCAGATTCAGTCCCAGACCGGCATCGTCCAGAAGCGGGTTTCCGATGCAAACGACCGCATGAAAACGCAGGTCGACCTCTTCGAACGGCATATTGTCGATCTGGAGGGCGTCGATCCAGCCGAGGCCGCGACCCGCGTCGCGAATCTGACGCAGCATATCGAAAATTCGTTTGCGCTGACGGCACGCCTGCAACAGCTCAGCCTGTTGAAATACCTGACCTGACAACGCTTAACGGAACGGTAGAGCCCAACGATGTACCAATTCTCCTACGCCGACATCCAGAGCACCTCCGTTGCCGACGCGAAGGACCGTGAGCGGCAGATCCTGACCCGCTCGATCGACATGCTGTCGGCGGCGGCGGTCGCCGGCCACGCCTCGATGGAAGCTATCGAGGCGCTGCGTTTCACCAACCGTGTCTGGACCACCTTCGTCGAGGATCTCGGCTCCAGCGACAACGCCCTGCCCAAGGAACTGCGGGCCAACCTCATTTCCATCGGCCTGTGGCTGCTGCGCGAGACCGAGGACATTCGCCAGGGCCGCACCAGCAATTTCGAAGGGCTGATCGAGGTGTCCCAGATCATCAGGGACGGCATTCAATGACCAGTACGCTGAAGATATCCCTGAAGCCGAACGAGAAGATCTACGTCAACGGGGCCGTCATCCGCGTCGACCGCAAGGTCACGGTCGAATTGATGAACGATGTGCAGTTCCTGCTCGAGAGCCACGTCATCCAGGCCGACGACGCTTCGACGCCGCTCAAGCAGCTGTATTTCATCTTGCAGGTCATGCTGATGAATCCGGCTGGCGCGGCCGAGGCGCGCGACATGTTCCGTCGCTCGCTGCCGCTGCTGCTGGCAAACTTCGAGGACAACCAGATCCGCGCTGCGCTGAAACAGATCGACCGCATGGTCGGCGAGGATCATATCTACGAGGCGCTGAAGGCGATCCGCGCGCTCTATCCGCTCGAACGCCGCGCGCTTGGCGGCAATGACGATGTTCCGGGTGCCGCTGCGCGCCCGCTGGCTGTGGGAGCACGATACTGATGAACGTGGACATGACGACGACGATACCGGTTGGCGCCAACCAGACCAGCCAGCAGACCTCCAAGACTGCGGTCGACTACCAGTCGTTCCTGAAGCTTCTGATCGCCGAGATGAAGAACCAGGATCCGACCAAGCCGATGGACTCGACGCAATATGTCGCCCAGCTCGCCACCTTTTCGCAGGTCGAGCAGTCGGTGCAGACCAACACCAAGCTCAACCAGATCATGCAGTCGTCGGCGCTGTCGCAAGCCGATGCGCTGATCGGGCGCTCGATAACCTCCGCCGACGGCACGACGACCGGCACGGTGGCATCGGTGCGCCTCGCCAGCAGCGGCCTCATCGCCGTGCTAGCGAACGGCACCGAAGTCGCGGTCGGCCCCGGGGTCTCGGTCAAGGCCGCGAGCTGACGTCCCGGCAGGCCAGTCCCCATGAACGAGGCCGACGCTCTCGACATCGTCCAGTACGCGGTGTGGACGGTGCTCACCGCGTCCGCTCCGGTGGTGCTGGTCGCCATGGTGGTCGGCATCGGCATCGCCCTCATCCAGGCGCTGACTCAGGTCCAGGAGATCACCTTGACCTTCGTGCCGAAGATCGTCGCCATCATGCTGGTCGTGGCCCTGACCGGTCCTTTCATCGGCGGCCAGATATCGGCCTTCACCAACGTCATCTTCGAGCGCATCCAGAACGGGTTCTGAGCAGTTCGACGAAAACCGCGCCGCTGCTTTGTTGGCGAAACGCGGTATTCGCGACGCGCGCTGAACCATCAGCGACCCGGATATGGCGCGAGGCGAGACGTGGACCGCCTCTATCCCATTGTTGGACCATGACCTTTTTCGAAAGGTGTTCGCCCTTTGCATTGCCATGCCCTACTTTCGGCAAATGATCTGCGCAAACGGATCATCTGACGAGCAGGCACGACATGGCAGGGACCTCCGATGATTGACGAAAAGCCGGACAGCGAAAGCGTCTCGGCGCTGGCGCCCTTCCGGCACGGCATTTTCCGCGCCGTATGGGCCGCAAGTCTCGTCTCGAATTTCGGTGGCCTGATCCAGGGCGTCGGTGCTGCCTGGATGATGACCACGATCGCCACCTCGCCCTATCAGGTGGCTCTGGTCCAGGCTTCGACCACCTTGCCGATCATGCTGTTTGCGCTTGTCGCCGGCGCCATCGCCGACAGTTTCGACCGGCGCAAGGTGATGCTGGTCGCCCAGACCTTCATGCTGGTCGTCTCGGTGCTTCTGACCCTGTTCACCTATAGCGGCTTGATCACGCCATGGACGCTGCTGGCCTTCACCTTCCTGATCGACAGCGGCACGGCGCTCAACAGCCCGTCCTGGCAGGCCTCCGTCGGCGACATCGTTCCCCGCAACAAGGTGCCGGCCGCGGTCGCGCTCAACTCGATGGGCTTCAACCTGACCCGCAGCGTCGGCCCGGCGATCGGCGGCATCATCGTCGCCGCGGCCGGTGCGGCGGCCGCCTTCGCGGCGAACGCGGTGAGCTATATCGGCCTGATCGTCGTGCTGGCGCGTTGGAAGCCGGACCTGCCGGTGTCGACCTTGCCGCGCGAATCTCTGGGTGCGGCCATGGGCGCCGGCCTGCGCTATGTCGCCATGTCACCCAACATCGGTAAGGTGCTGGTCAGGGGCGCCGCCTTCGGCTTCAGTGCCGGCGCCGTGCTGGCGCTCTTGCCGCTGGTGGCGCGCGACGTCGTCAAGGGCGACGCGCTGACCTACGGCATCATGCTTGGCGCCTTCGGCATCGGCGCGGTCGGCGGCGCGCTGATCAGCGTGCGGCTGCGGCAGCTGCTCTCCAGCGAGACGATGGTGCGCTGTGCCTTCGCCGGCTTCGCCATCTGCGCCTTCAATGCCGCCGTCAGCCATCAAGCCTGGCAGACGTCGCTCGGCCTGCTTGTCGGCGGTGCCTGCTGGGTGATCGCGCTGTCGCATTTCAACGTCACGGTGCAGATGGCGACACCGCGCTGGGTGGTCGGCCGGGTGCTGTCGGTCTATCAGACCGCGACCTTCGGCGGCATCGCGCTCGGCAGCTGGATCTGGGGCGTCGTCGCCGATGCGCATGGCGCCGAGACCGCGCTGATCGCGGCCAGCATCGCCATGCTGGCTGGCGGCGCCATCGGCCTGCTGCTGCCGCTGCCGCAACAGCAGGTGCTCAACCTCGATCCGCTCAACCGCTTCAGGGAACCGCACCTCGCGCTCGACCTGAAGCCGCGCAGCGGCCCGATCGCCATCATGATCGAGTACATCATCCGCGGCGAGGACGTGCCGGAGTTCCTCGCCATCATGGCCGAGCGAGGCCGCATCCGCCGCCGTGACGGCGCCCGCAACTGGACGCTGGCGCGCGACCTTGAAAATCCGGCGATCTGGATCGAGCACTATCACACGCCGACCTGGATCGAATATGTCCGCCACAATGGACGCATTACCCACGCCGACGCCGTCATCGGCGAGCGCGTGCGGGCGCTGCACAGTGGCGACGAGCCGCCGCGCGTGCGGCGCATGATCGAGCGACCGACGACCGCCGGCACCGCGCTCGTGATGGCCAAAGGACCGATCGAGCATTAGTCCAGAGCCGGCGACTTGGAGTAAGAAAGAGCAGAGTCCGACCGGAAGCGGGCTTTCTCAGCAAAACCCGAGTGCCTATTAACGTCGCATTAGCCCGCTTATTCCAACATAGACGGATGAACATCGATCCGCCCAGCGCGGTTTTCGGCCGACGCGGGCGCGAGGTCCGCGCCCCGGTCGCGTTGGCTGACCGTGCGGTGAGACCGGCGCGCGCTATCGGCCATATCGCGTATCTGTTTGGGTTGATGGGCCTTTTGCTGGTCGTCGCCGTCGCAATCTTCTGGGCATTTCCAGCCATCGAAAAGCTGAATGCGGAAAGCGCGCGGGCGGAGCAAAGCGTAGTCAAAATTGTCAACCAGCCGATTACCCACCTACCCCGCTCTGGGCAATTTACGGTGTTTTCGCCAGGCTGGTTTCATCCAGGCGCCATAAAGCCGGATTTCAACAATGTTGATATCCGCGCCACGCAAGAACGCTCGTATGTGGACCATGTCACATCCGACCTGAACCCGTCGGAAATGTTCGTCGGAAGTGAACTCGAGTTCAACGCGATGACCAAGTATTTCTACACCGACCTGACGCTGCCCAAAAAACGCCTGTCCGCCGCCGAGATGGTCGAGATCAACGGCCTCTATCGCGTTATCGGCCACGACGACCAGGCGGTATTGATGCGATGGTTGATGATAATCGTCGTCGTCGGGTTTTGTGTCGGATCCGCGTTGCTTCTGCTGATCCGTCGAACGCGTCGACTGTCGACGGGGTGATCGGTACCTTCGCTGGGTCCGGGGCGCTTTTGGGTGACATGCATCAACCTTCGCCCGACAGGTCCCTGCGCGCCTTGTCGAGTTCCTCGGCATAGCGCCGCATCAAATGGCCTTCGGTCAACAGCCCCAGCACGATGCGATCGGTAAAATCCTCGACCACGGCGAGCTCTTCCGCGCCGGCGCGCTGGAAGGTCTCGGCGGCGGACTGCACGTTCATGCTGGGCACCAGCACCGCGTCCTTGAACTGGGCGAGATCGCGCACCGCCACCTCGCCATCGGAAGGATCGCTGTGCAGTTCGGCCACGATCAGCACGCCGACATAGTGATCGCCCGGATCGACGGCGATGACGCGCTGCGCCGAACCGAGCGGCACTTGCCTGCGGAAGGCGGCCAGCGTCGTCGAGGCATAGATGGTCTTGATGTCCTTGCGCATCATCGAGCCGACGGTGAGATTGCGCATCCAGCCGACATCGTGGGCGCTGCGGATTGTCTCGCCGCGCAGATGGAAGCGCCATGTCGAGAAGGAATAGCCGAACGTTTCGCGCACCAGGATGGCGGACATGATCGAGGCGGCCAGCACAACACCCGTCAGCGTCAGGTCGCGGGTCGATTCCAGCGCCAGGAAGGTCATCGTCAGCGGGCCGCCGACGACACCGACGGCGAGCGACGTCATGCCGACGACGGCGGCGACGGCCGGGTCGATGCCGGTCGCCGGCGAGACGAGCGCCATCACACCGGCAAATGCCTTGCCGAGCAGCGCGCCCAGGAACAGGGAGGCGAAGAACAGCCCGCCGCGAAAGCCCGAACCCAGGGAGATGGCGGACGCCGCCAGCTTCAACACGAAGACGCTGGCCACCACGGCCAGCCCGTAATTCATCGAGAATTCGCGATGCAGCGCGCCATGGCCGCTGGACAGGACCTGCGGCGTGACCAGCCCCAGCAGTCCGACGATGACGCCGCCGATGACGGGGCGCAGCGACGCATCGATCGACAGCCTGGCGAAACCGCGTTCGATCAGCGTTACCAGATGCATGATGGCGATCGAGGCCGCCCCGCCGAGCAGGCCAAGCAGCAGGAACGGCACGTACTGGCTGGCGGTGAGCGCCGGCAGGCCTGAAAGCTCGAGCGGAAACGGCACCCCGCCAAACATCTCGGCGGTCAGCGAGGCCGAGATCGCGGCGGTCATGACCGGCGCGACATTGGCGACAGAATAGATGCCGATGACCAGTTCGAAACCATAGAAGGCCCCGGTCAGCGGCGCGTCGAAGGCGGCGGCGATGGCGCCGGCGGCGCCGCAGCCAACCAGGATGCGGACATCGTTGCGGCGCAGCCTGAAGATGCGCGCCAGCCGCGATGCCAGGCCGGACCCGACCTGCGTATAACCGGCCTCCAGCCCCACCGAGGCGCCGAAGCCGCTGGAAATCATCGTCTGGCCGACGATGATGAAAGTGTCGGTCAGCGACATGCGGCCGCCATAGAGCGCGTTGGCCTCGATCGGGTCGATCGGAGTGCGGAATTTCCGCAGTCTGAGCCAGATCACCGTCAGCCCGAGCAGGATGCCTCCGATCGCAGGTATCAGCGCCTGCAACGGATTGGCGAGCGAGAACATGCCGGAAAGCCGTCCGCCGGGCTGAACGCCGAACAACAGCCCGTGCAGGTCCTGCACGATCTGGCTCATCGCTGTGACCAGGACCCCCGCCATCACCCCGACGACGCCGGCCAGAATGACCACCGCGATGCCGCGCGCCTCGAGCAGCGGCAGCGATCTGATCAGCACCGCGCGCAGCCGGCGGGCATAGACTTCGCTGTGGTTTCTGGAAAGCACTGGGGCGGCTCGCCGATATCGATAAAGGCAGTGGAAGGCCCGCTGATACGCCCGGCGGCACGGCATGGCAACCACAATGCCGACATGAAAGGCGCCATTGTGGCACCGGGCCGGCCATTGCTGCTTTTGCTGGAACGCAACCGGCGCCGCCGTCGGCTGACGGGCCGGTTGGCAGGTCGATCAGGTCGGCATGGGCTCGCCAGCTTCATAGAGCACGAGATTGCGCGCGCCGATGCCAAGTGCCGGCCAGCTCGAGCGCCAGTCCGCGATGTGCGGTGAGCGGAAATGTGCGTCGAGCGCTGCCCTGTCGCTCCAGACTTCCGTGACCCGGATGAGCTCGGCGTCGAACACATCCTGCGCGTAGGAATATTGGACGCAGCCGGGCTCGGCGCGACTGGCCGAAACCATGCGCTCCATTGCGGGCTTTGCCTCCTCGAGCTTTTCCGGCGGCAGGCGGACGGCGCCAATGATCAGAAGCATGCAGTTTCCTTTCGAAGGTGCGGTCTCGGAGGTGCGCTTTGAGGCGCAGTAGCCAGTCTCCCACCCTCGCGCAAGCTTGGCCGGTTAGGGTTTGACACCTGTCGCGCGCGGCGGACTTGGCATTTGGGGACGACATGGCGATCAGCGAAAGCATTCAGCCCGGCGCGGTGGCCAAGAACGGCCGCGACGTTTTCTTTGCCATCGGCATCGTCATCATCCTGGCCGTGCTGTTCCTGCCGATCCCGGCCTTTCTCATCGACATCGGCCTCGCCTTCTCGATCGCGCTTTCGGTGCTGATCCTGATGGTGGCGTTGTGGATCCAGCGGCCGCTCGATTTCTCGTCGTTCCCGACCGTGCTGCTCATCGCCACCATGCTGCGGCTGTCGCTCAACATCGCCACCACGCGCATGATCCTGTCGCATGGCAACGAGGGGACGCACGCCGCCGGCTATGTCATTGCCGGCTTCTCCAAGCTGGTGATGGCCAGCGACTTCGTCATCGGCCTCATCGTCTTCATGATCCTGGTCGTGGTGAACTTCATCGTCATCACCAAGGGCGCCACGCGTATCGCCGAAGTCGGCGCCCGCTTTACCCTCGACGCCATCCCCGGCAAGCAGATGTCGATCGACGCCGACCTTTCCGCCGGCATGATCGACGACAAGACGGCGCAGCTGCGCCGCCGCGAACTTGAGGAAGAATCCTCCTTCTTCGGCTCGATGGACGGTGCCTCGAAATTCGTCCGCGGCGATGCCATCGCCGGCCTCATCATCACCGCCATCAACATCGTCGGCGGCATCGCCATCGGCTATATCAGGCACGGCATGGGCATGGGCGAGGCCGCCGACGTGTTCATCAAGCTGTCGGTCGGCGACGGTCTCGTCACCCAGATCCCGGCGCTGATCGTCTCATTGGCCGCCGGCCTGCTGGTGTCCAAGGGCGGCACGCGCGGCTCGACCAACCAGGCGGTGTTCGGCCAGCTCGGCGCCCATCCGCGCGCGCTTTACGTGGCGGCATCGCTGCTGGTGCTGCTCGGTCTGATGCCCGGCCTGCCGCTGTTTCCATTCTTTGCGCTGGCTGCCGGCATGGCGGGTCTCGGCTACATCATCCCGATGCGCCACAACCGCGTCCTCGCCGAGGCCGAGGCGATCAAGGACCAGGAGAAGGCAACCAAGGTCGAAGAGGAAAAGAACTCGGTCAAGGCCTCGCTCGCCACCGCCGAGATCGAGCTCCTGATCGGCAAGCAGCTTTCGACCCGGCTTCTGGTGTCGCATCAGGAACTGGTCTTCCGCATGGGCAAGATGCGCAAGAAATTCGCCACCCAGTACGGCTTCGTCGTGCCGGAGGTGCGCGTCGCCGACGATTTCGCCATCCCGCCGAAGAGCTACCAGATCAAGGTGCACGGCACCGTGGTGGCCGAATACCAGATGCGCGTCGGCGAGATCATGGTGCTGCTCGGCAACCGCGACATACCCGAAATACCGGGCGAGGAAATCCGCGAGCCGGCCTTCGGCATGCGCGCCTATTCCGTGGTCGAAGCCTTCGCCGAAGATTTGAAGCGCGAGAACTACACCTTCGCCGACAACATGTCGGTGCTGCTCACCCACCTCTCCGAGGTCATCCGCAACAACCTGCCGCAGCTTCTGTCCTACAAAGACATGAAGGCGCTGCTCGAACGGCAGGACCAGGAGTACCGCAAGCTCGCCGACGAGATCTGCACCACGCACATCTCCTACCCCGGCCTGCAGGCGGTGCTGAAGCTGCTGCTCGCCGAGCGCGTCTCGATCCGCAACCTGCATCTGATCATCGAGGCGATAGCCGAGATCGCGCCGCATGTGCGCCGCACCGAGCAGATCGTCGAACACGTCCGCATCCGCATGGCGCAGCAGATCTGCGGCGACCTCTCCGAGAGCGGCGTGCTGAAGGTGCTGCGCCTCGGCAACCGCTGGGATCTCGCCTTCCACCAGAGCCTCAAGCGCGACGCCAAGGGCGAGGTGCGCGAATTCGACATCGATCCGCGCCAACTGGAAGAGTTCGGCCAGGACGCGACCAAGGCGATCAAGAAGTTTCTCGAAGCCGGCGAGCGTTTCGTGCTGGTCACCGCGCCCGATGCCCGCCCCTATGTGCGCATGATCGTAGAGCGGCTGTTCACCACACTGCCGGTGCTCAGCCATGTCGAAATCGCCAAGGGCGTCGAGATCAAGGTGCTCGGAACCATCTCGTGAGTGTGCTGTCGCAAGGCGTCGTCATCGCGGCGTTCCTCGCCTTCTGCCGCATCGGCGCCTGCTTCATGCTGATGCCGGGCCTGTCCAGCGCCCGCGTTCCGGTCCAGGTCAGGCTGTTCGTGGCGGTCGCCGCCACCGGCGGCCTGCTCGCCTTCCTGTGGGACCGCATCTTTCCCTTCGTCGATCCGCGCCCGCAGATCCTGGTGCCGATGATCATTTCGGAACTTCTGGTCGGCGGCCTGATCGGCGCCATGACCAGGCTCTACATGGAAGCCTTGCGCTTCATGGGCTCGGCCATCGCCATGCTAATCGGCTATGGCGGCTCCGGCGGCCCGGCGATCGAGGAGCCCGAACCGCAGGCGGCGCTTGCCGCCATCATCTCGTTCTCGGCGCTGTTGATGCTGTTCGTCTTCGATTTCGATCATGAGATCATACGCGCGCTGGTGACGTCCTACACCGTCGCGCCGGTCAACATCTTCTTCAACCCGCAGGCAGCGCTCGTCGATGTCACCGACACGGTGTCCGACACCTTCTTCCTGGTCATCCGCCTCGGCAGCCCGTTTGTCGCCTATGCCATTCTCGTCAATCTGACGATCGGCTTCGTCAACAAGCTGACCCCGCAGATCCCGATCTACTTCATTTCCCAGCCCTTCATCATCGGCGGCGGGTTGATCATCTTCTATTTCGCCGTCGGCACCATGCTGTCGCTGTTCGTCAACGGCTTTGTCGACCTGACGCTGGCAAGATAGCCATGAGCACACGCAAGGACCGCCTGAAGAAACTGGTCAAGGTGCAGGAACAGCTGAAGGCACTGCACGAAACCCGCCATGCCACTTTCCTTGCCGCGGCCAGCACGGCCGAGGCCGAGGCCAGGGAACTGGTCGGGCATTTCGACCAGGCCGATTCCCTCTCCCGCCTGTTTCCCGAACTTTACCATCGTCGCATCGCCAGTGCGGTCGGGCGCCAGGAAACGAACCTCGCAAGCGCCAGGCAAGAGGCCGGCCTCATCGCCACTGCCACCGCGCGCACCAACATGGTCGAGCGCGCCTACAAGGACATCCGCAACCGCGACGAACGCGAACGCTCCGACCGCGAGCGGCTCGACCTGATCGCGCAGAAGCGGGAGAAGGAGGAGTAGCGAAGGGTGTTCTGCTATTGACCCCAAACGGACCTAGTCTTTCATTCGGCAAACGGCGACTATGCGCCTCATAGTCGCCGTCCGCCGATCCCCTCGCCAAGCCTGGAAGCTGCCGTACGTTCACCTTCGGCCGGCGGCTAACATGGACATTTCCGCCCGACAGCTTTTGACAAGATCGGCGTTGATAGCTGCCTATCGCGAGGCCAGCCGAAATGCGGATTTGGTTGCGCTCTGGCGGTAACATCATGCCGTCGATTGGGCGCAAATGAAAATCCGTATGGACGAGGCGACCCTCGCGAATGGCGACATCAGGTGCACCAAGGTCCGGAAATGCTCGACTTCGCTGAGGCCGTCCTCAAGTCTGACAGGTCACGCTTCGTTGACTGAAATGGGGTCGCCGAATTGCAAAAGAGATTTGAGGGGACGACATGATAGACGACGAAGCAACGCCCGCCAGCGCGCGGAGGGCTCAACCCACCAAAACGTAACCTACGCGGCGCGTCGTTGAGCGAAGTGGAGACCCGAACGGGCTCGACGAGGGTCGACGGCAGTCACGATGCTGTGGTGGTGATCGCAGTAGACGCGATCCGGCGAAGTCGGCCCAGCACAAAAACGGTAACCGCCGGGTACTGATGGGTCTTCGCTCACCGGGAAGCGGCACTGATAGACGCCTAGCTGAATGAGGGGGACGTCTCTCGAAGTCAGTCTGATATTTTCAGGCATGATGGTTTTCAGGTTCCTAGTTCATAAGCCGATGCCGGCTGACGGCCGCAGCGCGACCCCACCGAGGCCAGCTTCTCTCGTTTGGAAGGCTATAGACCACCATATGGTGTTGGTCGCAGCATCAATGAAGTCCGAGGCCCTGCTATACGAAGCCAATAGTTTGCGACTTAAGGCCACACATGCGCGAGTAAGAACGTATAGGCTACCTCGGGCACCAGCCCTGCCGGGGTTTGTCGGCGGCGGGGGTGTAGCGGCTTTGTGGCGCCCCTGAGAGGCGCGCCCAGCCGTTCACGCTCAGGACCGTGATAGAAGGGGCTCTCGCCCCAAAACCCAAATCGCTCCGAAAGACGGAGTTCGATCCAACGGTGATCTTGTTCATTGTCCGTGTTGCGAATGGCAGCAATGCGCCTCAAAACTGGCCATCGAATAGCTCGATGCTCGCTCCCGAAAGCAGACATGACTGTCAGCCGGACCAAAGGAACCTTGGGGAATCAGAGTGCTGCCGGCAGCACTGAATTGCCCGAGGCGTCGAAGAGGATGGCCTTGGCCGGGTCGGCGGCAGCCCGGCTTTCCCCGATAAGCAGCGCCTGGTCGCTATTGAGCACCGCAAGTCAAGGGCCCCCGATGCCAGTTCGCGTTGACGATCGTCGCGTTCCCGACCAGCGGGCCGCGACCGTCGCTATGTCCATAGCAGTCGACAACCAACGCAACAGGGGAATGCGCGTAGTCGTCGTCGAACTATGCGCGCATGGTTTCGCGTAGGGCGCTGCGACCGCGCAGCATAGGGAGTCCCAGCGTCACCAATACGAAGGCGGCCGTCACGACCTTCAGGTCGCTTGGCTGAAGTCCGAGCGACAGCGCCAGGGACACGAGCTGATAGTAGACCACTGCACCGACGACCGGCGCCAGCAACTGCCGGGTCACGGTTTGCCGTCCGGTGATCGTTTCGCCGATGACCAGGGAAGCAAGGCCATTGATGAGGATGCCGGTACCCATGCCGACATCGGCATAGCCCTGCAATTGCACGATGAGCGCGCCGCCTAAGGCGGTCAGGCCCGAGGCGACACCCAATCCAACGATTGTGTATGTCCAGATGCTGATACCGAGCGATGGCGCCAGCTCCGGATTGATGCCGATGACGCGCAGCGCCGCTCCTGCTTGCGTGGCCAGATGCCAGCGCAGTGCGACCAGAGCCACCACGATCAGCACGGCGAAAGTGGCGACCTGCAGCCGGACGTCGGTGAGGATGGCCGGGTTGATCTGCATGAAGACGTTGTCGGTGTTGAACAAGGCGATGTTCGAGCGGCCGAGGACGCGCATGTTCACGCTGTAGAGCGCAGTGAAGACCAGGATGCCTGCCAGCAGCGAATTGATGCGAAAACGCAGGTGCACCAGCGCGGTTGCCGCGCCGGCCCCGACACCGGCGAGCATCGCGATAACGGTTGCGAACAGCGGTGGATATCCCGTCAGCAAAAGTGTGGCGCAGACGCAGCCGCCGAGCGGAAACGCACCTTCGCTGGTCAGGTCCGGAAAGCTCAGTAACCGGAACGGGATCATGATGCCGAGCACCAGGAACGAATAGATGAGGCTTTGCGACAGCGTCACCGGCACGAGATTGAGATAGGCGTGGATCACGTCCATGGGTCAGGTTCCGAGCAGCATGCGGTCGTTTTCGATTCTGAACTTTTCGACGAGATCGGCAGGCGTGAGCGTTGCCTTCTCTGTGCCGCCGATGTCGTCGCGGATGCGGCCGGCGTCCATCATGACCAACCGATTGCCGGTCTCGATCGCCTGGCGCATGTTGTGGGTGACCATCAAAGTGGTGAGCGACTGCTCGGCGACGATCCGCAAGGTCGTCGCCATGATCAGGTCGGCGGTGCGCGGGTCCAAAGCTGCCGTATGCTCATCGAGCAACAGCAGCGAGGGGCGCGACAATGATGCCATGATCAGGGACAGGGCCTGGCGTTGCCCGCCCGAGAGCTGGGCTACCGGTGTCGACAGCCGGTCTTCCATGCCGAGCGACAGGCCTGCGAGCAACGCCCGGTAGCGGTCGCGCTTGGCACCGTCGAGATGGCGCGCAAAGCCCCTGTGTTGCCCGCGCTGCTCGGCCAGGGCCAGGTTTTCTTCGATGGTCATGGCCGCCGCGGTACCAATCATTGGATCCTGGAACACACGTGAGATCATGCCGGCCCGGCGATGTGCCGCAAGGCGGGTAATGTCTTGGCCGTCCAGGACGATCGAGCCGCCTTCCGGCTCGATCGCGCCCGCGATGGTGTTGAGCAGCGTCGATTTGCCGGCGCCGTTCGAGCCGATGATCACGACGAAGTCGCCGCGATTGAGCGCCAGATCCACCCCGTCGAGCGCCGGCCGTGCGCTGGCAAGGCCGGCATTGAAGGTTTTGCATAAGCCCGCGCAGACGAGCAGGGGCATGCCCATCGCTATCACTTGAGCAGCCATGGGCTGTCCTTGAGTCCTTCCGGAACCGTCAGGCCGACGGCTGCAAGTCCCTTCGGGCTGACATAGGCGTCGAAATCGTCACCTTTGGGAACATAGGGCGCGATGTCGGCCGGCTTTTCGCCCTTGAGAATTCGGTCGGCGATATCGGCGGCATGCTCGCCGTTCTGGCGATAGGAGATGGCGTGGAAGCCGGCGAGCTGGTCCTTGAGGTCGGGAGCGTAGACCGAGTTGAACAGCGGCAGCTTGATCCGCTGCGCCACCTGCGCCACGACCGGTACCGAGGTCTGCACAACGTTGGACTGGATGAGGAAGATGGCGTCGACCTGTCCGGCGAAGGTCTGGACACGCTGGGGCAGGTCGTTGGGATTGTCGACCGGCACGCCGACGACCTCGATCCCGGCCTTGGCCGCCGCCTTCTGGATCAGCTCCATATTGGAGGTGTCGTTGTCTTCGCCCGGATTGAACAGGGTTCCGACCTTCTTGACCCCCGGCAACACCTTCTTGAGGTAGTCGAAGGAGGCATCGAAATCGGGCAGCATGGACGCGCCGGTACTCCAGGCCGAACCGTGCTGCCAATCCGGCACGATGCCTGCCACGACCGGGTCAACGACCGCGCCGAACACGACTGGGATCGACTTGTCGGTGATGCCGCGCACCGCTGCCTGGTTGAGCCCGGTGGTGATAGCGAGGATAAGCGCCGGATGCTTGGCCTCCACCTGCTGCAGTATCTGCGGAACGAGGCTTCGGTCGAAATTGGCGTGCTGGAAGCCGTAGGTGACGTCCTTGCCTTCGACATAGCCCAGTTCGGTCATCCGGGCCTTGAAGCCTTCGGCGACCTGATTGAGCGCGGGGTGTTCGCCGAAGCTGGCGATTTCGATCCGTTTCGGGTCGGCATGGGCAAGGCCATGCCCGGCTGTGGCCAAGACTGCCGCAAGCAGCCACTTCATCAATTTCACGACGCGCTCCTTAGGTTGGGTTTACACGGTGGACGGACGCCAGTTCTGTTCGGCGACCCGCAGGAAATTCTCGCCCAGCACGCCAAGGATGGCGGCTTCCGAATAGCCATGGCGTTCGAGGGCTTCGACGATCTCGGGCAGGACCTCCGGCTTGACGTCGGCCCAGGGCGGGCGCGGATAGCCGCGCAACGCCATCATCGGACCGGAGTCGTAAAGCTTGGTCATGAAGGGCTGGTAGAAAACGGTGTCGAGGCCGAGGCCGACATGTTCGGGCCCTACGAGCTGGGCAACGTAATCGATATGACGCATCAGGGCTGAAACGTCCGAACGGTTGTCGTCGGTCAGGAAGGCACCGATGGAGTTGATGCCGACCACGCCGCCGCGCCGGGCAAGCGCCTTGATCTGGACGTCGTCGATGTTGCGCTCGTGGTTCTTCAGCGCGCGGACGCTCGAATGGGAAAATACCACCGGCTTTTCCGACAGTTCGATGATGTCGAGCGACGTGTTGATGCCGGCGTGGCTTGCGTCGAGCATCATGCCGACGCGGTTCGCTTCGGCCACGAAAGCGCGGCCAAGCATCGAGAGACCGGCGTCCGAGGGCTCGTGGCAGCCGTCGCCAAGCGGGTTGCGGGTGTTGTAGGCCACGATCATCCAGCGGATGCCGAGCCGGTACCAGCTGTCGATCATGGCGGGCTCATGGGCGGCTGGGCCGGCGCCCTGCAGGTGGAAGCCTATCGCCATCTTACCCGACTGCTTGGCGGCGCGAATATCGGCCACGGATTCGACGAACTGGTAGTCGTGAGCGCGCTGCTCGAACCAGCGCCGTTGCTGGGAGAGATGGCGGAGCGTGGGCTCCGGCCGGTCCCAATCCGCGCCGATGGTCAGCGAGAGGAAGGAGAAGCCTGCGTCGCGATAGCGGACAAGCATGTCCGGACCTTCATCAAGACATTCGGGAGTCCAGCCCACCGCACTTTCCCAGACGACCGCTTTGTCGATGAGGTTTCTGGCTGAAACTGTCACTTCGTCCACACCCGATGAGCATTGAAGTTCATGGCGTCAGCTAATCGGCAATCTCGTTGTTGCGCTATTGTCGGGAATGGGTTTGATTGTTTCATACTTGAAACAATTTAGGTCCAGTCATGCCGACCGCACCCGACCCATTCGATCTGATGATTTTTGCGCGTGTTGCAGAGACGGGAAGCTTCAGCGCCGCGGCCGAACGGCTTGGCCTGCCGAAGTCGACCGTGTCCCGGCGCATCTCCGTTCTCGAGAGCCAGCTCGGCGAGCGCCTGCTCCAGCGCACCACACGCCGCAATTTCCTGACCGAGATGGGCCAGCGCATCCTCATTCCGGCCGAACAGATCATCCATGAGGTGGATGCCGTCATGGCGGTCGCCGAACACCGGCAGGTGACGCCCTCGGGACGGCTGCGCGTGTCCGTCCCCGGCGACCTGGCCGCGATCTCGCTCGCTCCGATGCTGGCGGATTTCAGCAAGGCCTACAGCGAAATCCAGCTCGAACTCGACCTGTCGCCTCGCTATGTCGACGTGATCGGCGACGGCTTCGATCTCGCCATCCGGATCGGCGGGGAAACCCAGGATCTTCAGTTGACCACCCGACATCTGGTCGACCTTGGTATCGGTCTTTACGCGTCGCCGCTTTACACGGACCATGCCGGGGCACCCGACACGCCCGAGGCACTGGCACGGCACGACGTCCTCGTGCTGCTCGCCGACGGCCTTCCGGTGAGCTGGTTGCTGAACAGGGACGCTCTTTCGGCTCCGGTCGACATGTCGGGCCGTCGGGTATCGGCGAATTCCTATGAACTGCTCTTCCGCCTAGCCCGGTCGGGCGCGGGCATCACCGCGATGCCGGACCTTTTCGCGCGGCCTTATCTCGCTGCCGGCGAACTCATCCGCATCCTGCCTGAATGGCGGTTGCCTCCGGCCATGGTGCGCGCCGTCTTCCCGAGCAGGCAGCTTATGCCGCGCAAGACACGGGTCTTCATCGACGCGTTGCTCAGCCATCTCAAGCCGCGCCCATTGAGGTCGGCACAGTCGCTGTCACCTTAGCCGGGTATTGCCTGCGGTGGCGTAGGACTGGGTTGCGGGGGCCTGCAACCATCTCAGGCGCGATGCCAATTCGTGCAGCGCAGCCGTCAGCTCAGCGCCACAAACCGAGGCTGAAGTTGGAGTGGTGGAATGTCCGGTTAAGATGCGTCTGTCCACCCGATCGGGCGAACGATCGAAGAACTCTTGTGGGGCCGGAAGCTGCCGGTCCGCTTTCGGGTGGGTTCGGCAGAAAGCAGTCGTTCCGTTTACGGCCCATATTGAGACGTTTAGCACCTCGGGTGCTAAGCGTCGGCTCATGGCGCCAAGCAGGCAACCGATCACATGCCCGTGTTCCGCTTCCCTTCTCCCGCGCAAGCCTGCCACAAGCTTGTTGAGGCATTGTCTGGCTAAGGAAACCGGCAAAAGGCGGACTTTCTTGGCGATCTCTCCACCCAGCGACATCGTTATGGATGTGGCCCGAGCCGTCGACCCGACGGACATCGAGGCCGCCCGTGTCGCGCTGACGAAGCGGGCCAGTGGTGTTGCCGGGACGTTCTCGGTCGATACCGCCGCGTCGGTCGATGCCGGCTCGATCCTGTCGCGCGCCACCGCCGACAAGGTTGCGACGACCGACCCTACCAAGAAATTCAAGAAGTTCGAAGCGATGGTGCTGCAGACCTTCATCCAGAACATGCTGCCCAAGGACACCGAAGGCGTCTATGGCAAGGGCCTGGCCGGCGACATGTGGAAATCGCAGCTCGCCGAACGCGTCGCCGACGTCATGGCCGAGCACGGCGGCATCGGCATCGCCAAATCGATGCTGGCCGACCACTATCTCGAAGGCAAGCGCGTGGTGCCGGTTGGCCCAGTTTCGGGCGGACCGGAAAAGACCGAGATCGATCAGCAGAACAGCCTGTCGACCTCGCTGGTCCACGAATTGCAGCGCAAGGCCGCGCGGTCGATCACCGGTGACGAAACGACCATCAGGACGGACATCAAGATCTAGAGCATCTTTCCCGCAAATGCGACCGGTTCCGGGAAAGATCATGCTCAAACACTGAGATAGCGCGTATCCGAGTTCAATCTAACGAGACCAGGATTCTCATGGCCGATATTCCGGAATTCACCGCCAACCTGCCAGCCCGAACGACCGCGTCGGAAGCGCCGATCCCGTTCGCCCGGCCTGGAAACCTCGCCGCCATCATCGGCCGCATCGAGCAAGTGGTCGAGGAAGAAACGGCCGGGATCCGCAACACCACCAACTATGATCTCAAGGCATCGAACGCCCGCAAGAGCCGCTACCTCTACGAGTTGAACCGCGCCATGAAGGGCGGCAGCGAAGCCGAATTCCTCGAACAGCATCGCGAGGGCCTGACCCGGCTGCGCCAGAAGCTGGCCAAGAACGAGGCAGCGATCCTGGCCCACCTCAGCGCGGTCAACGAAGTCGCCACCCTGCTGCGGCACGCCATCCAGCGCGCGCAAACCGACGGCACCTACTCCGCCGGCGAGTTCGGCTGGGCGAAGGCATGATCCCGTACCGAAGGACGGCGGCGATCGTGCTCCGGCAGGCAGACTCTGCCGCGTCACGCTCGCAAGGGAATGACAAGGCCTGATGATCAAGGTCATCGCCATCGCTGTCTGGATCTGCGCCGCCACGCTCGGCGCCGTGTTCTATTCGTTCCAGGCGGCCGGCGAGCGCGGCGTCGGCAAAACGCCGAAGCCGATGCTGGGCGGGCTCGACTACGTCAAGACCGACGTCATTTCGGTGCCGCTGATCCGCAATTCCTCGATCGACGGCTATTTCCTAACCAAACTCGTCTACACGGTGGAACCCGAGCAGATAAAGAAGCTGTCCATTCCGGCCGAAGCGCTCATCACCGACCAAGTCTATACCTACCTCTACTCCAATCCGCAGATCGACTTCACCAAGAAGGCGACGATCGACCTCGATGCCTTCCGCGCCGCGATCCGCGATACCGTCAACACGCGCGTCGGCGCCAATCTGGTGCATGAGGTTCTGATCGATCAGGTCAATTTCCTGAGCAAGGACGAAATCCGCGACAACTGGCTGCGCCGCAAGAAAAACGAGACGGCGCCGGAAATGACCAAGTCGGTCAAGGGCCATTGAGCTGCCTTCCGTGACGCTGCTTGCGGCCCGATCACACCGGGACGCAACCCGCCGCGGCGATAGGAACCAACCACCGGAATTCGCGTTGACGTAAACGTCAACCCAAAGCTATATGCGACCGTGATCGCGAAACGCGGGCATGGGGCTTTGGGCACCGCTGCGCGACAGGTGCAACCAGACAAGGAGAACAGCGTGAGCGTTCAGGAGATTGCCGAGAAGATCAAGTCGCGGGTGGCAAGCAGCGGTTTCGATCGTTCCGTGAAGTTCGACACCGGCGGCGATGGCGTCATCGTCATCGACGGCGCCGATGTCTCGACCACCGACGCGCCCGCCGATTGCACCATCAAGCTCTCGCTCGACGATCTGGAGTCGCTGATTGCAGGTGACCTGAACCCGACCATGGCCTTCATGACCGGCAAGATAAAGGTCGAAGGCGACATGACTGTCGCCATGGCGCTCAGCCAGTTGATCGGCTGACCGCTTGTCAGACGCACAAACGCCGCCCGACGGGCGGCGTTTGTTTGGATAAAGACACAAGCGCGCCCGCTTCAGGGTGCCTGAAGCGTCAGGGGCGCCGACACCAGCTCGTGCGCCTTCAGCTTGCGGCCAGCGGCCTTCAACGTGCCCTTGGCGCCGTCGAGCGCGCCCTCGACCAGCTCCAGCGCCAGCAGGCGATGCCGCTCATAGGGCCCCGGCATGGCGAGCGAACCGGTCCTGGTGGCCGAGAATCCGAAGCGTTCGTAATAGGCCGCGTCGCCGACCAGCAGGATCGCCGCATGGCCGAGGCGCGCCGCCTCGGCCATTGCGTGGCGCATCAGCGCCGAGCCGATGCCGGCACTCTTCAGCGACTGATCGACGGCAAGCGGGCCAAGCAGCAGCGCTGCCGGACCGCCCTCGCCCAGCCTGACATCCCACAACCGCACGGTGCCGGCAACGGTGCCCGACACATCGCGGGCGACGAAGGCCAGGCCTTCCGAAGGCCGGCGGCCACGCCGCAGCTTTTCCGACGATTTCGTCTTGCGCTTCGGCCCCATGGCGTCGTCGAGCAGCGCCTCGCGCGCCACGGCGTCGGCCGCGGTTTCGGCAACGATGGCGATTTCCCCCTGATGGGAGGAGATCGGCCAGGCACCCTCAACAATGAAATCTGCAATGTCCATTTCCGTGATCCCTAGCGAGCGGATATCTGTTCCACAGGCGAGCCCGGGTGGACGGCAGACGCCCACCTGGGATGATCTGAGCGACTCTTGCGAGCCGTCAGATCACGTAGGATCGGAGAGGCTCAAAGCCGTTGAAGGCGACCGCCGAGTAGGTGGTCGTGTAGGCGCCGGTGCCTTCGATCAGCACCTCGTCGCCGATGGTCAGCGACAAGGGCAGCGGGTACGGCGTCTTCTCGTACATCACGTCGGCCGAATCGCAGGTCGGGCCGGCGAGCACGCAAGGCGCGGTCTCCGTGCCGTCATGCGCGGTGACGATCGGGTAGCGGATCGCCTCGTCCATCGTCTCGGCCAGGCCGCCGAACTTGCCGATGTCGAGGAATACCCAGCGCACATTGTCGTTGGCGGCTTTCTTCGAGATCAGCACGACTTCCGACTTGATGACGCCGGCATTGCCGACCATGCCGCGGCCCGGCTCGATGATGGTTTCCGGGATGGCATTGCCGAAATGCTTGCGCAGCGCCGAGAAGATCGCCTGGCCATAGGCCTGCGCCGCCGGCACGTCACGCAAATAGCGCGTCGGGAAGCCGCCGCCCATGTTGACCATCTTGAGCACGATGCCTTCGTCGGCGAGCGTCGCGAACACCGTCTTGGCGTCGGCGAGCGCGCGGTCCCAGGCGGTCAGGTCGGTCTGCTGCGAGCCGACATGGAACGACACGCCATAGGCGTCGAGGCCAAGCCCCTTGGCATGGCGAAGCACGTCGACCGCCATCGCCGGCACGCAGCCGAACTTGCGCGACAGCGGCCACTCGGCGCCTTCGCCATCGGTCAGCACGCGGCAGAACACGCGCGCGCCGGGAGCGACGCGGGCGATCTTCTCGACCTCTTCGACGCAATCGACCGCAAACAGCCGGATGCCGAGCTGGTAGGCGCGTGCGATATCACGCTCCTTCTTGATGGTGTTGCCGAAGGAGATGCGGGCCGCCGGCGCACCGGCGTCCATAGCCATCTCGACTTCGGCAACGGAAGCGGTGTCGAAGGACGAGCCCATCGCAGCAAGGAGGCGCAGGATTTCCGGCGCCGGGTTTGCTTTCACCGCATAGTAGATCTTGGAATCGGGCAGCGCCTTCTCGAAGGCGCGGAAATTGTCGCGCACGACATCGAGGTCGACGACGAGGCAGGGGCCGGACGGACGTCGGGTGGCGAGGAAGTCAAGGATGCGCTGGGTAGCCATCGGGGTCTCTCCATCAGCGCCTTTCGGCGCGCAATAAGGCTGCGGGACGCGGGCTGTCGGCCTCGCGAACACGCGGTGGACAAAGGCGGGACGGAAATTCATGGAACCAGCCGGTGGAGACCCCGGAACCATGAAACGCCGTCTCGCGGCGGTGAACCTGGCCTTGCCCAGCCTCGGTTCGCTTTGTCTGCCTTGGCTTGGATGGGAGACCCGTCCGCACTGCCGGCAATGAAGGTGTGCCTCTTCAGTAACCCCGGTCTTTGGACGACCGGCAGAACACCAGAAAGGCCCGCACCGTCGTTGCTTCAAGGTGTCCTCGGTCTGGCGGTTGGCCGCTAAACCGACTGGAGGGGTTGGCTCCAGTTACCTTACCGATTTCCCTCACCATTCGAGGATCGGCGGACACCCACAGGCACGTGCGACTTTGGGCAAGCGCGATATAAGGTCGAAGGATTTCACAATCAATAAAAATCGCATCCAAGGTTGTAAAATTTCCGGCATCGAACAATGTTGGTGCAATCGTATCCGGATATCGAACGATGACAGGCACGCACGGACCCCTCAACGCCTTTCTCGATCTTCGCCAGATGCCGGTGGCACATGCCGAGATCGGACCGCTGGCCGGCTTGCGGCTGGCCGTCAAGGACATTTACGACGTCGCCGGCTACCGCACCGGTTGCGGCAATTTGCGGAAATTCGCCGAAAGCCCTGCCGCCGGGCGCACAGCACCCGCCGTGCGGATGATTCTCGATGCCGGGGCGCGCTTCGTCGGCAAGACGCAGACCGACGAGCTTGCCTTCGCGCTGTTCGGTCAGAATGCGCATTTTTCGTTTCCGGTGAACCCGGCAGCGCCCGACCGCGTCACCGGCGGCTCGTCGTCGGGGTCGGCGGCGGCGGTGGCGGGCAGGCTGGCCGACATCGCCACCGGCTCCGACACCGGCGGCTCTATCCGCGCGCCGGCGAGCTTTTGCGGAT
Organism: Mesorhizobium sp. AR07; assembly: GCF_024746815.1. Taxonomy (GTDB): domain Bacteria; phylum Pseudomonadota; class Alphaproteobacteria; order Rhizobiales; family Rhizobiaceae; genus Mesorhizobium. The sequence continues at coordinate 2,980,457 of NZ_CP080525.1, forward strand.
TGATTGGGCTGCGCACCACGCATGGCCGCATTTCGCTCGATGGCGCGATGCAGCTGGCGCCGAGCTTCGACACGTTCGGCTGGTTCGCCGACGATATCGAGACCTATGAGACCGTCGGCAAGCTGCTGCTTGGCCGCGATCAGCACCATCATGCGTTGGACCGTCCGCTGGCGCTGGGCTGGCTGGACGAGCTGGTCGCCCGCCCGGCGCTTGCCGAATATGCTGGAATGAAGGCGCTGGCGAGCGCGGTTTTCGGCGCGCCGGCGACGCCGTCAATGCGCTTCACCTCGTCTCCGGATGAACTCTACTGGTGCTTTCGCCGGCTGCAGGCCATGGAGGCCTGGGCGGTGCATGGCCAATGGATAACCAGCGGCGAGCGCGACCTCGGCCCCGGCGTCGAGGAGCGCTTCGGCTTTGGCCGCGCCGTCGACGACAAGACAGCGCAGGCCGAGAAGGCGCGCCGGCTGACCTTTCGCGGAGAACTGGCCGCCCTGCTCGGCGAGGACGGCTTCCTCGTCCTGCCGACGGTTCCAGGCCCGGCGCCCTACGTCGACAGCACGCCCGAGCAATTCCAGGCCTATCGCGAGCGGGCGCTGCACCTTCTGTGCCTCGCCGGCCTGTCCGGCTTTCCGCAAATCACCTTGCCCATCGGCTCGGTCGCCGGCGCCCCGTTCGGTCTGTCGTTGCTTGGCCCTTCCGGCAGCGACATTGCCCTGATACGGCTCGGCCGAAAACTTCTCCACGCCGCACGAAAGGCCTGACCATGGACACACTGACCCGAATGCGGGCCTTTATCGACGTCGTCGAGGCCGAGGGCTTTTCGGCGGCGGCGCGCAAGATCGGCCGTTCCAAGGCGCTTTTGTCGAAATATGTGCGCGAACTGGAAGACGAACTCGGCGCGCTGCTGCTCAACCGCACCACAAGGCAGTTCTCGATGACCGAGGCCGGCCACACCTATTACCGGCGCGCTTCGGAGATCGTGCGCGAGGTCGACAGCCTGGCCGATGCGGTGCGTGAATCCTCCGGCGACGTGCGCGGCAGGATCAAGCTGTCGGCGCCGCGCACCTTCGCCGATGCGCCGATCGGCCAGTCGTTGATCGACTTCGCCAAGCAATATCCCGACATCGTGCTCGACATCCAGCTCGACGACCGCTTCGTCGACCTCGTCGAGGAAGGCTTCGACCTCGCGGTGCGCATCTCGCGGCTGGAAAACTCGTCGCTGATCGCGAGACGGCTGGCGCCGTTTTCGATAAAGCTCTGCGCCTCTCCCGAGCTGATCGCCAAGCATGGCATGCCGACCCGGCCGCAGGACCTTGGCCGCATGCCTTGCATCGTCGACACCAACGGCCGCGGACTGAACAATTGGCCATTCAAGGGCGACAATGGCGATCCGGTGAGCGTCGCGGTGTCGGGCCCGATCGAGGTCAACAGCCCGATGGCGGCAAGAGCCGCCGCCGTGGCGGGGCTCGGATTTTCCATCCTGCCGGATTTCATTGCCGCGCCCGACCTCGAAAGCGGTCGGCTGGTGACGGCGCTCGATGACCGCATCCTGTCGGGCGGCGGCATTTTTGCCGTCTACCCGCATCGCCGCTATCTGCCGGCGAAGGTGCGCGTCTTCGTCGATTTCTTGGTGCAGTGGTTCAGGACGCGTGATGCTGCCTGACCGGTTTCGGCCGTCAAGCGCATCGCGCCGCGACGCGCTTTGGCGTTTTTGTTGAGTGCGTGCCGTTGTCCCAAAACCGCCGCGCACTTTGGGGCGACACCCACAAGCGGTCCCAATTTCGCCCCCTTTCTGGTAACTCTCGACATCTCTCCGAGGCCGATGGAATCGCGACCGAGAATGCATCTGAAACGGCACGCAATCATGCTGGCTTCGGCCTTGGCGGCAACCTTTGCCGCCACTGGACCGGCTTATGTGCATCCTCACGTCTTCGCCGAGGCGCGCCTCGACGTGATCCTGTCTCCGGATCACCAAAGTGTGAAGGCGCTGCGTCATCTCTGGCGCTTCGACGATCTGTTTTCCAGCACGGTGCTGATGGAGTTCGACAAGAACTCCGACCTGAAGCTCGACGACAAGGAGCTGAAGGACGTAGCCGACACCGTCCATGCCTCACTGGCGGAGTTCAACTACTTTCAGCTCGTCACCGTCGACGGCAAGGACGTGGCGATGACGCCGCCGCCGCATCTGATGGCCAATTTCGACAATGACCAGCTGATCATCCTGTTCGAATCCGAACCCAAGGTGCCGATCAAGCTGGCGGGCAAGATCGACATCGGCGTCTACGACCCGACATTCTACACGGCGATCGACTTCACCGAGGACTCCAACATCACGGTCGAAGGACTGCCGTCGAATTGCACCAGCAAGGTGGTGCGTCCGGACCCGGACGAGGCGATCAAAGAGAACCAGAAGACCCTGACGGATGCGTTCTTCAACGATCCGACAGGCACCGACATGAGCAAGATCTTCGCCACCAAACTCGAACTGAACTGTCAGCCAGAAGGATGAACCCGGTGACGAAACCGTCCCTGCGTTTGGCATTCGGCCTGTTGGCCATCACCTTCGTCATGATGCATTTCGCCAGCACCGCCCATGCCCAGAGTTCGCTCGGTATCGGCGTCAATGACGGCATGGCGCCCACCACCGGCCCTTTCGCCCACATCCTGATGTGGATCAATCTCCGGCAGCAGGAATTCTACCGCGCGCTGGCGACGGCGATGAAGGCGATGCGCCAGGACGGCAGCAAGATTTGGATACTCATCGGCCTGTCCTTTGCCTACGGCATTTTCCACGCCGCCGGCCCCGGCCACGGCAAGGCGGTGATCTCGTCATACATGGTCGCCAATGAAGTGGCGCTGCGGCGCGGCATCCTTTTGTCCTTCGTCTCGGCGCTGCTGCAGGGCCTGACCGCGGTCGCGGTGATGCTGCTCGCCTATTTCGTCCTGCGCGGAACCACCGTCTCGATGACCGACGCGGCATGGTTCATGGAAATCATGAGCTATGTCTTCGTCACCCTGTTCGGCGCCTGGCTGCTGTGGCGCAAGCTCGGCCCATCCGTCCTGCGCCTGTTCGGGCGAAGGCCCGCCTACAGCCTGTCGGCGGCTCATGCCGGTCACTCGCACGCGGGTCATTCTCACGCCGGTCATTCGCATGCCGCTCACAGCCATTCGGTGCAGGCCCATTCACACGCTCTCCACGGGCATGAAGACCATGACCATGCGCATGGCCATTCGCACGATCACGACCATGGTGCGCACGATCATGCTCATGCCGCGCACGATCACGCTCACCACGATCACGCGGCGGGCGAGGTCTGCGACACCTGCGGCCATTCGCATGCGCCCGATCCGGCGTTGCTGTCGGGCGATCGCTTCGATTGGCGCACCGCCTGGTCGGCGGTGGCGGCGGTCGGCATCCGTCCCTGCTCCGGCGCGCTGATCGTGCTCAGCTTTGCCTTGCTCAACGGGCTTTGGCTGGGTGGGTTGCTGTCGGTGCTGGCTATGTCGCTGGGCACCGCCATCACCGTCTCGGCGCTGGCGACACTGGCGGTGACCGCCAAGAACTGGGCGGTGTATTTCGCCGGCGACGGCCGCATGGGCAACAGCATCCACTCGATCGTCGAGATCGGCGGCGCGGCGTTCGTGTTCCTGTTCGGATTGCTGTTGCTGTCGGCGAGCCTGGCGACCGGCGGGTGATTTTGCGCGCCGCGGCGTTCCGGCTTTAACCCGCGATCTTTCCGCCCAACTCATCCTCGATATGCACGCGGATGATCTCATCAAAACTCTTTTCGGCGCTGAAGCCGAGTTCCCTTGACCGCCGCGCCTCGAACCGCGTCGGCCAGCCCTTGACGATCGCCCAGATCGTCTCGTCGGGCTCCTCGCGGATCAGCTTCACCGCCTTGGCGCCAGCAATGCGCTCCAGCGCCTCGATCTGCTCGCCGACGGTGACGGTGACGCCGGGCATCGTCAAATTGCGGCGTGGCCCGACGTCGTCGCCGTCGACCCCAGCCGCATGGATCAGGAAATTGACCGCCGAGCGCGGGCTGGCATGGGTGTGCACGACCGAGCGCGACACCGGCAGGATCGCTTCGTGGCCGCTCAACGGCTCGCGGATGATGCCGGAGAAGAAGCCGGACGCCGCCTTGTTCGGCTTGCCTGGCCGCACGCAGATGGTTGGCAGCCGGATGCCGATGCCGTCGAAGAAGCCGCGCCTGGAATAGTCGGCCAGCAACGCTTCGCTCATCTGCTTCTGGGTGCCGTAGGAGGTCAGCGGCGTCGGATGAAATTCATCAGGGATGACATCCGGGAACGGCGCGCCGAACACCGCGATCGACGAGGTGAAGACGACACGCGGCGCAAACCCGGCCAGGCGGATGGCATCGAACAGGGCGCGAGTACCGTCGAGATTGACCCGGTAGCCGAGATCGAAATTGGCTTCGGCCTCGCCTGACACGATGCCGGCAAGATGGAAGACGACATCGGGGCGCGATGCGACCAGGCTTTCGGCGGCACCCGTTTCAGTGAGATCGCCGGTGTGGATGGTGACGCTGACACCTTCCATGCCAGGTGCCTGCGGCGGCACGATGTCGTGCAGGTCGAGCGCGGTGATCTTCTTGCCGCGCAGCGCGCCGTCCTTGGCCAGCCGGGCGATGAGCTTGCGGCCGACCATGCCGGCGGCGCCCGTGATCAGAATGCGCATGTCGAAGATCCCCCTATTTGCCCTGGTTCTTGCGCTGGTTGCGGGCTCGCAGCCAGAAAACCGAGAAAAAAGCCAGCACGAAGAGGATGCCAAACAGACCCGCCAGCACGGTCGAAAGGCTACCGAGCGCCAGCATCACGCTGGGCAGATAGTAGGCGCCGATACCGAACAGAAGCATGATCCACGCCGCCGCGATGGCCGCATTCCTGCTGTCGCGGTCCATCACGCCGCACTCGGGCAGCGGGTGTTCATCAAGCTGATTTTCAAGGTTTTGCAACTCCTGAGGCAGGACCCATCGATATCAATCGATCAGGCCTGGTGATGGTGGTCGTGATGCGCAGCCGCATCGTGCTCGTGATCATGATCGTCGTCGTCGCCATCGTCGGCGCACGCTCCGAATTCCGGTTCCACGGTGGCATGGCTGATGGCGTGCGCGCTGGCAAGCCGCTTCTTGATGGCGCTGACCGCCTGATGCGCATCGACGCCGTCGTCGAGACAGGCATGCAGCGTCGCCATGTTGCTTGTCCCGTCAAGCGACCAGACATGCATATGGTGCACCTCGCGTACGCCCGGAACCGTCGCTTCGATGTCCTTGGCGACCAGATCGCGATCGAGACTTGGCGGCACGCCTTCGAGCAGGACGTGGGCTGCGGCGCGCATCAGCGACCATGCCGTCGACAGGATCAGCAGCGAGACCAGAACCGACAGGATCGGGTCGATCGGTGTCCAGCCGGTCGTCAGGATGACCAGCGCCGCAACGATCGCGGCGGCCGAGCCGAGCAGGTCGCCGAGCACATGCAGGATGGCGCCGCGCATGTTCAGGCTTTCGCGGTCGCCGCCATTCAGCACGAAGAAGGAACCGATATTGACCAGCAGGCCGAGGATCGCCACCACCAGCATCGGCCCGCCAAGTACCGGTGCCGGCGCCTGCAGGCGCCCCCATGCCTCGTAGACGATCCACAGCGCGATGACGAAGATGGCGATGCCGTTGGTGTAGGCCACCAATGTCTTGACCCGGCCGAAACCGTAGGTGAGACGGCCCGTTGCCGGCCGGCCGGCAAGATGGAAGGCATACCAGGCAAGGCCGAGCGCGATCGCATCGGCAAGCATGTGGCCGGCATCGGCCAGCAGCGCCAGCGACCCGGTGAAGAGGCCGCCGAGCGCTTCGGCGACCATGAAGCCGGCGGTCAGGCAGGCCGCGATCAGAACGCGTTTCTTGTCGGTCGAGCCATGCACATGGCCGGCGCCGTGATCGTGCCCGCTGTGGTCGTCGGAATGGGTATGCGCCAAGGGCGAACTCCAGTTGCGCGCCGAATTCAGCTCACGCGCCGAACTCCGCGCGAAAATCCTCAAGCCGTCGCTTTTGCTGGCCGTGGCCATCGAAATTGGCCGGATCGAGCCACGCTTCATAGGCTTTGCTTAAGCGCGGCCATTCCTTGTCGATGATCGAATACCACGCCGTATCGCGGTTTTCACCCTTGACGATGAGATGCTGGCGGAAAATGCCTTCGAACTTGAAGCCGAAGCGTTCGGCTGCCCGCTTCGACGGCTCGTTGCGGTTGTTGCATTTCCATTCGTAGCGGCGATAGCCGAGCTCGTCGAAAATGTATTTCATGAACAGGAACTGCGCTTCCGTCGCTCCCGGCTTGCGCGAGATGATCGGTCCCCAATAGATGTTGCCGATCTCGATGACGCCGTAAGCCGGATCGATGCGCATCAGCGTCTGCCGTCCGGCGACCTTGCCGCTGGCCTTGTCGATGACGGTGAAGAACAGCGGATCCTCGCTGGCTTCCACCTTGTCCAGCCATGGCTGGAAGGCGGCGCGGGTCTCCGGTGGATAGTCGGGCAGCCAGGCGAAGCGGCCGTCGATGTCGGAGACGGAGGACGCTTCATAGAGGCCGTCGCCATGTTTTGCGGCGCTCAGCGGCTCGAGCCGGACGTAAACGCCGTCGATGGCTTTGCGCTCGGGCCGCGGACGCGGTTGCCAGTCTTTGAGATTTTCCGACACCAAAAACTCCAATCCGTTTGACTTTTGCCGGTCGAAGCTCACAAAAACGCACGCCAGCAGCAAGAACCACACGGACGGGAAAAATGCTCCACACGATTTCGGCCTTCGACCGTCTCGGCGAGGAAAACGCCTTTGCCGTGCTCGCGAGGGCCACAGCACTTGCCCAACAAGGCCGCGACATCGTCAATCTCGGCATCGGCCAGCCCGACTTCAAGACGCCGCAGCACATCGTCGAGGCGGCGATCAAGGCGCTGCGCGACGGTCATCACGGCTACACGCCGGCCAATGGTCTGCTGGCGACGCGCGAGGCAGTGGTGCGGCGTACGCTGACCACCACCGGCGTCGAGGTCTCGCCGGAAGCGGTGATGATCCTGCCCGGCGGCAAGCCGACCATGTTCGCCGCGATCCTGATGTTCGGCGAGCCGGGCGCCGAGATCCTCTATCCCGATCCGGGCTTTCCCATCTATCGCTCGATGATCGAGTTCACCGGTGCGGCGCCCATTCCCGTGCCGATGCGCGAGGAGAACGGCTTTGCCTTCTCCGCCGAGGAGACGCTGGCGCTGATCACCTCGAAGACCAGGCTCTTGATCCTCAACTCGCCGGCCAACCCGACCGGCGGCGTCACGCCCCGCGCCGAGATCGAGAAGCTGGTCAAGGGGCTGGAGAAGTACCCCAACGTCGCCATCCTTTCCGACGAGATCTACGACGTGATGACCTATGACGGCGAGACGCATTGCTCGCTGCTCGGTTTTCCCGAGATCCGCGACCGGCTGATCGTGCTCAATGGCTGGTCGAAGACCTGGGCGATGACCGGCTGGCGCATGGGCTGGTCGATCTGGCCGAATGGCGATAAGGGCGCCCACCTCTACGACAAGGTGCGCAAGCTGGCGGTCAATTGCTGGTCCTGCGTCAACGCGCCGAGCCAGTTTGCCGGCATCGCGGCCATCGACGGCCCGCAGGACGACGTCGACAAGATGATGCGCGCCTTCGACCGCCGCCGGAAGATCGTGGTCGAGGGGCTGAATGGCTTGCCCAACATGTCCTGCATCACGCCCAAGGGCGCGTTCTATGCCTTCCCCAACGTGTCGAAAACCGGCTGGAAGGCGAAGAAGCTCGCCTCGGCCCTGCTCGACGAGGCCGGCGTGGCGCTGATCGGCGGCCCCGATTTCGGCATTCTCGGCGAAGGCTACATCAGGCTCTCCTACGCCAACTCCGAGGAGAACATTTTGCGGGCACTGGAGCGGATCGGCACGTTCCTGGCGAAATGAGGCTCAGCTCGCGCAATCGACGAACATTCACGACCGGAGAGGGGTGACGTCAGATGTTCTATGCAATCCTCGCCTATCACGTGGAAGACGCGATCAAGGCGCTGACGCCGCACGAAGACGCGGCGCTGATGGCCGACCTGCTCAAGATCCATGACGGGCTCTACGCCGACGGCAGCCTTGGCCCGTCGGCGCGGCTGGGCGCGACCCAATCGGCCTTCACCTTGCGCGGGCCAGGCGACGGTACGATCATCGACGGCCCCTTCGCCGAGACCAAGGAACAGCTTCTCGGCCTCTATGTCGTCGATTGCGCCACCCGCGACGATGCGATCGCCATCGCGCGCGACCTGCGCCGCGTCAATCCGACCGCCGTCTACGAGATCCGCCCGATCACATTTTATCTGCCCGGCGTGCCGCTGGCGAACGCCTGATCAGCCTCTGCCCACAAACGGCATCTTGGTTGCCATCACCGTCATGAACAGCACATTGGCGTCGAGCGGCAGGCTGGCCATGTGGACGACGGCGTCGGCAACGCGCTGGACATCCATCACCGCTTCGGCCGCAATGGAGCCGTTGGCCTGCGGCACACCGACCGACATGGGCTGCGCCATGTCGGTCAGCGCGTTGCCGATGTCGATCTGGCCGCAGGCGATGTCATAGGGCCTGCCGTCGAGCGCCAGCGTCTTGGTCAGTCCGGTGATGGCATGCTTGGTCGCCGTATAAGGCACCGAGCCCGGACGCGGCGCGTAGGCCGACACCGAGCCGTTGTTGATGATGCGGCCACCCATCGGCCGCTGCTTGCGCATGGCGCCGAAGGCAGCGCGGGCGCACAGGAACGAACCGGTGAGATTGACCCCGACGATATCATTCCACACCTCGACCGGGATCTCGTCGATCGGCGTCGATTTATAGCCCATGCCGGCATTGTTGAAGAGCAGGTCGACGCGGCCGAAAGCCTCAGCCACCGTCTCGAACAGATCATCGACCTCGCCGGCCTTGCTGATGTCGCAGGCAATCGCCAAGGCCTTGGAGTCGGTTGGGCCGGCCTCGGCGATCGCGGCATCCAGCACGGACTTGCGGCGGCCGCAGAACACCGTGTTCCAGCCGGCCTCGAGCAGCGCCGTGGCGACGCTCTTGCCGATACCCGTGCCGGCGCCGGTGACGATGGCAGTTCTTTGCTCTGTCATGACTGTCCTCCGCAATAAGCCCAGCCATCGCAAATGATCGGAGCCATGACAAGCCGCGCAGGTGTGCAAAGATACCTACCGACAAAAAGGGCGGTCATTGGCGACCGCCCTGATCTGAACCGGGCTTGGGAGGAGGAAAAGCCGATCCGACTGTGTAGAATGATGCGCTTGCTGGGTTAACGAAAGGTTAACGCAGGAAAGGCTGCCTGTGCCGATCTGGGCTACCAGCGCGGATTGGGTGAGGTGCCTGCCTTGGCCGGCACCTTCGCTGCTGAAACTGTCGCCTCGACATGGTCGACCAGCGCGTCCGGCAGGCCAAGCCGGCCGGCAAGCAGGTCGAGATAGCCGCGCTCGGCGCGGGTGTCGGGATCGATGGTCAGCCGCGACGCCGTATAGAGTTCGAGCTTCTGCGCATCGGTCTTGGCGCCGGCCACCAGCGTGTCGAGGTCGAGCGGGCTCTCCAGCTCCGACATCAGGAATTTTTCGGCGCCGGAGCCGATCCCGGCCAGGCTGAGCTTGCCGGCGATCTTCTGGCGTTCGTCATCGTCGATATGGCCGTCGGCCTTGGCGGCCGAGATCATCGCCCGAACCAGGGTCAGGGTGAATTCGTCCTCGCCTTGCGGCGCCTGCGACGGGTGGAAGGCGGTATCCTTGGGTGGCGGCAGCAATTCCGGTTCGCCGGCCGCCGGTGCCTCCGCGGGTGCATTGCCGGCCTTGTAGTTCTGGTAGGCCTTGTAGGCGAGACCGCCGATCGCGGCCAGTCCGCCAAGCTTCACGGCCGCCCCCGTCACCTCACGACCGGCGCCAGTTCCGAGCAGCACGGCAGCGAGCGCGCCGGCGGCCAGCGGATTGTCCTTGGCCATCTGCACGGCCTGGCCCGCCTTGTCGCGGACGGTGCCGCCGGTGCCGGGGATTTGCGAGCCGAGCAGATCGTCGAGAAGCTTCTTGGGATCGAACATTCAGGACCTCCAGGATTTGCCCGGCCGAACGGGCAGGTTTCGAACGTCGAAGACGTAGGTCCCGTACCTTGACATTACAATGACGGATCCTTGGGACGGACCCTTGGCGGAGCCGCCAATGCCGGGATCAGGAGCCGATATGCCGGCCCCTGCCCCGTGTTTGCGCAAGCTCGACCTGACGTTGGCGCTCGGCATAACGCTTGCGGTCCTCATCCGAACGCGCATCGAAACAATACGGGCAAGACACGCCGGCGGCGAACTTCGGTGAGGTCAGATCGCTCGGCGTCAGCGGATGGCGGCAGGCACGGCAAAGTTCCGCCTCGCCCTCGGCAAGGCCGTGCGACACCGAAACCCGCTCGTCGAAGACGAAGCACTCGCCTTGCCAGAGGCTCTGTTCGGCCGAAACCTCCTCGAGATATCTGAGGATGCCGCCCTTGAGGTGAAAAACATCCTCGAAGCCGAGCGACTTGACATAGGCGGTCGCCTTTTCGCAGCGTATGCCGCCGGTACAGAACATCGCCACCTTGCGGCCCTTGAGCTCGGCACGGTGCGCTTCCACCCAGGCCGGGAACTCGCGAAAGCTTGCCGTTGCCGGATCGACCGCGCCCTTGAAAGTGCCGATCGACACCTCATAGGCGTTGCGCGTGTCGATGACGATCGTATCGGGCTGCGAAATCAACGCATTCCAGTCGGCCGGCGCGACATAGGTGCCGGCGCTCGTCCCCGGATCGATATCATCGATGCCCATGGTGACGATCTCGCGCTTCAGCCGCACCTTCATGCGGTGGAACGGCATTTCCGCGGCGCTGCTGTATTTGACCTCGAGGCCGGCCAGCCCGTCGATGGCTTCGAGATGCTCGATCAGTTCGGCAATCGCCATCTCACTGCCGGCGACGGTGCCGTTGATGCCTTCATGCGCCAGAAGCAGCGTGCCCTTGATGCCGCGCCCACAGCAGAAAGCGGCGAGCGGCGCGCGCAGCTCGTCGAAGGCGTCGAGCCGGGCAAACCGGTAGAGCGCGGCGACGCGAAGGGGTTGAGGCGATGTCATCGCCGAAGCCACTAAACGCTCGTCGCAGCCGATTCAAGGCGGAGCGGCTTCATCAGCCTGTCATCGTGTTTGATTCGTAATGGCCGGTATGACCGCCCCACGGCGCGTGACATCGCGACACGCTTCGTTTCATGGACAGAAAAACACCCGTCTGCTAATCGGTTGAATTGTCCCACGATACGGAGAGGCAGATGCCCAGCAAGACCGAAAAACTCCTGTCGCTCCTCAACGGCCAGCCGGTCATCCCGGTGCTGAAGATCGCCAATGTCAGCGATGCCGTGCCGCTGGCACGCGCCTTGGCGCGTGGCGGCCTGCCGGCGATCGAGATCACGCTCAGGACCGCCGATGCGCTGGAAGCGATCCGGCGGGTGGCCGGTGAGGTCGAGGAAGCCATCGTCGGCGCCGGCACCATTCTGGATAGCGGTCAGTTCGAAGAGGCGGCGAGCGCCGGCTCGCGCTTCATCGTCAGCCCCGGCATCACCCGCGAGCTTCTGGCCGCGGCCGCCGACAGCGATGTTCCGGTGCTGCCCGGCGCCATCACACCTGGCGAGATCATGGCCGCGCGCGAAGCCGGCTTGCGTTTCCTGAAATTCTTCCCGGCCGAGCAATCGGGCGGCATCGCTTCGCTGAAGGCCTTCGCCTCGCCGCTGGCCGACGTGAAATTCTGCCCGACCGGCGGCATCACCGGCAAGAATGCGGCCGAGTATCTCAGCCTGCCCAACGTCGTCTGCGTCGGCGGCTCCTGGGTGGCGCCCGACGACATGGTCAAGGCCGGCAAGTGGGACGAGATCGAAGCCCTGGCGCGCGCGGCGAGCAAGCTCGCAAAGTAAGGCTTTCGGCACGGCATGAAAAAACCCGGCCGACTTGCATCGACCGGGTTTTGCTGAACTGGTTTGACCAACAAAAAGCCGCGCAGGTTGCCCGGCGCGGCTTTGTCGATTGACTGGTCCTTACTTGGTCTGGAAGCGGGCGACCGACAGGAACTTGACGGCGTTGCCGGTGAAGCGGTTGGCATCGGCCATCTGGTTGCCCGACTGGAAGCCTGCCGTGTAAACCTCGCTCGGTGGCGTGTGCACGATGCTGTAGGCGTAGCCCGGCGCTGTCGTGGCGCTTGAAACGGTGGCGACATGCTCGCCACTGGTCAGCGCCCAGCGGGCGGCCTGCGGCGCGGCGGCAACCACCATGGCCTTGGGACCGGGCTTGAGGTCGCGGGCGGTGGCTCTCGATTCCTTGCGGGTCGTCTTCACGCCGGCGCCGATCGCGGCGGCCGGATCGGAGCCGGCCGGGCGGGCAACGACAGCCTGGCGCGGCGATGCGGTATCGGCGCCCGACGGATCGTTGAAGGCCGAACGCGGTTCTGACGCAGCCAAGGAGGCAACCTGATAACCATCGGCCGCACCGACCTGGGCGTTGGCCTCGTCGAGCACGGCCTTGACCGCGTCCGGCTTGGCCATCTCTGGACGCGCCGTCGGCAGCACCGAGAACGCATCGGTCGCGGTGCTGCCGCGCTCAGCCGTATCGGCCAGCGCCATCAGCACATCCTTGCTGGGCGGCTGAGCCAGAGCGGCCGGCAGCGAAGTGTCGGGGCGCCAAGTCGGCAACGGTATGTTGTTGGCGGCGACCTGCGCCGGGCTCGGCGCGGCCGACACATCGGCCATGCCGAAAGGCACGCTCGCCGGCGCATGCGCGGTCGCCACGGCCTGCTCGGTGGTCGCGGTAGCCTGCTCGGTGGTCGCTGCCGCATCCGCGGTCGCTGTCGCATCCGCCATGGCAAAAGGAACGTTCTCAGGCGGCTGGGCGCCGACATCGGCCTTCGGTCGCGGTGCGAAATCGGGCAGCGGAATGCTGCGGGCTGGCAACGCCGCGATGATCGTCTCCGGCGTGTCCTTCTGCGGCTCCGGAGCCTGCGCTTCGGCAATCTGCGGAATCTCGGCGCGCTGCGCATTCTCAGGCGCCACGATGGCGATGCCCGGGAGGTTGCTGGTCTTGGCTGCCGCGGCCGGCTTCAGGTTTCTAGCCTTTGGCGGCGGGGCTGCCGAAGCGGTCTCGACATCGGCGCTGTCGTCGGCCTCGTCGCTGCCACCGCCAAAGAAAGCCGACAGGAACCCGCCTGATTTCTTGCTGCTGCCACCGGCACTGGCCATCTCGATGGCCGGTGCGCCTGAACCCTTGCGCGCCTTGTAGGAGGCAACCGCCTGCTCATAGCCGGGCAGCGGCCTGCCATCGCTCGGCACATGCAGCGTCTTCCCGTTGGGAAACAGGCTGACCAGTTCCTGGCGGCTGATGCCGGGCCAGTGGCGCACATTGCCGACGTCCATATGGACGAACGGCGAACCGGATGTCGGATAGTAGCCGACGCCACCGCCCTGCATCTTGAGGCCGATATTGCGCAGCTTCTTCAGCGGCACACCGGGAATATAGAAGTCCATCGCCTTGCCGAGCATGTGCTGGCTCTTCTCGGCGACGCCCCTGCTGCGGCTGCGCAGCATCGAGTTCGTCGACGGCGAGCGATAGCCGCAGACGACCTGGATGTAGTCCGTGGCGCCGCTTTCCCGATACGCTTCCCAGACCAGATCCAGCAGGCGAGGATCCATCTTGGTCGGCTCGTTGCGACGCCAGTCGCGCAGAATGATGTTGATCTTCCTCAGACCCTCCGGAATGTAGCGGCCATTGCGCTTGTAGACGATCTCGGCCTTCTCGTGGGTGTGGAGGTGATAGAGTTTCAGCGAACGTGTTTCGGCGCTGGCGCTGGTCGCGGCCGCTGCAACAAAACCAAATGCGACAATCAACGCCGCCAGCCATTTCGGCCAGACGCTCACGTGGTGGTGCCGCCCGTTTGTGTGTCGTTCGATTCTGTTCAAATCAAAAGGCCTTGCAGGCTGCCGTTTGTCCCCGGATTTGCCCAAACGGATGTGTCGTTATCACATCCGAATATCGATCCTAATGGTTAATCATCGCTTATTGAAGCCGAAATGCGGTAACACCGTGGCGATATCCCGTCAAAAATTGTTCACAGGGTTTCTTGGTAAACCGCTGGTTTAGATCATGTTTCGGCTTTCGGCCGAACACGATCTGTTACCGCTGGCCTTAATGCGTGAACAGAGCTGTCCACTAGGTCTGCCACAATCCCCCAAAAGCCCGGTACGGGCCAATTGTGGCATTGCAAGCTGGCGCCGGCCTTGTGCCTCAGGACGCGAGCCGGTCGACGCGGCCGGTTTCCGGGTCGATGCCGTATTCCTTGAGCTTGCGATAAAGCGTCGAGCGGCCGATGCCGAGGCGGCGGGCGACTTCGCTCATCTGGCCGTTGTAATGATCGATGGCGAGCTTGATCATCTCGAGTTCGACCTCGGCCAGCGCACGCACATTGCCGCGCTCGTCAAGCGCCCGCAGCGTGCCGAAGCGAGGCTGCAGCCGGGCCGGCGGGTCGAGCTCGGTCGCCCGGGCAGCCTCGCCGGGCAAGGCTTCCTCGTCGCGCGGCTGGGCGTCGAGGGACAAGGACGGCGAAGCACCATCGGCGTCGAGATTGACGGTGCCTTCCACCTGCGCCCGGATCTGCGGAAAATCCTCCGTGGTCAGCACGTCGCCTTCGCAAAGCACCGAGGCCCGGAAGACGGCATTTTCGAGCTGCCGGATGTTTCCGGGCCAATCATAGGCCTGCAGCACGGCAAGGGCCGCGGCCGAAATGCCTTGCAGGCGATGACGCGGGTCGGCCGGTGCCACCTTGTCCATGAAATGCGTGACCAGATAGGGGATGTCGTCGCGGCGGTCGCGCAGCGGCGGTACGAAGATCGGGTAGACGTTCAGCCGATAGAACAGATCCTCGCGGAACTTGCCGTCCTTGACCTGCTGCAGGAGGTTGCGGTGCGTCGCCGAAATCAGCCTTATGTCGACCCTGACGGTCGAGCGTCCGCCGACCGGGTCGACCTCACCGTCCTGCACGGCGCGCAGCAGCTTGACCTGCACGTCGAGCGGCAGGTCGCCGATCTCGTCGAGAAACAGCGTTCCCGAATGCGCCTCGACGAACTTGCCGGTGTGCTTGTCGGTGGCGCCGGTGAACGAGCCCTTCTCGTGGCCGAACAGGATCGATTCGACCAGATTGTCGGGAATGGCGCCGCAATTGACGGTGACGAAGGGTTTCGAGCGGCGGTCGCCAGTGCCCTGGATGGCGCGCGCCACCAGTTCCTTGCCGACGCCGGACTCGCCCTCGATCAGGATCGGAATGTTGGATGCCGCCGCCTTCTGGCCAAGCCGGATCACTCTGTCCATGGCCGGGCTGTGCGTGATCATGTCCTTGAAGGTCAGAAGGCCGCCGCGCCGGCGCGACGTGCGCTTGACCTCGCCTTCGACGGCCTCGACCTTGAGCGCATTGGCGATCGACGCCTGCAGCCTGTCGGGAGACGCCGGCTTGACGACGAAATCGAAGGCGCCGTGACGCATCGCCAAAACCACGGTCTCGATGCCGCCCTGCGCGGTCTGCACGATTGTCGGGACATTTATGTCGCGCTCGCGCATCGCCTTCAGCACGCCGATGCCGTCGAGACCGGGCATGACCAGATCGAGGATGACCACCGACACTTCGCGGGCGCCGGGGCCGTCGAGGACATCGAGCGCGGCCGCGCCGCCATCGACGACGGTTGCCGTATGGCCGAACCGCGTCACCGCCGCCTCGAGCAGCCGGCGCTGCACGGGATCGTCATCGACTATGAGTATGGAACCTGTCATGACTTGTACGACTGTGCCGCCCGAGGAATTCTGCCCTGTGGACCATCTTGGCACAGGGTTCTAAATAAGGTTTCAAAAAACCCGGTGAACGAATTCCTTAGGATTTGACCGGCTTCTCGTTTCCCCTTGAACCTTGGCCACGGAAGGTATCGGCAATGCGGATGGTTTTTGGTCGGCAGCTTATGGCGCCATCGTCCGGTCAGGGCGCGGCCGAGCTTGGCGACCTGCCGGAGTGGAACCTTACCGATCTCTATGCCGGCATGGATGCACCGGAACTGAAGCGCGACATCGCCAAGGCCGCCACCGATGCGATCGGCTTCGAGACCCGCTGGAAAGGCACGCTGGCCGCCGAGGCCTCGCGCGGCGGCTCCGGCAGGCTGGGCGAGGCGCTTGTCGCCTACGAGGCGCTGGAGGAACTGATCGGCCGCATCGTCTCCTATGCGGGGCTGGTCTATGCCGGCAACACTGCCGATCCGCAGCGTGCCAAGCTCTATGGCGACACCCAGGAGAAAATGACCGACGCCAGCGCGCACCTTCTGTTCTTCGCGCTCGAACTCAACCTGATCGACGACGGCGCGATCGAAGCAGCGCTTGCCGCCGACCCGGCGTTCGGCCATTACCGGCCGTGGGTGCTCGATCTGCGCAAGGACAAGCCCTACCAGCTCGAGGACCGCGTCGAGCAGCTCTTCCATGAGAAATCGATCACTGGGCGCGGCGCCTGGAACCGGTTGTTCGACGAGACGATGACCGACCTTCGCTTCGACATCGACGGCGAGGAACTGACGCTGGAGCCGGCGTTGAACCGCCTGCAGGATGCCGATGGCGAGGTGCGCCGCCGGGCGTCCGAGGCGCTGGCCACGACCTTCCGCGGGAATTTGCGTACCTTCACGCTGATCACCAACACGCTGGCCAAGGACAAGGAGATTTCCGACCGCTGGCGCGGCTTCGAGGACATCGCCGATTCACGCCATCTCGCCAACCGCGTCGAGCGCAGCGTCGTCGATGCCCTGGCGTCCGCCGTTCGCGACGCCTATCCGCGCCTGTCGCACCGCTATTACCAGATGAAGGCGCGTTGGCTGGGCATGGAGGTGATGAACCACTGGGACCGCAACGCGCCGTTGCCGGACACGCCGCAGGCGATCATCGGCTGGGACGAGGCCAGGAACACCGTGCTATCCGCCTATCAGCGCTTTTCGCCCGACATGGCGGAGATCGCGCGAACCTTCTTCGACCGCAACTGGATCGACGCGCCGGTGCGTCCGGGCAAGTCGCCCGGCGCCTTCGCGCATCCGACCGTGCCGTCGGCGCATCCCTATGTCCTGCTCAACTACATGGGCAAGCCGCGCGACGTGATGACGCTGGCGCATGAGCTTGGCCATGGCGTGCATCAGGTGCTGGCCAGCGGCCAGGGCGCGCTGATGGCCTCGACGCCGCTGACGCTGGCCGAAACGGCATCCGTCTTCGGCGAGATGCTGACCTTCCGCTCGCTGCTCGACCAGACCACCGACAGGCGCGAGCGCAAGGCCATGCTCGCCCAGAAGGTCGAGGACATGATCAACACGGTCGTGCGCCAGATCGCCTTCTACGAATTCGAGCGCAAGGTGCATGCCGAGCGCAAGAACGGCGAGCTGACATCCGACAGGCTTGGCCAGTTCTGGCTGGAAGTGCAGGCCGAAAGCCTGGGACCCGCGATCAAGTTGCGCGAAGGCTACGAGGTGTTCTGGACCTACATCCCGCACTTCATCCATTCGCCCTTCTACGTCTATGCCTATGCTTTCGGCGACTGCCTGGTGAACTCGCTCTACGCGGTCTACCAGAACGCCGAGCGCGGTTTTCAGGACAAGTATTTCGAGATGCTACGCGCCGGCGGCACCAAGCATCATTCAGAGCTTCTGGCGCCCTTCGGCCTTGACGCCACCGATCCCGCCTTCTGGCAGATCGGGCTTGGCGTCATCAGTGGCCTGATCGACGAGCTGGAAGCGCTCGACGCTTGAAACGCGCACGCGGGTCTCATCCGCGCGCGGAACAGTTTAGCCGGAGTGCATATTGGGACGGTTCTATTCTTGGCCTAAATATCTGTTCTTGAAGTACTCTCTCGGCAAGTTTTCCGATAGCTTTCCACAAGCTCTATGATAGCCTCCACTCCAAGCTCAGCCGGAGCGCATGCGGATCGGCGAGGGAAAGTCTCGGCCGACCGTGGTACTTTGGCGAACGCGACAACGGCCGTTGGCCATGGGCAAACAAACCCGATTGCCGACAGCTCCATCGAAGCCGGCTGTTCTGCGAACCCGCGGAACCATCATCGAGTAGTCCTTCGCCGAAGGCCATGACCCACGGCAGACGGATCTGACTGGAGAGAGACAATGGGCACTTTTTTCTATGTGGTCCTGGCGTTCCTGGTAGGCGTGTTGGTTGGCTGGTTCCTCTGGGGCCGTCTGCGCGGTGAACTCGACAGCGTGCGCGGCGACCTCGACCGTACACGCGGCGAGCGCGACAAGCTGCGCGCCGACAGCGACCGCCTGACCGGCGAACTGGATGCATGCGGCAAGGCCCGCGCCGACCTCGAGCGCCGGCTGCGCGACGCGCAGGCGACGCCGGCTGCCGGAACCGGTGCGGCGAAGGCGACGAGCCCGGTGCCGGCTGCCCTGCTGTCGACGCCAGCTCCGGCCAAATCCGCTCCGGCTCCAACCAAACCGGCGCCAAGCAAGCCGGCGGCAGCCAAGGCCGCGCCCAGCGCCGTCAAAGCCAGCGCACCCAAAGCGAGCGCCCCAAAGGCGAGTGCAGCTCCAAAAACCGCAGCCCCGGCGAAAGCCACGGCGGCCAAGGCGGCATCCGGCAAGCCCGACAATCTGCGCCGGCTGATCGGCATCGGCCCGGTCAACGAGAAGTTGCTCAAGGGGCAAGGCGTCACAACTTTCGCCCAGATCGCCGCCTGGAGCGCCGCCGACATCGAGCGGATCGAGCATGCCCTGCAATTCGGTGGTCGCGTCGAGCGCGAACACTGGGTCGAGCAGGCGAAGCTGCTTGCCGCCGGCGACGAGAAGGAATTCGCCCGCCAGTTCCCGACCGCGGGAACGGCCAGCAACACCTGATCGCCAAGCACCTGACGGACGCAGCCGGCGGCGCGAACATGGCGCCGCCGGTTTGTTTTTGCGAGGTCAGCCCAAAGGTCGACTCAAAGGTCGGCCGAAAGGTCGGCTTTGAGTGGCAGGGTGCCGTTCCCTCGATTGCGCGCGAGCGGCCCCCCATATAGAGCGGTCGATGGCTTCCCTGATCGCAGCATCCGAGTCCCATGTCCCTACCCGCCGCAATTTTCCGCAACGACGAAAGCGCGCGCCAGCTCGTTTTCGACCGGCCGGCCGAGATCATCGTGGCGCATGAGGCAAAGGATTTCCTGCCGGCGCTGGCGGCGGCGCAAGCCGCGCATGACGCCGGCAGATGGCTGGCCGGCTATTTCTCCTACGAGGCTGGCTACCTGCTCGAACCGAAGCTCGTTCCCTTGCTGCCGGGCGGACGGCGCGCCCCGCTGGTTTGCCTGGGGGTTTTCGACGCGCCGGTCGAAGAGGCGGTGCCGCCCCGCAACACGGCGGCAACCAATGGCCCGATCTTCGATGCCCCAATCTTCGACGCACGGGCGACGTGGTCGTTCGAGGACTACGAGAAGCGGTTCTCGCGGCTGCACCAGCACATCAGGCAGGGCGATTGCTACCAGGGCAATTTGACCTTTCCCATTCATGCGCAATGGTCAGGCGACCCGCTGGCCGCCTTCGATGCGCTGACCGAACGCCAGCCGGTGAAATACGGCGCGCTGGTCGCGCTTGGTGAGCCCACCGTGCTGTCGCGTTCGCCCGAACTGTTCTTCGAGATCGACACCGAGGGCATGATCGAGACGCATCCGATGAAGGGCACGGCGCCGCGCGGCGCGACCAAGGTCGAGGACGAGCGGCAGAAGATCTTCCTGCGCAATGACGAGAAGAACCAGGCCGAAAACCGGATGATCGTCGATCTCCTGCGCAACGACATCTCGCTGATCAGCGAGGTCGGTACGCTGGAGGTGCCGGCGCTGTTCCGCGTCGAGACCTACCCGACCGTCCATCAGTTGGTTAGCGACATCAGGGCGAAGCTGCTGCCGGGTCTCTCGATCCGCCAGATTTTCGCGGCGTTGTTTCCTTGCGGCTCGATCACCGGCGCGCCGAAGATTCGCGCCATGGAAATCCTGCACGATCTGGAAGGCACGCCGCGCGACGCCTATTGCGGTGCCATCGGCTGGATCGCGCCCGGCGGCACGATGCGCTTTTCCGTGGCCATCCGCACCATCTCGCTCTTTTCCGGCGGCGAGGCCGTCTACAATGTCGGTGGCGGCGTCGTCTTCGATTCGACGGCGCAGGAGGAGTATCAGGAGTGTTTGCTGAAAGCGCGCTTCGCGACGGGAACGCCGCCGATTTCGAGCTGATCGAGACCATGCGCTGGCAGCCCGGCGCGGGCTTCCTGCGCTTCGATCGCCACCTTGCGCGGCTCTATGGCTCGGCGGCGGAACTCGGCTTCAGCTGCGACCCGCGGAGGATCGGCGACGTGCTGAGCAAGGCGGTCAGCGGCTCCACTGTTGCGCTGCGGGCGCGCCTCGTCCTGTCGCGCGGCGGCGAGGTGACCGCCTCGGCACAGCCCTATGAACCGCTCGCCGCCGACAGGGTCTGGGTGCTGCGGCTGGCGCGGACGAGGCTCGATTCGCACGACACGCTGCTGCGCCACAAGACCAGCCGGCGGCAGCTCTACACGCATGCCCGCGCCGAATATCTCATCACCCAGGCCGACGAGGTGCTTATGGCCAATGAGCGTGGCGAACTCTGCGAAGGCACCATCACCAACGTCTTCGCCGATTTCGGCGACGGCTCGCTCGCAACGCCGCGGCTCGACTGCGGCCTGCTGCCTGGCGTATTGCGCGCCGAGTTTCTGGATGAAGGCCGCGCCCATGAAGCGATCTATAACTTGGACGACCTGAAATCCGCCAGAGCGCTGTTCGTCGGCAATTCACTGCGCGGACTGATCCCCGCGAGACTGATCTGAAACATGACATCTTTGCCCACTCGCACGCCCCCCACACATACGCCCTATGACGGCTCCTCGAAGCTGTTCAGCATCGGGCTGAAGCCGCTCGCTCCGACGGACTGGATCGAGGTTGACGGCCATCTGCTGCCGTATCTCGCCGAGAAGCGCCGGCTCTACGCCGAGATCCCCGGGCGGGTTTTCGTCGAGGAGGACGGCACGCGAGACGCCCAACAGGAGGTGCTCGACTTACTCGGCACGCATCTGCTGGAGAGATTCCCCGACACCTACCGGCGCATCGACGCAGGCGTCGAGGCCGTGGGCGCGCAGAGCACCACCCATGCCGGTCTCGACGGCGCATCGCTCGTCGCCGCCTCCCTGCTGGTCCAGGAAGACCTGATCCTGATGCGCCGTAACGACAGTGGCTGGCGGCTCGTCGCCGGCTCTCTGTGCTTTCCCTCATCCTGGTCGCTGGTCGAGAAATTCGGGCGGCCGCTGCAGGATATCCACGCGCCGGTGCCGGGCTTCGGTCCGGGCACCCGTCCGGCCGAGCTGATCAACCGCATGTTCGACGGTCTCCAGGGCCAGGCGGTCGAGCGCTATAACTGGTCGATCCAGTCCGACAACGCGCTCTACCATCCGCTCTCCGATCTCGAGCGCATCGACCGCGCGACCAAGCGCCCGTCGCGGTTTCCAGACGGCGACATCGGCGCCCATGCCTTCATCCGCGTCGAACGGCAGACGCTGAGAAAGCTGCCGGCGTCAGGGGATATCCTGTTCACAATCCGCATCCATCTCGACCCGCTCGCCGTGCTGGCGCGGCACCCGGACCGGGCAACACTCGCGGTGTCTTTCGTCGCGCAGCTCGAAGCGCTCGATCTCGCCCAGCTCGACTACAAGGGGCTGACATCGGACCGTGACCGGCTGATCGCCGTCCTTAACCACATGGCCAGTGACGGCTAGCCGCGGTTGGCGCTTTTCACTGGTTTGTGACAATGATCTGTGATGTAGCGCATGGCCGGCGGCCAAGAATGCCCGGTTTTGCGCGTGTTTCCCAGTTTCCTGGGTTTTGAAGGAGTGCTCGATAAAATGGCGACTGAAAACTGGCCCGTTTACGGTGAGATCACCGGCCCTGTCGTGATGATCGGCTTCGGTTCGATCGGACGGGGAACGCTGCCGCTGATCGAACGCCATTTCAAGTTCGACAAGTCGCGCATGACGGTCCTCGACCCGCGCGACACCGACCGCAAGCTGCTCGACGAACGCGGCATCGCCTTCGTCCAGGAAGCGGTGACCGAGAAAAACTACAAGAAGCTGCTGTCGCCGCTTCTGACCAATGGCGGCGGCCAGGGCTTTTGCATCAACCTGTCGGTCGATACCGGCTCGGTGGACCTGATGCGGCTGTGCCGCAAGCTCGGCGTGCTCTACATCGACACCGTCGTCGAGCCGTGGCTTGGTTTCTATTTCGATGCCAAGGCCGACAATGCCAGCCGCACCAACTATGCGCTGCGCGAATCGCTGATCAAGGAAAAGCACGACAAGCCCGGCGGCGCGACGGCGGTCTCCACCTGCGGCGCCAACCCCGGCATGGTCTCGTGGTTCGTCAAGCAGGCGCTGGTCAACCTCGCCACCGATCTCGGTCTCGAATTTTCAGAACCCGCGCAGGAAGACCGCGAGGGCTGGGCCAAGCTGATGAAGAAGGCCGGCGTCAAGGGCATCCACATCGCCGAGCGCGACACCCAGCGCGCCAAGAAGCCGAAGCCGATGGATGTGTTCTGGAACACCTGGTCGGTGGAGGGTTTCATTTCCGAGGGCCTGCAGCCAGCCGAGCTCGGCTGGGGCACGCATGAGAAATGGATGCCGAAGAACGCCAAGAAGCACAAGCACGGTTCGAGGGCCGCCATTTATCTGGAGCAGCCCGGCGGCAACACGCGCGTGCGCTCATGGTGCCCGACGCCAGGACCGCAATACGGCTTCCTGGTCACCCACAACGAGGCGATCTCGATCGCCGATTTCTTCACCGTGCGCTCCAAGAAGGGCAAGGTTCAATACCGCCCGACCTGCCATTATGCCTACCATCCCTGCAATGACGCGATGCTGTCGCTGGATGAGATGTTCGGCGCCGCCGGCAAGCCTCAGCCGGTGCACCATGTGCTCGACGAGAACGAGCTGGTCGACGGCGTCGACGAGCTCGGCGTTCTGCTCTATGGCCATGACAAGAACGCCTATTGGTACGGCTCGCATCTGTCGCTGGCCGACGCGCGCAAGCTGGCGCCCTACCAGAACGCCACCGGCATGCAGGTCACGTCGGCGGTTCTTGCCGGTATGGTCTGGGCTCTGGAAAACCCCGAGGCCGGCATCGTCGAGGCCGACGAGATGGACTACAAGCGCTGCCTGGAAGTGCAGTCCCAATATCTGGGACCGGTCAAGGGCCATTACACCGACTGGACGCCGCTCGATAAGCGGCCCGGCCTGTTCCCGGAAGACCTCGACCGGACAGACCCGTGGCAATTCCGCAACATCCTCGTCCGATAGCGGCCCCATCAGCATGCCTCCTTGCCTTGCAATCGCCCGGAAATCGGGCGATTGAAGGGACGCGGACGAGAGCGACGTGCGTCCATTTGGACGCACAGCGTACGCTCTGGAAACTTGGATGCGCGCATCGTGCTTTCCGAAAATCGATTCCGATTTTTCGGCCGATGCGAGAGGAGAGGATTTTCACATGACTATTGCGCGCAAAGTTCTTTCGATGAGTGTGGCGGGCGCCATTGCCGCGATGCTTTCTGCCTGTGCGACCAGCGGCCCCGACGCGCCACCTATGGCGGCAGCCACGCAGAAAGGCGTCGAAGGCTCCTGGATCGATGCCAAGGGCACCGGCCTTTCGACCTTCACCGGCGGTACCTTCACGACGGTCGCCACCGACACTGGCCAGAAGCTTGCCGACGGCAGCTACACGATGACCGGCGCCACGTCCGTGCAGATCAACGGCACCTCGCTGATCCGCCAGACACCGGTCAGCTTCAACTGCCTTATGGTTTCGACAAGCCAGCTGAACTGCACCAGCTCCAGCGGCCAGAATTTCGTGCTGACACGACGCGTCTAATGCATATCGCCCACTAAAGCGCGTCGCTTGAATCCGTTCAAACGCGACGCGCTTCAGACCAGCGAGTATTGTCTCCCGAAGGACGGCGGCCAATTGGCCGCCGTCCCTTTTTTACGCCGGCAAAGGTCGCCGGTTTTGCACAGGCAAATACCACCGGGATTCTGCTTGCATCGACCGGAACGCGATGGGAACATACCTGGAAAGCTGGCTGTTATAGTCCAGTCAAGCAAGCGCGCTAAACGCATCTGATCAGCCTGTCCGGGAGACGAAGATGAAGAAGATCGCTGCCATTGCGGCCCTGTCCGCCTCAGCACTTGGCCTGTCGGCCGGCGCATCCTTTGCCGACTACACGTTGAACATCCTGCACATCAACGACTGGCACAGCCGCATCGAAGGCAACAACAAATATGAATCGACCTGCTCGGCCGACGAGGAGACCAAGGGCGAGTGCATCGGTGGCGCGGGCCGGCTGATCACCGCGATTGCCCAGGAACGCAAGAAGCTCGAAGGCCAGAACGTGCTGCTGCTCAGCGCCGGCGACAATTTCCAGGGATCGCTGTTCTACACGACCTACAAGGGCAAGGTCGAAGGCGAGTTCCTCAACGAGATGAAGTTCGATGCCATGGCGCTCGGCAACCATGAATTCGACGACGGCGAGACGGCACTTGCGCCGTTCCTCGACATGATCAAGTTCCCGGTGCTGGGCGCCAATGTGAAGGCCAACGCGCAATCCAAGCTCGGCGACCGCGTCAAGCCGTCTGTTGTCGTCGAGGTCGGCGGCCAGAAGATCGGCATCATCGGCGCCGTCACCAACGATACGCCCGAACTCGCCTCCCCCGGCCCCAACGTCACCATCGAGGACGACGTCAAGTCGATCACCGCGGAGGTCGCGAAGCTGAAGGGAGAAGGCGTCAACAAGATCATCGCCGTGACCCATATCGGCTACAGGCGCGAGCGCGACGTCATTGCGAAGATTCCGGGCATCGACGTCGTTGTCGGCGGTCACAGCCACACGCTGCTGTCCAACACCGATCCGAAGGCGGAAGGCCCTTACCCGACGATGGTCGACAACCCCGACGGCTACAAGGTACCGGTCGTGCAGGCGGCGTCCTATTCGAAATATCTCGGCGAGTTCAAGGTGGTGTTCGACGACAATGGCGTCGTCAAATCGGCCAGCGGCAACCCGATCTATCTCGACAAGTCGATCACGCCCGATCCCGCCGTGCTCGCCCGCATCAAGGAACTTGGCGCGCCGATCGAGGCCTTGAAGAACAAGGAGGTGGCCGAGACCACCGACGTGATCGACGGCAGCCGCGAGAGCTGCCGCACCCGTGAATGCGCGATGGGCAACCTCGTCTCCGACGCCATCCTCGACCGCGTCAAGGGACAGGGCGTCGAGATCGTCATCTCCAATGGCGGCGGCCTGCGCGCCTCGATCGACAAGGGCACCGTCACCATGGGCGAGGTGCTGACCGTGCTGCCGTTCCAGAACACGCTGGCGACCTTCCAGATTTCCGGCAAGGACCTGGTGGCCGGCCTCGAGAGCGGCCTCAGCCAGATCGAGGACGGCGCCGGCCGTTTCCCGCAGGTCGCCGGCCTGAAATACTCCTTCGACAAGTCGGTCGCGCCCAATACCGGCCGCGTCAAGTCGGTGGAAGTCATGCAAGGCGGCGCCTGGACGCCGATCAATCCGGACAAGGATTATCTCGTCGCCACCAACAATTATGTTCGCCAGGGCGGCGACGGCTACAAGGTCTTCGCCGACAAGGCCAAGAACGCCTATGACTACGGTCCGGGCCTCGAACAGGTGGTTGCCGACTATCTCGGTGCGCACCGGCCCTACACGCCGAAGCTCGACGGCCGCATCACCGAAATTGCCGCGACCGTCGCGGCGGCGCCCGCCCCCGAACCAGACAAGCCGGCCGAAGCGGCTCCGGCACCGGCTGAAGCCGCCAAGCCGGCCGAAGCCGCGGCACCCGCCGAACCTGCAATGCCAGAACTGCCCGCCAAGTCGGGCGATATCGCCAACACACCACCGGCCATATCGACAGAGGGAGCGCCGCCCCAACCGGCACCGCCGGCTCCTGCTCCCGCTGCTCCTGCCCCGGCCGCACCGGCACCTGCCGAACCGGCAAAGCCCGCCGAGGCCGCTCCGGCCGAAAGCAGCCATGTCATCGTTGCCGGCGATACCTACTGGGACCTCGCAAAGAAGGCCTATGGCGACGCGACCAAGTGGAAACTGATCTATGAGGCTAACAAAGGCCAAAGACCTCACCGGCTTACGCTTGGCGCGACGCTGACCATCCCGGCGAAGTAACCTCGCTCCCACGGCGAAGTAACTTCACTTCGCCCTTTCGGCACCAGCGCCCACCCGGGGAAACCGGGCGGGTTTTGCGTTTTAGTGCATGTCGCCCAAAGGTGGCGCCCGGGAGAACGACATGCATTAAGGTGCGGCCAGACGCTGCATTGAAAGCGCGCGCAAGATGGTTAGGTTCGCGTCTCCTGGAGAACCCTTATGACGCTTTCCACCCCTGTCGATCCCAAAGCCGCGAAGGCCGTCGGCCCGTTGCCGGCCGGACATCCGCCGGTCAAGGCTGGCAAGATCGGCGTCATGCTGGTCAATCTCGGCACGCCGGACGGCACCGATTTCAAGCCGATGTGGCGGTATCTGAGGGAATTCCTGTCCGACCCACGTGTCATCGAGCTCAACAAGGCAATCTGGTATCCGATCCTCTATGGCCTGGTGCTCACAACGCGGCCGAAGAAGTCGGGCACCAACTACGCCCGGATCTGGAACCGGCAAAGGAACGAGTCGCCGTTGCGCACCTACACCCGCGCCCAGGGCGAAAAGCTTGCCGAAGCGCTGCGTGACCTGCCAGAAATCGTCGTCGACTGGGCAATGCGCTATGGCAACCCTTCGACTGAGAGCGTCGCCAAAGGCCTGGTCGAGAAGGGCTGCGACCGTATCCTTTCGTTCCCGCTCTACCCGCAGTACTCGGCGACGACGACGGCAACGGCCAACGACCAGCTGTTTCGCGCCTTGATGAAGATGCGCCGCGCACCGGCCATTCGCAGCGTGCCGCCCTACTATGACGAGCCCGTCTATATCGAAGCGCTGGCGCGTTCGATCGAACGGCATCTGACGACACTGGATTTCGACCCCGAGGTGGTCATCACCTCCTATCACGGCATCCCAAAACCTTATTTCGAAAAGGGCGACCCCTATCATTGCCATTGCCAGAAGACGACGCGGCTGTTGCGCGAACGGCTCGGCTGGAGCGAGAAGAAGCTGATCATCACTTTCCAATCGCGCTTCGGCGCCCAGGAATGGCTACAGCCCTACACCGACAAGACCGTCGAGGAACTGGCCAGGGACGGCGTGAAGTCGATCGCCATCGTCAATCCGGGCTTCTCGGTCGACTGCATCGAGACGCTGGACGAGATCGGCCGCGAGGCAGCCGAGACCTTCCATCACGCCGGCGGCAAGAACTTCGCCCATATCCCTTGCCTCAACGACAGCGCCGAGGGCATGGCGGTGATCGAGGCAATGGTGAGGCGCGAACTGTCGGGCTGGGTCTGAGGCCGGAACCACACACACTCCGGAGCGTTGACGCCCACCTTCCGGAGAATTCGATGCCCCGCAAACTCGACCTCAGAACTGGCCGGCCCGTCTGGTCCGCCTATCGGGCACCTGCCGTCCCGACAGACAGTCTGACACGGGACGTCAAGACCGACGTGCTGATCATCGGCATGGGCATCAGCGGCGCCATGATGGCCGAAGCGCTGACAGCCGACGGCCATTCGGTGATCTGCATCGACCGCCGCGGCCCGTTGAAGGGCTCGACGTCCGCGACCACCGCACTAGTACAGTTCGAAATCGACCAGCCGCTTTCGACGCTGTCGAAAATGATCGGCAGAGCTTCGGCGGAGCAGGCCTGGCGACGCTCGCGGCTCGCCGTTTCCAACCTCGCTGCCCGCATCGCGGAACTCGGCATCAACTGCAGCCTGCGCCTTACGCCATCGCTCTATCTGGCGGGCACCGTACTCGGCCCGTCGGCACTGCGTGACGAAGCCGATGCGCGCCGGCAGGCCGGCATCGCCGCAACCTATCTCACCTCAGCACCGCTGGCGGAGAAATTCGGCATCGAACGCGACGGCGCCATCCTCAGCCATGGCAACATCGCGCTTGACCCGCGCAAGCTGACGGCCGGGCTGCTGCTCAAGGCGCTTGAGCGCAAGGCACGCTTCTACGCCCCCATCGAAGCGACGGCGATCGAGGACAGTGCCGACGAGGTGGTCGTGGCAACCAGGGATGGCCCGACCATCACGGCACGACATGTTGTCCTGGCCACTGGTTACGAACTGGTCGACATCGTGCCGGGCGCGGCCCACCGGATCATCTCGACATGGGCGATCGCGACACGCCCGCAATCACGAAGGATCTGGCCCGATGCCGCCCTCATCTGGGAGGCCTCCGACCCCTACCTCTATATGCGCGCGACAGCTGACGGCAGGGTCGTCTGCGGCGGCGAGGACGAGGATTTCGTCGACGAGACGCGGCGCGACCAGCTGATCGCCGACAAGAGCACACGCATCGAAAAAAAGCTCGGCCGGCTGTTTCCGCATCTCGACGTCAGGCCGGAATTTGCCTGGACCGGTTCCTTCGGCACCACGACCACCGGCCTGCCCTATGTCGGCGCCATTCCCCGCCACCCACGCATTCATGCGGTGATGGGTTACGGCGGCAACGGCATCACCTTTTCCCAGATCGCTTCCGAGATTGTCTCGGCCTCGATCAACGGGCTGGACGACACGGATGCAAGGCTGCTCGCCTTCAACCGCTGAGTGCAAACCCGCAAACAATCCATCATCACCTGATTGTAACGCACTTGAAATACACTTAAGTCTTTGGTGAAGCTGGCGGCGTGAGAATGGCTTGTGCGGCCTGCCTCTGAGGGAGAGCCAAATGGATTTCAGTGGTTTCGATATTGCGGTCATTGTTCTGGTCGCGCTTGTCGTGCTGGTGCTGTTCAAAGGCATCAAGACAATTCCGCAAGGCTACAACTATACCGTCGAACGCTTTGGCCGTTACACCAAGACACTGAGCCCTGGTCTCAATCTTATCACCCCGTTCGTCGACCGCATCGGCGCCAAGATGAACATGATGGAACAGGTGCTCGACGTTCCGAGCCAGGAAATCATCACCCGCGACAACGCCATCGTCGGCGTCGACGGCATCGCCTTCTACCAGATCCTCAATGCGGCACAGGCCGCCTACCAGGTTGCCGGCCTGCAGAACGCCATCCTCAACCTGACGATGACCAACATCCGTACCGTCATGGGCTCGATGGACCTCGACGAACTGTTGTCCAACCGCGACGCCATCAACGAGCGCCTGCTGCGCGTCGTCGACGAAGCGGCGCATCCGTGGGGCATCAAGATCACCCGCGTCGAGATCAAGGACATCAACCCACCGGCCAATCTCATCGAATCGATGGGCCGGCAGATGACGGCGGAACGCAACAAGCGCGCGCAGATCCTGGCCGCCGAGGGCCTCAAGCAGTCGCAGATCCTTGAGGCCGAGGGCCGCAAGGAAGCCGCCTTCCGCGACGCCGAGGCGCGCGAGCGTTCGGCCGAAGCGGAAGCCCGCGCCACCCAGGTGGTGTCGGAAGCAATCTCCAAGGGCGACGTGCAGGCGCTGAATTACTTCGTGGCGCTGAAATACACCGAAGCGCTTGGCAGGATCGGCACGGCCACCAACAGCAAGATCGTGCTGATGCCCTTCGAAGCGTCGTCGCTGATCGGCTCGCTCGGCGGCATTGGCGAGATCGCCAAGGAAGTCTTCCGCAGCGAAGGCACGACCGGCTCGCAAAGGCAGGCCGCGCGCCCGCCAGTCGTGCGCCCGACAGACAACTGAGATCGTAGGAGCATGATTGCGAACCGCAGGTCCGCGTCAGCGAAACTTGGAACTCTATTTTCGCTGGAGATCGTGCTCGAACAAGAAGAAGCACGCCCATGATCGACCGCATCGTTTCCGAACTCGGCCCTTGGAGCTGGATGGTTCTGGGCTTCGTCCTGCTGGTAATGGAAATCATCGCGCCAGGCATCTTCATGCTGTGGATCGGCATCGCCGCCCTTATCATCGGCGCCGCGTCGCTGCTGATAAGGGATGCCGGTTTCTGGATCTGGCAGGTCCAGGTCCTCGCCTTCCTGGCACTGTCGCTGGTCTCGGCCTATGTCGGCAAGAAACTGGTCGGTGGTCGCAATGACCCGACCGACCAGCCACTGCTCAACCGACGCGGCGCGCAGATGGTCGGCAGGATGGCGACACTTGCCGAACCGATCCGGGACGGGCGCGGCCGCATCAAGCTGGGCGACACGCTCTGGCGTGTCTCAGGCCCGGACCTGCCGGCCGGCACGCAAGTGCGGGTGACAGCAGCGGCCGACACGGATCTGGAACTGACCGTGGAGCCGGTCTGAATTTACGAACCGCTATAAGGTGTATTGAGATTCAGGTCAGGCGGAGTCGAGAACAATGGCTTTCGAGAACCGGAGCGGAGCGGACATTCGGGTCCGTGAGCACCGGAAGCGCAGAAAGCCGTCGTTCGCAGGCCGGCATCACCTGAATATCAATACACCTTAGGCGGCGCCGATACGCAGCAGGTCGTGGAAGTGAACCACGCCCAACGGCATGTTGTTTTTGGTCACCACCAGCGCGCCGATATTGTATTCGTTGAGAAGCGCGATCGCCGTACCCGCAAGCGTCTGCGGATCGATCGTCTTGGGGGTACGGGTCATGATGTCGTCGACGATGACGTCGGCCAGGTTGCGGTGCAGATTGCGCGCCACGTCGCCGTCGGTGATGATGCCGACCAGTTCGCCGTTCTTGTCGGTGATCAAGACGCAGCCGACCTTCTTCTGGGACAGCGTCATGACCGCTTCCGGCATCTTGGTGCCCAGCACGGCCAGCGGAATCTGATCGCCGACCCGCATGATCTCGGAGACCAGGGTCAGGTTGGCCCCGAGCTGGCCACCAGGATGGAACGTGCGGAAATGGTCCGGCGTGAAGCCACGCGCTTCGAGCAAGGCGATCGCCAGCGCATCGCCGATCACCAGCTGCAGCAGCGTCGAGGTCGTCGGCGCCAGGCCGTGCGGGCAGGCCTCCGCTGCGCGCGGCAGCAAAAGCACGACGTCGGCCGCGCGTGCCAGTGCCGATGTCTCCCCGGCGGTGATGGCGATGAGTGGAATGGAGAAGCGCCTGGAATAGGCGACGATCCCCATCATCTCCTTGCTCTCGCCCGACCACGACATGGCGATGATGGCATCGTCCCTGGCGATCATGCCGAGATCGCCGTGATTGGCCTCGACGGGATGGACGAAAAAGGCCGGCGTGCCGGTCGAGGCCAGCGTCGCCGCGATCTTCGAACCGATATGGCCGCTTTTGCCGACACCGGTGACGATGAGCCGGCCTTCGATCTTCGAGATCGTGTCGACGGCGTGGGCGAAAGGCCCGGCCAGTCCGTTCTCGAGCGCCTCGGCAAGGGCCGCGATCCCGGCCTGCTCGGTTGCCACAGTTCTCAGCGCCGAAGCGATCGACGCCTGCCTGTCCAAAGGCTTCTTATCCAGGGATCCTGCATGCATGGGTGATGCGATTAGCGCGTTGCCGCCCGCCTGTCCAACGGAAATGGCCTTATGCATGTCGCCCGGATGTCCACAGTGGTTCTGGACAGCGACAAATATGAGAACAAAAAAGCTCTACGCACGCCGCATGAAACCCTTTGAAAATCGGCGCTTGCGGCTCCTGATGGGTCACCGCCTCAACCCTCCGTTAACCATCCCCGTTTACGGTTCGGTAAGTATGGCGCGCGTGCGCCGCGCAAGCAGTGGTGGCGATGTCCGGGGTCCAGCCAGAAAAATCAAGAGGACAAAGGAGCAAGGCGGTCTGCGCCCTGCTGCTGGCGACCAGCGTGCTTGCCTTGCTGCGACCGGCGGCGCTCCATGCCCAGGAAACGGAACTGCGTGGCGAGGTTTCCGAATCGGCGATCCTGTCCGACCAGCAGCGCAAGGCGAGACAACTCGCTCAGGCAGCCAAGGGTCAGCAGACACCGGCCAATGCCGCGCAGGACAATGCGCCCGCGCGAACCTACCTGCCGGCCAGCGCCGGCGCCGTGCCCGACGACACGAACACCAACGATGTGGCGGCGACCGGCAGTGTTTTCGATCCGCCTTCCGCCACCGATGACACCTCCGCCGACGCACCAGTGCCACCGAAGCCACGCCGCCCATCGACGGTCAGGCAAAATGCGGCGGACAAGGCCAAGGGCAAGGCGGCTGACAAGTCGAAGAAGAAAAAGTCGACGACGACCACCACGGACACAACCGCATCCACGACGAGCGATGCCAGCAATGCCAATGCGGATGAGGAAACGGCCAACCGCCGCGCCGTCACCATCGACAGCGTCGACCGGCAGAAGCTCGACCCCGGCGCCGAGCGCACCGCCTCCATCGAGGGCCAGAAGAAGAAGCTCGAGGACGACCCGTTTGCCGCCACCGGCGTCAAGTGGGGCTCCTTCGTCATCCGGCCAACGATCGAACAGGGCCTGACCGCCACGTCGAACGGCGATTCGAGCAGTGCCGGCAAATCGGCGCTGCTGTCCGAGACGGCACTGCGCTTTTCCGCCGCCTCCGACTGGCGCGAGAACTCCGCCACGATCGACGGCTATGGCCTTTTCCGCGAGACCGTGTCGGGCTACCCGGTTCACAACGAGCAGGGCCGCATCGAAGGCCAGCTCAACGTCGACCTCGACAATGAATTGCGCGCCATCGCCAAGCTGGGCTACGAGGCCGTACCGGAATCGGCCTCCTCGCCGGACGCCATTGCCGGCGTCGAGACGCAGCCGCTGCGGCAGACCATCAACGGCAGCCTCGGCATCGAGAAGGAAGCCGGCAAGAT
Source organism: Mesorhizobium sp. AR07 (assembly GCF_024746815.1). Lineage (GTDB taxonomy): Bacteria > Pseudomonadota > Alphaproteobacteria > Rhizobiales > Rhizobiaceae > Mesorhizobium. Next base: position 3,013,444 of record NZ_CP080525.1, read on the forward strand.
GCGCTATGCGTTGACCGGCGCGGTCACGCACGACTTCTTTGGCGACGCCAAGCTTTCGGACGGCACTTCGTTGTCGCAGAAGGATCGCGACTCCACGCTCTACACGGCGACCTTGCGCACCGGCTACGAGATCTCTCCCGCACTCACCCCCTTCACCGAAATCGAGGTCGGCCGCCGCGCCTATGATCAACGCTTCGACACCGATACCTTCGAGCGCTCCTCGACGCGGCTCGGCGCCCGCGCCGGCCTTGAGCTCGACATGGGCGAGAAGCTGTCGGGCGAGTTTTCCGCCGGCTGGCTGCGCGAAGCGATCGACGACGACCGGCTCGAGGCGATTTCGGGCGCCACCGTCAACGCCGCTCTCAAATGGTCACCCGAACGCGGCACCACGATCGGCCTGACCGGACAGACCACCGTGGAGCCCACGACCACCGCCGGGCAAAGCGGCGATATCCTTTACTCGGGCCGCCTGACGGGCGAGCGGCAGATCCGTGCCAACCTCAGCGGAAATGCGACTCTGGGCCTGGACTGGCGCAACTATATCGGCATCGACGGACATGACATGACCTTGAGCGCCGAGGCCGGCCTGACCTGGTGGCTGAACCGCTATACCGGCCTCACCACCCGGGTGAGGACCGAAAAGCTGACCAGCAACCTGGATGGCCGTGACTACACCGCCAACAGCATCTTCCTGGGCGTAAAGGTGCAGCGCTGAGGCATGTCAGGCCGCGCCGAGAATGGCGGGAGCCGAAAACGCTTGCCAGCGTCCGGCTTCTCCTTGGGAGCGAACATCGTCGTCCATCCCGGGCGAGCCGACAGGGATGCAAGTCCGATTTGTCTGGAGTGGATGGTGGGCGTGACAGGGATTGAACCTGTGACCCCTGCAATGTCAATGCAGTGCTCTCCCGCTGAGCTACACGCCCATCCGAAGCCGCGCATACACCATTTTTGATCCAGCGCGTCAATAGCAGGAAAAAGGAAAGAAGGCGTCGTCTCGCCGCAGCGGCGAACGGGCGCCGATGCCTTGCCTAGAAAGCTGCTCAGGCCGCCTGCAGCATCTTCTCGACCTCGTTGACGAGGTCGCGCAGGTGGAACGGCTTCGACAGCACCTTGGCGTCTTTCGGCGCCTTGGAATCCGGGTTCAGCGCAACGGCGGCGAAACCGGTGATGAACATGACCTTGAGGTCGGGATCGATCTCGGTGGCGCGGCGCGCCAGCTCGATGCCGTCCATCTCCGGCATGACGATGTCGGTCAACAGCAGCGAGAACGGTTCCTCGCGCAGCCGCTCATAGGCGCTGGCGCCATTGTCGAAATCGCTGACCTGGTAACCGGCGCGCTCCAGCGCCTTGACGAGGAACCGACGCATATCGTCGTCGTCTTCCGCCAGAAGAATGCGTGCCATGATATCCCGTCCGAATCACCCGCCCGAGATTGCCGTTGGGCAAGCCCGTTAACCATCCTGTATATGAGGAGGTGAGGGTAAACATCAAGTGAACGAGGACGGGTATGATCCATATTTGCCCGGCATCGCGACCGCTGAAATGCTGGACACGCGGCCAGCAAGGTGGCACTTTCACATCATGATGCACTGGTGTTTTCGGGTTCGCTCAAATTGAAGACGGCAGCCGAGGATTTTTCGGTCTTTCCACCCTTCGAAATCCGGTCGGGCGCCGAGCAGCGCGTCCCCTTCCTCTTCAACTCTCCGCATAGCGGCCGCTACTATCCGGAGCGCTTCCTTGCCATGGCAAGGCTGGACCGCAACGCCATCCGCCGGTCGGAAGACTGCTATGTCGATGAGTTGTTCGGCGGCGCCGTGGCGCTGGGGGCGCCTATGCTGGCGGCGAATTTCCCGCGCGCCTATCTCGACGTCAACCGCGAGCCGTGGGAGCTCGATCCGCGCATGTTCGCCGAGCCGGTGCCGTCCTTCTGCAACATCCGCTCGGCGCGGGTGGCCGGCGGGCTCGGCACCGTTCCAAAACTGGTCGGCGAAGGGCTCGACATCTATTCGGGCCGGTTGCCGCTGGCCGAAGCGGTCGCCCGCATCGAGGCCGTCTACAAGCCCTATCACGAGACGCTGAAACGGCTATTGACCAGAACCCATGCGCGCTTCGGCTTTGCGGTGCTGATCGACTGTCATTCGATGCCGGCGAGCATCCGCGTCGGCGACAGCGGCCTGCGGCCCGATTTCATCATCGGCGATCGTTTCGGCATCTCGGCCACCCCGGCCTTGACCGAGACCGCGATCGGCCTGCTCACCGCCATGGGCTACACCGTCGCCCACAACAAGCCCTATGCCGGCGGCTTCATCACCGAGCACTATGGCCGCCCTGCCCGCCATCTCCACGCGCTGCAGATCGAGGTCAATCGCGGGCTCTACATGAACGAGCGGACATTCGAGAAGGCCGCCGGCTTCGACGCGCTGGCCGACGATCTGACGCGGTTTTCGGCCGACCTGATGGCGATGCCCGACCATCATTTCATCGACCTGCCGCTGGCGGCGGAGTGAAATCAAGCCTTGTTTTTACGCATGTCGTTGTCCCAAACCGCTACGCACTTTTGGACGACATTCATCAGGCGTAAAAAAAGACCGCATCGTTTGCACGATACGGTCGAAGTCTAGGGAGGAAACGCCCAAGGAGGGCATGGACAGGAGAACCTGTCCGAGGTCGAGGGTATTGTGCGCTGCACAAATGTCAAGCGACCTTCAGGCTTTTTTAATTCACTCTGATGTGGAAATTGCGTTTCGATGACGCTGGCGTGATATTTGGGCAACAGGTGCCGCTGCGGAAAAATCATCGAACACCCTTGTTTTGGCAGGAAATTGGCGGCAGAGCACGGCCCAGGCATGCTGCAATGCGGGAGAATCAGTTGGACATCAGCATCGATTTCATGCGCCGCATCGCGCAGGCGGCAGCAGCGGAAACCTTGCCGCGCTTTCGCAGCCAGGGCGCGGTCGCCAACAAGGAAAAGGGCAGTTTCGATCCGGTCACCGAAGCCGACCGCGAGGCCGAACGCGCCATCCGGGCGCTGATATCGGCTGAGTATCCCGATCATGGCATCCTCGGCGAGGAGCATGGCAGCGAGAACATGTCGAGCCGGCATGTCTGGGTGATCGATCCGATCGACGGCACGCGCGCCTTCATCTCCGGCCTGCCGGTTTGGGGGACGCTGGTCGGTCTGACGGCCGATGGCGATGCGGTTGCCGGCATGATGTCGCAGCCGTTCACCGGCGAGCTTTACTACGCCAACGCCTCTGGCTCGCATTATGAGGGGCCAGGCGGGCCGCGCAAGCTGACCACCCGCAGGACGACGAGGCTCGACGAAGCGACGCTGTTCACCACCACGCCGGCACTGTTCAAGGGCGCGGCGCGCGAGCGTTACGACCAGTTCGAGAAGCAGGTCCAGCTCGCCCGCTATGGCGCCGATTGCTATGCCTTCGCCATGATCGCCTCGGGAAGCGTCGACATCGTCGCCGATCCCGGACTGAAGCCTTACGACATCGTGGCGCTGATCCCGATCATCGAAAAGGCCGGCGGCATCGTCACCACCTTCGATGGCGGGCCGGCGGAAAAGGGTGGCGATGTGCTGGCGGCGGCAACGCCGGACCTTCATGCGGCCGCGATGGCCGCGCTGCGCGGCTGAGGCCAGGCCCTCAGCGCGGCTTGATAGAGCGCCGGAATTCAGCCGGCGTGCGCCCGTAAACCTGCCGGTCATGATCTCGTCTCCATGGCGTTCAGTTCGACGCGGGCAGATGAGCATTCCAGGACCGCGCGGGCTGTCAGAATCTTCAGCACTTTGCGGGCCACGGGCGCTGCCGGTCCATCCCCTACTGACAACTGACAACAGGCTGTCAGTAGGCACGGGCTATGGATGGGTCTTTCCAGAGGGAGAACCAGACATGCCGACACAATCAACAGCCAACCACGCCAATGACATTCGGACGGACGGCCGCAGCGATTTCGATTTCTTCTTCGGCAGCTGGGACGTCAGCCATCGAAGGCTGCAAAAGCGGCTGGCAGGCGACACTAGCTGGGACGAATTCACTGGCACATGCGAGGTGCGCCCGCTGCTTGGCGGTCTCGGCAATGTCGACGACAATGTGATCGAGCTACCGGGCGGCGCCTATCGTGCCGCCACGGTGCGGACCTTCGATCCGGCGACACGGCAATGGTCGATCTGGTGGATCGACGGCCGCAACCCGCTGACCATCGATGTGCCGGTACGCGGCGCGTTCACCGACGGCGTCGGCACGTTCCTGTGCGAGGATGTCTTCGACGGCTGGCCGATCCGCGTTCGTTTCCTCTGGTCAGGGATCATGGAGAATTCGGCGCGCTGGGAGCAGGCCTTTTCGCCGGATGGCGGCACGAGCTGGGAGACCAACTGGATCATGGAGTTCGCCCGCCAGACATAAGCCGGTGATTGGTGCCCGTCAGACCGTCGGATCGTCGCTGCCGGGAATGAAGGCGTCGAAGGCGGCGAGCAATTGCTCGCGGTAGATGTCGGCTTCCTGCAGGATTTCGTGGCGGGCGCCGTCGATCATCAGCAGCGAACCGAGACGTAGGCGCCTAGCGTAGGCTTCCACTGCCTTGGTCGAGACGACCTGGTCGGCGCCGGCGGCGATCACCAGCAAGGGGACCTGAATCCTGGCCATGAAGTCGGGGTCGCTGACGGCTTCGGATGCTTTCGCGGCTGCCTGCAGCCAGCGGATCGTCGGGCCGCCAAGCGCCAGTTGCGGGTACTCTTCATAGATCCGCGTGTTGCGCCGGTAGCGTTCTGGGTCCGACGTCAGCTTGTTGGTCTCGAAAGGCGCCGTCACCTTCGGCCGTCGCCCCCAGGCGGCATAGAGCCGGCCAAGGCCGAGAGCGCAGAACAGCGAACAGACGCGGCGGACTGTCGATATCGAGATCGGCAGGTCGGGCAGCGTGAGGAACGGCGCGATCAGCACCATGCGCCGCACGCGGTTCACCATCGACGGTGCGGCAAGCAGCGCGATCACCGCACCCGCCGAATGGGCCAGGATGTAGTATGGGCCGCGGCAGTCGGGCAGCACGATCTCCTCGAAGAACTGTTCCAGGTCGGCGGTATAGTCGCGGAAGTTCCGGACGTAGCCGCGCTGGCGATCACGGATCAGACGGCTGGAATCGCCCTGCCCGCGCCAGTCGAGAGTGGCGACCCCAAAACCACGATCGGCAAGGTTGCGGATGGTTTCGAAATATTTCTCGATGCACTCATTGCGGCCGGTGAGCACGACCACGGTGCCCTTCATCGGGCGGGTGACCGCGCCGAAAAGGCCGTAGCGGATCTTCTTGCGGTCGCGCGTGGTGAAGAAGCCGCCGGAGGCGTTTTCCGGTCGCGGATTGCCCTCACTTTCGTGAAAAAGGGGGATGTCGTGGAAAAGGTCCGTCATTCGGCGCTTCGTGCTCGGCGTCTGGCGTGCCCGCCCGTGCTGGCTGGGCCCGCTAAGGTGATAGACGCCCATGCGCCAAAAGCAAAGGAATTCCGGGTGATGGGAGGCCTGCAACGGGGAAGGCCGGAAGCCGCTTGAAAGCGCGCTTCCGGCCTCTGTCGATCCGGGAGGAAGGGACGTTACACCCGGTTCGGCCTCGTTGCGGCACCTCTAGCAAACCGGCGCCGCCAATCCTTGATCTTGGGCTCACTCTAGTCCCGGCTGTCTGAACGCGCGCCGAAGCGCCGGTTCATCTGCCGTTCATCAACGACCCGCCACGCGGCTTTTGCCATCGGGGAAAATCTTGAAATGCATTCGAGCGCTCCCCAAATGTCGGATGCGGTCGCCAATGTCGGGGCCGCTGGTCCAGCCGAAACGCCGCTCAAGGGTTTCGCAACGGCCATACGCAAACCATGTTGCTCAACAGGAGAACACCTCATGCGTCACGTTGATTTTTCCCCGCTCTATCGCTCGACCGTCGGCTTCGACCGGCTCTTCACCATGCTCGATTCGCTTGCGCAGCCGGATGGCGCGCAGACCTATCCGCCCTACAACATCGAGCGCACCGGCGAGGATTCCTACCGGATCTCGATGGCGGTTGCCGGCTTCTCGGACGAGGAAATCTCGATCGAAGCCCACCGCAATGTGCTGACCGTGAAGGGCGAGCGCAAGGATGAGGGCACTGGCGAAGGTTCCGAGCTGCTCTATCGCGGCATTGCGTCGAGGGCTTTCGAGCGCCGCTTCCAGCTTGCCGACCATGTCGAAGTCGTCGGTGCTTCGCTGAAGAACGGCCTGCTCTTCGTCGACCTCAAGCGCAACATCCCCGAGGAGCTGAAGCCGCGCAAGATCGCCATTACGGCGTCTTCGGCCAAGGCCAAGCAGATCGAAGCCAAGACCGCGAACTAACAAGACCGCGAACTAAACCAACAGCCTCCCAAGGCAAAGGCGGCGCCGAAAGGTGCCGCCTTTTTTGTTGTCCGGGATACTGATCATCCAGCGATCAGATGGCCAAAGCGGTCGACCTCATCGGCCGTCGTCGCAAAGCTGGTGACGAAGCGATGGAGCAACTCGTCCTCGCCTATATGGCCGTCGAAGCCATGCGGCTTGTGCCAGTCATAGAAGGCGGCACCCGCCGCCTGCAGTCTGTCCGCTTCGGCTTTCTTGATCACCGCGAACACCTCGTTGGCCTGCGGCAGCCAGGCCAGCTTTGCCGTGGCCGAATCCTCGATGGCCGCGGCAAGGCGCGCGGCCATGGCGTTGGCGTGGCGTGCGGTGTCCAGCCATTGGTCGTCCTTGAAATAGGCCTCGAACTGCGCCGCGACGAAGCGCGATTTCGAAAACAGCTGCGCGGCGCGCTTGCGCAGGAAAGCCAGCTCCTTGGCACGATCGAGATCGAACAGCACGACGGCCTCGGCGCACCAGCAACCGTTCTTGGTGCCGCCGAAGGAGAGGATATCGACGCCGCGTTTCCAGGTCATTTCGGCCGGCGTCGTCTCGAGCGCGACCAGCGCATTGGCAAAGCGGGCGCCATCCATGTGCAGCGGCACGGAATGCTTTTTGGCAATGGTCGAGATCGCGTCGATGTCGTCCAGCCCGTAGATGGTGCCGACCTCGGTCGACTGGGTGATCGAAACGGCCATCGGCCGCCCCCAATGGACGATTTCGGGGGCGAAGCGGCCGATGGTCCTTTCCAGATTGTGCGGGTCGATCTTGCCCAGCGCGCCGTCGATGGCATGCAGGCGCGAGCCGCCGGAAAAATATTCCGGCGCGCCGCATTCATCTTCGATCACATGCGATTCGCGGTGGGCGAAGGAAATGCCGCCAGGCTTGTTGTAGGCGGTCAGCGACAGCGAGTTGGCGGCCGTGCCGGTCGCCACGAAGAACACCGCGACCTCGCGCTCGAAAATCTCGCTGAAGCGCTTGTAAACGGCCTGGTCGAGCGCGCCGTCGCCATAGGCGGTGGAAAAACCGCCGGCATTGGCCGACAGGCCGGCGACGATATGGGGATGGGCGCCTGCCCAATTGTCGGAAGCGAAGAACATGCATCTGCCCGTGTGTTGTGGAAATCAGTGTTTTGGGGAAATCAGCCTGAAGTTGACTGGTTTCGCGGACCGACCGCAAGGGCCAGGCGCCGGAAAACCATTAAAGCCAGTCAATCTGGCACGGCAGTGGCTGGCGACCGAAGCTTACGTTTTCCCTCAACGTCACGTAATTTTCTGTCGCCGGCGGCCCAAGTTTTTTGTGAATCGGTCTTGTGTGCGTCCAGGATTTCTGTCATAAAAATTTAGGACAGTAGTGCTGTCTTATTTTGTCGCACAAAACGAGCTGGATTGGCGTATCATTTGGGCCTCTCCGGCTGTTGCCGCGAGCGACGGATGGACGGCCGGATTCTGGCCTGTACGAATACGAACCATGCGGAAAGCCGCCTGGTTCGGCAAGGATTTCGCAAGACGTGCCGCAAGGATCGGGGTGAGCCAAGCGCTTGCCGAGGCAAACCAGCGCCCGAAGGGCTGGAAACGGAGGACAGGAGATGACGGACATGACGCACTCTGCGACGAACGGCCAGGCCGCGCAGACGAAAGCGGCAACCGTCAAAAATACGTTTCGAACCGACACGGGCTTTTCCGCCCACGGCCTCTACGATCCGCGCAACGAACACGACGCCTGCGGCGTCGGCTTCATCGTCAACATGAAGGGCGTGAAGTCGCATCAGATCGTCAAGGACGGGCTTGCCGTGCTCGAAAACCTGACGCATCGCGGCGCCGTCGGCGCCGATCCGCTGGTCGGCGATGGCGCCGGCGTGCTGGTGCAGCTTCCCGACCGTTTCTTCCGCGAGGAGATGGCAGCCCAGGGCATCGACCTGCCGCCGGCGGGTCAATACGGCGTCGGACACTGGTTCATGCCGCAGGACGCCGCATCGCGCGCCCATATCGAGGACATCATCGCCGAATCGGCGCAGTCCGAGGGGCTGCCGCTCATCGGTTTCCGTGACGTGCCCGTCGACAATTCGTCCCTGTCGAAGGCGCCTGACATCGTCGCGTCCGAGCCGTTCCATCGGCAGGTCTTCATCGGCCGCGCATCAGACATTACCGACGACGAGGAGTACGAGGCCAGGCTTTATCTGCTGCGCAAGGTCATATCGGGCCGTATGTACGCCGAGAACGACAACAAGGACATCGGCGCCTACTGCGTGTCGCTGTCGGCGCGCACCATCGTCTACAAGGGCATGTTCCTGGCCTATCAGGTCGGTGCCTATTACAAGGACCTGACCGATCCGCGCTTCGAAACCGCGCTGATCCTCGTCCACCAGCGCTTCTCGACCAACACCTTCCCGTCGTGGAAACTGGCGCATCCCTACCGCATGGTCGCCCACAATGGCGAGATCAACACCGTGCGCGGCAACAACAACTGGATGGCGGCGCGACAGGCGTCCGTCGATTCCGAACTGTTCGGCAACAACATCTCGAAGTTGTGGCCGATTTCCTATGACGGCCAGTCCGACACCGCCTGCTTCGACAATGCGCTGGAGTTCCTGTTCCAGGGCGGGTACAGCCTCAGCCACGCCATGATGATGCTGATCCCGGAAGCCTGGGCCGGCAACAAGCTCATGGATGCCGACCGCAAGGCTTTCTACGAATACCATGCCGCGCTGATGGAGCCGTGGGACGGACCGGCGGCGGTGGTCTTCACCGATGGCCGCCAGATCGGCGCCACGCTCGATCGCAACGGACTGCGCCCGGCGCGCTACATCGTCACCGACGACGACCGCGTCATCATGGCCTCGGAGGCCGGCGTGCTGCCGGTGCCGGAGGAGAAGATCGTCAAGAAGTGGCGGCTGCAGCCCGGCCGCATGCTTCTGATCGACCTGGCAAAGGGCCGTATCGTTTCCGACGAGGAGCTCAAGTCGGAGATCGCGACCAAGCATCCCTACAAGACCTGGCTTGCCAACACGCAGCTCATCCTCGAAGACCTGAAGCCGGTCGAGCCGCGCGAACTGCGCAAGGATGTCAGCCTGCTCGATCGCCAGCAGGCGTTCGGCTACACGCAGGAAGACACCAAGCTGTTGATGTCGCCAATGGCGACGACAGGCCAGGAAGCGGTGGGGTCGATGGGCACCGACACGCCGATCTCGGCGATGTCGGACAAGTCGAAGCTGCTCTACACCTATTTCAAGCAGAATTTCGCCCAGGTCACCAATCCACCCATCGACCCGATCCGCGAGGAGCTGGTGATGAGCCTGGTGTCCTTCATCGGGCCGCGGCCGAACATCTTCGACCTGGTCGGCAATTCGCGCCGCAAGCGGCTCGAAGTGCGCCAGCCGATCCTGACCAACGGCGATCTGGAAAAGATCCGCTCCATCGGCCACACCGAGGACCGCTTCGACACCAAGACGATCGACATCACCTATGGCTCGAACGAAGGGGCCGCGGGTATGCAGGGCGCCATCGACCGCTTGTGCGAGCGGGCGGAGGCGGCGGTCGCCGGAGGCTACAACATCATCATCCTGTCCGACCGTCAGGTCGGGCCGGACCGCATCGCCATCCCGGCGCTGCTGGCGACGGCCGCGGTGCATCATCATTTGATCCGCAAGGGGCTGCGCACCTCGGTCGGCCTCGTCATAGAATCCGGCGAGCCGCGCGAAGTGCATCATTTCTGCTGCCTTGCCGGCTATGGCGCCGAGGCGATCAACCCTTACCTCGCCTTCGACACGCTGCTCGACATGCACAAGCGTGGCGAACTGCCGAAAGAGGTGGACGCCTACGAAGTCGTCTCGCGCTACATCAAGTCGATCGGCAAGGGCATCCTCAAGGTGATGTCCAAGATGGGCATCTCGACCTACCAGTCCTATTGCGGCGCGCAGATCTTCGACGCCATCGGGCTGAAGACCGATTTCGTGCAGCAGTATTTCACCGGCACCGCGACGCTGATCGAGGGCGTCGGGCTGGACGAGATCGCGGCCGAGACGCTCAGCCGCCACACCGATGGTTTCGGCAACGATCCGGTGCTGCGCAACAGCCTCGAGGTCGGCGGCGAATACATGTTCCGCATGCGCGGCGAGGCGCATATGTGGTCGCCCGACGCAGTCGCCACCTTGCAGCACGCCGTGCGCCAGGGCTCGTGGCAGACGTTCAAGGACTATTCCGCGCAGATCGACAGCGAGACGGCCCGCGCCCAGACCATCCGTGGCCTGTTCAGGATCAAGCTGGCCGAGGAGAGCGGCCGCAAGAAGGTCGCGCTCGACGACGTCATGCCGGCGGCCGACATCGTCAAGCGGTTCTCGACCGGAGCGATGTCCTTCGGCTCGATCTCGCGCGAAGCGCACACCACGCTGGCGCGTGCCATGAACGCCATCGGCGGCAAGTCGAACACCGGCGAGGGCGGTGAAGAGGCCGACCGTTATCTGCCGCTGCCCGGAGGCGGCAAGAACCCCGAACGCTCGGCGATCAAGCAGGTCGCCTCGGGCCGGTTTGGCGTGACGGCCGAATATCTCGTCAACTCCGACATGATGCAAATCAAGGTGGCGCAGGGTGCCAAGCCGGGCGAAGGCGGCCAACTGCCCGGCCACAAGGTCGACGCCACGATCGCCAAGGTCCGGCATTCGACGCCGGGCGTCGGCCTGATCTCGCCGCCGCCGCATCACGACATCTACTCGATCGAGGATCTGGCGCAGCTGATCTACGATCTGAAGAACGTCAACCCGGCGGCCGACGTGTCGGTCAAGCTGGTCTCGGAAGTCGGCGTCGGCACGGTTGCGGCGGGCGTCGCCAAGGCGCGCGCCGACCACATCACCATCTCGGGCTATGATGGCGGCACCGGTGCCTCGCCGCTGACCTCGCTGAAGCATGCCGGCAGCCCATGGGAAATGGGCCTTGCCGAGACGCACCAGACGCTGGTGCTGAACGGCTTGCGCAGCAGAGTGGCGCTGCAGGTCGATGGCGGCTTGCGCACCGGCCGCGATGTCATCATCGGCGCGCTGCTCGGCGCCGACGAGTTCGGCTTCTCGACCGCGCCGCTGATCGCGGCCGGCTGCATCATGATGCGCAAGTGCCATCTCAACACCTGTCCGGTCGGCGTCGCGACGCAGGACCCGGTGCTGCGCAAGCGCTTCAAGGGCACGCCCGAGCATGTCATCAACTTCTTCTTCTACGTGGCGGAGGAAGTGCGCGAGCTGCTGGCCGAGATGGGCTACACCCATATCGACCAGATCATCGGCGATACCGACCTCTTGGAGAAGCGCGACCTGATCGTGCACTGGAAGGCGCGCGGGCTCGATTTCTCGAAGATGTTCTTCAAGCCCGATGCGCCGCATGAAGCGGTGCACTGGACCGAACGGCAGAAGCACCCGATCGACCACGTGCTCGACCGCAGGCTGATCGAACTGGCAAAGCCGGCACTGGAAAACAAGCAGCCGGTCAAGATCGAGGTCGACATCCGCAATGTCGATCGCTCGGCCGGCGCCATGCTGTCTGGCGAAGTGGCCAAGCGCTTCAAGCACAAGGGCCTGCGCGAGGACACGATCTCGGTGAAGTTGACCGGCACCGCCGGCCAGTCCTTCGGCGCCTTCCTGGCGCGCGGCATTTCCTTCGAGCTTGTCGGCGCCGGCAACGACTATGTCGGCAAGGGCCTGTCGGGCGGGCGTATCGTTATCCGGCCGCCGGAAGAGGCCAAGATCGTCGCGGCGGAGTCCATCATCGTCGGCAACACGGTGCTCTACGGCGCGACCGAGGGCGAGGCCTATTTCGCCGGCGTCGCCGGCGAGCGTTTCGCCGTGCGCAATTCGGGTGTGGCGGCCGTCGTCGAAGGCGTCGGCGACCATGGCTGCGAGTACATGACCGGCGGCATCGTCGTCGTCATCGGCCAAACCGGCCGCAACTTCGCCGCCGGCATGTCGGGTGGCGTCGCCTATGTGCTGGACGAGGCAGGCGATTTCGCCGAGCGCTGCAACATGGCGATGGTCGAGCTGGAACCGGTTCCGGAAGAAGACGATTTGATGGAAAGGCTGCTGCACCATGGCGGCGACCTCGACCACAAGGGCCGCGTCGACGTCTCCGGCGACATGACCAGCCATGACGAGGAGCGGCTCTATCAGCTGATCTCGAACCATGTGCACTACACCGGTTCGGTGCGCGGCCGCGAGATCCTCGACGACTGGACGACATTCCGGCCGAAATTCCGCAAGATCATGCCGGTCGAATACCGCCGCGCGCTGATCGAGATGGAGCGCATGCGCATGGGCGTGGCGGCGGAATAAACTTATGCATTGCCGGGAAGCCCAGGTTTCCCGGCCCACACTTTCATCGACCGTTTGACCTCGAAGGCAAGGTTGCCATGGCTGCCTCAAGAGGTTAACGGGTGCGGCGAAAACCGCACCATCTGGACAGCAGGAACTGGACTATGGGCAAGGTAACAGGCTTTCTCGAAATCGACCGGCAGGTGCACAAGTACCAGCCGGCCTCCGACCGCATCCGGCACTTTCGCGAGTTCACGCTGCCGATGTCGGACAAGGAGGTCGAGAAACAGGCCGCGCGCTGTATGGATTGCGGCATTCCGTTCTGTCACGGGCCGACCGGCTGCCCGATCCACAACCAGATCCCGGACTGGAACGACCTCGTCTACAATGGCGACTGGGACAACGCGATCCGCAACCTGCATTCGACCAACAATTTCCCGGAGTTCACCGGCCGCATTTGCCCCGCGCCCTGCGAGGAAGCCTGCACGCTGAACCTCGAGGACATTCCCGTCGCCATCAAGACGGTCGAGCAGGCGATCGCCGACAAGGCCTATGAGACCGGCCATATCAGGCCCTATCCGCCGGAGAAGAAGACCGGCAAGCGGGTCGCCGTCATCGGCTCCGGCCCGGCCGGCATGGCGGCTGCCCAGCAGCTGGGCCGCGCCGGCCACGACGTCCATGTCTATGAGCGGGAGAGCCGTCCCGGCGGGCTGATGCGCTACGGCATTCCCGACTTCAAGATCGAGAAGCACTATATCGACCGGCGCATCGAACAGATGCAGGGTGAAGGCGTGACTTTTCATTGCGGCGTCAATGTCGGCGTCGACAAGACGGCGAACGAGTTGCTGGCCGAGCACGACGCGGTTCTCTATTGCGGCGGGTCGGAAACACCGCGCGCGGCCGGCATTCCCGGCGACGATCTCGGCGGCGTGCATGACGCGATGCCCTATCTGGTGCAGCAGAACCGGCGCGTCGGCGGCGAGCCGATCCAGTCGGTGGCCTGGCCGTCGCATCCGATCATCGCCGGTGGCCAGCATGTCGTCGTCGTCGGCGGCGGCGATACCGCCTCCGATTGCGTCGGCACCGCTTTCCGCCAGGGTGCGGTGCGCGTCACCCAGCTCGACATCCGCCCGCAGCCGCCGGAGAAGGAAGACAAGCTTTCGGTCTGGCCCTACTGGGCGACCAAGATGCGCACCTCGTCCTCGCAGGCCGAAGGGGCGGAGCGCGAATTCCAGGTGGCGACGCTCGAATTCATTGGCGAGGAAGGCCAGCTGACCGGCGTCAAATGCTGCGAGGTCGACGACAAGCGCAAGCCGATCGCCGGCACCGAATTCGTCATCCGTGCCGATCTCGCCTTCATCGCCATCGGCTTTGCCGGTCCGACCACCGCCGGCCTGGTTGGGGAACTGGACGGCCAGATGAAGATCGTCACCGACAGCCGCCGTTCGAAGAATGTCGAAGCCAATGACCGCGACTACAGAACCAGCGTCGACAGGCTCTATGCGGCGGGCGACGTGCGTCGCGGCCAGTCGCTGGTCGTCTGGGCGATCCGCGAGGGCCGCCAGGCGGCGCGTTCGATCGACGAGGATCTGATGGGGTCGAGCGTCCTGCCCCGCTAAGGGGTGATCGCCGTCGTCGTGTCGGTTGCGGCGGCTGTGGTCGCCGGCCTTGTCTTGGGTGGCCAGGAGAAATCATCGGCGCGACCGGGCGAAGCGTCCGGCGCCCTGCCCTCGATAACAAGCTTTTCACCAGGGAGATCCGGATTGGCCTTTGCCGGCGGCGCCGCGCCGAGAAGTTCGGAGCCGCCGTCGAGTGCGGGATCGCTGAGCAGCATCGGCGCGGTGCGGTCGATCACAATCGGCGCCGCGGCAGGCGTCGGCGCTTCGACGGGCGCGCCCGCCGGCGCGGTCGCCGGGGCTACGCTTCCGGGCGCGGCGAGGCCCAGGATCTTCATCAGCGGCTTTTCGGTATAGAAGGCGAGCTTGCGCTTGCCGGCTTTCGACACGTTGATGCCGTCATCGGCCCGCAGTCGCACGGCCTGGCCGTTGATGTCCGGTCCAGTGGTGATGAAGGCGCCATTCTCGTCGACGAAGCCATCCCAGACGTCGACGAATTCGCCGCCATGGTTTTCGGCCGCCTGATGGTAGATGTCGTTGAAGGCCAGCATGTCGGAGGTCATGTTCGGCACCCGGAACGCCGGCATGCCGACCCACAGGAAAGGCACCTTGGCGTCGGCGATGGTCTTGCCGAATGCATCGATACGGCGCTCGTATTCCTTGGTCCAGTTCTCGGACCGGGGCTGCTCGCGCACATCGCCCACCTTCATCTGCTGGCGATCGTTGGAACCCAGCATGACGACCACGGCGGCCGGCTTCTCGGTCTCGATCAGCGATTTGATCTGCTCGGGCCAGTTGTAGAAATCATCGCGCACGAAGCCGGATGAACCATTGCTGCGAACGACGATCCTGATGCCGGTGTTTTCGGCAAAGGCGGTGTCGAGGCCTTCGGCAAGCCCGGTCGCCATGAAATCGCCGACCACCAGGACGGTGCGGGCGTCCGGTGTCTTCTCGGCTATCGGCGTTTGTGGTTCGGCCGGCGCACGCGGAGCGCGGGGTTTGCGCGGCTTTGGCTTCGCCTTCTGGATGTCCAGCGGCGGCTCGACCCGCTCGCTTCGGCGCGGGAACAAAAGGTCGCGCAACGACCAGCCGCGACTTTGCTGTTCCTGCGCCATGGCCGGCGCATGAAAGGCGCCAGCGACGCCGACGGCGAGCACGACAATGGCCAGAATCAGCACCGGCATGCGACGAACAAGCCCTGCGATGCGCGCAGCCGAAGCCAATCGTTTCCTCCATCCCTTGGCGCGCTTCTTTCGAAAAGTCGCATCGACTTTTCAAAAGGACATCGCGCCAACCAGATTGCTACAGTGTCCTTTGCGCGTCCGAAAGGCCGCGTCGCACCGCAGATGGCTCTATTTCTGCCGGAGCCACTTCAGCACTTCCATGCTTGGATAGCCGTCCTGGGTCAAGCCGGCCTTGGCCTGGAAGGCCATGATGGCTGACTTCGAGCCGTCGCCGATCTTGCCATCGAACTTGCCGTCGTAGAGGCCGTGCTGGGAAAGCCGCTTCTGCAGCTCCTGCCTTTCCTCGAAGGTGAGCTTGGTGAAAGGCCGCTTCCAATCCTGCACGAGACCGCTGGAGCCGGCGATTTCGTCGGCAAGAAGACCGACGGCAAGCGCATATTTGTCGGCATTGTTGTAGGCTTTGATGACCGAGAAATTCTTGACCATCAGGAAGGCTGGCCCGCCGCGGCCGTCCGGCACTTTCAGCGTCGCCTTGTCGGAGCCGTTCTTGAACGGCTTGCCGTTGGCCCGGACGACGCCGAGCGCCTGCCATTGCGACAGCGCCTTGGAGCCGCCGGGAAGCTTGCCGGCGGGCAAGGTGACCTCATAACCCCAGGTCTTGCCGGCCTGCCAGCCATTCTTCTTCAACAGATTGGCTGCGGTGGCCAGCGCATCGGGAACGGAATTCCAGATGTCGCGCTTGCCGTTGCCGTCCATGTCGACGGCATAGTGCAGATAGCTGGTCGGGATGAACTGGGTGTGGCCCATGGCGCCGGCCCAGGATCCGCTCAGATGGCTTTCGTCGATATCGCCGGTCTGCAGGATTTTCAGCGCTGCGATCAGCTGGGTGCGGGCGAACTTTGCCCGCTTCGGATCGGCATAGGCCAAGGTCGCCAGCGAACGCACGACATTGCGCATGATGTCGTCGCGCTTGAGGATCTCGCCATAGTTCGATTCCATCGACCAGATGGCGAGCAGAATGTAGCGATCAACGCCAAATCTGGCTTCGATCTTGTCCAGCCACGGCTTCCACTTCTTGGCCATTTGCTGGCCGACCGCGACGGACTGGTCGTGGACACGGTTGTCGAAATAGTCCCAAGCAGGTGCGGTGAATTCAGGCTGCGTGCGCGCCTTTTCCAGCACCACCGGGTCAATATCCCTAATGTCCCTGAAGGCCTGGTCGTAGAGCGCGCCGGAAACGCCGCTCTGCACGGCCGTGGCGCGGAAGCCGGCGACCCATTGCCGGAAACCGGCATCGGCGAAGGCGGGTCCGGCCTGCATCAGCAGAGCGAGCGAGAGGCTGGCTGCCGCGATGACGCTGGTAAAACGTTTTGCGGCATTGCGAACGGACATCTTTTCCTCCTTCTCTGTCTCAGGAAAGACCATTCATCGCCGAAGCAGGTTAGGAATTAGTTTACCATAGGTGCCGGCGGGAACGAAAAGTCGCCTCAAACCTTTACCGGTGAACGTTCCCTCTCACTCGTCCAGTAATCCTCAATTCCGGCGTGAAAATGTCTCGAAACAGGGATTGCGGAGCTGACCATCAAACGGATAATTGGAAGCATGAAGAGAGTTCGCAAGGCAGTCTTCCCGGTCGCCGGTCTCGGCACACGGTTTCTCCCGGCCACCAAGGCCATCCCCAAGGAAATGCTGACTGTCGTCGACCGGCCGGTCATCCAGTATGTGGTGGATGAAGCGCGCGAAGCCGGCATCGAGCATTTCATTTTCGTCACAGGCCGCAACAAGGCGGTCATCGAGGACCATTTCGACGTCCAGTTCGAGCTCTATGACACGTTGGCCCAGCGCGGCAAGGACGACCAGCTCGCTCGCCTGCAACGCCTGCAGCCAGCGCCGGGGCAGACCAGTTTCACCCGTCAGCAGGTGCCGCTCGGCCTTGGCCATGCCGTCTGGTGCGCGCGCGAACTGGTCGGCGACGAGCCGTTCGCTCTTTTGTTGCCCGACATGATCATGCAGTCGGAGAAGAGCTGCATGAAGGACATGGTCGAGCTTTACCAAGAAACCGGCAACAACATCATCGCGGTGCAGGAATGCGACCCGGCCGAGGCGCACAAATACGGCATCGTCGGCCGTGGCGCGGATACGCATCACGGCTTCCGCATCACCGAGATGGTGGAAAAGCCGAAGACCGGCACCGCGCCGTCCAATCTCTACATCAATGGACGCTACATCCTGCAGCCCGAGATCTTCAAGATACTCGAAGGCCAGGAGAAGGGCGCCGGCAACGAGATCCAGCTCACCGACGCGATGCTGAAGCTGGAGAAGCAGCAGCCCTTCTATGGCTATCACTATCAGGGCCGCACCTTCGATTGCGGATCGCCGGAAGGCTTTGTCGAGGCCAATGTCGCCTTCGCGCTGTGGCGCAGCGACATGAACGAGAACATGGCCGGCGTCATCCGCACGCTTCTCGACGAGTTGAAGCCATCGGAGCGCCGCGGCGCCGCCTTCTAATTTAAGAGTTTTCCATATCGAAGATTCCGGTTGTGGGCGTCAAGTTCCGCCAAGAGGAGCGGCCATTGAGCCCGCGACGGCGCAGAAATTCTTCATCCTGGCAACCGCCAGTTCCGGATCGGCCAGCAATCCGGCCTGGTCGGCAAGGCGGAAGATATCGGCATAGTGGCGGATGCCGCGTGCCGACTGCATGCCGCCGACCATCGCGAAATGGTCCTGATGGCCGTTCAGCCAGGCCATGAAGACGATGCCGGCCTTGTAGTACTCGGTCGGCGCCTCGAAGATCTTTCGCGATAGCGGCACGGTTGGCGCCATCAGCGCGTCGTAACCGGCGCGGTCGCCGTCCGCCAGCTTGGCCAGTGCCGCGTTGGCGACCGGCGCGATCGCGTCGAAGATGCCGAGCAGCGCATGCGAGTGTTTCCTGCTGTCGCCCGCGATCAGTTCGGGATAGTTGAAGTCGTCGCCGGTGAACATGACGACGCCGTCCGGCAGCCGGTTTCTGAGCGCGACCTCCTTGTCGGCATCGAGCAGCGAGATTTTTATCCCCTCCACCTTGCCCGCATGGCGTTCGATGATGGCGACGACGGTGTCGAGCGCGGCGTCGAAATTTCCGCTGCCCCAATAGCCCCTGAGCGCCGGGTCGAACATGTCACCCAGCCAGTGCAGGATGACCTTGCCGGACGCCTGGGACAGGATGCGGTCGTACACGCGCGCATAATCGTCCGGGCCCTTGGCCACCGCCGCCAACGCGCGGCTGGCCATCATGATCGCCTTGCCGCCCTGCCCTTCGATAAAGGCGAATTGCTCTTCATAGGCGGCAATCACATCATCGAGCGTCCTGGCGGCGGCTGGCGCCAGATGGTCAGTGCCGGCACCCGAAGCGAGATCAGCGCCTTCGACGGTGCGCGCTTCCGCGATCGAGCGGCGGATCAATTCCTGCGCATTTGTCCAGTCGAACCCCATGCCGCGCTGCGACGTGTCCATCGCCTCGGCGATGCGGAAGCCGAGCCGCCACAGATGGTGACGGAACGCCATCGTCCTGTCCCAGTCGACTGCGGGCTTCGACCACGGATCGGTCATCGCCAGCGGATCGGCGACGACATGCGCGGCGGCATAGGCGATGCGTGAAAACTGCGCCCCGATCACCGGCTGCACCGGCTGGCCGACAAGCGCGTAACGGGTGCTGCGGCCACCCTCACCAGGCAAGGCAATATCCATCGATTTCTCCCTTTAGCTCGCCTATAAATGGAACGTTCCAATAAATCAAGAACCTTTAAGATTCAAAGCTCGCTCTGGGAAAATGCTGCGCCGCAGCACGACAATCGTTCAAACATATGGCGTTCGGCGTCCAGCCATCGATTTTTCGGATTCAGAAAAAATCACGATTGACTCATCGTTTGAGGGATGATTAGAACGTTCCAATAACTTTGACCTAGAAATCGGGAGGATGCATCTGGATGGCCAGCCGGGCCAAGGCGACGATATTCGACATCGCCCGCGAAGCAGGCGTGTCCAAATCGACGGTATCGCTCGTGCTCCAGGGCAGCGGGCTGATCCGGCCTGAAACCGCGGTCAAGGTTCGCAAGGCGATCGAGGATGTCGGTTACGTCTACAACCGCGGCGCCGCCAATCTGCGCAAGGCTCACTCCAACGTCATCGGCATGGTCATCAACGATCTCACCAATCCCTTCTTCGCCGAACTGGCGGTCGGCATGGAGCGGGTCTTCCAGTCGGCCGGCATCGTGCCTTTCATCGCCAATACGGCTGAAAACCCGGTGCGCCAGGAAGAAGTGCTGAAATCGCTGATGGAGCAAGGCGTCGCCGGCCTCATCGTGTCCCCGGCCCGCGGCACGACGCCGGGCGCCTTCCGGCGGCTGGAGACGGCGGGCGTTCCGGTCGTCTTCGCCATGCGCCGCCTGCCCGACAGCCGCATCCCGGTGATCGCGCCCGACAATCATCGCGGCGCCTACCTTGCCGCAGCCCATCTCATCGGCAAGGGCCATCGCCGGCTGGCCTTCTTCGGCGGTTCGTCCGATCTCGTGGTCTATCACGAGCGGCTGGGTGGCTTTCGCGAAGCCTGCGAGACGCTTGGCATCGCTGCCCGCGACATGGCTATCGTCGAGGGCGAGACCAGCCGCAGAGGCGGCATTGCCTGTCTTGAGACCGCTCTGTCGATGCCTGAACCACCGACCGCGGCCTTGTGCTTCAACGACGCCGTCGCCTTTGGCGTCCTTCTGGCCCTGCGCAAGCGCGGGCTGGAGCCGGGAGCCGATTTCGCCGTCGTCGGTTTCGACGATGTGGTCGAGGCCGAACATTATATGCCGGCGCTGACCAGCGTTTCAGTGGATACGGCTGGGCTCGGCGAACGTGCCGCCCATGTCATGCTGAAAATGATCCAGTCGCGCACGACGCGGGCCGAGGACCATATCGGCGCGGTCAATCTGGTCGTCAGGGAAAGCTGCGGTCCAGACCGCAACATCGGGATGGGAGACGCGGCATGAGCATCAGATGGGGGCTGATCGGCGCCAGCACGATCGCCAGACAGTTCATGATCGATGCCATCCGCGCGCAAGGCGATGGCAAGATCGCGGCGGTGATGAGTTCCAGCCCCGAGCGCGCCAAAACCTATGCCGGGGAAAACAACATTCCGTTGGCTGTCTCGACGCTTGATGCCCTGCTCGGCGCCGACATCGACGCGGTCTATATCTCGACCACCAACGAACTGCATCTCGAACAGGCCTTGGCCGCCACCAAGGCGGGAAAGCACGTGCTGTGCGAGAAGCCGCTGGCGCTGACCAGCGCCGATGCGCGCAGGATGGTCGAAGCCGCCAGGGCCGCCGGCATTGTGCTCGGCACCAATCACCATCTGCGCAACGCCGGCGCGCACCGCGCCATGCGCGAGGCAATTGCCGCCGGCCGCATCGGCGAGCCGATCGCCGCGCGCGTCTTTCATTCCGTCTATCTGCCTGAGAACCTCCAGGGCTGGCGCATCACCAGGCCGGAAGCGGGCGGCGGCGTGGTGCTCGACATCACCGTGCACGACGCCGATACGCTGCGTTTCGTGCTCGGCGACGATCCGGTCGAGGTCTCCGCCTTCACGCAATCGGCCGGCATGGCCGGTCGTGGGCTGGAAGATGGCGCCATGTGCATCTGGCGCTTCAAGTCGGGCGTCATCGCCCAATCGCATGAAGGCTTCACCACCAGATTCGCCGACACTGGTTTTGAGGTGCATGGTTCGGAAGGGTCGCTCATCGCCAGCAATGTGATGACACAGAAGCCGGTCGGCTCGGTGACGCTGCGCACAGCAAAGGGCGGGGAAGAGCTGAGCTTCGACCGCGAGGACCTCTATGTCAGGTCACTGCGCCAGTTCCATGCCGCGATCCGTGGCGAAGGCCAGCCTTCCGCCACCGGCGAGGACGGCATCTGGTCGCTCGCTGCGGCCGAAGCGGCATTGCAATCGGCCAGCTCCGGCAAGGCCGTCAAGATCGCCCCGAAACTCGGGAGCATGAATTGAGCAAGGTCGTTTCCGCGGCGCAGGCAGCAGGCCTCATCAAGGACGGCATGGTCGTATCCGTGTCGTCGTCGAGCGGTCTCGGCTGCCCGGATGCGGTGCTGGCCGCCATCGGCGAGCGCTTCGACACCGAGGGCCATCCCAAGGACATCACCACGCTGCATCCGATCGCCGCCGGCGACATGTATGGCATCAAAGGCATCGACCATCTGGCCAAGCCCGGCCTGCTGAAGCGCACTCTATGCGGCTCCTATCCGTCCGGGCCATCGTCCTCCGAACCCCCGCAGATCTGGAAGATGATCGGCGACAATTCGGTTGCCGCCTACAATGTGCCGTCCGGCATCCTGTTCGACATGCATCGTGAAGCCGCAGCCAAGCGGCCGGGCGTGCTGACCAAGATCGGCCTCGACACCTTCGCCGACCCGCGCCACCAGGGCTGCGCCATGAACGCGGCCGCCAGCGAGCCGATCGTTTCGGTACAGCAGTTCGACGGCGAGGAATGGCTCTATTTCCGCTCGATCGTCCCACATGTTTCGATCATCCGCGCCACCACGGCCGACGAGCGCGGCAACCTCACCTACGAGCATGAGGGCGCCTATCTCGGCGGGCTGGAACAGGCGCTGGCCGCCCGCAACAATGGCGGCGTCGTCATCGCGCAGGTCAAGCGCGTCGTCGAGAACGGCACGCTGAATCCGCATGACGTGCGGGTGCCCGGAGTGCTGGTCGACCACATCGTCGTCGCGCCCGACCAGTTGCAGACGACGCTGACGCCTTACGACCCGGCAATCTCGGGCGAAATCTTCCGGCCTCTGTCGAGCTTCCGCAACGCCGAAATGAACGTGCAGAAGGTGATCGCACGCCGCGTCGCCATGGAGCTTCGCGACGGCATGGCCGTCAACATCGGCTTCGGCATCTCGGCCAACGTGCCGCGCATCCTGCTCGAGGAAGGCCAGCACGGCAAGGTCACCTGGGTGATCGAACAGGGCGCGGTCGGCGGTGTGCCGCTGCTCGACTTCAAATTCGGCTGCGCTTCGAACGCCGAGGCGATCATGCCCTCGCCGCACCAATTCATCTATTTCCAGGCCGGTGGCTTCGACGCCTCGTTGCTGTCTTTCCTGCAGATCGATCGCCACGGCTCGGTCAACGTCTCGAAACTGTCGGCACGGCCGCATGTCACCGCTGGCGCTGGCGGTTTCGTCGACATCACCGCGCGGGCGAAGAAGATCGTCTTCTCGGGCTTCTTCAACGCCGGGGCAAAGCTATCATTGGCCGATGGCGGCATCCGCATCGACCAGGAGGGCAGGATCAAGAAGGTGGTCAACGAGGTCGAGCACATCTCCTTCTCGGGCAAACGCGCGGTCGCACAAGGACAGGACATCACCTACGTCACCGAGCGCTGCGTGATGAAGCTGACGCCGGAGGGACTGGTGGTAACGGAGCTGGCGCCAGGCATCGACTTGCAGCGCGATGTGCTGGCCCAGGCAGAAATGCCGCTCGGCGTCGCCAAAACCCTCAAGAGGACACCGGCAGCCCTCTATCTGGACCAGCCGATCGGCCTGACGCTGAATGGCGGCGCCTCGCTTGGAGGTGGGCATGGCTGAGCATCTCGTCACCTTCGAAAGCGACGGCGCCATCGGCATCGTCACCTTGCGCCGGCCGGAGAAATTCAACGCGCTTGATATTCCGATGCTGCGGGCGCTGGAAGCGGCGCTCGACGAGGCTGAGGCGGCCGACGGCGTGCGCGTCGTGTTGCTGCGCGGCGAAGGCAAGGGCTTTTGCGCCGGCGGCGATGTCGAGGCGTGGGCGCGGATGAGTGCGGCCGACTTCCAGGTGCAATGGGTGCGCTACGGCCACCGCGTCTTCGACCGGCTGGCGCGGCTGCGGCAACCGACCATCGCCGTGCTCTCCGGCCATGCGCTGGGCGGCGGGCTGGAGCTGGCGGTTGCCTGCGACTTTCGCGTCGCGGAAAATCACATCAAGCTCGGCTTCCCCGAAACCTCGATCGGTGTCGTTCCCGGCTGGTCCGGCACGCAGCGTGCGGTACGCCGCTTCGGCGCGCAAACAGTGCGGCGCATGGCGCTCGGCGGCGAGATCCTACTCGCACCCGAAGCGCTGGCCCTTGGCGTGGTCGACCGGGTGGTCGAAAGCGGCAGCGGCCTGACCGAATCCAGGGCCTGGGCCGAAAAGATCGCCGAGCGCGGCCCGCTGGCGACGGAAGCCGCCAAATTGATGATCGCGGTCGCCGAAGGCGAGGACAGTGCAGCGGCGACGGAAGCGCTGGCCAGCGGCTTCATCGCCCTGACCGGCGATCTCACGGCCGGTGTCGACGCTTTCAAGATCAAGCAGAAACCAGCATTTTCAAGATCCTGAGGATTCCGAACCCAAGATGAACGCCCCTCTTAACATCATCATGCCCGCCGAGGCATCTGCGGCACCGAAAACCTATCGGCTGCTGATCGACGGCAAGCATGTCGATACCCGCGACGGCCGCACGCTGGAGCGCAAGAGCCCCGGCCATGGCTTCACCGTTTCGCATTATGCACAGGCCGGCGAGGCCGACGTGGAAGCCGCGATGCAGGCCGCGCACAGGGCTTTCGAGACCGGTCCATGGCCGCGCATGAAGGCGGCCGAGCGCGCCGCGATCCTGCTCAAGACGGCCGATCTGATCGAAGCGCGGCTGGAAGAGATCGCCCGGCTCGACGCGCTGGAATCCGGCAAGCCGATCGCCCAGGCGCGTGGCGAGATCGGTGGTGCCGTCGACATCTGGCGCTATGCAGCATCGCTTGCCCGCACGCTGCACGGCGAATCCTACGCCAATCTCGGCGACGCCATGCTGGGCGTCGTGCTGCGCGAGCCGATCGGCGTCGTCTCGATCATCACACCGTGGAATTTCCCGTTCCTCATCGTCAGCCAGAAACTGCCCTTGCGCGCTCGCCGCCGGCTGCACGGCGGTGGTCAAGCCGAGCGAAATGACCTCGGCCTCGACCTTCGTCCTCGGCGACATCCTGATGCAGGCCGGCCTGCCCGCCGGCGTCGTCAATATCCTCGCCGGTCTTGGCGCCGATGTCGGCGCGCCGATGGTCAGCCATCCGCTGGTCGAGATGGTGTCATTCACCGGCTCCACGCGCGTCGGCAAGATGACCATGGCCTCGGCCGCGCAGTCGCTGAAGAAAGTCTCGATGGAGCTTGGCGGCAAGAACGGCCAGATCGTCTTTCCGGACGCGGACCTCGAAGCGGCCGCCGACGCGGCCGTGTTCGGCGGCTTCTTCAATGCCGGCGAATGCTGCAATGCCGGCAGCCGGCTGATCGTGCACGAGGCTATTGCCGACGAATTTCTCAGCGCGGTCAAGGCGCTCACCGCCAAGGTGACGGTCGGCGATCCGCTCGATGATCGAACCAAGGTCGGCGCGATGATCTCGTCCGACCACCTAACCAAGGTAGCCGGCTACGTTGCGGCAGCGGCAAACGACGGCAGCAGCGTCTACACCGGCGGCAGGCAGTTGGCCTCGAATGCCGGCCAGTATCTCGATCCGACCATCATCCGCGGCGTCACCGAGGATATGGCCATCGCCCGCGAGGAAGTGTTCGGCCCGGTGCTTTCTGTGCTGACCTTTGAATCGATTGAAAAGGCGTTGCACATCGCCAACAACACGCCCTATGGTTTGTCGGCGGGCGTATGGAGCGCCAGCATCGACACTTGCATGTCGGTGGCGCGTGGGGTGCGTTCGGGAACCGTCTGGGTGAACACGTTCATGGAAGGTTATCCCGAACTGCCATTCGGAGGCTACAAGCAGTCCGGTATCGGACGCGAACTCGGCAAACGCGCCGTCGAGGACTATACCGAGGAAAAGACAATCCAGTTTCATCGCGGCCAGCGCACCGGATGGTGGGTCGGCTGAGTTGAGAAGAACCCGGCGGGCATCCGCCGGTCGTGTAGATGCAACAAGGGAGGAAGTACATGTTGCGCAAACTGCTTATCGGAACGGCTTTGGCATCGAGCTTTGCGTTCGCGGCCCATGCCGCGGACGTCAAGGAAGTCCAGATGCTGCATTGGTGGACGTCGGGCGGCGAAGCGGCTGCTCTCAACGTCCTCAAGGGCGATCTGGCCAAGGAAGGCTATGCCTGGAAGGACGTGCCGGTGGCCGGCGGTGGCGGCGACGCCGCCATGACCGCGCTGAAGGCAATGGTCGCGGCCGGCAACTACCCGACCGCCTCGCAGATGCTCGGCTACACCGTGCTCGACTATGCGGCGGCCGGCGTCATGGGCGACCTGACCGAGACGGCGAAGAAGGAAGGCTGGGACAAGTCGGTTCCGGCGGCCCTGCAGAAGTTCTCGGTCTATCAAGGCAAGTGGGTCGCGGCTCCGGTCAACGTCCACTCGGTCAACTGGCTGTGGATCAACAAGGCCGTCATGGACAAGATCGGCGGCACCGAGCCGAAGACCTTCGACGAATTCGTGGCACTCCTCGACAAGGCCAAGGCGGCAGGCGTGATCCCGCTCGCTCTCGGCGGCCAGAACTGGCAGGAAGCCACCATGTTCGACTCGGTCGTGCTGTCGACCGGCGGACCTGAGTTCTACAAGAAGGCCTTCAACGACCTCGACGACGCTTCGCTCAAGTCCGATACGATGAAGAAGTCGTTCGACAACCTGGCCAAGCTCGTCACCTATGTCGACCCGAACTTCTCGGGCCGCGACTGGAACCTTGCCACCGCCATGGTCATCAAGGGCGACGCCCTGGTGCAGGTCATGGGCGACTGGGCCAAGGGTGAGTTCCACGCCGCCAAGAAAACCCCGGGCACGGACTTCCTGTGCTATCGCTTCCCGGGCACCAACGGCTCAGTGATCTACAACTCCGACATGTTCGGCATGTTCAACGTTCCGGAAGACCGCAAGGCCGCCCAGATCGCACTGGCCACAGCCACCCTGTCGAAGAGCTTCCAGTCGGCCTTCAACGTCGTCAAGGGTTCGGTTCCGGCCCGTACCGACGTGCCTGACACCGACTTCGACGCTTGCGGCAAGAAGGGCATCGCCGACCTGAAGGCAGCCAATGACGGCGGCACGCTGTTCGGCTCGCTGGCCCAGGGCTATGGCGCGCCTCCGGCGGTCGCCAATGCCTATAAGGACGTCGTCTCCAAGTTCGTCCATGGTCAGATCAAGACCTCCGACGAGGCCGTGACCGAACTGGTCAAGGCAATCGACGACGCCAAGTAAGCATCACGCACCCAAAAACGCCTTCCCCGCTCCGGCGGGGAAGGCTCCGATCCGAGAACCTGGTTGGCCTCGCGTCGACGGGAGGAGCCCTATGAGCACGGTAGCGACAAGCCAGATCAAGCTGACGCCGGAGCACGCCCGTCCGCGCGCCTCGGTGCGCTCGCGCCTGCAGGACGCGCTGCCGAAGATCGTGCTGGCGCCGAGCTTCGCCATCACCATTGTCTTCGTCTACGGCTTCATCCTGTGGACGATCTATCTGTCCTTCACCAATTCCAAGACCTTCCCGTCCTATGTCATCACCGGCTCGCGCGCCTATCAGCGGCTGTGGGGCTGGACCTTCGACACCGACCCGCCATCGAGCTGGTACACGTCGATCACCAACATGGGCATTTTCGGTTTTCTCTACATCTTCATCTGCCTGGCGCTCGGCCTGTTCCTGGCCATCCTGCTCGACCAGAAGATCCGTGGTGAAGGCGTGCTGCGGCCGATTTATCTCTACCCGATGGCGCTGTCCTTCATCGTCACCGGCGTCGCCTGGAAATGGTTCCTCGATCCGGGCCTCGGCCTCGAGCAGACCTTGCATCAATGGGGCTGGACGAGCTTCCATTTCGACTGGATCAAGAACAAGGATTTTGTCATCTACACCGTGGTCATCGCCGGCGTCTGGCAGGCCTCTGGCTTCATCATGGCGATGTTCCTGGCCGGCTTGCGCGGCATCGACGGCGAGATCATGAAGGCGGCGCAGATCGACGGCGCCACCACCTTCCAGCTCTATCGCCGCATCGTCATCCCGCTGCTGCGGCCGATCTTCCTGTCGGCCTTCATCGTGCTCGCGCACCTCGCCATCAAATCCTACGATCTGGTGGTCGCGCTGACCAGCGGCGGCCCCGGCGGCTCGGCCTGGCTGCCGTCCAACTTCATGTATGAATACACCTTCAAGCGCAACGAGATGGCCGTCGGCTCGGCCAGCGCCGTGATCATGCTGATGACCATCGTCGCCATCATCGTGCCCTATCTCTATTCCGAACTGCGGGAGAAGCCGCGATGAGCGCCGTCACCACGCCCGCCCGCCAGGTCTCCGGCGGTGTCAACGTCAAGATCATCAACCGCATCGTCATCTACGGGCTGCTGGCGCTGTTCGCGCTGTTCTACCTGATGCCGCTGTTCGTCATGCTGGTGACCTCGTTCAAGACCATGGACGAGATCAAGAACGGCAACATGCTGGCGCTGCCCAGGGCGCCGACCTTCGACCCGTGGCTGAAGGCCTGGGGCGAGACCTGCGTCGGCCTCACCTGCGCCGGCATCAAGGGCTATTTCTGGAACTCCATCAAGATGGTGGTTCCGGCCGTTCTGATCTCGACCATGCTCGGCGCGCTCAACGGCTACGTGCTCACCAAATGGCGCTTCCGTGGCGCAACGCTGGTGTTCGGGCTGATGCTGTTCGCCTGCTTCATCCCGTTCCAGTCGGTGCTGTTGCCGATGGCGACCATTCTCGGCAGCCTCGGCCGTTTCGGCGTGTCGCTGCGGAACTCGGTCGGAACGAGCTTTGGCCTCGGCAACCCGACGGTCAATCTCGTCTTCGTCCACGTCGTCTACGGTATCGGTTTCACCACTTTGTTCTTCCGCAACTATTACGAGGCGTTCCCGACCGAACTGGTCAAGGCCGCGCAGGTCGACGGCGCCTCCTTCTTCCAGATCTTCCGCCGCATCATGCTGCCGAACTCGATGCCGATCTTCGTCGTCACCGTCATCTACCAGTTCACCAACATCTGGAACGACTTCCTGTTCGCCTCCGCCTATGCCGGCACCGGCGACGCCATGCCGATGACGGTGGCGCTCAACAACGTCGTCAACACCTCGACCGGCGTCGTCGAATACAACGTCAACATGGCGGCCGCGATGATCGCCGCACTCCCAACCCTTCTCGTCTATGTGCTCGCCGGCCGCTATTTCGTGCGCGGTCTGATGGCGGGCGCCGTCAAAGGATAATCTGATGGCTTTTCTGGAAATTGATGGTCTGAGAAAGCGCTTCGGCCAGGTCGAGATCCTCAAGGGGATCGATGTCGAACTCGATAAAGGCGGCTTCCTGGTGCTGGTCGGCCCGTCCGGCTGCGGCAAGTCCACGCTTCTGAACACCATCGCCGGCCTGGAGACGATCACCTCTGGCGAAATCCGTGTCGACGGCCGCGCCATCAACGATCTGCATCCGTCCAAGCGCGACATCGCCATGGTGTTCCAGAGCTATGCGCTCTATCCGAACATGACGGTGGCCGGCAACATCTCCTTCGGCATGGAGATGCGAGGCGTGCCGGCGGCGGAGCGCCAGAAGGCGATCGACAAGGTGGCGAAGGTCTTGCAGATCGGCCACCTCCTGCAGCGCAAGCCAAGCCAGTTGTCCGGTGGCCAGCGCCAGCGCGTCGCCATGGGTCGGGCGCTGGTGCGCGACCCGAAACTGTTCCTGTTCGACGAGCCGCTGTCCAACCTCGACGCCAAGCTGCGCGTCGACATGCGCATCGAGATCAAGCGCCTGCACGCCACCACCGGCACCACCATCGTCTACGTCACCCACGACCAGATCGAGGCGATGACGCTGGCGACCAAGATCGCCGTGATGCGCGACGGCGAGGTGCAGCAATTCGGCACGCCGGCCGAAATCTACAACAACCCGACCAATCTCTTCGTCGCCGATTTCATGGGCTCACCGGCGATGAACCTGATCCCGGCGACGATCGGCACCAATGGCAACGCGCTGTCCGTCGTGCTGCAGCGCGAGGCGCGCGAGCCGATCTCGCTGCCGATGGCCAACGCACCGGCGGGCCTGTCGGCATTCCAGGGCAAGCCGATCATCTTCGGTGTCCGTCCGGAAGCGCTGACCGATCCTGAAGGTGCTGAACGCAACGCCTCCAACATCGCCACCGCCGACTGTCACATCGAGGTCGTCGAACCGGCCGGCTCCGACACCTTTGCCGTCACCAATCTCGGCGGCAAGGGCGTGGTGGCGCGGTTGCGCGCCGACGCCAACATCCAGCCCGGCACCAACACGCCGCTCGCCTTCAACCTGACCAAGGCGGTGTTCTTCGATCCGGCGACCGAGAACCGCATTCGCTGACGGCCATGGCAAATCCGGACATCGTCATCATCGGCTCCGGCATCGGCGGCGCCACGATCGCCTCCGGCCTTGCCGGCAGCGGCGCGAATATCCTGATGCTGGAGCGTGGCGAACCGTTGCCGGCAACGCCGCATGCGCGCGACACGCGTTCCATCTTCGTCGACGGCCACTACCGGCCGAAGGAGATGTGGCGCGAGGCCGGCGGCGCGGCCTTCAATCCCGGCAACTACTACTATGTCGGCGGCAATTCGAAATTCTACGGCGCGGTGCTGATCCGCTACCGCAGGGAAGATTTTGCCGCGATGGAGCATTTCGGCGGCGTTTCGCCGGCCTGGCCGTTTTCCTACGAAGAATTCGAGCCCTGGTATTCGAAGGCCGAGCAACTGTTTCGCGTGCGCGGCACGCTGGGCGAGGATCCGACCGAGCCGTTCCACTCGATCCCCTACGCCTTCAAGCCCGTGCCCGACGAGGCGCCCATCGCGCGCGCCCGCGCCGAGCTTAGGGGACTCGGCCTGCATCCGGCCTCGCTGCCACTCGGTGTCGACATCGACAGCTGGCTGAAGGACGGCAAGACCGGCTGGGATGCTTTCCCGAACACCGGCCAGGGCAAGGTCGACGCGCAGACGGGACCGCTGACGGCGGCGCTGACCGACCAGAACATCACGTTAGAGACCGGCGCTTATGTCGAGTATCTCGAGGCCTCGGCGGACGGCAAAACCATATCAGCTGTTCACTACCGCCAGAATGGCGCGTTGAAGAAAGTAACGCCGAAGCTGGTCATCCTCTCGGCGGGAGCGGTCAATTCCGCCGTCATCCTGCTGCGCTCGCCTTCTTATGACGGCAAGGGGCTCGCCAACCGATCCGACCAGGTCGGCCGCAACTTCATGAACCACAATTCCAGCGCCATGCTGGCGATCGACCCGCGCCGCAGGAACGATGCCGTCTACCAGAAGACACTGATGCTGAACGACTATTATCTGTCCGACGGCAAGGGCGGCAAGCCGCTCGGCAATGTTCAGCTTCTCGGCAAGATCGACGGCAACATGCTGAAGGCCAACGTCAAGCGAGTGCCGAAATTCGCGCTCGACTTCATGGCCGGCCACGCCGTCGACTGGTACCTGATGTGCGAGGACCTGCCAGATCCCGAAAGCCGCATCATGGTCGACGGCAAGGACATCATCATGCAATGGCGACGCTCCAACATGCAGTCGCTCGACGGGCTGACCAAGGTGATGCGCGAAAACTTCCGCGCCTGCGGCTATCCGATCGTGCTGTCGCGCCCCTTCGACAAACGCACGCCCTCGCATCAGTGCGGCACGGTGAAGATGGGCGACGATCCCGCGACGTCGCCGCTCGATCCGTTCTGCCGGTCGTTCGACCACACGAACCTGTTCGTCGTCGATGGCGGCTTCTTGCCGAACTCGGCCGCCGTGAACCCGGCGCTGTCGATCGCCGCGCAAGCGCTGCGTGTCGCCGACCACATCAGGAAGGTGGAGCTTGCCGCATGATCGGTCCGCGCCGCCCCTCATCCGCCTGCCGGCACCTTCTCCCCGTTTACGGCAGGGCAATCGCATATGGGTTCTTGCGAAGAAGGACCCCCACCCTAACCCTCCCCACAAGGGGGAGGGAATGCTGCCGCGCGCCTTTGTCCATCATACTCGGCGTCGAACTTCGGCAGTTTGCCGAGATCAGCGCCTACGCGAGTCTCCGTCCCCCTTGTGGGGAGGGGTTAGGGGTGGGGGTATTCGTAGGGCGAAAACCTCGGCTTCCCATATGCGATCGCCCTGCCGTTTACGGGGAGAAGCCCGCTGACCGCAACCTCGACGCTTTTTTTGCAGCGCTTGCCATTGGCGAAGCCGGCGATGAAGGCGTCCTTCTCCCCGTCACTATACGGGGAGAAGTGCCCGGCAGGGCGATGAGGGGCAGTGCTGACATCCAAGGAAGCATATTCATATGATCCGCCCCACAGCCATCGTCACCGGCGGCGCGCGCGGCATCGGCCTTGCCTGTGCCCAAGCGCTTGCCGATGCCGGCTTCGACATCCTCGTCGCCGACCTTGCTGAAAAAGCACCGGCCGAACTTGCGAAGGACATCGTCGCGCGCGGCACGAAGTTCGCCTATGTCAGCTGCGACATCGCCGATCTCGGCGACCATACTTCGCTGGTCGATGGCGCGATGCGCGCCTTCGGCCGCATCGACTGCCTCGTCAACAATGCCGGCGTCGGTGCTGTCGTGCGCGGCGACCTCCTGGCTCTCAAGCCCGAAAATTTCGACCGGACGCTCGGCATCAATCTGCGCGGCACCGTGTTTCTCAGCCAGGCAGTGGCCAGAGCGATGCTGGCCACACCGGGCGATCACCCCAAATCGATCATCACCATCACCTCGGTCAGCGCCGAAATGGCGTCGCCGGAACGGCCGGACTACTGCATCTCGAAAGCCGGGCTGTCGATGTGGGTGAAGAACCTGGCGCTCAGGCTCGCCGCCGAAGATATCGCTGTGTTCGAGGTACGGCCGGGCATCATCCGCACCGACATGACATCAGGCGTCACCGCCAAATATGGCGCCTTGATCGACGGCGGCCTGGTGCCGGCGAAGCGCTGGGGCGAAGCGTCGGACATCGGTGCCGTGGTGGCGACGCTTGCCGGCGGCAAGCTTGGCTTTTCGACCGGCTCGATCATCAATGTCGACGGCGCCCTCTCCGTGCCGCGACTGTAAATGGACTGTGTCATGACCGACTACATCATCGTGGGCGCCGGCCCGGCCGGCTGCGTTCTGGCCAACCGGTTGAGCGAGGATCCGGCGCACCAGGTCCTGCTGCTGGAAGCCGGCGGCAAGGATTGGCATCCTTACATCCACATGCCGGCGGGCTTCGCCAAGATGACCAAGGGCATCGCCTCCTGGGGCTGGTCGACGGTGCCGCAGAAGCACATGAAGGACCGCGTCTTCTGGTACACGCAGGCCAAGGTCATCGGCGGCGGTTCTTCCATCAACGCCCAGATCTACACGCGCGGCAATGCCCGCGACTACGACGCCTGGGAGAAGGAGGAGGGTCTCGCCGGCTGGGGCTATCGCGACGTGCTGCCCTATTTCAAGCGCGCCGAGAACAACCAGCGCTATGCCAATGACTTTCATGGCGACCAGGGTCCGCTCGGCGTGTCTAACCCGATTTCACCGCTGCCGATCTGCGAGGCCTACTTCCGCGCCGGCCAGGAGATGGGCATTCCCTTCAACCCGGATTTCAACGGCGCCAGCCAGGAAGGCGTCGGCTATTACCAGCTGACCCAGAAGGATGCCCGGCGTTCGTCCGCCTCGGTCGCCTATCTCAGGCCGATCCGTGCGCGCAAGAACCTCACCGTCAGCACCGATGTGCTGGTGACCCGCATCGTCGTCGAGAAGGGCCGCGCCATCGGCGTCGAAATCGTCGACAGGCCCGGCGGGCAGAAGAAAATCCTGCGTGCCGAGCGCGAGGTGATCGTCTCGTCCGGCGCCATCGGCTCACCGAAGCTGTTGATGCAATCGGGCATCGGTCCGGCCGACCATCTGAAAGCGGTCGGAGTGACGCCGGTTCATGACCTGCCCGGCGTCGGTTCCAACATGCAGGACCATCTCGACCTGTTCGTCATCGCCGAATGCACCGGCGACCACACCTACGACAACTACGCCAAGCTGCACCGCACGGCCTGGGCCGGCCTGCAATATCTGCTGTTGAAAAAGGGGCCGGTGGCCTCAAGCCTGTTCGAGACCGGCGGCTTCTGGTACGCCGACCCGACCGCCGCCTCGCCCGACATCCAATTCCATCTCGGCCTCGGCTCCGGCATCGAGGCCGGCGTCGAGAAGCTCAACAACCCCGGCGTCACCTTGAACTCGGCGTTCCTGCGCCCGCGCTCGCGCGGAACGGTGCGCCTGAAGAGCGCCGACCCGGCCGACCATCCGCTGATCGATCCGAACTACTGGTCCGATCCCTACGATCGCGCCATGTCGATCAAGGGGCTGAGGCTGGCGCGCGAGATCATGCGGCAGAAAGCTCTCGCCCCTTACGTCCTGCGCGAAGTGCTGCCCGGCCCGTCGCTCGCCAGCGACGACGAGCTGTTCGACTATGCCTGCCGCAGTTCCAAGACCGACCATCATCCCGTCGGCACCTGTCGCATGGGCCACGACGACATGGCCGTGGTGACGCCGGATCTGCGGCTGCGCGGCATCGAGGGCCTGCGCGTCTGCGACGCCTCGGTGATGCCGCGCGTGCCCTCCTCCAACACCAATGCGCCAACCATCATGGTCGGCGAAAAGGGCGCCGACCTGGTCCTCGGCCGTGAGCCGCTGCCGCCGGCGGTGTTTTCCGGAAACCGGGCGGCGTAGGAGCAAGAAATGATCAGGCACTGTGTCTTCGTCAAATTCCGCAATGAGGTCGGCGCCGGTGAACGCAAGGCGATCCATGCCGACCTCGAGGCGCTGCGACAGGTGATCGACGGCATGGACGCGGTCAAGTTCAGCGCCAATGTCAGCCCCGAGCCGTTCGCACGCGGCTTCAGCCATGGCTTCACCATCGATTTCCGCGATGCCGCGGCCCGCGACGCCTATCTGGTGCATGAAGCGCACCAGGGCGCCGGCGCCCGCCTGGTTGCGGCACTCGAAGGCGGCGCCGACGGATTGATGGTCTTCGACCTCGATCTTACGAAAAAGTGACCGCCGGCGTTTCGAAAGCCGGCTGATCGCTGTTCTCTTTTGCCGACCGGGCGACATATCGTTGCTCGGGGGGTGGCAAAGGAGGACGCCTTGAATCTCAATGCGCAGCAGAAGAAAACCGTGCTGGCTTCATTTCTGGGCTGGACGCTCGACGCTTTTGATTTCTTCCTTCTGACATTCCTGCTCACGGATATTGCGACTGAATTCCAGACCGACGTTCCGGCAGTCTCGAAGGCGCTGTTCCTGACCTTGGCGACGCGCTTCATCGGTGCGTTCTTCTTCGGCATGCTTGCCGACAAATACGGGCGCAAGCCCATCCTCATGCTCAACATCGTCAGTTACTCGGTGATTGGCGCACTGGCTGCCTTCTCGCCCAATCTCGGCGTCTTCCTGGCACTGCGCGCTTTGTTCGGCATCGCCATGGGCGGTGAATGGGGCCTTGGCAGTTCGCTCGCCATGGAATCCATCCCGCCAAGCGCGCGCGGCATGGTTTCGGGCATCCTGCAATGCGGTTACCCGGCCGGCTACCTCCTGGCGGCGGTGGTCTATGGCCTGCTCTATCAACAGACGATCGGCGGCTACACGGTCGGCTGGCGCGCCATGTTCCTGCTCTCCTTCGTCCCGGCCCTGGTCGTGCTGTTCATCCGCTCGCATGTGCCGGAATCGCCGGCCTTCGTCGAGGCGCAGAAGACGGCCCGGCCGGGGCTGCTGGAGACGCTGCAAAAGCACTGGGGCGTCGCGCTCTATGCGGTCGTGCTGATGATGTTCTTCAATTTCTTCAGCCATGGCACGCAGGACCTCTATCCGACCTTCCTCAAGAAGCAGCATGGCTTCGACCCGCATACGGTGAGCTGGATCACCATCGTTGCCAATCTCGGCGCCATCGTTGGCGGTCTGACGTTCGGCGCGCTTTCCGAGAAGATCGGCCGCGTCAACGCGATTACCCTGGCATGCGTGATCGCCTTGCCGTCGATTCCGCTGTGGGCGTTCAGCACCACGCCTTTCATGCTCGCCATCGGCGCCTTCATCATGCAGATCGCGGTGCAAGGCGCCTGGGGTGTCATCCCGGTGCACCTCAACGAGCTTTCGCCCGGCGCGGTGCGCGCGACCTTGCCCGGCTTCATCTATCAGGCCGGCAATCTCGCCGCGTCCTATGGCGGCCCCTATCAGGCCGGCATCGCCGAAGCCCCTGGGGGCAGCTATGGCTACGCGCTGGCGCTTTTTGCCGGCGTGGTCGCCGTCTGCATCATCGTCGTCATCCGCTTCAGCCCGGAAAGACGCGGCCAGGTGATGACGGTGCTGAGCTGACGGCAGAGCCTGTTCCATCCCGATGGAAGCGGGATGGGGCTCTATCTCTGTGCTTGAGCATGATCTTTTCCGAAAACCGGATTCCGCTTTTCGGGATCATGCTCTAACCCAGTCGCAGCGCGACGACACCGGCGACGATGCTGAGCGCGGCGGCACCGCGCCAGCCGGTCATCTTCTCGCCGAGCGCGAAGACCGAGATCATCATGGCGAACAGGATCGAGGTTTCGCGCAGCGACGCCACCGAGGCGATCGGCGCCTTGGTCATCGCCCACATCACGATCCAGTAGGCCGCACCGCTGAGCACACCGGTGAACAGCCCTGTTTTCCAATCACGCGCCAGCACCGGCAGCGCTTTCGGCCCACGGAAGATGAGGCACAGCACCAGCGCTCCAAGCGCATCGCAGATGAACAGCCAGGCGGCATAGCTCTGCGCCGTGGCGGCCAGCCGCGCGCCGCTGCCGTCGGAGAGCGTATAGCTGGCGATGAAGATCGAGGTGCCCAGCGCAAAGCCGACCGCGCGCAGGTTCAGCTTTTCCAGATGCGCACCGCCGCGAAACGACATCACCAGCGTGCCGGCCGACAGCAGGAAAATGCCAAGAATGGCGAACGGGCCTGGAATCTCGGCAACGACGAACATGCCGCCAAAGGCGGCAAGCAGCGGCGCGGTGCCACGCGCCAGCGGATAGGTCTGGGCGAAATCGCCGGCCTTGTAGGCGCCGATCAGGAAGGTCCGGTAGCCCATATGGAAGATGACGGAGGCGATGATGTAGGGCCACACTTCGGCCTTCGGCACTTCGACGAAGGGCAGCACCACCAGCGCCGCTGCACCCATGCCGAGCGTCATCAGCGTGATCGACAGGAAGCGGTCGAGATGGACCTTGACCAGCGCGTTCCAGATCGCGTGCATGGCGGCGGCGGCAAGCACCGCGAAGAAGACAAACAAGGTCATCGGCGGCTCATCCGCGACGCTGCGTGGCGAGCGGCGTTTCGAGATCGATGTCGACCCGCAGCGGGAAATGGTCCGACGCAACCTCACCGATGTCCGCGCCGAGCGAGCGCACCCGACCGGCGAACATGCCGCCGACGAAACAATGGTCGAGCCGGCGCTTTGCCAGCCTGCCGTCGATGGTCTTCACATGGGTGTGGAAATCTTTGGCCGGCTCGCTGGCGACCGCGGCGGCATCGACGAAACCGTCAATGTAGGCGGCGCCGCGATGATAGGGCGTGCCGCCGACGATGCGGTTGTACTCGGCGCTGCCCGGCTCCATGTTGAAATCGCCCATCCAGATCGCCGCCAGCGGATTTTCCGGCTCTGGTTCGCCGCTGGTCCAGTTGCGCGAAGGCTCGTCATCGACACCGCTCCACGGCCCGCCGTCGGACGGCGCCCGGCGATGCTCGGCAAGCAGATGGTCGATCTGCTCCAGCCGCTCTTCAACCGCGATATGGGCGAGGTGCAATGACAGCACCCGCACTGGGCCAGCCGGTGTACGGATCATGCATTCGAGCGCCGCGTTGCGGGTGTTGAGCGGCCGGAGCGTGCGGCGCATCGGCAGCGTGTGCAGCCGTGACCAGACGATCGGCGGTTTCGACAGAACCATGGTGCCGAACTGCCGGCGGCGGTTGACGAGGCGGCCGTCGCGCCGTTCGCTGGCGTCCATGTCGAAGGCCGGACCGTATACCCAGTGATAGTCAGGCAAAAGGCGGGAAAGCAGCTCCGGCTGGTCGTCGAAATTGCTGCGCTGCCAGTGCCTCTCGACCTCTTGCAGCGCAATGATGTCGGCGCCGGCGACGATGCGCGCGGCGCGCGAAAGATCGTAGCGGCCGTCACCGCCGAACCCGTACTGGATGTTGTAGCTGACCAGCTTCATTGCTTATCCGGCTCAATTTCGTTGATGGCAGTAACGGTTCGGCGGATTGGTTGCAATGTGCAGGGCGGACGGCGTGGCTGGACCAGCGGCTAGGTCGTCAACGATTGAAACCGGCCCGCCGGCGATGCCGCCAGTTCCGACCAGTCGATCTCTTCCTCCAGGCGGTGATAGGCCTCATCGCCGATCGTGCCGCTTCGGCGCAATTCCTCAAGCGCGTCGCGCTGACTGTTGATGGCATAGAGACGCAGTCGGTCATACTCCGTCGCCGCCTGCGCGTTTTCCGGGTTTTCGGCGATGGTGCGCTGGGCCGTATATTGTTCTCGCACGGCAGCAGCCGCATTCGATGTCTTGCCGCTCAACACGTTGAGCGCGGCCTGCATGATGGCGACACGCGCTTGCGCCACTTCGCGGTCGACTGTCGTGTCTGGATCGAGGTTGAGCAGGCGCAGCAGCGGCTTCAGCGTCATCCCTTGCAGCACCAGCGTGCCAAGGACGACCGCGAAGGCGGCAAGCACGATCGGATCGCGACCGGGGAAGTTGGCCGGCAAGGCAATCGCCGCGACCAGCGTCACCAGCCCGCGCATGCCGCACCAGCCGATAAGCACGCCACCGCGAAACGATGGCGCTTTCTGCCTTTGGTCCTCACTGCCGGAGCGGGCAAACGATCTCGTGATGACGCCGTAACCCAGCACCCAGACTAGGCGCGAGACGATGACGACGACCAACACCATTGCAGCGAAAACAAATGCGTCGCCTTGCCCTTCGCCTGAAAGCCGGCCGACGATCGACCGCGCCTGCAGGCCCATCAGCACGAAGGCCAGCACGTTGAGCACGAAGACCGCCGTTTCCCAGACCGAATAGGAGCTGACGCGCCTCCTTGCCGACATGCGGCGCGGCGCCCTGCGCGCAATGGTCATGGCATAAACGACGATGGTGATGATGGCCGAAAGACCCAGCCTGTCAGCCAGGATCCAGACCCCGAAAGTTCCCGCGAATTGCACCACAGTGCTGCTTGCTGCGTCTTCGATGTGGCCCAGGGTGGCAAGAGACAAGCGGCCGAGCACATAGCCGGCCGCAAGGCTTCCGACGGTCGACAGCGCGATCATCGGCGCCGCATTGCTCAACAGGACCGGGCCGAGTGCCGCGGCGACCGCGATGCGATAGATCAGCAGCGCGGTCGCGTCATTGAGCAGGCTTTCGCCCTGCAGGATGGCGGTGATGCGGTGCGGCACCTTGAACTGGCTGAGCACGGCGGACGCCGCCACCGCGTCGGGTGGCGCGACGATGGCGCCCAGCGCTATCGCCGCGGCAATCGGCAGCCCGGCCATTTTCCAGCCGACGAAAGCAACGATCGCCGTGGTGAAGATGACGGCGCCGAGCGCCAGAGCCACGAGCGGCAGCCGATAGCGGTTGAGATCCCGCAACGATGTGTCGTAGGCGGCATCCAGAAGCACCGGCGCAATGAACAACGCCAGCGCCAGCTCAGGGTCGATCTCGATCGTCGGCGCGCCAGGCACGAAAGCGAGACCGGCGCCTGCCAGAGCGAGCAGCGAAGGATAGGGAATCTCCAGCCGCCGCGACAACGCGGTCAGCGCAACGGCAATCAGCAGCAGGGCGAGGGTCAGTTCGAAAAGGGCCATGCTTCAACGTAGCGATGGAACAGGGTAATTGGCAGTGCCAAAGTCAATGCAAATGAGCAGTGACATGACCTCCGCTGCGGATTCACTTGCGGATCGCGCGAGATCCTCCGTGTTGGAGTGCGTCCGATTGGCCGCGTCCAAGGTGTGTTGAGATTCAGGCCAAGCCGAGACGGAGTCGAAGACGGGTGCAAAGCGACCAAACTGGATGGCTTTCGAGAACCGGAGCGGAGCGGACGTTTGGGTCCATTAGCACCGGAAGCGCAGAAAGCCGTCCTTTGCAGGCCCGCATCACCTGAATATCAACGCAAGCTTAGTGCAGCACCAGCATATCGCTCGAGGAGAACGATATCTCTGCCTTTTCGCCGACAGCGGGCGGCGGCGCCGCTGGGCTGTTGAACGTGTCCAGCGAAACCGTGTTGCCGCCGATGCCGACCCGGACCCGGATGACCGAGCCGAGGAAATGCACTTCGGAGATCTCGCCGGAGAGGCTGGAGTCGCGGCCGGGCTGGCGGCCGAGCGAAATCGCTTCCGGACGCAGCGCCAGCGACAGCGTATCGCCGGACTTCGAGCCGTTGAGTTTGCCCTTGAGCAAAACTTCCTGGGTGTTGACCTGCACCTTGCCGGTCGAGGCATCGGTGACGGTACCTTCGAGCACGTTCAGCGTGCCGACGAAATTGGCGACGAACTTGGTTGCCGGCCGGTTGTAAATCTCGAACGGCGTGCCGACCTGTTCGGCCCTGCCGCCATACATGACGGCGATGCGATCCGAGATCGACAGCGCCTCTTCCTGATCGTGGGTAACGAAGATGGTGGTGATGCCGAGCTTCTTCTGGATCGAGCGGATTTCCTCGCGCAGCGACACGCGCACCTTGGCGTCGAGCGCCGACAGCGGCTCGTCGAGCAAAAGGAGCTTCGGCTTCGGCGCGATGGCGCGGGCCAAGGCGATGCGCTGCTGCTGGCCGCCCGAGAGCTGGTAGGGATAGCGGTCCGCCATTTGCGGCAGCTTGATGATGCCGAGCATCTCGGCGACACGGGCATCGATATCCGCCCTGGGCATGCCGGCGACCTTCAGGCCGAAGCCGATGTTCTGCGCCACTGTCAGGTTCGGGAACAGCGCATAGGCCTGGAACACCATGCCGACATTGCGCTGGTTGGGCTTCAGCCTCGTGATGTCCTTGCCACCGACGACGATCTTGCCGGCGGTCGGCTCCTCGAAGCCGGCCACCATGCGCAGCACGGTGGTCTTGCCGCAGCCCGATGGTCCGAGGAACGAGACGAATTCGCCACGCTCGACGTCGAGATTGAAATCCTCCACCACCGTGGTGGCACCGAAGGATTTTCGAACGTGCTGGATGGAGAGGAACGGGTCGGCCATGGTGTTGTTCTTTCGATCAATACTTTTCGATCAGTTGGGGCGGTTCGCCGATCTCGGCGCGAAGCGGGACAGAATCTGGATCAGTGACATGCAGCCCCAGGTGATGGCGAAGGCGATGATGGCAAGGGCTGCCGGCTCATAGGCGCGGTTGGCGCCGATGTTCTGCAGGTACGGGCCAAAGGCCGGCCGGTTGAGCAGGCTGGCCATGGTGAACTCACCGATGACGATGGCGAAGGTCAGGAACGCGCCCGACAACACCGCGATCAGCACATTGGGCAGTATAACGCGTGTGATGATCGTCGACCAGCCGGCGCCGAGGATCTGCGCCGCCTCGGTCAGCGTGCGCACATCGATGGTTCTGAGGCCGGTGTCGATCGCACGGTACATATAGGGCAGCGACAGCGTGGCATAGCCGATGACCAGCAGGGCGTTCGTACCGGTGTCGCTGGCCAGGAACGGCAGCGGCGAATTCGAACCGTACATCCTGATATAGCCGAAAACGATGACGATGGCCGGGATGACCAGCGGCAGCAGGGTGATGAACTCGACGATCGGCCGCAGCTGCGGCAGGCGCAGCCGGATCCAGTAGGCGGCGGGTACCACGATCAGCACGCCCAGAATGATGGTGAAAACCGCGGCAAGCACCGAATAGCCGAAGGTGGCCTGGAAGCGGGCATCGCCCAGCACGACCTTGTAGGCGTCGAAGGAGTACACGCCACGCCGCATGCGCATGGAGAACTCCACGGTCGCAATCAGCGGAATGAAGAAATAGGCCGCGCCAAACGCAAAAACGACCCAGGCCCAGAACTTTCCCGACTTCATTTCAGCCACCTCTCGGAACGGGTCCGGAACCAGATGTAGAAGACATTGGCAAGGCCGGTGATGAAGATCATGCCGAAGGCGATCGCGTAGCCAAGATGGGCATTGTGCAGCACGTCGCCGCGGATCTGCGCATAGAGCAGGATCGGCACGATGTTGAGCGACGAGCCGGTCAGTGCATAGGCAGTGGCGATGGCGCCGAAGGCGTTGGCGAACAAAAGGATGACGGTGCCGAGGAAGCTCGGCCAGATCACCGGGATAACCACCATGCGCCAATATTGCGCCATGGTTGCACCGAGCGTCGCGGCGGCCTCGCCCCATTCCTTCTTCAAGCCGTCGATTGCCGGCACGATGATCACCACCATCAGCGGGATCTGGAAGTAGACATAGGTCAGCGTCAGCCCCCAGAACGACAGGATGTTGAAACCGTGGGCGTAGATATTGAGGCCGAACAAGGTGTTCAGGACCACCGTGGCAAGGCCGAGCCGGCCGAGCGTGGCGATAAAGGCGAAGGCCAGCGGCACGCCGGCGAAATTGGAAGCGACACCGGAGAAGGTCAGCGTCGCCGAGCGTATCCACTCCGGCAGGCCGCCGCGCACGATGGCGATGGCGATGGCGAGACCGGCGAAGGCGCCGATCAGCGATGAGGCAAGGCTGACCTTGATCGAAATCCAATAGGCGGCAACGATCGAGGGCTGCGCCAGTGCTGCGATATTTTCGAAGGTGAACTCGCCGGCATCGTTCTGGAATGCGCCCAGCATCAGATAGAGCGTGGGCAGGATCAGGAACATGATGGCGAAGATGAAGAAAGGGGCAACGCCAAGCCACTGCGTCGGCAGCCTCATGCTGCGTGCCTCGGCGGGAGGCGCGGTCTTCCCGGTAACAGCGTGGTCGGACATTGAGATATCGGTCATGCGCCGGCTACCGTCTTCGAGAGAAGGACCGGGCGGCCTCTGGACCGCCCGGTATGGTGTAGGTTTACTTCACGTTGGCGCCGACGACGGCGTCCCAGTTCTTGGTGATGGCTTCCTTGGACTTGGCCTGCTCGTCGAGCGTCGGGAACACGGCCGCGGCATAGGATGCCGCCGGCGGCAGCTTGGCCAGCACGTCCGCCGGGATCTTGCCGTTCTTGGCGAGATCGTTGAAGCGGATCGGGTGGCAATAGCCCTTCAGCCAGCCGATCTGGCCTTCGTCGGAGTAGAGGTATTCGAGCCAGAGCTTGGCTGCGTTCGGATGTGGCGCGTAGGCGCTGATCGCCTGCACATACACACCAGCGACGACACCGGTCTTCGGCACGACGACGTCGACGGGCGGGTTGCCCTTCAGCGTGTCCCGACCGGCAAGCGCGTTGTAGTCCCAGGTGATCAGGATCGGGGTCTGGCCCTGAGCAAGCGTCGCGGCCTTGCCGATGACCGGGACGAAATTGCCGGCGGCGTTGAGCTTCTTGAAGAAGTCGAGGCCAGCGGTGCCGGCGGCCTCACCGGCGGCGGCGCCCGTCGACAGGCCAGCGGCATAGACGCCCTGGATAGCCTGGTTCGACGCGCGCGGATCACCGGCGAGTGCGACCGTGTTGGCGAATTCCGGCTTCAGCAGATCGGCCCAATCGGCCGGCGCGTTCTTGACGATATCCTTGTTCACCTGGAAGGACAGCACGCCATAGTAGTCGCCGGTCCAATAGCCTTCCGCATCCTTGGCGCTGTCGGGGATCGAGTCCCAGGTCGACACCTTGTAGGGCTGGATCAGACCATCCTTCTTGGCGGACGGGCCGAAGGACAGGCCGACGTCGATGACGTCGGGCGCCTGCGGGCCCTTGTTGTCCTTGTTGGCCTTGATCGCCTCGACCTCGTCGCCGGAGCCGGCATCGGGGTTGAGTTCGTTGACCGTGATTTCCGGATACTTCGCCTTGAAGCCGGCGATGACGTCGCCGTAACCGCACCAGTCATGCGGCAAAGCGATGGTGGTGAGCTGGCCTTCGGCCTTGGCGGCCTTGACGAGATCGTCCAGCGAAGCCGCGGACGAAATCACCGACGACACCATGAGGGTCGCGGCCGAAAGGGAAAGCACTTTCCCCGTGAATTTGAACATGTGTTCTCTCCGTTGAACTGACGCCGTTGGACGCCTGCGATGCGGTATCGTTTTCATGTGACAGCCAGATGAAAGCTTTGTGAAACCGGCTGCTCGCAGTGCGAAAAAGTAAACTCTTTTTAACCGGTTGTAGCAATCGCCTCGCGATTCTTTTTCCGGCTAACTAGTTTCAGTCTTGCCCGTCATCCCTCCCCCTTGGTTTTCTACCCTTTTCCAAATCAAATTCCTGTGCCGAAAACGCCTCAGATCGTGCCGGCGATTGCGTTTTCGAGCAAGGTCAGCGCCGCCTTCCTGGTCAGCTTGACCGGGTTGCCGCCGGCGGTCGGATCGACCACCGCCATGTCGGCGATCAGCTCTTTGCGCTTCTTGTCCATGTCGAGCCCCTTGATCAGGCCGGGCAGCGCATGCGGCACCTTCAACTCCTTGCGCAGCTTGATGATCGCCTTGGCGAAGCCGTCGAAACCGCCCTTGATGCCGCAATAGGCAGCGAGCCGAGCGATGCGCACCTCGATGGCGTCGCGGTTGAAGGCCAGCACATAGGGCATGAACACCGCATTGGTCATGCCGTGATGGGTATCGTAGAGCGCGCCGACCGGATGCGATAGCGAATGGATGGCGCCCAGCCCCTTCTGGAAGGCGGTGGCACCCATGGCGGCGGCGCTCATCATATGGGCGCGCGCGACGAGATCCGTGCCGTTGGCATAAGCCTTCGGCAGGTTCTCGAAGACCAGCCTGACACCTTCGACGGCGATGCCGTCGGCCATCGGATGGTAACCCGGCGCGCAATAGGCTTCGAGGCAGTGGGCCAGCGCGTCCATGCCGGTGCCGGCGGTGATGAAGCCGGGCATGCCGACCGACAGTTCCGGATCGGCAATGACGATGGCCGGCAACAATTTGGGATGGAAGATGACCTTCTTGGTGTGCGTCGCCTCGTTGGTGATGACGCCAGCGCGGCCGACTTCCGATCCGGTGCCGGCGGTGGTCGGCACGGCGATGATCGGCGCGATCGCATCCGAATTGGCGCGCGTCCACCAGTCGTCGACATCCTCGAAGTCCCACACCGGCCTGACCTGGCCGGCCTGGAAGGCGATCAGCTTGCCGAGATCGAGCGCCGAGCCGCCGCCAAAGGCGATGACGCCGTCATGCTTGCCCTTCTTGAACACGGCGATGCCGGCGGTCAGATTGGACTCGACCGGGTTCGGCCTCACCTCGGAAAAGACGCCGTAAGGGACCTTGGCATCGTCGAGAATCTTCAGGGTCGAGGCGACGACCGGCAGTTTCGCCAGGCCAGGATCGGTGACGAACAGCGGCCGCTTGATGCCGGTGGCCGCCAGGACTTCAGGCAATTCCTTGATGCGCCCGGCGCCGAAGCGGACGGTGGTGGGGTAGTTC
Source organism: Mesorhizobium sp. AR07 (assembly GCF_024746815.1). Classification (GTDB taxonomy): domain Bacteria; phylum Pseudomonadota; class Alphaproteobacteria; order Rhizobiales; family Rhizobiaceae; genus Mesorhizobium. The sequence continues at coordinate 3,058,432 of NZ_CP080525.1, forward strand.
CATTTGGAGATGAGCTTGGACATTTTTTCTCGATTTCAGGACGTTGGGGGTTCCGGCTATTGGGTGAAGGTATTTTGAACGCGCTGGGATTTATGCATGTATAGAATCCAGATCACGAAATACTCGATGGACCATTGAATACTCTTTGCCGTCTCTCCATCGAACAAGGCCACGCCTTGAGCCTCAAGGATATCGCCGAGCAGGATTTTTGCGGCGGCAAGATCGACCAGGACAGACACGGGATTGACCGCAGCCCAGACGAGGTAAAGCCGCGGAAAGGCCCGCTTCTTGCCAAACAGCAAGAAAAGCAGACCAATCGGGCAAGCGACCGCTATCGCCAGATATCCGAAAATCTCCGCCACGACGAAGACCTTCTGAGCACAAGTTAGTAGGTTAAAATACTCGGATAGGCCGATATGGTGATTGAACACAATCAGACCTGCCAGAGGCATGAAAATAAGGCCAAGCATCGGCACGATGAGGTAGCCGCCAATACCCTCTGGCCCTTGACGGGACGATGGTGCGGACGGCTGTATCTCAGACATCTCTCCTCCCTTGAGCGGCCTGGCCTTCGATGCTCAGATGACTTCACGCAGATGGAACGACTTCGGCCTGGTCAGGTTGTCATAGCCGATCGCCGACAGGCCGGCACCCTTGCCGGTGTCCTTGACGCCCGTCCAGACCAGGGCCGGATCGAGGTAATCGCAGCGGTTCATGAACACCGTACCGGTCTCGACGCGGTTGCCGATCGCCACGGCATGTTCGGTATCACGCGTCCAGATCGAGGCCGTCAGCCCATAGGCACTGTCGTTCATCAGCGCGATCGCCTCCTCGTCGTTGCGCACCTTCATGATGCCGACGATCGGACCAAAGCTCTCCTCGCGCATGACGCTCATCTGATGATCGACGTTGGTCAGCACTTCCGGCGCCAGATAGGGCGAGCCCGCCTTGTCGTTGGCCACCTTCATGTTGATGTGCGCCACCGCGCCCTTGCGCAGCGCCTCGGCCTTCTGCTCGCGGATGAGGTCGGCGAAACGCGCCTGCGCCATCGGCCCCATCGTCGTCGCCTGGTCGAGCGGGTTGCCGACGACATAATTCCTGGTCTCGGCGATGAAGCCCTCGACGAATTCGTCATAGACCTTCTCGTGCACATAGACGCGTTCGATGCCGCAGCAGCACTGGCCGGAATTGTAGAAGGCGCCATCGACCAGATTGGCGACGGCATGATCCATCTTGGCGTCGGGCAGCACATAGGCCGGATCCTTGCCGCCAAGCTCGAGGCCGAGCGTCATGAAGGTACCCGCCGCCGCCTTTTCGATGGCGCGGCCGCCGCCGACCGAACCGGTGAAATTGACGTGATCGATCTTGCCGGAGCCGAGCAGCTTCTCGGTCTGGGCGTGATTGAGCACGACGTTCTGGAACACGCCCTTGGGCAGGCCCGCTCTGTCGAAGGCCTGTTGAAAACGCTCGCCGACCAGCAGCGTCTGCGCCGCATGCTTGAGGATGACGGCGTTGCCGGCCATCAGCGCCGGCACGATGGTGTTGACCGCCGTGAGGTAGGGATAGTTCCACGGAGCGATCACCATGACCACGCCGAGCGGATCCTTCTTCACATAGCGCCTGAACCCGTCCTTCGGATTGGAAGCCGGCACGGACTTGAGCGCCGCCTCGGCGATCTCGACCATGTAATTGGTGCGTTCCTTGACGCCGCCGAACTCGCCGCCATAGCGAACCGGCCGTCCCATCTGCCAGGCGATCTCCGGCACGATCTCGTCGGTCATCGCGACCAGTGCTTCCAGCATGGCAAGCATATACTTGCCGCGCTCGACGATTGGCGTCTCAGCCCATTTCTCTTGCGCCGCCTTGGCGCGTTCGACCGCGGCATTGATTGCCTGGTCCGTTGCCACGGGCCGCTCGGCATAGATCGAGCCATCGATAGGGGATTTGAGTTTGACCGTTTCGGTCATTTTGTAAGTCCTCGCATTCTACAAAAAATTTTGGCTTGGCGCTGCCCCTCATCCGCCTGCCGGCACCTTCTCCCCGTTTAGTGACGGGGAGAAGGGAAGCACTCCGGCGCTGGCATCCCCCTCTCCCCGTTTTTCACGGGGAGAGGGTAAGGGTGAGGGGCGGCGCCAACGTTCGCAGGCTAGTTTAGTACCGCTCGAACCCCCTGTGCAGTTCCCAATCCGTAATGCGGCGGTCGTATTCGAACTGCTCCCACTTTGCGGTGTGGACATAATGTTCGAGCACATCCTCGCCGAGCGCCTGCTTCAGCATCTTCGACTTGGCCAGCGTCTCGGTGGCATCGCGCAGCGTCTTCGGAATCTCCGGCAAACGAGATGCCTGGTAGGCATCGCCGACGAACGGCTTCTGCAGTTCGAGCTTCTCATCGATGCCGGCAAGGCCGGCGGCGATCAGCGCGGCAAAGGCGAGATAGGGGTTGAGGTCGGCGCCACCGATGCGGCATTCCATGCGGATGCCCTTGGTGCCCTCGCCGCACAGGCGGAAGCCGGCGGTGCGGTTGTCCTCGCTCCACATGATCTTGGTCGGCGCGAAGGTGCCGGCCTGGAAGCGCTTGTAGGAATTGATGTAGGGCGCCAGAAACCAGGTGAATTCCTTGGCGTACTTCAGCTGTCCCGCCGCCCATTGCTGGCCAAGCGTCGACAACGTCCAGTCGGCCTTTTTGTCGAAGAACAGCGGCGTCTTGCCGTCGGCGCTCCACAGCGAATTGTGGATGTGGCTGGAATTGCCGGCGAGCCCGTAATTGTACTTGGACATGAAGGAGATCGCCTTGCCTTCGGACTCGGCAACCTCCTTGGCGCCGTTCTTCAGGATGACGTGGCGATCGGCCATGTCGAGCGCCTCGGCATAGCGTACATTGATCTCTTCCTGGCCGGGACCCCACTCGCCCTTGGAGTTCTCGATCGGAATGCCGGCCGCTTCCATCTCGTTGCGAAGCCGGCGCATGACGCCTTCTTCCTTGGTGGTGATGCCGATCTGGTAGTCGCCAATATAGGGTGAGGCGGTGTCGAGGCCCTGCCAGTGCTTCTTGCGGGCGGAATCGTAGGTCTCGTTGAACAGATAGAATTCGAGCTCGGAAGCGAAATAGCCGACATAGCCGCGCTCCGTCAGCCGCTTGACCTGCTTCTTCAGGATGGCGCGCGGCGAATGCGGCAGGTCGCCATGTGTGTGGTGGTCGAGCACGTCACAGACCACCAGCGCCGTCTTCTCCAGCCACGGAATGCGCCGCAGCGTCGCCAGATCCGGCTTCATGACGAAGTCGCCATAGCCCTTCGACCAGCTCGCCGCCTTGTAGCCGGGCACCGGTTCCATATCGATGTCGGCGGCCAGCAGGTAGTTGCAGCCATGTGTCTCGTCATGCGCGGAATCGACGAAATACTGGGCCAGGAAACGCTTTCCCGCCAGCCGGCCCTGCATGTCGACGATGCAGGCCAGAACGGTGTCGATCTCACCGTTGGAAACCGCTTTCTTCAACTGATCGAACGAGAAATTTCCGGCCATTCCTTTGGCACTCCAGCGCTTGGCGTTTCGGGCTTGTCAATTTGAAAGGATGAAAGCCATGGCCGGCACGTCGCCGGCCATGGCTCGTGGATGACGGCTCAGTGGCCGCTTTCGCCGACGGCCAGTTCCGCCGCCTTGATGGCTGCCTGGCGCGCCGCGATGATGTCGCCCAGCGGCGGCCCCTGGAAGCGGCGCTTTTCGAAGCCGAACCAGACGATCGCCGTCAGGATGAAGAAGCCGACGGTGATGTAGAGCGCCCAATCGTTCGGCGGCTGAACACCGATGACGAAGATCAGGATCATCGACACGATCGACAGGAAGGCAAACAGCATGAACACGCCGCGCCCCATATTCCACGGGCCCATCTTGTCCCACTTCGGTGTTCCCCAGGCCAGCATGCCGAGAACGATCGGCACGGTGAAGGAGAGGAACAGGAAGATGACGGTGCAGGACACGACGATGGTGTAGGCCGAGGTACCGGCGACCGAAACCAGCGTCGACCCCCAGACGAACAGCACCGACAGGATCGATGCCGTCCAGATCGCCGCCACCGGCGTGCGGTAGGTCGGGCTGACCTTGGCGAGTGCCGCCGAACCAGGCAGTCCGCCGTCACGCGAGAAGGCGAAGATCATGCGCGAAGCCGACGTGACCGTGGCAAGACCGCAAAGCAGCTGCGACACGAACACGACGAGATAGACGAACTCCTTGATGCCGGGGCTGACGCGCTGGTCGAAGGCCCAGAAGAACACGTTCCAGCCCTGCTTGGCCGCGTCATCCATGTTGGGGATCATCAGCACGAAAGCGGCCAGGAACAGATAACCGAACAGTGCAGACCAGACGACCGACATCACCATCGCCCTCGGCACCGACGATGCCGCCTTGATGGTTTCCTCGGAAGTGTGCGCGGACGCGTCGTAGCCGGTGATCGTATAGATCGGCAGCAACAGGCCGAGCGCGAAAACCCACCAGTTGGAAACTGCCGGCCACACCGGATCGCCCGTCAGCGTGCCATCTCCGGCCACCGTGGGCTGCCCGGAATAGTTGTGGAACGTGAACAGCCGGCTGAAGTCCCAGTGCTCGGCCGAGATCAGGCAGACCACAGCGATCAGGATGGCGCCAAAGAAGATCAGATAGCCGGAGAAGTCGGTCAGCTTCGCCGTCAGCTTGATGCCGAGATGGTTGATCAAGGCCTGGGCGCCGGTCACCACGACCAGGAAGATCATCTGATTTGTCAGCGTCCCTTCGATCCCGAGCTTCGGTCCGAATGCGCCGACGAAGAACGTCCATGTGCCGACATTGATGGCGCCGAGCACGGTGATCAGGCCGAGCAGATTGAGCCAGGCCGTGACCCAGCCGGTGCCGCGATTGCCGAGGATCGAACCCCAGTGATAGAGGCCGCCAGCCGTCGGGTAGGCCGAGCTGATCTGCGACATGGCGACCGCGAAGGTCAGCGACACGAAGCAGCCGACCAGCCAGCCGATGCCGATGCCGATGCCACCGGCGCCGGACGTGCCTTGCGCCAGCGAATTGATGCCGCCCGACAGGATGCAGATGATTGAGAACGAAACCGCGAAGTTTGAAAAGCGGCTGAGCCGCCGCTCCAGTTCCTGGGCATAGCCCATACTATGGAGGGCCTTTACGTCCTCCGCCTTGTCAACGTCTGTATAGGTCGGTCCTGCCATTGTAATTCCCCTATTGTTCTAACTGGCCGATTGAGCTGACTTTCCGACTGCGCTTGATCGGGAGCCCTTGGCCTCCTCTGGCTCCAGATTCGAAAAAATGCCCGTGAGCAGATCCGCCCATTTCCGCTGCCCGGTCTCGCCGGCGATTTCGTCATTGCGGATCTCGATCATCGCGCAGGGAAGCCCGCGCGAGCGCGCATGGCGTTCCAGCGTGAAATAGACGCGGTCGGCCGGCGAATAGGGCTCGTTGACGCCGACTGTAACGCCGGCGAGCCTTTTCAGCGCGCCAATCAGAGGTGACGCCAGCCGGCGGTCTTCGTCGTGGATGATGCCGATATGCCAGGGCCGGTTGCGGCCCTTGTAGACCGGCGTGAAGGAATGCACGGAAACCAGGCGGGTCTCCTGCCCGCGTGCCAGTCTGTCGTCGACAATATGCTCGATGGAGGCATGAAACGGCTGCCACGACATCGCGACGCGCGCCGCGCGCTGCTTGTCCGAAAGGCCGGTATTGCCCGGTATGGCCGTGGTCTCGCTGACTGGCGGCACCAGATCTGGCGCATCGAGCGGGCGGTTGCAGTCGATGACGAGACGCGAAATGCGGGTTTCGACCAGCGTCGCGTCGAGCGCCTCGGCCATGCGGCGGGCGACCGGCAGCGCGCCTGGATCCCAGGCGATGTGGCGGGACAGGTCCTCGGCGGCAAGGCCGAGCGTGCCGAATTCGGCCGGCAGGAAGTTCGAGGCGTGATCGCAGGTCAGCACGAAGGGGCTCGATCCGCCGGGGTTCGTCACCCTCACGGTATCGGACGATGCAAGGCTGGCGGGCCGTGCTTTCTCCATAGTCTGCCGTCCCCGGGGAGCGCTGTATCGTATGTTACGTATTTTGCCTCATTGCGTCCCTATGGATGATTTCATACAGTTTGCCCGGCTTTGTCAAATGCGATTTCGGAAAAGACCGTGGACCAGGCCGAAGCATTTTGCAGCCAAGTGGAATCACTTGGTGTCGCAGAAATGCGGCCAAGACAAACAGACGGGAGCGGGATGGGTTTGCCATCCCGCTCTAGGGTGGGGAAAAGATGATTTCCAGCATTGCCGAACTGATTGCCGACCGCATCGGCACGATGCCGGCCAGTGAAAGGCGCGCGGCCCAGACGCTGATCGCCAGCTATCCGATGATCGGCCTGAAGACGGTTGCCGAATTCTCGGCCACGGCCGGCGTCTCCTCGCCGACGATCCTGCGTTTCGTTGCCCGGCTCGGCTTCCAGAACTATCCCGAATTCCAGTCGAGTCTGCAGGACGAACTGGCAGCGCAGCTGCAATCTCCGGCAACAAGGACGCTCAACCCGCCCTCGCCCGGCGGCGGCACGGTGTCGCCGATGCTGGAAGCAACACTCGACAACATGCGCGAGACGTTCAGGCACCTGTCCGACAAGCAGCTTGCCGACATCGCCGCCCGCCTCGCCGACCGGCGTGGCAAGACCTTCCTGATCGGCGGCCGCTTCACCGACCCGCTGGCGCGTTACATGGCCGCCCACCTCGCCGTCATCCAGCCCAATGTCTTTCACCTCGCCGGCCAGGAAAGCATGTGGCGCGACCGGCTGATCGACATGGGCAAGCGCGACGTGCTGGTGATCTTCGACATCAGGCGCTACCAGGACAGCCTCGTCCGCTTCGCCGAGAAGGCACATCAGCGCGGCGTGCAGATCGTGCTGTTCACCGACCAGTGGCTGTCGCCGATCGCCCGCTTTGCCCGCCATGTCATCGCCGGACGAACCGCGGTGCCGTCGGCATGGGACTCTTCGGCTGCCCTTTTCGTCGTCGCCGAAACGCTGATCGGCGCCGTGACCCGCCAACTGGAAGCAGAAGGCGCCAAGCGTATCCGCGAGATGGAAAGCCTGCGTTGATGCATGTCGCCCAAAAGTGGTTCCGGTTTTGGGGCTACGACATGCACGAGGCTATCAACGTTACGCATATTTAATGTGCGCGGGCACCGGAGAGTTGTCATAAGGACGCGATACCGGGGTGTCTTGTTGTCTTAGAATAGCCTCGCTGCGTCTGCTTCATTTCGGGAGACCGGTGGACGGAAGGATTGTTTTGCCAACCGGAGTGCTGATGGCTGCCTGGAAACAGATACTTTTTGCACTTGTGGTGCTGGTGGCGGCGGCGGCCGCCTGGCTGGGCTTTTTTCCTGGCGCGCCGGATGTGCTGGCACGCTGGGGGATAGACTGGGCTCAGGCTTCGACGCCTCCGGCTGAAACCGGTGCCACCAAGCAGGCAAACGGCCGCAACCAGCAGGTGAACGTGGTCACCCTGGCGGCCACTTCGGCTGTTATCAACGATCGTCTCCAGGCGATCGGCACCGGCCGTGCCAACGCTTCGGTGACCGTCAACCCCTACAGTTCCGGTCGTCTTGCCGAACTGCTGGTCGAATCCGGCAGCCATGTCGACAAGGGACAGATCCTCGCGACCCTCGATTCCGAGACCGAAGTGATCGCCCAGGACCGGGCCAAGCTCGCCTTGCAGGATGCGCAATCCAAGCTCGACCGCGTCAAGTCGCTGCGTGCCTCCAACGCCGCGACACAGGTTGCCGTGGCCGACGCCGAGGTGAATTTGTCGAACGCCAAGTTGGCGCTTCAGGATGCGGAACTTGCGTTGCAGCGCCGGTCGATCCTGGCGCCGATCGCCGGCACCGTCGGCATCCTGCCGATCTCAGCCGGCAACTATGTCACCAACCAGTCGGCGATTGCCACGCTCGACGACCGTTCCAGCATCCTGGTCGATTTCCTGGTGCCCGAGCGCTTCGCCGCCGCCGTCAAGGTCGGCGCGCAATTGACGGCGACCCCGATCGCCAATCCCAGCAATGCCTATACCGGCACGGTCTCGGCCATCGACAATCACATCGATGAGAAGAGCCGCACCCTGCTGGTCAAGGCCAAGATCGCCAACCCGGCCGATTCGCTGCGTGCCGGCATGTCGTTCGGCATCACCATGAAATTTCCGGGGCAAACCTATCCCGCCGTCAGCCCGCTGGCGATCCTCTGGGGCTCGGACGGCGCCTATGTCTGGCAGATCGAGGACGGCAAGGCCAGGCGGATCCCGGTGCGCATCATCCAGCGCAACACCGAGACCGTGCTGATCGACGCGAAGATCGACAGCGGCGACATGGTGGTGACCGAAGGCACTCAGAGCGTCAGCGAGGGCGGTGCGGTGCGCATCGCCGGCGAAGAGCAGCGCGCCACGGACGCCGCCGAAGGCTCATGACCAGCCCCGTCAACGCCGCCAGCGACACCGGCTTTATCGCCCTGTTCATCCGCCGGCCGGTGATGGCCTTCGTGCTGAACACGCTGATCGCCGTCGCCGGCCTCGCCGCCTTCTACGGCGTCGAGATCCGCGAACTGCCTGACGTCGATCGTGCCGTCGTCACCGTTTCCACCACCTTCGCCGGGGCGGCTGCCGAAACCGTTGACCGCGAACTGACCGACACCATCGAGGGCGCCGTCGCGCGTGTCTCCGGCGTCAAGTCGATCTCGTCGTCCTCCTCCTTCGGCTCGAGCCGCGTCACCATCGAGTTCAACGACGGCGTCGATCTCAATGTCGCCGCCTCGGACGTGCGCGATGCCGTCGGCCGTATCGCCAACCAGATGCCGGACACCGCCGATCCGCCGCGCATCGTAAAGGCCGACGCCAATTCCGAAGCGGTGATGCGGCTGGCCGTGACCTCGGACGACATGTCGATCCAGGACATGACCGTGGTGGTCCAGGACCAGATCGAGGACGAGTTGGCCGCCGTGCCCGGCGTTGCCGACGTCCAGGTCTATGGCGACCGCGCCAAGATCTTTCGCATCGATGTCGATCAAAACAAGCTCGCCAGCCTCGGTTTCACGGTTGCCGACCTCAGGACGGCCCTAGCCTCCGTCGCCTTCGATTCACCGGCCGGTTCGATCACCACGACCAATCAGGATCTGATCGTCCGCACGACGGCGGACGTGACCACGCCCGAGCAGTTCGAAAACATCATCGTCGGCGGCACGACGCGCATCCGCGACGTCGCCACCGTCACGCTCGGCCCCGATGTCGGCCAGAGCGCGCTGCGATCGGACGGCAAGACCGGCATCGGCATCGGCATCATCCGCCAGGCGGAATCGAACACGCTGGACATCTCGACCGGTGTTCAGGCCGCCGTCGTCAAGCTGCAGGAGAACCTGCCCAAAGGCATGTCGATCAAGATCACCAGCGACGACGCCGTCTTCGTCAAGGGTGCGGTGCACGAGGTCGAGATCGCGCTCGGCCTGTCCGTGACCATGGTGCTGATCGTCATCTATGTCTTTCTGCTCGACTGGCGCGCAACGCTGATCCCTGGACTGTCGATGCCGGTTGCCATGATCGGCACCATCGCCGCCATCTATCTGGCCGGCTTCTCGGTCAACATCCTGACCCTGCTCGCTTTGGTGCTGGCGACGGGACTGGTCGTCGACGACGCGATCGTCGTGCTCGAAAGCATCGTGCGACGACGCAACGAAGGCATGGGGCCGCGCGCCGCCGCCGTGCTCGGCGCCCAGGAAGTGTTCTTCGCCGTCATTGCCACGACGCTGACGCTAGTCGCCGTCTTCGTGCCGATCTCGTTCCTGCCCGGCCAGACCGGCGGCCTATTCCGCGAATTCGGCTTCGTGCTCGCCATGTCGGTGCTTTTGTCCTGCGTGGTGGCGCTGACGCTGTGCCCGATGCTTGCCTCGCGCATGTTGACGAGCGCATCGCTCCACCACGAAGGCGGCCACGGCATCGGCGCCCGCATCGGCGGCGCGCTGAACACAGCCTACAAGCGCGCGCAGCGCGCCTGCCTCGACGCGCCGTGGATCGTGCTTCTGGTCGCGGTGCTGTTTGCCGGCACCGCCTTCACGCTGTTCGGCGCCATCCGCCAGGAACTGACGCCGACCGAGGACCGCGCCGCCGTGCTGTTGCGCATCAGCGCCCCGCAAGGCGTCAGCCTCGACTACACGACCCAGCAGATGCAGAAGATCGAGAAACTGATCCAGCCGATGCGCGATTCCGGCGAGATCCGCAGCACGTTCGAGAATGCCGGCCAGAACGGCTCCTACAATTCGGGCTTCATGGTGATGACGCTGGCGCCGTGGAACGAGCGCAGCCGCAGCCAGCAAGAGATCATGGCCGAGATCAGCCAACTGACCAGGCAGGTGCCGAGCGTGCGCATCTTCCCGGTGCAGCCCAACAGCCTCGGCATTCGCGGCGCCGGCAACGGCCTGCAGTTCGCGCTGGTCGGCAATAACCGCAAGGCGCTCGGCGACGCGGCCGTGAAGATCATCGCCGAGATGCGGAAGGACCCGCGCTTCCAGACACCGCGCCTGTCGATCGACCCGACGCAGCCGCAGCTGGCCGTGGCGATCGATCGCGAACGCGCCTCCGACCTCGGTATCGACATCACCGGGCTGGCCAACACCTTGCAGGCCATGCTCGACGGCAACGACGTCGTCGACGTGTACATCGCCGACCGCAGCTACGGCGTGAAGCTGGTCTCGACCACCAACCCTGTCAACGATCCGACCGACCTGGAAAACATCTTCCTGAAGACATCGGACGGCCGCTTCGTGCCGATGTCGACCATCGCCACGCTGACCGAGCGCGCCGTGCCGCCGTCGCTGTCGCGCGAGCAGCAGCAGCCGTCGGTGGCCATCACCTCCAACCTCAACGGCGGCTTCGCGCTCGGCGATGCGCTCACCCGTGCCGAGGAAATCGCCACACCGCTGTTGCCCGCGGGCAGCCGCATCCTGCCGCTGGCCGAGGCGGCGACATTGGGCGAGACCAACAGCGCCATGGTGACCATCTTCGGTTTCGCCCTGGTCATCATCCTCCTGGTGCTGGCGGCCCAGTTCGAGAGTTTCGTCAGCGCCGTCATCATCATGGCCACGGTGCCGCTTGGCCTTGCCTGCGCCATCTTCGCGCTGCTGCTCAGCGGCACCAGCCTCAACGCCTACAGCCAGATCGGCCTGGTGCTGCTGGTCGGCGTGATGGCCAAGAATGGCATCCTGATCGTCGAATTCGCGAACCAACTGCGCGATCGCGGGCTTGGCGTGCGCGAGGCGATCGAGCAGGCCTCGATCATCCGCGTGCGGCCGGTGATGATGACGATGATCTGCACCGTGCTCGGTGGCTTGCCGCTGGTGCTGGCGAGCGGCGCCGGCGCCGAGGCGCGCGTGGCGCTCGGCTGGGTCATCGTCGGCGGACTGGGCCTTGCCACCGTCTCGACGCTGTTCCTGACGCCGGTCGCCTATCTCCTGCTTGGCCGCTTCGTCACGCCGAAGACCCATGAGGAAGCGCGGCTGAAGCGCGAACTCGAGGAAGCCGCCTACATCAGACCATGATCCCGAAAAGTGGGAACCGGTTTTCGGAAAGATCATGGTTGGATCAGGTCCTGATGTCGAGCCGGCGGAGTAAATTCCGGCCTATCTCAAGAATCGGCCCTCGATCGACCAGCGCGCGGCCAAAAAATTCAGCACAGCCGCCACCACGACACCGCCGATCTTTGCCGGCCACACTCCAACGATACCGGCAAACAGCGCGATCGAAAGGCTGGAGACGCCGAGCGAAATCAGGCCCCCGAGCGAAGCGAAACGAAGGAAGGCGTCACGCAGCCGGATGGCTCGATTGCGCTCGAACGACCAGAAGCCGTTCGCCGCGAACGAAAAGGTGACGGCAACGAACCAGGCAACGATATTGGCGGGCAGCGGCGGCATCTGCAGCTTCAGCAGCAGGAAGAAGCTGGCGAGGTCGATGGCGGTGTTGGCAAGCCCGACAATGGCAAAGCGGACGATCTTGCTGCCGGTCGAACGCTGGGGCCGCTCGGCGTCGCTCATCCCGTGCCATCCATGATCTCGACACCGGCACGGGCCACGCTGGCGCCGAAGTCGTCCGATGCGAGGACCGCGAATTCGACCTCGCGCACGCTCTGCATCGGGTCGCGTGCGCGCAGCGTCTCGTCGACATGGCCGGGGTGACACATGAACAGCCCTCGTTCGGGCAACGCCTCGACAGCTATCTGCAGCAGCGGTGAGAATTTTTCAGGCTGCCGCCAGTCATAGATGCCGGTGAGCGGCTCGAAAACGGTGAAGCCGGCGCGCTGCATCGACCGGTTGAAGCCGGCAGCGAGTGCGGCGATCGCGGCGACTTTCGGCGCCGAGGCGGCATTGCCCAGCGCCGGAGCGCCACGCAGCGCCGGCCGATCCGCGCCGTCGAGAAAACGCGCGCGCAGCCATTTGCGCACGACGGGAAGGAAATGCACATGCTGGTGCCCGTCGACGAAATCGGGCCGGCGGCCCAACGCCTCGACGAAGCGGCTATACTGGGCGTCGAGTTCGGCATGGACGTCGCGGGCGTCGATGCGGCCGCGCAGGACCGGCAGCGCCAGCGAGCGGAGCGGCGGCAATCGGCCTTGCGGCGCCAGGCTCGACTTGCCAGTGACGGCCGGCTGGTCGGTCAGGGTTAGATGCAGCCCGATTGCGACGCGGCCGCACAGAGGTTTTATCCGCGCCGCCGCCTGTGCCCATTCCGGAAAACCAGTCATGCAACTGGTTCCCGTCAGGCGCCGGCGATCGAGCAGGTCGAGGATGGCGGCGGAGACGCCTGGCGCCAGGCCGTAATCGTCGGCGATCAGGCGGATGCGCCGCGTCATGTCTCGCGAGCGCCGGGCACCGGCCTTCCAGGGACGACGTCGCTGCGCACGACATCGCGCACGATATAGACCGGCCGATCCTTGCTTTCGCTGAGCGTGACCCAGACATATTCACCGATCAGGCCGAGCAGGGTCAGGTTGAGGCCGCCGAGCAGCACGACGGCGACGAGAAGGCTGGGATAGCCGGGAACGGCGATGCCGTAGAAGATCACCTCGAAGAACACCTTGGCGCCGTAGACCGCGCCCGCGAGCGCCGCCAGCATCCCGCTGAGGCTGATCATACGCAGCGGAATGACGGAAAACGAGGTGAAGCCTTCCAGCGAGAAGGCGATCAGGTTGAGTCGGCTCCATTTCGATGTGCCGCTGGCGCGGCCCTCGGGCGAATAGGGCAACGCCTTCTGGCGGAAGCCGGCCCAGGCAAACAGGCCCTTGTTGAAGCGTCGTTTGTCGCGCAGGCTGGTCAGCGCGCGCGCCACGGCAGCGCGCATGACGCGAAAGTCGCCGGCATTTTCGGGAATGTCGAAACGCTGGCTGCTGTTGATCAGGCTGTAGAAAAGCCGCGCCAGCTGGCTGCGCCGCCAGCTGGCCTCGCGCCGGTCGTTCTGGGCATAGACGACGTCGATGTCGCGATGCTCCACCAGTTCGGCGATCAGCTTCAGGCTGATGTCCATCGAATGCTGGAGGTCGGCGTCCATGATCAGCACCATGTCGCCGCGCGATTGGTCGAGACCGGCGAGCACGGCGACCTCCTTGCCGAAATTACGGCTGAGGCGGACGATTTCCCACGACCCCGTCAGCACCTTTGAGAACCGTTCGGCGCCGTCGTCGCGGCTGCCGTCATCGACCAGGATCTTGTGAACGGCCATGCCGAAGCGTTGCGAAACCGCCGCTTCGAGCTTGTCGAGCAGCCCGGCGAACGCCACGGCCGATTGCGCCTCGTTGAAGAACGGCGCGACGATATCGAGGGTCGGCTTCAGCTCAGCCATGTGCGACAGACCTCGCATTCGCCACCTTTTCACTCGGCCTGGCCCAGAACCACAACAGCAGCGAACACGTAATGAAGGTGACGGCTACCGGCCGGGACCAGGGATAGAAGAAATTCTGCAAGTGAGGTTCGACCGCGGTAAATCCGCTAAGAAACAGCAGCGTCGACAGCACCCAAGCCAGCGCCCCGCCTCGTTTTTCGCGCCACAACAGGGCGATGGCGACACCGGCGGGCACGGCGACCATGGCATAGGTGTTGGGCTCGACGCGCGGATTGAAGACGCACATGTAGAAGGCGGCGGTCAGGAAGATCGCCAGCCCCCCCGTTCCCTGTTCAAGCCTGCGGTCGAACCAGATGACCGCCGAAAGCGTAAACAGGGCGATGACCACGCGTATGACCGTGGCGCCGAATTCCGGAATGGTCAGCCCCATACTGGTAAAGGGCGCCGTGAAATCGCTGGGAACAAAATGGTTGACGTTGTCGACGGACATCGAGGTCAGCATATGGGCAAAATCACGATACTGGTCGTTCAGATAGGCAGCGGGAGCGAAGATGTAGGGTAAAGCGAGCACGAACAGTGCGGCCAGCACAAGGACAGGGATCAGCCGGGGTCGCAGCGCTCCCGTCAAGAGCAGCATGATGATCGCCGTCGGCTTGGCGATGATGGCAAGCGAAGCCCAGAAAAAGGTCTCGGCGCGCCGCCCTTCAAGCGCCGACAAGGTAAGAAGCCAGCAGGCGCCGGTCAGCAGAATTGTCGATTGGCCGTTGCGGATCGCCGCCAGCGCTATCGGCAGAGCCAGGAAAAGGCCGAACGAAAGCAGCCATGTCAGGTCCTGACCGCCGAGTTTGCGCACCTGCCGCATCGCGGCCAGGGTGAGCACCGTGAAACCGAGGACATGCCACACCAGGCCGCCCAGATGCGGGCCCAGCTTCAGAAACGGGACATAGAGTGCGGCAAAGGCGGGCGCGTAGAGATAGCCCATCTCGGACTGAAGATCGTAGAGCGGCCGTCCAGCCAGAAGTCTCTCGCTGCCGTCTCTGTAGGCCAGCAACACCGTACGCGTGTCGGGCGACCACAGGACCATGGCAAGAACGACCAGGAACGCTCCGATCCACAGGCTAAAACCCAAACGGTCGAAAACCGGCTTGGAAATCGTCATCAAGTCACCCTACACCCATCCCTGAACAGGCCCTGGCCTGGGCCGTCCGGCATTCGATGGCGGCGGCATATCACGGACAAAGCGGCGTGGCATAGAGGGACTGAAAGACGCGGGATATCAGCCCGACGGGCCGGCGGCGGCTGGACACCAGCCTTTCCCGGCATCGAGAACCCGGGAATGTTTCGTATTGGTGCCTTTATGCTAAGGCCGAATGAACACCTTGCCGTTGGGTTTGGCGAGTTCCGCCGGCACCCGCGCCATTGCGTCAGTGAGCGGCACCACCGCCGTCACATCGGTCGACCAGCGCCCGTCGGAAAAACGCTTCTGCGCTTCCAGGATCGCCGGGCCGCGGCGGTCGCGAAACTGGCGCATCCACTCGCTCAGCCAAAACCCTTCGATGTGTTTGTGCTGGAAGATCAGTTGACCGGGTTCGCGGATGATCGTGGCTTCGGGATCGAGCCGCCCGTAGATGATCCAGCGCGTGCGCTTCGGCATGGCGTCGAAGATGGCCGACGCCAGCGGCCCGGTGACCGCGTCGAGGAAGATGCGCGGCTGCTCGGCCTTCATCACCTCGCGCAGCGCCGTCTTGAAGGCCGGGGCTTTCTCGTTGAGGGCGTGTATGGCGCCAAGCTCTTTCAGAGGCGCGATCTGATCGTCGCGCCGCACGGTGACGATCGGCCGGAAACCCGCTTCCTTGGCCAGGCCGATGATCAGCTTGCAGAGCTGGCTGGCGCCGGCGGTCATGACGAATGCCTTCTCGCCTTCCTGTTTGACGATATCGAACATCGCGAGCGCGGTGAGCGGATTGACGATCATCGCAGCACCATCCTCGTCGCGGACGGTGTCGAGCAGCGGGATACAGGCCACCGCCTCCGCCACGGCATAGTCGGCCCATGAGCCCCAGTTGCTGACGCCGGTGGCGAAGGCGACGCGCTTGCCGACAAGGCTCTTGGGATAAGGCTCCTCACCGCTGGCGACGACGGTGCCGACACCCTCGAAGCCGGCCGGCTGGCCCTTGGCGCGCGGCTGGCCGTATTGGCCCTTGATGAAGGCGACATCGGATGGGTTGATCGAGGCCAGGCTGACCTTGATCAGCACCTGCGTCGGCCCGGGTGTGGGCACTGCGATGCTGCCCGGCTCGAGATAGGGCTCCATCGCTTCCAGCACGCTGCCGCTCGGCGTTCTGGTGTAGCCGTCGCCAACAAGCAGCAGCGCCTTCATTTCGGAGGGGACGGTCATCGGGGAAACTCCTTGCTTTGAACCTGCCGGGTCCGATGGATGACGGATACCGGCGCTCAGACCTTTTCCTGCGTGTATTTCTTCAGCTCAGTGCGCGCCACCTGACGGCGATGCACCGCGTCCGGTCCGTCGGCAAGGCGCAATGTCCTCAGATGCGTCCATGAACGCGCCAGCGGCGTGTCCTGGCTGATGCCCTGCGCGCCGAACATCTGCACCGCCTCGTCGGTGACCTTGAGCGCGACGCGCGGTGCGATCACCTTGATCTGGCTGATCCAGGGGGCCGCGGCGCGCGCATCGCCCTGATCGATCATCCACGCCGCCTTGAGGCAGAGCAGCCGGGCCATCTCGATCTCCATGCGGCATTCGGCGATGATGTCGAAATTGGCGCCGAGTTTTGCCAAGGGCTGGCCGAAGGCCTCGCGGCGCACGGAACGCTGGCACAGCATCTCCAAAGCCATCTCGGCCTGGCCGATGGCGCGCATGCAGTGGTGGATGCGGCCGGGGCCAAGCCGTCCTTGCGCGATTTCGAACCCCCTGCCCTCGCCAAGGATCAGGTTCGACGCCGGTATCCGCACATTGTCGAAGCGGAGGTGCATGTGGCCGTGCGGCGCGTCGTCGTCGCCATAGACCTTCATGGCCCGAACCTTGGTCACGCCTTTGGTGTCGGCAGGCACCAGGATCATCGAATGGCGGCGATGGGTGGGCTCTTCCGCGCCGCCGGTCCGGACCATGACGATGTAGATGGCGCAGCGCGGATCGCCGGCACCGGAGGCCCACCATTTCTCGCCGTTGAGCACATAGTCGTCGCCCTGCCGTTCGCAGCGCATCGCAATGTTGGTGGCGTCGGACGAGGCGACGTCCGGCTCGGTCATCAGATAGGCCGAGCGGATCTTGCCGTCGAGCAGCGGCTCGAGCCACGCCTTCTTGTGGTCGGCCGAGCCGTAACGCTCCAGCACCTCCATGTTGCCGGTGTCGGGCGCCGAGCAGTTGAAGGTTTCCGCGCCCAGATGCGCCTTGCCCATTTCCTCGGCCAGATAGGCGTATTCGACCGTGGAAAGGCCGCAGCCGCGTTCCGAGCCGGTCAGCCAGAAGTTCCACAGGCCGCGCTCCCGTGCGGTCTTCTTCAGTCCTTCGAGGATCTCGCTTTGCCGCGCGGTATAGACCCAGCGGTCGCCTTCCTTGCCCACTTCGCCAAGGAATTCCTTGTCGAGGGGCATGATCTCGTCGCGCGCCATGGCCGCGACGCGCGCGTGGATCGGCTTCAGGCGCTCGGTCATGCCGAGATTCATCTCCGTCATCGGTCGCTAACCCTTCATCCTCGCCAGGCATTTTGTCAGTGGTAAGGATGACCGTACTTCGGATAGCCTTGTCAACGCGAACTGTTTTGCCCGCACGCCGAGGCAAGGCGCGGAGGTTTGTGATGAGCTATCTGGACGAGCTGTTCTCGGTGGCCGGCAAGACGGCGCTGGTGACGGGAGCGGCAACCGGCATCGGCCGCATGGCGGCAACGGCGCTGGTGAAGGCCGGCGCCAGCGTGATGATCGCCTCGCGCAAGGGCGAGGATTGCATCAAGCTCGCCGGCGAGTTGAACGGGCTGGGTGCCTCCGGCCGGGCGGAAGGCTTTGCCGGCGACGTCTCAAGCGAGGCCGGCATTGCCGCCCTCGTCACCGAGGTCAAGGCGCGGACCGACAGGCTGGACATACTGATCAACAATGCCGGCGTTTCCTGGGGCGCGCCGCTGGAAAGTTTTCCCTACTCCGCCTGGGCGAAAGTGTTTGGCGTCAATGTCACCGCGATGTTCCATCTGACGCGCGAATTGCTGCCGCTGCTCGATGCCGCCGCCAGTGACGTCGATCCGGCCCGGGTGATCAATCTGGGTTCGGTGATGGGCACGCAGCCACTGGCCGACGACGCCTATTCCTACGCGGCGTCGAAGGCCGCGGTTCATCATCTGACGCGCACCCTGGCGCTCGAGTTCGCCGCCCGCCGGATCACCGTCAACGCCTTCGCCCCCGGCCCCTTCCAGAGCCGCATGACGGCATTTGCCACCGGCACGCAGGAACAGGCCGCGCATGTCGGCAATCATGTTCCGATCGGCCGTATCGGCGCGCCGGATGACATTGCCGGCGCAACGCTCTATTTGTGCAGCCGTGCAGGCAGCTATGTCACCGGCGCCATCCTGCCGATCGACGGCGGGCAGTCGGTGCAGCATGGGCTGACCTTGTTCAAGGAATGACATTTTCCGGCCGTAGAAGCCGGAGATGAACTGGAGGACATCCGCGTGGAACCGATCAGTCTCGATGTGCTTCTGGCCAGTGTCGGCAAGGAAGTTGGCGTGTCGCCGTGGCGGGTGGTCACGCAGCGCATGATCGACCAATTCGCCGACGCCACCGACGACCACCAGTTCATCCATTGCGATCCGGAGCGGGCGATGCGCGAGACGCCGTTCGGCGGCACCATCGCGCATGGCTTCCTGTCGCTATCGCTGTTGTCGGCGATGACCTTCGAGACCATGCCGCCGCTGGAAAACAGCAAGATGGGCGTCAACCACGGCTTCGATTCGCTACGGTTTCTGGCGCCGGTGAAGACCGGCGCGCGCATCCGCACCCGTTTCGTGCTGGCCGACGTCAAGGTCAGGCCGTCGGGGTGGGTACAGACGGCGCATGACGTGACGATCGAGATCGAGGGTTCGAAGAAGCCGGCGCTGACCGCGCGCTGGCTGACACTGACCCTGATCGAGCGTCAACCAGAGACAGCATGAGCGATCCCAACATTCTCGACCAGGCAGTCCTTGCGCCTTATCTCGAGGCGGAAATACTGGGCTTTTCCGGGCTTGCTGCAATCGAGAAATTCAAGTCGGGCCAATCGAACCCGACTTACCTGTTGACCGCGCAAAGCGGCCGCTACGTGCTGCGCGCCAAGCCGCCCGGTCAATTGCTGAAATCGGCGCATCAGGTCGACCGCGAATTCACCGTGATGAGCGCGCTTGCCGGCACCGCAGTGCCGGTACCGGGAATGCTGCATCTGTCGACGGAAGACTCGCCGATCGGCCGCATGTTCTACGTGATGGATTTCCTCGATGGCCGCATCTTCTGGGATCCGGCGCTGCCGGAGGCGCGCGACAACGAAGAACGCGCCGCCCTCTACGATGCCATGAACGGCACGCTCGCGGCTTTGCACGAGATCGATGTCGAGGCCGTGGGTCTCGGCGATTTCGGCCGGCCGGGCAATTACTTCGAGCGCCAGCTGGCGCGCTGGACCAGCCAGTACCGCGCCTCCGAGACCGGCACCGTCGCCGACATGGACCGGCTGATTGCCTGGCTGGAGACGCATGGGCCGGCCGATGACGGCCGCGTCTCGCTGGTGCATGGCGATTACCGGCTGGACAATCTGATCTTTGCTCCCGACCGGCCAAAGGTGCTGGCGGTGCTCGACTGGGAATTGTCGACGCTCGGCCACCCCTTTGCCGACATCGCCTATCAGTGCATGCAATGGCGTCTGCCGCACGCCTCGGGCTTTCGCGGCCTGGGCGGCATCGATCGTCGTGCGCTCGGCTTGCCCTCCGAAGCGGACTATATCGCCGCCTATTGCCAGCGGCGCGGGCTCACCGGCATCGGCAACTGGACCTTCTTCCTGGCCTTCTCCTTCTTCCGGCTGGCTGCGATCTGCCAGGGCGTCTTCAAGCGGGCGCTGGACGGCAACGCCTCCAATCCCGAAAAGGCGAAAACCTATGGCGAGGCGGTGAAGCTGCTTTCGCATCTCGCCGCCGCACTGATCGACAAGGAGGCGTGATGGGTCGCTTTGAGGGAGCAACCGTGCTGATCACCGGTGCTGCCGGCGGGCTTGGCCGTGGTGCGGCGAAAGGCTTTACGGCCGAAGGCGCGCGGCTCGTGCTTTCGGACATCGACGAAAAGGCCTTGGCGGATCTTGCAGGCACGCTGCAGGCCGAAACGGCAATCCTGGCCGGCAATATCGCCGACGAAAAACTGTCCGAGGATCTGGTCGGGCTGGCGGTCGAAAGATTCGGCCGGCTGGATATTGCCATCAACAATGCCGGCATCGTCCAGAGCTTCGTGCGCTTGCCGCAAGTCCCCTCGGGCGAGGCGCGCCGCGTCCTGGAGGTGGATCTGCTCGGCGTCTTCTATGCGATGAAGCATCAGATCCCGCGAATGGAGCAACAGTTCAAGGCGACTGGCAAGGGCGGCGCCATCGTCAACATCGCCTCGGTTGCCGGGCTTGTCGGTGCGCCGAAACTCGCGGTCTACGCCGCTGCCAAGCATGGCGTCGTCGGGCTGACGAAATCGGCGGCGGCCGAATACGCCACCAAGGGCGTACGGGTGAACGCCATCTGCCCGGCCCACACGAGAACGGCGATGGTGGATGGGTTCGTTCGGATGTCCGGTGCACCGGAAACCGAGGCGCTTGCCGAGCTGACGCGTGGCGTGCCGATGAAGCGCGTTGGCGAAGTCGACGAGATCGTCACCGCGATCCTGTTTGCCGCCGAC
The DNA here is from genome assembly GCF_024746815.1 of Mesorhizobium sp. AR07. Lineage (GTDB taxonomy): Bacteria > Pseudomonadota > Alphaproteobacteria > Rhizobiales > Rhizobiaceae > Mesorhizobium. The sequence continues at coordinate 3,079,206 of NZ_CP080525.1, forward strand.
CCAGCCAATTCCTTCATGACAGGCCATGCGCTGGCCGTCGACGGCGGTGTTGGCGCGATCTGATGCGTGCCGCTTGGGAACCTGTCATGCCCTTGTTCGTTTTCGTACAGCGTATATAATTTAGCCAGCACCAACCCAACGAAGGCACCAGATCTTGCCGCCGAGCCTCCAGACACGCCGCGAGAAACAAAAGGCCGAACTGCGCTCCGAGCTGGTCGAGGCCGCGCACAAACTCGTCCAGGAAGAAGGCTATGAAGGCCTGACCATCCGCAAATTGGCCAAGCGGGTCGGCTACGCACCGATGTCGGTCTACTCCTACTTCGCCGACAAGCAGGACATCTTGTTCGCGCTGGCCGAGGATGCGTTCGAGACGCTTGCCCGCCGCATCGAAGAGCATCCGTCCGACGATCCGATCGAGGCATTGCAGGCGGTCATGACGGAATATGCCGCCTTCGGGCTTGGCAATCCCAACGAATACCGCACCGTGTTCATGACCGAGAAGACCAAACTGCCGGAAGGCAGGAGCTACGACGACATGGAGGAAGGCAACCCGGCGATGAAGGTGCTGATCAGCAGGGTCGAGGCCTGCGTCGCCGCCGGCAAGCTGCAGGGCGATCCGCGCGCCATCGCCGCCATGCTGTGGGCGGTGGGCCACGGCACGATCTCGCTGCTGATCACCTTTCCGTTCTATCCCTTCGGCGACCCGCAGGCTTTCGTAAAGCGGATGTGCGATTTCACGCTTGCCACGCTCAGCACCCAGAACGTGCCGCCGCTGACCGAGACACCGGTCAACTGCTGAGCGGTGTCATGAGATCCTCACCGTGATGACGCAACGACCTGGGTGCGGCACCCTTTAGCGCTGCCAGCGGACCCTCATTCGGGATTGGCTGAAGCCTTTCGACTTCGTCATCCCAGGGCGAAGCAGGAGCGAAGCTCCGTCGCGGAGACCCTGGGATCCATGCCGCGACCGTGGTCGAAGAGCGCAGCGGAGCAGAATTCTGCACCGTTGGTGACGCGTGATGCGATTCGTCAACTCACCGAACCGGCAAGACTTTTGGGCCGAAGGAACTCGCTGTGTCAGGATGCCGCGAATTTCGATGTTCAATAAAAATTGTCGTACATGTACGTTTTCTGACTTGAACACCCAGATCTCCGGCCGTATATGTACGTCGTATCGTACATGTACAAAATCAATTCAACCGTCGAAAACGGAGACTGACAATGAAAAAGACACTCCTCACCCTCGCCGCCGTGCTGGCGCTTTCGGGCTCGGCCTTCGCCGCCAGCGCCACCCAGCCGGCCAAGCAGGCACCCGCCGCGACCTGCGTCGACACCAGGACGCATGTGAAGCTCGATTGCGCGTCGACCGGCTCGGTCGAGAAGAAGGGCTCCACGGAAAACACGGCTGACGGCAAAGGCCCACGCCTCGGCATCAGCATCAATCCGTGGATCGTGCCGAGCGCATTCTGATATCCGCCGATAAAATCACAAGCCGGGGCCGGCGCAATTCGAAAGCCGGCCTGGCGGAACATAACGACGCTCAGGTCATCAGCCGATTGAGATTGGCCGTCGAACCGCTGAACTCTCGAAGGCCGCGTCGATCAGCTTCTGCATGTCGGCGGCGCGCCGGAAGGACGGGTCGCCGTTCTGGCCGGCATCCAGCGCATCGGCGAAACGCCGGGCGTTGCGCTTGACATCCGGCATGACGAGCGTCCGCATGCGTTGCAGATCGACATCCTTGCCCAGGCAGGCGGAGAGGTTCGACGTCTTGCCGTCGGTCTCCACCTTGATGGCACCCTTGGTGCCGTGCATGGCCAGCGACAGATCGTTGGCGTGGCCGGTCATGTAGCGGCTTGCCACGATCGTGGCGAGCGCGCCGGAGCCGAGCCGCGCCGTCATCGCCACGCTGTCGTTGGCATCAAGAACATAGTCGCCCATACGCTCGCCCTCGGCCTTCGGAAACGTCACCAGATCGGCGTGCAGGCTGACGATATCCTGAGCCGCGCCATAGGTGGCGAAATCCAGGATGTGAATGCCGACATCGCCGAGCACGCCGGTCGAGCCGTGCCGGCTCGACAAGCGCCACAGCCATTTGTCCTCGACCCGCCAGTCGCCCCATGATTTGCTGACCAGCCAGCTTTGCCGGTAGCTCGCCTCGACATGGCGCAATTCGCCGATCTCGCCGGCCTGCACCATGCGCCGCGCTTCCTGGATCGCCGGTGAGTTGCGATAGGTCAGGTTGACCATGTTAACGACCCCGGCCGCCTCGGCGGCTTCGGTCATATCAAGCGCATCGGCGTGGTTCGGCGCCAGCGGTTTTTCACAGAAGACGTGCTTGCCGGCGGCAAGCAGCGCCAGCGTCGTTGCCTTGTGCGCACCGTCCGGCGTCGCGTTGATGGCGGCGTCGAACTCCCCCCAGGCGATCGCCGCTTCCAGGCTCTCGAAGAAATCGCCGATTGAATTGGCGGCGGCGAACGCCGCCGCGCGGCCGGGCACCTGATCGACGCAAGCGACGATGCGGCAGCCGGGGAGCTTGGCGAACTCCTCGACATGATGCCCGGCAATGCCGCCGGTGCCGAGCAGCAGCAGCCGATGCGTCGGCTTGGGATCCATCAGCTCAGCCCCCATCAACTCAGGCCCCATCAACGCAGGCCCTCATCGCCGTCGGCGTGCAGGCGCAGCCCTTTCTGGACGATCTTTTCCTTGGCCGCATCCGTCGGCACGTTCGGCGCATTGGTGATGCCGGACCAGGCCGGCGCCGGATTGTGCGCCCAGTGCACGGCATTGCGCAGCACCTGCTGCACGCCTTCATTGTGATAGATCGGATAGGTCTCGTGGCCGGGCGAGAAGTAGAAGATCCTGCCGGCGCCGCGCTGATAGGTCAGTCCGGAACGGAACACCTCGCCGCCCTCGTACCAGGAGACGAACACCGTCTCGAGCGGCTCCGGCACCGCGAACGGCTCGCCATACATTTCCGTCTCGCCGATCTCCAGGCACTCGCCGATGCCTTGCGCGATCGGGTGGCTGCGGTTGATCGCCCAGACGCGCTCGCGCTCGCCCGCCTCGCGCCATTTCAACGAACAGGGCGTGCCCATCAGCCGCTTGAAAATCTTCGAGTAGTGGCCGGAGTGGAGCACGATCAGCCCCATGCCTTCCCACACCCGCTTCTGCACCCGCTCGACGATCTCGTCCTTGACCTCGCCATGCGACCTGTGGCCCCACCACAGCAGGACATCGGTTGCGGCCAGACGCTCTTCGCTCAAGCCGTGCTCCGGCTCCTGCAAGGTGGCGGTGGTCGCCTCGATGCCCTTGTCCTGGTTGAGGGCCGCGGCAATGGTGCCATGCATGCCCTTGGGATAAAGGTCGCGCACGGCGGCATTGGTCTGCTCGTGGACGTTCTCGCCCCAAACGACGGCTTTTGTCGGCATTTTTTCTCTCCCAAAGCGCTTTAAATAGCATGTCCAATGGGATTGAGAAGTCCGATCCAGCCTGGCCCGATGGAAATTAAGTCTTGCGCTTCTTGCGCCCCGGCACGGTCTTGGCCCTGCCCGGCTTGGCCGGTGCACCAGGGATGGCCGTTCCGGTTATCGACACCGGATCGCTGGCCGGAAACGTATCCTCGAGGCCTTCCTCGAGTTCATCTTCGGCACTCGGTGCTTCGTGTTGCTCATGTTCGAGCGAGCGAACGGCAGGGGTCTTTTTGGCCGGCGACTTCGGCGCGGAATTCGACGGCATCGGCATTCTCCCTCGGCGTGCGGATGCAGAACGAACGTGCCCTGCAAAACGTTCCGGGTTCAGACCGCTGCGTCTCGCGATCCCTCGGACAGGAAAGTAAAGACATAGTCCGAGAAGGAACGCCAGCATTCGACCCGGAAGGTGTCTGACGCGTTGCGCAACAGCACGATCTCGGTCTTGCCCAGGATCGTGCGCGAAGCAGCCCCCACCGGGAAGGCCTCCAGCGACAGGTCCTGCGGGCAGCCCGCATTGATCGTCGCGGCCGCCCCAACACCAGTAACGGATATCGCGATGTTGCGATGCGAAATGCCGACTGCCGAATGCAGAGCCGAAACCTTGGCACAATCGGCGAGCGGATCGTTGCCGGCCTCGTCGATGACAAGCCATTCGTCGGGTCCAAGCCACAAAGCGGTGCGCCCAGCCTTCGAGGCCGACGTCTTCGGCTTCCGTGGCAAGGTCACACCGAGCGCCTTCGACAGTGCGGCGACCGAAGCCTCCGGCGCACGCAGCGAGATGCGCTCGGCCGGCGGCATCACCTCGACCTTGACGCTGGTTGCCGAAATGGTGCGTCCGGCCAACGCCGGGCGGCGCTCGGCCGATGGCGCGGCAACAGCAGTTTTCTTCGCAGCAGCGTTAGCCATTGAGGCGCCCTCCCGTCTCGTCGAAGAACACCATGCCGGTGACCTCGACCTCGATCACCCCGTTCGGCATCGGCACATAGAGCGTGTCGCCCATCCGGTCACGGCCGCCGGCGACCAATGCGAGCGCAATCGAGCGGCCGCAATTTTCAGACCAGTAGCTGGACGTGACGTGGCCGATCATCTTCATCGGGATCGCCTGCTTCGGATCCTCGACGATCTGCGCACCTTCTTCCAGCACCACCTTCGGGTCCTTGGTCTTGAGGCCGACCAGCTGCTTGCGGCCCTTGGCGACCAGATCCGGCCGCATCATGCCTCTGATACCAACGAAGTCGGTCTTCTTCTTGCCGACCGCCCAGTCGAGACCGGCATCGTTCGGCGTCACCGTGCCGTCCGTGTCCTGGCCGACGATGATGTAGCCCTTTTCGGCGCGCAGCACGTGCATGGCCTCGGTGCCGTAGGCGGCAGCACCATGCTTCTGGCCTTCGGCCCAAAGCGCCTCCCAGACGGCCTGGCCATGGTCGGCCGGGACATTGACCTCGAAGCCGCGCTCGCCGGTGAACGACATGCGGAACAGCCGGGTCGGCACACCGCAGATCTTGCCTTCGCGCACCGACATATGCGGCAGCGCCTCGTCGGACATATCGATGCCTTCGACCAGCGGCGCGATGATGTCGCGGGACTTCGGCCCCTGCACGGCGATGACAGCCCATTGCTCGGTGATCGAGGTCAGCCAGACGTTGAGGTGCGGGAACTCGGTCTGGAGATAATCCTCCATGTGGTTCATGACGCGCGGCGCGCCGCCGGTCGTCGTCGTCACGTGGAAGCGGTCGGGCGCCAGCCTGCCGACGACGCCGTCATCATAGATGAAACCGTCCTCGCGCAGCATGATGCCGTAGCGGCAGCGGCCGGGCTCCAGCTTCTCCCACGGATTGGTGTAGAGCAGTTCCATGAATTTCGCCGCGTCCGGCCCGACGACCTCGATCTTGCCGAGCGTCGAGGCATCGAACAGGCCGGCCGTCTTGCGCACCGCGACGCATTCGCGGTCGACCGCGGCATGCATGTCCTCGCCCGCCTTGGGAAAATACCAGGCGCGCTTCCACTGTCCGACATCCTCGAACACGGCACCTTGCGCCTCGGCCCACGGATGGATCGCCGTTTTGCGGGTCGGGTCGAACAGCGGCCCGCGCGCATGGCTGACGATCGCGCCGAAGGTCACCGGCGTATAGGGCGCCCGGAACGTGGTCAGGCCGACTTCCGGGATCGGCTTGCCCAGCGTCTCGGCGGCAATCGCCAGGCCGTGCATGTTGGAGGTCTTGCCCTGGTCGGTCGCCATGCCGTTGGTGGTGAAGCGCTTGACGTGCTCGATCGAGCGCATGCCCTCATGCACCGCCTGACGGATATCCTTAGCGGTGACGTCGTTCTGGAAATCGACAAAGGCTTTCACCGTCGTATCCGGCCCCGCGCCGGGGGCAGCACCCAGCATGCCACGCGACCAGCTCTCCGAGGCGTCGACCTTGGGCTTGTTGCCCTTGGCGGTTTTGGCGCCGGCATCCTTGGCTGCCTTGGCGCCCGCCGCATAGGCTTCGTCTAACGTCGCCGACAGCCCGTCGGTGCCGTTGCAGGCGCCGACCGAGACGCAATCCTGGGCATAGGTGCCCGGCACGAAGCGCTTGGTCTCGTCGTTGAAGGCGACCTTGCCGCGCGACTGCGAGAACAGATGCACAGACGGCGTCCAGCCGGCCGACATCAGGATCGCATCGACCGGGATGGTGCGTTCGCCGCCGCCGTTCTTCGGCTGCACGGTCATCGACGACACCCTGAGCTTGCCGCCGGCGCGGATCACCGCGCGGCCGAAATTGACCTCGATGCCGAGTGCCCTCGCCTCGTCGATCACCGGCCCGGTCGGGTTGTCGCGCAGGTCGACGATCGCCGCCACGTTGACGCCGGCCTTCTTCAGGTCGATCGCCGCCGCGTAAGCCGAATCATTGGCGGTGTAGACGCCGACATTTTTGCCGACCGCCACACCATAATGGTTGAGATAGGTGCGCGCCGCACCCGCCAACATGATGCCCGGCCGGTCATTGTCGGCGAACACCATGTGGCGCTCGATGGCGCCGGAGGCCAGCACCACGCGCTTGGCTCTCACCTGCCACAGCCGCTCGCGCGGCAGATCATGACCGGGAGCCTTCAGATGATCGCTGACCCGCTCGACCAGCCCGATGAAATTCTGCGCGTAGTAACCAAAGGCAGTGGTGCGCGAGAGCACACGGACATTGTCCATGGCCTGGAGCCTGGCAATCGCCGCCTGCGACCAGGCAAAACCGTCCTGGCCGTCGATCCTGGCGCCAGTCTCGAAGCGCAGGCTGCCGCCGAACTCGGCCTGCTCGTCGGCCAGGATGACGCGCACGCCAGCCTCGGCCGCGGCAAGTGCCGCCGCGATGCCGGCCGCGCCGCCGCCCAGCACCAGCACGTCGCAATGCGCATAGCGCGACGAATAATGGTCGGGATCCGGCTGGTCGGGGGAAACGCCAAGCCCGGCCGCGGCACGGATCTTCGGTTCGTACAGGCTCTTCCAGGCCGCCTTCGGCCACATGAACGTCTTGTAGTAGAAGCCGGCGGAAAACATCGGCGACGCGATGTCGTTGACCGCGCCGACGTCGAAGGACAGCGACGGCCAGCGGTTCTGCGACTGCGCGGCAAGCCCGTCATAAAGTTCCTGCACGGTTGCCCGCACATTCGGCGTCCTGCGCGCCGCGTCGCGCTTGACCTCGACCAGTGCGTTGGGCTCTTCCGCGCCCGCCGACAGGATGCCGCGCGGACGGTGGTACTTGAACGAACGACCGACCAGATGGACGCCATTGGCAAGCAGCGCCGATGCCAGCGTATCGCCCTCGATGCCGGAATAGGACTGGCCATCGAAGCTGAACCGCGCGGTCTTTGCCTGCTTGAGGCGGCCGGCGCCGGGAATGCGGAACCCGCCGCTCATTTGGCAACCACTCCGTTGGAGATATTGGGCAGCTTCGATGGTTTCGGCTCGCCGGCCTTGTAGGTCATGACGAACTTGTCGGTGACGGTGTCGCGCACCGCATTGAAGAAACGCGCGCAGCCATGCATGTGCCGCCAGCGCTCATAAATGATGCCCTTGGGATTGGAGCGGATGAAGAAGAACTTTTCGAAATCGTCGTCGCTCTCGCCTGATATGTTGGCCGAACGCGCGATATGCGCCTCGCCGGCGTTGCGGAACTCGAGCTCGGGACGCTCTTCCTCGCAATAGGGGCAGCGGATGAGAAGCATCGTCTTCGTTCCTACAATTCGCCGTGGCCGACGTGAGCGCCGGCGGGTTGGTCGCAAAGCCTTTGGCCCATCGCCGCAAAGGGCGCGACGAGCCGGATGCGCTCCGCCACGCTTTCGGTCGGGCGAAACAGGTCGCGATACGCCATGTTGCCGATGGTGAGCTGCATCGGATCGGTCGTGACGATGACGCGGCGTGGCTCGAATGTGTCATCCTCGCCAAGATCGGAAGGCCTGTTCTCCAGGAACATGACCACCTTCTGACCGCCGCTCCACACGCAGGCCAGGATGCCGTCGTCGACGGAAAACGGCCATCCGGCCTCGTTCCCGGCACGGCTGATCGGTTGCGTGCGGAATTCGTCCGCCGACGGAAAATGGAACATGCCCTGTTCCCCCGCCAGCATCAGCGGCATGGCGACAGCCATCTGCGCCATCATCAGTGCGCCACCGCCGCCGCCGCCGCCTCGTCGATGAGGCGGCCGGTGCGGAAGCGCTCGATGGTGAAGGGCGCGTTGATCGGATGCGGATCGTCCCTGGCGATGGTGTGGGCAAAGACATGACCCGAGCCCGGCGTCGCCTTGAAGCCGCCCGTGCCCCAGCCGCAATTGACGTAGAGGCCGGGCACCGGCGTCTTGGCCAGGATCGGCGAGCGATCCGGCGTGACATCGACGATGCCGCCCCAGGAGCGCAGCATCTTCATGCGCGTGAAGATCGGGAACATCTCGCAGATGGCGTCGAGCGTATGTTGCAGGATGTGCAGGCCGCCGGTCTGCGAATAGGAGACATACTGGTCGGTGCCGGCGCCGATCACCAGCTCGCCCTTGTCGGATTGCGAGATATAGGCATGCACGGTGTTCGACATCACCACGCAAGGCACCACCGGCTTGACCGGCTCCGACACCAGCGCCTGCAGCGGATAGCTTTCCAGCGGCATGCGCACGCCGGCCATGTTCATGATGACCGAGGAATGGCCGGCGGCGACGACACCGACCTTTTTCGCGCCGATGAAGCCGCGCGTCGTGTCGACGCCCATGACCGCGCCATTGGCCGCGCGCTTGACGCCGGTGACCTCGCAGTTCTGGATGATGTGGACGCCGCGCGCCGAGGCGCCGCGCGCATAGCCCCAGGCGACCGCATCGTGGCGCGCCGTGCCGCCGCGCCGCTGCAGCGCCGCACCCACCACCGGATAGCGCGCATCCCTGGAAGTGTTGAGCGGCGGGCAGAATTCCTTCGCCTGCTCCGGCGTCAGCCATTCATTGTCGATGCCGTTCAGCCGGTTGGCGTGGACGTGGCGCTTCAGCACCTGCACGTCGTGCACATTGTGGGCCAGCATCATGACGCCGCGCGCCGAATACATGACGTTGTAGTTGAGCTCCTGGCTCAGCCCGTCCCACAGCTTCAGCGCATGGTCGTAGATGCCGGCGCTCTCGTCATAGAGATAGTTGGAGCGGATGATGGTGGTGTTGCGGCCGGTGTTGCCGCCGCCGAGCCAGCCCTTTTCCAGCACCGCGACATTGGTGATGCCATGCACCGTGGCGAGGTAGTAGGCGGTGGCCAGGCCATGGCCGCCGGCGCCGACGATGATAACGTCGTATTCCTTCCTGGGCTCAGGCGAGGACCATTGTTCCTCCCAGCCCTTGTGGCCGCGCATGGCCTCGCGGGCGATGGCGAATACCGAATATTTCTTCAACGTCCCAGCCTCGCAAATGGCAGCCAAGTGTTCATCAAGCCTCGGCGCGCGAGGTGTATCACTAGCGAAACGCAGCTTCCACCCTTGCGCTGTTTGCGACGGCGCTTGCCGTTTTGCGCCGCGCCGAAAAAGACGCAGGCGATCTGGCCGCCATGGCTGCGTTCGGTCACACTGCTTGTCGCGAGACTCTTGAGGACGAATATGGGCCTGGTGGAATCTGACGTTGCGCTTCCTGCTGGAGCTTGCCGCCCTGCTTGGCCTCGGACTGGCCGGCTGGAGCCTCTCCGACGGATGGTGGCACTGGATCCTGGCTCTGGCCTTGCCACTCATTGCGGCTGCCTTGTGGGGAACCTTCGCAGTGCTCAACGATCCGAGCCGATCGGGCCGTGCCCCGGTGCCGGTGCCAGGCGCGGTGCGGCTGGTGCTGGAACTGACGATCCTGTTCGGTGGTGCGGCTGGGTTCTATCTGATCGGCCACACAACCACAGGCATCGTCATCACTCTGCTCATCGTCATCAGCTACGCATTTTCGCTCGACCGCCTGGTATGGTTGTTGCGGCAATAGTTCGTCCAACCGGCCTGGCCTCTTCGCAAGTGATGAGCGGCTCGCTTCCAGCCATCGCCAGCAAGAACCAACTGCGCAGGTATCGGGTGTCGCCAGAAGGCGTGGCCTGCGATCAACGGGCCTCGTTGCCGGCACCAGTCGGCCAGACAGGACCGACAGAAGGACAACCCCCCATGCTCGCACGCGCCAACAAGATCGCCATCGTCACCGGCGCCAGTTCTGGCATCGGCCGCGCCACCGCAAAGCTCTTCGCCGGGGAAAGCGCCAAGCTTGTTGTCGCCGCGCGACGCCAGACCGAACTTGATGCGCTTGTCGCCGAGATCGAGGATGCCGACGGAACGGCGGTCGCGCTCGCCGGAGATGTCCGCGACGAAGCCTACGCAAAGGCCCTTGTCGATCTGGCGGTCAAAAAATTCGGCGGCCTCGACATCGCCTTCAACAATGCCGGCGCCGTCGGCCGGATGGGTCCGCTTCCTGACATGATGCCGGCGACCTGGCTCGAGACGATGGACATCAATCTGACGAGCGCTTTTCTCGGTGCAAAATATCAGATACCGGCCATGTTGGAGCGCGGCGGCGGCTCCCTGATCTTCACCTCAAGCTTTGTCGGCCGAACCGCTGGCATGCCCGGCATGGCTGCCTATGCGGCAGGCAAGGCCGGCCTGATAGGGTTGACGCAGGTTCTGGCCGCCGAATACGGACCACACGGCCTGCGCGTCAACGCGCTGTTGCCCGGCGGCACCGACACGCCAGGTGCGACCACGACGACACCGGAGGCTCGCGCCTTCGTCGAAGGCATCCATGCGTTGAAGCGCATGGCGCAGCCGGAGGAGATCGCCCGCTCAGCGCTCTACCTCGCCTCCGATGCCTCGAGCTTTACGACTGGAACCGCGCTGTTTGCCGATGGCGGCGTCTCGATCAACCGGACGTGAAGGATTTTTGCAGCGAACAGGCCTGTCCGTCGCTGTGACGCAGGCCGCCGGTCTTGCTTTTTCTGCGCGATTTGGCGATGCCGTTTCCTGTCGAGAAACAGGTCCTGGAACCATGATGCTGATCAGAACCTACGTGGCCGCGAGTGCAATCGAGGGCGTCGGCATGTTCGCCGCCGAGCCGATCAGGAAAGGTGCCTCGATCTGGCGGCTCGACCCTGATTTCGACCGGCTGATTCCCATGGACAAATACGAAGCGGCACCCCTGCCTTTGAAGGAGTTGCTCGACCGTTATGCCTATCCGAGCCCGGATCGGCCGGGTTTCATGGTCTATGAAGTCGACAATGGCCGCTTCATGAACCATTCCGGAAATCCAAACACGGATTTTTCACAGTATGGCGGGGCAACCGCGACCCGCGACATAGCCGCCGGTGAGGAGATCACCTGCGACTATGGCGAGTTCTTCGAGGATTTCGAGCGGCTGCACCTGGCCACGGCGTAGTTGGCCCCCAATCTTGCGGGCAACCGGGTGGCGATTTGGCGGCCGCCCTTCATTTCGGCTGTGGACAGCGCGGCCTGATTCTGCTATCAGCCGCCACAATTCGTGGTGTAAACCGCCGCGGAGGCTAGTGGCTATGGCCGCTTGCCTGTTGATATCAAACCCGAAAGACAGGATTGCCCGTGCAGGTACTCGTCCGCGACAATAACGTTGATCAGGCGCTTCGCGCGCTCAAGAAGAAGATGCAGCGCGAAGGCATTTTCCGCGAAATGAAGATGCGCGGACATTACGAGAAGCCTTCCGAGAAGCGCGCCCGTGAAAAGGCTGAAGCCGTGCGCCGCGCCCGCAAGCTGGCCCGCAAGCGCGCCCAGCGCGAAGGTCTGCTGCCGATGACGCCGCGTCCGGTTGCTGCTGGCGCCGCTGGCGGTCCCGGTGGTGCTCCGCGCCCGCCGCGGTTCTAACGCCAATTTTTCGTCCTTTTCGAAGGATATCCAAGGTGGCGCGATGCGGAATCGCCGCCACCTTTTTGTTTAGGGCGGCGTGCGTCCACATGGACGCACAAGGTACGCTCTAACGCTTTACGACAATTGTGACCCGGCCCGGAGGGGGGACCCGGACCTGATGACGCGGCTTAAGTGAGGACAGGGCAGACATGAACGCAATCAGCGTGGAGCGCAGAACCCCATTGCGCGGTTTCGCCCTGACGGCCGCCCTGCTTTCCGGGCTGGCGCTTGCCGGCTGCCAGACGGCTGGCCCTACCGGCGAATTCAACAACATCGACAAGGCGCAAGGTTCGAGCGAGAACATCTCCTCGCTGTCGGCGGTCATCCAGCGCAATCCCCAGGATCCCGAAGGCTACAATGTGCGCGGCTCTGCCTATGGCCGGGGCGGCCAGTACCAGGCGGCGCTCAAGGATTTCAACACCGCCATCCAACTCAACCCGAATTTCTTCCAGGCCTATTCGAACCGTGCGCTCATCCAGCGCTTCCTGGGCAATCAGTCGGCCGCGCTCGACGACTACAACCGGTCTATCCAGATCAACGGCAATTATGACGCCGCTTATATCGGCCGCGGCAATCTCTACCGCAAGGCGGGTCGCACCCAGGAAGCCTTCAACGACTTCCAGAAGGCCATCCAGCTCGACACCACCGACGCCCGCGCCTACCACAATCGCGGCCTGATCTATCAGAGCCAGGGCCAGCACAAGTTCGCCATCGAGGATTTCTCGACCGCCATCTCGCTGGCGCCGGACGCCGCCGAGCCCTACAACGGGCGCGGCCTTTCCTATCTGGCCACCAACGACGAAGACAACGCCTTTGCCGACTTCAACATGGCGATCAAGCTCGACGGCAAGAACGCCGAGGCCTGGGCCAACCAGGCGCTGATCTACGAGCGGCGCGGCGACAAGGCCAAGGCGGCGAAATCCTACCGCGAAGCCGTGCACCTCGATCCGACCTACCAGCCGGCCAAGGATGGCCTCGCTCGCGTCAGCTGATATCGATCTCGGCAGGGCAAAGCAGCGCCGCGTTTTGTGTGCCCGAAAGAGCACGCGGCGCCGCAAAACCGTCAATCCAGCAACCGCGCGTTAACCCCGGCAGCAAGGGGTCGGCCGGTGCCTTGTTCGCGCCAAGTTTTCAGTGGAACGGTCCTGCTACTCAAGCCGTTATTCCAGGCAATTTGCGAAAGGACCCTGCCATGATCAAGAAACTCGTCTGCGCCGCTGCTCTCGCCACGACGGCATTCGCCGTCGCCCCAGCCAGCGCCGGCAAGCTGCAACTCGGCACGCTCGACTGCACCATCGATGGCGGCACCGCCTACATCATCGCCTCCAACAAGGGCGTCGACTGCACCTTCCGCCCCTATCATCACGGGCCTTCTGAGCACTATACCGGCGTCATCTCCAAGATCGGCGTTGATGTCGGCCAAACGCATCAGGGCCAGCTTGTCTGGGCCGTGCTGGCGGCAACACGCGACCGTGAGGCCGGCGATCTCGCCGGCAGCTACTACGGCGTCAACGCGGAGGCGAGCGTCGTGACCGGCGGCGGCGCCAATCTGCTGGCCGGTGGCTTCAACAGCGCCTTCATGCTGGAGCCGCTCAGCGTACAGGCACAAACCGGGGTCAACCTCGCGGTCGCCGTGACCTCGCTCGAGCTGATCCACTCGTTCAAGTGATTGCAGGGAGCCATGCGCTCCACGACCTCTCACCCTGCGGCGCGGAACCTAATAGGATGGTTCCGCGCCGTTTGATTTTTGGAGCAATTCCAGGAAAAGTGTGAAACGGTTTTCCCGGGAAAAGCGCGTAGCGCTTTCCCTCAGGGTATTGCGTCAAGACAAAAAGACAGAGCGGTTCTGCGTTTGCGTGAAATGATGAACCGCCGAGGGGGGACCGTATGCCAAAGACAGCCATCGCCGCTGCCGTGATCGTGACCGTACTTGCCGGGGCCGCGCAAGCGCAGGACCGGGGCATAGAGCTTGGCACGCTTGACTGCGCCATCGGCGGCGGCACCGGTTTCATCTTCGGCTCGAGCAAGGATTTGAGCTGCACCTTCAACCCCGCCGACAAGAGCTTTGCGCCGGAAGCCTATTTCGGCGCCGTCAACAAATACGGCCTCGACATCGGCACCACGAAGCAGACGGTCATGCAGTGGATCGTGCTGTCGCCGCTGAAGAACATTTATGCGCCGGGCGCGCTGGCCGGCGACTATGTCGGCGCCAGCGCCGAGGTGACGGCCGCCGTCGGCGCCGGCGCCAATCTGCTGGTCGGCGGCTCCTCGCAGGCCTTCACCTTGCAGCCGCTCAGCCTGCAGACGCAGACCGGCATCAACCTCGCCATCGGCGTCAGCCAGTTCCAGTTGCGCAGCACCGAGAACTGATCACGCGGTCGCCTGCCGTGAATATCTCGAAAAATTTCGCTTGAGCTCAATCCCGGTTGAGGTTTTACAAGCCTGCCCCGACTGGAGCAGCGCCCTTGATGCGGCGCGCGATGCACGCTCCTGCCCACGCATGGTCCTGCCGGAAACCCACACTGGCTTCTGGCGCCACGCGCAGGCATCGAGATATGGGAAGGCAGGGGTGGAAATGACCGAAATCAGCACAAACAGGGTCGACTGGCGCGCATTGTGGGCGAGCGGCGACCTCGCGCGTTTCTGCTTCATCAGCCTCGGCATCCTGCTGCACGCCACCAATGAAACGATGGTGGCGACGGTGATGCCGGCCATGGTCGGCGAACTGGCCGGCGTCCAGCTCGTCGGCTGGTCGCTGGCTATCTATGAACTCGGCGCCATCGTCGCCGGCGCGGCCGCCGGCCGGCTGGTGAGCTATGTCCCCCTGCGCACCAACATGGTGGTTGCCGCCCTCCTCTACGCAGCCGGAGCGCTGATCTGCGCCACCTCGCCTTCCATGCAATTGTTCCTTGCCGGCCGCCTCATCGAGGGGCTTGGCGGCGGTGCGTTGGTGTCGCTGGCCTTCGTCTCGGTCGAGCGGCTGTTCTCGCGCGCCATCTGGCCGCAGCTCTTCGGCATCATGTCGGCGATCTGGGGCGTCGCCGCCTTCAGCGGCCCGTTGCTTGGCGCGATCATGACCGAGCTCTTGTCGTGGCGCTGGGCCTTCGGCATCTTCACCCTGGGCGGCACCGCCATGGCGCTGGCAAGTTTCATCGTGCTCAACACGCCGGAGGCGACGAGGCCCAAAACGAGCAACGGCAAGGCGCCACCCTTCCCGTTCGCAGCACTTGGCTGCCTCGCCGTCGCCGTGGTGCTGATCGCCTCGGCCGGCGTCGACATCGCCTTGCTGCGCTCCTCGCTGCTGATGGGCCTCGGCCTGGTCGGGCTGGTGCTGTTCTTCTACATCGACGCGCTGAAGCCGCGTTCACGGCTTTTTCCGGCGCGGCTGTTCTCGTGGCGCACCCCTGTCGGCGCCGGCATGACCATGGTCGCCGCCTTTTCGGTGGCGACCTGTTCCTTCGGCGTCTACGGGCCGCTGCTGCTGACCAGCCTGCACGACATCCCGCTGCTCACCACCGGCTACATCATCGCCGCCGAATCGATCGCCTGGTCGATCCTGTCGATCCTGGTTGCCAACGCGCCACCGCGACGCGAGCGGCTGATCATCGTCGGCGGCGCGGTGATGATCGCGGCAGGCATCGCCGGCTTTGCCTACACGATACCGCTGGGTTCCATTCCGCTGATCCTGATCTGCGCCTTGTTGCAAGGCGGTGGCTTCGGCGTCGCCTGGCCCTTCCTGACGCGGGTCATCGTCGCCTCCGCCCCTGAGAACGAGCAGACCATCGCCTCGGCCGCGGTGCCGACCATGCAGCGCATCGGCTATGCCGTGGGTGCGGCACTTGCCGGCATCGTCGCCAATGCCAGCGGTTTTTCGGGGGGATTGAACCACGACGCGGCTGCGAATGTCGCCTCGTGGCTGTTTCTTGCCTTCGTGCCGCTCGGCATTGTCGGCTGCCTGGCGGCCTTGCGGGTATCCACGCCGCTTGGTCAGCCGCAGGAGGCTATCGGCTAGCGTCGACGCGCTTTGGCCAAAACCGCTGCGCACTTTTGGGCGACATGCATCAGCAGTTCACTCGACCTCTCGCAGACGATAGCCGACACCAGTCTCCGTGGTGATGTAGCGCGGCTGGTCGGGGGTCTTCTCGATCTTCTGCCTGAGCTGGCGGACATAGACCCTGAGATACTGCACGTCGGTCGAATCGCCCCAGACCTGCTTCAACAGGAAATGGTGGGTCAGCACCTTGCCGGCGTGCTGCACCAGGATGCGCAGTATGTCGTATTCCTTCGGCGAAAGTTTTACGTCCTTGCCTTCGACCTTGACGATGCGTTTGACCAGATCGACGGACAGGTCGCCGGTGTGGAACACCGGCTTTTCACCCTGCTGCTGGAACTTGTGGCGCAGCGCCACACGGATGCGCGCGACCAGTTCGTTCATGCCGAAGGGTTTGGTGACATAGTCGTCGGCGCCGAGTTCCAGAGCCTGGACGATGCCGGCCTCGTCGGTGCGGCTGGAAAGGATGACCACCGGAATGTCGAGCCCGTCGTCGCGCCATTTGCGCAACAGCTCATGGCCGCTCATGCCGGGCAGGCCAAGGTCGAGCAGCACGAGGTCCGGCTTGTCCGCCTCCATCAGTTCGATCGCGACCCTGGCGTTCGGCGCCTCGCTGATCGCATAGCCCTGGCTGCCGAGGCCGACGCGCAGCAGCTTGCGGATCGGCGGCTCGTCATCGACAACCAATATCCTGACGTTCGAGTTTGTCATGCCAAGTCACCCACATCGTCCGTAGTCGAGTCGTCGAGATTGGGCGGGTTCGCCGGCTTCGGCATCTTGATGGTGAAAACCGCGCCCGAGCGGTCGGTTCGGTTTGCCGCCGTGATCGTGCCCCCCATCGCCTCGATGAAGCCACGACAGATCGACAGGCCGAGCCCGGTGCCGGCACGAACCTGGTCGCGCTTGCGCACCCGGTAGAAAGTATCGAAAATCCGTTCCAGATCGCCGGGAGGAATGCCCGGTCCTTCATCCATGACCTGCAGGATGACAGACCCATTGTCGGTCCAGCCCTGCACGCGGATCGTCGAGCCGGGCGGGGCGTATTTCGCCGCATTGTCGAGAAGATTGAACAGCGCCTGCTCGAACAGGACGGGATCGACTTTCAACATCGGCAGATCCGAGGGGATGTCGATGTCGGTCTTGTGTTCGGCGATGATTTTCCTGGCTCTCTGCAGGGCGGAGCCGACGATGTCGCCGACATAGTGGAAAGCGTAATTCGGTTCCATCGCGCCGGACTCGATCTTGGTCATGTCGAGCAGATTGGCGATGAAGCGGTTCAACCGCTCGGATTCGTCGAGCACGGTCGTCAAAAGCTCCGCCCGATCCTGTTCGGGAAGTGCCGGCGCGAACTCCCTCAGCGTGCCGGCCGCGCCCATGATGGCGGCGAGCGGCGTCTTCAGGTCATGCGAGATGGAGGTGAGCAGCGCCGAGCGCAGCCTGTCCGCCTCGGCAGCGAGCTTGGCCCGGTCAACGTCGGCGACGAGCTGGATACGCTCGATGGCGACCGCCGCCTGGTCGGCCAGCGCGTCGAGCAGGCGCTGTTGCTCGGGCGTCAGCAACGGGCCCTGCTTGTCGTTGTCGAGGCCGACGACGCCGATGGCCGTGCGCCCGGTCCGCAAGGGAAGATAGAGGCGCTTGGCGCCGGGAAGCGTGTCTGCGCCGCGTCCCGCGGCGCGGTTGTGCTCCCAGGCCCAGCGGGCGGCGGCGATGTCGGCCTCGGCCAGCGTGTCGTCGGGCGGATAGCCGGCCTTGACGGTGATCGTTCCGTCTTCCGGCAGCAGCAGCACCACCCGCAGCTTCAGCATGGAGGCGATCTGGAAGGCGGTGGCCCAGAGAACGTCGTCGAGCGTGCCGGCACCGGCGAGCTTCTTGGAAAAGAGGTAGATGTCCTCGGTGGCCCGCGCCCGCGAGCGGGCGGCGACCGCCTGGCGTTGCACGCGCGCCGTCAGATTGCTGGCAATGACGGCGACCACCAGGAAAACGCCGAGCGCGACAATGCTCTCCGGATCCCGGATCGTCAGCGTGTAGCGCGGCTCCAGGAAAAAAAAGTTGAAGGCAAGGGCACTGACGAGACAGGCGTACAGGGCCGGCCACAGCCCGCCGGTCACCGCCGATGCCAGCACCGCGATGAGAAAGATGATCGCGAGATTGCGAACGTCGAGAAACTGGTCGAGAAGCGCGGCGAAGGCGAGCGAGCCCATCACATAGGCGGTGGCCTTGAGATAGGGCCAGATCTGGAACTGCCACTGCTCGTCAGCCGCCCTGACGCTCCTCGACGTCGCCTCGGTGTTGCGTTCGTTTCCCGAAATGACATGGACGCTGATGTCGCCGGCATTGCGGATGAGATCATAGGTGAGCGAGCCTTCGATCAGTTCGCGCCAGCGCGACCGCGTCGGCCTGCCGACCACGATATGGGTGAAATTGTTCGCCGTCGCATAACGCACGATGTCCTGTGCCACGTTCTGACCGGGAATGGTCGTCACCTCGGCACCAAGCTGTTGGGCGAGGCGCAGGTTCGTTGCAAGCCGGTCCTTGTCCTCCTCGGGCATGCTGGCCGAACGAGTGCTGTCGACATGCAGCGCCGTCCACGGCGCACGGAGCCGGTCGGCCAGCCTGCGTGCATAGCGCACGCGGGCCGATCCTCCCGGGCGCGCGTCGAGGCAGACGAGGACCCTTTCGCCGGCAGCCCATGGTCCGGGAATGGCATGGGCCTGCATATGGATCAGCAACTGGTCGTCGACGCGCTGCGCGGTGCGGCGCAACGCCAGTTCCCTGAGCGCCGTCAGATTGCCGGGCGAAAAATAGTTCTCGATGGCGCGTTGGGCGGTGTTGGGGAAATAGACCTTGCCTTCCTCGAGCCGCTTGATCAGGTCGTCGGGGGTCAGATCGATGATCTCGACATCGTCGGCCTGGTCGATGATGGAATCGGGAACCGTCTCGCGGACCCTGACCTTGGTGATCTGGGCGACGACATCGTTCAGGCTTTCGACATGCTGGATGTTGAGCGTCGTGTAGACGTCGATGCCTTGCGTCAGGATTTCCTGGACGTCGAGATAGCGCTTGGGATGGCGGCTGCCGGGCGCGTTGGTGTGGGCGAGTTCGTCGACGAGGACCAGCGCCGGGCGCCGGGCAATGATGGCGTCGATATCCATCTCGTCGAGGATGCGCCCCTTGTAGTCGACCTTGCGGCGGGCAATGACCTCGTAACCCTCGACCAGGGCCAATGTTTCCTTGCGGCCATGCGTCTCGACGACGCCGATCACCACGTCCACGCCGTCGGCCAGCCTGGCGCGCCCCGACATCAGCATCTCGTAGGTCTTGCCGACGCCCGGTGCCGCACCCAGGAATATTCTCAGGCGGCCGCGCCCCTCCCGCTCGGCATGATCAAGCAGCGCGTCGGGAGAGGGTCTGGTTTCGTTGCGGTTGTCGTCCGGCATCAGGATCGATCATGGATGGCGCCGGGGACACTGTCGATCCCCGGGCCTCACCATTCACTATTTCGCGGCGTCCAGCGCAAGGTTGAGCGCCAGCACGTTGACCACCGGCTCGCCCATGAAGCCCAATTCGCGGCCTTCGACCTGGCTGTCGACAAGCGCCTTGACCTTGGCTTCGTCGACGCCCCTGGCCTTGGCCACGCGGGCGACCTGGAAGTAGGCCGCTTCGGGGCTGATATGCGGATCGAGACCGCTGCCGGACGTCGTCACCAGGTCCATCGGCACGGGCTGGTTCGGATTCTCCGCCTTCAGCTTTTCCGCGTCGCCCTTGATGCGGTCGATCAGCTTGGGGTTGGTCGGGCCGAGATTGGTACCCCCGGAGGCGGTTGCATCGTAGCCGTTGTTGCCGGCCGCCGAAGGCCGACCATGGAAATATTTGTCGCTGGCAAAGCCCTGGCCGATCAGTTCGGAGCCGATGACCTTGCCGTCCTTCTCGATCAGGCTGCCATTGGCCTGACGCGGGAACAGCGCCTGGGCGATGCCGGTCATGCCGATCGGATAGATCAGGCCGGTCAGCACCGTGAAGAAGACGATCATGATGATCGCGGGTCTTATCTGGGTGAGCATGGACGTATTCCTCAGAGCAATTCCAGGAAAAGTGTGAAACGGTTTTCCGTCCGGAATTGCGTTAAAACAAAGAGTTAAGCGAGCCCGAGGGCGGTGACGATCATGTCGATCGCCTTGATGCCGACGAAGGGGACGATGATGCCGCCGAGGCCGTAGACGAGCAGATTGCGGCTGAGCAGCGCGCCGGCGCCGATGGCACGATATTTGACGCCTTTCAGCGACAGCGGGATCAGCGCGATGATGATCAGCGCGTTGAAGATGATGGCCGACAGGATGGCGCTTTGCGGCGTCGCCAGATGCATGATGTTGAGCGCCTGCAACGGGCCGGTCGTCTGTCCCGGCGCGACGTAGAAGACGGCGAACATCGCCGGGATGATGGCGAAGTACTTGGCGACGTCGTTGGCGATCGAGAAGGTCGTCAGCGAACCGCGCGTCATCAGCAGCGCCTTGCCGATCTCGACGATCTCGATCAGCTTGGTCGGATCGCTGTCGAGATCGATCATGTTGCCGGCCTCGCGCGCGGCGACCGTGCCGGTGTTCATGGCGACGCCGACATCGGCCTGGGCAAGGGCCGGCGCGTCGTTGGTGCCGTCGCCGCACATGGCGACCAGTTTGCCCTTGGCCTGTTCGTCGCGGATCAGCTTCAGCTTGTCCTCGGGCGTGGCCTGGGCGAGGAAGTCGTCGACGCCGGCTTCCGCCGCGATCGCAGCCGCCGTCATCGGATTGTCGCCGGTGATCATCACCGTGCGGATGCCCATGCGGCGCAGTTCGGTGAAGCGTTCGCTGATACCGCCCTTGACGATGTCCTTGAGGTGGATGACGCCGAGCAGACGCCCGTCGCGTTCGACCGCCAGCGGCGTGCCGCCGGACTTGGCGATCTCGTCGGCGATGGCCTGGAGGTCACGGATGGATTCGCTGCTTGGGCGCGCGCCATGAGAGGCTGATGTCGACTGGTTGACATGGGCGAGAACCGAATCGACGGCGCCCTTGCGGACCGACGAACCATCGATGTCGACGCCGCTCATGCGGGTTTGCGCGGTGAAGGGCACGAAAGTGGCGTGCAATGTCGCCATGTCGCGAGCGCGGATGGCGTATTTTTCCTTGGCCAACACCACGATCGAGCGGCCTTCCGGGGTTTCGTCGGCGAGCGAGGCGAGCTGGGCGGCGTCGGCCAGTTCCTGCTCGGTGACGCCCTTGACCGGGCGAAACTGCGTCGCCTGGCGATTGCCGAGCGTGATGGTGCCGGTCTTGTCGAGCAGCAGCGTGTCGACGTCGCCGGCGGCTTCGACGGCGCGGCCGGACATGGCCAGCACGTTGAAGCGCACCAGGCGGTCCATGCCGGCGATGCCGATGGCCGAAAGCAGCGCGCCGATCGTCGTCGGGATCAGCGTCACGAACAGGGCAACCAGAACCGTCACCGGGATATAGCCGCCCGAATAGGAGGCAAAGCTCGGGATCGTCGCGGTGGCCAGCACGAAGATCAGCGTCATGCCGACGAGCAGGATGTTGAGCGCGATCTCGTTGGGCGTCTTTTGGCGCTCGGCGCCTTCGACCAGCGAGATCATGCGGTCGAGGAAGGTATGGCCCGATGCCGCGGTGATGCGCACGCGGATCCAGTCGGACAGCACCTGCGTGCCGCCGGTGACCGCCGAACGATCGCCACCGGATTCGCGGATGACCGGCGCGGATTCGCCCGTTATTGCCGCCTCGTTGACCGAGGCAACGCCTTCGACCACCTCGCCGTCCGACGGGATGATGTCACCGGCCTCGACCAGCACGGCATCGCCGACCTTGAGGCTGGTGCCGGGCACCAGTTTGTATTTCGTGCGATCTTCGCCGGTCAAAAGCTTGGCCTGGGTCTCGGTGCGCGCCTTGCGCAACGAGTCGGCCTGCGCCTTGCCGCGGCCTTCGGCGACGGCTTCGGCGAAGTTGGCGAACAGCACGGTGAACCACAGCCAGATGATGATCTGCAGCGTGAAGCTGAAATCGCCGCCGCCGGTGATCAGATCCCTGACGAACAGGACGGTCGTCAGCGCCGAGACGACGGCGACGACGAACATCACCGGATTCCTGATCAGTGTGCGCGGGTTCAATTTCTTGAAGGCCCCGCCGATGGCGGGCCACAAGATGCTGGCATCCATGATGACAGCGGATTTGGACTGGCTCATTTGATGGCTCCAGTATCGGTGTTGTTGGATGGCACCGATCGATCGGATGCCGAAAAGGGTGGCCCGTAGACCAGCAGCCAGATCACAATCATGATTGCCGCAATGCCCAGGAATGTGGATATGGTCGGGAAAGGGGGAGGAGTTGCCTCCCCCTTACTGTCGGTTCGGGGCCGAGATTTGCGACGCATGATGTTGAACCAGGACATGGCGGTATCAGAATGTCTGCCCATGGGTCATCGCCAGTTGTTCGACGATCGGTCCGATCGCCAGCGCCGGGAAGAAGGTCAGGCCGACGACGATCAGGATGGTGCCGACCAGCAGGCCGACGAACAGCGGACCGTCGGTCGGGAAGGTGCCCGCCGAGGCCGGGACGGTCTTCTTGGCCACCAGCGAGCCGGCGATGGCCAGCGCCGGGATGATGACCAGGAAGCGGCCCATCAGCATGGTGATGCCGAGCGTGATGTTGTACCAGGGCGTGTTGGCGCTGAGGCCGGCAAAGGCCGAGCCGTTGTTCGCCGCAGCCGAAGTGTAAGCGTAGAGAACCTCGGAGAAGCCGTGCGGCCCGCCATTGCCCATGGCGGCGACACCGCTGGGCAGCACGACCGCTATTGCCGTGAATGTCAGCATCGCCAGCGGCAGGCAGAGGATAGCGAGCATCGCCATCTTGACCTCCTTGGCCTCGATCTTCTTGCCGAGATATTCCGGCGTACGCCCGACCATCAGGCCGGCAACGAAGACGGCGACGACGATGAACATCAGGATGCCGTAGAAACCGGCGCCGACGCCGCCGACGATGACCTCGCCGAGCTCCATGTTGATCATCGGGATCATGCCACCGAGCGCCGTGAAGGAGCCATGCATGGCATTGACGGCGCCGCAGGATGCGGCCGTGGTGATCACCGCGAACAGTGCCGACATGGCGATGCCGAAGCGGCTCTCCTTGCCTTCCATGTTGCCACCATCGATGCCGAGCGCATGGACGAGCGGGTTGCCTGCGGCTTCCGCCCAGTAGCAGATGGCGACGCCGGCGATGAACAGCACGCCCATGGCGGCCAGGATCGCCCAGCCCTGGCGCTGGTTGCCGACCATGCGGCCGAAAACGTTGGTCAGCGACGCGCCGAGGGCGAAGATCGTCAACATCTGGATGAAGTTGGAGATCGCGTCGGGATTTTCGAAAGGATGCGCCGCATTGGCGTTGAAGAAACCGCCGCCATTGGTGCCGAGCATCTTGATGGCAATCTGCGACGCGACGGGACCAAGGGCGATGGTTTGCTTGCCACCTTCGAGCGTGGTGGCGTCGACATACGGGCCGAGCGTCTGCGGCATGCCGAGCCAGACATAGACCAGCGTCAGCACGATGCAGAGCGGCAGAAGGATGTAGAGCGTGCAGCGGGTCATATCGACCCAGAAATTGCCGATCGACTTGACCGAGGCGCGGGCAAAGCCGCGGATCAGCGCGACCGCTATGGCGATGCCGACCGCCGCCGACATGAAGTTCTGCACCGTGAGGCCGGCCATCTGCACGAGATAGGACATCGTGCTTTCGCCGCTATAGTTCTGCCAGTTGGTGTTGGTCGGGAAGCTGACGGCTGTGTTGAACGCGAGATTGGGCTCGACGGCGGCCATGCCGGCCGGATTGTAAGGCAGGACACCTTGCAGCCGCTGCAGGACATAAAGCGCCAGGAAGCTGGCAACGCTGAAGAATATGATGCCTGCCGCGTAAGTGGTCCAGTGCTGCTCTTCTCGCTCGCTGGTACCCGAAATGCGATAAAGACCCCGTTCGACAGGTCCAAGAATCGGCGAGAGAAATGTGCGGTCCCCGTTGAAGACGCAGTACATGTAGCCGCCGAGCGGCTTCACCAGCAAAACGACGATCCCGCAGTAGAGGAGGATCTGTAGCCATCCGTTGAGAGTCATTGAAGTAACTTTCCGTGCCTTGCGCCAATTGCTGTCAGAAGCGTTCTGGGCGAACGAGGGCGTATGTCAGGTAGACGAGCAGGAACAGCGTCACGCCGCCACCGAGGATATAGTCGACAAGCATTTTTCGATCCTCGCGTTAAAGAATGTCACAGGCTTTGATGTAGGCGAAGGACAGGGCGAAAAATAAAATTCCGATCCCGAGAACGACGATATCCATCGTGTTTGTTCCTTGTTTCTGCTTTTGTATTTTGCGCCCCTGATGCAAAGGTTCGCAATACCCTGAAGACGGCCCGTTGCGTTTGGCAGCGGTACCGGATGTGTTTTCTCAAGGCGGAATATGGACCCGATCGCCATAAAGGTTCGAGACGGGGCGGAGCAAAAAGAAATAGGAATTTTATAAAGATTTTCGGGTCGGCTCGTTGCGATCCCCGGGCTGATCATCTGGACGGGAGTTTGGTCTTTGCCATTCCGGAATCGCGCAGCGACGCTCATTGCCAGAACGGGCGGAACAAAACCTTCGATGCGAGATTGTCGACCTGAGGGCTCACCAAAGGATACGACAATGGCAAAGCAGAAAATGCTCGACGACCTGTTTCACGACACGCTGAAAGACATCTATTTCGCCGAAAAGAAGATCCTGGCGACGTTGCCGAAAATGGCCAAGGCCGCGCAAAGCGCCGACCTGAAAGCCGCCTTCGAAAAGCACCGCACCGAAACAGAAGGGCATGTCGCAAGACTGGAGAAGGTCTTTGGCGTGATCGGCAAGAAGCCGGCCGGCAAGACCTGCGCCGCCATCATGGGCATTACCGAGGAAGGCGCCGAGATCATCGAGGAGTACAAGGGATCTCCCGCGCTCGACGCCGGCCTGCTGGCTGCCGCGCAAGCCGTCGAACACTACGAGATCTCGCGCTATGGCACGTTGCGGACCTGGGCCTGCGAACTCGGCCTGAACGAAGCCGTAACGCTTCTCGAAGCGACGCTGAAGGAAGAGAAGGCCACCGACGAAGCGCTGACGCAGATCGCGGAATCGGCGGTGAACGTCGCAGCCGAAGCTGCGTAGATTCAAAGGAACGAGCGAGGGCCGCGCTAACCGACCCAGCGCGGTTCCCGCATCATGAGGTCTTGGAGCGGCGCTCATGGCGACGACCCACTAGCGGTGGATGGCGCCATCAACCAGCGTGTCCAGCCACAACAGCCGGGGCGGATGCGGCGCCTCCTCGGTGATGCCACGAAACCGGCCGTGCGGCGAACTTGACATGACAAGGCGACAAGGGAGCATGGCACTCACCTGTCATTCCCAAGGGTTATACAAAAAGCAAAAGCCCGGCTGGGGAGGGCCAAGCCGGGCTTTCTGTGGTGGCTGGTGTAGCTATGCCACCACGACGGGAGCAATCCTCAGGCGGCGTAGCCGCCATAACCACGGGCAACGGCGTGCACGCCCACCGACGGTTCGAGGTCCGGCCACAGGATGCCGGCGGCCTGCGCGAATTCGACCAGCGCCCGGCGCGCCTGCTCGATGGTCACATAGCCGGGAACGGCGAGATCACGTGCCTTCACCGCATTGCGATAGAGCGGGCCACGGCGGGCGGTCGTCCAGTTGGTCAGGAAATCGTGCATCTCGGCCAGCGAGACAATCTCGCGCTTGAAACCGAGACCGACGGTCAGTGCGACGGGTGAATGAAACAGCTTGTCGTGCATGAAGCAGGCTCCTGATTATCGCATCGCCGCGAGAGATATCGGGGCTGGTCCACGGACGGGACGCCGTGAAACGCGCAGACGGGCAGGAGGTTCCGGGCGCAGAGATTTTATATGAAATGCGGAGAGCGGCCTCTGATCGCGATGCCAGCCCACCCGTCGTTCGCGCCCCCTCCTGGGCGCTATGAGCGGTTGGCGGATGTCGTGTGATGCTTGTCGGCATCCGCCAGGACCATGCTTCACGCGCGACTGTAGCCTCGCGTATCTCGCGCTGCGCCGACAGGCGAAGAGCTGACGCAAGACGGTTCCCCACCGACACGCCGGGCTTTTCAACAACAAGGTGCGCGACCAGCGGGCGCGGTGTGACCCGCGCCCTATGCATGCATTGTTCCCGATCGGTCAGGCAGGCGTAGCCAGCGCGTGCCGGCCGGTTGATCCGCTATAGCGCAAGCCTTCCTTAACCGCACCGCCCGATGTATTCCCGTTGTCTTCGCGCTGCGTGTTATTCTCTGGCTTCGCGTTGCGGAGTTTCATGCATGCGCCGGACCGTTCTTTTACTCTCTGTTCTATTCTCGACGCTTTGCCTGGCTTCAGCCAACGCCGACGAAAAATGGCCGTCTATCATTTACTTCGGTGAGAAGACGAACGAGCGGATCGATGGGCCGTTATATTGGGCAGGCCAAGCGGGGCGTCCTGCACAACCGAGGCTAAGCGGGCAGAGCGCAGCCGCATCGAGCGGCGACGGTGCCACAAGCGCAGTGACAGGGAACCCGAGAACGACACCGGTCAGCGGCTACACGAAAGCTAATGGGACGCTGGTCGCACCATCTTTCAAGAGTCGACGGTGAGACAAGCAAAAGGGCGGGAATGCTCCCGCCCTCTGGCTGTGTTGTCCGGGCGATCGCCTGTCGGCTTCGAGCGGCGCGACCAGTTCGCGCTTGCCGATGATCCCGCGAAGTTCGAGCGGCACTGGGACGCGGACGACATACCGGCCGCGCTGAAAATGGACGTATTTCATGGTGCTGGCTAACCCTGTTTGTAGCAGGCATTGTTGCACAATTTGGGGCCGAAAGCCTTGCAACAGAAGGGTTTTCTTTGGGAATCAACGCCTTAAGGAAGGTCTGGCGGAGAGAGCGGGATTCGAACCCGCGTTACGGTCTCCCGTAAACACACTTTCCAGGCGTGCGCCTTCAACCACTCGGCCACCTCTCCGTCCATGCATGTCGCGCCGGCCGGTTTTTTGCCGCGCGGGTTGGGGAGATGCACCTCCCTTGGGGCGACGCGGAACCTCCGCCATTGGCGCCGCCAACCAGCGAACGCCCTTCCCCGCGCCTGTTGCCGTCGAAGCAACAGGCGAGGGGCTCATCTAGTCGATCCGGCGCCGAATGCCAAGCCATAACGGCAGTCTATTCGCTTTGCCGACCACACAGCGTTTCGCGAGGCCGCCGGCGCCCCGGATTTTGAGGCGTCGCCGCTCGAATGATGTGCACAGGCAGGCCGCAAGGCCGGCCGCGCTTGACTTCACCGCCGGTCGTCTGTCGAGTGACGCAGAGGCCTTGGGAGGCATCGTGCGGACATGACATCGAGCAATGGACAGACGCCAGCCAGGCGGCCGGACAGCGGCCTGTCCTTCGTGCCGCCGGGCTGGCTCGTCTTCGTCATGGCGTGGTCGGTCTACGGCCTGATCTCGGCCTGGCGTCTGGTCGACGACTCCGGCCTGCCGGACAGGATCTTCTATCTCATCTATGGCGGGCTTGCCGTCGACATCGTCACCATCCTGTGGGGGCTTTATCTGCTCGGCCTCGCCTTTGGCCGCTCAGCGCGCTTCCCGCGCCATTTCACCATCTGGCAGGTCGCCACCATCATCTGGCTGCTGGCCAGGCAGGCCTATGTGCTGACGATTTCCGATTTCGTCCTTTCGGGCAAGGCGCTTGCCATCACGGCTGCGGAAATCGCCATCGGGGTGCTCTGCATCTATCTGCTGCGCCGCGGTTCCGAAGCCGATGCCGTCTATGCCAATCCGGAAACTGAAAGCCCGCCTGTCTTCGTCTCGGTCATCGCCGCCCTGCTCGGCATCATCCTCGGCGCGGTCATCGGCGCCGTGGGCGGATTCTTCGCCGGCTCCGTCATCGCGAATGCCACCGACGTGAGTTGCTTCGAGGGTGGCTGCGGCTATTTTGCCCTGTTCATCGGCCTGGCCGGGCTGGTCGTCGGCGCCATCGGCGGTGGCGTTTTCGCCGTCTGGCGCGTCCATCGCCGCAAACGCAAGCCGGTGGCATAATGCATGTCGCGCAAAAGTGGCCCCGGTTTTGCGTAAACGACATGCATAAAGCAAAGACCTAAAGCGCGTCGCCTGAATCCGTTCAATCGCGACGCGCTTTAGGCCCGGCTTCAAATTCGCGTATGGCGATTGCGAACCAGGCATGCGCGTTCTATCTCTCGTTTTGGAACCGGAAGGCACTCGGGAGGCACTCGAGGATTGGCCCGGAGGAAAAGGTCCCAGCATGTTCCGCTTCGTCTTTCGTCTTGCCGCGATGGTCGCGCTGTCGATTTCCGTCATCATGGCGGTGCTCGACGCGACGCGCACCGTGGCAGCTTCTGCGCTGGTGCTGACCCCGCTCAACACCAGTTGGCTGGCAGCCTCGCCGAACACGCGGGCCGCCTTCGAAACCTTCGTGCGAACCAAGGCCGGTCCGCTGCTGTGGGACGGCGCCATAGCCTGGGTGCTCAACCAGCCGGGCTTCGCCGTGTTCGCGGTGCTGGCCTTCCTGCTCTATGCGATCGGCTACAGGCGGCAACGACGCACGGGACAGTTCGCCGCGACCTAGAGCATCGGACCCAAAAGTGGGTACCGGTTTTGGGATAATCCGATGCTCAAACGAAGGACGATTTCCTGCGTCCCACCCAAAGAGGGGAAGACCGCGCATGTTCTTTCTCAGCGACATGCTGAACAAGAAGCTCAATCTGCCAAAACCCTCCGAGGCGTTGCCAGGCCGCGCCCGGGCGATCCCGACGACATCCAGGCATCATGTCTTGAAGAAGCCGCTCAAAGGCCCTTACCCCGAAGGCTTTGAGACGGCGATGTTCGGGCTCGGCTGCTTCTGGGGCGCGGAGCGGCTGTTCTGGCAACTCGAAGGCGTCTGGGTCACCGCTGTCGGCTATGCCGGCGGCATCACGCCCAATCCAACCTATCAGGAAACCTGCACCGGCCTCACCGGCCATGCCGAAGTGGTGCTGGTCGTCCACGATCCCAGGATCGTCTCCTATGCCGCGCTTTTGAAGCTGTTCTGGGAAAGCCACGACCCGACGCAAGGCATGCGCCAGGGCAATGATGTCGGCACCACCTATCGCTCCGCGATCTACACGCTCGGTGATGCGCAATTCAAGGCGGCGAGCACCTCGCGCGATGCGTATGAAACCGCCTTGCGCGGTGCCGGCCATGGCAAGATCACCACCGAGATCGCGCCAGCGCCCGAATTCTACTTCGCCGAAGGCGACCACCAGCAATATCTGGCGAAGAACCCGTACGGCTATTGCAACCTCAAAGGCACCGGCATCGCCTGTATCCCGGCTGCCACCTCGGTCTGAAGCCCTTGACGCAACAAGCAAGCGGCAGTGCGGCCTCCCCGCGCCATGCTTTTCCAAAAGGTCAAAATTCCGCGTGAATTTTGTTTCGGGCCGTGCCAGATTGCCGCCGAGCGGGAGGGGAATACACTCCTGGCTGACGTCGCATGGCTGCCGGTGAACCGGGCAGGCAGGCGGCGCGTAACGGAAAAAATAACCGACAGGGTGTGGATCACATGAAACGTATCGTTCTCGGCCTCCTGGCCGCAACCGCAATGGTTCTTCCGGCTTTCGCCGCGGATGTCCAGCCGGCCATCCTCTATGATCTCGGCGGCAAGTTCGACAAATCCTTCAACGAGGCTGCCTATCATGGCGCCGAGAAATTCAAGACCGAAACCGGCGTCGCCTATGTCGAGTTCGAGGTATCCAACGCTTCGCAGCGCGAACAGGCTCTGCGCCGCTTCGCCGAGGACGGCCGCAACCCGATCGTCATGGCCGGCTTTGCCTGGGAGGATGCGCTGAAGAAGGTCGCGGCCGAATATCCCGACCTCAACTTCGCCATCATCGACGATGCCGTCGATTTGCCCAATGTCCGTTCGCTGGTATTCAAGGAGAATGAAGGCTCCTACCTCGTCGGCATCCTGGCGGCGATGGCGTCGAAGTCGAAGAAGGTCTCCTTCATCGGCGGCATGGACATTCCGCTGATCCGCAAGTTCGAATGCGGCTATGTCGGCGGCGCCAAGTCGGCCGGTGCCACGAACGTCATCCAGAACATGACCGGCGACACGCCGGCTGCGTGGAACGACCCGGCCAAGGGCGGCGAGATCGCCAAGACGCAGATCGACCAGGGCTCCGACGTGGTCTATGCCGCGGCCGGCGGCACCGGCGTCGGCGTGCTGCAGGCGGCGGCGGATGCCGGCAAGCTTGGCATCGGCGTCGATTCCAACCAGAACGGCCTGCAGCCCGGCAAGGTGCTGACCTCGATGATGAAGCGCGTCGACGTTGCCGTCTACACCGCCTTCATGGACGGCAAGAACGGCACCTTCAAGGGCGGCCTGCAAAATCTCGGCCTCAAGGAGGGCGGCGTCGACTACGCCATGGACGACAACAACAAGGCGCTGGTGACGGACGCGATGAAAGCCGCCGTCGAAAAGGCCAAGGCCGACATCATCTCCGGCAAGATCCAGGTGCACGACTACACCGCCGACAACGCCTGCCCCTATTGAGCGGCACGGACGTACAGCCACGACCTGCAAACCGCCGGACGCAAGCCCGGCGGTTTTGCCTTTTCGGCATCGAGCGAAAACGTTCGCCTGATGCGGCGGTATCAACATTCCGGGACAGCCATGCAGCCGACAATCGAACGCATGCAGGGGTGCGATGTAGCAGCGGTCGCACAGCTGCGCCTGGCCACCTTTTTCGAGGGAACGGGAAGGACCCTCGAAGAGGATGCGGCAGAGCTTCGCGAACTACTCGCCGGCGACGGCTTCGAGGCGGCATTGGTGGCCCGGATCGACAACGTGCCGGCCGGGACATGCCTGCTGGTCCGCCACGAACTGGAACCGGCGCATGATCTGACGCCATGGCTGGCCGGCCTGGTCGTCGACGCCGGGCATCGAGGCCGAGGCATCGCCACTGCGCTGGTCAGGGCAACTGAAGCCCATGCGGCCTCATTGGGCGTAGAGACTCTTCATCTCTACACATGGGGTGCACGCGATTTCTACGCGGCACTCGGCTGGAACATGGTTGAGGTCTTTCGGCAGGATAGCGAAACCATGGCGCTGATGTCGCGCCAGCTTGGAGCATGAATCCGAAAAGGGATCCCCGTTCATGCCCAAGCAAAGCCTACAATTTCCCGGCCAGATAACCCAGCGCGAAGGCCGCGATCAGCCCGACGGCGACGACAAATCCGCGCCGGCCGCCGAGCGTGTGCAGGCCGATGCCGTGCGGCCACCGCGACAGGCTTCGGATCACCGCTGGCGATTTGGCGTCGCCGAGGCCAGAGCTGCGCATCTGCGGCAGGTCGGCAATGCGCCGCGTGATCTGCTGCCAGCGCTCTTCGCCGCCCGCCGGCTCGGTGCGGTCGAAAACGTGCATGCGTTCGGCCAATTGCACGACCGCGTCGCGGAAGGCGGGGTCGATCTCCAGGTCGCGCTCGGCCCGTTCGCGTTCCGCGTCGTTCATCAGGCCGAGCACATAATCGCCGGCCCGGGCGATGCGATCGCTTTCACTGGCCATGGCTCCCCCCTCCCCCTTTTCCTCACCAGTGCGGCGGCTTGGTTATGGGCACGTCAGGCGCTGCCTGGTCTTCCAGCGCCAGGAAGCGGTCGGCCAGTGCGTCGAGCCTACGCTGCATGCGCTCGATCACCGTCCACTGCTCGGCGATCTGGCCGGACAGTTCCTCGATGGTCTTCTCCTGCTCGGCGGCGCGGATTTCCAGCGTCGTCAGCCGGTCGGTGGGCATGGTCATTCACAATCCCCAGTCATTCACCGCGATGTCTTTCACCGCAATGTCTTGCGCCGCGATGCGAATTTCGGCTTTGCCATATTAGCGAATGTGAAGGCCCCGGCCACGTTGGAAATTGACAAGCGCACCGGGATTTGTCGAGAGTGAACGCCGCTCCAGCCAATTGGCACGGGCGGAGTGTCATGCTAGGCGTTTTGACCAAGCGATAAAAAAATAAGAGTGGGACAGGCTGCATGGCGCAAGCCGCAATCGAACTGATCGGCATCAACAAGAGTTTTGGCGCCGTGCGCGCCAACCGCGACATCAATCTGGAGATCGCGCGCGGCACCATCCACGGCATCGTCGGCGAGAACGGCGCCGGCAAGTCGACGCTGATGTCGATCCTCTACGGTTTCTACCAGGCCGACAGCGGCGAGATCCGCGTCGGCGGCCAGCCGGCATCGATCAAGACCCCCAATGACGCCATCGCGCTCGGCATCGGCATGGTGCATCAGCATTTCATGCTGGTCGACAATTTCTCGGTGCTGGAAAACATCATCCTCGGCGCCGAAGGCGATGCGCTGCTGAAGAAGAGCATCGCCAAGGCGCGCTCCGAACTCGATCGCCTCGAACGCGAATATGGGCTGGAGGTCGATCCCGACGCGATCATCGAGGAACTGCCTGTCGGCCTGCAGCAGCGTGTGGAGATCCTCAAGGCGCTCTATCGCGGCGCCGAGATCCTGATCCTCGACGAGCCGACGGGCGTGCTCACACCAGCCGAGGCCGACCATCTGTTCCGCATCCTCAAGCAGTTGAAGGAACAGGGCAAGACGGTGGTGCTGATCACCCATAAATTGCGCGAGATCATGGCCATCACCGACACGGTGTCGGTCATGCGCCAGGGCACGATGGTGGCGACGCGCGAGACAGCCAGGACCACTGTCGAGGAGCTGGCGGAACTGATGGTCGGGCGGCGCGTGCTGCTCAGGGTGGAAAAGGGCGAGGCGGAAGCCGGCGGCGTCAAGCTCGCGGTCAAGAACCTGACGGTGAAGGACACGCGCGGCGTCACCATGGTCGACGACATCTCCTTCGACATTCGCGCCGGCGAGATCGTCGGCATCGCCGGCGTCGCCGGCAACGGCCAATCGGAGCTGCTCGAGGCGATTTCCGGCATCAGGCGCGCCGTTTCCGGCTCGGTCATGCTCGACGGCAAGCCGATCGACCTGACGGGTGCCGCCGACCCGGGCGAGTTGCGCGACCGCGGCCTGGCGCACGTGCCGGAGGACCGCCATCATGTCGGGCTGGTGCTGGCGTTCGAGGAGAACGAGAACTCCATCCTCGGCTATCATGACGACCCCCGCTATTTGAAGGGGCCGTTCCTCAACATCGAGGCCATCATGGCCGATGCAAAGGACAAGATCGAGAAATACGACATCCGCCCCGGCAATCCGCGTCTGAAGACCGCCAATTTCTCCGGCGGCAACCAACAGAAGATCGTGCTGGCGCGGGAGATGGAACAAGACCCCGGCGTGCTGATCGTCGGCCAGCCGACGCGCGGCGTCGATGTCGGCGCCATCGAATTCATCCACAAGCGTCTGATTGCCATGCGCGACCAGGGCAAGGCGGTGCTGGTGGTCTCCGTCGAACTCGACGAGATTCGTTCGCTCTCCGACCGCATACTGGTGATGTTCGCCGGCCGCATCGTCGGCGAGCGCGGCCCGGAAGCAACCGAAGGCGAGCTCGGCCTGCTGATGGCTGGCGTCGAGCATCGGGAGGCAGCACTTTGAGCACGCCTTACGCCAAATTGCCGGCCTGGGCCGACTACGGCCTGATCCCGCTGATCAATCTGTTCGTTGCCTTCGTCGTTGCCGGTTTCGTCGTGCTTCTGGTCGGCGAGAACCCGTTTCGCGCCGCCGTCATCCTGGTCGAGGGCGCCTTCGGCAAGGGAACAGGCATCGCCTTCACCCTCTTTTATGCCACCACGTTCATATTTACCGGGCTTTCGGTGGCCGTGGCAGCGCATTGCGGCCTGTTCAACATCGGCACCGAGGGGCAGGCCTACATCGCCGGCCTCGGTATCGCCGTCGTCTGCCTTTCCTTCGACAGCGTGCTGCCATGGTGGCTGACCTTCCCGTTGGCGATCATCGCGGCAACCGCGGTCGGCGCGCTGTGGGCGTTGATCCCCGCCTATCTGCAGGCCAAGCGCGGTTCGCACATCGTCATCACCACCATCATGTTCAACTTCATCGCCGCCTCGATCATGGTCTACCTGCTGGTGGGCCCCTTGAAGCCGGCTGCGTCGCAAGCGCCACAGACCCGGAACTTCCTCGCCGGAGCCGAGCTGCCCAAGCTCAACTGGGTCATCGAACTGTTCGGTGCCAAGATCCGCTCGGCGCCACTCAATGTCTGCTTCCTGCTGGCGCTGGTCATGGCCTTCCTGGTCTGGCTGCTGATCTGGCGCACCAAGCTCGGCTATGAGATGCGCACCTACGGCCACAGCCCGAAGGCGGCGCGCTATGCCGGCATTTCGGAAACCCGCATCATCATCACCGCCATGATGATCTCGGGCGCGCTGGCCGGCATGATGGCGCTCAACCCGGTGATGGGCGACCAGCACAATGTCGCACTCGATTTCGTTTCCGGCGCCGGCTTCGTCGGCATCGCCGTGGCGCTGATGGGCCGGCTGCATCCGGTCGGCATCGTGCTGGCGGCGATCCTGTTCGGCATGCTCTACCAGGGCGGCGCCGAACTCGCCTTCGAGATGCCGGCGATCAGCCGCGACATGATCGTCATCATCCAGGGCCTGGTGATCCTGTTCGCAGGCGCGCTTGAGCACATGTTCCGGCCTTACATCCAGGCGCTGTTCGCCTCGTTCAGCCCGAGGTCGGTCGGCATGGAAGCCGTCAAGGGAAAGGGCGCCTGAGATGGATGTCTTCATCGCCATCGTGCAGATACTCGACTCCACCATCCGCCTGTCGGTGCCGCTGCTGCTCGCTTGCCTCGCCGGCCTTTATTCGGAGCGCGCCGGCGTCTTCGACATCGGGCTCGAAGGCAAGATGCTGGTCGGCGCCTTCGCCGGTGCTGCGGCAGCGTCGGTCCTGCATTCGGCCCTTCTCGGCCTCGGCATGGCCATCCTGGTCTCGGTCGCCTTCGCGCTGATCCACGGCTTCGCCTCGATCACCCATCGCGGCAACCAGATCGTTTCCGGCGTGGCGATCAACTTCATTGCCGCGGGCTCGACCGTGATGCTCGGCCAGGCCTGGTTCAGTCAAGGCGGACGCACGCCGGCTCTGGCGCCGGGCGAGCGTTTCGAAGCCATCACCTTGCCGGGTGCCGAGGCTATCCGCGACGTGCCTATCATCGGACCGATCTATGCCGAGCTTCTGTCGGGCCACTCGATCCTGGTCTATCTCGCCTTCCTGATGGTGCCGTTCACCTGGTGGGTGCTGTTTCGCACTCGCTTCGGCCTCAGGCTGCGCGCTGTCGGCGAGAACCCGGCGGCCGTCGACACGGCCGGCATCTCGGTCGCCTGGCTGCGCTACCGGGCGCTGATCTGCACCGGCGTGCTGACCGGCATCGCCGGCGCCTATCTGTCGATGGTGCAGAATGGCGGCTTCGTGAAGGACATGACCGCCGGCAAGGGCTACATCGCGCTGGCGGCGCTGATCTTCGCCAAGTGGAAGCCGGTCAACGCCATGTTCGCCTGTCTTTTGTTCGGCTTCCTCGATGCGGCGGCGATCCGGCTGCAAGGCACGCCACTGCCCATCATCGGCAAGGTGCCCGTACAGTTCATGCAGGCATTGCCTTACATCCTCACCGTCATCCTGCTCGCCGGCTTCATCGGCAAGGCGATTCCGCCGCGCGCCGGCGGCGTGCCCTATGTCAAGGAACGCTGAGCGATCTGGAAGCGCAAATCCGTATCGGCTGACGTGAGCACCGGCTTTTGGACATGATCGTGGGAGAGAACAACTGAATGTCGCATGATCTGTTCGAAGCGGCGAAAGCTGCCATGGCCAAGGCCTATGCGCCCTATTCCAAGTTTCCGGTGGGTGCTGCCTTGCGCACCGAGGACGGGCGGGTCTTTAGCGGTGCCAACATCGAGGTCGCCTCCTATCCGGAAGGCTGGTGCGCCGAGACCACAGCGCTTGGCCAGTACATCATGGGCGGCGGCGGCAAGATCGTCGAAATCGCCGTCCTTGCCGAACGCATGGCGAAATGCTCGCCTTGCGGCGGCTGCCGGCAGCGGCTGGCCGAATTCTGCCGGCCGGAAACAAAGCTCTATCTCTGTGACAATGCCGGCGTGGCCGAGACCGTGACCATGGGCGACATGCTGCCTTACGGTTTCCGCGGCGACATTTTGAAATGAAGAATTTGGCTGAAATGAAGAGCTGGCTGCAATGACGGAAAAGGCGCTGGACCATCTCGTCGAAAGCCTGGACGGCCTGGCGCCCGCCACAGCCCTTGTGCTGGGTTCGGGCCTGGGCGGGCTGGTCGATAAGGTCGAGAATCCGATCCGCATTTCCTATGCCGACCTGCCGGGCTTTCCCCGAAGCGGCGTCACCGGCCATGCCGGCGAAGTGGTGGCGGGGCTGTTTGCCGGTGTGCCGGTGCTGATGCTGTCCGGCCGCGCCCATTACTATGAACACGGCGACGCGGCGGCGATGCGGCCGGTGCTGGAAGTGCTTGCCGGCATCGGCATCACAAAACTGATCCTTACCAATGCCGCCGGCTCGGTCGATCCGGAGATGCCGCCGGGCTCGGTGATGCTGATATCGGACCACATCAATTTCTCGGGCACCAATCCGCTGATCGGCGAGCCCAGCGACCGCCGCTTCGTCGGCCTGACCGAAGCCTATGATGCCGGCATCCGCAAGGCGATCGAGAAGGCAGCGAAAGCGACCGGCACAGCGCTTCACAAGGGCGTCTACATGTGGTTCTCGGGCCCGTGCTTCGAAACACCGGCCGAAATCCGCATGGCGCGCATCATGGGTGCCAACGCGGTCGGCATGTCGACCGTGCCCGAGGTCATTCTTGCCCGCTTCCTCGGGCTGCGGGTCGCTGCCTGCTCGGTCATCACCAATCTGGCGGCCGGCATGACCAGGGCCGAGCTTTCGCACCAGGAAACCAAGGACATGGCGCCGATCGGCGGCGCGCGCCTGGCGACGATCCTGCAACGCGTGTTCCGCGACGGGCTGCTGGAGAGCTGATGCTTCCCCAGGAAATCATTCGCCGCAAGCGCGATGGCCTGAAACTGTCGACGCAAGAGATCGCCGGCTTCGTCGGCGGCGTCACCGACGGCGCCGTTTCGGATGGCCAGGTCGGCGCCTTCGCCATGGCGGTGTTCTTCAACGGCATGAGCCGCGACGAAGCAGTGGGGCTAACGCTGGCGATGCGCGATTCCGGTGACGTGCTCGACTGGTCGGACCTGCCAGGCCCGGTCACCGACAAGCATTCGACGGGCGGCGTCGGCGACAATGTCTCGCTGATGCTGGCGCCGATCGTCGCCGCTTGCGGCGCCTATGTGCCGATGATTTCCGGCCGTGGCCTTGGCCATACCGGCGGCACGCTGGACAAGATGGATGCCATCCCCGGCTACACCAGCCAGCCCGATATCGCGCTGTTTCGCAAGGCGGTGCTCGAAACCGGTTGCGCCATCATCGGCCAGACCGCCGACCTCGCGCCCGCCGATCGCCGGCTCTACGCGATCCGCGATGTCACCGGCACGGTCGAATCGGTGCCACTGATCACCGCATCGATCCTGTCGAAGAAGCTGGCGGCCGGGCTGCAGTCACTGGTGCTCGACGTCAAGGTCGGCAACGGCGCCTTCATGGAAAAGTCGCGTGACGCGACCGCACTCGCCAACAGCTTGGTCGAAATCGCCAACGGCGCCGGCTTGAAGGCCTCGGCGCTGATCACCGGCATGAACGAGCCGCTGGCTTCGGCTGCCGGAAACGCCGTCGAAGTGCGCAATGCCGTCGATTTCCTCACCGGCCGTCTTCGCGACCATCGGCTGGAGGATGTGACGCTGGCGCTGGCCGCCGAAATGCTGCAGTCGGCGGGACTGGTTTCGTCCAACCAGGATGGCATGCGGCGCGCTTCGGAAACGCTCGCCAGCGGCCGCGCCGCCGCCACCTTCGCGCGCATGGTCGCCGCTCTCGGCGGACCCGCCGATTTCATCGAGAAGCCGGAAAGGTACCTGCCGGCGGCGGCGACCGAGCTTGCCGTCAAGGCAACCGCAAACGGCTTCGTCACCGGCATCGCCACCCGCGACATCGGGCTGGCGGTGGTTGGCCTGGGTGGCGGGCGCACGCGGCCGGACGACACGGTCGACCCCGCGGTCGGCATCACCAGGCTGCTGCCGGTCGGCGCGGAGGTTCGGACGGGCGACGCTCTGGCGCTGGTCCACGCCCGTTCGTTGTCCGATGCAGAGGCCGCTGCGGCCGCCGTGCTTTCCGCCTATGCGATCGGCGCTTCGAAGCCGGCGGCGGACAAGAGCGTGATCCGGCGGATTCTTCCGCGCGGCTGATTATTGAACGAGCAGCAACGTGCCGTTCTCGGCCTGATATTTGCTGAGCCGGTTGAGGAAGCTCATACCGATCAGGTTGGTGTGCAGCGCCCTGTCGTCGAGCACTATGGTCTGGACGTCATTGACCGTTATGTTGCCGATCTGCAGCCGGTCGATCATTGCCACGGCCGCCTTGATGGTGCCGTTGGCGGTGTTGACCTCGTGACTGAAATCGGATGGGTTCAGCGACAAGCCAATCCTGCGCGCCGTCGAGGTGTTGATGGCGACCAGTGTCGCGCCGGTGTCGATCATGCCGTCGACCTGACGTCCGTTCAGCTTGAAGGCCGACGAGAAGTGCCCGCGCTCGTCCGCCGTAACGACGACCTTGCGGCCCGTTGGCAGCGGCGGCACCGGCTTGCCGGGGACCGATGCCAGGTTGACGTCCGGTTGGGCTTCGACCGCGGGTTTGCTCGTCGCCGCCGACTTCAGCAGGCTTTCGATGATTTGCGGATTCGACTGATAAATAATCGGTATCGATGCCGAAGTGCCGGCGAAAACGCCAAGGATGAGAAGCTTGCGCAGCATGGATCGGCCTTCGTGTCAGGCTATCCTTTAACGCCGGATGGTGTTCGCCGCTTTAACGCGCGCCAAAACCGCGCCTTTGCGTAAACATTTGGTAAATCGTACCAGGCAACTTTGCCTGGTACTACTTGGTCCCGTACATGCGGTCGCCGGCATCGCCGAGGCCGGGCATGATGTAGCCCTTCTCGTTGAGCTGGCGGTCGATCGAGGCGGTGAAGACGGGAACGTCCGGATGCGCCTTGGTGAAACGCTCGATGCCTTCGGGCGCCGCCAGCAGGCAGAGGAAGCGGATGTTGGTGGCGCCGCGCTCTTTCAGCTTGTCGATCGCCGCGATCGCCGAATTGGCGGTCGCCAGCATCGGATCGACGACGATGACCAGCCGGTCGGCAAGGTCGCTCGGCGCCTTGAAGAAATACTCGACCGCCTCCAGCGTTTCGTGATCGCGGTAGAGACCGACATGGGCGACGCGCGCCGCCGGCACCAGGTCGAGCAAGCCTTCCAGCAAGCCGTTGCCGGCGCGCAGCACCGAGGCGAAGACCAGCTTCTTGCCCTCCAGCGTCGGCGCTTCCATGGTTTCCATCGGCGTTTCGATGGTTGTCGTCGTCAGTTCGAGGTTGCGGGTGACCTCGTAGCCGAGCAGCAGCGAGATTTCGCGCAGCAGCCGCCGGAAGCCGGCCGTCGAGGTCTCCTTCTTGCGCATGATGGTCAGCTTGTGCTGGACAAGCGGGTGGTCGACGACGGTGACGCCCTGCATGATGTTCTCCTGATGCCTGCGCCCGAAAGTGCGCGCATGGTCCGTTCGGACGCGCCGCGCTTCAAGCTGCTTGAGCGAACCCTAGCGACAATGCGCCGGCCAAGGAACCGCTTGGCCTGCACCGACCACAGCTTTGTCGGAAGAAATCAACGAGAGGCACCGTTGAGACGGGCGAGAAGCGCCGTCTTGGTCTTGCGGTCGACGAAAGCGGCCTCGATGGCCGTTCTGGTGACGGCGGTCAGCGCCTTTTCGTTCATCGAGAAATGCTCGGCGGCAATGTCGTATTCGCGCTTCAGCGAGGTCCAGAAATAGGGCGGATCGTCGGAGTTGAGCGTCACCTTGCAACCGGCGGCCTGCAGCGCCGCAAACGGATGGTCGGCAAAACTATCGAACACCTTGAGCGCGATGTTGGAGCCGGGGCAGCATTCCAGCACGACGCCTTCATCGGCAATGCGCCGGACAAGGTCCGGATTCTCGATGGCACGCACGCCATGGCCGATACGGGAGGGACGGATGTGATCGAGCGCCGCTTGGACGGTCTCCCAGCCTGTCAACTCTCCGGCATGGACTGTGATGCCGAGCCCGGCTTCGCGGGCGATCTCGAAGGCCCTGACATAGTCCT
Organism: Mesorhizobium sp. AR07; assembly: GCF_024746815.1. Classification (GTDB taxonomy): domain Bacteria; phylum Pseudomonadota; class Alphaproteobacteria; order Rhizobiales; family Rhizobiaceae; genus Mesorhizobium. The sequence continues at coordinate 3,119,427 of NZ_CP080525.1, forward strand.
CCATGTCGCCCATGCGCTCGTCGCCGGCGACGCCGAAACCGGTGACTAGCGGATGTCCGCAGCGCGCCGCGAAGCGCGCCGCCTGCTCGATCGATTCGACGCCGACATGGCGCACGCCGGTGACGATCATGCGGCCCTCTATGCCGGTCTTGGCCTTGGCGCGAGCCATACCTTCGCCAAGCGCGTCGGTATAGGCCTTGGGCGACAGCCCGGCCTTCGTGGCATGGTCGGGCGAAGTGAACACCTCGGAATAGATCGCGCCGTCGCGGGCGAGGCTGGTCAGATAATGGTCGGCCAGCCGCGCATAGTCCTCCTCGGTCCGGAACAGATCGGAGGAAAAATCGTAAGCCGCGAGAAAGGACGTGAAATCGTGCCAGACGAACGAACCGTTCTGGATATAGGGCGAGGTGTCCTTGCCGTATTTCTGCGCCTGGCGGATGACGAGTTCGGGCGCCGCTGCCCCTTCAATATGGCAGTGCAATTCCGCTTTCAAAAGCATTCAATCATCCCGTCGGTCAGTCCAGGTCTTGAAAACCCACCACCTGGAAGCGCGGCTGAACACCGCGCCTTAAACAATAGCGCCCGCACCATCGATCGGCTATGGTCCCGCCGGTTTTATGACGGATCAAAAAAATGTCGGTTGAGAGAACCACGGCCGCTGGCGGCATGGAAACCTCCTATGGTTTCAAGCGTGTAGGGGCTGGCGACAAGCAGTCCCTGGTCAACGATGTTTTCCACAAGGTCGCCAACCGCTACGACCTGATGAACGATCTGATGTCGGCCGGCCTGCACCGGCTGTGGAAGGATGCCATGGTCACCTGGCTCAATCCTCCCAAGAGGGCCGGCTGGCGCGTGCTCGACGTTGCCGGCGGCACTGGTGACATCGCCTTCCGCATCGTCGACGCCAGCCACGGCAATGCCCACGCAACAGTGCTCGACATCAATGGCTCGATGCTCGCCGTCGGCCGCGACCGAGCCGAAAAGAAAGGCCTCTCCGGCAACACCGACTTCGTCGAGGCCAATGCCGAGGAACTGCCCTTCACTGAGGCGACGTTCGACGCCTACACCATCGCTTTCGGCATCCGCAACGTGCCGCGCATCGATGTTGCGCTCGCGGAAGCGTTCCGCGTGCTGAAGCCGGGCGGGCGGTTCCTGTGCCTCGAATTTTCCGAAGTCGAGATGCCGCTGCTCGACAAGGCCTATGAAGCCTGGTCGTTCAACGTCATCCCAAGGATCGGCAAGATGGTCACCGGCGACGGCGAACCCTATTCCTATCTGGTCGAATCGATCGCCAGGTTTCCCAACCAGGCCAATTTTGCTTCCATGATCACACGCGCGGGCTTCGATCGCGTCTCGTTCCGCAACTATTCCGGTGGCATCGCGGCACTTCATTCGGGCTGGAAGCTTTGAGGCTGGACCGCATTTCTCACGCCCGGTATGGCCTGCACCGGTCTAGACAACCGGCAGGACGGGCACGGCCATGAGCACCGTCAGCGCAGGATTTCGGCTCGTACGGGCCGGCTGGGTACTGGTGCGCGAGGGCGTCGTCGCCGCCTTGCCGGGCGAGGAGCTGTCCGGCCTGCCGAAGTTCGGCTGGCGGCTGGCGCGGCTGTTCACCCGCCGCCGCGCGTTGGCCTATGAGCGAAGCGACCGGCTGGCCAAGGCGGTGGTTCGGCTCGGACCGTCCTATGTCAAGCTCGGTCAGTTCCTGGCGACGCGGCCTGACGTCGTCGGCAACGACATGGCGCTCGATCTCGCCATGTTGCAGGACAAGATGCACACCTTCCCCAGGGCTGAAGCGGTTGCGGCGATCGAGGCTTCGCTCGGGCGCAAGGTCGGCGATCTCTACGCGCAATTCGGCGACCCGGTCGCAGCCGCCTCCATCGCCCAGGTCCATGCCGCCGACACCATGCATGACGGCACTGCCACCAAGGTGGCGGTGAAAGTGATCCGGCCGGGCGTGCGCCGCCGCTTCTTCCAGGACCTCGAAAGCTATTTCCTCGCCGCCCGCCTGCAGGAAAAATACATCCCTTCGTCGCGCCGGCTGCGGCCGGTCGAGGTGACCGAGACGCTGGCGCAGACCACCAAGATCGAGATGGATCTCAGGCTCGAGGCGGCTGCCCTTTCGGAGCTCGGCGAGAACACTAAGGATGATCCCGGCTTTCGCGTGCCATCCGTCGACTGGGAGCGCACCGGCCGCGACGTGCTGACCATGGAATGGGTCGACGGCGTCAAGATGAACGACATCGCCGGCCTTGCCGCTGCCGGTCATGACCTGAAAATCATCGCCGCCAACCTCATCCAGTCGTTTCTGCGCCATACGCTGCGCGACGGCTTCTTCCACGCCGACATGCATCCTGGAAACCTGTTCGTCGAAGCCAATGGCACCATCGTCGCCGTCGATCTCGGCATTGCCGGCCGGCTCGGCAAGAAGGAGCGCCGCTTCCTCGCCGAAATCCTCTACGGCTTCATCACGCGCGACTATCTGCGCGTCGCGGAAGTGCATTTCGAGGCCGGCTACGTGCCGCGCCAGCACAATGTCGCGGCCTTCGCGCAAGCGATCCGCGCCATCGGCGAGCCGATCCACGGCCAGCCGGCCGAGACCATTTCGATGGCCAAGCTCTTGACGCTGCTGTTCGAGGTGACCGAACTCTTCGACATGGCGACTCGGCCGGAACTGATCCTGCTGCAAAAGACCATGGTGGTGGTCGAGGGTGTGGCGCGCACACTCGACCCGGCCTTCAACATGTGGAAGACGGCCGAACCGGTGGTCGGCGGCTGGATCGCCGGCAACCTTGGCCCGCGCGGCATGATGATCGATGCGCGCGACGGCGCCAAGGCGCTGCTGACGCTGGCCCGCCAGGCGCCCGAGCTTGCGGCGCGCACCGATCGGCTGTCGCGCGAGATCGACCTGATGGCCGAGCACGGCCTGCGTTTCGACGAGACCACCGCCCGCGCCATCGGCAAGGCCGAGGCGCGCTACAGCCGCTCCGGACGCCTGGCCCTGTGGGTGATCGCGTTGACGCTGGTCTATATCGCCTGGAAGCTGGCCTGAGTGACTGCAATGACAGCAATGCTGTCATTGCAGTCACGCTGCTTGTTGCCTATGTTAAGCGACAAGGAGCAAGACCGTGAGCACGATAACAGTTCGCAATCTTGACGACAGCGTGAAGCAGGTGCTTCGCGAGCGCGCCGCCGCGCGCGGCGTTTCGATGGAGCAGGAAGTGCGGGATGCCTTGCGTGAGGCGGCAATCCCAAAAACCAGGCTTGAGAATGGGGCGTGGCGGCTAAGGGCTTCCCGTGACGAAATCTTGGCGCTCGGGCGGAAGCTGGAACGCCCTTTTGATCTCAAGGCGATTACTGACCATATGTGGGACGAGGGACTTCTGTGACAGTCGCAGTCGATACCTCGGCGTTGATCGCAATCCTTGGCGCGGAGTCGGATGCCGCTGCATTCGTCGATGTTTTCGGAACCTCATCTTTTGCACTGATAAGCACAGCGACGCTGCTGGAGGCGCATTGTGTCGCGAGCCGGTCGAGTGATGGCGTTAATGTCAACGAACTCAAGATGCTGATCGATCTTCTCGAGCTGACGGTAGTTCCTTTCGACTTGGCGCAACTTGAAGTCGCACGGCTTGCCTACTCTCTCTATGGCCGTGGGTCTCATCATCGCGCTGATCTCAACATGGGCGACTGTTTCGCTTACGCCCTGGCCAAGACGCGAAACCTGCCACTGCTTTTCAAGGGCAATGATTTCATCCATACCGATATCGAACCGGCGCTGAAGCCGGCATGACACTGGACAAGAACTGGTCTCGGGCATGAGCCTCTCCGGCAAGCGCATCCTGCTCATCATCGGCGGCGGCATCGCCGCCTACAAGGCGCTGGATCTCATCCGCCGGCTGCGCGAGCGGGGTGCTGCGGTGCGAGTGGTCATGACATCGGCAGCGCGGGAATTCGTCACCACGCTGTCGGTCGGCGCGCTTTCCGCCGACCATGTCTTCACCGACCTGTTCGACCGCAATGACGAGCATGATGTCGGCCACATCAGGCTGTCGCGCGAGGCCGACCTTCTGGTGGTTGCGCCCGCCACCGCCGACCTCATGGCCAAGCTTGCCAACGGCCACGCCAACGATCTTGCCTCGACGGTGCTGATCGCCACCGACAAGCCGGTTTTGATGGCGCCGGCCATGAACCCTAGAATGTGGGCGCATCCGGCGACCCGCCGCAACCGCGCGACGCTGCAGAAGGACGGCGTTGCCTTCGTCGGCCCGGCCAAGGGCGAGATGGCCGAAAGCAATGAGGCGGGCGAAGGCCGCATGGCCGAGCCGCTGGAGATCGTCGCCGCCATCGAGGCGCTGCTCGATGCCGGCCCCAAGCCGCTGTCGGGACGCAAGATCATCGTCACCTCCGGGCCGACGCATGAGCCGATCGACCCGGTGCGCTACATCGCCAACCGTTCGTCGGGCAAGCAGGGCCACGCCATCGCGGCGGCATTGGCCAGGCTCGGCGCCGATGTGCGCCTCGTCTCCGGCCCGGTCACCATTGCCGATCCAGCCGGCGTGAAAACCATCCATGTCGAACGGGCGCAAGAAATGCGCGATGCGGTGGAGCAGCTTCTGCCTGCCGATGCGGCGGTGTTCGTCGCCGCCGTTGCCGACTGGCGCAGCGAGAATTCGGCCGGCGAGAAGATCAAGAAGATCTCGGGCGAAGGACCACCGGTGCTGCGCATGGTCGAAAACCCCGACATTCTCGCCGGGGTCGGCCATCACAGCCAGCGACCCGGCCTTGTGATTGGCTTCGCCGCCGAGACACAGGATCTCTTGCGCAACGCCGAGGCCAAGCTCAGGAAGAAAGGCGCCGATCTCATCGTCGCCAACGACGTGTCGCACGAAAGCGGCATCGGTCCGTCGGGCGTGATGGGCAGCGATCGCAATCGGGTACGGATCGTGTCCAAGGCCGGCGTCGAGGAGTGGCCCGAGATGGACAAGGACGAGGTGGCGGCGCGGCTCGCCGCCCTGATCGCCGAACGGTTGAAGACAATCGTCGTCTGAGCAGTAGAGCCGGAGCGTCCTGCAGCCAACGTCTCGTCGCCTTATGAGCGCGCCACTGTAGCGCGCTGCGGCGTCCTCCGGCTCTACACCACCTCAGCCGTCAATTGGCCAAAAGCTGCGCTGTTCGGGCAAGCGCGCCGCCGAAGCCGTTGAGCGGAATGGAGAAGCTCACCGCTTGTCCGGTGTCGGCGGCGAAGGCATCGATCTTCAGGGTGGTGCCTGCCTTCAGCAGCGGCGTGAGGGTCGCATCGAATGCCACCGGCACCAGGCAGCCGACCGCCTGGCAGGTGTTGAATGGCAGGCTGCCATCCAGCTTCTGGTCGTCGATGGTCAGGCTGACGCCCTTGGCCAGTGCCAGGCCAAACGGCAGGGCGAGCGTACCCGTGGCATCCTCGCCGGTCTTGCTCGACAGCTCGATCGCCAGCAGGCGCTGGTTGTTTTGCTTGTTGAATTGCTGATGCGAAAGGCTGCAGACCTTGGTCGTGCCTGATATCTGGCAATTGACCGTCCAGTCGCCATGGGTTTCGGACAGCGCCGACGCCCCGCCAGGCAGTTGCGGCGCATCGGCGGCGGGCGCCGCCACCGCCTTGTCGGTCTTGGTTTGCGCCGCCACGGCCGGCACACCGACCACGCAGGCAACACCCAGCATCGCCACGAAATACGCGTACTTCCTCATCAAGCCCCCTCCCGCCCGGCTCCGCCTCGGGCCAGTTGAAGCTGGCCTTGTGAGACGCGCCGATCGCGTTCTGTTTACCGTTTCGCCGGAGGCACATCCGACGGACATGCCGACGCCGTTGAGGCCACTCATCTCAAGGCCGGCACCGACGCGATAGAGCGGCGAATCGACTGCCTCCGTCAAGTGCAATGCGGGGCTGCCAGGCAGATTCTCCGCTGCCGCGAGGCGGCCTTCCGCGATCAGCAACCCGATTTCGCTTCGATCGGCGCCTGGATATGGCACAACCGGACAGACGTCCTATATTAAGGTCAGGATTTCTTTCATGCGGGAATGAGCGGATGTCGGCGCTTCGACCAACAACGATTTTCACATCGGCGGTGCTGGCCACGATGGTGCTGGTCGGCGCTTGCCTGCCCGCTTCCGCCCAGGCCCTCGATTCCCTCAACGGCAGCAATGCGCTGATCCGGCAGAACGATCTGCAAATCCTGCAGAACAGGGTGCAGCGGCAGCAATACCAGCAGCAACAGCAGCAGTATCGTGCCCAGGATCGCCAGATCGTCCAGCAGCCGCAACCGATCGTGCCGCAGCTCAAGCCAAGCTGCACGACGCAGATCATCGGCAGCATCGCCGTAAACAATTGCCGCTGACAAGCCGGCGTTTTTAATTTATTAGCCGACTTATGTATTCGGGGTGCCTTTCGGCACACGCGAAAGTTTTGGTTTTGCAACGATGCCTTGTCACGCTATGCGGCATGGCATCGACTGGATTCACGAATGGCAGCCACCAAGAAAAAGGCCGTACGCAAGGCAAAGAAGGGCGAGAGGATCCGTCAGGTGGCGGCTATCCCCTTTCGGCTGAACGCACACGGCGATATCGAGGTGATGCTGGTCACATCGCGAACCACCAGGCGCTTCATCGTCCCTAAGGGTTGGCCGATGAAGGGCAAGAGCGGACGCAAGGCGGCCACCATCGAGGCACAAGAGGAAGCCGGCGTGCTCGGCAAGACTCTGAAGGAACCGGCCGGCACCTATACCTACTGGAAACGGCTGACCAACCGCTTCGTCCGTGTCGACGTCATCGTCTATCTGCTGGAGGTGACCGAGGAACTGGCCGACTGGCAGGAAGCCAAACGACGGCAGCGGGCCTGGCTGGCGCCGGCCGAGGCGGCCATGCTCATCGACGAACCTGACCTTTCGACGCTGGTGAACACGTTGACGATTGCCCGGTCCGCGCCGATCGCCCCAGCCTGAGTCAGAGCCTCACTCGCTCGTGTCGTCCCCTTCGGGAAAAGGCCGCGCCGGTGTGCCGCCATAGGCCCACAACCATTCACGCGGCAGCGGTCCCTTGTTTCGCTCGGCTTGCTGCGACTGCTCCCAGGCATGCGCCAGGATGCCGACAGAGCGTGACAGCACGAAAAGCCCGCGCGTCAGCGGCGGCGGGAAGCCGAGTTCGCCATAAATGACGGCGGTCGCGCCATCGATGTTGAGCGGTATCCTTTTCCCCTTGCGCCGTGCGACGTCCGCCTCGATCGCCTCGGCGATGTCGGCGAAACGTCCATTGACGACACCGCGCGCGGCAAACTCGCGGGTCAGTCCCAGCAGGCGCGGCGCGCGCGGGTCGACCGGATGGAAGCGATGGCCGAGCCCAGGGACATAACCCTTTTCCTCGGCGAAGAACCGGTCCAGCCGCGCCGAGACGGCTTCCTTCAGCGTCATGCCGCCGTCGAGCGCCGCGGCGATGTCGCCGTAGAAGGACAACGCCTGTTCGCCGGCGCCGCCATGCACGTCGCCGAGCACGTTGATGGCTGAGGCCATGGCGCTGTTGATGCCGACGCCGCAGGTTGCCGCCATCCGGGCGATGGCGATCGACGGCGCCTGCGGGCCATGGTCGACGGCGGCACCCAGCGCAATGCCGAGCAGCGCCGCCTGGTCCTCGCTGGGCAGTTCGCCGCGCAGCATCAGCCAGATCATCGCCGGGAAGCTGACACTGCCGATCAGGTCCTGGATCTCGTAGCCGCGCAGCCGGATGACACCCGGCCGCATCTCGATGATGTCGGTCCGCCACCATTCCTCGCCGCGCTCACGGTCGGTTTTCTTCACGGTCTCGCTCATGCCCGTACCTTTGCCTTGGCGCGCGGCGGCAGGTCGGCGAAAACCTCGTCCATATGCGCGCCCAACGCCGGCGGCGGCCTCGTCGGCAGCGGTGGCGCACCATCGACCATGAAGCCGCCGCGCAGAACGGTCAGCGGCCTGTCCATGCCGGCCACGCCGTGAAAATTCGCGGTCACCTGGCGTTCGAGCACTTGCGGCTCGGCCAGCACTTGCGGGATCGTCAGCACCCTGCCCGCCGGCACGCCGGCACGATTGAACGTCTCTTCCCAGGTCGCCGCCGATGCGTTCGCCAGGGCTCTCTCGATCTCGACCTTAAGCGCCGCACGGTTGCGCTTGCGCGTCTCCCGCTCGGCAAACCGGGCATCCCCGGCCAACTCCGGTCGATCGATCAGCCGGCACAGCGCCACGAACTGCTCCTGCTTGTTGGCGGCGATGTTGAGCAGCCCGTCGCCGGTGCGAAAGGCGCCGGAGGGCGCCGCGGTCATGTTCTCATTGCCCATCGGCCGCGGATCGACACCGGCGGTCAGATAGTTGGAGACCGGCCAGCCGAGCGCCGAAAGCGTGCATTCGAGCATCGAGACATCGAGAAAAGCGCCCTCGCCGCCCGTCCTTTGCCGCACCAGTGCCGCGGCGACAGCAAACGCACCGACCAGTCCGCCAAGCGTGTCGGCGACGGGGTAGCCGACCCGCAATGGCGCCGTTTCCGGCGTACCGGTGATGCTCATGATTCCCGACAAGCCCTGGATGATCTGGTCGTAGGCCGGATTGTCGCGCATCGGCCCAGTCTGGCCGAAGCCGGATATCGCGCAATAGACAAGGCCGGGGCGGACCACTTTCAGCGCCTCGTGGCCAAGGCCGAGCCGGTCCATCACGCCGGGGCGGAAATTCTCCACCAGGGCATCGGCGCTGGCGACGAGATCGAGGAAGCGTTCGCGATCGGCCGGCTTCTTGAGGTCGAGCACCACCGATCGTTTGCCGGCGTTCTGCGCCAGGAACGAGGTGCCCATGCCGGCGCCGTTGAGTTCGGGGGAACCGCCGAGCTGGCGCGCCAGGTCGCCGCCTTGCGGCGCCTCGACCTTGATCACATCGGCCCCGAGCAACGCCAGCTGATAGGCGCAGTAAGGGCCAGCCAGAACATTGGTCAGGTCGAGAACGCGGATACCGGAAAGCAGTTCGGTCATGACATCAGAGATCGATCAGGCATCGCCGGGCACGTGCTCCGGTCCACGCCGCCTTCGGCGCTCGACATAGGCCCAGATATGCGGCCCGACCAGGCCGATGAAGGCGAGCGTCAGCAGCGTCAGCGACAGCGGATGCTTGTAGAAAACCGACCAGTCGCCATTCGAGATGGTCATCGCCCGGCGGAACTGGGTTTCTGCGAGCGGCCCCAGGATCATGCCGATGATGACGGGCGCGGTCGGGAAATCGAAGCGCCGCATCAGGAAGCCGGCCGCCCCCAGGAGATAGAGGATGACGAGGTCGACAGGCGATTGCGAGATGCCATAGGTGCCGACGGTGGCGAACACCAGGATGCCGGCGTAGAGCTGCGGCGCCGGGATCTTCAACAGCCGCACCCACAGCCCGATCAGCGGCAGATTGAGGATGACGAGGATGACGTTGGCGATGAACAGGCTGGCGATCAGCCCCCAGACGAGATCGCCCTGCGTGGTCAAAAGCAGCGGCCCGGGATTGATGCCGTAGCTCTGGAACGCCGACAGCATGATCGCCGCCGTCGCCGAGGTCGGCAGGCCGAGCGTCAGCATCGGCACCAGCACGCCGGCGGCGGACGCATTGTTGGCGGCTTCCGGGCCGGCGACGCCTTCGATGGCGCCGACGGTGCCGAACTCCTCCTTGTGCTTCGACAGCTTCTTTTCGACGGCGTAGGACAGGAAGGTCGGGATTTCGGCACCGCCGGCTGGCATGGCGCCGATCGGAAAGCCGATCGCCGCACCGCGCAGCCAGGGCCTCCACGAACGTCCCCATTCGGCTGCTGTCATGTAGAGCGAGCCCTTCAGCGGCACGATCTCGTCCTTGCCGGCATAGCGGCGCGAAGCCATGTAGAGTGTCTCGCCGACGGCGAAGAGGCCGACGGCAACAATGATGACATCGACACCATCGAGCAGCTCGGTCATGCCGAAGGTGAAGCGCGGCTGGCCGGTCTGCAGGTCGACGCCGATCAAGCCGATGACGAAGCCGGCGAACAGGCTGGTGAGGCCGCGCACCGACGAGGAGCCGAGCACCGCCGAAACCGTGATGAAGGCCAGCACCATCAGCGAGAAATATTCGGCCGGGCCGAAGGCGAGCGCGAATTTGACCACCACCGGCGCGAGGAAGGCGACGCCCATCGTGCCGATGGTGCCGGCGACGAAGGAGCCGATGGCCGAGGTGGCGAGTGCCGCGCCACCACGGCCGGATCGGGCCATCTTGTTGCCTTCCAGCGCGGTGACGATGGTTGCGCTTTCGCCGGGCGTGTTGAGCAGGATCGACGTCGTCGAGCCGCCATACATGGCGCCGTAGTAGATGCCGGCGAACAGGATGAAGGAGGCTTCCGGCGCCACCTGGTAGGTGATCGGCAAAAGCAGCGCGATGGTCAGCGCCGGCCCGAGACCGGGCAGCACGCCGATGGCGGTGCCGAGCGTGGTGCCGAGCAGGCACCACAGAAGATTGACCGGGGTGAAGGCAACCGAGAAGCCGTGCGCGAGATGTCCGAGCGTTTCCATGGCATCAGGCTCCAAACGTGCCGATGATCGCATCGATCGCCGTGTTCAGCTGGTTCTCGATGAAGCCGGCGCCGATGTTGACGCCGAGCGCCCTGGCGAAGCCGAAATAGGCGGCCAGCGCCAGGATCAGGCCGAGCCCTGCGTCGCGCAGCGTGCGCTTGCTGCCGAAGCCGTAGCAGACGAGAACGAACATGATGACGGATGCCGCCGTGAAGCCGAGCGACTGGATGAGGAGCAGATTGGCGAGCAGGCCGATGACGACGAAACCCATCGCCCTCCAGTCGGTCGACGTTTCCTTTTCCTCCTCCGGCTGCCAGCCGCCGCGCAATGCGGCGAGGATAAGCAACAGCGAAAGCAACACCAGGCCAACCATGGTGAGGTAGGGAAAGACGGTCGGGCCGACCTTTGAGTAGAGTGGCGACACCGGGATCGCCAGTGTCTGCCAGGCCACCGCGCCGGCGCAGGCCAGGAGCCCGATGCCGATCAACAATTCCGACACCGCCAGGCGCGGCGCCGCCGCCTGCTGGTCGCTGCTGCTCATGGTTATCCTCCCCAAGATAGCTGGCCCCGGATAGCTTGCCCAGGATAGCTGGCCAAGATGCGCGGCACCGTACGGCTGGTCCTCACCGCGGTTTCATGCCGGCTGTGCATTCCATGCGAGAAGGGGCGGCGTGCGCCGCCCCTTCCGGGGAGATCAGGCAAGCCCGAGATCTTTCAGGATGGCCTCGATGCGGGCCGAATCCTCGGTGACGAATTTCGCATAATCGTCACCGGTGAGCAGGATCGGCGTCCAGTTGCGGTTCTTGCACTCGGTCGCCCAGGCATCGCTCTTTGCCATGTTTTCGACCAGCGCGATCATCGCCGCCTTGTCGGCATCTGAAACGCCGGGGGGTGCGAAGACGCCGCGCCAGTTGAACAGCTCGACGTCGATGCCGGCTTCCTTCAGCGTCGGCGCGTCGATGCCGTCCTGGCGCTTGTCGGCCGAGATGGCAAGCAGCCGCAGCGCGCCCGCCTTGACCTGTTCGGAGAACTCGCCGAAGCCGGAGATGCCGGCCGCCACCTGGTTGCCGAGCAGCGCCGACAACGCTTCGCCGCCACCAGCGAACGGCACGTAGGACAGGCTTGTCGCCGGCACGCCGACGGTCTTGGCAATCAGGCCGAACAGGATGTGATCCGAGCCGCCGGCGGAACCGCCAGCAACAGGAACCTTTGTCGGATCGGCCTTGAGCGCGGCGACGAAATCGGCGGCCGTCTTGAACGGCGACTCGGCCGGCACCACCAAAGCCTCGAACTCTCCGGTAAGGCGCGCGATCGGCGTCACTTGCGTGAGATTGTTGGCAGCCTTGTTGGCGATGATGGCGCCAACCATGACCATACCGGCAACCATCAGGGAGTTGCCTTTGCCGTTCCACTGGCTGATGAACTGCGGCAGCCCGACCGTGCCGCCGGCGCCGCCGACATTGGTGATCTGCGAGCCGGAGATAAGTTTCTCGCCGCGCAGCACCTGGTCCATCGTGCGCCCTGTCTGGTCCCAGCCGCCGCCGGGCGCCGCCGGCACGAAAATCTGGATCTGCGGTGCGCCTTCGGCGAAGGCGGGTGAAAGATGAAGTCCTGCAAGGCTGGCAGCGCCTGCCGCCGCCGTGCTCATCAAAAATCTGCGTCTGTTCAGCATGGGATTCCTCCAAATCACGACACCTCCTCCGGTGCCTGCCAAAACGCGCCTGAATCCAGACCCGTAATCGAGTTCAAGCAGATGTTACCGAGTTCTGTCAACAGGAACGTCATTCTGCTGGACAGAACATTCTTACGGCGCGATAGAGTGGCTCCGCTCGGGGCTTCTCCGGATTGGGAACCGCAAATGGACTCATCAAGCAGATCGGCTGATCCAGACATCAGGCACGCGGCTGCCGAAGGTGTTGCCGCGCTTGACCGGGCGATTGCCATCCTCGATGCCTTCACCACGGCCGACCGCTCGCTCAGCCTGGCCGAAATCGCGGCGCGCACCGGCCTCTACAAAAGCACCATCCTGCGGCTTGCGAATTCCCTTCTGCGCGGGCAGTTGCTCGAGCGTCTGGACGATGGCCGTTACCGAGTCGGACCGGCCGCCTTCCGGCTCGGCGCCCTCTATCAGCGTTCGGTCGTGGCGGTCGACATCCTGCTGCCGATCATGCGCGACCTTTCCGAGCGAAGCTGGGAGAGCATTGCCTTCTATGTTCGGTCGGGCGACGTCCGCACCTGCCTCTACCGCGTCGAATCCAAGCATCCGATCCGCTACACGATCCGCGAAGGCGACGTGCTACCTCTGCTGGTCGGCTCGGGCGGCCGCGTGCTTGCGGCGTTTTCCGGCCAGCCGGGCGAACCCTACGAGACCATCCGCAAGACCTGCAACTGCCTCGCCGTCGGCGACCGCGATCCCGAGACGGCGGGCGTGTCGGCGCCGGTGTTCGGGCCGGGTCGGGCCTTGCTCGGCGCCTTGACGCTGGCCGGCCCCAGCACGCGCGTCGACGCGGCGTTTCTTCAGCGCATGAAACGCCCGTTGCTCGAAGCGGCGGCCCGTGCCACCCGCGCCTTCGGCGAGGACGCCTCCATGCTTGAGCAAGCGAGCCTCGCGGCGGACGTTGTGTAGTCGCGTCGATTGGCCAGTCGGGCCGAGGCAAAGCGCGATGCGCGTCTGCGCGAGCTTTCGAATACAACCTGATGCAATTTTTAGCAATTGCATGACGTTGCGTAATATTCGGTCTCCCGCGGCAAGAATCGACCTCGCAAATAGTTGCGACCTTTATTCGCTGTTAAGTCCCCTCATGATAACCGGATTGTTGTCGCCAGATGAGCGGCATGAGGAAGAAACATCGTCTCAACCGACGGATGAAACAGTCGGGCAGGCGCTGACAGGGATCATGGCAAGTCCATGGAAATTCGATGAAGCTGTCATCGATGGACGCGAACCCCCGTCTTCTCGGGCTCGTCTGGCCCTTCATCGCCGTCGTTCTTGTTCAGGCACTGGTTGCCAGCCTCAGCCTCTACACGCTATCGGCGGTTCGCGCCTATGTTGGCGGCGAGAGCCAGTGGTCCAAGGGACAAAAGCACGCCATCTATTTTCTCAACCTCTATGCCGACACCGGCAAAGAGGAATTCTTCGGCGAGTACAGCGCGGCGATCGCCGTTCCGCTGGCTGATCGTTCGGCCCGCCTTGCGCTCGAGCAGTTCGCGCCCGACACCAATGCGGCGCGCGCCGGCTTCCTGCAGGGTAGAAACCACCCGGACGACGTGACGGGAATGATCTGGCTGTTCCGGAATTTCCGCGGCTTCAGCTATCTCGACGCCGCCATCCGGCACTGGACGGCCGCCGACACCATGATCCTCGCCATCCAGCGGCTCGGTGACTCGATGCACGAGAAGCTCGGCAAAGGACCGGCATCGGCAGCCGAGATCAGCACCTGGAAAGCGGAGATTCATCAGCTCGATCGTCAGATCGGCCCGCTTTCCAAAGCGTTCTCGGACAGCCTCGGCGAGGGATCGCGCTTCATCAAGATGTTGCTCACCTTTGCCAATCTGGTCATCGCCGCCTTGCTGATCCTGCTTGCCGTATGGCGCACGCGCAAACTCCTGGCGCAGCGTCAGGCATTCCAGATGGCGCTCAATACCGAGCGTGAGCGCGCCCAGATCACCCTGGCCTCGATCGGACAGGCCGTCATCAGCACCGGCGCCGACGGGCGGCTGGATTACATGAACGCCGTCGCCGAAAGATTGCTGGCATGCCCGCTCGGCGCCGCCAGGGGCAAGCCCATCGCGTCGCTGTTTCGCCTTGTGGACAAGGACACCAGTGTCGAGGACACCAGGCTGATCGAACGCCTGCTGGCTGGCGAGCCGCGCCGTTCCAGCGCGCGTCCGCAATTGCTGCAGCGGCCGGACGGCTCGGTTGTTCCCGTCGCGCTAACCGGTGCGCCGCTGCTCGTCTCCGGCCGCGTCGTCGGCGCGGTGCTCGCCTTCCACGACATGACACGCGAAGAGGACTATATCGAGCGGCTGTCATGGCAGGCATCGCATGATGCGTTGACCGGGCTGGCCAACCGGCGTGATTTCGAAAGCCGGCTGGAAAGAACGATCGCGGACTTGCAGCACCAGCCGCGCCAGCACGCGCTGATGTATCTCGATCTCGACCAGTTCAAGCTGGTCAACGATACCTGCGGCCACGCCGCGGGCGACCAGTTGCTGCGCCGGATCTCAGCGCTGCTGACCCATGAATTGCGGCCAGGCGATGTGCCGGCCCGGCTGGGCGGCGACGAGTTCGGCGTGCTGCTCGTCGATTGCGATGCCGACAATGCGGCCGACATCGCCGAACGGCTGCGCGCGGCGGTGCAGGACCTGCATTTCGCCTGGGATGGCAGGCCCTTCAACAGCAGCGTCAGCATCGGCATGGTGCAGATCGCCAATGCCGAAGTGTCGATCGAGGAAACGCTGCGGGCCGCCGACGTCGCCTGTTACATGGCCAAGGAAAAGGGCCGCAACCGTGTCCAGATCCACAGCGACGGCGACATGGCCTTGCGGGAGCGCGTCGGCGAGATGGCCTGGGTGCAACGTCTGCACATCGCACTCGAAGAAAACCGCTTCAGGCTTCATGCCCAGGAAATCTGGCCGCTCAACGACGACGCCGCCGAGTCAGGCGCGCATATCGAGATACTGTTGCGGCTGACCGACGAAAACGGCAGCTTCGTCACTCCGCAGAGCTTCATCCCCGCGGCCGAACGCTACGGCTTGATGCCGTCGATCGACCGCTGGGTGGTTCGCAACACCTTCGCCATTCTGGCCGCGCGGCAAGCCGACCCGCGCACGGCGCCGATCGCCACCTGCGCCATCAATCTTTCCGGAGCGAGTTTCGGCGACGAGACGTTTCTCGGCTTCCTGCGCGAGCAGTTCCTCCTCCATGGCATTTCGCCTGCCATGATCTGCCTGGAGATCACCGAAACCAGCGCCATCGCCAATCTGACCAGCGCCATGCGCTTCATTGCCGATCTGCGCGGGCTGGGCTGCCGTTTCGCCCTCGACGATTTCGGCTCCGGCATGTCGTCCTTCGCCTATCTGAAGCACCTGCCGGTCGACTACCTCAAGATCGATGGCAGCTTCGTCAAGGACATGCTGGAGGATCGCATCGACCGCGCCATGGTCGAGATGATCCACCATATCGGCAAGGTGATGGGCAAACGCACCATCGCCGAGTTTGTCGAAAGCGACGGCATCATCGCCGCCTTGAAAAAGATCGGCGTCGACTACGCGCAGGGCTATGCGATTGCCAAGCCGCGGCCTTTCGATGTTTCGACGAAATTGCTCAATCCGGGCGCCGCACCCGATACCGATGGCGATCTGTGGAGCGACCTCGCGCGCAAGCTGCGCAAGGCCGGATGATCGGAGGCACTGCTGCCGGACTTCGTCAGTTCAATTTGACCAGAACCACACGGCGGTTCTTGGCGCGACCCGCCTCGTCGTCATTGCTGGCCACAGGCGTGCTGACACTGCGGCTGGCGAGAACAAGCCCCGCCCAGAAAAACGTGATGGCTAAAACGTGATGGCTGTCGTCTTGAATGCATGCATCGATCATCCCCCCTTCGAACTATGATCGATGCTTAGCAGAGCGGGTATGTCCAGTCGATGACGCCGCTCAGGGCAGCCGCTCCAGCAGGATGGTCGGAGCGTCGTGGTAGGTGGTCCGCACCACTTCCCGGTAACCGCATTTCGTCGCGACGTTCAGCGAAGCGGCGTTTTCCGGATCGATGATGCAGACGGTCTTGGCAGGCCCGAACGTCTCTTCGCCCCATGCCAGGATGCGGCCAACCACCTCGGTGGCGAAGCCTGCGCCGTGCACGGCAGGAACGAGCGCCCACCCGGCCTCGGGAATGCCTTCGATCGACGGCTCCATGCCGCGCTTCAGATCGTGAAAGCCGGCCTCGCCGATGAAACGGCCCGTCGCCTTCTCCTCGATCGCCCAAAAACCGTAGCCGAGCAGCGACCACAGGCCGGCATGCCGCAGGAAGCGCATCCAGCTTTCTTCGCGCGTACGCGGCTTGCCGCCGATGAAACGGGTGACGACGGGATCGGTCCACATCGTGACATAGGCGTCGAAATCGCCCAGCCGGTGTGTCCGCAGAATGGTTCGCTGCGTCTCGATGGCTGGAGCGCTGGCGGCTTGCGGGTTGCTCATTGTATCTGCCTTGCTTGTCTACCCGGCGCTTAGCAAATTGTCCGGGCCAGGCAAGGGGCCAAGGCAGGGCATGTCATCTTCCAGACGAGAAAATCGTTCTCAGCCGCGCCAGGCCATGTTCATGTAGACGCCGCCGCGCCGCAGCTCGTCCAGCATCTGGTCGAGCCGTTTCTGCCTGGTATCCGGCCGCTTGGCGCGGCCGATCCTGCCGAGGTAATCGTTCTTCTGGTAGTCCGGCCGGACCTCATAGGCGACCATCACGCCGCGCTCCGTCAGGGCCGCGCGGACATCGTCGGGCATCGGGTTCAGGGCGCGCTTCAATCCGGTCATGCTCGGAAACTACAGTGGCGGAATTTCGCGTCAACACCGCACGCGGGTTGGTCAACACCGCACGCGGGTTGGTCAACACCGCACGCGGGCCTTCCAGCTCCGCTATGGGAATTCCGCGCGACAGTGTATTTTCACGACAGGCTGATTCAGCACCTGCCGGCGCGACCCTTTCCAAATGCGGGCCGGCGCCGTCAAACCCAAGGGAAAGAGCATGGACACCACCGATCTTGTGCTTGCCATTGTCCATCATCTGCTGGTGTTTTCCCTGGCCGGGATCATCGGCGCCGAGTTCGTGCTGATCCGCGGCGATCTGGCCGCCGCGACACTCAAGCGGCTGGCCGGCATCGACCGCCACTACGGCATCATCGCCTCGCTGATCATCATCGTCGGCATCGGCCGCGTCTTCTATGGCCTCAAGGGTTGGGAATTCTACGTCTACAACTGGGTGTTCTGGGCCAAGATGGCGGCATTTGGCATCGTTGGCCTGCTGTCGATCATCCCGACCATTCGCTTCATTTCCTGGAACAGGCAGGCCGGCGCCAATCCCTCGTTCCTGGTGCCGGCAGCCGAGCTTGCTTCGGTGAAGACCTATATCCGCGCCGAGGCGTTCATCTTCCTGCTGATCCCGGCCTTCGCCGCGGCGATGGCGCGCGGCTACGGCTCCTGATTTTCGGCGACGGCCGTTTCAAGCGACGCGATCGGTACCAGCGGCGCCGGCACGTCGGTCGTCTTCTCCTGCGCCTTGCAGATATCGGCGATGATGCAGGCCGGGCAATCCGGCCTGCGCGCCTTGCAGACATAGCGGCCATGCAGGATCAGCCAGTGATGCGCGTGGCGCATATACTCGTCCGGAATGATCTTCAGCAGTCCTTGTTCGACCTGTTCCGGCGTCTTGCCGGGCGCCAGGCCGAGCCGGTTGCCGATGCGGAAAATATGCGTGTCGACCGCCATCGTATGCTGGCCGAACGCCATGTTGAGCACGACGTTGGCGGTCTTGCGCCCGACGCCCGGCAGCTTGACCAGCTGGTCGCGGTCGTCAGACACCTCGCCGCCATGGTCGCGGATCAGCGCCTGCGACAGCGCAATGACGTTCTTGGCCTTGTTGCGCCAGAGCCCGATGGTCCTGATGTGGTCGCCAACCTTGGCTTCGCCCAGCGCCAGCATCTTTTGCGGCGTATCGGCGACCTTGAACAGCGCCCGCGTCGCCTTGTTGACACCGGCATCGGTCGCCTGCGCCGACAGCACCACCGCCACCAGCAGCGTGAAAGCGTTGACGTGCTCGAGCTCGCCCTTCGGTTCCGGCCGCTGGACGGAAAAGCGCCGGAATATCTCATGCACCTCGGCCGCGCTGTAGCGCGAAGAGCGCCGCACCGGCTGCGGGCGCGGCTTGGCATTCGACCCGTCACGCCGGCCGGGCAACAGCTCTTTTTTGGGCATGGAGGATTCTTTGGACTTGGGGCTCGCCATTTCCTTCCTATAATATCTAGCCATGAGCGACACAAACGCCTCATTTCAGGCCGACGAACCATTCTTTCGCGCACTGCTGACGCCGCATCGGTCGCTGGGCAAAACCGGTTTTGCCGTGCTGATGGGCGCGCTGCTGTTCGGCTGGCTGGCGACAGGCGCGTTTTTCCTGTCACGCGGCGCCTGGCCGGTGTTCGGCTTCTTCGGCCTCGACGTGGTCGCCGTCTACATCGCCTTTCGCGCCAACTACCGTGCCGCGCGTGCCAGCGAAGAGGTGTCCGTCTCGCGCACCAGCCTCGACATCCGCAAGACAGCACCCTCGGGAAAATCGGAAGCGCATCGCTTCAACCCGTTCTGGGCGCGGTTCTCGGTCGCCCGTCATGCCGAGATCGGCATCACCAGGATGACGGTGGAGGGACAAGGCCAGAACGTGCCGATCGGCGGTTTTCTGGACCCTGACTCCCGCGAGAGTTTTGCGACGGCCTTTTCGCGCGCGCTGGCGACCGCCAAGGCGCGCTGAGCCTAGAATCGATAGCGCAAAAGCCTGCCGATCTTGCGCAGAGCCGGAATGTGTATCCACAGGCGAATGAACAGTTTGGCGGACCAGCCCATGCGGGCGGCGTGTTCGGGCTTGTAGGCCGAGATGTCCTCGACGAACCGCAGCTTCGGAACGGCGAGCTCCAGGTCGTGCGGATCCTCGATGTTCCAGTAGACCTTGGCGCCCGTCGCCTTGAAGGACGGGTTGAGGCGCAGCAGCTTCAGGCCGAAACGGCTGTAGGCGTCGAATATCAGCTCGCCGCTGGCAAGATGCGAGACAAGCCGCGCAAACAGCCGCGGCCCCTCGTCGGCGGGGAGATAGGGCGTCAGTCCTTCCGCCACCACCATGGCCGGGCGGTTGCGCGGCACTTCAGCCAGCCAATCCGGCTCGGTAACCGACGAAGCGACCAGATGGTAATGGTCGCGGGACGGGTAAAGCTTGCGCCTGAGCTCGATGACTTCCGGATAGTCGACATCGAACCAGTCCACTCCTGGTAGCGGCTCGACACGGAAGATGCGCGTATCGAGCCCGCAACCGAGATGCAGCACGATGGCATCGAGATTTCTGGCGAGAAAGTCCTGAACGCGGACGTCCAGCGTCTTTGCCCGGATCGCCAGGCCGACGCCGAGATTATCGTCGACCTTGAGCCTGGAGAAATCATAGTCGATGTTGCGCACCGCCTCGTCGGCGAAGTGATCATTGAGCAGCGAATCCGGCAACCTGCTCTCCAGCGCCTTGCCGTAGAGCGTCAGCAGCAACGTCTCCTTTTCCCCCGTCAGATGCACTTTTTCGCCGGCCATCGCGGCTCCTCGGACCAAATCCCCGAGTCTATCTGGGTATGCGCGGCAAGAAGGCAAGTTTCGGGTGGCGATCGGCGCCCCAAGGGGCGATATTCCTGACCAAGGAGACAGTTCCATGAGCACGCAGACAGCAGTCCTCAAAAAGGACATCACGCCGCAAGGCAGCGACTACGAAATCGTGCGCCGCGCCATCGAGAAGATCAGCCTCGACTATCGCGACCAGCCGTCGCTGGAAGAACTGGCCGAGGAGGTCGGCGAGACACCGACCGGCCTGCAGAAGCTGTTCACGCGCTGGGCCGGCCTGTCGCCAAAAGCCTTCCTGCAGGCGGTGACACTGGACCATGCCCGCAAACTGCTGGATTCGGGCATGCCGCTGCTCGAAACATCATTCGAGCTGGGCATGTCCGGCCCCGGCCGGCTGCACGATCTCTTCGTTACCCACGAGGCAATGTCGCCGGGCGACTACAAGACGCGCGGCGCCGGGCTGACCATCCGTTACGGCTATCATCCCTCGCCATTCGGCACCGCCCTGATCATGGTCACCGACCGCGGGCTTGCCGGCCTCGCCTTCAATGATCCAGGCGAGGAGCGCGCAGCCTTCGCCGACATGTCCAGCCGATGGCCGAACGCCCACTATGCCGAGGACATGACTGCTACCGGGCCTTATGCCGCGCGCATCTTCGACCCGACGCTGTGGCGTCCCGACCAGCCGCTGCATGTCGTCATGATCGGCACCGACTTCCAGGTTCGGGTCTGGGAAGCGCTGCTCAAGATCCCGATGGGCAAGGCCCGTACCTATTCCTCGATCGCCGCCAGCATCGGCGCGCCGAGCGCCAGCCGTGCCGTCGGCGCCGCCAACGGCGCCAACCCGCTCTCTTTCGTGGTGCCCTGCCATCGCGCCATCGGCAAGTCCGGCGACCTCACCGGCTATCACTGGGGCCTGACCCGCAAGCGCGCCATCCTGGGCTGGGAGGCCGGGCAAGTCACATCCTGAGATTTTTCGGACACCTGCAACACCGGCGCCTGCGACATCAGCATGCTCTGGAAAGCAGCGGTCTTTAAGGGTAGCTTCCCGCGCATTCAGCAGGAGGCATTCCTTGATTATCGTTATCGGCTCGATCAACCTCGACCTCATCGCCAATGTCGACCGCCTGCCGAGCCCCGGCGAGACGGTGAGCGGCTCGGCCTTTGCCTCCGCGCCCGGCGGCAAGGGTGCCAACCAGGCGCTGGCCGCCGCGCGCGCCGGTGCTTTGGTGCGTATGGTCGGTGCCGTCGGCAAGGACAGCTTCGCCGCCGAGGCACTGGCACTGCTGCGCGATGGCAAGGTCGACCTGTCCGGCGTCGCCGAGACCTTTGCCTCGACCGGTACGGCGCTGATCATGGTCGGCGACGACGGCGAGAACATCATCGCCGTGGTGCCAGGCGCCAACGCTTCCGTGTTGCCCGGCGACCTGTCCAAGGCCTTCCTCAGGAAGGGCGATGTCGTGCTGCTGCAGCATGAAATCCCGCTGGCGACCGTCGATGCCGCGCTCGATCAGGCCAGGGCGGCCGGCGCCGTCACCGTGCTCAACACCGCCCCCTTCCAGGGCGACGCGGCGGCCTTCCTCGGCAAGGCCGACTATGCGATCGCCAACGAGACCGAATTCGACCTCTATGGCGAGGCGCTGGCGCTGAATGGCCGCGACCGGGCGTCGCGCATGCGCGACTATGCCGGGAAGACCGGCCGCACCATCGTCGTCACGCTCGGCGGCGACGGCGTGATGGCGGCGACGCCGAGCGATTTCCTGAACGTTCCGGCAATGAAGATCACCCCTGTCGACACGGTCGGCGCCGGCGACACGTTCTGCGGTTATTTCGCCGCCGGCCTGTCGTCCGGCCTTGCGCTCGACAAGGCACTGGCGCGCGCCAGCGTGGCCGGCTCACTGGCTTGCCTGAAGCCTGGCGCCCAGCCGGCGATCCCGCTGGCCGCGGATGTCGATCAGGCGTTGCTGAAATCCCATTGAGATAGCCACCATGCGCCCTCAGACGAAGCATGCCGTGCCGCCGGCCGGCGACATTTGCCGCCTCTCCGCGGTCGAACTTGCCGGCGCGATCCGGCAAAGGAAACTTTCCGTGCGCGAGGTGGTGACGGCCTTCCTCGACCGCATCGAGGCGGTCAATCCGCTGGTCAACGCCATCGTCTCGTTGCGCGACCGTGGCGACATCCTGCGCGAAGCCGATGCGGCCGACGCCCGGCAGCAGGCAGGCGTCGAAACCGGCCCACTCTTCGGCCTGCCGATCGCCATCAAGGACCTCGCCTCGACGAGAGGCCTCAAGACCTCGTTCGGCTCGCCGATCTTTGCCGATTTCGTGCCGCAGGAAGACGATTTCTTCGTCGAGCGCATTCGCGACGCCGGCGCCATCATCATCGGCAAGACCAACGTTCCTGAATTCGGCCTTGGCTCCAACACCTACAACAATGTATTCGGGCCGACGCTGAATGCCTTCGATCCGGCGCTGACCGCCGGCGGCTCGAGCGGCGGCGCGGCGGTGGCGCTGGCGCTTGATATGCTGCCTGTCGCCGATGGCAGCGACTTCGGCGGCTCACTGCGCAATCCGGCGGCCTGGAACAATGTCTACGGGTTCCGCCCGTCGCAAGGGCTTGTCCCCGGCGGACCGGACTTCGAGGTCTTCCATGCGCAGATGGGTGTCGAGGGGCCGATGGGCCGCAATGTCCGCGATATGGCCCTGCTGCTCGACGTGCAGGCGGGGTATCATCCGCATGCGCCGTTATCTTATGAGAAACCGGGCTCATTCCTCGAAGGGCTTGGGACGGCAGCGACTGGCGGCCGCATCGCCTGGCTCAGTGACCTCGGCGGTCATCTGCCGGTCGAAGCCGGTATCCTCGATCTCTGCGAGGCCGCGCTTGGCCGGTTCGCGGATGCATCCTTCCTGACCGAGCCGCTAAGGCCCGACTTCGATTTCGAAGCCCTGTGGCAGGCTTTCGTGACACTGCGCCAGGCCAGCAGCGGCTGTGCGCTTAAAGTGCACTACGACGATCCCTCGAAGCGCGGCCTGCTGAAGCCGGAAGCCATCTGGGAAGTGGAGAACGCGACGCGACTGACAGCCCCGCAGATCCGCGCGGCCTCGGTCATCCGCACGTCCTGGCATCGCACGCTGCTGTCGATCTTCGATCGCTTCGATCTGATCGCTCTGCCGAGCGCGCAGGTCTTTCCCTTCAATGTCGGCACGCACTGGCCTGGCGAGGTCGCTGGCCGGGCGATGGACAGCTACCACCGCTGGATGCAGGTTTCCGCATTCGCCACCCTGGGCGGCTGCCCGGCGGTCAACGTGCCGGTCGGCTTCGACGACAGAGGCCGGCCAATGGGCATGCAGCTGATCGGAAGGCCGCGCGGCGACCTCGCCGTGCTGAAGGCGGCCGCCGCCTGTGAGACGACGCTACCCTGGCAGGCCGGCGCCTGAACCGAATGCACCGGCGTATCGTAGCGCTTCGCGTACCGGCTTGCACCGGCAGCGCTGCCATGCATTGATTATCGTCTGCCGCGCCGCCTTGGCGGCATTCTTGAGGGAAAATCATGTCGCTGGAACTCTACGCCGCCTACGTCCTCGCTTGCATCGTCATCATCCTGGTGCCTGGGCCGACGGTCACGCTGATCATCGCCAACAGCATCCGCCACGGCTCCCGCGCCGGTCTTGCCAATGTCGCCGGCACGCAGGCCGGGCTTGCCGTCATGATCGCCATCGTCGGCATCGGCCTCAACACTCTGATTTCGGGCATGGGCCACTGGTTCGAATGGGTGCGGCTGATCGGTGCGGCCTATCTGATCTGGATGGGTGTGCAGATGTTCCGGTCCAAGGGCACGCTGAATGCCGATGGAACGGCAAGGAAACCGCGCGGCGGCTTCTTCCTGCAGGGCCTGCTGGTGGCGCTCAGCAACCCCAAGACGCTGGTGTTCTTCGGCGCCTTCTTTCCGCAGTTCATTTCGCCTCAAGGCAACTACTCGCTGCAGATCGTCGTCATGGGCCTCACCGCCATGATCTTCGCCGCCATGTCGGATTCGACCTATGCGCTCGCCGCCGGCCGCGCCGGGCGCCTGCTGTCGGCCAGCCGCATCAAGCTGTTGTCGAGGATCAGCGGCAGCTTCATGGTCGGTGGCGGCCTGTGGCTGGCGTTTTCACGGTCGAAGTAGGACCCCTTCCCTCGCCCCGTTTACGGGGAGAGGGTGGTCGCGAAGCGACCGGGTGAGGGGCAGCGCCGGGGCTGCAAGCGGAATATCGACGCCGGCGCCGCCCCTCATCCGCCTACCGGCACCTTCTCCCCGTAAACGGGGAGAAGGAAGCTTTTAAAGCCGCCCCAACCTCTCGACCAGCAGAGCAAAAAAGCCGTCATGGTCGATGTCGCGCATCACCATGGCGTTCTTAGGCCGCTTGGTGACGCCCCACCAGTCGATCACGGTCATGCCCATGGTCAGTTCCGAGGTGGTTTCCACGCTGACATTGCAGTTGCGGCCCTTGAACAGGTCCGGCTTCAACAGATAGGCGATGACGCAGGGGTCGTGCAGCGGCCCGCCATCGGTGCCGTATTTCTCCTCGTCGAAACGCTCGAAGAATTCCAGCATGTCGGCGGTCGCGGTGCCGACCTTGGTGCCGAGCGCACGGAAGGCTTGCGTGCGCTTGGCGGTGGTCAGCGCCTTGTGGGTGACGTCGAGCGGCATCATCACGATCGGAATGCCGGACTTGAGCACGACATCGGCGGCATGCGGATCGACATAGATGTTGAATTCGGCGGACGGCGTGACATTGCCGCCTTCGAAGAAGCCACCGCCCATCAGCACGATTTCCTTGATGCGCGGTGCGATGCGCGGCTCGCGGATCAGCGCCAGCGCAATGTTGGTGAGTGGGCCGAGCGGGCAAAGCGTGATGGAGCCGCTCTCTTCCTTCATCAGCGTCTCGACGATGAAATCGACCGCGTACTGGTCTTGCAGCTTCATCGTCGGTTCGGGCAATTGCGGTCCGTTGAGGCCGGTCTTGCCATGCACTTCCTCGGCGGTGACCAGTTCGCGCATCAACGGCCGGATGGCGCCGGCATAGACCTTGATATCCGGCCGTCCGGCCAGTTCGCAAATCTTGCGGGCATTCTTTTCGGTAAGCTTCAGCGGCACGTTGCCGGCAACGGCTGATATGCCGACGATCTCCAGCTCGGAGCTGCCGAGCGCCAGCAAAATGGCGACGGCATCATCTTGGCCGGGATCCGTGTCGATGATGATCTTGCGTGATTGGGGCATTTCAATTCCTTGTTTAGCGAGGCCATGGACCTGAATGGTGCTGACCGAAACGTCCTGCTGGCACCGAAGCGGCCGCGAGCTGCCATGTCGAACCGCTCGACCGGGCAAGACAGTCCCGACCTGCGCGCTTCTCCTTGCATCTGGTCGCCGCTTCAAGCGCCATGTCGATCATTCCTGTGAGTCCACGACCTGGTCTTTTTGGGCGGGTCTTTTGACGGCTTGAACTTGGTCGCGGGGCGGACCATATCAAGACCATCGGGAAAAATGCCATCTGGGTTTTTCCACATTATGTCGCTCTTGAGAGGACAGTGTAACATGAGCCGAATGACGCCCTTTTCCAGTCCGCTTCTCCTTGGTTTCGACGCCATGGAAAAGACCCTGGAACGCTTGGCGAAGTCCGGCGACAGCTACCCTCCCTACAACATCGAACGTCTCAGCGGCGCCGACGGCAAGACCGAGAGGTTGCGCATTACATTGGCCGTCGCCGGTTTCGCAGAGAACGACCTCGATGTCACCACGGAGGAAAACCAGCTGGTCGTGCGCGGCCGTCAGACCGACGACACCGAGCGCGAATTTCTTCATCGCGGCATCGCCGCGCGCCAGTTCCAGCGCTGTTTCGTGCTGGCCGACGGCATGCGGGTGATCGCGGCGGAACTGAAGAACGGCCTTTTGTCGATCGACCTCGATCGGCCGGAGTCCGAACGGCTGGTACGGAAAATAAACATATCGGTGAAAGACTGATCTTTACCGATGGCTCTCATGCGGGATGGCCTTGAGCGGCGTCCTCGCGCCAAGGAGGCTTTGAAATGACCAGAACTGATGAAAATCTCACCATGACCAGCGGCGAATTCGCCCATCTCGGCGAGGGCTCGGTCGCTTATCTGCGCAAGGTCTCGAGCGACGAATTGCTCGGCCGTTTCCCCAACCTCGGTGAAATCGCGCCCGGCATGCAGCTATGGGCGCTATTTGCCGCCAACGGCCAGCCGATCCTGCTTTCGGACGCGCGTGACCGCGCGCTGGCCGGCGCCATGGAAAACGACCTGACCACGGTCGCTATCCACTAAGGACATTGCCCGTTTAAAATGAACAGGGCCGCCCATGGCGGCCCTTGTGACGGTCTAATGCTGAAACTTCAGGCCGCGTGCGAGGCCTGCGTGTCCGACAAAAGCGCGTGGATTGCCGCGGCGTCGCGCGTACCCCTGATCTTGGCCACCGTGTCGGCGTCGCGCAGCACCCGCGCGATGCGCGACAGGGCCTTGAGATGGTCGGCGCCCGCACCCTCCGGCGCCAGCAGCAGAAACACCAGATCGACCGGCTGATCGTCCAGCGATTCGAAATCGACCGGCGTCTCCAGCCGGGCGAAAACCCCGGCGATGCGCTTCACGCCGGCCAGCTTGCCGTGCGGAATGGCGATGCCGTTGCCGACACCCGTCGAGCCCAGCCGCTCCCGCTGCAGGATGGTGTCGAACACTTCCCGCTCCGGAATGCCGGAAATCGCCGCTGCCCGTTCGGACAACAGTTGCAGCAGCTGTTTCTTGGAGTTCGCCTTCAACGCCGGCAGTATCGCCGGAACGTTGATAAGATCGCTCAGATCCATGCTTGAAAATCCCTTGTTCGCCTGCCGTCACCAGTCCTCACCCCTCGTGCGGCCGGCTTTTATCCCTGTGCGACCTTGGTCGTCACGCTTGTGCGACCTTGGTCGTGGACGGGTCGATCCAGCCGATGTTTCCATCGGGCCGGCGATAGACGATGTTGAGATGGTCATTCCCGGCGTTGCGGAAGACGAAGACCGGGCTGTCCTTGGTGTCGAGCTCGATGACCGCCGAGGCCACCGACATGGTCTTCAGCGTCATGGTTGATTCGGCGACGATGGCCGGCGCGAAATTCTCCGGAATGTCCTCGTCGTCATCGGCAAGCGGCGCCATCACCGTGTAGGCAATGTCGGTCGGTTCGCCATTGGCGGCACCCGAATTGTGCGATTTCAGCCGGCGCTTGTAGCGCCTCAGGCGGGTTTCCAGACGATCCGCCGCGGCCTCGAAGGCCAATGTCGGATCCTGGGCATCGCCTGTAGCTTGCAGCGAAGCGCCGGAATCCAGCCGGATCATGCAATCCGCCGAATAGCGCGAGCCCGATTTGATGACGGTGACGTGTCCGGCAAAGCCGCGATCGAAATATTTGCCGATCGCTTCGCCGACACGATCGTTGATGCGTGTGCGGAACGCATCGCCGATATCCATGTGTTTTCCCGATATGCGCAAATTCATCTGAAAACTGACCTTCCTTGCTCAGGCTTCAAACTGGCCGGAGTTTATACTCGTGATCCGTGCGCACAAGCTTTGCGGCGTCACTCGCGCCGATTTTAAATCCGAACTTTCCGGTTGATCACAAGCCGCCCTTTTGACCGTCCCGAGGCCAACGTCGTGACGGACCATCCGCTGCGGGCATCTAGCCCGTCTCATGCGGGCGGGCTTCTAGCCACTTCACCACGGCTTGTCAATGAAGTGCTGGCCTGTGGAAAATCGAACCGCGTCAGCGCCCGGCGCTGGCCAGCGCCCGTTTCTCCCGCCGGCGCTGCACCGACGAGGGAATATTCATGCCTTCCCGGTACTTGGCGACAGTGCGCCTGGCAATGTCGACACCGCTCTCCCGCAACATGTCGACGATCGCATCGTCGGATAGCACGTCGACGGGTTTTTCCTCGTCGATCATCTGCTTGATGCGGTCACGCACGGCTTCCGAGGAATGCGCATCGCCGCCGCCCGAGGCGGCGATCGAAGCGGTGAAGAAATAACGCAGTTCGAACACGCCGCGCGGCGTCAGCATGTATTTGTTCGCGGTGACCCGGCTGACCGTCGATTCGTGCATGCCAATGGCATCGGCCACCGTGCGCAGGTTGAGCGGCTTCAGCTGGCGCACGCCATGGACGAGGAAGGCATCCTGCTGGCGAACGATTTCCGAGGCAACCTTGAGGATGGTCTTTGCCCGCTGGTCGAGGCTGCGCGTCAGCCAGTTGGCGTTTTGCAGGCATTCGGCCAGGAAATCTTTTTCTGCCTGGTTCTTCGTCTGCGGCGAGACCTGGGCGAAATAGATATGGTCGACCAGCACGCGCGGCAGCGTTTCGGCATTGAGCTCGACCGTCCAGCTGCCGTCATTGGCCGCGCGCACCTCGACATCGGCGACGATCGCGTCGCTGGCGCCGCCCGAAAACGCCATGCCCGGCCGCGGATCGAGTGCCCGGATCTCGGCCAGCATGTCGAGCAGATCCCCCTCGTCAACGCCGCAGATCCGTTTCAGCGCGTGGAAATCGCGGCGCGCCAGCAGTTCGAGATTGGCGATCAGGGCCTTCATCGCCGGATCGAGCCGGTCACGCACCACAAGCTGTAGCGACAGGCATTCGGCAAGATCGCGGGCAAACAGGCCGGCCGGCTCGAAAGTCTGGCACACCGCCAGCACCTTTAGCACCGCGGCCGCGTCCGTGCCGAGACGGGCCGCGATCTCGGCCAGGTCGGCGCGCAGATAGCCGGTCTCGTCGAGGCCGTCGGCAAGGTCGGCGGCGATCAGCCGCGCGGCCGGATCAGCGAAGGCGAGCGCGACCTGTTCGCCGACATGGTCACGCAGCGTGATATCAGCGGCGGCCATGTCGCCGGCATCGAACCCCTCGGACGAGGAACCGGCACCATTGCCGGAAGCCGATTTCCACTGCGCCGTCAGGTCGGGTCCTAGCCGCTCGCTGGTGCCCGGATCGTCGGGAAACAGGTTTTCCAGCGACGTATCGAGTTTTTCCGAGATCGCCTCGGCGCTCCACTGCGTCTCGTTTTCGAACCAGTCGCCCTCGGCGGCGGCTTGCGGCTCCGTCTCGATCTTCTGCGCCTGGTCGCTGGCGGCATCGTCCTGCGGCTCGGCACGCTCCAGCAGCGGGTTGCGCTCGATTTCCTCATCGATGAAATGCTCGAGTTCGACATGGGTGAACTGCAGCAGCCGAATCGACTGCATCAGTTGCGGCGTCATCACCAGCGACTGCGATTGTCGTAGCTGTAGTTTCGCCGCCAACGCCATTGTCTGGTTTCAAACGCCTCGTCTACGCATCGGACTTCCGGACAGTAATTTTCCGCAGCTGGCCATGAAACTGGCCCAGCTTTTGCTTGTCAAGGCAATGGCTAGCAAAACTCGCTTACCGGAGCGTTATCCCGGCGCAAAATCGAAGAAAAAGAGCCGGTTGAGCACCAAAAATCGTGTCAGGAAACAAATTTCACGCTCAGAGCGTGAAACCTTCGCCGAGATAGAGCCGCCGCACATCCGGGTTTGCCACCACTTCGTCGGCGCGGCCATGGGTCAGCACCTGGCCTGCATGGATGATGTAGGCGCGGTCGATGAGGCCGAGCGTTTCGCGAACATTGTGGTCGGTGATGAGGACGCCGATGCCGCGCGCCGTCAGATGGCGCACCAATTGCTGGATATCGGCGACGGCGATCGGATCGATGCCGGCAAAAGGCTCGTCAAGCAGCATGTAGGCCGGGCGTGTCGCCAGCGCACGCGCGATTTCCAGGCGCCGCCGCTCGCCGCCGGAAAGCGACATGGATGGCGCCTTGCGCAGATGGCTGATGTGAAACTCCTCGAGCAGCTCGTCGAGATTGCGCTCGCGCTCCTTGCGGCTCTTTTCGACCACTTCGAGCACGGCGCGGATGTTCTGCTCGACACTCAGGCCGCGAAAGATCGAGGCCTCCTGCGGCAGATAGCCGATGCCGAGACGCGCACGACGATACATCGGCATCGAAGTGACGTCGAAGCCGTCGATCTCGATCGTGCCCTCATCGACCGGCACCAGGCCGGTCACCATATAGAAGCAGGTCGTCTTGCCGGCGCCGTTGGGGCCAAGCAGCCCGACGGCCTCGCCGGCGCGCACGCCGATGGTGACGCCGCTGACGACCTTGCGGCCCTTGTAGCTCTTGGTCAGACCCTTGGCGATCAGGGTTCCCTTGAACTTTCCCGCATCGACGGTCACCGTGGCCGGCGCCGAAATCTTGCCGGCGGCCCGTCCCGGAAGACGCGCCGTCAGCGACGACAGGCTGGCCATCAGGGGTTCGTCGCTCCCGATTTCGGCGGCGGCGTGATCGACATCTGGACGCGTTGCCCAGCGCATGGATCAACCTGGGCCAGCCCGGTTTTCATCTGCACGACGAGCTTGCAGCCGACCAGGACGTTGTCGTTTTGCGACAGAACGACCTTTTTGCCCGACAGCACCAGAACCTGGCTCTTCATGTCGAAGGTGCCTTGATCGGCGGTCGCGATCTGCGTATCCGACTTGATGTAAACCTTGTCGGAAATCTCCAGATGATCGATGTTGGCCGAGCCGGTCATCGCCGCACCCGCGGCTTCCGTGCCCTTGGCCGCGGCGTTGGGGTCCTTGACGTAATAGACCGTCATCTTGCCGGACTTCATCAACGTCGGCCCCTGGACGACGCTGACATTGCCTGTGAAGATGGCGACATTGTCGGCCTGCCGGACCTCCAGCTTGTCGCTTTCGATCTGGATCGGCTTGTCGCCGGATAATTTGAGACCTGACTGGCTGGTGGACTGCGCCAATGACGGCGCCAGTCCGAGCAGCAGCAACACCGAAGTTGCAGCCGCGAGCCGCGTCGAACTACTGAGCCGCATTGGTTTCTCCGCTGTTTCCCTCTGCCGTCTTCAAGGCGGCGGAATCGATGTTGACGCGCACTTTGTTCTCGAAAACCAGAACCCTGCCATTGTCCTGGACCGACATCGAATCCGCCGTGATCCGTGACCCCTCACGGCTGACATCGACGGGATCTCCCGTCTTCATAGTGCCTTTGCCCATGTCGAGGAAGACCGATTTGAACTTGGCCTGCATGCCGTCGGACGTGGTGATGGCAACGTCACTGGTCAGGTTCATCGTATTGCCGTTGCGATCGTAGGTGCCGCGCGAGGCCTTGATCGCCGCGATATTGTCAGGTCCAACCGGAACCTTGGCGTCGATGCCTTCCAGTTCGATGATCCCTTGCGTGCTGACATCCTGGATGGCGCGGAGCGCCGTCATCGAATAGGGCTGCTTCTGTTTGGTGAAACCATTGAGCTTGGGATTGGCCATCACCAGCTTGCCGTTGGAAAAGGCAGTGCCTTCCGTCTGAACCTTCACGGAGACGGGTGCGGCGAGATAGGAATAGACCGGGAAAGCGATGGCGATCAGTGCCGCGGCCAGCGGCACGGCAAACTTGAGAACGCGCACGCGGCGCGAATGACGCTGTGCGCGGTCGAAAGCATCGCCACGCATCCGGCCGTTCGCCGGGGGGACCAACTCCATCTCGGCGTTGGTCGGTTCAATCGGTCGCGCTAACATTCACTGCTTTCTTCTAAACCCCTGCCCACCTGGAGGCACCGCTTATAGGTGGGACGCCCGCGCCTTCAAGCAAGCACAAGCCCATGAAAACTGCAAAAATGTGACGGCCGCCCTTGTACAGATGAAAACGAGGGCTGCACAACTGCACGTTCTTCATTAGCAGAAACAAGCATGCAGCGTAATATTTGTCAGCCGTCGGTCCCACCGCCCGACCTTGCCGCGATTGCACAAATGCGTGAAGAGAGCTGTGCCCGGAGAGGGTGGATGCCCGCCTGGCCGGCCCGATCATGCGCCCGGCATGGTCATCGCGACCGTTGGCGCGGATTGTCTCGTCGTGCCGGAAAGAGAATTGCTTCCAGATGGGAGGATCATGGTCTAAAAGCGTGTCCTCCCGCCGACTGAAAGGCTGACCATGGCACTGAGAGCCGACGACCTGATCGACCGCCGCCGCTTGCGGCGCAAGCTGACATTCTGGCGCGTTGCCGCCATCGGCATCGTAGCACTTGGGGTGATTGCGCTTTCAGCCTGGTTCTACGGCGACGACTTCACCGGCTCGGCCGTCAACCATATCGCCAAGGTCAGGATCGAAGGCACCATCACCGAGGACGAGGAGCTGATCAAGCGGCTGGAAACCATCCGCCAGTCGTCGACGGTGAAAGGCGTGATCCTGTCGATCGATTCGCCCGGCGGCACCACGGTCGGTGGTGAATCGATCTACGAAGAGGTGCGCAAGCTGGCCGCCGACAAGCCGGTCGTCGCGGAAGTCGGCACGCTCGCCGCATCGGCGGGCTACATGATTGCCAGTGCCGCCGACCACATCGTCGCCCGCAAGACCTCGATCGTCGGCTCGATCGGCGTGCTGATCCAGTACCCTGATGTCAGCGGGCTGATGGACAAGCTCGGCGTCAAGCTGGAGGAAGTGAAATCGTCGCCGCTGAAAGCCTCGCCGTCTCCCTTCAAGCCGACCAATGACGACGAGCGCGCCATGGTCCGCAAGCTCATCCTCGACAGCTATGACTGGTTCGTCGGCATCGTCGCCGAGCGCCGCAAGATGACCCGCGAGCAAGCGCTGGCGCTCGCCGACGGTTCGATCTTCACCGGTCGCCAGGGTGTCGCCAATGGGCTGATCGACGCCGTCGGTGGCGAGACCGAAGCAATCGACTGGCTGGCGACCAAGGGGGTCGACGCCAAACTCAAGGTGGTCGAGTGGAAAGACACCGAGCGGCGCGGTGGCTTCCTGTTCTCCAAGGCAATGGCGCAAACGATCGGGAGCGCGCTCGGCCTGCCGGCCTACAGCGGCGATGTCATTCATGAATTGGGCGCCGACCGCTTGTTTCTTGACGGTCTCGTTTCCGTCTGGCACCCTTGAGATGCCGTTTGGGGCAAGTGAAAAAGCAAATAAAATCATCCTCATAATTTTGACCGCACGGCTTTCACGGGGACCCGTCTGATGATCAAGTCCGAACTTGTGCAGATTATTGCCACGCGCAATCCGCATCTTTTCCTGCGCGACGTCGAAAACATCGTCGGCGCGATCTTCGATGAGATCACCGACGCTCTTGCCGAAGGCAACCGGGTCGAACTGCGTGGCTTCGGCGCTTTTTCGGTGAAAAACCGTCCCGCCCGCACCGGCCGCAATCCACGCACCGGCGAGTCCGTCGAGGTCGAGGAGAAATGGGTGCCGTTCTTCAAGACCGGCAAGGAGTTGCGTGAAAGGCTGAACGGCGGCAAGTAGGCGCGGCGTCAGCGCCAGACGGCCTTTCGAACAGGCCAGCTTCCGACGGAAAACATCATGTTCAATCGCTTCATGCTCATCGTGGTCTTCGTGCCCCTGGCGGTCATCCTGATCGCGCTCGCCGTCGCCAACCGCGAACTGGTCTCCTTCACCCTGGACCCGTTCAATCCCGGCAATCCAAAGCTGACACTGACCTTGCCGCTGTTCATCTTCCTGTTCCTGGCTCTCGCCGTCGGCATGGTCGTCGGCAGCCTGGCAACCTGGGTCAAGCAGGGCCGCTACCGCAAGCTGGCGCGCCAGCGCGGCGCGGAGGCCGAAAACCTGCGCCAGGCGGTTGGCCGTGCGCCGGCGGCACCGCAAGGCCCGGCCCCAGGATCCACCCAAGGGTCGGCCCAAGGGTCGTCGCTGCCGAAGCCGACCACTTGAACCGCGGTTCGGCGGTTTTCTCTCCACGGAGTTTTCCATGCTGACCATTTCGGCCGCTGAGGTCGATCATGCACTGACCTTTCCCTGCCTCGTCGAGACGCTGCGCACGGCGTTTCGTGACGGTGCGGTGCAGCCGGTCAGGCACCATCACGCGGTCGAACGGCCGGACGGTGCGGCCTCGACGCTGCTTCTGATGCCGGCCTGGACTGATTTCCACGCCGCTGGCATGTCTTCAGGCGGTCATATCGGCGTCAAGATCGTCACCGTGTCGCCCGACAACAACGCCATCGGCAAGCCGGCGGTGATGGGGCTTTATCTCCTGCTCAACGGCGCCACCGGCGAACCCGAAGCCTTGATCGATGGCCAGCGGCTGACGCAGTGGCGCACCGCCTGCGCTTCGGCGCTGGCAGCCTCCTATCTCGCCCGCGACGATGCCTCGCGGCTGCTTGTGGTCGGCGCCGGCGCATTGTCGCCCTTTCTCGCCAAGGCGCATTGCGCCGTGCGGCCGATCCAGACCATCCGCATCTGGAACCGCACATCGGCCAATGCCGAGAAGGTCGCCGCCGATCTGCGCGCCGAAGGCTTCGCCGCCAGCGCCGCAAGCGATCTCGATGCCGAGCTTGCGCAGGCCGACATCGTCTCCTCGGCGACGATCACCACGACGCCGCTGATCAAGGGCGCGCTGCTGCGGCCGGGAACCCATGTCGACCTGGTCGGTGGCTTTACCCCGACAATGCGCGAAAGCGATGATGACGCGATCGCGATCGCCCGCGTCTATGTCGACACCCGCGCCGGCGCCACCAAGGAAGCCGGCGACATCGTCCAGCCGCTGGCCTCCGGCGTGCTGAAGCCGGACGCCATCGTCGCCGACCTGCATGAACTGGCGCGCGGCCAGAAGAAGGGCCGTGAGAGCGCCAGTGAGATCACGCTTTTCAAGTCGGTCGGCGCCGCACTTGAGGACCTTGCCGCCGGCATTGCCGTCTACAAGGCACTCAAGGCCTAGTTCGTCGCTGCGGCTATTTTGGTACCCATAGCCCCGGCGATGAGCGAAAAGTCATGTTCGCTGATCGCAAACAGGCCGAAGCGCAGCTGATAGCCCCAGTTCGATTTGCCGGCGGTGAAGTCCAGCCTGTCGAGCAGCGGCTTGATCGCTGTTTCCTCGGCCTTTGCCCACGCGACATCGCGGCGGGACGGCGTGAAGCCGCCGCCCATGTCGCCCTGATAGGGCTCGCCTTCCCGCACCGTGCCGATCGCGGTAAACGCCTGCAGTCCGTCCTTTTCGCCCAAAATGGTGGTCGGCGAATAATAGACGATGCCATCGCCGGGCTTGACCCGACGCAGGGGCGCTGCCTTGCCGTGGTTGACCTGCATGAAGCCGCCCTGGCGGCCGCGCCGGACATGCTCGGCCGACGCCACCGCAATCCAATGCGCGCTCATTTGTGTTCCCCATCGGTCTGTTCCCCATCGGACAGCCAGTAGACACGCAGGCGATGATTGTCGGGATCGAGCGCAACGAAGGTGCGGCCGAAATCCAGGTCGGTTGGCGTCTGCAGGATTTTCAACCCGCGTCCGGACCAGTCGGCATGGGTGGCATCGACGGCAT
Organism: Mesorhizobium sp. AR07; assembly: GCF_024746815.1. Taxonomy (GTDB): domain Bacteria; phylum Pseudomonadota; class Alphaproteobacteria; order Rhizobiales; family Rhizobiaceae; genus Mesorhizobium. The sequence goes on from NZ_CP080525.1 coordinate 3,154,720, forward strand.
CAGGCGTATCCAGCGCAAAGACGATTTCGGCGCCGCCACCTGACGCGGCTGCTGCCGGCTCCACCGTATGGCGCGACCAGAGGCCGAGCTTGAAACCCGCATCGAGCACGAACAGCACGAAGGTCGGCGAGCTTTCGACCGGCTCACGACCGAGCAGCGCGCTGTAGAAGGCGCCGCTCTGCTGCGGCTGGTCGACATAGAGGATGACGAAATTCGGGGTGGGCATGTCTGCTCTCCAAGGTTCAGCGTTTCGACTTGGCGACCATAGGACAGGCTACTGTCAGATTCTGGCAGTAGCGTCATGACCCACGCGGCTTGTCGTGCGTCGCGCGCCATTCCTTGAGCAGTGCCTGGCGACGGCGTGGATAGCGCATGTCGGTTGCCTTGAGCTCCGCAATGCGATCGGCGCGAAAATGCCGAAAATCCTGCCGCATCTCGCACCACGCCACCACCACCCGAACCTTGTCGAAGAAGCCGAGCGCAAACGGCCAGACCACGCGTTCGGAGGCAGCGCCGCCGGCGTCACGGTAGAAAAAGCCAAGCTTGCGCTCGTTCCGGATGGCCTGACGGACAAGGCTGAGATCGATGCCGTCGACAGCCTTGGCGGGTGGCCCGACCAACAGCGTCGAGGCATCGAGATCCTCGCGCAGATCGTCCGGCAGCACGGCCGCGATCTTGGCCAGCGCGTTGGCGGCAGCGGCCGAGAGGCGCTCGTCCGGCTGCTTGGCGACCCAGCGCGAACCGAGCACGATGGCCTCGATCTCCTCGTCGCTGAACATCAGCGGCGGCAGCATGAAGCCGGGCTTGAGCACATAGCCCAGTCCAGCCTCGCCCTCGATCGGCGCGCCCTGGCCCTGCAGCGTGGCGATGTCGCGGTAGAGCGTGCGGATCGAGATCCCGAGTTCATCGGCCAGCGCCTGCCCGCTCACCGGCCGGCGATGCCGGCGCAGCGTCTGGATCAGGTCGAGCAGGCGTTCGGAGCGGGACATGCAACAGATTTGCCTGTTTCTTTGACATTGGTCCATCGCCGGCCGACATAAACCGGAGAGGCCGGCGCGGCGGACTTGGTTGCGAAGCCGGTTGCCCTATGCCAAAAGCGGCCACGCCGCTCGGAGATGCTCCTGCTTGAAGTCTTTTCGCGACAAACGCCGCGACAACCGCCCGCCCGCGAAGGGTGGAACTGCGGAGGCGCGCCCGCATGAAGGGCGTGGCACGGCAAGGCCGGACGCCAGGCCGAGCGAGTCGCATGCGGCCAGAATCGATGACCGCTCCGAGCCGAAATCGGTGCCGCGCATCCTTGCCCGACGCGACGGCGCCTTGCCCACCGAGCATCTTCCGGTGATCCTCGAAGTGGCGCCGAATGCCGACTATGCGCTGCTCGACAGCGGCGCCGGGCAGAAGCTCGAACAATATGGCCCCTACCGCATCGTGCGGCCCGAAGGCCAGGCGATCTGGCAAAAGGCATTGCCGGCAAAAGACTGGGAGCGCGCCGACGCCATCTTCACCGGCGACACCGACGAGGAGGGCATCGGTCGCTGGCGCTTTCCGAAGACGCCGCTCGGCGAGACCTGGCCGATGAAACATGACGGCATCGACTATCTCGGCCGTTTCACCTCGTTTCGCCATGTCGGCGTCTTTCCCGAACAAACCTCGCACTGGGACCACATGGCGGGGCTGATCGCGGCGGCCAAACGGCCGGTCAAGGTGCTGAATCTGTTCGGCTACACTGGCCTCGCTTCGCTGGTGGCGGCCCGCGCCGGCGCCGAGGTCACCCATGTCGATGCGTCGAAGAAAGCCATCGGCTGGGCTCGCGAAAACCAGGAAATGGCCGGGCTTGGCGGCAAACCGATCCGCTGGATCGTCGACGACGCGGTGAAATTTGCTGAGCGCGAGGAGCGTCGCGGCAGCCGCTACGACATCGTCCTGTTCGACCCGCCGGCCTATGGCCGCGGCCCCAAGGGTGAAGTATGGCAATTGTTCGAGGACCTCCCGGCGCTGACCGATCTCTGCCGCTCGATCCTGACGCCGAAACCGCTCGCCGTGGTGCTGACCGCCTATTCGATCCGCGCCTCGTTCTTCGCCATCCATGCCCTGATGCGCGACACCTTTGCCGGCATGGGCGGCAAGGTCGAATCCGGTGAGCTCATCATTCGTGAGAAGTCCGCCGGCCGGGCGCTTTCGACCTCCTTGTTTTCGCGTTGGGTGGCCTGAATGAACGAGCGGCACGCAGGCGCACCTGGGCAGGTGAAGGAAGTCACCAGCCTTGCCAATCCGCTGGTCAAGGACATCAAGGCGCTCGCCCAGAAGAAATTCCGCGACCAGCAGAATGCCTTCATGGCCGAGGGGTTGAAACTGGTCATCGATGCGCTCGACCTCGGCTGGCAGATCAAGACATTGGTTTTCGCCAAGGCCGGGCGCGGCAACGCGGCGGTGGAGAAGGTCGCGGCGCGCACGGTTGCCGCCGGCGGCACCGTGCTCGAAGTGTCGGAAAAGGTGCTTGTCGCCATCACCCGCCGCGACAATCCGCAAATGGTGGTCGGCGTCTTTTCGCAGAAATTCCTGGCCCTGAGGGATCTCCGCGCTGACAATGGCGATGTCTGGGTGGCGCTCGACCGGGTGCGCGATCCCGGCAATCTCGGCACCGTCATCCGCACCGTCGATGCCGTCGGCGCCAAGGGCGTGATCCTGGTCGGCGACACCACCGATCCTTTTTCCGTGGAAACGGTGCGCGCCACCATGGGCTCGATCTTTGCCGTGCCGGTGGCGAGGGCGACGACCGAGGCCTTCCTTGCCTGGCGCGGCGGGTTTTCGGGCCTCGTCGCCGGCACCCACCTGAAGGGCGCCGTCGACTACCGCTCGGTCGATTTTTCCCGCGGCCCGGTGCTGCTGATGATGGGCAACGAGCAGCAGGGACTGCCCGAAAGCCTGGCGGCGAGTTGCGACAGGCTGCTCAGAATTCCGCAAGCCGGCCGTGCCGATTCGCTCAATCTTGCCGTTGCCACCGGCATCATGCTGTTCGAGATCCGGCGCGCCGCGCTGAAGCTCGAACCAATCGTGGATCAGCAATGAAGGTTGCCCGCCCGTGAGATCATGGTCCCCCTACGCGCTGCTCGTCGTTGCGGCCATAGCACTCGACCAGTGGATAAAACATCTGGTCGAGACCGGTCTCGCCTTTCAGGAAAAGCTCGATCTCGTGCCTTTCCTGGCGCTGTTTCGCACCTACAACACCGGTATCGCCTTCTCGATGTTCTCGTCCTTCGGCGACACCGGGCTGATCGTCATCTCGCTGGCGGTCGTCGCCTTCGTCCTGTTCCTGGCGACGCGGATCGCACCATCGCAAATCCTTGCTCGCACCGGCTTTGCGCTGATCGTCGGCGGCGCGCTCGGCAATCTCATCGACCGCGCCGTCTACGGCCACGTCATCGATTATATCCTGTTCCACACGCCGGTCTGGTCTTTCGCCGTCTTCAACCTTGCCGACGCCTTCATCTCGGTGGGCGCGGCACTGGTCGTCTTCGACGAGCTGTTCGGCTGGCGGCGCGAGCCCAAGTCTTCAAACGCCAAACCCTCAAACGCCAAGCCTTCAAAAGATTGACCGCGTGCGGCCATCGCCGCACAGTCCATGTCGCCAAACAAGCTCGCGGAGAAAGAGATGTCCGAAACCTTCAAAGCCATCCTCGTTTCGCGTGACGCCGAGAAAAAGCAGTCGGTAACCGTCACCGACCTGACCGAAGCCGACCTGATGGAAGGCGACGTCACCGTCGCCGTCGAGGCCACGACGGTGAACTACAAGGATGGCCTTGCGATATCAGGCAAGGCGCCGGTGATCCGCCGCTGGCCGCTGGTGCCGGGCATTGACTTCGCCGGCACCGTCATCTCGTCTTCCCATCCCGACTGGCGCAACGGTGACAAGGTCATCTTGAACGGCTGGGGTGTCGGCGAAACCCATTTCGGCGCGTTTGCCGGGCGTGCCCGCGTCAAGGGCGACTGGCTGGTGCCGCTGCCGCAAGGCATCAGCCCGCATGACGCGATGGCGGTCGGCACCGCCGGCTACACGGCCATGCTCTGCGTCATGGCGTTGGAGCGGCACGGCATTCTGCCCGATCGCGGCCCGGTGGTGGTGACGGGGGCTGCCGGCGGTGTCGGCTCGGTCGCGGTCTCGATCCTGTCCAGCCTCGGCTACCATGTCATCGCTTCCACCGGCCGCAATGCAGAAAGCCCCTATTTGATCAATCTTGGCGCCGCCGAGGTGATATCGCGCGACGAGCTTGCCCAGCCGGCCAAGCCGCTGGCCAAGGAGCGTTGGGCCGGCGGCGTCGACGCGGTCGGCAGCCACACGCTGGCCAATGTCCTGTCGATGACCTCCTATGGCGGCGCGGTTGCCGCCTGTGGCCTTGCCGGCGGCATGGACCTGCCGACCAGCGTTGCCCCCTTCATCCTGCGCGGCGTATCGCTGCTCGGCATCGATTCGGTGATGGCGCCGAAGGCGGTTCGCCTCGAGGCGTGGCGGCGCATCGGCACCGACCTCGATCTGCAGAAGCTCGCCAGCCTGTCGACGACCATCCGTTTCGACGGCATCATCGATGCCGCCCGCGACATCGTCGAAGGCAAGATTCGCGGCCGCGTCGTCGTCGATATGTGAACTCGTACGGCGACGAAGCGGGCGGATGGAAATGCCAAGCCCGCCGGCAAATCCGCCGCCACCGGGCGGAAAACGCTCATCCGCTAAAATTCGAACGATCCGCCGCAATCTTCCATAATCTCTGTCTGGCAAGGGTTTCGCATGATCGCGGAATCCGGCAGCCAACAGGCGGACACTGGCGACGACGTCGATGCGGCGACCCCGCCGGCGTCGACGCGGCGCTTTGTCGCCGCGCCGCCGCTGGTGCCCGAGCCGCGGTTCTCCAGGCGCGAAGGCCTGCTCTCCGTGACGTTTGTCGCCATCGTCGTGCTGGCCGGCCTGGCGCATCTGACCGGGGCGCCGATCTTCATCAGTGTGGGATTGCTGGTAATCGGCCTCGCCGGCCTCGTCATGCACGTGCGCACCAGCCGGACCGACCACCGTACCGCGGCACTTCTCGACGAAACCACTGCCCGCAGCCGCGCCGAGATCGAGACGCTGGCCGATCGCATGTGGGAAATGCAGGAGAGCGAGGAACGCTTTCGCGGCCTGATCGACGCGCTTGGCGATCTGGTCATCCATCGCGACCGCGACGGCTACATCGTTTATGCCAACAAGATCTTCGCGGACCTCGTCGAAAGCGATCAACGCGACCTTGCCGGCAAGACCCTGGCGGAACTCGGCATCGATGTCGGCATCGTTCCCGATGCGGCCTTTTCCGACCATGAGTGCCTGAGTTCCACCGATGTCGCCATCCGCACCCCGAATGGTCCGCGCTGGTTCTCATGGATCGAACTGTCGGTGCGCGACAAGGACAGCGGCGCCGTTTCGCATCGTGCCATCGCCCGCGACATCACCGCCCGCAAACGGGCCGAATCCTCGCTGATCACCGCTCGCGAGCGGGCCGAATACGCCAGCCAGGCAAAATCGCGCTTCTTGGCCACCGTCAGCCATGAAATTCGCACCCCGATGAACGGCATCATGGGCATGGCCAGGTTGCTGGCCGACACCAGCCTGTCGCCGGAACAGCAGACCTATGTCGGCGCCGTCTCGACCTCGGCCAGCGCATTGCTTGCCCTGATCGAGGATCTGCTCGATTACTCCAAGATCGAGGCCGGGCGCTTCGATCCGGAGCCGCAGCCGATGTCGGTGCGCGAGATCGCCGACAACATCATCGAATTGCTCGCCGCGCGCGCCTTCGCCAAGGACATCGGGCTGGGCTGCCATGTCGAACCAGACGTGCCGCAACTGATCACCGCCGATCCGGGCAAGGTCAGGCAGGTGCTGCTCAACCTCATCGGCAACGCCATCAAGTTCACCGACAGCGGCGGCGTGCTGGTGAGCATTGCGCGCGCGCGCACCGAAACCACCGACCGCATATGTTTCACCATAGCCGATACCGGTCCGGGTCTGCATGATGAGGACCTGGAGCGCATTTTCGAGGAGTTCGAGCAGGCTGACGGCACGTCGACGCGCGCGCATGGCGGAGCCGGCCTCGGCCTTGCCATCTCCAAGCGCCTGGTGGCCGCCATGGGCGGCACGATTTCAGTATCCAGCCGGCTCGGCCAAGGATCCGAATTCGTCTTCGAAATCCCGTCAATATCGGCCACCGAAGCGCCGCAGGCCCGGCAGAGCGCGCTCTTGGGCAGGCGCGCGGTGATCCTCTCGAAAAACGCCGTCGAGGCCGATGCCATCGCCCGCACCATCCGCGCCAATGGCGGCGCGGTCGATGTCGCCACCACCGTCGCCCAGGCCGCGCCCTTCGCCGCCGGCTGCGATGTGCTCCTGGTCGATGCCGCCATGGAAGAGAGCGACGGCAGGCTGCTCAAGCGCTTGCGCCAGAGCGGCTTCGCCGACTGCGAGGCCGTCACGCTGATCGCGCCGACCGACCGCGGCATGCTTGGCGAGTTCCGCGCCAGTGGCTACGCGACGTTCCTCGCCAGGCCGGTGCGTGGCGGAACACTTCTGCGTGTGCTGTTGAGCAGCCAACCTCCCGCTCTCGCCGAGCCGCAGCCGGAAAAGCGCCGCGCGCCCTCACTTCGTGCCGTCGGCAGCCGCCAGCAGGGCCTGTCCGTGCTGATCGCCGAAGACAATGACATCAACGCCATGCTTGCCCGCGCCACGCTGCTGAAGGCCGGACACCGCGTCAAGGTGGTCGGCAACGGCAAGGCCGCCGTCGAGGCTGTCATCGGCGCCGGGCACAAGCAGCGCTTCGACGTGGTGCTGATGGATCTGCACATGCCGGTCATGGACGGGCTGGACGCGATCGCCGCCATCCGCCGCCATGAAGAGGAAACCGCCGTAGCGCCGGTGCCGATCATGGTGCTGTCGGCCGACAGCCAGGAAAAGACCCGCCATGCGGTGCTGGCCCATGGCGCCAGCGGCTTCGTCACCAAACCGCTCGACCCCGAGGCGCTGGTCAATGCCGTCGAGGGACAGGTCGCGGCTTGAGCTTAGACCCCAATCGACTCCGCCCGCTCACGTAACGTAGCCGGTTGACCGTATTCGCCAGCCGACGAAGTATTGCCCATGACGTCGTATCACGGTACTGTCACAATCCTGTTGCACCTACACCGTATCCCCGTGCCAAGAGGGATGGCTCGAAGGAGAATCACTCGTGCATACAGTTATGCCGGAATGTGACACTCGGCCGAACGCCAGCAGCGCCTTGCTTGCCGGACGTAACGTCGATTCCGTCATAAAGGGGGCAGCACTCGGCCGAATCGGCAACCTCGAAGTGCGGCTCGCCCGCAACGAGGCCGAGATCGCGGCCGCGCAGGAAGTCCGCTACCGGGTGTTTTACGACGAGCTTGGCGCCAGGAAGGATCTGTTCCAGGCACAGGATCGCCGTGACGCCGACCGGTTCGATCCGCTCTGCGACCATCTGCTCGTCTTCGATACGTCGCTATCCGGCCCCGAACATCGCCGCATCGTCGGCACCTATCGCCTGCTGCGGCAAGAAATCGCGGCCGCGGCCGGAGGGTTCTATTCCGAAGGCGAATTCGAGCTGACCAAGCTCATCGCCCGCCACCCCGGCCAGCGTTTTCTGGAACTCGGACGCTCCTGCGTTTTGCCGGAATACCGCTCGAAGCGCACCATCGAGGCGCTGTGGCAAGGCATCTGGGCCTACATCAACCACTACGAAATCGGTGTGATGACCGGCTGCGCGTCCTTCCACGGCACCGTGCCGGCGGCGCATGCCGAGGCACTCACCTATCTCGCCCACCACTGCCGGACGAATTCGGCCTGGGACGTGCGCGCTGTGTCCGGGCGCTACTGTTCGATGGATCTGATGCCGATCGAAGCGGTCAACGCCAAGGCGGCGATCGCGGCGATGCCGCCGCTGGTCAAGGGCTATCTGCGCGTCGGCGCCCGCATCGGCGATGGCTGCGTCATCGACCGCGAATTCTCGACGGTCGACGTGTTCGTCGTCATGCCGGTCAAGGAAATCGGCGCCCGCTACGTCAATTATTATGGCGGGGAAGCCCAGCGCTTCGCTGCGTGAAACGGTGAGCGACGAGCTTTCCAAGGCTTTCGAAGCACTGCGGCGTGCAGCAGGCGGATTGCCGGACATCATCGAAACGACATCTTATGGGACGCCGGCGCTGAAGGTTGGCAAGAAATTGCTCGCCCGCGTCAAGGACGCCGACACGGTCGTCCTGATGTGCCCGCTCGACGAGAAAGAGATGCTGCTGGAAGCGGCGCCCGCAATCTATTTCGAGACGGATCACTACAAGGGCTGGCCGGCGATCCTTGTCAGGTTGAGTCAAATTCCGCCCGACGAATTGCGCCATCGGCTCGAACAGACATGGATCCGGCAAGCGCCCAAAAAGCTGATGAACGCTTGGCAGGCAGCGAAGGCCTGATTCACGGAATATCTTCCGGTCGCCGGCCGGGCCGGCTCTTGTAGGACGGAAACGCCCAGCCGAAGCGGAGCGCGCCGCCACGCACGGCGAACGCCGCGGCGAAGCCGGCCAATCCTGAAACAATCTGCGGCAATCCGGCGACATCGCCTGCTGTAAAGATGGCGGCGCCGACGAGCGCGGCCGTGACATAGATTTCCGGCTTCAGCAGCACCGAAGGCTCCCCTGCCAGAAGATCACGCAGGATACCGCCGAATGTGGCCGTCAGCATGCCGGTGATCACCGAGACCGCCGGCGAGCCGGTGACGGCAAGACCCTTGGCAGCGCCCATCACGGAAAACGCGGCAAGGCCGATGGCGTCGAGCCAAAGCAGCAGCTTGTAGCGGGATTCGACACGGTGCGCGGTGAAGAACACCACCACCGCCACCACCGCGCAGATCAGCACATAGTCGCGGTTTTCCACCCAGAACACCGGCACACTGAGGATGAGATCGCGAAACGTGCCGCCGCCGATGCCGGTAACGCTGGCCAGGAACAGGAAGCCGATAATGTCGAGCTGCTTGCGCGAAGCAGCAAGCGCGCCGGTCGCGGCAAAGACCGCGACACCGGCATAGTCGAGAAGCGCGATGGGATGCATGAGTGAGCGAATAGCAAGTAGTGAGTAGCGAAAATAGCACGAAGCCAGTTGGCCGCTATCAACTATTTCGCTACTCGCTACTCTCTATTCGCTACTCACTATCCCTTACGCATCCTTCTCAGCCTGCTCATTGACAGGCCCCGGCTCGACCGGCGCTTCGCCTGCGGCATGCTTGGGGCCGCCCTTGGCGACGCCGACCATGGCCGGGCGCAGCACCCGCTCGCCGATCGAATAGCCAGGCTGCACGACCTGAACTACAGTGTTGGCCGGGACATCCGGATTGGGCACCTCGAACATCGCCTGGTGGAAATTGGGATCGAACTTCTCGCCTTCCGGTGCGAGCTTCTTGACCCCGTGCCGTTCCAGCGCCGACAGCATGGCACGCTCGGTGAGGTCGACGCCTTCGATCAGCGCCTTGAATCCGGCATCGCCGGCCGCTTTGGCCTCGGCAGGGATGGCGTCGAGCGCGCGGCGCAGATTGTCCGACACCGACAGCATGTCGCGGGCGAAATTCGCCACCGCGTAAGTGCGCGCGTCGTGCACGTCGCGCGCGGTGCGGCGGCGCAGGTTTTCCATCTCGGCCGCCACGCGTAGCGCGCGGTCCTTCAATTCTTCATTTTCCTTCAGCAGCCGCACAAGCGCTTCATAGTCGCCGTCGATGCTGCCTTCCGCGCGTTCGGCATTGGCCTCGGTCGCCTCGACTTCATCGGGCGCGCGTTCGTCTTTTGCCTGGTCGCTCATCGCCGTTTCCCGTCATCTCGAATGGTGTGGATTTTGTGCCCGATATCGAGGTTTGGCAGCCAAAAATCAAGGGGTAAGCAACAGTGGGCCTATTGACCGAGGGCTGGACGAGAAACGCGATCATTTCAATTTTAATTCAATTTTTACCGTAACTGTCGGCTTCGCTTGCCTGGATGGCGTCGTAAGGGAACCATTCCCTTGCTGGAGGAGTTTCGAAACCGACAAAGGATTTTGAGATGACGACCAACAACAACGCCAAAAAGGGAGAACGGCTCGCCACAGAGGTCAGGCGCCAGTTCGGTGCCGAGGCGATGACGCGCTTTCTGCGCACCTTGCCGGCCTTCCGCACCGAAGCCGACATTCCCGATCGCTTCAGGGAGCTGCTCGACCGCCTCGACGGGGCCGAGGATGGTGACATCGGCTTGCGCCGGCAGTAACGCAACGACATTCTTGGTTGCAAATCTCTATCGGCAATAGCCTGCGAGTGCCGAACCATTTAACGATAGAAGCGATTTGATTCACATGGAGGGCATAATGCGCAAGGTTTCAATCACCTCATTTTTGTCGGCGCTTGTCGGCCTCGGCGCCGTTACATTGGTGGCCTTTCCGGCACAGGCAGACGATCTGCAACTGGAATTGGGCAAACACGGCCCGCGGCTGAAGCTCATGCAAGATTGCGATCCCAACGACGACAATTGCGACGGCGCCCGACGCGACGACCGGCGCGACCGTCGTCAATCACGAGGCTGCACGGAGGACCGGGCTCTCGACAAGGCGGACCGCATGGGCATCCGTCGGGCACGGATAGAGTCCGTTGGCCGCAGGGAGATCACGGTCCTCGGCAGACAGGATGGCGACCGCGTGCGCGTGACTTTCGGAACCGAGCGCGGCTGTCCCGTCCTCGATCGCGAGTAGAATATCGGTCCCCAGAACGTGGAAAACCCGATGCTCAAACAAAGGAGAGAGCATCGGGTCCTGAACGGTTTGGGCTTGAAAGCCGCCGCTCCAGGAGTGGACCATCCAGCCAGTCAAGCGCCGATTGACTGGCTCGGCGGCCATGCCACGCGACAATTACGCACAGTAATTTTGCGTGATCCTCGTCTTGCGGTGGCCGAACGCCCCGACTATGCTTCCTGATGAACATGATTTCCCCTGAAGCGGCCGCCAACAGCAAGCGCGCCTGGCTGAAGATTCTGGCGCGTTACAAAAAGCCTGACAGGCGGCGCAGCACGCTCGAACTCGCCATCACTCTCATTCCGTTCGTCACGCTCTGGGCGCTGTCTTCGGCTGCCTATTCCTACGGTCATTGGTGGGGTTTGGTCCTCATTCTTCCCGCCGCCGGGTTTCTGGTGCGGATCTTCATGATCCAGCACGATTGCGGCCACGGTTCCTTCTTCGCCAATCGCTATGCGGACGACTGGATCGGCCGCGCGCTCGGCGTCCTGACGTTGACGCCCTACGATTGCTGGCGGCGCGCCCACGCGACGCATCATGCCAGCGCCGGCAATCTTGACGAACGCGGCATGGGCGACATCAGGACGCTGACCGTTGCCGAATACCGGCAGATGTCATGGCGAGGCCGCCTTGCCTATCGTCTCTATCGCCACCCGCTGGTGATGTTCGGGCTCGGGCCGATCTGGCTGTTCATCTTCGAGCAAAGGTTACCCATCGGCATGATGCGGGGCGGCCTGACGCCCTGGGTGTCGTCAATGACCACCAATCTCGCCATCGCGGTTGCGGCAGCCGTCCTCATCTGGTTCGTCGGCCCTGGTGCGTTCCTGATCGTCCATCTGCCGATCGTCATCCTCGCCGGTTCGGCCGGCATCTGGCTGTTCTACGTCCAGCACCAGTTCGAAGAAACGGAATGGGCAAAGGATGCCGACTGGGAATTCCAGCATGCCGCCTTGCACGGCTCGTCCTACTACGACCTGCCGCCGGTGCTGAACTGGTTCACCGGCAACATCGGCGTCCATCACGTCCACCACCTCTCCGCCAAGGTGCCGGGCTACCGGTTGCAGGAAGTGCTGCGGGATTATCCGGAACTGCGCGGCATCGGTCGCATCACGCTGCTCGACAGCCTGCGCTGCGTCAAACTGGCGTTGTGGGACGAAAACCGCCGCAAGCTGGTGTCGTTCCGCGAGGCGAGGTCAGCCGCATAACGAACCGCCGCACCATATGGCGCGGCGGCATTGGCAACTCCCTAGAACGTTTCACGGAAACGCAGAACCGCTCAGGCCGCCTGGCGCTCGTCGCGCATCAGGATCTCGCCATGGCGGATTTCGGTGCCCAGCACCTTCAGGCATTCGCGGATGAAGTTGGACAGGCCTGGCCAGCCCTTGGCTGACACGAGATTGCCGTCGACATGGGCGCCGGTCGGCGCGACATCGATATAGATGCCGCCGGCGAGCGTCACTTCCGGCTCGCAATAATGCAGTGCGGCGACTTCCCGGCCCCGCACCACACCGTCGACCGCGATCAGGATCTGCACGCCATGGCAGATGGTGAAGATCGGCTTGCCGGCTTCGTGGAAATGCCGCACCAGCGCCTGCACCCGTTTGTCGATGCGGATGTATTCCGGCCCGCGCCCGCCCGCCGCATAGACGGCATCATAGTCGTCTGGCTTCACCTCGGCGAAGGTCTTGTTGAGGATGTAGTCGTGGCCTGGCTTTTCCGTATAGGTCTGGTGGCCTTCGAAATCGTGCAGCGACGTCTTCAGGATGTCGCCGGCCTTCTTGTCGGGGCAGACGACATGAACCGTATGGCCGACGGCATGCATGGCCTGTTCAAAGACGAAAATCTCGTACTCCTCGCTGAACTCGCCAACGAGCATCAGTATTTTCTTGCCAGCCATTTCCGGTTCCTCCCTTGTGGTCCTATTTATTTCGGATTGCGAAATAATGGACCTATCCTAAGGGCAGGATGGCGGGAGGGAAAGCGTAAATCGCACAATTGGTAAGACCAATTGTGGGTCGATTACGCCTGGAATCGCTGCCAGTCGTTTCACGACGGACGAAAATGGCGCTGCTGGTTCGACCAGAATTTCGGTCAGGCAACCGCCTTGATCATATCAGCCGCTTTTTCGGCGATCATGATGGTCGGCGCATTGGTGTTGCCGCCGATCAGCGTCGGCATCACCGAGGCGTCGACGACCCGCAAACCTTGCATGCCGCGCACGCGGAGTTCGGGATCGACCACCGCCAGATCATCGATGCCCATCTTGCAGGTACCCGCCGGGTGATAGATCGTATCGGCGCGGGCTCGGATATGGGTCATCAGCTCCGCATCGCTCGAAACGCCGGCGGTATAGATTTCCTTGGCGCGGTATTTGGCCAGCGCCGGCGCCTCCAGTATGCCGCGCATCATTCTGACCCCCTTGAGCAACAGCTCGGCGTCGCGTTCGTCGGACAGAAAACGCGGATCGATGCGCGGTGGCGCCAGTGGGTTCGGCGTCGACAGCCCGACCTCGCCGCGCGAATACGGCCGTAGCACGCAGACGTGGCAGGAAAAGCCATAACCCATATGCAACTTGCGGCCATGATCGTCGACGATGGCGATGCAGAAGTGCAGTTGCAGGTCGGGCCGGTCGATCGCCGGGTCGGATTTGAGGAAGGCGCCGCCTTCCGCATAAGGCGTGGCGATCATACCGCCGCCATCCCTGCGCCAGCGCTGCATATGCCGCAGCAGGCCAGGCAGACCGCGCAGGCCGATGCCCATCATGTCGGCATCCTTAGATGTCCAACCCATGATGAAATCGACATGATCCTGCAGGTTCTTGCCGACGCCGGGCAGTTCATGGACGACCGGAATTCCGTGCGCTGCAAGCTCGACAGCCGGGCCGATCCCGGACAGCAACAAGAGCTGCGGCGAGCCGAAGGCACCACCGCAGACGATGACCTCGCGCCTGGCTTTGGCAACGGCTTCGCCCTTGCCCGCGCGGTAGCGCACCCCGGTGGCCCGCTTGCCGTCAAGGACGATACCCGTGGCCTGCGCTCCGGTGATAACGGTAAGGTTTGGCCGGCTCAACGCCGGATGCAGATAGGCGGCAGCGGCCGAGCATCGCTCGCCATTGCGGCGTTCGCCCCAGAATTGCGTGACCTGATAAAGTCCGGCTCCTTCCTGTTCAGCCCCGTTGAAATCATCATTGCGCCGGATCTGGTTTTCGCCACAGGCCTCGATAAAGGCCTTGGAGAGCGCACGCGGCTCCTGCTGCTCGGCGACCCGAAGCGGTCCGTCACCGCCGTGCAAGGCATCACCGCCACGCTGATTGCCTTCCGCGCGCCGGAAATAAGGCAGCACCTCGTCCCATGACCACCCGTCGCAGCCGAGATCGGCCCATTCGTCATAATCGCCGCGGTGCCCGCGTGTGTAGAGCATGGCATTGATGGCGCTCGAGCCCCCTAGCGCCTTGCCGCGCGGCTGGTACCCCTTGCGGCCGCCAAGGCCATCCTGCGGCACCGTCTCGAAGGCCCAGTTGCTGATCTTCGGCCGGCCCGGCAACAGCGCGATGATGCCGGCCGGCGCACGGATGAGCAGGTTTCTGCCTTCGCCGCCGGCTTCGATCAGGCAAACCGTTTTCGATGGATCTTCGGAGAGCCGCGCGGCAAGCGTGCAGCCGGCGGACCCGCCACCGGCAATGACATAGTCGAAATCCATCATCTCCTCCCGGCACGCGCCCGGCGGATGTTTCCGTCCGGACGACCAAGAGAAGGCCTATCAGAGGCGTTGTAAAGACGCGCGGAATTACCGCTGCGTCAACGCGGCACCAGTCTAGCAGATGAATCGCTGGTGGCCCTCTTGGGTTGGGCTAGAACTCGACCACAACCTTTTATCCCAACCGCACCCAATCCATGGCTTCGAGCACATAGGGAGCAAACAAGAAATCTCGGATCTCGATGATCCGGCTTTCCGACCAGTCGATCAGGACAAAATGCGCAGGTCTGTCCATCGAGCCGGTGCTGTCGAAGACCAGCATGGCCGGCTGTCCTTCAACCGCGCCGAGGGCGAACCGCCATTTCGTCTCTTCCGCATAGCGCGTGAAATAGAGGCCAATCTTGTCGCGCCCTTCCAGTTGGAGCCGGTTCACCAGATCGAGCTTCACGTCATCGGCGAGCATGGCGCGGATTGCGTCGAAATCGCCGCTCCGGAACAGATGGACATAAGCGGCGATCTTGCGCCGGTCCGAATCGGACATCAGCGGCAGCCTTGTGTCTTCGGGCGCCTGCGCGAGAAGCCGCAGTGCAGCGCGCCCGCGCTGAAGCGCCGATTTGGCGGCTGCCGGAGAGCACTCGGCGATGCTTGCGATCTCGTCGACCGAATGACCCAGAACATCCTTGAGGATCACCGCGCAGCGCTGAAGTTCAGGCAGCCGCAGAAACGTCTGAAAGCTGATCGCGACGATGTCCGCCTCGGGTATGGGCGCCGCTTCGACGTCTTCGGTGAGCGCAACGACCGTGTTCCGGAACCTGTCGCGCAGGAAATCGAGGCTCGCATTGTGGGCGATGCGAAACAGCCAGCCCTCAAGATTGTCCACCGCGGCGCCCTGGGCGCGCGCGTCAAGGGCCTTGACGAGGGTATCCTGCAATACATCCTCGCCATTGACCGCCGATCCCGTCATGCGCGCGCAGTAGCGATGAAGGCGTGGCCGCAGCGCCTTCAGACGATCCTCGAATTCGTCAGTGTTCATGTATCGAGACCTACAGTGCTTCCGCTCTCTGTTCCGCCAAGGATTGGGCAGCAATGCCAATGAGAATCCTCGACAGGTTGGCCGAATGGTTGTCAAACGTCCCTGTCGTCGAAAAGGAACATTTGAACGCCCGAGTCATCAGGCGCGAAAAGTCGGCGATCCGCCCCAGCCGCTTGTCCCTCCGCGCTTGCAAACGCCTTTTCGATCGCCGCGAGGTCGTCGAAATGCAGCGTTCCGATCCGATGAACATTGGAGGTTCCTATCGGCGTTGCGATGGGACCGTCGCTGACCTCGTATTTCCTGAGACCCGGAATCTTCTTGGCGAGAGGCACGTGGATTTCGAAGTAATGTCGGTCAAATGCCTCGACGTTCTTCGGTGTCTGGTAAATCACGACCATCCGAGCCATTGCGGTTCTCCCTTGTTACCTGCGTGTTCACCCTCACCGGATTTCGCTCAATACCGCCGAGCCCATGATCGAGTCCAAGCTCGCCAGTTCAATGATCTTCGGGAAATAGGCTTTCATGCGCGGATCGCTGCGCATCGCCTCGACGGCCGCGGGGGTCTCCCACTCGGAGTAGATGACGACGCCGGCGCCGTCCTTTGCCGCGATCAGCCGGGTCGTCTTCCAGCCGGGGAGCGTGCGGACCACCATGTCGGTGTTCTGCTTCAAGAGCGCGATCAGCGCATCCTGCTTGCCGGGTTTGACCTTCAGCAGATTGACCAAAATAACGGACTCGTCGGACATGGCATGTCTCCTTCTGTTGCGGACACACCAAGGACGACCAGAAGGGTGGAAACGGATCGCGACCTGGAAGATTCTTTGGAAAATATCTCGAGGAGTGTGCGTTGCCGAGTTTTGCAACGCCAGTTGCAATGACCTGACGCAGCGAGCTAGTTGGCGCGAACGCGCCGCCAAGAATAGCCAGGCCCCTTGGGCTCAGGCACGGCGGCCGGCTGATAGTAGAGCCCCAACCCGCCGACGCGTCCCTCGTCCAGCCGCTTCAACAGCACCGGGTTCGAAATCTCGAACTCGTCGAAACCGAGCCGCAGCATATGCGGCAGCTGATCGACCAGCACCTGGCCTGTGGCGCGGACCGCACCCTCGAAATGATAACGGCTGCGCAGCAGTTCGCCCTTCGAGAAAGAGCGGCCGTCGTTGAAGGCCGGGAAGACCAGCGCCACCAGCGACAGCTGATCGAGCAGGTCGGCGATCTTTTCGAGCTGGTCGCCGGGCTGAAGCGCGACACCGAGCCGCTCCTTGGCAGACCGCCGCACCTCGGGACCGAGGTCGAGGAACGCCTGCAGCGGCAGGATGAAGCGGCCATTGCCGGACAGTGCGTCCGCGCTTTCGGCATGAGTCCACTCGTCCTCGCGAAAACCCGTCGGGGTCCAGAGGCGGGTCTCCGGTGTCGTCGGTTCGGTCATCAAAAATTCCTAAGTCCAAATCCTGGGGTGTGTTGAGATTCAGGTCAGGTCGCGTCGAAAACGATGCGTTCCGAGAACCGGAGCGGAGCGTACTTAAGTACGTGAGCACCGGAAGCGCAGGAACCCAGCGTTTGCAGGCCGGCATCACCTGAATATCAGCATACCCTATAGTGATGCGTCGGTCAGCGACTTCTCCAACCCCGACAGATGAATGCCGCACTCGGTCTTGGCATGGCCGGCCCAGCGGCCACTGCGCGCGTCCTCGCCCGGCTGCACCGGCTGCGTGCAGGGGAAGCAGCCGATCGACAGATAGCCATAGGCGACCAGCGGATTTTCGCGCAGCGCATGCGCGCGCATGTAGTCCGCCTGGTCCGACGTCGTCCAGTGCGCCAGCGGATTGATGCGGATGCGCGGGCCGACCGCCTCGAACACCGGCAGTGCCGCCCGCGTCGAGGCCTGGAAGCGCTTGCGGCCGGTGAACCAGGCGCGGAAGGGTGCAACACCACGCGCCAGCGGCTCGACCTTGCGCACGTCGCAGCAGGCATCGGTATTGCTCTGGTGCAGATTGCCCGTCGGATCGATCCGTTCGAGTGCTGCTTCTTCAGGTTTGATCACCCGGATGTTGGTCAGCCCGAAATCGGCGGCAAGCGCGTCGCGATAGCCGAGCGTCTCCTCGAAATGCTTGCCGGTATCGAGGAAGATGACCGGCAGCGTGCGGTCGATCTCGGAGATCATGTGCAGCAGCACAGCCGAATCCGCGCCGAAGGACGACACCGCCGCGATCTCGTCGGGGAACAATTCGCGGGCCGAGCGTTCGATGATCTCGAGCGGCTTCAGATGCCCATAGAGCGCATCGAGCCCCGCCGCTTTGGCGGCGATGCCGTCATCGACGTCGACGATACGGTCAAGCGGCCTTGGCTTCGCCAGCATAGAGCGCCTCCTTGAACGGCGCGGGACCGACACGGCGGTAGGCGTCGATGAATTTTTCTTGGGCATTGAACCGAAGGCCGAGATAGGTCTCGACGATCTGCTCGATGGCGTCGGTGATCTCTTCCGAGCTGAAGCCGCGGCCGATGATCTCGCCGACCGACGTGTTCTCGTCGGCCGAGCCGCCGAG
The DNA here is from genome assembly GCF_024746815.1 of Mesorhizobium sp. AR07. Lineage (GTDB taxonomy): Bacteria > Pseudomonadota > Alphaproteobacteria > Rhizobiales > Rhizobiaceae > Mesorhizobium. The sequence continues at coordinate 3,172,808 of NZ_CP080525.1, forward strand.
CGTCACCTGATAGAGCTCGGAGCCCTTCTTCTCGACGCCGAGGATGCCGATATGGCCGACATGGTGGTGGCCGCAGGCGTTGATGCAGCCGGAGATCTTCAACTTCAGTTCACCGATCTCGCGCTGCCGCTCCAGCGAGGCGAAGCGGCGCGAGATTTCCTGGGCGATCGGGATCGAGCGCGCCGTGGCCAGCGCGCAATAGTCGAGGCCCGGGCAAGCGATGATGTCCGATATCAGGTTGGAATTGGCCGTCGCCAGCCCGATGTCGACCAGTGCGTCATAGACCGCCTTGAGGTCGGCGCGCGCCACATGCGGCAGGATCAGGTTCTGCTCATGGCTGACGCGAAGCTCATCGAAGGCGTACTTCTCGGCGATGTCGGCGACCGCTTCCATCTGGCTGTCGGAGGCGTCGCCCGGCACCTCGCCGATGCCCTTGAGCGAGATCGTCACCGCCGCGTAGTCGGGATGGCGGTGCGTCACCACGTTCTGGTCGAGCCAATCGGAAAAACTCTTCGAATCGAGGCGCGAAAGCTTCACCGCTGCATCGCCTTCGGGCCGCTCAGTGAGCGCCGGCGGCGCGAAATAGGCCTCGATGGCGCGGATATCGGCGTCCGGCAGCTTCAGCTCGGCGTCCTTCAGCTCCTGCCATTCGGCCTCGACCTGACGGGTGATTTCCTCGACGCCGGTCTCGTGGACGAGGATCTTGATGCGCGCCTTGTATTTGTTGTCGCGACGTCCGTAGAGGTTGTAAACGCGCAGGATCGCCGTGCAGTAGGACAAAAGGTCCGCTTCCGGCAGGAAGTCGCGGATTTTTTTGGCCACCATTGGCGTGCGGCCCTGGCCGCCGCCGATATAGACGGCGAAGCCGAGTTCGCCGGCGGCGTTCTTCTTCAGGTGCAGGCCGATGTCGTGCGTCTGGATGGCGGCGCGGTCGCGCTCGGCACCCGTCACCGCGATCTTGAACTTGCGCGGCAGGAACGAGAATTCCGGATGCACCGACGACCATTGGCGCAGGATTTCCGCATAGGGGCGCGGATCGGCGGCCTCGTCGGCGGCAGCACCCGCAAAATGGTCGGCGGTGACATTGCGGATGCAATTGCCGCTGGTCTGGATGGCGTGCATCTCGACGCTTGCCAGATCCGCCAGGATCGCCGGAATGTCCGACAGCGCCGGCCAGTTGAACTGGATGTTCTGGCGCGTGGTGAAATGGCCGTAGCCCTTGTCGTATTTGCGGGCGATGTGGCCGAGCATGCGCAACTGCTTGCCGCTCAGCGTGCCATAGGGCACCGCGATGCGCAGCATGTAGGCGTGCAGCTGAAGATAGACGCCGTTCATCAGCCGCAGCGGCCTGAACTGGTCCTCGGTGATCTCGCCGGCGAGCCGGCGCTGGACCTGGTCGCTGAACTCGGCGACGCGGGCCTGGACAAAATCGTGATCGAACTCATCGTAACGGTACATGCTTCGTCTTTCAGGGCGCGTCCGCCCATGCCTGGTGTCTTGTTAAGCTGCCCAAGTCGCCTGCTTGGCAGCCTGCTTGCCGAGATCGTTGCGGATGGTCGGGCCGGCGGCGCGGATCTTCTCGCGCAGCCGCACCGGCTCGACGACGCCGTTGACGACATCGGCATCGATCAAATTGACGTCGACCACTTCATTGGCGGCATAGGCCTTGGCGCCGATCGCCTCCAGCCGATCCTCGGCCGCCTTGTCATGCGCAAGGTCGGCATGGTCCACCGTCTCGGCCCAGCCGCCATCTGCGTACCAGACGGCAATGCCGTCGGTGAGACGGTTGGCGGTCAGTATCTTCATGGCTGAACTCCTACGGCGACCACTGTGGACGCGTCTTCATATCTGTGTGCCGCGAGCGGCTCGGAGCGTTCAAAATTGGCGCCGGCGACCGCATCGCCGATGATGGTCATGACCGGGCCGGAAAGATCGGCGCGCGCTTCCAGCGACGGCAGGTCGGCAAGCGTGCCGTGGAAGCGGCGGCGGTTGGCAAGGCTGGCATTCTCAACCACGGCCACCGCCGTGTCGGGCGACAGGCCGGCCTCGATCAACCGGCCGGCAACCTCGGCCGCCACCGAGCGGCCCATATAGACCGCGACCGTGGCGCCGGAAATGGCAAGCCTGGCCCAGTCGGGCAGCGAGTTGCCCTTGAGGTCGTGGCCGGTGGTGAACACCATTGACGACGACACGCCGCGCAAGGTCAGCGGCAGCTCGAAATCGGCGGCGGCGGCGAAGGCAGCGGTGACGCCTGGAACAACCTCGTAGGAGATGCCGGCATCGCGCAGTGCCGCCATCTCTTCGCCGGCCCGGCCGAACACCAGCGGATCGCCCGACTTCAGCCGAACGACACGCTTGCCTTCGCGGCCGAGTTCGACCAGCAGCGCATTGATTTCGGCCTGACTCTTGGTATGGCAGCCCTTGCGTTTTCCCACCGGCAGGCGCTCGGCATCGCGGCGGCCCATGGCAACCACCGCCTCCGGCACCAGTGCATCATGGACAATGACATCGGCTTCCATCAGCAGGCGGTGGGCGCGCAGGGTCAAAAGATCCTCGGCGCCAGGACCGGCACCGACGAGCGCGATATGGCCCGAGACCGGTGTGTTCGAAAGCAACAGATCGACAGCGGCGTCGTGGGCCTGCGACAGGTCGCCGGCTTCAGCCGCGCGGGCGGGAGCACCAGCGAAGAAATCGCTCCAGAAGCGACGACGGGCATTGCCCTTGGGCAGCAGCTTCTCGGCGGCGCCACGCAGCGAACCGGCGAGCGTTGCCAGCGATCCCAGCGACGGCGGCAACATCTGGTCGATGCGGCTGCGCAGCATCTGGGCAAGCACCGGGCCTGCCCCTTCGGTGCCGATGGCAATCGCGACCGGCGCGCGGTTGACCAGCGCCGGGGTGAAGAAATCGCAGAGTTCCGGCCGGTCGACGGCATTGACCGGAATGCCCAGCCGGCGCGCATCCGTGGCCACGCGGCGGTCGAGCGTCTCGTCACCGCTGGCGGCAAACACCATGACCGCGCCATCGAGTTGCGTCGCGTCGTAGGCGGCGGCAACATGGCTGGCATCGGTCTGCGTGATGAAGGCCAGCAGGTCCGGCTCGGCGTGTTCCGCGATAATGCGTAGGGCAGCGCTCGATTGCCCGATCAGCCGCGCCTTGGCCAGCGCCTCATCGCCGCCGCCGACGATGGCCACGGTCTGCCCCTCGACCCGCATGAAGACGGGGAAGGCATTGAGCTTGGGAGTTGTGTGCGACATGGACGCGAGCGGAATCCTGAACAGGGTGCCTGTTCTACGCGCGGGCGCAGAAAACCAGAAGGAACGCACTCGCGCTAGGCATGACAGGATGCAATCGCTTTTCCGAAAGCGCCAGAGCCGAGAGAAAAATATTCCCCATTCGCCCGCAGGCCGGATTCAAGCCGCTGTTATGGGCCTTGAATTGCCGCGGTTTTAACGGCAAACGGGAAACGCCGCAAAACAGTTTTTTCTAAATTCTACCAATTTAGTAGATTAAAGCCGCCTGCACCAAACCCAAGCAGGACAGCGAAATCACCGCCCTTTTCGGTCAGGCGGTGACATGATCTGCGTGAATTCTGGCAGCCATTCGTTTTTTCGCCTGTCGCCGTCGATTTCGCGCCCTTGCGGGTTGCATCGCCGACACCCCGTCCACCATATTGCAAACAGGCGGCGGCTTCGGGCGGCGCACATCCGATATCACCGGTTTGAAAGGCGCTCCATAGACAATGCCGCATGACACGCCCCTTATCGCCACCATCGTCGCCGGTCTGGGGCTGGCTTTCGTCTTCGGCGCTCTCGCCAACCGCTTCCGCATTCCGCCACTGGTCGGCTATCTCGTAGCCGGCGTGCTGGTCGGCCCGAACACGCCCGGCTTCGTCGCCGATGCCGGGCTTGCCAATGAACTGGCCGAGATCGGCGTCATCCTCTTGATGTTCGGCGTCGGCCTGCACTTCTCGCTGAAGGATCTTCTGTCGGTGCGCGCCATCGCCGTGCCCGGCGCCATCGTCCAGATCGGCTTTGCCACGGCACTCGGCGCCGGGCTGTCCTGGATGCTCGGCTGGTCGATGGGCGCTGGGCTGGTCTTTGGCCTGGCGCTCTCGGTCGCCTCGACAGTGGTGCTGCTGCGCGCCTTGCAGGAACGCCGCATGATCGAGACGGAACGCGGCCGCATCGCCGTCGGCTGGCTGATCGTCGAAGACCTGGCCATGGTGCTGGCGCTGGTGCTGCTGCCGGCCCTTGCCGGTGTGCTCGGCGGCCAAGAGCAGGCCGGCGCCCACGCCAGCGGCTTGCTGTCGCTGCCGGCCAGCTATGGCATCTGGGGTGTTGTCGGCATCACGCTGGCCAAGGTCGCTGCCTTCGTCGTCGTCATGCTGGTGGTCGGCCGCCGGGTCATTCCCTGGATCCTGCACTATGTCGCCCACACCGGCTCGCGCGAATTGTTCCGGCTCGCCGTGCTGGCGATAGCACTCGGCGTCGCCTTCGGGGCGGCCAAGCTATTCGGCGTCTCGCTGGCGCTGGGCGCCTTCTTCGCAGGCATGATCATGAGCGAGTCCGAGCTCAGCCATCGCGCTGCGGAAGAATCGCTGCCGCTGCGCGATGCCTTCTCCGTGCTGTTCTTCGTCTCGGTCGGCATGCTGTTCGACCCGTTCAGCCTGATCAGCAATGGCTGGCCGATCCTCGCCACACTCGCCATCATCATCATCGGCAAGTCGCTGGCGGCGTTCGTCATCGTCATTGCCTTTGGTTATCCGCTGGCCACGGCGCTGATGATTTCGGCAAGCCTGGCCCAGATCGGCGAGTTCTCCTTCATCCTGGCCGAACTCGGCGTCGGGCTGAAACTTCTGCCGGAACAGGGTCGCGACCTGATCCTGGCCGGCGCCATCCTGTCGATCGTCCTCAACCCGCTGATGTTCCTGGCCATCGACTGGATGAAACCGTGGCTGGAGCGGCGCGCCGCCAGGACGGCAGCGCCGGTCGAGGCAAAGCCGGTCGGTCCGGCGACGGAACCGGGCCAGGTGGCCTCGGTCGCGGTATCGGCCAAAGGGGAAGACGGGCCGCCGAGGACAAGCCTCACCAACCACGCCATCCTGATCGGCTATGGCCGTGTCGGCAGCCTCGTCGGCGCGGCGCTGAAAGAGGCCGCCCTGCCCTTCCTCGTCATCGAGGATGCCGACAAGACACTGGCCAGGCTGAAGGCCGACGGCATCGAGACCGTATCCGGCAATGCGGCCAACGCCGAAGTGTTCGCCGCCGCCAACCCCGAGGGCGCCAAGCGGCTGATCCTGGCCATTCCCAACGCCTTCGAAGCGGGGCAAATCGTGCTGCGGGCGCGGGCCGCCAATCCCGGCATCAACGTCATTGCGCGTGCCCATTCCGACGCCGAGGTCGAGCATCTCAAGGGGCTCGGCGCCGACACGGTGATCATGGGCGAGCGCGAGATCGCTCGCGGTATCGTCGAAGAGGTGATGGGCCACAAGCCAGCGTTGCGGCCGGAGGCCGCCGAGCCGTCCGTAGCCTAAGTCCTGGCCTGCAGGCTCACAGATGCTGGTAATGAGATCGTCTGGAAGCGGGTTGATCAAGCGACGAATGCTGAACCACCGTTTTGCGCGAGATTGCTGAGATACTTTGCCGGCGGCTTGCCAAGCGCCTTCTTGAACATGGTGATGAAGGCGGTGACGGATTCATAACCGAGATCGCCTGAAACTTGCTGCACGCTCGCGCCGGCGGCCAACTCCCGTATCGCAACGATCAACTGCAGTTGCTGACGCCAGCGCCCGAAGGTCAGTCCCGTCTCCTTCACCGCGAGACGTGCGAGACTACTCTCGCTGAGCGCGACGCGATTGGCCCATTCTGCCAGGGTGCTGCGGTCCGCAGGATCTTCCGCCAACGCTTCGGCGATCCGCCTCAAGCGCGGCTCGGATGAAATCGGCAGATGCAGTTGCTGGATAGGCATGCGAGGCAGTTCGGCGAGCAGGACCCTGGTCAAGAGTTCGTCCCGTGCGTCGTCCTGCACGCTATCGGACAGCTCGAGGATCAGTTCGCACAGCAGCGGCGAGATCGAGAACGTGCAGCACCGGTCCGGCAAATCGGCGGCTCCCGGCTCGATATATACGAAAAAAATCCGGGCATTGGCGGTCGCGGCATTGCTGTGCACGATGTCACTGGGAATCCACACTCCGCAATGAGGCGGCACCATCCACAGGCCATTGGGAACGCGACATATGACGCCGCCTCCCAGCGCGAAGACGAGTTGCCCTTTGCGATGCCGATGGTCGGGCACCTCCGCCTTGGTCTCGGCAACGTCAACGCGCACGGCGATTACCGGCGCGAGGACGCCATCGACGTCGAAATTGACCCATGGGTAGCGAAGAGGCTGTCTCATGATTGACGGTTTTTAGCGATCAGTTGCCATGATATCTAAATTATTCGGCCGGGACAGTCGATAGGCTCCGGTTTGCATATAGCGGATACCAAGCTGATCGCATCGACGCTCCGCCCTCGCCGCTATCAGTCCACAAGCAAGAAGGTACGACCCCATGCTCGCCTTGGTCATATCTCCCGACAGCGCCACCAGGCTGAGGCTCGCCGAGTTGGAGGAGCCGCGGCCCTTGGCGAATGAGGCGCTTGTCTCGGTCCGCGCAACCTCGTTGAACCGCGGTGAACTGCGCCTGCTCGCCCTGCGTCCGAACGGCTGGATACCCGGCCAGGACATCGTTGGGGTTGTCGAACGCGCAGCAGCCGATGGCTCCGGGCCTGCTGTAGGCACCCGGGTTGTGGCTTTGGTCGACCAGGCCGGCTGGGCCGAACGTGTCGCCGTTTCAACTGACCGTCTCGCCGTCCTGCCGGATGACGTCGGCTTCATCTCCGCCGCCACAGTTCCGGTCGCGGGCACGACCGCCCTGCGGACCCTGCGCCTCGGCGGTGACCTGGCCGGCCAGCGGGTCCTGATCACCGGCGCAAGCGGTGCGGTCGGCCAGTTCCAGGTCCAGATCGCCCGCCAGCAAGGCGCGTCGGTGACCGCGATCGCCGCCGCCCAGCATGCCGAGGATCTCCGCGGCCTGGGAGCCGAGCAGGTTGTCGAGTCGATCGAACTGGCTGAGGGGCCGTTCTCGCTGATCACCGAGTCGGTCGGAGGCGAAAGCCTCGCACACGCGATCGAACGGGTCGCGCCTGGAGGCACTATTGTCATGTTCGGCTCGAGCAGCGGCGAACTCACGCCCATCGGATTCCGCCAGTTCGTTCCGGGTCACGAGGGGGCAAAGCTTCAGACTTTCGCATACTACACTTCCGGTTCAGGCATTGGCGCCGACATCGCCTCGCTGCTCGCTCTGGTCGCGGCTGGCAGGCTCGAAACGCGCGTGGCTCTGACCATGCCGTGGACGGACATCGCCCAAGCCCTGGACGCACTGCGACAGCGCAGCTTCAGCGGCAAGGCCGTTCTCACCATCGCCGGATGAGCAGTTTCCAGCCTGAAGTCAGCCGCTCACACGTGCTGGCCGCCATTGATGTGGATTTCCGAGCCGGTCACATAGGACGCCTGCTGCGAGCACAGGAAGAAGATGATGTCGGCGACTTCCGCCGTGGTGCCGAGGCGCCGCAGCGGGATCGTCTCGACGATCTTGTCCGTGCCTGGCGACAGGATCGCGGTGTCGATCTCGCCCGGCGCAATGGCGTTGACACGGATGCCATGCGGGCCGAAATCATGCGCCATCTCGCGCGTCAGCGAGCCGAGTGCGGCCTTCGATGTCGCATAGGCGGTGCCGGCGAAGGGATGCACCCGGGTGCCTGCGATCGAGGTGACGTTGACGATCGAGCCCTTGGCCGCCGCCAATTCCTTGAACAGGCCGCGCGCCAGCATGATCGGCGCGAAGAAATTGACCTGGAACACGTCGCGCCAGACATGCATCGGCGTGTCGATCGAGTCCATCCGGCTGTTGCCGTCCTTGAGCTTCGGCGAGATGCCGGCATTGTTGACCAGCGCGTGCAACTGGCCGCCATGCGCTTCCAGCCGGTGGCGGATTTCCGAAACGGCGATGCCGACATCTTCCTGGTCGGCGAGATCGACCTTGATGTGGTCTTCCGGGCCGGCCGGCCACGGGCAGTCCTCGGCAAAGGCCTGGCGCGAACAGGTGATGACACGCCAGCCCTCACGCGAAAAACGCTTGACCGTGGCGTGGCCTATGCCCCGGCTGGCGCCGGTCAGCACGATGGTCTTTCTGGTGTCGAGTTCAGCCATTTTGGGAGGTGTAGCCGAACCGCGTCGCGGAGGCGAGAGGCGAGTTGCCGCTCACCCCCCGCCAAGGATATCGAGGATCGAGGTCTGCTTCTTCTTCAGGGGACCGCCAACATTGCCCGGCGGCACCGGATGCTTGATCGACGCGGTGGCAGCGTCGTCCTCCGGCATTGCAAGGCCGTCGGCATCGACCGTCTGGGCTGGACGCGCCGCACGGACCGGCGCAGGCGCCTGGGCGACTGGCGGAGCCGCCTGCGCGGCCGGCGCCTGCTGGCCAACGGACATGGACGGAACCGGCGGCGTGTTGTTTGCCGAAGGTATCTCGTCAGGCACGATTGTGTCGGCCGGTGTCGATTTCCAGGTGCCGGGCAGCGGCCGCACCGGCACGCCCTCATGCGCGGCGACCATGAATTCGTGCCAGGCCTGCGCCGGCAGCGCGCCGCCGGTGACCTTCTTCATCGGGCTGCCGTCGTCATTACCGAACCAGACACCGGTGGTGAGATTGGCGGTGTAGCCGACGAACCAGGCATCGCGCGAATTCTGGCTGGTGCCGGTCTTGCCAGCCGCAGGCCAGGCGAAAGCTGCTTTCCTGGCGGTGCCGGTCTCGACCGTACCGGTCATCATCGAGTTCATCATGCCGACGATCTCAGGCTTCACGACACGCGGCGCACTGCCGCCGCCGCTGTCGTAAAGCACTTTGCCGTCGACGGTGGTCACGCGGCGGATGAAATGGATGTCCGGCTTGTAGCCGCCATTGGCGAAGGGAACATAGGCCGAGGTCAGCTCCAGCGGCGTCACTTCCGAGGTGCCGAGCGCGATCGACGTGTTGGACTGCAGCTCGGACTGGATGCCCATGCGGTGTGCCGCTTCGACGACCGCGTTCGGCCCGACCTCCATGGTCAGCTGGGCCGCGACCGAATTCAGCGACTTCGCCAGTGCGGTGGCCAGCGTCACCTTGCCGAAATATTTGCCGCCGTAATTGTCGGGGGTCCAGTTGCCGATCTTGATCGGCGCATCGTTGCGCGTGCTGTCGGGCGTGCGGCCGGCTTCCAGCGCGGCCATATAGACGAACGGCTTGAACGCCGAGCCTGGCTGGCGGCGTGCTTCCGAAGCACGGTCGAACTGGCTGGTCGCATAGTCATAGCCGCCGACCATGGCGCGCACCGCACCGGAATCGTCGATCGACACCAGGGCGCCCTGGGTGACGTTGAGTTTCTTGCCGCTGTCGTCGATCAGCCGGCGGATCGATTGCTCGGCGAGCTTCTGCAGCGTCAGGTCGACAGTGCTGTCGACGATGATGTCGCCGCGCATGTCGCCGATCAGGTCAGGCAGTTCTTCCATGATGGTGTCGGCGACGTAGTTCTCCGAGCCGGTCCAGTAGGATGGCGCGCGCGTTGCCGGCGCGCTCATTGCGGTCTTCAGTTCCTTCTCGCTGATCTTGCCTTCGTCGCGCATGGCGGCAAGCACCAGCTGCGAACGTTCCTCGGCGGCCTTCGGATCGCGCGCCGGCGACAGCCGCGACGGCGCCTTCAACAGGCCGGCAAGCAGTGCGGCTTCCGACAGGGTGACGTCGCGCGCGCTTTTGCCGAAATAGCGGCGCGAAGCCGCTTCGACACCATAGGCGCCGGAGCCAAAATAGACCCGGTTGAGGTACATTTCGAGGATCTGGTCCTTGGTGTGCTTGTGCTCAAGCCACAGCGCCAGCAGCACCTCCTGCACCTTGCGTTCCAGCGTGCGGTCGGGCGTCAGGAACAGGTTCTTCGCCAATTGCTGGGTCAGCGTCGAACCGCCTTGCGAGAAATGCCCGCCAAGCAGATTGGTCACCATCGCGCGCGACAGGCCGATCGGGTCGACGCCGAAATGCGAGTAGAAGCGGCGGTCCTCGATGGCGATGACGGCCTCGGGGATATAGGGCGACATTTCGTGCAGGCCGACGGCTTCGCCGCCGCTCATGCCGCGATTGGCGAGCAACTGGCCATCGGCGGAGACGATCTTGATGTTGGGGGCGCGGTCGGGGATCGACCAGGTCGTCGCCGCCGGCATCTTGGCGCCGTAATAGACGACGATGCCGGCCACCGCGATGCCGCCCCAGATGGCGAGCACGAAGCACCAGTAGAACAGCCGGCCGAGCACGCCGAACAGGCCGCGCCGGCTTCTGCCGCGGCCGCCGCGCGACGATTTAGCCTTGGCTGGCTTGCGTTTGGCGGAGGCTTTGCGGTTGCTCGGCACGACGCGATCCTCTTCGTTCGCCGAAAGACCCGCCGAGGATCTCGCCTGCGGCGGCCCCTCGAAACTGGGTTCGATGCGGCTGTCTCTGCGGTTCGCCATGCGCTGTGCTTGATATCCCCGATGCCTATGGCGTTCGGGTTGAAGAGTAGATGCGGCGGTTTAAAGGCGGGTTAAGTCGGGAAAAATCAAAGCAATGTGGATTCAATTGCTCGCGGAACGGCCCGAACGGCGCATCTGCGCCGCCACGTGCCACGACAAGGCGACGAGGGTCGGCAGCTGTCAGATGCCGTCAGTTCTGCTGGATCGAGATGCCCTTGTCGTCGATCTTGAGCTCGACGCCCTGTGGTTTGGTCTGTTCGCGATAGACGTAGACACCGAGCGCGATGACCACGACGACGAGCGCGCCAATCAGGAGATAGAGTGTGTTCTGCTTCATGGCGCGCTCTTTCGGTTGTCGAGCGTCAAGCTCGCTTCAGGACCTTGACCAGCACCAAAAGGATGATGGCGCCGATCGTGGCGTGGATGATTGCGGCGAGAATGCCGCCGCCGATGGAGAAACCGATCCGCGGGAACAACCAGCCGGCGATGAACGCACCGACGATGCCCACGATGATGTTGCCGACCAGGCCGAAGCCGAAGCCGGACACGATGAGACCGGCGAGCCAGCCGGCGATGGCACCAATGATGATGAAGACGAGCAGGCTTTCGACACCCATAGCGATTTCCTCCGAGCAAGAGGGCGACGGCGGAGCGGAAAGCTCCGAATCGGCCTCGATATCAACGGCTTCAGGCTATTCGAAAGCAGCTGGCGTCGCCAGCGGCGCCCTCATTGGTCATCGTCGTCGCTTGCGGCGGGCCGCCAGCTGGTCGGCTCGACTTTCTTTTGCGTGTGGCTGTCGGTGTAGACCCACCAGCCGCCGTCGCGATATTGCGCGATGGATTCGTTGATGACGCCGTCGCTGTCCTTCCAGGTAACCGAGACCTTGGAACCGTCGGTCGGCGCGGTCGCTATCGGCTTTCTGTCCGCCATGTCATCCCCCTTTGAGCCGACAGAACGCTGCGGCCCGCATCTGGTTCCAAACTGGCCGACAGCAGATCGTCGCCGGGGCCGTCAGCTGTGGGCGAAGATATCCTCTTCGTCCCAGCCCATCAGGTCGAGTTTGGCACGCGTCGGCAGGAAGCGGAAGCAGGCATCGGCCTCCTTCATCCGCCCATCTCGCGCCAGCCGCCCAGTCAGCACATCGCGCAACCGGTGCAGATAGAGCACGTCGGAAGCGGCGTATTCGAGCTGTTCGGGCGACAACGTCTCGGCCGCCCAGTCCGACGATTGCTGGACCTTGGACAGGCCGACGCCGAGAAGCTCGAAGCAGATGTCCTTCAGCCCGTGCCGGTCGGTGTAGGTGCGGGTCAGCCGCGAGGCGATCTTGGTGCAGAACACCGGCTCGGGCATCACTCCGAATGCGTTGTAAAGCACGGCAAGGTCGAAGCGACCGTAGTGGAACAGCTTGGTCACGCCGCGATTCCTCAGCAGGCTGACGAGGTTCGGCGCCTTCTTCTGGCCGGGCGCGATCTGGATGACGTCGGCCGTCCCGTCGCCAGGCGAAATCTGCACCACGCACAGCCGGTCGCGATGCGGGTTCAGTCCCAGCGTTTCGGTGTCGATGGCCACCGCCCCGACATCGTAGTGCGAAAGGTCGGGCAGGTCATTTCTGTGGAAACGGATGTCGGCCATTGTCTTCTCCGGTCGAACCTTGGGCGCCCCTTGACTGGCAAGGGGCGCCGCCGCGCTTTGATTTCGTGGCCCGTCCTCGCCGTGATCCGCTGAAAAATCAACAGGAAAACGAGGGTCCCGCCGCTTCAGCGCGTCAGCGCCTCCAGAATCCGTGCCCACGAGCGCTGGCCCTTGTGGAAGGAAGAGAGCTCGTATTTCTCGTTGGGCGAGTGGATGCGGTCATCGTCGAGGCCGAAGCCGACCAGCAGCGATTCCATGCCGAGATAGGTCTGGAAGTCGCCAACCACCGGTATCGAGCCGCCGCTTCCCGTCGTCACCGCCGGCTTCGGCCATTCGTCGGACAGCGCATTCTTGGCCTTGGCCAGGAACGGCGAGTCGTAGGAAAGCTGGATTGCCGGCGAGCCGCCATGCGGGTGGAATTCGACCGAACAGTCGGCCGGAATGCGCTCCTTGACGAATTTCTGGAAGGCGGCGCGGATTTTTTTCGGGTCCTGCTTGTGGACCAGGCGGAAAGACACTTTCGCCGAGGCTTCCGCCGCGATCACCGTCTTGAAGCCCTTCCCGGTATAGCCGCCGATGATGCCGTTGAACTCGGCCGTCGGCCGCGCCCAGGTCAATTCAAGCACCGAGCGGCCCTTTTCGCCGGACGGGATCGACAGGCCGACTGGCTCGAGGAACGTCTCGGCCGTCTCGCCGAGCGTCTCCCACGATTTCAGGATCTGCGACGGCGTTTCCTCGACGCCGTCATAGAAGCCGGGGATGGTGATATGGCCGTCCTTGTCGTGGATGTCGGCCAGGACCTTGGCCAGGATGCGGATCGGGTTGGCGGCGGCACCGCCATAAAGGCCGGAATGCAGGTCGCGGTCGGCGGCCTTCACCGTGATCTCCTCACCGACCAGGCCGCGCAATCCGACGCAGATCGAAGGCGTGTCGCGGTCCCACATGCCGGTATCGCAGACCAGCGCGAAATCGGCCTTGAGTTCGTCCGCATTGGCCTCGAGGAACGGCTTCAGCGACGGCGAGCCGGATTCCTCCTCGCCCTCGAACAGGATGGTGATGCGGCACGGCAGATTGCCGTGCACCTGCTTCCAGGCGCGGCACGCCTCGACGAAGGTCATCAACTGGCCCTTGTCGTCGGCCGAGCCGCGCCCGGTGATCACCTTGTGGCCGGGCTCGACCTCCTTGAGCGCGGGCGCGAACGGGTCGCTTTCCCACAATTCGATCGGATCGACCGGCTGCACGTCGTAATGGCCGTAAAACAGCACATGCGGCGAGCCTGCCGGCCCGTCATGATGCGCAACCACCATCGGGTGTCCGGGCGTGTCACGCACGCTGGCATCGAAGCCGATCAGCTTGAGCTCGGCCACCAGCCATTCCGCCGCCTTGCGGCAGTCGGCGGCATAGGCCGGATCGGTGGAGATCGACTTGATCCTGAGCAGGCCGAACAGGCGTTCGAGGCTCTGGTCGAGATTCTTGTCGAGACGGTCGAGGACGGGGGAAACTGCGGACATTGTTGCAAGCCTTTCGATTCAGAACCGGAACCGTAAAGGCAGGACAGGAAAACAAAAAGCCAGAGACGATTGGACCACGGGCTGCGAATGCCTATCCGAGGCAAAAAAAGACCGCCGTGGTGGAGGGGGAACCACGGCGGCCTTCTACTCGAAACGATGCGGCAGCCCGGAGAGGGGGGATAGGCTGCCGCAGGTGTCCGGGATAGGCGGGGGACGGGCCTTGCTCCGGACTCGGCGAAAACTGCCGATGGCCTTTATCTGTGTCTTTGAACGTGGCGATTCAAGGGCACGAAAATTACACTTTTGTAACATGGGCGTGAGCAGGCCGGCCTGTCCCCAGTCTGTCAGGGTGTTGCCGGAACCAGTGGTCAACACCGCCTTTGGGCAGCCTTTGGCATGGACCAAGCCGTCGCGCCGCGCTATCCCTGCCGACATGAAAAAAGGCGATCATCTCTTCCTTGTCGACGGCTCCGGCTACATCTTCCGTGCCTATCACGCGCTGCCACCGCTGACCCGCAAGTCCGACGGCCTGCCGGTCGGCGCCGTTTCCGGCTTCTGCAACATGCTGTGGAAGCTGATGCTGGATGCCCGCAATACCGATGTAGGCATTGTGCCGACGCATTTCGCCGTCATTTTTGACTATTCGTCGAAAACCTTCCGCAACGATCTCTATCCCGAATACAAGGCCAACCGCTCGGCGCCGCCGGAAGACCTGATCCCGCAATTCGGCCTGATCCGCCAAGCGACCAGGGCGTTCAACCTGCCTTGCGTCGAGATCGAGGGTTATGAGGCCGACGATCTCATCGCCACCTATGCGAGGCTCGCCCGCGAAGCGGGTGGCGACACCACGGTCATCTCCTCCGACAAGGACCTGATGCAGTTGGTCGGCGCCACGGTCGGCATGTACGACCCGATGAAGGACCGCCAGATCGGCATCCCCGAGGTCATCGAGAAATGGGGCGTGCCGCCGGAAAAGATGGTCGACTTGCAGGCGCTGACCGGCGATTCCGTCGACAACGTGCCCGGCGTGCCCGGCATCGGGCCGAAGACGGCGGCGCAGCTGCTCGAACAGTTCGGCGACCTCGACACGCTGCTGGCCCGCGCCGGAGAGATCAAGCAGGACAAAAGACGTGAATCGATTATCGCCAACGCCGACAAGGCACGCATTTCGCGCCAGTTGGTGACGCTGAAGGACGACGTGCCGGTGGCCGAAGGACTGGACGACTTCGTCCTGCACGCGCCGGACGGGCCGAAGCTGATCGGCTTCCTCAAGACCATGGAGTTCACCTCGCTGACCCGGCGCGTCGCGGAAGCGACGGGAACCGAGGCCGGTGACGTCCAGGCTGTGGCGGTGACGGTCGAGCGCGCCGATCATGCGCATGGGCCTGATGTCGGCGCCGGCGCTGCTGTCGAGGCGCGATCCGCAAGGGCCGGCGAAAACGGCGCGGCAAGCCAGGCACCGGCCGCGGAGAAGCCCAGCAGCGGCGATACGCCGTCCCTGCTCGCGGCGTTGCGGCTGGAGAGCGCGGCCACCCGCAAGATCGATACGTCAACCTATCACTGCATCCGCGATGTCGCGACTTTGAAAGCCTGGGTCGCGGAGGCAAAGGAGACCGGCCTTGTCGCTTTCGACGTCAGGGCGACGTCGGCCGATCCGATGCAGGCCGAATTGATCGGCATGTCCATCGCTACGGCGCCCGGACGCGCCGCCTACATTCCTTTTGCCCACAAGAGCGGCAACGGTGATCTGCTCGGCGGCGGCATGCTCGAAAACCAGATCGAGCTTCGCGAGGCGCTGGCGATGCTCAAACCGCTGCTTGAGGACAAGTCGGTTCTCAAGATCGCGCAGAACCTGAAATACGATCTCGTCATCATGAGCCGTTACGGCATCGATGTCGCGCCGTTCGACGACACCATGCTGATCTCCTATGTGCTCGATGCTGGCACCCCCCATGGTCACGGCATGGACGCGCTCGCCGAAAAATGGCTTGGCCACACCCCACTCCAGCTCAAGGACGTGACCGGTTCCGGCAAAAGCTCTGTCGGTTTCGATCAGGTCGACATCGACAAGGCGACCGCTCACGCCGCCGAAGACGCCGATGTGGCACTGCGGCTGTGGCTGGTGCTGAAGCCGAGACTTGCCGCCAAGGGCCTGGTTTCGGTCTATGAACGGCTAGAGCGGCCGCTGGTGCCAGTGCTGGCGCGCATGGAACAGCGCGGCATCTCGGTCGACCGGCAGATCCTGTCGCGGCTCTCGGGCGAACTGGCGCAGGGCGCCGCGCGCCTGGAAGAGGAAATCTACCTGCTCATCGGCGAGCGCATCAACATCGGCTCGCCCAAGCAGCTTGGCGACATATTGTTTGGCCGCATGGGGCTGCCCGGAGGATCGAAGACCAAGACCGGCCAGTGGTCGACCTCGGCCCAGCTTCTCGAGGATCTCGCCGCCGAAGGCCATGAACTGCCGCGCAAGATCGTCGACTGGCGCCAGCTGACCAAGCTGAAATCGACCTATACCGATGCGCTGCCCGGCTTCATCCATCTCGATACCAGGCGCGTCCACACCTCCTACGCGCTGGCGGCGACAACCACGGGCCGGCTATCGTCCTCCGATCCGAACCTGCAGAACATTCCGGTGCGCACCGCCGAAGGCCGCAAGATCAGGACCGCCTTCATCGCCGACAAGGGCAACCGGCTGGTGTCGGCCGACTACAGCCAGATCGAGTTGCGGGTGCTCGCCCATGTCGCCGAAATCCCGCAACTGCGGCAGGCCTTTGCCGACGGCGCCGACATCCATGCCATCACCGCCTCGGAAATGTTCAACGTGCCCGTGGAAGGCATGCCTTCGGAAGTCCGCCGCCGCGCCAAGGCGATCAATTTCGGCATCATCTACGGCATTTCCGCCTTCGGCCTCGCCAACCAGCTGTCGATCCCGCGCGAGGAAGCGAGCAATTACATCAAGAAATACTTCGAGCGCTTCCCCGGCATCCGCGACTATATCGAAGAGACCAAGGCCTATGCCCGCGAGCACGGCTTCGTCGAAACGATCTTCGGCCGCCGCATCCACTATCCGGATATCCGCTCGTCGAACCCGTCGCTCCGCGCCTTCAACGAGCGCGCCTCGATCAATGCCCGCCTGCAAGGCACCGCCGCCGACATCATCCGCCGCGCCATGGTGCGCATGGACGAGGCGCTGGAAAAGGCGAAGCTTTCGGCCCGCATGCTGCTGCAGGTACACGATGAACTGGTCTTCGAGACGGTGGAAGCTGAAGTGGACGCGACGATCCCGGTCGTGCGCCATGTCATGGAAAACGCGGCGATGCCGGCTGTATCGATGTCGGTGCCGCTGCATGTCGACGTCCGCGCCGCCAACAACTGGGACGAGGCGCACTAGCCTTGGTTCGTCATCCTCGGGCTTGACCCTAGGATGACGACGGGAGGCCTTCAGGCGGCCTGCGCCAGGCACTTCGCACACGTCCCGCGAAACTCGATCACCGCTTTCTTGGCGGCGAAGCCTGTCGAGCGCACCCATTCGTCCAGCCGGTGGTCGACATCGTGATCGGACATTTCGGTCACTTGCCCGCATGTGTCGCAGATGGCGAAAGCGGTCATCGAATGGCTGTGGTCGTGCGGCTCGGCGCAGGCGACGAAGGAATTGATGCTTTCCAGCCGGTGCACGAAGCCGGATTTCACCAGCGTGTCGAGCGCGCGATAGACCTGTAACGGCGCGCGAAAACCTCGCTCGCGCAGTTGGTCGAGCAAGGTGTAGGCGCTGAGCGGCCCGCTGGCGGTCTCGAGTTTCTCGAGCACGCACAGCTGGTTCTTCGTCAGCACATCCCTTGCCGCCATGGTCCTGATCCAACTCATCTTGCGTCGATTGCGCATCGTTTCCGAGCGCAAACGATCCCTGTCCCATCCAGATAGCGACGAACAGGGATTTTTGCTACTGTTTCCAACATCTCTGCCCGCAAGGCTGGCGAGGACCGCCTATCGTCGGACCGGAGCGGGCAACAGGCGGGTTGCTCGCCAATGCAACATTCAAAATACGGACAAAATCTTCGGCAAGAGTTGCCGTGCTTGGAAATTCGATCGGGCTTGGGGAAGCGATCATGATCAAATTGACACGGCGGACGTTGCTTGTCGGCACGTCCGCGCTGACGATGGCCGGCATGGTGTCGTTCCGGACCATGGCCGCCTCGCGCACCTACCATGCGCTGCTGGTCGCCTGCACCGAATATCCGAACCTGCCGCAGAGAAACTGGCTGGTCGGACCGAAGAACGATGCCGGCCTTGTGCGCGACTATCTTCTGAAAAACGTACCCGAACCGGTGAAATTCACACCCGAAAACGTCAGGCTTCTCGCAGACGGGATAGAGGGCGCGGCGGGGTCACCAACCCTTGGGGCGATCAAGGCTGCACTCGCCGATCTCGCCGCCAAGGTGCAGCGCGACGATTTCGTCTATTTGCATTTCTCCGGCCATGGAGCGCAGCAACCGGAGAGCGTACTTGGCCACAAGCTGGACGGTCTCGACGAGATCTTCTTGCCCAACGACATCAACAAATGGATCGATCGCGACAAGGGTGTGCCGAACGCATTGGTCGACTACGACATCGGCGCCGCACTCGACGCGATCCGCGACAAGGGAGCTTTCGTCTGGGCGGTCTTCGACTGCTGCCACTCCGCAACGATAACACGCGCCGTCGAGGTTAACGACGAAATGGAACGCAAGGTCGATGCGGCTGACCTTGGCATTCCGGAAGCCGAGATGGTGGCGGCCGAAGCCGGCTCGCGTAGCATCGACGAGGATGGCCGGCGCATTCCTCCGTTCAAACTGACCGGGTCGACGGCCGCCGAGCCGATCAGCAAGGGCAAGCTGGTCGCCTTCTATGCGGCACAGACCATCGAAACGACCCCGGAGATGCCACTTCCGAAGGGCAACCCCGATGCCGTCCGTTTCGGACTGTTCACCTTCACCATCTTTTCCAAGCTCGCCGAGAACCCCAACGCCACCTACCGCCAGCTTGGCCAGGCCGTGTTGCAGCAATATTCGGCGGACGGGCGCACGCGGCCGACGCCGCTGTTCGAGGGCGAACTTGACGCGCGAGTGTTCGGCACGGACAAAACCGACACGGCCATGGCGTGGCCGATCATTGTCAAGGACAACGACGCCACAATCGGCGCCGGGATGCTGCACCGCCTTTCGCCTGGAACCAAGCTTGCCGTGCTGCCATCGCCACTGTCGGAGCTGTCTGCGGCCCTGGGCTATGTCGAAGTGCAGTCGGCCGGGAATCTGGAGAGTCGGGTGCGGCCCGTCGAGTATGGCGGCAAGCCGGCGCTGAAGATTGCTGACATTCCGGCCAATGCCTATGCGCGGATTGCCGAACTTGCCGTCGACTTCAAGCTCGCGGTGGCACGCCCCGCCGCAACCGGCGGGCTAGATGCGGAAGTGGCGCTGGCCAACTCGGTACTCGACGAATTGATCGCCAGCAAGGACAGGCGGTTCAACATTGGTCTTGTGGAGCCTGGGCAGAGCGCTGACATGCGCCTCGCCGTGCTGCGCGAGAACGCGATTGCCGGCGCTGCCGCCGACGCCAGCGATCAGCCGGCGCTGTGGTTCCTACCGGCTTCGGGTGATGTTTCGCTCAAGGATGGCAGCCGGCCGCCGCTGGTCATCATCCACCTGGACAATCGCGCCAAGCTTGCGGATGCGACGGCGAACAATCTGACGACGATCTTCCGCGCAACCAGCCTTTCCAGGCTTGCCGCCGCTTCGGACTACCAGCCGCCAGGGGTGAGTGTCGAGTTCACGATCAAACGCAAGAACAATGATGCCATGGAACCGTTGCAGGCGTCAGCGGTACCGCGCGTGCTCCCAGGCGACGAAGTGCATGTGCTGGCCAAGAACCAGTCGACCGAGATCGTCGACATCAACGTGCTCTACGTCGGCAGCGACTATTCGATCACGCCGATCGTCGCCGAGCGGATGGTTCCCGGCGCGAAGCTGGAGGAAGGCCTGCTCGCCTTCACTGATACCAGCTTCGGCATGGAACGGATGATCGCGGTGCTCACCGAGGCACCGCCGCAAAGCGAGATGGAGGATTTGAGCTTCCTTGGCCAAGGCGGCGTGCCGCAGCGCACGCGCAACGCCGGCGACGGCCAGCCTGGCTTCTCCGACATGCTGCGTGACGTCGGGCTCGCCCCGTCGACCCGCTCAGCCATGAAGCTCGGCGACAAGGGCGGATCGAGAGGCGCGGTCATGATCTTCCCCATGGAGACCGTGCCGCGCAGTTGAGCATTCGTTGTCGGCCCTTGCGCGATCGGCGCGATATGAGAACATTTCCGGCCGCAGCCATGGCGTATGACGGCCGGATGAGCAGATAGGATCGATCTTGAAGAACACAGTTTTTTCCTGGCGCGGAACGGTTGTCGGCCTTGCTGGCGGCCTGTTGCTGATCGCCAATGCTTCGGCGGACGAGGCCTGCGGCCTGTGTGTCAGGCAGATCGTCACCAACTCGGAACTGGCGACCTGTTTTCTCGATCAGTACGACCAGATCGCCAAAAGCGGCAGCGGCGCGGTCGTCGTCGACCTCAGCAACTGCGCCTCGCGCGGCGTGGTCGAAGCGTTGCCGTCACCGAACAAGGGGGCGGCGGAGCCCGACGTGCAGTTCATGATTTCGCGCTTGCAGCTGGAATGCCTGAAAAGGAAGCTGGAGGTGCCAGGCATCGTGCTTGATCCCTCCGCCACCATCGAACTGGACAGCTGCGGATGAAGAAGCCGGCGGGCAACACCAGGCAAACAGCAGCTGTCGCGCCCGCCAAGGCGCCAGCCGCGAAACCGGCGCTGCCGGAAACCACCGAAGGCTTTCCGTGGCCGAGCAGCCACGAGATCAAGAAGGAATCGAACCCCTTCACCGACCGTGACTGGCGCATGCTGGTCTATGCCTGGTCAGGCATGGCGGTACGTTTCGCCATCATCTTCACCTTGATGTTCTCGGTCTACCAGTTCCTGGCCAACCAGGAGCAGAAGCGTGTCGAGCAGACGATGTCGCTGGTCGAACTCTGGCAAAACAAGGACTACCAGCAGGCGCAGCGCGCGCTGAAGGATCGCCTGACGGCGCTCAACGCCAAATACGACAATCTGCTCAGTGCCAACCCGTCGCCGACCGAGGAACAAGTCTTCCGGCAACGCATCGGCATCGAGGCGATGACCGCCACTGGCGGCGACATGCCACTCGCCGATTTCAGCGAGAACTTCGACCGCATCGTCTATTTCCTCAACCGCCTGTCCTTCTGCGTCGAGGGCGATCTGTGTTCGCGCAAAGTTACGGATGCCTATTTCCGCGATTATGCCGTCTCGTTCTGGAGTTATTTTTCCGGCTATGTCGACAAGCAGCGCAAGGCGGGTTCACCCACTTTCGCCTCGGCGATCGAGACCTATGTGCGCCAGGCCGAAGCCAAATAGCGATGGGAAAATTCGCCATGAGCATCCGCCTCATGCGCGCCTGCCGCTGGCTGGCAATGGCCGGTGTGCTTGTCGTCTCATCGGCTGCTCGCGCCGAACAGGCGCCTGACTTCCATCTCGATCTCGACACCGGCGGCCACAGTGCGCAGGTCACCGACCTCGCCTTCACGCCCGATGGCGAGGACCTCGTCTCGGCATCTGATGACAAGACCATCCGCATCTGGGACTGGCAGAGCGGGGTGACGCTGCGCACCATTCGCGGCTATCTCGGCAATGGCAGCGACGGCAAGATCTTCGCGGTCGCGGTCTCGCCGGATGGCAAGACGATCGCCGCCGGCGGCTATTTCGGCGCCAGTCTCGGCGACAAGCCACCCTATGGCGATATCAGGCTGTTCGACTTCGCCACCGGCAAGATGAAGGCGGTGCTCAAGGCCGCCGACTACGCGACCTACGACCTCGCCTTCTCTCCCGATGGAAAAACCCTGGCTGCCGGCGGCGCTGACGGCGTCGTCTATCTCTGGCGGCTGGACGACAAATCCGCGACCGGCTGGACGCTGGACAAGAAGCTCGACGCCGATTCCTGGCACATCGAAAAGCTCGCCTTCGCTGCCGCCGGAACCCGCCTGGCCGCGACCACCACCGACAACGGCATCCGGCTCTGGGATGTCGTGAAGGGCGAGGAGATCGCATTGCCGGCCGAAGCGGAGCCGCTGAAGGACATCAGCGTCATGGCGCTGGCCGTGTCGCAAGATGGCAGCCTGTTTGCCACAGGCAGCAAGGACGGGCTGGTGCAGCTCTGGCACGCGGCCGACGGCACGCTGGCGCGCGCCATGCCAAAGCAGGATTTTCTCATCGGCTCACTGACCTTCGCCAAAGGTACACGGCTGGTCGCCTCCTGTGGCTATCGCTGCGCCGACAAGCATCGTTCCCTTGTCTGGAACACCGACAGCGGCGAAAAGACGCTCGACTATACCGGCCATGACGGCACGGTCTATGCCAGCACCACCAATGCAAACGGCTCGCTGGTGGCGACGGCCGGCGGCACCCGCAACGCCATCCAGGTATGGGACCCCGTGACCGGCGAGCGCAAGGCGCTGCTGCAGGGTGTGGGAGAACCGGTGACCGCCGTCGGCATCGATGTGGCGAACGGCGTCATCGCCTGGGGCAACGCCAACCCATGTCCCGAGCGCGTCTCCTGTCCCGAACAACAGGGCGCGCTGACCAACAGGCTGGTGCTGCCAACCGCCGATCGCTTCTTCGACGACCCACAGCCGCTTGCGGAACCCGGCTCATTTGCCCGCGCCGCCCTGGTCGACGGCCAGTGGACGCTGCACGCCGCGGCCGGCGGCAAGGATGCGCTGGAAAACGCCGTGCTGGAGATCGCCAATAGCGGCAAAATAGTGCGCAGCATCGATAACGATGCCACCAACGGCTTTGTCCACTCCGCCTACACGCTGATCGACAATGGCCTTGGCCTGATCACCGGCGGCAACGACGGCACGCTGATCGAATACCGGACGGCGACCGCGAAAGTGTCGGGCGAGTTCACCGGCCACACCGGCGAGATCAACGCCATGGTTGCCTCGGAGAAGGCCGGTCTTCTGGTCACCGGCAGCGCCGACCAGACGCTCAGATTGTGGAACCTGAAAACGCACGAGCTGATCGTGTCGATGTTCTTTGCCGGCTCGCAATGGATCGCCTGGATGCCGCAGGGCTACTACTACTCCTCCGATGAGGGCGACAAGCTGATCGGCTGGCAGGTCAACCAAGGCCGCGACCATGAGGGCCGCTTCATCCGCGCCGGCCAGTTGAAGAAATATCTCTGGAGTCCGGAAATGGTGCGCCGGGCGATCATCCTGCGCAGCGCCAAACAGGCGGTCAAGGAAATGCGGCCGGGCGTCGACAACGAACTGCAGAAGCTGCTGCAGCGCAAGCCTCCGGAATTCGACATCCGCCTGGCCGCCGACCAGAGCAAGGTCCGCGACGGCTATGTCGCGGTCGAGATATCAGGCGCCAAGGAAGCCGGGACCGATGTCGCCGGCTTCTCGATCCTGTCGAACAGCCGCAATGTCGGCGACATCACCGCCCGCTCGGTGGACGGCAACAACACCGTCGTCGAGATACCGGTGGAAAATGGTGAAAACACCATCCGCATCACCGGCACCAACGAATTCGGCTATCTGACCGAACGCAGCGTAACGGCGCTGGCTAGAAAGATCGAGAAGGCCGAGGCCAAGGGCAAGCTCTATGTCGCGGTCATCGGCGTCGACAAATATCCGTTCTTGACCGACGCCTGTTCTGGCCATGCCTGCGACCTGCGCTACCCCGTCGACGACGCCACCGAGTTCCTCAAGGTGATTGCGCAGAAATCGGCGCCGCTGTTCTCGTCGATGGAGACGCTGGTTCTGGTCAACCGCGAAGCGCTCGACGAGAGCCCCGACAAAGCCCAGCAAACCTACACGGTCGCCAGCGCCGACACCATCAAGGAGCCTGACTCGCATACGATCGACGACCAGCTCGCCGATTTCCTCGACAAACCCGGTGAGCACGACACCACGATCATCTTCGTCGCCGGCCACGGCATCAACATCGACGAGGAGTATTATTTCATCCCGACCGACGGCCGCAAACAGGATGCGGAGCGCTGGAAGCGCTCCTCGCTTGTCGACTGGTCGGACATCCAGAAGTCGGTCGAGAGAGCCAAGGGCATGCGCTTCATGCTGCTCGACACGTGCCATGCCGCCAACGCCTTCAACCCGCGCCTGGAGAAGGACGCGCAGGATGCGCGCATCGTCGTCTTTTCTGCCACCGCCGCCAACAACACCGCCGCCGAACTGCCCGAACTCGGCCACGGCGTCTTCACCTATTCGATCCTCGAAGGCCTGCGCGGCAAGGCCAGGACATCCGATGGCGGCGTCACGCTGTTCGGCCTTGCCGACTACATTTCGCACGAAGTGGTGCGGCTGACGTCGTCGAAGCAAAAGCCGTTCTATTATGTCGGCGGCGTGGAGAACATCGTGCTCGCCGAGCCATGAGGAGGCGAGGTTTGCGCCAAGACACCCCCCTCTGTCCTGCCGGACATCTCCCCCTCAACGGGGGAGATTGGCTGTCATTGGTGGTTTCGCCATTCTGCAACGCTGCAAAAGTGGCCCCAGGGCCGACGCTGCCAATCTCCCCCCTTGAGGGGGAGATGTCCGGCAGGACAGAGGTGGGTGTCTTGGCGCAGACCAGCATTCTGCTGATCCTGACAGTCTTTCTCCTCACCCTCCTCCTTCCCCTTCACGCCATCGCCGCGCCCATCACTTGCCCGCCAGGCACCGAGAACTTTCCGCCCTTCTACGACGATGCCGCGCTGTTCAAGGATGCCATCGCCAGCGTCGCCAATGTCGAGCCTTCCAACCAGCGGCTGACCGGCATCACGGTGCCGCATCACCTTCTGGCCGCCGACCTGGTGGCGCTCGGTTTGCGGGCGGCTTCCGGCTTCCGCTACAAACGCATCGTCATCCTGTCGCCGGACCATTTCCACAGGGCGCACAAACTGTACGCCAGCACGCTGCGCGGCTTCGATACCGTGCTTGGCCCGGTCGCCGCCGACGCGCAAGCGGTGCGCCAGCTCGAAACGAACAGCGACATGGTCGAGGAGTCCTGCCTGTTCGACAAGGAGCATGGCGTACGCGCCATGCTGCCGTTCCTGCACCATTATTTCCCCGAGGCGAAAATCGTGCCCGTGGCAATGTCGGTCAAGGCGCGCCGTGGCGACTGGGACAGGCTGGCCGAGGCGCTCAAGCCGATCGTCGACCAGGACACGCTGATTGTCGAATCCACCGACTTCTCGCACTATCTGCCGCAGCATGACGCGCGGCGTTTCGACCAGCAGACGCTCAACATGCTGGCCGCCGGGTCGCTCGACGGCATAGCAGCACTTCGCCAGCCCGACCATGCCGATTCCATTGGCGCGCTCTACATACAGACCAGGCTGCAGCGCGAATTGTTCGGTGCCCAGCCGCTGGTCGTCGCCAACGAGAACTCGCAGGAACACACATCGGACTATGTCGAGCGAACCACCAGCTATGTGGTGGCGCTCTTCGGCGCTTTCGGCCCCGGCTTCAACAACCCGGCACGGCCAAAGGACAGGATCTATTACCTCGCCGGCGACGTAAATTTCGGCCGCGCGATGAAGAAGATCCTGGTCCGTGACGGTGTAGCCGACCGGATCGTCGACAGCATCCTTTCGCTGACCGGATCCCGACCGCTGATCGTCAATCTCGAAGGCGTCATCCTGCCCAACGTACCGGAAGCGATCGACGACATGACGCTGGCGATGCCGCAAGGCCTGGCTGTCGACATGCTGAAAAGGCTGCATGTCGCCGGCGTCGGCCTCGCCAACAACCACGCCTATGATCTCGGCCCGTCCGGCTATGCCGAGACGCTGCGCGCCCTGGACGAAGCCGGCATTGCCCATTTCGGCCAGGTCGAGACGCTGGCGCTTGCCGATCTCGACCTTGTCGGCCTGACCGACATCGACACCAACGGCTCGAAGAACACCGATCTGCTCACCCCTGCCCTCCTCGACCGGTTGCTGCACGAGAATGCAAGACGGCCGGTGGTCGCCTTCGTCCACTGGGGCCGCGAATACAGGACCGAACCATCGGCACGCGAGGACGCTCTTGCCGACCAGATGCGGCTGCGCGGCGTGTCGGCCATCGTCGGTGGCCATCCGCATGTATCGAGCGAAGCGATTGTCCCGCTTGCCGGAGGCGATGTGGCGGAGGTCTATTCGCTTGGCAATTTCCTCTTCGACCAGAGCGCCGAGCGGTCGTCGGGATCGATGCTGGAATTGCGCGTCTTCGCCCAAGGGACGATCTTCACCAGGCTTTTGCCGCTGCCCAACTATTTCGAGATGGGCCGGAAATAGGCCTGCCGGACCGGGGTGTGTTGAGATTCAGGTCAGGCCGAGTCGGAGTCGAAGACGGGCGCGAAGCGACCAAACAAGGTGGGTTCCGAGAACCGGAGCGGAGCGTACTTTTGGGTACTTGAGCACCGGAAGCACAGGAAGCTGCCGTTTGCAGGCCGGCATCACCTGAATATCAGCATACCCTAGCCGCAGCCCACCATATTGCGTGGCAAATAGCAGGCCGCGGGCTCGGTCTTGGTCTCGAACAGCGACTGCTTCGGCCGGAAATAGAAGAAGGTCACCGGCTTGCTCTCTCGCACGCTGCCATCGGCAAAATGCGCGGCGATGCTGAAACTGTGGATCGATGACATCGACGACCACATCTTCAGCCGCGCCGTGTAGGCGCTAAGGTTCTTGTTGCCGCGCACCGGCATGGCGATGGTGTAGTCATGCTTGCCGATCGGGAACTCGATGTTCTGGTAGCGCATCGCTTCCGGCGTGCCGCCGCCGCCATCGCCGCATTCGGCCATGGATTCCGGGGTCTCGAAAACCGCCATGGTGATCGAGGTGCGGAATGGCTCGCTCTGCTGGTAGACATGACCTGCGTCATCCGCCCAGGAATAGTCGAACTTGCCGATCGCATGCAGCGTCATCGCCTGTTGCATAATGCCGAGATAGTCGGCGACCTCGCCGAACTTGATCTTGTTGGTCAGCTGGCTGCGGCAGACATTGAGACTATCCACGGAGGGACAGGGAAACCGCCCCGTCTCCAGGCTCGCCGTGTCGACGCCGGCTTCGGTGAGCACGCTCTTGATCGACACGTCGACGCCCTCGCCGAAACTGCCAATGTCCTTGCTGTACATGCGGCTGGGCTCGCCGGTCGGATTGCCGTCATCGTCCACGGTTGTGAACTGGATCGACATCTTCATGTCCTTGGCATCGCCCCAGCCATTGTTGATGATCGAGAAATCCGGCCGGAAGCCGACACAGCCGAAATGCTCCGATATCGACAGCATCGGCTTGCGGTAGGCATCGCTCGACGCGACCTTCATCTCCAGGCTGTCGAGCTTGACCCTCGACTGGTCGGTGGTCTTGAGATCGACCTCGGCGAAGGCCGGGGTGTCCTCCCAGTCCTTGCTGCCATAGACATTGTTGGTGGTGATCTGCCCGGTGCCGTTCCAGGCATTATTGTCCTCATCCGCCTGCGGATAGATCGCAATATCCGCGTCGCGCACCAGATGCTGGTACTGCATGTCGGATTGCTGGGTCATGCGCTGGTCGACGACGACGCCGATCTCGACTTTGTCGGCATCGCCGCCGCCGGTCTGTGCCTTGAGCAGCCCGCCGACCCTGGCATCGGCCAGCACATCGGGGCGCGCGCCGCCGACCTCCTTGCCCATGACCCATTGCGAGTCGTAGTCGGTGCCCCCGGCCAGCCGGGTACGGCCCTTGCCGTTCTTCAACCCATCGACAAATGAGCCGGCAAAAATCTCCCCGGTCTTCGACAGCAATCGGCCTTCGCCATTCGGCACGCCGGCGACGAACTGCCCCTCATAGCGATTGCCGTCGGCATCGACATGGATGCCCTTTCCGTC
This sequence comes from Mesorhizobium sp. AR07, assembly GCF_024746815.1. GTDB lineage: Bacteria > Pseudomonadota > Alphaproteobacteria > Rhizobiales > Rhizobiaceae > Mesorhizobium. The sequence continues at coordinate 3,200,476 of NZ_CP080525.1, forward strand.
GAATTCCCCGGCGAGCCAATGCCCGTCGAAAACCTCACCCGAGCGCAGCTCAAGCCGGCCTTGCCCGTCAGGCCGGCCATTCCTGACGTCACCGAAATAACTGGAATAGATGGTTTTCGGATCGTAGCTCGCCGAACCGCGCACCCGCCAGACCAGTCTGCCCTTGCCGTTGATGGTGCCGTCTTCGCCAATCGTCCGGTCGGGCGATTGGCCTGCCGCCGGTTCCCAGACGAAGTCGAGATTCCTTTCTGGATGAAAGTCCCACACACGGACCGTCCTGCGCAGCACCGAGCGCGTCTCCGCCCGGTAGAGGATCTGCACCCGCTCCGCCCAGGCGCCGGTGGGCGCGGCAGTCGGATCGGCGAAGGCCGGCGAAAACATCAAAGCGGCCAGCATCGATGCGGCCGCCATCCCTAGCACTGCCCTTGCCCGCGCCATCCCTGGAGCCCCTTTGGATGCCAACCCATGGCCCATTGAGCGTAATCGGCGAGCCGGCTTCGTGCAAGAGAAGCGACATGGGAGGCATCGGCATGAAAAAAGACGGCGGGATTGCCCGCCGTCCTTTGTCATCACGGGATTGCGCAGCGACTATTTGTACAGGCTGTTGATCCACTGGATGTTGGCGGCGTTCAGGCGCACGGCGGTGTTCGCGGTGGGGCTTTCCGCCACGTTGACGCCGGTGATGATGCGCTGCTTGGAGTTGTTGTCGTAGGCGTAGACCGCGCTGCCGCTCGACCCAGGGAACGTAGCGCAGTCATACTGGAAATATTCCGGGGCGATGTTTTCGGCATGCACTTCGCAGCTCGCCTTCCACATCGTGCCCATCGGCTTGTCGCCGGGATAGCCGACGAGGTTGGCGGTGAAATCGCCGAGATCGTCATAATTGGCGTAGCCCAGCCAGCCGAGGTTGGTGCCGACATCCTGCTTCAGCGTGATGATGCCGAGATCCCACGGGATGACCGAACCATAATAGCCCTGATAGTTGTCGATGAAGCCTTGCAGCACATAGGCGCTTTCATAGGTGAAGGCACCGAACGGCGCGTCATCGGCGGTGCTGCCGTTGAGGCCAGGCACGAACAGATACTCGGAGAGCCAGTCCTTGTCCTCATGGCTGTAGAGGCAGTGCGCGGCGGTGAGCACCGTGCGCGGGCCGATCAGCGTTGCCGAGCAACTGCCATAGCCGCCCGTCTTCGTCGATTTGGCCTCGAGATAGCCGATTGCCGAGAACGGATAGGTCTTGGTGTTCTTGATCTGCTCACGATCGTCGGTGCCGAAAATCTGGCGGCCGGCTTCGCCTTCGCCAAGCCCGGGATCCTCGGTCTTCCGCGGCGCCGCGTCTTTTCCATTGGCCGGCGCATTGAGTTCCTTGATGATAAGGTCCCGCAGCGCTTCGCTTGGCTCGATCTTGATCTCCTTGCCATCGGCGGAACGTCCGACGATGCCATAGGATTTGACAGCCGTTGCCTCGTCGGCAAGCGGCGCGGCGCGGCTGTCTTCGTCGGTCAGCTTCGGCGGCGCGATTGGTTTTGCCCGCCCGGGCTTGTAGTCGCCTGAAGTCACGTCCCGCATGCTCTCGCCATTGCCGGCACTGGCGGAACCAGGATCGGCGGCGAAAACAGGGACCGTCCACATTGCAGTGGAAAGCAATGCAGACGAAATGATAGCGTTTGTCAGTTTTGTCATGGTGAGACTCTCCCAAAAGTCAGCAAGGACTGGATCAAAATACAGAAATATTGTCGAGATCGTGGTGACGCCGAAAAATGGTTTTGGTTTCCGGCACCCGAACCTGACCTTCGCTCCATACGATCTGTCGAAGGCCCCCGCCAAAGACACCCGCGCCGATATACTGCCTAAATTTATACAACATTGGAATGACAAATCGCTTCCACGTAGCCCGTGGGGGGCTATAGGGTTTTGAACGGGTTCCGCACGGGGAACACGATCCGCGAAGCAACGCCTGACTTGCTGGCGACTGTTTCGTCGATCATGCGCCGGGGCTGGCTCGTTCGGGAACGTGTCTCAGGAGGATTTCAGGTGCACATCATCCATTGGCTCAGGCCGATCGCCACCGCGTCGATGCTTGCCATCGCCTCGGCTGTCATGGCCGTCAACACCAGCCTAGCCGATGAAATCGCCAGGCCAGAAGCGGCGGTCTCGCCGATGAAACGCGTTGCCGATGCCAGGGCGAAGGCGGCGGCGGAAAATCCCGACGGCGCCGACCGCGTCTATGGCGGCAACCAGGCCGAAAAGGGCGCTTATCCTTTCCAGGTCGCGCTGCTCACCACCAACAGGCTGGACGAGAACCCGGCTTCGCAGGCCAATGCACAGTTTTGCGGCGGCAGCCTGATCGCGCCGCAATGGGTTTTAACGGCGGCGCACTGCCTCAACGACAAGGGCCGGCCGATCTCGCCGGATGCGGTCACCGTGCTGACCGGCGCCACCGATCTCAGCGAAGGCAAGCGCCACAAGGTGGTGGAGGTCATCGTCAACGAGGGCTACAGCGAGCAGACGCTCGACAACGACCTCGGCCTGCTCCGGCTCGCCGAGCCGGCCGACGCACCGACCATCAAGCTTGCCCATGGCACCACCCCCGATAGCGGCAAGACCACCGTTACCGGCTGGGGCAAGATGCAGGATGGCACCTTCCCGACCACGCTGATGGTTGCCGACCTCGACCTGCAGCCGAACCAGGCCTGCAACAGCGGCATCAAGGCCATCTACGCGCATGATTTGAAGGCAGCGTTGGGCGATCTGTCCCACCGCATGCGCTATTCGGAAAAGGGCATCGATGCGGCCGCCAATGCGATTGCCGCCGACATGACCGACCCGCTGACCAAAAACATGATCTGCGCCGGCACCACCAGCGGCGTGCGCGATGCCTGCAATGGCGACAGTGGCGGCCCGCTGTTCATGACCGGCGGCGACGGCCCGGTTCAGGTCGGCGTCGTCAGCTGGGGCGAAGGCCCGGCCGACGGCAGTGCCGCCTGCGGCCACAAGGACGCCTATGGCATCTACACGCGGCTGGCCAACTACACCGGCTGGATCGAGACGAAGATGAAGACCCAGGCGCCCGCACCGGAAAAACCCAAGGCTGGACTGGGTACCGCACAGAAGCCGAAGACGCCCTGAACCGCGGCCATTTTGCTTTCGCAACAAAAGCGGCGGGAGAGCTTCCCGCCGCTTTTGTTTGCCGGCTTGTCGAGCGTGGCTTTACTTCCTCGGCGGACCCTTGCGTTCGGCAGAAGCCGCCCACAGATTGATGTCGGACTCGCGCGCGTAAGTGTCGATCTCGGCGAGTTCGGCGTCACTGAATTCAAGCACCTTGAGCGCGCCAACGCAGTCCTCGACCTGCTCCGGCCGGCTGGCGCCGATCAGCGCCGATGTCACCTTGCCCCTGCGCAGCACCCAAGCCAGCGCCATCTGCGCCAGCGTCTGGCCCCGGCGTCCGGCGATCGCGTTCAACGCCTGGATATTGGCGATGGTCTTGTCGTTGATGAACGCCGTCCTCAGCGACTTGCCCTGGGAAGCGCGGCTGCCTTCGGGAATGCCGCCGAGATATTTGTCGGTCAACATGCCTTGCGCCAATGGCGAGAACACGATGGAGCCGACGCCGAGCCCTTCAAGCGTATCGAGCAGGCCGTCTTCTTCCACCCAGCGGTTGAACATCGAATAGCTCGGCTGGTGGATGATGCAAGGTGTGCCGAGCTGCTTCAATATATCGGCGGCCTCGCGTGTGCGCTGCGAATTGTAGGACGAGATGCCGGCATAGAGCGCCTTGCCCGAGCGCACGGCGTGGTCGAGCGCACCCATGGTTTCCTCCAGCGGCGTATCGGGATCGAAGCGGTGCGAATAGAAGATGTCGACATAGTCGAGGCCCATCCGCTTCAGACTCTGGTCGAGGCTGGCCAGCATGTATTTGCGCCCGCCCCATTCGCCGTAGGGTCCGGCCCACATTTCGTAGCCGGCCTTGGTCGAGATGATCAGTTCGTCGCGATAGCCGGCGAAATCGGTGCGCAGTATCTCGCCGAAAGCGGTCTCCGCCGAGCCGGGCGGCGGACCGTAATTGTTGGCGAGGTCGAAATGCGTGATGCCGAGGTCGAAGGCCTTGCGCGCGATCGCCTGCTTGGTCTTGTGCGGCGTGTCATCGCCGAAATTGTGCCACAACCCCAGCGAGATCGCCGGCAGCTTCAGGCCGGAGCGACCGCAGCGGTTGTAGATCATGGTCTCGTAACGGTTTTCGGCGGGGATGTAGGGCATCGGAAAATCCTCAAATCGAAGTGAGCCGGTCGGCTGCCATCACGACAACACGGCGAGTCGGCCCTGCCCCTCACCCTTACCCTCTCCCTGTCGAAACGGGGAGAGGGTCGAGGCGCGGCGCCTACTTCTTCTTCGCCAGCAGTTCCTTGGCTTCCTCGACGCCAAGTGCGGCCGGCCGTTCGCAACTGGTCTGCATGGCGACGAACTTGCCGGTTTCACCGGAGCGCAGCAGGCCGGTCATGACGTCGACGGCGTGCAGCGCCAGTTCCATCGAGCAGCGGTGCGGCCGGCCTTCCGCGATCGCCACCGCCATGTCAGCGAGGCCGGCGGTGCGGTAGTTGGCCATCATGCCTTGTCCATGCATTTCATTGGGAACGCCGAACGGGTGCTTCCATTTCGGCAGCTTCTTGACCGGCTTGCCCTCTTCGGTGAAGCGCACGTCGCCCCCGAAGAAATTCGGATCCGGCACGAACACCGTGCCCGCCTCGCCATAGAGTTCCATCGGCGCGTGACCATGGGCCCAGACGTCCCAGCTGGTGTTGAGCGTCACCACGGCCCCGTTCTCGAACTCCAGCAGGCCGTGGATGGTCGTCGGTGTGTTGACCGGAATCTTTTCGCCCGCGCGCGGCTTTGAACTGATGGTGCGTTCCTTGGCAGGCGTCGACGCGAAAGCCGCGACCTGTTTCACCGGCCCGATCAGCTGGATCAGATTGGTGATGTAGTAGGGTCCGATGTCGAGCACCGGACCGGCGCCCGGCTGGAAGAAGAAGTCGGGATTGGGGTGCCAGTGTTCCATGCCGTGGCTCATCACATGGCAGGTGCCGCTGGTGATCTTGCCGAGCTTGCCTGTGTCAATGAGATCGCGGACCAGCTGATGCGCGCCGCCGAGGAAGGTGTCGGGCGCCGAGCCGATGCGCAGCCCCTTTTTTTCCGCCCGCGCTTTCAGGTCGAGTCCTTCCTTCACCGACAGCACGAAAGGCTTTTCCGAATAGACGTGCTTGCCGGCATCGAGGATCTGCTTCGACACCTCGTAATGCACCGCCGGTATGGTCAGGTTGACGATGATATCGATGTCGTCGGCCTTGAGCAGCCCGTCGACCGTTTCAGCGCGCAGCTTGAACTCCTTCGCCCGTGCCTTCGCCGCATCCATGTTGATGTCGGCGCAGGCGCGCATCTCGATGCCGCGAAACAGCGGCGCCAGCGAGAAATACGCCTTCGAGATGTTGCCGCAGCCGATGACGCCGATGCCAAGTTTCTTTGCCATGCTGATTGCTCCTAGTAGGTCTTGACGGCTGCGATCGAGCGGCGGGCGAAGCGCTCTATGTCGTTCGGGTTATCCTGTTCCATGACGAAGTATTGGGCCGCGCTCTTGGCCCTCAACACCTTGATCAGCCCGGCCCAGTCGATCGTGCCATGGCCGACATCCGACCAGCCGTCCTCGTCCAGTCCCTCGCCCGGCTTGGCCATGTCCTTGACATGGACGGCGCTGATGCGCTTGCCGTGCTTCTCGATCCACGTCAGCGGATCGTCGCCGCCGCGCACCACCCAGGCGACGTCCATTTCCCAGCCGATGTCAGGCGCGGAGGACAGGATGTGGTCCTGCGGCACGGAGCCGTCGGCGAGCTTCTTGAATTCAAAATCATGGTTGTGCCAGGCAAAGCCGTAGCCGGCCTTTTTCGCGGCATCGCCGACTTTTGCCAGGCGTTCGCCAAAGCCACGCCAGCCGGCGGTGCCGGATGGCCTTTGCTCCGCCACCAGATAGGGGCAGATCAACAGCTTGATGCCAAGCGCATCGGCAGTCTTGCGCACGCCGTCGAAATCATTTTCGAGCGCGTCGATCGAGAAATGCCCAGTCGGCATGGCGAGCCCATTCTTGTCGAGTTCGGCGCGGAAAGCCTTGGGATCATCATAGACGCCGCCGAAGCCTTCGACCTGGGTGTAGCCGAGCTTGCCGAGCGAGGCGAGCACGCCTTCCCAGGGCTGGAAATTGCGGGCGCTGTAAAGTTGGAATGACCAGTTCATCGTCTCTGTCCGTTCTGCTTTGGGATGGATGATTTCGAGGGTTACTTGCGGCTGCCAGTTGCGGTGTCGAACAGCGAGGCGCGGGCAGGATCAAAGCCGATCCGGATCGGCTCGCCATTGCGCAGCGTCTTTTCCGCCTCGACGCGGAAGGAAAAATTGTGGCCGCCGAGCTTCGTCCACACCAGCGTGTCGGAGCCCATCGGCTCGACGATCTCGACGGCGGCATCGGTGGCAAAGGGCATGGCATTTGCCGCCTCGCCAAAGGCGACGTGCTCGGGCCGGATACCGAAAACGCAAGGCCCGCTGCTGTTGCCGGCTGCCTCGAATGCATAGCGGTCGAGCGGAATGGACACATTTCCCGCCTTGAAAGCAGCGCCGGCCGCCAGTTGCCCGTCAAGGAAGTTCATCGCGGGCGAGCCGAGGAAGCCGGCGACGAAGCGGTTGACCGGGCGATTGTAGATGGTCTGCGGCGCATCGAGCTGCTGGATGACGCCGCCTTTCATCACCGCGATACGATCGGCCAGCGTCATCGCTTCGATCTGGTCGTGCGTGACGTAGATCATCGTGTTCTGCAGCCTGCGATGCAGCAGCTTGATCTCGACGCGCAGCTCGGCACGCAGCTTGGCATCGAGATTGGAGAGCGGCTCGTCGAACAGGAACACGTCGACATCGCGCACCAGCGCCCGTCCGATCGCCACGCGCTGGCGCTGGCCGCCCGAGAGCGCCGCCGGTTTGCGCTGCAGCAGCGGCTCGATCTGCAGGATCTCGGCGGCCCGCGCGATCCGCTTGGCGATCTCGTCCTTGGCTATGCCGGCGACCCGCAGCCCGAAGGACAGGTTCTTCTCCACCGTCATCTGCGGATAGAGCGCATAGGACTGGAACACCATGCCGATGCCGCGGTCCTTGGGCTCTTCCCAGGTGACGTTCTTGCCCTTGATGAAGATGCGGCCTTCCGAGATGTCGAGCAGGCCGGCTACACAGTTGAGCAACGTCGACTTGCCGCAGCCGGAGGGTCCGAGCAGCACGATGAACTCGCCTTCGGCGACATCGAGATTGAGCGTCTGCAACACCGATACCGCACCGAAGTTCAGCGACAGGTCCTGGATCGATACGCTGGGGTTTGCGATTTCTGTCATCATCACCCTTTCACCGCGCCGGCCGCTATGCCACGCACGAAAAGCTTGCCGGAAATGAAGTAGATGATGAGCGGGACCAGCCCGGTCAGGATGGTGGCCGCCATATTGACGTTGTATTCCTTCACGCCCTGCACCGAATTGACGATGTTGTTGAGCTGCACCGTCATCGGATAGGTATCGGGGCGGGTGTAGACGACGCCGAACAGGAAGTCGTTCCAGATGCCCGTCACCTGCAGGATGACGGCGACGACGAAGATCGGCAGCGACATCGGCAGCATGATGCGCAGATAGATGCCCCAGAAACCGGCGCCGTCGACACGTGCCGCCCGGAACAGTTCCTCCGGCATGGACGAGAAATAGTTACGGAACAGCAGCGTCAGGATCGGCATGCCGAAAATGGAATGGACGATCACCAGGCCGGTGAGGCTGCCATAGAGGCCGATCTCGCGCAGGATGATGACGATCGGATAGATCATCACCTGATAGGGAATGAAGGCGCCGACGATCAGGATGACGAAGAAAGTATCGGCGCCCTTGAAGCGCCAGTTGGCCAGTGCGTAGCCGTTCACCGACGCAATGGCGATCGACAGGATCACCGAGGGGACGGTGATGCGAACGGAATTCCAGAAGCCGCGCGAAAGCCCGTCGCAATTAAGGCCGGTGCAGGCCGTCGACCAGGCCTTCACCCAGGGCTCGAAGGTGATTTCGAGCGGTGGCGAGAAGATGTTGCCGAGCCGGATTTCCGGCATGCCCTTGAGCGAAGTGACGACCATCACGTAGAGCGGCAAGAGATAGTAGGCTGCCACGACAAAGAGTGTGCCATAGAGGAAGATGTTGCGGCGCGAAAACATGCGGCGCGGTTTCGGGCCGTGAGGCCCGGCGATGTCGTGGCTGGAAACAGCGCTTGTTGGAGCAGAGGTGTTTGCCATGCTCATTTGCGCCGCCCGAATTCGAGATAGGCCCACGGCACGATGACGATCACCACCGAGAGCAGCATCATGGTCGAAGCGGCAAAACCCTGGCCGAGGTTCTGGGCGAAGAACATGTAATCGTAGACGTACTTGGCCGGCACCTCGGAGGCGATACCCGGGCCGCCGCTGGTCTGGGCGACGACGAGGTCGTAGACCTTGACGATGCCGGAGGCGATGATGACGAGCGTGGTGATGAAGACCGGCCGCATCATCGGTATGATGATGAACAGATAGGTCTTCCACATCGGTATCCCGTCCACCCGCGCGGCCTTCCAGATGTCCTCGTCGATGCCGCGCAGGCCGGCCAGCATCAGGCACATGATGAGCCCGGTGCCTTGCCACAGTGCCGCGATCGATATGCCGTAGATGACGATGCTGGAATTGTAGAGCGGGTCGAAGCTGAAGCTCTCCCAGCCCAACCCCCGCACCACATGCTGGATGCCGAAATCCGGGTTGAGCAGCCACTGCCAGACAAGGCCGGTGACGATGAAAGAGAGCGCAAAGGGATAGAGGAAGATGGTCCGGAACGTGTCCTCGAAGCGTATCTTCTGGTCGAGCAGCGCGGCGAGGAGGAAGCCGATGACCAGTGAGAACACCAGCGAGATCGCGCCGTAGATCAGAAGGTTCTCGATCGAGATCAGCCAGCGCGGCGTCGCCCACAACCGGTAATACTGATCGAGCCCGACGAAATTCAGCCGCGGCAAGAGCTTTGAATTGGTGAAGGAATAGAGCACCGTCCAAAGGGTGCCGCCGACGAAAACCACCCCTGCGGTGAGGATCATCGGGATCGAGGCGACCTTCGCATTGAGGTTGCGGAACAGCGAGTTGGGACGTTCGCTCTTGCTCATCTCGTCAGCCGGCTGGGTAAGGGCGGTGCGGTCCCGGCCCTGCGTTCGCAAGGCCGGGAGCGAAGTGGGTTGCCTCCAACGTCAGTCTGCCGAAGCGATGAGGGCGGCAAAGCGCTTCTGCGCCTCTTCCACGGTCAAGTCCGGCTTGGCGAAGAATTCGGCGAAAAGGTCCTCCTTCTGCTTCTGGGTGTCCTGCGAAAGCAGCTGGTCCGTCCACGGTATGACGGCGCCCTTGGCGAGGATGGCGAGGCCCTTCTTCATGCAGTCGTTCGCCGCATTGAGGTCGACATCGCCGCGCACCGGCAGCGATCCCTTCTTCAGATTGAAAGCGACCTGTGTCTTGGGATCGAGCAGCGTTTGTGCCAACACCTCCTGCGCCTTGGCCTTGTCGGCATCCTTGAGCAGCGGGAAGTAGAAAGCATCGCCACCGGTGGCGATGACTTCGTTCAGCCCCAAGCCCGGCAGGCAGGTATAATCCTTGCCGGCGGTCTTGCCGGCCACCTGGAACTCACCCTGCGCCCAGTCTCCCATGATCTGGCCGCCGGCCTTGCCGGTGATGACCATGTTGGTGGCCTGGTTCCAGTCCTGCACATTGGTGTTCTTTGCCATCTTGCGCGCATCGTCGGCCGCCTTGAACACCTTGGCGACTTCGGGACCGGCGGCGAATTTGGCATCCTTGTCCTTGTAGACCTTGAGGAACGTATCCGTGCCGCCCACCGCGGCAAGCAGCACGTCGAAGGCGCCGGAGGACTGCCAGGCTTGCCCGCCCACGGCGAGCGGGACGATGCCTGCCTTCTCCAATGCCGGGCCGGCGGCCACATATTCATTCCAGTCCTTCGGTACCGGCACGCCGGCCTTCGCGAAGGCTTCGTTAGACAGCCACAGCCACTGCCAGGAATGGATGTTGACGGGCACGCAATAGATCTTGCCGCCGATAGTGCAGCTGTCGAGCAGGCTCTTCGGCCGCACGACTTCCGTCCACTTGCCCTTGGTGGCGACATCGGTGAGGTCGCGCATCAGGCCGGCCTGCACCAGCTCTTCCGCTTGTCGGCCGTGATTGAACTGGGTGGCGCCCATCGGATCGCCGCCGGTGATGCGGCTGATCATGATCGGCCGCGCCGTGCCGCCGGAGCCGGCAATGGCGCCGTCCACCCAGTGATTGCCGGTTGCGTCGAAAGCCTTGGCGAGTTCCGCGACCGCCGCCGCCTCGCCACCCGAAGTCCACCAATGGGTGACTTCCAGGTCCGTCGCGGTGGCCGGACTGGCAAAGTGCAGCGCGGCCGACGCTGCCAGCGCAGCGGTGATGAATTGGTATCGCATTTCGGTTCCTCCCAGAATCTGAAACGTTACAGATTTTCGATACGGGAATTGCTTGGACTGCGCAACCCCATGAGTAACGAGGGCTCGACATTTTTTCGAGCCGCGAACAAATTCGCACGAGCGCCGATGTTTGTGTGCACCGCAATATAGGTCGCTGCAGTGCAAAACGCTTAAATGGAGCATGAAAGCCGGCAAAGGGCAGCGGCAAGGGCGATTTCCTCTGGAATCCCAATGAGTTTCGCAAATCAGCCATTCGCCTCGCCGCAAGCCGCAGGCATCTCGGCGTTGGCAATCTGTAACGTTTCAGTATATTGAAGCCTGGCCGGGACCGGGACGCATATCGTCTCGCAATGGCGGCGATTGCCGACCCGGCCCGCGACTGCTATGCGCCTGACGGGCGGGACGAATGGACAGACGGCGTACGGAAAAGAACGAGGAGGCGTTGGCACAGAGGCGGCCGACGTTGAAGACGCTTGCCTTCATGACCGGGCTCGGCGTCACCACCGTATCGCGCGCCTTGAAGGACGCGCCGGAAATCGGCGCCGAAACCAGGCGCCGTGTCCAGCTCGTCGCCAAGCAGATCGGCTACCGGCCGAACCGCGCCGGCGTTCGCCTGCGCACCGGCAGGACCAATGTCATCAGCCTCGTGCTCAACACCGATCGCGAGATCATGAGCTTCGTCTCGGACATCATCTACGGCGTTTCGGAAGTGCTCGCAGAAACGCCCTATCACCTGATCGTCACGCCCTACTCCCGCTCGCAGGATCCGATGGAGCCAATCCGCTATCTCGTCGAGACAGGCTCAGCCGACGGCGTCATCATCTCGCGCACCCAGCCGAACGATCCGCGCGCCCGCTATATGCTGGAGCATGGCATGCCTTTTGCCACGCATGGCCGCACCGATATGGGCCTCGTCCACCCCTACCATGACTTCGACAATCATGCTTTCGCGGTTGCAGCCGTGCGCCGGTTGGCGAGCATGGGCCGGCGCAAGCTGGCGCTTCTGTCGCCGCCGCCCGGGCTGACCTATTATGGCCACACGCTGAATGGCTTTGCCGATGCGCTGAGCGAGGTTGGCGCCAGCGAAATCCCGTTCAACACCGTTTCCATCGACCATACGATCGAGCAGATCAGGAGCAGGACCGCACAGGTGATGCGCCGCGAAAACCGGCCTGACGGCTTCGTCAGCAGCGCTGCCGCCGCGACACTCGCCATCGTCGCCGGCATCGAGGATGCAGGTCTCAAGCTTGGCCGCGACGTCGACGTGGTGTCCAAGCAGTCGTCGGACCTGCTGCACCTGTTTCGGCCAGAGCTGTTGGTCGTCAACGAGAACTTCCGGCTGGCCGGCTCCGAGCTTGCCCGTTCCGTGCTGGGCTGGATCGGCGGCGCCGCACCCGGCTCGTTGCAGAGCCTGAGCGCAGCCAGTGACGTTCTGTCGCTCAGCCAGGCGGTGCCCGCTTAGGCCGTGAACCCATAAAGACCGGGATTGGGGTGGATAGCGGCCTGTCCGTTTCTTGCGATCGGAAGGGATGCCGTCGGAGGGCGCTATTTCAGCGGCAAAAACAGTTCCGCGACCGCCTCATGCTCCGGCACTTCCGCGAAGAAGCCCAGTCGCTGGCAATAGATCGGGAAGTCGCGTGCTTCCTCGCCGCTGGCCGGAAGCCAGTCGCGATAAAGGTAGAGCGCGGCGGGCTCCAGATTGTCGGTGTTGCCGACGACGCGCAGCACCGCGCAGCGTCCGCCAGGGATCTCGCCGGCTTTGATCCGCTCGCCATTCGCCTCGACCGGTTGGTCGGTCCCGACACAAAGGTCCATCCTATAACCGACAGGCGACGCAGGACGCCGCTCGGAACGCCAGACATTGAAGGTCGGACTTGTCTTGGGGTGTAGGCCGGCGGCCGTGCGCCACGCGACAAACCGCTTGATGGTGGCGCCGAGCGTCACCGGGTCGCCCCGATGCTCCATGATCGCCACCGGCGTGGGGGATACATCGCGAACCATCACGTCGTCAGTGGTAAAAGTCTTCTGCATGAACTTGCACCTCGCGTTGTCGAGAGGCCCGAAGGCCGCAAGCCACGGCTCCCAGTCGGGAGATTCCCGGAACGACGACGGCGATTGCCCGAGCCGTTGCCGAAAGGCGCGAGCGAAGGCATCCGGTGCATCGTAACCCGCACCCATCGCTATGTTTGTGACGCTTTGGGCGTCCATATAGGCCAGCTCGTGCGAAGCGCGCTTCATACGGACAAGCTGGACATAGCGATGCACGGATAACCCGAAGGTCGCCTTAAACTGCCGGTGGAAATGAAACTTCGAGAAGGCCGCAACACCGCTCAGCGTTTCCAGGTCCAGATCACTGCCAAGATGCCGATCGATGTAGTCCAGCACTCGCTGCATCCGGGTATGGTAGTTTTGAAGCGCCGCCTTCATCGTCCTTCCTCTGTGGCGGCTCCAGCTGGTTGTTCGACCCCTGATTGCAACTTGCTGTCCGGCCCATCAAGGAATCGCAGGGCTGTTGAGGTGAATGGAACGATGGGATCATAAATAGGAGCGTGCTCGCCGCCAGGAATAATCCATAACGCGGCATCCGGAATAGAACGGTAGATGCTTACAGAAATTTCAGCGGGAAAAAAGCGGTCGCGATCACCGTGCACAACAAGTGTACGAGCTGCAATGGTTGATAGATCTTGTTCGGTGAAATTCATATCATCATGGTTTTCGCCCAGCGCGTTGAACTGTGCGATGAGTTGACTGATCTGTTCGTCGCCGCGTTTTGCGCACTCTCGATACATTTCCTGAACTTGTTGGGGCATGACACCGAACGAAGCTCTGCGCATGATAACCCTTGCCTGATCTGGGAAATGGGTAGTTGCACTAATTAATACCATTGAGTCGATGCGCTTGGGTTGGCTCGTTGCCATGTGCAGTAGCGTCATTCCGCCAGAACTGATGCCCATGGCCGAGAAGTGATCAACCCCCAGCTTTTCAAGCAAGAGGAACACGTCACTGGCCGCTTCCCGATGTGTGAACTTGTTCCCGGGATTGGTGGAGTGACCATGGCCACGCAGATCCACGACGATCAGTCGATGGCGCTCCGAGAGCTTGGCGGTAAAGGGAAGCCAGTTCTGTGCACAACCGCCAAATCCATGCAAGAGTACCAGAGGCTTTCCGACTCCGTACTCCTCGTAGTACATCTCAATGTCGTTGATTTGAACGGTATGCCCGCGAGTGGTTGTCTGTTTGGGAGCGTACGTCTTTGTCATGGGTGTGTCTCTTAAATGCGCGATGAGGTGAACAGCGGCCTGCAGGCCCATGGAAATGAAACCTTCGAAAAGGCCGCAACACCGGTCACCGTTTCCAGGTCAGATCACTGTCAAGATGCCGGTCGATGTAGTCCAGTACCCGCTGCATCCGAGCACGGTAGTTTTGAAGCGCCGCCTTCATCGTCCCTCCTCCGTGGCGGCTCCAACTAGTCGCTTATGGCCATAACGTGCTCGACCGATCTTGCGGTTTTGTCACGGGTCGCGGAACATCGCCAAGGACCGTTTGCGGGCACGCCCAATTTATCGACGAGCGGCGGAAAAGGGGGCGTTTGCGGCTGTGGCTTTCATATCGCGCCGAACTCCGATTCAAGCTCAAAATGAGCCGATATGACCTGAGCGACTTCTATGGCCCGGGATCAAGCCGCTGCGGCCCAGCAAGCCGAGGGGCGTGCCCCGTGCCGATGATCGGGACGTGCTAAACAGCATATTTTTTGTGCTTCGATCGGGAGCACCATGGCGCGACCTGCCAGAACGCTATGGACCGCGCACCACGCGCAAGGCCTCCCGCTATGACAAGTTCGCCGCCAATTTTCTCGCCATGGTCCAGCTCGCCTCGTTGCGGCTGTGGTTGCGCGCTTATGAGTCTACAGTCTAGACTAGCCAGCCGCACCGCTTCCCCACGGCCCGTGGAACGCACCAGCCCCGTCGATACGCTCGAAACCATGCGCGCCGAAGAAGTCGCGCTGCGCCTGGATCAGGTTCGAGGTGCCGCGGCCCTGCCGGTAGCTGTCGAAATAGGCAAGCGCGGAAGACAGCGCCGGCACCGGCGAGCCGGCTTCGGAAGCCTTGGCCACGATGCGCCGCAGCGACGGATGCGCTTCCTGCATCAGGGCGATGAAGGCCGGCGCCATCAGAAGATTGGTCGAAGCGCCGCCGGAGCCGAACGCCTCGGCCATGGTGTCGAGGAGCTGCGAACGGATGATGCAGCCGGCGCGCCAGATCCTGGCAATGGTCGGCATCGGCAGGTTCCAGTTGAACTCCTTCGAGGCGCCGCTCATCACCGCGAAGCCTTGCGCATAGGCGGCGATCTTGCCGGCGAACAGCGCCAGTTCGAGATCTCCAAGCAATGCGTCCCTGTCACCGGAAATCTTCGCCACGCCGATGTTGCCATAGGCTTTTTCCGCCGCCAGCCGCTCTTCCTTGATCGACGACAGCACGCGCGCCGCCACCGCCGCCTCGATCGCGGTCGCGGGAATGCCGAGCTGCTGCGCCTCGATGACCGACCATTTGCCGGTGCCCTTCTGGCCGGCGCGGTCGAGGATGATGTCGACCACCGGCTTGCCGGTCTTCGGATCGCCGGCGGCGAGCACCTTGGCGGTGATCTCGATCAGGTACGAATTGAGCCTGCCCTTGTTCCAGTTGGAAAACACCGTGCCGATGTCCTTCGGCCCCATGCCGAGGCCGTCGCGCAGGATGCCGTAGATCTCGGCGATCATCTGCATGTCGGCATATTCGATGCCGTTGTGGATGGTCTTGACGAAATGACCGGCGCCGTCGGTGCCGAGCCATGCCGCGCAGGGCTCGTCGTTGAACTTGGCCGAGATCGCGGTCAGCACCTTCTCGACGCGTTTCCAGGAATCCTCGGTGCCGCCGACCATGATCGACGGCCCGTGGCGCGCGCCCTCCTCGCCGCCGGACACGCCCATGCCGATGAAAGTCAGGCCCGAGCCCGAAAGCTCGGAGAAGCGCCGCATCGTGTCGCGGAAATTGGCGTTGCCGGCATCGATGACGATGTCGTTGGCCGACAGCACGCCGCGCAATGCTTCGATCTGTTCGTCGACCGGCTTGCCGGCCAGCACCATGATGATGATCGGGCGCGGCGGCCGGATCGCGGCGGCGAGTTCCTCCAGACTGTAGCACGGCACCACCATATCCCTCAGCGCGCCGGCGTTCTCGACAAAGGCGTCGGTGCGTGCCCTGGTGCGGTTGAAGACGGCGATGCGGTGGCCGTGCTCGGCAATGTTGAGCGCCAGGTTGGAACCCATCGTGCCAAGGCCGATCAGACCGATTTCGGCTTTTTCCATCGTCTCTTCCCTGCTTCCGGATCGTTCGTTGAGGCCGCGATTTGCGGACGGTGTCCTTGTGGTGATGATTGACGGGCCTTCAAGCCTGCGTCAACCGCCTCGCCGAATTGTGTTGCCTGGATTGCCGGCCGACCTCGTACCGAAGCGCCTAGCGGTCCAGCCTTACGGCCCTGATGTCCACGGGCGCTTCGATCTTCACCATCTCGAAGTCCGAGACCAGGATGTCGATGCGCACCGTCCAGCGGCCGGGAACCGGGATGACGAGGTTGTCGACACGCCAGCTGCCGTCGCCGGGCTTGGTCGCCGCGCGCTTCAGCGGCTCGATGCCGGAATCGGGCTTCGACAACGCCAGCGTCACCTCCTTGGCGTCGAGCGGCCCGAAATCGCCGGTCATGATGATCATCGAAGCGACCACCGGTCCGGCATGGCCGGGCGTGATGCTGAGATCGGCCATCGCTTGCAGCGCATGGATATGGACCGAGACCGGCTGGGCGGCCGCGATCGCCAGTGCCCGTGGCGGCGGCGTGAAGCGCCAGCCCGCGGCAACGCCGAAAATCGCCAGCACGATCAACATCTCGACGCCGATCGAGCGAGCGAGCCTGCGCTGCACTTCCGTCGCTCCGGCCTCGGCCGCTGCGGTGAGTTTCCAGCGATTGACGGCGGCGAGCGTGAACAGAAAGACCAGCAATCCCAACTTGATCAGCAAAAGCTTGCCATAAGAAGTGCTGACCAGCGCCGCGGGCGTCTGCACCTGGATGATCGCCAACACGACGCCGGCGGCGACAAGTACGATCACGACGGGCAGGATCATGCGTGAGAACCGCCGCAGGATTGGCGCGGCCTCCGCCGATTGACCTTTCAGCACCAGGCCGAGCGGCATCAACGCGCCGGCCCATAAGGCGATGCCGGCGCCATGCAGGAACACCATCGCCCGCGTCAGCCATTGCGGTTCGGCGGCACTGGCGTGGCCGCTGGCGGCAAGCGCGATCCCCACCCCGACCAGTCCAGCGAGCGCAAATGGCTTGGCGACCGCGCGCGGTCCGGCCAGCGATAGCAGGCCGAGTCCCAGCGCGATCAGGGCGACCAGCACCGTCCAGCCGAAGCTGGTGTCGAGCCCGGTCCGCCAGATGACCGGCTGCGCCAGATGAGAGAGCGGCGCTTCGAGTGCATCGAGCCCCTGCAAGCCGAGCGACAAGGGTGCCGCGATTAGACCGCACAGGATGGACGCTATGACGAAACGCCGGCCGGCCTGTTCGCCCCGGGCCAGCCAGGCAAGGGCGAAGGCACCGCCGACGCCGAGGAAAAGGCCGATATAGAGAAGGACCTTGCCGATCCAGATCGCCGACCGCTGCGGCCAGTCGACGGCCTCGGGCACGGCCGGCGGCTCGCTTGGCGCGCCGATGGAAAACAGCAGCGAACCGCCGACCGGATGGCCATCGGCGGAGATGACACGCCAGCTCAGCACATGCGTGCCGGACTTGAGCGTCTGCGGATTGTCGATCTCGACCGTCTGGTCGCTGAGCCGAAAGGACGTCAGCGGAACCGGCGTACCGTCGGGCTTCACCAGGGTCAGCACCAGCGGCGAGACCGGCTCGCTGAAGGTCAATGAGAATTGTGCCGGCCCTTGTGTCAGCACCCCGCCGTCGGCCGGGTCGGTCCTGATCAACGCGGCATGGGCAAAGGCTGGATTTGTCGAGGCCATGACGACGAGCAGCATGACCATCGCCAACACCCCGCCGGCAACCCGGCCGACGAGCTTGCCGGCCATAGCGGCCGTCCTAAGTAGGGATATCGCGTTCATGTCATCGCCATCGAAGCGGCGGCGCGCGCTCTCGATGAGGGCGCGCCGCCAGGAGATCATTTCTTCGACAACAGCTTGATGCCGGGCGCCGGGTTCTCCAGCGCGTCTTCATCCTGCCCTGCCGCCGGGATCTCGATCCACCGATCGGTGGCGCCGTCGCATTCCTGGACCACCGGGAAGTAGAGTTTCTGGCCCGCGGGGAGATCCGCCGTCAGTGTCGCGCGGAAGACGAACTCGTCGTAAAATTCGTCCGGCAGGCTGCCACTGCTCCAGTCGACTTCCTTGACCCCATCGGTCACCGCCTGACCGTAGAGCTGGTAGGATTTGTCGTATTTGCCCTTCTTGGTCTGCAGCGTCCAGCCCGGCTTCGGCATCGGCTTCACCGCGATCACCCCTTCCGGAATCTGCACGCGCACGGCGGTCGTCGCCTTGCCGTCGCACCCGTGCGGCACGCGCAGGACAGCCTTATAGGTCGAGCCGACCGCCGCTTCCTGGGTTTCGAGCGTGATGTGCGCGAAGGCGGCACTGGTTCCCAAGACAAGAAACGCGCCGGCCGACAGAAGATACTTGTTCATGATGGTCCCTCTGATTTTAAAGGTGTCGAACGGGCGCGATCAGTTGGCGTGGTCATCCATGCCACCCATTTCGCCCATACCTTCGACAGCAAAATCCACGCTGACGGTGCCTGCCTTTTCGAAGGTCAGCGTGGCGGAGAACTTTTCGCCCTGCTTGGGTTGCCGCTTCAGGCCGATGAACATCAAATGATAGCCGCCAGGCGCAAGTGCCACCTTGCCGCCAGCCGGGATTTCCAGGCCGTCGGCAACCGGCCGCATGGTCATGACGCCGTCCTTGACGCCCATCTGATGCAGTTCGGCCTTTTCCGAGATGTCGGAGGAAATCGACAGCAGCCGGTCCGGCGCGTTACCTTTGTTGGTGACGGTGAAATAGCCGCCGGCGACCTTGGCGCCGGCCGGCGTGGCACGCGACCAGGGATGCCCGATCTCGAGATCGCCGACCTTGAATTCATGCGCGAAGACAGTCGGGGCGCCGACGAACACCAGCGCAAAAGCCAGCACGGCGATGCAGAGACGCTGCTTGAAGCTGCGTAAAATGCTGCCGGGCATGGCACGCGCGGCGGTGCGGAAAAATTGGGACATGGTTGCTCCATGATATGATGGTCCGCGCCGTTGCCGGTCGCGAACAGTTTGATCTTTGGATGGGTGGGCCTGCGAAAGGTTCCGCCGGGCAAACAGGCTCAGGCCTTCAGCGGCGGCGCGCGCGGGTTCGACGGCGAGCGCTCGCGCGCGAAGTCGAGATGGAGGATCGCCGGAAAGACGAAGGCGACTGCTTCAAAGGAAAGGCTGCCAAGCGCCAGGCCAGCCTCGGGCGGCGGCGCGAAGGCCGCCGAAGACATGCCGCAGCTGAGCACGCAGCATGCCGGCAGATGTGACGGCGGTGGGTTGCCGCCGGGAAGCTGGGCCGCCCCCTCACGGGTACAGATGACGTTGCCGAAGGCATCGAGTTGCGACGCATTCGGCCCGGTGCCGAAAGCGAACGCACCGAGCATCGACTGGAGTAACAGCAGACAGGCCGCGACAAGCGCGACCGGCATGCTCCACCGTCTCCGCCCCTTGTTCAAATGAACTGCCTGCTCAAACCATCTGCCTCTTCAAGCAATCACCGGAGATATACCTACCACGGGACCGGGACGTCGAAAATCGTCAAATCCAGGCTGCGGCAACGCGGCATATCAGGATTTTTGTGGCGGCCGGCTTTCCGGGATCGAGGTCAGCAATGTCTGGCGCGCCGACTTCAGGTGCTTGCGGCAGGCGGCATCGACCTTGCCGAGGTCGCGCGATTTGAGCGCCTCGATATAGGCGAGATGCTCACCGATCGCGACCTCGTTGCGCTCGCGCTCCTGTGCCTTGTTCCACTGGTAGTGGTAGTGGAAGATCATGGCGATGACGTCGTAGAAATCGACGATGAAGCGGTTGTGCGACGCCCGGTGGATGAGCCGGTGGAGGCGCTCGTCCAGCTCCGAGAATTCGGTAAAACGGGTGGCGATCTCGCTTGCCAGCCGGCGATGCTCGTCTTCCAGCCTGTCGAGATCGGCCCACACCGCGCTGTCCCGCGGCAGGGCGGCGAAGGCTGCCGCCGAGCGCAGTTCGAACATCTCGCGGATTTCGGTCAGCTCCAGCGCGAAGGCGCGGGTAAAACCCTTCAGCACCCAATGGCTGTTGCGGCGCTTCTCGATCAGGCCGAAGCGGGAGAAGCGGATCAGGAACTCGCGCACGCTGGTGGTGCCGACGCCGATCTCGCGCGCCAGTTCGAGCTCGTTGATCTGCATGCCGGCCTCGGCGCCGCCGGCGAGCAGTCTGCGCATGAACGACCGCTCGATGATTTCGGCCAATGTGTCGGTCTCTTCCTCGGGGAAGAAATCATCGGGGCGCGGTTCGCGCAGTACTGTCTTGGCACGCTTGTTCCAGGCGATCAGCCCGGTCTCTTCCATGCGCGCCAGAATGGTGCGGACGGTCGTGCGGCTGACGCCAAGCAAGGTGCCCAGTTCCGGCTCCGAAGGCAGGCTGCGCGTTTCGTCGAGCAGCCGCAGGCAGCGGTTGTAGGCATCCTTGTAGACGTTGTTGCTCTTCGACATCCCTGACCCGTTGCACACCGGCGCTTGCGGCGGCCGGTTTGAAGCGCAATATGACGTTCCCCCGACCCTGAAAAGCGAAATCGCTTTCTGGAACACCCGAGGATATGCGGAACTCCCCAGCGAAAAAACAATTGACGCAAAACTGTTTTTTCACGATAAAAGACATTATCTTTTAACGAGCGCGTGTCAATCCGCCCGCGCATCCCAGGATCACCCAGGAAACCGCCCGTGAACGCCTCCAACAGCATTCTTCTGTCCCCCGCCGACAATGTCGCGGTCGCCAACGGCCGCATCGAGATCGGCACCGCGCTGCCAGGCGGCGCCGTTGCCGCCGCCCTGATCGAGCCTGGCCACAAGGTGGCGATCAAGCCGATCGCCGCCGGCGAGTCGGTGGTGAAATACGCCCAGGCAATCGGTCGCGCCACCCAGGACATCGCGCCGGGCGAGCACGTTCATTCGCACAATCTGGTTTTCGAATCCGGCCGCTTGCCGGTGGTGCCGCCGAGCGAGGCCGAGCACGCAACCGAGGCCGACCGCGCCCGCACCTTCATGGGCTATCGCCGCGCCGACGGCCGTGCCGGCACGCGCAACTTCATCGGCATCGTCGCCAGCGTCAATTGCTCGGCCACCGTCTGCCATGCCATCGCCGACCAGGCCAACCGCACGCTGCTGCCCAAATATCCCGGCATTGACGGCTTCGTACCGATCGTCCACGGCCAGGGCTGCGGCATGAGCGGCACCGGCGACGGCATGATGGTGCTGCACCGCACACTGGCCGGCTATGCCCGCCATCCGAATTTCGGCGGCGTGCTGATGGTCGGGCTCGGCTGCGAGGTCAACCAGCTCACCCTTTACGGCCAGAAGGGCGTCGCCGCCGGCAAACGCCATTTCAACATTCAGGACGCCGGCGGTTCGCGCAAATCGGTCGAAAAGGCAATGCTGGTGCTGGCCGAAATCGCCGAGGAAGTCGGTCAATTGAAGCGTGAGCCGATCCCGGTCAGCGAAATCGTCGTCGGCCTGCAATGCGGCGGCTCCGACGGCATGTCGGGCATCACGGCCAATCCCGCATTGGGCGCGGCCGTCGATATCCTCGCCGGCGTCGGTGGCATCGGCATCCTTTCCGAGACGACGGAAATCTATGGCGCCGAGCACCTGCTCGCCTACCGCGCGGCAACGCCGGAGATCGCCCAGAAGCTCGACGGTTTCGTGAAGTGGTGGGAGGATCACGTCGCCAAGCACGGCGCCTCGATCGACAACAACCCGTCGCCCGGCAACAAGCGTGGTGGCCTCACCACCATTCTGGAGAAGTCGCTGGGCGCAGTCGCCAAGGGCGGCCAGACGCCGCTTAACGGCGTCTTCGGCTATGCCGAAAAGGTCACCGGCAACGGACTGGTGTTCATGGACACGCCCGGCTACGACCCGGTCTCGGCCACCGGCCAGGTGGCGGGCGGCGCCAACATCATCGTCTTCACCACCGGCCGCGGTTCGTGCTTTGGCTGCCGGCCGACGCCGTCGATCAAGGTCGCCAGCAACTCGACCATGTATCACACCATGGAAGAGGACATGGACGTCAATTGCGGCGTCATCGCCTCGGGCGAAAAGACCATCGCCGGCATGGGCCGCGAGATCTTCGAACTGATCGTCGAGACGGCTTCCGGCCGCAAGACCAAGAGCGAAGACTTCGGCTACGGCGATAACGAGTTCGTGCCCTGGCATCTTGGCGCAACGCTCTAACTCATTGTTTTTTCGCAATTCCGGGCGGAAAACCGCTGCACACTTTTCCTGGAATTGCTCTAGATTTGATTGATATCTGAAGACGGCCAGCCCGGACAACGGTCGGGAACGGGGAGGTTTCGCATGGAGAAACGCCGCATCGGCAAGACGGCGCTCGAAGTCACCGAGGTCAGCTTCGGCGGCGCGGCACTCGGCGGCCTCTACCGCGCCTGTTCGCGCGAGGCGGCGATGGAGACCTTGCAAGGCGCCTGGGAGGCCGGTCTGCGCTATTTCGACACCGCGCCCTTCTACGGTTTCGGCCTGTCGGAACGCCGCTTCGGCGACTTCCTGCGCTACAAGCCGCGCGATTCCTATGTGCTGTCGACCAAGGTCGGCCGCCTGTTCCGCCCAGTGCCGGACGACCAGGTTCCCGATCATTCCTATGTCGATCCGCTGCCCTTCGCGCTGGACTATGACTATTCCTATGACGGCATCATGCGTTCGGTCGAGTTCAGCTATGCGCGCCTTGGCCTCAACAAGATCGACATCCTGTTCGTCCATGACATCGGCGCCTATACGCATGGCGTCGAGAAGACCAAGCTGCATTTCCGCGAGTTGATGGATGGCGGCCTCAAGGCGCTCGAAGAGCTGAAGCGATCCGGCGTCATCTCCGCCTATGGGCTTGGTGTCAACGAGGTCCAGATCTGCCTCGACGTGATGCGCCGGGCGCCGCTCGACTGCATCCTGCTTGCCAGCCGCTATTCCTTGCTCGACCGCAGCGCGGAAGCGGAACTGCTGCCGCTGTGCCGGGCGCGACAGACGTCACTGGTCATCGGCGGCGTGTTCAACTCCGGCATCCTGGCGACCGGGCCTGTGCAAGGCGCGCATTTCGATTATCGCCCCGCCAGCCACGATGTGCTCGACCGCGTCGGTGCCATGGAAAGGATCGCCACCGAGGGCGGTTATCCGCTGGCCGCTGCCGCGTTTCAGTTTCCCTTGCATGAACCCGCGGTCGCCACGGTGCTGACCGGCACCGCCAAGCTGGCAAACCTGACCCGCAATCTCGAACTACTCGACGTCGACGTGCCGGAGACGGAATATGCCAAATACCGTCCCTATACGCTGGTGCAGGAGCAGGCGTGAAACTCGTGTCCGCTCGCAGTGAACGGGTGATCCAGGTCTCACATTCTTGCGATCCCAGAAAAGAATGAACATTCCATATTGACGAAATGATGGAATTAATATTCCATACGTTCACGGAACGGAAACGGGAGCGTTTATCGGCGGCAAGGGAGGAGCGGCGCGGCGATCTGGCCCTGCCAGACCTCGGCAGGACTGGCGCGAAACAGCGCTTGCATCGGCAGGGTCGATGCACTATCAAAACATGGCAACTGTTTTTTATTGATAAAGTTCTGTTTGGGCCGCGCCTATCCAAGCGGAGCTTCCGTAACGTTCACCGGGCGACTTAGGGAGGAAACCTAATGAAATTCGTGACCAGCATTCTCAACCGCCGCGCGGTCGTGGCTCTTGCGGCCGCCTCCATGCTTGCCGGCGTGATGCACTCGGCTCCGGCTTCGGCGGCGGACGTGACCATCCCGATCATCGTCAAGGACACCACGTCCTTCTATTGGCAGATCGTTCTGGCCGGAGCCCGTAAGGCAGGCAAGGACCTGGGCGTCAATGTTCCGGAACTCGGCGCACAGGCAGAAACCGACGTCAACGGCCAGATTTCGATCCTGGAAAACGCCGTTGCTGGCAACCCGGCCGCGGTCGTCATCTCGCCGACCGAGTTCAAGGCACTTGGCAAGCCGATCGATGAAGCCGCCGCCAAGGTCAAGGTCATCGGCATCGACTCCGGCGCCGACTCCAAGGCCTTCACCTCGTTCCTCACCACCGACAACGTCCAGGGCGGCCGTGTCGCAGCTGACGGTCTCGCCGCGGCCATCGGCGCTGCCAATGGCGGCAAGGTCGAAGGCAAGGTTGCCCTGATAACGGCACTTCCCGGCGCCGGCTCGCTCGAACAGCGCGCCCAGGGCTTCAAGGAAGAGCTCAAGGCGAAATATCCTGGCCTTGTGCTGGTGGCCGACAAATATGCTGACGGCCAGGCCACGACCGGCCTCAACATCGCGACCGACCTGATCACCGCCAACCCGGATCTGAAGGGCATCTTCGCCTCCAACCTGATCATGGCGCAGGGCGTCGGTCAGGCTGTGGCCGAGAACAACCTTGCCGGCAAACTGGCCCTGATCGGCTTCGACAGCGACGAGAAGCTGATCAAGTTCCTCAACGACGGCGTCATTTCCGGCCTCGTCGTCCAGGATCCGTACCGGATGGGCTATGACGGCATCAAGACCGCGCTTGCCGCCTCGAAGGGCGAGAAGGTCGAGGCCAATGTCGATACCGGCGCCAATCTGGTGACCAAGGCCAATATGAAAGAGCCGAAGATCGACGCGCTGCTCAACCCGAAGCTGAAGTAAGAGCAAGGCAGTATCGAAATCGTCTCCGGGGCTTCGTGCCCCGGAGACATAGGCTGCCAGCACAAACGGCTTGGCAATCCGCAGGCTTAAGCTAGGCTGTGTTTCGGGGGCATATCCTTGCCTCGCCGCGTGCCAATCGTGAGGCCAATCTGGGAGGCCAATCTGGGAGGATTGTCATGACGTCGACGGCGCAGGAACTGCATCCGGCACCCGTGCTGGAACCAGGGCGGACCATCCTCGAATTGCGCGGGCTGGAGAAGCGCTATCCCGGCACCCACGCGCTGAAGCCGGTCAACCTCGCCTTCAAATCCGGCGAGATCCACGCCATCGTCGGCGAGAACGGCGCCGGCAAATCCACGCTCATCAAGCTTCTGACCGGCGTCATGCCGCGCACCTCCGGAGAAGTGATCTGGGAGGGCCAGCCGGCAGCCTTGGCGACGCCGCACGAGGCGATGGCGCTCGGCATCAATGCCGTGCACCAGGAGGTCGTGCTCTGCCGTCACCTGACGGTCGCCGCCAACATGTTCCTCGGCGAGGAGAATTCGCGCTTCGGCATGCTGCAGCAGCGGGCCATGGTCAAGGAAGCGCAGAAGATCATCGACGATCTCGGCTTCGACCTGCCGGCCCATGTCACGCTGGGCGACCTGACCATCGGCCAGCAGCAGCTGATCGCGGCCGCGCGCGCCACCGTGCGTGGCACCAAATTCCTGATCTTCGACGAGCCGACCGCCTACCTGACCCGCAAGGAGGCAGACCAGCTTTTCACCCTGATCCGCCGTCTGAAGACCGAGGGCGTGACGATCATCTACATCAGCCACCGCATGGAGGAAGTGTTCGAGCTCGCCGACCGTGTTTCGGTGCTGCGCGACGGCACGCTGGTCGGCACCCGCAACATCGCCGAGACCAATGACGCCGAGCTGGTCAAGATGATGATCAACCGCTCCATCGAGCAGGTCTATCACAAGGAGCATTTCACGCCGGGTGCAGCAATCGTCGAAGCACGGAACCTGTCCGGCAAGGGATTTGAAAATGTCTCGATGACGGTTCGCGCCGGCGAGATCGTCGGGCTCTACGGCCTGATCGGCGCCGGGCGCAGCGAATTCGTCACCACGCTTTACGGCCGCCACCGCAAGTCTGCCGGCGATATCCTGTGGGAGGGCAAGCCGGTTCAGGTCAATTCCGAGCATGACGCGATCAAGCTCGGCATGGCGCTGGCGCCGGAAAGCCGCCGGGACCAGGGCCTTTGCCTCAACCTGCCGGTCGGCTTCAACCTCAACCTGCCGATCTACAAGCGCATTTCGAACAATTTGCTGATTTCGAACGCGCAGGAGAAGACGCAAGCCGATCGCCAGATCGCCGATCTTCGCATCAAGACGCCGACGCGGAGCGCGCTGGCGTCCAGCCTATCGGGCGGCAATCAGCAGAAGATCGTCATCGGCAAATGGCTGGCGCATGGCGCCAAGCTGTTCATCTTCGACGAGCCGACGGTTGGCGTCGACGTCGGCACCAAGGCCGAGATCTATCGCCTGTTCGGCGCGCTGCTGTCGAAAGGCGCCGGCATCATCCTGATCTCGTCCTATCTGCCGGAAGTCTACGAGCTCGCCGACACGCTGCATGTGTTCCGGCGCGGCAAACTGGTGGCAAGCCACGGCTTTCGCGCCGCCAGCCACGAGGACATTCTCACGCAGGCACTCGCCGAGAAACAAGAAAAGCTGGGAGGACAGATATGAGCACCGAGGCGATTGCTGTCGAAAAACCGAAGCGCAACTATAACGTCCTGTTTGGGCTGACGCTTTTGGCGCTGTTGATTCTGCTGTGGATCGTGCTTTCCGTGGCAACGCCAAGCTTCGCTTCGGGCAACAACATCGCCAATCTTTTGCGCCAGGGTTCGATGATCGCCATCATGGCGGTCGGCCAGACCTTCGTCATCATCACCGGTGGCATCGACCTGTCGGTCGGCGCCGTGGTCGGCTTCGCCACCGTCGTCGTCGCCATGATGATCAATGCCGGCTTCCCCATCTGGCTCGCCATTCTGGTGACGCTGCTGGTCGGGGTTGCCATCGGCATGTTCCACGGTTTCGGCATCGTCAAGATGGGCCTGCCGCCCTTCATCATCACGCTGGCGACGCTGACCTCGCTGCGCGGCATCGGCCTTTTGATGACCAATGGCAATTCGATCAACATCAACAGCGACACCTTCACCGCGTTCTCGCGCAATTCCTTCATCGGCATTCCCAACCTGTTCTGGATGGTCATCCTGGTCGGCATTCCGGCCTATATTTTCCTGCACCACAGCCGCTGGGGCCGGTACCTGTTCTCGGTCGGCTCGAACGCCGAGGCCTCGCGCCTCTCCGGCGTCAACGTGCAGCGCACCATCTACATGGCCTACACGCTGTCCGGCCTGTGCGCGGCCTTCGTCGGCGTGCTGCTTGCCGCCCGCATCGGCATCGGCAACCCGACCCAGGCCGAGGGCTGGGAGCTGCAGGCAATCGCCTCGTCGGTCATCGGGGGCACCTCGCTGTTCGGCGCCGTCGGCTCGGTGCACGGGCCGCTGCTCGGCGCCTTCATCCTGGCCACCATCAACAACGGCGCCAATCTGCTCAACGTAAACTCGTTCTGGCAGCGCATCATCACCGGCGCGCTGATCATCATCATCGTCTACTTCGATGGGCTGCGCCGCCGCGGCAAGTAGACAATCTCCGGATCAATCGCCGGGCCGGCGATTTTCATTGCAGGCTGGATTGAAGCATGAAAGCCGTCGTCTGCCGCTCACCGGGTGACCTTGCCCTGGAAGACCGCCAGGCGCCCGGCGCGCCACCGCCCGGCTGGGCGCTGGTCGCGGTCAGCCATGTCGGCATCTGCGGCACGGACTACCACATCTTCGAGGGCAAGCACCCGTTTCTCGCCTACCCCCGCATCATGGGCCACGAAGTGTCGGGAACGATCGCCGCAACTGGCGAAGGCGTCGAACTTGCCGTCGGCGAGCCGGTCGTCATCAACCCCTATCTTGCCTGCGGCAAGTGTATCGCTTGCCGGCACGGCAAGCCGAATTGCTGCGTCAGGATCGAGGTGCTCGGCGTCCATCGCGACGGCGCCATGTGCGAACGGATCCTGGTGCCGGCGCAAAATCTTTATCCGGCAAACGGCCTGTCGCTGGCCGACGCCGCCGCAGTCGAATTCCTGGCCATCGGCGCGCATGCCGTGCGGCGCGCGCAAGGCCAGCCCGGCGCCCGCACGCTGGTCATCGGCGCCGGCCCGATCGGGCTCGGCACCGCCATCTTCGCGCGCATCGCAGGGCTTGACGTGACGCTGCTCGACATGAGCAGCGAAAGGCTCGGCTTTGCCGCCAACGAACTCGGTTTCAAGACCCTCGACGGCTCGCGCGGCGCGGTGCCCGATCTGGTCAGGCAGGCGACCGGCGACGAAGGCTTCGATGTGGTCTTCGACGCCACCGGCAACACCCAGTCGGTGCAGTCGGCCTTCGCCCATGTGGCGCATGGCGGAACCCTGGTGCTGGTCAGCGTCGTCAAGGACGACATCAGCTTTTCCGACCCGGAATTCCACAAGCGCGAGATGACGCTGATCGGCAGCCGCAATGCGCTGCGCGCCGACTTCGACCACGTCGCCGCCTCAATCCGCAACGGCGCCGTGCCATTGCCCAAGCTCGTCACCCACCGCACCACGCTAGCCGAAACGCCGCGCGACCTCGCCCGCTGGGCGCATGAGAAATCCGGCCTGATCAAGGCTGTGATCGAGGTGGGTCATAACATGGCAGGCGGTGAACACGTCCCGAATTGACGACGCCCCGCGCAGGTCGACCCCCACTCCGTCTCGGCTTCGCCGAGCCACCTCTCCCCCGATCGACGGGGTAGAGGGAAGGGTGCGAGCCTATTGCAGCCAACGCTCCTCAGCCAGACTCGCTCCTTCTCCCGCCGCCAGCGGGCTACCTTCCTTTCCCTCCGGAGGGGGGAGAGGTGGCTCGGCGAAGCCGAGACGGAGTGGGGGAAGGCGGTCCTCAAACGCCAAGCCGCTGACAAGTAAGCGCGACCGAGCTGGTCTGATATCAGCGTGAGTCAGATAAATCACGGTCTCGTATAAGGCCGGCACATCCTAAAGTGCCGACAGTTTAAGCTCCACCCGCTCGGCCGGGAAGCGCGACTCCGAGAACTGGATCGGCTGGCCGTCGGGCGTGACGTTGACGGCGACCGTCACCAGCACGATGGCGCCGGGCTGCAGGCCGAGGTCGGCAAGGTCGGCGGCATCGGCATGACGCGCCGACAGCATGGTCGATTGCCTGAGATAGTCGTCTATGCCGAAACGCGCCAGCGATGCGGTGATGGACCCGGTTTGCGCCATCGCGGCATCGATGCCGGCAAAGCGCCTGGCATCGAACCAGCCGGCGGCGCGCGATACCGGCCGTCCATCGGCTTCGCCGCGCGTTTCCAGGCGTATCACGTCAGCTCCCCTGGCAAGGCTCAAGGCTTCGGCGACGCGACGGCTGGCCGGCTCGACCGATGACGCGAGCAGGACAGTATGCCGTTCGGACGCCTGCCCTTGCAGCCCCGCCGAAAAGCGTGTGCGCGCGCCGATCGGATAGGACAGCCGCTTGCGCGACAGCACGAAGGTGCCACGCCCTTGCTCTGCCCGCAGCACCCCTTCCTGCACAAGAGCGGCAATAGCACTGCGCACTGTGTGACGGTTGACGCCATAGCGCTCGGCAAGTGCCACCTCCGGCGGCAGCGCGGCATTTTCCGCAAAATCTCCAACCGCGATCGCGTGCAGGATCTTGTCGGCGATCTGCCGCCACAGCGAGACACCGCTACGCCGCTCGATGCTGTTGACCGTCAGGTGCCTGGTCATTGCTCGTCCGATCTGTTTGCCATGCGTCCTTTTGCGCCTGTCACGCACTCGTCATGGACTCGCGGTAAACAATAGGTATAATTTGTATAGTTGTCTATATCAATAGACAAATTTAGCCAAGAGGAATGTTGCCGATGCGAGGACAGGAAGCCCGTGACCAGGCAGAGCGCACGGCCGCCATGGCAACACTGGCGCAATCCAGCGGCGATGACATCGTTCGGCTCTGGAACGAGTCCGGGCTGCCTTCGGACGCTGAACTGCTGCGCGGCCCCGAGACCGGCCTTGTCACTGTGCGCGGCCGTATCGGCGGCGGCGGCGCGCCCTTCAATGTCGGCGAAACGACCGTTACCCGCGCCACCGTCCGTTTGCCGTCCGGGCAGGTCGGCCATTGCTATGCGCTCGGCCGCGACAAGCAGAAGGCAAGGCTGGCGGCCATCGCCGACGCGCTTTGGCAGGACCCGGCCCGTCGCGCCGAGGTGGAGACCGGACTCATAGCGCCGCTGCGGTCGGCCCTGACCACGGCGCATGAACGTCGCCGCGCCGAGACGGCGGCAACGAAGGTGGATTTCTTCACCATGGTTCGCGGAGAAGACTGATGGACATCGCGGCACAATCGATCGAGGGCGGTTTCGCCGATCCGGTCTTCAACGCCCAGACCGTGTTCCGCGCAGTCATGGATGCGATGGCGCGGCCGGGCAGCGTGCAGCCCCTGCCGGCGTTCGCCCGCCCGCCGGCGCCGCTCTCGGCAACCGCCGGCGCCGTGGCGCTGGCACTTTGCGACAACGACACGCCGCTCTGGCTTGACCCGGCTTTGCAGGCTTCCGCCGCGATCAAATCCTGGCTTGGTTTCCACACCGGCGCAGCACTGGCCAACACACCGGCCGATGCGCATTTCGCTTTGATCGCCACGCCGGCCGAGATGATGGCGCTCGACGGCTTTTCGCAAGGCACCCAGGACTATCCCGACCGGTCGACGACGCTGATCCTGCAAGTCAGCGATCTCGTTTCGGGCGCCCCGCTGTTGCTCGAAGGCCCCGGCATCGAAACCAGCGCCATGATCGCGCCGGCACGGATGCCGCGTCATTTCGTCGAGCAATGGAAGCAGAACAACCAGCGCTTTCCGCGCGGCGTCGACATCATCCTCGCCACATCAGACGGCGTCGCCTGCCTGCCGCGCACGACGCGTATCAAGACGATGGAGGCCTGAGATGTATGTCGCGGTAAAAGGTGGCGAAGCGGCCATCGCCAACGCCCACAGCCTGCTGGCCGACCGCCGGCGAGGCGACCGTTCGGTGCCCGCGCTACGCCTCGACCAGATCGTCGAGCAGTTGGCGCTCGGCGTCGATCGGGTGATGAGCGAAGGCTCGCTCTACGACCGGGAACTGGCCGCACTCGCCATCGTCCAGGCGCGCGGCGACATGATCGAGGCGATCTTCCTGGTACGCGCCTACCGCACCACTTTGCCGCGCTTCGGCTACACGAAGCCGATCGACACCGGCGCCATGCTGGTCGAGCGGCGCGTTTCGGCGACCTACAAGGACCTGCCCGGCGGCCAATTGCTCGGCCCGACCTTCGACTACACGCACCGGCTGCTCGACCCCGAGCTTGCCGCCGGCGGCGATGTCGCCGAGCCGCTGCAGCGCGAGACCGAAGCGCAAGCCATGCCGCGCGTCTCGGCGATCCTCGCTCGCGAAGGCCTCATCGAGCCCGACGGCAACATGCCGCAGGATCACGTCCCCGGCGACATCACCCGCGAGCCACTGGAATTCCCGATGGCGCGCGACATCCGGCTGCAGGCGCTGTCACGCGGTGACGAGGGCTTTCTGCTGGCGCTCGGCTATTCTACCCAGCGCGGCTATGCCCGCAACCATCCTTTCGTCGGCGAAATTCGTATAGGCGAGGTCGAGCTGGAGCTTGATGTGCCCGAACTGCCCTTCGCCGTGCCGCTCGGCACCGTCCGGGTCACCGAGTGCCAGATGGTCAACCAGTTCAAAGGCTCGGCCAAGGCGCCGCCGCAATTCACCCGCGGCTACGGCCTCGTCTTCGGCCAGAGCGAGCGCAAGGCGATGGCGATGGCGCTGTGCGACCGGGCGCTGCGCGCGACAGAACTCGGCGAAGATGTCGTCGCCGCCGCGCAGGACGAGGAGTTCGTCATTTCGCATTCCGACAACGTCCAGGCGACCGGCTTCGTCGAACATCTGAAGCTGCCGCACTATGTCGATTTCCAGGCCGAACTCGACCTCGTACGCCGCATGCGCGCGGAATACGACGCCCGCGAAAATCCAGTTAAGGCGGAAGAGAAGAGGGAGGCAGCGGAATGACCTTAGCTGCCCGCGCGGCCATGCCCACCGTCGTGGGAATGGCCGCTAAACCCTCCACCGTAGCCACCACTGCTCCCGGCAACGGTCTCGCCATGCGCGCCTTCCTTCGGCGCAGGAAGAACCATTCTTCGAAGGGCAAAGGCTACAGCGCAGACAAACACCAGCAGCAGGATTCCGAGGTGCACCCATCCGGTTGCGGTCATCTGAGCTTAGACCTGTTTCCGCGTCTTGGACGCCAATTCAATAGCACAACGCGGATGTGATCGCCATGACCGACATCGCCACCTACAACTTCGCCTATCTCGACGAACAGACCAAGCGGATGATCCGCCGCGCCATCCTCAAGGGCATCGCCATTCCCGGCTATCAGGTGCCGTTCGCTTCGCGCGAAATGCCGATGCCCTATGGCTGGGGCACTGGCGGCGTCCAGGTCACCGCCTCGATCATCGGCCCGGACGATGTGCTGAAAGTCATCGACCAGGGCGCCGACGACACCACCAATGCGGTCTCGATCCGTGCCTTCTTCAAGAAGGTCGCCAATGTCGCGGTGACGACCGATACCGCCAGCGCCACCATCATCCAGACCCGCCACCGCATCCCGGAACACCCGCTGACGGCGAGCCAGGTGCTGGTCTATCAGGTGCCGATCCCCGAGCCGCTGCGCTTCCTCGAGCCGCGCGAGACCGAGACACGCAAGATGCACGCGCTGGAGGAATATGGCCTGATGCATGTCAAGCTCTACGAGGATATCGCCAGGCACGGCCGCATCGCCACCACCTATGCCTATCCGGTCAAGGTCGAGGGCCGCTACGTGATGGACCCGTCGCCGACGCCGAAATTCGACAATCCCAAGATGCACCGCTCGCCCGCCTTGCAGCTGTTCGGTGCCGGCCGCGAAAAGCGAATCTATGCGGTGCCGCCCTTCACCGAAGTGGTCAGCCTCGACTTCGAGGACCATCCGTTCGAGGTGCAGACCTTCGACCAGCCCTGCGCGTTGTGCGCGGCCGAGAACGTCTATCTCGACGAGGTCATCCTCGACGACCATGGCGGCCACATGTTCGTCTGCTCCGACACCGACCACTGCGAGAAGCGGCGTGAGGAGGGCCATCGCGGCCATCTCGCCCCAGAAATCCATCTTGCCCCAGGAAACATGGAGCCGGCGCAATGACCGACGAACCGCTGCTGCGCGTCTCGGCGCTGTCCAAATTCTACGGCTCGCGCGTCGGCTGCGACAATGTCTCCTTCGACCTGTGGCCGGGCGAGGTTCTGGCTGTCGTCGGCGAGTCCGGTTCCGGCAAGACGACGCTGCTCAACTGCCTGTCGACCCGGCTGCTGCCAAGCTCCGGCACCGCCAGCTATCGCATGCGCGACGGCCAGTTCCGCGAGCTCTACCGGATGAGCGAGGCCGAACGCCGCTTTCTGATGCGCACCGACTGGGGCTTTGTCCACCAGAACCCGGCCGACGGGCTGCGCATGACGGTTTCGGCCGGCGCCAATGTCGGGGAGCGGTTGATGGCGGTTGGCGACCGTCACTACGGCAAGATCCGCGCCACGGCCGTCGACTGGCTGTCTCGCGTCGAGATCGACGAAGATCGCATCGACGACGAGCCGCGCGCCTTTTCCGGCGGCATGCGCCAGCGCCTGCAGATCGCCCGCAACCTCGTCACCGGCCCGCGGCTCGTGTTCATGGATGAGCCGACCGGCGGCCTCGATGTCTCGGTGCAGGCGCGCCTGCTCGATTTGTTGCGCGGCCTGGTCACCGATCTCGGCCTTGCGGCCATCGTCGTCACCCACGACCTTGCCGTGGCGCGGCTTTTGTCGCAGCGCATGATGGTCATGAAGGACGGCCGCGTCGTCGAAAGCGGTCTCACCGACCGCGTGCTCGACGACCCGCGCGCGCCCTACACCCAGTTGCTTGTTTCCTCGATTCTACAGGTCTGAAGATGATTGCTCTGGCGTGTGTTGGGCCGCAAACGAACGATGATTGGAGGACCTTCTGATGCCGACGCCTCTCGTTGTTTCCGATGTCGCCAAGAGCTTCACCATGCATCTGCGCGATGGCATCAAACTGCCTGTCGTCGCAGGCGTGTCTTTCTCGATCAGGGCTGGCGAATGCACCGTGCTCGGCGGCCCGTCCGGTGCCGGCAAGAGCTCGATCCTGAAGATGCTCTACGGCAACTACGCCGTCGACGAGGGTCAGATCATCGTCATGCACGAAAACGGGCTGATCGATCTCGCCACCGCCAGCCCGCGCACCGTGCTTGCCATACGCCGGCAAACGATCGGCTATGTCAGCCAGTTCCTGCGCACCGTGCCGCGTGTGTCGGCGCTGGATGTCGTGGCCGAACCGCTGGTCGAGCGCGGCGAGGACCGCGAGATCGCCCGCGGCAAGGCACGCGCCTTGCTGGCGCAGCTCAACCTGCCGGAAAAACTCTGGGCACTGCCGCCGGCAACCTTCTCCGGCGGCGAGCAGCAGCGCGTCAACATCGCGCGCGGCTTCATCACCGAGCATCCGATCCTGCTGCTCGACGAACCGACCGCCTCGCTCGACGCCAGGAACCGCGATGTGGTGATCGAACTCATCGCCGCCAAGAAGGCGGTGGGCGTCGCCCTGCTCGGCATCTTCCACGACCATGACGTGCGCGAAGCCATTGCCGACCGCATCGTCGACGTCACCGCTTTCGCGCCCGGAAAAATCGCCGCATGACGAGAAAACTGTCGGAGACGCCGCTGGTCCACCCGACGGCGGATGTGCAGAATTCGACGCTCGGCCGCTGGACCGAGATCGCCGACCGCAGCCGGGTTTCCGAGAGCACCCTCGGCGACTATTCCTACATGATGCAGGATTGCGCTGTCTGGTGCGCGACGATCGGCAAGTTTTCCAACATCGCGGCCGCCGTGCGCATCAACGCCACCAACCATCCGACGTGGCGACCGACGTTGCATCATTTCACCTACCGCGCCTCCGATTATTGGGAGGACGCCGAGCACGAGAGCGAATTCTTCGCCCAGCGCCGCGCCAGCCGCGTCACCATCGGCCATGACACATGGTTCGGCCATGGCTCGACCATCCTGCCCGGCGTCACCGTCGGCGATGGCGCCGCGGTCGGCGCCGGCGCCGTCGTGTCGAAGGATGTCGCCCCCTACACCATCGTCGGCGGCGTGCCGGGCCAAACCGATCCGCGAGCGCTTCGACCGCCGCACGGCCGAACGCTATCAGGCGCTCGCCTGGTGGGACTGGGACCATGCAAGGTTGCGCACAGCGCTCGATGATTTCCGGGAGCTGTCGGCCGAGGCCTTCCTGGAAAAATACCAGGGATAGTCGCTCACATCATTGCCATGGGCGAGCCTGTTTCATATCCCTGACACATCGCCGGGGCAGGACGCGATATTTCCCCCTGGAGATCGCAATGCCTGCTTCTGTCAAACCCTCGCTCGCCGGATTCTTTGCCGGCTCCAATCCGACCGCCCCGGCGCATCTCGGCACGCGCTACGACACATCAGGCAGTTTCCTGCTCGAGCCGGGTAACACCGTCGTCAGCCATCTGGTCAGCGGTTCGCCGTCCGAGGCTGTGGTGCTTGCGGTGCGCGAGCGGATGCTGGCGATGCCCGACGCCGACCGGCTGGCCTTCACACCCGTCTCCAGCCTGCACATGACGCTGTTCCAGGGCATCATCGAATATCGCCGCCGGCTGCCCTACTGGCCGCGGGACATGCCGCTCGACACCAGCATCGACGCGATGACCCGCCTCTATCTGGAACGGCTGAAGGGTTTCAAGGGCTTTGGCCCGTTCAACATCAAGGTGGTCGAGATCGTGCCGACCGGCCTCACCGTTGCCGGTGCGACGGATGACGACGTGCGCATCATGCTCGCCTGGCGCGACGCTTTGGCGATGCCGTTCGGCTACCGCCATCCCGACCACGACACCTATGTCTTCCACATCACCTTCGCCTATCAGATCCAGCGTTTTGCCGACGACAAGGCGGCCGAATGGCAGGCGCTGTTCGATGACTGCCTGGCGCTTTTCGCGCGGCAGGCCCCGGTGATCGAGATCAAGGCGCCCGCCTTCTGCAGCTTCAGGGACATGGAGCACTTCGAGGAGTTGCTGGTGCTCGGCTGATTGCCCGCGATGCGCATGACGCTTGCGTCTGTGGGCAGTAACAAAACTGACATCAATCCGACACCGCAAGTTCACGGGGCTGCGCTAGCGAGGTCCTAACAGACCTTCAACGCGACTGGACTGGAAACGACCATGTCAGCCACGCTCGAAATCCGCAGCGTCACCCGACGATTTGGCAAGAACACTGCCGTCAGCGATATCAACATCTCGATCCCGCAGGGTCAGATGGTGGGTATCATTGGCCGTTCGGGTGCTGGCAAATCAACCCTCCTTCGCATGATCAATCGTCTCATCGATCCCAGCCAGGGATCGATTTTTTTTGACGGTGCCGAGGTCTCCCAGTTGCGCGGTTCGCCGCTCCGGCGCTGGCAGCGCGACTGCGCCATGATCTTCCAGCAGTTCAATCTGGTGCCGCGTCTCGACGTGCTGACCAATGTGCTGCTGGGCAAGCTGAACCACCGTTCGACCATGTCAAACCTGCTCGGCATGTTTTCCCGCGCCGAGTGCGCCGAGGCGGTCGCCGCGCTCGAGCGGCTCGACATCGCCCGCACCGCAATGCAGCCTGCCGGCACCTTGTCTGGCGGCCAGCAGCAGCGCGTCGCCATTGCCCGCGCCATGATGCAGCAGCCCAAGGTGATCCTCGCCGACGAGCCGATCGCTTCGCTCGACCCGCTCAACGCCAAGGTGGTGATGGATTCGCTGCAGGACATCAATCTGCGCGAAGGCATCACTGTCGTCACCAATCTGCACACGCTGGACACCGCCCGCACCTATTGCAACCGCATCATCGGCATGGCCGCCGGCAAGGTCGTCTTCGACGGCCCGCCGGAAGAACTCAACCGCGAGGCCGTGCGTCTCGTCTATGGCGCCGACAGCAATGGCGGCGAAATCTCCGAGGCCATCACCTCGACCAGCGTTGCCTTCAAGCAAAAGATCGCCGCATCCGCCGGACCGCTCGAGCCCGCATTCCCGGGTTATTAAATCCATGATCCCGAAAGTGGGACCCGGTTTTCTCCGACAAACGGGAACCGTTTTGTCCGAGATCATGGGCCAAGAAAGAGCGACCTGGATCGCCAGCCCCCGTCAAGGGCACCTGTCAAAATCACCAACGCTGCCGGCGCGGGGCCGGAACCTACAGGAGAGATATCCAATGTTCAGGAAGATGGTTTTCAGCGCCGTTTCGGTGCTCGCCATGGCAACAAGTGCTGCCCACGCCGCCGACATGAAGGAATTTCGCGTCGGCATTCTCGGCGGTGAAAATGAGACCGACCGGCTGCGCAACTACCAGTGCCTCGCAGACCATTTGAAGGCCGAATTCGGTTTCGAGAAGGTCTCGCTGTTCCCGGCCGCCGACTATGACGGCGTCATCCAGGGCCTGCTCGGCGGCACTCTCGACTTCGCCGAACTCGGCGCCTCCGGCTATGCCAGCGTCTACATCAAGGACCCGAAGGCGGTCACCCCGATCCTCACCACCCAGCAGACCGACGGCGCCACCGGCTATTATTCGATCGGCCTGGCGCTCAAGTCTTCCGGCATAACCGACATCAAGTCGGCCAAGGGCAAGAAGCTCGGCTACGCCGATCCGGATTCGACCTCCGGCTATCTGATCCCGCTGACCCAGATTCCGAAGACCACCGGCGCCTCGAACGAAACCTTCTTCGCCTCGACCCAGTTCAACGGCGGCCATGAGAACAACATACTGGCCATGCGCGACGGCAAGGTCGACGTGGCGGTGGACGACTCCTCGGGCATCGGCGACTTCAAGAACGGCTACACCTCCGGCACCTTCCACAAGGTAACCGCCAAGGGCGCCGTCGACCCCAACGACTTCGTCGAAGTCTGGCGCTCGGGCCTGATCCCGAACGGTCCGCTGGTCGTGCGCACCGCGCTCGGCGACGAGATGACCGCCAAGCTGACCGCCTTCTTCACCGCCCTGCCGACCAAGGACAAGGCCTGCTTCGAGGGCGTCGAAGGTGGCGATTTCACCGGCTACGTTCCGGTGAAGGCCGACTTCTACAACGTCATCGTCGAAGCTCGTAAGGCAGCCATCGGCGGCTAACGGCGAAATCGGAAAGGGCGGTGTTCAAAGCACCGCCCTTTTTGTGCGTCCGATCATGACCCTTTCCGTGACAGCCCCCTCCGCCGCCACCCACCAGATGGCCGATGCCTGGCAACGCCAGACGTCGCTGCGCCGGCTCTACACAGTGCTCGGCGTCAGCTTGCTGCTTGCCGCGATGTTCGCGAGCATGTGGTTCGCCGACGAAGCCAATGCCGGACACTTCTTCGAGCGGCTGCCGCACCTTCTGGATTTCCTGAGCTGGCTGATCCCCAAGGATTGGAACGACGTCTGGCGGGCGCTGTTCGACATTGCCTCGCCGCATGACACCGGCACCCAGGAATACAATTTCCCGCTCGGCCGGGTCTATGTCTGGGGCAGTTTCTATATCCCTGAATATTTCGAGCTCATGCTCACCACGGTGAACGTGGCCCTGGTCTCGACCTTGATCGGCTTCATCTTCGCCGTGCCCTTTTCCTTCATCGCCGCGCGCAATCTGACGCCGCATCCCGTGCTGAGGCTCGTCGTCAAGCGCTTCATGGAGCTGCTGCGCGCCTTTCCGGAGATCGTCATTGCCGGCCTCTTCGCGGCCATCGTCTCGATCGGTCCTATAGCCGCCATCATCGCCATCGGCCTGCATTCGATCGGCGCGCTCGGCAAGCTGTTCTATGAGATCAACGAGAACATCGACATGCGCGCCGAGGAAGGCCTGAGGGCGGTCGGCGCCAACTGGTTCGAGCGGGTGCGCTTCGCCGACCTGCCGCAGGTGCTGCCCAACTTCATGTCCTATACGCTGCTCCGGGTCGAGATCAACGTCCGCGCCTCGACCATCATCGGCGCCGTCGGCGGCGGCGGCATCGGCGAGGAATTGAAACTCTCGATCTCACGCGGCTTCGGCGCCAAGACACTGGCGCTGGTGCTGCTGCTGTTCACGACGATCTTCCTCGTCGACCAGTTCTCCGCCTGGCTTCGCCGCAAGCTGATCGGCGAACAAGCCTTCCTGATGGGAGCTTAGCCATGATCCCGAACCGCAGGACCGCGTCAGCGAAAAGTGGAATCCGGTTTTCGGAAAAGATCATGGCAAAACCCGAAGATGGAGCCCCATCCCGGTTCTATCGGCATGGATCAGGCTCGTGATCATGGCGACGATGACCGCAGACGAAATCCGGTCGATCGAGGAGCGCTACCCGCAAGTGTTCCAGCGGCCGCTGTACAGGCGCTTCGCCCCGCTGTTCCTGTTCGCCGGCATCCTGCTTTATCTCATCTACGCCTTGTGGTTCTTCAACCTGCCGCAAGTGCTGCGGGAATCCCACTGGGAGCGCCTGCCACTCTTCCTGTCGCAGTGGGTCAGTTATGATCTGCAGCCCGAGTTCCGCCTCGACCAGCCCGAGATCACGCCGAAATACCCACGCTTTTCCGCGCTTGGCGAGAACCCAAATCCAGACTGGGTGATCAAGAATTCCGACGGCTCTTTCACCGTGCAGATTGACGGCCAGGCCAAGTCAGTCACTTTCGACAAGACCTATGCCACGATTGTCGCCTACGGGCAGACGGTGCCGGTGTCGCTGACCAGCGGCAAGCCGGTGGTAACTGGTCCGGTGCCCGACTGGCTGACCGTGCATGACGACGAGGTCGTCGCCAAGATGGGCTTTGTCGGCGAAGTGCGCGTCACCGTCGACCGCGTCAAGGTCCGCAAGCGCTTCCTCGGCTGGGCGAATTTCGTCTTCGACACCCGCTCGCCCTTCTTCGGCAAGTCGGCCCGTGAAGTGATCTCGCTGATCGTGTCCGGGCCCGAACTCAAGCCGGGCACCTCGAACCTCGCGCTGGCGGGGAACAATATCTGGAACAACGCCCAGTGGCAGCACGGCGACGTCTGGACGAAGTTGTTGCAGACCATTGTCATGGCCTTTCTCGGCACGCTGCTCGGTGGCATCGTCGCCTTCCCGCTTGCCTTCTTCGCCGCACGCAACATCACGCCGAACGGCCTGCTCAGCCAAGTGCTCAAGCGTTTCTTCGACTTCATGCGTTCGGTCGACATGCTGATCTGGGCGCTGTTCTTCACCCGCGCCTTCGGCCCCGGCCCGCTGGCCGGCAGTGCCGCGATCTTCTTCACCGAGATCGGCACGCTGGGCAAAACCTATTCGGAAAGTCTCGAGAACATCGACGACAAACCGCGCGAGGGCATCAAGTCGACCGGCGCCAACGGTTTGCTGGTGCAGCGCTATGGCGTGATGCCTGAAGTGATTCCGGTCTTCATCAGCCAGACGCTCTACCAGTGGGAATCCAACACCCGCGGCGCCACCATCATCGGCGCCGTCGGCGCAGGCGGCATCGGCCTGAAATTGTGGGAAGCGATGCGCACCAATTCCAATTGGGCCAACGTCTTCTACATGGTGCTGCTGATCCTGCTTGTCGTCTTCATCTTCGACAACCTCTCCAATTTCCTGCGCCGCCGGCTGAGCCGCACCATCCACGACTACAACAGGATCCAAGCGCAGCAGGGTTGATCAGTTCGCGATGTGGAACTTGCCAGAGGTCGGCGGGACAGCGAAGCTGCCGATCTCCCCCCTTGAGGGGGAGATGGCCGGCAGGCCAGAGGGGGGCGCGAAGGAACGCCAACCTCGTCTCGTTCGGTACTGCCGGTGAGCTCGCAGGTTAGCGGTTGGGCGGCGCCATCGGCCCCTACGCCGCTTTCTTCCACCCATTCCTGATATGCTTGTATCCCTCGCGATAAACAGCTTCCGGGGTTTCGGAAAAATCGCGCCACACCTTGGTCGCCGCCGCCAGGTCCTTGAGCGAACGCCCGAACGCCTCGATCGTCAGCCAGTCGTCATAGCCGCTCTTGCGGATGGCCGAAAATGTTTCCGTCCACGGAATGTTGCCACGCCCCGGCACGCCGCGATCATTCTCCGAGATGTGGATATGGACGACATTCCCGCGGTGCTTTGTATAGGCGCCGATCGGGTCGGCCTCCTCGATGTTGGCATGGAAGGTGTCGTACATCGCCTTGATGTGTGGCCGGTCGATGACATCGACATGCTCCGACAGATCCGCCATCGTGTTGACGAGATAGCATTCGAAGCGGTTGAGCGCTTCCAGCCCGATGGTGACGTTCTTCTTGCCGGCATGGTCGCCGATGGCGCGCTGCGAAGCGACCGAGCGCTTCTTCTCGGCCGCCGTCGGTCCGGTGCCGGAAAAGGCGCCAAGCGTCGAATGCAGCGGCCCGCTCAGCGTGCTGGCACCGAGCGCATGGGCGCAGTCGATAGCCCATTTCATGTAGTCGATGCCGGCCTTGCGGGTCGCGGCGTCGACCGAGATCAGGTTCATCGCCGGATCGCCCATCGCCGACACGGCGGTGCGCTCGAGCCCGATGCGGTCGAGCAGCTCACCCAATTTCTGGTAGTCGTCGGCCGTGCCGGCGAAGATCGGTATCTCGACGCCATCGAAGCCGGTCGCCTTGATGTCGCGGAGCAGCGGCTCGTGTTTCTTCGACACCGCCGTCGTCCACAAGAACATGCACATGCCGATTTTCATCGACGCCCCTCCCCCGTGAATTCCCCTCGCCGGTCGAAGCTACAGTTTCGTCCACGCCCCGTTCTTCTTCGACGACTTCACGCAGGCCTCGATGAAGGCCATGCCCTCGACGCCATCCTGAATGGTCGGGAAGACGACATCCTTGCCTGGCTTGCCGCCCTTCTTGCGTGCCGCGCGGATGGCGCGCGCCGCCTCCTGGTAGATGTTGGCGAAGCCTTCGAGATAGCCCTCGGGGTGGCCGGACGGCACGCGGCTGACACGGCCCGCCACCGGCAGTGCGCCGGCGCCATTACGGGTGATCAATTGCTTGGGCTGACCGAACGGCGTGTACCAGAGATAGTTCGGGTCGGCCTGCACCCATTCCAGACCGCCCTTGGAGCCGTAGATGCGCAGCTTCAGCCCGTTCTCATGGCCCGGCGCCACCTGGCTTGCCCAGATCATGCCCTTGGCCGGGTGCGTCTTGCCGGCTGGCTTGAAGCGCAGCATGACGTTGACATTGTCGTCGAGCAGCCTCCCCGGCACGAAAGCATCGAGATCGGCCGACAGGGAATCAAGCTCCAGCCCGGAGACGAAGCGCGCGAGGTTGTAGGCATGGGTGCCGATGTCACCCAGCGCACCACCGGCGCCCGCCTGCTTGGGGTCGGAGCGCCAAGCCGCCTGTTTCTGGCCGGTGGCGGCGAGATCCTCGGTCAGCCAGTCCTGCGGATATTCCGACTGCACGATGCGGATGTCGCCGAGTACGCCCTTGGCCACCATCTCGCGCGCCTGCCGCACCATCGGATAGGCGGTGTAGTTGTGGGTGAGCACGAACACCCTGCCGGTCTTCTCGACTATCGCCGCCAGCTTCTTCGCCTCGGCCAGCGTCGTTGCCAGCGGCTTGTCGCAGATGACGTGGATGCCAGCCTCGAGGAAAGCCTTAGCTGCCGGCACGTGGACATTGTTGGGCGTGACGATGGCCACCGCCTCGATACCGTCGGGCCGCTTGGCCTCGGCCTTGGCCATCTCGGCATAAGAGCCGTAGCTGCGCGCCGGGTCGAGCCCGAGCTCCTCGGCCGAGGCTTTTGCGCGTGCGGGATCCGATGACAGCGCGCCGGCGACCAGCACGAAATCATTGTCCATGCGCGCCGCGATCCGGTGCACCGCGCCGATGAAGGCACCCTGCCCGCCGCCGACCATGCCGTAGCGGATCGGGCCGCCTCCCGTTTCCGACTTCGATGCGCCGACCATGTTTTTCTCCTCGCCGTTGCCTACCTCCCCCTTGAGGGGAGGTCGATCCGCGCAGCGGATCGGGTGGGGTCGTTGAGGTGGATGTTCGGCATGAACCGACCCCACCCGGCCCTACGGGCCACCCTCCCCTCAAGGGGGAGGGGAAGCAGTGTTAAATTCCCATCATGCCGCGCAGCACTTTCTTGTCGGTGGCGCCGCCGGCGAAGTCGTCGAATGCCTTTTCCGTCACCCGGATGATGTGGTGCTGGATGAAGGGCGCGCCCTCCGCCGCGCCATCTTCGGGATGCTTCAGGCAGCATTCCCATTCCAGAACCGCCCAGGAATCATAGTTGTATTGCGTCAGCTTGGAAAAGATGCCGCCGAAATCCACCTGTCCGTCGCCGAGCGAGCGGAAGCGGCCGGCGCGGTTGGTCCAGCTCTGATAGCCGGAATAGACGCCTTGCCGGCCGGTCGGGTTGAACTCGGCGTCCTTGACGTGGAACGCCTTGATGCGCTCGTGATAGATGTCGATGAAGTCGAGATAATCGAGCTGCTGCAGGAGAAAGTGCGACGGGTCGTAATTGATGTTGCAGCGCTTGTGGCCGCCGACCGCGTCGAGTAACATCTCGAAGGTGGCGCCGTCGAACACATCCTCGCCGGGATGAATCTCGTAGCCGACATCGACGCCATTGTCCTCATAGACATCGAGGATCGGCTTCCAGCGCTTGCCGAGTTCGGAAAACGCTTCCTCGATCAACCCGGCCGGCCGCTGCGGCCAGGGATATAGGTAAGGGAAGGCTAACGCTCCGGAGAAGGTCACCGAGGCGTCCAGCCCGAGATTGCGCGACGCCTTGGCGCCGAACTTCATCTGTTCGACCGCCCATTTCTGCCGCGCCTTTGGATTGTTGTGCACCGAAGCCGGCGCAAAGCCGTCGAACTGCGCGTCATAGGCCGGATGCACCGCCACCAATTGCCCTTGCAGATGCGTCGACAGTTCGGTGATCTCGACGCCGGCATCGGCGCAGATGCCTTTCACCTCGTCGCAATAGGCCTTGGAAGAAGCCGCCTTCTTGAGATCGAACAACCGCGCATCCCAGGTCGGGATCTGGACGCCCTTGTAGCCGAGCCCGGCCACCCATTTGGTGATCGAGGCCAGTGAATTGAACGGCGCGGCGTCGCCCGCGAACTGCGCCAGAAACAGTCCAGGGCCCTTCATTGTCGTCGGCATCGGCATCCTCCCTCATTTTTCTCGCGACCGAGCATAGCGCCGATTGGAAGCAGGGCCAGCCACTTTGGTCTTTTTCACACCGCGCGATTGCGCGCGCCGTCATTCTGGTATTACCAAATATGGAAATTTGGTCAAGCCTCGCGATGCGCCATCCAGGCTCTCCAAGCACACGAAAGAGAGAGCTATATCTCAATATAATCAATGGTGTAACTTACACAAAAAGTTGCATTGCCGCGCTTCTTGCCGTCCAGAAGAATTTGCTGTAGACCTCGCTTAAGGCCCAATTGGTCGAACCAGTTTGCAGGAAAAGGCTGGGGATGCCTTGGGGGGGGACCTTTGCGTCGCCTTTTGGCGATGCAAGTCGCAGGCGAGCCATAAGGCGAACCACAAAGACGAATTTGGGAAGGACAGACCATGCATCTTTCGACGCACAACTGGATGCGCGCGGAGCCGTTGGAGACGACGCTCAAGCGCATCAAGAAATTCGGCTATGAGTCGATCGAGATTTCCGGCGAGCCCGAGCAGTACAAGACCAAGGAGACGCGGGCCTTGCTGAAGGAGCATGGCATCCGCTGCTGGGGCGCGGTGACGCTGATGTTGGGCGAGCGCAACCTCGCCGCCAAGAACCAGGGCCAGCGCGAGCGCTCCGTGCAGTATGTCAAGGACGTGCTGACCATGGTCAGCGAACTCGATGGCGAGATCATCA
Organism: Mesorhizobium sp. AR07; assembly: GCF_024746815.1. GTDB lineage: Bacteria > Pseudomonadota > Alphaproteobacteria > Rhizobiales > Rhizobiaceae > Mesorhizobium. The sequence goes on from NZ_CP080525.1 coordinate 3,245,050, forward strand.
CGCTGGTTCCGGCAACCGTCGGCAAGGTGGTGCCCGACGGCACCGAGGAAGAGGAATGGAAGTGGGTTGTCGACGCCACCCGCGAATGCTTCACCCACGCCAAGAAAGTCGGCGTCAAGATCGCCGTCGAGCCGCTCAATCGCTTCGAAACCTATCTGTTCAATCGCGGCGCCCAGGCGCTGGCACTGGCTGACGCGGTCAGCCCCGAATGCGGCGTCTGCCTCGACGCCTATCACATCCACATGGAGGAATTTAACGTCCACGACGCGATCCGCCAGATCGGCAAGCGGCTGTTCGACTTCCATGTCGCCGACAACAACCGCTTTGCCGCCGGCCTTGGCCAGATCGACTGGCCGAGGATCGTCGCGACGCTGAAGGAGGTCGGCTACGACGGCGCGCTGACCAACGAGTTCGTCGCCCCGGTCGACCGCACGCCGGCCGCACCCTACCCCGACATGGTCGAGCGCCACCCGGTCGACATCTCGCCCGAGCAGCTGAAGTTCATCCAGGATCACGGCTCCAGCGTGCTGACGGAGAAATTTTACACCGACCAGATGCGCATCACCGCCGAAACGCTGTTGCCGCTGATCAAGTAGTCGACTGCCTGTTGGGAAATTTGCCCTTCCGCCCTGACCGGCGGCAGGGCCGGGGATTAATATGCGCATCAAGACGGTCCAAGCCTGGTGGGTCCGCGTTCCGATCGAAGCCGCACGGCAGCACCGCAGCGACTTCGGCCAGGTGACGACCTTTGACGCCGCCATCCTGCGCATCGAGACCGATGACGGGTTGGTCGGCTGGGGCGAGGGCAAGAACGCCGCCGGCAGCGCCGGCAGCTATGGCGCGCTTGTCCATATGCTGAACCATGAGGTCGGCCCGCAATTGATCGGTCGCGATCCGGCCGATATCGGTGTCATCTGGGAGATGCTCTACAACGGCGTGCGCCATGACAGCGCCGCCCGCGCCGGCCACGCCATGCCGCAACTGGCGCGGCGCGGCGTGAGCATAGCCGCCATCAGCGCCGTCGACATCGCGCTCTGGGATATTTTGGGCAAATCGCTTGGCGTTCCTGTCTGGCGGCTCCTCGGCGGCCGCAAGCTCGACCGCATGCCGGCCTACGCGTCCGGCGGCTGGGCGTCCGCCGACGCCATCGGCGAGCAGTTGAAGTCCTATATCGCCAGAGGCGGCTTCAAGGCGCTGAAGATGCGCGTCGGCGCCATGGATGGCGCAGCCCACGTTTCCGCCGCCCGCGTCCGTGCCGCACGGCAAGCGCTCGGCCCCGATGTCGAATTGATGGTCGACGCCCACGGCACCTACACGGTGGCCGAAGCCAAGCGCTTCATCCACCTCGTCGGCGATCTGGATCTCGCCTGGTTCGAGGAGCCTGTTATCGCCGATGACAAACCGGGGATGGCCGAAGTGAGGGCATCAGGCGCCGTCCCGATCGCGACCGGCGAAAGCGAAGCGACGCGCTACGCTTTCCGCGATCTCGCCGTGCTCAAGGCAGCCGACATCTTCCAGCCGGATCCGGCCTTCTGCGGCGGCATCAGCGAGGCGATGAAAATCGGCACCATTGCCAGCGCCTTCAATCTGCGTTTTGCGCCGCATCTGTGGGCCGGCGCTCCCTGCTTCTTCGCCGGGCTGCATGTCTGCGCCGCCTCGCCATCGAGTTTCACCGTCGAATATTCGCTCGGCGCCAACCCGATGATCCATGATCTGATCGAAGAGACTGTCGAAGCAAAGGACGGTATGATAGCGATCCCGGAAAGACCGGGTCTGGGATTCACCATTTCGGAGCGGTTTCTGGAGGCGCACGCGCAACGCGATTGACGATGAAAGAAAAGAACCTTCTCGCGGAACTCGCCGCCTATCTCTTCTCCCATTCGGACAAGGAGACCGGCCGAACGCCGTCGGAACGTGAACTGGCGGAGCATTTCGGCGTCAGCCGCGGCCAGATCCGCGAGGCGCTCGCCATCCTCGAAGCCATGCGCATCGTCGAGCGCCGGGCCAAGTCCGGCATCTACATCGACACCAAGCAGGCCAGCGTCGAGGCAATGGCCCTGTTCGCGCGCGCCGGCCTGCCGCTCGATCCGATCCAGATCTATGAGACGGTCGAACTGCGCAAGATCCATGAGATCAAGGCGGCCGAACTTGCCTGTTCGCGCGCCACCGAGGAGAATTTCGAGCGCCTGCGCGAAATCCTGAAGGCGTCGGAAGACCGCATCGCGGCTGGCGAAGGCCTGGCCAAGGAGGATCGCGAATTCCACCTCGAGATCGTGCGCGCGACCAAGAACAGCGTCTTCCACAATGTCTGCAGCGTCTACTACATGATGGGCGAACAGCGCCTGCCGATCTATTTCAACGACCCCGAGCGCAGCGTGCGCTCGCATGCCGACCACATCCAGATCTATGAAGCGCTGCTGCGCCGCGACGGCAATCTCGCCCAGGCGCTGATGAGCGCTCATCTGCAGGGCGCGGAGAGCTACTGGAAGGGCCTGATCGAGGGCCGCGGCCAGGAACCCCAAAGCCCGGCGCTTGAAAGAGCCTGACCGAGATGGCCCGCATCCTCACCACGCATCCCCTGCACCCGCGCGCCTCGACCATGCTGGCCGGCGCCGGCGAACTCGTCGTCGCCTCCGCCATCGATCCGGGCATGCTGGCCGCCGAGGCGAGAAACGCCGACATCGTCATCGTACGCGCGCCACTGCCGCCGCAGCTTTTCGAGGGTGCCGCGAAGTTGAGGGCAGCGATCCGCCATGGCGCCGGGCTCGACATGATCCCGATGGAAGCAGCATTCGCCGCCGGCGTGCTGGTGGCGAATGTCCCGGCGGTCAATGCCCGCTCGGTTGCCGAACACGTCATGTTCGCGGCTCTTGCCCTGCTTCGCCGCTTCCGGGTCGTCGACCGTGACTTGCGGGCGAAAGGCTGGCTCGCCGGCCGCGAGCACGCCAACGCCAACAGCGAGCTTGCCGGCAAGACGATCGGCATTGTCGGCCTTGGCGCCGTTGGCCAGGCGGTCGGCCATATCGCCGCATACGGCTTCGACCTGAAGGTAGTGGCAACGACACGCAGCATGCAGCCGGCGCCGGACAAGGTCGGCTTCCTGTCGATCGACGCGCTGGTCGAACAGAGCGACATCATCGTTCTGTGCTGCCCGCTGACGCCGGAGACGCGCGGCCTGATCAACCGCGAGAGGATCGCCCGCATGAAGCCGCATGCGCTGCTGATCAACGTGTCGCGCGGACCGGTCATTGATGACGACGCCCTGATCGAGGCTTTGCGCAAACGCCGTATCGGCGGTGCCGCGCTCGACGTGTTTTCAACGCAGCCGCTGCCGCCAAATCACCCCTATTTCAGCTTCGACAATGTCGTCATCACCCCGCATATGGCTGGGATCACCGAGGAATCGATGATGCGCATGGGCGTCGGTGCGGCGGGGGAAGCGTTGCTGGTGCTGGCCAACAAACTGCCGGTCAACCTGCGCAATCCAGAAGTGATCGATCACTACCGGCGGCGATTTCCGGCCGGCATCTAGAGCAATTCCAGGAGAAGTGTGACACGGTTTTCCCGGGAAAAGCGCGTAGCGCTTTCCCTAGCGGAATTGCGTCAAAAACAAAGAGATAGCGCATCGCGGTTTCGCCCCAATTCTCCGCGACGCTGAACCCATGTCCGATCTTCGCCTCGCATTTCTAACCACTATCGCCGCGTCGATCTGTGCCATGCCGGCTTTTGCCGCGGCCGAGAGCAGCTATGTCTATTGCGACAACGGGCTGCGTTGCTTCAAACAGCCTTGCTCGTCGAACAGCGCGCTCGACCTCGCCACCGGCACGATCATCACGGGCGTGTCGATCGACAGCAGCGGATTGCCGCAGGCCGACAAGGCGATAACCGATCTTTCAGACGCGCTTTATGCCGGAAAGATCGTTGTCAGGGGATCGATCGAGCACCGCACCCAGACCATCACCGGCAAGGACTACAGCCTGCAGTGGCTCATCGCGACCCGCATCGTGCGCACCGCCAAGGACAGCGAACGCAAGCACTGTTCGTCCCACTGATAGTCACAGGGGTCACGGACCAAGCAGCCGCTCTACTTCAGCCGCGATCCGCAGCAGATGGTGGTCATGGCCATTGCGCGCCACCAGCATCAATCCTGCCGGCCGCACCATGCCCGGCATCGGCAGCGAGATCGCACAAAGGTCGAACTGGTTGGCGACCTGCGTGTTGCGCAGCAGCAGGCCCTCGATGCGATCACGCAACTCGGCATCTTCTGCCATCGAAACGGTGGTCGGCGCCGTTACCGGCGTGGTCGGCAGGGCCAGCACATCGACCGATGCCAGCCGCTCGTCCATGGCGGCGGCGAGCGCGGCGCGACGGCGCATTGCCCTGATGTAGACCGGGGTCGGCAGCATTGCTGCCCGCGACAAGGGTCCGCTGACGTGTGGGTCGACCGGCACCGGTGCCCCTGTCGCCAGCCAGTCTGCATGGATTTCGGCCCCTTCCATTGCCGCGATCGAACCACGCTTGGTGGCCGAACGCATGTCGGCGAGCAAATCGTCTATCGACAGATCCGCGACCCCCGCGCCTGCCAGTTTGGCCTTGCCGAGACAGTGCTCGAACGCTGCCGCGACCTCGCCTTCTGTGTCTCCGAATAGAACACCCTGCGGGATGCCTATGCGAACCCCTGCAAGGGCAATCGGCGCCAGCGCGGTCGGCTCCTCGCTGGCCGTCACGGCATCGGCGGCGGCGCACTGGGCAACGGTTCGGGCAAGCGGACCGATCGAGTCCAGTGTGCCTGACAACGGGAAAGCACCGGTCAGCGGCACGCGCCGCGCGGTCGGCTTGAAGCCGACAACGCCGTTGAGCGATGCCGGAATGCGTATCGAACCTCCGGTATCGGAACCGATCGATATTTCGCTCGTCCCCTCGCCCACTGATACGCCTGCACCCGAAGACGAGCCGCCCGGGATGCGGCTGGCATCGATCGCATTGCCGGGCGTGCCATAATGCTGGTTGTCGCCGATCGCGGTGAAGGCGAATTCGGTCATGTTGGTCTTGCCGATGATGACCGCGCCGGCCTGCCGCAACCGGTGGACAATGGCGGCGTCGCGTGTTGCCGGTGCGGCGTTCCTGAGCATAAGCGAGCCGGCCGTGGTCGGCTCCCCGGCGACATCGAACAGATCCTTGATCGAGACAATGGTGCCGTCGAGCGGTCCCAGCGTCACGCCTGCCCGCTTGCGGGCATCGCTGGCGTCAGCCGCGGCCCGCGCGGCCTCGGTATAAAGCTTGGTGAACACGCGCTCGTCACCGGCGCGGGCGGCGATGCGCGCAAGGATGTTTTTTTCCAGATGATCGCGGACTGACTGCATTTCGGTGTCGGACTCCGGACGCCTTGAACGTCTTAAGGGGTAGTGGCCAGCGATGGCTTGCCGAGACTTAACCCGGCGCAGGCGGTTTTGCACCCTGTCGACTGCGAGGAAGAACGCGATGCTCTACACAGGCAGCTGTCACTGCGGCAAGGTCGCCTTCGAATTCGAAGCCGAGCTGACTGGCTCCGTACGGTGCAATTGCTCGATCTGCTCGCGCAAGGGCGCCCTGTTGTGCGCCATCCCGCACGAAACCTTGCAGGTTCTGGCCTGGGGCGATGATCTCGGAACCTACACATTCGGCAACCATGCCATCGCGCACCGCTTCTGCCGCAGCTGCGGAATCCATCCTTTCGCGGAAGACGTCCGCGAAGGCGGTGAACGCAGCGCCTACATCAATCTCCACTGTGTCGTCGATCTCGATCCTTCCACCTTGCCGGTCTTCAACTTCGACGGGCGTTCAGCCTGAGTCCGTCGCCAGCCCATCGCATCGGCTGCATTGACAAGGTTCGTTTGTCGCTGCCATCACGACGGCATCGGCCCGAAAACCGTGATGGTTCTCGGGCCGGGGCATGGCGTCTGGGATTGCTTGTTTGTGTCAGCCGATGGAAGAGGCTACTCGGCCTGCTTCGGGCCGCGCAGGAACACCACGATGGCCGCCAGCAATGTCGCCGTGCCGCAATAGGCGAAGGCGCTGGCCACGCCGGCATGATCGACCAGCAGGCCGCCAAAGACGGCGCCCAGCGCAATCGCCACCTGGAACGTCGCAACCATCAGCCCGCCGGCGCTTTCGGCTTGATCCGGTGCTGCCCGCACCAGCCAGCTCTGCAACCCAACCGGCACCGCGCCAAAGGCAAAGCCCCAGACCGCAACCGCAGTGGCGGCGATCATCGGCGAGGCGCCGAAGACCAGCATCGAGGCGGCCGCCAGCGCGATCAACAAGGGCGCCAGCGCGACGGCTGCCTTGAGGTTGCGTTCGGCCAGTATGCCGCCAACGACATTGCCGAAGAAGCCGCCTATGCCATAGGCCAGCAGCACCAGCGAGATCGTTTCGATGTCGAGCACCGGGACCTTCTCGAGGAAGGGGCGGACATAGGTGAAGCCGGCAAAGTGTCCCGATGCGACCAGCAGCACGACGAGCAGCGATATCCTGATCATCGGTCGCTCCAGCACATCGAGCAGCGTGCGGAAGCTCGCCACACCGACAGGCGGCAACTTCGGAATGGTGGCCACCTGCACCAGCAGCGCCAGTGCGGCGACGACTGTCGCGATCATGAACGCCGTGCGCCAGCCCCAGACGTCGCCGACATAGGCGCCGACAGGAGCGGCCGTGACGGTGGCCAGTGAAACGCCGGTCAGGATGATCGACATGGCGCGCGGCATCAGGCGCATCGGAACCAACCGCAACGCCATGGCTGCCGACATCGCCCAGAAGCCACCCAGTGCGACGCCGAGCACGACGCGGGCAAGGAGAAGCACGGGGAGCGATGAGGCAAAGGTGGCCAGAAGGTTGGACAGAATCAGGAATATCGTCAGCATCCACATCACCAGCCTGCGGTCCATGCGCCTGGTGATGATGGCCATGGTGGGTGCGGCGATCGCCGCGACGATCGCGGTTGCCGTCACCGCTTGCCCCGCCACGCCCTCGCTGACGCCGAGATCGCGCGCCATCGGCGTCAGCAGGCTGGCCGGAAGGAACTCCGCCGTCACCAGGCCAAACACCCCAAGCGCAAGCGAGACCACGGCGCCCCATGCCGGTTCGGCTCGTTCATCGGAGTCCGCAGGGTTCAGAAGTGTGGCGTCGATGACGCCTGTCGCGGGTTCGGCCATGGTCAGTCTCCGATCTGTTTGCAGCGCCACATAGGGATTGACCGACTGCGGGCTCCACCCGTTACATGCCTTGCCGCCGCGGCTTGGCTATGTGGCCGGTCTCCGGTTTGTTTGCAGCGCAGCATTTGGCTGCAACGCAACATAGGGAGTGACCGCCTGGAGTTTCCATGCTAGAAACCCCATTATGTTTGACCATTCGTCCAAAATCCCGATCACAGGCGATCCGCTCACCGACATCTTGCGCGGCCTGCGTCTCGATGGCGTCGAGTATGGCCGCTGCGAAATGAAGGAGCCCTGGGGTATCCAGTTCCCGGCTCATCCCGGGGCGCGGTTTCATTTCATCGGCCGTAGAGGCTGCTGGCTGAAGCAGCCCTCGGGCGAATGGGTGGAACTGAATGCCGGGGATGCGGTGCTGTTGCCGCGCGGTGCCGCCCATGTCCTGGCCAGCGAACCCGGCGCCGAGGCCTGGCCGATTCACGGCTACGAGCTCGAAGAGGTCTGCAAGGACGTCTACTGCACGTCGAATGAAGAGATGTGCGGCAAGGACTGCCAGCCGGGAACGCTGCTGTTTTGCGCCAGCATGTACTTCAACCTCGATGGCCTGCATCCCCTGCTCGGCATGATGCCGGATGTGATGCGCACGCATGAACTGGAAGCCTATGAGCCGGGCATTCCGCATCTGCTGGACGCGATGGCGCGCGAAGTGACGATGGAGCGCGTCGGCTCGGGCGGCATTCTGGCGCGGCTTGCCGATGTGCTGGCCGCCACGGTCATCCGCTCATGGGTCGAACGTGGCTGCGGCGACTCATCCGGCTGGATCGCGGCGGTCAGGGACCGCGAGATCGGCCGGGTGCTGGCCGCCATCCACCTCGAGCCGCACCACGACTGGACGGTCGAGACGCTGGCCAGGATGATGGGCGCCTCGCGATCGGGATTTGCCGAGCGTTTCGCCACCATCGTTGGAGAAACGCCGGCAAAATATGTCACCCAGGTCAGAATGCACCAGGCAAGACAGTGGCTGGTTCGCGACCGGATGAAGATCTCCGTCGTTGCCGCGCGTCTCGGCTATGAATCGGATGCAGCCTTCAGCCGCGCCTTCAAGCGCGTCATCGGCTCGGCGCCTAGCCACCTGCGCGCCGAGGAACAGACCGATATCCGCCAGGCCAGCTGAGCCATGTCGGCCGGTGATTGCTAAGGGCCCGGCAGATGGCGCCGCTTATGGTTGCGAGTTGCGTGTCTCCGTCCAGTCGACCATCAATTTGCGTTCGGCAAAAAGCCAGGCGCCCTTCACCTTCATGAATTGGTCGAGATAGCGGATCGACGCCAGCATCAGCGTTCGCTTCTCACCCTTCACTGTCAGGTGATGCGCGATGCAGTAACTCTCCCCGCTCGCCCGGTCGCCGTCGAGGTGAATCGTGCTCTGGCCGTTGAAATGCGTGGTCGCCTGATACTGGTTCAGGTCGGCGAAAACAGGCGCGAGAGCGTCGCGGCCGTGAAGGACATAGGTCGGTTCGGCAGACCTGCTATCCATGAACACATGAAATACCGTGTCTTGCGCGAAGAGCGCCATTTGTCCCTTGGCGTCCCGTCGATCGGCGCAATGGGCATAGGCGTCTATCAGGTTCCGGATCGCGAGGCGGTCGGCCGCCTCTTCGGGCGTGATTGCATTGACCATGCGCTATCCCCTTGCCAGGCTGGCGGAACATCAAAGCAAGGAGAGCTATGGCGCATCGCTGGTGGCTTGTCGAGCACCCGGCCGCAACGGTATCCATCGTCAAGGACTCCACCCTCGGCGCCCTTGACGAGCGCGCTTTGGGCGGAGGGTAGCCGCGCTCAGCCCGCGTGCCTCAGGCTCACGCCGCTGCCCTTGTCGAACAGCACCACCTTGTCCGGGTTCCAGGCAAAGCGCACCGGCTGCTCGATGGCGACATCGGTCCTCGCCGGCACAGTGGCGCGCAGCATGGTGTCGCCGATGCGCAGCGTCAGGATCTTTTCGACGCCGTGGTTCTCGACGTCGTGGACACGCGCCTCGACCGGCGCGCCACTCTCGAGATAGACATCCTCGGGACGAATGCCGAAGACGAGCGGGCGACCATCGGTCGCCGCACTCGCCTTTAGCCCCCCAAAAGCCTTGGCTCCCCCTGAAAAAGGCAGTTCGAAGTTCAGCGGCGCCATCACCGCGCGGCCGTTCACGAGCGTGCCGTCGATGAGGTTCATCGGCGGCGAGCCGACGAAGCTCGCCACATAGGTATCGCGCGGATTGTTGTAGATTTCGTGCGGAGTGCCGGTCTGGACGATGCGGCCATGGTTGAGCACGCCGACCTTGTCGCCCATCGACATCGCTTCGATCTGGTCGTGGGTGACGAACAGGAAGGTGGCGCCGAGCTGTATCTGCAGGTTCTTGAGTTCCGTGCGCAGCGCCTCGCGCAGTTTGGCGTCGAGCGCCGACAGCGGCTCGTCCATCAGGAACACGCGCGGCTTGCGTACGATGGCGCGGCCGATCGAGACGCGCTGCATCTCGCCGCCTGACAGGCGATCGGTCTTGCGGTCGAGCAGGTGCTCGATCCTGAGCGTGCGGGCGGCGCGGTCGACACGGTCCTTGATCTCGGCATCGGGCAGCCGGCGGATCTTCGGCTTCAGCGGGAATTCGAGATTTTCCCGCACCGTGTAGCGCGGATAGAGCGAATATTGCTGCAGCACCAGCGCCACGTCGCGCTCGGCCGCACCCCAGTCGGCAACGTCGACCCCGTCGATGAAGACCTGGCCTTCGCTGGGCTTTTCCAGCCCTGCGATCAGCCGCAGAGCCGTCGTCTTGCCGGCGCCTGTCTCGCCGAGCAGCACAAAGAACTCGCCATCGGCGATGTCGAGATCGAGCCCGGTCAAGGCAGTGTGGTTGCCGAATGTCTTCGATATGTTTTTCAGCTGGATATGGGCCATCAGAGTCTCACATCAAGCGACTTGCCGCTTGCCTTGTCGAAGAAATGCGCCTGGGCCGGATCGATCCTGGCGAACACCTTCTCGCCGGGCCCTGCGACGAAGCCGCTCTTGGTGCGGGCGCGCAGCATCTTGGAGCCGACCTTGAGGTCGACGATGTCGAAAGAGCCGAGCGGCTCGACGATCTGCGTCTCGACCGGCAGGAACCCTTCGGCTGCGTCGCGGCGAATGAGGACGCCTTCCGGTCGGATGCCGAGCGCCAGCTGGCCGCCGGCATGGCCGTTGAGCTTCGACAGCAGCGTGCGCGGAAATTCGAAGCCGGCAGCAGCCCCGCCGACCGTCACCGAAACCGAGGAGGCCGTGTCGGTGACCGCCGCGTCGGCGACGTTCATCACCGGGCTGCCGACGAACTGCGCGACGAACAGATTGGCCGGGCGCGAATAGACCTCGTCCGGCGAGCCGACCTGCTGCAGCACGCCTTCATGCATGATGACGATGCGGTCGGCGAGACTCATCGCCTCGATCTGGTCATGCGTGACATAGATGGTGGTCGAGCCCTGCTTGATGTGCAGCCGCTTGATTTCGGCCCGCATCTCTTCGCGCAGCTTGGCGTCGAGCGCGCCGATCGGCTCGTCCATCAGCATCGCCTTCGGCCGCCGCACCAGCGCCCGACCGATGGCGACGCGCTGCATGTCGCCGCCCGAAAGCGCCGACGGCTTCTTGCCGAGCAGTTCGATGATCTGCAGTGTCTGGGCGACCGAGCGCACCTCGCTGTCGATCTCCGCCTTGCTCTTGCGCGTAGCGCGCAAGGGAAAGGCGATGTTCTCGTAGACGCTCATATGCGGGTAGAGCGAGAACGACTGGAAGACCATGGCGATGTCGCGGTCGGCGGCCTTCAGGTGCTGGATGGGTTTGCCGTCGATGAGGATGTCGCCCTCGTCGATCGTCTCCAGCCCCGCAATGGCGCGCAACGTTGTCGTCTTGCCGCAGCCCGACTGGCCAAGCAGCACGATGAACTCGTTGTCTGATATCTTGAGGTTGAGGTCCTTGATGACCTGGACGGCGCCGAAGAATTTCTGAACGCCGCGAAGCTCGATCTGGGTCAATGCTGTGCTCCCGGATTTCGCACCTGGCCGGTGCCAGCCTTCTCCTCTGGCGCGATCTTGGAGGTGATGTTGAAGCCGATCAGGCCGATCAGGATGATGGTCAGCCCGTATGTGTGCAGCAGCAGGTTCCAGGGCTGGCAGAGCGCGACGATGCCGAGCACCATCAGCACCTGGCTGCCGGGCTCCAGATATTTCTGGTTGATGGCGCGAAAGCTCATTTGCGGATCGCTCCGAAGGACATTCCGCGCAACAGATGATTGCGGAGCAGGAAGGTGAAGATGGCGACCGGCAGCAGGAACAGGAAGGTACCAGCAGCGATCACCGTCCAATCGGTAAGGCCTGAGCCGACCTGGCTGGGGATGAAGGGCGGCGCCGTCTGGGCGCGGCGGTTGGTCATGATCAGCGCGAAGGCATATTCGTTCCACGCGGTGATAAAGCAGAACACGGCGGTGGCGGCGATGCCGGTGGCGGCTTCCGGCAGCACGATCTTGAAGAAAGCCTGCATGCGCGTGTAGCCGTCGACGAGGGCTGCCTCCTCATACTCCTTGGGTATCTCGTCGATGAAGCCCTTCATCAACCAGACGGAGAAGGACAGGTTGAAGGCGGTGTAGAGGATGATCAGACCGATGTGCGTGTCATTCAGCCCGACAGCACGATACATCAGATACATCGGAATCGCGACCACCACCGGTGGTAACATACGCGTCGACAAGATGAAGAAGAGCAGGTCCGCTTCCCCCTTAACCTTGAAGCGGGAGAAACCGTAGGCCGTGAGCGTACCCATGCCGACGGCGAGCAGCGTGCTGCTGATGGCAATGATCAGGCTGTTCGCAAAACGATCGGGGTAGGGCGACAACTGCGGGCTGTCGCCGACTTTCAATATGCGCTCGCCGCCATCATAAACCGCCTTCTCCCACCACGGCGCCGCGGCGTAGGTCTCGGGGTCGACCGGCTTGGTCTGCTGCACCCGCTTGGTGAACAACTTGACGAACGGCGTCAGCTCCGGCTGGAACAGTACGGTCGGCGGCACTGTGGTGGCAAGCGCGCGTGGTTTGAAAGCGGTCGAGGCTATCCAATAGATCGGCGCGAGAAAGATAACCATCACGACCAGGACCGCGACAATGGCGATGCGGTTGAACGCTATCTCGCCGCTGGTGCGAACTGCGGCCATCTCAGCGCTCCTTCACCTTGTTGAGATACTTCACGTAGATGTTGGTTATGGCCAGCACCATGATTAGCACGATGTAGGCGAGCGCTGACGATCTGCCGGTATCCCATTGCTGGAAGGCGAGACGGTAAAGCTTGATCGCAATCAGCTCCGTCGTTGGCTGAACGCTCAGGACGTAGGCAAGATCGAACGTCTTGAAGGCCTCCATGGTTCGGAAAATGAGGGCAATCATCAGGATTGGCGCGACCAGCGGTAACGTGATGCGCGTGAAGGTGTACCAACTACCGGCCCGGTCGATTGCGGCAGCCTCGTAGAGATGTTTCGGCACTGCCGAGAGGCCGGCGAGCGAAAGCAGCATGACGAAGGGGGACCACATCCAGATATCGGTGATCGCCACGGCATAGAGGGCAGTGTCGGCATCCGACAGCAGGCCGAAACTGCGCAGGCCGAGGATATAGTTTATCGGCCCCCAGGACGGGCTGTAGAGGAGCTGCCAAAACAGCCCCACGACCGCCGCCGAGAGCATCATTGGCAACAACAGCAAGGTCGTGACCACCCCCTTGAAGGGGAAATCGCGATTGAGCAGGAGTGCGATCCCGAAGCCGATGATCATCTGTCCACCGACCGAGACGATCACATATTTGGCGGTGATGACAAAGTTGGTCCAAACGCGCTGATCGGCAAGCAGGTCGCGGTAGTTTTGCAGACCCACGAAACTCCACGGTACGTTGCGATTCGCCGCGAAGTCGGTGAACGAATACCCAAGCGAATAAATCAATGGGAAAATGTTGAAGACGATCAGAAACAGGACCGTCGGAATGATGAAAACATTGCGGATGGTGAGATCACTCCAGCCACGGGCGGCGGCCCGCGACTGCGGGTCCAGCGTATTCAGAACCGAAACTGCCAAAACTTCCTCCAGAAATCCCCTCAGAGCAGTTTCGAGAGAAGGCTGCCGCCTCCCCTCGAAACGAGCGCATGGGCCTAGTGAACCGGGCGGTTGTATTTCTTGAAGGTCGCGGTCCAATCCTTGATGACGCCGTTCATGGCCTCCTCGGCCGTCCCCTTGTTGTTGACGACGAAGGGATAGACGTTGTCGTTGAACTGGGTCAGCAACTCGGCATATTCCGGCGGTGTCCAGAAATCCCTTACGATCTTCATCGAGTCATAGAAGGCCTTGTTGTAAGGCGTCGCGTTCTGGAATTCCGCGGATTCGAGCACCGCCTTTGAACAGGTATAGCCGCCGAGTTTCGCCCACTTCAGCTGGGTCTCGTCCTTGACGAACCATTCGAGGAACTTCATCGCCTCGTCCTGTTTCTTGGAGTAGGAGACGACCGAAATGCCCTGCCCGCCCAGGGCGGCGACATGGACGCCTGTCGGGCCGGGGGGATTGGCAAAGAACCCCGTATCCGCGGCGTGCGGATTGGTGGCCGGGTTTGCGAGGGCGGGGAAGAAGGCGAAGAAATTCATGCTCATCGCCGCCAGCCCAGAGGTAATCGCCTGATTGTTCTCGAGGAAGAAGGATTTGTTCCAGCCGGGCGGGGTGAACTTGAAGAGGTCATGGTAGGCTTGCAGGCCGGCGATCGACTCCTTCGAATTCACGACGCCGTTGATTTTATAGGTGTCATACTCGCCGAGACTGCCGCCGTAGGCGAAGATCGTCTGCTCGGTTCCCATGGCGACCGCATCGTATGAATTGTCGGTATAGAGGGCGACGCCGTAGCGGTTCTTGTCGGGTCGAGTGAAGAACTCGGCAATGTCGTGAAGCGCCTTCTGGTCCTTCGGCACGCCAAGCTCGTAGCCGTATTTGGCCTTGAAGTTCGCTTTCTCGGTCGGATCCTCGAACCAGTCTTTGCGGTAGGACCAGCCGTTGACGTCGCCTTCGAGCGGAATCGCCCAGAACTTATTGCTCTTCAGCGGATACTCGCCATAGGCGAGCGTTGCAGGCAGGAAAACGTCCTTGAGTTTATGTTTGTTGAAGAAGTCCGTCAGATCAACCCAGTGCCCCTGTTCAGAGCCGACCCCAAGCCACTGGGAGTCACCGACGATCAGATCGTACGCATCGCCGTGAGCGTTCAGCTCAGCGAATGTCTTGGTCTGGAAATCGGGCCACGGCGTGGTCTCGATCGTAATCTTGACGCCGGTCTCGGCCGTATAGTCGTTGACGAGTTCCTGAAGATAATTGGCCGGATCCCATTCCGCCCAGAAGATGGTGAGTTCCTTGTCCTGCGCGTAGACGGACGTTCCGCAGGCGAGCGTTAAACCGATACCAGCAAGCAAGCTGGTCACAAACTTGCGCATAATGATTTCCTCCCTTGTGCGCATTCTACCGTGTCATGCGAGCCGGCAACGGGGCCGGCCCTGGTAGTTCCTCCCGTGATCGCACCTTTCCGGTTCCGGGCCTCCTCGCCCTGCCGGAAAATGGATCGCAGCCCTCACGTTCGATCCGCTTTTCTTCCCTGATCTGGTATTACCAATTTTGTGTCGGCGTCAAGCCCTTTCTTGGCAGTCCGGGGGAGTCATGCCTATCGGAATCCGGCTTTATCTGCCTGTTTTCCCATGATTTTCCTACTCAGTGATATGAGAGGCCGTTGTCCGGCATCCTTCACCGCTGCTAATATTGATAGTCGGTATGCAAATCTGGTCGAACCAGATGGCTTCTATTTCTGTGCCATCGTCGGGTCGAGGTTGCCGGCTCCGCCGGTCGATTCCGCGACCGCAGCGCGCACCAGCGCCGCGGCCGCCCATTGCGCGACCGACATCGTCCCGCGGCTGTCCAGGCCCCAAATATCCTTGAGCACGATCAGCACCTCGACGCCGAAGATCAGCGACAGCGCCTGCGCCAGCCGCTTGAACTCGCGCGGCGGCAAGCGGCCCTTGAGCGGCGCGATCGCCGCCTTCAACAAGTCGATGCGGTGGCCGCGCGTGAAGGCCGGCTCGCCGCCCAGCGTGCCAGCCTGGCGCCGCGCCCATTGATCGAGCGACAGCTTCAGCGCTGCCTTGAACGTCGCCTCGAAGGCCTCGATGCGCGGCAGGGCCGTGTCGAACAGGTCGGCGACCCGGCGCTCGGCATCGGCGGACGTCGATTGCCAGGTCAGGATTGGCCCCAGCCCCTCGTCGACGACAGCCTGCACCAATGCGGCCTGGCTCGGGAAATACCGATAGGCGGTGGCGCGGGAAACCTGTGCCGCCTCGGCGACCTCGCTGACCGAAGGCGTGACGCCCGCCTGCATCAGCCTCGTCGCCGTCTCCAGCATCAGTCGTTTCGTGCGCGCGCGCGGCCCACGCTCGACCACCGCGCCGCCTCCCCGTTCGGCGTCGTCACCCGCTGTGGATTGTTGACGTGAGACATCCATGTCAATACGATACGCGCGTCTCAAAAATTTGCAATGACCTCGTCTGCCATGGAGCGGTTACGCTGACACCCTACGGCGCCCCCCTCTGTCCTGCCGGACATCTCCCCCAAGAGGGGGGAGATTGGCTGCCCCCAACCTCGGCGCTTCTTCTGCAACGCTGGCGATTGGCGAAAGCAGAAATGAAATCCGATCTCCCCCCAAGTGGGGGAGATGTCCGCCAGGACAAAGGGGGGCGCCGTAGAGCACCAAGTCACGCCCTGCGCGGTGCCTGCTTTGAGCCACGCCAATGAAGCGCATCTATGTGGTGGGCACCGCTGACACCAAGGGCGAGGAACTCGCCTTCCTGGCCGATGCGATCGCGGCCACCGGTGCTATCGTTTGCCGCGTCGATGTCGGAACGCGCGGCGCAGCCTTCCCCGTCGACATCACCTCGAAGGAGGTGGTCAGCCATCACCCCGACGGTGGCGACGCGGTGCTCGGTGGCAATGACCGCGGCGCTGCTGTTGCCGCCATGGGCGTCGCCTTCGCCCGCTTTGCCCAATCGCGAAACGACATCGCCGCCATGATCGGCATTGGCGGCGGCGGCGGCACGTCGATCATCACGTCCGGCATGCGCGCGCTGCCGCTCGGCCTGCCGAAAATCATGGTCTCGACGCTGGCCTCCGGCGACACAGCACCTTATGTCGATGTCTCCGACATCGTCATGATGCCATCGGTGACCGACATGGCCGGGCTGAACCGGCTTTCCCGCGTCGTCCTGCACAATGCCGCCCAGGCGATATCGGGCATGGCAGCCAGGCCGGCACCGGCGCCCGACGGCAAGCCGTCGATCGGGCTGACCATGTTCGGCGTCACCACGCCTTGCGTGACCGCCATCGCCGACCAGCTTCGCTCGAGATATGACTGCATGGTCTTCCACGCCACCGGCACCGGTGGCCGCAGCATGGAAAAGCTGGCCGACAGCGGCCTGCTGTCGGGGATCATCGACATCACCACGACCGAAGTCTGCGACCTTCTGTTTGGCGGCGTGCTGCCGGCGACGAAGGATCGTTTCGGCGCGATCGCCCGCACCAGGCTGCCCTATGTCGGTTCGGTCGGCGCGCTCGACATGGTCAATTTCTGGGCGCCTTCGAGCATTCCGGACCGCTATCGCGGTCGGCTGTTCTATGAGCACAATCCGAACGTGACGCTGATGCGCACCACTGCTGACGAATGCCGCGCGATCGGTGAGTGGATCGGCGCCAGGCTCGCCCTCTGCGAGGGGCCGGTGCATGTCCTCATTCCGGAAAGAGGGGTCTCGGCGCTTGACATCGAAGGCGGCGCCTTCTTCGATCCCGAGGCCGACGCCGTTCTGTTCGAAGCCATCGAACGCACGATCAAGCCGAACGGCACGCGCCGCGTGACGCGCCTGCCGCTGCACATCAACGACCCCGAATTCGCCAAGGCCGCGATTGCGGCTTTTCTCGACATCGCCAGACAGTGAGAGATTGAAGACATGCCCGCCATACCGCGCAAGGACATACTGAAGAAATTCAGGGGAATGATCGACAAGGGTGTGCCGATCGTCGGCGGCGGCGCCGGCACCGGCCTGTCGGCTAAGGCTGAGGAGGCCGGCGGCATAGACCTCATCATCATCTACAATTCCGGCCGCTACCGCATGGCCGGGCGCGGCTCGGCCGCCGGCCTGCTCGCCTATGGCAATGCCAACGAGATCGTCAAGGAAATGGCCTACGAGGTGCTGCCGGTGGTCAAGAAGACGCCGGTCCTGGCCGGCGTCAACGGCACCGATCCTTTCGTCATCATGCCGCTGCTCCTGGCCGAGTTGAAGACGATGGGCTTTTCCGGCGTGCAGAACTTTCCCACCATCGGCCTGTTCGACGGCCAGATGCGGCAAAGTTTCGAGGAGACCGGCATGGGCTTCGGCCTCGAGGTCGACATGATCGCCGAGGCACACAAACTCGACCTGTTGACCACGCCCTATGTCTTCAATCCCGACGAAGCGCGGGCCATGACAAAAGCCGGCGCCGACATAATCGTCGCCCATATGGGCGTGACGACCGGCGGCTCCATCGGCGCCACCTCGGCCAAGTCGCTCGACGACTGCGTTGTCGAAATCGACGCCATCGCCAACGCCGCCCGTTCGGTGCGCAAGGATGTCATCCTGCTTTGCCATGGCGGGCCGATCTCGATGCCGGACGACGCCCGTTACATCCTCGACCGCTGCAAGGGCCTGCACGGCTTCTATGGCGCAAGCTCGATGGAACGGCTGCCGGCGGAAGCGGCGATCGCCCGACAGACGGCGGATTTCAAGGCCGTGACACTTGGTGGGAACACCACGAAGAAAAAGAAGGGATGATGAGAGATGACCGACAAGAGCAAAATGTTTGTCTATCCGAAGGACGTCAGCGCCTTCGGCTTCGACTGGGGCAGACTGTCCCTGACGGTGGCGCCCGAAGTGAATGGCGCGACGCGCTTTTCCGGTGGCGTCGTCGACCTGCCGTCCGGCAAGGGCCATACGCGCCACAACCATCCAGGCGCCGAGGAAATCATCTTCGTCATCTCAGGCCATGGCGAGCAGATGGTCGAGGATGAACAGGGCAACCCGGTTGTCGAGAAGGTCGGCCCCGGCTGCACCATCTATGTGCAGGAAAGCCGTTTTCACTCGACGCTCAACACCGGCGACGGGCCGATGCAGCTCTTCGTCGTCTACTCGCCGGCTGGGCCGGAACTGGGTCTGCGCGAACTGCCGGATTTCAGGCTGATCCCGCCGGGCGGGGAGTGATTTGATTTCGGCGGGGCAGCGCCTACCGTCTGACTTATGAAGCACCACCCCGGTTCCAACCCCGACCCCGGTCGCCGAACATCCCATAACCTGTATCAGTCACCGCCAGCGTATCCTCCAGCTTGATGAAGCCGCGCGTCGGGTGAAGCATGGTCGTCTCGACCGACAGCACCATGTTCTTCCCCAAAGGCTTCGCCGCATAGGTGCCTTCATAGGTGACCGGATGATTGGTCATCAGGAACGGCGCTTCGTGCGTGATCAGCCCCATGCCATGGGCGAAGAAATCCGTGTAGGGCGCGACCTTCGACGCCTTCAGCACACCCTCCGCATGGGAAATCATATCGCCGCCCAGCGTACCCGCCCTGACCTTCGAGAAAGCCGCCTGCTGCACCGTCTCGACCTCGGCCAGCAGATCCTCCAGTTCGGCATCCGGTTCGCCGAGAATGCCCATGCGGCAGAGGTCGCCGATATAGCCGTGATAATTGCCGCCGGAATCGATCGACATCACCTCGCCCTTCTTCCACGCCTGCGGCGAGGCGGCGCGGTTGTGGCTGGAACCCAGCGTCAGCAGGCAATATTCGAAATGCGCGCCGCGATTGGTCTCCTCGCGCCGAAGCTGCTCGATCATCTCGCTCTTGGTCGTGCCTTCGCCCGCCCAGCCGATGGTCGCCAGCATGGAATCGGTGATCAGTTCGGAGGCCGTGCGCAGCTTTTCCAGTTCGGCGTCGGTCTTGATGGCGCGCATGCTCTCCAGCATGGCGGTCGCATCGATCAGTTTGGCGTCCGGCAGCGCCTTGCGGATCAGCGTGTAGGCGTCCGACGGCAAAAACCCGGGCTCGATGCCGATGCGTGCATCGGCCTTGCCGATCTTACGCAGATGTTCGACCGCGAGATTGGCAGCGTCGAGCGTGCCCCAGCAGGCGGCGTGCAGCGTCGGTGTCCAGAACGGGTGGTTCTGATGCTCGCCGCCTTCCATGCGGTTGCCGATATAGGCGGCGTGGTCGGGCCCGCCCTTCTCATAGATGACGACAGGCAGATAGCGACTGTGGCCGATCGCATCCATGGCGGCAAAGAAGATAAATTTGTAGCCGCCAAGCAGATATTGCGTGTTGTGCTTGGAAGTCGCCAGCAGCACGTCGATGCCGGCCTCCTCCATCAGCCGATCGACCCTGGCCTGGTCGAACGGGATATTGCTGGCGGCATTCTTGCCCGGAGCAATGTTCATCTCTCTCTCCCTGGATTGCTGGGATCGCCGGCTATTCTGCTCCGATCCCTTGGCTGTGGATTAAATCTGCACCATTTTGCTCACTCTGGTCCAGCCAGAAATAGGCGAAACGGTGTGTTTCAATCTCACTATCCCGTTATTGCGCAGCGTTCACTCAAATCTGGTCCGACCAGATAGATTGAATTGAACCGCCTCCTCCAAACTGGTCCAGCGGACGAAAATTTCAAAGCCAAGCGAGGATGCGCCAATTCCGTCTCTGGCGAAACCCTCGGCAAGGCTCATAATCGCCACCGCAAGAATGCTGGCTGGCTCGCCAGCGTTCGAGGGGTACTGGCGCACCCGGCCGGGTCGCGGAGAGGACGGAGTTCGATCATGTCAGGTTTCACGATTTCCAGACGCACGATGCTTGCCGGCTCGGCAATGCTGCTGGCTTCCACCGCCATGCCGATATCAGGCTGGGCGCAGACGCCGAAGAAAGGCGGCCGGCTGGTGCTTGCCGCCGATTCCGAACCACGCAACCTCAACCCGGCGATCGTTGCCTCCAACGGCGTCTTCTTCATCTCCAGCAAGATCGTCGAAACGCTGGCCGAAGCTTCCTTCGACGGCAAGGACGGGCTTGCGCCGCGATTGGCCGTGAGCTGGGAAGGCGCAGCCGACGGGCTTTCCGCGACGTTCAAACTGCGCGACGGCGTCAAGTGGCATGACGGCAAGCCGTTCACCTCGGCAGACGTCGCCTTCTCGGCGCTGCAGATCTGGAAGCCGCTGCAGAATCTCGGCCGCACCGTGTTCAAGGATCTCGCCGCCGTCGACACCCCGGACGAACTCACCGCCGTGTTCAAATTCGCCAAGCCGACCCCGTTCCAGCTGATCCGCAACGCGCTGCCGGCGCTGAGCAGCGTGGTGCCAAAGCACATCTACGAGGTCGGCAAGATCGAGGACAACCCGGCCAACAACGCGCCCATCGGCACCGGGCCGTTCAAGTTCGCCGAATACAAGGCCGGCCAATATTACCGGCTGACGAAGAACGCGGATTACTGGGGCAAGGACGAGCCCTATCTCGACGAGATCGTCTATCAGGTGCTGCCAGACCGCACGTCGGCCGCGAGTGCGCTCGAAGCCGAGGAGATCCAGCTCGCCGCCTTTTCCGCCGTGCCGCTGGCCGATCTCGACCGCATCTCCAAGGTACCGGGCCTGAAAGTGATCTCCAAGGGCTATGAGGGGCTCACCTATCAGCTCGTCGTCGAGATCAACCATCGCCGCAAGGAACTGGCTGACGTGAAAGTGCGCCAGGCGATCGCGCATGCCATCGACAGGGATTTCGTCGTCAAGACGGTGTTCCTCGGCTATGCCGCCACCGCCACCGGCCCGGTGCCGAAGAACGACCCGCAATTCTACACCGCTGATGTGCCGACCTATGCCTTCGACATCGCCAAGGCCAACACGCTGCTCGACGAAGCCGGTTACAAGAAAGGTGCCGATGGCAACCGCTTCTCGCTGAAACTTTTGCCGGCGCCCTATTTCAACGAGACCAAGCAGTTCGGCGACTATCTGCGCCAGGCGCTCGCCGCCATCGGCATCGACGCCCAGCTGGTCAACAACGACTCGGCCGCGCACATCAAGGCCGTCTACACCGACCACGCCTTCGATCTCGCGGTCGGCCCGCCGGTGTTCCGTGGCGATCCGGCGATCTCGACCACCATCCTGGTACAGAGCGGCATTCCCGACGGCGTGCCGTTCTCCAACCAGGGCGGCTACAAGAACGACGCGCTCGATGCGCTCATCGCCAAGGCATCCGAGACGCTCGACACCAGCGCCCGCACCGATCTCTACAAGGAATTCCAGAAACAGGTGGCGGCTGATCTGCCGCTGATCAACGTCGCCGAATGGAGCTTCATCAGCGTCGCGCGCGACACGGTCGGCAACATCGCCAACAACCCGCGCTGGGCGGTGTCGAACTGGGCGGACACGTATTTGGCGGGCTAGCAAGATCCACACGGGATGCTTGCGCATCGTTTGGGCGAATGCTCATCATCGGCAATGAGAGTTCCTTCGCGCCCCACCTCTGTCCTGCTGGGCAATGCCGGCGGCTTCACCCTCCCCCTTGTGGGGAGGGTCGACGAGTGGTTGCCGCGAAGCGGCAGCCGGTCGGCGGGTGGGGGTTGTGGCGCAGGCCTAAAAGAGACCCCCACCCCGCTCCGCTTCGCGGATCGACCCTCCCCACAAGGGGGAGGGTAACGCCGCCATGACCCGCGCTCTCACCCTCCTCCGCCGTCGCCTGGTCGGCAGCATCTTCGTGCTGCTGATCGTCGTCATCGGCACCTTCCTGCTGCTTGAAGCAGCCCCCGGCGACGCGGTCGACGCTTACATCGTCTCGACCGGCGGCGACGCCGGCATGATCGAGCTGTTGCGCCATCGCTGGGGTCTCGACCAGTCGGAGCTGACGCGGCTGGCCAATTATCTCTGGGCGCTGCTGCATCTCGATCTCGGCCAATCGGTGACGTTCTCGCGACCGATCCGCGACGTGATCCTCGAACGGCTGCCCAACACGCTGCTCTTGATGGTCAGCGCCACCGCGCTCTCCTTCGGGCTGGGCTCGGCACTCGGCATCTATGCCGGCGCCAGCCCGGGTAGTTTCCGCGAACGCTTCCTGTCGATCGGCTCGCTGGCGCTCTATGCGGTACCGGGTTTCTGGCTCGGCCTGGTGCTGATCGTCGTCTTTGCCGTCGACCTGCGCTGGCTGCCGATCGGCGGCATCGAGACCCTGGCATCGGATAAGACCGGCCTCGACCGCGCCGCCGACATCGCCGTCCATCTCGTGCTGCCGGTTTCTGCCCTCGGCTTCATTTATCTGGCGCTCTATCTGCGCATGATGCGCGCCGGCATGGCTGAGGTCTGGCGGCAGGATTTTGTCTTGGCTGCTCGCGCCAGGGGATTGTCGCGGCGCCGCATCGTGCTTGCCCACGTCGCCCGCAATGCCCTGCTGCCGCTGGTCACCATGCTCGGGCTGCAATCGGCGCAGATGCTCGGCGGCAGTGTCGTCATCGAGAGCGTCTTTTCCGTGCCCGGCCTCGGCCGGCTGGCGCAGGAAGCGGTGGCCGCGCGGGATACCCCATTGCTGCTCGGCATCATCCTCGTCAGCGCCGTGCTGGTCATCGTCATCAACCTGATCGTCGACATCGCCTATGCCTTTCTGGATCCGCGCGTCGGCGCCAGCGAGGCCGGTGGATGAGCCCGCTCCGCCGCTTTCTGCGCACGCCCGAGGCGGTCGCCGGCGCCATCCTCCTGGCGGCGCTGATTGCCATGGCGCTGTCGGCGTCGCAGCTGTTCCCCGGCGACCCGCAAGCGATTGCCGGACCAGCGCTGCTACCACCGCTTCAGGACTGGTCGCTGCCGCTCGGCACCGATCGCCTCGGTCGCGACGTCCTGGCCGAGCTGTTCCATGGCGCGCGGACCTCGCTGGCCGTCGGGCTCGTGGCGGCGGCGGCGGCGCTGGCCAT
Source organism: Mesorhizobium sp. AR07 (assembly GCF_024746815.1). GTDB lineage: Bacteria > Pseudomonadota > Alphaproteobacteria > Rhizobiales > Rhizobiaceae > Mesorhizobium. The sequence continues at coordinate 3,268,308 of NZ_CP080525.1, forward strand.
CGGCTTAGTGGTTGGCACGCTGGCCGGCTTTGCCGGCGGCCTCGTCGACGAGGCGCTGATGCGCATCACCGACGCCTTCCAGACCGTGCCGAGCTTCCTGCTGGCGCTGGCCTTCGTCAGCGTCGTCGGACCGTCGCTCGGTATCGTCGTGATTGCCATCGCGCTCGGCACCTGGACCGGCCCGGCGCGTGTCGCGCGCGCGGAAGTCCTCTCCATTCGCGAGCGTGACTATGTTGCCGGCGCCAGGGTCATCGGCATGCATCCGCTGGCAATTGCCTTCCGAGAAGTGCTGCCCAACGCCTTGCCGCCCGTGCTGGCGATGTCGTCGGTGATCGTCGCCGCCGCGATCCTCACCGAGGCGGCCTTGTCCTTCCTCGGCCTGGGCGACCCCAATCGCGTCACCTGGGGCGGCATGATATCAGAAGGCCGCGCCGTGCTGCGCACCGCGCCCTTCCTGTCGATCGTCCCGGGCATAGCGCTGGTACTGACCGTGCTCGGCGTCTATCTCGCCGGCGAAGGCATCGTCGAGACGACAGCCGTGAGACGAGGCCTATCGTGACCGCGCTCGCTTCCATCCGCGACCTGACGGTGACTTACCGTCGCGACGGCAGCGAGGTGGCTGCGCTGAAGACTGTCAGCCTCGATGTCATTGCGGGCGAACGCCTCGCTATCATCGGCGAAAGCGGTTCGGGCAAAAGCACATTGGCATTGGCGATTGCCGGACTGTTGCCGGCGTCTTCCAGGATTTGGGGGCGCATCGACTGGTTTCTACCATCGTTACCATCCTCTGGTGCCAAGGCACCCCCCTCTGTCCTGCCGGACATCTCCCCCTCAAGGGGGGAGATTGGCAGTTTTGCTGCTGGCTCCAGTCCTGCCTTGGTGATTGGCGAAAGCGTAGATGAGGGCGCAATCTCCCCCCTTGAGGGGGAGATGTCCGGCAGGACAGAGGGGGGCGCGAAGGAACGTCAACCTTCCCGTCTTCTCGACAGGGCCCCCCTCGGCGGCCGCGACATCGGCTTTGTCTTCCAGGATCCCTCCGCCAGCCTCGACCCCGTCATGACCGTCGGCAAACAGATCGCGGAAGTAGCCCACACCCATCTCGGCCTCACATGGCCCCACGCCTACGCGCAGGCGAAAACCTTGCTCGGACGCGTTCGCCTGCCCGATCCAGACTCGGCCTTGCGCGCCTTCCCGCACCAGCTCTCCGGCGGCCAGAAGCAGCGTGTGGTGATTGCCGCCGCGATTGCGGCCGGCCCCAAATTGCTGATCGCCGACGAGGCAACGAGCGCGCTCGACACCATCGTGCAGGCCGAGATCGTCACCTTGATCCGGCGGCTGGTGGCCGAGGACGGGATGACGCTGCTGTTCATCAGCCACGACATCGCGCTGGCGGCCGAACTCGCCGAACGCATCGCTGTGTTTCGCCATGGCCAGTTGGTTGAGCTTGGCGCGACCGCCCAGATTATCGATGCACCTGTCCAGGCCTATACGCGCGCGCTGCTCGACGCCCATATCGGCCTCGACGCCGCGCCGCTGTTCAGCCGAGCTGGACTCTACGCATGAGGCTGCTCACGGTTTCCAACCTCACCAAACGCTACCGTCGCGGCGGCAAGTCCATCGCCGCCGTCGACGACGTCTCCTTCCATATCGAGCCCGGCGAAACGCTGGCGCTGGCCGGGCCTTCCGGCAGCGGCAAATCGACGATCGCGCGGCTGGTGCTGCGGCTGGTCGAGCCGGACGCTGGCCGCATCGACTTCGAAGGCAATGATTTCCTGGCTTTGAGTGGCGCGGCACTTCGAGCGCGCCGCGCGCGCTTGCAGATGGTGTTCCAGGACCCGCTTGCCGCCCTCAACCCGCGCGCCACGGTGGCGCGTGTGCTTGACGATCCCTTGCGCATCCATGGCATCGCCTCGCGCACTGAGCGCCCGCGCCGCATCGCCGCCTTGCTGGAGCGCGTCGGACTGACGGCCGATCTCGCCCCGCGCGCCATCCATGAGATCTCCGGCGGCCAGCGCCAGCGCGTCGCCATCGCCCGCGCCATAGCGACGAAGCCGTCATTGATCGTGCTTGATGAGGCGGTCTCGGCACTCGACGTTTCGGTTCGCGGACAAATCCTCGAACTGCTGCTCGACCTGCAACGCGAGGAGCGGATCGCCTATCTCTTCATTTCACATGATCTCGGCGTCGTCCGCGCGCTCGCCCATCGCGTCGTCCTTCTCGACGCGGGACGGATCGCCGAGAGCGGCGATGCCCGTGCCGTCATCGACGCCCCGCAATCGGCCATCGGCAAGGCATTGGTGGCGGCCGCACCGAGACTCGTCAGAACTGGACCATGATCCCGAACCGAAGGACCGCGTCAGCGAAAAGTGGAACCCGGTTTTCGGACAAGATCATGGTCAAACAATAAACAAGGACGCATCATGACCGACCCCGAAGCCCGAGCCGAGAAGCTGTCGCACGAACTCGATTCCGCCTTTCGCAACCGCGCCGATCTCTACCGTCTGTTCCTCGACGAACTGACCGGAGAGCTGGGCGCCGACAAGGCCGAGGCGATCATGACCCGCGCCATCGAACAGCGCGGCAAGGAAGTGGCCGCTGCCGCCTTCGCCAGCTTCGGCCCCAACGATGCGCGCGCGATCGGCGAAGCCTTCCTTGCGGTCAGCCCGGACGACGGCCGCATGTACCCGACCGATGTCGAACGCAGCGACGATCGTATCGCCTTCAAGGTCAAACGCTGCCCGCTGAAGGATGCCTGGGTCGAGGCCGGGCTCAGTGACGAAAAACTCGCCACGCTGTGCCGCATTGCCGGCGCCTTCGACCGGGGCCTGTTCGAGGCGACGGGCGTGCGTTTCGACAACGTTACCTGGACACCGGGCCATGGCTCCGGCTGCTGCCATATCGCACTGACCAACAGGGCCAGCGATCAGAAAGCAGACGATGCAAGATGACAGCCAGGCTGTTGATTTCCACTAGGAACTGACCCGGCAACACCGGATATTTCCATCGAGAATTGACCCATGTTTGAACCTTGCCCCGCGTTTTTCAGCGGGGGCTACGGAGTGATCGACATGGCGTTATTGAGCGTGATCCGACGCTGGCATTTTCGAGAGCATTTATCGATCCGGGAGATTTGCCGCAGGACCGGCCTGTCTCGGAATACCATTCGCAAATACCTTCGCCTGGGCGGCGTGGAGCCGAAGTTCATGGTTCCCGAGCGGCCTAGCAAGCTTGATCCTTTTGCCGACCGATTGTCAGCCTGGCTGAAGACGGAAGCCAAAAAGAACCGCAAGCAGAAACGCACGATGAAGCAGTTGCATGCCGATCTTGTGAGCCTCGGCTATGAGGGGTCCTATGGTCGTGTTGCTGCTTTTGCTCGGGAGTGGAAGGCGGATCTGCAGAGAGAATTACAGACTTCGGGGCGTGGGACTTTCGTTCCACTAGCCTTCGATCCGGGTGAGGCTTTCCAGTTCGACTGGTCGGAAGACTGGGCGATCATCGGCAATGAACGCACCAAGCTACAGGTGGCCCACACGAAGCTCAGTTACAGCCGGGCCTTCACCGTTCGAGCTTACCTTCTGCAGACGCATGAGATGCTGTTCGACGCCCACGACCATGCTTTCCGCGTCTTAGGTGGCGTGCCTGGGCGCGGCATCTACGACAACATGAAGACCGCCATCGACAAGGTCGGGCGTGGCAAGGATCGCGACGTCAATGTCCGCTTCATGGCCATGGCCAGCCACTACCTGTTCGAGCCCGAGTTTTGCAATCCAGCGTCTGGCTGGGAGAAGGGCCAGGTCGAGAAGAATGTTCAGGATGCTCGCCATCGACTGTGGCAGCCGGTGCCACGCTTTCCTTCGCTGGAAGCCCTGAATGACTGGCTGGAGCTTCGATGCCAAGAGTTCTGGGCGCAGACCCCACATGGCAAAATGCGCGGCACCATCGCCGATATCTGGGCTGAGGAAGTGCAGGCTCTCATGCCGACGTCCCGACCGTTCGACGGCTTTGTCGAATATACCAAGCGGGTTACCCCGACCTGCCTCGTGCATCTGGAACGCAACCGCTACAGCGTTCCGGCATCCTTTGCCAATCGGCCGGTGAGTCTTCGGGTCTATCCGGACCGTGTCGTTGTCGCCGCGGAAGGTCTGATCATCTGCGAGCACCGACGCATCATCGACCGATCGCATGATCGGCCGGGACAGACAGTCTACGACTGGCGGCACTATCTGGCGGTCGTGCAGCGCAAGCCCGGTGCTCTTCGCAATGGCGCACCGTTCACCGAGCTTCCCGAAGCCTTCAGAATGCTGCAGCAGCAACTGCTCAAAAAGCCGGGTGGCGACCGTGAGATGGTCGATATCCTGGCGCTCGTGCTTCAGCACGACGAACAGGCCGTGCTGTCGGCCGTCGACATGGCGTTAAAATCCGGCGTTCCGACCAAGACCCATGTGCTGAACCTGCTGCATCGCCTGGTCGACGGAAAGTCCTCCACGCCGCCGCCGATCGACGCGCCACAGGCCTTGACGCTTACCAACGAGCCGAAGGCCAATGTCGAACGCTACGATGCCTTGAGGAAGACCTCGGAGGTGCGCCATGCGCCATAATCCTGCCAGCGGCGCAATCGTCATCATGTTGCGAAGCTTGAAGATGCACGGAATGGCGCAGGCTGTCGGTGAACTCACCGAACAGGGATCGCCGGCGTTCGAAGCCGCCATTCCCATCCTGTCGCAACTCCTCAAGGCCGAGACGGCAGAACGCGAGGTCCGATCGACAGTCTATCAGCTCAAGACCGCACGCTTTCCAGCCTATCGTGATCTGAACGGATTCGACTTCTCTAGTAGCGAGATCAACGAGGCTCTGGTTCGCCAACTCCACCGTTGCGCCTTCCTCGACGAAGCCAACAACATCGTTCTGGTCGGCGGACCCGGCACTGGAAAAACCCACGTTGCGACCGCCTTGGGTATCCAGGCGATCGAGCATCATCACAAGCGGGTTCGTTTCTTCTCCACGGTCGAGCTGGTCAATGCGCTCGAGCAGGAGAAGGCACAGGGTCGCTCAGGACAGATCGCCAACCGGCTTGTCCATTCCGATCTCGTCATTCTCGATGAGCTCGGATACCTGCCGTTCAGTGCATCAGGTGGCGCATTGCTCTTCCATCTGCTGAGCAAGCTCTACGAGCGCACAAGCGTCATCATCACCACCAACCTCAGCTTCAGCGAATGGGCCAGCGTCTTCGGCGATGCCAAGATGACGACAGCGCTGCTCGACCGACTGACGCATCATTGCCACATCCTCGAAACCGGAAACGACAGCTTCCGCTTCAAGAATAGCTCAGCTCATGAACCGAAAAACGCGAGGGAGAAAAACAGGAACTTGACCACCACACCAGACCCGAAACATACATAAAAGGCGGGTCAAATCTCGGTGGAAACGCCGGGTCAGTTCCTAGTGGAAATCAACACGCTCACCTTCAGGCGAACAGCCCTTCTCCGGAACGGTCCCGGCGACGCGAAATCCTTCACCGCTGCTTTTCCCACTCCCGCGACGATTTCCCTCGGAACGCCCCCGCTTATGGTGACTTGCCAAAGTATTTGGTGTGCAACTGCTCCACGAGACCGCGCTCATGAGCGCCTATGAGTTCAACGGTCAGCCGCCTTGTAACGGGACTGTTAAGAGGAAGTCCGAAGCCGTATTTGTCCGGCTCGAAGACGTCTCCGATGACATCGACCCTTCGTTCGGGGTGTCTGTGGGCGTAATATTCCAGCACCGGGGCATCGCCGATGATCGCAGCGATGTTGCCGTTGAGCAAAGCCGCCACGGCTTCATCAATGTCCGGGAATGAATGCAAGTCCAACCGGGAACCATGGGCAAACTCCTCCGACACACTCCCGGTGAAGACCCCTACAGCCTTACCAGGAAGATCAGAAAGGCTGTTGATTTGGTTCGTCAGCGAGAGCGTGGTCATCACTGTCGCCACGGAGGAGGTAACAAATGCCAGTACGGCAATCCCGCATACGAGCCACAATCCCTGCCATATCCGCCCAACCCACCCGAAAATATTCCTCCGGCTGGATGATTTGCCTGCGGCAATCGACATGACCGAGAAGAAGCTTTCCGCTACGCCGTCACGCCATCGGCGCGGAAAGTTGGGGTCAAACCTTCGGTCGAAGAGGGTTAGCAGTATGGTCGCTGCTGCGACGACAAGGGCAATCCATGCATAGGCGCGAAGGAATCCTGAATCCCTCAATCCTGTTATGACCTCTAGAAACCCCGTGCCCTGATGTTCGTTGACCATTATCCTCAGTCCAGCGTCGAACCATGGATAGGTGAAATCGATCCGTTGCGCCCGACCTTGCGTAATGGTGAGGTTGGTGACGGCGACATCGATGTCGCCGTTCGCAGCAGCGTCGATCAGCGCACGGACCGTCGGGAACGTTTGGTATTTGGTCTGAAGGCCTTGCGCCTCTGCTAGCACCTCCCAAAGCTCGACCGCCATCCCGGTGAAATGGCCTTTCTCCTGAATGACAAATGGCGGACTCACATAGAGCCCGACCCTGATCGGTTGTTTGGGATGAGGCATTTCTTGCGCGAATGGACTGCCCACTGACAGGAGGAGGCATAGTGTGACCAGGTAGAGGGCGTTCTTTGAAATAAAATCCTGCCTGCGGCGCCTCACATCCTTAGCTACGCCGGCGAAAACGACCACTATCAGCATGACTACGATGGCTAGGGCCGCAAGTTGCGGCTGTTGCTGCTGGAGCCGCCTCTGCATCGGCCAAACGATCGCGATAATGAATAACGCGCCGGCGATTGGTGCAACAATGATGGTGGAAAAATAGAGCCCAGCCGCGACCGAAATTGCGGCGATGATGCCAAGTAGCATCGCAAGGGTTCGGTCAGTCTCCATTAGAGACATTTTGAAAATCGTCAGGCTCCAAACGGCGTTCGGCGAGAATCGGAACGCTGCCGAACACCGTTTGCACCACGGCCTCAGGGTTTTTAACAGATATCTCAGCACCGGCGACCACATTTAGATCTGTGATCAATCAGAGGAATTCGACTTGTTTTTGCGGACGATCTTCCGAATCAAAAGAATAATTCCAATGGCCAGCACAAGGCATCCACCGATCAAGCCAGACGGCGACTCATGCCGATAGCCGGATGCGAAAACGAGAAACCCGAGAACTATAAAGACAATGGCGGTCAACTTGTTGACCAACAGCGAATCTACAGCCATTTCGATCTCCATCCAAATGAAAGCCAAGGCCTTGAACCAGAAAGCGGCCCCAGAAAGGATATAATCTTGGGCGTGCACGGGCAGCGGCCGAGAGGCCGAGCGTAGCAAATGCCGCGACGGAGGCGCCCATGCCAGCCACGAAACCGCGACGCGACAGATCAGTATTGATCCGGCGTGTTATGACGTGAAACTCTGGTTTGTGACAAAGGCAGCCGATTTTGTGGACGTCGTCTGTCAGCGTAGTGCAGGTAAACAAGTAACTTCCCTCCTGATCGCCGCGACAAAGCAGTAACTTTATCTTTCGGTGATAAGTTCGCATTGCGAGAGGTCGCCATCGATCAGATCACCCGCTGTCGGGTGACGCGGCCAAGCGGCTGGCTAGTCATCGACGCGTAAGGCAACTGGGGGCAATTTAAAGGCGGCGACAATCCACCCAATGCCATGCAATATTAAGTCTATTCCTAGGAACGTACCAATTACCCAAAGGCCCGATTCCGGCCAACCAACGAGAATCAAGACCCCGGCGACAAACCCAAACAAACCCGATATAAAAACCATCCATATACCGGTGGCTACCTGACGAATACAAAGGATCGCTCTTGCCGCTCCCGACACCATTAGCCGATAATTCGGGTGAGTATCAACGCACCAACCGCAGGCTGACTAACCAATAGGTATCCAAAAACGATGTAAAGCAATGTATGCCATATGAACCCACGCCACCCTTCTGCCCAAATCGAATATAATATTTCAAAGACACCAGAGACAATTATACAAATACCGATAATTACAGCACTTATTACAGTTGCGAGTACGACGTCGCCGAGTACAATAAAACCACCAAAGACCAATACAAGCCCCAATATCAATGCGCTCAAAAAAGGTCTCTTGGATACTGTAGATACGTTCTGCTGGGTCACATTTTCCTCGCAGTCCCCGATCGGCTTTCCGCTCCTTGTCTATTCTTGGCATCGAGCCGTATAGATCGTGCCGTCTCAACGCTAGAAACGACAGTAGCGTGAGTTTGGTGGCGTCGATGCGCTTCCGCTACTGCTCCGAGAAGGGCCCCAGCGCCAGCTCCGATCACTGTGCTTCGCGTGCCAGGTCCAATTGCGTCGGCAAAAAGCACGCAACCATGGTTTTCCGATTTTTCATTTCCATATCTGCTATGCAGGTCGGTTATCGTATTCCACTCAATGCTTGGCGACATCACTCCCGCACTCGAAAGAATGAAATCGACTTCCAGAACCTTGAGGTCATCCACGTGGATAAGGACCAACGTACTGCCGCATGCTATCCCTTGTGCGTAGACGTCGTATCATACTGAATCTGAAGTTGTCACCAGCCATCATTACCGCCATCTGCCTTCTGGCGGCGCCCGTCGCCTACGCAGCGGACATCAAATTGTCCGTCAGCGCCTTCTATCGGGAGCGGATAGCGCTCCCTCCAGATGCGGCGCTGCATGTCGAACTCATAGATATGGCGGAGCCCGAAGCAGTGCTTGGCACGGCGACAGTGGCGCCGTCGGGACAAGTGCCGAGCCGCAGCAGCGAAGCCGGAACTGGTAGTTCGATGAGTGTGGGGAAAGGCGGTAGCGCTCTCCCGCTACAATTTTGTCAATAAGATCAATAGGTTACGAGAAAACCGCTACCGTCGGCCATACTGAGTGCTCTCGTGATGTCGACAAGCGGCTTCAATCGGCCATGCGTGCCGTCATTGGAAATGGCTTACGAGACCTTCCCCCGCGTGGCTGGAAAAGCCCCTGGGTGTTTCTCTGCCGTCCATGACGGCTACCTCAGCCTGCCCCGAGCCCGATTTCTTTCTGAAAGGCGTGATCATCTCGAAGCATGTCGCTAACCTCGATATAGGCCATCTCCATGAAATAGTTTAGCAATTTTTGATTTGAGCCGTAGGCCATCGGCAGCAGTTCGCGTAATGCCGATCGGACGTATTCGGCATTTGCCCGTTCGGACGGTTTGAGCAGGCTACGCGACCACCGCCTCTCGCGCTTCCAGCCATCTGTCGGGGGGCGTTTCGGCTCCCACCGACTTCCAGCCTCGGGAGTCGAGCGTTGTGTAGTCAGGATGATGCCGGCGCTCGCTCCGGGCACGTGGGCGGGAGCGGCATGGCGGCTGCGCTTATAGAGGCTGATCGAACACCATTCTGCTCTCCTGCATTTCGGCCGAAAACCGGCTCCCGGCATCCGCGGATTAGCGGCGGTCCTGCGGCGGCAACGACGCCGCATCACCAGAATCTCCTGAGGGCCAGCCAATCTCTATCCACTTTCCGACACGACGGAGTGGCTGTCGGATAGCGATGAAGCTGTGATGCGTTTCGTCGCCTTCTTCCTGCGGATCATGGTGCAGACAGTGCCGGCATGGTCACGGGACCACCTGTCCCCATGCCTGTGACGATTATCGCGAAGCGCGCGACCGAAATTCAAGATTCGATCGCTGCCAGGCAGATCCTCCCACCCGCCGCTTCAACGTCGGCAGGATCGCAGGCGATCCGCCATCGTCCTTCCTTCGAAGAAAGGTTGCAAAATTGTAACTTGAAGAAAAACGTAGCACTGAATTACGAGATATCGAAAACAGGTCGTTCGATGTCCCGAGAATCTAAACCAAAAGAGTTGCATATACCATCCGATTTATTTGGTGTTTACGCTACATTGATTCGAGGATCGTGCGACGGCGATTTCAGGTCAAATTTCATCACAAGTTATCTTTACATTGATTGTATGGCGGCGCATTTGAAAGCGGCGCGCAAAGCATCAGGCTCGCCTTTGTCGTCATTCCCCGAGGACGCCAGAAAGCCGCTCTAGACTGTGATTTTTCGTGGGATGAGGGCGCTGTCCAACGGGTAATTTTCGTCTCGATGGGGAGAGGGGTCGGGCGACCCTTCGCGGAGCATCGAGGAAGCGCCGTACGGATTCAAGGTCTTGTGATAGATCGCTGCCATACATCCCCTATGCTAGACTACAGCGATGGACACAGTTGACGGAGAGGCAGCGCAAGAAATAAACGCGCAACCCACGTTTGGGATTCACAGCATATTCCAAAACGACGAAGTGCTGGCTTAAGATTACTTCGATTTGACCTCATCCGCGGCGACAGGTTGGACGGCGGCGGACACAGTTAACGGAGAGGCATATGAAGCGCATCATCATCGCCGCGCTCATCGCAAGCATGGCAGCACCCACATGGGCAATGCCGGTCGGAGCGCTGAGGCCGTCAGTTTCCGATACGGTTACGAACGTCGATCTAAGGAGGCCTCCCCGCCATAGACCGGGACACGGAGCACGGCCACCGCACCACAGGCCTCCCCATCATCGGCCCTCCCGTCCCCACCGTCATTACCGTCATTCGAGGAACAATAGTGGCGCCGTCGCGGCGGGCGTGATTGGCGGGATGCTGCTCGGCGGTATGGCGGTCTCGGCTGCCCGCCAGCACAATCACAGCGCCTGGAATAACCATGTGAACTGGTGCTCGCAGCGCTACCGCTCCTATCGGGTTTCGGACAATAGCTGGCAGCCTAACAATGGCCCGCGCCGGCAGTGCATCTCGCCATTCTGAGCGTGCTCCGGGTTCGCTGGTTGCGGCGAACCCGATTGGATTGGTTGCAACGGCTTAGTGCAAGCTGGTACCGGAGCACAAACCGACCCAGGCAAAGGCCGGCGAGGCCATTGGCGTCAGCCAGCCGGAAGCGTCCCGCCTGTTCAAAGGGTATTTCCGAGAAGGTGCATGAATGAACGGGCTTTGCCGATCAGTTCACACATGTTCGCACGGATGACATCCCACGGAATGTCTACGCCATATTGGCCGGCAGTCTGGCCAATGCGACGAACTTTGGTCCGAAACGGATGGCCAGATCTGGTGGAATCCCGACCAGATGCGGGATAAGCACCCCGATATGGTACTGGTTCACGGCAAATCACCGAAGGACGCCGAAAAGATCGACTCGCCCTGAGCAATGTCCCGCAGGTCCTCTGGAGAAAACATGGTTCTCTGTTTCATTACGCTGATGCGCCAGTTCGGGAGGACTATTGTGCTGAGAAACCTGTCAATCGCGGCAATTGGCGTCTTAATGATTGCTAGCTTCAAGCATTCCGCGTCTGGCGCGTCGATTGGGGCGGGCAATCCCTATCCCGTCAGCAACTACACATGCCAGGACGGCACGCGTCTGGCAGTGCGTCTCCTCGGTGATCGCGCTTCGGTATCCGTCAACGACGCGGCCGAGGTTGATCTGCCCTCAATGGGCCCAGAGGGAACGATCTATTCGAACGGCCAATGGACGCTCACCATCATACAGGGACGCCTGTCGTGGGGCGTTGGCCGAGCTGTGCCGTCCGCATGCGCCGGCGGTTGAGCATCTCATCTCCCTGTAAGGAAAATTGATATGCAAAGACTATTCAGTTCGATCGCGCACTGCATCGCCGGCTGGCGGCGTCATTGGCTCTGTTCTGTTGCAACGTTTTAACCGCCGGCTTTGTGCCAAGGGATCTTTTTGCTGCGGCCAAATGCAATCGAACCACGAACACCGGCCGAGGCATGGCGGCGACGTGGGCGTAGTCTTCGGAATTCCGGGTACGCGTAAGCTCCTTGTGCATTCCAAGTCGCCACTCGGGTAAGCGCTAGAGAACGATAACGCGGGCGCCGTTGCGTACTGTCCCGTAGAGTTCAAAAATGTGCTCGTTCAACATCCGGATGCAACCGGACGATGCGGCTTTGCCAATAGTCCACGGCTCATTGGTCCCATGAATGCGGTAAAGCGTATCCTGGCCATTGCGATACAGATACAGCGCCCGTGCTCCGAGAGGATTGTTTGGGCCTCCGGGGACGCGCTGCGGTAAGCTCGGATTACGGCGTCGCATGTTGGCGGTAGGAGTCCAGGTTGGCCATTTGGCTCTTCGTCCGACTATCGCCTCTCCACTCCACCTCTGTCCGTCCCGACCGACTGCAATCCCAAAGCGGATCGCCCTGCCGGCATCTTCGACATAATACAGGAAGCGCTCTTGCTTATTGATAAGGATTGTTCCGGAAGGTTCCTTGCCCAAATAAGGCACCATTTGCCGACGGAACTGCTGGGGAATATGTGCCTTGTCGACGAGAGGAACGTCAAACGGCTTGTCTGGGATCCTCCCGATATACCAACTCTTCTGGGAGGCTTCCGCGCGACCAAATAGCGCCAGAAATGATACCCCTCCAACAATCACGGATCGTCTGTTTAAAGAATTTACCAAATGAATCTCCTATCCTCGATCAGGTCACGTCAGCCGAATTCACCAACTACTTGCTCTACAGTTGGCGGCCAAGCAGATAGTTGCTGGCCAGAAGGCTGCTTAATGAAGGTCTGTTGTCGCCAGGCCGCTCAGCCAAGGGCGGATGCTTGATGCCCGGCCAGCCGGCTTCGCGTGCCTCTTTGGGGGAGATTCCAAACTCTCTCCTGAATGTTCGGCTGTACGTCGAAGGGTCTACAAAGCCCCATTCCTCCGCGATGCTGGAGATCGGGCGTCCGTCCGTGCTGTCACCCAGAACATCCCTTGTCTTCAGCAATCGTTGACGCCGGATGTAGTGTGACACGCCTCCAGCCGGTTCGAAAATCCGATAAAGGCGGGAGCGTGAGATGCTGAGTTCCTGGCAGAGCCTTTCCGGCGTCAGGTCGCGATCGGCAAGCCTGGCGGCAATGAGCCTGTTCGCGCGGGCCATGATGACGGCATCGATCGGTTCCTGGGCCTCGAAAAAGTGATCCCGGGATGGGGAGATGCACGCGGCGAGCAGGCTGGTGGTCGCTGCCGCAATATACGGAACATCGTTCTCCGTGCGGTTTGGAAGCGAATGATAAAGCAGCAGGATGTAATCCGCGACGAACGCCGCCATCTCCTGGCGGATGTCCAGCGTGAAGGGCTGCGAGAACGCGAAGTCTCGCGGAAGGAACAGGCAAATCACGCCATCATCCTCGCCCTGACCCTGATGCGGCATCGCCAGGCACTGCCAGCGCAAGGGTCCTATCCGGGGCTGCCCGCCGTCTGAAGGGATTGTCTGCGGCACGCATAGAAGCCAATGATCGAAGACCGGATTCTTCTTGCTGCTCCAGCGGCGATGATAGCCGGTTCCGGGATATTCGATGCAGGCCAGCACGAGGCCGCCCAGCTGCCACACCCGCTCGCGCGCGGCGAACGAACCGAACTTGTCTCGAAGCAATTCGATGTCGGCAATGCTGGAGTGCCAGCTTCGATAAAGGTCGAACTGTTCAGCGGGCGGCGCCGACGAGGTGTCGATGTCGACGACGCATCTCAGAGGCTCTGTGGTTCCAATCTTGGCGCTTGCGCTGATAACTCGTGCCTTGTCCTGCATGAGGCAACTCATCGCTTGGAAGAAAGTGACAACCCCAGGGAATTGTTGATGAGAAGGGTGCCCAGGGTGCCGACACCATCGATCGGCTGATCGATGCTCAGCCAGGTGGAGTGCTTGACGCCTTGCCATCCGAGTTCGCGCGCCTCCTTGGGAGACACGCCGAACTCCAATTTGAACATCCGGCTATAGGTGGAAGGATCGGCGAAGCCCCACGCCTCGGCAATGCTGGAGATCGTTCGCCTGTCCGAACTGTTGGCCAGGGCATCGCGTGTCTTGAGCAGTCGCTTGCGGCGCACATAATTGGCCACTCCGCCCGCCGGCTCGAAAATCCGATAGAGACGCGACCGTGAGATGCCGGCCGCACGGCAGAGCTTGGCGGGCGTCAAATCGGGGTCGGTCAATCTTTCCACAATGGTTTTGGCGATACGCGCGGTGGTAACGGCGTCCACGGGTCCTTGCGCGGCTGCGAGATGATCCTTTGAGGGCATCAGTGCCGCGGCGAAGAGATTGGCGGTCGCCGTGACGATGTGCGGCAGATCTCCTTCCCTCAGATTAGGGAGAGAGCGGTAGAGCAGGATCGCGTAGTGGGCCAGGAAGGTCAACGTCGCGTCGCTTGCTTCGATTTTTGACGAGCGGGTCGCCGGCCACGTGCGCGGCAGAAAGAGCCTGATGAACAGGTCATCATGGGTCACCGCGACATCGGGCAGTGCCAGGCACCTCAGGCGAGGCTTTCCAAGGGCCATCTTGCCGCCACGGGATCGTGAAAACGGCACGGACAGGACCCAATGATCCAGCAGCGGCCGCTTCCGATGCTCCCATCGAATGTCGTAGCCGAAACCGGGAAACTTGATTGTGCCGAGTGCCAGATCCCCCAATTGCCATACCTGATGACGGGCCGGGAACAGGGACTGTTCGGCACGAAGAAGCTGCATTTCGGCAACCCCGGCGTACCAGGTCCGGAAGAAATCGAACTGTTCGGCGGGAGGCACCGACGAGGTGTTCTGGTCGATCGCGCATCTCAGAGGCTCATCAGCATAGGGATCGGTGGGAATGCCGGCTGCACTTACTCTTGCGTCCATTGTGACTCCTGTCCCGCCGTCGCCAGGGGAGGCCCATGGCGAGCGAGCATAGCTCCCGCAAAGCCGTCGGCCAGGCTTTGAAGCGATTTGTGGGTCTCCAAACGCTCGACGAACTCCAGCAGTTTACTGCGTATCTTGAACATTGCTATCTCACGCCTGGTACGCCGGGAACTCCGGGTACCGCTGCCCACCCGAACCTGCCGAGTGTCGTAGGCGACATGTCGAGCGGCCAGCTGGTGCGGATGAAGAAGCGTTGCGCCGACGTACTGGGTAACTCGGCCTTCTACGATCGCGACCTGCGTCAGCTCTGCTTGCTGATCGCGCGCCGCTGAGCGGCGGTTGAGCTCCCGCGAACAGCAGATGGGGCCCGCTTCGACGGGCCGCATTAATGACAAATGCCCGTCATCTCTGGTGCGGAACAGGTCTGTCTCTTTGTCTTTCGACAGGTAACCATCGTCGGCGGACGTTATATCAGGTAAATCAAAAGTAACTTCAACCAGAAACATCTCAGACAACCTGGTAGCCATAGTCTAAACCGTCAATTCGGCGACTTTACGCGTAAGGTCAGCGATATAGCTTTGCGTCGACAGATCGGTTCCTGTCGCTGCCACGAGGATTTCGCTTGGGGTCTTCGACCGGCCATGCTGATGGACCTTGTCGTTCAGCCAGGATTTCAACGGCATGTAGTCGCCCTTTTCGAGGCCCTCTTCGATCGACGCTTCCTTGCGGGCGGCGGCGAAGAGTTGCGACGACATGATGTTGCCGAGCGTATAGGTGGGGAACGACCCCACCATGCCGGACGACCAGTGCACATCCTGTAGAACGCCCAGCGTATCGTTCGGCACGTCGAGGCCGAGATAGGATTTGACCTTATCGCGCCAGATCGCGGGCAGATCGGCCACGCGCATCTCATCTGCTATCAGGCCGGCCTCGATTTCGGAGCGCACCATGATGTGGAGGTCATAGGTCAGTTCATCGGCTTCCACCCGAATGAGGCTCGGCCGAGCGGCGTTGATCGCACGCCAGAAATCATCCACCGATACGTCTGAAAGCTGCTGCGAAAAATGCTCTTTCAGTTCATCGAAATGCAGTTCCCAGAAGCGGCGCGAGCGGCCGACACGGTTCTCCCATAGCCGCGACTGCGACTCATGCATGCCGAAGCTGGTGCCGCCCACGGCATAGAGATTGACGAAATCAGTCGTGAAAACGGTGCGCGAGAAACGCTCGGCAACACCCTGCTCATAGATGCCGTGGCCGGCTTCATGCCAGATGGCGAAAAGACCGGCCGGCAACCATGTTTCCCGGAAACGGCCGGTGATGCGAACGTCCGAGCGCGTTAAGGAAATCTCGAAGGGATGTACGGTGTTATCCAGGCGGCCGCGATCGAAATCGTAGCCGAAGCGCGCGGCCATAACGCTGGAAAAAGCCCGCTGCGTTTCGACGGGATAGGCGCGCTCCAATATTTCGTTGCGAACACGCGCCTGCCTTGCCTCGGCAAGAAGCGGGATCAGTGCCTTCCGCAAGTCTCCATATAGATCGCGCAACGTCGACCAGCGCATGCCCGGCTCGTAGGTCCCCACCAGCGCGTCATAGGGATGGTCGTCGTAGCCGATGGCGCCGGCGATCTGGCGCTGAATCTCCATCGTGTGTTCAAGAAGCGGCGCGAAAGCCGCAAAATCGTTGGTGGCGCGTGCCCTTGCCCAGGCCGCATGCCCGCGGGTCTTCAGCTCCGCAGCACATGCGACCAGATGCGCCGGAATACGCGACAAGGTGCCGATCGACGCAGCCGCCTGTTCCACCATGAGGTGGCGGACATCGCCGACGCGTACGCCCTTGAGTTCGCTGCGGGTATCCTCGATCGCGCGCAGCATCTTGTCGCTGGTGGCGATGTCGCGAGCAAGCCCCATCAGCGTTGCAATCTGCTTGCCGCGCGCTTCGACGCCGCCTTGCGGCATCATCGTGCGGGAATCCCAAACCAGCAGATTCACCGCGCAGAAGATGTCATTGACCTTCGCGATTTCCGTTTCGAACAGAGCAAAGCTCATAGGATGCCTTTATGATTGGATGGTGGGGTCCGGTGCGCCGAACCCTGTCAAATGACAGGCCGCATATTGGCCGTTGCCGCGCGGCGTCAGCGCCGGCCGTTCGCCGTGACAGCGGTCGAAAGCATGCGGGCAACGGCTGGCGAAGGGGCAGCCGACCGGCAGGTTCAGCGGGCTCGGCAATTCGCCGCGCGCCGCAATCGCGCTGCTTCGGCGCGCTGGGTCGAGTTCCGGCGCCGCGTCTAGAAGCGCCTTGGAATAGGGATGCCGCGGGGCGGTGAACAGCGCCTCAGACGGGCTGATTTCCATGACTTGCCCAAGATACATCACCACCACGCGGTGCGAAATATGGCGCACCAGGCGAAGATCATGGGCAACAAAGATCACCGTCAAATGCAATTGTTCCTGCAACTGCAGCAAGAGATTGACCACCTGCGCCTGCACGGAGACATCGAGCGCCGAGACCAGTTCGTCGGCGACGATGACATCCGGCTCCACCGCCAGCGCCCGGGCAATGCCGATACGCTGGCGCTGACCGCCTGAAAATTCGTGCGGATAGCGGGCGGCAGCATCCTGCGGCAGCCGAACCAGTTCGAGCAGTTCCGCGATGCGTCCCGATATCTCCGCCTTGGGTCGCATGCGGTGGACGCTCAGCGCCTCACCCAGGATTTGGCTCACCGTCATGCGCGGGTTCAGTGAGCTGTAAGGGTCCTGGAAGATCATCTGCACGCGGCGATTGAAGCCTCGACGCTCCGCCGGCTTCAACTGCGCGATATCCCGGCCTTCGAAGCGGATAACGCCGGCATCAAGGTCGGACAGGCGCACAAGACAGCGCGCGAGCGTGGACTTGCCGCAGCCCGATTCGCCGACGACGCCCAGCGTTTCGCCACGATAAACATCGAGCGTCACCGTGTTCAGCGCATGCACCATCGGCCGTGGCTGGCCCGCAAGCCGCGATATCAGCGAAGACGGCAAGAGAAAGTGCTTGACCACGCCCTCGACCGACAGGATCGGGATCGCGGCGTTTGGGCGCGCGGCGTTCATAGGATCCCCTCCATGGCTGCCACATCACGCTGGCGGAAGCAGGCCGACATCCGGCCTTCACTGACCGATACCAGCGGCGGCCGCGCGGTCCGACAATGATCCGTGGCAAGGCTGCATCGCGGATGAAAGGCGCAGCCAGTGGGAAGTGCGGTGAGGCTCGGCGGCGTGCCGTCGATCGAGGCAAGCATGGAGCGCACGGCATGGCCACGCGGAACCGACCCGAGCAGGCCACGCGTATAGGGGTGGTGCGGCTGCGCGAAAACATTGGCCACCGTGCCGGTTTCGACGATCCGCCCGGCATACATCACCGCCATGCGGTCGCAGGTGGCGGCGACCACACCGAGATCGTGCGTCACGAGCACGACACTCATCGACAATTGGTCGCGCAGTTGCAGCAGAAGCTTCAGGATCTGGTCCTGGATGGTGACGTCGAGCGCTGTCGTTGGCTCATCTGCCAAGAGCAGCTTCGGCGAACAGGCGAGCGCAATGGCGATCATGGCGCGCTGGCGCATGCCACCCGAAAACTGATGCGGATACTCCTGAAGCCGACGCTCGGCCGCCGGAATGCCGACAGTGTTCATCAGCTCCAGCGCCCTCGCCCGCCGTTCGCGGCGATTGAGGCTAGTGTGAGCGATCAGGTTTTCCTCGATCTGCAGGCCGACCTGCAGCACTGGGTTGAGCGCCGTCATCGGCTCCTGGAAAATCATAGCGATCTCCCTGCCGCGAATGCGGCGGAGTTCTTCATCCGGCAGCGCAAGAAGATCGCGGCCGCCCCATTCGACGCGCCCGCTCACTCGCCCCGGTTCGCGGATAAGCCTCATGATCGAGCGCAATGTCACGCTTTTGCCCGACCCGGATTCACCAACGAGGCCCAGTACCTCGCCCGGCGCTATATCGAGGTCGATGTCGGCGGTGGCAATCGCCGTTCCGCGTGGCGTGTCGAAGGTTGTGGTCAGGCCGCGAACCTTCAGGCTCATTGTTTGATCCGTTGCCCTGGTCATCGACGCACTCTCAGGAGTTCCGCGATGCCATCGCCCACCAAGCTGAAGCCGAGTCCTGTCAGAACGATCGCGGATCCGGGGAAAACGGAAATCCACCAAGCTGTCGACATGAAGTTCTTGCCGTCGGCAATTTGCACGCCCCATTCGGAAGCCGGGGGCTGTGCTCCCAGGCCGAGATAGCCGAGGCTGGAGCCCAGCAAAATGGCGAGTGCCATATCGGTCATCCAGTAGACGATTGCGGGCGTGATGGCGTTTGGCAACAAATGGCGGAAGATGATGCGCATGGGCGTATACCCCATCGCACGGCCGGCATCCGCATAATCGAGACGCCGCTGCACCTTGATCTCGCCGGCAACAAGCCGGGCGTAGAACACCCAGCCGACAACGCCAATCGCGATATACATATTGATCAGGCCTGGCCCGAGCACGGAGACAACGGCGATGACCAGGACGAGGAACGGGAAGGTTACCACCACATCGACGATGCGGCCGAAAATCGCTTCCGAAATGCCCCCGGCATAGCCGACCAGAGCGCCGACAAAGGTCCCGATGATAAAGGGCGCGATCGTTGCGAAAACGGCGATCTGTAAATCGATCGTGTAGGCATGAATGACGCGCGAAAAGACATCACGGCCGAAACTGTCAGTGCCGAAGAAATGCGCAGCGCTCGGTCCCTGAAGCAGCGCATTATAGTCGAACGCCTCGGGGGCGTAGGGTGCAAACAAGGACGGGATGAACGCCAGCATCAGACTGAACGCAAGGATGACGCCGCCGACAATCAATGTCCGGGGCGTAGCGCTGAGCCTGAACCGCGACTTTGGCACAGCGCTTTCGGTGACGGCTAGGCTCATCGGGCCACCCTCGGGTCCAGCCACGCCTGGACGATATCGGTCAAAAGGAAGGTCAGTGAGACGAGGATGGCAAGTGCGATCGTCAGTCCCTGCAGCATGGGATAGTCACGACCGTAGATGCTGTCGATCATCAGCCGGCCGGCACCCGGAACGGCAAACACCGTTTCGGTGATGACAGCGCCACCCAGCAGCGTCCCGATCTGCAAGCCGAAGAGCGTGACCATCGAGATCATCGCGTTGCGCAGGACATGCCGGAACAGGATGACATAAGAACGCAGGCCCTTGGATCGGGCAAAGTCGACATACTCGGCGTTGATGACGCCAATGATCGCGGCGCGCAGATTGCGCATCAGCACGGCGGCGAAGCTCAACGCCAGCGTCAAGGCCGGCAGAAATAGATGATAAATCTTGTCGCCAAATGTCTCGCCATAACCGCCGACCGGAAACCATTTCAGCGTCGCGCCGAAAAGAGTGAGCAGCAAGATGCCGATATAGAAGACGGGCATCGACAGGCCAACCTGAAACGCCCCGCGGATGATCGTGTCGGGCGCGCGCTCGCGCTTGAGCGCGGCAACAAACGCCAGCGGCACGGCAAGCAGGAGAGCGATCACAGCCGCCATCGCGGTCAGCATCAATGTCACCGGCAGGCGCTGCAGGATCAACTCCAACACCGGCAGCTTCAGGGTAATCGATGTGCCGAGATCGCCTTGGAAAACGCGGCTCACGAAATAGAGGAACTGGATCGGGATGGGCTTATCGATACCCAGTTCGGCGTTGATGCGGGCGACATCCGCATCGAGCCCACGGTCACCAAGCATGGCGCTGGCAGGGTCGCCGGGCAACATCCGGATCAGGACAAAAGTCACGATCAGGATGAAGACCACGGTGGGTACCATCTGCAGGATGCGGCGGATTATGTAGCTGAAAAGTGACAAACAACCTCCTCGATGCCCGGTGATGAAAACGCCGGCGCGGACCGGCAAGAACCCGATCCGCGCCGATCCCGAAATTACTTATCGAGCCAGGCCTTGGAGAAGATGTTGTTGCCCAGCGGGATTTGCAGGAAGCCGTGAACCTTCTTGCTCAGCGCCACTGGATAGGGCGTTTCATAGAGCGGCACGACGGGACCGTCGGCATTGAAGATTTCCTGAATGCGGGCGTATTCTTTCGCGCGCTTGTCCGCATTGATCTCCTTCTGCGAAGCCTCGAACAGCTTGTCCGCTTCCTCGTTTTTCCAGCCCGAGTGCAGCGCATCGATCGTCGGAGAGTAGACGAAATAGGACGTGATCTCGCTGGGATCACCAATGTCGTCCGTCCAGGCGCTCGGGCGCATGGGGAAGACGCCGTCGCGATACTGCTGGGTCCGGCTTGCATTATCCAGTTGCTGAAGCTCAAGTTTGATGCCGATCTGTCCCCACATCTGCTGCAGGGTTGTGGCAATTCCAATTTCGTCCTGGTTTCCAGCCAGCACAAGGATGCTGGTCGAGAAGCCGTTTTCGAACCCCGCCTCCTTCATCAGGCCCTTTGCCTTTTCTAGATCATAGGGGAAGAGCGGCTTGTCGCCGGCATGCAGCGGGGTTGCCGACGACATATACGACGTCAACGGCGTGCCGACACCGTGGGTAACGATCTGGACGACCGCATCCTTGTTGACGGCGTATTTCATCGCCTCGCGCACCTTCGAATTGGACATCGGATTGTCCTTGCCGGCGAGCTGCGGCCGCACATTCAGTGTAACACCCATGACGCGCGTCGAAGGGAAGAGCTGCATGTCGACGGCGTCGTCGGACTTCAGCTCATTGACGCGTGAATAGGGGATGAGCTCGGCTCCATTAAGTTCGCCCGAACTGAGCTTGAGGATGCGCGTGGCATCGTCGGGGATCACCTCGAAGGTAACGCCGTCGAGATACGGAAGCGGCTTGCCGTCTTCGCCCTGGCGCCAGTAGTGGGGGTTGCGCACCAGCTTCATGGTCGAGCCGCGCTGCCAGGATTCCAGAACGAACGGACCGGAACCAACCGGGTGCTCGGCGAAGGCCTTCGCCTTCTCCGCTTCGGTTGCGCCTGGCGCAGCCTCGAATGCCTTTTGCGGCAGAATGCCGGTGTTGAACACGCTCAGTGCCGACAGGATGGCCGGGTCAGCGTGCTTCAGCTTGATTACAATCGTCTTGCGGTCCGGCGCGGTGACGTCTTCGATCGAGTCGACGATGAAGCCCCAGATGCCATTGCCTGGCTTGGCGGCGCGCTTGAGCGACCAGATCACGTCATCGACGGTAATAGGTGAGCCGTCGGAGAACTTGATGCCGTCGCGCAGCTTCAGGCTCACGCTTAGGCCGTCGTCGGCAACCTTCCACTCGGAGGAGAGGCCGGGCTGCACGCCCTTGCCGTCGTCGGTCGGCAGAAGCAGCGTGTCGTAGAGGTTGGAGAGAACCCAGATGTCGACATTGCCATCGTTCAGCACTGGGTCCAGCAACAGGCTGTCGGCATAGCGACCGTAGGTCATCGTGCCTCCCCGCTCGAGGGCAAATGCCGATACGCTGGCGCCTAGAAGAAGCGCTGCAGCCAGCGCGGTCTTGGCTATTGTCTTCATCGTATTCCCCTTTTTTGATGGTAACTGTTATTGTTGACCATAACGATTTCACAAGCTTTCAAAAGTGTCAACAGCTTTGTCGAGGCATAGAAGCCAGCATTTTCCTTAGGTCGAACGTAGCCGATTGACAAACGGTGAGGAGAAGGGCAGGATAACCGTTATAGTAAACCATAACAGTTGGATCGACCGCGTCTATGGAGTTCTTCATCGATCGCGAGCTGCCAGTGCCCTTGCGCACGCAGCTTCATGGCCTCATCGAATACGGCATCGCTTGCGGAGAATTGCCCATTGGCGAGGTGCTGCCTTCGGTGCGCGAACTCGCGGAGAGGGTCGGGGTGGCGCCTGTGACGGTAAGCCAGGTCTATGCGGACCTGAAAGCTGCCGGCTTGATCGATACGCGGCCGGGCTCCGGCTCCTTCGTGATCGACAGCCAGCAGGCCCGCCTCGCCGGCCGGCCCGACACGAGCAGCCTACACAGCCTCGTCGATCAGCTCATCGAGGAAAGCCGCGCGCGCGGGATCGGCCCGGCCGAACTGGTGTCCCTGGTCAGCTCCAGGGTGTTTCATCGAGACCGGATCAGGCCCCGTTTTCGTATCGCGATGGTCGGGCTCTTTGATGACGCAACAGCAAGCTACGCCGGGTTCATTTCCAGCCGGCTTGGCCGCGGCGTGACCGTCGAGCCCGTCACCATCGCCGCGTTGGAGCGCGACCCCGCCGCCAAGGCGCGGACGAATTCGGCTGACCTTGCGGTGACCTTCGCCAACCGCCATCGCGAGGTCGCTACGCTCGTTACCGACACCAAGGTGGTTGTGATCAGCTTCACGCCGTCGGAAGAAACCCGCATGGCGCTTGCCTCGCTGGACTCGCTCGCCTCCATTGCCGTGGTGTCGCGCTTCCCCGACTTTTTGTCGATCATGAAAAACGGCGTGCAGCGCTTCGCCCCGCATGTGAACGAGATCGTCGCCACGCAGCTGGAAACGCCCGACCTCGGCACGATCATCGCCGGCGCCAGTGTTGTGGTCTACTCCTCCGGCGCGGAGGGAGTCGTCGCCCACCTGCAGCCGGGTGTCCAATCGCTTGAATACCGCCACGCACCGGACACGGCCGACATCGAACGGGTCATCGTTCCGATCATCCGCGCGGCGGGCGGCAAGCCGCAGCCCACAGGCAGCCTGCCACGCAAGCGGCGGACTTCTACCAACACATAGACCGACAATCGGGAAAGGGAATATCGTGAGGGTTTCTGAAACGAACTGGCTGCAGATCGAGGCGTATCTGAGGGCGGATGATCGGGCGATCCTGCCGCTCGGCAGCACCGAGCAGCACGCGCAACTATCGCTGTCTGTGGACTCGATCCTGGCGGAAAAGATAGCCGCGGATGCCGCCGAACCGCTTGGCATTCCGGTCTTCCCGGTAGTTGCCTACGGCATCACTCCCTATTTCCTCGCTTATCCCGGCACGATCAGCCTGCGCCTGGAAACCTATGTGCGGCTCGTGCGCGACATTCTCGATGGCCTGAAGAAACAGGGTTTTCGCCGCATCCTGATCGTCAACGGCCATGGCGGCAACCAGCCGGCGGCCAGTCTGGCCGTCGAATGGATGGCCGACAATCCCGGCACCGCGGTCAAGTTCCACAATTGGTGGAACGCGCCGCAGACCCACATCAAGGTGCAGGAAATCGACACCGTCGCCTCGCATGCGTCCTGGATGGAGAATTTCCCCTGGACGCGTCTTCCCGGCATCGCGCTGCCCACTCAACGCAAGCCGATGATCGACCTTGCGCGCATGCGGGTAATGGACCCGGACGCGGTGCGCGCCTATCTAGGCGACGGCAATTTTGGCGGACTTTACGAACGGCCAGACGAAGAGATGCACGCCATCTGGGAAGTCGCGGTCAAGGAAACCCGCGCGCTCCTCGAAGGAGATTGGGCATGAGCGGTCCAATCGTCATCTGGGGCGCTGGCGCGATCGGCGGCACCCTCGGCGCGGCCTTCATCCGGGCCGGCCATGAGGTGATTTTCGTCGACAATGCTGCCAACCACGTCGCGGCCATCAACGCTAACGGCCTGCGGATCGACGGACCGATCTTTCAGGACACCGTTAAGGCCAAGGCCTTCCTTCCACAGGAGCTCGAAGGTACGTTCGAGCGCGTGTTCCTGTGCGTGAAGGCACATCATACCGAGGCCGCCAGCCGAGAACTCGTCAAGCACCTTGCGCCCAACGGCTATGTCGTCTCGGCGCAAAACGGCCTCAACGAACGCGTCATCGCATCTATCGCTGGTGAAAGCCGGGTTATCGGATGCTTCGTGAATTTCGGCGCCGACTATCTGGAGCCGGGCGTCGTGCACTATAGCGGCCATGGCGCTGTCGTGGTGGGCGAGTTGGACGGCAGGAGAACCGACCGTATCAACGACATCTTCGCTCTGCTACACGCTTTCGAGCCCAAGGCGGTTTTGACGGACAATATCTGGGGCTATCTCTGGGGCAAGCTCATCTACGGCGCCTTGCTCTTCGGCACTGCGCTGACGAATGACAGCATTGCCGATGTGCTGGCCAATCCGGGCTATCGCCCGGTTCTGGCCAAGCTTGCACGGGAAGTCGGCAAGGTCGCCAGCGCCAGAAAGGTGGTGCCGCAACCTTTTGACGGCTTCGATCCGACCGCCTTCGCGCCGACGGCAAGCGCCGCCGACGCCGTTCGTTCCTTCGACGAGATGGTTGCGCATAATCGCAAATCGACCAAATCGCATTCGGGCATCTGGCGCGATCTCGCTATCCGCAAGCGCAAGACTGAGGTCGACGCGCAAATCCTGCCGGTGGTCGAGATCGGCGGCTCGGTTGGCGTGCCGACACCGCTCACCGCCAAGGTAGTTTCCATGATCCACGAAATCGAGGATGGCAAACGTCCGCTCAGCCTCGCCAATCTCGACGAGCTCGCGAGGATCGCAGCATGAAAATCGACTTCGATGGCAAGACCGTCATCGTCACCGGAGCGGCGCATGGTTTTGGCCGCACGATCGCACACGGGTTCGCAAGCCGAGGTGCTGCCGTTCACATCTGCGACGTCAACGAGGCTGGCCTGAAAGAGACCGTTGCGTTCTGCGACGCCAAGGCCCAGGCGCATTTGCTGGATGTCGGTGACCGCACAGCCGTGCAAAGGACCGTCGCGGTCATTGAGGCGAACGCAGGTGCGATCGATATTCTCGTCAACAATGCCGGCGGTGTTCGCGGTCAAGTCGGGCGACCGATCGAAGAGATTTCCGAGATGGATTGGCAGACGATCTTCGACGTCAATCTCTCCGGCGCCTTCTTCATGACGCAGGCCGTCGCTCCTTCGATGAAGCGGCGCAAATTCGGCCGCATCATCAATATCTCCAGCGGGGCAGGTCTTGGCATTTCACTGACCGGTATCCAAGCCTATACCAGCGCCAAAGCGGGCCAGATCGGCCTCACGCGGCAGCTCGCGCATGAACTCGGCCCCTGGAACATCACCGTCAACAATGTCGCGCCCGGTTTCGTGCGGTCCAATCCGTCGACCGAAAGACAATGGGAAGCGATGGGCGCGGAAGGCCAGGCCAAGCTTCTTCAAAACATCGCGCTAAAGCGGCTCGGCCTGCCGGAAGATATTGCCGCCATGGTGATGTTTTTCGCCTCCGACCATGCGGGCTGGGTCTCGGGTCAGGTCATCAGCGTGGATGGCGGCAAATGAGCGAAGTTCAGACCTATCTGGACGCCCATTTCGCTGAAGCGCTGGAAGACCTCAAAGCCTTCTGCCGCATTCCGAGTGTCAGCACCGATCCAGCCTATGCCGAGGGCATCGCCGCCGCCGCCAATTTCGTCGCACAGCGGCTGAAGCGTGCCGGTTTCGCTTCCGTCGATTTGCTGGACACCGGCGGCCACCCCGCAGTGTACGGCGAGATAGTCAGCAACCCCAAGCTGCCGACGGTACTCGTCTATGGTCATTATGACGTGCAGCCACCAGACCCGCTGAAGAAGTGGACGACGCCCCCGTTCGACCCGGATGAGCGTGACGGCAGGCTCTATGCGCGCGGTGTCTCGGACGACAAGGGCCCGCTGCTGATCCCCATCCTCGTGGCCGAGGCCTATTTGAAAACCACGGGGCGCCTGCCGGTGAACCTGAAGGTTCTGATCGAAGGCGAGGAGGAAACCGGCAGCCCGCATTTCGAAGCCACCTTGCAAAAATACCAGGCGCTGCTGGCCTGTGACTTGGTCATTTCCGCCGATGGGGCCATGTGGCGACCGGACCGACCGTCGATGACGGTCGCCAGTCGTGGCCTGGCCGCCTTGGAGGTTGCTGTTAGTGGCGGCTCGAAGGATCTGCATTCTGGCCGTCATGGCGGCAGCGCCCCCAATGCTATTGGTGCGCTGGCGTCACTTCTTGCCTCGTTGCATGGCGCGGATGGCCGCGTGGCGGTCGATGGGTTCCTTGACGGCACCACTCCGCCGGACCCGACGATCATATCCGCCATCGAAGCCGCCGATTTCGACGCCGAAGCCTATTATCGAGAGATCGGTTCACCCAAGCCCGACCCGATCACGGATGGCCGGGCGTTGTTGATCCGCCAATGGCTGGAGCCGACGCTGGAATTCAACGGGATTTCCGGTGGTTACCAAGGCAGCGGCAGCAAGACCGTTATACCATCCTCGGCAAGCGCCAAGATCACCTGCCGCCTTGTTGCCGGGCAGAAGCCCGACCATATCGTTGCGGTGGTGAGGCGGCATCTCGAAGCCCGCCTGCCAGCCGGTTTCGCTCTGGATGTCCATCGGCACGGCCCCGGCAGCGAAGCCTTCTTCGTCAATCCCGATCTGCCGGCGCTGAAGGTGGCCGAGGGCGTGCTGGCTGAATTGCTCGGCCGCCATCCGCTGCGGGTCGCGATGGGCGCGACGATCCCAATTGGAACCGCCTTCCGCAAGCAACTCGAAAGGGAAACGATCTTCTTCTCGTTCTCCACCTCCGACGAGGATTATCATGCGCCGAACGAGTTCTTCCGGCTGGGAAATTTCCGAACCGGCCTCACTGCCTGGGCACTGCTGCTGCAGCGGCTCGCCGCCTAGAGCTTGTCGTCACCCACTGCGCCGCAAGGCGAAAACTTCAGCCCCACCCAGCTTGGACGAGCTTTTGAAAAGGACCATGGATGATGAACACATTGCCGGCTTTGCATACAGGACAACCTCGCGTCGAGTTCGGTCGTGTCAGCCCAATTGCGGAACTCGATATTCCCTTCGCTATCATCGAGGGTTCGCAGCCAGGCCCCTGCCTGCTTATCACCGCCGGCGTTCATGGTTCCGAGTTCTGTTCGATCGAGGCCGCAGTGCGGTTGATGCGAACAAGCCCCCAAGAGATCAAAGGAACGCTACTGATCCTGCCGATCCTCAATGTGCAAGGTTTCCACAAACGCAGCATCTATGTCATGCCGCAGGACGGAAGGAACCTGAACCGCATGTTTCCGGGCAAGCCCGATGGAACGGTGAGCGAGCGGCTGGCAAACTGGCTGGTGACGAACGTCTATCCGTTGGCGGATACCTATATCGATCTTCATGGCGGTGACCTTGATGAAGCGCTCGCGCCGTTCACCATTTTTCCAGCCGGTTGCGAAAAGTCCAAGTCGCTTGCGGCTGTCTTCGGCATTCCGGTGGCGGTGGCGACTGGCAGAGCCGGCAATACGATCGACGCCGCTTACAAGGTTGGCGTGCCAAGCATCCTGCCGGAAGTGGGCGGCAACGGCCTGTGGGGCGAAGCGACCGTAACCCGAATGACCGACGGTATTCGCCGGGTGATGCGCCACATCGGGATGGTTTGCGATGCCCCCGAAACGGTATCGCAGGAACCGCTCAATGTCGTGACAATGTGGGTTCCGACGGCTCCCCGCACAGGATTGTGGTATGCGCGCAAAGAGCTTACCGAGTCCGTCGCTAAGGGCGAACCTCTCGGCGAGATCCGCAATGTCTTCGGCGAGGTTCTGGCCAGCGTGCACTCTGAAAAGGATGGCTTCATCCTCTACCGATTGACCAGCCTGTCGGTCAACGAGGGCGAAGCCTTGCTTGGGGTGGGAACGCCGGTTTCCAGTTAAGCCGCGCGCCGCTGCAATGGACATTACGGAGTAGGCTGCATGACGGCTGATACGGTGACCGGGACGGGATTGGCTGGCTTGGTTGGCGGCGATGTCGCCCGCCTTGAATTGGCGCCGACAGGACCACTTCGGGTCGGCGTCATCGCCGCCCCTGCCCCTTCGACACTTTTCGTCACGTTCGATGGCGAAACCGGGCTCTATCGCGGGGTGACTGTCGACCTGGCAGTGGCGCTTGCAGCGCTGCTGGACGTTCCCCCCGAGATCGTCAACTTCCCGAATTCTGGCGCATGCACGCAAGCGCTCGAATTGGGAGCGATCGACGTGAGCTTCATGCCCGTCGATGACGAGCGGCGCAAAAGAGTGGCCTTTGGCCCAGCCTATTACATCCTCGAAAGCACCTATCTTGTGACGGTCGCCTCCGGCATCACCACCCTTGCCGAGGTGGATCGCGAGGCGGTGCGTGTGGTAGGCATCGCCAATACGACTACCATCCGCAGCGCGACGCGCACCCTGACAAAAACCGTGCCGATGCCCAAGGAGTCGATTGCCGAGGCCGTCGATCTTTTTCTCACCGGGCAAGCGGATGCGCTGGCGCTCTCACGAGACGCCTTCCAGGCATTGCTATCGCAAATGCCGGCGGCGCGCATTCTCGATGGCGGGTTTCAATCGACCGGCATCGCCATCGCGGTTGGACTAAGAAAGCCGGCGGCTCTTTCCTTCGTCAGCACCTTCATGGACGAAGCAAAAACCTCCGGCCTCGTCCGCCGCGCACTCAACGCCGCAGGCTTTGCGTAGTCGACGGGGAAGTCAGTCAACTTGAGAGCGGCGGTGCAAAATTAGTCCACGGTAGCGGCGGGATCGTCCCGCTTCGGGCGGCGTAAAAGCCGGCCACCTATTTTCCTTCTGCGACGAATGCAGGAGGGTTGGGGATCTACACCGTGGAATTATATCTGAAGGTCCGTCTGGCTTGCTCGGAAGGAATGAGCCGGCGTCAGGCTGCAAAGCATTTCAACATATCGCGCGATAGCGTGGCCAAGATGATGTCGTATTCGACGCCGCCGGGCTATCAGCGTCAGTCACCGATCCGGCGGCCTAAGCTGGATGCGTTTGTTTCGACGATCGATCACTGGCTTGATGAGGACATGAAGGTGCCGCGCAAGCAGCGCCATACGGCCAAGCGGGTGTTCGACCGGCTTCGTGGCGAGTGTCGCTTCACCGGCGGCTATACTATCATCAAGGACTACATGCGCGAGCGGGAGCAGCGTCGCTAGGAAGTGTTCGTGCCGCTGTCGCATCCGCCAGGGCATGCGCAGGCCGATTTTGGCGAGGCGATGGTCGTCATTGGCGGTGTGGAGCGGAAGGCGCACTTCTTCGTGCTCGACCTGCCGCATAGCGACGGCTGCTATGTGCGGGCCTATCCGGCGGCTGTGTCGGAGGCATGGGTGGACGGCCATATCCATGCGTTCGCCTTCTTCGGCGCAGTACCGCAATCGATCGTCTACGATAACGACCGCTGCCTCGTGGCCAAGATCCTGCCCGACGGCACCCGCAAGCGCGCTACTCTATTCAGCGGGTTTCTGTCCCACTACCTGATCCGGGATCGTTACGGCCGGCCTGGCAAAGGCAACGACAAGGGGAACGTCGAGGGTCTCGTCGGCTATGCCCGTCGCAACTTCATGGTGCCGATCCCGCAGTTTGCGACATGGGAGATGTTCAACGCCTGGCTTGAAGAGCAATGCCGCAAGCGCCAGCGCGACAGGCTGCGCGGCGAGAACGAGACAATCGGGGAACGGCTACAGCGCGATCTGGCCGCGATGCGCGCGTTGCCGGCCTCGCCCTTCGATGCCTGTGATCAGGCCAGCGCCAAGGTAACGGCCCAGTCGCTTGTCCGCTACAAGACCAACGACTATTCCGTCCCGGTCGCCTATGGCCATCAGGATGTCTGGGTCCGGGGCTATGTCGACGAGGTGGTGATCGGCTGCCGCGGCGAGATCATCGCTCGCCATCCCCGAAGCTGGGAGCGGGAAGACGTCGTCTTCGACCCACTGCATTACCTGCCGCTGATCGAACAGAAGATCAATTCGCTGGATCAGGCTGCACCTCTCCAGGGCTGGAACCTGCCCGAAGAGTTCGCCACGCTGCGCCGCTTGATGGAAGGCCGCATGGCAAAACATGGCCGGCGTGAGTACGTGCAGGTTCTTCGCCTGCTGGAGAGCTTCGAGCTTGCGGACCTGCATACGGCAGTGAAGCAGGCCCTTCAACTCGGAGCAATCGGCTTCGACGCCGTCAAGCATCTGATCCTGTGTCGGGTGGAGCGCCGGCCGCCGCGACTGGACCTGTCCATCTACCCATACCTGCCGAGGGCGACGGTCGAGACGACATCGGCGAAGGCGTATATGCGACTGCTTTCCGCGCATGGGGAGGAAGCGGCATGAGCACTGACGTGCCCGAGATCCTGCTCTCCCATTATCTCAAAACCCTCAAGCTTCCGACCTTCCAGCGCGAATACCAGAAGCTGGCTCGGCTATGCGCCACCGAGGGCGTCGATCATGTCGGATACGTCACCCGGCTTTCCGAAAGGGAGATGATCGAACGGGATCGCCGCAAGGTCGAGCGCCGCATCAAGGCGGCAAAGTTCCCGGTCGTCAAAAGCCTGGACAGCTTCGACTTCACCGCCATCCCGAAGCTCAACAAGATGCAGGTGCTGGAACTGGCGCGTTGCGAATGGATCGAGCGGCGCGAGAATGTCATTGCGCTTGGTCCCAGCGGCACGGGAAAGACCCATGTGGCGCTCGGCCTCGGCTTGGCTGCATGCCAGAAGGGCCTGTCCGTCGGCTTCACCACGGCCGCAGCACTTGTCAGCGAGATGATGGAAGCGCGCGACGAGCGGCGTCTGCTCCGTTTCCAGAAGCAGATGGCAGCCTACCAGCTTCTCATCATCGATGAGCTGGGCTTCGTGCCGCTCTCCAAAACCGGCGCGGAATTGCTGTTCGAGCTGATCTCGCAACGCTACGAACGGGGTGCCACGCTGATCACCAGCAATCTTCCGTTTGACGAATGGACGGAAATCCTGGGGTCCGAGCGTTTGACCGGCGCGCTGCTCGACCGCATCACCCACCACGTCAACATTCTCGAGATGAATGGCGACAGCTATCGCCTCGCGCAAAGTCGCGCCCGAAAGGCCGGCTGAACTACCCTCCAAAAATCGCCGCGCACGCATAAGACCCCCGCTCGGGCTACGCCCTCCCGGACGTCTCATGCGCGCGCCGAAGTGGCCGACTTTTACGCCGCCGCGTGGCCTGATTTTACTCCGCCGTTGACACGCCTCGCCTTTCACCGACAATGGTTCGGCAGAGTAGCTATCCTCCCCAAAGCGCAAGGCCTGCGGCCAACGACTACCTGCCGGTGCAGGCATCAATGAGGAAAGCGAGACGGCACCCATAAAAAGGTTGGCTTCGTGGCATAAAAGCCTGTGCGCCAGCGTTAGTGCAGGATGAGGGTTCGTGCTCAGGAGGAAATCCATCATGCGCACTATGCTCGTTCTTGCTCTGCTCGCCTTTGCCATGCCCGCCTATGCCGCCAACCATGCGGTCCAGATCAAGGGCATGAAATTCAACCCGGCGAAAATCTCGGTCGCCGTTGGCGATACCATCACTTTCACCAATGCTGACCCGATGACGCACACCGCCACCGCGCTTGACGGCTCCTTCGACACCGGCCGTCTCGCCACCGGCAAGAGTGCCAAGGTCAAGGTATCAGCGGCCGGCGCACACCCGTTCCATTGTGCGATCCACAGCTCGATGAAGGGCACTGTCACAGCGAAATAGCGGCATCGTCGCTGGGCTGTCTTCCGCGCGGCGAGTGATTATCGATTTGACAATCACGTCACGCGGAATGACTCGCTAACCGATTGTCGCAAGCGTAGAATCCAATTGTCGCTGGCCACTTTAGCGGGCGCTGGCGCTTGAAAGAGCCGATCACGCTTTCGCCCCTCTGGAGGGAGAGAGCACATGCTTTTCACTGGCATTGCCGATTCGGAACAATTAACGATCCTGACCAAGGCCTTGAACGACCATTGCCTGGCCTGTGGTATCGCCAATGAATCGGAGCGGGAGATGATCGCGATGCTGGTCATGTCGCTGTTCAACAACGGCGCGACAAGTGCTGAGGAATGAAGGCCGGACTTCTCGGGGTCTCAGATCGCAATCAGCGCTATCAGCAGCGTCGCCGCTAGGCGCCTCATTGGCGCACGGTCACCGTGGCGGCCAATTCGGAAACTGTCTGGCCTGGCTGAGTAGCCGCGCTTCTCTGAGGATCGACGCCCGATTAGGGCCAACCATAGAGACAATATCGCTAATCTGTTCCTCGGTGATGCCGGTTTCAATCGCTAGCGCGCGAATGCTTTCAGCAGCCAACTGAGGCCGCCTTGTTTCCTCGGCCATCGAACTAGTCCTTGGCTCCCTCGATCACAGTAAGCCTCCCGCCGCCAGATGGTTCCCTCAGGCGCTCGGCTGCTGCAGTGGGTTTAGTCTGCTCTTCGCTCGAAAGTCGGCTTCCAATCGCTCGCTGCTGGCCTTCGTAGTCGGGGATAAGCCCCCATTCCAGAAACCTCAATCGACCGACCGTTCCTGGCGCACCTTGCGCGTTCAGAAGTGAACCTACATGGACGAGGTGGCTGAGAAACTAGTCATCTCAAAGTCATCACAACCCCAGCCCACGCTTTCTGCCGAAGGTCCACTCGATGCCGCCATTGTCGCGGGCGATGCCGGCGATGTGCTGGCCGATGCGCTTGTCGAGCGTCGGCTGCCAGGGCACGAGCTGGAAGCCGACGCCGTCATCAATCATGGCGAAGCGGCCGGAGGCGAGATTGGCCGTTCCGGCCAGCCGGCCGCTGACATATTCGCCAGCCTGAGCCTTCATAAAGCTCAGCCCGCGCTCGGCCGCCATCACACGGCCGACGCGGGCGACCTCGGTCTGCTCGAGCCGACTGAGCAGATCCTTCGGCGCCCGAATTCGACCGTCGTCCAGGCGCCTGGCAAGGCCCATATCGACGAGACTTTGACGACGCCGCTCCGTTGCGTCGGTGACTTCCCGGCCGAACCCGGCCTGTGCGAGCGGTGTTCGGTTTGCCGAGGCCAGTTCCCGGTCGAGCCAGGTCGCGCCGTCGCTTGTCACCTGATTGTCGAGGTCGAGGAAGGAGAGGGTGCGAACAGTAAAATCCCTGCCCCGGTTGCGGGCGTCGTAGGCAGCACCTTGCTCGGCGATGTCGTCGGGGATCTTCCAGCGGTCGGCATCGATCCGCTCGACGATACCCGCCCGCCGCAGCGCTTCGAGCCGGCGCACATGCGCGCGGATGAAAGCATCGGGATCGCCCTTCACGCGCTCGATCCGCAGCCGTGCCGCTTCCAGATGCTCGCTCGGCCGGTAGATGCCGCCGTGCTCGGCTGCCAGGTCGCGGATATTGAGATCGGCTGCGCGCGGTTCAGCCTTTGTGGGGACCGGCTCGAGGGCGACGATGTGGCCGCGCCTAACCTCGTCGAACTTCGTGTCGTCGCCGGTCTCGAGATAATGCGTGCGTCCGTCGACGCCATCGATGACGACATAGAGCCCGCCATCGATCCCGTCGCCGGCAAGTCCCTTGGCCAGGACCCGTCCTATCACCGGCTCGGTGATCTCTGTGCCATGGGTGACATACTGATTTGGGCCGCGCTCCTCGGCGATGTCGTGGTCGGCGAGTGCCTGATGCATGGTCTTGATGATGTCGTTGCGCGTGCCGAGGTCGCGCAGAACGTGCTCGGCATCACCGGCAATCATCCAACGGCCGGACTCCGTCTCGGAGGCGAGACCGTAATGTTCCAGACACCTGGCCCGATCGATCAGGAGATGGCGGTTGGCGCGCAACGTGTAGGTCTCGCTTGCGCCGGGACGCAGGTCTACGATGCCACGCTCCTCCTGCTCGGCAAGCAGCATCCGGTCGAGGCGGGTCAGCCGCTCGGCCTCCACCTCGGCTCTCAGCTTGTGGGCGATGTCGATCTCGGTCTGCGGTCCGAGCTCAAGCGTCACCAACTCGCCAGCGCGATGGCGGATGCCGTGGGCGATATAATCGCCGGCGATGTTGAGCACCTTGCCCTGATCAGTCACGCCGCGCACCAGGATGTGAGTGTGAGGGTGGCCGGTGTTGTGGTGGTCGACGGCGATCCAGTCGAGCCTGGTTCCGAGATCGCTCTCCATCTGTCGCATGAGATCGCGGGTGAAGGAGCGCAGGTCCTCCATCTCGACGGCATCCTCTGGAGCGACGATGAAGCGGAACTGATGCCGGTCGCCACGGCAGCGGTCGATGAACGCTCTGCCCTCGTCATTGTCGCGACCGTCTTCGAGCGCAGAATAGACCCGGCCCTTCTCGCCGTCACGCGCCACCCCGTCGCGCTCAAGGTAGCGCAGATGGGCATCGACCGCCCGGGTTGAGACGCCTCGCATCTTCGGACCGCGCGCGCCACGCTGGGACGCGAACTTGACCACGCGTGCCTTGACCATCACCCGCCGCGCCCGGAAGCGGCCTCCGCCCCCTTCCCGGCCCCAGCCGCTGCCGTCGCGCGCCAGGCCAGCGGCGATGCTGGCGCCGCGTCCCCTTGCGTTGAACCGGCCGCTGCCCTTGCCCGCTGACCCGCCGACTCGGTTCGGATTGCCGCCGGCCTTGCGGACGGCGATCTTCACCTGCGCGAGAAACGGCATCGCACTTGGGCTGACCCGCGTGCCGCCGCTTCGCACACGCCCAGGCCTGACACGGAAATCTCTGTCGTCACGGTCCACCATGACGGCAGGATCAGCGGCGGATTGAGGCTCCGCAAGACGCCGCAAGCTCTGATCGTGCTCCAGCGTACAAAGACTGGCAGTGGCGCGGAGACGGCGGATCACACATCGCGGCGGCGCAACGGATTTGCGAGCACCATCAGTGCGTTAACGGCACTACCGCCGCCGCCCACACGTCTCAAAGTCTCGGAAGGGCTCCGTTTTCGCAGGCGGAAACAATGTGCAGACAACAACTTACCGAGCAAAGCGAGGTGCGGGCGCAAGCTCGCTTTATCTTGCCGTCCTAATCGGTTGTGTAAGCGTCCGGTCTCTGCACCCAGATCGAGTAGTGCAAAATCGCAGCATGTCGGGTTCCTTCGTTGCATGGAGGATCTCCGGTGAATTTGAGACATTTCGAGAACAAGGCGCGGCAATCCTATTGGGTGGTTCACGTTGAGGCGTGGCAGCGCAGCGGACTGACGCGGACGGAATACTGCCGTGTGCATCGCCTGACGAAGGACACGCTCGATCGTTGGCTGAAGTACTTCGCGGGCAGCGACGCGGCGCGTAAGCACGCGGAATATCAGGCGGAATTGCGCCGTCAGAAGCGCCTGGAAGAGCGAGCGAAGCGGCAGAAAAAGCGGGCTCGGCTGCGCTTTGCGGTGAGCACGGATGTGCGTGACCGTGCTGTCCAGGCGTTCTGGGCGATGCATGTTGAAGCGATGAACTGGAGCGGCATGGGCGTTCGCGAATACGCCGCCGCATTGCAGCTCTCGCCGTATTCGCTGCGCCTCTGGCGTGACCGACTGGACGAGGGCGAGGTCGAAATCGACTGGCGGGCGCATCTTCATCCCTCCGCCCGTCCGTCCGTTAGCACTAGTGCTAACGGAACTCCGGCGGAATCGAGCTTGACGGCCTCATCGAAGGATGATCCGGGGCCGCCCCGGGAACCTGCCCGGCGCTTCTTCAGCGACGGGGAAAAGCACGCCATCGCTCTGGAGAGCGACCAGCCCGGCGCCAGCGTCTCGCAGGTCGCGCGCAAGCACGGGATCGTCACGGGCATGCTGTTCCGCTGGCGCGTGCAGTTCGGCGTGGCGCAGAAGAAGCGCGCAAAGCTGGCGCCCGTCGCGCTGGCTGACGGCTGGCCAGCGACACTTCTGTTGCGTGACCTCGTGCAGCCGCCGGATGGAATGACGGCGATCGATCTGCCGGACGGACGGCGTGTCTTCGCACCTGCCGGCAGCGATACGGACGCCGTTCGTGAGCATCTCGAAAGCGAAGGAACGGAGCCATGATGATCGTTCCCGCCGGGATGAAGGTGCATCTGGCGCTGGGCTACACAGACATGCGCAAAGGTCTCGACGGGCTCGCCATGCTGGTGCAGCAAACGCTGAAGCAGGACCCGTTCTCGGGTCATCTGTTCGCCTTCCGGGGCAAGAAGGCGTCGATGCTGAAGATCCTGTTCTGGGACGGAAACGGCCTGTGTCTGTTCACTAAACGGCTCGACCAGGGCAGCTTCGTGTGGCCGGTGATGGCCGGCTATGATGGCTCGATCACGCTGACGCCAGCGCAGCTTGCTATGCTGATCGAAGGCATTGACTGGCGCGCTCCCGAGCGTGTCTGGAGACCAGCTCGGGCCGGCTGAAAACACTCCGCCGATCGTTGCGGAAATGGCCAGAATCCTTGGGGTCGTGGGCCTCTTGTGATAGAATCGAGCATGCGGCTCGACCTTTGATTTGCCCTCCGACGTAGACCTCCTGCACCGGCTCGTGCGCGAGATGGCGAGCGTGGTCGAGAGTCGCGATGGGGAGATCGAACGCCTTCAGTCGATCATCAAAAAGCTCCAGCGGGCTCAGTTCGGCCGGCGCTCCGAACGCCTCGATCCCGACCTGGTCTGCCCCCTGAAAAGTGGTCCTCCCTGATGTATGGCTTTCGAGCCGATGGAGGACTTAAGAATGCCGAGAAAGAGACACGCTGCAGAAGAGATCGTCACGAAGCTTCGGCAGGTTGACGTTCTGAGTTCGCAGGGCAAATCGATCGCCGAAGCGATCCGATCGATAGGCGTGACGGAAGTAACATATTACCGTTGGCGGTCCGAATACGGCGGTCTGAAGGGCTACCAGGTTAAGCGTCTGAAGGAACTTGAGACGGAGAACTCGCGGCTTCGGCGGGCCGTCTCCGACCTGACGCTGGACAAGATGATCCTGGCGGAAGCTGCGCGGGGAAACTTCTAAGCCCCGCGCGTCGCCGTGCTTGCGTGGATCGTGTTGTTGCTGAACTTGGCGTTCCCGAACGACGGGCGTGCCGGGTTCTCGGTCAGCATCGCTCCACGCAGCGCAAGGTTCCGACGACACCTGATGATGAAGTGGCCTTGACCGCCGACATCATCGCGCTTGCCCTCCAATACGGCCGCTACGGCTATCGTCGCATCACGGCGATGCTGCATCGTGCGGACTGGGTGGTGAACGTCAAACGGGTCGAACGGATCTGGCGGCGTGAGGGGCTGAAGGTTCCGCAGAAGCAGCCCAAACGTGGCCGTCTCTGGCTGAATGATGGTTCGTGCATCCGGCTGCGGCCGGAATATCCCAACCATGTCTGGTCCTACGACTTTGTTGAAGATCGCACCCACAACGGAAGGAAATTCCGCATGCTCAACGTGATCGATGAGTTCACAAGGGAATGCATCTCTATCAGGGTAAGCCGGAAGCTAAAGGCCGTCGACGTGATCGATGTTCTGGCCGACCTTTTTATCCTGCGCGGCATCCCAAGCCACATCCGGTCCGACAACGGCCCGGAGTTCATCGCCAAGGCTTTGCGCGAATGGATTGCGGCTGTCGGTGCCAAGACGGCTTACATCATGCCCGGCAGTCCTTGGGAGAATGGCTATTGCGAGAGCTTCAACTCAAAGCTCCGTGACGAGCTGCTCGACGGCGAAATCTTCTACACGCTGAAGGAAGCCCAGATCGTCATCGAAGGATGGCGACAACACTACAACACGGTGCGCCCGCATTCATCTCTGGGCTACAAACCGCCGGCGCCAGAAGCAATCCTGTGGCCGGCTGCGCAACCCGGACCAGCTTCGCCGGCCACCCCGGCCGTAGCGCCAAGACCAAGCATGCACTAACATTCAACATGGATCACCCGATGGGGGCCGGCCAGAAAGCCTAGCGAATGACGCGGCTGAAATGATAAATGCTGAGTCGCTCGTCGAGGCCCTCACACGGCTTCGGTTTGAAGTGCCGGCCGGGAGGTGCAAACTCTCGGTCGGTGCGCCTAGGCTGCGCCCGTTCTTGGAAATCGTCAAGCGATGACGGGCTTACTTGCCCAGCCCCTGAAAAGCAGGCTTCGCAGATGCCGACGCGGTCGCCGCGGCGTGTCCCTGAAAATTGGCCCGCCGGCTCACGGTGGCGGGCTTTACCTGTTTGACCGGATAAATGAAGTTCCGATTTGCAAATGCATCCGCGTATCGGCGGCAGCTTGCGCAATGGCGAATTCAGACACAACGAAGTCTATGGCTCGCTCTAAACGTTGCGCAGCTTGATATTCGGAGCATCGAAGCCAGATGCGACTTAGCCGTCTAAATCGAGCCTTTTGTCCGATTGGGATTCTAGGAGAAATGCTTTCGAAATCGCCATCGAAAGAAACAAGTACGCGCTGATCTTCCTCTGCCGCCGCGGCAACCAATGGGTCAACGGCGCCGGCAGGCAGAAGATCGCGAACAAACTCTATATTGTGCCCCAGTGCCCCAAGTGCGTCTGATACGGAAACCGGAACATTCTCATCCAGCATAAAACGCATGCATTGATTTGAATGCTTTTACGCGCTTTTGGCGAGTCCTTTTTCATGCCGAAGTGCTTCTTGGATATCCTCTCGTGTGAGAGAGGGGTATTCCCGCATTATATGATCCTCTGAGAAGCCCGCTTCTGCATATCTGCGAATGGTCGCCGTTGGGATGCGGGTCCCCGAAATGACCCACGAGTTTCGCATCGTGAATTTATGTCTATCCACATGACCAATCTGGGACGTGTCGCGTTTCTTGAGTTCCAGGACCTTTGCGGATACGTCGCTGATCACATCGATGATCGGGAGCATGGCATATTGCCCGTCACGTAAACTCTCAACCTTGCTCGTGTTCGGATCCAGGAAATGGACCACCTTCTTGACGACATAGAGCTTGGTGTCGGCCCAATGCTCGTACCCTCGCCGGATAAGCTTAGCGGCGACACGCTTGAGTTCCTGAAAAGAAATATGATGGCCGTTGCGAAGAACGGATAGCGTTTTCAGTCCTACAATATCCTTGAATGAATAGATGCGGCTGTAGGCCTCCGCGCGCTTTTCGTAGGCGTGTCGCGGCACAAAAAAGCCGCGTCGGTCCCAGGCGCGCAGCTGCCCCTTTGTCAGGCCTGTCAGCCGAACAGCATGGTCTTCGGTGAAGACCGCGATAACCGGGCTTGTCTCGGCAGTGGCCATAATGCGATCCTACGCTCACTTTCAAGTCAGAAGAAGGGCCGATGTTCCGCTTTCCCGATGACCGGCCGGCGTTGAATTCATCCCTGAAAATGGCGGCGGCGCCGGAGTGAGGTTGCGGAAATGAAATACCGGCTTGCTATGGCTCTCTTGGCCTTCGCCCTAGCGGGCAAAGCTTGCTCTAAGCGAGCCCGCCGCTCCATTTGCGAAGCGACGGCTCCAGCATTGCCGAGAGTTTGGGGGCGGCCGTGGGCCGCACCTTCTCGTTAAGCTGGTATCAGGACGGCGATGCGGTGGACGCCAACCACTGCACTTGTATTTGTCGCCTCGTCGGTCTTGCCCTTGGCGCACGTATACATGTCGCCTTCCTTGAGCTTGAATTCCTTGTCCACCTTTTTGATGGTGAATTCGCCCGCAGCGATTGTGCACACCATATCGTTGTCCATCATCATTGCCGGAGCGTGTGCACCGGGCTGAAAGACCACGTCGACAATTGCGATGCTCTTGTAGGCGGAAATATCTGCATTGCCGGTGCCGACCTCCACTATCCTGACTCCGGGCGCAATCTCCTTGCCATCCTTCGGGCCATATTCCTTGGTTTTTGCAGATGCCGCCAAGGCGAACAATGGCGTTACGGCGGCGGCCGTCACACCGAGAGCGATTGCAGATCTGCGATTCATGTTATCCATCGCATCCTCCCTTATTGTCACGCGTGAATGTGCGGGACGGTTCATATTAGCAGAAATGCATTTGCTAGGCTCTTCCCGATTTACCCCGGCGCTTAGGGTTAACTTTCGGCGTGATCGTCTCGATCCGCACCTTGTCGCCGATTTCCTTTGCCATAGACAGCGCCTTGTCCTTGGTGGTCAGCACCGTACGCCAGTGCGGCTTCTCGAAAACGCTCACGACGTAGGTTGTGGCCGGCTTGTTAGTCATCTCTGCCCCTGTGAGTTGAAGAGCCCGCGCTCCCGGCCGTCGGCGCGCGGCCGATCAGGCTAATCGCCCGATCTTCGGCAGGCGATGGCCCTCAGCCTCTTGTGCGCGGTTTGATTTAGCGCAAGGCGTTGGGTGCCAGCCGCGGGCAGGATGACGGGCGGGATGTAGAGCGCTTCTGCTGCCGTCCTTAAGGAGATTGTCATGAAAAGAATATCGAGAAGGGCAGCAATCGGGCTCGCTGCCGTTATGCTCATGGCCGGCGGCGCCGGTGCCGCCCAGGCTGCTTCGACTGTCAAGGTCTCGCTGTGGGACAAGGGGGCGAGCGCGGAGATGCCGACGGGGCTCGCTTATGCGACGCCGGGCCTTGATATCACCAAGGCGACCATGGGGATCAAGGCGTCTCCGGGTTCGGTGAAGGCGGGCGCGGTCACATTCAAAGTGAAGAATGACTCCAAGGACACCATTCACGAGATGATCGTGATGTTTATGGCCGATCCAACCAAGCCGCTTCCTTATATCAGCAACGAGAACCGCGTCGACGAAGACAAGGCTGGCGACAAGGGCGAGGTTTCGGAGCTCGATCCTGGCAAATCAGGCACATTGACCGTCGATCTGAAGGCTGGAAAATACCTGCTGATCTGCAACGTGCCAGGTCACTATGGGGCGGGCATGTGGGCTGAATTCACTGTCAATCCATAGGAATGCCGTTGGCTGCATGGACCTAGCGATTCTTGGGCTTGATCTCTTCGATCTCGGCGCCCGCGCCGACTCTGTAGACTGACACCGCGACTAGGCGCATAGTTCGCCCATGTCGCTGCCTCAACGCACCGATCTAACGAACGGAGCGCGGGCCGATCGGAGGGCCGATCTTCGGTAGGCGATGGAGGGCACCACCTGCCGCCATTGCGGACATGCCGCAATCATGTTCCAGCGAGCGAGGCGGCTAGGTGCGCGTGGTTGTTGAAGAGCGCCACCTTGTCGGGATAGGTGATCCTGATTTTCCGCCGGCATCCCTCGCACTCATAGCTGGCGACGACGCGGAACCAGGAGCCAGTTTTGGTCAGGACCAATTGACAGTGCGGGCATTCGAAAGTCAGATCGAAAGACATTAGGCTCTGGGACAGAGACATTGCAGGGCTCCGAACACAGGCGGGAGCACCGAAGTTGGCTTCCAAGCGTCCGTATGCCGTAAGAAGACGGACGACCTGCGGACAGTATGCCTATTGGGCCAATTGGCCAATGAATTCGTCGCGCCTCCTCTAGAGCCTCACCAGCGCGCGTTCACCCTGGCCGCTCTCCAACATCGGCGAAGCGCCCCGCACTTCCTGGCGGGTGCCTGTGGCCAGTCTGCGCTATTGGTTATCATGCGTCCGTCTGGTCTTGCTCAATCCAGTCGCGCCAATGGGTAGGATGGACGTCGACATGCATTCCACCAAGCGCGTGCTTCCACCCTTCCAAAGTCCTTTCGCAGGGAAATACCAGCGCGTGCATGCCTTCCTCGTCCAGAACGGCTAGTTCCAGGCTCTGGAAGAATGGCGCGTTGAGGATCGACTGCCACATCAAACCATCATGCGCCCACTCAGTCACTTTTCGTGCAGTAAAAAAAACGGGCCTATGCCGCCCGCTTCTCGCCTTCGCTGATCCTGACCTTGCGCATCTTGCCTTGACCGGCCGGCTTAAAGGCGACGATCGGCGCCGACCTGAGTTGCCTGGCGTAGAGATAGATCATCCCGGTAAGCGCATGGCGCTGGTGGACCACGCCGCGCAACTCATTCACCATCGCCATGATCGGCCCCAAGGGCAGCGCATCGAACATCTCGAGCAGCGCCGAGGTCTTTCCCTCGACCAGATCGGGACAGGCCCGCAATAGGTCACTGATGGCCCACAGCGAGGTTTCGTCGATCAGGGCGTTGTTACCCCTGCCTTCGGCCAGGATGCACAGCACAAGCCGCGCATGCTCGACGCCATGGCGATCAATGATCCATCGGATAGTACCTACAGCACGGGTTTCGCCGGGCTGAGGGTAAAGGTGCGCGCCGACGATCCGAACGTCGAATTCCTGGCAGAGCGCTTTCACGCGAGGATCGGAGACTGCGCCGGTTCTATCGGCCATTATGCTTGCCCCTTCGGTTCTGCCTTGGCGAGTCCCGCAGCGAGCGCACGTTCATTCATATCATCGGTCGCGCCGGCTAGTTGGATGACAAAATCTGACACCCATTCCCTGCACATCGTGAAGCGCTGAATGGTGCCGTCCGGCTTATAGAACTGGAAGGCCAGGTATGCGCCGTCGTCGGATGTTCCCAACCAATAGCGCTTGATCAACACATCTTCGAAGCTGCCAAATTGGGCTTTAAAGTTTGCGCGGT
This sequence comes from Mesorhizobium sp. AR07, assembly GCF_024746815.1. Lineage (GTDB taxonomy): Bacteria > Pseudomonadota > Alphaproteobacteria > Rhizobiales > Rhizobiaceae > Mesorhizobium. The sequence goes on from NZ_CP080525.1 coordinate 3,311,143, forward strand.
TATGCTCGACCATGTGAGTGAACTCTGGCGGCGCTTTCCACCATTTCTCAGCGGTCATGTCCTTATCGACCATTGACGGACCTCAGAGCGTCACGAAGGCCCAAAGCCACCTGCCTGCGCATTTCGGCCATGCTGTCCTTGGATGGCGGCGTATTGCCGTTCCAGTTGTGAGTCTGGTTGATGGTGATCGGGCGATTGTCGGCGGCGGATGCGGCTTGGGATGTCGACCCCTGGCCCTGCATCGCCTTCATTTGGCCGGGCGTGAAAATGCCGACCGTCTCATCGGGTGACTTGAAGAACCGGACCTGTTGGGTATCACCGGGCGCGATCATGCCACCGGTTGAGAACCCTGCCGCCTTGTTCGATGCGGCGAGAGCCTGTGCATAGGCTTGGGCATATCCCGCCCTTGCACTCATCACAGTCGGGTTGCCAATCGAGGTGCTAGCCAGTAACGACATAAGTGAACAACACGCCTAGCGGACTGTGCCCCCCCGCTGGAGGTGGCATATTTCAAGAATGGGAATTCGAAATGACCGAAGACGCTGACACTCGCACGGGTGAGTTTGTTGAACTGACGGCAGATGTTGTCGCGGCCTACGTTCAGAACAACCCAGTCCCTGTCGCAGAACTACCTAACCTGATTGCGTCAATTCATTCCTCACTGTCTGGCCTCAGCCAGGCAAAACCCGTCGAGCAGCAGGTCCAAGCGCCCGCCGTAAACCCTAAGAAATCGATATTCCCCGATTACATCATTTCGCTGGAAGACGGTCGCAAGTTCAAGTCCATGAAACGGCACTTGGGCTTGCTTGGAATGACGCCAGACCAATACCGTGCGAAATGGGGTTTGGCTAAGGACTATCCTATGGTGGCGCCAAATTACGCTGCACAGCGCTCTGCCCTGGCGAAGTCGATTGGCCTAGGCCGCAAGGCAACGCCGGTCAAGACGGCGCCTGCGAAGCGGAAGGCGAGGTGACACGCCTCTCCATCGCCGAAGAGCTTGAGAGCGCCGCCGACCGCATCGCGGACGTGTCGCGGCCGGATCTGCAGATCATCCTTCGCCGCGCTGCCTTGATGCTCCGGAACGTCGCTGGCGTGCCGCTGGAGCCCGCGATGGAAGACGCGCTGAACTCCATAGCCGCTGAAATGAAAATTGGCCGGTCGGACCTCATTCAGATCGTACTGCGAGAGTGGCTGGAAACGAACGCTTATCTGCCTGTCCGGATGATCGACGAGGAAAGCGAAACCGATGGCAGTGCTTAGGTCGAAGCGGTCGCGGCGACATTAACTACGTCGCCATCTCCAATGGACCTATAGCGTCGGCTGGACCGTTTCCCCATTATGGAAAATCACCAGCACAGATTTTACTGTCACATTGAAGCCGGCGGAACCTGGGGAGTTTGGGACCGCACCGCCAACAGGCCAGTGAGGCTAGGAGGCGGTGATCTCCACCACTGCACATCCCAACGAGCACACGCCGCAGCGGGCGTGCTGACCCGGATTTATGATAATGGACTGGATGCGCTTGCCGTGCGTCTGGCAGGGGTAGCCAACCTGAAGATCATCGCTTCACCTTCGGCGTGATCTCCTCGATCTGCGCCTTAACGCCATCTTGGACCATCGCCTGTTCAAGCGCGTCCGCTTCTGCCTTGTCCTTGGTGGTCAAAATCGTTCGCCAGTGCGGCTTGTCGACGCTCACAATGTAAGTCGTTGCGGGCTGTTCAGTCATTCACTTCCCCTGATGATTGGAAGCCCGCGCCCCTCTGGCGGAGAGAGCGCGGGCCGATCGGAGGCCCGATCTTCGGTAGGCGATGGAGGGCACCACCTGCCGCAAGCAAGCATTTAGATGCTGCTAATGTTCCGTCAAGCCGGTTCCGCTAATGGACCTTGGCGTCAGCCCTTCTTTATCGCCTCTCTCAGTGCAGTAGCTGCCTCGGGCCGACCGGCTGTTTGCTGGCTCTCGGGAGTAATCTCCCCCGCCTCCTGTTCGATGTTTCTTCGTCCCCTATAGACGAGCCTGAACACGAGCGCGAAATACCCGACCTGCAACACAACAGCCGCGATGACGCCCCAGATTACCCCCTTCATAATGGACCCCGTGTCGAGATAGGCCCAAGCCGCGACGACCACCGCCGTCGTCAGCATCCCCACCAGAAACTGCGGAAAATACATCGCCCCAACCCTTTGCCGTTCCCCAACGGCCTCCCTCCTGCAAAATCTCATTAATTTAGCAGGCACGCAAGTACTATTAGCAGCCTCTAATGTTCCATTAGCCTATATCGCAAAAGGAAACCGGCACCAGATGGCTGTGGGGACTGCGGCAGGATTTTTTTGGAGGAACTCTCTTACCTGCATTCGACGCCTAGAATGCCAGACGGATCAGCCTATCCATGCAGAAGCATATAGACGATCCCGACTACGCCCACGAGCGCATAGACGCCAAGAAGGAATCGGACAGGGAAGAAGTCACGCCCCGAAAGCCCGGAGCCGGCGCCACGCTTGCCCATGGCAATACTAGATTCCACACACTTGCGCTTGTCGCCCTTCATTTGGATGGAGCCTTAGCCTCTAAGAGCCTCACCAGCGAGCGTCCCGCCGGCCGCTCCTACACCGCCGAAGGGTCCCCGCGCGTCCCCTGGCACCTGCTGGCTTGGGATTGCGCTCGTATTAGCTGTAGCGCAGATTGCGAGTCGGCCGGGTGCTCTATCACTTCCGGTCAGGCCCGACAGCCCTATGGCCCCCCGCCGAGAGACTGTCGGGCCGCCCGTATCTATACCGCCCGCTTCTCGCCTTCGCTGATCCTGACCTTCCGCATCTTGCCACGGTCGGCCCGCTTGAAGGCGATCGGCGCCGACCTGAGTTGCCGGGCGTAGAGGTAGATCATGCCGGTAAGCGCATGGCGCTGGTGCACCACGCCCCGGAGTTCATTCACGGTGGCCAGTTGCCCTTGCCCTCGGCAAGGATGCACATCACCAGCCGCGCGTGCTCGGCGCCGTGCTTGTCGATCAGTCGGCGGATGGTACCCGTCGCACGGGTCTCGCCTGGGTCGATTGCGATAGGAGTTGCGTGGCTCCGGTCGTTTTGCGCAAGTAACGAGATCGCATCAGGCAGTCCTCCCCCTGAAGGCAGGCATAGCACGGAGGGCTGAATCGGCAAATCGTCGAGCACACCCTTGCGGGCGAAGCTTATGTTGGCAGCTTCTTGCCGAGCTGTCTGGAGCAGGCTCATCCAGTCAGGGAACCTATTTCGCTGAGGGAACTATTTCGCTTCGACGACGTTTGTGGATAAGCAGAAATAGTGCCCAATCAGCGAGGACTTGATCATGAAGTTCCTGTCCGGCATGGCGGCCGCCTTGATATCAACCTTTGTGCTAACGAGCACTGTTTCTGTTGATGCCGCACCGATGTTCGTGCCTAAGGCACAAAGTGCGCAGCTGGTGTGATCCAAATTCGGGATGGCGCCAGATGGCGCCACAGGGGTTACTATCGGCCAGGATACGGCGGATATGACGACTCCTTCCCAAGCGGGATTGTCGCCGGAGCACTGATTGGCACCATGTACGGCGGCGGTTATTACGGCGACCCGTATTACGAGGCGCAATATCGCCCGTACTACCGATACCACCATAGGTACCACCACCGACACTACTACCACCACAGGTATGGTGGCGGCCTTTCATCATTTTGGTGAAGCTGCGGCTGGGATAGGCTGCTCACACAGGGCCTCACTAGCGCGCGTTTCATGGCTAGCACAGCCGTTCGAATGATGCCATTCGGTTAGGTTGGGCGCATGTTTGCTCCAGCCGGTGCCACACCTCGTCCCCCGAAGCTCGCCGGTTAGGCCCGACATCCGCCCGGCCCAACCTCTGGCTGTCGGGCCGCTCTAAGATGTGCCAAGCGGCGGGGTTCTTCATCGGTTGGGAAAATGTAGTGGCGAGTTGTCACGCTCACGACCCCTCTCCTTTTTCACGGCGTCCCCATGCCAATGAAAGCGCGGAACCTCTGTGGATTGCAAGACATCAAGTCGCTAGCGGCAGTTTGCCGGGGAGATGGTCGGCGCCACCTTGCGGGATGCTGAGCGCGCCCAATCGCATCGGGGTATTCCAGACGCGGACCTGCAGGTCATCCTTCGACGTGCAGCGTCGATGGTGAGAAGCGTGCCGGCTGAAGCTTCTCGAAGAATGCATAGACTGGCTGCCTCACCGGCACTGATGCCGGCTACGTAGACTGAGACCGCGACAAGGCGCATAGTTCGCCCATGTCGCTGCCTCAACGCACCGATCTAACGAACGACAATGGCAAACCAGAAGACCATCTGGTGGCGGCTATTGCCGCCCTTTACGCTGCCGTCAAGGGGCTAGATGCGTCCCTTGAAGTGATTGCCGGCAAGATCAAAGCTCCTGCTGAGGGAGCGTCGCAGCGTTGACCTATACGGTGATTTGGTACGGGAAACAGGGGATCGTTGAAAAGACGCCCTTCGATGCCGAGAAGGCTGCGAGGGACCACGTCTTTACTACCTTTCCCCATCGAAAGCGGGATGACGGCGTCGTTGCGGTGGAAATACGCAAAGACGACGGAACGGTTGTTTTCAGTCGAGCAGGAGGTAGCTAAAATCAGCGCTGCGGCTTCGGCGTAATCTCCTCGACTCGGACGTTGTCGCCGATCTCCTCGGCCATCGCGCCTGAGCCTTCGGGGTGTCCGCCATTGGCTTGCCTCACTGTCTCGAAGACCCGCCGCTTACGGGATGAGACAGGCTGAAGTTTCACCGCTCGTCTAGGCAGTTAGGCCACGTTGGCTAAATGCGTAACGCCTTTGTATCCTTGGGCGATGAAAACCACGCGCCCGTCCTATGCCGTCTACAGCCCGCCAGTGCTTGGCCTCCCATACCTAGCCGTCATTCTGGCCCCAGGTGGGGCCGTTACGGCCCGGCCTTTCGACACGGCTGAAGACGCTTCCGCCTTCAACAGGTTGATGGCGGAAGCCGAACACCCCGGCAAGGTTCGGAATTGATTCGCTAACCGACTGTCGGAAGCGTACAGTTCCGGCGTCGCCCGCCTTCAACGGCATACGGACGATTGAAAGAGTACATCAAGCTTTCGCCCTTGAGGGAGTATGCGAGATGACCATTCGCGGAACCGCTGACGAAGTACAGTTGGCGGCACTCACCAAAATTCTAGACGACTATTGCGAGCAAGCTGGGATGGAAGGCTCGCATCCCGCACGCCAGCACCTAGCGCGTCGGCTGATCGCTCTTTTCAGCGGCGGTATCGACAGTCCAGACGATATCAGGATGGCCTTGGATGGCATCGCAAAGGACTGGAAGCCAACCGGAACCAATTCGCACGGGCTCTAGGACTTCTCCAGCATTCGCGGTTCCCGTGCGCATGGGTGAGCCTGACAAACCGGCGCCGGTCGGGCCGACGCGGCATTGAGCCCTATTCTTGCAAGCCTAGATCGTAATGCACAATTGCATCCAGGACCATTTCGTACACGCTGCCGGTTTCTTCCTCGATCTCGGTGCTGCTGATCCCGATCGCCTTGGCGTCTGCGAACAGCTTCTGGATCGCCTCGGCAACCGAGATAACGTCGGCGCTGACGATGCCGGACAGATTGTTGCTCAGCCATTGGTCGAGGAAGTTGATGCCGCGCGTACTCATGTCGGCATAGCTCGCTGCGGCGGTTAGGTTCCAGCATCGCGATCGAGCTTTACAGAAAGGCCGCGCGCCCCAGCCATTTCCACCAGAAGCAGCTCAATCTCATCGTTGGTGAGTTTGGTCTTGACGGCCTTGCGTAGGTCGGCAATCGCCGCAGCGATGGAAACCGGCGTCATCTTCGCGTGGTCATCAAGCTGATGACCGATGGCCAAGACCACATCAGCATCAATGTTTCGAGGCAGTTCGCGCATTATTCCCCCACCGGAAATATTGCGCGGCGGGAGCCCGCTGGCAAGCCTAACTCTTGCTGACCCCGGCCTCGTCGACTTCGGCTTCCATAGCGTCGCTGACACGCTTTGGCTTGTCCGTCCCGACCAATGGCGTGCCGTCAAAGCCCTGCTGCCAGGCGTCGGCGTACTCATGCCAGTATTTCGGCACGACGCGCTCCTTGCCGTCCTTCCGCGCCTGAACCCCGTACATCCAGGCGTAGGCGATGCGCTCCTGGTCCTTCTTAGCCACGGCCATTTTCGTCTTCCTCTCGAAAATCCTGCAACCTAAGCTTCGGCCCTGTGTTCATCTGTTCGACGGATGCCGGGGCGGCGTTGAGAGCTAATATTGCCCCCGATGAGCAGAGCCGAGTTGTCTCCGCGTCCACCATTCCTCATTCAAACAGACTGACGACGCGGTAGGATTACCAAGAATGGGCACGCTTGGCGGGAAGAATTCTTCCAATCCAATTGAGAGCGAGCCTTTAGGGGTTCACGTGACACCCGATGATCGTGCGACTGAGGAATCTCCAACGCCGATCCTCGCCGCACATCGAAAAAGTGCCTTGTCATTAGCAACCTCGTTCAATGGTCTTTACCCATTTATTCTGCCGCTTCTTTTTTTCTACGCAATTATGATCACGGGCCTCGCTTGGCACATACTCCCGGCATACTTTGAGGCTCGGCCGGATGCCGTTAATGATTCGGGGCCGCCGGCACCATCAAACGGCAATCAAAACGGCGTTCCATGACGTAAGCCCGGCGAAGTCGGATACGTCTGCCTCATTCACTATGATGAATGGCCCGCGCCTGTTGCACAGTACGCGGGCCGACCAATGAGGGACAATGGTCAGCGGCCTTTATGGGGGGATGCACGCCGCCTCACCCGAAACAAATGAGCAGCTACAATGTTCCTGCGGGCAACAAAAAAGCCCGCCGCACCTTTCGGCAAGGCGGGCAGTCAGGAGTGCTGGGGATCAACCAGCATGGCGTCAACGAGCGACGGAGGTGTTGTTTGCGCCGGCCTCCGCCGTAGAATGTCATTTCTTCTTCGAAGCTTTGGCTGGTTTTGCGGGCTTCTTAAGGTCGGACTTTAGCACTTTCTGGTACGCTCTGGACGCCAACCTGACGGATTGTCTGGTGACCTCCTCGACTGCCCGCTTCTTCTCTACGAACGTTGACCCGAATTGAGTCCCTAACTCAAAACGCCTACGCTCAAGCAGTGTGGTCATCGTTGCCTCCTTCAGCACCCTCTCCCAGCTCAGTGAAGTAGCTATTCACAAAGCGCAGATTTCGGTCAGGTTTGAAATAGTGCTTTCGCTTTATCCATACAAAACCATCCCCTTTTGAGATCACAGCCACGTCAATCGCTCCACCCACAGTCTCAAGCTCACGCGAAACACGCCTTTGAAGCGACGTCAGACTTACGAGCGATTCGGCCACGCGCGCGAGGCGGCGATCCCAGTCGTTGAGACGAGGTTGCGTGTTCATGAGTGCCTGGCTGTTTCGGGAGAAAGGCGACGATCAGAAGCTGATGTCGAAGGTCTCGGTCTTGATGCTGCTGGCGTACTGGAAGCCCAAGTCGCCAACCGAGATCAGTTGCTGATCCTCGTTGCTGGCAGACACGAGCGATGAAGGCGAACGCCTCGTCGTCATTCACCTCGCCCTTCACGACACGCTGGTAGTGCTCGCTATAGTCGTTGCCGACGATCTGGGTGGCGGCCGGCGTGTTCGTGCCGAGGATCATGATCGAATCGCCGGGCATCTTGCCGATGGCGCGCTTCCACGTCTCGATTGAGTCGTTCGCCTTGAACTCGTGGATTTCGTCGGCCAGGATCGCGGTCGGTCGCGGCCCGGAAATGGATTCCCCGTTTGCGAGCGCCTGAAATTTCGAGCCGGTTTCGAGGTGCTCGATCTTCCAAGCGTTGTCGCCTTCACCCCGGATGACCACTTCGCCCCGGTTCTCCAGCGTATCGTCGTCGTCGATCTCCTCGCCTTCGGCGGCCGGGACCGCAGCGCGGCACATCGCGACGGCATCCTTGAACAGCACGTTCGCCGTCTTGCGGTCCTGGCCGATCGAATAGACTTCCGACCGGGCGATCCCGTAGTAGCCGAGCAGGTAAAGGCCGGTGGCCGCCATCCATGGCGATTTCGCCTGACCCTTGCCCGTCTCGACCCAGGCCGACCGAAACCGCATCCGGCCGCTGGACATGCGCCAGCCGAACAGACTGCCTGAGCAGAACACATGCCAGGGAAGCAGGCTGAACGGCCGCCCCTCATGCGCGCCGGCAGTGATGCTCAACACTGCCGGTGGAAAGCCGATAGCTCGAGCCGCGATTTCAGGTCGCCAGTGCAGCCCGCGCGCCGGGCCGTCCTTCAGATCCTTCAGGTGGCGTTCGGCCGCCGCGATATGGTGCTCGCCGGCGATGATCTTTCCTGCCAGGACGTTTGCGGCGTACTGGCTGGTAGGGTCATTTCGAAACTGGTTTGAGGTACGCGTCGGCGGCCCTGGGGGTCTTTTTGCCACGTTGCACCTTTGTCGCGTTGCACCGGCGCCAGGCCAAGCTCTGCTTCGAGCGCTCGGATCGCTTCGCCTGCCTGCCGCATCACCGACCAGTAGGGATTCCACTGTCCGACCTTCGCCTTCTTGCTGGTGGGCTCCAGAATCGGACCATATTCCGCGACGTGGCGCGATGCCCGTTCGAACTGGACGCGATATTCGACGAGGCGGCGCACGGCGTGGCCATTGGCGACTGACAGCGTGACCGCATCGCGCAACTCGCGGACAACGATGCCCCATTCTTCGTGCGCCGCCGCGATATCGAACTCGTCGGCGTAGAGCGAAGCCCAGTCCGGTTCATCCGGCGTGCCGTTTCCGCCTTCAATCCCTTGCATGCCAAGGCCTCACGGGGAAAATCACCGATCATCCCCCCTACTCAAATTTCATCTCGGTGCGAACGAAGGGGGGACGCGGGTACCGGGCGGGCAGGTTGGCGACTTTTTGACCCCCTACCCATGCCCATGGTCGAAAAATTTCGGGTCGGGGTTCACCATGAAACGACCGAATAGTGCTTGACCTGTTATCCTCGCCTTGTAGTGGCCTCGTCATCTCGCATTCCATGGGTGGTTCGGATCAACGGGCCTGCCGTCTATGTCCGCACCGATGACATAGCCCCGCGCTTCCTCGCGCTGGATCAGGGTGTCGTGGTCGGTCTTGCAAACGGTCTCGGTGTTGGCGAGGTCGAAGAACAGCGCCTCGTCGCCCTTGTGCTTGAGCTTGTGGTTGACGACCGCTGCCTGCGGATGGTGGCGGTTGCCCTCGATAACCAGGCATCCGCAGCGTTGGCACGTCCACAGGTCGCGGCGTAGGGTTTGGCGTCGAATGCCATGAGGTCCGCACCAGCGGGGGTCGCGGTAGAGCTTGCGATAGGCCTCGGCCTCGGCAGAGCGAGGATGGGGTTTCCTCGGCATTTGGCACCTTTGCGGTTTGAGCGCATACAGGTCGGCTAGTCGCGGTGAGGAACAAGTCCGCTCCTCCGAGTTAAGACAATTAGCGGAGACTTATATGCTTGCGGCTGTAGGCGCGGTGTTGGCTGCCAGGAATAACGACGCCGAAGTTCTTGGGGTGCTTGATCTCACCAACAAAACGGAAGCCAAGCTCGGCGCCATTCGCCTCGGGAACGCCATCCAGTTTGTCGCCAATGCATCGGTGCTTGGATATGACGTCCGCGCGGCGATGGTCTTCTATGGTGAACCGGGAACGCCAAGCCTGAGGGCGAAAGACTGCGAGCAGTTGTGGGCGCAATATGGTGCTGCCCTGCTTCAGCCATAGGGGCGCCCGTCGGACTGGGCGCCCTTTGCATCGAAGGAACTGGTCGCTAATCGCAGCGTTAGTTCTCCAGCCACCGGAGGAATATCATGGACGACGATCTACGCCAGAAATTGAAGGAACTCAGCACCAGCATGCAAATCAGGGCGACAGAACTCGCATTGCCCGGCGGCAACACCGATATTTCAGCGCTGATGTCGGGAATTGCAGTCACCCTTGAAGCGCTGCTGGTAATAGCCGAAGAGAGCAAGACTCCGCGATCTGGGCCGTCAGTTGAGCCTGTGACTTCGCTGTCTGATTGAAGCCCAAATTGAGTGGAGGAGGTCAGTGTGACTGATTTTATTGTGACCACGATTGACGGAAAACAGCATCGCGGCCAGAGCGAAGAAGCACGATTGGTAAGCCTTGTGGATCAGCTCAGTTCCAAAGGTCACTTTGAGCTCCTAGTCGTTTCGGCAGAGGTGGGAGCGCCCGGCCGCGAGACCAGCACCGTCTTTTTCAAGCACGGAATCATCTCTATCAGCGAGAGCAGCCAGCCAACGACTGAGATGGTGGCAGCAAATCAGCCGATCGCTGGGTAAAATTTCTTCCGGAGTTGGGGTGGCGATTTTCGAGCGAACGCGAGTTGACCGCTATCGCCAACAAAACCCCGCCAGTTGATTTGGCGGGTTTCCGGCGCAGTTCTGCGAGTGGCAAATCACTATGGGGTTTCGCGTTGAAAGTCAACGTCGATTACCCGTCAGAAAATTGAAGTTCTCTGCACATGCGCGCAGATCATGGTGCAGCACTGGCGCCATTTCCCGATCGGACGCGCCGTGCTTCATCGCGATCTGCGCCGTGGTCAATCCAGCGACGCAATAATCGATCAGTCGCGATGCCGGCGCGCGGCCCATCTCTTTGACGAAGCCGTCCAGCTTGTCGATCGCCGCGACCCTGCCATCCGATATTCCGGTGGCATAACCCGAACCTGTCCCGCGAAGGAAGTCGGCCGAGCTGGCCACTGCGATGCCGGCGCGCTCCCATAGCACCGCAAGGTGACTGCCGGCATGGTGTTGATTTCCACTAGGAACTGACAGGGCGAAGGCGAGCCAGGCCATTAGGCCTGCCCTTTCGGTTCCGCCTTAGCGAGCGCCGCAGCTACTTGCCGGTCGTTCATCTCGTCAGTCGTGCCGGCGAGCTGGGTGACAAACTGTGACACCCGGCTGCTTGGCAGTGCGAACCGATGAATTGAGCCTTCCGGCCGATAGAACTGGAACGCCAGGAATTTGCCATTCTCCGATGTGCCCAGCCAAAAGATATCGATCTCCGCGTCCTCGAAGCTCCCGAATTGCGCCTTGAACTCCCTTTGGTTGCGCTCGACCATCTGAGCGAACTCAGGCGGCGCCTTCCACCATTTCTCTTGGAGCTTATCGACCATTGATCGACCTCACAGCGTCACGCGCGGCAACCGCCGCCGCGAGGTCGTCGTGGAGCGTGCGTAAAGTCGCGGGATATCAACCAGATCCCGGCAAGCGGCCGTGTAGACCCTGACGCTCTGCCGCCGGACCCTGTCTTTGCATCGATCAGCGTCGTCCATCGCGGACGGGATGCATCTGTTCGAAAAGCTTCCAGGAACACCAGCCAAACTAGATGCCCTGCTGATAGCTTGGTTCCACAAGCTTCTTCCGTCACTGCAGCGGTCGTCGTTTCTGCAAGTAAATCAGAGGGCTGCCTGTAGACCGCCCAGCCTTCGCCTCGGTTGCATTCGAAGTTCGAGAGCCCAGAGTATAGATTCGGTCTGGGCTGCGTCGGGCACAGTCTGTGTTAAACTGCAGCGATGGAGATCGACACCGACAAGATCGACGATGCGGTCTTGGCGCTGCTTTGGTTGACGCTGCACGATGAACGGTGCGCCTGGAAGGGCTTTGCCTGAGACGTGACGGATCGACTTCACCGGAAGGGGCTGATCGCCGATCCAGTCAACAAGGCAAAATCCTTGGTGTTGACGGATGAGGGTCTTAGACGCTCGGAGGAGCTGTTTCGCGCCCTGTTTACGCGGCCGACGCCATGAGCCCAAGGGGGCCGCCTTCGTGGCGACGCTGATCACCACCTCGCAAATTTCAACGACGTCGATCCCCAGGCCTGCCAGGCCGATGTTCTCTCCTTCATCGCAGACACGCCAATGACACTGCTCGAGGATTTTCTTCCCTAGAATTGGAGCTCTTTGACGGTCGCAGCAGCTGCCTGATCAGTGCCTTTCATTACTTAGCTCACATGCAAACCGGATCGTGAGGCCGTCAGATGGGAAATCGCAACTCCGCTCTTTACACCCTCAAATATGTGGCTGAGATGTTCGAAGAGGACGAAGATTTTTTGCGCGATTGCTCGATCGAGATGTTCTCGGAACACGGTTGCCTGAGCGCCTACGACGACTATCCCGCATCCGAATTGAGCGAACCTATCGTCGTCTTCACCGAAGGCGGCATCGACAACCTTCGGCATATCGTAGACGAGCGCAGGGCTGCGGGCCACGCACCGCTGAAACCCACCGCAGAAAACTGTCGCCCGAAATCGTAGCCACCGCGGCCCTGGCCGAATGGTTACCGTCTTGGCGCGACGTTGGCGTTTCCGAATCCACAAACGCAAAAACCGCCCCGGTTAGACCGGGACGGTAAGGGTATTATGACGAAACTGGTTGCGGGGACAGGATTTGAACCTGTGACCTTCAGGTTATGAGCCTGACGAGCTACCGGGCTGCTCCACCCCGCGTCAACCTTGGACGTAAGCCCAAGCCTACAAGAGGATGGCCTACAGATAGACAGATAGGTAGATGGCCTACCAAATGAAAGGGCCGCGATTGCGGCCCGGGCTCCCGTTGGCGGGCCTGTTCATAAAGAGAAGATTACTCTCCATCCGATTTTGGATGTGAGATCAACGTGCGTTTGGCAGACCTGGCAGCGACCTACTCTCCCGCGTCTTGAGACGAAGTACCATCAGCGCTGGAGCGTTTCACGGCCGAGTTCGGAATGGGATCGGGTGCAGCCGCTCCGCCATAACCACCAGGTCGGCAAAACGCACGTTGTTCGAGAAGCTTTTGAGCGAATAGCGATGAGGGAGTAGCGAGTAGGGGTTACCTATCTGCGCTCTCTCGGAGCTGTTCGCTGGTCTTTGTGTGCCTTTACAGTTCTTTTGGTCCTGGCGCCCTTCGAAGCGAAGCTTCGCAAGGTCGACCGACCGTCGGCGCTGATGCGCCGCACCCACGTAGCTCCGCCCGAAGGGCGAAACAAGCGTGAGTGCTGGTCAGACCATCTGACTTCTGGCGACAATCCTCTGGATTGCGCCGAGATGGGCATAAGGAATGAGAACGATCAAGCCGATCGAACTATTAGTACCGGTAAGCTTCAAGCGTTGCCGCTCTTCCACACCCGGCCTATCAACGTGGTCGTCTTCCACGGTTCTCAGGGAATACTCGTTTTAAGGTGGGTTTCCCGCTTAGATGCCTTCAGCGGTTATCCCGTCCGGATATAGCTACCCTGCTATGCGGCTGGCGCCACAACAGGTCCACCAGAGATCCGTCCATCCCGGTCCTCTCGTACTAGGGACAGATCCTTTCAATATTCCTACACCCACGGCAGATAGGGACCGAACTGTCTCACGACGTTCTGAACCCAACTCACGTACCGCTTTAAATGGCGAACAGCCATACCCTTGGGACCTGCTCCAGCCCCAGGATGCGATGAGTCGACATCGAGGTGCCAAACAACCCCGTCGATATGGACTCTTGGGGGTCATCAGCCTGTTATCCCCGGCGTACCTTTTATTCGTTGAGCGATGGCCCTTCCACGCGGGACCACCGGATCACTATGACCGACTTTCGTCTCTGCTCGACTTGTCAGTCTCGCAGTCAGGCAGGCTTATGCCATTGCACTCAGCGAACGATTTCCGACCGTTCTGAGCCCACCATCGCGCGCCTCCGTTACTCTTTAGGAGGCGACCGCCCCAGTCAAACTACCCACCATACATTGTCCCGGACCCGGATAACGGGCCGCGGTTAGACATCCATAGTAATAAGGGTGGTATTTCAAGGGTGGCTCCACCTGAGCTGGCGCCCAGGTTTCAAAGCCTACCACCTATCCTACACATGCCACTACGAATGCCAATGTAAAGCTATAGTAAAGGTGCACGGGGTCTTTCCGTCTAACCGCAGGAACCCCGCATCTTCACGGGGAATTCAATTTCACTGAGTCTATGCTGGAGACAGCGGGGAAGTCGTTACGCCATTCGTGCAGGTCGGAACTTACCCGACAAGGAATTTCGCTACCTTAGGACCGTTATAGTTACGGCCGCCGTTTACTGGGGCTTCGATTCAGAGCTTGCACCCCTCCTCTTAACCTTCCAGCACCGGGCAGGCGTCAGACCCTATACGTCGTCTTGCGACTTCGCAGAGCCCTGTGTTTTTGATAAACAGTCGCTACCCCCTGGTCTGTGCCACCCTCCTCCACTTGCGTGGAAAAGGGTCACGCTTCTTCCGAAGTTACGCGTGCAATTTGCCGAGTTCCTTCAGCATAGTTCTCTCAAGCGCCTTGGTATACTCTACCAGACCACCAGTGTCGGTTTCGGGTACGGTTTATAAGGAGGAGCTATTTCCTGGAACCACGCAGCAGCCCGTTCAATCCGATAAGATTGGACTACCTCAATGATCCGTCACTACCTCCAAGCCCACGAATATTAACGTGGTTCCCATCGACTACGCGTTTCCGCCTCGTCTTAGGGGCCGGCTAACCCTGCTCAGATTAGCTTTAAGCAGGAACCCTTGGTCTTTCGGCGGGGGAGTCTCTCACTCCCCTTACGTTACTCATGTCAGCATTCGCACTTCTGATACCTCCACCACCCCTCACGGGTATGGCTTCATCAGCTTACAGAACGCTCCGCTACCGCTTGACCCTTGCGGATCAAACCCTAAGCTTCGGTGTATGGCTTTAGCCCCGTTACATTTTCGGCGCAAAGACCCTTATTTAGACCAGTGAGCTGTTACGCTTTCTTTAAATGATGGCTGCTTCTAAGCCAACATCCTGGTTGTTTTGGGATCCTCACATCCTTTCCCACTTAGCCATAACTTGGGGACCTTAGCTGTAGGTCAGGGTTGTTTCCCTTTTCACGACGGACGTTAGCACCCGCCGTGTGTCTGCCGACTAGTACTCCCAGGTATTCGGAGTTTGGTTAGGTTTGGTAATCCGGTGAGGACCCCTAGCCCATCCAGTGCTCTACCCCCTGGGGTATTCGGTCGACGCTCTACCTAAATAGATTTCGCGGAGAACCAGCTATTTCCGAGTTTGATTGGCCTTTCACCCCTAGCCACAAGTCATCCCGAACTATTGCAACAGTTATGGGTTCGGTCCTCCAGTAAGTGTTACCTTACCTTCAACCTGCTCATGGCTAGATCACTCGGTTTCGGGTCTAATGCGACGAACTGAACGCCCTGTTCAGACTCGCTTTCGCTGCGCCTACACCTAGCGGTTTAAGCTTGCTCGTCACACTAAGTCGCTGACCCATTATACAAAAGGTACGTGGTCACCCAGGACGAACCTTGGGCTTCCACTGTTTGTAGGCAATCGGTTTCAGGTACTCTTTCACTCCCCTTGTCGGGGTGCTTTTCACCTTTCCCTCACGGTACTAGTTCGCTATCGGTCATGCACGAGTACTTAGGCTTGGAGGGTGGTCCCCCCAATTTCAGACAGGATTTCACGTGTCCCGCCTTACTCGAGGACGATGATTTGCATTACGCGTACGGGGCTGTCACCCACTATGGCCCTACTTTCCAGAAGGTTCCGCTTGTCTCATCATCGCCACTGGCCTGGTCCGGGTTCGCTCGCCGCTACTTCCGGAGTCTCGGTTGATGTCCTTTCCTACGGGTACTTAGATGTTTCAGTTCCCCGCGTTCGCCACTTTACCCCTATGTATTCAGGGTAAGTTACCTATTTCAGATACTTGGAAACCACAGCAGCAAGTTGGTCTTGTCGACCCTCTGGCTGCTCTGATTTTCCAAGCACCTTAGGTGGGTTTCCCCATTCGGAAATCTACGGATCAAAGGGTATTCGCACCTCCCCGTAGCTTATCGCAGCGTATCACGTCCTTCATCGCCTGTGCATGCCAAGGCATCCACCAATTGCCCTTAAGACACTTGATCGTTCTCATTGCCAATACCCACCTGCGCAATCCGAAGGATTGTCGCTTCAGCCAAACCCTTACGGGATTAGCGTCCGCGCAACCCCGAAGGGATTGTCGCCTAAATCAAATCCTGTGCGGGATCCGACTTGATGGAATTGGCACAAAAAGACCAGCTTCTCGAGATCGGTTCGAGGGTGCGGTTAGGCAAGCCCATCATATGCGGGAGATTGAGCGTCTCCCGCGACAAATCACAGCTTTTCAGCCATGAAGTTCGAACAAATCTTCTCTTTACGATGTCAAACAGAACAGGCGGAGAACCATCAGGTTCGCCGCACAATCTTTTTTCGAATGACTTTTTATTGGACGCCTTCATCTCTACTCGACACCATTCCTTCCCGAGGGACGAAGCGACAATCCTTGCGGATTGCGCAACGGACAATCCCTTCGATTGCTCGGAGAAGCGACA
>NZ_CP080525.1:3330000-3337500 GCF_024746815.1 Mesorhizobium sp. AR07
GTCGCCGCCTTGGCAGCAAGTGTCCCGTCGACCCGAAAATCGCTTGTCGCGCTTAGGCGGCTACAGAGGCGCCACCCGCACCCGAGCGGCATTCAGAGCCGTTCTTCAAGCAATTCCGGCGTGATGTTGCGGCCAGCGTAAAAGATGCCCAAAATCAGCACTCGTTCGCTCTCGACGGCGAACGCAATGCTGACGGCGCGCCGGTAACCAACAATCCGCAGCCCGGCCATGATCTCGACCCGCTCGGTGCCCCGCTGTGGAAAAGTCGACAGGCCGCGACAAACCGTGCTGGCCCAGCAAGCCGTGGAGCGCCTCCTCCAGGGTGAAGACAAAAGGCGTGTCACCCATTTGATCGTCACGACATGCACTGGTTTCTCTGCCCAGGCATCGATCAGGAGATCATCGCCCGATGCGATTTGGCGACCACCGTCGAGCGCACGCCCATTGGCTTCATGGGGTGCCACGCGGCAATCAACGCGCTCAAGCTGACACGGCACATCATCCCGTCCGAACCCGAGGCCCACGTCGTCTGCATCGAGCTCTGTACGCTTCATCTCAAGGAGACCAGCGATCTCGAAAAGCTGCTGTTCTTCCGCCTGTGGGGCGATGGCGGCGCGGCCACGTGCGCTTGGACGCGATGTTCTGGACGGCGTTCTTTTGGACACGGCCCGCAAATTGGCGGGGGCAACGGCGTACCTCAGTCCGCTTTCCGCGGCCCCTTGGCAAGACTACTTGGATGCCTCCGAGTCGCCTGCGATTCTTTGGTTTGTGATGGTTACGTCGTCACCAGGCGACCACTGCGTTCCGATAGTCGACAAAGACAATGCCACGCTCTCCACGGCACGCGGCGATCGCCGCCACCATGCCGCGAACGCTGGTTTCGACATCCAACGGCGCAGCGTCCCCGCCCATAACGGAACGTCCATCGGCGGACAGCAACCGGAACAATTGTGCAGGCGCGGACTGGTGCTGGTGCCGGAGGGACGGCACATCTTCCGCACGTTGACCGTGCAGGAGAACCTCGCTATCGCCGCCATGATCCGCAAGAACCGGCAGGGCGTCGCGGCGGATCACGTGCTCGAGACGTTTCCAATTCTGCGTGCCCGCCTCAAGGGCGTCGCTGGCCACCTTTCAGGTGGCGAACAGCAGCAGCTGGCGATCGCCCGGGCTATCCTGCAGCGCCCGGCTCTGATGATGATCGATGAGCCGTCGCTTGGCCTTGCACCGCTGGTCATCGGCCAAGTCTACGAAAGTCTGCGCGCTCTCAACAAGGGCGGACTGACGCTCCTCGTCGTCGAGCAGTCGACGGCCCGGGTGCTCGACCTCGCATCCCGCGTCTACGTTTTCCGCAACGGTCATGTAGTGTTGCATGGCGAAGCTGGAGAACTGGCCGACGGCAGCGCGCTCGAGGACGCCTATTTCGGCTATGCCGAGCATGCGGCGCCAGCCGCCTGATCCCGAACGATCGAAACGGACCTGCAGAATGCTCTACGATTATTGCGTGATTGGCGGCGGCATTGTCGGGCTGGCAACCGCCATGCGGCTCATCGAACGCCGACCGGGCTGCAGCCTTGTGCTCATCGAAAAGGAAAGCGCCCTCGGCTTGCACCAGACCGGGCACAATAGCGGCGTCATCCATGCCGGCATCTATTATCCGCCAGGCAGCCTGAAGGCGGAGCTATGCCGCAAGGGCGCGCAAGCGACCAAGGATTTCTGCACGGCCAACAGCATTCCCTTCGAAATCTGCGGAAAGCTCCTCGTCGCCACGAACCCGCGGGAAATGACGCGGATGCATGCGCTTTTCGAGCGCTCGGTCGCCAACAACATAGAGGTCGAACGGTTAAGCGCGGACGAGCTTGCAGAGCGCGAGCCGAATGTTGCCGGCCTCGGTGCGCTTCTGGTACCGTCCACCGGAATCGTCGACTACCGCAAGGTCTGCCAGGCCATGGGCGGAACGATCGAACGATTGGGCGGCGCAATTGTCCTCGGCACGAAAGTGACGGGCATCGCGGAAGCGGGCGCAGCCGTCACGGTCTCGTCCGCCGGCCAAAGCTGGCGCGCGCAAAAGCTGATTGTCTGCGGCGGTCTCCAATCCGATCGGCTGGCGACATTGGCGGGTCTTTCGATCAAGCACCGCATCGTTCCGTTCCGCGGCGAATATTACCGCTTGCCGGCGGCGAAAAACGACATCGTCCGCCATCTCATCTATCCCATTCCCGATCCCGAGCTTCCATTCCTCGGCATTCATCTGACGCGGATGATCGACGGCAGCGTGACCGTCGGCCCCAATGCAGTGATAGGACTTGGCCGCGAGACCTATTCGAAGCTGAAGGTCAATCTCGCCGATCTTCTCGACTATCTTGCATTTCCGGGCTTTTGGAAAACCGTACTGCAGAACCGCGGATCCGCCGTCTCCGAACTACGCAACTCGTTGTGGAAACCGGGCTATCTGGCGCAGTGCCGTAAATACTGTCCGAGCCTCGAAATCGGCGACCTGCTGCCCTATGAGGCAGGCATCCGCGCACAGGCAGTGAACCGCGACGGCACCATGGTCCATGATTTCCTGTTCGAGCAGACGGAACGGATGCTGCATGTATGCAATGCGCCCTCCCCGGCCGCGACGTCGGCCATCCCCATCGCCGACCAGATTCTCGATCGCATGGCCATCGTATAAGGCGGTGATCATCGAAGCGCCAACCAAACCGGCTGGCGTCAGCCTTCTTCGAATTCACGCGATGCATGGAGATTAGCCAGTTTTGACTTTGCTAAGAGTGGCCCCGGTTTCGGGAGAACGACACGCATGAAAACAAAGACCTGAAGCGCGTCGCCTGAATCCATTCAAACGCGACGCGCTTTAGAGCAATTCCAGGAAAAGTGTGAAACGGTTTTCCCGGGAAAAGCGCGTAGCGCTTTCCCTGGGGAATTGCGTCAAAACAAAGAGCTGGAGCAGTTCGCCGTTTCCGTGAAACGGTGAACTGCTCCAGTGGCCGAAGAGGTTGCGGGGCAGTGCCCACGCAGCCGGAGCCTAGGTGGATGCGGTCGCCTTCGAGATCGAAGCGGTGACCGAATGGTCGATGACGACGGGCTGTTGTTGGAGCCGTAGTCTTGCTTGACCTCGCAATGGGATTCTGCCGCTCCTAGGCTGCGGTCGGATAGTCCGTGTAGCCCCTGGCACCGCCGCCATAGAACGTTGCCTTGTCCGGATCGTTCAGTTCGGCATTGCGCTTCAACCGGCTGACGAGGTCCGGATTGGCGATGAAAAGCTTGCCGAACGCGACGAGGTCCGCGTAGCCGTCAGCAACGGCCTTTTCGGCCAATTCCTTGTCGTAGCCGTTGTTCACCAGCCAGGCGCCGTCTCCGCCGGCCTTGTGATAGATGGCTTTGAGTTCCGCATAGTCGAATGGTTTATCTCCTTGCCGGAAGTCGCGTGCGCCGCCGGTCGCTCCTTCGACGATATGGATATAGGCCAGGCCGCGGCTGCCCAGGCCCGCCACCACATGGTTGAAAAGCGGCTGCGGATCGGCATCCGACGCGTCGTTGGCGGGTGTCACCGGCGAAAGTCTGATCCCGGTCCTGCCGGCGCCGACAGCAGACGTTACCGCATCGACCACCTCGAACAGGAATCGCGTCCGGTTCTCGATGGAACCGCCATAATTGTCGGTGCGATGGTTGGTGCCCAAGCGCAGGAACTGGTCCACGAGATATCCATTGGCACCATGGATCTCGACGCCGTCGAAACCCGCCTCCTCGATCGCCGCCTTGGCGGCGCGGCGAAAATCATCGACGATGCCGGGGAGTTCGGACGCATCGAGCGCGCGCGGCTCAGAGGTCTCGACGAACTCGCCGTTGCCATCCGGCTTGACCAGAAAAGTCTTGGATTTTGCCCTTATCGCTGACGGCGCCACCGGCTTGCCGCCCCCGGGCTGCAACGTATCATGCGAGATGCGCCCGACATGCCATAGCTGGACCACGATCTTGCCGCCGGCTTTATGAACGGCGTCCGTGACACGCTTCCAACCGGCAAGTTGATCCGCCCCGTAGAGTCCGGGCACATCGGCATAACCCTGGCCCTGGTGGCTGATGGCGGTGGCCTCCGTCACGATTAGCCCAGCCGTGGCGCGCTGACTATAATAGGTGATCGCGAGATCGCCGGGCACCGCATTCGGTGAGCGATTGCGCGTCAGCGGCGCCATGACGATGCGGTTCGCAAGCGCCAGGTCACCGGCCCGCAGAGGATCAAAGAGATTAGCCATGAGAAATGCCTTTCATGCATTGGGGGAGGGGAGGAATGGATGGGAAGATCGTCAAAGACCGGATAAGACGGCCTGAAAGGCGGCGATGGTTTCTTCGTTGCGCTTGTAGAACACCCATTGACCGACCCGCCGCGTCGTAACGAGGTCGGCCGACGCCAGTGTCGCCAGATGGGCCGAGACGCTTGACTGCGCCCGGCCGCGACGTTCGAACTGACTGGCACAGACGCCCATCTCGAGCGGATGCGCCTGCTCAGCGAAGTGCTGTTCGGGCTCCTTCAGCCACGCCAGAACATCCCGTCGAAACGGATGCGCTAGCGCCTTCAATATGATGTCGTGGTCCATCTTCACCTGCATCGATCTCACACGATATATAGATCGGATGGAGCCGATATGGCAGGAAATCCATCCCATTCTTGATGGCAAGGGGAGAAAGCCGTTGTCTCGTATGGCACGAAACAGGAATTGCCGCCCCGGACGCGCGAAGTCTGTGACCTAGCGGCCCGACCAGGCGTTGACCGTCGTATGCCACGGCCAGCATCGTTAGTGGCGAGCGGATCGTCTTCAACGTCAAGGGTAATGACTATCGCTTGGTGGTGGCGGTCGACTTCGAGAAGAGCATCCTCTGGATCAAGTGGATCGGCACCCACAAGGCTTACGACAGGATCGACGTGACGGAGGTTGAACATGACGGCTGAGCTGAAGCCGATCCGCTCGGAGGCAGATTACGAAGAAGCGCTCACCGAAGTCGAGCGGCTGTGGGGTGCCAAGAGTGGCACGCCAGAAGGTGATCGGCTCGACGTGCTTGCGACCCTGATCGACGTTTATGAGACCAGGCACTATCCGATGGACCCGCCCGACCCTATCGAGGCGATCCGCTTCAGAATGGAGCAACAGGGTTTGACGCGAAAGGATCTCGAACCTTTCATCGGGGCCAGAGGCCGCGTCGCCGAGGTGATGAACCGCAAGCGCAGCCTGTCGATCGATATGATTCGCCAACTACACGACAAGCTCGGCATTTCGGCGGAGGTACTGATCCGCCCCACGCGCCATGAGGAAGCCGCCTGACGACATTGGGTCCCGCCCCGGAGCGGAGGGACGGACAGCAGGCGGCTGACAGAAACGCTCAACAGGCAGGACGATCGGGTGGAGGCGGCCGAGGCCATTCGGGGCCGAAGCGTGGTGAAATCGACGCTACACTGCACGGAGAATTGAGCATGATTCTCGGCTGGATCGAGGCGCAAACCCTGGGCTCGGCTTTTAAAAGCAAAAAGCCCGCCGGCGGATTGCCAGGCGGGCATTTGGGGTTGGTTTTGGAAGGTTGGTTGCGGGGACAGGATTTGAACCTGTGACCTTCAGGTTATGAGCCTGACGAGCTACCGGGCTGCTCCACCCCGCGTCAACCTTGGACGTAAGCCCAAGCCTACAAGAGGATGGCCTACAGATAGACAGATAGGTAGATGGCCTACCAAATGAAAGGGCCGCGATTGCGGCCCGGGCTCCCGTTGGCGGGCCTGTTCATAAAGAGAAGATTACTCTCCATCCGATTTTGGATGTGAGATCAACGTGCGTTTGGCAGACCTGGCAGCGACCTACTCTCCCGCGTCTTGAGACGAAGTACCATCAGCGCTGGAGCGTTTCACGGCCGAGTTCGGAATGGGATCGGGTGCAGCCGCTCCGCCATAACCACCAGGTCGGCAAAACGCACGTTGTTCGAGAAGCTTTTGAGCGAATAGCGATGAGGGAGTAGCGAGTAGGGGTTACCTATCTGCGCTCTCTCGGAGCTGTTCGCTGGTCTTTGTGTGCCTTTACAGTTCTTTTGGTCCTGGCGCCCTTCGAAGCGAAGCTTCGCAAGGTCGACCGACCGTCGGCGCTGATGCGCCGCACCCACGTAGCTCCGCCCGAAGGGCGAAACAAGCGTGAGTGCTGGTCAGACCATCTGACTTCTGGCGACAATCCTCTGGATTGCGCCGAGATGGGCATAAGGAATGAGAACGATCAAGCCGATCGAACTATTAGTACCGGTAAGCTTCAAGCGTTGCCGCTCTTCCACACCCGGCCTATCAACGTGGTCGTCTTCCACGGTTCTCAGGGAATACTCGTTTTAAGGTGGGTTTCCCGCTTAGATGCCTTCAGCGGTTATCCCGTCCGGATATAGCTACCCTGCTATGCGGCTGGCGCCACAACAGGTCCACCAGAGATCCGTCCATCCCGGTCCTCTCGTACTAGGGACAGATCCTTTCAATATTCCTACACCCACGGCAGATAGGGACCGAACTGTCTCACGACGTTCTGAACCCAACTCACGTACCGCTTTAAATGGCGAACAGCCATACCCTTGGGACCTGCTCCAGCCCCAGGATGCGATGAGTCGACATCGAGGTGCCAAACAACCCCGTCGATATGGACTCTTGGGGGTCATCAGCCTGTTATCCCCGGCGTACCTTTTATTCGTTGAGCGATGGCCCTTCCACGCGGGACCACCGGATCACTATGACCGACTTTCGTCTCTGCTCGACTTGTCAGTCTCGCAGTCAGGCAGGCTTATGCCATTGCACTCAGCGAACGATTTCCGACCGTTCTGAGCCCACCATCGCGCGCCTCCGTTACTCTTTAGGAGGCGACCGCCCCAGTCAAACTACCCACCATACATTGTCCCGGACCCGGATAACGGGCCGCGGTTAGACATCCATAGTAATAAGGGTGGTATTTCAAGGGTGGCTCCACCTGAGCTGGCGCCCAGGTTTCAAAGCCTACCACCTATCCTACACATGCCACTACGAATGCCAATGTAAAGCTATAGTAAAGGTGCACGGGGTCTTTCCGTCTAACCGCAGGAACCCCGCATCTTCACGGGGAATTCAATTTCACTGAGTCTATGCTGGAGACAGCGGGGAAGTCGTTACGCCATTCGTGCAGGTCGGAACTTACCCGACAAGGAATTTCGCTACCTTAGGACCGTTATAGTTACGGCCGCCGTTTACTGGGGCTTCGATTCAGAGCTTGCACCCCTCCTCTTAACCTTCCAGCACCGGGCAGGCGTCAGACCCTATACGTCGTCTTGCGACTTCGCAGAGCCCTGTGTTTTTGATAAACAGTCGCTACCCCCTGGTCTGTGCCACCCTCCTCCACTTGCGTGGAAAAGGGTCACGCTTCTTCCGAAGTTACGCGTGCAATTTGCCGAGTTCCTTCAGCATAGTTCTCTCAAGCGCCTTGGTATACTCTACCAGACCACCAGTGTCGGTTTCGG